>OZ244718.1:0-3145280 GCA_965218945.1 Dehalococcoidia bacterium
CCACCTCCGGTCAGCCGCACTTCTACAGACCGGCCACGCCCGACGAGGTCGCCGACACCTCGGTGATGCTCTACACGCACCACACTCCGGATGGCGGCAGGGCGCTCGTAAGGCGGTTGACGGTGTCCAGGGAGGCGGAGATAGTCACGGCCTTCTGCACGACCTGCGCCCTGGATATGGGCGCTCCCCAGGTTCTCTGCTACCAGCGTACGCTCGCCACCGGCGAGGTGGTGGGCCTGAAGACGACGGACGACGCTCAGTTGAAAGGAGAATCGACATGAGACTCGCTGCACAGGCAAAGGGCGGATTCTACCCCACACCGCCCAGGGTCGTCGACCTGATCGCGGAGCTGATTAACACCCCCTCCGGCTACTACAACCGGGGCCGGAACACGCTGCGCATCCTCGACCCCTGCTGCGGGGCCGGAGAGGCGCTGGCGCAGCTGGCCCAGCGCCTGGACAGGCCCAACGCCATCCCCATCCAGACCTACGGCGTCGAGCTGCACCGGGACCGGGCGCAGGAGGCGGAGGAGCGGCTCGACCACGCCCTGGCCTCGGACCTGTTCGCCACCTCGATAGCGAACGGGGCCTTCGGCCTACTGCTATTGAACCCGCCGTATGACTATGACTCGGAAGACAAGCGGACGGAGCACGCCTTCCTCACCCACACGACGCGCTACCTGGCCGACGGCGGCCTGCTGGTCTTCATCGTCCCCCGGCAGCGCCTCGCGGTCTCGGCCCGGTACCTGTCCACCCACTACGGGCATATGCGCTGCTGGGCCTTCCCCGACCCTGAACGGGAGGTCTTCGACCAGGTGGTCCTGATGGGCTACCGCAAGGCCGACCCCGTTCCCGACGCCACAGCCGAGAGCATGGCGCTGGAGTGGGCGGTTGGGGAGCCGGAGCCCCTGCGCTCCCAGCCCTACACGGACTACAGCCCGACCACGACGCCCGCCGGCGACATCCTCTTCACCACCCGCACCGTCGACCCCGTGGCGGCCGCCGCCGAGGCCAGGCGGTCGGGGTTGTGGGCCAGCACGGAGATCACCGACACACTCTGGCCCGCGAGGGACACCCGCACCCGTCCGCTGATGCCCCTCAGAAGGGGCCACATGGCGATGCTGGTGTCGGCGGGCTTCCTGGACAACCTGGTCCTTGAAGCGGACGGACGGCGCATCCTGGTCAAGGGGAGGACCTCGAAGGAGATGGTCATGGTGGAGGACTCCCCGGAGAAGGAGGTCCACCGGGAGAAGATCAAGACCACCGTCGTCGCCCTCGACCTAGATGACGGCCGGATCGAGGACATCGCCGCCTAGCTCGGACGGCTCACCCTGAGCCGCCCAACGAGGCCCCGTTGGTTCATTCGACCTGCGGGGCCTCGCTCTATCGGAACGACTTGGAATACCCCTCTTATCAAGGAAAGGAAGGTCGAAAGATGCAGACGATCATGACCCTCGAAGCCTGCTGCCGGTGCGGGCAGCCCATCGCCCCCGGCGAGCCCGCCATGCAGGCCACCTCGGTGGACCTGGACATGAATGGCAGGGCCGTCTCCTCGCCGGTGAAGACATACCACCTCAGCGGACGCTGCTACGAGGAGTACAGGGCCGCCGAGACCGCCCGCAGGGAGGCCCTGAAAGCCGCATAGACGGCTCGGACCGAGCCGCATCACGAGGCCCGCCTGCAGCGGGACCCCCGCACGTCAACTACAGCCTGGGGACGTTTCCAGGTGCCCATGACGCAGAAACGTCCCCACCGGGGGGCGTGGCGCGCCCGGCTCCCGGCGTCGTTCTCCGGCCCACCACGTAAAAGGAGGACGAATCACATGAACCTCGGAGAGTTCATAGACACGTTCAGGGACGCCATCGCCCAGCGGGTGGTGGAGTCCTACCCCCCGCTCTACCGGCCCTCGGAGAACGGCGGCACGCTCCCCCGCCTGCTCCGCAAGCCCCTGGGGGCGCAGGCCGACGCCATCAGGGGCGCGGCCCTCTCCCTCGAGGCCCACCGGGGCACCACCGTCGTCGGCGAGATGGGCACGGGCAAGACCTTCATCGCCGTAGCCGCCGCGCACATGGCGGGCTTCCCACGGGTCCTGGTCTTGTGCCCGCCCCACCTGACCGGCAAGTGGAAGCGGGAGGTGGAGATGACGGCGCCCGGCGCCCGCGCCGTCATCGTCAGGTCCATCACCGACCTGGAGCGGCTCCGCATCTCCACCGGCTCCGGCCCCCTCTTCGCGGTGATGAGCCGCGAGAAGGCCAAGCTGTCCTACCGCTGGATGCCCGCCGTGAACCGGCGGTGGGCAACGTCCAGGGGAAGGCTCATACGGGACGAGGAGACGGGGGATCCCTTCCGGGTGCCCTGCTGCCCCGGCTGCATGGCGCAGATCGTGGACAGGGACGGCGTGCCACTGACCGACGCCGACCTGAGCCGCAGGAAGCACACCTGCGCGGGCTGCGGCGGCCCCCTCTGGCAGGCGGACAAGTCCGGGCCGGCCCGGTATCCCCTGGCCGACTACGTGAAGCACCGGATGAAGGGCTTCTTCGACCTGCTCATTGGCGACGAGGTGCATGAGTACAAGGGGCGGGGCTCGGCCCAGGGCATCGCCGCCGGGGTCCTCGCCGACGCCTGCGTCAAGTCCCTCAGCCTGTCGGGAACCCTGATGGGCGGCTACAGCTCGACACTCTTTCACCTGCTCTACCGGTTCTCGCCGGAGATCAGGACGGAGTTCGAGCGCTCCGAGGAGCACCGCTGGATACAGCGGTACGGCTTCGAGGAGGTCACCGTCGGCAAGGACGACGACGACGCGGTGGAGGACGGGCGCAACAGCCGTCGCCGCAAGTTCCGCAAGGTGGTCAGGGAGCGGCCGGGACTCGTTCCCAGCGCCCTGTTTCACATCATCGGGAACACGGTGTTCCTACGCCTGTCCGACGTGGCGTCGGGACTGCCCGGCTACGACGAGCAGATCTTCCTGTCCTCGATGGACTCGGAGGAGGACGCGACGGGGTACTCCCAGCGCAGCGCCTACAACACCGTGTACGAGGAGCTCAGGAAGAAGCTGGCTGAGGCTCTCAAGGCTGGCTCCAAGCGGCTGCTGGCGACCTACCTGCAGACGCTCCTCGCCTACCCCGAGGGATGCACCAAGGGGGAGACGGTCTTCGACCCCCGGAGCGGGGACGTAATCGTGCAGGTCCCGCCCCTATCGGAGGAGAAGCTCTACCCCAAGGAGCAGGCGCTGGTGGACCTGGCGGCGGCGGAGCGGCTCGAAGGGAGAAGGGTGCTGGTGTACGCCACGCACACGGGAACGCGGGATATCACCGAGCGGATGGAGGACATCCTGACCCGCCACGGGTTCAGGGTGGCGGTGATGAAGGCCGACGCGGTGGCCCCGGACCGCCGCGAGGCGTGGGTGGCGGAGAAGGTCACGCAGGGCATCGACGTGATGATCTGCCACCCCAGGCTGGTGCAGACCGGCCTGGACCTCATCGACTTCCCGACCCTCTGCTGGTTCGAGACGGAGTTCTCCGTCTTCCAATCGACACAAAAAAGTACGGTTCTCATGGGCGGTCGAATTGGATGCTACCGGAGTCGAATAGGTGCGGCTCCGGTCGCTACTCCGCACCCTCGGCGGCCTCTGGAAGCATCACTTCTATGCCGCCGGGAACAGAATAGGCCAGCCGCATGATGTGCCAGACCTCCCCGCCAGTCGGGATCGTCCCCTCACGCCATGCCGTCACGCGGTCGATCCCGACGCCGAGGCGCTCCGCGAACTCCTCCCTTGTCAGCCCTACGAGCTCTATGAGCCTCTCCAGCCGCTCTGGATAGTCCTTCGGGAAGAGCTCCCGGTAAGAGCCCTCTGTCCGCTCACGTGAGTCCATAGTCCCACCTCCTCCTTCTGTGGACCCGTATCAGGCCCTCATTCGGCAGCGTCCCCAAGACCCTCCGAAACCCGCATGGCCTATTTTACCAGTAACGGCATGGCTGCCGCCGTTCGCCGTTCCGCCATCCTGCCGGTACTTTCAACTGCTTGGGATCACCCCCTCGTAGGAGGCCCCCTCCTCCGGATAGAAGACTTTACGAACGGTGTGTTCTCCGCAGCCACAGCCCACACGATGTGGGGACTTCAGTCCAGCGGGAGCGGCAGCCGTATCCACAGCGGCAGGTGGTCGCTCACCTTGTGCTCGAACCGAGGCACGAGGGCGGACCTCTCTCTGGACGACAGATCCCTGTACGGACGGCCCAGCAGGGCCTCGCTGAACAGGTCGCCGAACTCGAACACCCCGTAGTCCGGCCCTCTGGCCTCGGTGCCCATTACCGCATTGTCCATGTAGGTCGGCAGACGCGAATCCCGGTTGAACAGGCCAATCTGGTCGAAGGTCTCCGTAAGCCGCGCGTTGGTGCGGAAGATGTCATCCCGGCCCGGATGCACGTCCAGGAAGGGGAAGTTGACGTTGGCCCCATCCAACTCCCCGTTCAGCGACTTGATTCGCTCCTCTATCCGCCCCCGGTCCCTGGCGGGATTGTCGTAGTCCAGGTTGAGGTCGCCCAGCAGCATGAAATTCGGGTAGTAGGCATGGCTCTGGGTCCTGAACCGGCTCATGATCCAGTCGACCAGGGCGTTGAACTCCTGGCGCCGGTCGTCGATGTAGTTCCCGAAGTAGAGATGGGCGTTGACGGCCATGAACTCATACGGCCGGGTGCCGGGATGCCCGGGTATGCGGAACGCCACGCAGAAAGGCTGGCGTATGAAGGACAGGAAGACGCTCAGCTTGAGCCTGGGCTTGGTCTTGCGCCTTCCCGACCGGTAGTCCGCAAGCCTCTTCGAGTAAGGTCCCAGGTCGTCGACAAACGCCTCGTAGTTGCCGGCGATGGAGTCGATGACCTTGGTCCGGTCGTAGGTGACGTCGCTGGCGACCTCCATCCGTTCCACCGTATTCCAGCGGTAGATGAATCCGAGCCGCTCACCCAGTCCCGGCTCGCCGGGGAACACCCCCGTCTGGTCCGAGACCACCATGCTGAACTCCGGCCCAAGCAGGGACATCAACCGCCGCAGTCCGCCGAGGTCGTCCATGATCTCCTGGACGGCCAGCAGGTCGAAGCTACGGCAGACATCCGCCAGGAACTCCCAGGTGTCGGAATTGCGGCTCCGGGAAGATCCCAACTTTCGTATGTTGAAGGACCCCAGGAGCACCGAGCCGTACTCCCTCTGCGGCAGACCGTACCGCCGTGGGTCTTCGTCCAGTCGAGCCCTGATCAGTTTCCAGTCGGCTGATGTGAATTGCCTGGCCATGCTGTCCTCCATTCAAGTCAAGATGAGTCGTCAGCGCCGTCATCGTATGGTGTGTCCTCGTGCGGGGTTGTGATGTCCTCCCCCTTCTCCATCCGGTAGCCGACGCGTGGCACGGCGAAGATGAAGGCCGGGTTGGACGCGTCCTCGCCCAGCTTGCGGCGCAGCCTCTTGACGATGTTCCGCACCGGCCCGGAGTCTTCGCCCTTGTCCGGTCCCCAGACCCGTTGCAGCAGACGCTCGTGGGTCAGCGCCCGCCCCGCGTTGACCGAAAGCTCGACCAGCATCCGGTACTCGATGTCGGTGAGCTCCACGGGGCTTCCGGCCACCGTCACCCTGCGCCGGGGATAGTCGACGGTCAGGTCTCCCCGCACGTAGGGCGCGGAGGGCTGAGCCAGCTCCGGCGCCGCACGCTTGCGCAGGGCCGCCCTGATCCTGGCCGCAAGCTCCGTCGGAGAGAAGGGCTTGACCACGTAGTCGGCCGCTCCCATGTCGAAGGCCCGCGCCACGACCTCCTCCTGGCCGTTGACGGACAGGAAGATGACCGGCACGTCGGAGACTTCCCGGATGTCCTTCATCAGCTCCATGCCGTCGCTGCCCGGCAGCATCATGTCCAGCAGCACCAGGCGGGGCGTTTCCGCCGCCATGAGCCGGGAGACCTCCTCCGGGTCTCCGGTCACGACGGGCGTGTAGCCCGCCTTCGTGAGGGCGTCCCGCACGTACCGGAGCGTCTGCGGGTCGTCGTCCACGCACAGGACGCGGGGCCGCTCCGCGGTCTTCGACCTGCGCCGGCGTGACGGTCGAGGGGGGAGGGTGACGGCCTCCTCCACCGCCGGAACGGTGAAGGTGAACCGGCTTCCCAGGCCAAGCCCGTCGCTCTCGGCCCGGATGCGGCCCCCGTGGGCCTCCACGATGCCCTTGCAGATGGCGAGTCCCAGGCCCGACCCGGCGATCGCCCGTCCCCGCTCCTCGCCGTCGAGCTGGGAGAACTTGCGGAACAGGTGCGGCAGCCGCTCGGCCGGCACGCCCACGCCGTCGTCCGCCACCGAGAAGGCGACGTGAACGCCATCCAGCACTGCGGCCACCCGGATGGGGGACAGCTCGTTCGAGTGGTGGGCCGCGTTGGAGAGCAGGTTGCCCAGCGCCTGGACGATGCGCCGCCGGTCCGCCATGACCCGGGGCAGGTCCGGCGGCAGGTCGATGACCAGGTTGCTCCTTCCGCCCCCGCTCTGGAACCTGCTCCTGGCCTCGTCCACCAGGACGCCCGCCTCCACGGGTTCGGGGGAGACCGGCAGGGCGCCCGTCTCGATGCGGGCCACGTCCAGCAGGTCGCTTATCAGGTAGCGCATGTTCTCGGACTGGTCGCGGATGATCCTGAAGAACTGCGTCATCTCGGCAGAGTCCAGGTCGGAGGCGGACTCCAGAAGGGTATCCACCGATCCCTTGACGGCGGCCAGGGGCGTCCGCAGCTCGTGGCTCACCATGCCCAGGAACTCGGCCCGCAGCCGCTCCAGCTCCTCCATCGGCGTCATGTCCTGCATGGTCACGACCACCGACTCGACTTCGCCCTCCTCGGAGAAGATGGGCGTGGCGTTGATCAGGGTGGTGACGCTCTGCCCGCCGGGGGCCTGGAGGACGATCTCCTCGGCCCGCACCGTCTCCCCCGTGCGCAGCCCTTGGGCCAGGGGGAACTCCACCAGGGAGACCTCCCGACCGTCGAACCGCCGGAAGGTCAGCACCTCCAGCAGCTGCTCCGCCGAGCCGCCGGGCGCGCACAGGTCGTTGACGATCCTCCTGGCCTCCCGGTTGACCGACGTCACGCCGCCCGTCTTGGCGTCGAACACCAAGACGCCCACAGGTGTGGTGTTCACCAGGGTCTCCAGGTCGGTCCTGGCCCGCTGCTCCTCCCGGTGCCTGCGGGCGTTGGCGATGACCAGCGCCGCCTGGGAGGCGAACATCACCAGGGTCGCCTCGTCCTCGGGGGTAAACTCCAGCTCCTTCTCGCCGACGTAGAAGGCCCCGACGCTCTCCCCCAGGTGGCGGATGGGCGCGGCCAGGAAGGGAAGGGGCGAGCTCACCGCCATCGGCGGGAGGAACTCGGGCAGGCCCAACTCCCTGATGTAACTGTGGAAGTCCCGCAGCCGCAGCGGTTCACTGATGCTGCTCAGGTACTCGAAGAACAGCATCCCGTCGGGAAATTCGGCGAACTGCCGGCTCTCCTCGGGAGTCAGCCCGGAGTAGACAAAGTCCTGTATCCGCCCCGATTCGTCCAGGAGGGTGATGACGCCGTAGCGCGCCCCAGTCAGCGAGCAGGCTGAGTCCAGCACCCTCTGGAGCACCGTCTCGAAGTCGAGGCTCTCGTTGATGCGCAGGCTGGCCTCGCTCAGCCTGGAGAGGCGGGCGCGCAGGGCCGTGTTCTCCCGCTCAAGCTCCCCGGCGTCCCTCATCCTCTCGACCTCCGTTCAGGCATGGACGGCCCGCGGTTCCCCTGGTCCCGCACGGCCCGGCGCGCCCATTATAGGGGTGGTGTGCGCATTACACAATTCAAATTGGTCCCAGATTGATGGCAAATGTGCATATATTACACTGACTTTCCACGGCTTTCTCCGTCATACTTGTGGGAACTTTGCCCCATCGTACGGCGGGGAGGATTTGACGTGGGATTCGACAGGCCGATAGACGGAGTGGAGAAACTGGTCGCACCGACCACGTTCGAGACTGCCTTCTGCTGCCTAACTAGCACAGACGTTCACCCCCCCCCCCCCCCCCCCCCCGATTTTCCCTCCGCTCTAGCTCCCTCGCCGCCTCCGGCCCATACCGGCAGGCCCGATCCTCTCCCATCGCCGCTCCCTCTGAGCGCGCGCCCGAAGCCTTCAGTCTCCTCGAAGGACGCCTTGCGGCGGGCTTCGCACGTCCCGCACTCACCCGGAACAGCCTTCAACCATGCAACGCCACACGCCCTCCGCGCCGCTATCGGCTGACGCCTGCGGAGCGGACGGGCTGGCGTCCCATACCCCCGCACAAGCACAAGGAGGACTCATCATGACTAACATCAATAGACGACGATTCCCTATCCTGCTGGCATCCGCCCTGGCGCTGCTCGCCATCCTCGGCGCGCTCTTTCTGCCAGACCGGGCCCAGGCCCAGACTGCGACCGTGCTGGTGAGCAATATCGGGCAGACCTCTGATGCCAGTTTTAGCATTTCGAATAGCGATCACGTGGCCCAGGCCTTTAAGGTCGCCAGTGGAGGCGGCAACTACACGCTGACGTCGATCGAGGCGCCGATTGTCCTCGATGGCATTACCGCGCTTACAGCGGAGGACAGGGCGCTTCTTTCGGCCAGTCTCTGGTCCGCGGATGAGTTTGGCGATCCGGTCAGCTCCCTGCGGGCGCTGACCAACCCGTCGAGCATTTCAGACGGAGACACGGCGGCCTTCACCGACCCTACGGGAACGACGCTCGAGGCGGGGACGATTTACGTGGTCGTGTTCGTCTACGAAAAGACCGTTCCCAACCTTTCGATCAAGGCAGTCGGATCCGGGAGCGAAGATGGGGAGTCGTTGAGCGGATGGACCATCTACAACATCAGCCGTCATAGGCAGGCTGACGAAACATCGTGGACCCAAGACAGCAACTCCCTCCTGATCCGCGTCAACGGCAGCGCGGCGAGTGGCGAGGACGACCCGCCGCCGCTCTCGACGGACGCGACGCTGAGCGGGCTGTCGCTGGGCACGGGGGTGACGCTGAGCCCGGCCTTCGCCTCGGGCACGGCCACCTACACTGCGTCGGTCGCCAACAGCGTCGACGAGGTGACGGTGACGCCGACGACGAACCACGCCAGCGCGACGGTCGAGATTCTAGACACGGACGACAACGAGCTCGACGACGCGGACGACGTGGAGGACGACTTCCAGGTGGCGCTGGAGGTGGGCGACACCGTCATCAAGGTGAAGGTGACGGCCGAGGACGACACCTCGACGCAGACCTACACGGTGACCGTGACGCGGGCGGCGGAGATGACGCCCGACGATCCCCCGGACGATTCCGGCAACGTCTCCGAGGGCGACCCCGACCTGCCCGGCGACACCACCACCACCGGCAAGGTGGAAGTGGGCGGCTCGGTGACAGGCAAGATCAGAAACCTCAACGACAAGGACTGGTTCGCGGTGGAGCTGGAGGCGGGCAAGCGATACCAGATCGACATGGAGGGAGCGGACACCGGCCGCGGTACCCTTACACACCCGCGTGTGAGTGGGATTTACGATGCGGCGGCGAATGCGATTGCAAACACAGCTAACAACGGCGGCGGTGTGGGCAACAACGCCCGGGTGATCTACACGCCGGACGCGGCCGGAACCTATTACGTAGAGGCGTACTTCCAAACGGGAGAACTTAACCGCACCTACACGCTGTCGGTGATCCTGCTGGGCGCGAACGGCGCCTCGGAGGCCGACACGGACTTTCCCGCCACCACCGCCACCACCGGCCGGGTCGAGGTCGGCTCCAAGGTCGAGGCCTCGGTCACGGGCAACATTGAAAGCGCAACAGATGAGGACTGGTTCCGCGTCGACTTGGAGGCGGGCAAGACCTACCAGATCGACATGAAGGGCGAATATGGCGGCGGCGGCACCTTGGAAGACCCTTATCTGAACAATATCCGCGACTCATCCAGCAACGAGATTGAGGGCACATTTAATGACGACATCGACCCCGACAATAACCTCAACAGCCAGATAACCTTCACGCCGACCGCGGGCGGCACGTACTACCTGCTTGTCGGTGCCGCGTCCAGCACCACAGGCACCTACACGCTGTCGGTGCGTGAGATCCCGCCGTCCTGCACGCTGAACATCGGCGACCTCTGGTGCGGCGTGGTGACGGTGGGGGAGTATAAGTCTGGTGGGATTACCTTTGCCTATGGGTTCGTGGATGCCACAACCGATACAGGTGCCCTGTCCGACACGACGTTCGACGTCAGTCCGAATTCCTACACGATAGACCGGGCTAGCGTGGGAGTGAGTGGGCTTGCCGGCCAGCTGATTTTCAGCCTGACCAGCGCCCTTACCGAACCGGACCGGGCCAAGCTGGTCCTGCATGTCGACGGCAGCAGTGGCTCGTTCGCGTTCGACGGTGTCACTCCAACTGCTAGCTTTGGCTACCGATGGACCATGTCCGGCTTGGACTGGTCCTCGGAGACCTCCGTGACGCTGCGGCTGCGGGACACCCCGGTGCCCTCGACGGACGCGACGCTGAGCGGGCTGTCGCTGGGCACGGGGGTGACGCTGAGCCCGGCCTTCGCCTCGGGCACGGTCACCTACACGGCGTCGGTCGCCAACAGCGTCGACGAGGTGACGGTGACGCCGACGACGAACCACGCCAGCGCGACGGTCGAGATTCTGGACACGGACGACAACGAGCTCGACGACGCGGACGACATGGAGGACGACTTCCAGGTGGCGCTGGAGGTGGGCGACACCGTCATCAAGGTGAAGGTGACGGCCGAGGACGACACCTCGACGCAGACCTACACGGTGACCGTGACGCGGGCGGCGGATATGACGCCCGACGATCCCCCGGACGATTCCGGCAACGTCTCCGAAGGCGACACCGACCTGCCCGGCGACACCACCACCACCGGCAAGGTGGAAGTGGGCGGCTCGGTGACAGGCACAATCGCGGACACTATTGATGACCTTTCTAGTGGCGACAGCTTCAAGGTCGATCTGGAAGCCGGCAAGCGATACCAGATCGACGTGGAGGGCGCGCCCACCGGACGCGGCACGCTGCCGGACCCGTGGCTGGCCAGCATCGTCGACCCTGACGGCAACCAGGTTCAAAGTGCGGGGGACAACGACAGCGGCGTGGGCCTCAACGCCCGGTTGATCCTCACGCCGACGGAGGACGGCGCCCATGACGTCAACGTGCGCGCCTACTTCGTACCCAGCGCCCAACCGGGCACCTACACGCTGTCGGTGATCCTGCTGGGCGCGAACGGCGCCTCGGAGGCCGACACGGACTTTCCCGGCACCACCGCCACCACCGGCCGGGTCGAGGTCGGCGGCTCGGTCACGGGCAACAGAGGCTCTCTGGGCGACACGGACTGGTTCGCGGTCGTGCTGGAGGCGGGCAAGACCTACCAGATCGACCTGACGGGCGAATATGGCGGCGGCGGCACCTTGGAGGATCCTTATCTGGACAATATCCGCGACTCATCCGGCAACCGGATTAGCAACACCTTCAATAACGACGTCGACGGGGACAATTTCGACAGCCAGATAATCTTCACGCCGACCGCGGCCGGCACCTACTACCTCGTAGCATTCGCGAATGGCTCTTTTACTGGCACCTACACGCTGTCGGTGCGTGACATCACGCCCGCGACCTGCACGCTGAACACGGGCGACGTCTGGTGCGGCGTGGTGACGGTGGGGATGTTCACGTTGGACGGGACGAGCTATCTCGGTTACCTGGACGGTACGGGCGGCGGCGGCATGCTGTCGGACAACGATTTCGATTTCACGGACACCGAACTGGACTCCAAGAGCCATACGATCACCGGCGTCCTGCTCGCTTCCGGGACGTTGAGTCTGATTTTCGAGGACTCTCAGGACGAAGATGACAAGCCGGTTCTGAACACCTGGGACCTCCAGGTCGGCACCGACACGTTCGCGCTCGACGACGACGACGTCACCCAATTGCCGACCGGCGGCTACCAGTGGACCGGCACCGGTCTGAGCTGGTCTGTGGGGGACACCGTCACGCTGCGGCTGCGGGGCGAGACCGGGCCGCCGTCGGTCGCCAACGTGGCGGTCACGTCGGTGCCGTTGCTGACCTCGTCGGGCGGATCGGAGCAGGACACCTACGGTGCGGGCGACGAGATCGAGTTCACGGTGACCTTCAGCCAGGTGGTCGTGGTCACGGGCGATCCGCAGTTCGGGTTCAGCCTGAGCGGGGCGCGCCAGGCCGACTACCGCTCGGGCAGCGGCAGCACGGCGCTGAAGTTCGTGTACACCGTGCAGTCCTCCGACTCGGACGACGACGGGATCTGGATCGGCAACCACAACTCCAACACCAAGTCGCTGCAGCTCGACGCCAACGACGAGATCACGAGCCCCGGGGGCATCGACGCCAATCTGGAACACGACCAGTTGAAGGGGCAGGCGGGTCACAAGGTGGACGGGTCGCGGTCGTCGAAGCCGACGCTCAGCATCGCGGACGCCGCGGCGGCCGAGGGCGACGACCTGTCGTTCACGGTGACGCTGTCGGCGGCGGACGCGGCGGACGTGACGGCGACCTGGACGGCGTCGATCGAGACCGGCGACACGGCGGTCGCGGCGGACCTCGGAACGACGAGGACGGGGACGGTGACCGTCTCGATGGGTAACACGACGGGGACGTTCACGGTGTCGACGGTGGAGGACAGCACGGTCGAGGTGAACGAGACCTTCACGGTGACGCTGTCGAGCGTGTCGTCGAACGCGCAGCTGGAGACGGACCCGACGGCGAAGGGAACCATCGAGGACGACGACCTGGCGACGCTCTCGACGGACGCGACGCTGAGCGGGCTGTCGCTGGGCACGGGGGTGACGCTGAGCCCGGCCTTCGCCTCGGGCACGGTCACCTACACGGCGTCGGTCGCCAACAGCGTCGACAAGGTGACGGTGACGCCGACGACGAACCACGCCAGCGCGACGGTCGAGATTCTAGACAAGGACGACAACGAGATCAACGACGCGGACGACGTGGAGGACGACTTTCAGGTGGCGCTGTCGGTGGGCGACACCGTCATCAAGGTGAAGGTGACGGCCGAGGACGGCACCTCGACGCAGACCTACACGGCGACCGTGACGCGCGACGACTTTCCCGCCGACACCACCACCACCGGCCAGGTCGACGTCGGCGGCTCGGTCACGGGCAACATCGACAGCGTCGTCGACATTGACTGGTTCCGCGTCGATCTGAAGAAGGACAAGCGATACCAGATCGACCTGGAGGGCGCAGACACCAACCGGGGCACCCTGACAGACCCGCTTCTTAGCAGGATGCGCAATGCGTTGGGCAATGTAGTCACCGACGCGCTTGACAGCGGCATAGGGAACAACGCCCGGAGGATCTTCACGGCGCCCGCGGACGGCACTCACTACGTAGTCGCCTCCTCGAACGGCGTGACGGGCACCTACACGCTGTCGGTGATCGTGCTGGGCGCGAACGGCGTTTCCGAGGCCGACACGGACTTTACCAACAACGCGCTGACCTCCGGCCGGGTTGACGTCGGGGCCTCGGCAACGGGGAACGTCGAATCCGCGACTGACGTGGACCGTTTCCGTGTCGATCTGGAGGCGGGCAAGCAATACCAGTTCGACCTGGAGGGCGCGCCGACAGACCGCGGCACCCTGGAAGACCCGTACCTATCGCTCATAGATCCGATGGGCACCGTGCTTGAGAGTGACAACGACGATGGCGACGGCGTCAACAGCCAGATTGTCTACACAGCGACCGCGACTGGCGCCCACTACCTCAGGGCCGACAAGTCTGACACCGAAACGGGCACCTACACGCTGTCGGTGCGTGACATCACGCTGCCGACGCTGAGCGTCGCGGATGCGTCGGACGCCGAGAACGATGGGAAAGTGGAATTCACGGTGACGCTGTCGGAAGCGGCCGCGACGGCCGTGACGGCGACCTGGACGGCGTCGATCGAGACCGGCGACACGGCGGTCGCGGCGGACCTCGGGACGACGACGACGGGGACGGTGACCGTCGCGATCGGCGACACGATGGGAACGTTCGAGGTGCCGGTGGTGAACGACTCCACCGACGAGGGCGACGAGACCTTCACGGTGACGCTGTCGAACGTGTCGTCGAACGCGAAGCTGGAGACGGACCCGACCGCGAAGGGAACCATCGAGGACGACGACGCGACGCTGCCGACGCTCAGCATCGCGGACGCCGCGGCGGCCGAGGGCAGCCCCGTGAGCTTCACGGTGACGCTGTCGGCGGCGGCGGACGCGGCGGACGTGACGGCGACCTGGACGGCCTCGATCGAGACCGGCGACACGGCGGTCGCGGCGGACCTCGGAACGACGAGGACGGGGACGGTGACCGTCTCGATGGGTAACACGACGGGGACGTTCACGGTGTCGACGGTGGAGGACAGCACGGTCGAGGTGAACGAGACGTTCACGGTGACGCTGTCGGGCGTGTCGTCGAACGCGCAGCTGTCGTCGACCGCCGCGACGGCGCAGGGCACGATCAACAACGACGACCTGGCGACGGTGAGCGTCGGTGACGCCGAGGGCGACGAGGACGAGGGCGTGGAGTTCACGCTGACGCTGTCGGCGGCGGCTCCGGCGGACGTGACCGTGGACTGGACGGCGTCGATCGAAAGCGGCGACACGGCGAGTACGGCGGATCTCGCGACGACGAAGACGGGGACGGTGACGATCACGAAGGGCGACACGACGAAGAAGTTCACGGTGCCGGTGAACGACGACAGCACGGACGAGCCCGACCAGACCTTCACGGTGACGCTGTCGAACCCGACCCCGACGAGCCTCGCGCAACTGGCGGCGGACCCGACGGCCAAGGGCACCATCGACGACGACGACGACCCGCCGACGCTGACCGTCGCCGACGCGCGGCACGTTGAGGGTCACAGCGAAAGCAGGACGATAGTTACTGTGAGCCTGTCGGAGGTGAGCGAGAAGCGGGTGCGGTTCAAGCTCCGGCCGGTGGACCGGACGGGGGACACGGCGTCGGGCACCGATTGGAGCGCACTTTATTCGTCCCCCCCGTTTCACGCCATCGATGCCGGAATCATGTCCCGGTCCCGCTTTGCGGGGGTCGTCATCCAAAATGACACCCTGGACGAGGACGACGAGACCCTCACGGTGGAGGCCTACTCTCTCGAGAATGCGGAGGGGTCGGCGGCGGATAGGGAAGCGACCATCACCATCGTCGACGACGACCCGACGCCGACGGTGACGGTGGCGGACGCGGCGGCGACCGAGGGCGACAAGGTGGAGTTCGTGGTGACGCTGTCGGCGGTGAGCGGCCGCGACGTGGACGTGGACTACGCGACGTCGGTGGCGACCGGAGACGGCGCCACCTCGGACACGGACTTCACGGCGGCGAGCGGCACGCTGACCATCGCGGCGGCGGACAGTACCGCCACCGGGACGATCGAGGTCCAGACGACGGAGGACGACGCGAGCGAGAGCGCCGAGACCTTCACGCTGACGATTTCAAGCCCGGATAACGCGACGCTGACCACGGACACCACCGCGACGGGCACGATCAACAACCGGGCGACGACGGCGGCCGAGCCGACGACGTTCGCGGCGGCGGTGGGCAACGCGCAGGTCGTGCTGTCGTGGGACGCGCCGGATTCCGCTTCGGGCGTGACCCGCCACGAGTACCAGTACAAGGAGGGGACCGGGGCCTACAAGGGCTGGGTGCAGATCGCCAACAGCGGCGTGGACGGCGCGAACGAGGCCGGCTTCACGGTGACGGGCCTGACCAACGAGGTCCTCCACACCTTCCAGCTCCGCGCGGTGAACGCCCAGGGCGAGAGCACCGCGGCCGAGGCGGACCCGGTGACGCCGACGCCCGGCATCTGCGGCCGCACGGCGAAGATCCAGGAGGTGATCCTGGCCGAGCTCGCGGACGTCAGCGAGTGCGCGGCGGTGACCGTGGCCGACCTGGCGTCGATCACGACGTTCGGGCTGAGCGCGCTCGGCACGTTCAACCAGGGGATCACCTCGCTCCAGGCGGGCGATTTCGCGGGGCTGACGGCGCTGACGCAACTTAACCTGAGTCAAAACCAGCTCACGACGCTGCCCGAGGGGATCTTCTCCGGCCTGACCGCGGTTGAGGGAATCAGCATGGAACAAAACCAGCTGACGGCGCTGCCCGAGGGGATGTTCGCGGGGCTTCCAAATCTGACATTGATCCTATTGACGGGTAACAGTCTCACCGCCATCCCGCCCCGGGCGTTCGCCGGCCTGACGGGGCTGACAAACATCAGTCTGGGCCTTAACGATCTGACTGCCCTGCCCGCCGGGCTGTTCACCGACCTGACGACGCTGGAAAACATCAGTCTGGCCGATAACGACCTGACTGCCCTGCCGGCCGGGGTGTTCTCGGGCCTGACGGTGCTGGATACTCTCTATCTGGGCGGAAACGAATTGAGTTCGCTCGACGCCGGGGTGTTCTCCGGCCTGACGTCGCTGGAGCGCCTCGAACTGGATCGCAACGACCTGAGTTCGCTCCCCGCCGGGGTGTTCTCCGGCTTGGCGGCGTTGACACGCCTCAATCTGGACGACAACGATCTGAGTTCGCTCCCCGACGGCCTGCTCTCCGGCCTGACGGGGCTGACACGGCTCCAGCTGTTCGACAACCCCAACTCCGGCGATACGCTGGCGCTGACCGTGACGGTGGAGAAGTTCGGGACCGACCAGGCGCGGGCGAAGGTGCTGGCGGGGGCGCCGTTCGCGGTGAACTTCACGGCGACGGTGGTGAACGGTTCGCTCCCGACGGGCGTCACGAAGCTTGCCGTGGCGGCGGGCTCGGTGGAGGGCACGGCGGTCACCGTGACCCGCACGTCCGGGACGATGGCGGCGGTGACGGTGGACATCGACCTGACCACCCAGCCGACCCTGCCCACGAATCACTCGGGCTACGAGTTCGTGAAGGCGACTTCGGGCCTGCCGGCGGAGATCCTGCCGGACACCAGGGGCCCCCAGAATTTCACCGCCAAGCCGGGCGACGGGCAGGCCGTGCTGGCGTGGACCGCGCCGGCGTCGGGTTCGGGCGTGACGAAACACCAGTACCGCCAGAAGGAGGGGACCGGGAGCTACGGCAGCTGGATCGACATCCCCAACAGCGCGGAGGGCGAGGCGAACGAGGACGGGTACACGGTGACGGGCCTCACCAACGAGACGGTATACACCTTCGAGCTCCGCTCGGCGGTGGGCACCACGAACAGCACGGCGGCGGAGTCGAACACGGTGACGCCGACGCCCGGCATCTGCGACCGCACGCAGCAGGTGCAGGACGGCATCCTGGCTGCGGTCTCCGGCGTCACCGAGTGCGAGGCGGTGACGGTGGCGAACCTGGCCGGGATCGGTGGCCTGTCCATCGAGAACAAGGGGGTCACGTCGCTCAAGGCGGGCGACTTCGCCAGCCTGACGGGGATGACAACCCTCAATCTGACTGATAACAGTCTGAGTTCTCTCCCCGCCGGGGTGTTCTCCGGTCTGACGGCGCTGGGAACCCTCGAGCTGCAAGAGAACGATCTGGAAACGCTCCCCGCCGGGCTGTTCTCCGGCCTGACGGCGCTGATAACCCTCAAACTGAACGACAACGACCTGAGTTCGCTCGACGCCGGGGTGTTCTCCGGCCTGTCGGCGCTGGGAACCCTCGAGCTGAACGACAACGATCTGGAAACGCTCCCCGCCGGGCTGTTCTCCGGCCTGACGGCGCTGGCTAGTCTCAATCTGAGCGACAACACCACCAACCCCATGCTGCTCACGGTGACGGTGGAGAAGGTTGGGACGGACCGGGTACGGGCGAAGGTGCTCGCGGGGGCGCCGTTCGCGGTGGCCATTCCGGTGACGCCGGCGAACGGGACGCTCGCGGGCGACGTCACGGTGCTGACGGTGGCGAAGGGCTCGGTCGAGAGCGCGGCGGTGACGGTAACCCGCACGGAAGGAACGACGGACGCGGTGACGGTGGACGTCGATCTCTCCACCCAGCCGTCCCGGCCCGCGTTCCACGTGGGCTACATCTTCGCCCGGGCGGCCTCGGGTCTGCCGGCGGAGATCCTGCCGGAGGAGGCGTCGCTGGAGCCGCCGACCGGCCTCAGCGCCACGCCCGGCGACCGGGAGGCGGTTCTCACCTGGACCCCGCCGGCGGCGGATTCGGGCTTCACGCGCCACCAGTACCGCTACCGGACGGGCGGGAGCTGGACGGACATCCCCGACAGCGGGCCGGGCGAGGCCAACGCAACCCGGTACACGGTGACGGGGCTCGACAACGCGGTTGAGTACAGCTTCGAGCTGCGCGCGCGGGACGCGGGCGCCGGCAAGAGCGACGCGGCGACGGTTCGGGTCACGCCGACGGGCCCGCCCAGGATCCTCTCGGTCGAGGTGACCTCGGGTCCGGGGCTGGACGGCGACACCTACGGGGAGGACGAGGAGATCCGCATCGAGGTGACCTTCGACCAGCCGGTCGTGGTCACGGGCGATCCCGAGCTTGATATCGAGGTGGGCAGCGCGTCCCGCCACGCCCATTACGATTCGGGCGGCGGCACCGAGGTGCTGGTGTTCGTCTACGTGGTGCGGGCGGGCGACAGCGACGGCGACGGCATCGAGATCGGCGACGACGCGCTGGAGCTGAACGGCGGCGGCATCGGCAACGGCGCGGGCGACGACGCGGAGCTGGCCCACGACGGGCCGGGCCAGCAGTCCGGCCACATGGTGGACGGCGGGCGGCGGGCTGGCGTGCACACGCACGCCGAGTTCACCCACTCGCATTCGCATTCCAGGCAACAGTATCCCGAGCACACGCACGAGGGCCACGAGCACCTCGACGAGGCCAACGAACACAAGCGCCGGCCCGGGACGCACGTGCACCACGCGCAGGAGGACCCGAATGCCCAAATCTCGGGCGGCCCCGACGTCAGGATGCACGACGGGGTAGTGCACATTCACCGGTGCTTCGACCTGAAACCCTCGTGCACCCAGGGCGACGACTACAGCGAGCGGGGCGACGAGCTGGGGCTGCCGATCGAGGTGACCCATTCCCACGAGCACTCCGAGCCGGGCCACCGCTTCGACTGGCGGGCGTTCTTCGAGGAAGGCGGGTCCGGCGCGATGGTGTCGGTGACGGACGCGGTGGCGGTGCGAGGCGAGGGCCGCACGCTCGACTTCGAGGTGAGCCTGAAGCCGGCGGTGGCGTTCGCGGTGCGGGTGGACTACGCGACGGCGGACGGCACGGCGACCGCGGGCGAGGACTACCTGGGGACGTCGGGCGTGCTGGAGATCCCGCCCGGGCAGACGCGCGCGACGGTGTCGGTGCGGATGCCGGCGGACGGGCCGGGGGACGGCCCGGAACTGTTCAAACTGACGCTGAGCTCCGCCACGGCGGCGACGGTGGCGGACGGCGCGGCGACGGGCACGATCCTGATGCCGGGGCTGTCGACGCAGCCGGTGATCGAGAGGATCGCGGTGGTCTCGACGCCGCGGCTGAGCTGGGACGGCAACGGGAAGGACACCTACGGCGAGGGCGAGAACATCCGCATCGCGGTGACCTTCGACCAGCCGGTGCTGGTGGTGGGCGACCCGACGTTCGCGCTCGAGGTGGGCGACCCGTGCGAGTCGGTGTGCGAGGCCGACTACGAGTCGGGGAGCGGCGCGGACACGCTGGTGTTCGCGTACCTGGTGCTGGAGGTCGACGTCGACCGCAGCGGCATCGCGATCCGCGGCAACCCGATCGAGGTGGTGCTCGGCGACAGCATCCGCAACGCGGCGGGCCAGGAGGCGCTCCTTTCCTCCAAGGGGAAGGGCACGCAGCGCAACCACAGGGTGGACGGATCGCAGTCGGCGGCGGCGCACCTGTCGGTGGCGGACGCCGAGGCGCGCGAGGCCGACGGCGAGATGACGTTCACGGTGCGTCTGGAACCGCACGGGCTGGGCATCGTGACGGTCGACTACGCGACGCGCGACGGCTCGGCGCGGGCGGGCGAGGACTACACGGAGACGGGCGGCACGCTGAGGTTCAATTCGCTGGAGAGGGAGCGGACGGTGACGGTGCCGATCACGGACGACACCGAGCCGGACGACGGCGAGACGTTCACGCTTACGCTGTCGAACCCGGACGGCGCGAAGATCAGGGACGGCGACGGCGAGGCCATGGGCACGATCCACAACAGCGAGCCGCAGGAGGCGCTGACGGCGTCCTTCGAGGGCATGCCGGGCGAGCATAACGGCGAGGACGCGTTCACCTTCCGGGTGGCGTTCAGCGAGGACATCGGCATCAGCTTCCAGGCGTTGCGCGAGGAAGCGTTCGCGGTGACGAACGGTCGGATCACGGACGGGGTGCCCGTGGACGACCGCCGCGACCTGTTCGATATGACGCTGGAGCCGGACGGCGACGGCGACGTGGCGGTCACGCTTGAGGCGGACCGCGACTGCGCGGAGTCCGGGGCGATCTGCACGAAGGGCGAGCCGCAGCGGCGGCTGACGACCACGGTGTCGGCGATGGTGGCCGGCCCGGACGGCGCGGCGAACGCCCCGGCCACGGGCGCGCCGGCCATCATCGGCACGGTCCAGGTGGGCGAGACGCTGACGGCGGACACCTCTGGCATCGCCGACGCCAACGGACTGACCAACGTTTCTTACAACTACCAATGGCTTGCCGACGACGCGGACATCGCCGGCGCCACCGGCTACAGATACACCCTGGCCGATAGCGACGAGGGCAGGACCATCAGGGTAAGGGTGACCTTCACCGACGACGCGGGCAACGAGGAGTCGCTGACCAGCGCACCCACGGAGCCGGTGTTGGAGGAGCCGGTGTTTGGGGACGGCCCGCCGGGAGCGCCGCGCAACCTCACCGTCACCGCCGGAGACCAGGAGGTCACCCTGTCCTGGGAGCCGCCAGCCGACAACGGCAACGCGCCCGCGACGAGATACCGCATCGAGTGGAGGATAGACGGCAAGGACTACAAAAAGGGGCATTGGGGCCCATCGGGAGAGACTACCTATACGAAGACCGACCTGGCCAATGGAGTGAAGTACATCTTCCGGGTAAAGGCCGAGAACGGCAACGGCAACAGCTACGGACCATACGGACCGGCCTCCGAGGAGGTGAGCGCCACTCCCACGTCCGGCTTGGCGGTGGACCTGGGCACGCCGGTGCTGTCGAACACGAAGACCCTGCATCACGGCATGGTGCAGCTGGACTGGGAGGACGTAGAGGACGCCGGTTGGTATGTAGTCCAGTACTACCATGTCAAAGGTGGGGAGTGGCTGGACCTGCCCGCCGCCGGAGTGGACATCGCGTTCCACGGTTCGAGCGCGGTGGTGAGCAACGTGCATGGGCTCTCGTGGCTGAGGGTTCGAGCGATGAGCTGTGCGGGAGAATCGGAGTGGTCGCAGATCGAGGAGTTGTACGGGACCAATGCATCGGACTGGGAGGGAGTGCCCGTACCCGAGGTGGCGGAGGGCGACGAGATCGAGCCATGCCCCGTGGTCCTGGGCACGCCGGTGCTTTCGAACACGGAGACCCTGCATCACGGCATGGTGAGGCTGGACTGGGAGGACATTGAGGACGCCGGTTGGTACGTGGTCCAGTACTACCACGCCAAAGGTGGGGAGTGGTTGGACCTGCCCGCCGAGGGAGTGGACATCGCGTTCCACGGTTCGAGCGCGGTGGTGAGCAACCTGCATGGGCTCTCGTGGCTGAGGGTTCGAGCGATGAGCTGTGCAGGAGCATCGGAGTGGTCGCAGATCGAGGAGTTGTACGGGACCAATGCATCGGACTGGGAGGGCGTGCCCGTACCGGAGGTGGCGGAGGGCGACGAGATCGAACCGTGCTCCGAAGACGGTGACACGACGGACAACAGTCCGGCGACTGGAGCGCCCACAATCAGCGGGACGGCGCAGGTGGGCGAGACGCTGTCGGCGGACAAGTCAGGAATCGCCGACGCCGACGGCCTAACGAACGCCACCCACAGATACCAGTGGCTTGCGGACGACGCTGCAATCGCGGGCGCTACCGGCTCGACCTACACCCTGGCGGACACCGACGAGGGCAAGGCCATCACGGTGCAGGTGAGCTTCACCGACGACGCGGGCAATGATGAGACTCTGACCAGTGAGGCCACGGACGCAGTGGCGGCAGCGCCTGCTGCCAACAACCCAGCCACCGGCGCTCCCACGATCAGTGGCACGGCCCAGGTGGGCGAGACGCTGACGGCGGACAGGTCGGGGATCGCCGACGCCGACGGGCTTAGCAACGTCCAGTACGAGTACCAGTGGCTTGCCGACGACACAGCGATTCAGGGCGCCACGGACGCCACCCACACCCTGGCGAACACCGACGAGGGCAAGGCCATCAAGGTGCAGGTGAGCTTCACCGACGACGCGGGCAATAATGAGGCGCTGACCAGTGCGGCTACGGGCGCGGTGTCGGCGGCGGAACCTACGGAGCCGCCCGCCAGACCCACCGGCCTCTCGGCCACGGCGTCGCACGACTCTGTGACCCTCACGTGGGACGACCCCGGCGACGACTCCATCACCGGCTACGTGATCCTGCGGCGCGTCCGCGTGAACAATACCGGGGGCGACTTCAGTGAACTGGTGGCGGACACGGGCACAGCGGCGACCACCTACACCGACGACACGGTGGCTGCCGGCACCACTTACACCTACCGGATCAAGGCCATCAACGGGGCCGGAACGAGTGAACGCTCGCGCTGGTTCCACATCGACACTCCGGCAGCGCCCGTACCCGATAA
Organism: Dehalococcoidia bacterium; assembly: GCA_965218945.1. GTDB lineage: Bacteria > Chloroflexota > Dehalococcoidia > Lucifugimonadales > UBA2985 > DAOUJW01. The sequence continues at coordinate 22,803 of OZ244718.1, forward strand.
GCCCACGGGCTTGTCCGCCACGGCGTCCCACGACTCGGTGACCCTCACCTGGGAAGACCCCGGCGACGATAGCATCACCGGCTACGTGATCCTGCGGCGCCTCCGCTACGACGACCCCTCGGGCCACTTCGATGAGCTGGTGGCGGACACGGGCACGGCGGCGACCACGTACACCGACGATACGGTAAAGGCCAACACTCACTATACCTACCGGATCAAGGCCATCAGCGGGGCCGGGGTGAGCGAGCGTTCCCGCTGGTTCCACATCCAGACCCAGGAGGCCCCGTAGCAGGTATCGAGGACTGCGAAGGCGAGGGAGCCATCGGCACGAGCGACGGCAGAAAGTTGTCCGACGAGTTGGCGCCGACCGTCAGCGGTCCGGGCCGGTAGAGGGCAACGGAAAAAGGCCGCACACATGTGTGAAGCTGGGGAGGCCGCCACAGCCCTTGGGCAAGCAGGGCAGCGGCCTCCCCGAAGGCTCCGGGTTGGACCGACTGCGGGCGCTTGCGCTCCGCACACCGTCCGGCCCGGACGTCGGCGGTTGGAGGGAGATTGCAGCCGTCCTGCGGAAGGACCGGACAATGCCGAGAGAGCCAGTTGACCACGGCAGAATAGTCTACGTCGTGCCTCCCGACTTCCCGGAGCGACTGGAGCTGCTCCAGGAGGAGTCGGGGCTGCCGTGGGCGGAGATCGCTCGCCGTCTCGGGACCTATCCCTACACCGTATGGCGTTGGTATAGAGGCCGAGCGCGGCCCCATTTCCGGCACCAGATGGCGCTGCTGGACCTGGCCGACGAACTGGGACTCGCCCACCTGCTGACCGCGTGGACCCTCCCGGACGAAGCGCGGCGCGAGAAGCCCGCCAAAGACGTCCCGCCCGGGTGCGAGAGTCCTGGGAGGAAAGCCGCGCGTCGGTGAGGCGGCCGCCACCGCAGGGGCTGAAACGCAACGAGGGCGGCGTACGCGGACGACGCCGCGGCGCGCATGGCGATGGGCTGCTCCCGCGAGGGGCAGGTGGAGCACGGAGGCGGCCGGGCGCTGAATCGGCGGCGCGGCCGCGCCGCCGCCCGCACGTGAGCGTCGAGCTTGCGCCCCCGCCTGCCCTGCTCCGATGATTTCGGGCAACAAAAAAAGCCCGCACACATGGGAAGCCGGGGGAGGCCGTCGTCGATACGGCGACAACCTCCCCCCTTGAGTAACGGCCCGGCGGTACTACGCCGGGCCGTCGCCTGTGCCTCGCTAGGCGGCGGCCATCTCCGGCTGCTTCAGCATGGCGGAGTAGCCCCTCTCGACGACGTGGGTCACCGACAACCGGCCATGACCGTCGTACCCCGCGCGGTAGGCGAACTCCGCCTTCGCGCCCCAGGGCACGTGGCCGCCGACCCGGACGGCGGGGCCTCCAGACCTGCCGCGGCGCCCCGGCCCGCCCGCGCCGTGCACCACCATCCCGCTCCGCTCGCCCTTCCGCCAGCCCAGCACCTTCACCTCGGCGGGCATGACCCGCTCCGCCTTCGTCGGCTGGAACAGGACACCGTGCAGCCCCTTCAGCACGCCCGCCGACGGGGAGGACTTGCCGTTCATGATCTGGGAGAGGTACGAGGAGCTGATGCCCGCTCGCCGGGCGGTCTCGTTCTGGCTGAAGCCGTGAGCGTCCATCCGGTCCCACATCGCCTCCCGGTCGATGCTGGCGGGCTGCGCGGGAGCGATCTTCACCGGGGCCTCCAGCGCCGACGCGACCCTGGCCTGGACCTTCACGCCCATGTTGCTATGACCCCGTGCCACCATTGACATGTAGCCGTAGGAGACGCCCACGCGGTCGGCCAGGTCCCGCAGGTTCATGCCCAGCTCCCTGGCCCGCTCCCGGATGTAGCTGCTCTCCCCGGCCACGACGACGCCTTGGCGGTGGGCGCACGTGGCGGGCGCGACCTTCGCCGGACCGTGCAACGCCGACTCGACCCTGGTCTGGACCTTCACGCCCATGTTCTGGCGGCCACGGGCAACCTGGGTCATGTAGCTGTAGGAGACGCCCACCTCATCGGCCAGGTCCTTCATGGTCATGCCCAACGTGCGGGCGCGCTCCCGGATGAAGCTGCTCTCGCCGGTCACGACGCCGCCCTGGCGGTAGACGATGCCCTGGCCGGGGACTTCTCCCAGGACCGCCGCGACCTTCTCCCGCATCTTGGGCGTCCACGGACTGCCCCCGTTGGCGATCCGCGACAGGTAACTCGCGCCCACGCCCATCAGGGCCGCGAGTTCCTTCATGGTGAGCCCGCGCCGCCTGGCCGCAGCCCTGAGCTCGCTCTCCGCCGTCCTCGTTCCGGTTGCCATCGTTGCCGTCGTCATCGGTCCGTCCTCCTTCTGTTGTGTTGTGTTGCCTTTGGCCTGCGCCCGCTTGCGGGCAAAGAAGAAGGGCCGCCCCCGGCGAACGAGGACGACCCTTGTGAATGGGGATGTGTTGTGAGAACCGGAGGCCCCGCCGTCAGCGGCGATGGACCTCGTTGACGTGCATAGACGCCTCCTTTCAGTTGTTGACCCGTGCAGGCATCCGTGGCGCGGGTACTTCGTGATGGGGTTGACGCTGGACGCACTCCGCCCACGGTCGGATGCCGGACGCGAGAGACGGAGTGGGAGTGAGAGAAGACGCAGCCCGGCCCAGGGTGATTCGCCGGGAAATCGACTGCCGGGGAGCTGCTACGGGGGAAGCGACCGTCCTACGACTTCATCGCAGGACGGCGCAGGTGAAGAAGGCGCGGCTCGCCCAGGGTGCGTAGCGTCAGAGTTGGGGGAAGCTGCGAGAGGTGAAGCGGCCGGCCCACGACGTGGCCGCAGACCGACGCATGACAGAAGACGCAGCTCGGCCCAGGGTGAACAACGTCAGTGGGAGAACTGCGAGACGTGAAGCGGCCAGCCTGCTTTCAACGGCAGACCGGCGCATGTCGAAGCTGCGGCCCGGCTGCGTGTCAGCCGTGCCGCGGGCATGAGGAGTCGGCGGAGCGACAGACGCACTCCGACCGACTTGTGGAGGACGAAGCACAAGGCGCGCTCCGTCCCAGTTGTCCAGCGGCGAGAGCGATCGACTCCCAACGCCAGCCCTGAGTCCAACGAATGGAGCGATCAACTCCGATTCGCCAGACCAATGCCCAGCGAGTGAAGCGATCAACCCCAACCGGCAGACTGGTTCCCAACGGCAGGAGCGATCAACTCCAATCGCTGAACGGGTGTCCAGCGGGCGAAGGGCTTATCACTCCAACCGCCGGACTGGACCGAGGACGGAGAGCTACGTCAAATCCGTCGTTTCGATCCGTGCTGCCTGCGAAGGACCAACGTCAACTCCGCTTCAGCAGCATTCCCTCGTGGGCAACCGGGGGAGAGCGAATCATCCTCCAGTCGGACCCGTGCAACAGGGATCGCGCACCCAGGTTTCTATGGTCGGAAACCTTGGTCAAAAGCCAAACAGTGCAGTCATTGTCGCCGTTCCCGGCGCCGCAAAAGAGGGCCTGCAAGACCCCCCCGGCAGATTGCCGCCAAATCGTTCACTAAAGTTCACAACGAACCCGCCGCCCGGCTACCGCCACAGCAGACCGAGGGTCAGACGCCGCAGAAGCTCCCGCTTGCGCCGCGCTCTCCGCGTGTCGTAGAGCGCGGTCCTGCGCCAGCTGGTCTGCTCGTCCCGCTCGAAGCCCCGCAGCGGGTACGTCTCCGGGGGCAGCGTCATGCCGTGCTCTTCGAGCAGAGCCAGCTCCACCGTCAACAGCCGCTCCTGGGTCGCCAGCCACTCAAGGCCCCCGCCCCGGTTGGGGTGCGCGGCCTTCAACTCCCGCCACTCGACGATGAGGGGCCAGGCGTTCCCGAACACGTCCGCGTCGTCGTCGGCAGGCTCGATGGTCACCAGGTCGGGAAACTCCCGCCTGACCGGGGACCCCCGCTTCGCCTGCGCTCCAGCTCCCGGCGCGGCCCCGTCCCGAGCGGCCCGGCCCGACTCCAGCTGCGCCAGCCGCCGCCCCATCTGGGCCTGCTCGTCCCCCAGCGCCTTCACGTCGCCCCGGACCGCCGAGAGGCCCTTGCTCGTGTCCCTGCCCAGCGCGTCCACCCGGCCCTCGACCTCCGTCACCCGCCCATCGAGGCTGTCGTTGCGCTCCCTCTGCTCGGCCGCCGGCGAGCCCTCCCCCTCCAGAAGCGCCTTCTCCAACACGCTGCGCATCCGCCTGGACAGCCTGCCCCGCTCCATGCTGGCGGTGAGGGTCTTGTAGTCCACCCCCAACAGCTGCGTCGCCTTCATCACTCCCTTGTCCCGCACCAGCTCGTTCAGCAGCGCCATCAGCCGCATGTGCTGCATGTCCTGGACGCTCCTGCTCTTCTCGAACACCGGCTTTCCCGTATTCATCGGTCACTCCTCCTCTCTCAAGGCCTCCAAGTTTCCAACGGGGCCAGTCCAAGTCCAGTCCTGCCTCCAGACCTTGGAAGAACCCAACTTCCAGCTTCGGCTTACCCGAGTGCAGTCCGGAACGTACCCGCAAGTCGAAGTGTTCACTGTTTACGTCCTGTAGGGGGGTGATTTCCCCCAGTTTCAGCTTGCCCACGACCCCACTTGGACTTTTCCAACTGCCTTCATTTCTCTGTACAGCCCAATGACATCACGGATGGGGGCGTCTGCATAAGGGCTTGGAAGACCCCTCATGTGAGTACACCTCCAGGGACGCACATGTGAGTACGCCTCCGGGAGCGCACATGTGGGTACGCCTCCAAGTAGTTATGCGGGGCGATCCGGTTGTTCACACTCTCTGCCGAGCGATGCAATCAAACGCATCGCAGCAAAACGCAGAGAGGTGAACATCTTGGCGCTGAAATCAAAACTCCGGTCGTTCAGGCGGCTGATTCCCCTGGCAACCGCGCTGCTCCTGGCGGCGCTCGTGGCCGTCCCTTCGAGCGGGACCGCCCGGGCCCAGGCCCCGCCTGACGAGCTGACCCTCGTCAACGCCGACCGGGACTTCGTGGAGCGCAAGAAGGGCGGCGAGTTCGTCGCCCGCCCCATCTTCGACCGGGAGATCGCAGACCTCTTCTACGCGGTCAGGGACGCCGATACGGGCGACTGGATCAGCGCCATGTACCGGGTCAAGGGCGGCGAGAAGAAGAGGAGCGACGGCTGGGAGTACTCATGGGAGTACCCCGACCTGGACGACCACCCCGACCTCGACCGCGACCGTGCATACCTGCTGGTCATGCTGGCCGTCGCCGAGGACGGGAAGCGGGGCGACTTCTACGCCGTCGTCCCCATCCACGAACCCGGACGCATCTGGGACAAGATTCTGTCCGCCCTCAACCCGGCGCGGTGGGCGAGGGCCTTCGCCGGCTGGGTGATCGAGGGGGTCCACGGGACCCTCTGCGGCGTCGTTGAGCGGGCGTCCGGCGAGGACGCCGACAACTGCGGGGGTGGGTAGCCGATGAGCGACATCCTCACCGGCACCCCTGCGGACCTCACCTACGCCCACGAGCTGGTGAAGCAGGCGTGGATGGTCGTATGGGCCATAACAACCGGCGCCCTGGTGGTCATCCTCGGCTGGATGGGCCTCAGTCTCATCGTGTCCGAGCACCTTGGACGCCAGCAGACGGGCTGGCGGGAGATGGTGCCCCGCCTGGTGCTCGGACTCGTCGCCGCCGCGTCGTCCCTGTGGTGGTGCGCCCTGGTCCTCGACGTGGCCGACGCCGTGTCGGGGTTCATAGCCGTCTCCCTCAACGTCACCCCCGGAGACCTGCTCAGGGCTCCCCTCGACACCTTCCTCAAAGCCGTCCAGGCCGGGAGCGTGGGCATGGCGCAGCTCCTGGCCCTGCTCTACCTGGTCTACGGCTTCTTCGTCCTCTACGTCATCGTCCAGATGGTGCTGCGCCTGGCCCTCATCGACATCCTGCTGGCCCTTGCCCCAATCGCGTTGGGGCTGTGGATTCTGCCCCACACGGCGGGCTGGGGCCGCCACTGGCTAAGGCTGTTCATGACGACGGTGTTCCAGCAGGCGGTGCAACTCATCGCCCTGGCCCTGGGAATCGGCTTCCTCAACGAGTTCGCGTCGGTCGCCGCCTTCGAGCCGGTGCAGGACCTGATCTGGAAGCTGCTCATGTCCCTAGCCTTCGTCTACATGGCGACCCGGGTGCCCTCAATGATGGGAAACGCCGGGACCTTCGACTCCTGGCTCTCGATGCTCTATTTCGGCATGAACCTGCCCGCTTCGATGATGCGCTCGGCGAAGACCATCGGCCTGATGAGCGGGGCGGCAGGAGGGCCGGGAGGCATGGCGGTGGGAGCGATTGCGGCCAGCGCGGGGGTGTCGGCGGCAGCCTCCGGCCTGAGCTCGGCAGCGTCGATGGCCACCCCATCGGCAGGGGGAGACGGCGGCGGAGAGCCCAGGAGCAGCGGCGAGTAGCCCGACCGAGACAACGAAATCACACAGGCGCGAACGACAGAGCGCCGACCAATACCACGACGGAGGCGAAGCAATGTGCAGCTAGAGGGGAGTCACCGAGGCGGGGAGATGAATAGACGAACGCCGGGGCCGTAAGAGGGCCATCGGCAGCAGAAAGGAGACAACGAATGGAAGAGCTTACACAGACCATATCGAACCTGGTGGGCATCCTTCTGGGGATCGTGGGAGCGGTGGGCGTCGGATTCTTCATCTACGGCGCATACCTGTACCTGACGGCCAGCGGAGCGCCCCACCAGATGGAGCGCGGCAAGAGCGCAATGATGACCGCCCTGGCTGGCATCGTCCTGGCCCTGGTCGCCTACGGCGTCGTGGAGCTGGTGATGAACGCGGTCGTGGACCCGGGAATCGACATCGACGACGCGCTGCCCGAACCGCAAGCCCCCGGCGGCGGCGACAGCACCACCACCGGCGGCGGTACCAGCTAAGCCCGACGCGAGGAGGAGAGACACATGAGAGAACACGAGGTACCGACTCACGTTCAGGCCGAGGACCGGGTGCTGCTGGGATTCACCTTCCCGCAGATCGTGGCGGTGGTGGCGGTGTGCGCCATCTCATACGGCGCATACCGCTACGCCCCGGTAGGCCCGTCCGAGGTGCGCATGGGGATTGCCGTCCTCTTCGGACTGGTCGGCATCGTCATGGTCGTGGGGAAGATAGGCGGTCGGCGGCTGCCGTTGGTGGCCGCCGACCTTCTGAAGTACCGGCTGGGGGCGCGGGTCTACGCCGGGCAGGTGTCCCAGCTGGTGAGAGCCGCGCCGCCCGCGCCGGCGCAGCCGGTGAGGAGCGGCCCCGGCCCGCTGAGCCTGATGGCGAAACGCGCCGGACGCGGCCTGGGAAGGCTGCGCAAGAAGGGGAAGACCCGCAAGAACAAGGAGCGCCGCAACGGGCGGATGCGCTGGTTCGGCAAGCGCAGGAACAAGGACGCCGGGAACGGGCGCGGCCAAGGGCATAAAGCCGAGACCTTGCAGAGCAGACGCAGGAAGCCCCGCATGGGCTGGATTCCGGTCGTGGCCCTGGCCGTCCTCATGGCTGCTGTCGCGGCCGTCCCGCAGTCGGCCCTGGCCGACGACCACGAGCCCTGGCGCGACGAGATCGACTTCGATCTGACCGAGCCGGTGGAGGGACGCCGGATATTCGTCGAGGGACTCACCGTCTCCGGCGACCGCGCCGCCGTGACCCTGCGGGCCGCCACCCCCTTGGACATCCGCGTCCGGGCCTTCGGCGGGCCGACCGGCACGTGGCTGCGCTTCTGGGGCTCGGCAACCCTGGCCGAGGGGGAGCGCATCGACTACTCGCTCCCCCTCCACGGACCCGCGCCGTCCTTCACCGTGTCCTGGGAGGACACGCTGGGGCAGGCCGGGGCGCTGACCTTCGAGGAAGCACAGCTTCCCTTCCCCCTGCCAGTCTTGGAGGGAGAGCTCTGCGACGTGAGAGTTGCGTCCCTGGGCTGGACCCCAGGCGCGGTCAGCGGAGTCGTCGTGTCCGAGTGCGTAACGAGCATCGAGCACCCGGTCGAGCTTCAGACGGTGGCCGGGCACGAGAGCGTCACCCAGACCGCGCTCATGGACGCCGGGGTGACGGCCATCACGGGGACGATCTCCGCCGCGACCGGCGCGTCCCATGAGAGCGTCCCCTTCGTCCCCAACGGAGAGACGAGCTTCCGGCTCGGCGTACCCGCGGGCGAGGCCATTCACGCCGTCAGCGTGGACGTGGTCCTTGAGGCGAGCCTCCGCATCCCAATCCCCCCGTTGACGCAGCTCACCCACCACCCGGAGCGAGTAGAGCAGGTCACCAGGACCGTGCACCTCCATCGCCCGGGGGACAGCGACTACGACAGCGAGACGGTGACGGTCACCTGCGACGACGGCACCGAGTCATCCGCCGCCACGACGTCGTCCGCCACTGCGACGGCCTACGCCTACGTCCCCAGCGCCACCATCGCCAGGGAGGTGACGGTGGACGTCCTGCACAAGGAGCACGTCAAGGCCGAGACGTTGGAGCGGGAGCCGGTCACCGGCAACCGCGAGGAGTCCCTGAGCCTTGCGGTCGCAATCGGCTCCGACGACCCCTTCGCCGTCCTGGTCCTGCCGGAGCCCGAGCCGGAAGACCCGCCAGCCGAACAGGAGCCCGCGGACGGGCTGCGCGGCTGGTTCGAGGCGCTGGGATGGGAGTGGCCCTGGTGAGGCACGGGCTGACGGCAACCCTTCTGGCCGGGGTCGCGCTGGCTACCACCGGCGCGGCCCCGGCAGAGAAGGAAGCGATGCTTGCCGCCTTCGACCGCGTGCTCACGGCGATGGCCTACGCGGGCTCCGGCCTCGCTGTCTTCGCCATCGTCTGGGCCGGTTTCATCCTGATGGCCGAGGGCGGCGAGGAGCGCGGCGGGGGCAGGGCAAAGGCCGCCGTCGTCATGGCGGTGGTCGGCCTCGTCCTGGTGCTGTCGGCCAAGGGCGTCGCCGCCCTGCTGAGCCACGGCGTCATCCCATCCTTCCCAACACCCTAGATACAAGGGAGCAAAACGAATTGAAGAAGCTGCTTGAACGAATCACTAAGCGAGGAACGGAGACCGCAACGAGGGAGGCCGCCACTCCGCAGGAGACGCCCGCAGGGGAGGTCAACCCTGCCGAACCCAAGCTCCCGCCCGAGCTACCCCTGTTCTTCATGCTGTCGCACCTGGACGACGACGGTCCGGTGCGACTGGACGGGGTGAAGCTCGGCGTCTGCGAGGTGATGGGGCTGGAGATCGACGAGCCGAAGCTGGGGGCCTTCGCCGGGGCGCTCAACGCCCTGGACTTCCCGGCTCAGCTGCTCATCAGGCAGCACCCGCCGCGTTTGGCAGGGATGAGAGAGAAGCTGCAACAGGCCCAGCCGGAGGACCTTCCCCCGCAGACCAGAGCGGCGGCAGAGTCCCTCGGGCGTCTGCTCACCGACCTGGAGGCCCGCGACGGCATCCTCGACCGGCGCTTCTACGCCGTGTGCGAGGCGGCCCGCATCGACGACCTGCGCGGGCTGCTTTCACGGGCCGGGCTGTCCGTCCACGCCCTGAAGGGCCGCCAGCTTCGCATGTTCCTGGTGGCCGCAACCCTCGGCGGCTCGCCCTCGGAGTTCGACGAGGAGACGCCGGTCGAGGTGGAGATCAACCGCAGAGACATGCGCGTCGGAGACCGGCTGGTCCGCTCCCTGCACCTGGGCAAGTGGCCCCGCTCGCTGGCCCCCGGCTTCCTGCAAGGACTCATGGCGGCGGGCGCGCCGATGGACCTCTCCGTCCACGTCGGCCCCATACCCGCTGAGCAGGCGGCGAGGACCCTTGAGTGGCAGAAGGTCAGATTCGAGTCGGCCCAGTCCCTGTCCTTCAAGCGGGGACGCACCATGTCCCCGGAGGCGGAGATCGCCCTGGAGGACATTACCCGGCTCAGGGACGAGGTGCAGAGGGGCAGGGAGAGGCTCTTCCACGCATCGCTGTCCGTGACGCTGCACGCGAGGGACGAGGCTGCGCTCAAGGAGATGACCCAGCGGGCGAAGGCCCACTTCGGCGCGACCCTGGGCAAGCTGGACGCCCTGGCCTTCCGGCAGCGCGAAGGTCTCTTGTCCACGCTCCCCCTGGCTCTGAACGCCGTGGCCGATTGGCGCAGCCTGGACACGTCCAGCATCGCCCGGCTCTTCCCCTTCTCGCCGCCCGACCTGGACACCCGCTCCGGGACCCTCTACGGCATCGACATGAGGGCCTGCTCGCCGGTGGTCTACGACCCCTGGGACGGCACGCACCTGAACGCCAACACCGCCGTCCTCGCACGGTCGGGAAGCGGCAAGTCATTTGCCACCAAGCTGGGCGTGCTCAGGGGCTTGACCAGGGGCATCACCGCCTACGTCATCGACCCGGAGGGCGAGTACGCGGACATGGCCCGCGCCGCAGGCGGAAGGGTGCTGTCCCCCGGCGTGCCGGGGGAGGGCATGAACCCCTTTGTCATCGAGCGGGGCGACTCCGAGGAGATGCTGCAACGCATCGGCAGCCTGAGACGGTTGATCGAGGTGATGGTGGGCGAGAGTCTCGGCGCGGAGCGCAGGGCCTCCCTCGACCACGCCCTGGCGGGCTACTACGCCAAGCCCAGGGAGCGCACCGGCTTCAGAGATTTCTACAAGTACCTTCAGGAGGACGAGGCGGGCGACCCCGCTCTCGCAAGGCTGCTCAGGCCCTTCGCCACCGGCAGCCTGCGTCACCTGCTCTCCGACGAGGGCGACGACCTGCTCGGCAGCGAGGCGTTGGTGACGGTCTTCGATCTGCGGTTGCTCGAACCGGAGCTCCGGCCCGCCGCCGCGATGGTCTGCACCGAGACGGTGTGGGCCGCCGCCGCCCAGGACCCCAAGCCGAGGCTTCTTGTCGTCGACGAGGTGTGGTCGATCATGCAGCACCCCGAGGGCGCGGCCTTCATGGTCAGCATGGCGAAGCGGGCGCGCAAGCACCGGCTGGGACTCCAGTTCATCACCCAGGACGTCCAGGACCTCCTCTCCGAGGACACGTCGAGGACCATCACCGGACATTCGGGAAGGGCGCTCCTCCAGAACGCCGCCTTCAAGCTGCTTCTCCAGCAGGACGCCGCCGCCATCAGCACGGTGGGCGACGCCTTCGACCTGCCCGAAGACCTCCAACGCTGGCTGCTGTCCTGCCCGCGCGGGGACGGCCTGCTCCTGGCGCGGGGCAACCGCTTCCCCGTCCGCATCGAGGCGACGCCGGAGGAGACGGCGGTCATCGAGTGGCGGCCGGGCAGTCACAGGTAGGACAGGCAAGAACGCAACAAGAGACCGATAGAGATACGGAACGGGCGCAACACGACACCACCGAAGCAAAGAAAGGAAGGCATCCCCCCATGAAACTGAACCCGAAGGAACTTCTGTTTGGAGACGACAGCGGAGAGAAGACCCCCGTCCTGCTGGCGGTGACGCCGCCCAGGACGGGAGAGCGCACCCTGCTGGGCGTGGAGAACCTTCTCCAGTCCATAGCGGTGCCGGAACCCTTCTCCCTGGAGCTCGCCGGGACCGCCGACGGCGTGACGCTCATGGCCCGCTGCCTCGACGACCGGGTGGTGCGCGGCCAGATCGCCGCCCACTATCCCCAGGCCCGCATCCAGGAGATACACCCCGGCGAGGACCCCCTGTGGCTCCGCGACGGAGAGCAGGCGTGGTCGATGACCCTCCGGGCCGACGGCCCCGAGTACGTGCCCCTGAGAGTGTTCAGGGACGACGACCTGCTCGACCCCGGCTCGGACCCCCTCATCGCCCTTCTGGGCGCTCTGACGGCACTTCGGCCCGGTGAGAGGACCGTGGCGCGGCTGATGCTGCGCTCCCTCGGCCCCGACTGGTCGCAGCCTCACATGGACAAGGCCCACAAGCGTCCCGGCATGGAGCCGAGGGAGCCCGCCTACACCTACCAGACCAAGCCCCTGCAACTGGACGGCGTGACGATGGCCGTGCTGGGCATCGGGGCGCTGGCGGCCCTGAAGGGCTACCTGTGGGTGCAGGACGGGGAGATATGGAAGGCGGCGCTTCTCGGCGTCGGCGCGGCCCTGGGCCTGCTCGCAGGCGGTTGGGCCTGGCACCGCTGGAAGAAGGCCCGCAAGCGGGTGGAAGACCCGCTGCTGATACGCGAAAAAGTCTCCCGGATCGCCTTCGACGCCGAGCTTCAGGTCGTCGCCGTCCTGCCCGCCGACACGGGGGCGCAGAGGGCCGCCGAGCTGCTTGAGCCGGTGGCCCTCGCCTACCGCCACTTCGACAACCCCGCCGGGGCGCGGTTCAAGGTGGGGAAGGTGAAGCCGGTCGTCCCCGACCCGGAGATGATGCACCCCGCAGGCCCCGGCCTGTTCGGGAGGCGCAGCGTCCTGGGGGTCCGCGAGGCGGCGGCCCTTTGGCACCCGCCCGGAGCGGGAGACGAGACGCCCCTGGTGGAGCGCTCCGGCGCAAGGGGGCTGACGCCGTCGGCCAGGGGCGTCAGGGGAGGTGCGCTGGTGGGAGACACCACGGCGGGCAAGCCCATGCCCATCCGCTTCCCCGAGGACCTGCTCCGCCGCCACCACCTCTACGTGGCCCGCACCCGCATGGGCAAGTCCACCCTCATGCACCACCTCGTCGCCCACAAGATGAAGGAGAAGGCCGAGGGCAGGGACAGCGACGCCATCATCGTCATAGACCCCCACACAGACCTCGTGGCGGGACTGTTGGAGCACGTGCCGGAGTCCCTCGTAGACCGGGTGCGGCTCATCGACCTGTCGGACCACACGAGGGCGCCCGGCATCAACCTGCTGGACACCCGCATCTTCGCCGACCGGGACCGCACCGCCGACTCGGTGGTGCGCGTCGCCAGGGGGCTGTGGGAGCAGTGGGGGCCGAGGATGCAGTCCATCCTGGAGCAGACCGTCAAGACCCTCCACGAGGCCAACGAGCACCCCACGACCGACGCCGACGAGCAGCACACCATCCTGGACGGGCTGCGGCTGCTGTCCAACGACCCGTACCGGAACGCCGTCCTCGCCAAGGTCTCCGACCCCTACCTGTTGGAGTGGTGGACCAGGGACTTCGGCAGCTGGCACCGCCAGTACCGCGCCGAGGCCCTGGCCCCCGTGCAGACCCGCCTCTCCTACTACGCATCCTCCAAGCGGGCGCGGGCCATCCTGGGCCAGCGCCGCTCCACCATCGACCTGCGGGAGACCATCCTCGACGGCGGAATCCTGCTGGTCTCCACGTCCCAGGGAACGGTGGGCAGGGACGTGGCCGCCCTGGTGGGCGCGTCCCTCCTCAACCTGGTCGATTCGGTCATACGGGAACAGGGAGGCACGGCCCTCCGGGAGCGGCGCGGCGCGCTGGTTGTCGTCGACGAGATGCAGTCGATGCCCGGCGTGGACTACGAGAGCATGTTGTCCGAGCTGGGCAAGTTCGGCGCTTCTTTCATCCTGGCGACCCAGAGCCTGGCGAAGCTGGACGATCTCTCCCGCACCATGCGGGACACCCTGCTCGCCAACGTGGGCTGCCTGGCCGTGTTCCAGGTTGCCGGGTCCGACGCCCGTCACCTGGTGTGGGAGCTGGGCAAGGACCGGGTGACCGAGGAGGATATCGTGTCGCTGCCGGTCCACCACTGCTACGTCCGCTCCACCGTGGGCATCGAGCGGATGCCCGCCTTCTCGATGATGGTCAGAAAGCCGGAGGAGGGAGACCCGTCCGTCGCCGCCCGCATCCGTGGGGCGACCGCCGGGTACACCCTGACGGCCCGGCAGGCGGCCCACGCCGCCGCCGAGGACCTGAAGAAGGTGGAGGAGTTCCGGCTGGGCCTCGAGGAGCTGAAGAGGGGCGCAGAGCCCACGCCGAAGAATGAGAGCCGCCCCGGCGGGAAACCGGAGCGGAGGAGTCAGCCCGGCAAGCGCCGCAGGACGAGGGAGGCCGGCGAATGAGGCCCGGCGGGTGCGAGGGAGAGCTGCTCGGCAGGCTGGCGTGGACGCCCCTGCTGGACAGGCTGGAGATGGTCTGCGTCTCCGGCTGGTCGAGGGCCGCCGTCTACGAGGCGGTCCGCAGGCTGGAGGAGGGCGGCTTCGCCGCCTCCATCCCCCACGCGGCGGAGCTCACGCCCCCGACCCGGCGCTACTTCCTCACCCCCGGCGGCCTGCGGCGGCTGGCCGGGGACGAGAACGCCGCCGTGGACGGCCTGCTGCGCTCGCGCCCCGTCTCGGCCCAGTGGCGACGCATCCTGATGGAGCGGCTCGACGCCCTGGCAGTCATATACCGGCTGGCGTCCAACGTCGCCAACGCCGCCGCCCGCCCCGTGCGCCTGCGGCTGTACCGGGCCGGACCCCTGGACGCCGCCGTCATGCTCCCCGGCGGGAGGACCGTCGGGATCGTCAGGCAGGGCCTGACCGCCGACCGATCGGCCTTCTCCAAGCGCCTGTGGCGGCTCGGCGAGGGACCGCTCCCCGGCGCCGTCCTGGTCCTAACGTCCGACGAGGTGAGGCTCAGGCACTCCCGCAGAGTGCTGGCGCGCACCTCCGCGCCCGCGATCCTCGCCCTGGAGCGCGACGCCGTGCTGGCCGGGGCCGACGACCCCGTGTGGCGTCCGACCTCCGGCAACGCCGCCCTGGACCTGCGCCGAGAGCTCGGGAGGATGCGTCCCGGAGGCGAGCTTCCGTGGGAGCGGCCCCTCTCGCGTGCGACCGTCCCCGGCGACGTCGCCCCGGACGCCGACCACGCGCTGCCCGCCATCCTCAAACCCGCCGAGAAGCGCGCCCTCGACATGCTGGCCGACTGGCCCTGGATATTGCAGAGGGACATGGCCGGACTGATGGGCCTCTCGGAAACCCGGGCCTCCCGGCTCACGAACCCCCTGGAAGCCTTCGGCCTCGTGACCCGCGCCGCCGGAGGCCGCCTGGTCCTCACCGACCGGGGGCTGGCGATGGTGGCCCGCAGGGACCGCGCCTCCGTGGGAGTGGCCCGCAAGCGTTGGAGCGCCACGCCCATCGACCCCGAAGGCCCCTACGACTGGCGCAACGTGACGGGCGGCAGGAGCAGGCAGCTTCTCAGGAACGTCGAGCACACCGCCGCCGTCCACGGCTTCATGGCCGCGCTGGCCCGCCAGTCCCAGACCCTGGGATGGGAAACGACGCAGCTCGACCCGCCCCACCGGGCCTCCCGGCGCTTCCGCCACGGCGACACCCTGCGCTCCGTCAGCCCCGACGCCTTCGGCGTCCTGCGGCGAGGCCCCGTGACCTGGCCCTTCTTCCTGGAGTGGGAGCGGCGCGCCGTGCGGCCCTCAACCATGTCGGAGCGCCTCGCCCCCTACCTGCGCTACTACTCGTCGCACCGGCCCACCGACGACCACGGAACGCAGCCCGCCGTCCTGGTCGTCTTCGACGACGACATCGCCGCCACCCACTTCCTGGAAGTGGCCCGGAGGGAGACGGCGCGAACCGGCGTGACGGTCCCCCTGTGGGTCTCCCACGGAGAGGCAATCGACGCCCTGGGGCCGCTGGGACGCGCCTGGCGAACCCCCGGAGACTGGGAGCCGGCCCACCTGCCCCTGGGCAGATGAACAGCGACTGAAGCCGAGGGGAGCGTGAGCCTCTGCGCCGCTCCCCTCCCGATGGGAGAGAGCCATGTCTAACCATACCGACAGACCGAAAGGCCCCCGGAGGCGTCGAGGACGGACCGTCGTCCGGCTCGACTCGGCGGCCGTCTGGAGGCGGCTGGCCCTGCTCAACCGCTCCCAGAACTGGCTCGCCAGGGAGATGGGGGTCAGCCCCGGATACATCTCAAAGCTGGTCAACGAAGGGCGCGCGCCCTCGGGACGCATCCGCAGGCGGATGCTCAAGGCCCTCGGTCTGAACGAGTTTCACCAACTTTTTAGATTGGAGGTAAGAGATGAAGAACCGAAACTCTGAACCCCGTTTCGACGGGCAGATCGACCCGAGCGGCGCGCTGCCGCAGAACCTCGAGGACCGCCTCCGCCGGTTCAGGGAGGCCAGCGGCCTCACCTGGAGCGCCCTGGCCCGGACCATCGACGTGGACCGCAGGCTGGTGCGCCGGTGGCGCAGGGGGGGCGTCGTGCCCCCCGGCCGGATCGGAGGTGAGTGATGTCGCTCCGCAACGCCGAACCCCATTTCGACCGGCGTAACGACAGGAGCCGCCTCGGAGGCCGCGTGCTTCCGTACCAGAGCGGCGAGCTGCCGGAGGACTTCGCCGACCGCCTCATCCGGCTCAAGGAGGCCAGCGGCCTCACCTGGAGCGCTTTCTCCCAGGCCATCGGCGCCGACAGTAAGCAGGTGCGCCGGTGGCGCAAGGAGGGCGTCAAGCCCTCCGGGGGAGCCTACCACTCCCTCGTCCGCTTCGCGCGCGGCATCCACGGCGGCCTGGAGATCCTCGTGGGCGAGAGCCACCAGATGACCTTCTGGGACGAGGAGACGGAGAGCTAGAACCAACACACCGTGCCGTCGGCGTCATCCCGGTCCGTCCGCGCCGGCGGCCCAATCACCAGACCAGGCGATATGGAAGACGACACGAGAAGGAAAGCACGCAAGAGGCCCGCGAGAGACGGCCCGGAGATACGGGTGGTCGGCATCGACGTCAGGCCCGCGCCCGACGCCCAGGCGCGGCTCCGCCGCCTCTTCACCATCCTGGCCGAGCTGGCCGAGGACGACCCGCCTCCGCCCGGCGCGGACCCGTCGCCGCACGACGGCGGCGAGGAGGAACGCTGATGTCTTCCCCCACGCTGACCGTCATCAGCCTCGGCGGGGGCGTCCAGTCCACCGTCATGGCGCTAATGGCGAGCAAGGGGGCGTTCGACCGCATCCCCGACTCCGCCATCTTCGCCGACACCCGTTGGGAGCCGCCCAGCATCTACGAGCATCTGGCGTGGCTCAAAGACCGCCTGAGCTTCCCCCTGTACGTCGTGAACAACGGACGCAGCCTCCGCGAGGACGTGAAGGCCCTCACCAACCACTCCGGCTCCCACAGATACGTGGACATTCCCGTCTACCTCAAGGGGCGCGACGGAGAGGGCGACGGCATCGGCAGACGCCAGTGCACCGACAACTACAAGATCAGGCCCATCCGCCGAAGGATACGGGAGATGCTGGGGTTGCGGCCCCGGCAGCGCGTCCCCGCCGGAACCACCGTCGAGCTGTGGCTGGGCATCTCCACCGACGAGGCCATACGCATGAAGACTTCCCGCGACCGCTGGATGACGAACCGCTACCCGCTCATCGAAGCGGGCCTGTCCCGAAGCGACTGCGCCGACTGGTGGGCCGCCCGCTACGACAGGCCCCTGGAACGCTCGGCCTGCGTCGCCTGCCCCTTCCAGTCCCGCCACAGGTGGGTGGAGACCAAGCGCCGGTGGCCGGAGCTGTTCGCCGAGGCGGTTCAGATTGACGCGAACATGCGGGGCGGGCTGGCATTCGCCAAGGAGCCTTATCTTCACTCGCTGCGAATGCCCCTGGCCCAGGCTGTGGCGATTGACGAGGCTGAGATGGGAACGGACGGAGAGCGAGACGGGTTCGGCAACGAGTGCGAGGGACACTGTGGAGTCTGAGCGGGGCCGCCGACAGGCGAGCGATATGCCGGATAGAGAGGAGCGGCGAATCGTGAGGAAGACGGCGACGACCGGCGCGCTGGACGCTCCGTACAGGTCCGTCTTCGGAGACGTGTCGAAGATCATCGACGCGGCCAGGGAGTCGGCCGCCCGCTCGGTGAACGCCGCCATGACCGCCGCCTACTGGCTGGTCGGGCGCCGCATCGTCGAGTTCGAGCAGTCGGGAGAAGACAGGGCCGAGTACGGAGCGGCGCTGATCGAAAGGCTGGCCGAGGACCTGACCGGGCGGTTCGGACGCGGTTTCTCCCTTCAGAACATCTACAACATGCGCCTCTTCTACCTCTCATATCCGCCCGAGAAGATTCTCCAGACACTGTCTGGAAGATCGGCTCCACCCCACGGACGACAGATTCTCCAGACGCCGTCTGGAGAATTCGACAGCCCATCCGCCGAGGTGGGCTTCGACGACCTTTTCGCGGCCTTCCCGCTGCCCTGGTCCGCCTATGTGCGCCTCCTGTCCGTCAGGAACGAGAGCGCCCGCGACTTCTACGAGACCGAGGCGCTGAGAGGCGGATGGTCGGTCCGCCAGCTCGACCGGCAGATCGGCTCGCAATTCTACGAGCGAACCGCCCTCTCGAAGAACAGGGCCGCCATGCTGACGGGCGGGCAGAGGAAGCGTCCAGAGGACATCGCCCTCCCCGGCGAGCAGATCAAGGACCCCTTCGTCCTGGAGTTCCTCGACCTCAGGGACGAGTACTCCGAGAGCGACCTCGAAGAGGCGCTCATCCGCCACCTGGAGACCTTCCTCATGGAGCTGGGAGACGATTTCTGCTTCATGGGCAGGCAGAGGCGGCTGCGCGTCGGCAACAGGTGGTACAGGATGGACCTGCTGTTCTACCACCGGAGCCTGAGATGCCTCGTGGTCATCGACCTGAAGGTCGGCGGCTTCACCCACGCCGACGCCGGACAGATGCACTTCTACCTGAACTATGCGCGGGAACACTGGATGCGCGAGGGCGAGAACCCGCCCGTCGGCCTGATCCTCTGCTCGGAGAAGGACGAGTCCCTCGCCCGATACGCCCTTGAGGGGTTGTCGAACAACGTGCTGGCCGCGGAGTACCGGATCGCCCTGCCCGACGAGACGTTCCTGGCGGCGGAGCTTGACCGGACGAGGCAGGCGATGGAGCAGCGCCCGGACGCGCTTTGACGCCACCCTGTTCAACGCGGTAAAATGGTGGGTAGAAGTTGGCCCGGCGATGCTGTAAACATCCCGGGCCGTGGCGCCACCTGGTTGGACAGGTGATGCGAAGTAATTGTACTACTCGCAGACCCGCTCCGACAGGAGGCGGGTCTTTTTTTGTTTCAGGAGATTCGAGAGGAGGAAATCATGGCGAGAACGACCGATAGAAAGACGGGAACGAAACGGGCGGCCATCTACGCCCGCGTCTCGGACAAGAGCCAGGACACGGAGGAGAAGACCTCCATATCGGAGCAGATAAGCGACATGGAGGCCCACTGCGAGCGCAGAGGGCTGACCATCGCCGCGCGCTACCAGGAGGTGGGACGGGGATGGTCGAAGAACCGCCCCGAGTTCCAGCGGATGCTCGCAGACGCCAGGAAGGGACGATTCGACACCATCGTCTGCTGGAAGTCGGACCGCCTCAGCCGGGGCATGTACCCCGCCGCCGTCCTCATGGAGGTCATCGAGGCGTACCAGATAGATCTGGAGGCCGTCTTGGACGCCATCGACATGAAGACCTTCGGCCTCATGGCGGCCATCGGAAAGATTGAGCTGGACAACTTCAGGGAGAGGGCCTCGATGGGCAAGCGCGGCTCGGCCAAGCAGGGACGCATCCCCGTCAACAACGTCCCCTTCGGCTACCGCCTCGGAGAGGGCCGCAGGCCGGTGGTGGAGGAGTCCGAGGCCGAGGTCGTCCGCCGCGTCTTCCACATGTGCGTCCGCGAAGACATGGGAGCTCCCGCCATTGCCAAGCAGTTGACCGCCGAGGGCGTCCCCACCCCGAGGGCCGTCGGAAAGTGGTTGGACGGCACCGTGACCCGCATTCTGAGGCACGAGGCATACCGCGGCACCTGGTGGTTCGGCAAGCGCCGCCACGTCGCCACCGAGCACGGGATGAAGAGATACCACCGGCCGGAGGACGAGTGGGTCGGGGTTCCCTTCCCGCCGATCGTGGACGATGAGATATGGGAGCAGGCGCAGGAGGCCAAGAAGCGCCGGCTGACCCGGTCGGGCCGCAACACCAAGATCTTCTACCTCTTGCAGCACCTGGTCAGGTGTGCCGAGTGCGGTCTCCTCATGGGCTGCCGGGCCAACAGACGCCAGACCACCACGCGCGGCGGCAAGGTCTACAGGATTGCGCTGGACCCTCCACGCCGCTA
The DNA here is from genome assembly GCA_965218945.1 of Dehalococcoidia bacterium. Taxonomy (GTDB): domain Bacteria; phylum Chloroflexota; class Dehalococcoidia; order Lucifugimonadales; family UBA2985; genus DAOUJW01. The sequence goes on from OZ244718.1 coordinate 42,734, forward strand.
CTACATGTGCTACGGAATGATGACCCAGGGCCAGAAATGCCGGGAGCACTCCCATATCAGGGCGGAGCGGCTTGAGGCGGTGGTCTGGAGCGAGGTCAAGAAGGTGATGGAGAACCCGGACCTGATCGTCGCCAGCATCGAGGCCCTGGACGCCGAGGCGGAGGACGGAGGCTTGGCCGACGAGATAGCCAAAGCAGAGCGGGACCTGCAAAAGGTCCAGATGGAGGAGGACCGGGCCATCAGGATCTTCGTGTCGGGGAAGATCACCGAGAAGCAGTTGGACCACCAGCGCAGGTTCATCACCGAGCGTCTGGAGACGCTCCGGGCCACCCTGGACGGCCATCGCGCCAGGGAAATGGAGCACGCGGACAAGCGGGCGTTGGCAGAGCGCATCTTCGAGTGGGCGCGCCGGGCTGGGGACAAGCTGGACAGCCTGTCGGACAAGGGGCGCAGGGAGGTGCTTGAGCTACTTCTGGACGGGGCGACCATAGACCGGCACAACAAGGTCAACCTGACCCTGGCCATCCCGACTGAGGATGTCATGTCGATTGCAGAACGGAGTGCGACTACAGCGTGTACGTCATGCGGCAGGCGTCGCGGCGGTCGTGGCGCATCGGACAGACCCGCCCGGTGAAGGTGGTGTTCATGGCCTACCGGAACACCCTGCAGGCCGACGCGCTGAAGCTGGTGGCGAAGAAGCTGCAGAGCTCGCTGGCAGTCGAGGGGGAACTGCCGGAGGACGGGCTGGCGGCCTACGGAGACGACGGGGACGACCTGATGATGGCCCTGGCCCGCAGGATCGTCAGCGGAGAGGACGATGACCAAGATTCGGTGGAGGCGGCGTTCGCCCAGGCCAGGGACGCCGAGGCCAGCGCCGAGGAGTACCTGGTGGACGACGGCTGGAAGGCCGTCGAGAGCCTGCCCAGTGCTGGTCACGGGGTCGAGCCGGAGGCCGTCGATGTTAACGGTAACGGCCTGCCCCGTACTGGATACGGGGGCAACGGCCACCACGACGACTTGTTCGGGACGACGGTCGAGCTCGTCCCGGGCAACGACCGGCAGGAGGAGGCCCCGGAGCCGCCGCAGTCGCTGTTCTCCTGGGCCGAGTTCATGGCCGGGGAGCCGGTGAAGCCCAGGGGTCGGAGCGGCAAGACCCAGCCCGCCGGCGCGTCCCTGTTCGCGTGGGCGGTGGAACAGGAGCGGGAGGAAGAGCCGGTCGGCGCGGGACGCTAGACCGCAACACGGGGAGGTCACCGCCAACGGAGCGGCGGCCTCCCCGCAGGTGGCAACGAAACAAGATAGAGCATGAGAAGGAGAAGAACGATGGCAAGAGTATTCGTATACGACGACCGCGAGTTCCCGGACCCCGACCCCGAGATGAGCGTCGACCAGGTGAAGGCGACCCTCTCCGACTTCTACGGGGAGATAGCCAACGCCTCGGTCAAGGAGACTAGTAGGGGCGACGACACCATCTACGAGTTCCAGCGGCGGGTGGGCACCAAGGGCGCCTTCGCCCGGTAAGGAGGGAGTGCGATGGACAACCACACCTTTGCGGGTCTGCTGGCGGTTACGCCGGCGGCGGACCTGAGAATCCTTGAGCTCACGGCGGAGCTCACACGGCCCGACGGCTCCTTCGACCTGGAGGCCGCGGCCGCAAGGCAGTCAGACGTGGAGTCGGCCTGCGCCCAGGCCCAGGACTACGCCGCTTCCACGGGGCGGCTGCTGGAGGCGCTGCAATGGCAGCTGCGGCCCCGGCGAAACTGAGCGGCCTCGCGAACCTGCTCCTGCGGCGTCCGCCGTCGCTGCGGGAGTTGGTGACGCTGGTCGGGTACGCAGACGACTACGCCTGGTTCGTGGGGCTGGTGCGCCGCCTCTTTCCCCAGGAGGCGGAGGCGGAGGCGGCGCTGGCGGCCCCAGACATACGCAGGAGGGTGGAGCGCTTCGGCCAGCTCTTCGGGGAGCGGCACTTCCCCCTCTACGCTCCGTTCTTCGAGTTCTTCATGGACGAGGGGGACGAACCGCCCTGGACCTGGCTGAGGCAGGGCATCCCCTTCGACCTGATGGGCTTCGGCTACGACGGCCTCCACGAGATGTGGGACGGCTACCGCGAGGGCCTCTCGGCCCTCGTGCTCCTGGCCAAGCCCGCCGATTCAATCTACGACGGCCCAGACGGGCTGCGCGTGGCCTGGCTGGAGTCGGCCGCCGAACGCATCCCGCAGGAGACATTGGAGAGGATTCCCCAGGGCGGCATACCCCTGGACGACCTCACCGAGGCGCTCAAGGAGAGCGGCTTCGAGGGGGCGGCGCAAGCCTGCTCCTGGGTCATGGCCGAAACGGGCAACTTCTTCCTCGATCACAACTACGAGGACGGCAATTACGACGGCTTCTCCGACCCCTGGGATGACGACATCATCGCGGAGGGCACGGAGGAGTGGCGCAAGGCCAGCGCCCTCATCGACTCGGTGACCCGGTTGGCCGACTGGCTGGAGGAGGACCTGCCCGGCCGCTTCGCCGAGATGCTGGACTTCGTCCTGGCGCGGCTTCCCAATCAAGAACAGGAGGTAAGTGATGACGAGTGATGCCGAAAAGACCGAGTGGTCCCTGCCGGGTCCGGCGGACGCGGCAAGGGACGAGCTCCAGATGCAACTGGAGGTGTACAAGGAGACCATCGTGCTGCGGGGCTTCGAGAGCGACTCAAACTGGGTGCGGACAGTCTCGGCGGACGCAATCGCCAACGCGTTCACCCAGCACCTGGGGTTCTCATCGGGGCTGCTGCCCCAGGAGGCCCTCTGGTGGAACCAGGGCGAGACCGGGCAGGTGGTCGCCCTCTGGAGGCCGCCGCAGGTGTGGTCCGTGGCCCTCCAACGGGAGGCGTTCAAGCCCCCCGCCCGGCTCCGGCTTCCCATGCCGGGGCTGGTCTTCGTCTGCTCGCCGGCACGCGCGCCCTGGATCTACGCCGCGCTGAGCAGGCCGACGGATCCCGAGCAGTTCCTCTTCCGGGGCCCCGCCTTCAACGTCTTCAGGGACGGGCGGGTCTGTCCCGGAAGCCACAAGTTCCCCGAGGAGGTTGGGCTGATGCCTGAGTCCTTCTTCCGGTCATTCTTCTCCCTTACCGGAGACACCCGGGAGCGGTCGAAGAGACATCCCGACAACCTGCAGGCGCTATGGGAGGAGATAGATGGAAAGACCGAGTACCCGGTTGAGGACCTGGTTCCCCAGTGCACGGTGGCCCAGGCGATGGCGGTCTCCGAGGGGAGACGTGGCTACCGGTAGCGGGGCGCCGGGGCCGGTGGGCTACCTGGTCAACCACCCCGGCGGCCTCGCGGGAGTCCACGGAATCGGATACGACTACGTGCTCGGCTCGGGGGGCGTCTACGTCCAATCCCGGAGCCCTCACCTGACGGCGCGGGTGCCGGTGGCGCCCGGCGAGGTGCGTGGGCTCGCTCCCGTGACGGAGAAGGTGCAACTCACCCACGGCCCCGTCCCGGCGCAACTCTTCGAGCTGGGGCTGCGCTGGTTCCTGGACGACCCGGAGACCGAGCGGTTCTTCGCCGTGCGGTGGGACGGGCGCGCCTACTGGCTGGTGGTCCCACCGCAGGCCGGGACCGCGACGAGACTAGCGTACCAGCCCCCCGCCGGGGTGGTCGCCGAGTTCCACTCCCACGGAGGCTCCCGCGCCTTCTTCTCGGCCACCGACGACCGGGACGAGCAGGGCTTCCGCATATACGGCGTCGCCGGACGCCTCGACAGCGACCGGCCCGAGCTGAGCCTCCGGGTCGGCGTCTACGGCCACTTCGCTCCGGTGGAGTGGCCGCAGGTGTTCGGCGGTCCAGAGCCGGGCGTCCGGCTGGTGGGCGAGGAGCCGGAATCGACAAGGTACATCGAATCGGAAGACAAGGAGGTGAACTGAAGATGCCCTACTACCTGGACAACGCGTTCCTGCTGGACAACCCCTGGATCACGGTGGTGGGCTGCGGCGGGACCGGCGGCTTCGTGGCCGAGGGCCTCTGCCGCCTCTTCCAGGGGCGGGAGGCCACCATCGTCCTGGTTGACCACGACCGGGTGGAGCCCCACAACCTGCTGCGCCAGAACTTCTACCCGGAGGACGTGGGCAGGTTCAAGAGCCAGGCCCTGGCCGACCGGCTGGCAAAAGCGTTCCGGCGGCCCGTCGGCTACTCGGTCTACGCCTTCCGGGAGGATGACTCCCAGCCCGATGGGGGCCGCTACCCCGGCCTTCCCCACTACGGGAACTCCCTGCTCATCGGCTGCGCCGACAACGCCGCCGCACGACGGGCGATGGCGGAGTCCCTGCCGGGCGACCCGCGCCGGTGGCTCATCGACGCGGGCAACGACACCAACTGGGGACAGGCGCTCATCGGCAACGTCTCGGGCGAGGTGAGCTGGGACGAGCCGGCCTTCGTCGACCAGACCTGCCACCTGCTGCCCGCGCCCACGGTGCAGCGGCCCGACCTGCTGACCGCCGTGTCGACCAGACCGCCGGACGTGGACTGCGCGGCGGCCCTCGACCTCACCGACCAGGACCCGACCATCAACCAGATGATGGCGTCCCTGGTCTTACAGGTGGTCCGCCGCATGGCGGCGGGAACATGCCCCTTCATGGGCCTCTACCTGGACATGGAGCAGGGGACGGTCTCCCCCAGCTACGCCACCCCGGAGGCGGTGGCGCGTGTGGTGGGACCCGGCTCCGAGAGGGAAATATCGGCCTAGGGAACAACGCCAACGGACACACTTTGAGAAGCAACAACGAGAGGAGAAACCATGACTGACAAGAACGGAACGACCACGACTATGTGGCAGGACAACCACAGCGGGCTCCGCAGGCACAAGCTGATGACCAAAGAGCTCGCCGACACCATCCCGTCCCTGTACGCCAACGACGGCGCGGACGACCCCGACGCCGTGGTCGCCAGGGTGAAGCTCTTCTCGCCCTACAACGGCTGGCGCTGGTACGTCACCGAGTGGGAGGCCGAGACCGGGCTGTGCTTCGGCCTCGTCGAGGGGTTTGAGACGGAGCTGGGCTACTTCGATCTCACGGAGCTGGCTGAGATAACCGTGTTCGGCGGCGTCCCCGCCGTGGAGCGCGACCTGTACTGGGAGCCGACGACCCTGGGCGAAATCAGGGGACAGTCGCGGTAGTGAACGTAGTCAGAAAAGTAAGCAGGGAGAGGAGAAACCATGCCTGACGAAGTTGGAATGGAAGCAACCCGCTCGGAGGCTCCGAGCGCAGACGAGAGTCTCTTCGGCGAAGCGGCGGACGATACGGAAGCTGCGATTGCCGATGAGCAGGACGCCAACGAGGACCCGCAGGGCGCTGATGACGCCGAGGAGCAGGCTGTTGGAGACGAGAACGGCTCGTCCGAGGACCTGAAGGTCGTCGTGTCCCTCAAGGGCGGCAGGGCCACCATCGGGGTGCAACAGCCCTCGTCGGACCCGCACATCGAGTCCTTCGATGACGCTGACCTCTCCGGGCTGGCCCAGGAGATCCCGGCGGTGATCGAACGGGCGAGAGCCAAGTGGGAGGAGGAACCCAAGTATCCGGCCCACGAGAGACCCGCTCCCCCGGCCAGGCGCCGGAACCGGCGTGAGCAGGGGGCAGCGCAGGCCGGGAACGCCGAGGGAGAGGCGGAGCAGGAGCAGTCGGAGACTCTGAGGCTGTTCTAAGGGACTGGACTTGGAAGACAAGGCCCGGTAGGGAGTGAATGGGGCAGATGGCCGTACCTATTGGGTACGGCCACCTGCCTTCCGGAACGACCGCATGTGTCGGCTTTTTTGCATTTGCACGGACAATCGACTCCTTGACGACGAGGCCCAGGTACCGAGGCAGATGCTGTTCTCCTGGGCCAGGTTCATGGCCGGGGGGCCGGTAAAGCCGAAGAGTCGCAGCCGCAAGCCCCAGCCCACAACCCTCACCATGTTGGAGAGGGCTTTCACCTGGGAACAGGAAAGAGAGGCGGAGACGGTCGGCGCAGGCTGCTGACCGCAGAGTTGCGGGGAGACCGTCGCCTTAGTTGTTGCGACAGCCGCCCCCGCCTGACCATGTGTGACGCCTTTTTGCATTTCAAGAAAGAGGAGAACCAAATGAACCCCCTAAACGATACACCACTTGAGCCGACGCCAGGGATCAACAGCACGAGGTGTGCCGTGATTACGATGCACCTGGTTTCCGCCGATGCCGCAAGGGAAGAGCCTCTCTGCAAACAAGAGGTGTCCGTCCACGAATCGATCGACCTGGAAGAGCGCCTGGAGCGGCGGATGCACGACCTTCCGGTTCCGACAGTCTGCGACAGGTGCAAGGCTCTTGCGGTCTCGTGGGCCGCGAACCATTGCCGGAAGTTGGAAGCCGCCGCCAACAACTTACTGGCCAAGGCCGAGAGGCTACGGGAGAGGGACTTGGTGCGCTATCGGAGCAGCTTGGAGTAGGCGGACCTGGAGACAGACCAACTGGAGAATGAGGCGACCGGATACCGAATGCTCGTCGACAGGCTGGCGACGGAGGCCGGCCTGAAGCATCGAGGCCATTAGGATACAGGACCGCTCATCCGTGTATGCGGCCCTATTGCATTTCAGGCGCCTCGTTCGCGGTGAACAGATGACCGAGCCCGTAGCCCTTGGCCAGGTCCTGCAAGGCGAGGAGATAGTGGGCGTTGGGCAGGACGCCGTGCTTGTGCCAACGCCTGACGGTCTTGGGGTCGGTGCCCAGCCGCCTCGCGATCTCCGCCCACGACAGGCCGGACTCCACCCTGAACCGCTCCAGGCGCTCCGGGAAGTCATCGGGGAAGACGTAGGTTATTCTGCTGTGGTGCGTGCGCTGTCGAGGCATGGCGCCAATCCCTGTCACAGAAGGCCACAATCCACTCCGCTATTGGATGTCCAAGCCGCCTCCCGATCCGGATATGCGGGCTTTTCTTATTGCCCGGAAAGACAAGCGCTATGCACCGCCCGGTCTATCTCCTCGGCCTGGAAACCTCCATCGAGCGACGGGACTACTGCCCCGGACCGCTGACGGTGAACTCCAGCCGGTTGGAGAGCTTCCTGCCGTCCTCCGTGCAGATGGCTCCCTCTGCATTGCAGTCCGTGGTTACCGGCAGGACCACGGTAACGTCCCCGGTGGGGGTGGGCTTTACCGTGATGCGCCAGGAGATGTTGCTGGGCTTGTCCGTTCTCTGCGCATTCTCGACCGTGCCTCCCGTCACATTGAAGGCGTCGTCCCGCAGAGTCACGTAGCTGATGCCGAACTCCTCGCTGAAGGTCAGGTCGAAGGTGAAGGCGCTGCCGTTATGGGTAGCTGGCACGTTCGCGAAGCTGGCGGTGAGGAGTACCAACGGCGGGTCTTCGGCCGGTGGGTCCTCCTGTGTTCCGGAAGACGATTCGCCGTTCTCGATGGCGCCGGCGCCGGTGGCGTCGTCCAGGGTGGCCTGGCTGGGGTTGGACAGGGTCAGGGTCAGGGTTTCCTGGCCCTCGTCCTCCGAGTCGGTCAGGACCGTGACCTGGACGGTCTGGGACGTGTCACCTGCATTGAAGGTGAGGGCGCCGCTGGCTGCGGTGTAATCGGACCCGGCCACTGCGGTCCCGTCGGAGGTGGCGTAGTCCACGGTCACGGTCCTGCTTGAGGCGTGGCTCAGGGTGGCGGTGAAGACCAGGACGGCTCCCTCGGCCTCCTGCACGGTGGCGTCGCTGACGGATATGGCGGGTGGCCCGGCCACTGTCGCCGATGTGGGATGGGACAGTTTTCTGCTGTCCTCGGTGCAGATTGCGCCGCTGGCGTCGCAGTCGGTGGTTTCCGGCAGGGTGATGCTGACGGCTCCGTTGCCGGTGGGGTTTACCTCCACGTTCCAGCCCTGGTTACTGCCCTGGGTGATCCGGCTGGCGCTGTCTATGGTGGCGCCGCTGACGGTGAACGCGTGGTCTTGGATGCGGGCGTACCCGGCCTTGACGTTCTCGCTGAAGTTCAGCTGGAAGGTGAAGTTGCTGCCGTCGTGGTCGGCTGGCACGTTCGCGAAGCTGGCGGTGAGGAGTACCACCGGCGTCTCCGCCGGCGGGTCCTCCTGTATTCCGGAAGACGATTCGCCGTTCTCAATGGCGCCGGTGCCGGTGGCGTCGTCCAGCGTGGCCTGGCTGGGGTTGGACAGGGTGAGGGTCAGGGTTTCCTGGCTCTCGTCCTCCGAGTCGGTCAGGACCGTGACCTGGACGGTCTGGGACGTGTCACCTGCATTGAAGGTGAGGGCGCCGCTGGCTGCGGTGTAATCGGACCCGGCCACTGCGGTCCCATCGGATGTGGCGTAGCTCACGGTCACGGTCCTGCTTGAGGCGTGGCTCAGGGTGGCGGTGAAGACCAGGACGGCTCCCTCGGCCTCCTGCACGGTGGCGTCGCTGACGGATATGGCGGGTGGCCCGGCCACTGTCGCCGATGTGGAACGGGACAGTTTTCTGCTGTCATCCGTGCAGATGGCGCCGGCGTCGGAGCAGTTGGTGGTCTCGGGCAGGGTGATGCTGACGGCTCCGTTGCCGGTGGGGTTTACCTCCACGTTCCAGCCCTGGTTGCTGCCCTGGGTGATCCGGCTGGCGTTGTCGATGGTGGCGCCGGTGACGGTGAGGGCGTGGTTCCGGATCCGGGCGTAGCCGGCGTCCACGTTCTCGCTGAAGGTCAGCTGGAAGGTGAAGTTCTCGCCGTTGTGGTCGGCGGGCATGTTTGCGAAGCTCGCGGTGAGGGCGTCGACCGGCACGGACCTGGCCAGCACGGCCGTTGTGGCCCCGCTTATCAGGGATTCCGCGTTGCCGGCGTCGTCTTGGAAGGTCACCCTTACCTTGATGGTCTTGCCCTCGTCGGCGGGGACCAGCTCGTAGGTGGAGCTGGTCTGCCCCGCGATGTCGGCGTCGTCCCGCAGCCACTGGTACTGGTAGGAGACGTTGGCCAGGCCGTCCTCGTCCGATATGGCCGAGGTGTCGGCCGTCAGCGTCTGTTCCACCTGGGGCGTCCCGCTGATGGTGGGCTCTCCGGTAGCGGCCGTGTTCGGCTTGGCTGCCACTGCCAGCGTCTCCGCGCTGGTCAGGGACTCCTGGTTATCTGCGTCGTCGGTGAAGTTGACCTTCACCTGGATAGTCTGCCCCTGCTCGCTGGTGGTGAGCAGGTAGCTGGAGCCGGTGGCTTCGCTGATGTTCAAGCCTCCGGCAATCCACTGGTATCTGTAGGCCACGTTGGTCAACCCGTCCGCGTCATCAATGGCCGAGGTGTCCGCCGTCAGCGTCTCCCCTACCTGCGGGGTGCCGCTGATGTTCGGCAGGCCGGTGGCCAGGGTGTTGGGCTTGGCTTCCACCTCGCCGGTGGCGGCGCTGGTCAGGGACTCGGCGTTGCCAGCGTCGTCGGTGAAGGAGACCTCGACCTCGAAAGTCAGGCCCTCGTCGGCTGGGGCCAGTGTGTAGGTGGAACCCGTCTGGTCCGGTATCTCAACCGTAAGGATGTAGGCGACTCCGGTGTCGGCGTCGATGACCGACTGGCTGCCGACCCACTGGTACCTGTAGGACACGTTGGTCAACCCGTCGGCGTCATCAATGGCCGAGGTGTCCGCCGTCAGCGTCTCGCCGACCTGCGGCGTGCCGCTGATTGTGGGAAGGCCCGTGGGGTCGGAGTTCGGCGGTGCCGCCGCGACCACTTCTGTGGCCGCGCTGGTCAGGGTCTCGGTATGCCCGCGGTCGTCCGTGTAGAAGACCTTGACCTTTATGGCCAACCCCACGGCAAGTGGGCCCAGTGTGTAGGTCGGGCTATTCTCTCCGTGGAATTCCAGCGTGGCGAGGTCAGTTGCGGCGAGCCACTGGTATCTGAAGACGGCGGTTTCCATACCGTCGGCGTCGGCAATCTCCGATGTGTCCACCATCAGCGTCCGGCGCACCTGGGGCGTCCCGTTGATGGTGGGCGCCCCTGTCGGCGGGCTGTTTGGCCGGGGCGCAACCGCCACCGTCGCCGCGCTGGTTCGGCTTTCCGCGTTGTTCGCGTCGTCGGTGAAGGAGACCTTGACCTTTATGGTCTTGCCTTCGTCTGCGGAGACCAGGGTGTAGGAGGTGTCCGTCGCATCCGGTATCTCGGCGCCGTTCCGGAGCCACTGGTACAGGTAGGTGTAGGACGCGTTGGTCAAGCCCTCGGCGTCGGCAACCGCCGAGATGTCCAGCGTGAGCGTCTGCCCCACCTCGGGGGTGCCGCTGATGGTGGGGCTGCCGGTGGCCGGCGTGTTCGGCGTGGCCGTCGTCAGGTTGTAGTTGTCGCGGAGTTTCAGCCACGCCGCGGCGGTGGCCCGGTAGTTATCGCCTGTGGCCGTGTGCCGCAGCATCACCCACCGGTCGATGTAGTTCGAGTCCTCCGTGGAGCTGATCGTCACGGTCTGGGGCGTGTTCCAGTTATCTGCGGTGAAGGTGAGGCTGGTGGGACTCACTGTCGCTCGACCCGCCGGGTGATCGTCAACGGAGACGGTGACGTCGTTGGAGGGCTGGGACGTCAGTACGACGGTGTAGGTACCGATGTCGCCTTCTTTGATGATGAGGTCAGTCCGGCTCAGCGCCATGCCCCCTCCGGGCTGGGTCACGTCGGCAACCGTGGAGTGGTTTGTGGCCGGCTGCTTGGTGAAGGCGGGCAAGTTGTTCCCGTGGAGGTCGCTGAAGATGCGTTCACTGTTCGTGAACAGGTTGTCGTAGGATACGGTCACCGTCTGGCCCTGGGTGATGGGCTCCGCCATGGTCAGGGTGACGGTGTCTCCGGAGACCGCGGCGTCGCTGCGGACGGGTAGTTCGCCGTCAACCCAGACGTCGAGGGCCAGGCTCTGGAGCAGGCTGGTCTGCAGTCCGAAGGCTCTCAGGATCGACGGAGACTTGATGTCCTCCGTCAGGGTGACCATAACCTGGGCGCCGTCGGCGGACACCTGGGCGCTGGCGAACTCGGGGCCAACCGCGTCCACCCGGTGGCCGGTATCGGCGAGGCCATTGTGGTCCAGCACGGCGTCCCGACCCTCGGAGTTCCGTATCCAGCTGTCCCGTTTCCAGTTCTTGGTCTCGGTGCCCCTTTTATCCAACCTCAGGCTGTTGGGCGAGAGCAGCAGCGCGAAGGTTTCCTCGTCGCCCGGAACCACCGTGTATTCGAGTATGACCCTGCTGCCTTCGGTCCTCGCGTAGTATGCCGTCCTGGTCTCGCCGCCCATCTCCAGGTCCACCTTGGCGGCGTGCCGCTTTGACCCGACGTAACTAACCGTCACGTCCTCGCTGAAGGCGACGGTCACCTGGATGGTGTCGCCGGGGCCGTAGACCTGGTCACTGCCCGGGTTGGAAGTGAAGTCCACGGACGTAACGGTGGTCGGAACGACTGACCCGGCGCAATTAGGGCAATCACCCGTATCCCCGCCGGCCCTCGCCGTGGCCGGCTGTGGGGCGGTCAGCATGTCGGCGAAGAGGTCGGAGTGGTTCGCCAGGTCCAGGTGTCTTCGTTGGAATTCCTTGTACGTGCGCACCCATGTGAAGGAGATGTCGCGGCCTGAACTGGACCGCTGGATGCCGCCTTCTGTAGCGGCCGCTCTGAGCGGGAGCGTGTAGGTGACTGCGCCCTTGCCTACGCCGCCCTCGTGGTAAATCCACCTGAGGAACAGCGTGTGGAAGTCGTCGAACTGGCCTTCCCAGTACCCCGTCCAGGCGACAGATTCGTTTGGCGCCGTGAATGTGGCGGTAATCCAGACCGGGTCCGTGTCGCCGGTTTTATCGGTGATTACATTCAGACGCAGCAACTCCCACGAGACTCCTGGGCCGAACTTGCCGTCTCCTCTTGCGCTCGAAATACCAGCAGCATCCGGTTGTCTTGGGTACGTAGAGTGGGTTTTTCCGTAGACGATGTTGCCTTCACCATCTACCGTTGTGCTTCTTCTTGCGCTGAGGGGTACCTGGCCGTACCGGTTCTGCACCTCATAGGTGGTGCGGATGGAGACCAACACCTGCTGTCCATCGGTCCAGTTCGGGACGTAGCTAAATCCCCATTTGTGCGGAGTAGCATTGTGAACAGGCGCGTTCGGGAAGGGCAGCTCCTTCCCGCCGCGGAGCACTAGCGTCCATCCGGCAACCTCGTCGGCGGTCGGATAGGAGTCTGAATAAAATTCTAAGAAAAATCCGGTTTGGCCGATAGCATACAATCCCTTGATCTCATACCCGCTCCAGGGGTACCGGAACTCGTCGTCGATTACTCTCCGGTCGGTCCGCCCGTCCACGATCAGGTTGTTGGTCAATTTGCCGTACAATTCACTGAAGAACCCAATGGTCCCAGCATTATTTGGATTTACTTCCGCCGTCATCAACGCGTTCCAGATGGTCCTGTAGCCGTAAGCGTTCGGCGTGGGCCCTATGATCCTTACTGCGACGGAGTCGTTTTCTGCCCAGGTTAGGCCGTGGTTGTCCCAAAGGAACCTTTTGCTAATGCGGTTGGCCTCGTTCAGGAGGAATTTTTGACCATCGAGTTCCAGTGCGAATTCTGCGGGGAACGTGGTTGGAAACGAGGGGTCTATGACGAGGATGAGGTTGTCGACTACGACTGTGGTCCCGGTAATCTGTCGCGTGATGTGGAGTAAGTCTACGGAGTAATTTGTCTCGCGGTAGGTGAACTCGGTCGTGCCAAGACTTCCTGTTCCGGGGGGCCTGTATCCGCTGAGTTGAAAGGGTATTGTCAAGACGACTTGTGTGGACTCCCCGACAGTCATCGTTGTTGACAAATAGATGGTTGGCTCTTCGACGTCGTCGTACGTGGGGCAGCTTGCGGCCGGCGGGACGGAGCACCTGAGGATGGCGTCGCCGCCGAAATGGCCCGGGCCGCCGCCGGTCACGCCCGGTATGAAGGGAGGCGGCGGCGGCGGCGGGGGAGGCGGGCTGATGTACACCGCGGTCTCCCTGTTGATCTCGCCGTACGCCGCGATTTCCAATGCATTGCTGCCTGAATTCGCTGACAGGTTGTCCAGGTCGGCGCCCCGATAGAACACGTTCGCGATGCTGAAGGCGGTCAGCGCGGGCACATCCTCGCTATCGCTCGAGGTCTTCCGCAGCCTGTGCGTGGTGCCGCCGAGGTGGCTCCAGACCAGCACGTAGGAAGTGCTCCCCCTCAGGTGCGTTCCCGGCGGCGCCTCGAAGAAGCTGTGGCCCGCCGCGTATTCGGTGGGACTGATGAGGTCGACCAGCTTCGCGCCCGGCTGCCCGCTCGAATTGGCGTGCACGGCCACCGACACTGAGGTCGGCCCATCGGGATAGTTGCTGCCGGAGCCTTCGATGTTGACGCCGATCCCCTGCAGGCGGTATCCGAGTGGGGCGAGACCGGTCGTGAATCCCTGCGACACCACCTTGTTGGTGGCGTTGGTGGAGACGTAGCCGTTGTTGGCCTGGCCCAGGTTCTGCACCATCGCGTCCAGCGGCTCGCCGAGGAGGGCCATGTGCGGGTTGTTCAAAGCTACATCCCCTTTTGCGCCGGTGAAGCTCACGCCCGCCGCCGACGGATCGTCAACGCCATCGGAAGGGGCGCCTGAAACGCGGGATAAGACGGCATCTCGTCTCCGTTTGTTTTCGTCGCCAGTATCTTCGCCAACAGGCTGGTCGAAGACGTATTCTTTGCATGTCAATACACCCATTTCCAAGGTGCACCCTCCTGCCACGGTTGCGCCTTGCGGAGCCGTCCATACCGGCAGGCCGGGTGCGTCACGTGTATTGGTCAGGCTGAACTGCACGGCGCCTGTCCGGGAACCCGAGCGCAGGTCGAACGGGTTAGTAAATCCGCTGCCTCCTGATGTTGAGTCGTCCATGTTCCAGGAAACACCGCGGATGAGGTAGCGGTCCGCTGCTCCGAGTTCAAATCCGAAACCAATCTTGTCGCCGACCGAGATGATCTCTTGTGCAAGACCGATGTCGTCAGTAGTCTCCTCAGTGCCCATGTCGTCGATTTTGGGTTGCGCGTAGTTCGAAGCCACGATGCCCCTGGCCCGCTGCGAGCCCTCGACGGCCAGGCGCAGCACGCTGACGCGCGAGCCGGAAATATTCCATGATCCAGTGGTGCTCAACGCCCGGACGGCCGCTTTGTCGTAGATGACGGCCCCCGTCTCCCCGCCCGTATCCTCGTCGTCCGAGGTCGTCTCCTTGATCGACAGCGTGGTGCCGAAACCCGACAGCACGATGAAGTAGTTGACGCCCTGGTACGCGAACGCGCCTGCGGGAGCCGTGAACTTGTTCAGGCCGACGGCGAAGGAGGACGGGTCGGCAAAGTCGAAAAGCTTGGTCGCGGCATTGGGTTGAAGGCCCCCTTCAACGCCGCCGCTCCACAGGGAGACGGTCAGACTGGACGGGACCGCGGCCAGCTCGATCGAGACGCTGGAGATTTCGTACCCCTGGCCGTGATTCCCCAGCCTGAAGCCCTGGGCGTAGCGCTTGGTGATGTCCGCATCGGCCGACGCCGACTGGCCCGTGTTGCTGACCAGCTTTGATGGTGTTGCTGACGTGCGGGTCAGTTCGGCGATCGGGCCGAATGGCAGGCTGGTCGCGGTCTCCGTGAAGCTGGCTCCGTCCGTGAACGAGACTTTCACCTTGATCAGCTTGCCGACGTCGGCTTCGACAGGCTGGTAACTGGCCGAGTTGGCGCCCACGTTGGTCTGGGAGTTGCCGTCGACCCGGATCCACTGGTAGGTCCAGTGGAAGGTGAAGTAACTAGTACCAAAGTGGGTAATAGGGAGCCCGTTCCCGTCGGCGATGTCCTCAGTGTCGGCGAACAGGATGCCGGCGCCCTCCGCGGAAGCCAGGATTACCGGCCGTCCGGTGGCGTTCGGGTTCGGCGGAATCTGGGCGTGCACGACCCAGGGGACGTTCATCAGTACGGCGCAGAGGACAGCCAGTCCGATGAGCAGCAGTGGGAGCGGCGCAAGACGCCGGGAGGTGGTCATGACTTACCTCCGTCTAGCCGAGGCCAAAAATCCGGGGGGGGGGGGGGATGAACGTCTGTGCTAGGTCGCCGCGCACGACAGCCCCCGGCGCGACCGGCAGCGTCACTCCGTCCGCCGTCTCATCTGAATGGACCGATCGGTCGAGCCCCATATAAAAGCCTCCCGAGAACAGGGTTAGTCAAGCTAAAATATCACCTCGCTATGAACGTTCAATGGAAAATATGCCCTTTTTCGATGGCAGTCTGGTGAAGTTTTCCAGGAAGAGGTATAATCGGGCCTGATTGCGACCCATTCGCAAGTATTTGGCTCAGCAGCCCGTTTCGCCGTGCCGAGACGCTTGAGCGCCAGGTTAGATTGCAAAAGAGGAGAAGTCCCTCTGCGGAGCCGACACCTCAGCCGACTACCGGAGGGGAGTGAACTGCTGCCTGGAGGACCGGTTGGATGGCAACTGGATTGGGACAGTCTGCGAGGGGTGCAAGTCCGTGGCGGCGGCGTTCGCCGTGAACCGCAGCCGTGACCTTGAGGCCGGGGGTCTGCTGGACGAGGCGCAGGAGTATCGGCAGCTTGCCGACACCCTCGTGAGGGAGACCGGTCTGGGACGGTTCTCAGGCTAGGAGACCGGCCCGTTCATCCATATGTGCGCCCCTCTTGCATTTCAGCCGCTGTGGTCGCGGGCCGCTTCCCCGCCAAGCCGCCTCAGCCGGTGAACAGGTGACCGAGGCCCAGGTCGTCTGCCAGGTCCTGGAGCGCTTTCAAATGCCGATAGTTGGGCCGCACTCGTCGCTGCCACCACGCCTTACGGTGACGGGATCGACGCCGAGACGACGGGCGATCTCCACCCATGCCAGGCCGGACGCGTGCTTGAACCACATCAGTCGCTGCGGGAAGTCGTCGGGGACGTCGTATGTTCTTCGGCTGTGGTATGTGCGCTGTCGAGACATTGCGCGAATCCTTGCGGGGTTTTCTTGTTGCCTGGAAGGCCAAGCGCTGTCCACCCACCAGGCCTAGCCTCCCGGCCCGGAAACGGTGAACTCCAGTCTGTTGGACAGCTTCCTGCCGTCCTCCGTGCAGATGGCCCCATCGTCGGTGCAGTCCGTGGTGGCCGGCAGAGTAATGGTGACATCGCCGTTGCCGTCCGGCTCGACCGTGATCCGCCACCATGTGTTGGGGGTGTCCCTGTCCATGCGCTGGGCCTTCTTCACCTCGCCCCCAACCACCGTGAACGCATCGTCCCGAAGAGTCTTGTAACTCAGGCCGAATTGCTCACTGAACCGGATTTCAAAGGTGAACACATCCGTGCCGTTGTGGGTCGTGGCGGCATTCTCCAGGCTTACCGTCAGTGGCGAGGGAGCCTGTACCACCGTCTCCGTCGCCTCGCTGGTCAGGGACTCGGCGTTATCAGCATCGTCGGTGAAGGTCACCCGCACCTGGACGGTCTGGCCTTGCTCGCTGGAGGTGAGGGTGTAGCTGGAGCCGGTGGCTCCGTCGATGTCCGACCCGCCGGCAGTCCACTGGTAGGTGTAGGAAACCTTCGTCAGGCCGTCCTCGTCGGCGATGCCCGCCGTGCCCGCCGTCAGGGTCTGGCCCACCTCGGGGGTGCCGCTGATGGTGGGCACGCCGGTGGCCTGAGTGTTCTGTTCCTCCTGCTCCGGCTGCGGCCCGGGCAGGGTCGTCGCCGCACCCTGGTATAGCATTGCCCCATCCTGAGTACAGATCCCGCCCGCATCGCAGGATTGTCCGGCTGCCAGGGTGAATACGATGTCTTCGTTGTCCTCCGGGTCAAGGAAGAATATCCAGGCGTTCTCCAGTCCCTCCTCCTGGTGTTGGCTCACCGAGCGCACCGTTGCGCCGGTCAACGATACCGATGGCGTGGTCTTCTCGAACGGCTTCACCGGCAGGCTGAACGTAGCGATCACCTGGGGCCGGTCGTCGCCGCCCCTGTGGCGAGTCGACTGGAACGGGCTGACGGGGAATGTCGCGGTCAGCGATGGTTCGTCCTCCGGTTCTTCCGTCGCCTCGGCTACCGTGAACGACACCGATATAGACTGCAGCGCATTGCCGCCGCGATTGGCTTCGGGATAGGCCGTCGCCTGCAGCGTGTAGGCGCCCGGCGGCAGGCCCTCGCCGCCCTCGGCGTACAGCGTGTACGGCGCTTCATTGTCTGTGCGTGTGACAGTCTTCGCCCCGGAGAGTTCGAGGCGTACGCTGTTCACGCCTGTGTCCGGCATGGTCTCCACTCGGATTCCGTACTGCCTGTCGGCTGGGTCGTCCAGCGTCACCGTGTCGCCGTCGCCGACCCCGCCTATATCGGTTTCGGTTGCCGCGTTGACCAATGTGAACCCGGTCAGGCTTTCCTCGGTGTTGGTTATTGTCCCGAAGGCGCCGGCGCGAGCGATGAGTGCGCCGGAGGCGTTGCTCAGCCGGAGTATGAACTCTTCCCCGCTGTCCTCGACGGCATCGTCGATGATTGGGACTGACACGGTTTTCTCCGTGTCGGTGGGGGCGAAGGTCAGGAGCCCGCTTCTTGTGATGTAGTCGCTGCCGGCTCGGGCCCTCAGGTCGACGGTGCGGTAGATCACCGTTACCGGTGTGGTGCGCTGTTGGTGCCCTGTGATCCACAGGTCGAAGACGATGACGTCGTTGGCGCCCTCCCGGCCGTGGCCCCCGGTGACGCCGATCGTTGGCAGTGCGAGGATCCCGGTGGCTCCCACGGTGGTCACCGTGATGATGGGAGATGAGGGGCTGGCCCCGCGGCTGAAGTCGATATCGTTGACGATGGTTGGGGTGTTGGTGTGGAACAACGTCCGTATTCGGTAATAGAGTGTGGCGTCCTCCCCGATTCTGGTCATGATGGAGTTTGTCCCTCGCGGGTGCCGCCCGTGTCCCAGGTACTGCTGGTCGCAGTAGGGAAATTGGCAGTAGGGGTCACGGGCCCAGGTCACGCCGTCGCGGGAGTACTCGAGACTGTAGCCTATGATGGTCGCGCCGGACCGGGCTCTGGGCTCGTTCCACGAGATTTTGACGTACTCTGAGGATGGGGCTTCCGCTCTCAGGTTTGTGGGTGCTGCCGGAGCGCCTGCGAGCGGCACTGCGCTGTAGTCAAAGCTGTGTCCTGCGCCCTGGTCGTTCACTGCCCGCAGGTAGACTCGAGTGAAGGTGCCGTTGCTGCGGGTGATCTCGTAGAGCCCGTGGTTGTCGCCGCCGGGGGCGCTGTCGGGGATTTCGACCCAGTGGCCGTTGCACTGGGATTTCTGCCGCAAGCAGTATTCGTAGTGCAGGATTGGGGTGCCGCCGTCCCGCAGAGGTTCGATCCACTGGACGATCACCTTGCCCTCGCCGGGGGAGAGCTGTCCCCCGCGGGGCTTGTCCGGGGTCGTGATTGGCTGGGGTATTCCGAGCGCCTCGTTTGAGGCGGCACTTTCGTCGGCGTTGTTCACCGCGCGCAGCTTGAAGTGGTAGCTGGTGCCGTTGGTGAGCCCGGTCACGGTGTAGCTGGTTGCGTTCAGCCCGGTGACCCCGCTGTTCGGGATGTTCATCCAGGTGCCGAACGGGCCGTTTCCGGTCTTCTGCCGGTATTCATATCTGATGATGGGGCTGCCGCCGTTGTCCAACGGAGTCTGCCAGGTCAGCTCGACGGCGGTGTTTTTGCTCTTTGCCGAGAGTTCGCGCGGGGCGTCCGGCGCGACCGCCATCGGCGTTGTGGTCTCCGATGCCGCCATGCCCTTGGTGGTCGCGGTTGCCGCGCGTATCTCGAAGGTGTGGAGCGTCCCGTTGGTGAGCCCGGTCACGGTGTACTGGGTGGTGTTTATGTTGCTGCCGAGGACGTTGGTCCAGGTGGTGAACGAATCGGTGCCGGCCCTATGCCGGTATTCGTACCGCAGGATCGCGTTGCCGCCGTCGGAGGCCGGCGCAGTCCAATCAAGCCTGACCTGGCCGTTGCCCGGGGTCAACGTGAAGTTCTGCGGGACGCTGGGGACCGTGACCGGTGTGGCGCTAGCCTCGTTGGATGGCAGGCCTTCGCCCATTGGGTTCTTTGCCCGTACCCTGAAGGTGTAGTTGGTCCCGTTGGTGAGGCCGGTGACCGTGTGCTCGGTCGTGTTGGCGTTGGAGCCGGAGATGTTGATCCCGGAACCGAAGGGGGTGCTGCCGGTCTTCTGCTGGTACTCGTAGCCGGTGATGGTGTTGCCGCCGTCGGATATGGGTGCTGTCCATTGGAGGTGTACCTGGCCATCGCCGGGCTCTGCTGTGAGACCTGTTGGAGCGCCGGGGATGGAAGCGGGTATCAGGACGGGGCTGAGCGTGCCGGGGCCGGGTCCGAAATCGTTGACGGCTCGAATCCCGATTGCATACGCGACGCCGTTGGTGAGGCTGGTTACCGTGTATTCGGTGGTGTTGACGTCGCTGCCTGGGATGTTCGTCCACGTAGTGTGGGTCATCTCGTTGGTGGTGTCGTAGACGTTGTACTGGTAGCGCAGGATCGTGTTTCCGTTGTCGGCGGGCGTTGTCCAGTTGACCGTTATCTGTTGGTTGCCTGCAGTCGCCGTGACGGTCGGCGGCGGGTCGGGAAAGTTTGCCGGAGTGGCCGTCGCCTCGTTGGATGCTGTGCCTGCGTCGATGTCGTTTCGTGCCCGGACCTTGAAGGTGTAGCTCGTCCCGTTGGTGAGTGAGATGACCGTGTACCCGGTGGTGCTGGCGCTGCTTCCTATGATTCGGAGCCACGGGCCGAATGCATTGGTGCCGGCTTTCTGCTGGTACTCGTAGTAGTTGATGGTGATACCGCCGTTGAACGTCGGCGCGGTCCATTCGAGGCGGACTTTGCCGTTGTGCGGTTCGGCCATGAGGTTTGTCGGGGCCGTTGGGAATGTTGCCGGGATGAGGTTTTCTCGGCTTTTTCCAGGGCCGGGGCCGACGCTATTCACCGGCCGTACGCCGAAGTTATACGGCACTCCGTTGGTGAGGCCGGTCACGGTATAGGCAACGGTGGCGGCGTTGCTGCCCGGGATGTTGGTCCATCTGCTGATGAGGTGGATATTGGTATCGGCGTTTAGGACAAAATATTGGTACCTGAGGATTGCGCTGCCGTTGTTGGCTGGCGGGTCCCATATCAGCGCGATTTGTCCGTCGCTTGGGGTCGTCCCGATGGTGGCGATCTGGTCCGGCACGTCCACGGTGGCGGTGGCTTGGTTGGAGGGGCCGCTGTCGCCGTTGGCGTTGACCGCCTGTACCTCGAAGGTGAAGGTCGTGGGCGGGTTATTTGCGGTGAGGCCACTCACCGTGTAGCTGGTCGCGTTGGCCTCGGTGGCGGCGCTGTCGGGGATGTTGGTCCATGGGCCGAACGCGTTGCTGCCGGTCTTGAATCGGCCCTGATGCTTGGTTACGGCGCTGCCGCCGTCGGATGCCGGCGCGGTCCAGCTCAGGTCGAAAGCCAACTGGGGCGTGGTGTCCGGGGCGGGCTCCGCCGTGAGCATGGTCGGCGCGTCCGGTACCGTTAGAGCGTTTACCGGGCCAATCTCGGGGCTGTAGCGCGGGTACTCCTGGTTCCCGGCGGCGTCGTCGAAGATGACTCGGACCTTGAGGTTCTTGCCGACGTCGTCGGCGGTCGGGGTGTAGCTCGGGCCGGTCTCGCCGGCAAGCTCGGTCTCGTCGGCGCCGTCCACCCGGATCCACTGGTAGAGGTACAAGACGTTGTCGAGTCCGTCGGTGGAGTCCGTGATCCCGGAGATATCGGCCGTCAGTTCGATGTGCTGCTGAGCAGTGGCATCGAGAGTCGGGACGCCGGCCGCGGCGGTGTTGCCCGGCTGGGCGCCCGGCAGGTCGTAGGCGTAGAGCTGGACGTCGCTGGAGTCGACCACCCAGAGCACGCGGCCGTCGAACCAGAGGCCCTCCGGGTCCGCGTTGTCGGTGTCCAGGGAAAGGTTTTTGTCGTCGTCCCGGGTCCGGTCGGCCAGCTGGTAGGCGTAGATCTTCTCGTCCACGTGGTCTGCAACGAAGAGCGTCGTGCCGTTGGACCACATGCCGCTGGGGCGGTGGTTGTTGATGGTGCCGTCGGTGTTGCTCGGACTCAGCGTGCCGGCGCCGATGTCCAAGGTGGAGGCATGGCTTCCGTCGGAGCGCAGATAGACGAAGATTTTGCTGATGAGGTGGCTACTGGTGTCGTTCGCCACCCAGAGGTGGGTGCTGTCGCACGACAGGCCATGGGCGCTACCGTTGTCGGCGTCCAGGGTGACGTCCTTGCTGGAGTCCCGGGTCGTATCGGACATCTTGTAGGCGTAGACCTTGTTGTCGCCGCTGTCGGCGACGAACATGGTGGTTCCATCCGAACAGATTCCGCGCGCGTCGTTGTTGCCGGCAGTGTTCAGGTTGTCGAAATCACTGCCGGTATCGCGCGACCCGTCGGAACGATTGTAGGCATAGAGCTTGTCGGCGGCGACGGTGCCGGCGCCGTCGTTGGCGACCCAGAAGGTGTCGTCGTTGCCCCAGATGCCCTTGGCTGCCGAGTTGGAGTTGTGGAAGTCGAAGCCGGTGACGCGTTTCAGTGGAGTGATGGCATTGCCGTACACCGCGATCTCCAACGCATTGCCGCCGGAATCCGCGGCCAGGTTGGCAAGGTTTGCGCCCCGATAGAACGCGTCCGCGATGCTGAAGCCTGCAAACGCGCCCGCATCCTCGCTATCGCTCGAGGTTTGCTGCAGCCGGTGCCAGGTGCCGCCGAGATGGCTCCAGACCACCACGTAGGAGGTGCTCGCTGCCAGCGTCGTTCCGGCCGGCGCCTCGAAGAAGCTGTGGCCCGGCGCGTATTCGGTGGGACTGAGGAGGTCGAAGAGCTTCGCGGCCGGCTTGCCGTCCGCATCGGCGCTGTACACCGCCACCGACACGGATGCCGCATCGTCAGGCACCTGGGCGACGCCGACCACGCTGTCGGAGCCTTCGATGTTGACGCCGATGCCCTGCAGCCGGTAGCCGGCCGCGTTGGGACTGGTCGTGAAGCCCTGCGACAACACTGGAACAACACCGCCGACGGCATGGAAGCTGTTGTCGGCTTGCCCCAGGTTCTGCACCATCGCGTGGAGCGGCTCGCCGAGCACGGCCATGAACGGTATGTCGTGAGGACCAATAGACGCATCTCCAGGTCCGTCGAAGAGGGTCACGCCCGGCGCCGTCGGCGCGTCGTTGCCAGCGGGGTCGATGCCCCACGTGCGCGTTAAGATGGAGTCTACTCTCGTAAATGAGCCTCGAGCATCCTGCCCGAAGAAGTATGATGCGCTTCCTTCCACGGTTGCGCCTTGCGGGGCCGTCCATCCATTTAGGCCCGCATTGTTACGTATCTTGTGCAGCCTGAACCGCTTGGTGCCCAGGGCACCGGAGCTTTCGTTCCACAGGCCCATCGGGTTGCCCATGCCGCCGTATGCTGATGTTGCGTTGTCCGAGAGCCAGGAAAAACCGCGGATGAGGTAGCGATCCGCTGCTCCGACAGTGATCCCGACAGTCCATAAGTCGCCAAGCGAGATGATTTCCTGGTCATCGTCGAAGGATTGGGCGTAGGTCGCAGCCAGGATGCCGCTGTCCCGCCTCGAGCCCTCGAGGGCCAGGCGCAGCACGCTGCTGTCCCCGCCCGCGGTGTCGAAGAGGATGGCTCCCGTCTCACCGCCCGCATCTTCATTGTCGGACGTCGTCTCCTTGATCGACAGCGAGGCGCCGAAGCCAGACAGCACGATGAAGTGATTGACATTTTGGTACGCGAATGCCCCTGCGGGCGCCGTGAACATGTTCAGGCCGGTCTGGAAGGAACTCGGGTTCTCAAAGTCGAACAGCTTGTATGCCCTGGTCTCGCCGTGAGTGAGCTCAGGATGGCCGGCGATCCACAGGGAGACGGTCAGGCTCGACGGCGCCGCGGCCAGGTCGATCGAGACGCTCGAGATTTCGTAGCCCTGGCCGTGAGTCCCCAACCTGAAGCCCATGGCGTACTGCCCCGTGATCATCGCCGTGGCCGACGGCGACTGGCCGGTGTTGCCGACCAGCGTCGACGGGGGCTGCGACGGGCCGGCCGGTTGGGCGATCGGGCCGAACGGCAGGCTGGTCACCGTCTCCGAGTTGCCGCCCCCGTCCTCGAACGAGACTTGCACCTTGACCAGGTTGCCGATATCGGCGTCGACAGGCTGGTAGCTGGGTGAGTCGACGCCGATATTGGTCTCGGTCGAGGTATCGCCGTCGATCCGGATCCACTGGTAGGACCAGTCGACTCGGATGAGGGGGCCAGGCACCGTGGGGAACCCGTTCCCGTCGGCGATGCCCGAAGTGTCGGCCACCAGGATGCCGGCGCTTTCCGCGGAACGAAGGACTCTCGGCGCGCCGGTGGCGTCCTGGTTCGCGGGCGTTTCATAGCCCTTGACGGTGATCTGGATCGCCTCGTTGCCCCCGCTCTTCTGCTGCCAGGCGCCGCTGCTCTTCCTGTCGAACTTGTCCTTGATGGTCCAGCCCGTGAGGCCGGTCACATCTTCTCCTGCGGCGGTGGTGGAGTCGAGCGTGACGCTGCCGCTGTCCTGCTTGATTACCACCACGTAGTTGGTGTTCGCATCGAGGAGAATGCCCGGGTGCGTGAACTCCAGGCTCCCGGCCGGAAAGGCCTGCGGCGTCGTCAGGACCGTGCAGGTGGTGGTCGGAAAGTCGTCCGAGGTGCCATCCGCCTCGCAGACCTCGACGTCGAAGCCGTCGCCCTCGGCGTCCTCGGAGACGACGATCACGCTGGTCAGCGTGTAGCCGTTCGTCGCGCCGGCCGTCTGGAACAGCTGCGCATGGTCGTTGCCACTGGTCTCGACTTGGTCATCGTTCCCTTGCGCTGTGTTGCTCACGAGGATGCGTTTCGTGTTGTGCGTGGTGAACTGAGCCTCTTCCGGGCGGTCCCGGCGCTCCAGGCGGAAGGTCACCGTCTCGCCGGCCGCAAGCCCCGGCTCCCCCTCTGTCCAGGTCGCAAGAACGACACCCGTGTACTCCGCGTTGTCTCCCGTCGTGTCGCTGTGTGAAAGTGTCGCGTCGTCGAAGCTGAACTCCGTTGTGCCCACGACGAGCACGGTCTCGTCGGCCTCCAGGATGAAGTCCCTATCGGCAAGCGCCGCGTCCTGCGCCGAGCTGCCGGCGGTCAGCATCAGCACCAGACCCGGCACGCCGGGCCAGGTGTTGACGGAGGTCACCCGGAACGTCGCGCCTTCATCGAAGGTCACCTCGTTCGGCTCCAACGTGCCGGCCCCCTCCTCCTCGCTGTAGCCCAGCAGGGTGCTCTCCAGCGTCGCCGGGGTGAGGCCCGGCGTGGGCGTCGGCTCCGGTGTTGGTGTTGGCGTGGGCGTCGGGTCCGGCGCTGCCGGGGTGTCGGCTTTGACGAAGCCGGACCACTGGCTGACGCCGGTGGGGCTGACCGCCTTCGCGCGGTAGCCGTACCTGCTCGCCGCCGCTACCGAGCTGTCGGTGTAGCTGGTTCCGGGACCGGCGTTGCTGTCGATGACGTGGAAGACGCCCAGTGCGTCGGTGTCCCGGTTGCGGCGAAGGATGGCGTAGTGGGTGACCGTCTGGTCCGTTGAGGCTGTCCAGGTGAGGGTGACCGAATCGTGCTCCGCCGAGGCCTGCAGGGTGGTCGGCTGGGCCGGGGGGGTGCCTCCGGTGGCGTCCCGAGTCGGGGTCACCTCTTGTGCTTGGGCCTGGACGACCCAGGGGATGAGCACCAGGACGGCGAGGGCCGCCAGTGCGATGAGCATCAGTGGGAGCGGCGCAAGACGCCGGGTGTTGGTCATGACTTACCCCCGGCTAGCCGAGGCAAAAAATCGGGGGGGGGGGGTGAACGTCTGTGCTGGTCCGCCGTGCACGGCGGACCCCAGCGCGACCGGCAGCGTCACTCCGTCCGCCGTCTCATCTGAATGGACCGATCGGTCGAGCCCCATATGAAAGCCTCCCGAGAACAGGGTTAGTCAAGCTAAAATATCACCTCGCTATGAACGTTCAATGGAAAATATGCCCTTTTCCGATGGAAGTCTGGTGAAGTTTTCCAGGAAGAGGTATAATCGGGCCTGATTGCGACCTATCCGCAAGGGCTTTGCTCACCATCCGGTTTCGCCGTGCCGAGACGCTTGAGCGCATGGTTTGATTGCAAAAGAGGAGAAGTCCCTCTGCGGAGCCGACACCTCAGCCGACTACCGGAGGGGAGTGAACTGCTGCCTGGAGGACCGGTTGGATGGCAACTGGATTGGGACAGTCTGCGAGGGGTGCAAGTCCGTGGCGGCGGCGTTCGCCGTGAACCGCAGCCGTGACCTTGAGGCCGGGGGTCTGCTGGACGAGGCGCAGGAGTATCGGCAGCTTGCCGACATCCTCGTGAGGGAGACCGGTCTGGGACGGTTCTCAGGCTAGGAGACCGGCCCGTTCATCCATATGTGCGCCCCTCTTGCATTTCAGCCGCTGTGGTCGCGGGCCGCTTCCCCGCCAAGCCGCCTCAGCCGGTGAACAGGTGACCGAGGCCCAGGTCGTCTGCCAGGTCCTGGAGCGCCTTCAAATGCCGATAGTTGGGCCGCACTCGTCGCTGCCACCACGCCTTACGGTGACGGGATCGACGCCGAGACGACGGGCGATCTCCACCCATGCCAGGCCGGACGCGTGCTTGAACCACATCAGTCGCTGCGGGAAGTCGTCGGGGACGTCGTATGTTCTTCGGCTGTGGTATGTGCGCTGTCGAGACATTGCGCGAATCCTTGCGGGGTTTTCTTGTTGCCTGGAAGGCCAAGCGCTGTCCACCCACCAGGCCTAGCCTCCCGGCCCGGAAACGGTGAACTCCAGTCTGTTGGACAGCTTCCTGCCGTCCTCCGTGCAGATGGCCCCATCGTCGGTGCAGTCCGTGGTGGCCGGCAGAGTAATGGTGACATCGCCGTTGCCGTCCGGCTCGACCGTGATCCGCCACCATATGTTGGGGGTGTCGCTGTCCCTGTCCATGCGCTGGGCCTTCTTCACCTCGCCCCCAACCACCGTGAACGCATCGTCCCGAAGAGTCTTGTAACTCAGGCCGAATTGCTCACTGAACCGGATTTCAAAGGTGAACACATCCGTGCCGTTGTGGCTCGTGGCGGCATTCTCCAGGCTTACCGTCAGTGGCGAGGGAGCCTGTACCACCGTCTCCGTCGCCTCGCTGATCAGGGACTCGGCGTTATCAGCATCGTCGGTGAAGGTCACCCGCACCTGGACGGTCTGGCCTTGCTCGCTGGAGGTGAGGGTGTAGCTGGAGCCGGTGGCTCCGTCGATGTCCGACCCTCCGGCAATCCACTGGTAGCTGTAGGAGACGCCGGTTAGCCCGTCTTGGTCGACGATGTTTGCCGTATCCGCCGTCAGCGTCTGGCCGACCTGGGGCCTGCCGCTGATGGCGGGCTGGCCTGTGGCCTCGCGGTTGGGCGCCGCAGCAACAGCCACAGTCGCCACGCTGATCAGGGACTCGGCGTTATCAGCATCGTCGGTGAAGGTCACCCGCACCTGGACGGTCTGGCCTTGCTCGCTGGAGGTGAGGGTGTAGCTGGAGCCGGTGGCTCCGTCGATGTCCGACCCTCCGGCAATCCACTGGTAGGTGTAGGAAACCTTCGTCAGGCCGTCCTCGTCGGCGATGCCCGCCGTGCCCGCCGTCAGCGTTTCACCCACCTGTGGCGTGCCGCCGATGGCGGGCGCGCCGGTGGCCTCGCGGTTGGGCGCCGCAGCAACAGCCACAGTCGCCACGCTGGTCAGCGATTCTTGGTTCCCGGCGTCGTCGATGAAGCTCACCCGCACCCTGATGGCCTTCCCCTCGGCGTCGTCCGACAGGGTGTAGGTAGAGTTGGTGGCCCCGTCAATGTCCGACCCGCCGGCAGTCCACTGGTAGGTGTAGGAAACCTTCGTCAGGCCGTCCTCGTCGGCGATGCCCGCCGTTGTGGCCGTTAGGGTCTCGCCCACCTGCGGCGTGCCGCTGATGGCCGGCGCTCCCGTGGCAGGAGTGTTGGACGGCGTCTCGCCGCCCTGCTGAAGCCCCGGTGAGGGAGGGATGTACACCGCCGGCTCCGGGTCTCCGCCCGGATCCCCGCCGTTGAAGACCCAGTCTCCCCGCCAGGAGTAGAGGGAAAGCCCCCGTGGGTTGTACGCCCAGACCCGGTACACGTACTGCTTGTCCCCCTTGTCCTCCGAGTCGGTGAAGGACGTGCCGGTGTCCCCGTCCGTCTCATCGCGCAGCGATTCCCAGTCGAGACGCTCCACCAGCGCAAGGCTGACCTGCTGCCCGTCGATCCAGTTCAGGCCGTGGTTGGGCCAGGAGACCTGAAGGTTGCCGCCGACGACACCCTCGGGCAGTTCGAAGGGAAACGAGCGTCCATCGACGACAAGGACCCAGTCCTCGAATGCGTCAGTGTGGAGGTTGTCGGTGAGGGGTGCACCCTCCTGGATGGTCAAACGCAGCTCGGCAGCGGCAACAAATAGACCGGTGACCTCCCAGCTGCCTGAGCCCACGGGATGGGTGAAGGAGGTCTGGGTCATTACGCCGTAGGCGTTGCTGCCGAGTCCGAAGTACCCTGTTGACCCGGTGCCCACGGTCGAAGTGCCCACGGTCATCGTGGCGCTCCAGATGGCCTCGTCCTCGACCTCCGGCAGGAACCAGCCTCCGCCCTCCGTCCTCCGGTACTCCCGGCGTTCCACCCGGTAGCCGGTGGTCCACGGGTCGGTCACCACCTGTTGGGGCCCGGACCCGGCCCGCGCCGTCTTGACGGTGGTCAGCCACGGGTCCCGCGGTGCATCCCAGGCCAGCCAGCGGCTGCTCTGGGTGTCGTGGGTGAGGCGCACGTTGAGCGGTCCCTCCGGCTCCCGGCTGGTGCCGTAGCGCAGCATCGACGTGTAGGCCGTGCCGAATGCGCCCTCCTCATCGGGCCCCGGGTTGTTGTCCAGGGCGGTTACGGAGTAGAAGTGCTCCGCGCCATCCGTGCGGTACTCCGCCGAGCAGTCCTCATACCGGTTGGCGACGCGATTGGGCTCTTCCACCAGCGTTTCTAAGGGCGTACGCTGCAACTCGCCCACGGCCCGGCCGGTGTGGCTGTAGCGCTCCACCCGGTAGCCGGTGTCCCGGTCGCCCGAGGGGGGCGTCCAGGTCAGGGTGGCGCAACTCGGCTCGACCGAGACCAGCAGGTTGGTGACCCGCTCCCCCTGGGCGCACTCCCCGGTCCGCGCCGAGGTGGTGGCGTAGGAGCCGAAGAGTGTGGAGGGATAGCGCCTGCCGTCGTTCCTCGTTTCGCCGCTGCCGCGGGCGCTCAGCCGGAAGTCGTACCGGGTGTTGCAGTCCAGGCCAGCCGCCACGCCCAACGCATCGCGGTGGTCCGTCGTGCTGGGGAGATGGTCGAAGTCGCCGCTGATCCTGTTCCACTCCGTCTCGCCATCCTTGCGATATTCCAGCTTGTACGCGGCGGCGGTCTCCACGGTGAACCAGTTCAGGGTGATGCTGGTCTGGGTCGGCCCGCTGGCCGCGAAGTGACGCGGCGCCGGCGCTCCCGTCAGCGTCCGCACCCTGATGTATCTGGAGTCGGCGAAGAGGCCGTGGGTCGTCGTCAGCCGGACGCGGAAGACGTACTCCGTATCCGCCGCCAGCCCCGGGACTCCGGTGAAGGTCGCGGAGGCCGGAAGCGTGACGACCGTGTCCCACGACGGAGGGGAGGAGGCGCCGCCGCTCATCCGTCGCTGCGCCTCCACGCTGGCGATGGTGACGCCGGAGGGCTGGCTGGGGATCGTCCACCTCAGGTGGATGGTGTTGTCTTCTTGGACGTTAGCCTCCAGGTCAGTGGCCGCATTGGGCTGAGGGAACGGTTCCACAAGAACGCTGAGCGTGACCGACGCGCTCAAGCCGCCCGTGTCCGTCGCGGTCATCGTCAGGTTGACGGTGTAGGCCGTCTCCGTCGCCGGGGCGAGCCAAGAGGTGTTCAGGAGACCTGTGCCGGGGAAGAAGTCCCCGCCGCCGTCGCTAGTCCAGCGGAAGGTCAGGGCGTCGCCGTCCGGGTCGGTGGCCGTGCCGTTCAGCATCACAAAGTCGCCCGGGTAGACCGTGTTGGGCTCAACCGTGGCCGAGACCGCCGGGGGCTGGTTGACGACCGGCTCGACGTCGGTGATGGAGACGGTGGCCTCGTCGGTGGCGCCGGACGTGACCTTTGCCGGCAGGGTGCCGAAGCCGATCTTCACGCTCTCCCCGCCGTCCTCGACGCTGTCCAGGGCCGCCGTGAAGGTGAACGACCGCACGGTCTGACCGCTCTGGAACGTCACGCTGCTGGGCACGCCCGAGTAGTCGCCGCTGGACGCCCCGTTCTGGTTGATCGTGGTGAGCGGTATGGTGACGGTCCGCTCGGGGTTCTTGTTGAGCTTCACCCTAACGGCCACGTTGTCGCCCTCGGCAACCGGGTACCTCCCCTGCTCGAAGCCCACGGTGATGGCGGGGGCGTCGTCGTCCGTGATCAGGACGGTCGCCTCGTCTCTCGCGCCGGCGGTGACCCGTGCCGGCAGGGGGCCGAAGCCCAGTTTCACGCGCTCCGCGTCGTCCTGGACGCTGTCCAGGGCGGCCGTGAAGGTGAACGACCGCTCGGTGTCGCCGCTCTGGAAGGTGACGCTGGAGGGGACTCCCGAGTAGTCGGAGGATGACGCGCCGGCCTCGTTGGTCGTGGTGAGGGGTATGGTGACGGTGCGCTCGGGCGCCACGTTGAGCCGCACCTTGACGTCCACCGTGTCGCCCTCGGCAACGGAGTAGTCCGCCAGCTCGAAGCGCACCGTCACCGCCGGGTCGTCGTCGTCGGTGATGGAGATCGTGGCCCGCCGGGTGGTCCCGGCGGTGACCTTGGCGGGCAGCGAGCTGAAGCCGATCCTCACGCTCTCGTCGTCGTCGTCCACGGTGTCCTGGGTTGCGGTGAAGGTGAACGACTTCTCGGTGTCGCCGCTCTGGAAGGTGACGCTGGCGGGCACGCCCGAGTAGTCGGAGGATGACGCCCCTCCCCGGTGGGTCCTCGTCAGGGGTATGGTGACGGTCCGCTCGGGGTTCATGTTGAGCTGCACCTTGACGGTGAAGCTGCCGCCCTCGGCCACGGTGTAGCTCGCCAGCTCGAAGCGCACCGTCACCGCCGGGTCGTCGTTGTCCGCGATCGAGACGGTCGCCTCGTCTCTCGTGCCGGCGGTGACCCCTGCGGGCAGGGCGCCGAAGCCCAGCTTCACGCTCTCGCCGTCGTCGTTGACGGTGTCCTGGGCGGCCCTAAAGGTGAACGACTTCTCGGTGTCGCCGCTCTGGAAGGTGACGCTGGCGGGCACTCCCGAGTAGTCGGCGCCGGTTGCCCCGCTCTGGTTGGTCTTGGTGAGGGGTATGGCGACGGTGCGCTCGGGCGCCGCGCTCAGCTGCACCTTGACGGCCACCGTGTCGCCCTCGGCCACCGAGTAGTTCGCCAGCTCGAA
Source organism: Dehalococcoidia bacterium (assembly GCA_965218945.1). Taxonomy (GTDB): domain Bacteria; phylum Chloroflexota; class Dehalococcoidia; order Lucifugimonadales; family UBA2985; genus DAOUJW01. The sequence continues at coordinate 73,144 of OZ244718.1, forward strand.
GCGCACGGTGACGGCGGGGTCGTCGTTGTCCCTGATGGAGATTGTGGACTCGCTGGTGGTCCCGGCGGTGACCCCTGTGGGTAGCGTGCCGAAGCCCAGCTTCACGCTCTCGTCGTCGTCGTCATCGGTGTCGTCGGCGGCGGTGAAGGTGAACGACTTCTCGGTGTCGCCGCTCTGGAAGGTGACGCTGGCGGGCACGCCCGAGTAGTCGGCGCCGGTTGCACCGCCTTGGTTGGTCGTGGTCAGAGGTATGGTGACGGTCCGCTTGGGGTCCTCGCTCAGCTGCACTTTGACGGTGACGCTGCCGCTCTCGGTCACCGAGTAGGTCGCCCGCTCGAAGCTCGCGGTCGGCATTACAAGCGGCTGGTCGCTCTCGACGCCGTACACCGCGATCTCCAACGCATTGCTGGTCGAGTTCGCGGACAGGTTGTCCAGGTCGGCGCCCCGGTAGAAAACGTTCGCGATGCTGAAGCCTGCCAGCGCGCCCGAGTCCTCGCCGTCGCCCAAGGTCCGCTGCAACCGGTGCGCCGTGCCGCCGAGGTGACGCCATACCAGCACGTAGGAGGTGCTCGAGTCCAGCGTCTTTCCCGGCGGCGCCTCGAAGAAGCTGTGGCCCGCCGCGTATTCGGTGGGACTGATCAGGTCGAACAGCTTCGCGCCCGGCTGCCCGCTCGAATCGGCGTGCACCGACACCGACACGGACGTCGGACCGTCGGGATATTTGCTGCTGGAGCCTTCGATGTTGACCCCGATGCCCTGCAGCTCGTAGCCGGCCGCGTGGGAACCGGTCGTGAAGCCCTGCGACAACACCTTGTGGTTGGCGCCGCCAAGGCTAACGTAGCCGTTGTCCGACTGTCCGAGGTTCGACGTCATCGCGTACAGCGGCTCGCCGAAGACTGTGACATACGGCGCGTCGGGATATGCAGCATCCCCGAATGTTGAGAGGTCGAAGCCCGCCGCGCCCGGGCTGTCCTCGCCATCCGCTGCGGGGACAATGTTGCGAATGAGGACGGCGTCGATCCTCTCGATCTTGTTGCCCTCGCCGTCCCTGCCCAGGTCGACGTCCAGGAGGAACGTGTACGTCCTGCTCCCTCCCGCCACGGTGGCGCCCAGCGGGGCCGTGCGTGCGGCTACGCCTTCGTTGTTGCGCGTGTTGTACATCGTGAGCCGCCTGGTGTCGTCGCCGTCCTTCACGCCGGTGCTCGAGCCTTCGTGCAGCTCGAACGGGTTGCGCCAGCCGCCGTTGCGGGTGGTCGTGTCGTCCGCGGTCCAGGAGAAGCCGCGGATCAGGTAGCGGTCCGCATTCCCGACGTCCATCTTGAAACAGCACTTGTCGCCGAGCGAGCTGATCTCCTGGTCGCCCTCGCCGGGTTGCGCGAAGTTCGAAACCAGGATGCCGCTGTCCCGCCTCGAGCCCTTCACCGCCAGCCGCAGCACGTTGGTGTCCCCGCCCGCGCTGTTCGCGAGCTCGGCTCCCGGCTCGCCGCTCGCGTCCTCATTGTTCGACGTCGTCTCATTGATCGACAGCGAGGCGCCGAAATCCGACAGCGTGATGAAGTATTCGACGCCGTGGTAGGCGAACGCCCCCGCCGGCGCCGTGAACTCGTTCAGGCCGGCCTGGAAGGAGGCCGGGTTCTCGAAGTCGAACAGCTTGACGCGACTCCCCCCCTGGCCGCTACCGGAATGCTTGCCCATCCACAGCGAGACGGTCAGGTCGGACGGGGCCGCGGCCAGGTCGATCGAGACGCTGGAGATCTCGTAGCCCTGCCCGTGATCGCCCAGCCTGAACCCCATGGCGTACTCCTCGGTGATGTTCGCGACCGTGGCCGACACCGGCCGGCCGGTGTTGCCGACCAGCGTCGTCGGGGACGGCAGCGGGGCCGGTTCGGTGATCGGGCCGAACAGCTTACTGGTCACCCTCTCCGCGTTGCCGGCGTGGTCCTCGAACGAGACCTCCACCTTGATCAGCTTGCCAGTGTCGGCGTCGACGAGACGGTACCTGGGCGAGTCGGCGCCGATGTTGGTCTCGGTCCCGTCGTCCACCCGGATCCACCGGTAGGTGTATTTGTTGAAGACGTTGAAGGTCTCCGACTCCCCGCTGAAGGGGATTCCGTCCTCGTCGGCGATGTCCAACGTGTGAGCGTACAGGACGCCGGCCTCGTCCACGGGGGACAGGATCACCGGCCGGCCGGTGGCGTTCCCTGGCGGCGGGGTGTTGGTGTACACGGCGATCTGCAACGCGTGGCTATCCGAGTCCTCAGACAGGTTGTCCAGGTCGGCGCCCCGGTAGAAGGAGTCCGAGACCCAGAACCTTGTGAGACTGCCCGAGTCTTCGCCGTCGCTCGTGGTCCGCTGCAACCGGTGCCAGGTGCCGCCGTTGTGGCGCCAGACCAGCACGTAGGAGGTGTTCGCCTCCAGCCTCGTTCCGCGCGGCGCCTCGAAGAAGCTGTGGCCCGGCGCGAACTCGGTGGGACTGATCAGGTCGAACAGCTTCGCGCCCGGCTTCCCGCTCGAATCGGCGTGCACGGCCACCGACACGAACGTCGGACCGTCGGGAACCTGGGCGTCGGAGCCTTCGATTTCGACGCCGATGCCCAGGAAGTCATAACCGTCCTCGTTGGGACCGGTGCTGAAGCCCTGCGTCACCACCTTGTGGTTGGCGCCGCCAAGGCTAACGTAGCCGTTGTCCGACTGCCCGAGGTTCGAGGTCATCGCGTACAGCGGCTCGCCGAAGATTGTGGCATACGGCGCGTCGGGATATGCAGCATCCCCGAATGTTGAGAGGTCGAAGCCCGCCGCGCCCGGGCTGTCCTCGCCATCCGCTGCGGGGACAATGTTGCGAATGAGGACGGCGTCGATCCTCTCGATCTTGTTGCCCTCGCCGTCCCTGCCCAGGTCGACGTCCAGGAGGAACGTGTACGTCCTGCTCCCTCCCGCCACGGTGGCGCCCAGCGGGGCCGTGCGTGCGGCTACGCCTTCGTTGTTGCGCGTGTTGTACATCGTGAGCCGCCTGGTGTCGTCGCCGTCCTTCACGCCGGTGCTCGAGCCTTCGTGCAGCTCGAACGGGTTGCGCCAGCCGCCGTTGCGGGTGGTCGTGTCGTCCACGGTCCAGGAGAAGCCGCGGATCAGGTAGCGGTCCGCATTCCCGACGTCCATCTTGAAACAGCACTTGTCGCCGAGCGAGCTGATCTCCTGGTCGCCCTCGCCGGGTTGCGCGAAGTTCGAAACCAGGATGCCGCTGTCCCGCCTCGAGCCCTTCACCGCCAGCCGCAGCACGTTGGTGTCCCCGCCCGCGCTGTTCGCGAGCTCGGCTCCCGGCTCGCCGCTCGCGTCCTCATTGTTCGACGTCGTCTCATTGATCGACAGCGAGGCGCCGAAATCCGACAGCGTGATGAAGTATTCGACGCCGTGGTAGGCGAACGCCCCCGCCGGCGCCGTGAACTCGTTCAGGCCGGCCTGGAAGGAGGCCGGGTTCTCGAAGTCGAACAGCTTGACGCGACTCCCCCCCTGGCCGCTACCGGAATGCTTGCCCATCCACAGCGAGACGGTCAGGTCGGACGGGGCCGCGGCCAGGTCGATCGAGACGCTGGAGATCTCGTAGCCCTGCCCGTGATCGCCCAGCCTGAACCCCATGGCGTACTCCTCGGTGATGACCGCCGTGGCCGTGGCCGACGCCGACCGGCCGGTGTTGCCGACCAGCGTCGTCGGGGACGGCAGTGGGGCCGGTTCGGTGATCGGGCCGAAGGGCAGGCTGGTCACGCTCTCCGCGTTATCGGCGTCGTCCTCGAACGAGACTTCCACTTTGATCAGCTTGCCGGTGTCGGCGTCGACGAGACGGTACCTGGACGAGTCGGTGCCGATGTTGGTCTCGGCGTCGCCGTCCACCCGGATCCACCGGTAGGTGTATTTGTTGAAGACGTTGAAGGTATCCGTCGCCCCGCTGAAGGGGATCCCGTCGGCGTCGGCGATGTCCAACGTGTGGGCGTACAGGACACCGGCCTCGTCCACGGGGGACAGGATCACCGGCCGGCCGGTGGCGTTGTCGTCGGTGTACACGGCGATCTGCAACGAATGGCCGCCGGAATCCACCGACAAGCTCGAAACGTTGGCGCCCCGATAATACGCATCCGCGATACCAGAACCCGTCAGCTTGCCTGTGTCCTCGCTGTTGCTCGTGGTCCGCTGCAACCGGTGCCAGGTGCCGCCGTTGTATGTCCAGACCATCACGTATGAGGTGCTCGGCTTCAGCGTCGTTCCGCGCGGCGCCTCGAAGAAGCTGTGGCCCGGCGCGAACTCGGTGGGACTGACGAGGTCGAACAGCTTCGCGCCCGGCTTCCCGCCCGAATCGGCGTGCACGGCCACCGACACGGACGTCGGGCCGTCAGGAACCCGGGCGGCGGAGCCTTGGATGTCAACGCCGATGCCCAACAGCCCGTAGCCGTCCTCTTTGGAACCGGTCGTGAAGCCCTGCGTCACCACCTTGGAACTGGCGCCGCCGACGGAATGGTAGGCGTTGTCCGCCTGCCCCAGGTTCTGCACCAGCGCGTAGAGCGGCTCGCCGAGGATGGCCAGCAGCGGTGCGTACGGGGTGTCAATACTCCCATGGTCTGTGACGGTCACGCCCGCCGACGGCGCGTCATACCCCCCCCCGGATGCGGGGGCATGTATTTGCGTTAAGGTGGCGCCCGTTCTCGTGCCGGAACTGAAACCATACGGGAAATCTTCGTCCCAGGTGAAGGTGTATGTTTTGCTGCTTCCTCCTACGACGGTTGCGCCTTGCGGCGCCGTCCATTCAGTGATGCCTGGTGCGTTACGCGTATTGATCAGCCTGAACAGCCTGGCGCCCGAGGAACTCGAGCCTTCGACCAGGTCCCACGGGTTGGTGATGCCGCCGCTTTCTGGTGTCGAGTCGTCCGAGCGCCAGGAAAAGCCGCGGATGAGGTAGCGGTCCGCTGCTCCGACACCCATGCGGAAACAGCAGTCGTCGCCGACCGAGATGGTTTCCTGGTCACCCTCAGTGGGTTGGGCGAAGGTCGAAACCAGGATGCCGCCGTCCCGCCTCGAGCCCTCGACGGCCAGGCGCAGCACGCTGCCGCGCGTGGTGTTGGTGGTAGCACTCCAGTTTCCGGTCTCACTCAGCGCTCGGACACGCGCCGTGTTCCCGAGCTCGGCTCCCGCCTCGCCGCCGGCGTCCTCATCGTCAGAAGTCGTCTCCTTGATAGACAGCGAGGAGCCGAAACCCGTCAGCACGATGTAGTAACGGACACTCTGGTACGCGAGCACGCCCGCCGGAGCCGTGAACCTGTTCAGGCCGACCTGGAAAGAGGCCGGGTTCTCAAAGTCGAACAGCTTGATCCGCGGGGCCGAGCTTGTAACGGGATGGTCGCCGATCCACAGCGAGACGGTCAGATCAGTCGGGGCCGCCGCCAGGTCGATCGAGACGCTCGAGAGCTCGTAGCCCTGGCCGTGATCCCCCAACGTGAACTCCATGGCGTACTGCTTGGTGATCGTCGCCGTGGCCGACGCCGACTGGCCGGTGTTGCTGACCAGCGTCGACGGGGACGGCAACGAGGCCGGTCTGAGGACCGGGCCGAACTGCTGGCTGGTCACGGTCTCCGAGAAGTTGTGCACGTCCGTGAACGAGACTTCCACCTTGATCTGCTTGCCGATATCGGCGTCGACGAGCCGGTATCTGGGTGAGTCGGCGCCCACGTTGGCCTCGGTCCCGCCGTCGACCCGGATCCACTGGTAGGAGTAGGTGAACTCGATGACCGAGTCCTCGCTACCTGTAAAGGGGAGCCCGTTCCCGTCGGCAATGCCCGAAGTGTCGGCAAACAGGTAGGGGGCGCCCTCCGCGGAAGCCAGGACGACCGGCCGTCCGGTGGCGTCCTGCTGCACGCGCGTGTCATAGCCATTGACGGTGATCAGGATAGCCTCGTTGCTGCTCCCGCCCTTGTGCTTCCAGGTGTTGCCGTCCTTCCAGTCAAACCTGTTCTTGATGCTCCAGCCCGAGAGGCCGGTCGAGTCTTCTCCTGCGGAGGTGGTGGCGTCGAGGCTGACGTCCTCGTTGCCGGACTGCTTGAACACCGCCACGTAGTTGTCGTTGTCATTGAGGCCAATGCCGGCGCCCGGCGCCGTGAACTGCAGGTGCCCGGCCGCGAAGCTCGACGGCCGCGACAGCCTTATGCAGGGCGTTGATGCGCTCGAGGTTGGAAACTCGGTCGAGTTGTGCGCCTCGCAGATGTCGACGTCGAAGTCGTCGCCCTGGGAGTCCTCGGAGACGACTATCAGGCTGGTCAGCACCCAGTCACCATTGGCGGCGCCCGTGTGGAACAGCTGCGCATGGTCGTTGCCGTCCAGGTCGACCCTCTCATTACTGCTCTGCCCGACGTTGCTCACGAGGATGCGCGATACGGTCTGCGCCTCCGCCGGCGTTGGCCACGTTGACCAGAGCAGCACGCCGCCCAGTGCCAGCAGGGCGAGCAGTGCGGTGAGCGCCAGGGAGAGCGCCGCAAGACGACGGGAGGCGGTCATGACTTACCCACGACTAGCCCAGGCAAAATCGGGGGGGGGGGACGTCTGTGCTAGGCCGCCGTGGACGGCGGCCTCCGGTGCGACGTGTAGCGACGGCGGGGGCCGTCGTTGCGCCCGCCGTCCCAGGTGCATGGACCGGTCTGTCGAGCGCCATGTGAATGCCTCCCCTCGCATGATCAGGATGGGCGAAACCTATCGTCGGAGGTGAAGTCGACGATGGTGGCACTCAGGTTCACGGGGTGTAGTCCTGGCCGTTCAACGTCTCGAGGCTGGTCAGGGGCGCGAGCACGTCGTCGGGCGGCCTGATGGGCCGCACGTCCAGTTCCCGCAGGGTGTTCAGGCCCCTGAAGATGTCCTCGTCGACGAATTTGATGCCGCGTCCTAGATAGCCTGCATTGGCGATGCGCAGGATCTGCAGGCTGTCCAGGCCGTCGAACACGCCCACGGGCACTGCCGTCGAATCCAAGAGGGTGTCGCTGAGGTCCAGCTCGACCAGGGTGTCCAGGCCCCCGAATATGCCTCTGTTCAAGTTCAGTAGATTGGTGTCGCTGAGGTCCAGCACCTCCAGGCTGTCCAGGCCGTCGAATAGGCCTACGGGCAACTGGTTCCAATTATGGCCGCTCAGGCTGTAGCCGCTCAGATTCAGTATCTCCAGTTCAGACAGCCCCGCGAAGTCGCCTGCCTTCAGGCCGTAGCCGGTCCGGCCTGTGAGGTCCAGCTCGGTGATGGCCGGCAGGTCGCTGGGAGAGACCATGTGACAGAAGTCAAAGGAGGCCGTGGCCGCCACGATGGCGTCGGCCACGGCCGCAGTGCGGTCGCAGATGTCGATGAGCTCAAAGACATCGAGTTCTACGTCTACCGTGGCCAGGTTCGCCCAGTTCGGGTCTGTTGTTCCAGCCCATCGGTACAAGGTGCCCCCGTTGAAGCCACTTTGAGAGCTTGCGCCGCTGGACTTCAATGGGGTGGCGCCGTCCAGGCTCAGGGTAAAATCGAACGGGATGGCCGGCTGGACCTCCAATTGGAACCCGGTCAGCCCACCCGTTTTCTGATAACCGACCGTAGATACGGTGTACTGGACGCCGCCCACGGTGAACGTGGTAGGGGAAAAGGCGGTGAATCCTGCAACGTCATACCCAGAGAAGGCGGGACCGGCGTCCACCGTCATCTCCGCCTCGAAGGTAAACGGCGTCGGCATGGTGGGGGTGGTGAAGGCGCCGAGCTCCTCCAGCGTGGTGCCTTCCCTGAAGGCCACGGCGCCAGTGAAGTCCAGTTCCACAGAGACCGAGTCGTTGTTGGACAAGCTCGGCCCGCCACCCCAGTTGTAAGTTCGTTCACTAACGGTTGCGTCGCTGCTGTTGAATTCCGTTGTACCCACGGTGAGCGTGAACGCAGCGTCGTCAGGCAGTGCCCTGTCAAACGTCAGAAACAACACTCCACGTTCAGCAGGAGGTATGAAATCTCCTGCACCGACACGGAGCTCAACAATGGAGTAGTCGACGCCACCCAGCTCAAAGGTGGTGGGGGAAAGACTCCCGTACGGGGTGACTGGGCCAGATCCAACTTGGTCGTACCCGAGACCTGCAAAAAATGCGCGACCAACCGTCAGCGTTCCTTGGTAGCTAGCCACCGAACCTTGAGGGGGCATGAACGTTTCGGTCTCGCCCACCTCCACGTCGTAGGCGGCGCCCGGGTCCAGGCCGGTCAGTCTCGCGTCGGCGGTGAAATCGGAGAATGTCAACTCCACGGGATCGGACCAAACGGTGCCATCGCTGGGCTTGTGCCTGAGGTAGTAGGTGTACCCGGGCTCGGCCTCGCCCTCGTTGCTGTGGGGGTACCACCTGAAGCAGCACCTTCCGTCCACGTCCGCGCCAGCCAGGGAGACCGTCACCGTGGCCTCCGTGTGGGTCAGGCCGGAGGTCTCGATACCGGCCAGCCGGGCATAATCGGTGCGGAAGACCTCGCGGCCCGCGTCGCCCAGGTCATACTTCGTTTCCACCCCGTAGCTCGCTATCACCGTGTATTGGGTTTCCGGACGCAAGCCCAACAACAGGAAACGAGCGTAGCCTCCGTCGGGATGCACATACATGGTCGCGCCGGAGAGGGTGCCCAGGACCTTCACCGATACCGCCAGCTCTGCGCTGCCGTACTGGCGCACCAGTTCCTGAACGTCCAACTTGACCACGGCCATGGTGTCGGTGACACGCTCCATAGACAACGTGTCTTCCGGCAGTACGACATCCGGCAGTTCGTAGGCGTAGATCTTGTCGTCGTCAGAGTCCGACACCCACATGGTGCTGCCGTCGGACCAGATGCCGCGAGCTCGGTCATTCGACGCCGCTAGTTCAATGTACCTGGGAGTGTTGGGAGCCTTGGTCGAACGCCAATAGGCGTAGATTCTGTCTAAGAAATTGGATACGAACAGGGTGGTCTCGTCCGCCCATATGCCAGCAGGGCTGTTATTTTTGACTGCGTGCAGGCCCGTGAAGTCCTCGTTGGGCACGCGGGCCTTGGTATCCATGTCGTAGGCGTTTACTCTGTTGTCACCTTCATCCACCACCCACATAATGTCGCCGTCGGACCAAATCCCCGTAGGCGTGGCTCCTGCGGCCTCTCCATCGAGATTAATCAGGTACAGGTTATTGAAGTCCTCGTTGGGTACGCGGGCCTTGGTAGCCATATCGTAGGCGTAGACCTTGTGGTCCCTTTCGTCGGCGACCCACATGTTGCTGCCGTCAGACCAGAGACCGCGAGGATCGTCGTTCCCCGCGTCGTCCAGGGTGTTGAAGTCCTTGGCGGAGTCCCGCTGCTTCGTCGACATGTTGTAGGCGTAGATCTTGGCGTCATCGTGGTCTGCGACCCACATGGTGGCGCCGTCAGACCAGATGCCCTGAGGGAAATCGTTTCCGGCGGCATCCAGCGTGTTGAATTCGTCGGCGGGGAGGTGGCCGGGAAAGGCCGGGACGAAGGTGCCGCTGACCTCGATCAGGTAGGACTCTGAGGAGGTTATGCTCCACATTCCGCCGGTCACAGCGAGATGAGTGTCATTACCGATCGACCAGCCCGACGCGCCGCCGGCGTCCTCGTTGGAGCTTCTAGTTACCGACACATCAATGGTGTCTGTGTCGGCGACCCGATCGAAGACAGCGAAGTAGGTAGTGCTCGGCGAAAGCGTGGGGCACGTTGGCGGCGCGTCAAATGTGTTCACCGCGGCCTTGTTGAAGCTCGACGGGTCGCTCAGCGTGCAGAGAACATCGCCGGGATCGCCGTTGTCGTCCGCGTTCAGCGTTACGGTCAGCTGGCTGCCGACTGTCGAGGCGTTGTCGAAATTAATGAGATAGATGCCGATAGAGCTCAGCGTGTAGCCGGCGGTGTTGGCGCCGGTGGAGAACTGTTGGGCAGAGCTGACCAGGTTGTATGTGACGTCTTTGGGCTGCCCCGTGTTCTTGATCAGGGCGACTTCCGTGTCGTGCCGGGATAGAGCGTATGTGACATCCTCCTCCTCTACGACAGCCGGAGGTACCAGCCCTCCCACGGGTACTGCGCAGGCCCCGTCGCCGGTCCCTCCGGGGAGGAGGACCGCCCACGTGTTGGAGGTCAGGCTCAGCCCCTGCGGGCGCCGCGCCCTCACCTGGTACGTGTAGGTCTCTCCGGGCGTGACCGAGGCATCGGTGTAGGCGGTTCCCGTGGAGCCGGTGTCGGCAACCAGGGTGGTGAACCCACCGTCGCACGTGGCCCGCTGGACCTCGTACCCCCTGATCCATTCGACGCCCTCCGCCGGAGCGTCCCAGGTCAACCTGACATTCGTGGTGACGCCCTCCTCCCCAAGTTCCACCTCCCCATACACCAGAGCCTCGAGGTTCGAGGGCGCCCACGCCGTCGTCTCAGGCGCGGCTTCGGGCCGCCTCACGTCCACGCGGTTCGACATCTTGCTGTAGTCGTCCCCGCGCAGGGCGCGCACCCGGTACATGTAGTACTCCCCCAGGGTCTGGGCGTATCCGTCCTTGTAGGCGGTCTCGGCAGACCCCGTGTCCCACTTCCACACCAGCCATTCGTTCTCGCCCTGGTTGGGGAGTCGGCGCAGCACCCGGTAACCGGTCACGGAATCGGCGTCGGCGGCCGGCGCGTCCCAGGTCAGCTCAACGCCGTCCTCCTGTATCACGAACGTGAGGTTGCTGGGGGCCAGGTTCTCGGGCGTGGCCGGGGGCTCGGGCGCCTCGACGACTTTGTTCGAGCCCTGGCTCCTCGCCTGGCCGCGAACGGCCTTCACCTGGTAGGCGTAGGTCTCTTCTGAGTCGGTGGCCGTGGTGTCGGAGTAGGTGGTGTCGGTGGACGCCGTGTCGGCCACCAGGGTTGTCAGCTCCCCCTCGCCCACGGCGCGCAGTATCTCGTAGGCGGTGACGCTGTCAGCGTCCTCCGCCGGGGCGGTCCAGCTCAGGTTGATACCGCCGTCAACCTTCTCGGCGGTGAGGTTCGACGGGGCGAGGTCAACGGGGTCATGGGGGAGTTGGACCTGGGCCTGACCGGATGCCTGGCTCCGCTCCTCGCCCCGGATGGCCTTCACCTCGTAGGTGTAGGTCTCGCCCGCCTCGGTGGCGGTGGCGTCGGTGTAAGTATTGGTCGTGGACCCGGTGTCGGCCACCAGGGTCACCAGATCTCCCTCGCCCACGGCGCGCAGGACCGCGTAACCGGTGACGCTGTCGGCGTCCTCCGCCGGGACGGTCCAGATCAGGACAACCTGGGTGGTGAAGTCCTCTTCCCCCACCTCGCCCGTGGTCACGATCAGAGCGATGAGGTCCGACGGGGCGAGGTCAACGGGGTCATGGGGGAGTTGGACCTGGGCCTGGCCCGATGCCTGGCTGCGGTCCTCGCCCCGGATGGCCTTGACCTGGTAGGCGTAGGTCTCTCCCGCCTCGGTGGCGGTGGCGTCGGTGTAGGCGGTGTCGGTGGACCCGGTGTCGGCCGCCAGGGTTGTCAGCTCCCCCTGGCCCACGGCGCGCAGCACCTCGTAGCCGGTGACGCTATCGGCGTCCTCCGCCGGGGCGGTCCAGTTCAGGGTCACCCCGCTTCCCTCGGCGAGCGCGGCGGTCAGGCTGGTGGGCGCCTGGTCATCGGGAGTGGACTCCGGCTCCGGCGTGGGGGTCGGGTCCGGCACGTAGTCGGCTGGCAGTTCGATGCGGGCGAAGTTCGACCAACGGCTCACCTCGCTGCCTCGCAGGGCCTTGAGCCGGTAGACGTACACCACCCCGGCCTCGTTGGCGGTCGCGTCGGTGTAGGTCGTGGCCGTGCTTTCGGTGTCGGCCACTAGGGTCGCCAGGGTGGTTTCGCCCTCCATGGGGCGGCGGCGCAGAATCTCGTAGCCGGTGACGCTATCGGCGTCCTCCGCAGGGGCGGTCCAGCTCAGGGTCACCTTGTTCTCGACCAAGCTGACCGTCAGGCCGGTGGGACGCAGGTCCGCAGGGTCTGGCGTGGACACCGGCTCTGGTGATGGCGTAGGGGTAGGAGTGGGAGTGGGTTCCAGGGTCGAATCCGGCGCTGCCGGGGTCTCGGCTTTGACGTAGCCCGACCACTGGCTGACGCCGGTGGGGCTGACCGACTTCACCCGGTAGATGTAGGTGCTCGACGCCGATACCGAGCTGTCGGTGTAGCTGGTTCCGGGACCGGCGTTGCTCTCGATCACGTGGAAGACCTGCGATGCATCCGTATCCGGGTGGCGTCGAAGGATGGCGTAGTGGGTGACCGTCTGGTCCGTCGAGGCCGTCCAGGTGAGGACGACCGAATCGTGCGCCGCCGAGGCCTGGAGGTTGGTGGGTTTGGCCGGAGGGTTGGCGCCGGTGGCGGCCGCGGTGGCGGTCACCTCCTGGCTCTGGGCCTGGACAACCCAGGGGATGAGCACAAGGGCGGCGCAAAGGGCCGCCAGTCCGATGAGCAGCAGTAGGGGCGGCGAAAGACGCCGGGAGGTGGTCATGACTTACCTCCGGCTAGCCGAGGCCAAAAAATCGGGGGGGGGTGAACGTCTGTGCTAGGTCGCCGCGCACGACAGTCCCCGGCGCGACCGGCAGCGTCACTCCGTCCGCCGTCTCATCTGAATGGACCGATCGGTCGAGCCCCATATGAAAGCCTCCCGAGAACAGGGTTAGTCAAGCTAAAATATCACCTCGCTATGAACGTTCAATGGAAAAATAGGCTATTTTCGATGGCAGTCTGGTGAAGTTTTCCAGGAAGAGGTATAATCGGGCCTGATTGCGCCCTATCCGCAAGGACTTCGCTCACCATCCGGTTTCGGCGTGCCGAGACGCTTGGCCGCGTGGTTTGATTACAAGAAGATGAGGCCTGCCATATGAACGAGTCCGACACTCCCGGCCCTGAGACCGAGCCCCCTCGGGACCGCCTGTCCCGACTCAGCGAGGCCAGCCTCCGCATCAACGAGAGCCTGGACTTCGACACGGTGCTCCAGGGGGTCCTGGCCTCCGCCCGGGACCTGACGAGGTCGCGCTACGGCGTGTTCATCCTCCTCGACGATGCCGGGGGAATGCGGGAATTCTTCGGCTCCGGCATGACGCCCGAGCAGGGACGGAAGCTATGGCCCGAACCGGACCGGGTCAGGTTCTTTGACTACGTTGGGAGTATTCAGAAATCGCTGCGAGTGCGGGACTTCCACAGCCACGCCCGGACGCTGGGGCTTCCTGAGTTCCCCCCGGCCATGACGGCGAGTTCCCTCCTGTCCTTTCTGGCTGCTCCAATCCGCCACCAGGGTGAGCACTTGGGCACCATCTACCTCGACGAGAAGGAAGGTGAATATACTCAGGAGGACGAGGAGACGCTGGTGCTGTTCGCCTCTCAGGCGGCGATGGTCATCGCCAACGCCCGCCGGTACAGGGACGAACAGCGGGCCAGGGCGCGCCTGGAGACGCTGATCGACACCTCTCCCGTGGGTGTGGCGGTCTTCGACGCCCGAACGGGAGCGCCGCTCTCCTTCAACCGGGAGGCGGTGCGGATGATGGAAGCCGTGCGGCTGCCCGACCGTCCACCGGAAGAACTGCTGCAAGTCCTTACCGTCCGGCGCTTCGATGGGCCGGCGGTGTCCCTGGCGGACCTTCCCCTCGCCCAGTTGCTGAGTAGGGGCGAGACGGTGCGGGCCGAGGAGATGGTCCTCAGCGTCCCCGATGGCCGGTCGATCACCGTCCTGGTCAACGCCACTCCGTTGCGCTCGGAGGATGACAACGAGGTGGAGACGGTGGTCGTCACCATGCAGGACATGACGCCTCTGGAGGAGTTGGAGAAGATGCGAGCCGAGTTCCTGGGGATGGTGAGCCACGAGCTGCGGGCGCCCCTGACCTCCATCAAGGGGTCGGTCGACACCCTGCTGGAGTCCTTCAACTCACTGGACTCCGCCGAGATGGTGCAGTTCATCCGCATCATCAAATCCCAGAGCGACCGGATGCGGGACCTGATCAGCGACCTGCTGGACGTGGCCCGCATCGAGACCGGCATGTTTTCGGTGGCTCCCGAGCCGGTGGAAGCGGGAGACCTGGTGGACGAGGCGAAGAACATCTTCTTCACAGGAGGCGGCCGGAGAAACGTCACGATCGATATGGAACTTGACCTGCCCTGGGTGATGGCGGACCGCCGGCGCATCGTCCAGGTCCTGTGCAATCTGCTGTCAAACGCAGCCCGGTACTCCCCCGAGTCCGCCCCCATCCGGGTCAACGCCTCCCTGGGGGACGACCGCGTCGAAATGTCCGTGGCCGACGAAGGCCTAGGCGTGTCACCCGACGAAATGCCGTTGCTGTTCCGGAAGTTCTCCCGGAACATAGGCCATGGCGCGGCACGCGAGGCCCCGGACACCGGCCTCGGCCTTGCGATCTGCAAAGGGATCGTGGAGGCTCACGGCGGCCGCATTTGGGCCGCAAGCGCTGGATTGGGACAGGGCTCCACGTTCACCTTCACCCTGCCGTTGGTCGGCGCCGCCGGCGCCGCGGTCGAGAGTCCCGCTCTGAGCGTCAGGTCGCAAACGGGGGCCAGAAACCTGACGCGGATTCTGGCGGTGGACGACGATCCGGCGGTCCTCCGGTATGTGCGGGACGCCCTCTCCAAGGCGGGCTATGTTCCGGTTGTGACCACCGATCCGAACGAGGCACTCCGCATCGTCGAGAGAGACCGGCCCCGCCTGGTGCTGCTGGACCTGATGCTGCCGGGCAGCGACGGCATCGAGCTGATGAAGAGCATCCTGGAGATCACCGAGGTGCCGGTGATCTTTCTGTCGGCCTATGGCAGGGACGAGATCATCGCTCGGGCCATCGAGGCCGGGGCCGCCGACTACATGGTCAAGCCCTTCTCACCCACCGAGCTGGTGGCCAGGGTACGGGGGGCCATGCGCCGACGCCTGGCTGCCTCAACGGGAGAGCCGTCGGAACCCTTCGAACTCGGCGACCTGGTCATCGACTACGCCGAACGGCGTGTGAGCGTGGCCGGGAGTGCGGTCCACATGACTCCCACCGAGTACGAGCTGCTCTTCGAGCTGTCGGTGCATGCCGGACGGGTGTTGACCTTCGATGCCCTGTTGGACCGGGTGTGGGGCTTTGGACGCTCCGGGAACAGGGGGAGTGTCACCACCTACGTGAAGCGGCTCCGCCGCAAGCTGGGGGAGAACGCCGACAGCCCGAAGTACATCTTCGCCGAGCCTCGCGTCGGCTACCGGATGCCGAAAGGGGAACAAACATCAGGTGAGCCCCCGGCAACTGATTGAACCGCTGTTTACCTACCTTCAATGAGGAAGTGAGGAGAGTGGGACACGATGCCGCACCCCGATCTCGCCGTCGTGACCGGCGCCTAGGGAGAGTTCCGAAATGAAGTCGCGTTCCTTGAGAGATCTCCTAGAGGCATTGCGTCCCGGTGGGACGGCAAGTTGGCTCTGCTTGCTGTTTTTCATCGTTCCATTCGCCCTCTACTTCCTTACCGAGGGTGAATTGTTGGACCGACCAGCGGCTCTGGACGTGGGGTTTGTCACGGTCTCCGCCGCTCTCGGGGGACTCGTTCTCAATGCCGGGCTGAACCTCAAAGGCTCGAAGAGGAGAGAAACCGTTCGAGTGGCGCAGAAGTTCATCGCCGTTGTCATCCTGATGATCATCTTCCTGCCCGCCCTGCACTTTGTCGCGTTGATGGATGGCATCAACCTATATTCTTTCCAACCCGACAGTCTTGAAGCTTGGCTTCGGGGGTTCTACTTTTGGGTTGGCGCAGCTTCATTTTACGTCGGCATCAGCTTGTTCATCGTCGCCCTTGCTGACCTGGTGTCTGCGATGGTGGGGATAGACAGGACAGAATACGCTTTGGGGGGAGATCATGGTACCTCAGTCCAGAACGATACGGGCGACTCCGGCTCAATTGCAGCCAATGAGGCCCCGAGGCGCGAGGGCACTCTGACTGAGAACGAGAAGGTCAAGGAGGGGGACTGAGATGCCGCACCCCGACCTCGCCGTCGTCACCGGAGCCTTCAGCTATACGGGCAGGTATGTCACTAGGCGGCTACTTGACCAGGGCGTTCGCGTCAGGACACTTACGCGCAGCCCGGATGTGGAGGACCCCTTCGGCGGCCGGGTGGAGGTGGCCCCCCTGGACTTCTCCGACCGCGATGGGCTGCGCCAGTCGATGCAGGGAGCGGGCGTCTTCTACAACACCTACTGGATACGGTACGCGCATGGCCGGATAACCTTCGACCTCGCGGTCGAGAACACGAGGACGCTGTTCGAGGCCGCTGAGAGGGCGGGCGTCGGCAGGATAGTCCACTTCTCGGTGACGAACCCTTCTTCGGAGTCTGCCTTGCCCTATTTCAGAGGCAAGGCCCGGGTGGAGGATATGCTGGTGGGCCTCGGAATCCCCTACGCCATCATCAGGCCGACTCTGGTATTCGGCGAAGGCGACCTGCTGCTCAACAACATGGCCTGGGCGCTGCGGCGCTTTCCTGTCTTCCCCGTCTACGAGAAGGGCGACTATCCGGTCCAGCCTGTCTACGTGGAAGACCTTGCGGCCCAGGCGGTGGAGGCCGGCTCTCAGAGTGAGAACTCCGTGGCCGACGCTGCCGGGCCGGACACGTTCTCCTTCGAGGACCTGCTTCGCCTGCTGGCCTCCTCGACGGGCGTCCGTGCGCGGTTGGTCCACACGCCCCCGTCGGTGGGCCTCGCCCTGACCCGGCTGGTCGGCTTCCTGATGCGTGACATGGCGCTCACCCGCGACGAGGTTGACGGTCTCATGGCCGGCCTGCTGACGTCCGAGGCTGCGCCGACCGGCACAACCAGGCTGAGCGACTGGCTCGCAGAGAACGCGGATGGCCTGGGCCGCCGGTACATATCCGAGATGCGGCGTAACTACAGGGGGTAGGGGACGCAATGGCGAGGTGCATCAGAGTCGGGTCATAACCAGCCCAGTCTTCGCGGAGCCCAGCGGCGATTATGTGGCTTCACAGGCCTCGTGGATGCTGATAGGGTGTGGCGCCCTACGATGTGTTGATTGAGCCGGCACCTCTGGCTGGACTTCACTAGCCAATGATACTAACTTCGGGGTAAGGTCACTCTTCCATCACACAGATACAATGCGATGCCGGTGATGACGGTTCTGAGAATTGTGGACTTGACCAAGGGATTTCGTCGGACTATCGGGAATCATTTGGGAAATTAGCGACTGAGGAAGGATTCAGCCACGCCGCAAGAATAGTCATTTGGTATACTCTAACTGCGTATATCGCTCTGACACTAGTTACCCGACCAAAAGGAGTAATCTATGGACGCGGACATACAAAACTTGGCCAAGCTTTTTTCTCCCCCTGTCTCATACCGGATCCCTGTATTCCAAAGGCCCTATGCTTGGACGAGAGAAAGGCAGTGGCAACCACTTTGGAGTGATGCAAAACGAATCGCTGAGAGGCTTCTAGCGGCGAGCACAGGAGATAAGATTCCACCTCACTTTATGGGAGCCATAGTCCTTCAACTGCAAAGTGCGAAGTCAGGTCAAGTTGTCAAGCGAATAGTCGTTGACGGTCAGCAGCGCCTCACCACTCTTCAACTCTTGATTAGGGCGGCCCAAGAATCATTCCAAAACTTAGACGACAACCAAAGAGCCAACAGGATGTCTACTTTAACTTTGAATGAGGTTAAAGACTGGGGAAACGAATCTGACAGCGACACCAAAGTTCGTCAATCTAACGTAAGTGACTTGCATTCTTTTCAAGATGTAATCAGAGGTTTGAGCGACACTGGCAAACCCTTGCGGTCAATAGGCGAAGCTTATCTGTACTTCAAGGGGGAAATCACAGATTGGTTAAACGAACAACCTGCCAATAGAATCGCTAGAGCCAAAGCGTTAGAAACCACCCTCAGCAAATTTCTCCAAATAGCCACTGTTGACCTTGATGAAGGTGAGAAACCTCACTTCATATTCTCCGTACTTAACGCAAGGGCTGAGCCGTTAAAGGAGTCGGACCACATTAAGAACACCGTAATGTACGAAGCTAACGTGGTAGACGATGCAGACAAGGCCACGGAGCTTTGGGGCATATTCGATAGGAATGAGTGGTGGCGCGGCAGCACAAATGAGGGAAGATACAGGCGTATCCACCTGGACCGCTTTTTGAATTATTGGGTGGTAATGCGGACTCGCAAAGAGGTCAACGCGGATAGTGTATCTAGTGAATTCAACGGATACCTGGACTCCAGTTATCTAACGATTGAACAAGTTGCCATGGACATTAGAGGAGCTGGACAGGTCTATCAAGACTTAGAAGAGGCCAGAATTCCAGGCATTGAAGCCTTCCTGCGCCGCGTCAAAACTATGGAAATCGGCGTCGCGATGCCGATACTTATGTGGCTTTATACTACAGATATCCCCGACGAGATACGGAGGCGAAGCATTCTGGCCATAGAAAGTTACCTAGTGCGACGGATGCTTTGTGGTTTCTCGTCCCAAGGGCTAAACAGGCTATTTGTGGAATTATTGGTCAAGTCTGAAACAATTGAACCCTCAAAAGCAGATGAAGTGATCATAGACTTCTTGAATGGTCAAACCGCTGAAAACCGTATATGGCCCAATGACACAATGCTCCACGATAATCTCGTCGGAGCACCATTGCGGGGTACTGTCGGAAGGCAAACAATGGTGCTGGAAGCCATCGAGTCCCATCTCAGAAGCGACAAGACTGAAGTAATGAACCAAGTGTCATTGACTAGAGAGCACATAATGCCCGAAGCATGGCAGAGAAACTGGCCCTTGCCAACCGACACGGATGCGGACGAAGCTACAGATGCTCGAGATCAGGCCGTCAAGGAAGTCGGAAATCTTACGCTTGTTACAGGGAAGCTAAACTCTTCTCTCTCAAATGCCGCATGGAATCAGAAGAAAGAAACGTTAAAGCAACATACGACCTTGCGCCTGAATTGGGAATTGCTTCAAGATCCACCAGATGAATGGAACGAGGAGACGATTAGAGAACGAAGTGAATATCTGGCCAATGCTGCAACGGAGATCTGGCCGTTCGCGAACTACATGTGATCTGTGTTCAAGTCAAGGCACTAGGACAGCTCGAAAGTCTTGGGGTTCAGAGTGACCTTACCCCGAAAATAGCTCAACAACTGTCAAGTCGAAGAGAATTGTCCATCCAACGGCTAACGTGGTTCAGCGCAAACCCAAAATGGCAATGTTGACTTATATAATTCGCGTAAGTGTCCTTCGTATTGCGGCTTAGCAAGTAGGCCATTGAGGTTTTCCCCCGGATTGAACCATGAAGTGGAACCGCCAAGACCAATGTGAGCATTGAGCAACACCCGCTTAATCGATTGCGCCGGGAAGCGAATACACAGGGAGTCCACTCCCATGTTTGACGAGAATACTCGCCCACTGAAATCGTGCCTATCACTGGACCTTGAAGTCGGTGTGAAGGACCGCCAAATACGCGCCCTAGCCGGAGTACGTCTGGATACGGGGCGCTCTGTCGTTCACCCATCGGGCCGTGATGGGCTTTCCGCGTCTTTGGCCAGGCTCGACGAGCTATCTGAAGGCGCGAGATTCATACTGGGCCACAACCTCATTCAATTCGACCTGCCGCACCTCAGGGCCGTCAACCCCGGCCTGCGCCTGCTGCGCCTACCGGCGGTCGACACGCTGATGCTCAACCCCCTGGCTTTCCCGAGAAACCCGTATCACCACCTGGTCAAGCACTACCAGGACGGGCAGCTCAAGCGAGGGCGCATAAATGACCCCGACCTGGACGCAAGGCTGGCCCTGCAGGTCTTTGCCGACCAGCAGGAGGCCCTCAGCGGAGCGCCGCCCGACCTGCTTACCGCGTGGCACTGGCTCACCAGCCAAGAAGGCGGTGACGGCTTCGACATTGTGTTCGCCTCTATTCGGGGATCGCCGATACCGACCGACACCGAGGCTCATGACGCCATTCAATCACGGCTTGAAGGTATCTCCTGCCGGACATACACCCGCGAGGCCCTGGAAAAGGCGTCGAGTCAAGGCTGGCCCCTGGCCTACGCCCTTGCGTGGCTCTCGGTATCCGGTGGCAACTCGGTCATGCCTCCCTGGGTGCGCTACCAGTTCCCTGAGGCGGGTCGCCAGGTAAGACGGCTGCGGGACTCGCCATGCTCCGACCCAGGCTGCGAATGGTGCCGCGAGAGGCACGACGCCCGGAGGGAGCTTGCCCGCTGGTTCGGGTTCGCCGAGTTCCGACCGAAACCGGAGGACGGGGACGGCCGCCCCATGCAGAAGACCATCACAGAGGCTGCAATGGCCGGTGAGCACGTGCTTGGGATCCTGCCCACTGGCACGGGGAAGTCGGTCTGCTACCAAGTCCCGGCTCTCTCACGCTACGACAAGACCGGCGCCCTTACCGTGGTCATCTCGCCGCTGGTCGCTCTCATGGCCGATCAGGTCAGAGGGCTGGAGGCGCGCGGAATTGACTCGTGTGTGACCATCAATGGGCTGCTTTCCATGCCGGAGCGGGCAGACGCCCTGGACAAGGTACGGCTGGGAGATGCTGCCATCCTCATCATCTCGCCTGAGCAGCTTCGGAGCGTATCCGTTGGTCGTGTCCTCAAGCAGAGGGAGATAGGGGGATGGGTCCTTGACGAAGCCCACTGCCTGTCGAGGTGGGGACACGACTTCCGACCCGACTACCGCTATATCGGCAGGTTCATTCGCGAGAGATCGGGCGAGGACCCGGTACCCCCGGTGCTGGCCCTGACGGCGACAGCTAGGCCCGAAGTCATCGCGGAGGTCGTCGACTACTTTGAGGAAGAGCTTGGCATAAGCCTCAAGGTCTTCGACGGCGGCGCCCAACGCACTAACCTAGACTTTGTAGTGATGCCGACAAGCGGCGGTGAGAAGTTCTCCCACATTCACCAGATTCTCACGTCAGACCTCCCGGAGGATACCCCAGGCGGGGCCATCGTCTACTGCTCCACGAGACGTCAGGCCGAGAACATCGCAGCCTTCCTCAGGGAAAAGGGCATCGCTGCCGAGCACTTCCACGCCAGGATACCGCCGGAGACCAAGAAAAACGTCCAGGAGAGCTTCATCAGCGGAGAGCTGAGGGTGATCGTCGCCACCAACGCATTCGGCATGGGCGTTGACAAGCCGGACGTGAGACTCGTGGTCCACGCCGACGTTCCCGGTTCCCTAGAGAACTACCTACAGGAGGCGGGCCGGGCCGGGCGCGACCAGAAGCAGGCGCGCTGCGTCCTGCTCTACACCCTGGACGACGTGGAGCTTCAGTTCGGCATGTCGGCGCGTTCCCGCCTGACGCGTCGCGAGATCCATGGCGTTCTGCGGGCGCTAAGAAACCTGGACCGGAAGAATCGGCTGAACGGGTACGTGGTGGGCACGCCCGGAGAGATTCTCAGCGAGGACGACGAGCACGCCTTTGAGCGGGACTCCGCCACCGACGACACCCGTGTCAAGACCGCCGTGTCCTGGCTGGAGGAGGCGAAGCTTCTGGCCCGCGACGAGAACCGGGTGCAGGTCTTCCCATCCTCCCTTCGCGTTAGCTCAGTCGAGGAAGCGAGAGCAAAGCTACAGAGCGCCAATATCGTTGAGGCAGACCGCAGACGGCTTCTGACAATTGCAGAGAACCTCATGGATGCAGACCCGGACGAGGGCATCTCTACAGACGAGCTCATGACCGCAACCGGGCTGAACTCGGAGGGCGTGCGAGCCGCCCTATACGACCTTGAGCGTCTGGGCATTGCCAGCAACGACACGGTGCTGACGGCTTTTGTGCACGCCGGTGTGCCGCGCTTCTCCCGGCAGCGGTTTGAGCAGGCAGCGGCCTTGGAGCGTGCTTTGATAGACCTCCTGCGGGAGTCGGCGCCGGACATGCAGCCTGGGGACACGTTCCCCCTGCACCTGCGGCTCGCAACACAGCGGCTCAAGGATGAAGGCCATAGGTCCGCTCTGCCGGAGTTGTTGCGGCGCATACTGCAAAGCATCGCCACCGATGGTCGAGGCGAGGATGGCGGAGTTGGCAGCATTGGCGTGCGCGGGCGTGACAGGGAGACCGTGCAAGTCACCCTGAACCGTGACTGGGGTACACTGGAGAGGATGGCTGAGGTTCGCCGTGTGGCCGCCTCCCACCTGCTGGACCACCTGCTCGGCTGTCTGCCACAGGGAAGCCGCGGCACTGACCTGCTGGCCGAGACCACTCTTGGCAAGCTGTATACGTCGGTTACGTCGGACATGACGATTGCCGGCGAGGTCAGAGACCCGAACAGGTTGGTGGACCGCGCCCTCCTGTGGCTTCACGAGCAGGAGGTAATCCGGCTGAACAGGGGGCTGACTGTGTTTCGCCCTGCAATGACCATCCGGCTGGCGCCTGAACGCCGCGGCTTTGCTCAGTCGGATTTCGAATCCCTCAATGTGCACTACGACAAGCAGGTCCTTCAGGTCCACGTCATAGCGGAGTACGTGCAGCGTGGTCTGAGGGCTATCGCCGAGGCGCTGCGGCTGGCAATGGACTACTTCAGGCTGGGCACGGAAGAGTTCCTGCGCCTCTGGCTGCCCAATCGGGAAAGGGAACTTTCCCGCCAGACGACCCTGGAGTCCTGGCACAGAATCGTGGAGAGCCTGAACAATCCAGAACAGCGCCGGATCGTAGCGGACGACCGGGAGCAGACCAATGTCCTGGTCCTCGCAGGCCCCGGCTCTGGCAAGACACGGGTGCTTGTGCACCGGATCGCCTACCTGGTTCGAGTGAGGCGCGAGAATCCCCGCGGCATCCTGGCCCTCGCCTACAACAGGCACGCCGCGGTGGAGATTCGCCGCCGTCTGGCTGACCTCATCGGCGATGACGCGCGGGGAGTGATGGTGATGACCTGCCACGCCCTGG
The DNA here is from genome assembly GCA_965218945.1 of Dehalococcoidia bacterium. Taxonomy (GTDB): domain Bacteria; phylum Chloroflexota; class Dehalococcoidia; order Lucifugimonadales; family UBA2985; genus DAOUJW01. Next base: position 96,050 of record OZ244718.1, read on the forward strand.
CAATGCGTCTCGTCGGCGCGAGCTTCACCGGCCGCGCCAACAGATTGGACGAAAGCGACTTCCGAGGCATCCTGCAGGAGGCCGTCTCACTGTTGCAGGGCAAGGGCCTGCCGCCGGATGATGCCGACGAGTATCGGTCAAGGCTGCTGGCGAACTTCCGATGGATTCTGGTCGACGAATATCAGGACGTTGGGCAAGAGGAGTACGACCTGATTTCGGCCTTGGCAGGGAGGACCCAGGCGGATGAAGACAGCAAACTCAGTCTGTTTGCGGTGGGAGACGACGACCAGAACATCTACGCATTCAGCGGCGCGTCTGTGGAGTTCATTCGCCGCTTTGAGGAGGACTACGAGGCCAGACCGGACTACCTAACCGCCAACTATCGCTCCACCGCGCACATCATTGAGGCGGCCAATGCGGTGATTGAGCCTGCCCGGCAACGCATGAAGAGCGGGAATCCCATCCACGTTGACAGGACTCGTGCACGGATGGCCCCGGGGGGCGATTGGAACTTGGTTGATCCCGTAGCGCAGGGGAGAGTCCAGGTCCTGCCTGCGGGGGATACTCCCATCACCCAGGCCCAGACTGTCATCGCTGAACTGAAGCGTTTGGCCGACCTTGCGCCGGACTGGGATTGGTCGAAGTGCGCCGTCATTGCCCGCGAGTGGAGCTACCTGGACCCGGTGCGTAGCCTCTGCGAGATTGAGCGGATACCGGTGCAGATGGCAAACGAAGATTTCTCGGGGATATGGCATCTGCGAGAGACGCAGTCGCTGGTGAGTTGGGTGCAAGGCAGAAACTCGCGCCTTGTGGCGAGCGCCGACCTAAAGGAGTGGCTGGCTCAGCAGGCCTCGGGCCCGTGGGTGGAGCTGCTGTCGGAGGCCATTGAGGAGTACGAGCTGGAGACTGGCGGAGGTGAAAATTCCGTAGATTTCTTCATTGAATGGCTGGCGGAATGGGGGCGTGAGGCGCGTCGCCGTCAGCGTGGCTTGCTTCTGCTCACGGCCCATAGGGCCAAGGGCCTGGAGTTCGACCATGTTGTAGTGCTGGATGGCGGATGGGATCGGGTCGGCCCCGGCGAGGACGCCGACGCACCGCGTCGGCTGTACTACGTGGCCATGACCCGCGCCCGTCAGACCCTTGCCCTGGCCCGCCTTTCCGGACCTCACCGACTGCAGGACGCCTTGAAGGATGTTCCTTCCGTGCTCCACCGCCAGTCCCTCGACTCACTGCCAGCGGCGCCACCCGAGCTCTCCCGCATCTACCGGCGGCTCAGCCTGCGAGACGTGTTCCTGAGCTACGCAGGCTACAGGCCCTCCGACGACCCGGTGCACCGCACGATTGCCTCCCTGTCGCCGGACGACCAGTTGCAGGTTCGAGCAGGACAAAATCGTTTGGAACTCCTGGACCGCAAGGGGACGGTGGTGGGCCAGCTTGCGGCCAGTTTTGAGGTCCCGCATGGCTTTCGCTGCAAGTTCGCCACGGTCCTTGCTATCGTCACATGGAGCCGGGAGAAATCGGAGCCGGAATACCGGCAGGGCCTTCGCTGTGATGAGTGGGAAGTTGTAGCGCCTGAGCTTGTGTTTGAGTCGGAGGCATAGGGTCGCCTGATTGAATGCGTCCGCCACATAGGGAACTATGGCTAAGTCCTCTGGAACCAATGTGTCCAAGGTGCCACTCCCTTACTGCAAACCCTCGCTGGACGCACCCCTACCGACTTGGCATAAAGAAAAAACTCCAAATTAAAGCTACAGGAGTTCCAACGAGGAGCAACAACCCAGCGATCTGGGATTGGGTGTCACGTTGCTTGAACAGTTTCAACGCTGCTATCCAACCCCCTAACCACAAAGGACCTATAAGCAAAAGAATTTCGATAATATTCCCTCCTGAAGGACGCAACAAAAGGAATATGAATGACCGCTTCCACAATGCCACAGCATTCAGTTCTGCAACTCAAAGCTGTCTCTTCAGTCACGTTAATGTCTGGGCACAACCGCTCCAACAGGTTCGCGTTGTACCCAGACATTTTCTAGTTGGGCTTCCTACTTACGCGGCCACGCGCTGATGACCAGACCTCCCAGGAGGCCAATGATGAACACAGGCGCAACTAGATCGTCATGCCGAGGCCAAGCCTGAAGGGAAAGCACATGGGGGGCTATGATAGTCCAGAATCCCACCCAAAGGATGACCGCGAAGAAACCGAAGCCTACTGAGTTGACAAGAATGTCACGAATATTCACGATACCTCTCCTTATGAGAATTTGTGGATGTCTCAGGTATGAAGAAGATCGCGCTTTATTCCAGTTGGGAAGATTCCCCGGGAGTATGACTTGTTGTTGGAATGGCTGCCAACTCCAGACGAACTGGACGCATGGCAGGCATTTGTGACCAGGTGAGCGGGATGCGAACATCACCCCTTAATGGTGCAAAAAGACTTATCAACTCAGAGACACTGGACAAAACATGAGTGCTTAGATGGCCCACCGAAACCCTTATCTTTCCAGGGTCAAGCACGAGGCACAATGGGCCGGTGGTGTAGGCGACCGCCAGGAAGAAGATCTGCAACATAGCTATAGGCTCTGTTCCATTGGAGATGAAGTCCAGCGCCATGCTTTCACCCGGCATGCCGAATACCCAAGACACGATTCCGATGACAATAGTGCACACAATCAAGATCGCCGGCGGCATAATCACAGAGTTCGCCACCCATGATTTGTAGACCTGCCTTAGAGACTCCGGCTGACCGAGTGAGTTGTCGTAGAACATCGTAGCTATTATACCATAAGATTAACCAGACTCGACGAGCCCCTCACCCCTTCCCCACCAGCCCCAGGATCCCGGCAATGCGCCGTGCGGTGTCCGTGAAGTGCTGGACCTCCTCCGGCTTGAGAGCCCGGCCCAGGACGCCGCGCTCCCGGTAGGATAGCCATTTCTTGAGGACCTGGTACCCGCCCAGCTTGTAGCCCCAGACCGCGTCGGGGACGTTGCGCCAGTAGGCGCGGTCGTTGAGGTGGATGTCAAAGGTGGCGCTGCCGAGGGCGCTTGCGGCGCTGCCCAGGACGGCGCGCTCCTCCGACGTGTACGGGCGCTCCACGACGCGGCCCTGGCCCGGCATGACGGCCTTCCCCTGCCCGAAGTGACCCCAGCCGGCCGTCAGCGAGAAGTCATCTGCGGCCATGTTGCCGCCGTCCGCGGTTGCGGGAACGGCAATTTTCGCCATCTCCGGGCGCAGCGCGCCGGTCGTAACGCCAGCAACGGGCGTCTCCGAGTCAAGGAGCGCGGCAAGCTCCCGGCCCCTGGCAGCCGAGGCCTTCAGCTCCGACCCGGCTCCCGCCGTTCCACCGTCCGGCCAGTCGGGCAGCGGGATGCGAGGCCACTCCATCCTGAGTGCGCCGGCGTTGGCCTTCCTGTAGGAGGGGTCGTGGAGGACGGCGAGGACGTGGTGGAACAGGTCCTCCACACCCAAGCCAAGTCGGTCCAGGTAGCGCTGGGCCGCTTCCGACAAATTGGGACGTCGCTGCTCCCCGCCGCCGTCGAGGGCCAGGCCTTCTTCAAGGAGCCAGGCGGGGAACCAGAGCGCCCCTCGCTCAATCAGGTGATAAGAGGCCAGATTGTGCGTAAAGTACGTTTGGGGCTCTGTTTCTCCTTTCCGAAGATGCTGGGCTGCCGATAGCCACAAGTTTCCTTCTTGGAGGTGAGGTTTGTACTCAGGACGGGGACGGTCAAGCAAGTTGTGCTCGGCTTGCCAGTAGAGCCACCTAGTGTCGAATGGCCTATATGCGTAGCTAAGGATGCCAATATTTTCGGGCTTGCTCTTGCTTAGCACTGCGTTCCGCACTGCTCGTGCGTTGAACCGACTTGTCTGATTCATAATCGCGGGATAACGCCTTGCCATTTCCTCGTGGCTGACTTCAGAGTTAAAGTAGTCTGCGATCCTCGTTTCTAAGGTGTCGCGATCGATGTCCACAAGGAATTTGTCCCTGCTGGTAGTAACGCCGGGAAAGTATGTTGGGAACAGATCCGGCAGCGCAGGCCAGTCGGACCAGCCGCTGCTGACCACCATTTGCGCGAAGGGCAGGCCCAGTGGCAGGCTCGGCTCAACGCTCTCGTACAGCTCAGAGGGTGCGGCCTCGGAAGTCGCCGTCAGGTCGGAGAGCTTGGCCTGCCCCCACAGATGCCGGAAGCCGACCTCCTTGGCGGGCTTGTGGTCGGCCTTGCGCACCAGGGTCGTAATCGCCGTACCCACCTGAATGCCCACCGGATCGCCCGGCGTGGAGAAGATGCTTGGGTCAGGCGCGCCATCGGGAGTCGTCTTGCCCGTCTTGCGCTTATCGCCGTTGAGGTTGTCAATGCGGATAGCGTCAAAGGCCTCCAGGTAGCGCTCCCTCATACCCGTGAATGAGAGGCCGTCCAGCCAGGAGTAGTTGGAGATGAAGCAGACCACGCCCCGGCCCGTCTTCTCGGCAATGCGACGCTCCGCCATGCGGAAGAAACGCACGTACAGGTCGTTCAGACCCTGGCCCTCCGGCCTCCGCACCCGCTTGGTAGTCCGATAGGCCGCGGAGAGCTCCCGCTCTTCGTCGACAGCCATGCCCGCAAAGCCGTTGTAGGGCGGATTGCCCAGGATGACCAGGACCGGCGTCTCCTGCTTCACCCTGTCGGCGCGGTCCCGCTCCTCCTCCAGCTCCGGGAATGGCAGCGGCTTCTGCACGCTGGGCTCCCAGCCGGTGAGGGCGTTGGTGAGGTAGACCCCGGCGCGCTCCGTCTCGTCATCGGACAGGGGGGCGTCCAGCGCCTGCATGGTCAGGCCCACCTGTAGATGCGACACGACGAAGGGCGCGGGCATGATCTCGAACCCGAACACCCTTTGGGTGGCCGCCCGCTTAACCTGCGCTCCGGTGAGGGCGCCCAGGCCCTTGCCCTGGAGGTTGGCGGCGATGCGTCGCAGGACCTCGGCCAGGTACGTCCCGGTGCCGCAGCAGGGGTCGAGGACGTAGACGTTGTCGGCAGCCAGGCCGTCGGCGATGCCCAGGTCATCCTTCAGCGCCATGTCCACCCGTGCGACCATGTAGCGCACCACCTCGGCGGGCGTGTACCAGACGCCAAGCTGCTTGCGAAGCTCGGGGTCGAAGGCCTCAAGGAACGGCTCGTAGAAGTAGGGCACAGCCTCGCCGGCGTCGAATCGGTCGAAGAAGGCCGCGCGGTCGACCCGGTCCAGGGCCGCGGCCGTCCAGTCCAGCAGCTCGACCAGCCCCAGGGGCTGCAGCTGCGTCGGCGACGACAGCTGTTGGAACAGTGCGCGCAGGACGGGCGCGCGGAGATGCCAGACGGACGTGCGCCAGTCGAAGGGGCCGGTAGGAAGCGGCGTCTGGCGCGCCCACAGCACCCATGCGGAGAAGACGCCGTAGAAGAGGGTCTGCACCAGCGTGGAGCGGAAGAACGCCGCGCCCCGGTCGCCCTCGAATCGGACGCCAAGGGCCTCCTCCAGGGCGGAGCGGACGGCATGGAGTGATGGCGCGTCGCCCGCGGCCTCCACACGGGCCAGGCCGTCCCTGGCATACGACGCTAGGAGCCACGCCAGGTCCCTCGGCTCCACGATGGACGCGGTGTGGGACAGCGCACGGCACAGGTATTCGCCCAGGCCGGCGCAAACGTTCCGGGCAAAGGCGCGTGGCTTCCTTAGCTTGGCCTCAAACTCCTGCTCCGACTCGGCAAGCCGGAAGATCTCCAGCTTCACAGGGTTGCCCTGGGCGTCCTCACCCACCAGCACGAAGTCGCGGGTGTTGGTAACCAGCACGAGCCTGTAAAGACCCCAGTAGCGGCTCACCTGGTCGCTCTCCGCCGTAAGCCAGGCGTCGTCACTGGCGGGCTTGACCTCCACAACGCCGCGCTCGGGGATCTGTCCCCTCTTGGGTTGTCCCTTCTGCAACTGCTTCCTGGCGTACAGGCCGAGGTCGGGGTGGCCCGCGCCCTGCTCGGCAAGCTCGCTCACGCAGAAGACCTGGGGCCTGAGCGAGCCGCCCACGGCGTTCAGCAGGTTGGTCAGGGCCGGGTAGTATGATCTCTCGCCGGTCGCCCCGCCGGACGCTCGTATGCGGCGCAGGTCGCCGAAGTACTCCTCGACTGCCGTGGTCAGTTTGGTTGTGGTTGTAGGCATGAGTCTATTCTACGCCATAGTGGAGCGTGACAGAATCCCTCAACAGCCGAGTGACCCCACCGGCAGGAGACGCGAAGTCGATGAAGACGGACAAGAAGGGTGGTCTGCGACTGCAAACGCATCCCATATTGGACAGAACGGCGATTGACATGCTTCGCAAGACTTCACTATGATGCTACCATCTCTGTTGGGTTGCCCTTTGAGCCTGAATACTGCCTATATGGGAAATCCCGGCTAACAGGCTGCTCCGGGCTTGCCCCGCGGATGAGAGTGCAGAATCTATCGCACAGGTGAATTCAGTAGTGTCACAGGATCACTTATTTGACCGAATCAATACTCGCGTCGCACTTGACAAAGAAGATGGTGATCATACGTATTTCCATGCCCTGAGCTTGAAGCTCGAATACGTGGCAAAGATCGTCACAGCGGGAGTTGTGGCGTGTGTTGGCGACGACGTAGACCGGCAGAGGTACTCCCTTGAACATCGACTTGTCCGAGCTGATTCCATTGGCACGTGGATTGAGACTCTCAATGGCGCCTTGGTTGGGCCGCCCAGCCAACTCTTTAGCGGCAGCACTCTTGATTTGGTGAGAGATCTCACTCAAAGAGTAAGTCTAGGGGACTGGCGGCATACGGCCGTAACTAATCTGAACCGGGCGGCGAGGGAGATAGGAGTTGAGACTCAATTGGGAAACCGGGTTACCCTGCGGCAGTTTTTCGACATTTCCGTTAGTCTCCGAAATAGAAGCCGGGGACACGGAGCCCCAACAACCGAACAGTGCGCTCGATGTTGCCCCAGCCTTGCCGATGCCTTAGAAAGTGTTGTCGAAAACATGGAACTCTTTCGAGTCCCTTGGGTCTATCTTCACCAGAATCTGTCAGGGAAATATCGCGTGTCGCCACTCTTGGCGGACCCTCTATCCTTCGACTACTTGAAGAGGGAACGAGACGTACAACTACAAGATGGAGTATATTTTTACTCTGATCGTCCTACCTACACTCCGCTTGTGTTTTCCGATCCCGACATCCGCGATATTGCGTTACCTAACGGCAATTATCGAAACAACAGTTTCGAAGCTCTCTCCTACATAACGAACGATGCGACCACCAGAGATGGCTCGAATTGGTCGGACCCTCCTTCCCGCCTCCCTCCGAGCGAAACTGAAGGTGGGGCAGAGCTTGAGGTGCTAGGCAACGCGTTCTCAAACGTCCCTTCCATGTCAATCGGCTACATTCCCAGAAACGTCTTGGAGGATCGTGTAAAAGAAGAGTTATTGAAATCCGAGCGGCACCCCATAGTGTCATTGACGGGCCCAGGAGGGGTAGGAAAGACCACCATAGCTATCGCTGCCATTCGTGAAATAACCGAGCAGGAAGACCAGCCCTATAAGGTCATTCTCTGGATAAGTGCTCGGGACATTGACCTTCTTGAATTCGGACCAAAGCCTGTTTCACCACGGGTTGTAACTGAAAACGACATTGCTTCTGCTGCGGTAGACTTGTTGGAAGCGGCCGATACAACCGACAATGATTTTGATTCACGAGCTTACTTTCAGAACTGCCTAACAGAGGGCGCTTTGGGATGGCCGACGCTTTTCGTGCTTGACAACTTCGAAACGATGCAGAATCCTTCTGACGCATTTAAATGGGTTGACACCTATGTTCGACCACCGAATAAGGTGTTGATTACGACTCGATTTAGGAGTTTCGTAGGCGACTATCACTTAGAGATCGGCGGTATGACCGATGAAGAGGCGAAATACCTTATCGACGAACATGCCAGCCGTCTAGGCGTTGCCGAACTGTTGGACTCCGCTTATAAGGAGAGATTGGTGAGAGAATCTGACGGTCACCCATATGTGATTAAGATTCTTCTCGGAGCGGTTGCGCATGAAAGACAAGCAGTTGCTCCGCGTCGCGTAGTGGCGTCTTCCGATGATTTGCTTCGGTCTCTTTTTGAGAGAACCTATAATGCGCTGAGCCTCGCCGGGCAACGGGTGTTTCTCTTGCTCTGTAGTTGGAGAGTATTTGTGCCAGAGGTGGCGGTAGAGGCCGTCTCACTCCGTCCTGGCACGGAGCGCTTCGATGTCTCTGGTGCCTTGGAGGAACTGAGTCGCTATTCGCTGGTTGATCGCGTCGGCTCTGTTGAAGACTCTGTGGAGGGGGATGGGGCGTTCGTTGGAGTTCCACTTGCGGCGGCGGAATACGGACGTCGGAAGTTGGAGGTGAGCCCGTATAAGGTTGCGATTGAGCAGGACCGAAAACTCCTGATGGAGTTCGGTGCGGGGAAGTTAGGGGATACTGCATACGGGGTATTGCCGAGGATCGATAGCCTTGTTCAGGCTGTAGCAAGGCGTGCAAGTGAGAAAGCCGAAGCGCTAGACGAGATCCTACCTGTGTTGGAGTACTTGGCCGACAGAGTACCAAAAGCATATCTTAGGCTTGCAGATCTAGTGATGGAAGTTGACGACTCTACAGATTCGGCGGAACAGGCGATACGATATCTAAGGAGCTTTTTGGAGGTCGCGGCCCCGCCAGACCGACTGGACGCATGGCTGAAACTGGCGGGACTCTGCGAATCGAACCAAGACTGGGTTGGAGCAATCCATGCTCTGAGTGAAGCGATGTTACTGTCGACGTCGGATCAAGAAGACATGAGCAGATACGCTAATCGCATAAACGATCTTCTAAGAGACCTCAAGAACAGGAAAATAGAGGCGGCTTGGTCTAGCGGAATTCAGGAGCTTATTGAACGAGCCATCCATGTGATGGAACGACGGTTGAGAACATTGACTGCAACGGATTGCTCCCGACTGGCTTGGCTTTATCGAAACATTGGCAACACTAGCAGAGCGCTCGATACGGCGAACATTGGGTTGGAACGAGAGCCAACTAACGAATATTGCTTGAACCTCGTAAGAAAGCTGGACTCTTGAGCAAGTCGTCAGTGTAGATTTGCAACCCACGAGTAGGTCACTGTTGCGTTGCTATTGTGCCCCATCCACGAAGTATACCAGTGATGCTATCGCAACATATGCAGGGTTTCGTGTGTCTCATCCCTAGTCGACTCGTCAAACTCCAGCGACTCACAGTCACCTTATGGCTAATTCATTCCCGCTAACTGTTTGGAGCTTAGTGTTTTGTTCTGCTATGGTTAAGTCCCATACTGCACCAGCACTCATCCCTGAGCCAAGTCCATGCCAATATCAGTGCCCCTCAAAGTGTGGTACGACTGGAGGGGGCAAGTCAGAATCACTTATGTGGTAACAAATGTGGGAAACACAGGCTAATTCCGGCTATTTTGTAGCTAAATTCTAGTTCCCTCAGCTCACCCCAATGGGCTCGAACTCCCCGTAAGGATCGCTATGCCAAGGATCACAGAGTCCCCAACCACAACTCGAAGACGGTACCACCTTACTATCCACTTAGGACCCCGGACGTAGTCCAAAGAAGAATCAGAATGGGGAGGTAGGACTATGGAAGCAGGTAAGCAGATAGAGGGCTCTTACCAGGAGCACTTCCCGAAAGATTTTGGCGAGCGGCTGGAGCGGCTCAGGGAGCTCGCCGGCCTGTCGTGGGAGGAATTCGCCGAGCGACTCAGCGTCGATGATGACCGTGTGATGGAGTGGCGCAAGGGTTCGGTTCCCTCCGGGGGGGAGGTGTGGCACATCATACATCTGGCATCGACGGTTCCCGGGGGGATCGAGGTAATGCTTACTGAGGCCACCGAGGACTACCGAAAGGCGGAGTAGCGACGCGGTCCGCTGATGAGGACATCAGCCCTCCGGCCCGAGCGGGTCCTCAAGTGTTGTCACTGTAAGTCTTCTCTATGGGTCAACCGCCCATGAGTACCGTACGTTTCCGTAGCTATTGAGTCCAGAGAGTGAAGGTTCTTGATTTTGTCCAGTTAGGTGGACTCTACTAGCCAGTGATACTAATTTCGGGGTAAGGTCACTTGCTCCTTATGCAGTACTAGGCGAGAAACCTGACTTCTCAAAGCGACAGGTTCCCTGTGGTCTAGACTACTACTGAGTGAATTGCCTCGGCCACACTTTCTGTGAATGCTACCGCATCGTCCGTTTGGGTGGAGTTCAAGGGCCATAGGATTCCGATTTGTCCGTAACTCGGACTCGAGTCCGCTTCGTGAACGATCTTGTTCCGGCGGTCGACGACTAGCAGCCTGTCCGAGAAACACGGTTGGCGAGTGGTTGGGTGTATGATGGGCTCAGTCCAGTAGCGGGGAGTTGTTGATGAGCAAGACCTACCTTCCCTACGAACCCGACCAGCAGTTGCTGTTGCCAGCGGCGTTGCAGGAGTGGCTGCCTGACGACCATCTGGCCTACTTCATATCCGACGTGGTGGACCAGTTGGACATGTCGGAGATCACCGCTCGCTACGAGCGGGAACGGCGTGGCGGGCCGCCGTATCATCCACGGATGATGGTCAAGGTGTTGCTCTACGGTTACTGCGTGGGGGTGGCGTCCTCACGCCGCATCGCCCAGCGTCTCCACGAGGACATCGCCTTCAGGGTGTTGGCGGCGAACAACACACCGGACTTCCGGACCATCTCCGACTTTCGCAAGGATAATCTGGATGCGCTGTCGGGCCTGTTCATACAGGTACTGGCGTTGTGCCAGCAGGCGGGGCTGGTGAAGCTGGGGCACGTGTCGCTGGACGGCACGAAGGTCAAGGCCAACGCATCGAAGCATAAGGCGATGAGTTATGGACGCATGAAGGAGAGGGAAGCGCAGTTGGCGGCGGAGGTAGCGGAGTTGTTGCGACAGGCTCAGGCAGCGGATGATGAGGAAGACCGGCGGTACGGCAAAGACAAGCGTGGAGATGAGTTGCCGGAGGAGTTGGCCTTTCGAGAGGGTCGGTTGGAGAAGATACGGGAAGCCATGGCGGCGCTGGAAGCCGAGGCGCAGGCGGCTGCCGAACAGGCCGAGGCCGAAGGTGGTAAGCGCCCGGGTGTGCCCGACGACAAGGCCCAGCGCAACTTCACTGATACCGAGTCGCGCATCATCCCCGCACCTGGAGGAAAGGACTTTCTGCAAGGGTACAACTGTCAGGCGGTGGTGGACAGCGCTCACCAGGTGATCGTGGCGGCGCGGGCCACCAACCAGACTTCGGATAAGCAACAGGCTGCGGCGATGATGGAGGAGACCATCGACAACGTCGGCGCAGTCCCCAGGGAAGTATCCGCCGATGCCGGCTACTACTCGGCAAAGGCAGTCGACGAGCTTTATGCTCTGGGCGTGGACCCGTTCGTCGCGCCGGAGCAGACCCGCCACGGCCGGGTTGTGCCACCCGCGCCCCGAGGTCGCATACCCATCCATCTGTCTCCCAGGGACCGGATGCGACGGAAGTTACAGACCAGGCGGGGTCGGCAGCGCTACGCTTTGCGGATGCAAACTGTGGAGCCGGTATTCGGCCAGATCAAGCAGGGCCGGGGATTCCGGCAGTTCCTGCTGCGGGGACTGGAGAAGGTGAACGGCGAATGGTCGCTGATCTGCACGGGCCACAACCTGCTCAAACTGTTCCGCTTTGGGGTCAATCTGCACAGGAAAGCACGTGGCGGTGGGCCAGCCCAACGCATCAGGAACTCTTGCCGAGGTAATGAGCACGGCGCTATTCGCAAAGCTATCTGGGGGCTGACCGGGGCAACCGGCACAATTAGTTGTCGCGATCCACTGTCGCTGACCCGCATGCACCGTTAGATAATCCTCGGACGGGCTGCTAGCTCCTCAGGTAGCTCTCCGCTCAGCTGGTTACTAAATAGCCACATGTCTCTCAGATTCGTAAGTCTTCCAAATTCCGTCGGAATCTCGCCCGTCAACTGGTTTTGGAACAACCGCAGTCGCTCTAGCCTTACGAGCTCGCCGAATGCTGTCGGGATCCCTCCCTCCAGCTGGTTATTGCTTAGGTCCATGGTGTGCAAGCTCGTAAGTCGACCCAGAGCGCCCGGGATCTCTCCAGTCAAACTATTTTGATCGAGCTCTAAGACCCTTAGCCCTGTAAGCCGGCCCAATGCTGGGGGTATGCTGCCCTTGAGGCTGCCCTTCCCACCACCGTCCCCACCAAGCCACAACCCCCTGACCCTTGCCGGAGATTCTTCAATCGAAAGGCCCTCCCACTTGGACATCGATGTATCGGCGTTCCAAATGAGTCTCCGGCCACCCTGGGATAGAATGTCCCGGGCCTCAAGGAGCGCGTTGCAATCTTGCACCAACAACGGGTTGTCTTGAGGGTTAGTCACAGCAATGCCACTGGAACAAGTCTCGGCCGAAGAATCGGCCACAACTATGCCTCTGTCCAATGACAGGAATATAGTCAATACGATTATTCCCACTTTCGCGGGCGTCACGAACGATCTGAGAATTGTGGGACATTTAGTCATAGCTGGGACCACTCTGAGAAAGTCGATACTGACCTTACCCCAGGATTAGTATCACTGGCAAGTAGAGTCCAGCCGAATACTCAGCAAACTCTTTGGGTGTTCTTCCCCTCAGGGAGCAGTGAGGCCTGACCTCGTTGTAGTCCTGTCGCCAGCTCTCTATGGTCTCTCTGGCATACCTCACACTCATGAACCAGTTGGTGTTCAAGCATTCATCGCGTAGCCGGCCGTTGAAGCTCTCAGCAAATGCGTTCTGTACCGGCCTGCCAGGAGGAAGAAAGCTCAACTTGACGCCCATACGATTTGCCCCCTCAGTTGTCCCTTTATCGCTGACAAACTACAGCTTGGGCCCACCATCTTGGCTTAGGTCTCCTGTGAGTGCTGGACTATGCAGTTCCGCCGATCCGGAACATCTTTGTGGAGCAGACCGGGCAAACACCCCGAGTGGCTGGGCGCCCATTCTTCATCGTAATGACAGGTGAGTTGCTCATCTCTCTCTTGGAACGGCATTTCATACAATACGCTTCCATGCAACTCCTCAAATCTTGTAGCAGTTAGGACTGTCCCATCTGGACCTACCTGTATCTCCCAATCTGTGGTACAACTATCGTGGGCGTTCACTCTGGCGACGCCGGAGTGGGGATCCGCCGTCGACGATGGCTACGCCCCTACAATGCGGGAGGAGAGTTTCCAATCTGGCGTCTCTTATCGGCGAGGAAAGATGGTGAACATTCGGCGACCCAAAGCAATACTCTTCGACATGGATAACACCATTCTGGCCCAGGAGAGAGTATCTCCCAAGAGTTGGGAAAGGGTCTTCGCGAGATTCGCATCCCAGCTTGGCGGCTTGGACGTCAAGCGGTTTGCCGATGCAATGAACGAAATACGCCCTCGGCTCCAGGGAGACCCGGTTTGGGACCAGTGGGCGCGTCTAAACATGGAAGCTTCCCGCCGTGAGCTGGTTGCCCTGGTCTTTTCTCACCTCGGCGTGAATGCCGGGGAGACAGCCGATGAGGTCGCCAGTGCCTACGCTGAGATTATAGAGGCGTCGCTAGAGGTATTCCCAGGCGCTATGGGTACCCTGAAACGCATTCGGGAGATGGGGAAGGGGATGGCGCTAATCACAAACGGCCTCTCCGATTTTCAGCGCGGCAAGATCGATCGCTTCGGGCTGGAGCCCTTTTTCGACTGCATTGTCATTGAAGAGGAGTTTGGCGTGGGCAAGCCGGATCCAAGGGTCTTCCAGCACGCCTTGGGGCAGTTGGCGGTTCAGCCTTGGGATGCCATGATGGTGGGCGACAATCTGGAAGCGGACATCGCCAGCGCCCAGTCCCAAGGCATATACACGGTGTGGGTTGACTGGAAAAGCAGAGGATTGCCCGAGAGCAGTCCAATCAGTTGCGGAGCTACTAGCGTAGGAATGTGACGCGAAAGAGTTTCTAACTCGCTTGGTCAAGCTCTCTACAAACTGATAAGGCGGAATGTTCCACCAAGATTGTGCTGCTCTAGTCATTCCCGGAGGAGCCACCGCATTCATCAGCGACAACGGCCTGCCCATCAAAGCTATCACGGCTGCCCGAAGAGGCTCGAACTCCCCCGAGGGTCGCGGTGCCAACAATCACAGAGCCAATACCAACTCAAACCTGGTACTGCGTTCAGTCAACTTAGGCCCACCAGACTTGACGAAATCAAGAACTTTCACATTGAGGTTCGTTCTGGACCTGTGATCCTGCTCTGATTCCGGGAACTCCTTTTTCCACACAGTAGGAATGAGGCTTGACCCCTCCCGTCTACACAGCTCGTTGAAAGGAAGGTCGCCAAAGGAGTATGCTGAAGTGCCAGCTGTACTCTACTAGCCAATGATACTAACTTCGGGGTAAGGTCACTTCGAGTACATCCGGTCGAACTCCGCAGACAGACGCTCCAACGCATCGTCCGCCACTGCCTTGATGGTAGGGAGAGGATGGTCCTTTGGGACTCGGTCCTCCAGGTCCACGAATGCCAGCATCGTTGCCTGCGGATCGCGTCTTCCTCTCATGGAAACGACCTCCTCCTCTACGTTATGGTCGTATCCTAGCTCACAGGATAGTTTTTCCGCAGCCTGCTATAATTGAGGCACTAATTATCACTATGTGGTCGAAAGGATAGAACCACAGGTTTGGATCAACTCGCAGGCAAGGGAACGCAGCGTATCATCAAGCCGCCCAGACCAAGGCTTGGCGACACTATTGGGATCGTGAGTCCCTCATGGGGTGGAGCTGGAAAGTACCCCCACCGAGTTGAGAGAGGCGTAAAGCACCTAGAGTCCCTAGGATTCACATTGAAGATCGCCCCGCATGCTCTTAACCAGCGTGGAATCGTTTCAGACACGGTTGAGAACAGAGTCAGTGACCTGCACGAGATGTTCCTCGACCCAAGTGTCCGAGCCATCGTTGCCGCGATAGGTGGCAATCACTCATGCCACCTCTTGCCAAGATTGGACTTCGACCTAATTCGCACTCATCCGACCATCCTGATGGGGTTTTCGGACATAACCGTCCTCAACGTAGCTACCTGGGCGAAGACTGGGCTGGTGACGTTTAATGGCCCCGCTCTATTGACTGATTTCGCCGAGTATCCACGGATGTTCGAGTATACTGAGAGGTCATTCCTCAACACTCTGTGCCAGCCCGAGCCAGTAGGCGTTATTGAGCCGTCAACCTGGTGGACCGAAGAATTCTTGGACTGGTCCCACAAGAGAGACCTTGAGCGCGCTCGTCATCTCGAACCGACGGAAGGACCTGTGTGGCTACGGCCAGGCTTCGCCGAGGGACCTCTAATTGGAGGATGCATAGAATCGCTAGAGCACCTCCGAGGCACTACATTCTGGCCCGCCTTTAGGGACGCGATACTGTTTCTCGAAACGTCCGAAGCGAAGCCAATCCCAGAGACCGTTGATGCTATGCTCATGGATTACCAAAACATGGGCGTTCTGGAGAAGATTCGCGGCCTCTTGTTCGGGCGACCTATGCGCTACTCGCAATCTGAGAAGCACGAGCTACACCAAGTGCTCTTGGACAGGTCCAGCGCTTACGAGTTTCCGGTCGTGGCTGAATTGGATTTTGGGCACACAGCACCCCAGTTTGTGCTACCCATCGGATGTCGAGCGAGAGTCGACACGACTAAACAGAGTATCGAGATTCTTGAGGGAGGCGTCACCTGACAATCGGTTGCGAGCGGCTGGCTCTCAGTGGTCAATCATCCACCTAACTGGAAAAGTTCAAGAACTTTCATGCTGAAGTTGACCCTGGCACTGTAGACATCCGGTCGTAAGGGCCTACTATGCTGCGAATTCTTCAGTAGATGGTCGCATTGCTGGCATTTCACCCTACCGGCTAGTGTAGATGTCAGCGATAATGGGACCGCATGTACTCCCCTCTCTAGTGGCAGGTTTGATGGCAAGAGCCAGTTGAGGAATCCATGAGCTTAGGAGTGAAGAGATGTTGGACGAAATCAGAACGGCCAATCAAGGCCTCACGAGGAAATTCCCTCATGGAAACACGCCATTTCAGATTATGACTCGCCTCTTGGAAGAATGTGGCGAGCTGGCGCAGCAAGTCAATCACTTTGAAGATTCTGGACTCAAGCGGCTGAAGAACGGCGAGCCAGATCCCACTAAGCTGGCTCATGAAGTAAAGGGTGTACTGTTGGCTACTTTTCAGATAGTGGACTATTACGGCATTCAATCAGAGTTGGAGCTATCGCTAGACCACACCATAAGAAATCTCAGGGCGGACGGATTCTTACAGAGCTAGTTGTGTTGGCAATATCAACAACTACTGTACAAAGCTTTACAAGCTAGAGATTCTCAAGACAACATGCGTAAACAATTGTATTCCGCTATAGTACACTACGGCAGTTGCGGATTCGAGATCGGTTAACCCTGTTCCTCGAGTTTCGAGCTTTCCATCGAACTTGATGCGGATTCGCAGACTCAAGAATTGTTTATTCGCACTCTATTAGCCAGCGACCTGTTGGACTTGATACCCTCAGTAAGTTGATTGACAATTCGGTTTCGCAAGTCGTTCGCAGCGGGCTGCCCTACCGGGCTGCAGCTGTAGTGTGGGACTTTGACGATACTTTGGTGGACTCGCGACCAGCACGGGTTCACGCCCTCGATCGAGTATTTCAGGATGCCAACATCAAGGACGTGGACCCAGAGTACTTCCTGCTGAACCTGCCCAAGAGGAGCCTTGGGGCATCCCTGGCTCAACTAGCCGAGAGCCAAGACAGTCCTGCGGATCTGTTCGAGCAATTCGAGAAGTTCTATTGGACGAAGGAGGCCGGCAGACTGCGGCTGTACCCTGGCGTGGAAGCGGTCCTCGATGAGCTTGAGCAGCGCGGCATCCTATTGGCGATCGTGACACTTAAGGCCAGACATTTGAAAATCGCGGGCGTCTGGACAGGGGTGTTAGCCGAATTGGAGGATCTGGGAATCGCAGCCCGCTTCCCAGTCGTGATAGGTTTTGACGACGTCAGTGAGCCCAAGCCGCACCCCGAGGGAATACTGAGAGCCGTGGAGCAGCTAGGTGTCATTCCCGAACGAGCGTTGGTGGTTGGAGACGCCATCGCGGACATTCAAGCGGCGAGAGCGGCCCGCTGTTGGAGTTGCCTGGCTACCTGGGGTATTCCGGACGGTCCAGATCGGCCCAGACGCGCCAATCCTGATATGGTGGCCGAGACGCCGCTAGACGTACTGCGGCTTGCAATGTACCTCGCAAAATAGCAGCCCATCTCATCTTCATTGCCATTCTTCAACAGCAATGCCTGGGGCGTCACAATATCTCAATTGTTCAGCGAGGTGATGACGGGTGTTAACTGATTTCACGAACTATCAACTCCACAGCACCTGAAGTGAGGACTGATATGAGCAAAATTGAAGACGAGTTGTCTACTGGCCAATGATACTAAAGTCGGGGTAAGGTCACTGGCAGTCCATCCCGACCACCAAGGCTTAGGAATTGGCACAGAATTGAACAATAGGGCCCTAGAGGAAATGAAGGCTGCCGGGGTTGTGATGGTCGAAGTAGGAACTGGGGGCGATGAATCTCACGCGCCCGCCCGAAGATCATATTAGAAGGCGGGTTACACTTCCTTACCGTTGGTTCGGTATTACAAACACCTCTAGGCGGCGCCGGATGAGCTGAGGGACCTGCAATACTGACTCCAATAGGAGCAAGATGACTGGCAGCAATCCCGGGACCGGCATCCAGAGGCTCTGCTCGAAGTCGCGCAGCCGGACAAGCACGTCGCGTACTAACCGGAGAAGGGGTGCTCGTGAACTACGGGCATCCGACGGCGCAGCGTAATGATCCTTTACGCCCTGCGCCGCCTCGCTCGGAACACGAGCGCCAGCGCACCGGAGGCACTGAGGAGAAGGAGCGCTGCACCGGCTGCCAAGGCGCCGATCGAACGCCACGGGTACGAGTCATCGGGATTCTGGAGCTGCACGGTGACCTTGGCTTGCAAGCCGTCGTCACGCTCATCCTGGCGCAGGCGGCCGTCGCTCTGCACTTCGCGGCGGAGGACCACTCCTTCTCCCGCCAGGGAAGTGAGAGCGCCGTCGAGGGCGGATGCGGGAATCAGGAAGCTCAGGAACGCCTCCTGGCTGTGCCGGCGGGTCGTGCTGATGACCTGGCCCATCGTCCCGCCGGCCCCGCTTACCAACTCCTGGATGCGGCTGACTGCCCGCCCGACGTCGCCCACTTCTACCTGCAGAGATGCCGAGGGAGCGGCGGGTATGGAGCCGGGAGGCAGCACAAAACTCACGGCTATGGTCGCGAGCGCCACGCTGCGTTGGATGAACTCGAGTTGCCCTTGCAATCGCTCGATGTCCGCACGCACCCGCGTGAGTTCACGCTCGACGGTGAGTACGTCACTGACGGATACTGCCCTGTCGAGCAGTTTCAGCAGGCTCTGCTCGGTGCTCCGCTCACTCCTGAGGCGGGCCTCAAAGTCGATGGCCTCTCCCGTGACGTCCCGCTGACCAAGGGTCTGTCCCACGGTCTTCCCCAACCGTCCGATGTTATCGAGCGCGTCGAGGAATCGGTCGCCGGAAACGCGGACGACGGCAGATCCGTGCTCCGGATTGGGGCCCCCCGAAGTGGAAACGTGCTCTATGAAGCCCCCAAACGACTCAACCAGCCCTCGGAGTTGGATGGCGGCCGCGTTCACGTCGCCCACCTCAAGGTCCAGCGACGCCTGTGAGATGATCTGGCGCTCGCCGGCCACGCCTTGGGGATTCCCGCTGCTGGGGTTACTGGTTACGAGGATCGGACTGCGCATCTCCAATGCTGGTGGCCGCTCAGGCAATGGCTCTCCACGCGGCCCAAGCACCTCAGTCAACCCTGGATCGACGGAGAACGCTGCGATGACCGAATCACCACGCGCAAGCCGGTTTCCTTCAGGGTCATCCAGCCTCGATCTGGTTTCGTTGTCGATGGTCACCCCGAATGAGTCGCCATCTGCCCCGCTCCATGCCCCATCGGCGCCCGAGAACGCCAGAATGGCCTCGTCTTCGCTCCCCGAAGATAGACCGGTGGCGATGAGTGCGGTACCTGCGCCTCCCATGGCCAGCAAAACGGCTGCGGCGGCGCCCGCCGCCACCAGGCTCCATCGCCGTTGCCAACCGACGGAGGGCGTGGCGGGCCGCTCCAACCGCGGCTGGACGCGCGCCCACAAGTCCGTTGGCGTTGGCGCCTCGCTCCCCTCCGCGAGGAGCGCCTCCCGGACACGGTGTTCGATATTCTCATGTTGTTCGCTCATGTCTCAGCCCCCGGTCTTAAACTCGCCAGTATCTCTTGCAGTTGCTCGAGCGCCCTGCTCAACCGCGACTTCACCGTTCCCTCACGGACGCCGAGGGCGTTCGCCACTTCCCTCGTGGAAAGGTCCACGAAGTAGCGGAGCACGACGACTCGGCGGTGATCGGCTGACAGTTGGCTGAGCGCCCGTCGGACCTCATCCCGATCGTCCGCCCGGCCGAACCCCGGGTCCGTACTGCCGCCACCATCGGCCCCTGATAACGGTTCGACCGGTACCTGGCGGCGAGCCTTCGCGTTGAGCGCTTGGTTGACGGCGATCCGAACCAGCCAAGGTTTTATGGGCTGGCCGAGGCGGAACGTTCCGATGCCTTTCCATGCACGCACGAATGTCTCCTGCACCAGCTCTTCGCTGACCGCCCTGTCGCGCGTCATCAGGTAGATCGTGCCCATGAGCATGTTCCCGTAGTGCTCCACGATCGGACGAAACGCTTCATGGTCGCCCATCTGGCAGCGCCGGACGGCATCCTGTTCGTCAATCATGCTCTCTTCTCTCCCTGCCACCTGAGTCCCTCACTAGGAGTATACAAGCCATGAGAGCGATAGGTTCCCACCCGTCGGTAGTGCATGCGAGCGTGAGAACCATGGGCCAGTCCCACCACTTTCCTGTGATGATGAGCCCAGCGCGTGTTCTATGAACCGCGCTTCTATCTCCAGCCCGCGCGAACCTATCCCGCGGGCCAACCCCGGCAGCAAGTGCGATGGCCTCCCATGTTGGCGTGACGGTCAGTGTCCCGCGCCGACCCGCCAGTGCCTCGAGGCTCTGCTCCACCTAACTGGACAAAATCAAGAACTTTCACGCTGAGATTCGCTCTGAGCGTGTAGTTGAACAGTGGACCTCGTGGTGGGTAGGTGAAGTCCCCAATTGGGACGTGCACTACAGCCCTTCCCAATGACGGAGTTATCACGGTCCTTTCTTATCAGCACCAACACACGCGGGATGGTACACTGTCCTGGGATATGCGAATATATGCTCCCATCAACCCAAACGCCGAGGCCGTGAGGACAGGTCGAACGAGACATTGATAGCCAATTGGGTTAGGGGATACAACCATAAGGGTGCTTGTAACGAAACATGACTGTTCGAGTTCCTAACGGTTTCTGACTCTCGCCGATGCACTACAGAGCGTCAGAGAATCGCTTGTGGTCGCTCCCCACCGCGAACGCACCGGCATTTCGGGGAATATGACAATGCTGGACATGGGCGAGGCGAACCGATTAGACTTGCACGCGGATGTTGCCGAGGCATTTGAGAGTCAGGCCTCGCCGACCGACTACGTGATGCTTGTGGACGGGCCGCTCTAAACGCCGCCCAAGGAGCAGGGTACACTACGACCAGCTTAGCTGCAGCGTAGGACGACTCGCGTGTCCTCGTAGTCGTCCCCTGACCCAAGTAGAACTAATTTGGTGGCTGCGTCCTCAGCAGCAAGAGTCCAAGACGATTGCGGACTAAGCGAGTCTGAGGAACATTACTCGAGCAGGGACAGGAAATGGGAGCTATAGTTACTACTTCCATGGAGATAGCGGGACATCTTGGAGAGTTGGTGGGCTACAAGGCTGGCCTTGCTCTCACTCGCGAGGAACTCGCGGAACATCTCGTTGATTCACCGGATATCCGAGACGCCGTCCTTGTGACAGAGGATCGGTGGGTGCGTGTGCGATCTGAGGAATACGAATTAGCCGTCAGTGGGCTTCTGTATCGGGTTGGAAATCTTTCAACTCCAGATCCATTGCCACCCGTCCTAGCCGTATCCCGTCGTTTCGAGCATGATCCGACCCACAGCAAGGTTCTCCAAAAGGTCCTAACTCGTTGCCTCGAATTGCTCAATGATGAGATCGACAACACCCCACAGGAAACGCCTATCGATCCATCCCTGCTCTTTGAGACTATCAATACTGAATTCGGCTACTCGGGGCTCGACATCGCTACTGCGCTGATCGACGCGATTGTCCTTCAGTTGCATATCTCGCCTTGGAAACCGCGGAGATGGTTCGATTGGAATGACACAGTTCAGCTGCACGACCTGTTCCGGAGCGAGAGCCTAGACACGCAATACGGGAAGTTCTTCGACCAGCGCTTCGTAGACTACCTGGCTCAGAATTTTGAGCGGATTGACGAAATCCATTGGCGAAAGTTCGAAGGGCTGGCTGGAGAGTTCTTTGAGCGCGCCGGGTTTCAAGTCAAGATGGGGCTTGGCCGAGGCGACGGTGGAGTAGATATCCGGGTGTGGGCTCCAGCGGATGACAGAGAGAAACCACCCTTGATTCTCGTACAATGCAAACGTCAGCAAAAGATGGTCAGTCAGGTGGTAGTAAAGGCCCTTTGGGCGGATGTCTCGGACGAGGGGGCGCGGTCGGGGCTCATCGTTACCACGAGTGCATTGGCTCCTAGCACTGAGACTGTTCGGAAGGCTCGTGGATACCCGATTACTGCAGTGGAGAGAGACACCCTTCAGGACTGGATTGAACAGCTAAGGTCACCCGGAACTGGAACGTTCTTGGCCTGAACTGGAGACACCATCGGTGGATGGCGTACCTGCAGGGCCACGCGAGCACTGCCTGCAGCACACCCACCACACTGGACGAAATCGAGAACTTTTGCGTTGAGGTTCGTGGTGGATATCTAGCTCTAGCCAGTTCGAACCAAATAAAGCAGGCGAGTCACATGATGGACTTTACGCCATCGCCCTTTGGGGATTGGTCTTCACCCCGAAAACTGGTCCAGTCGGAGTGTCAGTCTTGTGGGATGATCACCCACAAGAAGGAGGGTCATTTCTTGAAGAGTTCCCGCCATACGTCGGAGCAGATGGCCTTCGCTCTGGACGGCAGTTTGTACGCCTTCGCCGATCCGCAAGGAAGATAGCCATTCTCTACGACGGCCGTTGATGGCCTGAGATAATCCGCCGCGGTTGAATCGCCGTGTACTTTGTGTGCGGATGCGAATACAATCGATCTGCATGACCAATTCTGAGCTCATGAGGAGGCCCAAGCACTCTGGGACGAGTGGGAGCGGTAGTCACTGGAGGCTGAGAGCATCGATATACGGCCAAATGGGCTCAAGGACGACCGAGCAGGCTGAATGGTGAACTTGCCGCTACAAGGGAGGACCAGGTAGTACCAAGGACGGCGTATCAGGAATGTTGATTGGCGTCGATGAATCCAATAATGAGCTGGCTCTCGAGGAAAGCACAATTGCATTTGAAGCAGAATCGGAGGTCGAACAAAACAGAAACTCCTATGATCTGGGCGATAAGTGGGACGATGAGCGTATCACAAGAGCGGTGGATGAGCGTGCATTTGCTATAGTAGTGGATGGAGTGATCACGAAGTTGTATTCAACTTCATGAACCTAGGGAGTCCGTAAAGGAGGGCGTCGTGCCTGTAGAGCAGAAGGCAGAGGCGATGGAGCGCATAGCGTCGCAGTCACAGGAAGTTGAGTGGCTGGGCAGCGGGTATGGGAGCGGGGCGGTTGTGGAGGGTCCCGTGTGGTGGAAGGAGGGAGGATACCTATTATTCAGCGACATCGGCAGTAACCAGAGGCTGAAATGGGCGCCTGGCGACGGCATCACCGTGTTCCAAGAGCCGACCAACAACGCAAACGGCCTCACTCGCGATCCACAGGGTAGGCTGATCGCCTGCGAACACGGAGCACGCCGCGTGACCCGGCAGGAACCCGACGGCAGCACTACGGTGGTGGCCAACAACTATCAGGGTAGGCGGCTGAACCGCCCCAACGACGTGGTGGTAAAGTCCGACGGGAGCATATACTTCAGCGACCCGGGAGCGCCAGACCCGAACCTGGACCTAGACTTCGCGGGCGTATACCGAGTTTCCCAGGACCTGGGGATGCTGACCCTGCTGGCCCGAGACTTCGTCATGCCCAATGGACTGGCCTTTTCCCATGACGAAGGCATCCTATACATAAACGACTCCCGCCGTGGGCATGTACGGGCCTTCGACGTCCAGGCCAACGGCACGCTTGCCCTGGGGACCGACCGTGTCTTCGCAGATCTGAGAGGCGAGCGTCCTGGAGTGCCTGACGGCATGAAGGTCGATGTTGAGGGTAATGTGTATTGCGGTGGGTCTGGGGGCATATGGGTCTTCGACTCCTCAGGCAACCATTTGGGAGTCATCGTTCACGGGGCGGCGGCTACAACCAACATGGCCTGGGGAGACGAAGACTGGAGGACCCTGTATTTCACCACTCGTGATAGCCTGGGAAGGGTCCGGTTAGGCATACCGGGTATACCAGTGCCGGCGACCTAAACAAAATCGGTCACACCTTCATCCGCAGAAGCGACTATTGGGCTCTGCGGGCGCATAGACGGCTAGTGTGGAGCCAGGGGTGTTTTCCGCGACTCCATGTTTTGCGTGACCTCTATCCGACCTCCATATTCTCTATGCAGGCATCCAGGAGACTGTATATCTCTCCGGTTTGGGATACGTCTCAAATGTTCAACCAGCCTGCCTGAGCGCATAGGCGATCTGCTCCGCCGTGTACCGGGAACTCTTCCTCTTCATGGAATGCCCCTCCTTCCAATTTGTGATCATCCCACAAGACTAACACTTAGGCTGGACCAAGATTCGGGGTGAGGACCATCAGGAGAATGAATATGGGCAATGGGAGTCCAATCCCACTGTCGGCCTTCGACAGGCTGCCGACCTACAACAGCGCAGTTCTTCCCTAGGTCCCAGCGGATAGCGTTGAGCTGCGCCAGGTTTGCAACCTGGATCAGCCCACCGTCGTCGCTGTCGCAGTCGTTGGAAGTCTCCGCAGCGCAGATGACGACGCCCGCCTTGTTCCCGATGCCCCCCAGCCACGCTTGGAACGCGGCCTCCTTCGGAGCGCACAGCCCCGTGCCTTGCAGCCACAGAACATTGAGTGAACTCAGGCCGGTGAACGAGCCGGGCAAGGGACCGGAAAGACTCGAGTTGTCGTGGAGGTACAGGTTTGTCAGGCTGGGGAGGCTTGCTAGCTCCGGCGGTATCTCAACGGTCAGCTGGTTCCCCCAGAGGTCCAGCCATCTCAGGTTGGAGAGGCTGCCCAGCTCCGGCAGTATCTCGCCGCTCAACTGGTTTCCACCGAGGTCCAGCCATCTCAGGTTGGAGAGGCTGCCCAGCTCATCGTGGCGGAGCGGGAGCGGCACTGGCTCTACGGTGGTGCCGGAGACCTGGCGCGCCGGATGGGCCTGAAGCTGCTGGCCATTCTGTCCCTGGAGGGGCTCGCCCCGGACGTTCCATAGTAGCGGCGGTTGATAATCTCCTCCGCGACGGCCGCGTCATCCGGCACTGCGCTGTCCACAAAGGCTGCCTTGAGGTAGCACACGCCTTTGTCTATGCCGATGCATCCTTCGCTGGGCACGAAGCCCCATATACGTAGATTCAGATTCGTGAACCCTCCACGGAATGTTTCCTCTCCGAGGTTGCTATACAGGTCCACAAACATACCCTCGCCCAAAGTGTAGTTGCATCCGTGGTATTCGTAGTGACCATCTCGTCGAAAAGCCCGCATGAAATCGTACATGGTATTGAGATGCATGCATGACGGCGAGACATAATCAGGCATATTGCCAGAAGTCCATGATGTGATGAATTCCGCTCCGCCTTCTACAATCCAGCTAGCGCCTGCTGCCCAATATGCGTGAGCTACCTCGTGCCTCACTATGTATTCAGAATCGCTTACCGAGGGATCGACCAGTACGAACGCCTCTCTGCCTCCGTGAGCGGGCGGACCACCACCGGGAAAGTTATGAATAAGAACAACGGCAGATCTCTGTGGGAATGGCAGGCCCATGAACTCCTCAGCTGCACTTACAGCCTCTTCCAAAAGATCCATCGTGCGGGATGCGGACACGCCGAAACGCAAGGTCCGGTCAGGCTCCAAGCCAGTCGGCCAGACAACTGACAAGGCGACCTCGCCAGCAAGGGGAAGAGTGATCAGCCGCTCCTCTATCTGAGTCTCACCGGATTCCAAAATAGCGCTCAACAGATCAGGCCGCTCCCGCATTCCGCCTTCTTGAAGCAGTTGTTGTGTTGAACGTAAGAGTGCGGCATCCGAAGGTCCGATGCTTCTCATGAACGGCTTATCCGGAATGGTCAGCACGTATTCCTCGTGCCATGGGTAGTCTTCTAAAGCCTTAATGTTACGCGCTGCGATCACCAACTGTTCGAAAGAGCGTATGGCGGATGATTCATATACAGTGAGACCGTCCGCCACCCACTGTTGGCGGACGACACTCTGAAATATATCGGAGCCCAGATGTTCGAGTTTCCACAGAGACAGGATGCCTGAGGTTTCGGAAAGAGACACGCCATCCCGAATCCAGGGCAGACTCTCCAATCCGCTGGAGGACTCCGGGTTCCGCACTCGCAGATCGGCAAGAGCTACATCGCCTAAGTTGTCATCTGTGATTCCACCTTCCAATGCAGGATCGGATAGGAGTTGTCGTAACGGCGTCTCGCCATCCGTGTAATTTTTTCCGGCATCTGACGTTTCCCAAAGGATATCCAATATATCTTCATCATGTGGTTCGAGCGATTGCAGGAATGGCATCCGGAGAATAGTGTCCATGCCGTTGTCACTTTTTTCCGCGATATGTCTGACGAAAGTCGCCATGGTGTGGATTGAGCTCTCGACGGTGCTGAGCGAGTCGGTTAGCCAATGTTCAGTTTGGATATGTTGGTCCTTCATCCACGGCAACTCCAGGAATGCGCGCAGCGATTCGGGCGAACGGTCCGCCATTTCAACTAACCAATGGAGTGAATAGTGGTGCGAGGGTGCTCTTGAGGTTTGAATATCATTTGCGCTTAGCGCGGCTTCACGCATTATCTCTTGCACCCACGGGATCCTTCGAATCATCGCTGCGGCGTCAGGGCGGTCATGTTCCAGCACTAGAAGCAGAACGACTACTCTATCAATCTCCGTGATGCCGTCTTCGAGTAGCGGGTGCGACAGCAATTCATCCACGTCGCCCACATCGGGGTCAGTCAATCGCGCTAGGGCGCCTAGGACGTCACCATCCCCTCTATCCCCCCGGTCGACCGCCAGGAAGGGCATCGCCAGTAGCCGCAAGGCTAACGCCTCATCGCACAGAGCCAAAGTTATATATGGCTGGAGCGCGCCGGAATAGTAATTAAATCTCTGTGTGTACTCTTCGAATGCCACAGGCGCATACGCCGCAAACTCACGCATTCTCGGCCTCAGGGAATCATGCCACTCCGCAATAGTTGCCTCCTGTTCTTGCGTGATTGGCTGGGCCGCCGCCTGCTCGCATTGGCGTTTGGGCGTGGGGGTCGGCACGGCCGTGTATGTCGGGCACGGCGTGAGCGTGGGCGTAGGAATCGGCTCCGGCGTGGCAGTAGGGTCGGGGGCGAGCTTCGCTGTGGGCGTCGGGGCTGGCTCGCAAGCCAGTAGCAGCGTAAGCAGCGCCATCACGGCGAGCGCTGGCCAATGGATCCGGCGGACTGCCCGCGCCGCAGGGAGCATCGTCACGTTCATACGCTTTCCCCCTGGCAGACCCACGCCGCGTCCGGTGCGTCACTGCGACCCGCCACTTCATACTACGCGGGTTGACGGCGAACTGTCAAATACAAGTTAGAAATGCGTCAATTGTTACGAGTCAAAACTGAGCCACCCAACTGGACAAAATCAAGAACCTTCGTGTTGGGGTTCAAGTTGGCGCTATAGGGTCCGCCCGTTCACCACATGTCACGGTACTGCTCGTCTACATGACCTTGGACTAGGGCGTGTTCACACAAAGCGAAGTGCGTCGAAGATGAGTGCAAATGAGATGAACCCAAGGAAGATCACATCAAGCTTCTCAAAACGTGAGAAGATGCGACGAAACCCCTTCAACCGCCGGACCAGCCTCTCTATTTCGTTGCGTCTCTTGTACATCTCTCGGTCGTACTCCCACGGATGAACCCTGGTGCTGAGGGGCGGAACAACGGGAGTGAACCCCAAGGCCAATGCAAGCTGGCGGGTCTCATTGCCCTCGTATGCTCGGTCCATTAACAGGTACGGGTTCTGAACCTGCGATCCCAGCCGGCTGAGCAACTTGCGTCCTTCCGGCGCATCGTGAGCCTGTCCCGGTGAGAGGGAGGAGGTTATGGCTGTTCGAGCATCCGAGGCAACCATATGAATCTTGGTGGTCCAGCCGCCCCGGGACTTGCCGATGGACTGCGGTCCGTTTTTTTTAACGCACCAGTGCCATCAGGATGCACCTTGACAATGGTGCTGTCCATCGAGACCGCCTCCAGTTTGATGCGCACTATCTGTTCTCGTTGCAGGTATTCGAACACCCTGTCGAGCACCCCGTTCTTCGACCACCGGTTCATTCGAGTGTATACAGTGTGCCAGTTGCCAAACCGGCTGGGCAACCCCCGCCACTTGCACCCCTGCTCGGCGACATACAGCATGGCGTTCAGCACTTGAAGGTTGGACAGCCTCACGTTGCCACGCTGAACAGGGAAGACTGGAGCTATGCGTTCGTACTGAGCTTCTGTAATTTCCATACCTGTATTGTATCAAATTCAGGTTGCTTTGTGTGAACAGGCCCTAGACCGCAACTACATTTGCCGAGAATTCATTTCTCGCGAACCTCTGGGGTTGCTACCTTGATGGCCTCAGCGACTGCGATCCAGCCGTCGTTGAAGGTGAAAATTCGGGCTGTACCCTTACTATTCCGGCGCCAGCCCAAGGTGCTCCTGAAAGGCCCTGGCGCCTTGCGGCGTTACCTGCACCAAACGCGGGCCGGAGCCGGGCCGCAGCCATTCCATTGCGAAGTAATGCCTAGTGAGCGCTGCTCCGAGGGCGCCACCCAGGTGGTCCCGCTTGTCCGTCCAGTCCAGGCAGCGCCGAGCGAACATCCTTCGCTGTCGCCTTACCGCCTCCAAGTCGATGCCCAACCTGAAGCAGAATGCCTGCCCCTCTTCGGAGAGCAGAAATCCCTTCTCGTGGGGAGTCAAGTAGCCCTGGGAGACCATTACGCGAGCCAGCGACGACCCAAGCCGCCCCGCCAGATGGTCGTAGCAGGTTCTGGCGAGCTCTATTTCCGTAAGGGAGCGCGTGGGCGGCTTCTTTCGGCCTGGGAGCAACTCGTACATGGTTTCCACCACTTCTGAGACTCGCGGCTCGGAAATCCGGTAGTACCGATGCCGCCCGTTCCGCTCGAAACTCACAATACCCGCTTCCACCAGCCTGCCGAGGTGCGTGCTGGCTGTGTTGAAGGCCACGCGGGAGATGATTCCCAGTTCCGTGGCCGAGCGAGGGTTGCCGTCCAGCAGCGCCTCAAGTATCCGTCTTCTGGGTGGAGAGGCCAGAAGAGCGGCCAGTCCCTCGATTGACTCGATTGATCTAGCTGCATCCATATTTCGATGTTACTGGAATCATTGAATACTGTATACCCCTACAATTGCCTCAACCTTGTGTTGAGAGGTGGAAACATGCACGACAACCCCAACGCCCCGCGCCGTCCTATACTCATTATTTTCGCGAACGTGTCCTATCGGTGGTTGTTTTTCGCCGGCGTTATGGTGAACGTCGGCGTATGGGCGTGGCTCCTCTCAAGCAACTACATCGTATACCAGATAACGCAGTCGCCTTTCCTGGCGCAACTCAACGGCGTCGCCTTTGCCGTGCCGAACCTGCTTATTGGCATCCTCAGTGGCGTACTTGCCGACAGCTTCGACCGGCGCAGGCTGCTTCAGGTGTCCTACCTCTTAAACGGCGCCGTCGCCCTGTTCTTCGCCTGGATGGTCTTGAAGTTCCACGTCGAGGCATGGCAGGTGATGGGAGCCACACTGATCATAGGCTCTGTGAACACCCTGGATTGGGCTTCCCGGTGGACTCTGGCCTCGAACGTAGTTGAGCGGCGGGTTCTCCCATACACCATGGCCTTGGAAGCGTCTTCGTTGATGGGTGGGCAGTTCGCGGGGCCTTGGTTGGCAGGGGCTCTTGTGGGCATCGCGCCCCTGGGGCATGTTGGAGTCGCTATCCCTCTTGCGGTAATTGGATCCCTGTTCCTGGCAGGGGCTCTTGTGATGCTTAGGGTCACTCCCCTGGTTCCACAGGAGTTCAAAGCATTCGAGGTGCGGACGGTATGGGCCAGAACCGTTGAGGGGTTTTCCGTAGTTGCAGGAAATCGCGTGGTTATCGGAACACTTGGCATTGCCTTCTTGGTCAACGCCTTTTTCTATTCCCATACGTCATTGATTCCAGCCTTCGCCAAGGACGTCTTGCGCGTAGGCCCGTCGCCAATGGGCCTTCTGGGAGGCGCGCAAGGAATGGGAGCACTGGTGGGGGCCACGTACATCGCCCTGCAGAGCGACATCCGCCGGAACTCAATCTACTTCATCGTGGGTTCCCTAATGACGTTGATCGGCCTGCTGGCGTTCTCCATCTCACGGTTTTATCCCATCGCACTGGGGAGCCTGTTCTTTGCCGGCCTTGGCCTTGGGGGGTTCTCCTCGATGCTCACAACGCTGACGCTCACCTCCGTCAGCGATGAGATGCGCGGCCGCGCCAGCGGCATGGTAAACCTCGCCATTGGCGGATGGCCCCTGGGTTTGCTGGTTGTAGGAGTATTGGCGGAGCTGAGAGGACCGAGCTTAGCCCTGATCTGCACCTCCGCGACAGGCCTGGCAGTAACAGCCATATGGTCGTATAAATGCAAGGAGATGCGTAAAGTGTAACGGGCGGCTCGTGTGTTTCGAGCTATAGGCCTACAATCTAAGAAAGCCTGCCAAATTGTCCATATAGCCCGACCCTCAGGATAGTCCGGCGAGATCACTCGGCTTGACAACGAAGGAGATGACCGAGATTACCTTACCCAAAGTGCCCACAAGCTCATTTCTATCCGCGAGACCTCCCTCCAAGGAACTCCCCAAAGTTATCAAAGGTCTCCTTCCACAGGCAGAACAACGATCAAGAAAAGCGATTCTCGTATACGGCTGCTAGGGCTAACCGCTCTGTCCGGGGACGGTGAGCTCCACCACACTGGACAAAATCAAGAACCTTCACGCTTAGGCTGGTTCTGAACTTGGAGTCAGGGCCTAGTCGCACTATTTCAAGCTAAGTGGCCTACGGTCTGCGGCGGGGTAGACTTCTTGTTTGTGGACGTAGTTACAGCAGCCCCTTGCCAACTTCCAATTGACCTTAGTTCGGGTCGGACTATCACCATCGCGCAGGCCGAGATTGGTATGGGAACGCTGACAGACACAATACGGCCAGGGTTACGCCATCTCGATCCCCTGCATTTCACCCTCCGGGATGCGCTGGTTAACGATGGACCTGAATGACGGCTAAGCATACCAAGGCTCCGGAACCGGACTTCATTCACAGAAGGTACCGATTTCGCATCCACGTGGCCCATTCAGTTAGTCCCTCCGCCTCACCGGCGTCCACCACCTTGGAAGCTGGCAGCGTAGGGGCCATAGATGGGTCTGGCAGCATCTCTCGCCATTTCATCCAACTCTCGCCGATTTCCGGATTGCCGTCATGAGCGCACAAGACGAACCACGTCCTGGGAATCTCCCAAACTTCATCCTGCTCTAGCCCTCTGGCTATAGCCAGATTCCGCATCGGCTGCTGCATTCCGAAGGCGAAAGGACAGGGCCCGGAGCGGTCAGCTCCAGGAAATGCCTTTGACACAGAGCCGTAGTCACCTGCGAAGATTTCCCAGTAACGCCGGTCCCTTCGCTGGTGCGCTGGTCTCCTGAGGTAGCATGCCGAAGGCTCGTCAAAGAACCGGAACGCCGAGTCGCAAACGTCCAAGCGTCGGTTCGCGGAGCTAGTCCGACCCCTGCAATGAGTAAAATCCAGTTCGCTCAGTTTGACTTCGATAAGGACTGCGCACCGCGGTCCGCTGGCCATCCGGCACCAGAGGACTACATCCACCCCAGTCGCGGGTTCATTCCCGACCGGTCGCTCACCATTCAGTTCCCCAAGCAGGCCCCCAGGTGGCACCCACTCAAACGAGATACCATCGACGGAGATGTCGGTGCCGATCGATCTCCCCACTCGACTGGACAATTCATCCCTGCTACCTCGCCTGAAGGGAAGGAATAGGTTGAAAGCGAAAATCTGCGAACTCCTGAGGTGCGAGGAGTACTGATGTAGCCTCACAGAGTCCTCTTGAACCATCTCCAAGGCCAACTCCCGGTATCCCGGATAGATGCCGTCGGCCCAGTGGTTCCAGTCCCGCCGCGTTGACCCGTCAACCCCAGATCTCCACTGCCGGAGATGTGCTTGCAAGGTGTCCGCAAAGGACTGGGCGTTGTTCTGGAATTCGGAGCCCATATCAGGAACTGCCTACCTGTGCGGGAAGGGCACCGTCTTCAATTGCCCAAGTCTCGATGCAGGAAACCCCTGGAGGTCGGTGTCCATTGCAGATCCGCAGTACCTCCTCGTAGCGGCGTTTGACCTCGGCCCTCCTCCGGTCGGGGCCGAACTCTATGGCAGGACGGAGTCCCCCAGAGAGCTTCCTTACTGGCGGGGAGGCCAACCCTAACTCAATCCTCGCATCAATCAGTGATTGCAATTGGGGACGCACTATTTCCAGAGCCCAGTGCCATTCCCATATGTAGTGTAGGAGTTGGTAAGGGGTGTAGAAAACGGAGGCGGGGCCGGCTCCAGCATTCTTCAGCTCAAGCAACACCAACCGCCCGTCTGTATCGACGGCCAACCGATCCAGCTTGTTTCCGACTTCTGGAACCTCGTCCCACCCCTCCAGATCAACTATGGACTGTAATTCACGTCTGGCCTGTACAAGACCGTCGGCATGTCTTCGTGGAGCTGATGACGGATAGCTGAGAACGGCTTCGCGGTCAAATGAAACCCAAGGCTCCGTCACGCGAGACCACATGGATTGGACCGCCCCTTCTCCGGCGACGTGCCTCCGGTCTACCGAAACCCTCGCCACGTACCTATCCAAGGACTGTCTGAAATCGACGGATTGCTCCGGGTGCCAGATACGGAAGATGTCCCTGCCACAATCCTGCTCTCGGTAGGTTCTATGAGCGGAGGCAGCTACAGTTCCATCCACAGTTCTCCGGACGACCAAAAGCCTGGTGAGTCCGCAGTAAATTTGTACCTCGTCGGCCACCCGAAGGTGGACATCCAATTCCGTGCCAGCAACATTTCGATGGTTCAGGCCAGGGAGGGACTCTAGCATTCCGCCGGATGACATGAGCCTCTTCAGATCCTCTGATGGAACCCGAGCATAGGTCACGTTTGTGAACCTCAATTTGCCTCCATTACTACTGCATAGTTGAATATTATTCTATTACGCTTTCTTCCATGTGGAAAGCTGGAATCGCATTTGGGAAAATCCTTTAGGCACTAAATGTGGGGACCTTTCCTGAATTACTATCAGGTCAGCGCCCACCACACTGAACAAAATCAAGAACCTTCGTATTGAGGTTCACACTGCCGTTCTAGCAGCCTGTCCGAGAAACACAGTTGGCGAGTGGTTGGGTGTATGATGGGTCCAGTCCAGTAGCGGGGAGTTGTTGATGAGCAAGACCTACCTTCCCTACGAACCCGACCAGCAGTTGCTGTTGCCAGCGGCGTTGCAGGAGTGGCTGCCTGACGACCATCTGGCCTACTTCATATCCGACGTGGTGGACCAGTTGGACATGTCGGAGGTCACCGCTCGCTACGAGCGGGAACGGCGTGGCGGGCCGCCGTATCATCCACGGATGATGGTCAAGGCGCTGCTGTATGGCTACTGCGTCGGGGTGGCGTCCTCACGGCGTATCGCCCGGCGTCTCCACGAGGACATCGCCTTCAGGGTGTTGGCGGCGAACAACACACCGGACTTCCGGACCATCTCCGACTTTCGCAAGGATAATCTGGATGCGCTGTCGGGCCTGTTCGTACAGGTACTGGCGTTGTGCCAGCGGGCGGGGCTGGTGAAGCTGGGGCACGTGGCGCTGGACGGCATGAAGGTCAAGGCCAACGCATCGAAGCATAAGGCGATGAGTTACCAACGGATGAAAGAGAGGGAAGCGCAGTTGGCGGCGGAGGTAGCGGAGTTGTTGCGACAGGCCCAGGCAGCGGATGATGAGGAAGACCGGCGGTACGGCAAAGACAAGCGTGGAGATGAGTTGCCGGAGGAGTTGGCCTTTCGAGAGGGTCGGTTGGAGAAGATACGGGAAGCCATGGCGGCGCTGGAAGCCGAGGCGCAGGCGGCTGGCGAACAGGCCGAGGCCGAAGGTGGTAAGCACCCGGGTGTGCCCGACGACAAGGCCCAGCGCAACTTCACCGATACCGAGTCGCGCATCATCCCCGCGCCTGGAGGAAAGGACTTTCTGCAAGGGTACAACTGTCAGGCGGTGGTGGACAGCGCTCACCAGGTGATCGTGGCGGCGCGGGCCACCAACCAGACTTCGGATAAGCAACAGGCTGCGGCGATGATGGAGGAGACCATCGACAACGTCGGCGCAGTCCCCAGGGAAGTATCCGCCGATGCCGGCTACTACTCGGCAAAGGCAGTCGATGAGCTTTATGCTCTGGGCGTGGACCCGTTCGTCGCGCCGGAGCAGACCCGCCACGGCCGGGTTGTGCCACCCGCGCCCCGAGGTCGCATACCCATCCATCTGTCTCCCAGGGACCGGATGCGACGGAAGTTACAGACCAGGCGGGGTCGGCAGCGCTACGCTTTGCGGATGCAAACTGTGGAGCCGGTATTCGGCCAGATCAAGCAGGGCCGGGGATTCCGGCAGTTCCTGCTGCGGGGACTGGAGAAGGTGAACGGCGAATGGTAGCTGATCTGCACGGGCCACAACCTGCTCAAACTGTTCCGCTTTGGGGTCAATCTGCACAGGAAAGCACGTGGCGGTGGGCCAGCCCAACGCATCAGGAACTCTTGCCGAGGTAGTGAGCACAGCGATATTCGCAAAGCTGTCTGGGGGCTGGCTGGGGCAACCGGCACAATTAGTTGTCGCGATCCACTGTCGCTGACCCGCAAGAACCGTTAGGTTATCCTCGGACGGGCTGCTAGACTTTGGGCCTATGTGGGTGGTGGCGCTCGACGAACTGGTGATAGCAGCCGGATGGCTGTGTGCGATAGTTTGGGCGATACTCCTGTTGGCTAGGATGACTGTTTTCCTTCTTGAACGTCCTATGCGGCCACTAGTACGGCGTTTTAACGCTTGGTTCGACTCATACTATGCCAAGTAGCCACACCGGACTCTGTAGCGTCTGTAATCTGCCAATCAGTGAGGAGCGGCTGCAACTTCAGCCAAGGGGTGTAACGTGCTCACCAGTCTTGCGCTTACAAGTCGAACCACACAAATGACCCATGACAGGAGGATAGCATATGAGAACTACCCCGCGAAATGCAACAGAACCCCCGCTCGCTCCCTTCGACAAGCTCAGGGCGAGCGGTATTATTTACCACTACCGACACGCGTTGGGAATATACTGCCGTAAGGCTAGCTGGAGTCCTCCTCTTCCGCCTTTCTCAGGACTGGCTTGAGAGGCCCCTTCACCTCGATGTAGACCATCTGCTCCGGCGCAATTGCCACCGTTGCCGTCTCCGGCCCGTCGTCCGTCTCCACCACAACCCGGTCCATCAGGCCTACCTCAAGGTCGCCCGGGTCGAAGTAGAACACCTTGCCGGATCGCTCAAACCTGACTCCGATTACCCTTGGCATTTCTATCTCTCCCGGTTGTCCCTGCCGGCCTTTCTTGGCAGTGAGAGCATCAGCACATCCAGGCTCAGGCGCGGGTTGACGTTGGACTCCAGAAATTCGATGGTCTCACGGGTCGCGTTGATAGCCCTTACAACCTGGGGCGTGGAGATCCACCCGGCGTGACGCCGCAGGTCTTCCATCGCCGGCGCGTTGGACACCAGGTCTTCATGACCGTTCTTGATGAGCAGCATGTCCCGCCACCAGTTCATGCCCACCTTCAGCCGCCCCAACGCCTTCTCCCAATCCCTTGAGTACAACGATGCGACCTCCTCGGCGAAGGCGAACCGCTCCTCCAGCCCGTTGTCCAGCAGGTGCGACACTCCCTCCAGCTCGGCGGTGTAGTCTTCAACTAGGCTGGGGTCTTTGGCGGCCTCTATTGCCCATCCTATCTTCCCGCCGGATAGCCGGGCCAGGTCCATCGCCTGCTCGCGGGGGACTCCCCGGGCTTCCTCCAACTCGCGGGCTATTGTATCAACGGGGACAGTCCGGAAGTCGATCTGCTGGCAACGGGAGAGGATGGTGTCGGGAATCGACTCGCTGCTGCTTGTCAGCAGTATCAGCAGCACCGACTCCGGCGGTTCCTCCAGGAGCTTGAGCAGGGCGTTGGACGCCTCCGAGGACAGGGAGGACGCTTCCTGGAATATGAACACCCGGCACTTTCCCTCGAAGGGCTTCAGGACGGCTGCGCGCTGCGCCTCCCTCACCTGGTCTATGCCGATGTCCCTTCTCGTGCGAGTCCCGGACGTGTTCGGCTCACGATCTATGACTTGCACGTCCGAGTGGAATCCCTGGGCTATGCGGACGCACTGGTTGCAGGCGCCGCATGGCCTGGAGGCCGGTTCGTCCAGGCAGTTGACCCCCTGGGCCAAGTTCAGGGCCAGGGTTGTCTTACCAACTTGGGACGGCCCCACGAATATGTAGGCGTGGGAGAGCATATCCCGCTCCAGGCTTCTGGACAGCAGGGCAATGGCCGCCTCGTGTCCCACCACCTGCCACATGGTCAGGCTACGTCGTTCCGCATCAGGTCGTCGTAGGTCTCCCGACGCCTTATGAGACGCGCCTGCCCGTCCTTCACCATGACGATGGCCGGTCTGGGGGCCAGGTTGTAGTTGCTGGCCATGGACGGCGCATATGCGCCCGACGCAGGCACCGCCAGGATGTCGCCCGCCTCCAGGGGGGCGAACTCCACGTCCCGTAACAGCACGTCTCCCGACTCGCAGAACTTCCCGGCAATCGACACGACATCCCCTCCCTCGGCGTCCATCCTGCTGGCTAGGACCGCCTCGTACTGGGCTTCGTAGAGGGCGGGGCGTATGTTGTCGCCCATGCCGCCGTCGACGGATACGTACTTCCTGATGCCCGGCACGTCCTTGGAGGCCCCGACGCTGTAGAGGGCCACGCCCGCTCTGCCCACTATCGACCTGCCCGGCTCGATAACCAGATGTACGTCGCCGGCGCCCTTCAGAGTGGAGGTGATGGCGTCAGCGTATTCGCCTATGGCCGGAGGCTCCTGGTCCCTGGTGTAGGCGATAGCGAACCCTCCGCCGGGGCTGATCTCCTGAAGCGTAAGCCCGACCTCATTGGCGAACTCCAGGGTGACCTCCATAGCCTTTGTGTACGGCTCAAGCTCGAATATGGGGGAACCCAGGTGAAAGTGCAGACCCAAGAGTCGCAGGCTGTCCTGCGCCATCGCCATCTCGACGGCCTCCCTGGCCTGACCCGTCTGGATGGGGAACCCGAACTTGCTGTCCAGCACCCCGGTTGTGGTGTAGACGTGGGTATGGGGGTCTACACCCGGCGATACCCTCATCAGTATGTCCTGCACCACGCCCCTGGAGGACGCGATTTCGCTCAGCAGGGACAGCTCGTGGAAGTTGTCCACAACGATGCGACCGATGCCGTAGTCCAGGGCCATCTCCAGCTCTTCCCGGCTCTTGTTGTTGCCGTGAAAGTAGACATTGTCCGGCGGAAACTCAACCCTCCGGGCCACCGCAAGCTCGCCTCCCGATACAACGTCCAGCCCCAGTCCCTCCTCCTCCAGCAGCTGTGCCAGCGGAACGTTGACGAAGGCTTTGCAGGCGTAGATTACCGTGCTGCGGGCGTGGCGCGCCTGGAACTCTGTCACGAAGGCGCGGCAGGTGTCACGCAAGGTGGTCTCGTCGAAGACGTAGAGGGGCGTGCCGAACTCCTCGGCCAGCCGGACGACGTCGCAGCCTCCAAGCACAAGGTGGCTTAGGGAATTCACGT
Organism: Dehalococcoidia bacterium; assembly: GCA_965218945.1. Lineage (GTDB taxonomy): Bacteria > Chloroflexota > Dehalococcoidia > Lucifugimonadales > UBA2985 > DAOUJW01. The sequence continues at coordinate 133,401 of OZ244718.1, forward strand.
CTACGGTCGTTGGGAAGATGTGGGCGTTGGGAAAGCTCAAGGTACTCTCTCCTGGGTCCAAATGTGGGCTAACGGGGCGTCTCCAAGGCTACCTCCTCCTCGGTCACGGCGCCGTCCTCAATGTGGAATGCGCGAATGGGCGGGTTCTCCCTGTCCATCAGGGAGACCAGTACGTAACAGGCTTCAGGCCAAGTCGCCAGGCGCACGTCGGTGGCCGATGGGTACGCTTCTGAGTGGGTGTGGGAGTGGTAGATAGCGATGATATCCATACCGCTGTCGTCTATCTCCCGGTACACAGCCAGGAGCTCCTTGGGGTCCATGCGGTAGCGGTAGGGGCTGGCCTCGGCGTTGGTCATGCGATAGAACTTGAGTATCTGCCCGCCCTTGCCCGCGAGGATACCGCAGCACTCGTTGGGGTCGTCCTCCAGGGCGTGGGAGACCATCTGTTGCGCGTACTGTTGATCGATATAAAGCATGACTGGAGACCATTGTAACTGCTTTGAGGCTCGGTTGCCTATACCCGCCTCTGTGGCGAATGCAAAGCAGACGCCTTGGACTCTTCACTGCGTTCAGAATGACATGGGCGTGCGGCGGCTGTCATTCTGAGGAGTGAAGCGACGAAGAATCCAAAGCCATTGTGCGACTGCTGTGCTTGCATTCTGACAAACGAGACTCGCAGCCTCCACATAGAATCGGTTGCCCTCTTTGCGTAGACCTGAACGCTGAGCGGTCTGACGCTTTGGATTCTTCACTGCGTTCAGAGTGACATGGGCGTGCGGCGGCTGTCATTCTGAGGAGTGAAGCGACGAAGAATCCCAAGCCATTGCGCGACTGCTGCGTATACATCCTGTACATCCTGACAAACGAGACTCGTGTCCTGCACATAGAATTGGGCGGCCCTTTTTGCGTAGACCTGAGCGCTGAGTGGTCTGACGCTTTGGATTCTTCACGTAGTTTACCCTGAGCGTAGCCGAAGGGTTCAGAATGACAGAGGCGCGCGGCGGCTGTCATTCTGAGGAGTGAAGCGACGAAGAATCCCAAGCCATTGCGCGACTGCTACGTTTGCATCCTGACAAACGAGACTCGTGTCCTGCACATAGAACCGGTTGGCCCTACTTGGGTAGACCTGAACGCTGAGTGGTCGGACGGCTCTGGATTCTTCACTGCGTTCAGAATGACAGAGGCGCGCGGCGGCTGTCATTCTGAGGAGTGAAGCGACGAAGAATCCAAAGCCATTGTGCGAATGCTGCGTTTGCATCCTGACAAACGAGACTCGTGTCCTGCACATAGAATCGGTTGGCCCTCTTTGCGTAGACTTGAATGCTGAGTGGTCTGACGCTTTGGATTCTTCGCGTAGTTTACCCTGAGCGTAGCCGAAGGGTTCAGAACGACAGTGAGAACTGTCGCCACGGCTCATGGTGAGCCTGTCGAACCATTTGAGCGGTGGCGAGGCGGCGTAACTCACCCTCTACACTCCACCCCTTTGCCCTGCTATAATAATCCCTGAGCGACTGAGGTCCCTCGGCGCTTCAAGCGGGAGTAGCTCAGCGGAAGAGCTCCACCCTTCCAAGGTGGCTGTCGTGGGTTCAAATCCCATCTCCCGCTCCACTTCCCCTAGCACGCCTTACATCTTGAGGAGTATCCGTGTCGGCTTTCCCTGGCGGTAATACAGAGACGACCCGCTCCATAACTTCCCCGGAGGCGTATCGTCTGCTGGAGGAGGAGCAGGGCGTTGCTCAATGGGAGTCCAGGTTTGATCCCATCTCGGAGCTGGTATTCACCATACTCTCCCAGCACACCTCCGACCTCAACGCGTTCAAGGCCTACGATAAGCTGATTGAGGCCTTTGGGTCGTGGGAGCGGGTGATGGAGGGAGACCCGGAGGACATAGCCCAGGCCATCAGGATTGGGGGTCTGTCCCGCGTCAAAGCGCCGCGCATCAAGGCGGTGTTGCAGGACATCCGGGAGAAGTGCGGCGGGCTGGACATATCCTTCCTGAGGGAGATGCCCCTGGAGGAGGCCAAGGAGTGGCTGCGGGAGCTGCCCGGGGTTGGGCCGAAGACGGCAGCCATAGTCCTGTGCTTTGCCCTTGGTATGCCCGCAATGCCCGTCGACACCCACATCTACAGGGTGAGCAAGCGCCTGGGCCTCATCGGCGAAAAGGTCACGGCGGAGCAGGCCCACGACATTCTGGAGGCGTCGGTTGCGCCGGAGCAGGTATTTGCCCTGCACGTCTACCTCATCACCCACGGTCGACAGGTGTGCAAGGCGCGCCGCCCCCTCTGCGACCGGTGCGTGCTCAGCGGCGGCTGCCCCTCGGCGTTCCAGGTTTAGGGCGGAATGCCCCATACAGTACCTTCCGCTCATGTCCTTCGACAGGCTCAGGATGAGCGGTTAACCTCAGGGACACGTGGCCATAAGTGGGACCTCCATTTCCCGCTCGTGGTGAGCCAGAGTTTACCCTGAGCCTGCCGAAGGGAACCATTCGAGCGGTGGAGCGAAGGATGGGGTGGCGCTATGGCTGCTAGCTCAGGCTGAAGGGCGGGTAGCGGTCCGTCAAGCCGGCCAGCCATGCCCCGACCCTGTAGTTCCATCTCTGTATACCGGACACGAAGGTGTAAAGCCCCACGGGATACCTGCCGGTTATGAGCACAGCCCAGTACCCGATGTAGACGGCCACAGTCATCAATATGCTCAGGAACAAGAGGATGACCAGGTGAGGTATCAGCAGTACCAACTTGATAAACAGGAGGGCGCCCAACAGAGCCAGCGCCCTCGAAGATGATTCCGGGTAGTCGACCTCAAACCTCGCGGCATAGTACTCCACGTCCTTGCTGAAGGGTGGATAGCGGTCTGCAAAGCCGTACATCCACGAGTCCGTCCTCGATTGCCATCGCTGGACGCCGACTACAAAGTCAAAGAGGCCCATGGGATACTTGCCGGTTATGAGCACAGCCCAGTATCCAATGTAGACGACCAGAGATACGGCTATGCCCAGGGCGAACAGGATGATCACGTGGGGTATCAGCAGTAACCCCTTGATAAACAGAAGGACCCCCAGCAGAGCCAGCCCCCTGGACGGCAATTCCGGGTAGTCGACATCGAACCTCACGGGGTAGTCGCTCATTCCCTGGTTCATATTCCCTTCCTCCATGAACGGGCCTATTCGGAGAGGCTGCGTCCTTCGTGCGTGCCGGCGTTCGCGCCGCCACGGTGTACCCTTATCTTCAGTATAGCACGACGCCTTCAACGCAAGTGACGTTTGACTGAGCCTCATCGCCTTTATCCAGGTCCTCGCATTGACTGGCCGTGACAACCGCGCTACACTTGGGACAAAGTTGAACAGTAGGGCTGAAGGGGAGCTTGGTGTACCAGGCTGAGAGGCTCCGACGTATCGGGGCGACCCTTAGAACCTGACCTGGGTAATGCCAGCGGAGGGAGAGCGCCATTCGAAATCAAGACTTGTTTGGCCGTCGGTACACAGCCGTCGGTCTTTTCTTTTGGGGCCAATGATTACCGAGATGGCCTTTACGTCCGGCCCAACCCGCAGCGAAACGAACGAGCCTCCCAGGATAGAGCTGGAGGGCATCTCGAAGGCCTTTCGCGTCGATGGCAGGCCACTTCCAGTGCTGGAGGACGTGAGCCTGAGTGTGGACGCAGGCGAGTTCGTCAGCCTGATCGGCCCCAGCGGCTGCGGCAAGAGCACCCTGTTGAACATCATCGCTGGTCTGGAGGAGCCATCACGAGGCAGCATCCAGTTCGACGGTCGGCCTGCGATTCGCCGGCCCGGCGCGGTTGGCTACATGCACCAGAAGGACCTGCTTCTCCCCTGGCGCACCGTGCTGGACAACGCCATCCTGGGACTGGAGCTGCAGGGCGTGAGCCGTGCCGAGGCCCGGCGGCGCGCCCTGGATATGGCGGAGCAGTTTGGGCTGAAGGGCTTCGAGAAGAGCTACCCACATCTTTTGTCGGGGGGTATGCGGCAGAGGGTCGCATTCCTCAGGACGGCGCTGGCCAACCAGGACGTCATCCTGCTGGACGAGCCCTTTGGCGCGCTGGACGCTCTGACCAGGGCCAACATGCAGGAATGGCTCCTCCGTCAATGGGAGTCCTGGGGTAAAACCGTGGTGCTGGTGACTCACGACGTGGAAGAGGCGATTCTTCTCTCGGACAGGGTGTACGTCCTCACCCCTCGCCCGGCGAGCCTGAAGATGGTCATGCCTGTGGACCTGCCCCGGCCCAGGAGCTACGAGATGATAACCGAAGACGTCTTTGTCAGGATGAAGGCGGAGCTGCTCAGATCTCTCAGGACGGAGGAAGCCCTTGGGTAAACTAGAGTCCCTTCCCCCGTTTGCGGGGGAAGGTCAGGATGGGGGCACATGACGGTGTGTCCACAGACGATTCACCCCCATCTCAATCTTCCCCCTCAAGGGGGAAGAAGCTCCGGGTCACGACAAATGGGTTATACAAAGGTCTGCGAAAGCAGGAATCCAGAGCGTATGTCAAAGCCAATGGAGCGACTCTGGATTCCCGCTCGGAGGCGGGAATGACGGGTAATACAACTCCGGGCCAGGGTTCTGCAATGGTCCCCAAGAGGGGAGGATGGGGCGCGGCGAGCGCCTTTGCTAGCCGCTGGGCCGCGCCGGGCGCGATCATGCTCCTTGCCCTCGCGATTTGGGAGGGAGCCGTCCGGCTGTTGCAGATTGAGCGCTGGCTGTTGCCGTCGCCGACGGCCATTGGAGCGGAGCTTGTGGAGAGCCGGGAGCTTCTGTTGAGGCACTCATTGACCACCCTGGAGGAGGTGCTCATCGGATTTGCGCTTGCCCTGGTGGTGGGGATAGCCGCGGCCATGGCCATCGCCTATTCACGGATAGTGGAGCGGGCCGCGTACCCCTTCGTGATAGCATCCCAGACTATACCCATCATCGCCATAGCGCCGCTGCTATTGGTCTGGATAGGCTACGGCATCTGGCCCAAGATAATCGTGGTCGTGCTGATATCCTTCTTTCCCATAGTGGTCAACATGGTGGACGGCCTGAAGTCCGTGGACCCTGACATGCTCAACATGATGCGCTCACTGGGGGCTGGCCGGCGACAGATATTCACCAAGGTGCAGGCGCCGTCGTCGCTGCCCTTCCTGTTTTCCGGCGTGCGGGTGGCCATAGCCCTGAGCGTCATAGGAGCTGTGATAGGGGAGTGGGTGGGGTCCAGCGCCGGCCTGGGCTACCTGATGACACGCTCAGCTCCCCAGTTCCTCACCGAGCGTGTCTTCGCCTCCATCTTCATTTTGTCAGTCATGGGCGTTGCCCTCTTCGCGCTGGTGGTGCTGGTGGAGCGGCTGGCTCTGCCCTGGAACCAGTGGGAGAGGCGAACCAAAGCCCTGGAGAGGCTGTGAACAGAACGACGATAGCAGAGTTTAGATTTCGGAGGTGCTGAAATGATTAAACACCGCGTCAAAGTGATGGTATTTGCAGCGGCCTTGATGGTGTTGATGGGGATTCTTGCTGCCTGCGACAGCGAGGAGCCTACCCAGGTCCCGACTTCCACTTCCGTTCCGACGCCCGCGCCGGAGGAGGTGAGCCTTGCCCTGGACTGGTTTCCCAACTCCAATCACGCCGGCTTCTACGTCGCCTTGGAGCGCGGCCACTATCGGGACGAGGGCCTGGACGTGAACATCTACGTCCCCGCCAATCCCGAGGACGTGCTCAAGACCGTCGGGGCGGGCCGGGACGACTTCGGCGTCAGCTATCAGGCTGAGGTGCTTCTGGCCAGGGGTGAAGGCGTGCCGGTGAAGTCCGTCGCCGCGATGGTGCAGCACCCCCTGAATTCCATCATGGTTCTTGAGGAGTCAGGCATAACCCGGCCGAGCCAGCTCAAGGGCAGGACGGTCGGCGTCACCGGCATCCCCTTCGAGGAGGCCCTGTTCCAGGCCATGCTGGAGCACGAGGGGCTTTCAATCGACGACGTGACTGTGGTGAACGTCGGCTTCGACCTGGCGCCGGCTCTCATAGGCGGGAAGGTGGACGCCATAGTGGGCGCCTACTGGACCCACGAGTCCATCCTGATGGAGATGCAGGGCTACCCGATAACGATCATGCGGATGGAGGAGTGGGGCGTCCCTGACTTCTACGAACTGGTGCTGGTTGCCAGCGAGGACATGATCAGCGATAGCCCGGACACCGTTCGCCGCTTTGTCCGGGCGACGGCCAGGGGCTTCGCCTACGCCATTGCCGACCCACAGGCGGCGGTCGACATCCTGGTGGAGGCCAACCCAGAGACGGACAAGGCCCTGGAGACCGAGGGCATAGGCCTGCTGGCGCCGCTGTGGGAGGTGGGTATGACGGGATTCGGCTTCCAGACGCAGGAGCGTTGGGAGAGTCTGGCGCAGTGGATGAAAGACACGGGTCTGCTGGGCGAAGACGTGGATGCGCGGGAGGCGTTCACGGCGGAGTTCCAGCCGTAATACACCCATAGGCCAACCCCTCAAGGCCTGGGTAGGGAGGGTTCATTTGATAGAGTGGATATGGATACCCTTCGCAATAGCCATAGTTATAGTGGTAATACTGATCCAGACTCGCATTTCGAGCAGATTGCAGATAGGCTGGCACCGGCCTCTACACGATACTAGAATTCAGGAAGAAGGCGCCAGCCAGTTGGAACTGGCTGTAATAGCTTGGATCAGAAGCTACCGCGCGGCTGACTTCTCTTTTCCAACGTATGAAGTCATCATGGAGCGCTCAAGGAGGATAGACCCGGATGGTGTGGGCGTAGACCTCTCGACCGCGATGGCCTGTTATAGAACGGTTAGGGACGGCAATGCCGACCAGTTGGAACTGGCTGTAGTTACCTGGATCAGGAGCTTTTACGCGTCTCACAACTCGTTTCCATCGTATGAAGTCATTATGGAGCGCTCAACGAAGATAGACCCGGAAAGCGTGGGCATAGACCTTTCGACGGCGATGGCCTGTTACAAAACGGCCAAGGACAGCCTGGAGAATGCCTCTGAGGAGGAATTCAAGGAGTAGCTGCCGCGAGCGTCAAGCGCGCACGACCAAGAGGAGCAGTGCAATGAAGAGAGCTTTGACCATAGCAGGCTCCGATTCCGGAGGCGGCGCCGGTATCCAGGCGGACCTGAAGACCTTCGCCGCGCTGGGTGTGTACGGCATGTCGGCGCTGACCGCCGTCACGGCGCAGAACACCCTTGGGGTCACGGGCGTGCAGGAGCTTTCCCCCGACATGGTGGCATCGCAGATCGACGCCGTCGTCTCCGACATCGGCGCGGACGCCGTGAAGACGGGGATGCTCGCCAACTCCGGCATCATACGCGTGGTGGCCGGCAAGGTTAATGAGCACGATCTCCCCAACCTTGTGGTCGATCCGGTGATGGTGGCCAAGGGCGGAGACCCACTTCTGCAGGAAGAGGCGGTTGACGCCCTGCGTACACTGCTAGTGCCGCTGGCCCTTGTGGTGACGCCCAACCTCCCGGAGGCGTCGGCGCTGGTGGGCTATCGTGTCGCGACCCTGGAGCAGGCGCGCCGGGCGGCCAGGGACATCGTTGGGATGGGGAGCAGGAGTGTCGTCGTAAAGGGGGGGCACCTGCAGGGCGACGCCGTGGACGTCTTCTACGACGGCAACGAGTTCAGGGAGTTCTCGTCGCCACGCGTGGACACGACGAGCACCCACGGCACGGGATGCACCTTCGCTTCGGCCATTGCCGCGGGGCTGGCCAACGGCATGGGGGTTGAGGAAGCGGTGGGGCAGGCCAAGGCGTACGTCACCGAGGCCATCCGCAGGGCGGTCCCCATCGGGAGCGGCCACGGCCCGCTGAACCACTTCCACGCATTTTGGGGCTGAGGGAGGCAGGCCCTAAAAGTTGGGCTGCATTCCCCCTTCCTTGAGGTAGTTGGCCAGCTGCGCCGTGCGGCTGCCCAGCGACCTGGCCTGCTCAAGGTCGTCGTTGGTTACGCTGCCGTGGACAGTAGCTCCGTAGAAGGATCCCGAGGTAATCATGCGGTCCGTCCACGGAAGGCCAACGACTACGAACCCCCAGGAGAGCATCCAGTGAAGCAGCGCCAGCAGGGTGAACTCCGTACCCGCTGAGCGACCTCTACCGGCGGTGAAGGCGGCTCCCATCTTACCCTCCAGCAGGCCCTCCTGCCCCAGGTCCGACATCTGGTCCAGCCAGGACTTCAGCCGTCCCGTGATGCCGTTCCAGTTGGGTGAACCCAGGATGACGCCGTCGCAGTCCAGCAGGTCCTCCGGGCCGGCCTGGTCTATGTCCATGGTCATAGCCTGGGCGCCCTGTATCCTGCCAACGCCCTCGCTCACGGCCTCTGCCAGAGCCTGCACCTGCGCCCCTGAGTTGTCATACAAGACTAGAATTCGCACGGCCATATTCTTTGCACCTCTCTATTGTGGGTAGAAGCAATCGTAGCAGGGCATCGGTTCGAGACGGCGAATTGGGTCTTCCCCCATCGATGCCTGCGTCAGTATAGCAAAAGGGTGTCTGCGCTTCAACGCTTGCGCCCGCAGGTCCGGCGGTCTCCATACTAAGCGGAATCCACCACTCGGAAGAGCGATGGATTCCGCACTGCGCTGCTCTTAAGGCTCTTTGGAAAGGTTGTGGTCTAGGTGCCGTAGCGGGCAGCGGCATTGGGGTCGCTGTACTCGACGCCCTTGGTAGCCCAGAAAGCGGTGGCGATGTTGTCCACAGCGGCTACCAGCTCTTCACAGGCGGCCATGTCCACTTGCTGGCGGCAGCGGCCGGCCAGTTTCAGAGCGGCGTTGAAGGAGCCGTGCAGGTCAAAGCCTTCCGGCGCATTGGGCCAGCCATAGTCGGCCCAGAGAATCCGCAGCTCGCGCTTGCAGAGCTCGGCGTGCTCATCCTTGACCACTATGTAGCGGGCCATGGTGTTGGCGTAGGCCACGTGGTCGTCGCCCTCCTGCAGCGCCTGCATCCGCAGCACCATTTTCTGCACGGTCTGGGCCGCAATCTTGGCGGCGATGGGGTCGTAGATCCCGCAGGGAATATCGCAGTGAGCGTAGCCCCTCTCGGTCGGGAGAACCCTGTTCAACAGGCTAAAGGTCTGCTTGAGTAGAGACATTCCTACCTCCTTAGAAGACAGTTGGTCTTGAATTGGGTATAGTTTATCAGACCTTCGGGCTAATTGCGATAACGACGAGAGGACGCGTTGCTGGTCATTACGGGACTGGGCTATCGGGCCTTGGCCTTCGTCATCGCCATCAGGGTGGTGGTCGATGGATGGAGCATGTACCCGACCCTTGCGCCGGGTGAGTACGTTCTCTTCGACCGCCTTCCGTACCGGCGAGAAGCCCCCAAGAGGGGAGACGTGGCGCTGGCTCGCGGGGTCCTGGGTGACGGGCGGGCGATAATCAAGCGCGTGGTAGGAGCGCCCGGAGACACGGTGCTGGTCAGCAACGGCGCGCTCACGGTTAACGGCGTTTCGCCGGATAGTGCGGCCTTGCTTGAGGATGTCGACCCCCGCGAGAGCAGAGAGTGGAACCTCAGGCACGATGAATACTTCCTGCTGGGTGACGCCCCGGAGTTCAGCACCGACAGCCGCTCCTTCGGCCCCGTGCCCAGGAGCGCCATAGTGGGCAGGGCGTGGCTTGTCTACCGCCCGGTCAGCAGGTGGCGGAGACTGGACAAGGGAAGGTAGGGAGTTGTAGGCGGTCCACTCTGTCATGCCCGTGCAGCCTGCCCCGTACTCGATACGGGGACGGGCATCCAGGGGTGGGGTATTGACTGCGAATCCTGGCAACTTCCGCACTATCCAGTGTTCTATGTAACTTGTCCAGGGAGTATAATATGGCGGAGGTCACTGGAGGGCCAATTTTGAGCAATTTCGGTCGCAGCGCCAAGTGGACCCTGTACTACGATGGGAGATGCGGCTTTTGCGCCGGCGCGAGGCGCTGGCTGTCCAGGATGGACTTCCTTCACCGCATAGAGTGGACTCCATACCAGTCACTGGACCAGCCGCCCCAGGGCTTATCGTGGGAAGACTTGGACCGATACGCGTGGATGGACACTGGCCGCGGTCGTCTCCACAAGGGTTTCCATGCCATGAGGCTGCTGGCGCTCAGGCTGCCGCCCCTACTGCCCATCGCTCCTCTGATGTGGCTGCCGGGGATGGATATAGCGGGCGAAGCGGCCTACGGTTGGGTCGCCAGAAACCGCTACCGCTTTTCCAGGTGTCCCGTGAAGGGGGGTAGGCTCGTATGAATGAGGGCAGCGAGAAGGTCTCGATAGTCGTTCCCACTTATAACGAGCGTGAGAATGTCCGGCCTCTCTGCGACGGCATACGCACCGCCTTGGCCTCCGCGTGGGACTACGAGGTCATCATTGTCGACGACAACAGCCCGGACGGCACCTCCGACGCTGTCCGTGAGATAGCGTCCGAGGACGCGAGGATAAGGCTGCTGCAACGACCCGGCAAGCTGGGGCTGGGCACGGCCGTCGCAGACGGGTTCGCTCTGGCGGACGGCGACTACTGGATAATGATGGACGCTGATCTGTCCCATCGTCCGGAGGAGCTGCCCAAGATGCTGCGCGCCCTCTCCGATGCGGACATCGTGGTCGGCTCGCGATACGTCGATGGCGGCGGAGTGCAGAACTGGCCCATCTGGAGGCAACTCGTCAGCCGGGGAGCGTCCGGGATGGGGCGCATGATAGTGGGCCTGTCGGTCAGGGACCTGACGTCCGGCTTTGGGGGATTCCGCCGGCGATGGATGGAGCCCATGCTGCCCAACCTGAATCCCAAGGGGTTCAAGCTTCTGCTGGAGATACTGGCCAAGAGCCGGGACGCTCGAGTACTGGAGACGCCCATCACCTTTGTAGACAGGCAGAACGGCAGGTCGAAGGCTTCTGCGGGAGAGGCGCTTACCTTCCTTCGCCTCTGTTTCACCCTTCGGAGGGAGTGGGACAAGAAAGAGTCGGTAATCTGACACGGCCTTTCGCACGTCGCAGAGTTCCTTTCCACGCTTCCCCCGGATGCCCGTTCCCAATGTCATTCTGAACGCAGTGAAGAATCCAAAGAGTTCGATCACTCAGCGCTTGGGTTACCACCCCACGCAGGGTTTTCCGGCTCCACGCACATACTAAGGATTCCCGCTGTCAGGATGTAATCGCATAGGTCGCGCGGTGGCTTGGGATTCTTCGTCGCTTCACTCCTCAGAATGACAGCCGATACGCCGAAGTGCCATTCTGAACGCAGTGAAGAACCCAGGGCGTCCGCAAGCGCCCACGCCCATCACACCTGGATTCCCTCTCCGAGCCTGCTCCGTACCCCGATACGGGGATGGGGATGACGGAGATGAGCTGCCCTCAGACCCCCAGCTTCGCCTCCTCGATGCCCCATATCTCCGGGATGAGGTGCTCCAGCCCCAGCTTCTGCAGCGTCTCCGGGAAGGGCCTGCCGGACGCCCGGTCCAGGCCGACCGTATCGTAGTAGGTGGCGATCATCGTGTCCCAGTTCTCCTTGGCGCTCGTCCCTGCGGCCGGACCGTCCACCGGCGTGGACCAGTACCGCTCCGACGGCTTCTCCGAATCCGGGCCAATGCCGTTTCGCAGGTTGAAGAGGCGGAACATAGCCGCGCACCGCTTCCAGAAGGCCATAGCCTCCTCTTTGGTGTAGTCCCAGCCAGTTGACGCGCTCAGCGCCTGGCAGATGAACTCGTGGTAGGTGTTGGCTGTGAACTTGCAGATGCCCAGGGAGTCGATGAAGTGCAGCCTGCCGACCATCGATCCGAGGTGGTAGCCCACCATCTTGGGATCGAAGGGGTCGAAGGCGGCGGGCAGCCCGAACTCCTCCGGGTGCACGTTGGATTGGGTGTCGATGGTGGACGTGCCGCTCACGCTGCCCTCCAGCATCTCCATCCAACGGCCGCGGTGGTCGTGGCTCCGGGGGCTTACGCCCTTGTGGATAAAGATGGCGCAGTCGTAGGCTTCTCCACCGACGTACTCCGCGGCGTATTTCACGCCCTCCGCCAGGATGTCTCCGAACCCCTCTCGATTCGCAACCATCTGGAGAAGGTCGTTTGCGGCCTCAACGTCGCCCCACTTCATCTCCAGCCCGCCGAGCTGCTCCTTGGTTATGTACCCCTTCTCGTAGCACTCCATCACCCAGCCACAGAGCCAGCCCCACTCGTTCACGTCCACGCCGGCCTTGTCCACCTGGGTGTTCAGCCACGAAACCTCCACCGGATCGACGACGCCAATCTGGGAGCCGCAACCGGAGATACCTTCGGCCTCCGGCTCGTCTATCAGCTCGCCCTTGCGGGGGCCCTCCGGCACAACCATCATGTGGCAGTGTCCCTTCATCCCGCAGGCGCTGCACTGGTGGCCCCGGTGCGGGAATGTCTCGCGATAGGTTGGGGGGGCCCACTCGTCGGCGCGCTCAGGTGCGGGGTAGATGTTGGTGGTGTAGTTGAGGGTAGGAAGGGTCCCGGATCGGAGGCCGGTCGACGGTCCACCCAGGGTGCCGAAGTAGTACGTGTTTCCCTGCTTCAGGTCGTGGGCGATTGTGTCCGCAGCCTGGTACAAGCCAGCGGTGTCGTGGACGCGAACGCCCTTCGTCCCGCGGACTATGGCCACGCACTTCACGTTCTTCTTGCCCATCACCGCGCCGCAGCCGTTCTTGCTGGCGACGTGGCCGTAGTCGCCTTCGATTATAGCGTAGCGTACAATCTTCTCTCCGGCAGGCCCCACGCCGTAGACGCTCATCTGATGGCCGCTCAGGCCGTGCTCCGCCTGGAGGTCGTCCTGCATCTCCCACGTGTCCTTGCCCAGGAGATGGGAGGCGTCGCGAAGCTCCACAACGTCGTCGTTGATGTAAACGTACACCCACCTGTTGGCCTGGCCTTGGAGGACCAGCGCATCGTAGCCGCAGTACTTCAGGTTGGAGCCGAAAAAGCCCTGGGCGTTGGTCATAACGGCCCCGTTGGTCATTGCGCCGCGGGTGACCACGTTCAGGCTGCCCGTGCCCCACACGGGAGTCCCGGCCAGGGGGCCGGAGGCCATTATCAGGCGGTTGTCGGGGTGGTCCCAGGTGACCTCCGGGGGAACCTCCTCCCAGAGGATCTTGTATCCTATGCCTGCCGCGCCCAGGTAGTAGCGGCACTCCTCCGCGGTCAGGGTCTCCACCCACACCCTCTCGGTGGTCAGGTCTACTCTAAGAATCCTGCCGGTGTATCCGCCAGGTAGCTGCTCTGTCATGGGTTGTGTCTCCCCTCTTCTGGTCTATCCTCCGTCCCAGGCGGGCAGCAGAGTGATGGTGTCGCCGTCCTGGAGTTCGCTGTCCATGGTGTGAGTGATGCCCAGAAAGGCGTCGTTAACAATGATCTCCACGTACGCGCCCAACTGCCCGCTCTCCGGGTCCCAAAGGATGTGGTCAAGGGCCGGATAGCTTCTGGTAAGCCTTCTCACCACCGTTCGCAGGGACTCGCCGGGGGTGAACTCCTCGGTGTAGAACTTGCGACCCCCGCCGTCGCCGCCAACGTAGCGAGTAAGCCAGGCGAAGACTTCGATCTTGACCTTTGGCTTCTCCGCTGTAACGGTCTTGTCCTGTTCATCTGGCACTGATTACGGCCTCCTCCGGTCCCCATATCTCCGGGATGAGGTGCTCAAGGTCATACTTGCGGAGGGTCTCCGGAAGGGGGTTTCCCGTCTCCCGGTCCCATCCGACGGTGTCGTAGTAGGTGCCCACCAGTGTGTCCCAGTTCTCCTTGGCGCTCTGTCCCGCGGCGGGACCGTCGACCGGGGTCGACCAGTACCGCTCCGACGGCTTCTCCAGGTCCATCCCCACGCCGCTCCGCAGGTTGAACAGGCGCATCAGGTGAGAGCACCGCTTGCCGAAGTCCATCGCCTCTTCCTTGGTGTAGTCCCAGCCGGTTACCGCGTTCAGGGCGCGGCATACGGAGCTGAGGAAAGTGCGAGTGGTGAACATGCAGGTGCCCAGGGAGTCCTCGAAGTGTCTCCTCCCCAGCATTGCCCCGGTCATGTAGCCGACCTCCTTGGGGTCGAAGCCGTTGTGGCTGGCGGGCAGCCCGTGCTCCTCCGGCTTTACCAGTGGGCCGGTCTCGATGGTCCCGGCGCTCTGCACGGCTCCTTCCAGCATCTCGGCCCAGCGGCTGCGGTGGTCGTGGCCTCGCGGGCTGACACCCTTGTGGGTGAACACCGCGCAGTCCAGGGCGGGACCGCCGACGTGCTGCGCCGCGATCTTCACGCCCTCCGCCAGGATGTCGCCGAAGCCCTCTCGGTTGGAGATCATCTGGAGCAGAGTGTTGGCGGCCTCGGCGTCGCCCCACTTGGGCTCCAGGCCTCCAAGCTGCTCCTTGGTCAGGTACCCCTTCTCGAAGCACTCCATCACCCAGCCGATTACCCAGCCGAACTCGTTGACGTCCACGCCGGCCTTGTCGACCTGGGTGTTGAGCCACTGCACGTCCACGGGGTCTACGCAGCCGATCTGCGCGCCGCAGCCGGACAGTCCTTCGTACTCCGACTCGTCAATGAGAGTGCCCTTGCGCTCTCCGGACGGGACCACGTTCATGTGGCAGTGCTGCATCCCGCACCCGTTGCACTGGTGGCCCCGGTGTGCGAACTGCGCCCGCAGGCTCACCGGCTGCCACTCTTCCAGCCGCTCGGGCTCGGGGAAGATGTTGGTGGTGTAGTTCTTGGTGGGCAGTGTGCCCGTAAAGGAACCGCCGTACACGCCGCCGAGGGTTCCGTACTGGTACAGGTTGGCTGACATGGAATCGGTCTTCAACTCGTGGGAGATCATGTCCGCGGCCTGGAACAGGCCGGCCGGGTCGTGTACTCGCACGCCGCGGGTGCCCCGGGCGATGGCTACGCACTTCACCTTCTTCTTGCCCAGCACCGCTCCAGTGCCGTTCTTGCTGGCGACGTGGCCGTAGTCCCCCTCGATGATGGCCCACCGCACGACCTTTTCACCGGCGGGGCCTATGCCATAGACGCTCAACTGGTGGCCGCTGCGCCCGTGCTCCGCCTGGAGCGTGTCCTGCATGTCCCAAGTGTCCTGGCCCAACAGGTGGGAGGCATCCCTCAGCTCCACCAGGTCGTCGTTGATGTATACGTACACCCACCTCTTCGCCTGCCCCTGAAGGACAATGGCGTCGTAGCCGCAGTACTTGAGGTTTGCGCCGAAGAAGCCCTGGGCGTTGGTCACCGTGGCTCCGTTGGTCATGGCGCCCCTGGTCACGACGGTGAGGCTGCCGGTGCCCCATACCGGCGTGCCTGCGAGGGGGCCGGAAGCCAGGACAATCCGGTTCTCAGGGTGGTCCCAGGTCACCTCTGGGGGCACCTCCTCCCACAGAATCTTGGTGCCTACGCCAACAGCGCCCAAATAGTGACGGTAGTCCTCCGGAGCCATGCTCTCCGTCCATATACGCTCGCTGGTGAGATCTATACGAAGTATTCTGCCTGCATAACCGCCCGGCAACTGGTCTGACATTGAATCTACCTCCTTGGGTTTACGCCGCCTGGTATCCTTCGCAGCCTCTATCTGTTGGTTGCTGCAACCTCTCGCGACGGCACTGTGGGATGGTCCAGGGTCTTCATGGGAAGCATGTCCCTGGTTATGTGGGAGGCTACGAAGGGTCTCTTTATATCACGGGGGTTCTCCTGGATGTAGGCCTTCCATCCGCCCAGGCGCGTGCCCGACTGTATCAGTCCCTTGAGCATTCCCACGTCGTTGGTGGTCCACACGGACCTTGCAGGCCCCATCAGGATGGCCCCGGTAATGCGGTCGTCGTTCCAGACCAGCTTCCTATAGACGTTCTCGCTGGTGTTCAGGAACTCCGTGACGTCGTCGCTGCCGCTCCAGTCGCCGAAGCTGGCGATGTCCAGGTCCTGCACGTCCAGGATGTTCATAAGCAGGCTGCCGCGATAGGCGATGTCACGGCCAACCATGTTTGCGCCCACTATGCGCCCGTGCTCCATAGCCGTGGGCTCGATGGCGTGCACCTCGAGGTTGCCGGTTACCAGCTCTGCGCCCTCCGCCACGTCTCCCGCAGCGTACACGTTGGGCACGTTGGACCGCAGGTGGTCGTCCACAATGATGCCCTGGTTGATCTCGATGCCGGACCCCTCCAGCCACTCCAGGTTGGTGCGGATGCCGGTGCCCATGATAACCAGGTCGACGGTTATGTCTTCGCCGTCCCCGATGACCAGCTTCTTCCGCCCGTCCACGTCCTCGATTGCCTGGACGCGGGTGTCGGTGTGGAGTTTGACTCCCTTCTGCTCCAGCCAGCCGTGCACCAGGGAGGCGCCCTGGCTGTCTATCATACGGGGCAGAATCTGGGGCATGATCTCGATGATGTGCAGGTTGACGCCGTGGCTCAGCACGGAGTTGAGGATGGTGAAGCTGATGAAGCCTGCGCCCACCATCGCCACGTCCATGCCCTCCTTGATATTGGCGAGAACGCCCCGGGTGTCGTCCAGAGTCCACAGGTTATAGATGTTAGCGCCGTCTGCGCCGGGTATGGGAGGTCGTGTAGCCGTTGAGCCTGTCGCGATCAGCAGGTCGTCGTAACCGATGGTGACGCCGTCCTCCAGGGTAAGCTGGTTGTTCGCGGTGTCCAGGGATGCGGCGCGACGCGGGATGAACTGGGCAATGAGGTCTCCCGAAGGCTCCGCGGGCGGCGGCCCAAGGGGTGACGGGGGCGCGGGCGCGGCATCGGCCTTGGCAAACTGGATCCCCAGGTTTGCCAGGCGCGGCGCGGTGGCTGTGAAGACGTGGGACTCGGAGATGGTGTGCCCAAGGTAGTACGGCAGCACCATTCGAGAGTACGGCCATTCGCCGGACACCAGCACCACCTCCGACTCACCCTTGTCATACTCGCGGATGGTGGTCATGGCGTTGAGACCGGCGGTCCCGCCGCCTACTATTACGTGACGTTTTGCGGCCATATCGTACCCCCTATCCTAAACGGAGAATCCCACAAGATGTACGTTGCCGCGAGTCTCGGCGAAGTCGCCCTGCCAGTCCTGCACCTCGGCCTCCACCCACTGGATGGCCGCCGTGGGGCACGCCTCCGCGCACGCGGGCGAGCCTCCGCACAAGTTGCACTTGAACGCCTTTTGGGTGTCGACGTCGTAGAATATGGTGCCGTAAGGACATGCGATGGTGCACAGCTTGCACCCTACGCACTGGTCGTCCAGGACCACCTTTGCGCCGGCGGGTGATATGGTGATGGCCTCTACCGGGCAGGCCGCCAGGCACCACGCCTCCTCGCACTGGAAGCAGGTGTAGGGTGAGTAGCTGGTGTGCCTCTCGAAGGGTGAGACCCGAATTACGGATTTCGACGGCTGGTACGTGCCCGTCTGCATGTAGGAGCAGGCCATTTCGCATCGCATGCAGCCGGTACAGGCTTCGGGAACTATCTTCAGTACCTTGTTCATATGCGCCCCTTTCTGGAATTGGTGAAAATGCGCCACTATGGACTTTGGAAGCGCCGGACTCTTGCAGAGGGATTGAACACCGCGAGGAAAAACAGGACCGCAGGCGTCCGGCCCGACGCCTAGAGGATACCATTGCCATATATGGGTGTCAATCTGGACGGCTGCACTGAGCCGGATTGGTTGCCCCGCTCACCCCCGGATCATAGAGAGGAGCTTGCCCCGCACTTGATCCGGGGGCGGGCTTTAAGCGTAGCCGGAGGAAAGGAGGTGAAGGTGTGCTACACCACCTCCGGCGCTTGTATGTCCACTGCCTTGCCGTAGTCCGAGTAGGTAATTATGGTCTGCCCGGCCAGACTGGTTCCGCTAACGGAGTCCGTCTGTTCGAACCGGAATCCCAGCTTCCTGACGAGGAAGTCCTCAACGCCGATCCACATTTCCGTCTCAACCGGCGCATCGTAGGCCTTGTTCACTAGGGTGGGGTCAGCGACCAGGTCTGCAACTGCGTCCGAGGGCAATGCTCCACTCAGATGGTAGACACCTACGCCGTCCAGGTCCACCACGCCAACCAGTGTAATGAGCTCAACAACTTCGGTCTCGAGACCAAGGTCCAGCTTGCCCAGGTGACTGGCTTCTCCTAGAAAAATAAACGCGTCCGGGCTTGCCTCCCACTCGCCGCTGAATGGGTTCTCCTGGTAGCCCTCCATACCGATGACTACGGAGTCATACTCAAGGGGTAAGCCGCCGGACGTTGCGACCGTTGTAAACCGGCTGCGGTCCGGCGCTTGGAAGTCCCCGTTTACCACAATCTTGGTCTCAAATACGAATGGGCCATCCAGCTTGGACTCGATCTCCATCCTTACGGAACCGGTCTCCACTGATGCCATAGCTGCGGAAGCTGCATCCAGCACCTCCCGGGCTGTTTGCAGTTCCGGCGCAGGTGTGGCGGTAGGCTCGGGCGTAGGTGTGGGCGCTGAGGTCGATGTCGATGTCGGTGTAGGCGTGGCAGCAGGCTCAGGCGTAGGCGCTGACGTTGCCGTGGGCGCTGGAACCGGCGTGGGTGTAGGAGTAGACTCAATCGTCGGCGCAGGTCCAGGATTTACGGTCGGAGCCTGGGTAGGAGTGGGACTGGGCATAACGGCGGTCGCCGATGGCGTCGGGTCGGTCTGTTGGCCTTCCTCCGGGTCGCAGGCTACGGCAGCCGTCATCAATGCAAGCATCGCCATTGCTACGGCAACGGCTCCGATGCGCCTGCTCCAGCCCTTTGCCCTGAACCTTGCGTAGATGTGAATAGCTTTGCTCCTGTGTAATGGCGCCCCCGGCGGGACTCGAACCCACGCACCTGGCTTCGGAGGCCAGTGCTCTATCCTCTGAGCTACGGGGGCTTGCCGGCATCCACACGGGGCAGAGGGAGACCAATTGCGGGAGCTTGGTCCCGCTGCGGTCTCAGTGGGGAATATAGCAGTGGCTCAGCTAAATGGCAATATCCCCTGTGCCGAGGCCCATCACTGGGAACCGCCGCGGCGCCCGGGACCTCCTCTTTTGAAGGCTGGGCCCAGCAGGACGGCTGCCATGAATGTGGTTACAACGGTCATCAGGATGGACACGCCGAACAAGTCCGAGCCAATCACTCCCCGGGACAGTCCTATGCCGGCGATTATCAGGGCTACCTCTCCACGGGGAAGCATCCCGATGCCGACTCGTATGGAACCCATCTTGGTGAAGCCGGCTCCAAGGGCCGGGACTCCGCTGCCAACCACCTTGGACACAATCGCCAGCAGCGTCAGTATCAGGCTGAAGACAATCGTCCCACCCATTGCGCTCACGTCCACCAACATCCCCATTGTTACGAAGAATATGGGAACCAGGGCGGGGTACAGCCCCTCCATAATCGGCCTCTCTATCCTCTCCTTCAGATGGGTGTCGGAGAGGGCAAGCCCAACAGAGTAGGCGCCTATGATCATCGCCAGGCCGAAGCTCTCCGCCAAACCCGATGCCAGCAGGGCGAGCGCCATTGCCAGAGCGACGCTCGCGCCCGAAACTCTGAATGATTCAAAGGCTCTGGATATATACTTGGAGGCGAGGATGCCGCCTATCATCAGCACTAGCCAGAATCCCACCGCCTTCGCGCCGATCAGGGCTATCCCGGAGGCCGTGAGCTCCTCGCCGGGGGTGGCAATCCCAACCACCACCGTCAGCACCAGTATCCCCAGCACGTCGTCCACGACGGCGGCGGCCATGATGGTCACTCCTTCGGGGGAGTCCAGCCTGTGCATGTCGCCCAGCACCCGGGCGGTGATGCCTACGGACGTAGCAGTCATGATCGCCCCCATGAAGAGGGCCGCATAGAGGAGCGCGTCCCCATCAAGCCCGGCCGGCTTGAGGAGCATGGTCACTCCCGCTCCCAGTGCGAAGGGCGCCACAACACCGCCTATTGCCACCAGGGAGGCGGGGGCGGCGTAGCGCCGGAACTGCTTCAGGTCCGTCTCCAGCCCGGCGGCGAACAGGAGGACCACGGCCGCTAGCTGCGATATGGAAAAGAGCTCCAGGGAGACAGGCAGGGCATCACGGCTGTCACCGATAGAGAACAGTGGCCCCAGGCCAAAGATGGCAATGCCTCCCAGGGCGAAGGGGCCGATCAACGCCCCCATCGAAAGCTCCCCAAGGACGGTTGGTATCTTGAGGTACCGCTCGCAGATCTCCCCGCCGATCTTGGCAGCGGCAAGGATGACTGCCAGCTGGATCACCAGGTGCTCTACATGCTTTACAAAATCATCTTCCATACTCTACCTGCTATAGGGTGTGGCGTGACACCAAGCGTGCATTATAACAGGAGTTGACGGAAAAACATCAACGTTTATTGGAATTGGGCCAGATTCGCCAATCATTGAGCGGAGGACTTGGTCATGCTAGTGCAGGCTTGCCCTGTACTCCGATACGGTGGGGCCAGGGCGCCGGGCGTCTGTCATTCTGAGGAGCAAAGCGACGAAGAATCCAAAGCCATCGCGCGAATACTACGTTTACATCCTGATAAGCGAGACTCACAGTCTGAACATGGAATCGGAAAACCCTATGTGGGTAGACCTGAGCGCCGGGTGGTCTGAGGCTCTGGATTCTTCACGTAGTTTACCCTGAGCGTAGCCGAAGGGTTCAGAATGACAGGAGGGCGCGCGGCGTTTGTCATTCTGAGGAGTGAAGCGACGAAGAATCCCAAGCCATTGTACACCTACTACGTTCACATCCTGACAAACGAGACCCATTGGCTGCATGTGGAATCGGAGAACCCTGGGTGGGTAGACCTGAGCGCTGGGTGGTCGGAGGCCTTGGATTCTTCACGTAGTTTACCCTGAGCGTAGCCGAAGGGTTCAGAATGACATGGGCGCGCGGCCTCTGTCATTCTGAGGAGTGAAGCGACGAAGAATCCCAAGCCATTGTGCGAATACAACGTATACATCCTGACAAACGAGACCCACAGACTGTGCATGGAAACGGAGAACCCTGGGTCGGTAGACCTGAGCGCTGAGTGGTCGGAGGCTTTGGATTCTTCACGTAGTTTACCCTGAGCGTAGCCGAAGGGTTCAGAATGACAGAGGGGCGCGCGGCGTTTGTCATTCTGAGGAGTGAAGCGACGAAGAATCCCAAGCCATTGCTCGCAAAACTGCGCTGTCTTGGGATGAAACCCTTTGGATTCTTCACTCCGTTCAGAATGACAGTGAAACGCGGGTTCACTCTCCTGACGATAGAGCGCAGCGACGCCGAGGGCGTGCAACCACTCCCCCCTCACCGCTCCACTATGTGTACCCCGGTCGCCTTGAAGGAGGCGCTGACCGTCGATCCCGCCCGGAGCTCCAGGTCCTCCGCAGACCTGCTTGTGATCAGGGCCACCAGTGGGAAGCCGCAGTCGATCCCGACCCGGACAAGAGGCCCTGAGGACGCCATGCTGGTTATCGTCCCTGAGAAGGAGTTCCTCGCGCTGGTTGGCGACGGTGTCAAGGCTATGGTGACGCCCTCCGGCCTGATGCAGGCGGAGACGCGGGAGCCCGGCTCCAGGTCGGATACGCCCTCTATCATCGCGCCGCCGATGCTGACGTTGACCAGGCCCGCCTCCCTGGAGGCTATCTCTCCCTCCAGAATGTTCTCCACTCCGACAAACTGGGCGACCTGCGTGTTGTGCGGCAGGTTGAATATCTCGCTGGGCGCGCCCACCTGCAGCATCTCCCCGCCTATCAGCACGCCTATCCGGTTGGCGAGGCGCTGCCCCTGGGCCATATCGTGGGTGGTCATGATCACCGTGGCGCGCAGCTCCCCGATAACCCTGGCTATCAGGCTCTCCACCCTCGCAATGGAGACCGGGTCCAGGTTGGCCGTAGGCTCGTCCAGCAGAAGCAGCTCCGGCTCCGTGACCATAGCCCGCGCCAGTGCGACCCGCTGTATCTCGCCCCCTGAAAGGGTTCTCGCTCGTCTGCTCTCGTAGCCGTCGAGGTCGACGGTCTCCAGGGCGTGGCGCACCCTATCCTGAACGACGCTCTTACCCCTGCCGCGGATCTTCAGGCCGTACGCCACGTTGTCGTATACGGTGGAGTTGAACACCACCGGCTTCTGAAAGACGATGACCATCCGCCTGCGCATCTCCAGTTTCGCCTTCTCCGACGCGCCCGCGTCCACGCCGTCGAAGAGTATGACGCCGGAGGTCGGCTCATCCAGCAGATCGATGAGACGCAGGAGGGTCGTCTTGCCGGAGCCACTGGGGCCTATCAGCGCCGTGACGCCGTTGCTGGGCGCGTCCAGGTCGATGCCACTCAGGACGGTGTTGTCGCCGTATCTCTTCCACAGGTCTCGGATCTCTATCAAAACGACCTACCTCTGCTGGAGTCTACCCGCCACAATATTGACCACCAGAGCCAGAAACACCAGGATTATCCCCAGAGCCATCGCAAGCTCAAAGTTTCCGATAGACGTCTCCAGGGACATCGCCGTGGTCAGAGTCCTGGTGTACCCCCTGATGTTGCCGCCGACAATTATAGCCAGTCCTATCTCGGAGACGGCGCGCCCGAAGCCAAGGAGCGCCGCAGTCGACACCCCGTACTTCGCCTCTTTGACGATGGTGTAGATGGTCTGCATCCGGTCTGCGCCCAGCGATAGGGCCGTTTCCTTTATCTCGGGCGGCACTCCCCTGAGAGCCGATATGGTAAGTCCCGTTATGATGGGCGATATGAGTACCACGTGCCCCATCACGATGGCCCAGGGCGTGAAGAGTATCCCCAGGCCTCCCAGCGGCCCGTCCTTGGACAGGGTGATGAATACCATCAGGCCCACGAAGACCGTGGGCACGCTGTAGAGGGTCTGGATCACGTATATCAGCGCTCCCTTGCCGGGGAAGGCGTGGAAGTAGATCAGGCTTCCCACTGGAATGAACACAAGGGTCGCAATCAGCGTGGATGTCCCGGCTATCAGGAGCGTCCTGCCCGCTATGCCGAACACCTCCCGGTCTCCGGTAAAGATGAGCTTGAGGGCCGTGAAAAAGCTGTCCAGCACCAGGTCCATGAGGTTAAGGGCCTCCCCTGCCGGATTCTATAGCCCTGGATTCCTGTTTCCGCAGGAATGGTCTGTGGGTGAACGGCCTGATCGAGTCCAAACCACCCCTGCTTTCGCAGGGGTCTACCGAACCCCTAACACAGGGAGCCTGGGCACGCGTAAGCGTAAAGCGATGGATCCGACACCCCTGGATGCCCGTTTTCAGAGACCTTTGCGTAACTCCTCGCGGTATATCAGCAGAGGCGCTCTTGCTGTCATTCTGAACGGAGCGTAGCGAAGTGAAGAATCCAAAGCCTTTGCTCGCAAAACTGCGCTGTCTTGGGATGAAACCCTTTGGATTCTTCGCGTAGTTTATCCTGAGCGTAGCCGAAGGGCTCAGAATGACATTCAACGGAACTGCCGCGCTGGTTACGCAAAGGTCTCTTTTCACGGGCATCACGTCAAACTGTTGGGCCCATTCTGTCAATCCCGCCCCCGAGCGGGAATCCAGGAGGGGGGATATGGACTCCCGCCTGCACGGGAGTGACGAGGGAAGTGGACAGACGCTCATTGAGGCTCTTGTCCTCGTGTGGGAGTAAACAGTGGCCTCCCGTACTCGCTTACGCCGTGGGCCGCTATCAAGTCCTGCACCTCCTCCGATATGAGAAATTGTATAAGCCTGTCGGCCATGTCCGAGTTGGCGTCGGGGAACCGCTCAGGGCTTACCGCTATCACGGAGTACACGTTCAGGAGGGAGTCGCCACTTTCCACAAGCGGCGTCAGGTCCAGGTCTTTCCTGAAGGCCAGGAACGTGCCCGCGTCCGTCAGCGTATAGGCGTCCTTCTCGTCAGCGAGGAGCAGGACGGCACCCATGCCCGCTCCCGACTCAAGGTACCAGTCGCCGGAGTCCCTCACCGTATCGTAGCTGAAACCCGCCTTCTCCCAAAGCAGCTTCTCTCTCGCGTGCGTGCCGGACTCGTCGCCCCTGGACACAAACCACACCCGGCCCGGACTGGCTTGACCCTTCCTCATCACCTCCAACAGGGCTTCCTCCGGGGCGAGTTCACTGATCCCCGCGGGATCGCTCTCCGGCCCGACTATGAGAAAGTAGTTGTAGGCTATGGGATGCCGCTCCACCCCGTACCCATCGGCGACGAACGCCTCTTCCCGGACGCGGTCATGGATGGCAATGGCGTCCACCTCGCCCAGCCTGCCAAACTCAAGGGCCTTGCCCGTTCCGCCGGTCAGGATGTCAAGCTCCACGTCGTATCTGTCCTCGAAGCGGCGCTCCAGGGTGTCCCAAAGCCCCGTATCGTACAGGCTTGTGGTCGTCGCCAGTCTCAGTCTCCCCTCGCCGGTCGCTGCCTCCGGTACGCAGGCAAGCAGCCCGAGCAGAACGGCAACGGCCAGCGCCGACTTTACCAGATATGTTGATACAATCTTTGAGGCCTCCATAGCTTCTGCGACGGCTCTTTCCCGGCAGGTCAGCGTCCTCCGCACGGATAGCGTAGCAAAGAGGTGGAGAGATTGCATCATAGAGAGCCGGGCTGCAAGGAGCGCGGAAGGCGTTATTTAATGTTGGCGGAGAGGATGGGATTTGAACCCATGAGGAGATTGCTCCCCTACGCGATTTCCAGTCGCGCCTGTTCGGCCGCTCCAGCACCTCTCCGGTACTCCTGCACTACTCGGGTCTTGGTTGGACCCAATGGCGGAGAGGGTGGGATTTGAACCCACGTCCCGATGCAATCGGGAACCGCTTTTCGAGAGCGGCGCCATAAGCCTCTCGGCCACCTCTCCTTCCGAAAAAGCATTATAGCACAGCGCGATACCGACAGGGCATACTCCTTTGCGACATCACGCTGGCAGCAGCGCATCGCTACGGATTACAACTGGCAACTCCATTGGCGTTACGCTTTACAGCCCGAGCTAGCCTTGACAGCCCACATTCAATCGTGCTAGCATTTGGGCAGAATGAGGATTTGTCCAGAACTTTTCGGATAGGGTAGCCGTGGTTCTTGTTCAGCAACAGGAGTGCGGATGCCCTTTATTTATTGGTGGAGAAAGTGGATAACTGGCGGGCGATAATACTGGCGGCGGGTAGAGGGACTCGTATGAAGTCCAGCGCGCCCAAGGTCCTGCAGCCCATCTGCGGTCGAGAGATGGTTGGGCTGGTCGCGGACGCTCTGAGAGGCGCCGGCTTTGAGGACGTGGCGGTCGTTGTCCCTCCCGACTCTTCGCAGATAGCCAATGCCCTCAGTCCCGACTGCTGCCCGGTGGAACAAGCCGAACCCCTGGGAACGGGCCACGCGCTCGCTCAGGCCCGAGGCCTGCTTGGAGACTACGCAGGCAACATCCTGGTGGTCAACGGCGACGCGCCATTGATAACCTCCGACACCCTGTCGGCTCTGGCGCGCCATCACGAGTCCGCCCAAAGCTGTCTCACCCTTCTGACGTGCAGCGAGCTTCCCTCGGCGGACATGGGCCGAGTGGTGCGCGGAGAGAGTGGCGAAGCGCTGTCCATAGTCGAGAAGGTGGACTTGAAGGATGACGGCGGGACAACCAGTGAGGGCAACGCAGGCGTGTACTGCTTCAGTTCCCCCTGGCTTTGGACCGCCCTGGACGAGCTGGCGCCGGCCGCCAATGGGGAGCTTTACCTGACGGGCCTGGCTGCCCTTGCCGCGGCCCAGGGCAATGCGGTATCCACAATGCCTCTGGACGACCCTATGGAAGCCCTGGGCGTGAACGACGGCGTCCAGCTTGCCAGGGCCAGGGACGCGATGCAGCGCAGGATAAACGAACGCTGGCTTCTCCAGGGTGTTACAGTCATGGAGCCTGCCTACATAGACGTATCCGTGTACATTGATCCCGACACCGTGATCTACCCCAACACCTTTCTCAAGGGCGAGACTCACATTGGGCAAAGGTGCCAGATAGGCCCCGGCTCCATGATAGAGGACTCCGTAATCGCCGACGGATGCCGGGTGTGGTACTCCGTGGTGGAGTCCGCCGTCCTGGAGGAGGGCGTCGATATCGGTCCTTACAGCCATATTCGACCTGAGACCCACATAGACAGAGACGTGCACATCGGCAACTTCGTCGAGGTGAAGAAGAGCAGCTTAGGCGCAGGCACAAAGATAGGCCACTTCACCTACGTGGGCGACTCCTGGGTGGGGCCGGATGTCAACTTGGGGGCAGGCACAGTGACCTGCAACTTCGACGGGGTGGACAAGCACCGGACCGTAATTGAGGAGGGCGCTTTCATAGGCAGCGACTCCATGCTGGTGGCGCCGGTCCGGGTGGGCGCAGGAGCCAGCACAGGCGCCGGCTCCGTGGTGACTAGGGACGTGCCCGCCGGCGCGAGGGTAGCGGGAGTCCCGGCCAGGACCTTGCCTAACGGCAACCCTAAGAAAGAATAATGACATCTTTGCAAAGCTCTTCGGCTTACCTCACAGGGGCGTCTCTAGTAGAGGAAGTATCGACCACTGACTCTGAGGAGGTGGTATGAATTGGACCCTGATAGTTCGTTAGCAGCTTTAATACTGGGCCTCTCTATAGTCTTTTGTGGCCTCCTCTCCCTGACTGAGGGATATCTATGGCCCAGGCTTCGTGGCGGCCCCGCAGCAGAAGACTCGCTGCTTCACCCCGCCCTGTGGGACGAAACAACCCGGTCCCTGATAAAAGCAGGACTGATTGCCGCTGCTGTAGCTTCAGGCGCGTACCTGCTGTTGTCCCTCGACTTCACCTGGTGGGCTGTAGCGCTGGGGGCGTTGGGGCTGCTGGTGTTCCTGCCTGTCTTCCAGGGTGTGCTGGTTGGCCTGGGCGCGCGTTTGGGAACGAAGGCGCGCATCCCCGCCATGATGCTTTGGCCTCTGGTTCTTCCGGCATCCCTTCTCTCCCGAGTGCAGATATCCGTCGCTTCGGCTCTGTCAAGGAGAGGCGCGGCCACGACAGACACCTCTGCCCTGTCCAGCCCACTCAACCTGGTCACACTCGGTGAGCTTCCTGAGACCGACCTAAACGAAGAGCTGGAACCCCACGAAGAGGAGATGATCAGGTCGATACTAAAGCTGGACGAGACCACGGCACGGGAGATAATGATACCCCGGATGGACATCCTGGCGGCCGAGGCTACTTCACCCTTGAGCGTGGTGGCGGAGCTTATGTGGGACAGCGGCCATAGCCGCATACCCATCTACGAGGAGACCATAGACAACATCGTCGGCGTGGTGCATTCGCGAGACCTGCTGCGCCACCTGGCCACTAAGAACGCGGACGTTCAACTGGCAAGCATCGCCCGCCCGCCCCTGTTCATTCCCGTGTTCAAGCGCTTGGACGACCTGCTGCGTGACTTCCAGGAGCAGCACATCCAGATTGCCCTTGTGGTGGACGAGTACGGCGGCACCACCGGGCTGGTCACCATTGAGGACCTGCTGGAGGAGATAGTTGGGGAGATTGAGGACGAATTCGACACGACGGAGTCGCTAAGAGAGATGATAAGCGATGACGAGGCCCTGATGGACGCCCGCATTTCACTGGATGAAGTCAACGAGGCGTTCGACGCCAATCTCCAGGGAGACGGGTTCGATACCCTTGGGGGACTGCTCTATCACCAACTGGGCAGGATCCCCGTCCCGGGAGACGAGGCGCAAGTCAATGGGCTGAACATCCGGGTGATCTCCACCCTGGGAAGACGCATCAAGAGGGTGCGCGTGGCCCGCACCCGCACGGCTGCCTCAGAGTCCCCAGGCTCGCGGTAAGCAGCGTCACTCCTCTGTCACTGCCCCGTCACTCCAGACGCTCGCCCTCCTGTCATTCTGAACCCTTCGGCTACGCTCAGGGTAAACTACGTGAAGAATCCAGAGCCTCCGACCGCTCAGCGCTTAGGTCTACCCACACAGGACTCTTCGGTTCGACGTACAGTCTGTGAGGCTAGTTTTTCAGAATGCATACGTAGTATTCGCACAATGGCTTGGGATTCTTCGTCGCTTCACTCCTCAGAATGACAGAGGCCGCGCGCCCTACCGTCATTCTGAACGGAGTGAAGAATCCAAAGGGTTTCATCCCAAGACAGCGCAGTTTTGCGAGCAATGGCCTGGGATTCTTCGTCGCTTCACTCCTCAGAATGACAGAGGCGCGCGCCCCTCTGTCATTCTGAACGCAGTGAAGAATCCAAAAGGTTTCATCCCAAGACAGCACAGTTTTGCGTACAATGGCTTTGGATTCTTCGTCGCTTCACTCCTCAGAATGACAGAGGCCGCGCGCCCATGTCATTCTGAACCCTTCGGCTACGCTCAGGGTAAACTACGTGAAGAATCCAGAGCCTCCGACCACTCAGCGCTCAGGTCTACCCACATAGGACTCTTCAGTTCGACGTACAGCCGATGCGTCTCGTTTGTCAGGATGTATATGTAGTATTCGCACAATGGCTTTGGATTCTTCGTCGCTTTGCTCCTCAGAATGACAGAAGAGCCGGGCCTGCCATTGCCACGCTGCCTCCCATTCCAGGCCCTCAGGCTTGCCGGCGATTCTCGCGGTCTCCAAGCGCAACCGGCTTGTCCTCGTCATCCCAGTAGGCCATGCCGTCCACTATCTCCATAGTACGGACGCTGACCGTGCACACCCGCTGCAACAGGTCTATTACTTGCTCCTTGTAATCGGCGAAGCGGTATGTGTTGAACTTCTCTGCGATGGTGGGGTCCCTGGGCTTCTTCTCCTTGTACTGGTCCAGCACCCACTCAAGGGCCGACCGGCTGCCCAGGCGGTAGCGCCAGGCGTCCGGCGGCACTCCGGTCAGGGTGGTCTTGTCATCCAGCTCAATGGTTCCCTGCTCCTTGTTTGGCCTCAGACGCACTTTCTTTGCAGCCTCCGGCTTGTCGATGCGCTCCAGAGCGTATGGCTCGGCGGACTCGAAGCCGACGTGCAGGTCAAGAAGCTCCTGCCCCATGCGCGCCCATACGTCGAAGTCGTGGTAGAGGGGCAGGCGCGGAAATTCCCGCGTCAGGTCAACCGCGTACTTGGCGCGGTACACCGGGTCGTGGAGCACGGCGTAGGTGTAGGCAAAGATGTGCTCTGCGGTAATGCCGCTTGGGTAGATGTTCTTGAAGTCCTCACCCCACTCCTTCTTGTAGTGCTCGTTGATGCGGCGGATGCCCCATTCCGTGATGTTGCTGATACGCTCGCCTTTGTCTGTGTAGCGGTAGAGGGGGAGACACTGGGTAGTCTTGAGCAAGTCGTGTGAAAAAACACGGCCTGTAGCCAAAGCCCGAAATCCGTTGTTGGCGGCATTGCCAGGAAAGCAAATTACCTTGTTCTTGGCATCTATGCTGTGAGGGAAAATCTGCGGTTGTTGATACCTGCGGTGAGTAATAATGGGGGCATAGTAACAGTGCTTGGCTATAAAGGGCCTGTATAGACCGGATACGATATGTTTCCTCGCAAATGAGAGGGTATCGCCGTTAACCAGATGCTGCTCCAATTCAGTAGTCCACTTGATAGACCTGTTTACCCAAGTGCTTATCGAGTTAGCGTCAGGTTTCTCTGTTTCAAACCTTTGCATGTCTTCTACGTAGGTTCTGCAGAAATATTTGACCTTATTAGAAACGGTACTGGCGTCAAAATCGTACGCCCATTCATCGCGATTGGTGCTTATACCGACAGAGTACAGTCCAAAAACGGCCTGCTCTTCAGTAGCAGCCTTGGCAAACTTGGTCTCTCTGTTTGCCAGGGGCAGCAGGCTCTCAAAGTCGCTGGTGGACTGGTTGAGCCAGTTGGCGTCAGCGTCGGGAGAGATTTCGCTTAAGTCAAACCCCGAAAAGGGTTTACCCTTGATATAGTCAATTTTGTCGGGGGATTTTAAGTAGTCGCCGACGGCGTTATAGAACACCCGGAACCCTTCAGCGCCCTGCCGCCGCACCAGGAAGTATATTGCTATGCCAACGCGAATCTTGTCTTCGAAGATATTGCCCTTCTCTCGACGGCGGCGCTCTCCGCTGGTGCGGGCGTTGCCCTTTAGGTCAATGACCCATAGCTCGTTGAACTCCTCAGCCACCACTTTGCGGAATCCGTCATCCTGGCGGGAGTCCAGAAACGCGTTGTTGCTGACAAACCCGATAATCCCGTCGTCCGCCAGCCGGTCGGACGCCCACCGAATGAACCGCTTGTACATATCGTACTGGTGCGTTCTCTGCGCGGTCCCCTCTTTCACGTAGGTTTCCTTAATGCGCTGGTCGATTTCCGGGTACTGCCGGTTTGGATTAAGCTCGTACCAGTTGCTTTGCTGATCGTTGTACGGCGGATTGCCAATGATGACGCTGATGGTCTTCTCATTCTGGAGCTGCACCCGCATCCAGTTCTCAGCGGAGAGGCCGCCCAGGTTGAAGGCCCCCTGCCGGGCTACCGCCCCGCCCGTCGCCCCCTGCCAGTCCATGTTGTCCAGGGTGTCCACAAAGCACAGGTTGGGGAACTCCAGGTAGCGCCCCGTCTTCTCCTTGTAGGTGTACTCTATGTTCAGGTTGGCTATGTAGTAGGGCAGTATAGCCACCTCGTTGGCGTGGATCTCGTTGCGGTACTTGCGCTCAAGGCGCTCCAGCGCGTCCGGCTCGCCGCTTCCGGCCAGGTAGCTGATGAGGTTGGTGACGAATGTGCCCGTGCCGGTGGCCGGGTCCAGGATCTGCACGTTGTCGTCGGCCAAGCGGCGGTTGAAGTGCTTTTGAAGCAGGTGGTCGGCTCCCCGGATGATGAAGTCCACGACCTCGTTGGGGGTGTAGACGACGCCCAGGCGGTCGGCGGCGGCGGGGTTGTAGGACTTGTAGAAGTCCTCGTATATCGCCTTGAGGAACTGCTGCTTCTCGGCGTAATCGGCTATCTCGTCGGCGGCCCGGCCGATGGCGCCGTAGTAGGTGTGCAGTCGGTCGATGGCCTGACGGCGCACGTCGCCGGTGAAGAAGGTCTGCTCCAGGGCCTCCAGCCGTCCGGCGACGTTGTTCTCCCGATGAAACTGGTCCTCCCCGAACACCCTCAGGAAGATGTCCTTGGTGAGGATGTGCTGCAACAGCATCTCGCGGACGTCGGCGGCGGACACGGCGGGGCTTATGCTCTGCTTGCACAGCTCCAGGAAGGCCACTGCGGCCTCCTGGTACTCCGGGTTGTTGGCCTCGGCCTTCACCACGGCCTCCCGTAGATTGCCGATGACGGTTGGCAGATCGGCCTTGAACTGCTGCTGCGCCTGGCGGAACTCCTCAATTTCCGGCAGCTCGTAGTCCAGGAAAGAGCGAATGAGGCGGTGAAGCTCTCCGGGGCGGGACATCTCAACTCGCATCACCTCCTCCCGGTTCTGGATCAGGACGGCAGTCTGCGAGTCCTCAAAGATGATGTTGTCGCGCGGGTAGCCCCGGTCGAACTTGCGCTCGATCTCAGAATCCAGGTCGTCGCGGCTGTCCTTGGCCTCCCAGTAGCCGCGGGCCATGCGCAGGGTGTCCTTCACCGTGCCGTCGGGCCGGTTGCCGAGGGATGCCCCAAGCTCGTCCACCAGGGCCAGCTTCTCCTTGTGGTCCCGGCAGTAGGAGTCCAGGCAGTTGGCGAAGGCGCGCCGGATGCTCAGCTCGCTGTCGGAGCCGCCGAATTCGATGAGCCTCTGCAAGTCGGCGTGGTAACGCTCTATGTGGGGATAGGCCGGCATGAGAAAATTATACGCCAAAGGCGGATTGCCCGTCATTCGCCAGGGCAATTGAGTCAAAGGTTACAACTCCGTCACTCCGGCGAAAGCCGGAGTCTAGCAGGTCCCAAAGTGAAAGAACAGGAAAGGATATTGACGGGTTCGGTCACTGGATACCGGCTTTCGCCGGTATGACGGTGGTTAATCAGCCTACATGCGATTGCCAGGCGTCACGCTAATCGCCGAATGTTGCTATTGACCCGCTCGCCAGGATGGTGTATCCTTATGCAGATTTTGTCAGGCGTCGAGGTATGCCTGACTGCTTAAATGCAGGCAGAGAAAGCAGAAAGGAAACTAAGGAGGGGAAACATGGACTTTTCGACCCAATATACGGCGGAGCAGGAGGACTTCCGGAAGGAGGTCCAGGCATGGATTGAGGCTAACGTCCCGGAGGACAAGAAGTCTCCCGTCGACCCCGAGGGGCTGACGTCGGGCCAGGAAGGCGACAACGCTGACCTGTACTGGTTCTGGAGGGAGAAGCACAAGGAGTTGGCCGAGAAGGGCTGGCTGTATCCCACCTACCCCAAGGAGTACGGTGGAGGCGGTCTCGGCGGTGAGCACGAGACCATCATTGAAGAGGAATTCAGCAAGGGCGGCGTCGTACGCGGCTTCACCAACGGCTTGGTATTCCCGACCCTGCTGGTGTGGGGCACAGAGGAGCAGAAGCAGAAGTTCCTCACGCCCCTTCTGAAGGCTGAGACGGTCGCCTTCCAGAATTTCACCGAGCCCAATGCCGGCTCAGACCTGGCCAGCCTCCAGAGCCGTGCGACCCGCGACGGCGACGACTGGATCATCTCCGGTCAGAAGCAGTTCGTCAGCGGCGCAGGCGTGCCCGACATTCTCTTCGGCCCAATGGTGACCGACCCCGACGCGCCTCGCCACCGCAACCTGGGCTTCTTCCTGATTGAGAACCCCTCCGACGGCCTGCAGATCGGCCGAATGGGGCTTCTGGGCGGCAGCCGACAGAACCGAATCTTCATGGACAACGTCCGCGTGTCCGGCGAGAACCTCATCGGCGGAGACCACCAGGGCTGGCAGGTCACCCAGACCACCCTGGAGCAGGAGCACGGCGGCAGGGGCCAGGCGTTCCCCCGGGACGAGGCCCTTGAGAACCTGATGGACTACGTGAAGAACACCGACCACGGCGACGGCAAGGTCGGAAGCGACCCCGTAGTGCGTCAGAAGACCATGGACAGCGTCCTCTCCTCCCACATCAACACCCTGTTCGCGAAGCGCAACTTCGCAATGTACCAGGCTCGCCAGGAGATGAGCTATCACGGCTCCCAGAGTTCCATGTATGGCAAGACCTACCGTTTGGACAACGCCCTCAGGCAGCTGGACATCATGGGTCCCAAGGCCCTCCTGGGCACCGAGGAGCCGGACGCCCCCTTCGGCGGCCACACCGAGGTGAACCAGAGGACCAGTCTTCAGGGCCTGCACCCGGGCGGCACCGTAGAGGTGCAGAAGGTCATCATCGCCCGCCGCATCGGCATCAGCCGGACCCAGGAGCGAGCCGCTCCCACGCCGGCCACGGCCACGCAGCACGGCAGCTAGAGACCGCGCAACAATCGCCTCACGCGAGGCGTTCTAGCAAGGCGTTAGAAGAGCGGGGCCTGCAATGTAGGCCCCGCTCACTCTTCATAAAGCAAATGGCGCGCCGGCCGCAGTTCACGCCGCTTGGCGCAGGCCCTGGAATCCCGGAGACACTTCTCTATCTATGCTTATTGGTCTGATTGGGGACACCCACCTGCCCGGCTCCGTACGCGATCCCTGGCCGGAGGTGGCGGAGGCGTTTCGCGGGGTTGACCTGATACTCCACGCCGGGGACATAGTATCCCACCGCGTTCTGGATTGGCTGGAGAACATCGCCCCGGTCCTGGCCGCGCTGGGCAACAACGACTTCAATATGGACGATCCGCGCGTGAAGCCCACACAGACGCTGGAGGTGGAGGGCTGGAGGCTGGGTCTCCTGCACGACGTCACATCCGGCGTCCAGCTTGAGAAGCCGCCGGACATCCTGGTCAGCGGCCACACCCACTTCGAGCGCCTGGACTACGTCAACGGAGTCGTTGAGGTGAACCCGGGGAGCCCAACACTGCCGCACCACCAGTCTACGCGGCTGGGGACTGTGGGCATCCTGGACGTAACCAGCGAGCGGCTGAAGGCGGCCATCGTCAAGCTGGGCGACGGCCCAATGGTCCGGGGCGCACTGCTGGTAAACCCCGGCCGGGAGTTGCGCCTGGAGGCGCCGGGCAGGGAGTCAGGCAAGAGCTCCTAAGGCGCTCGGCCTCTATCCGTCACGGGAGGTCCTCTCCCTGCTCGCGTCTGTGGTTGTCCCGGCCTGGCCGGGGTGAATCGGGTCCCTACTCAGAGGTGAATTCCTTGATGGCAGATCCCATAGGCTATTCCCTGACAGATGCGTCTATTCGCGCCATCAGGTCCGAGGGGAGAGGACCCATGTCCTCCGCTTCCACGCACTCCTGGAGCTCCTGCCGGTTCTTGACTCCAAGGACAACCGTTGAAACACCCTGCATGGTCAGCGCGTACCTGTGTGCCAGCGATGCCGGAGACTCGCCCA
This sequence comes from Dehalococcoidia bacterium, assembly GCA_965218945.1. GTDB lineage: Bacteria > Chloroflexota > Dehalococcoidia > Lucifugimonadales > UBA2985 > DAOUJW01. The sequence continues at coordinate 167,640 of OZ244718.1, forward strand.
CCTCCCTGGCCAAGGCGCGGAACGGGCCGCTGCGGAGGTAGTCGGCCATGTCCGCATGGTCCTGTGGAAGCTCCCGGTCGAAGGCGTCCGTTAGGGCGCCGGCCTGGACGGCTCGGATGCCCATAACGCCTACGCCCCTGGCGGCGGCAGTCTCTATGATCGCGCGCGGTATTGCAAGCGCATCGTAGCGCTTGAGAGCGCCCGGAGAATCGAGCAGGTTCGAGATGGCTTGGACGGCCGCGGGCGGCGGGTCTTCCCGGAGGGTCTCGATGATGGCGTCGGGCACTCCGATGCCGGTTATGCCCCACGCTCCAATCCGGCCGCGCAGCCTCAGGTCTTCAAGGGCAGGACGTACAGCCTGGATGAACAGGCTGCGCGGCGTCCCCTGGTACAGGTCTGCTGCGTCGTCCGGGACGATCATGTTGTGGATGAAGAACAGGTCTACGCTGTCCAGCTTCATACGGGCGAGGCTCTCGTCCAGGCTCTGGGTCAGCAGGCCCGCCACCTCGCTGGCGTCCGGGCTGCCCAGCCTGCACTTGGTGGACACGCGCACTCCTTGCGGAAGCCGACCCTGAAAGGCCTCTCCAACCACTAGCTCAGCCTCGCCGTTGCCGTACCCGGGCGCAACGTCCAGGAAGTCGATGCCGGACTCCACCGCCTCTACCACCGTGGCCACTGACTCCTCTCGCGTTGTGGGGCCCCACACCTGGCCTATTCCGCCTCCGCCGAGGGTGAGCGCGCTGACCGGTCCCAGGCTGCCGAAATCTCTCTTACGCATGGAGGGCCTAGCTCCCTACGGTGAGGACAATCTTGCCGAAGATGACCCGTTCCGAAAGCAGTCGTTGTGCGGACTCGGCCTCTTCCCAGGGAAGCACCCTGTCCACTATCGGCTTCATGGTGCCGTCCTCATACCAGGCCTTTAGCTGCGCCCAGCCGGCTGCTTCGATGTCCTCCGCTGCGTCGTTGAAGACGCCCGACTGCTGCGCCGACTGCCCCCTGGCTTCCATTGCGCTCTGGTCCTGCTCCGAGCGGGGGCCGGCCGGCGCGCCGACGTTCACGACGCGTCCACCTTCCGCAAGGGCCTTCATGGTGGCGTCAAAGACGTCCCCTCCAACCGAGTCCAGGACAACATCCACGCCTCGGCCGTCCGTGAGTCGCTGGAGCTCCGCCGTCACGTCCTGGGTGGAGTAGTTTATCCCGCCCTCCGCGCCAAGCTCCAAACCTCTCGCCACCTTGGCGTCGCTGCCGGCCGTCGTCAGCACACGCGCTCCCGACGCCCTGGCAATCTGGATGGCGGCGGTACCCACACCGCTTCCGGCGGCGTGGACCACGACCGTCTCGCCAGGCTGCATTCTCCCCAACTTCTTGAGGCCGTACCAGGCCGTGAGAACCGCGCAGGGGATAGAGGCCGCGTCCAATATGCTCATTCCTGCAGGCGGCCTGTAGGCGAGTACGGCGCGGGCCGGCACGAACTCCGCGTAGGCGCTTCGGGCCAGTGCGATTACGGGATCGCCCACCTTCCAGCCGCTTACCTCTGAGCCGACGGCCTCAATGATACCGCCGACATCAAGGCCCGGGATGAATGGCTCGCCGGAGGCGGCCCCGCCCACGGGACCTCTACCCAGGTCGGCCCTGTTCACACTGGTGGCTGAGGTCCGGACCAGGACCTGGTCAGGCCGCGGCTCCGGCGTGGGCACGTCCTCCATCATGAGTCTGCGGTCATCGCCGGAGATATGAACACGTATTGCGCGCATACTACTTCATCCTTTCGCTTGGAAAAGGCTTATTGTATCAGTCTCTTGCCTGCGTACCCAACCCGCGCCATCACATCAGTCCATGTACGGAAACCAGCCTCTGGCGCGCCGGATCCACTCCCATGAACAAGGTCTCAAGGGTCAACGCTCCCAGCAGGGGCATCGTGCCCTCGTCGTTGAACAGGATCAGGGTGATGACCTCCTCGCCTTGCACCCGCACCCAAGTCTGCCCAACGTCCATCTCCCTGACCTCGCCGTGAGCGGACTCGAAGGAACGGCGCATTGAGGGCTGAACTCCCAGTTCACGCAGGACCGACGCCGGCGCCGCCGTAACGAACGCGCCCGTGTCCACCAGAGCGTCAAGGGTCTTCCAACGCCCGCGGTCGGGGTCGCCTATGCCTATCTCAATGCTGAAAGTACCCATCGTGCCTTCATCCTTTCGCTTACGAAGAAGGCGGCGTCAGGGGCCAGGTGCCCGTCGTGGGGTTGCCCATCAGCGACTCCCGCCGCTCCCGGATGCGCGTGCCCGTCGTGGGATCAACCGCCCGGGTCCACGTGCGCTTCATTGAGTCGACCACATTGTTATGGCTGCGACCTACGCCATCGATCTCTATCTCACCCACGTCGCCGTCCTGGAGCGGGCCCAGACCCTGGTGGTTGGTGCCGCACAGGATGAGGTCGCCCGGCTTCAGCGTCATGTTGGCCGAGAGGGCTGCTATGAGGTAGGCGACGCTGTGCTCCATGTCGCCGGTGTTGTAGTCCTGGCGTAGGTCCCCGTTGACCCTGTACTTGACGTTCAGGTTGTTGGGGTCGCTTATCTCGTCGGCGGTGGTTATGGCCGGGCCAATGGGCAGGAAGGTGTCGAAGGACTTGCCGTACTCACCGGGCAGCGTGGCCTCTCCCTCCACAGGCGCCCTGGCCGAAACGTCCACCGAGGTTGTGTACCCGAAGATGTGGTCCAGGGCCTGCGCCACCGGCACGTTGGAGGCCGCCTTTCCTATCACAAAGGCCAGCTCCGCCTCGTGGTGGAAGATGACCGGCCGGAAGGATGGAAGCACGATGGTGTCCCCCGGCCCAATGACCGCGTCGGGCGACTTGAAGAAGGTCGCCAGCGGACGCACCGGCTCGACGGGGATGCCCTCCATGAAGTTGCCCCGGCCGCAGAGCACCTTGCCCGGCCGCGGGACGGGCGGCCGCAGTCGCACATCGCTCAACGGGATTGTCGTGCCCTGCTCCGCCAGCCTCTCCAGCCTGGGCCTCAGAAACTGGAAGTTGACGATGATGTTCTCCAGGGTAAGCTGCGGAGAGCCGCCCTGTAGCTGATGCACCTCCCCGCTGATGTCCACCACGCCGTTTTCCTTCAGTATGCACGGTCGAAAGTCGTTGTAGAAGCCTATCTTCATCTGATACCTCCTGCTCCTTCAGTCAAAGGGGGGCTGCAAAGGGTATAAATTGCCTGTCTATTTATACCCTTTGCAGCAAGGCGAACGCAACCCCTTGAGCTTCGCCCGGGGATACGGGCGGGTTGTGCAACGGGACGGATAATGTGGTATCTTCCACCTGTTATGATGGAGGAAGCACGGTTCTGCCCCAGGTGCAGCGCGCGCCTGGAGATGCGAGAGGTCAACGGCGCGCAGAGGCCCCGATGCCCGGATTGCGGCAGGGTCATCTACTACGACCCCAAGCTGGCCGCGACGGTGGTGGTGGAGCGCGACGATAGGGTGCTCATGGTGCGGCGCGCCATCCAGCCGGGCATCGGCCTGTGGAGCCTGCCAGGCGGATACGTCGACCGGGGCGAGGTTGTAGAGAAGGCGGCGGCCAGGGAGGTGCTTGAGGAGACGGGGCTGCAGGTGGACATCACCGGCCTTCTGGGCATCTTCTCCGAGGAGGGCCATCCTGTGGTGCTTGCGGCCTTCAATGCAAAGGAGATCGGCGGCGAAGCCAAGGCCGGGCCCGAGGTCTCGGAGTTGGGGTTCTTCCTCCTGGACGAGCTGCCTCCCCTGGCCTTTCCCAGAGACCCAATCATCCTGGAGGCCTGGAAGAAGTCCAGGTAGGGTTGCGCGCCGGCTTGGTCAAAGAAAGCCGTGAATGCAGTCTCCCAAAACTCGCCCTACCCCGTCCATAACCTGAGTCTCTTGCGCTAGCTCAGCCGCCGACTTTTACCACGCGGTTGCCTGTGGGCTGGACAGGACGATTGTTGGGACCATCGCTCAGTGCCAACAGTCTATTGACCTGTTCTTGGGAGATAGTCTTTGGCTCCCGCATCACAAACCAGGTAACCGGTTCCTGGCACGGGGGTGTCGTCTTCGAGCCGTCGTACTGATAATAGCCGAGTTCGTCCGGCGCGTAACCGCCGGCGTTGAGTGTAGTGCCGGCGCTGACGGTACTGCCGGCAGCCGGGGCGTCGTCGAGTATCGCTTCCACTGCGGCGCTGGGCGCGCCCATCTTAAACAAAAGCGCCACCGCTACCAAGAGACCGTCGACGCCGGCATGGACCAGGTGCAGCTCCGCCGCGAAACTCACGCCGTCTATCCAATGTTCCGAGGGTGAATGAAGGTGCGCCGTTTTCAGCTCGAAGATCTGTTTGTCGACACTCAACATGCTGCCTGGCGCGTAGTCAATGTGCACAAACCTGCCGTCGTTGCGTACTGCCGCCGCGTTGCCGCCATACAAAAACGAAATAGGATTGATGTCGGCCTTTTCGTACCCGGTGATATCCACAGGCGACTGCTGCTGGCCGTTGGTGCAGGTAGCGTATTCTTCAGACAGGTAAGCCCAGTTTTCCGGCGCGCCCGGCCCGTCGTATCCCCACTCCACGGCAGCTGCCGGCTGCTGCTCGCCATCGCCGCAAGACGCAAGCACGAACACTGCCGACAGCAGGCACACCAGCGCTAGCCCGGCGATTTTCATCTTCGGATTATATCTCAAGATCCCCACTAGTAGCCCCTGTCGGAGTCGTACACGTTTCGCAGGTTCACTTTGTCCCATACGCTCTCTTCTGTAGTACCTTTCTGGGCTTAGCACCCCTCCAGAACGCTTTGCTCTTCCGGAATCTCCGGAAACTCAGCGGCAAAACAGCCCGTCAGATTGGTGTCCCATAGATCCAGCGAGGTTAACCTGATGAGCCCGAACATCTCTGTAGGGATTATCCCACTAAGTCTGTTCCGACCCAAGGTAAGACTGAACAGGCGCTTTAGCATTCCCAACTCTGGCGGAATGGGGTCTTCCAATCGGTTACCGGAGAGATACAGCTCCTCCAAGCTGGACAGGGATCCCAACTCAGATGGTATCGAGCCGGATAGGACGTTGCCATGAAGGTCCAAGGTACGGAGATTCCCAAGAGACCCCAATTCCGGCGGAATATTGCCGCTCAGGAAGTTAGAACTGAGATCCAAGCTCTCAAGCTCCGTGTGGTTTCCAAGTTCAGGGGGTATTTGGCCGCTCAGCCAGTTTCCAGAAAGGCCCAGTTCCACCAACCCGGACAGCAGACCAAGCTCAGGAGAAAGGGCGCCAGTCAAGCCCCGTACACTCAGCCCCAGTTTTCGCACTCGTAAAGGCTCACCACCTATGGTGATTCCTTCCCACTCGCCAATTGAGACCTGCCTGCTCCATCCAAGGTCAACTCTCCCGGCAAGGGTATCCCGTATGGCCAGCAGCGTCTCGCAGTCCTGAACAAGCCCGGGATTCTCATCGGGATTCAGGACCACGAGTCCTTCGGAGCACGGTGCAGTGTCAACGGGGATTCCAGGATCAGGCGAGTTCCATTCAAACAGGCCTCCAACGGACTCATCATAATGTCCACTGACCAGGGACAGGACGGTATCTCCGGCTGCAAGGATACGCATGTTCCCTCCGTCCGGGTCGGCCGTGAGAATCACCCTCCTTGCCTCGTATTCACCCCATGGGAACTGGCGAATGTCCCCTGATACGGCTGACCTCGACCCATCCGGCGACCAGGCAGCAGCCGTCACTCGCAGGAAATCCGGAAGAGGAAAGTCCAATTTGACAACTTCACCGCCTTCCAGACCGACTGTGAAGACGCGGCTGGGCACGAAGCCGACTGAATCCTCAAGAGGATTGGGGGTAATCTCCCTGGTGATGAATAGCAGACTCCTGCCATCGGGAGACCAGACCGGACTTCCTCTGAACATACTCACATTCTCCCAGAGTCCCGTTGCGTCAAGTGGCCAGAGTGGCCCCTCGCTGGTCCCGTCCACGATGAGTTGAGGATCCGAACCGTTGGGACGGACCACGTAGATTCCCGCATCCTCCCCGCCACTCCTCGTGAAGGCGATGTGCTGCCCGTCGGGAGACCACGAGGGAGGGCCGGTGGCTTCCGTTACCCTGAACACTGCTGACCTGGTTGTCCGAAATTGGACCAATTCTGGGCCGATTGCTTGGCCCGTGTACAAGCACGACTGGCGACCACCGGGTGTGGACTCGTACCCAATCAAGGCCAGGGACTCGCCATTTGGCGACCAAGCCGGGGGGAACCGACCGGCTGCAACATCCGGGTCTCCCAGCCACCACCTGCTCGCCACTGAACTGTCCCCGAGGAGGTAGATCCACGTATCACCGTCGGGCCCGCCGCCTCGAATGAAGGCGATTGTCTTGCCGTCCGGCGACCACACGGGGTAGCCATCGAATCCCTGGCTTTCCGTCAGTCGCTGCCGTCCTCCGCCGGCAAGATCGACTGTGGCGATTTCATAGAGGCTGCTTTCTCCGGAGTGTCCCGAAGTTGAGACATCAAGGGGATACTCGCAGGTGGAGTAGACTATTCGCGAGCCGTCCGGCGCCAGGTCGGCGTAGAATTCGTAAACGGACGGGTAATTTGCTTCCTGGTCTTCAGGATCGGCGTCAACCACGGCTTCTACACGAGTGCCCTGGCTATCGACGGCCCAGATTGTATCCGAATGGTCGAAGATGAGCTGGGAGCCGTCAGGCGTCCAATGAAGGAAGTGCGGCGTGTCGTCTATCGGCTCACGGTTTGGAGGCGTGCAGAAGACTATGGAAGGGCGGTCCACTACATCCGGTGTAGCTGTTGCGGTGGGCGTTGCAGCTGCCCATGCCTTATTAAATGCGACGGCAGTTGCCAGTGAGTCCTCAGTAGTTATCGACGGCTGTGGCCGTGAGTCGGCGGCAGGCTCACGGACGCAAATCACCGTCCACGCGGCTAACGCGAGCATCAGCGCGGCCAGAATCAACCATACAAGCAAGCGTCTCCGGGGTATTCGTGAAATGCGCATGATTCGCCCTACTCAGCAAGCCTCATTGTATCCGTTTGAGAGCTCGCTAGTAGCCCCTGTCGGGGTCGTACACGTTGAGCAGGTCTTGGCCGTCAAGGTAGCGGCGCAGATTCTCCAGGAAGAGGTCGGTGGCCCGCTCCTCGTAGAGCAGGGAGTTGCCGGCGACGTGGGCAGTCATCAGAAGCCGCGGCTCGCTCCACAGGGGGCTGTCCGGTGGCAGAGGCTCGCGGGCGAAGACGTCCAGGGCCGCTCCCGCCAGGTGTCCGTCTCGCAGGGCGCTAACAAGGGCGACCTCGTCCACGATGCCGCCGCGGCCCACGTTCAGGATGTAGCTGCCGCGCTTCATCTGCCGGATCTGCTCCTCCCCCACAAGGCCAAGGGTCTCAGGCGTTCCTGGAAGACAGATGATGAGGAAGTCGCTCTCCCGCAGCATACGCGGCAGGTCACTGGGTGGCAGCAGCAGATCGACGTCGCCCTGGTCTGCGACCGGCTCCGCTACCGACCTGCGCATCGCCAGCACGCGCATGTCCAGCGCGCGGCACAGCCTCGCCACCCTGGAGCCTATCTTGCCAAGCCCAAGGATACCGGCCGTGCGTCCCGCAAGCTCCCCGCCGATGAATTTCCAGTAGTCCCCGCCATCCTGGGCGCGGATGGCCGCTGGGAACTCTTTGGCAAGGGCAATCATGCTGCCCAACGCCCACTCCGATATGGGGACGGCGTGAATGCCGCTGGCGGTGGTGAACACAAGCGAGCTGCGCTCCAGCCCATCTCTCACGGCCACGTCTGCGCCGGCGCTGATGAGCTGCACCCAGCGTAGATGCGGAGCGGTCTGTTGCAGGTTGGCGGGCAATCGAGAGGTGAGGATCACCTGCGCCTCCGGCACCAGGGGCAGAAGCTCGTCCGGGAAGGGAAAGGGAGGCCAGACGGCGGGTCTTGGCAGGTTTTGGTTTGTGTCGTTTAGCAACCGGACGCGCGGATCCAGCGCGCCGATGCGCTCCATAAGCTCCGTCGGCAGCGCCCAACCCACGAGTATGTTCACGCTTTCCATTGCGCCTCTATTGTACGCGTGTACGACGCTCCGCGCCACAGACCACGGGCTACTCTGGACGGAAGGCTAGGCTTCCTGATCCCCTCCCAGCTTTTCCAGCAGCCACGTCTTGAGAAGGGGGTAAAGCTCGTCCCGGCACTCGCGGAGACCGTGGCCGGCGCCTGGATAGAGGACCAGCTTCTTGGGCTCCTCCGCAATGTCGTTTATAAGCTTGGAGCAGTGCGGCCCCAGCCTGGTGTCCTCCTCGCCGTGCACCAACAGCAGGGGCCTTGGGGTTACCAGATGGGCGAACTGCGCGCCGTAGGTCTGGCTGGCGAGGCCCACCACCGTTACCACCGCTTCGCTCAGGGGAGCGGCCGCTACGACCACGGCCCCGCCGAAGGAGTGTCCCACCAGCGCCACCCTATCGTGGCCCTTGTCCTGAAGGAAGGACACACCCGCCAGGACGTCCATCATACAGTGCAGGAAGTTGTTGGGCTTCCTGTAGCTCAGTCGTAGAGACGACACCCCGTCCTCTATAAGCTCGTCGGATAGGATGGGGTAGAGACCGCCGCCTCCGCTGAACCCACCTGCTGCGCCCGATACCCAGATGATGCCCTGGGTGGCGCCCTCCGCCCGATGGTACATGCAGCGAATCGGCCCCAGATTGGTGCGCACCAGGATACCCGATCCTCCGGTGGCCTCCGGCAGCCTCCAGGGCGCAACTCCCTTGTATTCTATGGGGACCGGCGTCCCCTCAAGCAGGCTTTCCCACGACGGCTCGCTAACCACTTCTAACCCTCCCTACAAATCGTCCTATTCTCACCAGGGCTTCCTCTATCTCGTCCGTGGCGACGGCGTAGCAGCACCGAACGTGCCCCTCGCCGCTGGGACCGAAGGCCGATCCCGGGACCAGCGCCACCTTCTCCTCCATCAGCAGACGCTCCGCAAACTCCTCGGAGGACATGTCCAGGCTCTTGATGGACGGGAAGGTGTAGAATGCGCCCTGCGGCTCCAGACAGCTAAGGCCCAGCCGGTTCAGGCCGCGCACCATCAGGTGTCGACGGCGGTTGTACTCCTCGCGGGTCTCCTCCACAGCCCTATCCCCGGAGCGCAGCGCCTCTATGGCCGCCATCTGGCCCTGAATGGGCGCGCACATCATCGTGTACTGGTGCACCTTCATCATCGCCTCAATGATCTCCGGGCGGCTGCAGGCGTACCCGATGCGCCAGCCAGTCATGGCGTAGGACTTGGAGAAGCCGCTCAGGTGGATGGTACGTTCAGCCATGTCCGGCAGCGAAGCAAAGCAGGTGTGCTCCGTGCCGTACACCAGACGCTCGTATATCTCGTCCGAGACCACAATCAGGTCGCGCCTCCGCGCGATGTCCGCTATCTCATCCAACTCCTGTCGGGACATTACGGCTCCGGTGGGGTTGTTGGGGTAGCCTATGAGAATGGCCTTGGTCCTGCCGGTGACTCTGGCCTCAATGTCCTCGGGACGCACCCTGAAGCCGTTCTCCATGTGGGTGGGCACCGTGACGGGAACGCCCCCGGCCAGGGTGACGCAGGGCATGTAGGATACATACGTCGGCTCCGGGATGATGACCTCGTCTCCCGGGTCGAGGATGGCGCGCATTGCCAGATCCAGCGCCTGGCTCACGCCCACCGTGACCAGCACCTGGTTCGCGGGGTCGTAGCTCAGACCGGCGCGCTTGCTCATGTACCCGCTTATCTCCTGGCGCAGCTCCATCAGGCCATAGTTGGAGGTGTACATGGTGTAGCCTTTTTCGATGGAGTAGATGGCGGCCTCCCGGATTCGCCAGGGTGTGACGAAGTCCGGCTCGCCGACTCCCAGGGAGATGACGTCGTCCATGGTGGTCAGCAGGTCGAAGAACTTGCGAATCCCGGAGGGGGACAGGCTCTTCACCCTGCGGGAAATCATCGACGCCGCGCCCTTATCTTCGTGATAGTAGCTCAAGGTATGCTCCTAAGGCGCCAGTGGAAGACGCCTGACCCCGTCCTCTCCGTCCAGGATTTCCCCGTCCTCCTTAAAGCGCTTGAGGAGGAAGTGGGTGGACGTGCCGTGCACCTCCTCCAGGGCCGCCAGCTTCTGTGCGACGAAGTTGCCGACCTCGTTCATGGAGCGGCCAACCAGAAGGACTGAAAGGTCGTAGTCCCCCGACATCAGGTACAGGGAGCGCACCTCCGGGAAGCGTGCTATCCTCTGAGCCACGCTGTCGAAGCCGACGTCGCGCTGAGGAGCGACGCGCACCTCCACGTGGGCCATCACCACCTCTTCACCCAGCGACTCCCAGTTCACCAGGGTCTTGTACTTGACTATAGTCTTGTCCCGCTCCGCCCCGGCGATGATCTCCCTCACCTCCTCCGGCGTCTGCCCCGTCATCTCTGAGATCTCCTCCGGCGTGGCCCGGGCGTTCTGCTCCAGGGTTGCAAGGATGTCCTTCATTGCTTCTTGCATCACTCTACTGCCTTTTGTGAGTTGTTATCTGCGTCTTTCACAGCGCCGGCCTCATCTTGTGCCACTCCGTCGCCTGCTCATAGGCGTAGGCGGCGCGGAGTATCGTCTCCTCACCCAGGGGTCTGCCCATAATCTGCATCCCCACGGGTAGGCCGTCGACAAACCCGGCGGGAACGGACATCGCGGGTATACCGGCGATGTTGACCGGAATCGTGCAGATGTCGCTCAGGTACATCTGCACCGGGTCCTCCACCTTCTCGCCCAGCTTGAAGGCAGTAGTCGGCGAGACCGATGTCACCAGGATATCGTACTTCTGGAACGCCTCCTGGAACTCGCGGCTGATGAGCGTGCGCACCTTCTGCGCTTTCAGGTAGTAGGCGTCGTAGTACCCCGCGGAGAGGGCGTAGGTGCCCAGCATTATGCGGCGCTTCACCTCCGGGCCAAAGCCGTGCTGCTTGGTCTGCTCCATTGCCTCCCACATGCTGCCGGCGTTCTGGCTGGAGTAGCCGTACTTCACGCCGTCGTAGCGCGCCAGGTTGGCCGACGCCTCAGAGGGCGCCAGGATGTAGTACACGGCCAGGGCGTACATTGTGTGCGGCAGTGAGGTCTCCTCCACCGTCGCGCCAAGCTCCTCCATCTGCGCCAGGGCCTTCCGAAGGGTGTCCGCCACTTCGCCGTCGATACCCTCGCCGAAGTACTCTTTGGGAACGCCCACCCTCATGCCCTTGACGTCGGCCTTCAGGGACGCTGTGTAGTCCGGGGCCTGTCGCGGTATGGATGTGGAGTCCTTGGGGTCGTGGCCGGCGATGGCGTTGAGCACCAGGGCGCAGTCGGTGACGTCCCTGGTCATAGGGCCGATCTGGTCCAGGGAGCTGGCGAAGGCCACCAGCCCGTAGCGGCTCACCAAGCCGTAGGTTGGCTTCATCCCGACGATGCCGCACAGGGCGGCGGGCTGTCGGATGCTGCCTCCGGTGTCTGAGCCAAGGGCGTAGAAGCACTCCCCGGAGGCCACCGCTGCCGCCGGACCGCCGCTGCTGCCACCGGGCACCCGCTCCAGGTCCCAGGGATTGTGAGTTGGGAAGAAGGCTGAGTTCTCCGTGGAGGATCCCATCGCGAACTCATCCATGTTCCCCTTGCCCACAACCACCGCTCGCTGGGCCTGCAGCCTCTCGACCACGGTTGCGTTGTACGGGGGAACGAAACTCTCCAGCATACGAGAGGAGCAGGTGGTGGGAACGCCGCGGGTGCACATATTGTCCTTGACCTGCATCGGAATGCCCGTCAGTGGCGCTCCCCGACCCTGGGTTATGGCCTCGTCGGCTTGCCGCGCCTGGTCGAGGGCGGCCTCGCCAGTAACGGTGACGAAAGCGCCGACCCTTGAGTCCACTTCCTCGATTCGTCCCAAAGCAGCCTGTGTAAGCTCTTGAGAGGAGACCTGGCGACTTTCCAGAAGCTCGCGGGCCTCGTGGAGTGTGAAGTTGAAGAGGCCGTCGGCCATTATTCCAGCACCGCCTTGACGCGGAAGAAGTCGTCCTCTCTCAGCGGAGCGTTGGCCAGCGTGTCCTCCTTGGGAAAGGGAGCGATGGGCTCGTCCTCGCGCATCACGTTCTGGAGGGTCACCGAGTGGCCGGTAGGGGGAACATCGCTGGTATCCACCTGATCGAGCACCTGGAAGTTCTCCAGGATGTCCGACAGCTGATGGCGGAACCTTTCGATGTCTTCCTCGCTCAACCCCACTCGGCAGAGAAGGGCCATGTGCTGAACTTCGTCATGGCTGAGTCTGGGAGAAGTCATGATTACGTACCGTTCCAAAGGGAGATAGGCCAAGTGTAGCAAAGAGGCCCGCCAGCTTCAAGGGCGATGGCGCAAGAGGGACTGTACGCCCGACGCCTCTGCCAATATGACGGGACCCCCGACCATTCCTGCGAAGGCAGGAATCCAGAGGCATTTCACTGGCACAGCGATCTGCTCTGGATTCCCGTCTGCAGAGACCTTTGCGTAACTTGTGCCGCAGCCCCATACTCCCGTCATTCCCGTGAAGCTTGCCCCGTACTCCGATACGGGGACGGGACTCCAAGGCGTTACATTCAGGACAACGTAGCTTTGCAGGCAAAGGCTTTGGATTCTTCACTCCGCTGCGCTGCGCTCAGAATGACAGTGAAACGCGCATCTTTGGGGAAGATACCAGAGTTATGCAAAGGTCTCTGTAGAGGGGAGTCCATCCCCCGGCGCCCCTGGATTCCCGCTCGGGGCCTGCCCCGTACCGCGATACGGGGGCGGGAATGACGATGGGATTTCACAGGGGCGGTTTGCGAACCGCCCCTGTATTATTAACGTCGATCCACTGGCCGGAGGGGCCTATAGTTGCCTAGCCCGGTTCTGCCGGCGGGCTCATGCTGCGCCGCCGGATAATGAACACCGCCGCACCTGCACCTGCCACCAGCAGCAGGAACACGAAGAACAGCCCCACCGGGAACCCGCCGCCCTCGTCCGGCGGAGGCGTCGCCGTGGCCTCAGGCCCTGACGTTGGCTCGGGGCTTGCCGGCGACTCAGGACTTGATGTCGGCGCAGGCATCTGCGTAGGGGTCGGCGTGGCCTCCGGCCCTGGCAGGACCGTCGGGGTTGGGATTGAAGGCCTGGACGCCGCTGCCACAGTCACCATGAATATCTGCGCGGCCCACTCCCCATCGCCATCCATCGCTACCACAGTCACGGTTACTCCCTCCACAGGTACAAGGGGTGTAAGCGCCAGCGTGCTGCTCTCGTCGGCAATCTCGGCCCGCACCGCACCGTTGTTGGACGATGCAGCCGTGTAGGTGAGTTCGTCGCCATCGGGATCGGTGAAGTACTCTGCCACATCTATATTCACTGGACTGCCTCCCTCCACCAACAGCTGGCGACCAATGGATCCCACGGCCTCCGGCGGCCTGTTGGCCGGCAGCGCTGTTACCGCAACCTCTTGCATGGCGGATTCGCCGCTTGTATCGGTGGCCGTAACGGTCATTGTAGTCTCTCCTGCCGCCACCCCCGTCATGGTTACAACGCTGCCCGCAATATCCACCGTTAGTATGGACCCGTCAGCCGTCCCCGCCGTAAAGGTCAGTAGGTCTCCGTCGGCGTCCGTGAAGTAGGGGGCAAGGTTCAGCGCCAGTGCGGGTTCGCCCACCCGGAGCGTCTGGGCCGGAATCTCGCCCACGGCCTCCGGAGCGTTGTTGGGGGGCAGCACCGTCACCGTGAATGTGACAAAGGCCGTCGCTCCCTCCGGGTCCTCAGCGAGCACCGTCATCCTCACTTCGCCAAGGTCGATGACGTTGAAAGTTATGGCGTTGCCTGACGAAGATGCCGTCACCACCCTTGGGTTGGACGATTGTGGCATGAAGCGCAGTATGTCGCCGTCCTCGTCGCGGAAGTACGAGGTCATGTACAGCTGCGTACCAGCGTCGTCCAGGAACAGCGTCTGGTCCGGCACGCTGCCTACCACCTCAGGCGGATTGTTGGGCGACACGACCGTCAACCTGAAGGTATCGGAGGCCCATCCCCTGTCAGGGTTTGTGGCTTTCACTGTTATGACCGTCACGCCTGCCCGCAGAGTGGTTATCACCAGCTCCCGTGTCTCCTGGTCGATTTCAACGGTGGCGAAGTTCGGCCTGGAGGACTCAGCGGTGTAGGTCAGGTCTTCACCCCGGAAATGGCGGGCCAGGTCCACGCGAGTGGGCTGCCCATCCCTCAGGATCGACCGGCTGGGTATGTCGACATTCGTGGGCGCGCTGGACGCAGGCTTGATTTCCAACGTGATCTTATGCGCGCCGCCGGCTTGGCCGATGACCGTGCCTTCGGAATCAGTGACATCACTGGGGGTCTGAATAAGGGTAAGGTACACAGATTCAGCAGCCTCATTGGGCGTGAATCTAAGTTCGCCCGCAACCTGCGCCACCTTGAGAATACCATCCTGTGCATCCGTCTGTGTTTCCCGGGCGCCCGCGGTGTAGCTAATGCCCGTGTCCAACTCAAGGGGAAACTCGAATCCCTCCGTCAGAGTCTGGAGTCCCACCAGGTTTATCTGGGATACCTCGCTCCTTGTGACCGCAGGTGTATCATCAGCGTCAGTATCTCCATCTTCATCGCTGTCATACGGTGTCTCCTTGACGGCGCGCACCTGGAAGACGTAGGCGTCCGCTCGATTGAGGATTAGTTCGTCGAGTGTCTCAACGACTCGCGTTTCGTCATCGACGGGAGTTTTCTGGCAGAGCTCCGGGGCATCGGCGGCATCAGTGCAGCCTGTGTCAATGAGCCTCCAGCCATCGCTGTCACTGGTGTCGCTCGTTACCCATTGCCCTCCGTCGATGTTGTACCGGTACTCGTGCTTCCGTACGTCCAGGGCGTACCAGATGTTGTCGAATGATACCGAGATAGCCGACTTGCCGGCGTCGTTCCCTTCACGTACAGGGTTCAATTCTGCCGACAGGTTCAGGGGAGGCGAGGGCAGCAGGTCTTTGTTGTCATCAAGGCTGAGGGTTTCCAGACCATCAAAGAGAGTCCAGACGTCACGTGGAACTGTCCCACTCAGCCGGTTGTCTGAGAGGTCCAGGGATGTCAATGCGGTCAACTCGGCCCACTCCGGCGCAAGCTCTCCGCTCAAGTCCTGCATGGAAAGATCAACCCGGGTGATCCTGTACTCCTGGTTGGGGGCCTCGCCGACTTGCTCAATCGAGACTCCATTCCAAAAATTCTCACCCATAGAGTGCGTTAGTAGTGGCAGTGGGTCTCTTTCCAGCCAGTTTACGTTAGTATCGTCGCCTACAGTTAGCTTTTCTGCTGCCTTGAGCAGTGCGATACAATCGCTTATGAAGGCGCTGGTCGCGAGGTCGGGCAACAGGATTCCGTTATCATCTGAGCTCTGGCAGTGGGTTTCGTACGTCGTGTTCGGGGTGTGGTGAGCGGAGGTACGGTCCGGCATAAGGGCAAGGGCGGAGACCGCAATGAGCAGCGCGGCGAGGATTATGCGCCCGATCCAACTACTGCGCCACGGGGAATGAGCGGACAGCGCGACTACCGAGATATGTGAATTCCCATTTCTCATCTATAGACTCCTATTGAAAGTCTCATCCGACCCTGTTTCGCATAAGCAAAACAGGGGCTATACATCTCTAATATTGAACCACATCTGTCAAGAAGCCGGTAGGGGTCGAGGCGTTCGTCTTGCCCGTACAAACCCCTCCGCTCACTTGGATGCCCGTCCCCGTATCAAGTCCTGTCCCCGACTCCGATCGGGGAACTGGGCAGGCTCTACGGGCATAACGTCTCATCGTCGCTCCCGTGCAGAGAGACCTTTGCGTAACTCATTTGTCGGGACGCAGAGCCTCTTCCCCCTCGAGGGGGAAGATTGAGATGGGGGTGAATCGTGTGTGGACACACCGCTTGTTTGCCCCCATCCTGACCTTCCCCCGCTTGCGGGGGAAGGGACTTAAGGTTATTCAAAGGTCTCTCTACACGGGAGCGACAACTCCGTGTTCCTACGTCCACACGGCCGTGACCACCGCGTCCAGGGGGTTGGTGGAGTCAAAGAGGATGACCGCGCACTTGCTGCCGGCCCTCATCCTTGAAGTGGATATGTTTCGGGCCACCGGCACGCCGTGAAGCCACGTTGCCAGGCTCCCGGCTATCTGCACGCTTGCGGTGTAGCTATTGCGGTCGAAGCTCCTGACGAAGCCCCTTCTTATCTCCATTCCTGTTCCTCCGTTGACGCGGTCCTACACTCCACCCAGCCGGAGCGTATGCCTGTACTCCGGCTTGGGGCCGCGGGAGTAATCGAGGCTCAACCCCAACACGCGGCGTCTCTCGGCCAGGAGGCCCGCGCTTTTGTCCGTCACCTCTATCACGTCGTACAGCTCCTGGCCCAGGTTGGGTGGTACGACGACCTCTCCGTCCAACGATGCCAGCAGCTGCTCCCGCAGCGCGGCCTCCGCCCTATCCTGGGCCTTCTGCTGCGTGTCCAGGTTCAGGTCGTGTATCTGAAGCACGCGGTCGAAGAGCCGGTCCACCTCATCCCACGCGAAGGCCTCGCCCACGTACGCGCCTCCAAAGGCCTGAACGCGGTTGTAGGTCTGGGCCTTCGAGGCGTATCGACCACGGAGTACGGGATGGCCCGCTCCGTAGCGGTAGTCGGCGGCGTCCGAGGGCTGTGGATGTATCAGATAGCCGCGGTGGCCGCGGAAGACCAGGACATCCGGCAGCCTGTCCAGCAGCCTCTTCACCGCGCCGGCCCAGCTCTCTCCAGGGTGAATCGTGAAAGCGGGCCGGAGAGCGCCGGCGTCGCTGCTGGCCCGGGATGCGTCCGTTTCCAGTCCCGCCCTGGCCAGGACGAACTCCAGGATGCCGGCCACGCTGGTTGAGCCTATGTCCCAAGTGTACTGCCGCCTGGCCCTCCACGCTTCCAGGAGACGCCATGCGTTCTGAGCGAAGATCACGAAGAGAGAGTTGCCCGGCGATGAGCGGTGTTCCCACGACTCTATCCAATAGGCCGACCAGTGAGAAGTCTCGCGTCCCGCCGGAGTGAGGTAGCCCGGGGAGATGCGCAGCTCCGCCCCGTGGCTAAGGGATGGGTGGGATTCGGCGCCAACGCTGCTGTAGCGGCCGTCGTCGTTTCGCAGCACCACAACTGCCTCCCCACTCTCCGGGCCCTCCCGCAGTGTTACCTCCAGGACGTCGTCGGTCAGATCCCGGATGGTGTTTGTGAGAGGGCCGCGCCAGACCCCGGAGGGAGTGGACAGCCATAGATCATCTCCGGTAGCAGCCAGGGCCACGCCATAGGCCGGAGAGAAGTCGGAGGGGACGGGATCACGCCACAAGCTGTCGGAGAAGGAGGAGCCGGTCAGGCTGTGGGAGCGAACAGGGCGCTCGAAAGCGGGAGATCCCATGGACTTCTCCGTGCAGACCATTCGGAAGACGTCCGGCCTGACCATGGAAGGGAAGTGAAAGGTGGTCAGGGAGTTCGCCTTGGAGGTGTTCACCTCGCGCAGAGGCGACCAGGTGTTGGTGGCCTGATCGCCGCCGGCGCCGTATACGCACGTCCACACCTTGGCGTCGTTGGTGGACTGCTCTGTTCCCGTGATCACCAGGTTCCAGTCGTTGTGGTACAAGCAGCTCATACCAGTTATGGACGCCACGTTATGGGGCCATAAAGAGGGAGCGCTCCAGGAAGTCCCCGTCTTCCTGGTGACGTATACATCATGGTTGGTGGAGGCGAAGAACAGGACCAGGCCGCCGATGTCGCTGAAGGCGGCCGCCAGCCAGGCGATGCCGCTCAGTTGCGGGTAGACAACGTGCACGGGAGAGTTCCACGTGGCGCCGTAGTCCGTGCTCTCCCTGCGGAACAGGTTCCTGCGAGAGGCGTTGACGTAGAAGAGGTTCACGGTTGCTCCACGGCTCACCAGAGAGATGCTGGACGCGTTTGACACGACATTGATGAGAGTCCAGGAGGAGAAGGTGCCGGATGGGCCGGGGTCGGCTACCCTCTGGACGTAAAGACTGCCGCTCTCGGGGGTCACCCTCGCCCTGACCAGGGAGCCGTCCGCCGGGCAGGTGGCGTCGTGGTAGAAGTCCGACTCCCGGCCTGCGTACAGCCGGGTGAGGGTGGGGCGGGGCGCCCCGGCGATGTGGTCCAGCGCTTCCACACTGACGTGGGGTGTTCCGCTCGCCTCTTCCTGGGCGGCGCGCAGTGTCGAGG
This sequence comes from Dehalococcoidia bacterium, assembly GCA_965218945.1. GTDB lineage: Bacteria > Chloroflexota > Dehalococcoidia > Lucifugimonadales > UBA2985 > DAOUJW01. The sequence continues at coordinate 185,872 of OZ244718.1, forward strand.
TCAGGGTACGCATAGGAAGACGGCCCCGTCGCCTACCGCCGGCCCAGGTTGGCCGTCCGGCTGTAGCCCGGCTACGGCGCGCTGTAAAGATGCCGCGTTCTAAGGCGGCTCCGGTGGTTGGCCAGGCCCTTGAGAAAGGAGTCCAGCCTCTCTCTGCCCCAGGCCTGGTAGTGCCGCCACACCTCCGCTCCGCCTACGTTGACGCGGTTGGTGGCAAAGCTGGACCACTCCAGGGCGGCGTAACCCTCCGTGCCTATGGCCACCAGCTCCTCCAGGGACGATGGTATGGTGGAGGAGTTGGCGTCCAGCTTGTGAAGTTTCCCGTAGTAGACGTACACACTCTCCTCTCCTGTTGGGGCGCTATCCACCAGCAGGATCAGGGTGTCGCCCCAGACGCTGAAGGGCGCGTAGACCGGCGGGTACTCGTCTGCGGGATACTCCACGGCCTCAATGGACACCAGGTCCTCAAGAGAGGCGATAGACAGCTCGCGGCTGCCGGCCGAGGGGGTGAGGGTAGCCTTGGCCTCCTGAGGGACGGCCAGGCTCAGATCCCTCACCCCGTGCTCAATGTGGCGGTCCAGCTCGGCGTCGCTCCAGCGATAGTCCGCGGCGTCCACGTCACGGAGGTCCTGCCGCACCCGCGTCCTCATCTCGGACAGGTCCATTGGAATTCTCCTCTCCTAGTCCCTTACGCCGGTGAGCTTCGACAGCTTCAGGGAGTTGAATACGGCGACGGACACGTACCACTTCACCCGCGTCCTGGTGGCGTCCTTGACCTCCAGAGACCCCACGCGTTCCACCTGGAGACCTCCGGGGCCTGTAAGCCCGACGATTGCCCCCTCTCCGTACTGGACGGCGTAGATGGTGGAGCAATCGGTGCTTGTGCCCACCGACTTGTCGTCGGATATCCAGTCGTTCACTCCGATGGGAACGCCGTCGTAGTACTGCGCCATCTGCCCGAACTGGTTGCGGTCGGTTTCCAGCACACCGCTTCCCGCCGCTCTGGACAGCGAGGATAGCTTGCGACGGCTGCGGCGGCTCATGAGGAGCATGTGAGGCTTGCCCGCCTTCACCTTGTCAATGACCTCGTCCAGCTTGTCCAGTGTGAGAGTTGCGCCGTTTGTCCCCATGGACACCGTCTGCCCCGCAGCAGCCAGCTTCTCGATTCCGTCGAAGGACTTGGAGTCGCCGGTTGTGTCTCCGTTGATGAAGGTGTCGTCGAACTTCTGCTGCACCGCCTTGGCCTTGAGCTGTACCACGGCCGCCTCCAGGTCCTGGAGGTTCGACCGGGTGGCCTTCAGGAAGTTGTCCACGTCTGCGTCGCCGCCCAGGATCTTCAGGGTGGCCGTCTGCTGGGTGAAGGTGGGAGTGGACTCCGCCCAGGTGTCTCCCACTTCATAGAAGGACACCGTTGGTGCGGCATTCTCCTGGTTGTAGGTGAGCCCGTTGCCCACAATCTCGATGAAGGGGAGTGACTGCAATATAGGGCTCTCGTTGACGATGGTCTCAATTACTCCCGTGACCAGGACATCGTTGGAGAGCTTTGCCGCTTCCGTTATGGTCAATGCCATGATTCATGTGCCTCCTGCTCTAGCGATGGCGAAATGATAGAACGGCTGTGCGCCTTGAGCAAGAAGCGGATGTCATCAGGGTGCGGCAAATAGTCTTCCACGTGGAAGAGGCAAGGACATAGGTAGGAGTCGAACAAAGTGGAGGCGGGAGATCACGCACCAATTACACCGCTGGGCGCCCGTCCTGAATCGTGCGACGGGTATGTCCCGTCGCCGTTACAGCGTACGGGGCCAAGCTCCGTGCGTGAATCCAAGTGGGGGCATGGACTCTCGACTGCGCGAGAGTGACGATGTTGGGTAACGCAAACGTCCCCGAGTGTCAAAGCCGAGACTGGAGAAGAGGCTGGGCGGGTCTGGAGCTAGGACGATAGACGGCAGACGACAGCGCGTGTCAAGCCTGCAACGACTACGGGAAGGTGAGGTTCAGGATCACCGGTGTCAGGTTTCTGCTGCTGTAGGTGGTCGTCTCCGCCGCCTGGCTAACGGCTACGCCGTTTTGTATTATGTGGAAGGTAACAGTCCCTCCGTGCAACGCCAGGTCGTTAGGAGCCACGCTCAGGGCGGAGTACCTTCCGTTGAACGTCTCGACGGTATCCGAATGCCACCACCTTACTCTTGCCTGAAGCTGCAGGTCGTTCGGCGCGGGTTGACCTCCCACCGTTACACTCCCTGAAAAGTCAGTGAATAGGGGAGGGACCTGACCAGGAGGAACTGGCACCGGTGTGGGGGTGCCCGTAGGCGCCGGAATAGGCGTTGATGTGGCCGTCGGCGCGGGAGTAGGTGTCGGTGTTTCCGTCGGCGCGGGAGTAGGCGTCGGTGTCTCCGTCGGAGCGGAAGTAGGCGTGGGTGTATTCGTCGGCACGGGAGTGGGCGTGGGTGTATTCGTCGGCGCGGGAGTAGGCGTTGGCGTAGGCATAGGCGTGTCTGTCGGCACAGGAGTCGGCACAGAGGTAGCCGTTGGAACAGCCGTGGGTGAATCCGTCGGAATAGAAGTGGGCGTTGGCTCGGGGTCACACGCTGCAACCAGCACAAGGGCCACGAGGAGCAGACCCGCGAATATCTTTGTCGTTCTCATTGCTTGAAACATCAATTTGGAAGTCTATCACTATAAGTACGCTATTTCAAGCCTTTTTATATCCCCAGGCCGCGAGTTTCGGTTACGATGGGCGATGTACTGGCAAACCGCGCCCGGGTACCATATTGAAACGCGATTGAGGAACATGGGCCATGAGTTCGCGCAGGAGACGAAGACGCGCTCGTCGGTGGAATCGTTCGGCTGCCATGAGAGGCGGAGTGCCTTGGTGGATTTTCCTACTGTTGCTGGTTCTGGTCATCGTTGTGGCCATAGCCAGGACTGCCAGATAGACCGCTGCCGCCTCCCTTTGCAAATTGCAGCCGCCTGGGTTAGAATATTGGACAGGTAAGGAACATCCCAGGAGGTCTTCTCCCGTGAACGACACAGTTGTAATCTACACTCATCCCGACTGCAGCTACTCGTCTGCTGCCAGGGACGAGCTGGTTCAGAACGAGATCGAGTTCAAGGAGATCGACCTCAGCGTTAGCCCGGATGCTTGGGCGGAGGTGGAGCGACTGACCGGAGGCGACCGTACTACCCCGGTCATCGTTGAAGGGGACTTCGTGACCGTGGGATTCCACGGCGTTGGGTGAAGCTTCTAGGAGCGGAGGCCGTCGGCTTCCGGTAAGGAGACGGGAAAGACCTTATCCTGGCCTCTTACGCCCTTTGGCGTAGTTCTTTCAAACTCGGCCCGGTGGTGTAGCTTGGTTTAACACGCCGCCCTGTCAAGGCGGAGAGCAGGGGTTCAAATCCCCTCCGGGTCGCCAGCCTCCCAACTTCCGGTGTGTAAGCGCCATTTCAGAAGGGGAGAACCGCCTGCAATCTCCCTATCGGATGGAGTAGGTCGCCTGCACGCTCAGCCTCAACTCCAGTTCGCCGCCGCTTATGGACGTCGAAAATGCGTCCGCTCTGGCCATAAACGCCGCCTCAGGGAAGCCGGACCCCGATGGTGGAACGGCGCCCGTCTCGCCGAGGAAGACCAGATCGCCAAGCTCCACGCCCGCCAGGCTTGCCAGGTGTTCGGCCTTGGCCATAGCGTCGGCTACCGCCTCCTCGCGGAGCTGGGTCATAAACGGCTTTGGGTCCTCAATGGTGAAGTCGATGCCGTGGATGCGCGTCGCATCGCCGCCCGCCTCGGCCGCGCCGTCTATGACTGCCCCCACACCATCCACGTTGCGCACCTTGATTCTGGCCAGATTGCTCACCGTATACCCGACAAGCACCTGCTTCCTGGTGGTCATCTCACCGCTAATTACCTCCGGGTACTCGTACTGAGGCCATATGTTGAAGGACTGAGTCTGCACGTCCCGGTCCTCAAGTCCGTGAGCCTTGACGGCCTCTACGACCGCGTCCATAGCTGCTGCTGCTTCAGCCCGCGCCTCAGCCACAGTCTCGCCCGTAGTCTCCACACCGACGGTCAGCAGTACCAGGTCCGGCTCAGCGTTAACGCTTGCCTGCCCAGTAACCCATATGCCTGAACTTGATGCCGTCGTCGCATCGGAGTCTCCGTCGTCCGTGGCCACCGGAGCGCTAGTGTCGCAGCCGGCTACAGCCACCAGCAGAGCAGCTATTCCGACTATCGCTATAAGTACGTTGTATCGTCTCAACCTGTGACCTCCGGTGCGATGTTCTCTGGAGTCTCGCCTGCCGCAACTTTACCCCCTTTACGTGGTGGTTCCGCGGGCAAGCCCTTCTTTTAGTATAGCTATCACCGCATCCACGTGCTCCGGCCCTATGATGTAGTCCGGGTGTGATACCGACGGGTTCACCGGCGCCTTGTGCTTGACCAGGTAGTCCCGCAGCCGGTCCCCGTTGGGGAAGTTCTTGACACGACCGGAGTGGATGCGCGCCTGGTTCGTTGCCGAGTAGTTTTTACGAAAATACAGCGTCGCGCCCCTGTAGCCGCATTTCCCAAATCCAAAGGACAGGTTCGACTCATTCTCCACGTAGAGGTCGGGGAAGGCGTCTTTGAGCTTCATGAGGACAACCATCGCTGCCTCCATTTCAGCCACCGTCTCCTCAATGCGGCGCTTGTGCTCTGGGGAATGGTTCTTAGTCAGTTCTCTGAAGGGTCGGTGTCCGGCCATCAGATTAGTCCCTCCATTCTCAGTTCCTCAAGGTACTCGTCGTAGGGTCTGTCCGCAATGGGCGCGTACTCTTCGTAGAACCTGTCATTTCCGGTCTTGTCCCCACCAATGAGTAAGATAGAAGTACGTCTCGGGTCCATTGCATAGAAGATTCTTATCTGCCTTCCTCCACTCTGGACTCTGAGCTCCGGCATATGACTATGCCTCGACCCGCGAATAGCCGACGTATGGGGATAGTCCAGATCGGGGCCACGCCGACTTAACATATCTACCTTCGATTCAATGGCGTCCCGCTGGCGGGGTGTAAGTTCTATCCACCACTCCCGGAATTCTTCCGTGTACTCTACCTCCCAAGGCATAGCCTATTATATTCCCGATACGTATCCCCGCCAAGAACACAGCCACTTCTCACATAACCCGCTTCCTCTGCAGGGATGACCAGTGAGCAATTGCTGTGCTACTATGTACCCCAAGTGCTGGCAAACCACACTGGAGGAGACGGTGCTACAGGACACTACATATAGGGACCAGAGCAAGATTTTCCTGGAAAAAGCCTTCTGTGAGCTTGAAGAGGGAGACTTGCTTCAGGCCTCGGAGAAGGGGTGGGGAGCAGCGGCGCAGATGGTCAAGGCGGTTGCCCAAGAGCGTGGTTGGGAGCACGACAGTCACAGGCGGCTCTTTAACGTTCTGGGCCGGTTGGCTTTGGAGGCAGAGGATCAGGAACTGCGGCACGGGTTCAACGCGGCAAATGTCCTGCACGCCAACTTCTATGAGGGTTGGCTCGACAGGATTTCCGTTGAGGCTAACCTCCATGATGTGAGGCTCTTCGTGAACAAGGCTGAGGACTTTCTCAACAGTGCTAAAACTGCGAATTGAATGAGGATAGTAAGCCCCTGAATACTTGGGTAAGGGATGCTCAGGGCGTAATAGAGTCATCAGGAGGGGACTATGAGCGACTTGAGACAAGCGGCAATTGTGGGCGTTTACATGACCGAGCAGGGAGGTCTGCAGGACCGCACCACCGGCAGCCTCTACGTTGAGGCTGTTAACGGAGCGCTGGAGGATGCAGGGCTGACCGCGAGGGAGATCGACGGCATCATAGGCGCCGGGCCTGAGGGCGCGGGCATTGTGGGTGACTTCACGGACGCCTTCGGCGCTCCTCTGAGGTTTCACGCCCAGACCGGAGTCGGCGCTTCGTCGTCCTCCGCGGGCATGGGCATCGCCGCAATGGCCATCGCCCACGGCTACGCCGACGTGGTCATCGTCCCCACGGCGTCCGGTGGAGCGGTGCACCCCAATGCGCCACGACGCGGCGGCGGACCGTCCGGGAGTCCCTTCGAGTACATCTGGGGCACCACCAGGGCTTCGGACTACGCCCTGGCCGCCCGCCGTCACATGCACGATTACGGCACCACCAGTGAGCAGCTGGCCGAGGTTGCGGTGGCTGACCGGAAGCACGCCACACTGAACCCGGGTTCCGTGATGGGAGGGCGTGGGGAGATTTCGGTTGAGGACGTGATCAACTCCCGCGTCATAGCCGACCCCCTGCACCTGTTCGACTGCTGCCTTGTCAACAACGGCGGCGGCGCTATAGTTATGACATCCCTGGAGCGGGCCCGCTCCCTGCGCAAGACTCCGGTGATTATGCTGGGCTGGGGCGAAGGATTCACCTTTTACGACCCCATGTCTGCTCCCAGCCTGACCTCCTTTGGCGGCGTAATGTCGGCGAACACGGCCTTTGGACAGGCGGGCGTGCGCCGCGAGGACATCCAGGTCGTTGGGATCTCAGACCACTTTTCTATAGACGTCATAATCGAGCTTGAGGACGCCGGCTTCTGCGAGAAGGGCGAGGGCGGCCCATTCGCGGAGGGCGGCGCGCTACAGATTGGAGGACGCCTGCCCACCAACACCGACGGAGGTTACCTGTCCGGCAGCCACGGCGCCGCCTGCGGGCTGTACACCGTTACCGAGCTTGTGCGGCAGCTGCGGGGAGAGGCCGGGGACCACCAGGTGCCCAACGTAGAGCTGGCCTACGTCCACGGGACCGGCGGCGCATTCCAGGGCCAGTACTCAGCCATTTTCGCCAGGGGGTAGACATGACACAGTACAACAAGCCACTACCTGAGGTAACCATACTGACCGAACCCTTCTGGGAGGGGACCAAGCAGCACGAGTTGCGATTGCAGCGCTGCGACAACTGCCTGGTATACCGGTTCACCCCCAAGGATGTCTGCCCCATGTGCGCGTCGGTGCAGGCCACGTGGGTGCCCGTAAGTGGCGCCGGGGCGGTGTACTCATACTCAGTCGTGCATCGCGGCCCAGGCCCAGGGTTCCAGGAAGACGCTCCGTACATCGTCGTGATGGTGGATTTAGCCGAGGGCCCGCGTATCCTGAGCCATATGACGGGATGCGAGCCCGACGATATGCGGGTTGGTATGCCCGTGATGGTCGTCTTTGAGGACGTCACGCCGGAGGTGACCCTGTACAAGTTCCGGCCCATTTAGCCGAGCACACGCCTGCTGAGAGGTGTATACTGGAACCAGTGCCATCGGTGAGTGGCTTGACTAAAGGGCGCTTCGCAATCGTATAATCCCGTAGAGTTGCTCAGGGTTCCCCACCGATGAGGATAGGGAGGTAAGATGTCATGACAACTCCATCGGAGTCCACCGAGCATATAGAGGCCTTAGTGGCCCTGGAAACATTCCGGCTCTACGTCAGAGACTGGATGTCAGCGAACGCGGTGATCCCGGACGATATTCCGGCCCCCGTGAGGGGGCAGCCGCTGTCCCCCGAGGTCAAGCAGTGGGTTGTGGAGTTCCGCCTCAAGCTGGGGTCGATGGGATGGATCGCGCCCAGTTGGCCCCGCAGGTACGGCGGAGCCGGTCTGCCCGCTGCGTACGCATCGGTAGTCCAGAAGGAGCTTGCACGTCAGTCAATCCCGCCCATCTACGTGTCCATAATGCACGCCGCGGCCCTGCGGACGTTCGGCACCGAGGAGCAGAAGACGACGCTGCTGAAATCGCTGCTGCAGGGCGAGATCACGATGTGCCACGCCTTCAACGAAAGGACCCACGGCTCCGACATCAGCGCCAACACAACCGAGGCCGTAAGGGACGGAGACGACTACATCATCACCGGCACCAAGGACTACATCACCAGCATCCTGGCCCCCGACGTGGTGCTCACCCTTGCTGTAACCAACCCGGACGCACCGCGCAACCAGCGAATGAGCATGATCTACGTGGACACGGATACCGATGGCGTGGTGATCAAGCCCGAGAACCTGCTTCTGGGCGGACGAGAGCACAAGTTCCTGTACACTGAAGCATCGGTGTCCCGGGAGAAGTTGGTCGGGCTGGAGGGACAGGGAATTGAGATTGCCGAGTTCATGGTAGACATAGAGCGCGGCACTATGGCCAGCGTCCCGCTGGAAAGGCAGCAAGAAGTGGAGCGTCGGGAAGCCGAGTTCGACGCTGCAGAGAGCGCTCAGTAGTCTGCCTGTTGCGTCCCGGCAGAGAGCCGACTCAAAATGGATAGACCACAAGTGGAGAAGGACGCTTGACCACAAGCGAAGAACGGCTGAGCCGCCTCGAAGGCGCCTATGAGCACCTGGCCACCAAGCCGGACGTAGAGTCAGTAAAAGTAGATGTGGAGTCGGTGAAGGTGGCCGTGGAGGCGTTGAAGGTGGAAATCGCCCGCCAAGAGGCCTGGCTTATCAAATGGATGGTCGGAACTGTGGTAACGGGTATCGCCACAGCAACGGCTGTTGTCATGGCAGTCGAGAGGCTCTTTTAGGTTTGAACCCACACGCAGGGCCGTGAATGCAGGATAGAGGGGCCGCCGCATCGGAATATGAAGAGCTGACAGCCGGTCAGCGCCGCACACTGCTTGTTGTAGCAGTGGCAGGGCACGGCCTGAAACACCTCTTCAATGCAGCCTACTTTGTGCTGCTCCCTGAGATCAAGACCGGCCTCGCGCTTACCAACTCCCAGATAGGTATCCTGTCCACCTTCCGCAACGTCTTGGGGGGCATCGCAAACCTCCCCGCGGGCTACGCAGGAGACCGGCTCAGCGCTCGCCGCGCCGAGATCCTGGGCGCTTCCATCATCTTTCTGGGCATCTTTGCCCTGGCTTTGGGTCTGTCCACAACTTTCTGGACGGCGCTCATCTTCGCAGCCCTCTTCAACGTAGCCATAACCTTCTGGCACCCGGCCGCCATATCCTCACTCTCCAAGGAGTTCGAGTCACGCAGGGGATTTGCCATATCCCTTCACGGCACCGGTGGAAGCGTAGGGGAGACATTGGGGCCCGTTCTGGCCGGGGCGCTGATAGGCATAGTGGGCTGGCAGATGGTGCTCCGGGGCAGTGTGGCGCCGGGAGTCATTGCCGGCATCCTCATCTGGGCGATACTCCGGACTATCCCGACCAGGGCCAACTCTGTGACGGACCAGGAAAGCTACTTGACTTCCCTGAAGGGGCTCCTTCGCAATCGCAGGCTGCTGCTGGTGCTCGCCTTTGCAGGCGGATTTGTGGGCGGGCAGAGCACCTTCTTGACCTTCTTTCCAATCTACCTGCGTGAGGACCTGGGTGTCTCCAGTGTCACCGTGGGCTTTTATCTGCTCCTTGCAAACGTGGGAGGTATAGCATCTCAGCCTGTTATGGGGTACTTCTCCGATCGCTTGGGGCGTAAGGCCATCCTATCCCCAAGCCTGGCAGTGCTTGGGGTGTGCTTCCTGCTGCTTACCGCTGTACCCGGAGGCTGGCCCCTTGCAGCCGTGGCCCTGGTTATGGGCGCATTCCTGTTCCCTCTCATGGCCATCCTGCTGGCGGCGGGGGTGGACCTGGTGGAACCGGGGGCTCAGGCCACGACGGTATCCCTTGTCTTTGGCTCGGCGCTGGTTGTCTCGGCAATTGCTCCTGCCATAGCCGGGCAACTGGCCGACACACAGGGAATAGAAGCAGCCTTGGCTCTAGGAGCGGGGATTGTCCTGGTGACGGCGCTCCTGTCGGCCGTTACACAGTGGCGTCCCAAGGCCGCTCTCCCATAGCGGGAGACCGGCCCAAGTGTGTCTTCGATCGGCACTACCAAAATACACTGGTAATGCTAGCTCCCCTTGGGAAGACCGCCTCTTTTCCGCTCATGGTGAGCTTGTCGAACCATTTGAGCGGATATAAAGCGCCTGTACAATTACCGCCCGCCCACACATCAGCGCGGGCGGGCAGTGCGTTTGTTTCTATGCTATAGTTCCGTCCTCTACTTACTACGCTGAGGCGTAGGGTGGACGCTGGTCTGCGTTCAGGCCGCCGAACCGGCGGCGATGCTCTCGCATAGTTCAATTGTTCATTATGACCTGGACACCGGCGTCCTCGGCCTTCTTGGCCGCCTCCTCGTGCTCCACGCCGTCCTGCATCCAGATGTACTTGGCGCCAATCTCTATGGCCTCGTCCACCACGGGAGGTACGGTATCCGACCGCCTGAAGACGTCCACCATGTCCACCGGCTCCGGTATGGACTTGAGGTCCGGGTAGCTCTTCTCACCCAGAATCTCGTCCGCCGTCGGGTTGACCGGGATGATCCTGTAGCCCTGCTCCTGCAGGTATTTGGCGACGTCGTGGCTGTCCCTCTCCGGGTTCGGCGAGAGGCCAACGACGGCTATAACCCTGCTCTTTGTAAGCTGCTCCTCCACTGCGTCCATAATTACCCCCTTCCTTGTGCTTCGCGCCCTCCTAGGGCGGATTTACGCCTGAATTGCCGCCTAGTGCCTTGGCGCGCTTGCGGGCGCTTAAAACTGCTTACAAATGCGCGCCAGTTCTCGCTGGTTGAAATCTACCTCTTGCGCCTGAACTTCTGCACGCGCTGGCCCTCCAGCACCTCGGCGACGTACAGGTCGCCTTTGGAGTCGGTCCAGATGCCGTGGGGGCCCCAGAACAGGCCGGGATCATGGCTGCGCTCGTCGCCCCACCGGGCGAGGACGTTGCCCTGGAGGTCCAGGACGCTCACGCGGTCCCCCAACTCGGCCACATAGACGATGTCGTCGCTGTCGATGAATATCTTGCACGGCTGGAGGAAGCCGGGCCATATCGCCAGGTGTCTGCCGTCCAGTGTGAATACCTGGAGGCGGTTGTTCTGGCGGTCTGCCACATAAAGCCTGTCCTTGTGCTGCCAGACGCTGTGTACGAGCTGGAACTGGCCCGGGCCGTCGCCCGGCTCGCCCCAGGAAGCGAGAAGCTGACCGTCCTGGGAGAACTTGTGCACCCGGCAATTGCGATAGCCGTCGGAGATGTACATATCGCCCTCCGGCGTCAGGGAGAGGTCCGTGGGGTGATGAAAGGGAGGGCCGGCGTAGAGGACGGTGCGGTTATCGTCCGTGTAGCCTGTGTCTGACGGCTGGTCGCGGTTGCCCATTGTGAACAGGAGCTCGCCGTCGTGGGTGAACTTCATAGCCACCTGGGGGCTGCGGTCCACCAGGTAGATGCTGTCGTCCGGCCCTATGCAGATGCCGTGCGCGTCATGGAGAACGCCCTCGCCCCAGGAACGCAGGAAGTTGCCCTCCGTATCGAACACCATGAGGGGATGGTCGCTGCGTGTGAAAACGTGGACTTCGTCGTGGGAATCGACGGCGACGCCGCCCACCTGCCCCCACTGCCAGCCTTCGGGTAGCTTGCCCCAACCCTCTACGACTTCGTACTCCAGTTGTCCGGCTGCTGCCATTTCGATCAGCCTCCTTTCATGCCTCGGATGTGCCACCAATCCTGCCACAAACCAGGCACACACCCTCCGTGTACGCCGTATCTCGACTGGCTGACATTATACCAGCAAAGGGGCGTTGCAGACACTCGCGGGCAGATAAGACATGAGCGGACCACTACCAATGTCACTCCCGAGAAATCGGGAGTCCAAACCACACGCCACCCCTGGATGCCCATCTGCATGGCCATGACAAGTCCGCGTGCAAAGCTAGCCGGATTCCATTACACCTCGTAAGTGAGCGGGAACGACGGTGTATTCACACCTGTTCCGTGCCGGCCGGCGACTGGGCATTGCTGAGGAAGGCGTGTGTGAGGCCGGCGACCTCCGCCGCGCGGGTGCGCCGGACGGCGTGGCCGGTGCCCTCCATTATCACCAGCCGCGAGCCTGCGATGCCCTTGACCATCGATCTGGCGAACCGCATTGGCGTCATGACGTCATCCTCTCCAAAGATGAGCAGCGTAGGGCAGGAGATGCGGTGCAGCCTGTCCCTGGAGTGGTAGGCTATAGTGGCCTCCATCTGGCGCTCGTAGGCGTCGATCTCCTGGTAGAGTTCGTCCACCATGCCATCGCTGATTAGCTGCTCTATGAAGCCTTCCACTTCGTACTCTGCGTGGGTGTACACCCAGGGGATGGAGAGTCTGATGTACTCGTCTCGGGGCAAATCCCTCCTCAGGGCGGCGAAGCCCCTGAACAGGGCCGAACCCCTGGGGTCTCCGGCGTCGTAGGTGGCAAAGAGCGTTAGGCGGTCTACAATGTGCGGAAACTCAATGGCGATCTCCTGGGCTATGGCGCCGCCCATCGAGTACCCCACGACGTGGGTTCTGGCTATGCTAAGCTCTCCCAGGACTGCAACGGTGTCCTCCGCCATATCCCGGATGGCGTAGGGCGTCTGCGCCCGCTGGCTCAGGCCGCTGTCCCTGTTGTCGATGACAACTACTTGGAACGAGTCCTGCAAGAACCGGGCCAATGGTCTCCAGCCGCGGTGGTCGCCGCCAAGGCCGGAGATGAGCAGCACGGGAGGACTGTCGGATTCTCCGAAGGTCTCGTAGTAGAGGCTGAGGCCGTTGGCGTTTACGTAAGGCATTGCGAGGTCTCCCGGATCACCGCCGCCACGCGAGTCCGTCGGTGGCGCGGATGAACTCGGCGTGAAGCTCAGCGCCGGAGGCTATGATGCCCTCGGAATAGAGGGTGCCGGGGTTGCCGCGCTTGTCCGTGATGATGCCTCCCGCTTCCTTTACCAGCAGCAGCCCGCTGGCAACGTCCCAGGGGGACAGGTTGTGGTGGAAGTACATATCGACTCTGCCACAGGCGGCGTAGGCCAGCCCCAGGGCCGCCGATCCCATCATCCGCGTGCCCTGAATGTTGGGCCACAGGTGGAGCACCAGCTCGATGGCTCTTGACGCGGTCTCATCCACGTAGCCCAGGTCGTAGCTCAGCAGAGCGTCCTCCAGCCTGCCCTTTGGCGAGACGCTGATGGGGCTGCCGTTGACGTAGGCCCCCTGGCCCTTGACGGCCTGGAACATCTCGCGGCGTACGGGGTCGTAGGTCAGGCCCAGCAGGACGTCGTCTCCCTTCGCCAGGGCGATGACCAGACAGAAGAAGGGTATGCCGAGGACGTAGTTCCGCGTGCCGTCTATGGGGTCGATGATCCAGGTGTACTCTGAGCTGCCGCTCACAGGCTCCGACTCCTCTGCCAGAAACCCGGCTTCGGGATACTCCCGGCTCAACTCCTGAATGATCAGGCTCTCCGACAGCTTGTCCACGTCGCTCACCAGGTCGGCCCGACCTTTGTAGGAGACCTGCTTCTCGCCGTGGAATCTCTCAAGCAGCATTTCACCGGCCTCCTCCGCCACCCTCAAGGCCACCTGCAGAGCGTCCGCTCCGCTCCGGGAAATGGGCAGGTTGCTATGGGAGCCTGTACTCAGAGCGCCGCCTCCAGGATTCCCATCTTTTCGCGGACCTCGCCAAGGGTCTCTCTGGCGATGGCCTGGGCGCGGCGCGCGCCCTCCCGGAGAACCTCGTCCAGCCTGTCGGGGTTGAAGAACTTGTGCAGCCGCCCAGAGGGGCGCATACCTGAAAATACGCTTTTTCGAGTTGTTTCCATAGCTCTTCGGTCGTAGAGTCTACCACACAAGGCAGGAGTGGAAAAGGGAAGGGGGTGGGTAGCCACCTGTAGCGATTCAGTGGGCTATATGGAACACACCAGTTTTACACAATGTGTAAAACTGGTTCTTGACAGTCTCACAGATTGCAAGTATGCTTTGGTTGTGAGATGGAAGTTGAATTCGACGACAAAGGCCTTGAGCAATTGGAAACCGATCCTCGTGCAACGGGAGGCTATCCAGCAGCGATCGTAAAGGCCTTTCGGAAACGAATGCAGATGATTCGAGCGGCACCAGATGAGAGAGAATTCTATGCGATGAAGTCACTGCATTTCGAAAAAATGCGAACAAATCCCAACTTCCATTCAATGCGACTCAATGACCAATATAGGTTGATCATTGCATTGAAAAGCGAGTCCCAATTGAGGGCAGTCGTTATAGTAGGCATCGAAGACTACCATTGATGGCCGAGGAAAAGACTATGAACAATGAACAAATACCTGCGGAAGTGTTTCCCCCTGGAGAATTCATCAGGGAAGAAATAGAGGAGCGTGGGTGGACTCAAGAGGACCTAGCTGAGATCTTGGGACGTCCGCTTCGGCTCGTGAACGAAATAATCATGGGCAAGCGTGGCATAACTCCAGAAACAGCAAATGGCATTGCTGCGGCCTTTGGTACGAGTCCGCAGTTTTGGATGAACTTGGAATCAATGTATAGACTATCACAGGCCCGCACACGCGATACCAACTCTGTAGAAAGGCGCGCTCGCCTTTACTCGCTGGGACCTATCAAGGAGATGATCAAAAGACATTGGCTGGAACCCTCGGAAAACATCAATATCCTTGAACAGCACTTTATGGAATTCATACGTGCTGACACTTTGGATATTGCCCCGACATTTTATGCTCACGCGGCTAGGAAATCGACTCCCTATCACACAGAAACTCCAGCCCAAACTGTGTGGCTATATCGAACGAGGCAGATTGCCGAGCTAATGACAGTGAGTAGTTACTCTCCAAACCATTACTCTGCTTTGGTCGAAGAGCTTCGCAACTTGACCTCTGACCCAGAGGAGACTAGACGCGCGGCAAGACTGTTAGCGGATGCTGGCATTCGTTTACTGGTGGTAGAGCCATTCCGGGGTTCACGAGTTGATGGGGCCTGCTTCTGGCTCTCCGACGATGAGCCAGTGGTTGCCATCTCGATGAGATACGACCGTATAGATTACTTTTGGCACACTCTGATGCACGAGTTAGAGCATGTGAAAAACCAAGATGGTCTAGCCAATGCTAACGCGTCGATTGATACAAACAGAGGCGAACGAACTTCTGACCAGCCAGAATACGAAAAGCAAATCGATATTAGTGCTGCCAGGAGATTGGTTGCTCAAGAGGAACTCGAAGATTTTATTGATCGCGCTGGCCCTCTTTACTCGTATAGGTCGATTAAGGGGTTCGCATCACGAATTGGAGTTCACCCTGGAATCGTGGTGGGTCAACTGCAACACCGCGAGGAAATCGGTTACTCCAATTTTAGAAAACTGCTTGTGCCGGTGCGCAATTTCGTTGCTGGGGCTGCATTAACAGACGGCTGGGGGCACTTTGTGCCCCAATTAACCAATTAATACTCTTCTGCTTAGGAGACCTACGCATGGCGTCTTCGACCGAAAAATTACAAAAGATAGTTCGCTATTACAGGGAAGATGGACAGCCCTGGCCTGCAAGCTCCAGGGCGATCGCAGCGTGGGTCATCTCGCAAGAGCTATGGAAACCACAGCCAGGAGCTCTGGTTAGTCAATGCGCTGCACAGGTCTCCCGTGCGCTTCGTGGTGAGTACATAACTGATCCTCAGGGACGAAGGGTTCGTAGTAAACATTCGGCACGGATTGAGAAAGATGGAGAGCAGCTTGTTCTTTGGGATGACATTCGGACGGCTTCCCGCAGCCATATGCGGGTTGCCTTCCAACAAAGGCGCCAGCAAATAGTAGGCGACTGCCATCAGCTAAAGATGGACGTGGAAAGTTTCAACCAAAACCAGAATCCTTCGCATCCAATCCAACTTAGTTTCGATTTCACTAGGGATCTGGAGGAGTTGCTGGCAATTGCAGCTTAAGGACTACGCTGAGCGCAACGAGCCGTCGCTGTTTTCTTAGCACTTTCCTGCCGTTCCTGTGCTGTCATCTTGGCGGCGCGCGCTTGGCCGCATGTCTCAGCACCGAGCCTCTCTCAATTGCGCGGGTAGGCGGAGACTGCTAGAATTCCCTTAAGTTTCCCCAATCTGTAATCACTTGCAGGAGGGTTATATGGTCCTGAGCGACCGCACCATCAAGGAGGAGCTGGCGAAGGGAAGAATTGTCATAGAGCCTCTGGACCCTTCCGACATTCAACCCGCCAGCGTGGACCTGCACCTGGACCGCAAGCTGCTGGTGTTCCGCAACACACGGCAGCCCTACATAGACGTGCGGAAGGACTTGCCTGACCTTACGGAGATTGAGGAGATACCCGATGACACGCCCTTCATCCTGCACCCGGGCGAGTTCGTACTGGCCAGCACGCTGGAGTCCGTCACTCTGCCCGATGACGTGGTGGCCAGGCTGGAGGGGAAGAGCTCCCTGGGAAGAATTGGCCTGCTCATTCACTCCACTGCCGGCTATGTGGACCCCGGCTGGAGCGGGCACCTGACCCTGGAGCTGAGCAACGTTGCCAACCTGCCCGTCACCCTCTACTACCGGATGAAGATCGGCCAGATATCCTTCCTGAGGCTGACCACACCGGCCGACAACCTGTACGGATCTCCGGTTCTGGGCAGCAAGTACCAGGGGCAGGTAGAGCCCACAGCCAGCCGCTTTTTCAAGGACTTTAGCAAGGACTAGAATTCTGCATGGACTACATGAAAAGGGCCATAGAGCTGGCCCGAGAGGCCCTGGGTCGTTCCAGCCCCAACCCTCCTGTGGGCGCTGTGATAGTGAAGGACGGCCGGATAGTAGGGGAGGGCAGTACGATGCCCCGCGGCCAAGCCCATGCCGAGGTCATAGCTCTGAGGCAGGCGGGGCAGCAGGCCAAGGGCGCCGTATTGTATACCACCCTGGAGCCGTGCTGCCACTTTGGAAGGACGCCTCCGTGCACAAGGGACATCATACAGGCGGGCATTGTCGAGGTGCACACAGCCCTCGTAGACCCCAACCCTCTGGTTAACGGCATGGGCCTGGCCGAGCTCAGAGAGGCCGGAGTCGAGACCTTCCTGGAGGAGGAGTGGGAAGAGGCCGTGGAAGTGACGGAGGTCTACGTCAGGTTTGTCACTACAGGCCTGCCCTTTGTGATAGCCAAGTTCGCCATGAGCATCGACGGCAAGATAGCCTCCGTGTCGGGCGATTCCAAGTGGATCACGTCCGAGGAGGCCCGCTGCGACGCCAGGGTCCTGCGGGGGCAGGTCGACGCCGTAGCCGTCGGCATCGAGACTGCCCTGAGCGACGATCCCAGGCTGACAGCGCGTGACATGGACGGCAATACCTCCGATAGACAGCCCCTGCGCATAGTGATCGACAGCTCCGCTCGCACCCCACCGACTTCCCAGCTGTTTCGGGAGCCCGGCCCGGTGATGGTGGCCGTCGCCAATGCCACCGAGGAAAGCAAGGCCGGCCTGTGCGCCGCGGGCGCGCAGGTCGTTCCCGTACCCGCCGCCGACGGCTCCGTTGACCTCCAGGCCCTTCTGAAAGTCCTGGGGGAGCAGGAGATAACCAGCCTCATGGTGGAGGGCGGGGGTAGGCTGGTGGGGTCTCTGTTCGACCTGGGCCTGGTGGACAAGGTCATAGCATACATTGCGCCGGTGGTTCTTGGAGGAAGGGAGTCGCCGACGCCGGTCGCCGGCGCGGGCGCGGCCACTATGGAGGAAGCGCTGCGCCTCAAACGGACCAGGGTGGACGTAATCGGACAGGACGTCGTAATGACGGGATATGTGAGGTAAGGTCGGATGTTTACCGGTATCGTGCAGGAAATCGGCAGAGCGAGGGAGAACGGCGGCTCCTCCCTCATCATTGAAGCCGCGGCATCGCTGGACGGCCTGAAGTTGGGCGACAGCATAGCCGTCAACGGGACGTGTCTCACGGTGGCATCCCTGGACGAAGGGAGCTTCTCGGTGGACACTATGCCCGAGACCCTGAGACGCACCAACCTGGGGCTTCTGACACCCGGCGCGCCAGTGAATCTTGAGCAGGCCCTAACCCTTAGTACGCCATTGGGAGGTCACATAACCCAGGGGCACGTGGACGCTACGGGATCCCTGGTCTCCACCGACCCTGAAGGCGATGCCCTGATGATGCGGTTTGAAGCTCCCCCGCAGGTGATGAAGTACGTTGTGGAGAAGGGCTTTATAGCCGTGGACGGCATAAGCCTCACTGTGGTGGAGTGGGACGAATCGTCCTTCACCGTATCTGTGGTAAGATATACACAGGACAATACCAATCTGGGCGTGCGTAAGCCCGGGGACGTGGTCAACCTGGAGGTGGACATCCTGGCCAAGTACGCGGAGAAGCTGCTGGCGGCTCGTCAATGACTTGGCGGGCATGGGCCGGGCTGTCTGTAGATCAACCATCTTCTATAGGGAGGGGCGACAATGGCTCTAGTTAGCGTTGAAGAGGGAATAAAGGACTTCCAGGACGGGAAGATGGTCATCATTGTCGATGACGAGGACAGGGAGAACGAGGGCGATCTTGCCGTAGCCTCGGAGAAGGTCACGCCTGAGATCATCAACTTCATGGCAACTCACGGTCGCGGCCTTATCTGCGCCCCCATTATCGGCCAGCGCCTGGAGCAGCTCAAGCTGCCCATAATGGTGGACGACAACACCTCCCGCAACACCACCGCCTTTACGGTGTCAATCGACGTGAGGAAGGGCGCCACAACCGGCATCTCCGCCTTCGACCGCTCCGCTACAATCCAGGCCATGATAGACCCAATGACCGAGCCGGAGGACCTGGCGAGGCCGGGCCACATCTTCCCCTTGCGCTATCAGGAGGGGGGAGTCCTGGTGCGAGCCGGCCAGACGGAGGGGTCGGTGGACCTGGCTAAGCTGGCGGGTCTGTACCCCGCCGCCGTTATCTGTGAGGTCATGGCGGACGACGGCACTATGGCGCGGATGCCTCAGCTGGAGACGTTCACCGAGCGTTTCGGCATAAAGATAGTCAGCGTTGCCCAGATAATCGCCTACCGGCGCCTACACGAGACGATGGTGGACAGGGTGGCGGAGGCGAGGCTGCCCACCAGGTACGGCGATTTCACCGCCGTCGCATACAAGAGCGCTGTGGACGCCGCGGAGCACCTGGCCCTGGTTATGGGCGACGTTAGCAACGAGGAGCCGCACCTGGTCAGGGTACACAGCGAGTGCCTCACCGGGGACGTCTTCGGCAGCCAGCGGTGCGACTGCGGCGCTCAAATAGACCTGGCTCTTCAACGCATTGCGGAAGAGGGTCGAGGGGTCTTCCTCTACATGCGCCAGGAGGGCAGGGGCATTGGACTGCACAACAAGATAAAGGCCTACGCCCTCCAGGACAGTGGCCTGGATACGGTGGAGGCCAACGTCCAGCTTGGCTTCAGCCCGGACCTGCGCCACTACGGCATCGGCGCTCAGATCCTGGTTGACTTGGGCATCAAGAATATGCGACTGCTCACCAACAACCCCAAGAAGGTGATTGGACTGGAGTCCTACGGCATCAATCTGGTGGAGCGCGTTCCCATCATTGTGCCCACGAACGCCGAGAATGAGCAGTACATGGAGACCAAGCGCGACAAGCTGGGCCACCTGCTGGGGATTGAAGAGGCCAAGGGTTGAAGGGGCCTTCCTTCGAGGAGGAGCCGCAGGGCCCGGGGCTACACACCAGAGGCGGGCTGGACGCTAGCGGACTGAAGATAGCAATAGTAGCCTCCAGCTTCAACCGATTTGTCACATCCAGGCTGGTCGAGGGGGCCTGCGAGGGCCTGATGGCCCACGGGTTCGAGGAGACCGACCTTCACGTCTCATGGGTCCCGGGCGCTTTCGAGCTGCCCCTTGCGGCTTCGGAAATGGCCAGGAGCGGGAGGTGGGACGCCTTGGTGTGCGTGGGCGCAGTCATACGTGGCGAGACTTCCCACTTCGACTTTGTGGCCGGAGAAGCGGCCCGTGGCATTGCCGCCGCCTCTCGCGAGACGGGCGTGCCAATAGCCTTTGGCGTTCTCACCACGGACACGGAGGAGCAGGCGCTGGAGAGGGCCGGAGGCAAAGTGGGCAACAAGGGCTACGAGGCGGCCCTTACGGCCATTGAGATGGCAAACTTGCTGCGTCAACTGAGGGAAGCGAAGGGCTGACCAGGTTCTTAGTCGGTTACCTTAAATCTTGTTGCCGCGCCGGACCCGCAGAGGCCTCGGAGGCGCGCGTGTTGTCCACCTGCATCAACTCCACCACCATTTTAAGGCCAGGTGTGTGCCCTGAGATGCGAATCCTGTCCCCAACCTTCAGGGTGTCCGTGATCTCTGTCCCGGTCACTAGCAGCCTGTCCGAGAAACACGGTTGGCGAGTGGTTGGGTGTATGATAGGGCCAGTCCAGTAGCGGGGAGTTGTTGATGAGCAAGACCTACCTTCCCTACGAACCCGACCAGCAGTTACTGTTGCCAGCGGCGTTGCAGGAGTGGCTGCCTGACGACCATCTGGCCTACTTCATATCCGACGTGGTGGACCAGTTGGACATGTCGGAGGTCACCGCTCGCTACGAGCGGGAACGGCGTGGCGGGCCTCCGTATCATCCACGGATGATGGTCAAGGCGTTGCTGTATGGCTACTGCGTGGGGGTGGCGTCCTCACGGCGCATCGCCCGGCGTCTCCACGAGGACATCGCCTTCAGGGTGTTGGCGGCGAACAACACACCGGACTTCCGGACCATCTCCGACTTTCGCAAGGATAATCTGGATGCGCTGTCGGGCCTGTTCATACAGGTACTGGCGTTGTGCCAGCAGGCGGGGCTGGTGAAGCTGGGGCACGTGTCGCTGGACGGCACGAAGGTCAAGGCCAACGCATCGAAGCATAAGGCGATGAGTTATGGACGCATGAAGGAGAGGGAAGCGCAGTTGGCGGCGGAGGTAGCGGAGTTGTTGCGACAGGCTCAGGCAGCGGATGATGAGGAAGACCGGCGGTACGGCAAAGACAAGCGTGGAGATGAGTTGCCGGAGGAGTTGGCCTTTCGAGAGGGTCGGTTGGAGAAGATACGGGAAGCCATGGCGGCGCTGGAAGCCGAGGCGCAGGCGGCTGCCGAACAGGCCGAGGCCGAAGGTGGTAAGCGCCCGGGTGTGCCCGACGACAAGGCCCAGCGCAACTTCACTGATACCGAGTCGCGCATCATCCCCGCACCTGGAGGAAAGGACTTTCTGCAAGGGTACAACTGTCAGGCGGTGGTGGACAGCGCTCACCAGGTGATCGTGGCGGCGCGGGCCACCAACCAGACTTCGGATAAGCAACAGGCTGCGGCGATGATGGAGGAGACCATCGACAACGTCGGCGCAGTCCCCAGGGAAGTATCCGCCGATGCCGGCTACTACTCGGCAAAGGCAGTCGACGAGCTTTATGCTCTGGGCGTGGACCCGTTCGTCGCGCCGGAGCAGACCCGCCACGGCCGGGTTGTGCCACCCGCGCCCCGAGGTCGCATACCCATCCATCTGTCTCCCAGGGACCGGATGCGACGGAAGTTACAGACCAGGCGGGGTCGGCAGCGCTACGCTTTGCGGATGCAAACTGTGGAGCCGGTATTCGGCCAGATCAAGCAGGGCCGGGGATTCCGGCAGTTCCTGCTGCGGGGACTGGAGAAGGTGAACGGCGAATGGTAGCTGATCTGCACGGGCCACAACCTGCTCAAACTGTTCCGCTTTGGGGTCAATCTTCACAGGAAAGCACGTGGCGGTGGGCCAGCCCAACGCATCAGGAACTCTTGCCGAGGTAATGAGCACGGCGCTATTCGCAAAGCTATCTGGGGGCTGGCTGGGGCAACCGGCACAATTAGTTGTCGCGATCCATTGTCGCTGACCCGCATGCACCGTTAGATAATCCTCGGACGGGCTGCTAGGGGATGGGCGAAGAAGTCGCTCTCACGGCCCACTTTCAACCTCTGCATGGCCTTTTCCTCATTCCCGCTGGTTGAGTTGCGAGTATAGGTAATTGTATACAAATGCAAAAGCGGGCCTTATGGGCCCGCGTCCTTGTCCTCTTTCTTGAGGTACTCCCAACAGCTATCCCGGCTAAAAGCAGGAAGCTGGACAGGGTTTTGGAGAGGTTCCGCTCTGTTGTCGACCATTGCACTCACCCATCGTTCTGCTCCTCTGGAGCGACAACGGCTTTGATAATGCCCAAGTCTACAGAGTGCGCTTGGAGCGTCGTGAGGATGCTATCGAGCTTCTCGTTTATGTCTGTAAATCCCTGGGCATGGGCATTGAGGATCGTTCCTACATTCTCCAGGATGTTCGCCACAATGTTTTGAGTAGCTTCCAGGTGAGTCAGTCTCTCTTCAGTAGTCATCTTCGTTCCCTTCCTGCCGTTTCGCGTTATATTGTACGCTCTGGGCTCTGGTTTTGCATCCCTCGGGTGATTAAAGTCAGGTAGATGTCGGACACCAGCGAGAGAGATGAAAGGGAAGTATGCTGGTCAAACGCCGCCGAAACTCGGTCGAGAATGTCCCGGAAACCTCTCAGGGATCCCGATGGACAGCTCCAGAATGTCATCCTGTTGTGACCGTTCAACTGCGTTCGTGGACGAACCTATTGGGACATCTTCCCCATTAGCCAGCATATCTTCTACTATCAAGATTGCCGCCTCGTGAAGAGCTTGTGTAGCTTCTTCCTGAGTGTATCCCCATGTTGAGCATCCGCGCCGCGTGCTGCTGGATTACAATAAGGCGGCGGCTACTTCCCAGCGTGTCAGCCGCTGTCCAGGGCCTCGAAGAGGTCCGTGTACCTGACGCCCGCATCCAGTGGAGGCAATACCTGGGAGAAGTGCTCCTTGGAGAAGAACTCTCGCCTGACCTCCTCCGGCAGCCGGTTGAAGAAGTCCGTGGGCTTGTGTTGGGTGCGGTGACAGGCAACCACCTCCAGCTTGGTCTCGTACATGTGTCCCACGTCCATCACCACCGTTACGGCATCGTCCGGCGTCCCGATCTCGTCGGGGTCGACAGGCTCGTCTTCCGGCTGGTCCTCCTCGGGGATGGTCTTGGCCAGGGCCTCTATCCTGCTGTAGGGAATGGCAACATAGAACAGCCTCTGCGGTGAGTGAGGCTCTACCCCCCGATTTATCTGGTCAGGGTACATATCCGGGTCGCCCGCCGCGTGGAAGGCCGCCTCCGCGTACCTGCTCATGGCCACGTGGTCCGGGTGTCCGTATATGTCCTCCTGGTCGTAGGTAACTATAACGTCCGGGCGGATCTGCCGTATCAGGTGCACCACCCTTCCTATCACGTCCTCCGAGCGCGCCATGTTGAGGGACTGGGGGTCTCGATTGTCCCTGGTGCCCGCCATGCCTGAGTCCCTGTACCCCAGGATGTGCGGCTGGTGAATTCCCATTGCGCGGCAGGCTTCCCTGAGCTCCTCCTCTCGCACAGCTCCCAACACGTCCCTGTAGGCCAGTTTCGGGTCGCTGATGGTGCCGGCCTCACCCTTGGTGGCGCAAATCAGGTACACGTCCACGCCCTGAGCGGCGTAGCTTGCAAGGCTCCCGGCGGCGGGATAGGACTCGTCGTCCGGGTGGGCGAATATCGCCAGAAGAGACCTCTGTTGTGTCATTGCTCGACACCTCTTTAGCTAGCTTGCGATTGTTTGTGACCGGAGCCTATAATGGGCGACAGGAGGTAACCGAAAAACATGCGGATTATACTATACACTGGCAAGGGTGGCGTAGGAAAGACCAGCATAGCCGCCGCTACTGCCCTCAGAGCCGCCGATATGGGGCACAGGACCCTGGTGATGAGCACCGACGTTGCTCATAGCCTGGCGGACTCCTTTGACATGGAGCTTGAAGCCGAGCCAACCCCGATAGCCGACAACCTTTGGGGCCAGGAGATTGACGTCCTGAAGGAGATGCAGACCCACTGGAGCATTGTGCAGGACTGGCTTGCCGCCCTCATGCAGTGGCAGGGTATGGACGAGGTGGTGGCAGAGGAGGTGGCGGTGCTGCCGGGTATGGAGGAGATGGTGGGCCTGCTCAATATCACCCATCACTACGATAGCGGGCAGTTCGACACCATTATAGTCGACTGCGCCCCCACCGGAGAGACCCTGAGACTCCTGAGCTTCCCGGAGATGGCCCGCTGGTACATGCGCAAGCTCTTTCCCATCGAGCGGAGGGTAGCCACCGCTCTGGGGCCTATGGCCCGCGGCCTGTTCAATCTCCCGGTGCCGGACCCGAAGGTGTTCGATTCAATTCAGGACCTGTTTCACGGGCTGGAGAGGATGAGGGACATCCTGGGCGACCCGGAACAATCCTCCGTACGGCTGGTTATGAACCCGGAGAAAATGGTGATTCGGGAGACCCAGCGCACTTTTACGTATCTGAACCTGTACGGCTACTACACGGACCTCATAGTGTGCAACCGCCTGTTGCCGGATTCCGTAGAGGACGGTTTCTTCAAGATGTGGAAGGACTCTCAGTCCAAATACTTCCAGCTCATCGAAGAGGGCTTTGCCCCATTGCCAATCCGCGTATCGCATCTCCTGGACCGGGAGGTGGTTGGCCTGGAACCCTTGAGGGAGATGGGTCTGTCCCTGTTTGAAGAAGACGACCCCACTGCCATTTTCTACGAAGGCTCCACCCAGACCGTGACACGGGAAGACGACGGGCACGTGATGACCGTCAATCTGCCCTTCATGGACAGGGAGGACATCAACCTGATGCAGCATGGAGATGAGCTGGTGATCCAGGCCGGGCAGCATCGCCGCAACATAGTCCTGCCGCGGATACTGGTGGACCTCCCCGTAAAGGTTGCCCGGATGGAGGGCTCGTCACTGAAGCTGAAGTTTGAGGACAAGTCTCCGAGACCCCGAAAAAGGAATTCGAAAACGAAGAGCAGCTAGGAGTGAGAGATGGCAAAGATACTTCAGGTGGATTACGAGTCCGGTGATTTCGTGGTGCGTGTCAGCCCCAAGAATATAAAACTCCTTCCCCAGGAAACCCAGGAGCACCTGAAGACGGCCAACAAGGAAATGCTTATGGCTTTCAAGAGCTGCCTGGACTCAGCCCTGAGCCTGCTGGAGCGTCCGAAGAAGTCCAATACACCAACCAGGCGGACATATATCCGTCTGGAGGAGACCGAAGAGGAGGAAACAAAGGCCTGAGACCTGCGTCTCACCCGTCGGCTTTCTCTCCTCCCACCTTCGTCTCATAAAGCTCCAGGAACTCCTCTTGGGACGAGACGGAGGCCACCTCTCTGATGAAGTCGCCCAGGGTTGGGCTGGATGCCCGCAGCCGGCTCAACTGATCGAACAGGGGGCTGACGGAAGCCGGACTGTCGGCGTAGTTGCCGTGAAAGGCGAAATAGGCCTGGTTGAGCTTGCGGATATAGTGGCCGTTCTCCACTAGGAACAGCCTCCGCCCCTCCATATACGCCTCGGCCTCCTCAATCCTGCCCTCTGACAGAAGCTCCTCCGTAGTCAGGCGCGTCTCGCGCATCTCCCGGCGGAAGTCGAAGGGATCCTGCTGCGTCTGTGGCAAAATGCGCGTGTTGAACGATACAGGAACTCTGGCCGCCGTTTCATACTCCCGGTACACCAGGTCTCCTATCTCGTTTCCGAAGATGTTGGCCACGGTCTCGTTGATGGCAGTCATGTCCGAGTTGCTTCCGTAGGTCTGGCCCAGGGGACGGAAGAACAGGTAATGGTGCAGCCATTCGTGGGCTGCTATTCTCAGGGTTGTATGAAGGGAGTACCTGGCGTTTATGACGGCGGGATACGTCGCCACACCGCCTGTGCCTGCCACAAGGGCCGACACGTCATCCTCCGCCAGGAGCTGCCTCTCCAGGGCATCCATCTCCTCCACCGTGATGTCGGGGTCAAGCAGGCTTGCTTTGATGATCTCGATGCGGTCGCGCCGCGATATGATGAGCGCCTTGGGGGAGGGGGCCAGCCGGAAGTCCACGGGGGGGAGGTGAATACCGAAAGCCCCAATTAGCCCTCCCGGAAACAGCCCTTCTTCGTCGATGGCTGCGTCGACAGTCGCCTCCATAATCTCCTCAACCTCGTTCCTGATCTCCGCCCGGGCCTCCTTTACGAGCATCAGCTCCTCTAAATAATCCTCCAGGGCCGTAGGAGATTCTCCGTGGATTGGCAGGAGGAGCTCTCTGCTTCTCCTCTCCAGCCTCTCCTCCTCCTCTCCCAGGCGGAAGTACTCCAGGACCATGCCTCTCTTCTCCTGCTCATCCAGGGAGTTGCCGGGAAGGAGAGACCCCAGTCCGTGCAGCCACTTGGCAAGGAAGTTCTCCGCTTCCCACTGCACCAGCGAATACTTGTACGGCACGGCGTGACCCAGCTGCAGCGTGTCTCTCGTCATCAGGAGCGCCAGGGAGATGAAGACGACAAGACCCACGCGGAGAGCGTCCTTAATGAGAGTCCTCACACCACCTCCTTCGTCTAATCATAGCGTCCAGAGTGTGTCGCGCTCAACTGCGCGAGGGGTTTGCGCATTCCTGGGCGGGTTTAGATACTAGCGTGTCACCGACTCGCGCTACAAACACCTTGTGTGAGCCGTTGCGATAGTGCGCTGGTTCTGCGACATACCGGTTCCGCTCACCCTGAGCCTGTCGAAAGGAGTGAGCGGAGGCCGGACGATGGTGAGCGTACCCGCTCATATGTATGGTTCGACAAGCTCACCATGAGCGGATATGGAATAGTATTCCTACAGGCGTCGGCATTTCCGACGCGTGGAGGGATGCAGGGGGCCTCCCTGTGGGGATATGGTATCATATGCAGGTGATAACGAGGGCTGGATGCTGATACTAGGGCTGTTGGTTGGGGCAGCCGCGGGCGCGTACATGGGGCTGTCCGGATACATGGCCGGCCAGATGTCGCGGGCGCCCAGGACTTATCCGGAGACCACACCGGACTGCCTGGGTCTGCGCTACGAAGACGCGGTCTTTACAAACAGAGGCGGGTCACTGGAGCTGAGGGGATGGCTCGTATGGGAGGGCGATCCCGATTCCTGGGTAATCCTGGTCCACGGCAGCGGAGGCAACCGCGCCCACAACGCGGTCAATATGCTTGGCCTGACCAGGGACCTCATAAGGAGGGGAATCGGCGTCCTGACCTTCGATCTGAGGGCGCACGGCCACTCCCAGGGCAGCAGGATTTCGGTAGGCTATGAGGAGCGCACCGACCTGCAGGGCGCCATAGATTTCCTGGAGTCTGTAGGCATATCCAGGGACCGCATAGGGGCGTTGGGGTTCTCTCTGGGCGCCGTTATCACCCTGATGACCGCCTCCGAGGAGAGGGGCCTCGCCGGTCTGGTGCTCGACAGCCCGTTCGCCAGTCTGAAGGAGATGGTGCAGCAGGAGGCGTCCAGGCGCAGCGGCATGTCTAGGGCCTTCCTCCCGGGGATGGTGTTGATGGGCCGTCTCCTGTACGGCGTCGACCTCTCATCGGTGCGACCGCTGGAGGCCGTGAGGAACGTGGAGTGTCCGCTGCTGTTCATTCACGGCGCGGAGGACACGATGGTGAATCCATCCCACTCCGCCAGGCTGTTCGACGCGGCGGAGGGCGACAAGGATCTCTGGCTAGTGCCGGACGCGCGACACGCCCAAGGCTACAACACGCGTCCTTTGGAGTACGTCGACCGGGTCGCGGACTTCTTCGGCAGAGCTAGGCAGCGGCCGCAGCCGGTAGGCCTTCCTTAGCCGCGGAGGCCAACTGTGCAAAGGTCTCCGAATCCCTGACCGCTATATCCGCCAGGATCTTGCGGTCCACCTCCACGCCGGACTGGTGAAGTCCATAGATGAACTGGCTGTAGGAGAGGCCGTTTTCACGGGCGGCGGCGTTGATGCGCGTTATCCAGAGACGTCGAAAGTCTCCCTTGCGCTCCTTGCGATGCCTATAGGCATGGCTCAGGGCCTTGATGAGGGACTCATTGGCCTGCTTGTAGAGCTTATGCCTGCCGCCGCGATGACCCTTGGTCATCTGGAGCAGCCTCTTGTGTCGGTGCCTTGTGGTTACGCCTCGTTTGATTCTGGCCACTTATATTACTCCGAGCGGTTACATATATGGCAAGGCTCGCCTGATGCCCGGCCTATCGGCGGGGCTTGTGTCGAGCTTGCGATGGTACAGCCGATGCACACTGGCCGGTTTCTTGCGACGCAGGTGGCTTCTGTGGCCCTTCATGCGCAGTATCCTGCCAGTGCCTGTGATGTGAAACCGGGCTTTGGCGCCCTTGTGGGTCTTCAGCTTAGGCATTCGCCACCTCTTCGGGATCCTTCTCCACCTTGGCGCGCTGGCCCGTGGGCGCAATGATTATGCTCAACCTACGTCCCTCCAGGGAGGGGGTCTTCTCCGGCTTGGCCTCGTCCTTAAATGCCTCTGCAATCCCCCGGAGGAGTTCCACGCCTATATCCTGGTGGGTTATCTCTCGTCCTCTGAACATCACCGTCAACTTGACCTTGGCTCCTTCATCCAGCAGCTTCTTCACCTGGCGCTTCTTGGCCTCTATATCGTGGTCGCCGATGCGAGGGCGGAACCTGACCTCTCGCAAGAGACTGGTTTTTTGGCCCTTGCGGGCATCCCGTTCCTTCTTGGTCTGTAGGTAGCGGAACTTTCCGTAGTCCAGCAGCCTGCATACCGGGGGCTTCGCGGCGGGGGCAACTTCCACCAGATCCAGTCCCTTTTCCTGGGCAAGCTGAATTGCCTCGGAGGTTTGCATTGTGCCAAGCTGCTCGCCGTCGTCGTCAACGACCAGCACCTCCCGAGAATGTATTTGCTGGTTAATGCGGTAGTCTCTAGGTATGCGCTTCCCCCTGCAAAGGCTGCTTAGCCGTCAGATTTAGGAGGCTAATATAGCACAGCCGCGACGGGTAGTCAATTGCGCGACGGCTCTCGTTGGCCCAAGTTCTCCCAAAGTGGAAAAACGAACTCCGCGAGGCATCTGAACCTAATCATAGTGCCGATTGATCGTCCTTGATACCTCTCTGCGTTCAGAACGACAAGGATGTAGGGGCGGTTCGCGGAGCCTGTCCCAGAATGATGAATTGGTGACTATTGGTGAGTCGGTCGTGCCAAGTCCGAGTCTGTTGTCACAGTCGGAGCGATGTCTTGACCGTCATTCGATCTTGCAGGCGGCGCGGATTAGGAGACATGGTTGGTTAGGCCGTCGTCGGTCACCCCCTCATGGCCCTGCTATCGCCGCCTGCGCCCATCTCTGGTTCCACCTGGGTCTGCCCCGGTCGCGCCATACGCGCCACAGGGTGCGCAGGTTGAAGCTCGTGGCCAACAAGACCCATTCGGCCGACACATTGACAATGCCACGGAGCAAGAACCGCCGAGCGCCCTGTTGCTCTTTGAGGATCCCAAAAGCCGGTTCTGGCAGTTGCTTACGCTGCTTGTACGCCTCTTTGGCCTCCTCAGTAGACATCCATACCCGATGACGACGCAGGACAGCTTCGTGAGGACCTACCTCCAGCCCACGCCCATGACGCCCATCCTTGGTGCAGACCCCGAAGGCCGGACACACCTGGCAGACGGCTCCGGAGGCTCGGTACAGACGCATGAGCGTTCCCCTGGTACGCTTGAGTCGGGTGAAGCGCAGTATCTGGCCCATGGGACAGGTGTAGCTATCCATCTGCTCATCGTAGCAAAAACGGTCCTTGTGGTAGGGGTGTTCAAGGGCCTTGTGCTGCGACTCCGGCATGATCACCTGTTGTTCCCGTTGGGCGCACGACTCCAGGTTGGCGCCGGAGTGATAGCCCGCATCGGCCAGCGTTGCCTCCGCCCTGTCTCCAATCATCTCCTCGGCTTGCTCCAGCATTGGAGTCAACTGACCACTGTCGTTGGCCTCACACACCACCTCCGCTGCGGTGATGACTAGCCCCGTGCCTTCGCCGGCGCCCGGCTCCAGTGGCGAGACCATCGCTTGGGCATTGTAAGCAGCCACGATGCCTCCACCAGCCTTCATCAGACTCGCATCACCATCGGTAAGATTGATACGTTGCTGTCCCTCTTCACCTGCAAGTTGTTCCATTGCCTGCTGCACCTGTTCTCTCAGCGCCTTGTTCTTGGCAAGCTCCTCCGGCAGACGCACAGAGACAGCGTCTTCCCCAGCCTCGTTCTGCGCCTCAAGATCACTGATCGCCGCGTCCACCCGCTTCAGCAACCGTTGCAACCCTTCAGCATCAAAGCTCCTATCCTTCGCTGCATTGGCAGCTATCTTCGTCCCATCCACAGCCTGCACCGCCAACTCCACCAAGCCCATGGCCACCATCGTGCGCACCGTTCGCTTAAAGAGCCTTCTCATCGCTCCACGATGGTCTCTGTAGAACCGCCACAGGGTATTGTGGTCCGGGTGCTGCCAAGCTGTCAGCCAAAGGTACGGTATCTGGTCTCGGCAGGCCGCCTCCAGCTTGCGGCACGAGCGCACGCCGGTCATGAACCCATACAACCACACGCTCAGCAGCCCGCGAGGATGGTACGATGGCGCTCCCAATGCCTCACCATCTATCTCAACTCCCAACTCAGACCATCCCGAACGCTCCAAAGCGTCCACAAACTCCGCCACAAACCGCACCGGATGGTCTTCGGGCACAACTTCCTCCAGTGTAGGAGGAAACAACCACGGCTGCTCTCGGTTCAGTGGGCGACGCGGCATTGAACTCTCCATCAATCAATTCTTGGCCACAATTCTAACCCGTTTCACCCACATCCGAAAATACACACCCTTTATGAGACAGGCTCCGCGAACCGCCCCTACGGAAGACGCTGTCGTCACTGCTTATATCCTGCCCCCTTGAAAGCCTGGGGCCGCGATAGTAAGCTGTTATCAGGACAGGAAGGGAGGTGAAAATATGCTTATGCGTGAAAAGTGCGTGGCGTGTCGCAGGGATTCGCCCCTGGTAACCGATGAGGAGGTCGCTGAGCTGCATCCCCAAGTGGCTGATTGGGAGATGATGGACGAGGAGTCCATTCCGAGGTTGAAGCGCACCTTCAGCTTCCCCGACTTCGCTGGCGCCCTGGCCTTCAGCAGCAGCGTGGGCGAGGCTGCCGAGGAGGAGGGACACCATCCGCGTATCGTCACGGAGTGGGGCAGGGTATCGGTCACCTGGTGGACCCACAAGATACGGGGGCTTCACCGCAACGACTTCATTATGGCCGCCAAGACGGACCAGCTTTACGGCTAGGTCTCCACAAGCTCCCTGACCTTCGCAAAGACGCCCTCGAACATCTCGCGGGTGAGCCTGCCGGTGTTGGTGTTCTGCTGGCTGGGGTGGTAGGACGACACAAGGACTCTGCCGTCCGGCAGCCGGTGTTCCGCGCCGTGGGAGAAGCGCGGCGCGGGTCTCACCGCTTTGTGGCCCAGTTCCCGCCGCGCCAAAAGGTAGCTGTCGAAGGCGATCTTCCCCAGCGCTACCACGACCTTCACATCCGCAAGCAGCGATAGCTCCCTCAGTAGGTAGGGGCGGCAGGCGGTCTTCTCCTCCGTGGATGGCTTGTTGGCCGGCGGGGCGCATCGCACCGCCGCCGTGACGTAGGCGTCCTTGAGGGTAAGGCCGTCGTCCCGGCGCGTGGAGGTCGGCGAGCTGGCGAAGCCGAACTTGTACAGCGTCTCGAAGAGCCAGTTCCCGCTGCTGTCGCCGGTGAACATACGGCCCGTGCGGTTCCCGCCGTGGGCCGCCGGAGCCAGCCCGATAATCAGCGCCCGCGCTTCCGGGTCTCCCAAGGACGGGAGCGGTCGGCCCCAATACTCCTGGTCGCGGTACCTGGCGCGCTTCTCCAGGGCCATCCGCTCCCTGTGCTCCACCAGTCGCGGGCACGTCCGGCAGTCTATGACCGACTGATTCAGTGTCTCAAGGGCTTGGGCGATGCTCTGCGTCATGGGCGCTCGAAGGTGAGACCGCCCTTAAATCAATGAGCGGGACTGCCCGCCATCGACGGTGATGGACGTGCCGGTGACCAGGTCCGCCCGCTCCGAGCATAGGAAGGCTACCATCTCTCCCACCGGCTCCGGCCAGCCGAACTTCCCCATCGGTAGCTGCCGCTCTATGAACTGCTCCACCGCCTCCGGGCTGTTGGAGTTCACGAAACGGTCCCAGCTTCCTCCCGGAAACTGTATCGACCCCGGCGCGACGGTGTTCACCAGCACGTTGTAGGGGGCCAGGGACAGGGCGATGTGCTTGGAGAAGGCAATTACCGCCGCCTTGGTTGTCATGTAGCTGAGCCCTCCGCCGTACTCCCTGCCCCAGATGGAGGCGATATTAACTATGCGACCCCATCGCCGCTCCTTCATACCGGGCGTCACAAGCCGGGTGAGCCGCACGGTGGAGAGGAGGTTAAGGTCAAGGGTGTCGTACCAGTCCTGGTCGGTGGTGGTGTCGAAGTCGCGGCCGCCCCGGGTGCCGCCGACGTTGTTCACCAGGATGTCCACCTGCCCGAAAGCCGCCACCGACTCCTCGAAGAACTTCTCAGCGCCCTCGGCTGTGGCCACGTCCGCCTGAGTGCCCCGGACGTCGCATCCCAATCCCTTCATCTCCGCCAGGGCCTGGTCCAGGTCCTCGACGCCGCGGCCGCATATTGATACGCGGCATCCCTCTCTGCCCAGTGTCAGAGCCGCCTGCCGCCCAAGTCCTCGGCTGCCGCCGGTGACCAGCGCCACGCGGCCCTCAATACCCAGGTCCATTCTTGCCTCCTTGACGATCATGGGACGCGCGTGCTCTGACACTGCGCGCCCTTCGGAGAATTAGACGTCTTCCCCCTTCAAGGGGGAAGATTGAGATGGGGGTGAATCGTGTGAAGGACACAGCACTTGTCTGCCCCCATCCCCGTATCAAGTACGGGGCAGGCTCTAACCTTCCCCCGCAAGCGAGGGAAGGGACATTTGATTACGTAAAGGTCTCCCTTCGGAAGTGTAATCGTTCTAGCCGGCCTACTCCTGAGGCCGGATGAGTAGCACGGGGCTGAAGGACGCCCTGAGAACGCGGTCGGCCACGCTCCCCATTATCCAGCGTCCCAGGCCGGACCGGCCGTGTGTCGACATCACTATCAGGCGTCCTTCGCTCTCCGCGGCAAGGTCGATTATGTGGGCCGCGGGATAGCCGTTCTTCACCGTGGTCTCGACCTGAAGTCCCTTCTGCTCAAGCTCCGTCTGCCTCTCCTTCAGGTAGCCGGCGGCCGCCCTCTCCAGGTTGGCGGCCATCTGGGGGTCGAAGGCGTAGGACTCCGTTGCCGGGTATGCCATAGTGGGCGTGGTGATCACCTGCACCAGGGATATTTTGAGGCCCATCGATTTCGCCAGCGCCTCCACGTGGGGCATCGACGACTCCGCCAGGGCTGAGCCGTCCAGGGGCACCAGCAGGGTGTCGATGGGCTTCTTCTCCAGAGGTTCGTCCCTGTCCTCACCGGGTCTCAGCAAGAGCAGTGGAATGGACGTGGAGTGGAGCAGCTTGTCGGCGTTGCTGCCGTACACCCACCTGCCCAGCCCGGAGTGGCCGCGGGTGGACATGGCGATGAGGTCGATGCTCTCAGCCTGGGATACGGCCATTATCTCCGTTACGGGGTCGTCTCCGTGGACTGCCCTGGTCGTTATCTTGAGTGACGGGAACGCCGCGGCGACCTGGCCCAGGTACTCCTCAGAAGTACCGATGGCGCGCTCCATCGCCTGGTCCCTCGTCTCCGTGACCGCGTCCGACTGCAGCTGCGCACGTCGAAGGTAGGACGTTCCCGCCATGCCGAACTCCCCAGTGGTCTCGTCAACCGTAGCCAGGGCCTCCAGCCACGTCCCGCCAATACGGGGCTCCTCCACCACGCTCAGCAGGATCACCTCTGAGTCCGTAGCCTCCGCAAGCTGCGCCACCCGACCCAAAATAGTTTCCGAGAGCTTGGAGCCGTCCAGGGGAACGAGGATCTTCATACGTACCTCCTGTGCTGTTTCATCCACGGGCTTCACCTATATTATACCCCATTGCCCAACCCCGCACTTACACTTTGGCTGTGATAAAATGGGTGTAGTTGGGCAAAGACGAGGTTGCCTGGAAGTTGTTGATATGCACATAACGAAGATAGATCCCTTTGGCCTGCCTCCGAGTCTTGTTTTTGACATTGACTGCGACGAACAGGTGAACCTTCTCATAGGGTCAAACGCTTCCGGCAAAAGCACTATCTTACGCGCAATCAAGGTGTTGCACTCCCGAGCAGACGATGCAGACGGTGTTGTCCAGACTGATCCAGAAGGTTCTTCTTACATTTTTAATACGTTTGTCATGAGTGCAAGTGATGATTGGCCGCGAGATGAATCAGGGGGGGCCAGATGGAGTGAAGTACCTGTTCTATACATACCCGCAACTCGGATCAGCCTTCCGGTTGCGCTGATTTTTGCCGGCCGGATCATCAAGAGACCACAAAATCTTGAATCTGAGGCACCATTGAAGCACTTGTTTGATACTGAACCCGGCATCTTCGATGGCCGATACGTGGAGTTGGCTATAGACTCGCTTCGCGAGGGAATGGTTGGGGATCACGATAAACAATGGCGACTCAATGGAGTTTTGCAACACAGCTATTCCTGTGCTCAGAGTATTTGCTCTGAGGTGTTGACCGTTTATGCTCCGCGTCCTTATGTTGACGAAGACGAAATTTCCGCCACGCCGAGAAGTCTTGTTCACTTTGGCATGGGAATCGAAACGAGTGACAATACCTATGGGGAACGTTTATACGCTGGCGATCTGAGCTCTGGCACGCAGGGTACTCTCTTGTGGATATATGCGCTAGCCCTCCAAATGGCAAGTCATTATGGCTGGGCAGAAGGCTGGGAGAATAAGCCCGCAATCCTGCTCATTGACGAGATTGAGAACCACCTGCACCCAACCTGGCAGAGGCGCGTCATCCCGGCGCTGTTGGAGCACTTCCCGGGTCTGCAGATATTCGCCACCACCCACTCGCCCTTTGTGGTGGCCGGGTTGAAAACCGGGCAGGTGCACCTCTTGAATCGCGACGAGAACGGCGTAGTGACTGCCACCACCAACACGGAGGACATTGTGGGCTGGACGGCGGATGAGATTCTGCGGAACATGATGGGTGTGGATGACCCGACGGACCAGCTCACGGTTGACCGGATGAATAGACTGCGGCAACTCAGGGCACTGGAGTCCCTGACTCCAGAGGAAGAATCGGAGCTGAATGAGTTGCGCCGCCAGGTCAACGAGGATCTGTTGTCCAAGGGCGGTCCACTGGAAGCCCAGCGTGAGCGCTACGGGGAACTGATGGAGCGATTCCTTCGTTCCCGGCAGTCTGAGCTAAGCCAGGACGGAGATTAGGCGGGATGCGGTGGGTTGACAGAGGGCTGGAACCCGGAGGAGTAGCCGGATATGCCGGACGGTTCACACAGGGCTGGATTGATTATTTTGAAAATCGAGTCGGTGGGAGACCGGAAGATTCTAATTGGCGAGAGTTCAGGATGGCGCTGGGAAGCCAGTCCAACAACATCTGTTGGTATTGTGAGCGTAAATGCTATGCTGACGCCGAGACTGGAGAACGCGCCCCTACGGTTGACCACTTTCGACCCCTTAGGAGGTTTCCGGCGCTGGCATATGTTTGGTCAAACTGGGTATTCAGCTGCCGTCGGTGCAACAACGATGAAAATAAAGGGGGCGGATGGCCGGAGACTGGGTACGTTGACCCTTGCGCTGCCGTTGTTGCAGAGCGCCCGGAACGGTATTTTGACTATGACGCTGAAACGGGGGAAATAATACCCAAAACCGGCCTTATAGGTGACGCACGCCAAAAGGCTTGGCATACTATTGAGGACTTGGGGTTGAACAAGCTGGATGTACGCTTTTATCGCTTTGATCATACGCAGAGGTTTGTTAGTGACTTGTCGTCACTGCCGGTTGAGGACAGGCAGGACTTCATCGCTTTTTTCACTGAACAACCTGTTGAGTATGCCGGAGTAACGAGGATGGTTGTAGAGCGGACGCCAGAACTCTTTTAGCGGAATCGATAAGGAGGCATCATGCAGTCCTATACACGCAACGACAATATGAAGCACAAGAGCCGGGCGATCACCGCAGGCCCTACGCGGGCCGGGTCCCGCTCCATGCTGCGGGCAACCGGTCTGGACGATACCGCGCTGTCCAACCCCTTCATTGGCGTGGCGAACCTGGCCAGTGATGTCACTCCCTGCAACGTCCATCTGGGGCCGCTGACCGCGCGGGTCAAGGAAGGCATACGCTCCGCCAGCGGAACGCCCTTCGAGTTCGGGACCATCACCGTCAGCGACGGTGTGTCCATGGCCACGGAGGGCATGAAGGCCTCCCTCGTCAGCCGCGAGGTCATCGCCGACTCCATTGAGGTCGTGTCTATGGCCGAGTGGTTCGACGGCCTGGTGACCGTCGGCGCCTGCGACAAGAACATGCCCGGCTGCCTCATGGCCATGGCGCGGTTGAACATACCCTCCGTCTTCGTCTATGGCGGCACCATCATGCCGGGCATCTTCCAGGGCAAGGACGTGAACATCCAGGACGTATACGAGGCCATTGGCGCGCACGCCCTCGGCAACGTATCGGACGCCGATCTGGACGAGCTTGAGCGCGTGGCGTGTCCCGGCGCGGGAGCCTGCGCCGGCCTGTTCACCGCCAACACCATGTCCTCGGCCATCGAGGCCCTGGGCATGTGCCTCCCCGGCGACGCCTCCATTCCGGCGATAGACCCGCGGAAGATGGAGGAGTGCAGGCAGGCGGGAGAGGCGGCGGTCAAGCTGCTGGAGCTTGGCATCGCGCCTCGGGACATACTAACCCGCAAGGCCTTCGAGAACGCGATTACAGTCGTGGTGGCGATGGGCGGCTCCACCAACTCGGTGCTTCACCTGCTGGCCATAAGCTACGAGGCCGGCGTGTCCCTGTCCATAGACGACTTCGATTACATCAGTCGCAACACCCCTTACATCGCCAGCCTGCGTCCCGGTGGGGCGTACGTGATGACCGACCTCCACGCCGCCGGCGGTGTGCCCCAGGTGATGAAGCGCCTCCTGGACGCCGGCCTGCTCCACGGCGACGCCATGACCGTTACAGGGAAGACCGTCCGTGAGAACCTGGAAGACGTGGTTGAGGAGACCGACCAGAAGGTCGTGTTCCCGGTGTCATCGCCGCTGAGCCCGACGGGAGGGCTTGCTATCCTCAAGGGCAACATCGCTCCCGAGGGAGCGGTCATCAAGGTGGCCGGCAAGGAGAAGCTGTACCACCAGGGCCCGGCCAGGGTGTTCGACAGGGAGCAGGACGCCTACCGGGAGGTGCTTGGAGGCGGTATCAAGCAGGGCGACGTAATTGTGATCCGCTACGAGGGGCCGAAGGGAGGCCCCGGTATGCAGGAGATGCTTGCGGTCACGGCGGCGATAGTAGGGCAGGGGCTGGGCGAGCACGTGGCGCTGCTCACCGATGGCCGGTTCTCCGGCGCGACTCACGGCCTGATGGTGGGTCACGTTGCCCCGGAAGCGGCCAATAACGGGCCCATCGCTGCGTTGCAGGACGGGGACACCGTGACCGTGGACGTGCCCAATCGCGTCCTGGAGGTGGCCCTCTCCGACAGCGAGATTCAGGAACGGATGGCGTCGGCGACACCCCCGGAACCCCTGCACACCAGAGGCGCGCTGTGGAAGTACGCGAAGCTGGTGGGATCGGCGTCCGAGGGAGCGGTGACAGGGTAGACGGGGCTGCAGGTCGGGCCTGAGCGCCTGACCGAGTCGAAGCCCAACTGCAACGGCGAAGAGGCCAATGCCCAGCTGTAGAAGAACGTTGGCCGCGCCGGCGAGGTATGTCCCGTCCCTCGGAGCGTATCTGCGTAGTCGGTGTTGCCCATGCGACTATCTGACCTTGATGACAGGTGTACCCCAAATCTGTGGACGCTGTCAGGCTCGCGACGTTGCGTCGCCGGTGGCCGGCAGTTTCGTCAGCAACATCAGGCGCCCTTGAGGACGGGGTTGCTATCGTCGCGTCAGAGCCTTCAGCCACCTCTGCGCGGCTCCCGGCGAGCGCAGGTGGATGAGATCCAGATGAGCGTGCTCCGGCTGGGACAGCGCCGACGGCAGCGTACGGCGACGACGCCAGTGAGTCTGCAGCGCCCACAGGAACAGCGACTGTCGGCTGAATAGGTGCTGCCAGAGGCTCTCCCTGTTGCCGTTCCACAGTCTCTGGCGGAAAACTCCTCTGCGCATCGTCCTCCAGAACAGCCTCCACATGACCACGTAAATCGGGTAGTCCAGCCACACCAGCATAGTGGCCCGCGGCCATACAACGTCGCGGGCGACACCGTAGTTGCCGTCTGCAACCCATCTGTCACCCTGCAGCGCCTCTTTCAACTGCTCCCTGAATAAGTCGTCCGGCGTCTCAGTCCAGTTTGGGCCGTGCCGGTATGCGTCGAACTCTATATGAGGCCTGTCCAGTGTTTGGGCAAGTTTCCTGGCCATAGTCGTCTTGCCCGCGCCGCTGGTGCCAATCACAACTACGCGGTCTGAGTTTCCAATACGTGTTTCAGTGTCTGAGCGGTCAGAGTTGGTCATGTCGCAATGTACAGATTGTACGTATCGCCCGCGAGCGCTTCTCGCAAGCCCTGTGAGGTTTCGGTAGACCCACATTCTACACCTATGCCGGCGCGCAAGGCATCCGCGCGTCCTGGATCCTTTGCTGGCAGGCTGGGCTGAGTGCTATATTGGAACTGTGGCTTGGGCCACAATGGGAACACCACTGGCAGGAGACCAGGGATGACGCCGTCTATAACTTTCGAGGACATCCAAAGGGCCCGCAGCGTAATAGCCGACCAGGTGCACATGACGCCGGTGCTGTCCTCCGTCTCCCTGGGCCGGATGGCAGGGTGTGAACTCCTGCTCAAGGCGGAGAACCTGCAGAGAGCGGGATCCTTCAAGGTGCGGGGCGCGGTGAATAAGATGGCTGGGCTGAGCCCGGCACAGAAGGCCAGGGGAGTTATCGCCGCCAGCGCCGGGAACCACGCCCAGGGGGTTGCCCTGGCAGCCGGGAACCTGGGCATCGACTGCACCATTGTCATGCCCAAAGACGCGTCCATTCCCAAGGTGGAGGCAACCAGGGGTTACGGCGCAAAGGTGGTCCTTCATGGCGAGGACTTCGACCAGGCCATGAGGCACGCCCGCCGTCTGATACGGGAGAACGGGCTGACCCTCGTCCACGCCTTCGACGATCCCGCGATAATAGCCGGGCAGGGGACCATTGGCCTGGAACTGCTGGAACAGGCGCCGGGCATCGACGTGTTAGTGGTGCCGGTTGGAGGTGGAGGCCTGATCGCAGGCATCGGGCTGGCCGTGCGTGAATCCATGCCCGGTGTCCGGTTGATAGGAGTCCAGGCCAGAGCGTCTGCGGCGTTTGTCGAGTCGTACAGGGCAGACATGCGTATCAGCGTGAAGCGGGAGTCTACCGTGGCGGACGGGATAGCCGTCGGCACTCCCGGGCGGCTGACGCTGCCCCTGGCGGCGCGCTGTGTGGACGATATGGTGACGGTTGAAGAGGACGAGATTACCCAGGCCATGACGCTGCTACTGGAGAGGTGCAAGCTCCTGGTGGAGGGCGCCGGCGCAGTGGGCTTGGCCGCCGTGCTTGGAGGCAAGATTCAGGTCGATCGGAAGAGGGTGGCGGTGGTGCTCAGCGGCGGCAACGTGGACTCCAACCTGGTGGCGCGCGTGCTGGAGCACGGCCTCTCTCACGCAGGACGCTATATGGTGCTGCGGCAGTTGGTCGAGGACCGCCCCGGTAGGCTGAGCCGGCTCCTGGGCATTGTGTCGGGAACCGGGGTGAACGTGCTGCAGATAGGCCACCTCAGGCACGGGCCGTCCGTTCCAATGGGATACGTAGAGGTGCAGCTTGAGCTGGAGACCAGGAACTCAGCGCACGCGGAGGAGGTGCGGGAGCGCCTGCGCGAGTCCGGGTACACGCTCACCGAGGAGTAGAGGCGGACGGTGTGATCAGACTCCGTCCCCGGGTGACAGGTCCTGCAGTATCTTCTCTACGCGCGGCTCGAAGACTTCCTTGAGCTTGGGGAGCATGTCCAGCATCCAGGCCCTGGTCTCCTCCAGCTTCTCCGGTGGATCGTCTATGGATCCGTCTCTTCTTACGTTTATGCTGGAGAAAGAGTATGCGTTGTGTCTGTTCCAGCGACATTCCGGTTTTGAGACAGTGTCAATGCTTGACTCTATCTCATTCTTGTCCTTCTCCAACTCGTCGAATATCCTCTTGGTCAGATCCTTGCCTTCCGCCCGAATGTGCAGGGTTACCCAGCCGTCATTGTTCCCTTCAAGAGATGCCACATACCATATGCCTGGGTTGAGGCTGGAGGGGAAAGCCCGGTCACTGCTATTGAACATTTGGATTGCCCGGCTGGCGAAGCCCGTACTAATCAACTCGGCGATCAGCGGCTGGAAGAAGTCGTAGAACTGCCGGCTGCGCGGGGGCATGGACGCCCCCTCCGGTTGTGTGATGTCCTTGTTCCAACTGCCTGGGGATACCACCGTGGATAAACGAGGCTCCAATTCTGAGTTTCCGACCTTGACGAGCTCCACCTTAACGCCGTAGAACCTGAGCTCATCGGGCGTCCACTCGTTGAGCCAGTGCAGGGTTGCGGCGTGCTCGTAGCGGAACTCGGGCGCGACCCAAATCGCTATGCGCGCGTCCAGTCCCGCCGCGTAGGTGAGAAGTTGGGTGAGATGACTGTGGTCGGTCCACTCCAGCTGGTTCTCGATTGCGGCGCTTTTACCGGAGTCGATTTCCTTTGCCAGAATGTCACAGGAGAACGGGCCTACCGCCGCTTCCTCCTGGACCAACTCCAGTTGAATACCGGTCGCTTCGCTCAGGAGGTCAAGGTTTCTGGCGAGCCAGGGCGTGAAGTCCAGGGCCTCATGCGGCCATTTGGAGCGCACGTCCACATACTCTATTCCCTCTTCCGGTGTGGTCATTGCAGCCTACTCCTCTCGTCTGCCTGTGTCGCCGCGCTCAATCACAAAATCTCGGCGGTCGTGATACAACTGCGCGCGGTTGAGCACGTAGTCATCCGCGGTTAGATCTATGTTGTGGCAATCCGTCATCGTCCAGTATTTGTAATCTCCCAGGAAAAGGTACTTCCGCTTCTCATTGAAGAACCGGCACTCGACGCCCTCTCCATGCACGATCCGAGCGCAAAACGCGGCAAGCAGGCCCTCTTGGCGATCTTTCTTGACCACAACATATTCGTGAGGCCAGGTATCCCGATACGTGACCGCCTCACGCCAGGGTGCCCGGGCTATCAATTCCATTATCCCAGGGGTGTGCGGCTCCAAAGCGGGCGTCTCCTCTCCGTGCGTCGTCGTGGTTGGCCTCTATTCTACACCTATGCCATCTCATCCGGGCAGCAAGCGCCGTCAATCCTGCCCACTGCCGTTTGCTGGCAAATTTGTTGCGTGCTATATTTGAACTGTGGGCATGGCTTTACTAGGATCACAACTAGCTGGAGGGCTGAGATGAATACCGATATTCAGAAGCGTCTCGATCTTCTGCTGAAAAACATTGAGGAGTTTAGCGCGCAGCAGGTCGGCTATCCGTGCAACCAGGACTTCGACTACTCGGAGCTGTTCCCGTTTCTCCAGTACAGCGCCAACAACGTCGGAGACCCCTTCCACGGCAGCAGCTTCCTTGTGAACACTCACGAGATCGAATACGAGGTGATCAACACCTTCGCGGACATGATGCACCTGGAGCGAAGGGAGGCCTGGGGCTACGTCACCTCCGGCGGCACCGAGGGCAATATGTACGGCCTTTACATGGGGCGGGAAATCTTCCCGGACGGCGTGGTGTACTTCTCCCAAGACACCCACTACAGCGTGGTGAAGATCATGCGCCTGCTGAAGGCCCGCAACATCATGATCAAGAGCCAACCCAGCGGCGAAATAGACTATGACGACCTGTACGAGTCCATCCGCATCAATCGAGACGCGCCGGTCATCTTCATGGCGAACATTGGCACAACTATGAAGGGCGCAGTGGACGACGTGAGCAGGGTGCGCGCAATCCTCAAAGACCTGGCGGTGACCAACTCCTACATCCACGCGGACGCCGCTCTGAGCGGCATGATACTGCCTTTCGTGGATGAGCCGCAGCCGTATGGGTTCGATGTCGGCTTCGACAGCGTGGCCATTAGCGGGCACAAGATGATAGGCTCACCGTTGCCCTGCGGCATCGCTCTCACCAAGCGCGAGTACGTTTCGCGCGTCGCACGCTCCATCGAGTACGTCGGCGTCCTGGATACGACCCTGACAGGCTCCCGCAGCGCCATTGCGCCGCTCATGATCTGGTATGCCCTTGAGAAGCACGGGCTGGGTGGCTTCAAGCGGATTGTGAATGAGTGTCTGGACAAAGCCGAGTACGCGGTCACGCGCTTCAGGGACAGCGGCATACCCGCCTGGCGCAACAGGAACTCCGTGACAGTAGTGCTTCCGAAACCGTCCCCGGAGGTCATCTTCAAATGGCAGCTAGCCCCCTACGAGGACATCGCTCATATGCTGACG
Source organism: Dehalococcoidia bacterium (assembly GCA_965218945.1). Classification (GTDB taxonomy): domain Bacteria; phylum Chloroflexota; class Dehalococcoidia; order Lucifugimonadales; family UBA2985; genus DAOUJW01. Next base: position 228,192 of record OZ244718.1, read on the forward strand.
ATGCCTCACGTGACCCGCGAGACCATAGACGCAGTCGTGGATGACTGCCTGAAGCAGTAGCGCCAAGAAAGAGATAGAGGAACAAACCCATATGTCCAGAATCATAGTCATGGCAAAGAATGAGATAGGCGTAATCGCTGACATCAGCCGGGTACTGGCTGACAACGGCATCAACATAGAGACCATCAGCACTGAGGCCATCGACGACAAGGGCACAATAACTCTGACCGCCGACGACTACGACGGCGCGCTTCGCGCTCTGACCGACGCGGGGTTCAAGACGGTCACGGACGACTCGCTGTTGGTCAGCCTGAAGGACGAGCCGGGCGCGCTGGCGAAGGTTGCGGAGAAGCTCAAGCAGGGCGGCGTGAATATTCAGAGCCTGCACATAGTCGAGCGCCGCGGCGACTACACTACAGTCGCAATTCTACCGGACGACCGCGCAAAGGCGGAGGGCCTGCTGGACAAAGAGTCCATAGTCTAGGTCTGCGTTGGGAGCCTGTGCTGTGCGCAGCCGACGCAAGCTTGTGCGAGCGCCAAGCGTCAGGAGAACGATACGCAGACGTCCTCCACAACCCGTAACACGGACTCCTGACCGAATCTCCGCTCGTACTCGTTCGACACCTCATCCGTCAGGCTCATCTTGTCGTTGCCCGTGGGCGCCAGTATTATGAGCAGCTTGGAGCGCTCCTTCAGGATCACCCCGTCGGAGCCGCGCCACTGCCCCTGAGCGTCGAGGACGGTCAGGCCGTCCGGGAACCGGGGCGTCACCGTATCCTCAAGGAAAGCGGCCCAGGCCGCGTCGTCAACCACCTCACCGGACTGGTTGCTGCGACCCATGAAGAGCCTGTACTCCACGAATGAGTCAGTCCCTTCAGGACAGGCAGGCGTGTCAGTATTGGCGCAAGCGGCGGTTGCCACCAGGGCCAGCGCCAGGCAGGCCAGTATTGCAACCCGCATCGGACCACTCTCCGGGCGTGTTCTACCTGCGGGTTTGCCTGCGTACCCGAGGGTCAGGCTGACGTACCGCAGTGGTCAGAGTATACAGAACAGCCGCGGGCTACGCACAGCCTTCTTGAGAGGTGTCGGATTATCCCGTAACCCTGCAGGACCAGGACAATCTGCACCGATGGCGTCGAGCGACCTTGGTGGCGGACGGTGGTCGCCATTGTGCTGTACCTGCAATCTCCTGAAGTCCGGCAAGCGTCGGGAGGGCGGAGAGCAGCCCCCTCGACGCTTGCCGACACGACGTCAAGTCCGACACAGGGGTGATGTCGCGCTCAGCTATCCCTTGCGGTGAGCTTTGAACAACCTCGCTTTGGCGCGACCACCCCCGTCGTCACTCCCGTGCAGAGAGACCTTTGCGTAACTCGTCGTGGTATATCAGCAGAGGCGCTCTTGCTGTCATTCTGAACGGAGCGGAGCGAAGTGAAGAATCCAAAGCCTTTGCTCGCAAAGCTACGTTGTCTTGGGATGAAACCCTTTGGATTCTTCGCTGCACTCAGAATGACATTCAACCGGGCTGTCGCGCTGGTTACGCAAAGGTCTCTGCAGACGGGAGTCCACCCCAACCCCGCCTGGATTCCCGCTCGGAGGGAGACCTTTGCGTAACTCGTCGTGGTATATCAGCAGAGGCGCTCTTGCTGTCATTCTGAACGGAGCGGAGCGAAGTGAAGAATCCAAAGCCTTTGCTCGCAAAACTGCGCTGTCTTGGGATGAAACCCTTTGGATTCTTCGCTGCACTCAGAATGACATTCAACCGGGCTGCCGCGCTGGTTACGCAAAGGTCTCCGTCTGCGTGAGTGTCGCTGCCGGTTCCGGAATTGGCGTAGGCGTCGGGGTAGGCGTTGCGGTCGAGACTGCGGTGGGCGTGGGGGTGGGTGTCGGAGTCGATGTCGATGGCGGCGTTTGGAAGGCGGCTTCGCTCACCCCATGCCTGCGACATCGCTCCAATGTCCTGGCCCCTGCCTCTGCCTCGTTCAGGACAGCTATGATATACTCCTCTGTGTAGCTCTTCCGCGCCATGAGCCCTCCTTACAATGTCCTGTTTTACCCGGAGGACTCTCCTTGCCACTGCTACTGCTTTTGGGGGTAAGGTCAATCCCGGCCCAGGAGCCGGCCTCAATCAAGGCAAAACCCACTTCATAGAAAGCCCAATGTTCATTGGTATACCGGTGTCTCCCTGGATGATTTACCACTCTATGGGCAAACGGACACAGAAAAGGCACGGCTTTTGGCAGTGTGGGCACAAGAATGACACACGACCTGCGTAGAATACTAGATTGGGCTGACACGATAAAACGAACAGATGGAAGGTAGGTGACCCACCCAATGAGACGCGATAAAAAAGAGGTAAGATCAGGGCAAGAAGCGGGTTTCTCCGCTGAGCCTACGCGTATAGATATGCAATCCTCCTCCACACGCAGTTTAGATGAAACGGCGCGGCAAACATCGGCAGGGCGTCGTATTGTGGGGGTCTTAGCGAGCGGTCTTGGCCGCAGGTCTTCCAGTCATTACTCCCCTACAGACAGCCCAAATTCCCCCTCCCTCCTGGTAAGGAGACACTTTGCTTTCCCTATCCTCGCGGTGCTTGCAGTCGCGGCCCTTGGCCTCTGGCTGTTGCTGCCCGGCGGGGCTCTCCGTGCCCAGGACGCCGCCATTGAGTATCCCGAGAACGGCGATGAGGTGGTGGCGACGTTCACAGCCACCGACCCGGAGGGTCGGACCATCTACTGGTCGCTACTGCCGGCGAATATGGCCGCAGACTTGAACAACGATGGTGATACTGACGACACTGGTGAGGAATCTGGAGATAATCCCTCCGCCGACGCGGCAGACTTCAGCATCAGCGAGGACGGAGTGTTGACCTTCAACATTCCGCCTGACCATGAAAACGCGGACGACGACGGAACAGACAACGAGTACGACATAGTATTGGTGGCGTCCGACGACGCGCCTGGCGCAGGGACTGACGATGACCCAATCAACATGGGATACAAGAAAGTGGTTGTCGAGGTCACCGATATGGACGAGCCGGGCGTTGTGGCCCTGTCGTCGTTGCAGCCCCAGATTGGGGTCACTCTGACCGCCACGCTGATGGATGACGACGCGACCGATGCCCAAATCGCCGCCGCCGAGTGGAAGTGGGAGAAATCCCAGGACATGTCCTCTTGGGCGCCGATAGACGGCGCCGGGGTAGCGAACACCCATGAAGTGGGGAGTACGGCTGACGACTATTACCTGCGGGTGACGGCGACCTACACCGACAGCCACGGCTTGAAGAAGCCCGCGGAGGCGGTGTCGGCTAACAAAGTGCGGATGGCGCCTACGACCACGGACGCGGATGCCGCCTTCCCCGACGCCACTGACGCCAACGATAGGAGCGTTGACGAAAACTCGCCTGCTGGGACGAATGTGGGCAAGCCGGTGGAGGCCAGCGACACCGTTGACGACGTGTTGACCTACAGTCTGACCGGGGCGAATACGGGCGGTTTCGAGATAGACCCTCGGACTGGCCAGATCACGGTGGGTCCCAGGACCGTGCTGGACGCAGACGAGACCGTGCTGGACGCAGACGAGGCGGATACGGATGAGTACAACGTCATGGTGACGGTCACTGAGGCGGGTAAGTCTGAGAATGACAGTAGCCCCCGTACACAGATGCAGGCAGTGACCATTACGGTCAAGAACTTGAACGAAGCCCCAATGGTGATCGGAGGAGTCACGAGGGTAAGCCACGAAGAGAATATTGTCATAGCCACCGCGGTCAGCACCTACACGGCGACGGACGCTGAGATCAGTGGTGATACCTGTGTCATGGCCAGTTGTACCTGGTCGGTAAGCGGCACAGACGCCGGGGACTTCGAGATCGGTAATGGAGATGGCATCACCGCCTTTGGGGAACTAACCTTCAAGAAAGTCCCCAACTACGAGATGCCGGCGGACGCTAACAGGGACAACGTGTACATGGTGACGGTGGTAGTCACCGACGTGGGCGTCGACGAGAAGAACAAGATGACCGCTACGCGGGACGTGGTGATCACGGTCAAAAACGTGGAGGAGGATGGGACGGTAACCCTGACAGCGCAGCAGCCGAAGATCGGTGTCGAGCTGACGGCCAGTGTCACCGACATTGACGGCGATGTGACCAATGTGACGTGGACGTGGGAGCGGGACGACAACGATACGGACGCTGACCCCAATGCTGGCGACGAAGAGGTCATCAAGGGCGCCACGTCGGCCACCTACACCCCGACCGACGACGACATGGGCCAGTACCTGAGGGCGATAGCGTCGTACACGGACGGAAAGGGCAAGGACACGTCCATGGCAACGTCGGCGAACGTGGTGGTAGTGAGGACGGACAACCCGCCGAAGTTCCCTACGACCGAGGACGGCAAGAGGTCGATTCTCGAGAACTCGGCTGCGGAGATCAACGTGGGCACTTCCGTTCAAGCCGAGGACGCGGAAACGACCCAGTTATTGACCTACAGTCTGAGCGGGCCCGATATGGACTCGTTCACCATCACAAGTGACATGTCCGAGGCCAACCGGGGTGGTCAGATCAGTGTGGCCTCCGGGACCAAGCTGGACTACGAGACCAAGTCGACCTACAGAGTGACGGTCACGGCGACCGACCCGGGCGACCTCAGCGCCTCCATCGACGTGACCATTACGGTCGACGGCGTGGACGAAGCGCCGGAGGTGACCGGAGACGCCAAGAAGGACTACGCCGAGAACGGCATAGGCATGGTGGCAAGGTACACGGCGGTGGACCCTGAGGATCGGACGATCTACTGGTCGCTGCTGAGCACGCTTCCCTCTCCCGTTCCTATGGTCGAGGGCGCTCTTCTGAGTAACAACGACTTTGAGGACAATGGCGACTTCTCCATCAGCGCCGACGGGGTGTTGACCTTCAACATCCTGCCCGACTACGAGACGCTAATGGGCGGCGGGCCGAGCGACGACTCCAACACCTACAAGGTGGTTGTGGTGGCTTCCGACGACGCGCCTGGCGCAGGGACTGACGATGACCCAATCAACATGGGATACAAGAGGGTAGTTGTCGATGTCACCGACGTGGACGAGCCGGGCATGGTGACCCTGTCATCGTTGCAGCCCCAGATTAGCGTCGAGCTGACGGCCACCCTCACCGACGCTGAAGCGAGCGATGCGGAAGTCAACGGAGCCGAGTGGAAGTGGGAGAAGTCCCGGAGCAGGTCCTCGGGTTGGACGGCAATCGACGGCGCCGGGACTGAAAACATGTATACACCAGGGGAGGCCACTACCGGCTACTACCTGCGGGCGATGGCTACCTACGATGACACCGATGATAACGAGAGGACCCCGCAGGCGGTGTCGGTCAACAAGGTGCGGGAGGCACCAGCGACTACGGACGAAGAGGCCGCCTTCCCCGACGCCACTGACGCCAACGATAGGAGCGTTGACGAAAACTCGCCTGCTGGGACGAATGTGGGCAAGCCGGTGGAGGCCAGCGACACCGTTGACGACGTGTTGACCTACAGTCTGACCGGGGCGAATACGGGCGGTTTCGAGATAGACCCTCGGACTGGCCAGATCACGGTGGGTCCCAGGACCGTGCTGGACGCAGACGAGGCGGATACGGATGAGTACACCGTCACGGTGACGGTCACTGAGGCGTCCGGCGACACAACAGCTACAAGTCCGGCAGTGACCATCACGGTCAAGAACTTGAACGAAGCCCCAATGGTGACCGGAGGCGTCACCATGTTGAAGAGTGCGGAGAGCGACAGCGCGACCGCGCTTGCGGGTGCGACTTACACTGCGTTGGACCCTGAATCCTCAGAAACTAACGACGTATGCACCGACACCAGCCGCGATAGCACGTGTACTTGGTCGCTGGAGGGAGCCGATTCCGGCAAGTTCAGCATCTCCGATGCTGGCGTACTCGCCTTCAGGAAGGCGCCCAACTACGAGAAGCCCACTGACGCGGGCATGAACAACGTGTACAACGTAACGGTAGTGGTCACAGACTCCGGCGTAAACAGCAAGAACAAGATGACCGCCATGCGGGAAGTGACCATCATGGTGACCAACGTAGAGGAGGCCGGGACGGTAACCCTGACAGCACAGCAGCCGAAGGTTGGGGTGGAGATTGAGGCCATGGTCACCGACCTTGACGGCGATGTGACCAATGTCACCTGGGAGTGGGAGCGGGACGATGATAGGGACAACCAAGAGACCAATGGCGGCATGGAGGAGGTCATCAAGGACGCCACGTCTGCGACCTATACCCCGACCAACGATGACATCAGTGACGCTGGTTTCTACCTGAGGGCGATAGCGTCGTACACGGACGGCAAGGGCAAAGACACGTCCATGGAGACGACGGCTGCCATCGTGGTAGTGAGGACGGACAACCCGCCGAAGTTCCCCACGACCGAGGACGGCAAGAGGTCCATTGAAGAGGGCATGACTAGCGACGTGGGCGACCCCGTTACGGCCATGGACGACGACGAAAACCAAGTATTGACCTACAGTCTGAGCGGGGCCGATATGGCCTCGTTCACCATCGCACAAACGGATGATGAGACCACCAATGATGTGGATGAAGAGGGTCTTATCAGTGTGGCCTCCGGGACCAAGCTGGACTACGAGACCAAGAAGACCTACATGGTGACGGTCACGGCCACGGACCCGGACGGCCTCAGCGCCTCCATTGACGTGACCATTACGGTCACCGACGTGAATGAAGCGCCGGAGATTATCGTGGGCGGCTTGGCGATAACGGGGCCTGCCAGCGCGAGCTACGCCGAGGACAGGAGCGACCCGGTGGGGACGTACGATTTGGCCGGGCCCGACTCGGACTCCGGAAGGTGGACGACGCTGGGCGGAGCCGACGCCAGTGACTTCAGAATCAGCACCGGCGGGGCGCTTACGTTCGCGAGGACGCCCGACTTTGAGAACCCGGCGGATGCGGACGAGAACAACGTGTACATGGTCACGTTGAATGCGACGGACAGCGAGGGCAACACAGACACGCACAACGTCGTGGTGAGGGTCACCGACATAGACGATACGCCCACCATCGGTGGCACCCTGCTCGAGACGTATGACGCGGACGACAGCGGGAAGATTGAGAGAGTTGAGGTCTTGGACGCCATTGACGACTTCTTTGACCCCACCAACAACATTACCCGGGAAGAGGTACTCGACGTCATTGACCTCTTCTTCGCAGGTCTTGGTAGCTGACCGCCCAAGAATTGAAGTGGTGGAAAGCATAGATTAGGAGGAGCAAGTTGGTCAGAAACATAACAATATCGCCACCGCTTGTACTGGCAGCCGTTGTGGTAGCACTGGCCTTAGTAATCGGTGCATCGGTCTGGCCTTCGGGCCAGGCCGACGCCAGCGGGCACAGCGCCATGCGGTCACTCTCCTCATCCTCGGTAGGCCCTGGGGACGAGATTACAGTCACTATAGACGCCGCCAACCTCGACAGGTTCGGGCAGGTGGTGGAGACGCTGCCCGAGGGGTTCGAGTACATGGAAAATTCTACAACCCCGTCCGATCTCAGGACCAGTGTGACAGGGCAAGAGGTAAGGTTCACTATCTTTGGGGCTAGCCAGCGTATCACTTACAAGGTGACCGCCTCCGACATTGCTGACTCCTACACGTTTAGGGGCGCCGTTACGGACAGCTCCGGAGAAAGTGGCGATTTCCCTGATACCGACGTGACCGTGACAGCTGCCCCGGGGACAGACCCCGAGCCTGTACCCGCACCCGACACACCGTCGAATCGAGGGGCTACCAGGAGCCTGTCCCCGACGACGGTTGATCCCGGCGGCGAGGTCACGGTGACCATAGCCGTAAACTACGGCGACTTCGGGCAGGTGGTGGAAATGCTGCCTGACGGGTTTGCCTATGTGCCGAATTCTGTTTCACCATCTGACGTCAGGGTTGCGGAAGACGGTCAGATGCTCACCTTCACCCTTCTTGGTGAGGATAGTTTCAGCTATACGGTTATGGCATCACCCAACGGCGGGCGCCACACCTTTAGGACGAGCACTCTATACGATGATGAAGGCAACCCCCACGAGGTCGGTGGGTTGTCCGTGGTGACGGTTGACGCCCCGGTACCCACCGCTACCCGGCGGCTGCCGTCCAGGGTGAACCCCGGCGCCACCCTGACGGTAAACATCCGGGTCACGGATTACGGCAGATTCGGGCAGGTGGTGGAAATGCTGCCTGACGGGTTTGACTATGTGCCGGATTCTGTTTCACCATCTGACGTCAGGGTTGCGGAAGACGGTCAGATGCTCACCTTCACCCTTCTTGGTGAGGATAGTTTCAGCTACCGGGTTACCGCTCCCAGAGAGACGGGCCCCCACACCTTTGGCGAGGAGAGTATGCTGAGAACCGACCAAGGGGGTGAAACACCCGTCGGCGGAGCTTCCAGCCTAAGGGTCGGCACGGCGCCATCTACTGGCGGCGGAGGCACGGGTGGTGGTGGAGGCACGGGTAGCGGCGGAGACACCGGTGGTGGCGGTACCCCCGCGACGACCACCCCAGTTGGCTCTCCCCCAATAATCGCCGGCGGAACACGGGAAGAGTTCAACGTGCCGGAGAACATGACGGCTGTCACCTCTCTGAGCATTGTCGACGGGAGAACGGTAACCTGGAACATCAGCGGGGGATTCGACGCCGCGGAATTTACCATCGGAGCCGAGAGCGGTGAGCTGACGTTCAGAGCCGCGCCGGACTTCGAGAACCCAACAGATGAAGGCGCCAACAACGTCTATGTGGTGGTAGTCGGCGCAACTGACAGTGACACGCTCTCCGACACCCTGCTGGTCCTGGTGACAGTGACCGACGTGGTGGACGAAAGCACGGCGACGCCAACGCCAGAGCCGACGGCCACGCTAGCGCCGACAGCAACGCCAGCGCCGACGGCCACGCCAACGGCAGCGCCGACGGCGACGCCTGTGGCAACGGCAACGTCGATGCCTGAACCAACGGCAACGTCGATGCCTGAACCGACGGCAACGTCGATGCCAGAGCCGACGGCTACATCAGCGCCTGTGGCAACGGCAACGTCGATGCCTGCGGCAACAGCAACGTCAATGCCTGAGCCGACGGCAACGTCAATGCCTGAACCAACGTCAATGCCAGAGCCAACGGCAACGTCGATGCCTGCGCCAACGGCTGTGGCTCCGGAGGAACCAGGAGGCGGATTCCCGATATTGGTGGTTATCTTGATAGCCCTGGTAGTGGTGGGTGCAGGCGCGGCGTTCTATATCCGCTCACGGAGGTAGCATAGTTTGACAGTTAGTGCACGGTCCGGAGGAGTCGCAGTCCTTCGCCGTGCACTAACTGTTTTTTACATAAAGAGTGTTGTCAGCAACTGCGTCCCTGGTCTGCCCAGTCTGCCGAAAGGCGCGCCGGTTTCGCGTCGTTCTTGTCCGTAACGTCGTAAATTCTTCAGGTAAGGCATCAATTCTAAGAATAACCTCGGAGTCTCTCGAAGGTGGGTATTGCATTGAGTGAAGCTTCGATACTTAGGCGGGAAAATGAATTGCTGCGAGAGCGGCTCTCCAAGCTGAGTGAGGCTTGCCTTTGTATCAACGAGAGCGTGGACTCGGAGACGGTGCTGAAGGTGGCGCTCAACTCCGCCAGAGCGCTGACGGGGGCCTGCTACGGGGTGTTCACACTCCTGGACGATTCAGGGCGGATAGAGGATGTCCTCCCCTCTGGGATGACGGAGGAGGAGGCCAAGCAACTGTGGGAGCTGCCGGAGGGAACAAGGCTCTTCGAGTACCTCGGCAGCATTGGGGGACCGCTGAGGCTCACAGACCTTCTGGGTCACATGAAGTCTCTGGGCCTCCCGGATTTCCGTCTTCCAGTGGAGGTGAGCCCACTCCTGTCCTTTCTGGCAGCGCCGGTGCTCCATCGAGGCGAGCGCGTCGGCAACATCTACCTTGCCGGCAAGGAATCAGGCGAAGGGTTCACGCGGGAAGACGAGGAGACCCTGGTAATGTTCGCGTCCCAAGCGGCAATGGTCATTGCCAATGCTCGTCGGTTTCGGGAGGAGCAGTGTGCGAGGGCCGACATGGAGAGCCTGGTAAACAACTTGCCAGTGGGCGTTGCGGTCTTCGACGCGACGACGGGAGCGCCGTTGTTGATCAACCCCGAGGCTACAAGGATTGTCGACAGCCTGCGGCAGCCTGAGCAGTCCTTGGAGCAGCTTCTCAACTTAATGACGTGCCGGCGGGCCGACGGGCGGGAGATCTCCCTCATGGAAGTGTCGATGGCGGAGGCGCTGAGCGCAGGGGAAACGGTTCGGGCGGAAGAGATCGTCCTGCGGGTTCCAGACGGCCGGAGCGTCAGTGCGCTGCTTGACGCCACACCCATCTTCTCGGAGGAGGGCGTGGTCGAATCCTTCGTGATGACCCTTCAGGACACGGCGCCTATGGAGGATCTGGAGCGAATGCGGACCGAGTTCCTGGGCACGGTGAGTCACGAGCTGCGTACGCCCCTGACTTCCATCAGAGGATCGGCAACTACCCTGCTGGATGATTCCTCCGCTCTGCACCCCGCCGAGATGCGCCAGTTCTATCGAATCATCGTCGAGCAGTCCGACCGCATGGGTGGGCTGATCAGCAGCTTGGTGGATGTGGCGCGTATTGAGACGGGTACGTTGCCGGCGGATCCCAGGCCGGTGAAGGTGCCTGACCTAATCGACGAGGCGAGGAGAACCTTCCTGAGCGGAGTAGGAATGAACGAGATCCACATCGACCTCGCTGGCCACCTACCCTTAGTCATGGCAGACCCGCAGCGCATTGTCCAAGTGCTGGGAAATCTCCTGTCCAATGCAGCCAGGTACTCCCCCAATGCGTCCCCGATCAGGATCGGCGCCGTGCAGGAGAAGTTGCACGTGGCCTTCTCCGTCACAGACCAAGGCCAGGGCGTGCCGGCCGAACGGCTGCCGCACCTGTTCAAGAAGTTCTTCCGGATCGCCAGCGAAGATGGGGGACGCGAACTTGCGGGGTCGGGCCTGGGTCTTGCGATCTGCAAAGGGATAGTGGAGGGGCATGGAGGCCGTATCTGGGCGGAGAGTGAAGGAGCGGGCTTTGGTACGCGGTTCACCTTTACGATTCCGGTGGTGGAGGAGAGTCAGAGCAGCCCGGCGATAGGGTCCGCTCAGCCCGCAGCCGATTCGCGGCGTACGGATGGTGAGCAACAACGCATCCTCGCGGTAGACGATGATCCCCGGACGCTTCGGTACATTCGAGACGTCCTCTCCAAGGCAGGCTACGCTCCTGTAGTGACCGGCGATCCGCACGAGGTGTTCAGCCTCATGGAGGCGAGTGATCCGCAACTGGTCTTGTTGGACCTGATGCTACCAGGGACCGACGGTATCAAACTGATGCAGGAGATTCTGGAGATGGCCGACGTGCCAGTGATCTTCCTGTCCGCCTATGGCCAGGAAGAGTATGTCACCAGGGCCTTTGATTTAGGTGCAGTCGATTACATCGTTAAGCCTTTCGCTCCGATGGAGCTTGCAGCTAGGATCAGGGCGGCCCTACGCAAGAGTTGGTCTGTACAACAGTCTGCCGAACCTTATCTGCTGCGAGATCTAACCATTGACTACGCCCAACGAAGCGTAACCGTCGCTGGTCATCCGGTGGAGTTGACCCCGATCGAGTACCGACTGCTATACGAGCTCTCAGTGAACGCCGGTCGTGTATTGACCCACGATTACTTGCTGAGACGAATCTGGGGACCGGAATACTTAGGCTACTCACAACCCGTACGCTCCTTCGTCAAGAAGCTTCGTCACAAACTGGGCGACGACTCGAACAGCCCGAAGTACATCTTTACGCAGCCTCGAGTTGGGTACCGGATGGGGAAGGGTGAATGATCTGGGGAGGAAACAGAGTGGCCGACCATGTCTTCGCTGAGACGCAGCCGCAATAATGAGGGGGGTTCCTCTGTTGTTCTCACGTCCTCCGACAGGGGTCGGCTCGCAAAGAAAAAGGCACATTGCTCCGAGGCACTCTTTCGATGAGTCGTCAGGGGCTTTATATCTGGTAGACGAGAGGGCTTATCGGGACATAGTTAGGGTCGTCTGACAACTCACTACATTGAAAGTCTCCAGCGAAGCTTTCCAAGTACAGTACACTCAAGTGGGCCTAAGTTGGCGGTAGACAGAACCATTTTCGAGATGTGGCTGGGAGCAGGGTAAGAATACTTAGACTCGGGTCACCATGGTCATTGAGGTAAGGCTCCCCTATCCCTGTGCAGTGATCACGTCTCCTTCCTATAGGTAGGGGTAGCAACTGGGCAACTGCGAGCATGCAAGCTCATGATGCCTGAATTCCTTGCCAGTCAAGCGTCCGTCTCCTTGGTCGCTTCTCCCACCTGTCCTCAATGTGGTCCTATCGGTATCATTCTCTTGCCTCTATTCTGATCCTGACTGACGGAACTGGACCGACCTTACTGTCTACGACTGTGCCCTTGCCGACCCACCCAGCATCGAGGTCTGGTGCTATGAGTTGAGCATAATCCTTTGGTGCGTAGCCTATGGGCTGGTCATCAAAAGTGACAAATACTGCATTTCTGTCTACAAGGTTATCGTAATCCCGCCTAAGAAAGACTTCACTCCCCGAAACCGCTTGGGCTGCTATCTGCCTCCGGCCCTCAAAAGCTACTCCTCGAACGTCCATTTCCAGCGGAAATGTCGGTTCGGTCGTCAGTAACGGGTTTCTAGCGCTGCGTTGGAATGCATTAAGTGTCTCTTCCAACACTGCCCCTTCGAGATCGTACGAGTAACGAAGATCCTCAGATGTCATAGGTCTCAGCCAGTCCAGAAAGTCTGAGTACGTGTGCCCGTTGTCTTTCCCATTTGAAACAGCTTCCCTCTTTGCAACGTAATCAGCACCGATCCGGATAGCTGCTTCTCTCGAAGCGGCCCCGGCTGCCGCAGCCCAAGCTGCTTCGGGAAACCCCACCCCGGCCTTTATCATGGCCGGAAGGGTGCGCACCTTCAAGGGAAGATTGTCCTCTTCAATGCTCAACTTGCTGGTGGCTATCCTAAGGAACCCAGACGTAACCCAAGGCAATCGGCTACCGAAATAATCCTCAATGAACTTTGCAAGTTGCTCAACACTAGGGGCATCATCACCTAGGAGCCCGTCCGAGAAACACGGCTGGCGAGTGGTTGGGTGTATGATAGGGCCAGTCCAGTAGCGGGGAGTTGTTGATGAGCAAGACCTACCTTCCCTACGAACCCGACCAGCAGTTGCTGTTGCCGGCGGCGTTGCAGGAGTGGCTGCCTGACGACCATCTGGCCTACTTCATATCCGACGTGGTGGACCAGTTGGACATGTCGGAGGTCACCGCTCGCTACGAGCGGGAACGGCGTGGCGGGCCGCCGTATCATCCACGGATGATGGTCAAGGCGCTGCTGTATGGCTACTGCGTCGGTGTGGCGTCCTCACGCCGCATCGCCCAGCGTCTCCACGAGGACATCGCCTTCAGGGTGTTGGCGGCGAACAACACACCGGACTTCCGGACCATCTCCGACTTTCGCAAGGATAATCTGGATGCGCTGTCGGGCCTGTTCGTACAGGTACTGGCGTTGTGCCAGCGGGCGGGGCTGGTGAAGCTGGGGCACGTGGCGCTGGACGGCACGAAGGTCAAGGCCAACGCATCGAAGCATAAGGCGATGAGTTATGGACGCATGAAGGAGAGGGAAGCGCAGTTGGCGGCGGAGGTAGCGGAGTTGTTGCGACAGGCTCAGGCAGCGGATGATGAGGAAGACCGGCGGTACGGCAAAGACAAGCGTGGAGATGAGTTGCCGGAGGAGTTGGCCTTTCGAGAGGGTCGGTTGGAGAAGATACGGGAAGCCATGGCGGCGCTGGAAGCCGAGGCGCAGGCGGCTGCCGAACAGGCCGAGGCCGAAGGTGGTAAGCGCCCGGGTGTGCCCGACGACAAGGCCCAGCGCAACTTCACCGACACCGAGTCGCGCATCATCCCCGCACCTGGAGGAAAGGACTTCCTGCAAGGGTACAACTGTCAGGCTGTGGTGGACAGCGCTCACCAGGTGATCGTGGCGGCGCGGGCCACCAACCAGACTTCGGATAAGCAACAGGCTGTGGCGATGATGGAGGAGACCATCGACAACGTCGGCGCAGTTCCCAGGGAAGTATCCGCCGATGCCGGCTACTACTCGGCAAAGGCAGTCGATGAGCTCTATGCTCTGGGCGTGGACCCGTTTGTCGCGCCGGAGCAGACCCGCCACGGCCGGGTTGTGCCACCCGCGCCCCGAGGTCGCATACCCAGCCATCTGTCTCCCAGGGACCGGATGCGACGGAAGTTACAGACCAGGCGGGGTCGGCAGCGCTACGCTTTGCGGATGCAAACTGTGGAGCCGGTATTCGGCCAGATCAAGCAGGGCCGGGGATTCCGGCAGTTCCTGCTGCGGGGACTGGAGAAGGTGAACGGCGAATGGTCGCTGATCTGCACGGGACACAACCTGCTCAAACTGTTCCGCTTTGGGGTCAATCTGCACAGGAAAGCACGGGGCGGTGGGCCAGCCCAACGCATCAGGAACTCTTGCCGAGGTAGTGAGCACGGCGCTATTCGCAAAGCTATCTGGGGGCTGGCCGGGGCAACCGGCACAATTAGTTGTCGCGATCCATTGTCGCTGACCCGCAACCACAGTTAGCTAATCCTCGGACGGGCTGCTAGCAGCTGTCGTTCGGAGATTGCCATGTGTTGAGACTACCAGCATGGTGTCACGGCCAGACTGACCGGGGTTCCCGAGCCAAGACAGAATCCGTGCCCCGAAGCGCCTCCTCAGTCGGTTAACAGGTGGGCGAGGCCCAGGTCCTTGGCCGGTTCAAGCAAGCGCCATCATGTGCCGTGCCGCTGAAGGTAGAGCCGCCCAAGGACGATCGACACTAAAGCCCGCCGCAGAAGTCCAGGCCCGTGCTGGCGAAGTCGTTGATCTCTACGCCGCGCAACTCGGAGGGTATGCAGCCTGTCAGTTCACTGTTTTCGGAGAGGGAAATCATATTCAAGTTAGTGAGGGCACCCAGTTGGTTCGGAATCCTGCCGCTCAACTGGTTGCTGTCGAGGAATAGCACTTCCAAGTCGGAGAGGCTGCCCAACTCGGCAGGTATACCTCCAGTCAACTGGTTAAGACTCAGGATCAGCGATTCCAGTTTGGCGAGGTTGCCCAACTCGGCAGGGATCGCGCCAGTCAGCTGGTTGCTGCTCATGGACAGTCCTTCCAGGTTGGAGAGGTTGCCCAACTCGGCAGGTATACCTCCAGTCAACTGGGGGTTTGCACTGATGTACAGCGTCTTCAGGTTGGAGAGGTTGCCCAACTCGGTCGGGATGCTTCCGCTCAGCTGGTTGCCGCTGAGGGACAGCGCTTCCAGGTTGGAGAGGCTGCCGAGTTCTGTCGGGATGGAGCCGATCAACTGGTTGCTGCTGAGAGACAGCAAGGTCAGATTGGACAGGCTGCCGAGTTCTGTCGGGATGCCTCCGCTCAACTGGTTGCCGTCAAGGTACAGTGCTTCCAGGTTGGACAGGCTGCCGAGTTCTGTCGGGATGCCTCCAGTCAACTGGTCCCACTGTAGGGTCAGCCTTTCCAGCTTGGACAGGTTGCCAAGTTCGGTTGGGATGGTGCCGCTCAACCGGTTACTTATCAGAGACAGCTCCGTGACGCGGCCGGCGGCGTCGGTGGTGACGCCGTACCAATCGCCGATGGGAGATTCGCTCAGCCAGTTGTCATTGTTTCTCCAGTTATCCCCGCCGGTGGCCCGGTAGAGAGCTTCCAGCGTGCTTTTGTCGTTATCTTGTCCGAGCGCCACGCTACCCTGCCAGAGAAGAGTAATTCCAATTAAGGCTGCTACTATTGCAGCGAGCAGAATCAGGCTTGATTTACTCCGACGGTATGCCGATGGGTTCTCCATGTCCCAGCTCCTTTGATGGAATGTGCACGGCCCTTCTTGCGTTTCAACTCCTGCGGTCGCGGCCCTTCACCGTCGCGCCGCCTCAGCTCGTCTACCGGTAAGGGTCATTGCTCCTCTCTCCTAACGTCGTATGATTGCCTGGACTTCTCGGCGCCCATGACAAGGCTTGCCGCCCGAAAGCGGCCCTCGCCAACATAAATCGTACTGAGCTTCCAAGCCGGATATAAGGAGCAAATGTCTAAATTGCACTAGACATTTGTCTATAGGGGTGGCATAGGCATGTGCCTACCAGGTGCCTATGCCCATGTCGCGGCAGGTCTCAGCCCGGCGTGTTCAGGAAGCGAAGTGGAGGCTCAACGGGACTCGCATCGGCTGACGGCCGGGGAATGGGGGGAGCGAGCGGGACGTAGCCGAGAGCGTCGGAATGGCTGCGGCGGTCTGAAACAAGCCGGAGCTGCTCCAGCCGTTACAGCAGGGGCCTCTCCGCTTGCTGCCGGCCCGCTTCGCCGGTTCCCGGCGGACCGACGCCGGGGCAAGGCAGGCGTCAGGTTATAGCGCCAACCTGAAGTGTAATTCGAAAGTTCTTGATTTTGTCAAGCGTGGTGGGCGATAGAGGACTCGAACCTCTGGCCTCTTGCGTGTAAAGCAAGCGCTCTAACCAACTGAGCTAATCGCCCGATTTTGACTTGTTATATGGTGCGCTTGGCGGGACTTGAACCCACGACCTCAGCCTTCGCAGGGCTGCGCTCTATCCAGCTGAGCTACAAGCGCGCTTCTCCGCCGCTCATCCACAACAACTACCCCACTATAACATCTTACTCGTTGACAACAGGTCACAGCAATAGTGTTGAGTAATAACTCCGTCTGTCCCGCGCCGACGTTTAAGACGCCGGTGTGACATAGAATCGAGACACCCCGCTTGCATACGCCAAGTATGTCAGGGTGGGGATGGGCTATAATAGCAGAGGAGATATGGAAACATCGTTATGACAGGCCTTGAATCACTGGGCAGGATGCTTGTCCTTCTGGGGGTATTCGCCTTCCTGTTGGGCATACTCTTCATCCTGGCTCCCAAAGCGCCATACCTGGGCCGTCTTCCGGGAGACATATTCCTGCGCAAGGGCAGCTTCACGCTGTACTTTCCGCTGGTCACTATGGTACTTGCCAGCGTGGGCCTTACTATCGTCCTGAATCTTGTCCTCCGAATTTTCCGCGGTTAGTCCCATGCGCACCAGCGACTTCGATTACCATCTGCCGGAACACCTGATTGCCCAGACTCCTTTGGAGCCGCGCGACCACTCTCGTCTGCTGGTAGTGGACACGGCTACGGGAGAGCTGTCCCACCGCCACTTCTACGATATCGGCCACTTCCTCCAGCCCGGAGACCTTCTGGTGCTCAACAACAGCCGGGTACTCCCGGCTCGACTTAGGGGACGGAGGTCCGGCACCGGCGGCGCGGTGGAAGTGTTGCTGCTGCATCGAGAGGACGAAGGGTTGTGGAAAGCCATGGTCAGACCCGGCCGGCGGCTTGGGCCGGGGGCAGCCTTTGAGATTGACGGGGTTCCGGTGGACGTCCTTGAAGATTTGGGCGACGGCACGCGGCTCATTCGCATGTCCGATGAAGGCGTTATCCGAGACTCGGGGGAGGTCCCTTTGCCTCCGTACATCCACACGCCACTGGCGGACGGAGAGCGGTATCAGACCGTATACGCCAGCGCCGAAGGCAGTGCCGCCGCTCCCACAGCCGGCCTGCACTTCACGCCTGAGCTTCTGGAAGACCTGAGACTCAGGGGAGTACGACTTGCTCAGGTCACTCTCCACGTGGGGATCGACACCTTCAGGCCCGTCCGGTCTGAGCAGCCGGGCAAGCACAAGCTCCATTCGGAGTACTTTCAGCTGGGTGAGCAGGCCGCTCTGGAGATAAACCAGGCAAAAGCGGACGGGCGCCGCATAATCTGCGTCGGTACTACAAGCGTACGATTGCTGGAGCAGGCAGCGCTGCTCGCAGAAGAACAGGGGTCCGCGACTGTCGCCGCCGCATCCGGATGGGCAGACCTGTTTATCCTGCCCGGGCACCGCTTCCGACTGGTCGATGGTCTCATAACAAACTTCCACCTGCCCAGATCCACCCTGCTGATGCTGGTGGCGGCCTTCGCAGGGCGAGACCGCGCCGGGGACGCGGGCAGGGAGATTATCCTGCGGGCTTACCAAGAGGCTATAGAGGGCGGCTACCGCTTCTACAGCTTCGGGGACTGCATGATGGTCCTTTAGTAGCTCCCGGCATATCTTACAGATTCTCTCGCCGGCATTTGAGCGTAAACGAACTGTGGGTCGGCCCGAACGACGTAACGCGTTGCTGCCACTGGCGCAGTTGTCGAATATCGCACCATAACTTCAGCGGCATCAATGCAGAGAGTCTTTGCGTGGGTTGACATTCAAGCTAAAACCCATTAGGGTATATCGGATATTCATCACGAGATCGACTTGAGGATAAAGGCGTAAAGTGAGCTTCCTGTTAAGCTCAACCACCCACTCCTAATCACGCATAATACGCCGGCTCCTCGTAGATAAGTTGCCACGCGCCCGTCTTGCGGGACAACGTGACACCCGGCCCCACAATCCGGGGAAATATGGTTTGAGGAGGTGAAAGGGTCGTAAAAACTCTGACAATTTCTGTGGGTCTAAATGAGCATTCAGCCTGAAGAGACCCACTTGGTCAGTTACTTGTAAGGATACGGAACGGAATCTAAAGGAGGACGAGTCATATGTTAGGAAAGGTCTCAAAGACCAAATTCCTGGGACTGCTCTTGGTGCTGACAGCCTTGGCTGTGGTGATGGCTTGTGGATCAGAAGAGCCTACGGCTAGGCCAACCGCGGCGCCGACGGCCATGATGGAGGCAACCGCGATGCCAACGGCCATGATGGAGGCAACCGCGATGCCGACGGCCATGATGGAGGCAACCGCGATGCCGACGGCCATGATGGAGGCAACCGCGATGCCGACGGCCATGATGGAGGCAACCGCGATGCCGACGGCCATGATGGAGGCAACCGCGATGCCGACGGCCATGATGGAGGCAACCGCGATGCCGACGGCCATGATGATGCCGACGGACTCCATGATGATGGAAAAGGAAGCCATCAAGTTCCACGACGGCCAGTGGGGAACCCTATGGATACACAACGCCGTAGCCATGTACATAACGGATGTCGGCTACGGATACCCGGTGGAGGAGATACAGGGCACCACTGGAACCATGCAGGTCACGCTGCCTGAAGGTGACGTGCACGTGAACATGGAGATGTGGCGTATCAACATTCAGGACTGGTACCAAGAGCAGGTGGTGGAATCGGGTAACGTGATAGACTTGGCTGGTCCAACCGCCCCGACTATGTCGCTCGCACCGGGATCGAAGGGCCAGACCATAGCCGTTTCGACCCAGGGTATTTACGTTCCCACCTACTTGATCGAGGGCGACGCGGAGCGAGGCATCGAGGCATCGGCGCCTGACCTGAGTTCCGTACTGGACCTGCCCAATTACAAGGAGCTGTTCGCCGACCCCAGCGACCCTGGCAAGGGCGCCGTAGTGAACTGCATAATTGGCTGGGGATGCCAGAAGATCATCAGGGCCAAGTGGTACGCCTATGACCTGTACGCCGACTTCAACGTGATTGAGCCCGGAGGCTCTGCGGCAATCAAGGCAGGCATTGAGGGGTCCTATGAGGCGGGAGAACCTTTTCTCTCCTACTACTGGGAGCCCACTGACGTAGTGGGACTCCTGGACCTGACCCTTCTTGATGAGCCGGCTTGGACCCCTGAGTGCCAAACAGCTTTGGACGCGGCTGTGGCAGAGGAGCCTTACGAGTCTGAAATTGGGTGTGCATTCCTCTCTCATGACATTCACACCGGAGTGCACAAGTCCCTGCCAGAGCGGGCGCCCGAGGTGGTAGATTTCCTGGGCAACCTCTACATTGAGACCAGCATTCTGGCCACCTTGGAGAAGTGGAAGGCCGACAGCGACTCCTCCTGGACGGACGTTGCAATCAAGTTCCTCCAGGAGAACAGGGACGTCTGGACAACCTGGATCACCGGCGACCACGCTGCAGATATCATCGCAATGGTGGACGCTGAGCTGGCCAGAGAGGGATAAGTCCCTCTTAGAACCCTAGCGGTTTAGAGGCTTAGCAAGAGAGAGGTGGAGGAGCAAGACTCCTCCACCTCTCCTTATTATGTCCAAAAACGCACTGCCATATTCGGGCCAGGGCTAATCCTGCCCCTACTCTGATCCCTCTTATGTAGCGTCTGTCCAATACGCCGTGTTATTCTTGAATCCTAGTCATGAGAGCCGCGGATGGCTCGGATGAGAGGGCTGGACAATGGAGCTAATCGTTGCGCTGATTCTTGGCCTCATCCTAGGAGGAGGGGCGTGTTGGGTTGTGCAGGGGTCTCGGTCCAAGAGTCTCTTTATCAAGCAGGATGCCGACCATCGCGAGACCGTCGCCGGTCTTCGGGGTCAGTTGGAGCAGAGGGATAACGCCGCCAAAATCCTGGAGGCGGCCAAGGAGCAGTTGAGCGAAACATTCCAGGCGACGGCAAGTCGGGCCCTGCAGAACAACAATGAGCTGTTTATGAACGTTGCCAACGAGAACCTGGGCAAGACTCTGGAGTCGGCAAAGGGGGACTTCAAGCAGCGCCACGAGCAGTTTGAGGCCCTTGTCAAACCCCTGACTCAGAACTACGAAAAGCTCAACCCGCAGATTGAGTCTCTGATTCAGCAGAGCCAGAACCTGGCCGCCGAGACCGGCAGGCTTTCCAACGCCCTGACAAACAATCGCCAGATTGGCAGCTGGGGTGAGATACAGCTTAGACGGGTGGTGGAGCTTGCGGGAATGACCGAACACTGCGACTTCACAGAGCAGACTTCTATTCCCGGCTCCGGAGAGCGGCCGGACCTGACCGTGAAGCTGCCGGAAAAGCGGGCAGTGGTGGTCGATGCCAAGGCGTCGACGGCGGCGTATCTTGAGGCCCACCAGGTTGAGGATGAAGCCGGGCGGGACGAAGCCCTGAGGCGTCACGCCGGAGCCCTGCGGTCGCAGGTGGACTCTCTGGCGGGCAAGAACTACGGCGCCCTGGTTGAAGGGTCGCTGGACTTCGTGGTCATGTTCGTGCCGGGAGACCAGTTCCTGGCGGCGGCCCTGAACGCCAATCCCAACCTCATTGAGTACGCAATGGGCAAGCGTGTGGCAATTGCAACCCCGGCGTCTCTGGTCTCCCTCCTGTGGGCTGTGGCCAACGGCTGGCAGCGGCACCGTATTGCCGAGAACGCGGAGGCCATACGTCAGGCCGGGGAGGAGATGCATCAGCGTATGCAGAGGTTCATCAACCTGTACCAGAACGTGGGCAAGGAGCTTGCGTCTGCGGTTAAGGCATTCAATGACTCGGTCGGCTCCTTTGACAGCAGGGTTGTGCCCCAGGGACGAAGGTTCGCTCAGCTGGTGCACGACGACGAGGAGAGATTCCCACAGCCCCAGGCCATTGAGGAGACGGTATCCACCTCACGTTACGCCGAAGAGCTTACGCCCGGTATACCCCAAAACAACCGCCCTCACTCCGACTGACTGGCATGGTCAGTGTCGGTTTGCCGGTGGCCCCCCGGAAGCCTAACGTGGCGCAGAGGCTGTGATAATATGGACTTTGCCAATGGACCTTAACAACTAAACGTAGTTCAAGGAGGAAATGAATGGCTACGACTCGTAGAGCAGAGGCAGCTTGGAATGGTGACTTGGCTTCGGGAAATGGAGTGGTGAGCGCGGTCAGCAGCGGCGTGTTCACAGACCTGCCGGTGACGTGGGTGTCCAGGGCTGAGGCTGCTGGCGGCAAGACAAGCCCCGAGGAGTTGGTCGCCTCCGCTCACGCCGCCTGCTACTGCATGGCGCTGTCGGCCGGGCTGACCGGGGCGGGCACACCTCCCGCCAAGCTGGAGGTGAGCGCGACGGTGACATTTGAGGTGGGCAGTGGGGGCGCCAAGGTCACTTCCAGCGCCCTCACCGTGCGAGGAGATGTGCCTGGCGTAGATGAGGCTGCCTTCAAAGCGGCGGCGGAGGCTGCCAAGGACGGCTGCCCCATATCCCAGGCGCTCAAGGGCAACGTCGACCTCAGTGTTGAGGCCACTCTGGTATAGGAGCCTTACTTGGAGCCCGACAAGGGTATGTCTGGGCGGCCGAATTGAACTTTGAATATCAGGAATGCGGCTTCTCCAACCGCCCTGAATCATAGATCCCGTGTCAGGGCTTGCAACTCGTCCAGCACCTCGGTGAATACCGGGAACTGATAACGTTCAAGCACCTCGTGGAACACTTCAGTCCCTCTGGACGGGTGGTAGATGCGATGGTGGTACTCGTCCTGGTTACGATGTACGTTATGGTACTTAAGCAGGAGGTGTTCGCCCTCTAACCAGCCAATGTAGACGTATGTGTGGCACCTGACACGCAACGTATGACCGGAGTATCGGGTCTCGAACCACTTCTCCACTTCCAGCAGGGCGTTCTTTTGACACTGAACAGTCCCTCTTAGGGAGATGACGTCTTCCGCTACATTAGTGAATGCGAGGGTGTCACTGACTACGAAGGGATGTTCTCTTAGAAGGTTTTCGTGGATTGTCAGGTAGTGGTCCCAGGAGTTCCAGTCGTGCGGGTCGTTTCGCGGAGCAATTTGGCTCCTTGAAAGGTCGAGTACCATCTGAGTACCTCGGCTGTGGGACGCATGGCGTCCAACTCCATAAGCGTGGCCATCTTTTCGCTGGACATCTCGTAACGGCGCTCGTACTCGCGCATCTTGCTCTCAGCTTCCGCCAGCGCCACCTCCGCCGGGATGCGGTGGACGGGGATGCCCTGCTTTGTCTCCATGATCATTCCTCAATTTAGAGATTCACGAGGCTATACCATGATAGTATAGACTAAATGTCACCGATGGATAACCCTGTGGAATCTGTCCTTTCGGCTTTGAGCACGCTCTCATCCCGCTACGGCGTTGTGGTCGGGCACAAAGGTATACGTCGTACTTGCCATAAGCAATTCCATTGGGCTAGCCGGACGACGCAGGTATTGTCGTTTACCTTATAGACCATGTTGTAAGAGGATAATCCCGTGAACCTTTCGGATGTGAAAGCCCTTACGTTCGATGTGTTTGGCACCGTGGTCGACTGGCGCGGTAGCCTCATCCGCGAAGGTGAGCAGCTTGGCAGGATCAGGGGAATCGACGTGGACTGGGCTGAGTTCGCCGACAGGTGGCGCGGCGGGTACGGCCCTGCGATGGCACGCGTGAGAAGTGGGGAGCTGCCCTGGACCAGGATAGACGCGCTGCATCGCATGATCCTGGACGGCCTGCTGGACGAATTCGGCATCATGGGCCTCAGCGAAGATGGGAAGGCCTACTTCAACCAGGCGTGGCACAGGCTGGCGCCCTGGCCGGACTCCGTGGGCGGCCTGACCCGGCTGCGAGAGCGCTTCATTGTGGCCACGCTGTCCAACGGCAACGTGTCCCTGCTCACAAACATGGCCAAGCTCGCGGGCCTGCCCTGGGACTGCATCCTTTCGGCCGAGCTGATGAAGCGCTACAAGCCCGACCCGGAGGCCTACTTGGGCGCTGCTGACCTGCTCGGCCTTCGCCCGGATGAGGTTATGATGGTGGCGGCCCACAAAGGCGATTTGAGGTCCGCTCAGGAGGTTGGCTTCAAGGCTGCATTCGTTGCCAGGCCCCGTGAGTTCGGCCCAGACCACGACGTGGATACAACGCCTGAGCCGGGTTTCGACGTCAACGCCGTGGACCTTGAGGACTTGGCACGCAAGCTGGACTGCTAGCTCCTTGTGGCGCGGCCTTTCAGCGCCATCAAGGCCAGACCAATGCTCACGACGCCCACTAGAAGCACCGCGCCCACGCCCCTCAACAGCACCGCCGGCTCCCAACCGTCGGTGATCAGCGACCGCATCGCCTCCAGCAGATACGTTACCGGATTGTAGTCGGCCAAGGTTGAAAGCCAGTCCGTCATTGCCTCCTGGGGCAGAAACAGGGTCGTCATAAAGAGGAATGGGAAGAACAGCAGAAAGCTCAAGTTGACTGCCGCGACGCTGCCGGTCTTCAGAGCGATTGCGTACGGAAAACCGGCGAATATGAGTCCCCATAGACCGCCCATCAACATGAAAGCCGCGATACCGAGCGCGCCGGACTCGAAGCGTATACCCACCGCGAAGCCCATGATGAGCACTGGAATCGTCAGGGCGACAACAAGCACGAAATCGGCCAGCATCAGGCCAAGGAGCAACGCAAGTCGATTCACTGGCGATATGACCAGCCGGTCGAAGTAACCGCTCTGTATGTCGGTCACTACGGTCACCGCGCGAGATATTCCGGTGACGGCAAACATGATTGCTACGGGGAGCTGGAACGCTTTGTAGTCCAGGCCGGGGATTTGCTCGGCGAAATCAGCAAGGGCCCCGATGTTCAGGAAGAAGAAGAAGGGCGGAATGACCAGTGCGGAGATAGTGATCTCGGGGTCTCTGGCCACTGAGCGGGTAGCACGCTCGGCTACTGAGAGGATGTCCCGCAGGAACCCCGCCCTGCGGGCCCTGACTGAAGCGCCGGTGGATACTTGGGATACCAACTTAAACTCCTTATTTTTCAAACTAAGCAGGATTTGCAGGCAGTTGCGCTGACAACCGGCGTGCTCCTATTGGGGTCAAGCGGTAACCTGCATTCACCGGCATCTCAATGGGAGGCCGGCGCATCAGGATACGGACTGGCCGTCCTCTTCCGTTTGATGCCGTTCACCGCCCTCGTCCTGCAAACGCTCTCCCGTCACCTGTAGAAACACGTCGTCCAGGGTGGGGGTGCGCAGGGTCAGCTCCTGGACGCTGATACCTCCCTGGTCCAGCGCCAGCGCCACGGCGCTTATCAGAGCCGCGCCGTTGCCGACGCTGGCCGTCAGCTCGTTGCCATGCACCTCTACCCTGGTCACGCGCCCCGTGCTCTGGAGCGCCTCAACGGCCGCGTCCACGTCTCCGTCGATCCTGGCGATGATGAGGTCGGAGCCGCGGGCACGCTTCAGCTCTGTCGGCGTACCCTGCGCGGCCAATTTCCCCCGGCTGATGATGCCGACCCGGTGGGCCAGGGAGTCCGCCTCCTCCAGGTATTGCGTGGTCAGGAAGATGGTGACTCCCAGCTTGTCGTTGATGTCCCGCACCTCCTGCCAGACGCGGGAGCGACTGACCGGGTCCAGGCCGGTGGTCGGCTCGTCCAGGAAGAGCACCTCCGGGTTGTGTATCAGGGCGGCCGCCAGGTCAAGACGGCGCTTCATTCCGCCTGAGTAGGTGCCTATCAGCCGGTCCATAGCTTCCCCGATGTCCACCAGGTCCGAGAGGTCGGCTATTCGGCTCTTTACCTGCTTGCCGGACAGCCCGTAAAGCTGGCCCTGGAGTCGTAGGAGCTCGCGGCCCGTCTGCTTGGCATCAAGGGCGGCGTCCTGGAGGGCCGCGCCTATCCGCAGCCGCACCTCGTTGGGCTGGCGTACGGCGTCGTACCCGGCTACTGTTATCCGGCCCTCCGTGGGAGCGAGGAGCGTTATGAGTATCCTGATAACCGTGGTCTTGCCAGCGCCGTTGGGACCCAGGAAGCCGAATATCTCACCCTTCTGCACCTTCAGGTCCACGCCATTAACGGCCTTCACCGCGCCAAAGTGGCGCACAAGCCCCTCAACGGCAATGGCGTATGTGTTGTCAGACGCGACAGTCATGCTTTGTATCTACTCCAAGTCGATGGATTGGGTCACTCCGGCCACAGCGCGCAAGCGACTCTTGCCGGTTGCGTCTCCGCGCCGCCGGATCGGCCAGGGCGTACCTTTTGGTCGAAGTCCGCCGCTAATCGAACATCAGGACGGTGCGGGACACCTCCCCGGCTTTCATAGCGCGAAAGGCCTCGTTGACGTCCTCCAGGCGGCCCCGGCGGGTGATCATCTCGTCCAGCATCAGACGGCCCTGGCGGTAGAACTCGATGAGACGCGGCATGTCCGTGCGGAACCGGTTGGAGCCCATGCCGCTGCCCTGTATCTTCCGCTCGCTGAGGAACATCCGCCCCTCTATCTCGACCTTCTGGCCTGGGGGAATTATGCCGATGACGGTTGCGGTGCCGCCAGGTGTCAGGCAGTAGAAGGCCTGCTCGGCAGCTGTCTTGAGGCCAATGGCTTCGAAGGAGTAGTCCACTCCGCCGTCTGTCAGGTTCTGGATGGCCTCCACGGGGTCCTGGGATGATGCGTCCACCACGTGGGTCGCGCCCAGCGCCAGGGCGTGGGTGAGCTTCGGCTCCACAACGTCGACGGCTATGATCTGCCGCGCTCCGGCTATGCGCGCCCCCTGTACGGCTGAGAGGCCGACGCCTCCCAAGCCAAAGACGGCGACGGTGCATCCGGGCTCAATTCGGGCGGTGTTGATGACCGCCCCCACGCCGGTTACGACACCGCAGCCAATAAGGGCAGCGCAGTCGAATGGCATGTCGTCGTCGATTTTGACCAGGGCGTTCTCGTGGACCAGCATCCGCTCAGCGTAGCTGGAGAGGTTGAAGACCTGATTGATGGGGGCGCCGTTACCGGCATAGCTGAGGCGCGGCGGGTCCGACTCTGCTCGGCGAGGCCGATCGGTGCAGCGGCTGGGATGTCCCGATAGGCACTGGTGGCATGTCCCGCAGAATACGGACAGGCAGGATATGACGTGGTCACCGGGCTTGAGGTAGGTTACCTGCTCTCCAACCTCCTCCACGATTCCGGCGGCCTCGTGACCCAGTATGGCCGGAGCTACCGTATTGGAGACCCCGTCTACGTAGTGAAGGTCGCTGTGGCACACGCCGCTGGCGACGGTGCGCACTACCACCTCCCTGGGCATCGGCCTGTCGATGTTGACCTCTTCGATGGTCAGTGGCGTATTTGTGGCGTTAAAAACAGCGGCTTTAATGGCGCTCCTTC
This sequence comes from Dehalococcoidia bacterium, assembly GCA_965218945.1. GTDB lineage: Bacteria > Chloroflexota > Dehalococcoidia > Lucifugimonadales > UBA2985 > DAOUJW01. The sequence goes on from OZ244718.1 coordinate 255,163, forward strand.
TATAGCGGAGAGTTTGACGACATTATATCACGGCGCGTGCGGCAGTCCACCAGCGTCTAGGGAGAGGCGGAGGCCATCTGCTGCCCTTCGGCATCGGCTTTCACAGGAGGGCTGGGAGGCGCGGCCCAGAGCATCAGAATACCGGCCATTATCCACGCCATCCCGAACACGACGAATGCGAGATCGTAAGTACCGTACCGGTCCCACATGAATCCGCCCAGAACAGGGCTGGCTGCGCCCGTCATGTTGCCTATTGGCGTCACAAACCCCCTGATGGCGCCCTGGTGCTGCCGTCCAAAGTAGGATGCCCAGGCCACGTTCGCTATTGTCGGCCATCCTCCCATCGTTAGGCCGTGAAATACGGCATAGACGTACAGCATGGTCAGGTCCTGGGCGATAATCAGGGCAAATAGCGACAGGCCGGCCGGTATGACGCACATGGGAATGACCCATCTCACGTGTATACGCTCCGTTACGAGTCCCCAGATCGGCTTTGCGACTATGGCGAAGAAGGCCACCGTCGCCGCAACCGCCGTTGCGGTTGCCAGGCTGAAACTCTTGTCCTGAATGTAAGCCACCTGGTGGAAGATGACGGGCATGAGGCCCATGCTGCCCAGGGACTGAACGCCCATCATTATCCAGAGCGCTCTGGTCCTGAATGCCTCTCGAACTGTCCAGGGATACTCCGTAGAGCCGGCCCTGCCTGTGCCTGCCCCGTCCCCAACGGGCGCGTCCCCGTCCGGCAGAAGGCCGATGTCCTCCGGCTGGCGGCGCATGAACAGCGCGGCCATGGGCGTGATGGCCAGCATAAGGAATATGCCAAGAAGCACCCAGGCCGTGCGCCACCCGAACTCGCCAACGAACCACCCGGCCATAGGGGCTATGATGAAGCCGCCGGTCGATATGCCCATAGTCCCAATGGCCATGGCCCTGCCGCGCTTCCTGATGAACCACTTGGAGATGACGGCGGGTCCGACCAGCTGACCGCCCATGCTGAACATGGCAAGACCGAAAATTACGCCGTACAGGAGGTAGAAGTGCCAAAGCTCCTGTACCAGCGAGGTGGACATGAGCACCAGGCCGGAGAGAATGCTTCCGACGGTAATCAGTAGCCGAGGGCCGTGCTTCCTGTCCACCAGCAGTCCCAGGAAGGGAAGCAGCGGGAGCAGGGCTAGTCGGAATACCGCGATCGCAGAGAACTGCGTGCGTGAGATTCCAAGCTCCTCGCTCATTGGGACTATGAAGAACGAGAGGCCATAGCCGCTTATGCCGGCCGTGGTCATAGCGGTGGTGAAGGTGATTAGGACGATTATCCAACCGTAGAAGAACCGCTTGCCAATGAGCCTCTGTGCTACCCAGTCGGCGCTTGCCATTCGACCTCACTGCGAGATTGATTGAGCCAATAATACGCCAAGAGCATAGTGTGGGGAAGGGGCGGCGCTGAAAGCGCCGAGGATGCTGATTTACAGCCGAAGAAGCTGCAAAGCCGATTCACGGTGAGGCTTTGCGAAGGTATTGGTTCACGGACCGGGCGGATTTGAAGTAGTAGCGTCGTGCACGGCGCTACTACTTTTTGGGAGGGTTGTTCCCCCTGCCGCCGCCGGATGGATTCCCTGTTCTGCTTGGAAAGTTCGGGTTTTTGCCTCCACCTCCGCCTTTGCCACCTTTTGCTACGGTTATCTGATAGCTCATATGCCACCCCCTCTATCAGGTATATGCTATCACACTTTGCAACGGGAATCATTTTGGCGGTAACTTGGTGTTTTCAATAAGCGATTGAGAGGTTTGACACCCGGCTCTGGAGAGGTGTATTTTACTACTAATGGAACCCCTTAGATTGCACCGCAACCTAAGGCGATAAGACCCAGGGGATTGCAACCGGCAATCCCCTGTTCTTTATATTCAGCAGCATCAAGATACTGTCACCAATAGAGATTACGCATGGCCGCTCTCAGGGATCTTCTAGTGCTTCATTAACTGAATAGATAGACCTCGACTGCCTTAAGCCTGAACGGAAATATCGCTTCCGCTACCCTGCCGTGCCAGATCGGCGATGTCTATGCCGCCGGTGACCTGGTACACGTCCGTCCCATCCATCAGGTTGGGCAGGTCGGCGGGGCTTGTTTGGCGTAGCGTCGGCGGAGCCGTCAGCTCCGTCTGTAGGTGATTCCATTCTGAAGCATGATATTATGCAGTTCCATCAATACCCAAGTTGACTTCACTAATCTGTAGAGGTGATTCAGTGGCAACTCAGGGCCTTTGGCAAACCGGACAGCTAATACTTCAACAGGACCTGTGGCGCGGCAAGCTCCTTAGCTCTCGTCCCGTTACGGTTGTTGAAGATACCCCAACTCGGCTTGCCCTCTACACTCATCCCGGATCGCACTACTACTCGGCCACTGCGATTTCCCGGAATCGCGGATCTCTGACATTGTCAGAGCGCGTGGACATTATGATGTCGGACGACCTCCCTCCACTTGAGCGGAGAGTGTCGGGAGAACGCCATGTGCTTACTCTCACTCCACCTGGAGCGGCGCATTCAGTGTGGCTCTTCTGGACCCCGGAGTGGGATTTTCAGTTCTGGTACGTAAATCTACAGGAACCTGTCAGAAGAATGCCACGCGGTATTCTCGTTCAGGACCAGGTTTTGGACATCGTTGCAGACCCCGACCGGGCTTGGAACTGGAAGGACGAGGACGATTTTCGAGCGCTTGAAGAGCGCGGGTTCTTCACTCGTGAGCAGGCTGCATCGATAAGGGCGGAGGGCGAGAGGGTGGTAGCTGCAATAGAACGCAACGATCCGCCGTTCTGCGAGGGTTGGGAGACCTGGAGGCCTGATGCGAGTTGGCAGATCCCTCAGATCCCTGAAAACTGGGATGTAATCTCTTAGTTAGCCTGAATCAGGTGGGTCGCAAATCTGAGAAGATCGCCTCTTACCCGGATAGCTGGGCCAGGATCGTCGAGACGGAGGGCCGGTCGCCTATGCCACTGCCCACGTACTTCCACGTGATTACACCTTCCGTGTTCACAACGAACGTAGCAGGTCTTGCGCGTCCTCCGTCGCCGGGATTGTCTACCTCGTATAGTTGGGTCACCACTCTTGAAGGGTCGTACAAGACCGGGAAGGGGATACCCAGCTGCCGAGCGATGTCCTCTGCGCCACTGAGGTCGTCCACGCTGATGGCAACCACCTCAGCGTTCAGCGCCTCTACTCTGTCGTAAGCCCTTGTCAACTCACCGAGTTGAGCTTGACAGTAGGTTCACCAGAAGGCCCGGTAGAAGACTACTACGAGGTTCTTGTCGCCTCTATAGGACTCCAGTGACACGTCCGACCCGGAGATTGACGGCAGCGTGAACGCGGGGGCCAACTCACCGACGCCGGTTCCGACCAGTATCGGAATTTCCGTGGGTAGAGGGGTGGCTGTCGCAGGTGGTTCAGTGGGGACTGGGGTGGCAACGGGAGGAGGTTCTGTAGGAACCGGGCTGGCTACCGCAGGCGGGTCGACAGTTACGGGAGTTGCAACTGGGGGCGGGTCTGTAGGAGCGGGGCTGACAGCCGGCGCCACATCGGTAGGAGCAAGAGTGACGGTTGGCTCCAAGCCGGATAGCTGGGTGAGGATCGTCGAAACGGAGGGACGGTCGCCTATCGACCTAGCAATGTACTTCCACGTGATGACCCCTTCCTTGTCCAAAACGAACGTGGACGGAGTGGCTAGGCCATCGCCCAGAAGGTTGTAGACCATGTACGACTGGGGCGCCTCCGTTGAGGGGTCGTAAAGGATTGGGAAGGGAATACCCAGCATTTGCACGACTTCCGAAGCCTCTTCGAGGTTGTCAACGCTTATCGCGAGCACCTCCGCGTTCAGGTCCTTTATCTTGTCGTAGTTCCTTGTCAGCTCAACGATCTGACTCCTGCAATAGGTTCACCAGAACGCTCTGTAGAAGACCACTATCAGGTTCTTGTCGCCCCGGTAGGACTCCAGGGAACGGTCCACGCCTGCGGTGGACGCAAGTGTGAAGCCGGGCGCGGTATCTCCTACATCTGTGCCGACCACGATGTTGGGCTCGGGAGTCGCTTCCGGCAGGGGAGTGGGGATCATTTCGACCGCCGCCAAGCCGGCCAGCTGCTCCATTATGGTGGAGAGGGAAGGCCGGTCTCCCGGGTCTCTGCCCACATACTTCCACCTGATAACCCCCTCCGCGTCCACAATGAATACGGACGGCGTGGCAAGGCCATCGCCCAGGAGGTCGTACACCGCGTACGATTGTGCCACCTGGGTTGATGTGTCATAAAGAACAGGGAACGAGACGCGCCAGTTCTCCACGACTGTGGTGGCGTCCCGGAGGTCGTTTACGCTGATAGCCAGTATCTCAGCGTTCAGGGTCTCGATGTCCTGGTAGGCCTCTGTCAGCTCACCGAGCTGATTCTTGCAGATACCTCAGAAGGCCCCTCTGAAGAATACCAGCGCCACGTTCTTGTCGCCCCGATAGGACTCCAGGGACACCTCCGCCCCGGAGGCCGACGGCAGCGTGAAGACGGGCGCCATGTCCCCGACTTCTGCGCCGGCCTGCATATCCGGTCCGGATGCAGGGTCGGGCGTTTCGACGGATGCCGGCGTAGGTGATGGTGCGCTTGTTGGATTGGGTTCAGGCGTCGCCGGGGCGGCCAGTGTTGGGTCAGGCTCAAGGGTTGCCTGCGGCTCCTCGCTCCCGCACGCAACAGCCGCCACTACGGCGATGACGCTCACTAGCAATAACAGGGCTGCTCTTCTCATAGTTCCATAATACTCCATAATGTCTGCACATCTCAACGCATATCGTCTCTCGTGGAGGCCCTTCTGATGAGCCACACCTTCGACTCCGTGTGAAACCCAGTCCAAAAGCCGCCTTCGCGCTTGAGTTTGTGAGATAACGTGGTATACTACGTGGCAGATGCTCTCAGGGTAGAGAAGTATAGAGGGAGAGTATTAGGAGAAAAAGGAGGTTCACATGGACTTTTCACTGCCATACACGGAGGAACAGGAAACATTCCGGAAGGAGGTTCGGTCCTGGCTTGATGAGAATACCCCGGAGAACATGAAGCTGCCCATCGACGCCAACGACACGACCCAGGAGTTGCGCACCTTCTGGGCGGAGAAGCACCTGGAGTTGGGAGTAAAGGGTTGGCTGTATCCCACCTATCCCAAGGAGTACGGCGGCGGTGGGCTGTCGGCCGACCACGAGACCATTCTGGACGAGGAGTTCGACAGAGCTAGAGCGCCTCGCTCCTACGGCAACACCTACTCCTTCGGCAGCATCATGGTGTGGGGCACGGAGGAGCAGAAGCAGAAGTTCCTCGTCCCCTTCATGAAGGGCGAGAAGAAGACCCACCAGAGGCTGACGGAGCCACAGGGCGGCGCAGACCTGGCCAACGTCCAGGGTAGGGCGGTCCGGGACGGCGACGACTGGCTTCTCACGGGTCAGAACGTATTCATCAGCTGCTGGGGCGACGAGGACTACTACCCCGGCGTTATGATGACCGACTCCGAGGCTCCCCGACACCGCAACCTTGGGTTCTTCATGGTTCCCAACAACGTGGAGGGACTTGAGATCAGGGCGATGGACCTGCTCCCCTCCTCGGGTCGCTCCCCGGGGCCCGGGCAGAAGGCCATCTTCATGGACAACGTGCGAGTGCCCGCTGACCACATGATCGGCGGCGATCACCAGGGTTGGCAGGTCATGCAGACTCTGCTGGAGGCCGAGCACGGAGGTCGCGGTCGGGCCTTCCCCAAGGACGACAACGTGAACAGCTTTGTTGACTACGTGAAGGACACCAAGCACGACGGCGGCAAGCTGGGCGGCGACCCCATTGTCCAGCAGGCGGCCATGGACGCCGTGATTGACGCACACGTCCAGAGCCTGTTCCAGAGGCACACTTACTGGATGTACCAGAACCGCATGGAGATGATGGGCGAGAACAACTACACCAACGTCCACAGCAGAGAGTCCGACCTGCGAAACTCCAGGAGGTTCCGGGACGTTATGGGGCTTTATGCCTTCCTGAACACCAGGGAGCCCGACGCCCCCCAGGGTGGGATGCATGAGGTAAACCAGCGCTCCACGGCAGGCCAGCGCCACGCCGGTGGCAGCACCAACATCGCCAAGGTTATCCTGGCGCGGCGTATCGGCATCAGCCGGACCCAGGAGAGGGCGGCCCCCACGGCCTCCACGGCGACCAACCTCGGCAGCTAGCGCCTAGTTTCTAGTACGTAAAGAAGGGCAGCGTCCATACGGGCGCTGCCCTTCTTGGTTTTGGCGCAGGGAGGCTGCTAACTTGCGTGTGATACAATGAATCCAGAGAACAAACCGGAGGGCCTCATGGACGTAAAGGAAGCAGTAAGGACAGCAAAAGAGTACATCGCCGAGCTTTATGCGGGTGAAGAGATCACGTATGTTGGCCTTGAAGAGGTTGTCTTCAACGAAGAGTCAAATAGCTGGAATGTCACCATCGGCTTCTCTCGACCCTGGAACAATAGAAATGCGATTGTGCATTTTGGGGGTGACCTGCGTACTATGCGCTCCTATAAGGTCATCTGCATAAATAACGATGACGGGGACGTAGAATCTCTCACAGACCGTATACTGAATGATCCAAAGTGACCTGAATACCCCGCGCGGATACTTTGTCGACGCGAATCTTCTCGTGCTCCTCGTAGTCGGTAGGGTAGGGCGACACCTGATAGCAAAGCATCGCCGGTTGCAGGAATACACCGCCGAAGATTTCGAAACGCTGGCTAATCTGCTTCGCCGGGTTGACCAGATTTGCGTAACTCCGAATACGCTCACTGAGGCATCCAATCTGCTCTCTCAACATGGGGAACCGGAGCGATCTCTCATCTTGGAAAACCTACGGGTTCTGATTGAAGAAAGCAAGGAGATAGTAGTCCAGAGTGTAGAGGCATCAAGCAACAGCGCTTTTGTGGGTCTAGGCCTGACCGACGCGGCTCTCCTGGAAGCTATCTCAGAGGAGATTCCGTTGGTAACCGTCGATTGGTCACTTTTCAATGCAGCGTTGAACAAGGGTATCTACAACTGCGTTAACTTTAATCACCACCGGCGTCTGTAACCGCCCGCCCGCGCTCTTACCTGTCCGCGTGGCCCAGCACCCGCTCCGGCGCTATCTGATCCCGGACGCGCTGCTTGAGCTCCTTGGGCTCCGGGAAACGGCCTTCTCCCTTGCGCGACCACACCGTCTGTCCGTTGGCGCGCACCTCGAAAACGCCGCCGTTGCCGGGTATCAGCGCCACCTCTCCAATCTCCGCCTCGAACGTGGAGAGCAGCTCCTGGGCGGTCCACCCGGCGCGCATGAGCCAGCGGCACTGCGTGCAATACTCTATCTCTATTCTTGCTTCTGCTGTCATTTCATCTCATCCTGCAACTGGGTTGTGTGAGATTATGGCCGAGTCCGTGGCTGCTATCCAGTCGTCGTCGAGCTACAGCCGTGGCTAGTATAGCACCTTCTCCTCCACCAGGCGCTGTAACTCATCGTCCGAGATTCCCAGCAGGCCGCCGAAAACCTCCCGGTTGTGCTGACCCAGCTCCGGGCACGGCCCCACGACACGGCTGGGCGTCTCCGAAAGCCGTATCGTGGCCCCCGGATGCTCCAGCACGTCGAAGGCCGGGCGGTGGTCTATGGTCACAACGTAGTCACGGGCGCGCAGGTTCAGGTCGTAGTAAAGGTCCTCCGCGTTGGCTACCACACCCGCCGGCACGCCTCCCCTCTGCAGGGTGCGCATCACCTCGTGGGGTGTTCGCTCAGCGGTCCACTCGCCGATGCGGGTGTTGAGCTCATCAAGGTTCGCCAGACGACCCTCCAGCGTAGCGAACTTGTCGTCCCGCGCCCAGTCGGAGTTCTCCATTGCATTGATCAGGGCTTGCCACTGCTCATCGGTGTAGCAGGCGATGGCGCACCAGGCGTCGTAACCCTGGCATGGAAACACGTCGTGGGGAGCGGCGTTGGGGTTGCGGTTTCCGGTCGGCTCCCAGATGTGGCCGTTGAGAGAGAAGTCGGCGAAGGCCACGCCCATTGTCGCCACCAGTCCCTCAAGCTGGGCCATCTCTATCATCTGCCCCTTGCCCGTGCGGTCCCGGTACTCCAGGGCGGAGAGCAGGGCGCTGGCTCCGGCAGCGGCGGCGATGAAGTCCGGCAGGGGCACCTTGGGCCGCGCGCGGCCGTCCGACTCCGGGTGCGCCCACAGGTTCATCAGGCCGGTGTAGGCGAGCAGGCTCTGGCCGTAAGACAGCTGATCGACGTTTGGCCCCGAGTTGCCGAAACCGGGCATACTCAGGTAGATGATGCGGGGGTTTATCTCCTTCATGCGCTCGTAGCCTATGCCCCATCCCTCCAGAACGCCGGACCGGAAATTCTCCGCCACGCAGTCGCACTCACGGATCAGCTTCTCCACCAGGGCGATGCCCTCCTTGTGGGCCATGTTGAGGGTGATGGAACGCTTGCCTCGCTGTATCTCAGCGAAGTTGAAGCTGAAGGCTCCCTGTGCCTGCCCGCGGTCCGGCAGCATATGGGACTCGACCTTGAACACCTCCGCGCCAAGCTCCGCCATGTAGCGCGTCATAAACGGCCCGGCCCATACGCGGCTGAAATCCAGGACGCGAAGTCCCTTCAGGGGCAGAGGAGGTTCGGCGCCCTCCGGCGGCGCTGCCGACGGCGTCTCCTTGCGAGGCGATTCAGACCACTCCTTGATGACGTCCTCCGTGTGCTCGCCCAGAAGCGGCGCAGGGCGGTATATTCGCCAAGGGCTTTCACCCATGCGGAACGGCGCGCCGGGTATCCGGTACTCTCCCACTGCGGGATGCTCTAAGCTCACGAAATAGTTGCGGACTCGCAAGTGGTCGTCCTCCAGCAGGTCCTTGATGGTCATCAGTGGCGAAGCGGGGATGTGTCTGCGCTGCGCCTCCTCGTAGAAATCCATCTTGGAGAAGCCCTCCGAGAACTCGGACACAAGGGCGGACAGAACGTCGCTGTTATCACGCCGGAAGTCCCGGTCCTTCCAGATGTCGTCCTTGAGCGCGTCGTTGTCCATCCACTCGAAGAGGGACTCCACGTGACGCGGGTAGCCGGGCTGCATGTAGACGAACCCGTCATTGCAGGGATACGTGTTGGTGGGCGCCAGGTTGGTGGTTGCGCCCACCCTGCGGTTGATCTGGATGCCGTTGGCGTACCGGCCCAGGTATGCCAGTATGTTCGCAAGCACCTCCTGGACCGACACCTCGATGTGCTGGCCGCGGCCAGAGGTGTTCCGATAACGCAGCGCGGTGAGACTGGCCATAGCCGCGTGCTGGGCCGCAAGCTGGGATCCCTGGGCCAGAGGCGCCAGGACCGGCCTCATGTCCGGGTCGCCATAGCCGTACATCAGCCCGCCAAGAGCCTGGACGATAAGCTCGCCGCCGAGGTAGTTGCTGTAGGGACCCCAAAGTCCGAAGGGCGAGATGGAGGTGTAGATGAGGCCGGGGTTGGTCTCCCTCAGGTCATCGTACCCCAGACCCAGGTCGGCCAGGTCCCAGGCCGTCCCGTCTTCCAGCAGGATGTCCGCCGCGGCCGCCAGCGACCGGAAGCGATCCCGGTCGGCTGAGTCCTCCAAGTCGAGAACGACGCCTCGCTTGTTGAGGTTGTATGTGAGGAAGGTTATGCTCCGCTCCGGGTCCGGTTTGCCGCCCGCGTAGGGACCAAGACGCCGGCCATCTTCACCTGCCGGAGGCTCCACACGGACAACGTCCGCTCCCAGGTCGGCCATCAGGCGACCGCAATACTGGGAGCCAGGCCCGGTGAGGTCGAGCGCCCGCAGATGGGCGAGCGCACTGCCAACGTCACTGCCGCATAGAGGGCAGAGCCTCGCGTCCACCGGGATTTCCGATTCACAACTTATGCACTGCTTGTTCATACGGTCAGACCCTCTTCATTCAGGCTATGGTTCAGGTCGTTAGAAGCTGCGCTCACTCCTGCAAGGAGGACAGGAAGCCGGACAGCCGACTGTTGAAGGACTCCGGCTCCTCCCTGTGCACCTCGTGGCCGACGCCCGGGAACAGGTCCAACTCCGACCCCTGAATGGAATCTCGTATCATGTGGGCGTGCTCAAGACCGACCCAGGCGTCCTCCTCGCCCTGGACTATCAGGGTAGGGCAGCGAATCGCCTCCAGCCTGTCGGTGGGGATGTTCCAACCGTGTTCGCAAAGCTGCTCCACGCTGTCCACGTAGTCGGCCACCAGCCGCTCCCAGTAGGGGTCGCCGTGGTTTCGCGCCAGGGCGCGCTGGAGGCCGTCCGGGAGGCTGTCGGCCGGAGCCAGCTTCCGGGCCTCCTCCAAAGTTTTTTCGTCCAGGACTGCCTGGCCGCCTATGAGGGTCAGGGACCTCAGGTGGTCGGGGTACTCTCCAGCGATAATCAGCGACACGACAGCGCCGTCGCTGAACCCACACATGTGCGCCGGCGTCAGTCCCAGGCGCTGGAGCAGGGCCACGACATCCTCCGCGTCCTTCTCATAGAAGTTCTCGAAGGAGTCGCGGTGGTCAGACCCGCCGCAGCCCAGGAAGTCCGGGACAATCACCTGGTAGTCGGCGGCGAACTCGTTGATCTGATGGCGAAAGTGGGCGCGGCCTGTGCCCAGCGCGCCGTGAAGGAATACCAACGGAGGGCCATCTCCCTGCACAATGCAGTGCAGACGCCCGTGCTTTGCCATAACATCCACCTCTCTGGGTTCGGGATTGGATGTCATTTTGCACCTCCCTGGCTAGCGTACCCTGCCGGGCTAAACGGCACGGGAAAGCCTCAGTCGCTCTCCCGAGGGTCTGGAACGTTTACCACCAGGAACTCGGTTGAGTTTCTGGCTACTATCAACTCCGCCGATTCCGTCTCGCTTAGGTTCTCCTCCACGTGGACGGTCTCAGGCGGCACGTACAGGAAGTCCCCGGCCTCTGCGATGAGGGATTTTTGAAGCCTCTCGCCGAAGTGGAACTTCAATTGGCCTTTTATCACGTAAATGCCGGACTCGGCGCTACCGTGGTGGTGCGCTCCGCCCGCTCCCGGCGGCGACGATACGAACCCGATCCAGAGCCCCTTGCTGCCGCACAGATCGGGCGCCACAGCCGCCTGCCGAATCATGCCCGGCGTCTGCGCCGTGTTTTCACCACGCTGATCGGGCTTTATGAGCGCTATGTCTTCCATTGTTCTCCTAGTCCAGGCGGAAGTACCGGAATGCCTCCGCGTACTTCATGCCCTTGGCCTTGCCGTTCTCCTCGCGCCACATCCGCATGTACCGCTCTGCGTCCTCCGGCGTGACCTGGCTCTCGTGCCTCTTCAGCGCCTCTATGGCGATGTCGATGCTGTCCGTAACGTCGATCCACTTGGTGGCGTGCTCGCTGCGGTCCATCACAAGCAACTCCCTGACCTTGTGAGGCTCCAGTCCCTCTTGGAGCAGCTCCGGGAATGTGAGCCTGTCCCGCGCCGCGGGGAACACCGCCGACAATGCGGCCTCACCGGCTGCGAAATGGTCGGGGTGACCGATGTACTCCATGCTGTCCAGGGTGCGCGTCGGGCTAGTGGTGATGAGAATCTCCGGCTTGAACCTGCGTATCTGTCGAGTTATATCCCTGCGAAGCTCCAAGGATGGTTGGAGCATGGCGTCTTCGTAGCCGAGGAAGACCACCTTCTTCAACCCCAGCGCCTCCCCGGCCGACAGCTGCTCGTCGCGGCGGATCTGCGCCAGCCGCTCGGAGGTCATCTCCGGATCGTCGCTGCCCTTGCTGCCGTCGGTGCAGACCACGTACACCACCTCCATGCCCTGCTTGCACCAGAGGGCCACCGTACCGGAGCATCCCCAGTCCGCATCGTCTGCGTGTGCGAACACCACCATTCCCCTCTCGGGCGTCTTCTCCTCTGCCATTAGCAATGCACCTCCGGCGGTTTCTCAAATGAGGCCGTGTTGTCTAGCTGTGTATCTTGCTTTTGCCTGGACTGCGCCTGCGTTTCGCAGGCTGCCGACCGACCATCGACTTGCTGGCGTTCCCCTATATCTAAAGGGGGGAACAGGATGTATGATGGAGACTGCGACCCTCTCGACCAAGTCTAGCTGCGCTCCGTACCAGGATAACGTCACGGCGCGAGCCGACTTGACCCACATCAAATAATACATTGAAAACTCATAGCAGGCAACTTGAGCGCCGAAGAACATAGCCAGGACATTTCACCTGCTTCAAGGGTCTCAGCCGAAGTGGTGGACCAGCGCCAGCCCTCCTACTCCTGGGTGGTTATGGGCCAGCTGTGGGGAATGGACCTGATGAACGTGATAGTGTTCTCCTCCATAGGAGTGCTGATTCCCTACTGGAGAGAGGAAATGGGTGTGACGCCGTTACAGGCCGGTATTCTGGGCGCTGCGGGGTTCCTCGGATTTGGAGTGATGGCGCTGCCTGCGAGCATCTGGCTCACCCGGTACAACCCGCGACTGGTCACCCTGGTGACAACCGCGCTTATGGCGGTTATGGCCTTGGGCCAGGCCCTGGCTCCTACGGTTCTGCTCCTTATAGTAACCCGATTCTTCTTTGTACTGGTGTCGGTCTGCCGGATTCAGATGCAGGTCATCTTCATTCAGCAGTGGTTCCAGCCACGGCTGTACGCCATGATCAACAGCCTGGACTTCGGCAACCGATCCCTGGGTCAGACCCTTGGCGTAGCCGCCATTCCGCCGCTGATAGGTCTGCTGGGGAGCTGGCGGAATTCCTACATAGCAGTGGCTATTGCCCTGGCAGGCCTCTCCGTCATATGGGTCTTCTTCGGCAGGGAGCGGCGTCGTACTCAGCAGGAGGGAGGCCCACCGCCGCAGGTGGGCAGCCCGGCCGGCGTCCTCCGACGCCACAAGGTGCTGTGGGTTATAGCCGGGTGCCAGATAGGAGCGGCCGTGGTCTTCGCCTCCTTCCTCACGTTCTATCCAACGTACGCCATAGACTCAATGGGTATCTCCAGAACGGTTGCCGGCCTTACAATGGGGCTCTTCTCAGTGGGATCGATGGTCGGGTCGCTGGCGGCCGGCCCCCTCTCCCAGATGATAGGGCGGAGGAAGCCCTTTATCTGGGCGCCGGGACTGGTGCTGCCCGTCTGCTACATAGCTCTGCTGCAAGTGGACTCCGTCACCTATGCGATGATGCTGCTCTTTCTGGCGGGCGTTTGCGCGATGGCAGTGCCTCCCATAATAGCCACCATTCCCCTGGATATGCGACTGCCGCCCAGAGAGGTGGCGGTGGCTATCGGTCTGACGCGCACACTGTTCCCCTTCAGCGCGACCATTGGCCCGCTGGTGGTCGGAGCGATAGCGGGGATCACGGGGTCCCTGTTCACAGGCCTCCTGATAGTTTCGCCTATGGCGATCACGCTGTTCATAGGAGGCAAGCTCATGCCGGAGACCGGTTCCAAGGGAGGCTGGCCGCCCCGGTCCAAAGGAAGCCACTAGGGTATACTCGGGCTGAGCCGATAATATCCCTTTTCCCTGTCATTCAAAGGTCTCCTGAAGTTGGCGAGAAGGGGAAACGCCTCCCAAGGACTGTACACCTGGGATCCCTTCCCCCGCAAGGCGGGGGAAGGTCAGAACCTGTCCCGTTCCCCGATCGGAGTCGAGGACAGGACTTGATACGGGAATGGGTTCAAAAAGCCCGCCCCTCTACGACTTCGGCGCGTCTCCCCTGAACGCAGCGTCCCTCTCGTCCTTGAATGCGCCCCAACCAGTCTCCTGGAGCCGCTGGCGGCGCTCCCTGGTGAGTCGGTCATCATCGGCGCTCTCGGAGAGGGCTTTGACGGCCGGATCGTCGCTATAGGCCAGACCCTCACGGAAGCCGGCGAGATCGTAGACGCGGTTAACCAGGAACTTGTTGCGCTGCACCGCGGCCGGGGGCAGAGCAGAGATCTTCTTCGCCCACGCCTCGGCCTCCTCCTGAAGCTGGTCCACCGGCACCACCTTGTTGACGATGCCCATCCTCAGAGCGTCCTGGGCGCCAATCTGCTCGCCCAGAAGGAGGACCTCCTTGGCGCTCTTGAGGCCCAGCATATAGGGCGTTATCAGGACGGGCGGAGAGCCGCCGTGACGAATCTGGATCTCGCCGAACCGGGCGTCCTCCGCGGCGATTGTGAAGTCGCACACTCCTGCGAACTCAAACCCCTGTCCGACGGCGTGTCCCCGGACCGCCGCTATGACCGGCTTGAGCAGCGACCATATCTTCATCTGGTTCTCCATCCCCCCCGGCGCGGGGTCGTCGTCCGGGTAGAGGTGGGAGTACAGATCCCCACCGGCGGTGAAGGCGCGGCCCGCTCCGGTGAGGATGACGGCCTTCACGTCGTCGTCGTCCTCTGCCCGCTCCAGCGCGGCGTACAGCAGCCGCTGGACGTTCTTGTTCATAGCGTTGAGCACCGTGGGGCGATTCAGGGTGATGCGAGCGAAGCCGTCCCCCTTCTCGTAGAGCACGTCGTCCGGCCCCGGCGGCGGTATCTCGATTCCATCCGGCGTCTTCTTTATCTCAACCATACTTCTCCTTTGCTGGAAATTGATTGTTCGTGGTTCTGGTGCGGAGTATATCAGATTGCATTTCATCCTCCAATTACGGTTACTGTTCCCCCACCCGTTAGATAACTGTCTTAAGCGGGCTTGAGGGATTCAAAACTCAGCGTGATAGGTGTATGCTGGGGCCTAGATAAACAGTACCGACGGTTTTCCCGTCAACCTGATATCAATGTGACGCCAAGGAGGTCTAAGTCGATGACCGAGCAACTACCTGGAGGGTACACAGGCAGGATTCTACGTGTCGACCTGACCACCGAGAGGGTTTGGGTGGAGACACTGACCGCTGAAGAGTGCCGCTACTACCTGGGCGCGGCGGGCATAGGATACAAGATCCTCTGGGAGGAGGTGCCCCCTGAGGTCACCTGGGACCACCCTGACAACCGCCTGATACTGGCCTCCGGCCCACTGGCCGGGACCCCAGTGTGGGGCACGGGAAGCCTGAACGTGGTCACTCGCGGCGCAATGACCAACGGGGCGGTTATGACCAACGCACAGGGCTTCTTTGGAGCCAACCTGAAGTACTGCGGCTACGATGCGCTGGTGCTCCAGGGCCAGGCAAGCAGGTGGGTGTACGTCTACATCAACGACGACGTTGTAGAGCTGCGTGACGCCTCCCATCTTCTGGGCAAGGACACGTGGGAGATGCAGGACGACCTGCAGCGGGAGCACGGCCTGAGCGGCCACCAGATGAGCGTCTACGGCGTGGGGCCTGCCGGAGAAAAGGTTGTACGCTACGCCATAATCGAAGGGGACTACGGCCACGTCGCCAGCAAGAACGGGTGCGGCGCGGTTATGGGCAAGAAGAACGTGAAGTGCGTGGCCATAGCCCGAGGTACGAAGGGTGTGAGCGTCCACGACACCGCCGGCTTGTACCAGGCTGCGGACATGATAGCCCACGAGCTAAAGCAGGGTAATACCTACTACTTCGGCACCCTCGGCTTTCCTGCCATGTGGCGAACTGGAATGCTTCCCACAAAGAACTACACCACCAACATCTATCCGGAGCCTGAGCGCGCGGACGAGTTCGATCCTCCAACATTCCGTCAGACATTCCACCATCGAGGCCACCAGTGCAGCGGTTGCGGCATGGCTGGACACTGCCACATGATGGTTGTGCCGGAGGGCCCTCGCAAGGGAACTCTGATTGACGAGCCTGAGGCAGAGGGGCTGGCCGGATGCGGCGCCCAACTGGGTATCGTCGATCCGGTGGAGGTGTCCTGGCTCAACACCCAGGTGGACAAGGCGGGCGTGGACGTGAACGAGTGGGGCTGGCTCTGCGGCTGGGTGATGGAGTGCTACGAGAAAGGATACCTGACAAAGGAGCAGCTAGGCGGACTGGAGATGAATTGGGGCGACGTTGAGGCCGCAGACAAGCTCCTCTGGATGGTCGCCAACAGGGAGGGCTTCGGAGACGTGCTAGCGGAGGGTGTAAAGCGGGCGGCGGAGCACGTTGGAGGCCCGGCCTACGATTGCGCCATCTTCGTCCACAAAGGCACCAGCCCCAGAAGCCACGACCATCGGAGCCGCTGGCAGGAGATGCTTGAAGGGGCCGTCGGCAACGTGGCTACCATTGAGACTCAACCGATGGTGCACCTTGAGGAGTACGGGTTGCCCACGTCTCACGACCCCTTTGATCCCGAAGCGGTGGCCTATATTGTTGGTTCCCTGGTCGGTCGGTTGCACTTCATCGACTCGCTGGGCATCTGCAAGTTCACGGCCAACACCTATAACGAACTGATATGTCAGGCCCTTAATGCGGCGACGGGTTGGAACTACACCAAGGAAGAGGCCATGACGTTCTGGAAGCGGTGCGCCAACATGTTCCGGCTATTCAATCTTCGGAACGGCATAGGCCCGGAGTTGGAGAGGCCGTCGGAGAGGTACTGGTCGACGCCGATTGATGGCCCCGCGGCCGGGAAGAGCGCCAAGGAGAACTGGGATACCCTGCTGAACACCTACTATGAGACCGTTGGTTGGGACCGGGCCTCCGGCAGGCCCTTCCCGGAAACCCTGCGCAACCTGGGACTGGGTCACCTGGTTCCCGAAATCTGGGGCGCAGAGGAGGCCAAGCTCAGCACCTAACTGGCGGCCTACCGACGAGCGGAGTCTGCCGGAGGATGAGACGTCCACGTTGAGAGCCTGGGCTACCCAGACAGTTCCCTCTCGGTACAGGACCACCTCAATAGTGCGCATTTCCACCCTTCTCGCACAAGTTTAGCACATTCGCAACCGCTGCCCTCTTGCAAAGACAGAGACCGCTCCTAAGAGCGGTCTCGACCCTACCGGCGAAGCGATAGGGGTGGTATGCAAGAGGCTATCCTGTTGAGTTGCATCTGTCAACGGCAACAAGACGCCAGAGGTCTCTCCAGAACCGGGACTGAGATGGTGAACGCTGCCATTCATAGCCTTGCCAAGTTCGTCACCAGGTTGTAGACAAACCAGCCGTTATTCTGTACTCCCTTCTTAGGGGCAAGCCCCGTTTATCAAATCTGCTCCCCGCAGTGCGGGCATATGTCCTTGCGCTCGGGCCGCTGCTGAACCTCTTGAATGAATCCGGATCCCAGAATCCCCGCCGGCAGTGCAAACAGCCCTACACCCAAAATCGCCATTGCTCCGGCCAGTACCCGTCCTGCTATAGTGACAGGGTAGACATCTCCGTAGCCCACCGTGGTTAGGGTGATGATTCCCCACCACATGGTTTCCGGGATGCTGGAAAACTTGTCGGGTTGAGCACCATGCTCTGCATAGAATACGAGGGAAGAGGCCAACAACAGAAGTAAGAGCAAGACCAGGATGACACTTAACAACTCGTCCTTCTTGGCCTGCACCACTAGAGCCAAGGTGCGGATGCCGGCGCTGTAGCGGCCCAACCGAGCGACGCGTCCCACTAGACGGGCTGCGCGCACTACTCGCAAATCTATCCCGGGGAGGTTGAGCAAAGCTATGTAGAAAGGCAGAATAGCCATCAGGTCAAACAGGGCCAGAGGGGAAACGATGAACTTCAGCCGCCCTGCCACTGGGCGAGCGAACTTGGCGTCAGTAGTGCATGCCCATACACGCAACAGATACTCAACTGTGAAAACGGCAACGGACGCGGCCTCAAAGACGATAAAAGCTCTAGGCGAGATATTATTAATCTCCTCGACGGTTCCTGAAACCACAGCCACGATGTTCAAGACGATGAGGATGAAAAGGGACACCGACACCGACTTGCCAACTCGGCTGACGGGTTCCGTACCCAGAGCGTCGTTTATGGCTCTTTTCCAGGCAAGCACCGTTATGGTCCCCAGACCGTTCCCTCTCGGTATAGGGCCATCTCAATGGTACGCATCTCTTACCTCCTCGCGCCAGTTTAGCACATCCGTAATCGCCCCTTGACCGGCGGCCTCCCCTCGTGCGCTCCCGCGCCAGACTGCATCCTACCACCCAACTATGTGCTTGGGCGTATGGCCTTGCCCAGTTACCAACCGGCCGGCTTGGTGATGATGCCTACCTCGTCCATCAGGGTGTCGGGAAGCCGGCTTTGCCGCAGATGGCTCCTCCACAGACGCCTGACGTATGTCGCGGAGTTGGCAAGGTCTCGTGGGCTCGGGTTGCGGGCGTCTGGATTAACCAGCGTTACCCGAAGGCCCAGATTGTCTCTCACATACTTCATTGCTGTCGCGAAGTCCGCATCATTGGACACGATTACGGCCTGCTCGTATTCCCCGCTGAACCCGTCAACCAGGAGGCGGGTGGCCAAGTTCACATCAGACCCCTTCTCCTCCGAGTCCCTGACCAGGACGTGGGTCGGCAACCCTG
Source organism: Dehalococcoidia bacterium (assembly GCA_965218945.1). GTDB lineage: Bacteria > Chloroflexota > Dehalococcoidia > Lucifugimonadales > UBA2985 > DAOUJW01. Next base: position 273,559 of record OZ244718.1, read on the forward strand.
GCGCCGGCTCGGCCAGCGGACGACGCCTGACGCCGGAGCGGAAGGCTCCGTAGTAGGTCTCGAAGCCCGGCAGCGTGGCCAAGGCTCTCAGGTACGCCTGTTGTCGCTGGGGTTGAGCGGGATTGCCGGGACGGGCATCGAGTCGGGCGGTGAAGTAGCAGACCTTATTGATTGTGTCCTGGGGGAAGAGAGTTTCGGCTAATTTACGCAGATCCAGCCATCTGAACGGTGTGTCCTTGAGGGCGCGGTAGTAGAGGTTGAAGCCGTCAATGTAGACGTTTGTGATCAATCGCTGCTCTATTGGAAAGACAGAGACCGCCTTCGAGGGCGGTCTCGACCCTACCTCCGAAGCGATAGGGGTGGTACGTCAAAGGCTACCATGTTGAGTTGCATCTGTCAACCGCCCCAAGACGCCCGCTCCCCGTATGTGCTATGCTACGGAGGTATCTTTCAGGAAAACCCCGGTTACAGGAGGGTAGACTATGGAAGAGCGTCCGGAACCCCAACCCCTTTCCGATATTCGTATCGTTGACCTGACCCACGGCATTGCGGGGCCGTATTGCACCAAGCTCCTCGCCGACTTCGGAGCCGACGTCATCAAGGTGGAGAGGTCCGGCTCAGGCGACTACGCCCGCTCCCTCGGCCCATTCCCAAACGACGTCCCACACCCGGAGAGGAGCGGCTTGTTCCTCTTCCTCAACACCAACAAGCGCGGCATCACCCTGGACCTCACGTCAGACGAGGGCGTAGAGGCGTTGAAGCAACTGGTGAAGGACGCCGACATCCTGGTGGAGAGCTTCCGACCCGGCGTCATGTCCGGCCTCGGCCTGGACTACGATACCCTGAAGGCCATAAACCCAAACCTCGTAGTGACCTCCCTGTCCAACTTCGGGCAGACGGGCCCTTACCGGGACTACAAGGCATCGGAGCTTACGCTGTTTGGCATGGGCGGTAGGATGCACGCCCTCGGCCTGCCGGAGCGATATCCCCTGAAACTGGGCGGCAGCCACGTCCAGTACCAGGCGGGCAACAACGCCGCGATGGCCACCCTCTTCGCCTGGCACGGCCAGAGGTACGAGGGCATGGGCGGTCAGCGTGTGGACGTGTCCATACTGGAGACGCAGATGGCCTCCATCAACGGACGACTGACCAGCCTGGTGAACTACCAGTACAACGGCGAGCGAGGGCGGCGGCGCGGGCCGAGCACCCGCGGCGGCTATCCCCAGGGCCACTACCCCTGCAAGGACGGGTACATCTCCGTCTCCGGCGGAGGCCAGCGATGGCCCCTGACCGTCGCGGCCATTGGTATGCCGGAGCTGCTGGAAGACCCCCGCTTCTCTCCTCCCTTCGGGCAGCAGAGCATGGAGGGCAAGGAGGAGTTCGAGAGGGACTTCTGGCTGCCGTGGCTCATGGCCCGGTCCAAGCAGCAGGCCGTGGCGGAGTGCCAGGTGGCGGGCCTGCTCATCGGCGCGAACAACACCATAGACGAGGTTGTGGACGACAACCCGCAGCTTGACGCCCGTGACTACTTCACGGAGATCGACCACCCTGTGGCCGGAAGTTTCCGGTACCCCGGCGCGCCCATCCTCTCGGAGGGCCGCTGGTGGCGAATCCGCAGGCCCGCGCCCACCCTCGGCCAGCACAACAAGGAGGTGCTGGAAGCCGACGGGTCGGCGTGGGAAGAGTCCGACAGGCCGACAACCGGCGCGTCGGTGGGCCTGCTTACGTCGCCGGCATCGCAGGGCAAGCCGGCCGCGAAGAAGCGATTCCCGCTGGAGGGAGTCCGCATCATCGATATGACCGTTATCTTCGCCGGCCCATACGGCACGATGTTCCTGGCCGATATGGGCGCGGAGACCATCCGCGTGGAGACCGTCAACCACCTGCCGGCCACCAGCCGGGGCCCATTTGCCCGCCCCAACAAGGAGTCTCAGCTCACGGCGCTCTCCTCTCCCTATCCCGACCGCGACCCCGGCGATCGCCCCTGGAACCGCGCCGCCAACTTCAACGCCCACAGTCGCAACAAGTCCGGCATGACCCTGGAGCTTGGGCAGCCGGAGGCCAAGGATATATTCCGTCGCCTGGTGGAGGTGAGCGACCTCTTCATAGAGAACAACGCCGCCGGCTCAATGGCCCGGCTGGGCGTCTCCTGGGACGTGGTCAGCAAGTGGAACCCCCGCCTCATCATGATTTCGGTCTGCGGCTTTGGGCAGACCGGGCCCTGGAGCGAGTACCGGGGCATCGGGACGCAGTTCGAAGCGGCGGTCGGTCACGCCTCCGTCTCCGGCTACCCGGACATGGGCATAGACGGCGCGCCCGGCTCGGTGGCGACTGACGCCTCCTCCGGCGTGACGGTCGCTATCGCCGCCATGCTTGCCCTTCACCAGCGTGAGAAGACGGGCAGAGGCATGTACGTCGACATCTCCCTGGGCGAGAACTTCCTGCCCCACCTGGGGGAGCTTTACATGGACTACACCATCAACGGGCGCGTGGCCGGGCCTCCGGGCAACCGCGACTGGTGGAACGTGCAGGGCGCCTACCCGTGCGACGGCGACGACGAGTGGATCGCCATAACCATCGGTCGCATCGAGCAGTGGCAGGCCCTCTGCCGCCTGATGGGACGCCCCGACCTGCTGGAGGACGACCGCTTTGTCGATATGAACGCTCTCCGCGCCCATCACGACGAGGTCGACGACATCATTGCGGTCTGGACGTCGGAACACGAATCCATAGCGCTGTTCCATCGTCTCCAGAGCGAGGGCATTCCGGCCGGGTACCTGATGCACGAGGACCACGTCTTCAACGACCCGCAACTGAAGGAGCGGGGCTTCTTTGTCCCCATCACCGCGCCGGAGGTGGGCACGTACCTCTATCCCAGCACGACGTTCAGGATGTCCAACACGCCCTTCGAGGTGAGGAAGCCGCCGGTCCGCCTGGGCGAGGACAACGACTACGTGTACCGGGAAGTCCTGGGCCTGACGGAGGCAGAGTATGACCGCCTCAAGGCCCAAGGCCACATCGGCATGGACTACGCCCCGCACGTGAAGTAGGGGGGTGGGGGTAGATACGCGCCCGCTCATGGTGAGCCTGTCGAACCCAATTACTCAATCGACACCAAAAGCTCCGGTACTCTTGGGCCGTCGAATTGGAGGTGGCTAGCTGAGGGGGTCGCATATCCCAAATGCTGCTGCGCTCTGGATCTTCCAGCTGACTACGCAGACAAGTTGTCTATTGGAGTCCGCTCAGATGGGCCTAAGTGGATAGTAGGTGGAACCGTCTTCGAGCTATGGCTAGGAGGACTCGGTAGTCCTTGAGATTGTGATCCTTACAGAGAGTTCGAGCCTTTTTCGGCCGGACTCTACTAGCCAGTGACACTAACTTTGGGGTAAGGTCACTGACAACCTACAAGGCCCGAGCCGAGGTGGCCCGGGTGAAATTAGCGCAGTCCCAATTTTGCTGGTTGCCAACAAACCGGACCACTTCAGTGAGACATATCGATTAGTTATCCGCGGTTATTTTGCGGCCGATGTAAACTACATAGAGGTCTTCACCTGGTGGAACCGGCCATCGGAAATGCAGACGGATGAGCAAGGGTCTCACTTTGCCGTGCCAAGTACAGTGTAGGGTTTCCCCAGTCATTTCTGGATGCGGGAAAGCTAGTTTACTCTCGAAGTCCCGTTTTTCTTCTGTCGAAGAGTCAGAAAACTGAGTACTACCTCTAGTCAGATGTGCATCCAATATTGGCTTTGCAGCCGGTGTGAAATTACCCGTCTCATCGCGGCATGCCATGACATCGTTCAAGGTATGCAACCGGCTCTTTATGTATTCAGCCGCCGGGGAGGAGAACGGGAGGCCTATCAGTGGGCGAAAGGCATCCCTTGAAAACTTCAGACGTTCATATCGGCCAAGACATACTGCCTCCAACTCACCCCAAGTATTGATTGGCGGCTCGATACCTTCTAGGGCAATTGATAGCTTGGAAGTATCGGACCAATTGACCACTTCAGTAGCAATTCTACCCTCTGCGACCAACGTGACACGAACTGGAGAATAGTGCCAAGAAGAGGGAGTAAAGCTTACTAGCTGACGGTCGATCCCAGAAATTGTACAGAAGGCAGCCTCGCCTACAGCAGAATCCGTAACAACTTCATCGCCGCATTCTAAATAGTCGTCAGGACTGTGTTGCCGCACATCTTCCCAGAACGGCCCTCGTTTCGTGATCCAGTTTCGTAAAGCTGATTGTTGTTGTTGGTTGAGATTCTGGATTCCCTGCTGCATCGACATGGTGGGATTCACCATTCTATTGACCACATTCCAGTGGCAATACAATTCGCGTCCGAACTCTCTAGCAATGCCCCTCATTGCCATGATCCGCCCAACGGCATCCCTAAACCCCGCGACATCGTGAAATTGTTCATGAATCGACAGGTCATTGAGGAGTAATTCCACCCTATTCACCCCAACCTGCAAAGTAGTCCATATCCTTGTCGAATTGGTCAAAGAAACCCTGAGGCCAAAAATCAATGTTACCTGAACTGTCCAAGGTTGGACTCAATACCTGCGGGGCATCACCGGAGCGCGGCTTGAGAAAATGCACCATTACTCCCTCAGCTGGGACGTGTCCCGATTTTACTTCACGCCGGATTCCGTTGAGAACATGGTCGCTGTGAGTCTCTACGATTACTTGTGTACCGGAGTACGCTACCTCGGAAAGGAATTGTCCCATCAGGGATTGCCCAGCCGGATGCAGATGGACCTCTGGGTTTTCTATCAGTAAAATACTGGCTTTGGGAGCTGACAAAGCAGCTACGATGATTGGAAAGACTTGAGTAATACCGAATCCGCAGTGTATGGGTCGAAGAAAATCCGTATCAGCAGAGACTTTAATTCCTAAAGTCACCGAGTTAGCGTTCGATACCTGCTTCACGTCGACAGCGCAACCTGGGAAGAAGGCCGCCAACCTTGCCCCAACTTGGTGCAGCAATGTCGGCGTGGTGTCTCTTACCACCAGTTCATCTGCGATAGGATCGTCACGGCCACGATATAGCACACTTACTGCATTTTCGCCTTGAGGTCCGACTACAGTAACCGTGTGCTGGTCCTCAAGGGAATAGATTTCGCGAGGACCTTCTCTTTCTGCAGTGATATAGGTTAAGTTTCTAATACGGCTTGCCAATGAGACAGCGGCATTGTCTGCGTCAGTAGGCAATAGGTAGTGGAGACTCTGCGGATTGTCGTACTCATTGTCTCCGACCCGGACGTGACGTACTTGCAGAGACATATCTTGACGGTCGCCAGCGAAAGACCAATTGCAGCTCATTCCCTGATCGCTAAGGCCAATGTCGAATCGTCTACTCCCATTCACTTGGTCAACAACGTCCGTAACTGTTCCAAGTTTTGCTATCGAGCCGTTGAGCATGAGCCTAGTTGACCATTCTTTTTCGCGCATGGTCTGGTGCAACAGAGCGAGTGCTTGGAGAACGGACGACTTACCTGAAGCGTTAGCTCCGGATATTAGTGTCAATGGACCAAGTGGAAGTCTAAGGATATCGAAGCATTTGAAATGTCTAAGATCAAGTAGGTCAAGCACCGAATACCTCCAGGAACATTTGCCCTGCCATGTCGAAACGCCGCTTTACCTTGTCAACTTGATTTGTACCGAAGGTAATAGCGTCATTAAAGTGCCCATTACTTAACAGCTTAAAAAAGGCTTGTCTTAGCTCTGCGCAATGGCCAACGACTTGACTCTCTTCATACCGTGAAAGTCCTGTGATCATTACATCCCACAGGGAGGCATTTATTACGTTCCGATTTTCTTGATCTTCGCTGTGCTTTCTGAACGCGTGCCTGCCAAACACCTCTCTATTGTTCACCAAGCTAGTTCTCAGCTGGCTGGACAGTTGCTGAATGTCTGGCGTTTCATAGCTATTCATGCGCTTGAGCGTTCCGGCCAGAAAGTTGTCCATATCACCGCGGTAGTCTGCGATAGGTAGGATTTGGAAACCGCAGAAGCGATTGACAAACTCGCGATCTCTCATCTGTAATCTGTTCAAGCTTCTACCTGTTGCCTCTACAAATAAGAGCCGCTCGGCTTCCTCCTTGAGGAAACGAGTGGCTTGCCCCATGTAAAGGCAATTGCGCATCTGTTGCCGAGTTAAGGCAGCACCCCCATTTACGCGCTCGAAAATGTCCAAACGTGCCCGCTCTGGCGCCTTGGAATCAATAACGTAGAGAGTTAGATTGCAATCTTCAATCCGGTTCTGTAATTTGGGTGTAAGATCCACAAAGCGCTTTCTGTTAAGTACGGCTTGCTCAGGAAGCCGCAGCGAGAGTCCTCCTTCCACAAAATTCCTGAAAGTAGACAGCCGTTGAAGGCCGTCGACGACGACCATGCGGCCATCGTCGTTCTCCGCGATATAGAAGACTGGCAACGGTATCCGCATCAACACCGACTCAATTAACTTGCTCTGCTTATCCTCGGGCCAAATGAAATCCCTCTGAAAATCTGGATCCATGATGTATATGCCTTGGTTAATCCGTCTCAAAATGTCATGGACGGTGCGGGTCTCTGTGCGAATCAACATAGTGTCGAGAGGATAATCCCCCAGAGCACTGTCTTCACTGCTTCCAATGCCCTCAGGGTCCTCAGTATTCGAATCGACTTGGCTAATGGTCATGCATACTACCTCACCAATTAATGCTTTAGTTCGGAACAACTGCCCTTCAGATGCAGTAATATCCCTCTAGGATTGAGCAGCATAACTTGTCAAACGCTGCAAATGCCTGCATCAAATGAATATTAGTCAATCAGAATAGCAGTATGATAATTGCATTGACGGTAGCGGTCAACCTACGACTCTGCCATAAATCCCTTACCTACGTTAACGAAATCGAACACGTTTATGCGTCCTCTTGACTGTAGGTTGTCAGCGATAATGGGACAGTTGAGGGGGTAGTACTCGTAAGCCATACGGCGTTCGATCGAGTGGCACTCAATGGGGCAACTAACAGGTATAAACTTGAAGCCATTCGTGCAACGTGTCTCGATAGCGCCATGATCACCCGTATCGCTTGGCAGGAGAGATACAGACGCCGAATTTGGAGTCTGACTGGAATCGCAAGCGAATTGGGCATCATCTTCCGGCATTACGATGGGGTGGAGGACGCCAGATTCGGCTGAGAGCGTTCTGCATGCCTGCAGGCACACCGGTTTGGACACCGACGAATGGTGGAAGCGGGCTGTCAGATGCTCAGACCTCCCGTACTGACAGCGCTACAACCTTTCACAACAGGAAAAAACCGTCTATAATTCCCTGGGGTGAAAATGGATACGTTTGAGCAAGCTTTCAGCGCTACTGAAAAGGCCGCGGACTCAACCCTGAAGTCAGCTGCGGGCTTGATGTCACAACTCAAGGCTTTGCAGAAGGGTGCCAAAACTGGAAATATCGCCGCCATGAAGCGCGCTCGGGACAGGCTAGATGCCGCTTTGAGCGCACTGCGCCAAGAGGTGGCCAACACCTCCGCATCCTGGCCTTTTCAGGAACAGGAGGAGGAGGAATACCTCAAGACCCAATACGCTGCGGAACTTCGCCAGACGGCCCAAGAAAAGGGCCTGGACATACACGAGAGGGATGGGCGGCTGATTGCCCCTCCCTCCATTGTTCGAGTCCTGCCCGGAGAACGGGCGGTGAGAATCGACAGGAAACAGATGTCCACCATTAGACCTACCTACTTGACCGGGCTCCTGCTGGAAAACCAGAAGAAACCCGTCCGCTACCAATCGGTCGCTTTTCTTGAGGCCATCTACAACGTCTACTCGGATCATGTGCGCGCTGAAAACGGTGGCCGTTTGATGAAGGGCGGCGGCCCCGTGATCCCGTTGGAGATGATTTATACGAGGCTCACCTATTTGCCTGGCAGCAGCCGCGATTATGACCGCAGCGATTTCGCTAGGGCCGTGTACAACCTGGATGCCAGTGGCACAAAGAAAACCCGATCGGGGGCCACCGTGTCCTTTCCCTCCTCTACTGGCACTAGGAGCTCCAGAGGCCTGTTCTCTTTCGTTGGCCCGGACGGCCAAGACGTCCAGTACTACGGCATCCGGTTTACCGAGGACGGCTGATGCCGAACAGCATCCCAATCCATGATTGGCTACGGGTCATCGACCAAGAGTACCTGTCGACATTCGTCAGGGACGGAGGTTCGTCCATCAAGTTTGCCGTAACCCCAGTTGAACGAAGGACGGATTTATACCAGGCGGTGCAGATCCGTTGCCGGGAGTTGGGGTACCTGTTCGTCAAGTTGGACGCGGTGACTTCGCGGGCACACATGCCGCAGGACATATTCTTCGGGCTTGCTCGCCAGATCGATTGGAGACGGCTGGCCCGTGGCATGATCCTGCGGCTCGCTCAAAACACCGGCCTTCGGACGGATGGCGTTGACCTGGGTTGGACTGACAATATCTATGGCACTATTGCCCAAGCCAATGGGATTGCGTTGGACTCAGTATACAGGGATTTGAGGCCCCACCTGGAAACCAGCATATCCAAGAACTCCAGTATGGCCAAAGATTTCCGAACCGCCATGACCCAACTTTGCGTATGTGAGAATACACCGGACCGGCAAGAATATATCGGCCAGCCGCTGCTGGACTGGTTGACCGGCGACAACATCCGCGTCGGTAACGTCCGTACCTTCTTCATCTACACCAGTATCAACCGCACCACTGCCAGGTACTTCATCGAATCGGCCCTCTACTGGGTCCGCCACGTGGGGTACGCCGGGACAGTGGTGTTGCTGGATAACTCCCGTGTCACACTGGCTCCCAACCCCAGAGACGGCCAACGATATTACACCAAGGCTATGGCCACGGAGCACTACGAGCTGCTCCGTGAGTTCGTCGACGGCGTCGACGGCCTGTCGGGAACGCTGATGGTAGTGGTGACCAGCAACGAGTTCTTGGACGAGACCAAAGACCGAAAGGGCTACGGCATCTACGAGGCCCTGCGCACCAGGGTAATGAACGACGTTCGAGACCGGCATCTGGTCAATCCAGTTGCTTCCCTGTCGCGGTTGTCATAAGGGGGTCCGCAGCATAGTGGCTCAACATAACGGTGATTCTGCCTTTGCCTACCGGCGGGCCCTCGAAGCCCTCCGCAACGGTGTGCCCAATAGAGATGCCGTAGAGATCCTGGGCTGCAATCAGCCGCAGGCGGAAGGCAGGTTCTGGGATCTGCTAACCCAGATAAAGGATGTGGACACTCCGCCGTCTGGAGCGCTGGGGATGCTGGTTTCCGGCGATTTTGGGTCTGGCAAGTCCCACTTGCTGACCTACATGGAGCGCCAGGCCCTTTTGCAGGGCTTCGTGTGCAGCAAGGTGGCCATCAGCAAGGAAACGCCCCTCTATGACCTTGGCAAGGTGTTCAAGTCGGCGGTGGAAAGCGGGCGGATGCCCGACCGCAGCGGACGGCTGATGGAAGAGTTGGGATTGGCCCTGAAGCCGGATTCTCAGGAGTACGTCGACTTCTTCCGTTGGGCCAACACTGCCGCTTCTTCAGATCGCCTCAGTCAGATCTTTCCGGCGAGCCTGATCGTCCATGAAAGAACGCGGGACCTTGAGCTCAACGGCGAAATCGAGTCTTTCTGGGCAGGAGACCGGATTAGAACCCCCAGAGTAAAGGATGGGCTGAGGCAGATAGGGCAACAGCAGTCGTACTCCTTCCGCGCCCCCAAGGCCACCGAACTGCCGCCGCAGCGCCTGCGTTTCGCCACCGAACTGATCAAGGGCGCCGGTTACAAGGGCTGGGTGGTTTTGCTCGACGAGATCGAGTTAGTCGGCTCTTACTCCCTGTTGCAGCGTGGCCGGTCTTACGCCGAATTGACCCGATGGATGGGACAAGCCATTGATGAGACCTATCCTGGTCTGGTGGTCGTTGGAACCGTCACCCATGACTTTGCTTCCGCAATCATCAATCCGACTGGCGAGAAGAAGGACCGCGACTACGTGAGGCCAAAGCTAAATGCCAGCAAGTACAAGGACGTGGCCGCCCATGCTGAAACCGCCATGAATTTGCTCGAATGGCAATGTACGCCGTTGAATTCGCCTACTGACGCCGACGTTCAGAGAACCATCTCGAAGCTTAGGGAAATCTACAGCGCCGCCTATGGTTGGGATGCTCCGCGGTTGGAGGTGAAGGCCGGCGGAGCTGGTCATATGGGTCGGATGCGCTACAAGGTACGCTCCTCCATCAACGAATGGGACCTGCTGCGGCTCTACCCGGACTCCCGCCCAGAGACCGTGAGCGACGATTACCGACACACATATGAAGAGAACGCAGCCCTGGAACAGGAATCCAAGGACGACGACGGCAGCGAATAGCAGTCGAATAGACCTTCAGCAAGAGGGAGGGTGGAATTGCCAATCCCCTTCGACGATTTGACCGAGGCTGACAGTTCAGGCGCGGTGGTCTGGTTGCGGTTCATCGAAGAGGAGGACGGCAGGGGCATCCGGGCTGCTCTCTTTGAGACCTCAGGCCAGGGTGACCCTTTGGCGTTCTGCTTCACCCGCGTAGACCGGCACGATCCCTCCCTTAGGCATCGAGAGGACGCTTGGCAAGTCGTCTTGACGTCCCTAGTCAAATCCCTCTTCCAAGCCGCCCCTCGGTCACCGACGCTCATATTTGGTCTGGCTGACGAAATGCCGTTGTGGATGTTTAACGGGGACATTCGGATCCAGATGCCCTTCTGTCGCATAAGGGTCGACGAATCCCTGACCAATGCTGATACTGAACACGGCGGGTCTGCTGACGCGAATACTCAACAACTGCTTTGGGCGACAGAGCAGCCTGCAGAAGGCTCTGGCGCGCGCCGGATACTTGACGAGATCATGGAACGGAGCGACCCGTTCGAGCCTTTCCAGCGGGCCAGTGAGGGCTTGTCGGAAGCCTTCGACGACGACCGGGTCCGAGCCATGGCCGCTGTATCCGGACTTAGCACCGTCGTCAGTCTATCCTCGCTGCCGCGTAACCTGGAATATCCGCCTGGGCCTTCGCCAGCGGCCACTGAAGCCGTTCAGACATCCAACCAGAAAGAGCGCCCCAGTCCCACGTTGGCGGAGCGCCTATGGAAGGTGCTGGCAACTTCTCCGAGTCTCCCTCGCAATGGCCTGAATATCCAACTGACGTGGCCTGGAGAGCTGATGCCATTCCAGCAAGATGGCGTCCGGGCGTTGCTGGACAACGATCGGTTGCTTCTGGCCGACGATATGGGGTTGGGCAAAACCCTGCAGGCCATCGCTGCCCTGCGGATTCTCCGGGCGCGAGGGGATATCAAGTCGTGCTTGGTGGCCGCTCCGGCCAGCCTGCTGGGTCAGTGGCGGCGTGAGCTAGAGAAATGGGCGCCGGAGTTGTCTGCCATCATCGTCCATGGCTCCACAGCCGACCGGGCATGGCAGTGGAAGGCGGACGTAGATGTAACCCTAATTAGCTATGACACATTGCGATCGGACTCCGGCGGAAATACACGATCGCCGGTGCGCAGGAAAACCTGGGACGTCGTCGTTGCCGACGAGGCCCAGCGAGTCAAGAATCGCAACGATACCAGCGATGCGTTGAAAGGACTGCTAAGAATACGCTCCTGGGCTCTGACCGGGACCCCCTTAGAGAATCACGAAGAGGAGTTGGCCTCGATACTGGAGTTCGTTGACTACGACGGGGCCGAGACTCCCAAGCGTTTCCGGCCGGGCGTAGAGTTGCGAACGCGGCACCGTGAGTTGCAGCTTCGACGCAAGAAGAGCGAGGTGCTGGACGACCTGCCGCCCAAGCAGGAAACTAAGCTGGCCATAGACTTGCATCCCAAGCAACGAAACAGTTACGAGAAAGCCGAGCGGGAAGGAATTGTTTATCTCAGGTCTCTGGGCGCTGAAGTTCGCGTCCAACACGTTCTAGAGCTCATCACCCGACTGAAACAAATCTGCAACGCGGACCCTCAGACCGGCGAGTCCAGCAAGCTGGAAGACATCAGAGACCGGCTGGAACATCTGGCGGCCCAGGGACACAAGGCGCTCGTCTTCTCCCAATATACCAGCGATATCTCCGGCGTGGCCGCCGCGGTCAACTATTTGAGGGAATTCAACCCTCTTCGCTTCACAGGCGAAATGTCCTGGCAAGACCGCGTTGCAGTCATCGATAGATTCAAGACCCACGACGAACACAAGGTGTTGGTGCTATCGTTGCGCGCCGGTGGCCTAGGCTTGAACTTGCAAGAGGCGTCTTACGTATTCCACCTGGACCGCTGGTGGAATCCCGCCGTAGAGAGGCAGGCGGAGGACCGGAGCCACCGCATCGGCCAGACGGTTAAAGTCAACGTCATCAAGTACTCCTGCACCGAATCTATTGAGGAACGCATCGACCAAATTCTAGAACGCAAGCAGGGCTTGTTCGACCAGCTTGTCGACGATGTGTCGCTAGACCTGTCCACCCACCTGAGCCGCGAAGATCTCTTTGGCCTCTTTGGGCTGTAGCTAGTGACCTGTGTCGACGTCCAACGATTATGTCCCCTCTAACTGACCAGCGATTATGTCCGCACTATGGAGAGTGTTACATTGACGCAGAAAGAACAGGCAAGACTACAGGTACTCAACAGCTTACTAGGGCGTGTTCACACAAAGCAACCTGAATTTGATATAATACAGGTATGGAAATTACAGAAGCTCAGTACGAACGCATAGCTCCAGTCTTCCCTGTTCAGCGTGGCAACGTGAGGCTGTCCAACCTTCAAGTGCTGAACGCCATGCTGTATGTCGCCGAGCAGGGGTGCAAGTGGCGGGGGTTGCCCAGCCGGTTTGGCAACTGGCACACTGTATACACTCGAATGAACCGGTGGTCGAAGAACGGGGTGCTCGACAGGGTGTTCGAATACCTGCAACGAGAACAGATAGTGCGCATCAAACTGGAGGCGGTCTCGATGGACAGCGCCATTGTCAAGGTGCATCCTGATGGCACTGGTGCGTTAAAAAAAACGGACCGCAGTCCATCGGCAAGTCCCGGGGCGGCTGGACCACCAAGATTCATATGGTTGCCTCGGATGCTCGAACAGCCATAACCTTTTCCCTCTCTCCGGGCCAAGCCCACGATGCGCCGGAGGGGCGCAAGTTGCTCAGCCGGCTGGGATCGCAGGTTCAGAACCCGTACCTGTTAATGGACCGAGCATACGAGGGCAATGAGACCCGCCAGCTTGCATTGGCCTTGGGGTTCACTCCCGTTGTTCCGCCCCTCAGCACCAGAGTTCATCCGTGGGAGTACGACCGAGAGATGTACAAGAGACGCAACGAAATAGAGAGGCTGTTCCGGCGGTTGAAGGGGTTTCGTCGCATCTTCTCACGTTTTGAGAAGCTCGATGTGATCTTCCTTGGGTTCATCTCATTTGCACTCATCTTCGACGCACTTCGCTTTGTGTGAACACGCCCTAGTCCCCCCGCCACTTGTGCTACTTGGACGGTGCGCATGGACATCCTGGCCCCAGCTCTGGAGTGTTCCTGATTCGAGTATTGGAGAGACACGGACAGCTGCCTCATGTCCGGTCAAAGAGAAATTGCTGACTTTCACTTGGTCATGGTGTAGGATATACGCCATTACCAAAAGTTTGGAGGAGTATCTTGGAAGCTTACTGCGTAAAGTGCCGATCCAAAAGGGAGATGAGCAACCCCCAAGCCATTACGATGAAGAACGGCAGGCCGGCCACTCAGGGTGTTTGCCCCGTCTGCTCCACAAGGATGTTCCGAATCGGTAAAGCTTCTTAGCCTGTCGTCCCAGCAGTCCTCGGCCTTTAGCTATCGGAGGAAGCTTCCCGGCCTTAGGTGATAGTCACAGGCAGCGTCCAGTCGCCCGCATGAACTTCCTCGATGGTCCGCTGACAATTTACCATCCCGTGTTTAAGCAGGCGGGCAGCAATTATATCGCAAGATGGAAACTGAGGACGAAGCTTCTTGATTTTATCTAGTCTGGTGGAGACGCTATGATCGGCAACAGCTTCACCCTGACGGTTCGCTGAGGCACGCATTGAGGGCGAGACGGTCAGGCTGGACAGAGATTATCCTCGGGTACCCTCCTTGAGCCGCAGAGGAGGCGTCTAACTCCTTGTCAGTCTTGCTGGGGAATGCGGCTCTTTCCTCGCTCCTCCCTCAGAAATGCCTCACACCGCCAGAGGGCCTCGATGTTGTTCGGCCATTTCAGTATGCTGGCTGCCTTTTCGGGAATGTGCCATCCCCAAGCATCGTGCTCCTTGGACAGCGTAGGATCACTACCGTCGACCTCGGCCACGAATACGTGCTCGACAATCTCGTGAGGGTCGGGCCCATAAGCTTCCCGCCATTCGTCTTTAACCGGAAAACTGTACGTGAAGTCCACGCAGTAGATCTTTGTTGGTGTAAGCCCCGTCTCCTCAAAGACCTCCCTAGCGGCACCTTGAAGAAGCGTCTCTCCATCCTCAAGCGCCCCGGTTACGCCCTGCCAGAAGGCTCCCAGGTTCGTGGCGCGCCGGCTTAGAAGCAGATACTCGCGCCCATCTTCCTGCTCTCTGAACAGGAAGACACAGACCGAAGTCGGCAGCCGATAACTAGTCATGCTCCGTTTGCGCACTTTTGATAAATGCCAAAAGCCATGAGAGGCGAGCGCTGAGGCAGATGGATACTCGCACTGAGGGAATTCCCAATGTGCGCCGCAGTGTTCCAGATGGTACATCGGAAGCTCCAGCGCGTCAACTCCGCTGACCATACGTGTCATTGTGCAATGATTTTGTCAGTAGTTAATTGTGCAATGAAAATGTCAGTCTATGAAAGGACTGACGTTGACCATGAGAGAGCAATCGAGGATAAAGGTATTGAACGGGATGATTGAAAGGGAGGTGTCGGTGACTGAGGCGGCTGACCTTTTGTTGATGTCCAGCGAAAATGTCCGCCCAATTGGTCTGCGAAAATGTCCGATTAGGCGAACTCTGCCTCCCCAGAATTTGGTGTCCCAGTTGCGCCACTGATGCTTCTCAGTGGCGGGCTATTGGCCAAGGCGTACTTGCGGGCGGTGTTCCAGTGGATACCCAACTCACGAGCGATAGCCCGAAGGGACAGTCCCCTGAGCCTGGCCTGCTGCACATTCTCCCATAGAGTCCTCTGGCGAGCTGTGGGCATTCTGTGTTGTTGCGCCTTGGATTTGCGAGGCCGCAGGTCCCGGTCCACCTCTCCTGTTTCCAATCTAGCCAAGCAAGCATCCCATTGGCCTTCCGCGTTGTTGGCGCTATGGCCCACTCCTGAGCCTTCCATGTGGGAGACAGCGGCTGCTCTCACCAGACCGGGGCGTGGCGGAGCCTCCTGTGTAGGGATGGTCCGCCCTTGGTATTGCACCAGGAGCCGACCCTCCAGGTCCTCTTGGACCTCCACTTGCACCCCGGCGTAAGTAGGACGAGTCTTGCTGGGTAGCAGTTGCAGGATGCGCCGGCTGTACTTGATGGTGTTGTCCCTGGACACCTTGCGGCGGTGTTTGAAGCACAGGATCTGATCGAGGGACACTGACTGCTCCAAGAGACGATAGGCACGATGCCCCTGCTCGGCCTGTACGCCAAACTTCTCGTTGAATCGTGGCAGGAAGTCATTCAGGAGTTCATCGGCCTCAGTGATGGTGGCGGCCCCAGCCAGCCGCAGCTCGGTTACCAGCCGGTCCTGGAATGTGGCGGCAGCACGCTCCACCCTGCCCTTGGCTTGGGGTGATCTGGCGAAGATCTGCCGGACCCCCAGCTCCTCCATAGCCCGTGCAAACTGAGTAGGGCCTGCCGGGTAACGGTCTATATCGCCGGTGAATTTGAAGACCGGGTGCCGGTCGCTGTAAATTGCGAGAGGCACTCCATGTCTCCTGATCAGCCTGTCCATGAGCAGGAAGTAGCTTGGAGTGTCCTCCTCCTGGCAGAATACTGCGGCGGGCACGGTGCCGGTGGCGTCGTCTACGGTCAGTAGCAGGGCAAACCTGGGACCATCCTCCCCAAGCCAGCGATGGTGGCTGCCGTCCACCTGCACCAGCATTCCCTCCTGGGGCATTCGCTGCCGGCGCACCCTGTGCTGCTGGGAACGGCGGCTGCGCGGACTACCGACACCGGCCTTGACCAAGATGCGACGCACGGTGGGGCGGCTCAGGTTTATGCCCTCCCGTTCCCGAAGCAGCTCGGCTAGGTGGGTGTGATTGGTTCCAGCGTACTTGGTGCTGGCCAGCCGCACCACTGCGGCAGCCTCGGATTCCAAGACGGCATTATGCGGCGGCCGCCCTCGGTTTCCATGGGCCAGGGCGGCTGCTCCATCCCTGCGGTAAGCATTTAAAAG
Source organism: Dehalococcoidia bacterium (assembly GCA_965218945.1). Taxonomy (GTDB): domain Bacteria; phylum Chloroflexota; class Dehalococcoidia; order Lucifugimonadales; family UBA2985; genus DAOUJW01. The sequence goes on from OZ244718.1 coordinate 289,919, forward strand.
TCGCCTCGTATGGCGCTCGCTTACCCCGAGAATCTCGGCAGCCTGTGGAGTGGGGACCTGGTATTCCAGAATGTCGTTAAGCACTTGGAGTCTCGCTAGTTCTCGCTGTTTCAATGTCACATCCTTCATGGATAGACATTTTCGCTGAACACTTAACTACGGACCTAATCGTAGACCAACAACAGACCTTCCCCCCTAAATTAGTATCACTGGCTGGTAGAGTCCCGCCATAGATTCAGCAAACTAGACACAAACAAGGACCTTCACGCTTGGGTTCACTCTGGCACTGTAGGTGAAATCTTTTCAATTTGACAACGGTTGGAGATCCAAGGCCATTGAACGCAGCACGGCAATTTGGAACCTCATTTCCGCGTCAGCCACCCATTTATGTCCAGGCCGGTGTGAAGACAGGCACGTAACACTATCTCACTCGCGGCCCTGGCATCCTCCACCGCGTCGTGATGCCGGAAGGAGATGCCGAGGTCCCCGGCGACGTTAGCCAAGCTCCAACCTGTGCGTCTGTATCGCTCTGGCCAAGCGGAGCGAGCGATTGCAGCGCTGTCAAGCCACGTTGCGCGAATGGCATCAATCCCATATCTGTTTATTGCCCTATCAAGCGCAACGCGGTCGAAGGGAGTGTGGCTCACCAATACCATGCCCTCAATTAGGTGGCGCAGCTTGGCTTGAATCTGAGGCAGGGTCTGGCTCTCTTTCACCGTGTCTTCATCTATTCCGTGGAGCCTGATGTTAAACGGGTTGAACCCCACCTCAGGATTGACCAATATCGAATGGCTCTCCACAGTTTCCCCGCCCCTTATGCAGACAATGCCGATTTGACAGATGCTGCCAGGGTCTGCGTTTGCCGTCTCGACGTCTATAGCGTTGAAGGTCAGGTTACTCATTGAATCCAAGAAAGGACTTGTCGGAATTGCTTGCCTGTAGCGTGTGGTCTCTTCCATAATCACCATTATCGCACGTTGTAAGGATCTATGGGAGACCGTAAAGCTGAAGTCATCGGAAGCAGCGCAGCCATGAATAATGAAGACCTGCCGGTCTATACCAAGCGTCACTGGGCCAAATTTGATAGAGAAAGCAGGAGGATACATCTTCTCGAACACCACCTCGCCGACGTTGGAGCCTGCTTTGAGGCGTTGCTTGCCCAGCCTACCATTCGCAGGCGCCTTGCGCATTCGGGCGGGCTTGACTACTTGGACGAGACAACGACTGCCCGACTAAGCCTCCTCGCGGCCCTGCACGACATAGGCAAGGCAAACGTTGGCTTTCAGACGCGGGTGTGGCAAGATGCCGACTTTCCCGAAGGACGGCGCAGGCCGGGACCGGCCAGTCACTACAACGAGCTTGTCCCGGTACTGATGGGAAGTGACTCCGAAACAGCCAAGTGGTTCTTCGACTCTCTGGGCTGGTGGTGGGATGCAACGGAGTCTTGGGACGACCGCAACGGCGAGACCGCTTGCGCCCTGTTTGTCGCAACCATATCCCATCATGGGCTGCCCGTCAAACTGGAGGGTGGACTCCCCAGCAACCCGGCTATCTGGCGTCCACTGGGGGCCTTGAACCCTGAGAAGTGTGTCCAACGCATAGGACGCTTGGCGCGTGCCTGGTTCCCCGCCGCCTTCTCAGCGGGCGCTACGCCCCTGCCGTCCGCTCCCGCCTTCCAGCACATGTTCTTGGGACTGTGTACCCTGGCCGACTGGATAGGGTCTGACGAGACGTACTTCAATTACCGCGATGATCCCAGCGAAGAATACATCAATACAGCCAGGGCCAGCGCAAAACGTGCAGTCTCTTTAATCGGGCTGGACATTGAGGATCAACCTAGGTCCCTGGAATCGTTGCCGAATTTTGGAGGTTTATTCCCTCATGTAGGCCAAATTCCCAACGCCATCCAGCGGGCCGCCGCCGAAGACGATCCCTTTGATCAGCAACTCGTCATCATTGAGTCGGAGACGGGCTCCGGCAAGACGGAGGCGGCCCTGTGGCGGTTCGCCAGGATGTACGCTGCCGGCCTGGTGGACGGAATTTACTTTGCTCTGCCCACCCGCGCCGCCGCCACCCAGTTGCACGAGCGCGTGAATCGCTTCGTAAAGCAGCTGTTTCCGGCGGGCGACTCCCCGGAGGCGGTGCTAGCTGTCCCGGGCTATGTGAAGGCTGGCGACATCACCGGCAGTCGTCTCCAAGACTACGTGGTCTGGTGGGACGACCATGCTGAGGGAGCCGCAGCCCAGCGCAGGTGGGCCGCCGAGAGCTCCAAGCGATACCTGGCTGCCCAGATAGCGGTGGGCACGGTGGATCAGGCCATGATGGCGGCCCTCAAGGTGAGGCATGCCCACCTGCGGGCGGCTTGCCTGGCCCGAAATCTGTTGGTGGTTGATGAGGTGCATGCCTCGGACACGTACATGGGGCGCATCCTGCAATCGCTGCTGGAGGCCCACTTGGGGTCCGGCGGCTACGCTCTGCTGATGTCGGCCACCCTGGGGTACTCGGCAAGGCGACTTTGGCTGTCCACCGGCAGAGCGCCGCAGACTCTGGATAACCTCTCCCTGAAAGAGGCCATAGATTCGCCGTACCCAGTTATCAGCGCGACGTCGCCTACCGGTGAGAGGGTGACGGCCGTGGACGAGAACGGGCGTGAGAAGTCGGTTCGCGTGTCCTCCGAACAGGTGATGCACAATTTCGACGCGGTGGCTTCCCTGGCCCTCGACGCAGCGCGTAACGGAGCCAAGGTCCTGGTGATACGCAACACAGTCGGCTACGCGATAGGGACGCAGCAGGCGGTGGAAGAGGGAGCGGCACCCGGAGAGAGTGGCCTGCTGTTCGAAGTTGATGGCATAGAGACGTTGCATCACGGCCGTTTCTCCGTCGACGACCGCCGTCTCCTAGACAGGCGTGTGGAGGAGCTGCTGGGCAGAGAGCGACCCGCCGGCGGACGCGTCGTTGTCGGAACACAGACGCTGGAGCAGTCCCTGGACATAGACGCCGATCTGTTGATAACCGACCTCTGCCCCGTGGACGTACTGTTGCAGCGCATTGGCCGTCTGCACCGTCACCCTCGGGACAACCGCCCTGAGGAATACCAGACCCCAGCTTGTATTGTGCTCACGCCGGAGAGTGAGGACCTGTCTCCCCTGCTTGCCAGGGCAGCCAACGCCAACGGGCTGGGCCCACACGGATTCGTGTACGACGACCTGCGGGTCCTGGAGGCCACCCGTCGCCTCATCGCTCAGCACGGCGAGTGGGTCATACCCAAAATGAACCGTGAACTGGTTGAGCGGGCAACCCATCCTGAGGCATTAGAGGAGATTGTGCTGGAGCTTGGGGACGAGTGGCGCATCCACGCCAATGGCTTGGAAGGAGGGCAGATTGCCGACAATCTGACTGCGCGGAACGCCATAATCAGGCGCGACAAGTCCTTCTTCACGGACAATCGTGAGGTGATATTCGGGGATGTGGAGGAGCGTATACGTACGCGTTTGGGTGACGACCGAATAGACGTAGGCTTTGAGCCGCCGCCGGCCAGCCCTTTCGATGGATCCCTCAGAATTGAAGGGCTGGCTGTGTCGGTGCGGTGGCTTGGAGGAACGGAGGTCCCGGAATCGGTCGCGCCGGAGCCAACCGACGGCGGGTTCGCGTTCGCCATCGGCGACCGGCGCTTCGTCTACGACCGGCTGGGTCTGCGCCAGGTGTAGGAGACACACCCCCAGTGGTATCTATCCCCGCGTGAGCGGGGGAACTCGCTTACGAAGACTATGCATCGTAGCGTTCATCGGCCTATCCCCAAAATCTTGGGGTCAAGTTCTTGACCGGCCATTGACAACAGTGGCATTATACTCCATGATGATGTAATATGAAAGCTACTATAGCATTGCTAGGAGGAAAAACACATTGAATGCCAGTCATCCAGTAACCTTGGTACACATGTTGATACGTAACAGCGCTGAAGTGCGGGCTGTAGTTGCTGACCGACAAGCATCCTTAACACTACAGACCGAAGCCGGCCTAATGCAAATTGAGATTTTCCGAATGGAAGACTCCAAGAGAAGGCCGTTGACAGATGAAACAGACTCAATGTAGGATAGCATAAATGTTCTTTTTCAAGAGTAATACTCTGGAGGGTGGCTTATGTACAACATTCTATCAGAACGCCTCATCCGGATCGTTAAGCCCGATGACTCTCGCGTTGAAGCGTCTCTTCCTGAAGTCTACGCTGCGCTTATGGCGGACCAGGTAGAAGCCTTCCCCACCCTTCGTCCCCACCAGCGCCATGCCTGGCACGCGTTCCTGGTGCAGCTTGGCGCAATGGCCGTGCACCGGGCCAGTCTGAGCGAGCCGCCGGATGAACCTGAAGACTGGCTGCGCATCATACGGAACCTCACCTCCGACGAGTTCCCGGACGATGAACCCTGGCAGCTGGTGGTAGACGACATCACCAAGCCGGCATTCATGCAGCCGCCGGCCTGCTCGAAAGACCGAGAATCAGACTTCAAGAGCCCTGTGGCAACCCCGGATGAACTGGATATGCTTGTCACTTCCAAGAACCACGATCTGAAGTCTGCCGTGGCCCTTCAGTCCGCCGTCGACGACTGGCTCCTAGCACTAATTACATTGCAGACGATGGAGGGGTTCAGCGGCCAGGGCAACTACGGCATCTCCAGGATGAACGGCGGAATGAGCAGCAGGCCCGCCTTCAGCATAGCTTCCGACCGCCGCCCGGGTATCCACATGAAACGCGATATTATAGTCTTGCTAGAACGTCGTCAGAGCCTTATTGAGGACTATTCACTGGCTGATCGAGGCCACACTCTTCTCTGGACCCTTCCCTGGGATGGCGCGACGGCGGAGGCGCTGCCTTTTAGCTCCCTGGACCCACATTACTTGGAGACATGCCGCCGCATCCGGTTGCGCATGGATGAAGGCGGGAGCCTATACGCAGTCAGGGCGAATTCCAAGGCGACTCGCGTAGAGGCAAGGGCCATCAAAGGCATGACAGGCGACCCCTGGACACCCGTAGACGTAAAGGGATCCAAGTCCTTGACTCTTGCCAACGGCGGCTTCACCTACAGGAGGACGGCTGACTATCTCTTTTCACCCGATTGGCAACGGCCTACATTACTAAGGCCTACTGAAGCGGAGGTCCTCTCCCTCGACACCATGATGCTTGTCGCTAGAGGGATGGTGAGGGGACAGGGCAAGACCGAAGGCTACTACGAACGCGTCATCCCGATAAGGAAGAGGCTGCAAACTGCAATGCAGCGACAAGGCGGCACAGCCGACGTTGGGCAGATAGCCACGTCCCGAGTTGAAGACATTGCAAGGGTTCAGCGCATTCTCAGCCATGCCCTACAGACATTCTTGGCCAGGGGAGACAGTGATGATTTAAGCTCAGAGCATCGTAGGCTGGTACGTCCCTTGCTCAACAGGCTGGAGGAACACCTCGATACGACGTTCTTCGAGGACCTTCAAGACGAATTTGAAGCAGACGACCTCGAAGAGCGCGAACGCATACGCAATGAGTGGTTGCGCGGTGTAGTGGATCACGCCCGCAGCATTCTGACCGACGCCACGGACTCGTTGCCCTGCCCTGCGATTCACCGTTACAAAGCCCGCGCTGGCGCTGAGAGCTTGTTTGAGGGGAGAATCCGAGGCCCACAAGGACTGCCAGGCCTGTTCCAGTAGAAAAGAGAGGAGATATTATGACAACTGATGCGCCAACCGTTGACGCTCCTGATGGGCCCGGCCAAGAACCTGTACGCAGAAGCCGGGGAGATGTTGCCGTCGAAATTGCCGGTCGTATTGCGCGACTTGGGGATTTTCGACGGGGCGACCTTGCTGAGCTTCGTCGTATGGATCCGGGGGCGCCCGACGCGGCAGTCTTCTGGCGGCTGATGGCCGAATATGACCTTTTTGGCAACCCCGACGTGGAGAGAAAATGGGCTCTCATTCTCCACGGCATTGCCCTGATGACTTCCAGGAACACGGCAGGGGGCGCCACTCCCGCCGCTCACGACGGCTACACTTCCATAGGGCGGGCTCTCTTTCTTGGTAGCGAATCACGCCGAGAGACTGGGCATTACAGCGAAACTCGCCTCAACCGCTTGCTGACCTCGCGCGGCCCTATGCTTCGGACTCTGTTGGCCCGTATGTTCCGGATGCTCGCCTCTAATGGCGTGACCTTCAATTGGCGGGAGATGGCGCAATTCATCCTCAACGAAGGCTATGACGAAGAGGCAGCAGAGCGGGCGCGCCGTCGCATTGCTCGCGATTACTACACGGCGGAACGCCGCAGCCTCCAGACCTCGGATGACTGAATTTAGGAATCACGGATATAGACTTGGATAAAGAAAGGAGAATCCATATGACAACCCCAAGGTTTCTGCAAATCCACACCTTGCACTCCTACCCGGCAGCGCTACTGAACCGCGACGACAGCGGACTGGCAAAGCGCATGCCATTCGGTGACGCAGTTCGCACCCGCATATCCTCCCAATGCCTCAAGCGCCACTGGCGCGTGGCAGCAGACGAGTTCGCCATTCACAGCATACCCGGCGCGGAGGCCGCGGTCCGCTCGCGGAATGTCGTGGAGCGGAAGGTAATACAGCCAATAAGGGACGCCGGTGGGATAGCGGAGGACGTGTTGGTCGCCGTGGAGAATGCCTTTAACGTTGGCGTTTACGGGGCCAGCGGTACATCGGAGTCTGGCCGCCAACCTCTGCTACTCGGACTACCGGAGGTGGAGCACCTTCGGGAAAGAGCGATGGAGATTTGCCGCGCCCATCCCAACGACGCCGCTTCCGCCAAGACAGCCGGGGACACGCTCTTCAGCCAGCGGCAGGGAGAGGGCGCAAACTTCCGCGCCTTTCGAGAGTCGGCCCGACTGCCCGGCGGACTGGAGGGAGCGCTTTTCGGACGCATGGTCACTTCCGACCCGGCTGCCAACATAGAAGCCTCCGTGCACGTGGCCCACGCCTTCACAGTTCACCGGGAGGAGAGCGAGAGCGACTACTTCTCCGTGGTGGACGACCTGCAGGGGGACGACGAGGACGCGGGCGCCGCTCACATAGGGGACATGGAGCTCACCGCCGGCCTTTTCTACGGCTACGTGGTCGTTGACGTCCCAGGGTTGGTCTCCAACCTGGAGGGCTGCGACGCCGCAATTTGGGAGGGCGCTGACAAGGCCCTAGCTGCAAAGGTTGTCGAGAACCTTATCCACCTCATCGCCACGGTCTCTCCCGGCGCAAAGCTGGGGTCCACGGCTCCATACGGGTATGCGGACCTGATGTTAATTGAGGCGGGAGTACGCCAGCCCCGGAGCCTCGCCAACGCCTTTAGGAGCCCGGCCAGGGCGCAAGTGGAGGACGCCACTCAACGGCTGTGCGGCCATTTGGGTAAGCTAGATAGAGCATATGGGGCCACGGAGGCTCGCAAGGCGTTGTCAGTGGAGGAGTGCGAAATTCCCGGCGCTCGACGTCTCAACCTGGACGAACTGGCGTCTTGGGCCGCTGATTCGATTCTCAGCGGAGAGGCGGATTGAGCCATGAGGCACCTGATTTTAAGGTTGGAAGCCCCTCTGATTGCCTTCGGAGGGGAGACAATCGACAACTACGGGGTCATACGCCGGTTTCCTTCGGCGTCTATGCTCACGGGGTTGCTGGCCAACGCTTTGGGCTTGCGCCGGACCCAAGCCCAAGCCCACCAGGATCTGCAGGACCGACTGGTCTTTGCCGCACGCATCGACAGAGAGCCTGCGGGCGGGGTGAGGCTTTCAGATTTCCAAACTGCGCAACTGGGAGCTTCTGACACGGGATGGACCACGCGGGGGCAGCCCGAAGGGCGCGGCGGAGGCGCTAATACTTACAACGCTCCCCATCTCCGCTATCGCGGCTACTTCGCGGATATGCGCGTAACCCTGGCCCTCAGGTTGGATCCCGCAGACTCCTTCCCGACCCTAGATGACCTGGCGGAGTCGCTTCTGCATCCGGCTCGGCCCCTCTTCATTGGCAGGAAGCCGTGCTTGCCCTCCGAGCCTCTTTTTGTAGGCTTCAAGGATGGAAATACAGCGCTGGCCGCTCTGATGTCAGCTGAGCCTGAAGAGGGGAGCGACGAAACTTCCGCACTCAGGGCCATGTGGCCGCAGGGCGAGGGAGCAGACAACGCTCGCGAGCATCGAGTGGTCATGCTGACAGACGAGCGTAATTGGGTATCCGGCCTCCACGGCGGCGGTCGCTGGGTGTGCGAAGGGGAAATCGAGAACGGGCGGGCGGTAACTGTCCAGTCCCACCTGGCAACTGAAGAGGAGGAGCTATGACAACTGCCAACGGCAATGCCCCCGAAGCGGGGAACCTGCAAATGGTTCGCGCCCAGATAGAGTCGCGGGACTTTCGGCGGTGGATGGGCGATAGGCGCCTGCGGGACCCGGACCACGCCATGCACTGCCTGCTGACGGAGTGTTTCGGTGAACTGGCTCCAAAGCCCTTTCGAACCATACTGCCGCGGGACGGCTCAAACGGCGTCCTCTACGGCTATGGTCGCAGCGACGCAAGTGTCTTGAGGGATTCGGTTGCCATGTGCGCCGATCCCCTGCAGAGCCGCGTTCTTCCCGGCGATAAGCTGGACACCAAGTCAATGCCAAATTTCTGGCAGGTCGGAAAGCAGCTCGGTTTCGAGACTCGTGTACGCCCGGTTGTGCGACGCTCCCGCAATGCGGAATCCCGCCCTGAGAAGGAGTGCGACGCCTTTCTCTGGGAAGCGCTTAAGCACCCCGAGGGTGGAATGAATCGCAGCAGGGAGCAGGTGTACACGGAATGGCTGTCGGAGCAGTTTGACAGGAGAGGCGGATCTCGCTTGGAGCCGGAGCATACCAAACTGGTGTCCTTTCAGCGCACCAGGGCCTTTCGGAAGGCGCAGCCGGCATTTCGCCACACGGAGGGACCCGACGCTGTAATTCGAGGTATTCTCACCATTACCGACGCTGAGTCCTTCGCAGACCTTCTGGCCAAGGGCATAGGACGCCATAAGGCGTACGGATACGGGATGATGCTTTTGCGTCCCACCGGCAGGTCCGAATAGACTCCTTGACCGGTCACGGGTACAAGGCACATTAACAACTGAATATTGCACACATATCGGGGGAATTATGCTGAGAGGCAGACTGGGACTTGAAACGGCGCGCATTCCTCACGCAGACCGACATGGTCTGCTTTGGCTGTCCCGTGGCGCCCTTACGGTGCGCGACGGCACTCTGCGCTTTCACCGAGAGAGCCAGGCCACTTCAGACAGCTCGCTGGACGCGGGCGAGTATGGAATACCCTTCCAATCACTTTCCATGATCCTTATGGGGCCGGGATCCACGGTGAGCCACGACGCGCTGCGCCTCATGGCGCGTCACGGGACAGCCCTCGTTGCGGTGGGTGAAGATGGCGTCAGGTGCTATACTGCTCCTCCGCTCATGCCGGATACCTCCGACATCGCCCGCCGGCAGATGCGCGCATGGGGAGACCCTACGGGCAGTCGAATTACCATTGCCAGAAAGATGTACGCCATGCGGCTTGGCGAAGTGCTGCCCCATCAGAGCCTGGACGCGCTCAGGGGCATCGAAGGCGCGCGGATGAAGCGCACGTACCAGAACCAGGCGCAACGGTACGGCGTGCCGTGGCATGGTCGCCGCTATGACCGGAGCAACCCCTTGACGGCTGACATTCCCAACCAGGCCATCAACCATGCCTCTGTGGCGGTAACGTCAGCGGCCATAATCGCCGTAACCGCGCTTGGCGCGATTCCGCAGTTGGGCTTCATACACGAGCACAGCGGCGAGGCCTTTGCCCTAGATGTGGCCGACCTCTTCAGGGATTCGATTCTGCTTCCTGCCGCTCTGAAATCAGCCAAGGCTGTGATTGAAGACCCCACGCTTGACATTGAGAGACACACCAGAAGGACCACTGGGGAAATGCTCAGGACTGAGGATGTCATTCCCAAAATGATCGACCGGATCAAGTCGCTCTTCGAAGACGTTACCCCCATGGAGACGGGAACTGAAGATCCCGATGAAACGGAGTAGAGGATGACCGTAATCGTCACTGTCAATGTAGAGGCTCGGTACCGGGGATATCTCGCGTCTGCCATGCTGGAGATAGCACCGGGAGTGTACACCTCGCCCAACATGACAAGCGGCATTAGGGAGAGGATTTGGGAAGTGCTGAGGCGGTGGTACTACGCGCTTGGGCAGGGCGCCATAGTGATGACATGGCGGGACCTGTCCGGGATTGGCGATCAACAGATTCGGACCCTCGGCGAAGCTCCCAAGGAGATTGTAGATGCGGACGGGGTGTACTTGGTCAAATACAATTGAGAGCTTAAAGGCTGCCACGGTCTCGGTCAGCCAGCGAATCAATTGTCCGATAGGGTGAGCGAAAGACATGGACTATCAGTGGAGCGCAATTGATAGAAGCTCCAAGGGGTTCCCCCGCACACGCGGGGATAGACCGTGGTACGACTCCATTCGCGTCAACAACAATTCGGTTCCCCCGCACACGCGGGGATAGACCCGCCAGGGCAACCCATATACCCAGGGTAAAGCCGGTTCCCCCGCACACGCGGGGATAGACCGTGGTCGAATCGAGCAAGGAGAATATCGCCATTGGTTCCCCCGCACACGCGGGGATAGACCCCCAATGGCTAATGAACCCCACTGCCACCTCTGGGTTCCCCCGCACACGCGGGGATAGACCTTACCATCTCTGTCTGCTCCGCTTCATCTTCCAGGTTCCCCCGCACACGCGGGGATAGACCGCACATCCAGACCCTCAAGATTGCCCGCCAGGTGGTTCCCCCGCACACGCGGGGATAGACCGAGAGAGCGCGCCCGCAACCCTGTCCTGGCCGAGGTTCCCCCGCACACGCGGGGATAGACCCGAGACCTGCCCCAGTATATGCTCCAGTGGGACGGTTCCCCCGCACACGCGGGGATAGACCGCGTACCCGTGTAGTATGAGAGTGAAGGGTAAGGGTTCCCCCGCACACGCGGGGATAGACCCCTGCTGACGCTGTGTAGGGATTGCCATATCAGGGTTCCCCCGCACACGCGGGGATAGACCCATAGACGGCCGAGCCGTAGCGCACGATGGCGTGGTTCCCCCGCACACGCGGGGATAGACCTAGACCATAGATCCACTGCGGCCTTGAGCGCCAGGTTCCCCCGCACACGCGGGGATAGACCCGTCTTCCCAGTCGGCAGTGCTGACTTCTCGATGGTTCCCCCGCACACGCGGGGATAGACCCACATCCCTATCGCTGGCGTAGAGGGTGGTCGCGGTTCCCCCGCACACGCGGGGATAGACCGTCTTTGTTGGTGGGTGGAGCCTGGGGGTTATTGGTTCCCCCGCACACGCGGGGATAGACCCGTCTGCCACGGACTCTGATGACGAATCATTCAGGTTCCCCCGCACACGCGGGGATAGACCGGAATAATTGCCCGGTAATGCGGCGGGTCTACTGGTTCCCCCGCACACGCGGGGATAGACCGACGACCTTCTCAAGCTCGCCATCATGGGGTCCGGTTCCCCCGCACACGCGGGGATAGACCTTTGTTGCACCTTCCACAGGTCACCGTTGGCGTGGTTCCCCCGCACACGCGGGGATAGACCCTTCACCCACACGGACGAAAGCAATCTCCGCAAGGTTCCCCCGCACACGCGGGGATAGACCGGTCTATTGGTGGCAGTATGCTAAGAGCCTTGAGGTTCCCCCGCACACGCGGGGATAGACCCCACTCAGGATTAGGCAGGTAGGGGAGGCGAAAGGTTCCCCCGCACACGCGGGGATAGACCGGGAGCCATTGCCCCTATCGTAACTGCCACCACGGTTCCCCCGCACACGCGGGGATAGACCCTTTAGCGTAGTGGGTACGCCCGTAGAATGGTGGGTTCCCCCGCACACGCGGGGATAGACCGAAGGCAGAAAGGACGAGATTCGGCGAAGGGATGGTTCCCCCGCACACGCGGGGATAGACCGTGCTTGTCTTCTCCGAGAGGGTACACTTGACAGGTTCCCCCGCACACGCGGGGATAGACCCATGCCAGAGATTCGAGAGATTGACATACACCTGGTTCCCCCGCACACGCGGGGATAGACCGTTGGCGTCGCAGGCCTCGCCCGGGCTGGTTATGGTTCCCCCGCACACGCGGGGATAGACCCACCACCCCTTGCCAGGATTGCCAGGGGGCCATGGTTCCCCCGCACACGCGGGGATAGACCTGTGTTACATAAGGGGACTACGGAGGATAACCTGGTTCCCCCGCACACGCGGGGATAGACCTTCGCTATGACTCAAGCAGGTCAAGTTAGGCATGGTTCCCCCGCACACGCGGGGATAGACCCGCTCCGACTCCGAGCATAGGGCGACGGGACGCGGTTCCCCCGCACACGCGGGGATAGACCGCATCCACCTTAAAGCGTATCGAGTATGGGTTGGGTTCCCCCGCACACGCGGGGATAGACCCGTGTTGCAACACGCGGTCATCGAAGTGAATCGGGTTCCCCCGCACACGCGGGGATAGACCCGCCGGCATTGACCGAGCAAAGGCGTTCACCGAGGTTCCCCCGCACACGCGGGGATAGACCGCTGAAACCCAAGAGCTCGTTATCCTCATCCGCGGTTCCCCCGCACACGCGGGGATAGACCCGTTATACCGAACCTCTGGCGTAACTCCTGGGTGGTTCCCCCGCACACGCGGGGATAGACCTTCCTGCCATTACTATCTCCTATCTGAACACGTGGTTCCCCCGCACACGCGGGGATAGACCGTGCACTTGGTGTAGGGCTGTACCAAGCAAGATGGTTCCCCCGCACACGCGGGGATAGACCTCGCTGATGCTGACGCCGTGGGTTCCGGTGCTGGGTTCCCCCGCACACGCGGGGATAGACCCCCTGGTCTGTGGATAGGAAGTCAGCCATCCCAGGTTCCCCCGCACACGCGGGGATAGACCGAAGGAGGTGGTCCGGATGGGCAACATGTACCAGGTTCCCCCGCACACGCGGGGATAGACCGGTTGGGCCGTGAGCGGTGGGCGAGTAAGGACAGGTTCCCCCGCACACGCGGGGATAGACCCACATCGTAGTCCATCCGCCGCAATGCCATCACGGTTCCCCCGCACACGCGGGGATAGACCCATAGCGAAGTCTGAGTTTCAGCACTGGGGGGAGGTTCCCCCGCACACGCGGGGATAGACCCTTCAACCTGTCCGATAGGATACCCGAGAGAGCGGTTCCCCCGCACACGCGGGGATAGACCTCTTCATATGTCCTATTCTTGCCATCTATAAACGGTTCCCCCGCACACGCGGGGATAGACCCCTGTAGTTGAAGCGGAGGATAGAGGGCGTGGGGGTTCCCCCGCACACGCGGGGATAGACCCATTGCGGCGGAGTATGCGGCGGGCAGCGGGCTGGTTCCCCCGCACACGCGGGGATAGACCCCAGACCTTTAACGGACAGCAGACTCCGGACGAGGTTCCCCCGCACACGCGGGGATAGACCCCATGCACAGCTACGCATTACGAGAGCTTCACCGGTTCCCCCGCACACGCGGGGATAGACCCTGGTGGGGGCAGCTTGATGAGGGTCTTTTTGAGGTTCCCCCGCACACGCGGGGATAGACCGTACACCCTCAAGGGGGTGGACTCCGACTCCGGGGTTCCCCCGCACACGCGGGGATAGACCGTCCAGTCTGCTCCGGTCATCAGCCCTAATGCCGGTTCCCCCGCACACGCGGGGATAGACCCCTTGGAGGAGACCCGGAGATGCGCTACACCCCGGTTCCCCCGCACACGCGGGGATAGACCCTCCCGGTAAATATCTCTGGAAGGGCTGGCCTCGGTTCCCCCGCACACGCGGGGATAGACCCAAGGTCGATGCTTGTGCTTTGGCTCTTGCTGCGGTTCCCCCGCACACGCGGGGATAGACCTCCCTTATGCCGCTTGCCGGTCTCCGTGTTCAGGGTTCCCCCGCACACGCGGGGATAGACCTCCTCGCGGCACCTATCCACCCCGTCTTCATCCGGTTCCCCCGCACACGCGGGGATAGACCCGTTATAGCGACGGCGCCGAGGATGCGGCGGGTGGTTCCCCCGCACACGCGGGGATAGACCGACGGCGAGAGCAGGGCAGGGCAAGGAGTGAGGGGTTCCCCCGCACACGCGGGGATAGACCTCCGACGATTCTTGCCTGATACCTTCCCTATCTGGTTCCCCCGCACACGCGGGGATAGACCCCCCCGGGGCCAGGACTTGCATTTTCCCTAGCTGGGTTCCCCCGCACACGCGGGGATAGACCGACATCATATCGGAAGGAGGCTCTACACAATGAGGTTCCCCCGCACACGCGGGGATAGACCCGCCACCGGCTCGCAAATCACCATCCGGCATGTGGTTCCCCCGCACACGCGGGGATAGACCGGTTTCGCCGACGGTGAAGCTCTGGTTGGTGTTGGTTCCCCCGCACACGCGGGGATAGACCCGTCTGTAGCCACTGGTGTATCTCCCTGTCTGCGGTTCCCCCGCACACGCGGGGATAGACCCCCGAGGAAGAAGGCGAAGGCTTCAGTGGATGGGGTTCCCCCGCACACGCGGGGATAGACCGGTTACTCAAGAAGGTCAATGACGGCGAGACATGGTTCCCCCGCACACGCGGGGATAGACCGCTGTCCAGTACGCAGCCAGGTATACATTCAGAGGTTCCCCCGCACACGCGGGGATAGACCGGGAGTTGCTTCAGCCGGAAGCGATGGCGGACCGGTTCCCCCGCACACGCGGGGATAGACCCAGGTGTGGCAGGGATCGGACGGGAATGAGACCGGTTCCCCCGCACACGCGGGGATAGACCCCAGCACGTGTTCGGTGTGTGGAACATCGGCGAGGTTCCCCCGCACACGCGGGGATAGACCCCAGATAGGCGGCTGGATGGAGTTCGCCACGCCGGTTCCCCCGCACACGCGGGGATAGACCTTCACGGCAAGGGGTACGGCAGCATCCTAATAGGGTTCCCCCGCACACGCGGGGATAGACCCTCGATAGGGGCTGGGTCAGACACAGAACAGGAGGTTCCCCCGCACACGCGGGGATAGACCGTCTGTAGCAGGGCGCGAAAGGACAACCAGGACGGTTCCCCCGCACACGCGGGGATAGACCGTCTGTAGCAGGGCGCGAAAGGACAACCAGGACGGTTCCCCCGCACACGCGGGGATAGACCCGGGAATGGCAAGAGAAGGCCGGGGGTACTTCCGGTTCCCCCGCACACGCGGGGATAGACCCAGGCCAGCTTCCGGGCAGGCTCCTCGCGCCAAGGTTCCCCCGCACACGCGGGGATAGACCCCAAGGAAGCCAGGGAGTGCGATTCCGGTTGCAGGTTCCCCCGCACACGCGGGGATAGACCCCCATCCCTCCGAGCTAAGTTTCATCCCGGCATGGTTCCCCCGCACACGCGGGGATAGACCGGAAAGGGGATGCTGGCGTTGAGTTGTCCAGCAGGTTCCCCCGCACACGCGGGGATAGACCCAGACCCGTCGCGGCGATACTGTCGGCCAGGCCGGTTCCCCCGCACACGCGGGGATAGACCCCAAGGAAGCCAGGGAGTGCGATTCCGGTTGCAGGTTCCCCCGCACACGCGGGGATAGACCCCGTATTGGTAAGAGGTAAATAATAACCAGCCAGGTTCCCCCGCACACGCGGGGATAGACCCGTCCGAGTTCGAGGAATGACCGGGGCTGTAGAGGTTCCCCCGCACACGCGGGGATAGACCCGGATAGCGGTGGGGGTGAGGAGCGTAAGGGAGGGTTCCCCCGCACACGCGGGGATAGACCCTTGCGGGCACGGCTACTGTGCCCCTTTAGTATGGTTCCCCCGCACACGCGGGGATAGACCGTTTGGAGTCAGCCTACCCATGTTCCGGTCAACGGTTCCCCCGCACACGCGGGGATAGACCCGCGGCACTCTCCAGTACTGCTGCTCTCGTACTGGTTCCCCCGCACACGCGGGGATAGACCCGTCCGAGTTCGAGGAATGACCGGGGCTGTAGAGGTTCCCCCGCACACGCGGGGATAGACCCGGATAGCGGTGGGGGTGAGGAGCGTAAGGGAGGGTTCCCCCGCACACGCGGGGATAGACCCTTGCGGGCACGGCTACTGTGCCCCTTTAGTATGGTTCCCCCGCACACGCGGGGATAGACCGTTTGGAGTCAGCCTACCCATGTTCCGGTCAACGGTTCCCCCGCACACGCGGGGATAGACCCGCGGCACTCTCCAGTACTGCTGCTCTCGTACTGGTTCCCCCGCACACGCGGGGATAGACCCGGATGGCACTAGGGTTTCTTCGCGAGCGCGGTGGTTCCCCCGCACACGCGGGGATAGACCGCACGGAGGCCTGTCGGCGCCTGTCCTGCTCATGGTTCCCCCGCACACGCGGGGATAGACCTACTACCGCATACGCTAGGGGTTGTCAATAGCCGGTTCCCCCGCACACGCGGGGATAGACCCCAGGCCTGCGGCGTGCCGTACAGACGGTCGCCGGTTCCCCCGCACACGCGGGGATAGACCGACGCCGGTGTCGATGGCGGCGAGGAGCGCCTTGGTTCCCCCGCACACGCGGGGATAGACCCGTGGCGCTGCGGGACGGGTCGGCTCTGGCCATGGTTCCCCCGCACACGCGGGGATAGACCGGCGAGGCTACACTCTACGACCCTCAGAGTTCTGGTTCCCCCGCACACGCGGGGATAGACCGTGAACATGGTGGACTACAACGTGTGGGTGAGCGGTTCCCCCGCACACGCGGGGATAGACCGTGTAGACCACTGCCCGGACTGCCGCGGCATATGGTTCCCCCGCACACGCGGGGATAGACCGCAGTCCGGCGAGTCGTCACCCCGCAAGGTTACGGTTCCCCCGCACACGCGGGGATAGACCTCTCCAGTAGGTCTCTCAGCTCCTCTGCGTCTAGGTTCCCCCGCACACGCGGGGATAGACCTCCAGAAGGCAGCAGATAAAGCTCTGCGGAGCGGGTTCCCCCGCACACGCGGGGATAGACCCCGACAACGTGTTGCCCATCTTTGGACAGGGTGGGTTCCCCCGCACACGCGGGGATAGACCTCAGGACAGCAGACCCGTCTTGTCTCTTTACCTGGTTCCCCCGCACACGCGGGGATAGACCCGCCTCCAGATGCGGAGGCTTTGGTGCGAGATAGGTTCCCCCGCACACGCGGGGATAGACCCCAGATAGGCGGCTGGATGGAGTTCGCCACGCCGGTTCCCCCGCACACGCGGGGATAGACCGTATTCATTGCCGTCCGATTCCCACTCGAGCAGGGTTCCCCCGCACACGCGGGGATAGACCATCTCATTGGGATTCCTCAAAGGCTGTACCTGAGGTTCCCCCGCACACGCGGGGATAGACCGTTCCGACGCATGGACCGAGGAAGGTCCGAAGTGGTTCCCCCGCACACGCGGGGATAGACCCATGCCTCCATGTGGTCCATGAGCGCAATGTAGGGTTCCCCCGCACACGCGGGGATAGACCGTTAGGTGATAGGCTTGAAACGTTAACCATTAGGGTTCCCCCGCACACGCGGGGATAGACCCAAGGCCCACGCCCGCGACAAGCTGCGCGAGTTGGTTCCCCCGCACACGCGGGGATAGACCCCCCACAGGGCGTCGTCCCGCACTTTCCTAAAGGGTTCCCCCGCACACGCGGGGATAGACCGTTAGGTGATAGGCTTGAAACGTTAACCATTAGGGTTCCCCCGCACACGCGGGGATAGACCCAAGGCCCACGCCCGCGACAAGCTGCGCGAGTTGGTTCCCCCGCACACGCGGGGATAGACCCCCCACAGGGCGTCGTCCCGCACTTTCCTAAAGGGTTCCCCCGCACACGCGGGGATAGACCCCATCGAGATGGACGAGCTCGAGGCCGCTCTCTGGTTCCCCCGCACACGCGGGGATAGACCCCAGTAATCCATTAGGTCCGGCGAAGGATGATCGGTTCCCCCGCACACGCGGGGATAGACCGTTGGCATTACGGCTGCCAACATTACGGTTAAGGGTTCCCCCGCACACGCGGGGATAGACCTTGTTTGTAATATTTCAGAGGTCTGATGGTTCTGGTTCCCCCGCACACGCGGGGATAGACCGGTCAAGGACGTAGAGGCCGAGAATGAGGTTAGGTGACCTTACCCTGTTTTAGTATCAGAGGCTAGTAGAGTGCAGCTACCGCTTCAGCATACTCTTTTGGCGACCTGCCTTTCAACTAGCTGTGGGGTCTGACCTCATTGTAGTCCTGTCGCCACCAGCCCCAGGATCCCCGCAATCCGCCGCGCCGTGTCCGTGAAGTGTTGCACCTCTTCAGGTCGCAGCGCCCTGCCCAGGACGCCGCGCTCTCGGTAGGAGAGCCACTTCTTGAGCACCTGGTACCCGCCTAGCTTGTAGCCCCAGACCGCCGACGGGACGTTGCGCCAGTAGGCGCGGTCGTTGAGGTAGATGTCGAAGGTGGTGTTGCCGACGGCGTGAGCGGACTCGCCCAGCGCGGCCCGCTCCTCCGCGGTGTACGGGCGCTCGACGACGCGGCCCTGGCCCGGCATGACGGCCTCGCCCTGCCCAAAGTGCCCCCAGCTCGCCGTCACCGAGAAGTCGTCTCCGGCCATGTTGCCGCCGTCCGTGGTTGAGGGGACGGCAATCGCAGCCATCTCCGGCCGCAGCGCGCCCGTCGTGACGCCGGCGACGGGCGTCTCCGAGTCAAGCAGCGCGGCAAGCTCCCGGCCCCGCGCCGCCGATGATGCAAGCTCCTCCGCCGCTCCCGGCGTGTCGCCGTCCGGCCAGCCCGGCAGCGGGATGCGAGGCCACTCCATCCTTAGGGCGCCGGCGTTGGCCTTCCGGTAGGAGGGGTCGTGCAGCACGGCGAGGACGTGGTGGAACAGGTCCTCAACGCCCAAACCCAGGCGGTCCAGGTATCGTTGCGCCGCGTCCGACAGGTTGGGACGGCGCTGCGCCGCTCCTACTTCTGCTTCCATGCCTTCATTAAGGAGCCAGGTGGGGTAGAAGGTTGACAGACCATTTCCAAAGTTGTCTGAGAGATGGTAACTGAATGTTCCACGTGAAAAATCCTCTTGAGATTCCCTCTGCCTAGCCTCTAACCACAGATTTCCATCGAATGTCTGCTTCTTGTAGTCAGGCCGCGGACGGTCGAGCAGTCCGCCGTCAGTCCCCCAATATAGCCATCTAGTGTCAAAGGGTCTGTAGGTGTAAGGGATGAATCCATCCTCTTTGGGGCTGGGACCATGAGTGTAATTGGAATTGAAATAGTCCGCTATACGTGCCTTTAGCTTATAGAGGTCAATATCAACCACGAGCTTGTCGCGACTGGTCTTAACGCCTGGGAATGAAGTTGGGAATAGCTCTGGCAGTGCGGGCCAGTCGGCCCATCCACTGCTGACAGTAATCGGAGAGTACGGCAACCCCAGAGGCAGGCTCGGCTCAACGTTGCCATACAGAGTATTCGAACCCGTTTCGGCAGTCGCCGTCAAGTCGGAGAGCTTGGCCTGTCCCCACAGATGGCGGAAGCCGACCTCCCTGGCGGGCTGGTGGTCGGCCTTGCGCACAAGGGTCGTAATCGCCGTACCCACCTGGATGCCCACCGGATCGCCCGGCGTGGAGAAGATGCTTGGGTCGGGCGCGCCATCGGGAGTCGTCTTGCCCGTCTTGTACTTGTCGCCGTTGAGGTTGTCTATGCGGATAACGTCAAAGGCCTCCAGGTAGCGCTCCCTCATGCCCGTGAAGGAGAGGCCGTCCAGCCAGGAGTAATTGGAGATGAAGCAGACCACGCCCCGGCCCGTCTTCTCGGCAATGCGACGCTCCGCCATGCGGAAGAAACGCACGTACAGGTCGTTCAGCCCCTGGCCCTCCGGCCTCCGCACCCGCTTGGTTGTCCGATACGCCGTGGAGAACTCCCGCTCTTCGTCGACAGCCATGCCCGCAAAGCCGTTGTAGGGCGGATTGCCCAGGATGACCAGGACCGGCGTATCCTGCTTCACCCTGTCGGCGCGGTCGCGCTCCTCCTCAAGCTCCGGGAAGGGCAGCGGCTTCTGCACGCTGGGTTCCCAGCCGGTGAGGGCGTTGGTGAGGTACACCCCGGCGCGCTCCGTCTCGTCATCGGACAGGGGGGCGTCCAGCGCCTGCATGGTCAGGCCCACCTGTAGATGCGACACGACGAAGGGCGCAGGCATGATCTCGAACCCGAACACCCTCTGGGTGGCCGCCTTCTTCACCTGCGCTCCGGTGAGGGCGCCAAGGCCCTTGCCCCGGAGGTTGGCGGCGATGCGACGCAGCGCCTCGGCAAGGTACGTTCCGGTGCCGCAGCAGGGGTCGAGGACGAAGACGTTGTCGGCCGCCAGGCCGTCGGCGATGCCCAGGTCCTCCTTCAGCGCCATGTCGACGCGAGCGACCATGTAGCGCACCACCTCGGCGGGCGTGTACCAGACGCCTAGCTGCTTGCGAAGCTCGGGGTCGAAGGCCTCCAGGAACGGCTCGTAGAAGTAGGGCACGGCCTCGCCTGCGTCGAAGCGGTCGAAGAAGGCCGCGCGGTCGACCCGGTCCAGGGCCGCCGCCGTCCAGTCCAGCAGCTCGACCAGTCCCAGGGGCTGCAGCTGTGAGGGCGACGACAGCTGCTGGAAGAGGGCGCGCAGGACCGGCGCTCTCAGGTGCCAGACGGCCTCATGCCAGTTGAATCGCTCCGTTGGCGTCGGCGTCTGGCGCGCCCAGAGCACCCATGCGGAGAAGACGCCGTAGAAGAGGGTCTGCACCAGGGTGGAGCGGAAGAATGCCGCGCCGCGCTCGCCCTCGAAACGGACGCCCAGGGCCTCCTCAAGGGCGGAGCGCACTGCCCGGAGGGAGGGCGCGTCGCCCGCTGCCTCCACTCTCGCCAGGCCGTCCCTGGCATAGGAAGCCAATAGCCACGCCAGGTCTCTCGGCTCCACGATGGACGCGCTGTGTGAGAGCGCCCGGCACAGGTACTCGCCCAGGCCGGCTCCCATGTCGCTTGCGAACTTCCGCGGCCGCTCAAGCCGGGAATGGAACTCCTGCTCAGACTCCGCAAGTCGGAACGTCTCCAGCTTTACGGGGTTGCCCTGCGCGTCCTCTCCCACCAGCACGAAGTCCCGTGTGTTGGTTACAAGCACCAGCCTGTAACGATCCCAGTAGCGGCTAACCTGGTCGCCCGACGCCGTCAGCCAGGCGTCGTCGCCGGCGGGCTTGACCTCCACGACGCCCCGCTCCGGGGTTTGTCCTTGTTTGGGCTTCCCCTTCTGCAACTGTCTCTTGGCGTACAGGCCGAGGTCGGGGTGGCCCGCGCCCTGCTCGGCAAGCTCGCTGACGCAGAAGACCTGGGGCCTGAGCGCGCCGCCCACGGCGTTCAGCAGGTTGGTCAACGCCGGGTAGTACGACTTTTCCCCCGTTGCACCGCCGGACGCCCGTATCCTCCGGAGGTCGGCGAAATACTCCTCGACTGCCGAGGTCAGCTTGGTTGTGGTTGATGGCATAGACCTATTCTACGCCATAGTCGTGGGCTACAGAATCCCCGCGGACGGATCAAGCCAACCCAGCCAACTGCTCTGGACGAAGGAACCAGTATGCGGCGACAACAGCGCTCCACGTAGTGATAAAGCCGAGTCAAGCCATCGGTAACGTGAGAAAGAAGAA
Organism: Dehalococcoidia bacterium; assembly: GCA_965218945.1. Classification (GTDB taxonomy): domain Bacteria; phylum Chloroflexota; class Dehalococcoidia; order Lucifugimonadales; family UBA2985; genus DAOUJW01. Next base: position 311,663 of record OZ244718.1, read on the forward strand.
CCCAAGATGACGGAGAGGGATGAGTCCACCGTTTCGTGGCAGACTCACCCCTACCGTACGCGCCAAGTTCCCATGTCGGCCGTCTTTCGGACCGGCGACCCCTCCAGGCGAAGCGCCCTTTCCAGTAAGGCTAAGCGTCATCCGACTCCGGCTGCGCCAGCATGCAGGAGTAGCCTGGTTCCACAACCGGAGTCACCGACACCTTGCCCCGGCTGTCGTACCCGGCACGGTACGCATACTCCACCTTCGCGCCCCAGGGCACACGACCGCCGACCCGAATAGCGCCCTCTCCAACCTGACCCGCACCTCCACCGGCCCCACGCACAACCACTCCGTGCCGGTCACCCTTCTTCCAAGCCAACACGTTCACCTCGGCTGGAACAACCCGCTCCTCTTTCGAAGGCCTGAACAGCACCCCATGCAGCTTCTTGAGGACGCCCGCCGAAGGACTGGCCTTGCCGCACATTATGTTGGAGAGATGAGCGGAACTGATTCCCGCCCGCCGGGCTACCTCGTTCTGACTGATCCCATGAGCATCCATACGGCTCCAGAGTGCTTGTTGGTGAGCGCAGGTTCGCTTCGCAGGAGCGACCGTCGCCTGGGTCTCCAGGACTGCCTCGACCCGCGCCTGGACCTTGACTCCCATCCTCCTGCGGCCCCGTGACACGTCGGTAATGTAGCCTGGAGTCACTCCCACTCGTTCGGCCAGCTCCCTCATGCTCATGCCCAGGGTGCGGGCGCGCTCACGGATGAAGCTGCTCTCCCCGCTCACAACTTCCTTTTGGCGGTAGACGAGTCCCTGACCGGGGGCCTCACCCAACGCCGCCAATGCCTTGTCCCGCATCCTGGTGGTCCACCGCCTGCGCCCTGATGCAAGCAGTGACAGGTATCCCCGGGTGACACCCAGTTCTGCCGCAAGCTCGCTCATCGTTAGCCCGCAGCGCCTCGCCGCAGCCCTGAGCTCAGTCTCAATTCCGGTCCTGTCCGTGGTCTCCTTGCTCTTCGTTGTCGTTGCCATCTCGACCTCCTTTACCTGCTGTGTTCTGCTTCTTGTGTCGCCTTGGTTGGGCCCGATTCCGGGCAAAGAAGAAGGGCCGACCCCGTATGGGACCGGCCCTTGTGTCTTGGGGCTATGTTGTGACCAGGAGTTAGGTACCCGTCAGCATGTGTGCCACCATCAAGTTTGACGGGACATTACGAGGCTAAGCAGCGGTACGTCGATGCCCGTTGCGACCCTAGCGACCGTTGTCTTGATGCCCATTATTTGCATTGAGACCTCCTTTCTTCTATTGCTGACCCGCGACGGCATACGTGGCGCGGGCTAATGGTTGATGGGTGCACCTGACGATGTACGCACTCCGTCCAAGGTCGGATGCCGAATGCGGAAGACAGAGTTGGGGTTAGGAAGACGCAGCTCTCCCAGGGTGAAGCGCTGGGAAACAGTACGTTGGAGAATGGATTGCAATGGAGCGGCTCACTTGTGATCGTCTCACAATTGGGCGCTGGTGAGGAGGGTGTAGACGTGTCTAAGGTAAGTGGATGAAGAATCGACTGGTGAGGGTTTCGATGGAGGGAAACAGCCGCCCTGCAAGACGGTCACAGGACGACCTTGATGGGAAAGCAGACGCAGCTCTTCCCACGGACTGCCTACGAACAAATGGCTTGGGAAGCTGCTAGGCGTGAGGCGACCGTCCTGCGCAAGAAGGCAGCCCGGCGCACGTTGAGGCTGCGGGCAGGCCGTCTATAGCCCGTCCGCAGGTATGTGGAAGCCGTCGAAGTGCCAGACGCACTCCGACCCGTGCCTTCCCCGTATCTGGCACGGGGAAAGCCCGGCTTTCGAAGCGGCACTTGGGGGAGCAGCGCTCAACCCCTCCACCGCATCACGCAGCCGAAAGGCGCCTGTCCCTCATGGGCAGACCGTTCGGAGAGCAAGGCTCGATCCTATGCGGCCTGTCCAGGGTCGGGGACCGGACCCTCCAGGTTTCTCGGCACGAACTCCTGGAAAAAGCCTGATAACAGAACCAATTGTTGCCGGGGCGCAGCGCTGTTGCAATGGTTTTGGAGCCTCACCGCCCCAATTGGTTTCTCCGTTGTGACTACACACCGACAAGAGTTTACTGGGGTAAGCCTCAGGGCGCTGTCCTCCACTCTTTGGCAACTATCAAGCATACCTCAAGGCTGAGGAACAGCCGCATCCCACATCGCAGCCGTTCCCTGCAGAGCTGCCCAGTCCGTCCCACTGGCCTCATCCCTGAACCTCCCTCTCCTGCATCCGCTCTTCGTCGCCCTTGATTGGACTGACCAACTCGTCGTGGAGAGCCTCATACTTCCCATGAGACTGCCCTGTCTGTCTCAAGCATCCCGGACAGCCTCCCCTGACTGGACCTGGCATGCCTGCTTCCTAGCCACAGTTCAGTGTCCAAGACCAAGCCATTGGGGTTGTCCCCTTCGACTCCTTGCTCCAGACAAGCTTCAGTCGCTGACTGCCAGGGCCACGGCCGGCTGAATGGAGACACAATCATGGATCACGCAGGCTCTAAGCCCCTTGAACCTGAGAGCTCACAAGTCCTGCCTCCCTGCTCAACCAGCTCCTCCTAGACCCTGAGTTCCGTTCCTTGGGTCGGCAGTTTGTCCACTTTCGTATCTGGAGTTGTCCACTTGCCCCCAGAATTCCCAGTGACAGTTTGTCCACTTTCGTGCCTGGAGTTGTCCACCATGACATGAACCTGCTGTGGAATAAACTGCCCTTCCTCGGGAGTGCCTTGCAGCCTTCGACCAGCTACGACTTAGCTTTGAGACAACCCGTACCTCCTGCTCATACACAAACTCATTCTCCTGTACAGCCCCCTAACATACCGGCACCTCCCTCGGAGTGGTTGCCTTGTAAGGGGGGCCTCCGCGCGGCCCGGGGGCCGCGCAGAGGCCCCCCTTACGCACCATTACCAAGACGCTTTCGACTCCTCAGAATTGGTGGCAGGCATCACGACCCCATCGACGAGGAGGCGAAGACGTGGGAGCGCACTCGACCGTTCGACGGACTCCTGGCAGCGTCGGCGGAAGCATCCGAAGGCTGCTGACTCTAGCCCCGTGTCCCGTAGAGGGCTGTCCGGCAGGGAGTGGCGCACTCCCGATTCCGGCCTCCACGTCCGGTTGCTCGCTCCGATGTAGCAGCAACGCCCACCTCCCTCTGGGCGGTCTCCCTTTCAGTGACCGGAACCAGCCCCTTCACCAGAGCGCTCACAAACCCGGCTCCCACCTCCCTCTTTTCCGGCCATTTCACGTTCGAAACCGCCACCGTCCGCCCTCCAGGGCGTCGACCCAAATCCCTGTACACGGGGATGACAGCACATCCCGCCCATTTCCGTCCGTTGCCCCAAAAGGAGGGACGCGCGAGTTCTCCCAAATGCGGCATGGTGCCCCGCCTCACTGCTCCCCACACTCGATGGCAATCAGACCGGCAGTGACAGCCCGACGCGGGCTCACCCGAGACCGGCGAAGAGAGCGATGAAGGACGAGAGCAGACAGAACGGGCAACATACGTCTCAAGAGGACTCCTCCGAGTTCGGTGAGGTCAGGGTCATCTCCAGGCCCGGCCCCGACGCCGAGGACCGGCTGCGCCGCCTCTTCACCCTGCTGCTCCAACACGCAGCCGGGGAGAGGCAGGACGAGCCGCAGAAGGACGCCCTTTCAGGCGGCCGGCCCTCCGAAGACCACCCGGAGGCGGAAGCTTGATGCGTTCTGAATCGTCCCCCACCGACGACAGCCCGGGCCGGAGCGTCCAACCCGCATCTGCGCCGATCCCGGCGAAGGAGGTCGCGGAGGTCGCCCCCTACGAGGCCGTCTTCGGAGACGTGTCGAAGATCATCGACGCGGCCAGGGAGTCGGCCGCCCGCTCGGTGAACGCCGCCATGACCGCCGCCTACTGGCTGATCGGACGCCGCATCGTCGAGTTCGAGCAGTCGGGTGAGGACAGGGCCGAGTACGGCGCTGCCCTCATGGAGAGGCTGGCGGAGGACCTGACCCGGCAGTTCGGACGCGGCTTCTCCAGGCAGAACCTCCAGCACATGCGCCTGTTCTATCTCGCCTATCCGCCCAACCGAATTCGCCAGGCAGTGTCTGGCAAATTGGCTCTACATCCTCAGCTACCGATTCGCCAGACGGCGTCTGGCATATCTGGAGTTTCCCCCGTCGCGGTGGGCTTCGACGACCTTCTGACGGCCTTTCCGCTGCCCTGGTCGGCCTATGTGCGGCTCCTGTCCGTCAGGGACGAGCACGCCCGCGATTTCTACGAGACGGAGGCGCTGCGGGGAGGATGGTCGGTCCGCCAGCTCGACCGGCAGATCAGCTCACAGTTCTACGAGCGCACCGCGCTCTCGAAGAATAAGGCCGCCATGCTGACCAAGGGGCAGAAGCCCAAGGCCGAAGACCTCGCGCGTCCCGAGGAGGCGGCCAAAGACCCCTTCGTCCTGGAGTTCCTCGGCCTCAAGGACGAGTACTCGGAAAGCGACCTTGAAGAGGCGCTCATCCGACACCTGGAGACCTTCCTCCTGGAGCTTGGCGGAGATTTCTGCTTCATGGGCAGACAGAGGCGGCTGCGCATTGGCAACAGGTGGTACAGGGTAGACCTGCTCTTCTTTCACCGTACCCTGCGGTGCCTCGTGGTCATCGACCTGAAGATCGGGGCGTTCACCCACGCCGACGCCGGGCAGATGCACCTCTACCTGAACTATGCCCGGGAACACTGGGCGCGGGAGGGCGAGAACCCGCCCGTCGGACTCATCCTGTGCTCCGAGAAGGACGAGGCCCTGGCGCAGTATGCCCTCGATGGACTGTCGAACAATGTGATGACTGCGGAGTACCGGATCAACCTCCCCAACGAGAACCTCCTGGCGGCGGAACTCGACCGGACGAGGCAGGCGATGGAGCTGCGCGGCGCACTCTCGGTGAACGACCAGGAGGAGTGAACAGGAGCGCCGCATGGAGCGGAGATGCTCTTTGACTCCCTCTGCGAGGCGCGGTAGAATGGAGGGCAGAAAGAAGTTGGCCCGGCGATGCTATCAACATCCCGGGCCGTGGCGCCACCTGCGGTAACAGGTGATGCGAATAGATTGTACTACTCGCAGACCCGCTCCCGACAGGAGGCGGGTCTTCTTCATTTCAGGGAATCCGAGAGGAGGGAATCATGGCGATGAGAACCACCGATAGGGAGACGGAGGCTAACAGGGCGGCCATCTACTCCCGCGTGTCGGACAAGAGCCAGGACACGGAGGAGAAGGTCTCCATCTCCGAGCAGACCGCCGAGATGGAGGCCTACTGCGAGCGGAGGGGACTGATCGTTGTTGCGCGCTACCAGGAGGTGGGCAGGGGCTGGTCCAAGAACCGCCCGGAGTTCCAACGCATGTTAGCCGATGCGCGGGACGGCCGGTTCGACGTCATCGTGTGCTGGAAGATGGACAGGCTGAGCCGCGGGATGTACCCGGCAGCCGCCCTGATGGAGGTCGTCGAGGCGCACCAGATTCGCCTGGAGTCGGTCATGGACCCCGTCGACATGAAGATGTTCGGGATCATGGCGGCCATCGGGAAGATAGAACTGGACAACATCCGGGAGAGAACAACCATGGGCAGGCGCGGGAAGGCCAAGCAGGGCCGAATGCCGAATGGCTCGGTCCCCTATGGATACCGTATTGGGGAGGACGGCAAGCCGGTGGTATACGAGCCGGAGGCCGAGATCGTGAGGCGCATCTTCCGCCAGTACGTGCACGAAGGTATGGTGGGGCTGGAGATAGCCCGTCAGCTGGCCCGAGACGATGCGCCTACGTGGAGGCCCGGCTCGCGGTGGCAGAACTCCTACGTGCATTCTCTCCTCGGCAAGGAGGTCTACAAAGGCATCTGGTGGTACGGAAAGGCCCGCTGGGTGGCCACGGAGGGCAGGGATCGGGTCACTAGGCAGCTGGAGGACACGTGGATAGGGGTACCCTTCCCGCCCCTGGTAGACGAGCAGACGTGGGATCGGGCGCAGGCCATCAAGAAGCAGCGGGCCTCTCTGTCCAAGCGGAACACCAAGGTCTTCTTCCTGTTGCAGCACCTCGTAAGGTGCTCCGAGTGCGGTCTGCTCTTCGGCTGCCGGTCCAAGACCAGAGCAACCGCGAAGTACAAGGACAGGAGGTACACCTACGACCTGAAGACTCCTAACCGCTACTACCACTGCTACGGAATGCAGAGGGAGCACATGCGGTGCCGGCAACGGCCATACATCCGAGCCGACAGGTTGGAGGAGCTGGTCTGGAGAGAGGTCAGAACGGTGGTTCAGAATCCCGACCTGATCGTGAAGGGCATGGAGTCCATGGGGGAGCGGGAGGATGGTGGGCTTGAGAAGCGGATTGCCCATGCAGAGCGTGAGCTGCGGAGGGTCCAGAAGGAGGAGGACAGGGCTATTGGCCTGTATGTATCAGGCAAGATCTCCGAGGACCAGCTCGACCACCAGCGCAGGCTAATACATGAGCGTCTGGAAGCCGCACGGGCAAGGCTCGATGACTACCGTGCTCAAGGCGCAGCGGCCACGGAGAGGAAGGTACTGACGGGGAACATTGCCGAGTGGTCCCGCAGGATTGGCGGTCGATTGGATGACCTGCCCTCCGAGGAGCGTCGGGACATCCTGAGGCTAATCGTGGACCAGATCGCCATAGATAGTGACAATAGCGTCACTATCACCCTGGGCATCCCGACTCAGGATTTCGTGTCAATTGAGAAAGAGGGCTCTCGAACCATATGAGCGGGAATGGTGGCGTAGGTTGCATATGCCGATGGCTTTGGGTATAACTATGTAGCAGTCTTACGGCTGAAATACCTACCCAAACCTACAGATAGACCCCAATTCTTTATCCCTAAAGTCGGCCCTATGAACAAGCAGGAGGAGTTCTAGAACCGCGCCCTGGCAAATCTCCTTACCGACCGCGGGGTATCGGCGGACTACGAGCAGCGCGGCGGGCGCAAGAAGATGGACGTTGTTGCGGAGGTGGACGGCCTGCGCGTTGTCCTGGAAGTGGAGACGGGGTTTCACCGCAAGGCGCAGGCCATCAAGGACGCCGACGCCCGCCTCCGTCAGAAGCTGGCAGCGGTGGTATTCGCCGTCTGCGGGGGAGACAAGGAGGTCACCATGGAGAGCGGTTAGCACCACCGGCCTGATGCGGGCATCCTTCAAACAGAGAGGTGTTGGAAAATGGCGATTACCTGTGTTAGCGGCCGCTGGGGCCGTGCGCTGTGTATCAACATGGCCTTGGGCATACTGTTGGCGGTGGCCTGCGCCAGCGACAGCAAGGAGGCGGTTATCAGGGAGACGCTGGACTGCATGGCCGAGAACGACCCGGTCTTCGAGCAGAGCATGATGATGATGTTCCCCCCTGCCCGGAACCTGGATGATGCTAAGAAACAGTACATCTACGTGAGCCAAGCTGCCCCACTGGATGACCTGAAGGCGGCTAGGGATGAGGTCTGCGGGGACAGGGGGTAGCGGAGCCACCAAGGTTGCCCTGGCAACATTAGCAGTACGGAGGAGATACATGCCGACACGCGAGAAAATCCGAAGCATCGATGACCAGTGGCAAGCCCTGCAACCGGGCTGGGGCCGGAGGGACTACCAAGGCGAGCGCAAGATGCTCTACGATCTTCTGGAACCCGGCGAAGATGTCGAGCTACTGCACTCATGCGGCTTTGAGACCAAGAATGTAGTGTGGGGCTCTCGCCATGACCGGGGGGTCGTGGTCGCTACCGGGCGCCGGGTAATCTTGCTGAACCGGGGCCGGTTGTCCAAGAACCGCTTTGGTCTGACTTACCTGGAAATTGACGAAATCACGGAACCGGAACCCGGCAGGGTTAAGCTCAGAGGGTCGGGACATGGCAGTGCTACGGACAGCGAGTCGGGAGCAGTCTTTGAACTGGACTTGCAATTTGCGGCCGCTGAGTTCTCCCGGTTTGTAAGAGGCCATCTGCTGAGCGACGAAGAGTCGGTCGCGGCGGCATTTTCCCATGTCCTAGCACTTGGAGAGCAGGTCCGGCACTGGGCGCATTGCTCAGCAGGACAGGAGACGGTCTTTCATAATCCTGGCAGTGGGGGCGGCCCGGGAGGGGGACGCACTCCGGAATCTTGGTCTACGTCACGGCATGGCTTGCCGGCGCTCGCTGTGGCCACCGAGCGCCGTATACTGCTCATTACGCTCGCTGTGCACACCAATGTGCTCCTTCATGCGCGGGCGGAGGAAGTAATCGCAAGCTGCCCCCCCGGGACAATCCTGGCAGTGGAATACACGGAACACACGGAAGGTCAAGAGGTCAGGTTCGTTGACCAGGGAGGCCAAGTATACGCAGCCCACTTCCGGCGGGAGGCCGACGCCTCGCCTTTCGTCAACATTATGCGGGAACACGCGGCTGCGCCACGGCAGGTTTCCGGGCAACCCAGGATTCTCGCTGACTGGCGGCTGCTACACCCGATATGGGGCTACCGGGGCAACCACGGAAACGAGCGCAATAAGCTGGGCGAGATTCTCGATAACGACGAACACCTTGAGGCCCTGCTCTGGGGCAGGTACCGGCCGCGACGGGAATCGACGGACTCTCACAACGGTGTCATTGCCGCCACCAATCGACGGCTCCTGTTCGTGTCCAACAGTTGGGACGACAAGCACGTCTCCCAGTTGCCGCTCCATAGAATAGCTAGTGTATCCCGTGGCGGCGGTGAACTCCGCATCGACGCTTCACTGGAATACGCCGGGTACCTGATTGACGGTTTGGACGACATGAGCCGCCACGATTCCCAAGAAAAGGGGCAGGTGGAGGTGTTCACGGCGCGCCTGCGGAGCCTGGTCGCAGACCCGCCCCACTACACCACTGCCCCAGAATCGCTCTCGGAACCGGACGTTCCGGCAACGGACACGGCGCGGCCCTAGGAAGCGAAGCGTCAGCGAGTTGCCCAACATCGCGGCGCTGGGCGCGGCGGAGCGCGGGCTGCTGGACAGCTGGTTTGACTGGCTGGAAAACGATACCCTGCTGCCCTTCCCCAGAATGCACGAGGACCCCGTGCGCCGCCAGATAGACGAGGCGGTGACGCAGGCGTTGGGCCTTGACCCGGAGTGGGTTGCCACCATACGGCGGGAGCTGGCGCGGGAACCTTCGGTCACGGACAGGAGCGTTCTGGAAGACCAGGGCTGAACGGCGGGCAGGGCGAAACTGTGGTATAGTCTTAGACAGGTCATGCTTATCCCCAATCTGGCGCGAGTCGTTTCGTCCCTGGTCGCGCCAATCTTCCTAGTCATTGTTACGGCGGCGTGTTCTGACGCCGCCAGTGAATCGCCGGAAGCTCCCTCTCTGGTAACCGCCGCACCCACCGCTACTCTCGCCCCGCTTCCATCGCCACATCCCACACGCATCCCGGCTTCTTCACCTCAGCCGTCTCCCGATCCGGTAGCCACAGCCACAGCTACGGCCCTTCCGGCCACCGCGACCCCTGTACCGGAAGATACGGTGCGGTTGCCTCACGACGAGGGCGTCCATCTATCGGGCCTGGAGTGGTGGTACTTCAACGGCCACCTGGCAACGGAGAACGGACAGGAGTTCAGCTATCATTTTGTCACCTTCCAGTCTGTGCTGCCCTCCGGCCTGGCGCCCCGGTTGGCACAGCTGAGTTGGGCCGACCACGTCAACGGACTGCACCTGACCGAGGAAAAGCCTGACGTGTCCCTTCTAGAGCCGTCGTCGGGTGAGTTCGACTTGCCCATAGCCGGTTGGAGGATGAGCGGCAACGGCGAGGTCTATCATCTCAACTTCGGGACTGGGGACTATACGGTAGAGCTTGAAGCAGTTTCGCAAAAGCCCGCCGCGCTCCATCACGGCACAGGGTTGGTGGACTTGGGCATAGCGGGCAAGACTTACTACTACTCGCGCACTCGCCTGGAAACCTCCGGCACGATGTCCGTTTCCGGCGCCTCTCGCCCAGTCACGGGAGTATCCTGGATGGACCACCAGTGGGGTGACTTTACCACCAGTGACATCGGTTGGGACTGGCTCAGCCTTAATTTGGACGATGGCTCCGACCTCACGGTCTCGGTGGTATGGCAGCGGGACGGGCACAAGCCTATCAGCGCCTATGGCACCTACATCCCGACCGACTCCGCTCCGCTGCATCTGCCCGGCGACGACATCTCCCTGGACTCCACTGGGACTTGGACTAGCTCCGTCACTGGGGCAGTGTACCCTATGAACTGGAATCTGCGAGTCGACTCACTGGAGCTAGACCTGACGCTGACTCCCTCGATGGAGGAGGCCGAATTCGCCCTGAGCGCTTTCATCCCCATGGTCTATTGGGAAGGGTCAGTCACGGCGATGGGGACCAAGAATGGAGCGCCCGTAGCGGGTCAGGGTTTCGTGGAAATGGTGGGCTATGCCCCCACAGCGCCCGAGGTTCAACCAACCCCGTCAGTCCAACCCTGACCGCTCCCATTCGCACTCATGCCTGGCCTGCTTCCACCAGGGATGCGCCATCTACACGAGCAAGCCTGCGGTCGAAGGTGTAGAGGGGTCCCGCGTCCATGCGTTCGGCTGCTGCGAGAATCATCAGGTCTGAGAAGTCAGCGCCGGTCTGCCGATAGCGAATGGCGGCACGGGCCACGTCCTCCGCCTCCTCGATGACTATGCCGTCCGTAGCCGCTAGCTCCACAATCACATCCGCAATCTGTGCGCGCGTAAACTTGTAGGCCCTCTCCAGTACCCAGACCACCTCGATTGCAACTTCACGACAGATGAAGCCCGGACGCTCAGACGTGATCCCCTCAAGCAGCAACCGGGCCGCTTCAGCCTGTTCTGCGTCGTCACGCACCAGATAGCGGATCAGGACGTTGGTGTCAATGGCTATCACGCCCCGGTAGCTCTGTCCGTGATGGCGCGTTCCATGTCCTCCAGCGTGGCGGTTGGACCGTCGTATTGGAGTGCGCCGTACAGCCGGTTGATGGGGCGCACGGGCAGAATCCGGACCTCGCTGCCCTCTATTACGTACCGTATCCGGTCCCCGGCCTGTATGGACAGCGCTTCCCGGACGGCCTTGGGCAGCGTGGTCTGACCCTTCGCAGTTATACCCGATTCAATCATGGAGTCACCGTCCCCGCATTGCTACATCGATTGCTGCATTACATTATGGCATGGAGCAATACTTATGGCAATGCTGAAAGGAGGCGACCGATCTTGTAATCCAGACGGTGCGCGTCCCCACTCCTCAGCTTGGTGTCACTTCAACCGGGGCCAACATGGCAAGGGACGCTATACAGCGTCCCTCGGTACAGGTAGCAGGGATACCCTGGTAGAAACCGACGTTCTGGCTAGCTGCAAGCTCGTCTACGACGAAGCCAGTTGAGGATTCACTTCAGGTTTTCCCACATAAGTCCTCCTCGTCTCACTGACTGAGCAACCGCCTCCCACTACCCCGTGCTCGGCAGCACCACCTCAGCGATGCCCTGGATGGGTCGCTCGCCCTTCTGGTTCTCGATGAAGGCGTCCAGAAACCTTGCCTGCCATAGCCGTCGGACGTATCCGCACGGCTAGCAACTCAGGCTGGGACCTTGGCCATTCTCCGAACGCTCTTGACTAGGTCCTTTACCAGCTTATCACTAAGGTTGTTGAGGCTGAACCCGTGGACAATGGCATTCCTGTATCTCATCATGACGGTCAGTTTATTGTACTCGTCCCTTGAGATCACACCTTGCGAGACGGCTTGGTTCAGGACGTAACTCGCCGTTGAGATACCCTTGGTGGAGACTCCCTGTGACGCGTTCTTCTCTCTAATCGCGGCCTCACAGGCTGACCAGGCAAGCAGGAAGGCAGCCTCAGGAAGATCCGACTCAAGAGCCCTCTCGGCCTTTTCTATTTGCTCCACTATGCCTACGCTACTAAGAGGCTGCGCGTCCTCGGGCGAATCCAGCTTCTCCGGTTCAGCCACCAGAATCAGATCGAAGCTCCACCCCGGCTTGGATCGGATGACTTGTGCAAACTCCTTTATCTTTGGGTTTGCAGCCAGCGAGGACCGAGCCTTCACTTCAACTACTATTGTCTCGTCGCCCTTCCGGACAACCAAATCAGGGCTGAAGTCGGGCAAGAAGTCCAACTGAGGTTCTCGCAATACCTCGTAGCCCTTCCTGCGATACTCTTCTGCCGTCTGGTCGGCAAGAAGACCTTCGCGGATTGCTGCGTCTTCTATCAAAATGTCACCTCCCCGCTCTGTGCCTCAGACACAGATATGTGGAGAAATTGTCCGGGCCTATCTAAAGATTCTTGTAAAATAGGCGAGGCGTTCAGTACCTACATATCTCTATTCCGTTCTCTCTTGCGGCAAATCAAATCAGTTATCTGGGAGTCGTCATTGTAGACCAATCCCTTCAAAGCGTCCAGAATCGGCTTTGGAATGTTATCAAGATCAAGGTCCACATTCTCGAAGAAGTAGGTTATCGTCACCTCTATTTCTCCGGTAAAGAGTGACTCCCTATCCCAATACTGCTTGGCAGCGACTTGAACGTCCTGCGTCCATCTTCTCACTCGCCGCCTTCGGCGCGCCTGCTGAGAGACAGGCGGGCCTTTAACGGTGAACTCAAATGGTATGGGCATTTTTGCGCATACTGATACACCGCGTCCTGGCAAGGGAGGCAATCCCGCCTCCCTCAATCCAAGTAGCAGGGATACCCTGGTAGAAACCGACGTTCAGGCTAGCTGCAAGCTCGTCTACGACGGAGCCAGTTGAGGATTCACTTCAGGTTTTCCCACATAAGTCCTCCTCATCTCACTGACTGAGCAACCGCCTTCCACTACCCCGTGCTTGGCAGCACCACCTCAGCGATGCCTTGGATGGGTCGCTCGCCCTTCTGGTTCTCGATGAAGGCGTCCAGCGTGACCACGTTCTGCCCGTCAACCTCCTGCATGTCCGTGACCACGGCCTTGCACTCCAGCCTGTCGCCCGGCTCCACCATCCTGCGGAAGTTGACCTCCAGCTTCGCGAGCTTGCCATCCATTCCCGCCCAGTCCGTGAGGAGCTGCGACAGGAAGGACATGCTCATGTTGCCCGGGACAATAATGCCTCGAAGGCCCTCGCCCTGGGCTGCCTCTTCGCTGGTGAACCGGCCCATCCGTATCTCGGACAGGGAAACGTAGTCCCGTATCTGCTCGCGGGTGGGCTCCTTTACCAGCGGGCCCACCTCGTCTCCCAGCTCTACCTCTTCGTAGTGTTTCTGGCTCATTGATTCATGTCCCTTCGCACGTTGGAGCTCTCCACCATCATCACGTCTCGGCCGTCCTGGTTGGTGTAGGTGGTTCGACGCACTGTGAACACCATCGTCCCCGTCCGTCCGGTCTTGGCGTAGACGTTGGAGACCTGGGTCTTGGCGGAGATGGTGTCCCCCACCTTCATCGACTCGTAGAACTCGCAGTGTTGCGAGGCGTTGAATCCGGTTGTGCCGAACTTGACCTCGGCGTCCGGCGCCGACTCCAGCCGTATGGAGGTGTAGTAGGCGGGCGGAGCGATGAGCGTCCCGTAGGAACTCTTCGCGGCGAACTCCTTGTCCAGGTACATCGGATTGGTCTCGCCGATGGCGTTGGCGAAGCCGACGACCTGCTCCTCAGTCACCTCGTGGCTCCCCACGGGGTAGTCGACGCCCACGATGTCGCGGTTGTACTCAATGGTGTCCATGATGTCATCTGCGTCCGGCATTAGGTCTCCTCCTTAGATATTTTTATAGCTGCGTTTCGTGAAGGGGCGCGGCGATTACCTCCTACGCCTTGTTGGGCAGCAGCACCAGCGCCGTACCCTGGATGGCCCTCTCCCCCTTCTGGGTCTCGATGTAAACGTCCATTATCACGCGGTTCTCGTTGTCCTCCGTCTCAGTGTCCGTGACAAGGCCGATGCAGTTGAGGGTGTCACCCGGCTGCACGTACCGCCGGAAGTCGCACTCCATCCGCTTCAGCTTGCCTTCCGACCCGGCCCACTCCGTGAGGACCTGGGCCAGCAACGCCATGCTCATGTTGCCCGGCAGAATGACGCCGGAGAAGCCCTCCTTTTGGGCGGCCTCGTCGCTGGTGAACCGGCCCGTCTGCGAACCCCACACCGTGGTGAAGGCGTCCAACTGCTCCCTGGTCGGCATCTTGACCACAGGGCCGACCTCGTACCCCGGCTCCACGTCTTCAAAGTAGACCTGGCTCATTGGCTCAGGTCCCTTAGAACGTTGATCCGGTCCATAACTATGTTCTTCTCCCCGTCCTGGTTGGTGAAGGTTGTGCGTCTGACCGTGAACACCATTGTCCCGGTGCGACCCGTCTTGGCGTACACATCCGCAATCTGGGTCTGGGCGGAGATGACGTCGCCGACCTTGATGGGCTCAAAGAACTCAACGTGCTGGCCGCCGTCGAAACCGGAGGTGCCAAACTTCACCTTGGGGTCCGGGCCCGACTGTAGGCTGAACATGTTGTAGAAGAGAGGCGGCGCGATGATCGCCCCGTAGGGGCCTGACTTGGCGGCCTCCTCGTCAAGGTAGAGTGGGTTGGTCTCGCCCAGCGCCTGCGCGTAGGCGACGACCTGCTCCTTAGTCACCTGGTGCGTGCCCACGTCATAGTCGACTCCCAGGACACTCCTGTCGAAATCGATGGTGTCCGTCAGATTCTGTTCCGCCATAATCACCTCCTGATGTGGCTAACGACCGGTTAACGATGTGGCTCAATCGCCGCTAAGTGACCTTTGTTTCCTCAAGCACCACCGCCTCGTAGTCACCGCTGTGTAGCTCCTCCACCAAGTCCTCGATACAGGTCACCGGCCTCTCGAAGCGGGTGATGCACCTGCCGATGGTGCTCACGTAGTGGGAGTCGCTGCCGCCTACGCAGGCGAAGTCGTAGGTTTCCGCAAGCTCCTTTGCAAGGGCGTTTTCCTCCGCACTGCTTCCGCCGTTTAGCAGCTCGATGGTCTTGAAGCCGTCCACTGAAGCTCCGTCCTGGATGTGCTGCCACAGTCCAATGCGAGGACGGCCGGGGTGAGCGGCGATTGCGTACCCTTCCTCTCTGCGAACGGCCCTCAGCACCTCTCTGGCGGACAGCGTGATGTTCTTGAAGTCGAACTCCTCCGTCAGATTCGGCGTTATCCCGTAGGTCAGCACGTGACCGAGGTTCGTCTCTATCTCAGACCCCTTCAACACAACGACGCCGTACTGCTCGGCAAGGTCGGAGTAGTCAACCTCAAAATCGAATCCCCTGTGCTCCGTGAGCACTATGCCGTCCACCTGGTACCCCTTCTTGCGAATTACGCTGATCCACTTCAGATAACCCTCTACTGTGCCGCCGGCGTCATCGGAACGCTTGGAATGGACGTGCATGTCTATGTACACTGCTGCTGGACCTCTACGCGTGAAGTTGACGCCGCCCGTTGGTGTCACGACGGCATACGAGGCCTATTATGCCCAGTTCTTGGGGCAAATGGCAAGCGCGGGATTAGTAGCCCTTTGAGTAATCCCCTTCAGGAGGTCTTTGTATAACCTGGGCGGGTCTCCATAGACCGTCACTCCTGCGAATCCAGGTGGGATGGGAGTGACAGTTGGGAACGGGCGCGAGAAGAGCGCCACTGGGCTGCGCAAAGGTCTACCTTCAGGGAGCGCGCCCAAACCTGAGTTGCTTAAGATCGGCGCATACTGGAGGACAGCAGCTTTACGCAGGCGTAGGTCGTGCGGGTGTGGGGCACGGGGACGCCCAGCTTGTCCCCAAGCTCCACAATCGCGCCCACAATGCTCTCAAGCTCCAGGGGCCTCCCGGTCTCCAGGTCCTGGAGCATGGACGTCTTGTGGTCTCCCACCCTCGCCGCGCCGGCGAACCGCTGCTCAATCGTCACTGGAACGTCGATGCCCAGCGCGCGGGCCACTGCGTCCGCCTCGGCCATCATGGCCTTTGCGATCGCGCCCGCTTCAGGGTGAGCGGTGATCTCGGCCAGCGTGGAGCGGGTGATGGCGCTTATGGGGTTGAAGGCAGCGTTGCCCAGCAGCTTGACCCACATGTCCTGCCTGATACGTGACCTGACCGGACACCTGAGGCCTGAGGCGATTAAGGCCTGGGACAGCGCTTTGCACCGCTCGGTTGAGGAGCCGTCAAGCTCACCGATGGAGAAGCGGTCCCCCTCGATGTGACGTACAACGCCCGGCTCCTCGATCTCCGCTGCGGGGTAGACTATGCAGCCAATGATGCGCTCCGGGTCTATCGCCTCTGAGATGACACCGCCGGGGTCGACGCTCTCCAGTCGTGTGCCGTCCCACTCCCCGCCGTGTCGCTGGAAGTACCACCAGGGGATGCCGTTCTGGGCGGACACCAGGGCCGTCTCCGGCCCTATGAGCGGCTTCAACAAGGGCGCTATCTCCGTGAGGCTGTGCGCCTTGACCGTTAGAAACAGGAAGTCGACTGCGCCAACTGCGTCGGGGTCGTCGGTGGCCGACGGGTGGGCCTGCAATTCACCCTGGGCTGTGCGCACCGTGACACCGTTGGCCTGCATCGCCTTTAGATGGGCGCCGCGCGCTATTAGAGTTACGTCCTGTCCGGCCAGGGCCAGCTTTGCTCCCAGGAACGCCCCTATGGCGCCCGCGCCGTATATGGCGATTCTCACGCGGCCACCTCTTCTGCTGTCACTGCCGCGCCCATTTCACCGTCATTCCCGACCCCGTGTCAGGGTACGGGGCAGGCTCCGGTCGGGAATCCAGGTGGTGTGGGGTATAGGGTTCTTCTGGATTCCTGCTTTCGCAGGAATGGTTTGTATTGGCGGGATGCGGACTCCCGTCTGCGCGGGAGTGACGGTGAGGGGTATACCCAAACGTCCCACAGTTCTAGGCACCGGAGGAGCCTCCTGCGATGACCTCAGCCACAATGCGGCGCTGCACCTTGCCGGTAGCCGTCCTGGGAATCTGCTCGACGATGTGGATGACCCTTGGGCACTTGAAGCCCGCCAGCCGCTCGCGGCAGTGTGCTACAAGCTCCGCCTCCGTCGCCGCGCCACCAAGGACCACCGCGGCCGACGGCTCTTCGCCGTGGACCTGGTGGGGGATTCCGAAGGACACGGCCTCAGCCACCGCCGGGTGGGACAGCAGCACTTCATCTATCTCCTGGGGGGATATCTTCTCGCCGCTCCGGTTGATGATCTCCTTGAGGCGGCCCAGGAGGGTCAGGTATCCATCGGAGTCCAGCATCCCCTCGTCGCCGGTGCGAAACCAGCCGTTGGTGAAGGATGTGGCGTTGGCGTCCGGGTTGTCTTCGTAGCCTTTAGTGACGTTCGCCCCCTGAATGACCACCTCTCCGCGGCTTCCAGTCGACAGGAGCGCGCCTGCCTCGTCCATTATGGCGATGGACACGCCCGTCCCGTGGCCCACGGATCCGGCCAGACGCTTTCCCGGCGGGAGGGGGTTGGAGCTCATCTGGTGGGACGCTTCGGTCATGCCGTAGGCCTCCAGCACCGGCACTCCGAACCGCTCCTCCATCTCCAACATCATTGCGGACGGCAATGCGGCGCTGCACGAGCGAATGAACCGCATCCCGGCGTACTGCTCACGGTCCTCGCTGCTCCTGGCGCGCGACAGCAGGGCCTGGTGCATCGACGGCACTGCCGTGTACCAGGTGGCCCCGTACTCCCGCGCCACTCTCCAGAAGCCCAGGGCGTTGAAGCGCCCGGGAACCACGATGGTTCCGCCGGAGGCGAGCGTGGCAAGGGTGGAGGCGACTATACCGTGGACGTGGAACAGGGGCATGACGCAGAGAGCGACATCCTCAGGTGTGAGGCTGTAGGTCTCGACTATGTTGCGCACCGACGCCACCAGGTTCTCGTGGGCGAGAGGGACGCGCTTGGGCCGGCTGGTGGTGCCGCTGGTGTGCAGGATGAGCGCCGTATCCGCCGACCCCGGCGGGCCGTCGCCGCCCGCTGATCCGCCTCCGCCGTTGGAGAAGCTGACCTCTCCCCGGTCGTCGATCTGAACGCCGATGTGCAGGGTCTGCTCCGACGCGGCGCCGCGAGCCTCTGCGGCCTCCGGGCGGCCGTCCCCCACAAGGGCCCGGGCGTTGGTGTCCTCCAGGTAGAATCGAAACTCGTCGGCTTTGTAGGCGGGGTTCAGTGGCGCGGCCGTGGCCGCCGTTGCGACTCCCAGGAAGGATATGATCGCCTCTGCGCTGTTGGGCAGCACAAGGGCCACGCGATCGTCTTTGCGTATGCCCTGAGCGCGGAGCTGTTCGGCCAGGGAGTCCACTTGCCGCCGCAGCGAGTCGTAGGTTATGGTGGGGCCGTCGGGCACGCGGATGGCGGCCTGCTGAGGCGCGCCGTTCTCAAGCAGGTCTCTGAGTGTGGCGGGTCCCGTCCGGTTATCTGACGTGTTCTGCATAATCCATTCCTATATGACCTAGAGCCTTCAAGTTGTCGTACTCCTTTTCCGTGAGCTTCAGCACCTCATTGTAGATGTAATCGTTGTCCTCGCCCAGCCGTACGGCCGGTTTCCTAATCTTGAAATCCACGCCGGAGATCTTGAAGGTCACGCCCGGGTACAGGTGCGTCCCTATCTCCGGGTGGTTGACGGGCGTCAGGATGCCGCGCTCTTTGACGTGGGGGTCGTTGAGCGCATGTGGCTCGTGCATAAGGTAGCCGGCGATTATCCCCTCCTTCTGCAGCCTATGGAACAGTTCGACAGGCTCCTTGTCCGCCGTCCAACTCCCGATGATTTGGTCCACGTCGTCATGGTGTGCGCGGAGCGCTGCCATACTCTCGAAACGCGGGTCGTTTGTCAACTCCGGCCGTCCCATCAGGCTACAGAGGGCGGCCCATTGCTCTGCCAGTCCTATAGAGATGGCGACCCACTCATCGTCTCCCTTGCACGGATACACGCCCTGCACGAGCCCCCATTGGTCCCTATTGCCATAGGAGCTTGCCACCCGCCCGTTCATCGTGTAGTCCATGAACAGCTCTCCGAGATGGGGCAGGAAGTTCTCGCCCAGGGAGATGTCGATGAACATGCCCTTGCCGGTCTTCTCTCGATGGTGAAGTGCAATTGTAGCCGCCATCGCTGCGGTGACCCCTGTGCTGGCGTCCGCGGGGACAGTCAGGGGCACACCCTCCGGGCCCATGTCGGGATAGCCCATAACGGAGGCGTGCCCGTAAGCGGCCTCGAAGGAGGTGCCGATGCCCCGGTATGTAGACCAAGGCCCCGTCTGCCCGAAGCCGTTGATGGATATCATTATCAGCCTGGGGTTCCACTGGCTGATTACGTCATAGGTGAAACCAAGCCGCGCTATGGAGCCCACCGCGTTGTTCTCAATGAACATGTCGCTGATGTCCACTAGACGGCGGAAGACATCCTGACCCTCCGGCGTTCGCAGGTCGACTGTGATGCCGTGCTTGTTGCGGCCGTGGGCGTTGAATCCGGCGTACCTGTTCCACGGCCTCTCGCCGGGATCCTTGTCGGGGTACATGGACATGGGCGCGTTGGCCTCGGCCTCCCTGTTGGGCCGCGCGAACTGGCCCCGGCTGGTGGCGGAGAGCTGCTGCAGGGTCTCGACCCTGATCACCTGCGCTCCCATGTCTCCCAGGAACATGGTCCCGTAAGGCCCCGCCAGCACCACCGTCATGTCTATGATCCGGACGTTCTCCAGGGGGAGCTTGGCGCCGGCAGGACGGTCTGAGCTTGCAGAAGCGCGGGCCGACGCCGCCTGCCGCCCGTGGTCAAGCTCTTCCAGGACTTCCTTGTTGTGCTGACCCAGAAGGGGCGCGGGTCTCCGTATCCGCCACCACTTGCTATCGGTGAAGACGGGCGCTCCCGGGTATCGGAACTTCCCGGCCTCCGGGTGGTCGATCTCCGTGAAGTAGCCGCGGGAGTCAAGCTGTGGGTTGTTGTCTACCACCTCGTCTATGGTGTTGTAGGAAGTGCACAGCAGCTCGTTGGCCTGGCACTCCTGCACTACCTCTTCTTTGGTGCGCTGCATGAGCCAAGGCAGCCAGATGGCGCTCTCGAACTCTTCCTTGAAGTCGGGATTCTGCGCTCCTTTGGCAACGCCGTAATTTGGGTGATCCACCAGATCAGGCTTGCCAACGGAGGCGGCGACGCGCGGGAACCGCTGTCCGCCCCCGGCCACGGAGATGTACCCGTCCTTGCAGGGATACACACCGTTGGGATAGCCCGCAATGCTGGTCCCCAGCCGCCGACCTCTCATGCCGTTGTACTGGTACCCTATCAGGCTCATCATGCGCCCGTTTATTGAGGCCATCTGGGTGTCGAAAATGGATATATCCACGCGCTGACCGCCCATGCCCTCGTACCGCTGTGCGTACCAGGCGAACATTGTGGCCATCGCTGCGTTGTTGCCGGCCTGGTACTGGACGTGGTTGCCTCCCAGCTTCAGGGGATGCCGGTCCGGTAGTCCTACACGGGTCATGCTGTTGCCCATCCCGAACAGCGTAAGCTCCGACGCCTTGTAGTCCCGGTAGGGGCCGGTCTGCCCGAAGTTGGACACAGAGGTCATAACCAGGTTGGGGTTGATGCCCTTCAGGGTATCGTAGTCCAGGCCAAGGCCGGCCATGACGCCCGGGCGGAAGCTCTCCACCAGTATGTCGGTGTCCTTAACCAGGGTCTTCAACGCCTTGATGGCCTTGTCTGACTTGAGGTCCAGGGTGATGCCGCGCTTGTTGGTGTTGAGGAAGAGGAAGATGCCGCTCTTCTCCGGGTGTGGGACGTCGTTGGGGAAGGGGCCGAGGGAGCGGGCGTAGTCGCCGGAGCCGGGCCGCTCCACCTTGACGACGTCGGCTCCGTAGTCGGCGAGGAGCTTGGTGCAGTACGGCCCCGCAATGCCGTGGGTCAGGTCTATTATCCGTAGGTCCGAGAGAGGCTGTTCTTCCATGACGTACCCTCCTGCCGGTCAGGACTTGATCTCACAGATCACCGCGTCGGTATCAGATTTGCCTAGAAAAGCGCAATGGGATTTACCGGGGAGCCGGTCCCGTAGCGGATGCGCAGGGGAGCGATGGTGAGCAGGAACTCCCAACGTCCACGTTCGGCGCACGCCGTAGCAAGCTCCTCCAGGTTGCAGTTGTCGATGAGCCAAAGCCCCATGTGCGGGATGCCTATCTGGTGAATGGGCTGCCGCAGGTTTGGGTAGCCGCTGGGGCCGGCGTCACTCACGGTGTCGCCTCCGAGCGCTGCCACGCCCCGCTCCCTGAGCCAGGGCAGGCAGGAGCCGTTCAACCCCGGCCAGCCGTCGGCCAGTAGCCTGGGGCCTTCTTCATTGCGGCGTCGGTAGTGTCCGGTGCGGACGAGGAGTATGTCTCCCTCCCTTACGCGGACTCCCTGCGCCTCCTCCATTGCGTCCAGCTCAGAGGGCAGTACGGTCTCGCCGAGATCCATCCACTTGACGCCACGGTGGCGAGGCGCGTCCAGCAGCACGCCGCGGCTGACCACGCCGTCCTGCAGCAGCTCTATGGACTCCGCCGTAGCGCCCTCGCCGGTGGTCACCAGCGCCGAGGACTGGCCGTTGTACATCTGGCCGTTCCAGAAGATGTGGCAGAGGGAGTCCAGGTGCGTGATGCTGTACCCGTGGAACGCCATGCCGATGAAGTCGCCGCTGCCCTGCGAAGCCGGCGGGAAGGTCTCCGGCTGGTTGACGTACCCCTCGCCGGAGCGGGTCATATAGTGAATGGCTACGGAGTTTGAGTCTGGGGTGTGATCGTAGGTGATGGTCCTGGCGCACGACACCGACACGCCGTCCTTGACCAGTGCCGCCGCCTGCCTGCGCTGCTCCGGCCCTATGTGGTTCATAGTGCCCAGCTGGTCGTCCGGGCCCCAACGCCCCCAGTTGCTCAGCGTCTGTACGTACTCAAAGACCTCCGCCTCAGAGGGTACTTGCGTCTGGGTCATGTTGCTTCCTCCTTGTCATCCCGTCTTGGTTCAGGAGTAGTGGCTATGGAACCGGGACCTCGGCCTTGGACAACTTCTCCAGGAATGGCAGGTAGATGGCCGCCCTTCGTTCATGCCCAATATCCACGAACCCGTCCGGGTCCCGCTGTCTCAGGCTCTCCGCCTCCTCAGGCGAGAAGACGGGCGAGTGCAGCTCCGAGTGGGGCAGAATCCTGTGCAGGTTCTCCCCAACGGCTCTGGGATGCACCTCGTCGTTGCCGGGTATTATCACCATAGGTACTTGGATTCTCCTTAGCTCCTCCTCAGTCGCGCCGATTACGGGCTTGTCGGCTGTGAAGAAGGTCCGCCATCGACCCATGACGGCGATGAATTCCTGTACGTCCATCCCCAACAGCCTGTCGCGGTTGGAGGGGTTCTCCGCGATTCGCTCAGCGAAGAAGTCGCTCTCGACCACTCCCTTCATCCCGTCGCGCTCTGCCGCTTCTATGAACTGCTCGTAGTAGTTGTAGCCCAGCCGCTCCGCGGCCACGGCGCCTCCCGTGACGTGCCAGAGGAGAAGCCCCTTGACCGCCTCCGGATGGCGCAGGCCAGCAGCAGCGCGACCCGGCACCCGGCCGAGCCGCCGCCCACGTAAGCAGGATAGGCGTCAAGCCTCCTGAGTAGCTCGTTCAGGTCATCCGCCCATATCTCCTGCTCGGACGGTTCGCCGCCGATTACAACGTCGGATGCGCCGCAGTTGCGCCGGTCGTGTATGATGACCCGATAGTGGGGAGAGAGACGCTCCGCAAGCCCTCTGACCGCCTCCATGCCGCTCCTGCCCCCCGGCATGAGGGTGACCGGCGCGCCGCTGCCCATCTCCTCGTACTTGATGCTGACGCCGTCGATTAGAATGGTAGGCATAACATCCTCCTGGAAACGACTTGTGGATTCAACATATGGTGGAGGTACGATAGCAGTATATTTCCAGCCACTTGCTGCGGTCAATACGACATTGGTGTGCTTGCTCAGGGCGCGCTGGACAAGTACAATCCTATTTGGAGAGACCTTTGATACGCGGGAGCGACATGGAGAATCGGGACGAGTACAAGAAGCTGTATACACATTTGTGTGGCCTTCAGGTTAAAGAATGGAAAACCACCTTCGGTGAGGTAGAATCGATAATCGGCTTCAGGCTGCCTGATTTGGCGCGTCAATTTCGGGGATGGTGGTCAAACAAGAGACCCGTCAACGGCCTCTTGATAACTCCGCTCTGGATTGAAGCCGGGTGGAAGACGGCGGAGGTGGACATGGGCTCTGAGACGCTGGTGTTTGTGAAGCTGAATGGGCCGGAGGATATACCCAAGTTCAACCTGGATGAGATATGGCCCGTCCACCCCACTGCGGTGTGGCCCGAAGGCCTCAGTTTAAGGCGGGAGGACATGTACGAGGACAGGATTTAGTCCACCGATGTTCATAGATACAAACGTCCTCGTAAACTCCCGCATCCCCGGCACCCCTGACAACGAAGTCGCCAGAGCTAGACTGGAACGTGTCGTTCAGAGCCGCGAGCCTGTAAGGATTAGCCGTCAGATTATGCGTGAGTACCTGTCGGTTGTCACTCGGCCGCAGACCTGGCCGGTCGCCATCACCCGCGAGGAAGCTCTTGATGACGTGCAAAGAATGATAAGCGTCCTTGATGTGCTTGAGGATGGCCCTGAGGTGACTGCGACGCTCATCAGGCTGTGTCGCGAAGTTCCCGTAGGAGGTCGTCAGATTCACGACGCCAATATCGTCGCAACGATGCTGGCCCACGGGGAGCGCAGGCTGCTGACGTTCAACACGGCGGATTTTCGCCGCTTCGGAGACCGCATTGATCTGGTTTGAGATTACAGGAACGGGTTAGACCACTTCGGAACGGAGGCGCATGATGCCGGACCTTGATGACCTGCTCGCACAGTTGGACCGCAGCGCGGACGAGATACTGTCCGTTCACCGGGAACTGGTGAGTATCCCTTCGGTGAACACGGGGTTCATGCCCACCGGCAACGAGACCCCGGTGTGCGAGTACGCCCGTGATCTGCTAGCGCGGGACGGCATTTCTGCCGAGATTCTGGAGTCGGCCCCGGGCCGTGGGAACCTGCTCTCAGGGCTGGAGGGCGCATCAGGCAGGCCGGGACTGATGTTCATGTCCCACACCGACGTTGTGCCCGTGGGGGACGAGAGCAAGTGGCGCTTTCCGCCCTTCAACCCCACTCTGTCGGACAACCGCGTCTATGGGCGGGGCGCATCCGACTGCAAGGGCCTGCTCACGGCCCAGCTGATGGCGACGCTTCTGCTGAAGCGCAACGGCGTGTCTCTTCATGACAGCCTCATCCTGGCCGCAGGCGCAGACGAGGAGCACGGCGGACGGTACGGGTTCGGGTGGCTCGCGCAGAACCACCCTGAGAGGATAACAGCGCCCTTTGCGGTAAACGAGGGTGGGGGAGTGCCCATCAAGGTGGGCGAGGGTTTCGTCTACGCTCTGGGTGTGGGGGAGAAGGGTCGTCTGCAGATAGAGATCGATATCAAGGGGGCCAGCGCTCATGCGTCCATACCCTGGCGCGGAGACAACGCTCTATACCCGTTGGCGCAGGTGCTGACTCGCATACAGGAGTACGAGGCGGAGCGCGACACCTCGACGGAGCTGTTCAACCATCTCTCCACCCTGGCCGTCGAACACAGGGCGTCACCCGATAACGTCGATGCAATAATCGCTGAGCTGGAGGCCGACAACCCGCCGCTTGCCTCCGTGCTGCGCGCCCTGTCACGCATGACCGTTACGCCTACGATGGTGCAGGGCGGCGTCAAGTCCAACAGCGTGCCGGAGTCCATCCGCCTGACCTGCGACGTGAGGACGCTGCCTCACCAGACCGACGACTACCTGCGCCAGGAGCTTGACCGGGCGCTGGAGGGGATTCCCGGCGTGGAGTACGAGATCGACTACATGGCCGTTCCCAACGCGTCTCCATTTGAGACGCCCTTTGCCCAGCGCCTCAGGACCGCCACTGCCCGCGCCCTGGGCATGGACAACGTTCAGATGGTCCCATCCATCAGCACCGGCTTCACCGATTCCAGGTTTACCAGGCCCCTGGGCGTGGTGACGTACGGCTTCACGGCCTCCCACCCGGACGACGACCCCGCTCTAACCAACGCCCACGGCACCGACGAGTCCATAGGCATTGCCAGCCTGATGAACAGCACGAGGACCATGCTGGCTCTTGCTTACGATATGCTGGCCGCGCGGTGACCTACGGCCCCTGGCCGCGCAGAGCCGACCTGAGAGAGCGCCACGACCGGTTCAGCGCGCTCAGCCTCTCCCCGGAGGCGTCCATCCGACCGTACCGTTCCTCAATGTATGCCTCCGTGATGGCCTGAATCGCCTCGTCCTCTGATTCGACCCTTGTCTCCAGCCTGCCCTTGTACTCGCTGGGCGTCTCCGACTGATTGCGCGGGACTCCCGACCGGCGCGCCTCCCACAGCAACCCGCGGTATATGTCCCGGACGGTGAACACGGCGCCCGTGTCCGTCTCTCTCGCTATCGAGAGTGGGGGAGAGGAGGTCGGGGCCACCGGCCTCTTTCTCCTGAACCGTCCCAGCAGCCTGGACAGGAAGGAGCGGAGGTCTGTCTTAAAGCCGTTCCAGGACCACAGCGACTCGCTCACCTCTTCGATTTCCTCGTCTCGCCGCCTGCCTCTGCTGTAGCGGAGCAGGGCGCGGGCCAGGATGAACACAACCAGAGCCACCAACAAGGCAACCAGTCCCCACTTCAGTACCAGCGCCACCTCGGGCGGAAAGCTGTGCGTACCCTGGCCCTCCACAACCCTCTGCATCTCTGCCGGGCCCTGAATGCTCAGAGGTTGCGGAGGCTGGCCTCTGGGGAGGAGGCTTGCCAGGAAACGGAGTACGTATATCAGAACGGAGGCTATCACTCCCAGGGGAAAGGCGACCACGTATATTAACACGGTGAGCAGCCAGTCACCCAGCACTCTTAGCGGGTGGAGCAGCGCCGTTGCCAGGTTGAAGGAGAAGGCGCCGGCGACCACCAGGGAGACGGCTACGATGGCGAAGACCATTCCCAGAAGCATGGAGAACCACCGCCTGCTCACCGCGCCGGACGCCTCGTCTCGGCGCAGCATCTCATCCCATATTGTCTTCAGGTTGATCAGGCCAATAGAGAGCAGTCCGATGAACAGGAATCCAACGACGTAAAACCCCGTTGATTCCAGCGAGCGTCGCGTTTCGTCGGCTTCGCGGATCAGGGCCATGAACGCCAGTAACAAGACAAGGGCGGTAAGCCCAAACAGGAACCTGCGGTATATGGCTTCAAAGTAAGGCGTCTCCATACCGATGGATATGCCGCGCCACAGCAGGTACACTCCAAAAGCCAGTGCGCCGATAATGATAGCCCGCTGTTCGACGGCGTATTCCCACCACCCAGAGTCCCAGAGCGGATGGCCTCCGCCCAGATTCAGCCGCACTATAAGCCCCAGTTGGAGGAGAAGGACAGGGAGCACAACCGAAAGCGTCCGGGCCGGCGCCCAGTGCCGGGCCAACGCGGCGCGGGACATCAGCATGGCCGTAGCGGGCAGGAAGACTGCGCTAGCCAGGTTCAGAGGCGGCGCGGGCCAGCTCAGGACATGCCAGTCCCCTATCAAGACGAACCAGGGATACGCCCACAGCGCCTCCATGAGCACTGCCAGTGGCGGGATGGAGTGAGCAGCATCCAACCGCAGTGTGCCCCTGAGCCGGCTCAGCGCAGTCACTACACCACTCCGCCTTCTGACCGGTCCAGTCTCACAGACTCCAGCTCCTGCGTGTAGACGTCGCCGGAGACGTGGTACACAGGCAGGCCGTTCAGGGCAAAGTCGACCTCACGATCTCCCACAATGATCAGCGCCACTCTGCGGCCGGCGCGCCGGAAGCGGTTGAGGGTCGCCAGCAGCGACTCGGTGGGCTCCGCTGTGATTATGGCCAAGGTGGCTGAGCCGGGCAGGTTTCTGGCCTCCCGGTTCAGCATCTGCTCCAGGGGCATGGCAGGCCATCCCTGGACCTGGGCCAGCGCCTCCAGCGTCCGCTGCAACTGGTCGGGGTGGTCGGAGGGCGGCAGCCTTATCGTGCCTCCGGAGTACAGGAATGGCTCGTTGGCGTACAACCCGAATCTGTAGCCCTGCCTAAGGGCGTGGTTGGCGATTGAGGCGGCAGTCATAACCGCCGTCTCCAGGAGGTGCTCCACCCGTCCCCAGATGCGCACTCCAACGGTGCGCACGTCGAGGAACAGCGCCAGGTCAACGGTAGTGGTTGGCTCAAAGACGCGGCTTTGCAGTCGTTGCAGGCGTGCGCTCGCCTTCCAGTGGATGCGTTTCAGAGGATCGCCTGGTACATACTCGCGAGTGGAGACCACCCGGACGGGGTCTTCGTGAAGGTGCCGTCTCACCCGCAGGTCTCCGAATGGGTCCTTCGACGGGATGCCCAGGTCTTCCAGGGGAACGACTTTTGGGTACACCAGCAGGTAGTCCCTCTTGTCCTCCTCGATCTCCCGGCGGAAGAATCCGAAGAGGTCGCCGGATCGCACGGTGGCAGGCCCGAAGGCAAAGTACCCGCGTCTGAGGCACTGCATGGGATATCGACGCGTGAGGCGGTGGTACCACATCAGCGACAGGAAGCTGGAGAGGAAGGCGCGCCCGGACTTGTGCCCCGCTGTGGTGCGCGTAGTGAGGAACGACAGGTCCTCCGGCACGTCGTCTTGAATATGCACCCAGGGCAGGGGAAGTATCTTGGCGTTGGAGATACGCATATCCAGTGTAACGGTCTCGCCGAAGAACACCTTGGTTTCGCTCAGGCGCCGGCTGTACTCGACGCGCTCCAGGGCGTAGCGGGCCCACAGCCGGGCAACCACGGAGGCGATGAAGAAGAACATGGCTATCAGGAGGAGCAGCGCGTGCTGGAGGGCCACCGCCGCTGCAAGTATGCCCAGTGTGATGAAAAGCCAGGCTTTGCCCAGCACCGCTAGACCCCGGAATCCGTGTCTGCGGCCTCTTCCTCCTCCACGGGCACGGGTACAGAGTCCAGAACCTCGCACAGGATGTCTGAGGCGGTGTGGCCCCGAAGGTGGCTCTGGGTGTGTGTGATAATGCGGTGTTCCAGAACGTAGGGCGCGAGCTGTTTGACGTCGTCGGGTATGACGTACTCACGACCCCGGATAGCGGCCAGGGCCTGGGCCGTGTGGAGCATCCCCAGCATCGCGCGCGGGCTCGCGCCTAACTCCACCTGGGGGTGCTCCCTGGTGGCGTGGACCAGCTTGATGATGTACTGCCGGACGTCGGCGTCCACCATCACTTCGCGGCAGGCTCGCTGTAGCTCCAGCAACTGCTCCGCCGAGACCACCGAGGCCAGCTCAACTATGGGATTGCCCTGGGCAAACCGCTCCATGATAAGCTCGTCCTCCGCTTCGTCCGGGTAGCCCATGCGCACCCGCATCAGGAACCGGTCGAGTTGGGCCTCCGGTAGGGGGAAGGTGCCCTCAAGCTCCACGGGATTCTGGGTCGCCAGCACGAGGAACGGTCGCACCAGCGGCCTGGTCTCCCCCTCCACCGTCACCTGCCGCTCCTCCATGGCCTCCAGGAAGGCCGATTGGGTTCGGGGCGTGGCTCTGTTGATCTCGTCTGCCAGGAGCACTTGGGCGAAGACCGGGCCGGAGCGGAACTCGAAGTCGTTGGTCTTCTGGTTGTAGATGTACGTTCCGGTCACGTCGGATGGGAGGAGGTCGGGGGTGCACTGTATGCGATTGAAGGTGCAGCCCAGGGAGCGCGCTATCGACCTGGCAAGCATCGTCTTCCCGATTCCAGGCACGTCCTCAATGAGAATGTGCCCCTCGCACAGAATCGCCACCAGCGCCAACTCCACCACGTCGGCTTTTCCCACAATGACCCGCGCTATGTTGTCGTGGATCTCGCGGGCCGCACCGGCTATTCTCTCGACTGTGGTCTCTGCCATCTAGCTGAACATCCCCATCTACTAAGAGACCTCCAGGACGTCCATGCCGATGTGCCCCTCGGCCTCCAGGCGAGCGTACTCCTCCTCCGATACGCCGAGCACCTCTTTGTAGACGTGTGGGTTGTGCTCCCCGAGGAGAGGCGGCGCCTTACGGAGTCTGTTGGGCGTCTTGGACATGCTCCAGAGCGGGCCGTGGTACTTTATCGTGGGCATCTCGGCGTGATCCAGCGGCTGGTAGTAGCCCCGATCCACCATGTGAGGGTCTTCCAGAACCTCAAGCTCGTCCAGGATAGGCCCGGCGGGCACGCCGCGGGCCTGGAGCCTGTGAAACACCTCCCGATGGTCCTGCTGAAGCGTCCACTCGATGATGATGGGGTCAAGCTCGTCCTGGTTCTTCCAACGCGCGTCTGTGTCACTGAAACGCGGGTCTGCCGCCAGCTCAAGGTCGCCCATCACCTCACATAGTCCCTGCCACTCCTCGTCGCTGCCCACCGCCAGGGTAATCCACTTGTCCTCTCCCCGGCATGGGTACACGCCGTGGGGCGCCATCCACCGGTCCTTGTTGCCCATGCTCTCGCGAACGCGCCGTTCATCGTGTAGTCCATTATCGACTCCGCCATGAACGGGATGAAGTTCTCGGAAAGGGGCATCTCCACGAGCTGACCCTTGCCCGTGCGCCTGCGATGCCACAGCGCGGTGAACACAGCGAAGCATCCCGCTGCTCCTGCCGCCGCGTCCGCAGCGACGGTCTCCCCGCGCCGGTGCGGCTCTTCGTCCGGGTAGCCCCTTGTGTGGGAGTGGCCCGATACCCCGTCCACGTGCATTCCCAGGCACCGGAAGTTGGAGTAGGGTCCCGACAGGCCGAACGCCGGCATCCGCACCATTATGATCTGCGGGTTCCATTCTCGAAGCCAATCGTAGCTGATCTTCAGCTTGTCGATTGTCTCTGGCACGTTGTTCTCTATGAAGACGTCCGACTTCTCTATCAGCTTTCCCAGAATCTCCAGACCTTCCGGTCTCAGCAGATCGACTGTCATGCTCATCTTGTTCCGACCGGTGGACGTCATGCTTGTAGACCGGTTCCAGGGGCGAGGCCCGGGGTCCCAGTTGGGGAAGACCATCCCGGCCCCGGTTCCCGATGCCTTGGCCTGCTCGACCAACTCCTTGGGCACCTTCGCGTACTGGCCCCGGGTGCCCAGCACCATTCCCTGGATGGTCTCCAGGCGGATCAGTTCGGCCCCCCAGTCGGCCATGTGCATGGTGGCATACGGGCCGGCGAAGATGTGGGTCAGCTCCACAATCCTTACTCCCTCCAGAGGCAGTTTACTCATTGCATCTCCTCCCCGGGCCTTGAGGCCCGTTAGATTACGCCCACTCCACGCAAGCGCGCCAGGTCCTGGCTTTCGTAGCCCAGGGCCTCTCCGAACACCTCTTCGTTGTGCTCTCCAAGCTGCGGCGCGGCTCGTCGCAGCTGCCAGGGCGACTCGCCCATGATGATGGGTCGTCCTGGATACGTGTACCTTCCGGCGACGGGATGGTCGATGTCGACCCACATCCCTCGGTCCCGGAAATGGTTGTCGGCCATGAGAGCCTCGGAGGTGTAGATGGGCCCGGACAGGACGCGCGCCTTCTGGGCTATAGACCAGACCTCCTGCATTGTGTGCTGCATGAGCCAGGGCATGAGCACCTCGCGGTTGAAGTCCTCCGAGTTCTCAGGGTTGAGCCGCGCGTCCGGTGTTGCGAAGCGGGGGTCTTCAATAAGCTCCGGCTTGCCTATCATCTCCAGCGCCCTTGGAAAGCGGCTGCCTCCACCCGTGACGTTGATGTAGCCGTCCTTGCACGGGAACGTGCCCGACGCCATCGTTGCTCCCGGCGCCCGTCGAGGGAATACCTGGTTCACGAACTGTGCCGTGATAAGCTGGGGCGCCCTGCGGTCCTGGGAGCCGGCCTGGGTCTCGACTATGGCGACATCGACGTGCTCGCCCTCGCCGCGCGCCTCGCGGGTGAAGAGGGCGGCTACAGTCGCCGCGGCCCCTATCAGGCCCGCCTGTCGCAGCGCGACATGGCTGCCGTACTTGACGGGCTCGCGCTCCGGCAGCCCCAGACTTCGCAGATTGCCGCCCATGCCGTGAAGCACGATCTCGCTGGCCTTGTAGTCCCGGTAAGGCCCCGTCTGCCCGAAGTTGGAGATGGATACCAGAATCACCTGCGGGTTGATCTGCTCCAGGTCCTCGTAGGCCAGGCCGAGGGACGGCAGCACCCGCGGGGCGAAATTTTCCACCACAACGTCCACCTGCTTGACAAGCTCCATGAGCATACGCTTGCCAGTAGCGCTCTTCAGGTTGAGGGTCACGCCGCGCTTGTTGGTGTTGAGGTGCAGGAAGAGGCCGCTCTTCTCCGGATGAGGAACGTCGTCCGGGAATGGGCCCATGCGCCGGGTGACGTCGCCGCCGTTGGGCCGCTCCACCTTGATGACGTCGGCTCCGTAGTCGGCCAGCATCTTGGTGCAGAATGGACCGGCGACGTGCCGGGTCAGGTCCAGGATGCGCACATCTGAAAGCGCCATGTCCGACATCAGGCCACCTCCGGCTGCCCTAGCGTGTATTTGCGGATTGGGCTGGGAATCGTACGCCTATTATAGCACGGGTTGGAGGTGTGAGACTTGTTTAGGTTCATGCAGTCGAAATTGGGTCGTTTGACAGCCCCAGGCGCGGGGAGTATTGTCAGATTACGCTTACACATCCGCTACTGCATTACCCGCAGGGAAAACTTATTCAGCGTCTATTACGCTTAGGCAATACCAGGAGAACACAATGGCGGGCACTATCTATGGCCCAGGAGAGATAACAACCCTGGGAGAGGCCATCTACCGGGAGCAGATCCAGCCCCGAGTTGGGTCGGTTGAGAAGGGGAAGTTCGTGGTCATAGACGTTGAGACCGGAGACTTTGAGGTAGACGCAGACGACGCGGCAGCGACGCGGAGACTACTGAAGCGAAGGCCGGACGCCGTTACGTACGGGGTGCGCGTAGGATACCGGGCGGCATACAGACACGTAGGGGGCTTCGGGACGCCTGACCGCGATGATTAGGGGAAGGGTTAGCGAGAGTCAGCAAGCTCTGGTTTCCATAGACATCGTTGATGACAGGAACCTCTATCAATCTGTGGAGGTCATATTGGACACAGGCTTCACCGGCTATCTGACTCTGCCGACGGGCTTTATAGACCGGCTCGGCTTACTATCCGTGGGTCAGCGGACCTTTGAGTTGGCCAACGGCGACCTCTTTGAGTTTGAGGCGTACCTTGCGTCAGTTTCATGGCAAGGGAGTCAAAGGGATGTACTGGTACTGAAATCGGACTGCGCTCCATTGCTGGGCATGACCCTGCTGTGGGGCAGCCGGATTACTATAGATGCGTCAGCAGACGGCGAGGTCTTGATTGAGGATCTGTCTTCAGCACAGTGAGAGGCCTCTTTATAACGCTGCCAAGCCTTTACAAACCCCTGTAGCGGGGTACATTGTTCTTGGCGCTTCACAAGAGGTAGGACTTTAGACCGACTGCACAAAGAGACACCTTGAACAAACCGCCAACCTTTGAAGAGGAGACAGCGCTGGTGGCCTTGGGCCACCACGTCGTTGCAGGCGTGGACGAGGCGGGCCGCGGGCCGCTGGCGGGGCCGGTGGTCGCCGGGGCCGCCGTGCTTCCCCCGGACTATCGCGCCCCCTGGTTGGCTGGTGTGCGGGACAGCAAGCAGCTCACCCCCAGGCGGAGAGAGACCCTGTTTCATCACATCCGGGAGTCGGGCATTGCCTGGTCGTACGGCGTCGTCTCGCCGGAGGACGTGGACTCTATGGGCATAGTGAACGCCACCAAAGAGGCCATGCTGAGGGCGATACGCGGACTCCCTGAGCCTCCCGGCTTCCTCCTCATCGACGCCGTACCGCTCCCGGAGAGCGGCATCCCGTACAAGGCCATCATCAAGGGAGACAGCAAGTGCTTGTCGATAGCGACGGCGTCGATAGTCGCCAAGGTCACGCGGGACGGGCTGATGACGGAGGAGGATGTGAAGCACCCGGGCTACGGCTTCGCCATGCACAAGGGGTATCCCACCAGGGAGCACCTGGAGCGACTCCGCAGCCTGGGCCCCTGTCCGATTCACCGCCGCTCCTTTGCGCCCGTGCGGGCCGTCGCGGATGGACGTTATGCCTGACAGCGGTCGCCGTATAAGGCTGGGCCAGGCGGGGGAGAGGGCCGCCAGGGGCTACATTGAGAGCAAAGGCTACGCCATCCTGGACACCAACTTCCGCTGTCCCTACGGCGAGGTGGACATCATCGCTCAGGAGGGAGACTGCCTGGTGTTCCTTGAGGTGCGCACCCGCCGGAGTAGCAGCTTCGGGTCTCCTGAGGAGTCGATAACTCCGGACAAGGAGAGGAAGCTCATCGCCACCGCAGAGACGTACATCCAGTCAAGGACGGGTCTGCCGGAGCAGTGGCGCATCGACCTCGTGGCGGTGGACGTGGACGGGCAGGGGCGCATCACCCGCATAGAGCGAACGGAGAACGCGGTTACATATAATCACTAATATCTTATATGTGTCGGAAAGTGCGATATAGGAAAAGGCTATGACATACCAATCTGTTGACGCTCTTCAGAGAACCCTCGCCGATTCTGTTTTTCATTATGCCTCAGATCGTAAGAAAGCTGCTGGACGAGCGCTGGGTACACTTGTAGAGATCGTTACCTTCTATACACTTCTTACCTGGAATCTTCGCGATCACATTGTGATTGAGCGTTCTATTCCAGAGTTCGCTAACCCTGACATTCTACATAATGTCGAGTTCTCACTTCATCCAGTCCGTGCCCGGCACTCGGTCGATATCGATAAATTCACTCCACCACTCACACCTACTAAAATGAGAAAGTACCTACCTTGGTTAGAAGAGATGACATTGAAATCGACGCAAGTTTTGAGCAGAGATGACTCCAAACGGAATGCGTGTGTGGTTGCTGACGACGGTTCAGGTCTGGTGGTCGCAAATGTAGACGGTCTCTCTGAGACGAGTTGTCATTTGAGTGTATGTGAGTTGTTATCTGATCCGTTCGCGATATTTGAATGCAAACGTGTAGGGATTGAAGAAGGTATGCGCAAAGGCCCACAAACTATCGAGAAAGCAAAACAAGGCGCATATGTTGCCCGCGCTGTCTCTGCCCTCCAAAAGTGCGCTTGCGAAATGGGCACTTCCGGGGCGTGATAGAGCGGCGTGATGGTACTTTTAGCTTAGGCTCTTATACAGGACTACTAAGGGAATTGGTTGATTCCTCGCCAGCTTCGGACTTACGGGGATTCATCCTCACTGTTGGCGTGGTTAGTAACCACGGGAATTGGTTTACCTCGTACAATCCAAATAAGGAGCTTCGTGTGCTGGCCCAGTCTTACGATTGGCTAATCTTCCTCACGGATGCAGGGCTGTCCCAATTTATTGAGAGGTTGCTACTAAACCCGACGCCGGAGTTAGAGCCTGCTCGGGAGGCTTTTCTCGCTAGCTATTCTGGTAATCCAGGCGCCAACAGGTTCACTAAAGTTCGAATCGGCATTGATGCTGATGAAGCGCTCCGCAGCTATTTTGCAACTCACGAGGCTGAGGTTGAGACTTGGTTCAATGTGATTTCACCAAGGGATAGTGATCTTACAAACCTACGTTCGGACCTTGGTAAGCTGGCCTCTAAGGACTGGTTGGAGGTATTATAGACGTATGACTGCTGGACGCAAGAACGCAGCGTCGCTAAGCCAGGACTGGTGTACGCCACCAAAGTACGTGCGTGCTATCCGCAGGTTTTTCTCAGGTACGATTGCACTTGATCCGTGTTCCAATGAGTATTCACTAGTGGGAGCAGACGTTGAGTATAAACTACCTGATGTAGATGGTCTGGCTGTTCCGTGGGACTTTAATACGGTGTTCGTAAATCCGCCATATGGTGCGGACCGTGAAAGAGGGACAACAATTAGTGATTGGCTTTATAAATGCGCAGAGGCGCATTCTAAGTTTGGCGCCGAGGTTTTAGCCCTCGTTCCAGTTGCAACAAATACGCGTCATTGGAAACGTTACATTTGGAGCGCAGCTACAGCGGTGGCCTTTCTTTACGATACGCGCCTCAGGTTTCTTGTGGATGGTCGAGACAGTGGCAAGGGAGCTCCAATGTCCTGTGCAATGGCATATTGGGGCCTGCATTACGAACGCTTTGAGAGTGTTTTTCTAAGATTTGGGGCAGTGGTGGATGTTCGCCATCTGCGTGAAAAGGACATTGGAGTTGGTGAACATCCGAGTTTATTTGAGCAAGAAGAAATCCGAACGTCGGCCGTAGTTGCATCTCAAAACTGAATTCTTCAGGGATTCCCCCTCTGCCCTGAATTCAACAAATCGTCAGCTAACCGCTATGAGGATCTGGTTTTGTGGGAGGGGTACCTCGTGAGATGGTCCGTCACTGCCGTTGGAGACCCACTGGATTGACCCACATCGAAAGGCCAGCTTATGATTCCTCCATCCCGGACTGTCGTTGGGACTACCAGCGATGAGCCCGGTGAGTCGGTAGCTTTCGAGGAGGTTCAGGGTGACAAAGTTCATCGTGCTGGCTGCCATGAAGGGGGAGTTCCTCTCCCACGGAGGCAACGTCTATGAGAACTTCCAGA
The DNA here is from genome assembly GCA_965218945.1 of Dehalococcoidia bacterium. Taxonomy (GTDB): domain Bacteria; phylum Chloroflexota; class Dehalococcoidia; order Lucifugimonadales; family UBA2985; genus DAOUJW01. The sequence continues at coordinate 347,290 of OZ244718.1, forward strand.
TGATGGGCTACGTGGAATCGAGCGGGCCGTTCGACGCCGTGAAGTCCTTCTTCGACGAACCTCACTTCCCCATCGACTGGCGAGATGTCAGATACATGTGGGCTGAGCCTCTGCAGGATGACGAAAGCACCGGACACTACGGGGACTTTGACCGGATATTCATTGAGGACCTGACGCGCTCCTTCAGACACGCTGCGGGATTGGACCAGTTGGAGCGAGGGGGCAGTGGATAGGCCGGCAATAGCCGGAGCGCCGCAAGGGCTATAACTGCCTCAGGAGGCGGTGTTCTGGGTGACTGTTGGCGAAGTTCGTGAGCCGGCGCTCTTGAAACGCAGGAACAGGTATCCTATTGCGCCTGCCAGGAGAGAAGCGCCGAATACGCCGATCTTTGCCTGGTCCACCAGGGCAGGATCGTCAAAGGCGATTCCGGAGACAAAGATCGCGACTGTGAATCCCATTCCACACATGAATGCCACGCCCAGCACGTGACTCCAGGTGACGCCTGACGGCAGGCTGCCTATGCCCAGCCGGACAGCCAGCCAAGTCATGCCGAAGATGCCAAGGGCATTGCCCAGCAGAAGCGCCGTCGCTATGCCCAGGGTTACACGACTCGTCATAGCCTCCGACAGGGTTTCCGACGTGAAGACGATTCCGGCGTTGGCTAACGCAAAGACCGGCAGAATGATAAAGCTGACCCACGGGTGAATGATTCCCTCGATGCGCTCCATAGGCCCCTCAGTGCCGCGACTGAGCCTCTCGATCTCCTCTGCTATCGCCTCCGCCTTCTCTTCGTCCTCGTCCTCCATCGCAAGGTTGAAGTCGCGAAGCAGGTCTTCCACGGCAGCGGCATAATCCCTGCGGTGGATACGCGGTTCGGAGGGTACGACGGCAGCCACCAGGACCCCGGCCAGCGTGGCATGAATCCCTGACTTGAGGAAGAACTGCCAGATTACTAAGCACAGTATGATATAGAATACGGGCGAACGTATTCCTATACGAAGACACGCAGCAAGCGCGGCGAAACAGGCGACGCCCAGACCGAGGTCCGTCCAACTGATAGTCTCTACGTAGAAGATGGCTATAACAGCTATGGCTCCCAGGTCATCGAATACGGCCAGGCCCAAAAGGAACACTCTCAATTCAGGAGGCGCTCTGCTGCCCAACAGCGCAAGCACCCCCAGCGCGAAAGCAATGTCAGTTGCCATGGGGATGCCCCAGCCCACCGCACTCTCACCCGACCGGTTGAAGAGGAGGTAGATCAGAGCCGGCGCTGCCATGCCGCCGATTGCCGCTACCACAGGAAGCGACGCCTTCCTGAATGTCGACAGTTCCCCGTGGAGCAACTCCCGCTTTATCTCGAGTCCAACGACAAAGAAAAAGACGGCCATGAGGCCGTCATTCACCAGGTGTTCAAGATTCTCAGAGAGTGTAAAGATATTGATGTCGACCGATATGGTGGTGTGCCAGAAGTCGACGTACCTGTCCGACCAGGGAGAGTTGGCCAAGCCGAGCGCGGCGCCTGTGGACAGCAACAGTATGATCGCACCGATCTCTTCGGTGTGAATGAAGCTCTGTATGGGTACGCGTAGCGCTCTGATGAGATGAGAAGATTCCTTGGACATATGAACCTAAATTGGGCTATTGGGCCTCAAACGGCCGCTTCGGTGCAGGTGAGCAAGGTCTGAGGCAGACATATTGGGGACATTCTATCAACGATTAACCCTAAGCGTCCAACGAAAGTAGGCCGCAGCAGTCGCTGAAATTCGGAAAGGCCGGGGGCCAGTCCATGTTTGGTGGAAGGAATCAAAGGGAGCAGGAGCGCCGTGCCGTCGGGCAGGGGAGAGGCCGAATGCAGCTAAATACGGCCAATCAGATTTCGTGGCCTTGAGCGGTCAGGACAAGCATCTCCAGGACCTCATAGCTGGAGATTGAACCGATGAACTTGTTCGTCTCACTATCCACTACCGGGAGCACGGTCAACGAACTCTCCGTCATCCGCTGCAATGCATCCTACACCGATTCGTTGGAGTTGGCGTGAGGGGTGGTCTGGCGCAGCACGCTGCCAGTGACATGGTGTACCTACGCGGGCGCTTTCAACCGGCGTTGACACCCTTGGCGGGGGTCTAGCCGACCTTCAGGGCCGTCAGCTTGCTGTCGATGTTCTCCGCCTTCAACGTTAACCTCTCCCACTCCTCCCAGAGGGATTCCGCCTCCTCTTTGAGCACGCGGTACTCCTCTCCTGCGGACGCAAAGTGAGCCGGGTTGTCAGACTGGTCAGGCTGCGAGAACATGGTCTCCAATTCCGTTATGCGGGCCTCGCGGTCCGACAGCGAAACGTCTATCTCCTCTATCCGAATCGCCAATCTTCGGGCCTCTTTGCTAAACGCTCGGTGCTGGACCTCCTCGGCGCTAAGTGGCCTTCCGGAGCGTCTCGTAACCTGGCCTCGTTCTGCAGTATCTCTGTAAGTTCCATTGGCCCTTGCGCTTGCGTTTGGGCTATTCTTATCGGTCTCGGTCTGCTTTCGATAGAGATAGCTATCGTAGTCTCCGGGGAAAACCGTGGGCCGGCCGCCGTCTATCTCTACAATCTTGTTTGCAATCTGACGTATTAGAGTGCGGTCGTGGGTTATGAAACAGATAGTGCCATGATAATCGCCAAGGGCGTCCGCGAGGATTTCCCTGGAATCGATGTCAAGGTGATTGGTTGGCTCATCCATGAGGAGCAGGTTGCTGGGCTGGAGAAGCAGCTTGGCCAGGGCCACCCGGGCCTTTTCACCGCCGGACAGCACGGAGATAGGCTTGCGCACATCGTCGCCGCTGAACAGAAAGCCGCCGAGGGTGGTTCGTAGGTTCTGCTCCGACTCCTTTGGCGCGGACTGTTGCAACTCCTCAATGAGTGTATTGTTCGGGTTGAGGAGTTCAAGCACATGCTGCGCGTAATAGGTGGTGACGACGTTGTGGCCGGTCTTTCTTTCCCCCTCATCAATCGGAAGGACGCCTGCAAGTATCTTCAACATCGTGGTTTTCCCGGCGCCGTTCGGTCCAACTAATGCAACACGGTCGCCGCGCGAAAGCGTCAGATCCATGCCTCGGTAGACCACGGTATCGCCGTAGGACTTGCTTACATTGGTCAGTGTTATGACCTCGGAGCCGCTACGCGGAGGCTCCGGGAAGGAGTAGCGTACCTTCTTGGTAGCCCTTGGCAACTCGATGATCTGTATTTTCTCGATTTGCTTCAGACGGCTTTGCACCTGGCTGGCCTTCGTTGCTTTGGCGCGGAACTTTTCCACAAAGCGCATTTGCTTTTCTATCTCGCGCACCTGCCTGGCGGAGGCTGCCCGTTTGTTCTGAAGCGCGTTCTCGCGTGCAACGAGGTAATCGTCATAGTTGCCCGTGTGAAGCGCCACCTCATCCGGCTCGATGGCAAGGACCTTGGTTGCGGTCTGGTTCAGAAAGGCGCGATCGTGAGATGTTACGAGCACGCCGCCTTGGAAAGAGGCCAGGTATTTCTCAAACCACAAGTTTGCATCAAGGTCAAGATGGTTGGTTGGCTCGTCAAGGAGCAGGATATTGGGGTTCTTGAACAGAATCCTGGCCAGGCTAGCCCGCATGACCCAACCACCGCTGAACTCACTCATTGGCCGGAGAAAGTCACCCTGCTTGAAGCCAAGGCCTGAGAGGATCGCTTTGGCCTCGTGCTCGCGGTCGTCTCCACCGGCGGCCTCCAAAGCCACGTCAAGCTTGCTGAGGCGATTCAGCAGATAGCCTTGGCGCACCGGGTCGGTCTCCGATGACAGCGCTTCTCGTGCGGAGGAAATCTCATCGACGAGGGCGTTCACGTCGGAGTGGGCGCTCAACACCTCTTCAAGCAGAGGCTTGCCGGTAAACGACGACGGCTCCTGCTTGAGATAGCCCATAGTAACGTTGCGCTGCCTGGATATGCTCCCCGTTTCCGGGGCAGTCTCGCCTGCCAGGATATCCATGAGCGTGGTCTTCCCGGAACCGTTTGGGCCTACCAGTGCAATACGGTCCCCGGCGGCTACGTTCAATGTGAGTCCGCTGAACAGGGTCCTGTTTGAATAGACTTTGCTGATGTCGGATGCAAATAGCATATCGTTTTATCCGGACTATCATACCATCCGCAGGACGTACGTGCAGAGAAAAGGCGCGTGGCTATTGAGATTGCACGGAATAGGTGGGCCTAGTACCATACTGCGAACTTTTAGGTGGGAGGTTCGTATCTAAGGAGGCGGTCAGGCGACTCTGGAAAGCGCCTCACGAGCTTCCGATCCGCCAGGGTTGGGGGCTCAACCATTCTATGGCTCTAGTTTTCTAAGACCTAACGCTTTTGGCAGGCGCGCTCTTTTCAGCGTCGTCTGGCTAAACTTTTTAAGCCCTTTATAGTAGATGGCAATTCCCTAAACGTAGCGACCTTGGCAGTTGCTTTGGACAAATCGTGAGCTGCAGTGAACTCGTTTGCAACCACGATGCAGTCAATGCCGGCCGCTATTGCCGACTTCAACCCTCTCGCCGAGTCTTCAATAACCACCGTTTCAGCGGCAGTAGCACCAAAGCGTTGGAGTCCTCTCAGATAGGGTTCGGAATGTGGTTTAGCTCGCTCGTAATCCTCCACAGTCAAATAGAATTCCATATAGTCTAGAATAAATCGCTTTTCGTGTATTAAGGCGAAGTCAGTTTGTTTGGATGTAGTAACTATACCCATCCTATACGCATCTGCGAGTTCGGCTAGTGTTTGCAGGACACCTTCGATCTCGATGTCTTCGGTCATCAGGTATTCCTGGTAGTATCGGTTTCTTAGTTCTCGGCCACGTTTGATATCAGTTTCGGATATTCCTGAAACTCGTGCCGCCTCCCACGCGGAAACTCCATTGGCCATATTCACTAAGTATGCGTCTCGTGGGAGATCAATTCCGAGGGATGCCAGTGCTCGTTTGTTTGCTAGGTAATACCAATGTTCTGTTTCGACTAAAACCCCATCATGGTCAAAGAGAATGTATTGTTTCACTGTTGTGCTCGATTCATTTTCGGCTTATCGATTAAGCTAACACACACGGATGACAGTCCCCTAGGGGGTGCGAACGCCGCTGAGATCGCCCTCAACGGCGGAGTTCGCAGTTCAGTAAGCAATGGTGGGCCTATTTTGACGGTAGACAGAACCATCTTCGAGATGTGGCTGGGGGACTGTAAATCTACCGAGGCCGTTGACCCAGGTATTGTGGCGTGACAGGGCGGCGAACGCAAGGAGCGTCGCCGTAGCCCCGTCCCCGGCTTTCAGCGCTGTCACGCCTCCTCCTGATTCTGCGTCTCGCCCTTTGGCATCCGGTAGCCGACGCGAGGCTCGGTGAAGATGTAGATGGGATTGTCCGCGTCGTCGCCCAGCTTGCGGCGGAGGCTGCTAACGATGGTCCTCATGGCGCGAACGTCGCTGTCGGTCTTCTCCCCCCATACCCGTTGCAGCAGATGCTCGTAGGTCAACACACGTCCTCCGTTCGCCGAAAGCTCGGCGAGCAGCCGGTACTCGATGGCCATCAGCTGGAGCGGACGGCCTGCGAGCGTCACACGGCGTTCGCCGTAGTTGACCACAAGGCCGCCCAGCACATACGGCTCTGACGACTCGGACGCCGTCCGCTTCCGCAGGGCCGCCCTGATCCTCGCCGCAAGCTCCGTTGGCGAGAAGGGCTTGGCGACGTAATCCACGGCCCCCATGTCCAAGGCCCTGGCAACAAGCTGGTCCTGTCCATAGGCGGACAGGAAGATCACCGGCACGTCCGCCGTCTCCAGGATGTCCTTCATCAACTCGATCCCGTCGGCGCCCGGCAGCATCATGTCGAGCAAGACAAGATCGGGCTTCTCGTCTGCCACGAGGCGGAGCGCCTCTCCCGGGTCCCCGGTCACCAGCGGCGCATAGCCCGCCCTGTTGAGGGCGTCGCTGACGTACCTGAGCGCCTGGGGGTCGTCGTCCACCGCGAGGACGCGCACCGGTTGACCCGCCTCCCCCACCGCTCGCTGTGAGGAGCGGACCGAGCGCGGCGTGGGGACGCTCGCCGTGCCGCTACCGGACTCTTCGACCGACGGAAGCGTGAAGGTGAACCGCGCTCCCATGCCCGGCCCCTCGCTCTCCGCCCAGATGCGGCCACCGTGCGCCTCCACTATCCCCTTGCAGATGGCGAGACCCAGGCCCGACCCGAGAACACCGCTTCCGCGTTCGTCCCCCTCGATACGGGTGAACTTCCGAAACAGGAAGGGCAGCTGCTCAGAGGGTATGCCCCTGCCCTCGTCGGCCACCGAGACCGCAACGTAAACGCCCTCCCGCACGGCGGTCACCGTGATGACGGACGACTCCGAGGAGTGCTGGGCGGCGTTGGACAGCAGGTTGCCCAGGACCTGCACGATGCGCAGCCTGTCCGCCATGACCAGTGGCAGGTCGGGTCCGATCTCGATGGCGAGGTTGTTCCTTCCCCCGGCACTGACGAATGCGCTCCTTGCCCGGTCCACCAGCGCCGCCACCTCCGCAGGTTCCGGGGCGACCGGCAGCGTGCCCGTCTCGATGCGGGCCACGTCCAGCAGGTCGGCCACCAGGTCGTGCATGTGGTCGGCCTGCTCCTCGATGATGCGGAAGAACTGCCGCACCACTGCGGGGTCCATGTCGGTGGACGAACCCAGCACCGTTGCCGCGGAGCCCTTGATGGAGGTCAGCGGCCCCCGCAGCTCGTGGCTCACCATCCCCAGGAACTCGGCGCGCAGCCGCTCAAGCTCCTCCAGGGCCGTCATGTCCTGGAGGGTGACGACCACCGACTCCAGCTCGCCTTCCTCGGAGCGGATGGGCGTGGCATTGATGATGGTGGTGACGCTCCGCCCGTCGGGGACCTGCATCACGATCTCCTCGGCCCGCACCGTCTCCCCCGTGCTCAGCGCCTGCGCTATCGGGAACTCTTGCAGTGAAATCTCCCGCCCGTCGGCTCGCCGGTAGGTCAGCGTCTGAAGCAGCTCCTCCGCCGACTGGTCGGGGTTGCGCAGGCCGTCGACGATCCTCCTCCCCTCGCGGTTGAGCGACGACGGGGCTCCGGTCTTCGCATCGAAGACCACCACGCCCACGGGACAGGTGTTGACGAGGGTTTCAAGGTCGGCCCTGGCCCGCTGCTCTTCCCTGTGCCTGCGGGCGTTGGTAATGGCCATCGCAGCCTGGGATGCGAACATCAGCAGCGTGTCCTCGTCCTCCTGGGTGAAATCGAGGCCCCCCTTCTTGTCCGATAGGTAGAGGTTGCCGATGTGTCGCCCCCTGTGACGGATGGGCGCGCCCAAAAAGCCTTGCACCGGCCCCAGGGGAGGGCCGATCTCCGGCAGACCCAGCGCCGTCGTGTAGGCGGAGAAGTCGGAGACCCTGAGCGGTTCGGGAGGGCTGCTCAGGTAGGCGAAGAACTCCGGTCCCCCCGGCAGGTCCACGAATTTTTGGTGGTCTTCGGGGGCCATCCCGGAGGTGATGAAGGCTTGCAGAACGCCGTCCTCGTCGAGGGCGGTAAGGCCGCTGATCCTCGCGCCGGTGAGGGAGCGAGCTGCGTCCACCACCTCTTGCAGGACGGTATCGAGGTCGAGGTCCTCGGTGATACGGACGCCCGCCTCACTCAGTCCGGAGAGGCGGTTCCGCAGGGTTTCTATCTCCCGTTTCAGGTCGTCTGCCGGCTCCAATGCGCCACCTCGCTTGTGCTGCGGAAGGCCCCATACTCCCACCCTCATTGACCGGCTGGAATTGGGACAACCGGGGCAATTCTACCATTTTGGTCGAAAGTTGATAAGACATTACGGAAAACACGTCGAAAGTTGATAGCAAGTTGATACGCGTGCGGTATAGTGAGGAGTGACTTTGCCCGATTGAGGGAGATATTCACTTGGCGTTCGACAGGCCGATACCTGCAATAGAGACAGCGGGCGCACCGGCGGCTCAGTCCGCCGCGACAGCCGCGTCTGAGGCCGTCTTCGCACGCTGCGTATTCGCACAAATGTTCACCCCCCCCCCCCCCCCCGATTTTCGTCGCCAGCCCGTAGCCGGGCCTCTCTCCTTCGCTTCAATCTCCCTCGTCTCCGCCGCGTCGCCGCACGCCCGGAGCACACGCCGCTTTCGGCCGGCGCACCCAGCGCCCCTGGAGAGCGGGCAAATCCCTTGCCGACCGACTGCGCCCGTCCGCCGTCTCTCATACCAACCGTCGCCGCCCGCGACGCTCCACTAGGCGCGCGCCCGTGGGTGCCACACCTCGTATATCGACGCAGGCTCACGCCAGCGACCCCGTTGGACGGAGGCCCGGCGACGGCTTTGCGCTACACACACCAGGAGGATAAACGATGACTCTCACCGCCAGACCCCGATTCCTGATCCGGTTCGCCGTCCTGGCCGCGCTGGCCTTGTGCGGCATCGTGCTGGCCCTGTCCTCCGGCACGCCGCCGGTGGGAGCGCAGGACGGCTCCGCTCCCGCCAAGCCTACGGGAGTCGTCGCCACGGCAACGCACGACTCCGTTGCGCTCGCCTGGGACGATCCCGACGACGCCAGCATCACCCACTACCAGATATTCCGGCGGGACCGCGACGTCCACGACGCCGGCGAGTTCGTCACCATCGAGGACGACACCGGCTCGGCGGCGGCCAGCTACACGGACGACACCGTGGAGCCGGAGACGCGCTACGTGTACCGGGTGAAGGCCGTCAACCAGCACGGGGCCAGCACATGGTCCAATTTCGTCCGGGCCGATACCCCGGCGGCTCCAGACCCCGCAGACCTGGCCCCCAGCGGCCTGGAGGTCAGCCTGGTGGAGAACCGGGTCACCCTGACCTGGGACGCCCCTGCAAGCGACGCCGCATCCGTCACCGGCTACGAGATTCTGCGCCGCCGCCCCAATGACGGCGAGGCCGCCCTGACGACCCTGGTGGCCGACACCGGGAACGCCGAAACCGGCTACACCGATGACTCCGCCAACGAGCCTGGGGTGCGCTACACCTATAGGGTCAAGGCGCTGCGGGACGGCGAGCAGAGCCGGGTGTCCAACTTCGCCCGCATCGACCTGCCCGACGACTACGCCCAGGACACGCCCGAACCCGAGGAGGAACCCTCGCCCGAGGCCCTGGCCCCCAGCGGACTGACCGCCGCCGTCGAGGACGGTGGGGTGGCGTTGAGCTGGACCGCCCCCGCCGAGGACGCCGGTTCCGTGACCGGATACGAGGTCCTGCGCGCCCAGGGCAGCGCCGAGCTGGCCACCCTGGCGGCCGACACCGGCAACACCGACACCACCTACACCGACTCCGGCGTGACCGGAGACCTGGCCGGCTACCGATACCAGGTCAAGGCGCTGCGCGGCGGGGACGCCAGCCAGGGCTCCAACGTGGCCGGCGTCCTCCAGTCCGCCCACGCCGGCGCCATCGTTCCGCTCGCCGACGTGACCTTGATCAGCAATCTTGGGCAGTCGAGCCAAGGCGGAGGTGATTTTAGCAATGATCAGGCTCAGGCGTTCACCACTGGGAGCAACAGCGGCGGCTATTCCCTGACCAAGGTAGTGCTCCACAGTCGCCTGGGTGTAGCAGCAGACTTCACGGTGAGCGTGCACGAGAACGACAGCGGAGCGCCCGGGACTTCCCTCGGAACGCTCACTAATCCGACTCTTCCCGCTACGGGTGAAACGGCAAATTATGAATTTACGCATTCCGGCATCGATCTGGCGGCCAGTACGACCTATTTCATCGTGGTCGATGTCAGTGCAAGTTCCGCCAGTTACGTAATCAACAACACGAACTCTGACGCTGAAGATACCGGTGGTGCGACCGGATGGAGCATCGGCGACTCCAGTCTATATCGGGGCTTTGGCTCAACGGGCTCGTGGACCACTTGGGCGCAGTCCAAGAGGATTAGTATGACTGGCACCGTAAAGGGGGGCACCACCAACAACGCCGCCACCGGCGCGCCCGTCATCACCGGCACGCCGGAGGTGGGGGAGTTGCTGACGGCGGACATCTCCAACATCGACGACTCCGACGGCATCGCCGACGCCGACTTCGAATACCAGTGGATCGCCTTCGACGGGACCACCGACAGCGACATCGACGGAGCGACGGGAGAGACCTACCGGCCGCTGCTGGCCCACGTGGGCCAGACCATCAAGGTCCGGGTGAGCTTCGACGACGACGACGACAACGCCGAGTCCCTGACCAGCGCGCCGACGGCGACGGTGATCGCCTCAACCTACGGGAATGTCATCTATTCGGCCGCCATGACCGTGGGCGAGGCGGAGGTCTTCCCCGGGGAGCCCATACTCGGCGTGTACCTCGGGTATCTGGAGGGTTCCCTCGGCAGCCTTGAACCCCTGGTGTTCAGCTTCGAGGGCACCGCCTACACGGTGACCCGAATCCGCAGCGAGGTGTCCTTGTTTGGGACGTCGCTGGCGGTGCACTTCGTTCGGGATCCCGAGCCGTATCCCGGTAGTGGCGACGGCCCCGTTGGGCCGGGATTCAAGCTTTATCTTGACGGTACGAAATTCAATCTCACCCCCGAGAGGATCACCAACTTCTTCAGCCATAGCCTGAGCTGGAGCGACGGCCAGACCGTGCAGGTGCGGCTGGTACCCAACCAGGCGCCGGTGGGGGCGCCCACGATCAGCGGCACGCCCGCGGTGGGCCAGACGCTCACGGCGGACACCTCCGCCATCTCGGACCCCGACGGCCCGGCCAGCCTGACGTTCAGCTACCAGTGGATCGCCAACGCGGGCGGCGCCGACGAGAGCGAGATCGCCGGCGAGACCGGCGCCACCTACACGGCGACGGTGGCCGACCTGGGCACAACGATCTCGGTGCGCGTCGGCTACACCGACGCTGAAGGATTCGAGGAGTCGCTGACCAGCGCCGCCGTGGCGGTCGTTCCGGCGGGGCTGTGGCTGAACGCAACCCTGACCGCGGGACAGATCATGGACGCCGGCAGCCCGAACGGAGAGATCGGGTATGTCGGCACCCCCACGGGGACGGTGAGCGGGGGATCGTTGTCCCCGACCATGTTCACCGCCGCGGGCAACTCGCACACCGTGGAGTCGCTCATTTTCGATCCCGATCTCGGCAGCGGCGGCGGCTTGGCGCTCCAGGTCACTGGGGAGCTACCGGATGACTTCTCCCTGGGCGTCGGGTCGGAGCGCTTCGCGGAGGCCGACAGCACCTCACTGAACTTGGGTATTGTCTCCCTATACGTCTGGCCGCCCACACCGGCTGTTTTGGGCTGGTCCGTCGGCGACGAAATCGCTGTCTGGCTGGCGCCCCCGAACACCCCGGCCACCGGCCTGCCCACGATCGGCGGCACGGTCCAGGTGGGTGAGCCGCTCACCGCCGGAACCTCGGCGATCGTGGACAGCAACGGCCTCGGCGGGCCGTTCAGCTACCAGTGGATCCGCAGCGACGGAACGACCGACACCGAGATCGAGGGGGCGACCGCCGCGACCTACACTCCCGTGTTCGCCGGCGAGGGCCAGTTCCTCAAGGTGCGGGTCAGCTTCACCGACAACGGCGGCAATGCCGAAGTGCTGACCAGCGCCGCCACCATCGCGGTGGCCGCCTCACCCTACGGCGCGGTGATCTGGGCGGGCACGATGACCGTTGAGCTCTGGAACGCCGGCGGCAGCGACTACCTCGGCTGGGGGCGCGTTCCGTTCGGCACCCCGCGCGGCGATCTCGACCAGCACACGTTCGTCTACGACGGCGTCACCCAGCGTTGGCATCTGATCTATCACCAGGTCGCCGGGGCCAACCCAGGGCTGCGGCTCATCTGGGAGGACTCCTTCGCGGCGGTCACGACCGGCCGCTTCAACTTCTGGGCCCACGACGACACTGCGTTTACGTTCGATCGGGAGACGGTGACCGGGAGCGACATCGTTCTCCCGGTCGTGACCGGGGAGATCGACTGGTACGATTTCGTCACCCAGCCGCTGCAGTTGCGGCTGACGGTGGACCGGGTGGGGGCGGGCGACGTCCTCGTCAGCGGTACGGTCGCAGTCGATGCGACGGTGACCGCTGATGTCTCTGGCCTGACCGACCCCGACGGCGTGCCGGCGGCCAGCGAGATGAGCTACCAGTGGCTGTACGGCACCGGCGCCGATCCCACGACCTACGCCCTCAGCACCGGCGAAACCGGCTCCACCTACACCGTGGAGGCAGTACATGCACAATTCTCGCGCCGCCTTGCGGTGCGGGTGAGCTTCACCGACGGTGCGGGATTTGAACAGACCGTCTACAGCGCCCGCACGGGCATAGTCACCGATGCCGCCGTGACCAACGCGGCGCCCGTGTTCACGGACGGCGCATCGACGGCGCGGAGCGTGGCGGAGAACACGGCGGCGTCCAGCAACGTGGGGTCTGCGGTGACGGCCACGGACGCCGACGGCGACACCCTGACCTACTCGCTGGGGGGCACCGACGCGGCCTCCTTCTCGATAGTGGGGGCCAGCGGGCAGATACAGACCAGCGCGGCCCTGGACTACGAGCAGAAGACGTCATATTCGGTGACGGTGAGCGTCGCCGACGGCGAGGGCGGCACGGACACCATCGGGGTGACCATCAGCGTCACCGACGTGAACGAGAAGCCGGACGCGCCTGGGGCGCCCACGGTGACGGCGACCTCGAACACCACCACGAGCCTGGACGTGAGCTGGACGGCGCCGGGGCTCAACGGCGGGCCGGCGCTGACGGGCTACGAGGTGCGCTACCGGATCAGCGGCAGCTGGATCGACTGGACGCACAGCGGCACGGGCACGAGCGCGACGATCACGGGGCTCACGGCGAGCACCACCTACGACGTGCAGGTGCGGGCGCTCAACGGCGAGACGCCCAGCGACTGGTCTTCCACGGGCACCGGCAGCACCGGGACCCCGGCGAACAACGCGCCGGAGTTCAGCGACGGGGCGAGCACGGCGCGGAGCGTGGCGGAGAACACGGCGGCGTCCAGCAACGTGGGGTCTGCGGTGACGGCCACGGACGCCGACGGCGACACCCTGACCTACTCGCTGGGGGGCACCGACGCGGCCTCCTTCTCGATAGTGGGGGCCAGCGGGCAGATACAGACCAGCGCGGCCCTGGACTACGAGCAGAAGACGTCATATTCGGTGACGGTGAGCGTCGCCGACGGCGAGGGCGGCACGGACACCATCGGGGTGACCATCAACGTCACCGACGTGAACGAGAAGCCGGACGCGCCCGGCGCGCCCACGGTGACGGCGACCTCGAACACCACCACGAGCCTGGACGTGAGCTGGACGGCGCCGGGGCTCAACGGCGGGCCGGCGCTGACGGGCTACGAGGTGCGCTACCGGATCAGCGGCAGCTGGATCGACTGGACGCACAGCGGCACGGGCACGAGCGCGACGATCACGGGGCTCACGGCGAGCACCACCTACGACGTGCAGGTGCGGGCGCTCAACGGCGAGACGCCCAGCGACTGGTCTTCCACGGGCACCGGCAGCACCGGGACCCCGGCGAACAACGCGCCGGAGTTCAGCGACGGGGCGAGCACGGCGCGGAGCGTGGCGGAGAACACGGCGGCGTCCAGCAACGTGGGGTCTGCGGTGACGGCCACGGACGCCGACGGCGACACCCTGACCTACTCGCTGGGGGGCACCGACGCGGCCTCCTTCTCGATAGTGGGGGCCAGCGGGCAGATACAGACCAGCGCGGCCCTGGACTACGAGCAGAAGACGTCATATTCGGTGACGGTGAGCGTCGCCGACGGCGAGGGCGGCACGGACACCATCGGGGTGACCATCAACGTCACCGACGTGAACGAGAAGCCGGACGCGCCCGGCGCGCCCACGGTGACGGCGACCTCGAACACCACCACGAGCCTGGACGTGAGCTGGACGGCGCCGGGGCTCAACGGCGGGCCGGCGCTGACGGGCTACGAGGTGCGCTACCGGATCAGCGGCAGCTGGATCGACTGGACGCACAGCGGCACGGGCACGAGCGCGACGATCACGGGGCTCACGGCGAGCACCACCTACGACGTGCAGGTGCGGGCGCTCAACGGCGAGACGCCCAGCGACTGGTCTTCCACGGGCACCGGCAGCACCGGGACCCCGGCGAACAACGCGCCGGAGTTCAGCGACGGGGCGAGCACGGCGCGGAGCGTGGCGGAGAACACGGCGGCGTCCAGCAACGTGGGGTCTGCGGTGACGGCCACGGACGCCGACGGCGACACCCTGACCTACTCGCTGGGGGGCACCGACGCGGCCTCCTTCTCGATAGTGGGGGCCAGCGGGCAGATACAGACCAGCGCGGCCCTGGACTACGAGCAGAAGACGTCATATTCGGTGACGGTGAGCGTCGCCGACGGCGAGGGCGGCACGGACACCATCGGGGTGACCATCAGCGTCACCGACGTGAACGAGAAGCCGGACGCGCCTGGGGCGCCCACGGTGACGGCGACCTCGAACACCACCACGAGCCTGGACGTGAGCTGGACGGCGCCGGGGCTCAACGGCGGGCCGGCGCTGACGGGCTACGAGGTGCGCTACCGGATCAGCGGCAGCTGGATCGACTGGACGCACAGCGGCACGGGCACGAGCGCGACGATCACGGGGCTCACGGCGAGCACCACCTACGACGTGCAGGTGCGGGCGCTCAACGGCGAGACGCCCAGCGACTGGTCTTCCACGGGCACCGGCAGCACCGGGACCCCGGCGAACAACGCGCCGGAGTTCAGCGACGGGGCGAGCACGGCGCGGAGCGTGGCGGAGAACACGGCGGCGTCCAGCAACGTGGGGTCTGCGGTGACGGCCACGGACGCCGACGGCGACACCCTGACCTACTCGCTGGGGGGCACCGACGCGGCCTCCTTCTCGATAGTGGGGGCCAGCGGGCAGATACAGACCAGCGCGGCCCTGGACTACGAGCAGAAGACGTCATATTCGGTGACGGTGAGCGTCGCCGACGGCGAGGGCGGCACGGACACCATCGGGGTGACCATCAACGTCACCGACGTGAACGAGAAGCCGGACGCGCCCGGCGCGCCCACGGTGACGGCGACCTCGAACACCACCACGAGCCTGGACGTGAGCTGGACGGCGCCGGGGCTCAACGGCGGGCCGGCGCTGACGGGCTACGAGGTGCGCTACCGGATCAGCGGCAGCTGGATCGACTGGACGCACAGCGGCACGGGCACGAGCGCGACGATCACGGGGCTCACGGCGAGCACCACCTACGACGTGCAGGTGCGGGCGCTCAACGGCGAGACGCCCAGCGACTGGTCTTCCACGGGCACCGGCAGCACCGGGACCCCGGCGAACAACGCGCCGGAGTTCAGCGACGGGGCGAGCACGGCGCGGAGCGTGGCGGAGAACACGGCGGCGTCCAGCAACGTGGGGTCTGCGGTGACGGCCACGGACGCCGACGGCGACACCCTGACCTACTCGCTGGGGGGCACCGACGCGGCCTCCTTCTCGATAGTGGGGGCCAGCGGGCAGATACAGACCAGCGCGGCCCTGGACTACGAGCAGAAGACGTCATATTCGGTGACGGTGAGCGTCGCCGACGGCGAGGGCGGCACGGACACCATCGGGGTGACCATCAGCGTCACCGACGTGAACGAGAAGCCGGACGCGCCTGGGGCGCCCACGGTGACGGCGACCTCGAACACCACCACGAGCCTGGACGTGAGCTGGACGGCGCCGGGGCTCAACGGCGGGCCGGCGCTGACGGGCTACGAGGTGCGCTACCGGATCAGCGGCAGCTGGATCGACTGGACGCACAGCGGCACGGGCACGAGCGCGACGATCACGGGGCTCACGGCGAGCACCACCTACGACGTGCAGGTGCGGGCGCTCAACGGCGAGACGCCCAGCGACTGGTCTTCCACGGGCACCGGCAGCACCGGGACCCCGGCGAACAACGCGCCGGAGTTCAGCGACGGGGCGAGCACGGCGCGGAGCGTGGCGGAGAACACGGCGGCGTCCAGCAACGTGGGGTCTGCGGTGACGGCCACGGACGCCGACGGCGACACCCTGACCTACTCGCTGGGGGGCACCGACGCGGCCTCCTTCTCGATAGTGGGGGCCAGCGGGCAGATACAGACCAGCGCGGCCCTGGACTACGAGCAGAAGACGTCATATTCGGTGACGGTGAGCGTCGCCGACGGCGAGGGCGGCACGGACACCATCGGGGTGACCATCAACGTCACCGACGTGAACGAGAAGCCGGACGCGCCCGGCGCGCCCACGGTGACGGCGACCTCGAACACCACCACGAGCCTGGACGTGAGCTGGACGGCGCCGGGGCTCAACGGCGGGCCGGCGCTGACGGGCTACGAGGTGCGCTACCGGATCAGCGGCAGCTGGATCGACTGGACGCACAGCGGCACGGGCACGAGCGCGACGATCACGGGGCTCACGGCGAGCACCACCTACGACGTGCAGGTGCGGGCGCTCAACGGCGAGACGCCCAGCGACTGGTCTTCCACGGGCACCGGCAGCACCGGGGGCACGCCGAGGGAAGGCCCCCACGTGTCGTTGGTGAAGGTGAAGGAGCCCATCTCCTGCACCGTCACCTTTGTCGCGCTGGAGTTCGTCAACCTGGACACGGCCACCGAGTATCACGCGCACCTGCGGTTCCGTGCCCAGGGCAGCTCGAGCTGGACCGTCCTTTCGCCGCAGGGTTTCTGGTCCTCCGGCCTACCGAGCGGGGCGGCGGGCGGAGCGTTGAACGGGCCGTCGCCCTCCTTCACGCTGCCCGACCTGGCCTACGAGACCAACTATGAGGTGCAGGCCGCCCTGGACAGCGGCTTCATGGACGGCCTGGCCACCACCACCTTCAGCACACCGAACCTGTCGGAGGCGGGCCTCACGCCCCTGTCGCCGGGCGACGGCACGCTCGGCCTGCGAATGACCAGGCCCACCAGCGAAGGCCGGGTCGACGGCTACCTGTTGCAGTGGAAGTCCGGTGACGAGGAGTACGACGACACGGACACCTCGCAGCGGCAGGCGGACGTGCCCGGCTCCGGGGACCGGGAGTACACCATCACCGGGCTGGACAACGGCGTCGAGTACACCGTGCGGGCGATGGCCTACAACGACAACGGCGTCGGTGTGCCGTCCGACGAGGTCAGGGGCACGCCGGAGGCCCCGCCCAACAGCCCGGCCAGGGGAGCGCCCACCATCAGCGGGACGGCCCAGGTGGGCGAGACGCTGACGGCGGACACCGGCGGCATAGAGGACGACGACGGGCTGGCCGACGCGGTCTACAGCTACCAGTGGCTTGCCGACGACGCCGACATATCCGGGGCAACGGGCGAAAGCTACACCCCGGCGTACGACGACCAGGGGAAGGTCATCAGCGTGAAGGTGTCCTTCATCGACGACCGGGACTTCGAGGAGACGCTCACCAGCGAGCCAACGGAGGAGGTGGCGGAGGACCCCGACGCTCCGACGGAGCCGCCGAATGCACCCCGCACGGTGCGCATCGTGGGCGACACCAACACCAGCCTGACGTTGACCTGGGACGCCCCCGACGGCGGAACCGCCGTCACCGAGTACCGGGTGCAGTGGCTGACGCAGGGCGAAGGCTTCGCCAACGCGCGCCGGGACGGCCGTGAGGCCGTCGTGGACGCTTCGGCGCGCAGCCACACCATCAGGGGGCTGACCAAGTATGGGTTCTACCAGGTCCGGGTGCTGGCAGTGAACGGCGCGGGCGAGAGCGAGAGGTCGAACACGGCCTGGGGCTTTCCGGGACTGGGCGAGGGCCAATACGGACACGGGTGAGCGCCCCTTGGGGAGCGGGAGAGAGGACCATCCCTCCCGCTCCCGGCTGGCCCGGCGCGTTCTGGGCAACAAAAAGAGCCCGCACACATGGACGGACAGGTGAGGCAAGCGCGCCGACCGGAAACCGGGCAGCCCACGCGCTGAGGCGTAGGAGAAAGGGGACGCTTGCGCTCGCGTTGGGCGAGTAGCTCCGGCTGTGCCCTGTGGAAGGCCGACCAGATGCCGAGACAACGCATACACCACACCAGAGAGACCTACGGCTTCCCCGACGACTTCCCGGAGCGGCTCGTGCGGTTCCAGGAGGAGTCGGGGCTGTCGTGGGCGGAGATCGCCCGTCGACTCGGCATCCATCCCTACACCATGAGGCGCTGGGTCCTGGGCCGGGCGCGCCCCAGCATGCGTCACATGATGGCCCTGCTGGCGCTGGCCGACAGCCTGGGTCTCGGCCACATATTCAGAGACTGAGGCCGCCCTGGGCGCAGGGGCCTGCAACGCAAAAGAGGCCGCATACATTGACGTGCCGGGGGAAGGACACCGCGCTTCGGTGTCCTTCCCCCGCGTCTCTAGGCGGCAGCCGGTTCCGGCTGCTTGAGCATGGCGGAGTAGCCGGGCATCAGGACGGGCGTCATCGACACCCGGCCCGCGCCGTCGTACCCGGCGCGGTAGGCGTACTCCGCCTTCGCGCCCCAGGGCACCCGGCCGCCGACCCGGACGGCGGGGCCTCCGGACCTGCCGCGGCGCCCAGGCCCGCCCGCGCCGTGCACCACCATGCCGCTGCGCTCGCCCTTCCGCCAGCCCAGCACCTTCAGCTCGGCGGGCATGACCCGCTCCTCCGACTTCGCGGGCCGGAACAGCACGGCGTGCAGCCTCTTCAGCACGCCCGCCGACGGGGTGGACCTGCCGTTCATGATCTGGGAGAGGTACGAGGAGCTGATGCCGGCGCGCCGGGCGACCTCGTTCTGGCTGAAGCCGTGAGCGTCCATGCGGTCCCACAGGGCCTGGGGGTCGACGCAGGCAAGCTGCGCGGACGCGACCGTCGCCTCGGCCTCCAGCGCCGCCTCGACCAGCGCCTGGACCCTCACGCCCATGCTCTGGCGGCCCCGTGACACCATTGACATGTAGCTGGCGGACACGCCGACCCGCTCGGCCAGCTCCCGCATGGTCATGCCCAGGGCGCGGGCGCGCTCCCGGACGTAGCTGCTCTGCCCGCTCACCACGCTCGCCGGGCGGTTGGCGCACCGTGCGGGAGCGATCTTGGCCGGGGCCTTGAGCGCCGACTCGATCCGGGTCTGTACCTTGACACCCATGTTGACGCGGCCACGGGCCACCCCCGACATGTATCCGTAGGACACCCCGGCGCGGTCGGCCAGGTCCCGCATGGTCATGCCCATCTCGCGGGCGCGCTCCCGGATGAAGCTGCTCTCGCCGGTCACGACGCCGCCCTGTCGGTAGACGGTCCCCTGTCCGGGGACCTCTCCCAGCACAGCCGCGACCTTCTGGCGCATCTTGGGAGTCCACTGCCTGCCCCCGTTCGCAAACTGCGACAGGTAGCCCGCGCTCACGCCCATCATGGCCGCGAGCTCCTTCATGGTGACCCCCCGCCGCCTCGCAGCAGCCCTGAGCTCGCTCTCCGCCGTCCTCGTCGTCGTTCCGGTTGCCATCGTTGCCGTCGTCATCGGTCCGTCCTCCTTCTGTTGTGTTGTGTTGCCTTTGACGTGCGCCCGCCTGCGGGCAAAGAAGAAGGGCCGCCTCGAACGAACGAGCCGACCCTTGTGGATGGGGATGTGTGGTGAGAGCCGGAGGCCCTATCGCCGCTGACGACGGGGCCTCGTTACGGGTGCATAGACTCCTCCTTGCCGTTGTTGTGACCCGTGCAGACATCCGTGGCGCGGGCCGTGCTTGATCGGACTGGTTGACGCTGGACGCACTCCGCCCACGGTCGGATGCCGGACGCGGGAGACGGAGTGGGGGTGAGAGAAGACACAGCTCGGCCCAGGGTGATTCGTTGGGGGAATCGACTCCGGGGGAGCTGCTACGAAGGGAGCGGCTGTCCTACGACCTCATCGCAGACCAGCGCATGGGAGAGGACGCAGCTCGCCCAGGGCGCAGAACGTCCGTGAGAGCTGCGAGACGTGAAGCGGCCAGCCTGCTTTCATCGGCAGACCGGCGCGTGTCGAAGGTGCGGCCCGGCTGCGTGTCAGCCATGCCGCGGGCATGAGGAGCCGGTCGGGGCGACAGACGCACTCCGACCGACTTGTGGAGGACGAGGCGCGGGGAGCGCTCCGTCCCAGGTGTCCAGCGGGAGAAGCGATCAACTCCAAGCGCCGAACCAGAGTCCAGCGGGAGAAGCGATCAACCCCAGCCGCCAGACCGGTGCCCGACGTGTGAAGCGATCAACTCCAACGCGCCGGACGGGTGTCCAGCGGGCGAAGGACCAACGTCAACTCCGACCCGCAGGACTGGACCGAGGACGGAGAGCTACGTCAAATCCGCCGGTTCGATCCGCGCTGCCTGCGAAGGACCAACGTCAAACTCCGCTTCAGCAGCATTCCCTCTTGGGCGACTCTACGGTCATGCCCGTGCAACAGGGAGATCACGCACCCAGGTTTCTATGGCGGGAAACCTTGGAGAAAGCCAAACAGTGAGGTCATTATCGCCGCGCACGACGCCGCAGGAGAGGGCCGGGGAGACCCCTTTGCCGAAACTGCCGCCAAATCGTTCACAAAAGTTAAATGACAACCCCGTGACCGCCCGGACCGGCTACCGCCACAACAGTCCGAGGCTCAGCCTGTTCAGAAGCTCCCGCTTTCTGATCGCTCTCCGCGTGTCGAAGAGCGCGGTCCTGCGCCAGTTGGTCTGCCCGCTCCGGTCCAGGCCCCGGAGGGGCTGCCTCTCCGGGGGTAGCGTCATGTCGTGCTCTTCCAGCAGCGTCAGCTCCACCGTCAGCAGGCGCTCCTTCTCCGCCAGCCACGCAAGGCCCCTGCCCCTGGTGGAGTGCGAGTCCTTCAGCCCCCGCCACTCGACGACCAACGGAAAGGCGTCGCCGAACACATCCGCGTCGTCGGGGGCGGGCTCCCGCGTCACCAGGTCGGGGTACTCCCGCCGCACCCTGGGCCTCGACGCAGGCTTCCTTCCGCCGTCCGGCGCACCGGCCTCCGATTCGCCTGAACCCGGCTGGGAGGGACCGGCGCCGGCATGACCGGCCCCGGTCCCCTGGGTCTCGCTTCGTGGACGGGCTTGGACTACGCCCTCGACGGCTGCCATCCTCCTGCGCATCTCCTTGCCCAGCGCATCCACCTCGCTCGCCAGCCCCTTCTCCAGCGCCTCGACCCGTTCCTCCAGCCCGTCGTTGCGCTCCCGCTGACGCGCCGCCGCCGACCCGACGCCCTCCTGCAACGCACGCTCCAGGGCGTGACGCGCCCGCCGGGACAGCCTCCCGGTCGTCGCGCAGGTGGTCACCGTCCGCCGGTCCAACTCCAGCACCCGCGCCGCGCCTCTGTAGCCCTTCTCCCGCACCAGCTCTTGCAGCAGCGTCATCAGCCGCATGTGGTGCACGTTCTCCACGTCCCTGCTCTTCTCGATGCCGTGCTCCGTGGTTCTCATGGCTCATCCTCCTTCTCTCGACCCGACCATAGCCTCCGACCCCGATTCCGGCCCCTCTCGACCCCTGGCACAAAAACGGGCCACTCAGGAAGGGGCTATGTGCCAGAGGCCCCGCACCGGCGGTGGCACAAAATGGCCCATTCAAAGGTGCGCCTTGTACCAGCCGACCGGAACCGGCCCTTTCACAAAGTGTTCACTGATTACCCTCCTGTAGGGGGGGAGATGTACCACCTTCCAGGTAGGAAATGACCCACATGCACCACTCCGGTACAAAACTCCTTTTCCTGTACACCCCCAATACTGCACGACGGGAGCCGAAAAAAAGAGGGCCTATAAGGGCGCGCAAGTGTGCGCGGCCCTATGGGGGAGCGGGCCTATGAGGGCGCGCAGAAGTGCGCGGCCCTATGGGAGGTCTTTTTTCTCGTTTGATTTGTTCACACTCTTTTGCGAATGCCGCGGTCCGGTGAACCGCAGCAAACCGCAGGGAGGTGAACATCTTGGCGCTGAAATCGAAACCCAGGTCTATCAGGCGGCTTCTGCCCCTGGCAGCCGCGCTGCTACTGGCGGCGCTGGTGGCCATTCCAACGAGCAACCCTGCGCTGGCCCAAGCCCCGCCCGGCAGCGAGCTGACCCTCGTCAACGCCGAGCGGGAGTTCGTGGAGCGCAAGGGCGGCGGCGAGTTCGTCGCCCGCCCCGTCTTCGACCGCAAGATCGTGGACCTCTTCTACGCCGTCCGCGACGCCGACACCGGCGACTGGATAAGCGCCATGTACCGGGTCAAGGGGGGCGAGAAGAAGCGGAGCGACGGCTGGGAATACTCCTGGGAGTACCCCGACCTGGACGAGCACCCCGAGCTCGACCGCGACCGGGCGTACCTGCTGGTGATGCTGGCCGTCGCCGAGGACGGCAGGAGGGGCGAGTTCTACGCCGTCGTCCCCATCCACCAGCCGGGGCGCATCTGGGACAAGATCCTGTCCGCGCTCAGCCCGGCGCGGTGGGCGAGGGCCTTCGCCGGATGGGTGGTCGAGGGAGTCCACGGGACCCTCTGCGGCGTCGTTGAGCGGGCCAGCGGCGAGGACGCCGACAACTGCCGGAGGGAACCCGGCAGATGAGCGACATCCTCACCGGCACCCCTCCCGACCTCACCTACGCCAACGACCTGGTGCGCCAGGCGTGGATGGTCGTCTGGGCCATCACCTCCGGCGCCCTCGTCGTCATCCTCGGCTGGATGGGGCTGAGCTTCATCATGGCCGAGCACCTGGGGACCCGTCAGGCGGGCTGGCGGGAGATGGTGCCCCGACTGGTGCTCGGCCTCGTGGCCGCCGCATCGTCCCTCTGGTGGTGCGCCCTGGTCCTGGACGTTGCCGACGCCGTGTCCGGGTTCATAGCCGTCTCCCTCGACGTCACCCCCGGAGACCTGCTGCGCTCCACCCTCCGCACTCTGCTTACCGCCGTCAACGCCGGGAGCGTGGGCATGGCCCTGCTGCTGGCGGTCCTCTACCTGGTCTACGGCTTCTTCGTCCTCTACGTGATCGTGCAGATGGTGCTGCGCCTGGCCCTCATCGACATCCTGCTGGCCCTGGCCCCCATCGCCTTGGGGCTGTGGATATTGCCCCACACGGCGGGATGGGGCCGCCACTGGCTCAGGCTCTTCATGACGACGGTGTTCCAGCAGGCCATCCAGCTCATCGCGTTGGCGCTTGGGTTCGGCTTCCTGAAGGAGTTCGCCGCCATCGCCGCCTTCGAGCCGGTGCAGGACCTGATCTGGAAGCTGCTCATGTCCCTGGCCTTCGTCTACATGGCAACCCGCGTCCCGTCGATGCTCGGCAATCACGGCACCTTCGACTCCTGGCTCTCGATGCTCTACTTCGGCATGAACCTGCCCTCGTCGCTGATGCGTTCGGCCCGGACCATCGGCTTGGTGGCGGGCGGCGCGGCGGGAGGGCCGGGAGGCATGGCGGTGGGAGCGATGGCGGCCAGCGCGGGCGTTTCGGCCGCCGCCAGCGGCCTCAGCTCGGCGGCTTCGATGGCGACCCCATCGGCAGGCGGGGGAGACGGCGGCGGCGAGCCCAGGAGCAGCGGCGAGTAGCCGCAATACCACGACGGAGGCGGAGAGATGTGCAGCTAAACGGAGCTTACGGACACCGACCGATAGAGACGAGCAAAGCACTCGAATCGAGAGAGGAGAAAGAAGGAATGGAACAGCTGACTCAGACCATATCGAACCTGGTGGGAATCCTGCTGGGCGTCGTGGGAGCGATAGGCGTCGGCTTCTTCATCTACGGCGCGTACCTGTACCTCACGGCCAGCGGAGCGCCCCACCAGATGGAGCGCGGCAAGAGCGCAATGATGACCGCCCTGGCGGGCATCGTCCTGGCCCTGGTCGCCTACGGCGTGGTGGAACTGGTGATGAACGCCGTCGTGGACCCGGGAATCGACATCGACGACGTGCTGCCCGAACCCGAAGCGCCGGACGCCGGCGGCGACGGCTAGGCGGACGTGAGAAGGGAGGAAAAAGACATGAGAGAACACGAGGTACCGACTCACGTCCAGGCCGAGGACCGGGTGCTATTGGGGTTCACCTTCCCGCAGGTCGTTGCGGTGGTGGCCGTGTGCGCCCTGTCCTACGGGGCCTACCGCTACGCCCCCGTCGGCCCGTCCGAGGTGCGCATGGCCCTGGCCGTCGTCTTCGGACTGGTCGGCGTGGCGATGGTCGTGGGCAAGATAGGCGGTCGGCGGCTGCCCCTGGTGGCCGCCGACCTGCTGAAGTACCGGCTGGGGGCGCGGCTCTACGCCGGGCAGATCGCTCAGTTGGCGAGAAGCGAGCCGCCCGCGCCGGCGCAGCCGGTGAAGAGCGGCCCCGGCCCCGTGAGCCTGATGGCGAAACGCGTCGGGCGCGGGCTGGGAAGGCTGCGCAAGAACAGGAAGACCCGCAAGAACAAGGAGCGCCGCAATGGGCGCATGCGCTGGTTCGGCAAGCGCAGGGGGAAGGACGGGGGGAACCACCACGGCCAAGAGCACAGGGCCGAGACGCTGGAGACGAGGAATCGGAAGCCCCGCATGGGCTGGATTCCGGTCGTGGCCCTGGCCGTCCTGATGGCGGCTGTCGTGGCCGTCCCGCAGTCGGCCCTGGCCGACGACCACTGGCGGGACGAGATCGACTTCGAGGTCGACGAGCCCGTCCCCGGACGGAGGATATTCGTCGAGGCCCTCACCGTCTCCGGCGACCGGGCCGCCGTCACCCTGCGGGCCGCAACCGCCCTGGACATCCGGGTGCGGGCCTTCGGTGGGCCGCAGGGCGCGTGGCTGCGCTTCTGGGGTTCGGCAACCCTGGCCCAGGGGGAGCGCATCGACTACTCGCTCCCCCTCCACGGTCCCGCGCCGTCCTTCACCGTGTCCTGGGAGGACACCCTCGGTCAGGCCGGGGCGCTGACCTTCGAGGAAGCACAGCTTCCCTTCCCGCTTCCGGTCGTGGAGGGGGAATTGTGCGGCCTTCGCGTGACCTCCCTGGGCTGGACGCCCGGAGCGGTCAGCGGAGTCGTCGAGTCCGAGTGCGCCGCCGCCGTCGAGGAGGCCGTCGAGCTGCAGACGGTAGCCGGACACGAGAGCGCCACCGAGACCGCGCTCATGGACGCCCAGGTGACGGCCATCACGGGGACGGTCTCGGCAGCGGCGGGAGCATCGCAGACCAGCGTCCCCTTCGTCCCCAACGGCGAGACGAGCTTCCGGCTCGGCGTGCCCGCGGGCGAGGCGATTCACTCCGTGACCGTGGACGTGAGCCTGGAGGCAAGCCTCCGCATCCCCATCCCCCCGCTGACCGTGCTCACCCACCACCCTGAGCGGACGGAGCAGGTCACCAGGACCGTGCACCTCCATCGCCCAGGGGACAGCGACTCCGACAGTGAGACGGCGACGGCCACCTGCGAGGACGGCGCCACGGCGTCCGCCACCGCAACGGCCTACGCCTACGTCCCCAGCGCCACCATCGCCAGGGAGGTGACGGTGGAGGTCCTGCACAAGGAGCACGTCAAGGCCGAGACGGTGGAGCGGGAGCCGGTCACCGGCAGCCGCGAGGAGCAACTAAGCCTCGCGTCCGCCGTGGGATCGGACGACCCCTTCGCCGTCCTTGTCCTGCCGGAGCCCGAGCCCGAGGACCCGCCCGCCGAACAGGAGCCCGCCGACGGGCTGCGCGGCTGGTTCGACCAATTGGGCTGGGAGTGGCCCTGGTGAGACGCGCCGCGACCCTGCTGATTCTCACCGGCGCGGCCCTCGTGTTCACGGGGGCTGCGCCGGAGGAGCACGACACGATGCTGGAGCAGTTCGACCGCGTGCTCACCGCCATGTCCTACGCCGCCGCCGGACTCGCCGTCTTCGCCATCGTCTGGGCGGGATTCGTCCTGATGGCCGAGGGAGGCGAGGAGCGCGGCGGCGGCCGGGCCAAGGCCGCCGCCGTCATGGCGGTGGTCGGCCTGGTCCTGGTGCTGTCGGCCAAGGGCGTGGCCGCCCTGCTGAGCAGCGGCGTCATCCCATCCTTTCCAACCCCATAGAGCAAAGGAAACGAGCGAATTGAAGAAGCTGCTTGAACGAATCACAAGGCGAGGAACGGAGACCGCAACGAGGGAGACCGGCGCTTCGCAGGAGACGCCGGAAGAGAGGCTTCCGGCCAACCCGCAGAGCACTGAGACAACGACTCCGGTCCCCAAGCCGCTCCCCGAGCTGCCCCTGTTCTTCATGCTGTCCCACCTGGACGACGACGGCCCGGTGCGCCTCGACGGGGTGAAGCTCGGCGTGTGCGAGGTGATGGGCCTTGAGATCGACGAGCCGAAGCTGGGGGCCTTCGCCGGGGCGCTCAACGCCCTGGACTTCCCGGCGCAGCTCCTCATAAGGCAGCACCCGCCGCGGTTGGCAGGGATGCGGGAGAAGCTGCAACAGGCCCAGCCCGCCGACCTTCCCCAGCAGACGAGGGCCGCCGCCGAGTCCCTACGGCGTCTGTTGACCGACCTTGAGGCCCGCGACGGCATCCTCGACCGGCGCTTCTACGCCGTGTGCGAGGCGGCCCGCATCGACGACCTGCGCGGCCTGCTGGCAAGGGCCGGGCTGTCCGTCCATACCCTCAGAGGCCGCCAGCTTCGGATGATGCTCGTATCGGCCGCACTGGGCGGCTCACCTTCCGAGTTCGACGAGGACGCCCCCGTCGAGGTGGAGGTCAACCGACGCGACGTGCGCGTTGGCGAGAGCCTCGTCCGCTCCCTTCACCTGGGCAAGTGGCCCCGGTCGCTGGCCCCCGGCTTCCTGCAAGGGCTCATGGCGGCGGGAGCGCCGATGGACCTGTCAGTCCACGTCGGCCCGATACCCGCTGAGCAGGCGGCGAGGACGCTGGAGTGGCAGAAGGTGCGCTTCGAGTCGGCCCAGTCCCTGTCCTTCAAGCGCGGCCGCACCATGTCCCCCGAGGCGGAGATCGCCCTGGAGGACATCACCCGGCTGAGGGACGAGGTGCAGCGGGGCAGGGAGAGGCTGTTTCATGCGTCCCTGTCCGTGACCCTTCACGCGAAGGACGAGGCGGCGCTCAAGGAGATGACCCAGCGGGCGAAGGCCCACTTCGCCGCCACCCTCGGCAAGCTGGACAACCTGGCCTTCCGCCAGCGCGAGGGCATCCTGTCCACCCTGCCCCTGGCCCTGAACGCCGTGGCCGAGTGGCGGACGCTGGACACGTCCAGCATCGCCCGTCTCTTCCCCTTCTCGCCCCCGGACCTGGACACCCGGAGCGGCACCCTCTACGGCATCGACATGCGGGCCTGCTCCCCGGTGGTCTACGACCCCTGGGACGGGACCCACCTGAACGCCAACACCGCCGTCCTCGCACGGTCGGGCAGCGGCAAGAGCTTCGCAACCAAGCTCGGCGTGCTGCGCGGCATCACTCGCGGCGTCACCGCCTACGTCATCGACCCGGAGGGCGAGTACGCGGACATGGCCCGCGCAGCGGGCGGCAGGGTGCTGTCCCCCGGAGTGCCGGGCGAGGGCATGAACCCCTTCGTCATCGACAAGGGAGACTCAGAGGAGATGCTCCAGCGCATCGGCAGCCTGCGCAGGCTCATCGAGGTCATGGTGGGAGAGAGCCTCGGCGCGGAGCGAAGGGCCTCCCTCGACCACGCCCTGGCGGGCTACTACGCCAAACCCCGCGAGCGCACCGGCTTCCGAGACTTCTACGCATATCTGCAAGAGAGCGAGGCGGGAGACCGAGACCCCGAATCGAGCTCGGGGCAGGCTCTGGCCCGCCTGCTCAGGCCCTTCGCCACCGGCAGCCTGCGCCACCTGCTCTCCGACGAGGGCGACGACCTGCTGGGCAACGAGGCCCTGGTCACGGTCTTCGACCTTCGATTGCTCGAACCGGAGCTTCGGCCCGCAGCGGCGATGGTCTGCACCGAGACGGTGTGGGCCGCCGCCGCCCAGGACCCCAAGCCCCGCCTGCTGGTCGTGGACGAGGTGTGGTCGATCATGCAGCACCCCGAGGGCGCGGCCTTCATGGTGTCGATGGCGAAGCGGGCCAGGAAGCACCGCCTGGGGTTGCAGTTCATCACCCAGGACGTGCAGGACCTTCTCTCCGAGGACACGTCCAGGACCATCACCGGACACTCCGGCAGGGCGCTCCTCCAGAACGCCGCCTTCAAGCTGCTTCTCCAGCAGGACGCCGCCGCCATAAGCACCGTCGGCGACGCCTTCGACCTGCCCGAAGACCTCCAACGCTGGCTGCTTTCGTGCCCGCGCGGAGACGGCCTGCTGCTGGCGAAGGGCAACCGCTTCCCCGTCCGCATCGAGGCGACCCCGGAGGAGACGGCGGTCATCGAGTGGCGGCCGGGCCAGCACAGGTAGAGAACGCAACGACGGACACGCAGAGAGAACGCCAATAGAGAGGAGTAGAGCATTGAAGCTGAACCCGAAGAACATCCTGTTTGGAGACGACAAAGAGAAGAAAGGCCCCGTCCTGCTGGCGGTGACGCCGCCGAGGGCCGGGGAGCGCACCCTGCTGGGCGTGGAGAACCTCCTCCAGTCCATCGCGGTGCCCGAACCATTCTCCCTGGAGCTGGCCGGGGACGTGGACGGCGTGATTTTGATGGCCCGCTGCCTGGACGACCAGGTGGTGCGGGGCCAGCTCTCGGCCCACTACCCCCAGGCGCGCATCCAGAAGGTGGAGCCGGAGGACGATCCCCTGCGCCTCGACGAGGGCGAGCAGGCGTGGTCGATCACGCTGCGGGCCGACGGCCCGGAGTACGTCCCCCTGAGGACCTTCAGGGACGACGACCTGCTCGACCCCGGCTCGGACCCCCTCATCGCCCTGATGGGCGCTCTGTCGGCCCTCCACGAGAGGGAGCGCGTGGTGGCGCGTCTGCTGCTGCGCTCCCTGGGTCCCGACTGGTCGCAGCCCCACATGGAGAAGGCCCACAAGCGGCCCGGCATGGAGCCGAGGGAGCCCGCCTACACCTACCAGACCAAGCCGTTGCAGATGGACGGCGTGACGATGGCCGTCCTCGGCCTGGGCGCGCTTGCCGCCCTCAAGGGCTACCTGTGGGTGCAGGACGGGGAGATATGGAAGGCGGCGCTCCTTGGCGCAGGAACGGTCCTGGGGCTGGCCGCAGGCGGCTGGGGATGGTGGCGCTGGAAGAAGGCCCGCAAGCGGGTGGAAGACCCGCTGCTCATCAAGGAGAAGGTCTCCCGCATCGCCTTCGACGCCGAGCTTCAGGTCGTCGCCGTCGTGCCCGCGGACGCCGAGCCGCAGCGGGCCAGGGAGCTTCTGGGAACGGTTGCCGCCGCCTACCGCCACTACGACAACCCCGCAGGGGCGCGGTTCAAGGTGGGGAAGGTAAAGCCGGCCGTCCCCAACCCGGACATGCTGCACCCGGCAGGCCCCGGACTGTTCGGGAGGCGCAGCGTCCTGGGAGTCCGCGAGGCGGCCTGCCTCTGGCACCCGCCCGGAGCAGGCGACGAGACGCCCCTGGTGGAGCGCTCCGGCGCGAGGGCGCTCAGCCCCTCGGCGAAGGGCGTCAGGGGCGGCGCGCTGGTGGGAGACACCACCGCAGGGGCGAAGAGGGAGATCCGCTTCCCCGCAGACCTGCTCCGGCGTCACCACCTCTACGTCGCACGCACCCGCATGGGCAAGTCCACCCTCATGCACCACCTCGTCACGCACAAGATGAGGGAGAAGGCCGAGGGCAGGGACGGCGACGCCATCGTGGTCATAGACCCCCACACCGACCTGGTGGCAGGCATCCTCGAACACGTCCCCGAGTCCCTCGTCGGCAGGGTGCGGCTCATCGACCTGTCCGACGAGACCCGCTCCCCCGGCATCAACCTGCTGGACACCCGCGTCTTCGCCGACCGGGACCGCACCGCCGACTCGGTGGTGCGCGTGGCCAAGGGCCTCTGGGAGCAGTGGGGGCCGAGGATGCAGTCCATCCTCGAACAGACGGTGAAGACCCTTCACGAGGCCAACGAGCAGGTGGAGGCGGACAGGCAGTACACCATCCTCGACGGCCTCAAGCTCCTGTCGGACGAGCCCTTCCGCAAGGACGTGCTCAAGAAGGTCTCCGACCCCTATCTGCTTGAGTGGTGGGCGCGTGACTTCGGAAGCTGGCACCGCCAGTACAGGGCCGAGGCCCTGGCGCCCGTGCAGACCCGCCTCTCCTACTACGCCTCCTCCAAGCGGGCGCGGGCCATCCTGGGCCAGCGCCGCTCCACCATCGACCTGCGAAAGACGATCCACGACGGCGGCGTCCTGCTCGTCTCCACCGCCCAGGGAGTCGTCGGCAGGGACGTGGCCGCCCTGGTGGGCGCGTCCCTCCTCAACCTCGTGGACGCGGTGATCCGGGAGCAGGGAAGCGTGACGCTCAGGGAGCGGCGGGGCGCGCTGGTGGTGGTGGACGAGATGCAGTCGATGCCCGGCGTGGACTACGAGTCGATGCTCTCCGAGCTGGGCAAGTTCGGAGCGTCCTTCGTCCTCGCCACCCAGAGCCTCGCCAAGCTGGACGACCTCTCCCGCACCATGCGCGACACCCTCCTGGCCAACGTGGGCTGCCTCGCCGTCTTCCAGGTCGCTGGCAACGACGCCAGGACGCTGGTGTGGGAGCTGGGCAAGGAGCGCGTGACCGAGGACGACATCACCTCGCTGCCCGTCCACCACTGCTACGTCCGCGCCACCGTGGGCAAGGAGCGGATGCCCGCCTTCTCGATGATGGTCAGAAAGCCCGAGGAGGGAGAAGCCGCCGTCGCCGACCGCATCCGCGAGGCCGCCTCCGCATACACGGTCTCCCACAGGCGGGTGGACTACGGCGACGCCGACGGCCACAGGAAGGTGGACGACTACCGCAAGGGCATAGACGACCTCGAAAAAGACGAGCAGGGAGAGGAGGCCGGGGAATGAGACCCGAAGGATGCGAGGCCCGGCTGCTCCGCGCCCTGGCGTCCATGCCCTTCCTGGACAGGACGGAGATGGTCGCCGTCACCGGCCGGTCCAGGGGCGCGGTCTACGAGGCTGTCGAGAGGCTGGAAGCCTCCGGCCTCTGCGCCTCCGTGCTCCACGCCACGGAGCTGGTCCCCCAGGCCCGCAGATTCCACCTCACCGAATCCGGCCTGCGCAGGCTCGCCGAAGAAGAGGGCATGGCTTTGGACGAGCTGGTGCGCTCCCATCCCGTGTCCGCCCAGTGGCGGCGCAGCCTGATGGAGCGCCTCGACGCCGTGGCCGTCATATATCACCTGGCCTCCGCCGTCTCGGACGTGGCCTACCCCATCCGGTTCCGCTGGTACCGCTCCATCCCCCTCGACGCCGCCATGACGCTGCCCGACGGGAGGACCGTGGGCATCGTCCGGCAGGGACTCACCGCCGACAGGTCGGGCTTCTCCGGGCGGCTCAGGCGGCTGCAAGGCGGCCCCATCCCCGGAACGCTCCTCATCCTCATGGCCGACGACGTGCGGCTCAGGCACGCCCGCAGGGTGCTGTCGAACATCGACGTGCCGGCCCTTCTCGCCGTGGAACGCGAGGTGGTGCGAGCCGGGGCGGACGAGCGGATATGGACGCCCTCGGAGATCAGCGCCGACATCTCCCTGCGCTACGAGCTGGAACGGGCGGCCCCCGGAGGCGGGCTGCCCCACGAGCCGGAACCCGGACGGGCCGACGCGCCCTCCGACCTTTCCGGCAGGGCAGCGGCGGCGGACATCCCCGACCACATGCTGCCCGTCACCCTCAGCTCCGCCGAGAAGCGCGCCCTGGACCTGATATCCGATTGGCCCTGGACCGCCCTCGATGAGCTGGCCGGGCTGATGGGCGTGACGCCCCAGAGGGCGTCCCAGGTCGTCATACCCCTAGAAGGATTCGGCCTAGCGGCCCGCCACCGCGACAGGGGCGGACGGCTGGCCCTCACCGACCGGGGGCTGGCGCTGCTGGCCCGCAGGGACCGCACCTCCGTAGTCCTGGCTAGGAGACGGTGGAGCATCGCCCCGCAGGACCCCGACGCCCCCTTCGAGTGGCGCAACCTGTCCGGCGGCAGGAGCCGCCAGCTTCTCAGGAACATGGAGCACACCGCCGCCGTCCACGGGTTCCTGGCGGCGCTCACCGCCCAGGCCCCCCTCCTGGGGTGGGAGGTCGTCCAGCTCGACCCGCCCAGGAGGGCCTCCCGCCACTTCCGGCACGACGACCGGGCGCGCGCCGTCAACCCCGACGCCTTCGGCGTGCTCAGAAGGGAAGAGACGACCTGGCCCTTCTTCCTGGAGTGGGAGCGCCGCGCCGTGCGGCCATCAACCATGTCGGAGCGTCTCGCTCCGTATCTGCGCTACTACTCATCTCACAGGCCCACCGACGACCACGGCGCGAGACCCGCGGTCCTGGTCGTCTTCGACGACGACATCGCCGCCACCCACTTCCTGCGCGTGGCGCGGGAGGAGACGCACGAATCGAGAGTCAACGTGCCCCTGTGGGTGTCCCACAGGGAGGCCACCGACGCCCTGGGGCCGCTGGGACGCGCATGGCGCTCCCCCGGCGACTGGAACTCGACCCAGGCCCTGCCGCCTCAATGAAAGACGAGGGACGGGAAGATATGAAACATAAAGACGCCAACCAATCGAAAGGCCCCCGGAGGCGCGGAGGACGGACTGTTGTCCGGCTCGATACGGCGGCCGTCTGGAAGCGGCTCGCTCTGCTGAACCGCTCCCAGAACTGGCTCGCCAGGGAGATCGGGGTCAGCCCCGGCTACGTCTCGATGCTGGTCAACACGGGGCGCTCGCCCTCCGGTCGCATCCGCCGCCGGATGCTCAAGGCCCTGGAACTGACCGAGTTCGGAGACCTATTCAGATTGGAGGAGTAGCAATGAACAACTTCAACGACCCGTCCCGTCACAACGGGACCACGCACCACACCACCCTCGAAGACCTGGCGCTGCCCATAGAGAGCGGCGTCTTCCCCGAGGACTTCCCCCGGTGCCTCGTGCGCCTCAAGGAGGCCAGCGGCCTCTCCTGGCGCGGCATGGCCAGAGCCCTCGGCGTGGACCCCAAGCAGCTGCGCAGGTGGCGCAGGGGCGTCGAGCCCGGCGGGGGAGCCATGCTCTCCCTCCTGCGCTTCGCCAGCCGCGTCCCCGGAGGCGTCCAGATCCTCATGGGCGACGGCTTTCAGATGACCCTCTTCGAGGACGTTAGCTAGACGAATGGCCCCGCCGGGCGCACCGCGCAACGGCGGCGAGGCGGGGCCGGAACCGACGCCGCCTGCGCTCGCCCCTTCCGTCGGCGCAGGCGGCCTGTCACAGACCTGAAACGAGAGGCCAGCGGCCCAACCGATTCGCCGCTGCGACTATGCACCATGAAAGATACCACCGGAAAGAACCAAAGCAACGGAGAGGAGCAGACGGGCGAGGACGCCCCGGAGGTGTCCTACACCCCGGAGCAGCGGAGGCTCATCCGCAAGGGCCTGCGCATCTGGGCAAGGGTCGCCATCCGCTCCTACATGCGAAAGCACGGGGCCGGTTCCCTCACCGTAGACGACGACGCCGAGGAGGAGGACTGATGACCCCCGCAGGAGCCGGGAGACTGAGATGTGCGGGAAGAAGGCACGCGGCCAGCGCCGCAACGTCCTAGTACAGGATCATGTGAGTGGGGACCAGCCGTTGAGCCTCCGGGTCCACCGCCAAGGCCAGACCCTCCAGAGTGTAGGCCCCCAGCAGCGGAGGGGCCTCGTCCTCTCCAAAGACCACGATGGTGACCACGCTCTCCCCGTCTATCGTGGCCCACGCCTGGCCGTAGTCCATCTCGATGCGACGCCCGTCCGCCAGCAGGAACCGGCGCTTGCCCGTGGCCTCGATACCCAACTCGCGGAGAAGGTTCGAGGGAAGCGTCGTGAACGATGCGCCGGTGTCCACCGTCGCCTCTATGTCCCGGGCCTGTTGGCCGTCCATGCTGGCAATCCGCAGCGGCCACTTGAATGTCCCCATAGGGAAGCCTCTCCATTGCTATTTCTACCATCCCATTTTACCCGATTTGGAGGCCCTCTTACAGACGCCCGGCCGTTGCGTTCATGACAAGAGTATGATATTGTAATACACAGGAAGGCAAAAAAGAGAGAGAGTCCATGCCCAGAAAGTCCAAGGTCATCAGCTTCTCAATGCCCCCGGAGATGGCGGAGCAGGTGCAGCAGGTGGTCGACGAGGAGGGCCGCACCGTGAGCGAGTTCCTCCGAGACGCCATCCGCCTGTACATGGACGAACGGGAGTGGCTGCGGCACGAGCGCCGCCAACGGGCGAAGGCCCGCAGGAACGAACAGGAATGAGCAAGGAGGAGGCACCCATGAACCAGAACGCCGACTACACCCCCGCAGCCCTCTACGCCAGGGTCTCCAGCGACCGCCAGGACGTGGACCTGTCCGTGGCCGCCCAGCTCAGGGCGCTCAGGGACCACGCCCGCAAGAACGGCTACATCGTCGCCCGCGAGTACGTGGACGAGGCCGAGAGCGGTCGCATCGCCGACCGCCCCGAGTTCCGCAAGATGATCGACGCGGCCAGCAAGACCAACGCTCCCTTCCGGGAGATTTTGGTATGGAAGTTTTCCCGCTTCACCCGCAAGCGGGAGCACGCCGTCGCCTTCAAGTCCATGCTACGGCGCAAGGGCGTCCGGGTGGTGTCCATCACCGAGCAGGCCGATGACACCCCCACCGGCAAGCTCCTTGAGGGAATCATCGAGTCCGTGGACGAATTTTACAGCGAAAATCTTGCCCAGGAGGTTACGCGGGGGATGCGGGAGGCGGCATCCAGGGGCTTCTGGGTCGCCAGCAGGACGCCCTACGGCTACAACAGGGTCATGGTGCAGGACGGACCCAAGAAGAGGCCCACCCTGGAACCCGACCCCGACGCGGCCCGCGTGGTCAAGCGCATCTTCGACATGGCCGAGGCCGGAACGGGGATGCTGAAAATCGCCCAGGCCCTCAACGACGAGGGCATCGCCAGCCCTGCGGGGAAGCTCTGGTCCAAGAACGGCATCCACTTCATCCTCAGAAACGAGGTCTACACGGGCGCCCTGGTCTGGGGCGCGAAGGGCAAGGGCAAGGATGAGCCGGTGCGGGTGGAGAAGGCGTTCCCCTCCATCGTCTCCAAGACCCGCTTCCGCCGCGTGAACCGGCTGATGCGCTCCCGCGCTCCCAAGAGGGCGCACCCCCGCAGGGTCGGGAGCACCTACCTGCTCAGCGGACTGGTCAAGTGCAAGGCGTGCAACAGGGCGCTCAGCGGCCAGGACGCCAAGAGCGGACAGTTCGCCTACTACGTCTGCCAGTCCATAATGAAGCGGGGCAAGGACGCCTGTGACACCCCCAGGCTAAACGCCCGGCGCTTCGAGGAGCTGGTGGTGGGAAAGATTCGCTCCAACATCCTCACCGAGAGCAGCATCACCGAGCTGGTGAAGGTGGTGGACGAGGAGATGGACGGCGTGGCCCTGGAGCAGCGCAAGAGGCTTCAGACCGTCGAGGATGAGCTTGAGGACGTGAAGCGGAAGCTGGGCCGCATCTGGCACGTCATCGAGACGACCGACATCGACATGGCCGACGCCGCAGGCCGCATCAAGGAGCACCGGGACCGGCAGGAGCGCCTGGAGGACGCGGCGGCGGAGGCGAGGGCTATCCTGGCCGACCGCAGGGCCGTCCTGGACGACGTGGAGACCATCACCGCCTACGCCAAGGACATGAGAGACTTCCTGAACGAGAGCGAGCTGACCGAGCGCAGGGCCTTCATCGAGTCCTTCGTCAAGGAGATCGTCGTCATGCCCGGAGACGCCCTGATGCGCTACACCGTGCCCATGCCGGACGATTCCCTGATACCGGGAAGGGCCGCCGAAAAGGTGGCCCTGAACGGCTCAGTTCTGTCTACCGTCAAAAATGGTGGGCCGGGCTTGACAAAATCAAGAACCGAGGCCGATTCCGAGGTCACACCGTCGTTCGGCATGGGTATGGTGTACGTCAGAACGGCCTCGTCTCCGTTGACCTCGATTGCTTCCACGAAATTGCGGATGAGCGCCTTCCGCTCGGGGATCGTCCCGTCCTTCAGGAAGTTTCGGAAGTCCGCAACGTACCGCACTATCTCCTCGGTGTCGGGCAGATCCACTCTCCTCTGTTCAAGCTGGGTCTTGGCGTCGTCCCTGGCAGCCTCCAGCTGCTCCTCACGGTGCCTCAGAGACATGATCCGGGGCGACAGGACCTCCAGGGTCAACTCGCTCGTCTCAATGGCCTCGTAGAGCTTCTCAAGCCGCTTCCTCACGTCGGATAGCTCCGCCTCGACGACCTCCAGCCTGCCGGAAAGCTCACCGGCCATCGCGTCGATCTCCTCGGCCACCAGCGTCACCAGCGCCACTATGGTCTCCTCGTTCAGAATCCGCTCCCTGATCTTCTCCACCACGAAGGTCTCCAGCCTCGGAGCGTTCAGGTAGCGGGCGCTGCACGTCCCGGCTCCCTCCCTGAACAGGGTGCCGCAGATGTAGTAGGCGAACTGGCCGCTCTTGGCTCCCTGGGCCGAGTAGGGCCTGCCGCACACCCCGCACCTGAGCAGCCCGCTCAGCAGGAACTTGCTCCCCACTCTACCGGGCCTCTGCACCTTCGGGGCGCGCTCGCTCATCGCCTGCTGCACGTCGTCGAACAGCTCCCTGGACACCAGGGCGGGCCACGCTCCCTCTACCCTTACAGGGTCCTGGGCCTTCTCGCCCTTGCTGTTCTTGCCCCAGACGGCGGTTCCGGTGTACGCCTCGTTTCTCAGCACGTAGTGGAGCGTTCCCTTGTACCAGCGCTTGCCCCTGTTGGTGATGCCCCGGTCGTTCAGCTCCTTGCATAGCTCCTTGAGGCCGCTGCCCCGCAGGGACTTCTCGAATATCTCCCGCACCACCGGGGCGGTGGCCGGGTCAACCTCAAGGGTGGGGCGCTCCTTCGCCCCGTCGCTGACCTTGACCTTCCTGTATCCGAAGGGGGCGTTCGAGCCTAGGAAGAAGCCCCGGGACGCGGCCTCCCTCATTCCCCGGACGACCTCCTGCGCCAAATTCTCGCTGTAATATTCGTCCACGCTCTCGATGATTCCCTCAAGCAGCCTGCCGGTGGCGTTGTCCTCGGCCTGCTCGGTGATGGACACCACGCGGATGCCCTTGCGCCGCAGCTGCGACTTGAAGGCTACGGCGTGCTCGCGCTTGCGGGTGAAGCGGCTGAATTTCCAGACGAGAATCACGTCGAAGGGGGCCTTGGGCTTGCCGCCCTCCTCGATCATCTCCCTGAACTGGGGCCGGTCGGCGACACGGCCGCTCTCGGCCTCGTCCACGTACTCCCGGGCCACGGAGTAGTCGTTGGCCTTGGCGTACTCCTTGAGCGCCCGTAGTTGGGCGGACACGGACAGGTCCACGTCCTGCCGGTCGCTGGACACCCTGGCGTAGAGCGCCGCCGGCGTTAGCGGCTGTAGGTGCTTCTCCTTCATGCTGTCCTCCTTCAGTCTCCCTGTGAATCTTGCTGTTCGGCATGGCGAGCGCGGAGCCTCTCGTACCGGATGGTCCTGAGCCACTCCCGCTCCTCCATGTAGTTGCGAAGGGCCTCGCGGATGAGCTCGCTCATGGTGCGGCCCTCGTCGCGCATCACGTCCTGCACCTGCTCGGCCATCTCAGGCGGCAGGGAGAAGGTGATCGTCTTGGTGTTCCTGTTGATGAGCCTGTTGGTCATAACCTGTCTTACTCTGTATCATGCGACATGTGGCAGTCTACTGTCAAGCAAGTCCTGAGGGACGTGAGTTGCAACGCGTGACCAGAATGGGTAGATAAACTGATTTAGCGCACAGAGTCTATGTTAGGAGCCTTGGTCTATGGACGGGAGCCTTGTCAGTCACCTACCTGCCCAATGAAGTCCTTGGAGGTCGTTTGTCAGCCACTCGTGTGCAAGGGCAGTTGCTGGTCTGGGCTCGTACCCATGAAGAATCCCCCAGCCGCTGTAGTATGGTTTTCCCTGTTCGATGAGTTTTTCTTGGGCTGCCTGAATTCTCTTCCGAGTATCGTCGTCGATGGTCCTCTCCTTTCGTCCCATTTCTATGAATACCCCCGAGTCGGCGATATCGTCTACCCATTCGTTCCAGTGGATGAGAACTGCCTCTTTCCGATCGTTCGGTTTGCTGGCTTCCAGTAATCTCAGTTCACCACTCATTCGAAAGGGTAGCATGTATCTCATTTGGTTCCTTTTATTGAACGCAGGGAGCCACCGTTCTACTATGCGGTTATAGATTTGCAGTGCTCCGTTGAAAATTGCATTCGTACGCTGAAGTAACCTTTCTTCAGTGTAACGCTCGAACCACATCCCTCCCCTTCTCCCCGTAGGCCATTCTTTGTCTGGCTGTGGCCAGGGATCCACAAGGATGTCTGTGCCGTTCCTAAGAAGTTCAGAGACCCGCTCTCGGAATAGTTCTAGTTCGGGCACCGTGAAGGAATACCCGCTGAATCCGAACGTAACGGAGCCTCTCGGGTCTCTTTCCAGATGCCGTAGCCATTTATCAATGTAGTCAATTAAGTCAGTTGGAGTACCTATGCCCCTTGCCTCGAAATCGGTCCTGCGCAAGTAGCTAGCAAAGTCATAGGCAAATTCATGGAAACCTAACGTAAATTCCAGTGCGAGGCTAAAGCCTTTCAGTTGTTCCGAAAGTGACTGGGATAGTTCATCGTGAGTGATACTCCATGGCCAGACTCTAGTGACTTCTATGCCCCTCGACTTCAATCTGGGCCAGCCCTCACGATGCCCCTTATAGGGATGTCGCAGATCCTTAGGAAGTTGGACTACGGGTGCAAGTTCTTCGTCTCCTCTGTACCAACTGGTGGTGACCCATCCTGATCGTACGTCGATTCCCAGCGTCGGAACGCTTCTGCTCTTTGCCTGCATCCCCAGCGCAGGCATCAGAGGGCCAAGTCCGTCCTTCCAGTTTTCCATGGCGTTTCTGATGCTGGCGCCTATCTCCATTGCTGTGCCTGGAGGGAGTGATTCCGAGTCTTCATCCTTAGACCAGTTATGCTTGACCTCTTCCAGTACCAGCCCAGCCATCCCTGGATCTAAGGAGGCGAGTTTCTCCATAATCTCTTGGCCGATGTTCGAGTCTTCCGAGTTGATGGCGATGGCCAGGGGAACTACCCACCTGTCGGAGTTTAGCTCAATCTCTTCCAAGGAGATTGACCTCTCCACAATAGCCCTTGCGGCGAGCCACTCCCTGAAAATTGCCAACGTGAAGTCGAACTTGCCGCCTTCTTCCACAACGATTCGTGAGTTGGCCACAAGAGCCTGTTCGGAGGCTTTCGTTGTCACAAGTGCTTTACCCACACTTTCTCCCGAGTTGATAGAGGCCACAGCCAGAGTTTTCAAGAATTCCGTGGCATCTCCGAGGTCATCAAGTGAGTCACCCAGCGCTTGCCGAACCATCTCGCTGACTATTTGACTCGGAGTCCTTCCCCATATGGGCATGGGCTGTCTCAGGTACGCTCCAACTATCGTTGCGAACAATGGAAGTCGGCTCCTATACTCCCGGAAAGGAATCTCAAACTGTTTGACCTCGCGTCCTGCGACTCTTGACGCTATGGAAAGAAATTCCTCCTCGCCACACTCAGGCAGGGCATAATCTTCGGCTGTGACGTTCAGGCCAGGTAACGGCCTCGTGATCATCACCGCGGACACGTTTTGGTTTGCCTCCGTGTAGGACTGCGCCTGGTTGAGCAACTGATTTGCCTTGGAGCGCCCTGTTTCATCCAGACCGTCTATGATGACCAGGACCCTCTGGGTGTAGACGGGTCCTTGTTCCCGCGTATATCCCTCAACATGATCCTTCAGGTCCCCACTGATGTTACGTGCGTTCAGAAATACAGGCAGGGGCTCGAAATGGTCCTGCAGCCGGTTTAGCAGCGCTAACTGGTATAACCGATGTGCTGCCAGCGTCTTCCCGGATCCTTGCCGCGCATTTACCGTCAGTGTTCCTGTCGTGGGGATTGTCAGTTTGTGCCCAACTGAGTGGTCCTCGGCGAGTTCGCCGGCGATATCTTCGGGAACTCCCAATGTTGCCCAGAGGCGCTTGGTATCCGCGATGCTCTCCCGGTGCTTTTGCCTCAGGTGCAGGTCGTGGTTGACTGGAGCCGGGTCCCGGTACCTCCGCAGAATCTCGTCAGTCAAGGATGCCCTGATATGGTCCGGCAGGTCGTCTACGTTCTCAATTTTCTTCCAAGTGGCGTAGTTCGACACTTTTTGGATCAGTGTCTCTGTCTCGTCGTCTCTCTCAGTTGCGGGGAGCTTGAAGGCGAGAAGTCTTCCTTGGGCCCTCATGCAGGCGCTTATTTCTTCGGCTATAGGTGGGGTGGTCGTTGAACCGATGAGCCAGATCACCATGTCCGCCCCGCTTGCGTTTCTGACGTACCGGTCGCGGGCCTCTTCGGAACTAGCAGGAGCGTCTTCGAAGGCCCAGACCTTCGCCAACGGGAAGCCGTCCACCTCTTTGATGGCCAAAGACCTGGCACGGGACATTTCCTCGTCTTCTGGATCCTGTCGGCTGCTGATAAAGACTTGGAGTGGGTCTTCACTCGGTCGGATTTGCTTTGCGTTCATCTTGCGGCGCTCTTTGGGTCATCATTTGGCCCCATTTCTCCAAGTCTTGTTTTGAGTTGTAGACCACTCCGGCTCATCTGCCCGTATCTGGAGCCAGTATCAGCGGGATAGTTCCGAGTGTGTGTCTTGGTCAGACTCTAGCCCATTATGTGGTTGCTAGATTCGGTGATTGAAACCGAACTCCCCAAGTTCCACCCTGGCATAGAGGGCTCCGGGGGTAAGGGATTGCAGTCGTTTCTTGTTCATGCTGACCTCCTTGCTCATCCCGGTTCGTTCAGGCGCGCCTCGGCCCGTTGGCGGCGCTCTCGTTTCAACCATTCCCTCTCCTCTAGGTGGAGATGGATGGCCCTCGCTCACGGTGCGACCGTCCTCCGTGACCGCCTGCTGGAGGTGCTCCGCCATCTCAGGGGGAATGGAGAGGGAGATGACCTTGGATATCTTGGGCATGGGCGCTCTCTCTTCTATTGCGTTCTTGTGTATTACAATACCCTACTCCTGATGTGAACGATAGGGCCTCCCGGCGTCAAGGAGCGCGTGCAGCCGGCGGTCCCAAAGGAATAGAATACCATGACGGACATTGCGATTGCCAAGCTCCGTTATGGGGACTTTCAGATGGCTTCTGTGCGGTACCTGCGGGCACGGTCATCAGACGCAGACATCCAGAAGACGGCACAAGGGATGGACGCATGTTCGGACTGAAGATGCTGCTCATGGTCATGGCGGCTGTGTTGGGCGCGCTGGTCGTCGTGTTGCTGGCGTGCAACGGCGGCTCGGAGACCGTGCGCCTTGCTACTGAGGGACAGTACCACCCCTTCAACTTCATCAACGACGATGGCGAGATCGATGGCCTGGAGCGAGAGGTCGGCGACGAGTTGTGCTGCCGCGCAAAGTTGGACTGCGAGTGGGCGCTCAACGAGTGGTCAGACATGATACCGGACCTGGTGGCAGGGGAGTTGACGTCATCATCGCGGGGATGAGCATCACCGACCAGCGCGACGACACCATCGACTTCACTGAGCCGTACTACCCGCCTGCGCCCTCCGTATATCTCGCCCTTGCGGGGGCGGGCTACGAGGCCGTTCAGGGTAGGCTCGGAGCCTACGCCAATACCATCTACTCGGACTATTTCACCGAGCAAGGCATCCCGTACACCGAGTTCAGCAGCGAAGACGACCGCCTTGAGGCGCTGCTAAATGGCGACATCGACGCGAGCCTGGTAGACCACGCCTACGCCGTGGAGAAGCTTGTGGAGTACGAGGGGAAGCTGGCCGTCGTCGGACCCTCCGTGCTGCTGGACCGTGGCATCGGCATGGGTGTGCGCGAGGACAGCGGTGACCTGCGAGACAAGCTGAATGAGGCCATCGCGTCGATGAAGGCGGACGGTTCCCTGAACGAGCTTATTCGCAAGTGGGTGGGCGAGGACGTCATGACTTTCTAGCGGGTCCCGGCAACCAGCCTCCCACGCCGCTGAGCCCAGGACATGTCAGGCTCCATCCTTCGCATCCTCGGTGATCACCCGTCGAGCTCCTGACCATGGGCCTAAGCCAGCGGAAGCCACGCGACCAGAACGCTGACGACCAGCAGTCCTAGCAGCCCGGCGGCGACCAAACCAAGGACGAATGCTACCCGCCTCATCCTGTCCCGCTCGACACGATCCTTTCGATAAACCTCCTCCAACCCGACGCTCCGCTCCTGCTTCAGGACAAGCTGGGCCTGAAGGAGTTCCACCTGCTCGTCCAACTCCCGAATCCGCTCCCGGGCCACGTCCAGCAGCGTACCCTGAGATCTGGCGTTTACGCCGTTCTCCGGCAGGTCGTCGTCCAGCATCACGTATATCCGGTGCCGACTTCCACGCGGCTCCCGTCTGACCTGGATATCCCCCGAGGCGATCCGACGGTCCAAAGTGGACAGGGACACGGCCAGCTCCCGGCAAGCCTCGGCCTTCGTCAGCTGTCTCATACTCTTCCTCCTTTCCTCCGGTTGTTGCGGCGCATAATCACGTCAACTCGTGTCAACCCTGACACGTCAAACACCTCAGGGGCATGGCTGCGGTGAGTCCGTGGCCTGCGTTTTCGGGGTGGCCGGTTCGTGGTCTCTGCAACAAGTTGCCTTCGATTTAGTCTTTTTGGGCCTGACAGCGTTGGTAACAAGTGAACTAGCTTTGTGGACAAGCCCCCTACAGGAAGTCCCGTAGACGGAGTTTGGTCATTTTGCAACAACTGCAATTGGGGCCAGGGGCCTCCGTCCGGCAGGGTGAGGCGGCGGCAGTTGCCATGAGTTTCCCAATACCCCACGTTCACCCAGGGTCTGGAGGTTGGACGTAAACAGGATGGGGCGGTGTGAACCGGAGACACCGTGCAGGAAGCCCTCCTCGGCACCAGGGTTCGGGAACACGAAGAGCACCAGGGGAGGCAGCCCTCCGTGGTCCCGGTTAGGCCAGCCGCTACTGAAGTACCGGCGGTAGTTCTCCAGGCGGGTCCGAACCCGCCTGGGAGTGGTGGCCCGGCGCTCGAACTCCAGGAGGTAGAAGCGCCACCGCTCCCGGTACGCCAGCTGGAAAGAGGCGTCGGGATGCACTACGTAGTTGGTCCAGTCCAAGCGATAGCCGACGGCAGAACGGGACGTGGGCATCAGGTCCAGCACCTGGTAGTCGGGTGAGCGGGCGGTCTCGGCGCTCAGGGCGGCGGCGAAGCCGGTGATGGCGTCGTGGTGCTCCATCTGGGAGGCGATGGTCCGCAAGGCGGTGCCGGCGTAGACCGGGGCTTTAGCGTTGCGGCGTCGTCGCTTCCTGGCGCTCCAGCGGCCCAGGACCGGCCCGACGGCGGCCCTGTCCCGTCGGGCCAGGTAGCTTAGCCCCTCGTCGGTAAGCACGTGACGCTGCCCGTCTGCACGCACCAGGGAATGGCCGGCCAGGGAGCTGAGGACCTGGTTGACCCGGCGGCGGGTGACGCCGCCCATCAGCCCGGCCAGCTGGTCGGTGGTGCACAGGGGCCATGCTGCAAGCAGGTCCAGGGCGTCCTTCTCGGTGCCGGTGAGCCGGACGGCGAGGGAGGACCTGAGCAGTTCCAACGGCTCCGGCATGGCGGCCCGCAGGTGGTCGGGATAGAGGGTCTCCGGGTCCGGCCTCGGCTCTCTCTCTGCGCCAGCGTTGCGTTGCCGGCTGGATTCGGCTGAACGCCCCGCCACCCGGTCGGTCCAGGCTATGATGGCGTCCAGGGACACGCCGGGCGCCACCTTCACCGGGAGGTCGAGCTCCGTGCCGCCCCCGCACTGCTGCCATACCACGTCCTTGTGGTCTCCGGCCAGCAGCTCCCCCTCGGTGGCAACGAACGTCCTTCGGTGGTGCGTGGGGTCGCCCAGGGTGCGGACGGCCCGGCGGTTGGCCTGGTCGGAGTGGGACAGCACGAGCGTCGCCATGGGGCGTTGGCCGTGGGGCAGGTTCTCCAGGGTCCTCAGCCGGTAGCGCAGGTTAGCCGAGGGCAGCGTTGGCCCCTGGCGCAGCAGGCCCACGGAGCGGCCCCCGGACAGAGCCTGCCCCGTACTTGATACGGGGGTGATCAGCATGTCGTAGGGACCCTGGCGGTAGTGGTCCACTCTCACGGGCCCTCTCTGCGAGTCGGCGTCGGCGACCAGGGCGGCGGCTCGGTAGAGTATCGCCACGGCGTCCAGCCGGTCGGCCAGGAGCCGGAACCACTGCCTGGACACGGGGTACTCCCGCAGGAAGGACTCCGTTCCATGTTCGACCATTGCCCCGGCGTCTATGCCCTTCTCCGTGGGGAAGTACCGCAGATGGGGGTGAGGCCCCAGAACGTTCAGGCTGTGGGACACCGAGTCCGCCATGCCCATCCTCGCCAGCTTCTTCAACCGGTCTCGGAGGGTGGAGCCGGGGATTCTGCCGAAGCGGGACAGCTCGTCCACGGTGGCCAGGGGCGAGGCGCACAGCAAGAGCAGCGTGTCCTCCAGTGCTTGGGA
This sequence comes from Dehalococcoidia bacterium, assembly GCA_965218945.1. GTDB lineage: Bacteria > Chloroflexota > Dehalococcoidia > Lucifugimonadales > UBA2985 > DAOUJW01. Next base: position 391,754 of record OZ244718.1, read on the forward strand.
CAGGGGATAGGGTGACCGGACTGGTTTGGGAGCCGGCCTGCTGGCGACTAAACGCTCGACGGCGGTGATGGCCCATGTTGCCGCTTCCAGGACCTCGATGCTGTCGCCCACGATGCCCATGACGGCGCGGGGCAGAGCGCGGCCCGTGTGGCCGCGTTCGAGGAAGCGCCACAGGGTGTGGCGGGAAACGCCGAAGGTCGCCGTCGCCTGCCGGATGCCCCGCCACAAGACGTAGGTCCGCAGGTATTCGCGAATGGCGTCCTCAAGATCGGGGTCGAGCAATGCGCTCTTGCCTGGCGTCCGTGTCCCCGGCTCTGAAATGGTCAATCGGCTGCTCCGTTCCGCAATAGTCCGACTTCTCATTGTGAAGGGTAAATTCGTCGCATGTAAGGCCTTGCAAGCCCTTGTGTAGGACGCAGTTTTGTGGTATGGGGAAAGCTTTTCGGGGAGTTGCAGGAGCCAGTGAGCCTGACGGGGACATCAGTCTCTACGTGAACCGAAGCCCGCAATCCGGGCCGGCCAGCCGAGGCGGCCACCAGGACGGCGCGGGAATGTGGTTCCACCGGGACTTTCCCTCTTTCATCTATACGGGCACCTAAGGTGTCTTGCACTGCACATACATATAGGTCAACTCCCATATTCATGTCCGGCGGTCGGTCGCTTCCCCGACCCTGCTACCTTCGTCAGCACTCGCCGGACACCACTCCGTAGCAAATTCGGACACTTCGAGTGAATCTGTGCGCGGTTGCGTCTCTCCAAGCACGTCGTGTGCATTCAAGCGCCCTCCGCGAATGCCTATTGTCGAAGCCCCATTCTTGCTGGTTGCTAACGCCAGCGAGTATTCTGTAATATGAGAGCTGGTCAAGACAGGCGACGCTCTACTCCGATTGCTGTGCAAGGAAATAAGGGAGGTGATTAGAAGACTAGCAATTGCTCTAGCGCTCTGGTCTGCAGGCGTAATTACTGCAGTTGCAGCTTTAGTAGTATGGAGCCGACTCAGTTCAGATACTAGTACTGTATCTGATTATCAAATCCCAGCGTCGGGGCCACTAGCGACATCAAAGGCCCTGCTGGGTGACCCGTTAACCCCTACTCCTTCACCTACTGCTACCCCGATTCCTACCTCAACACCTATATCCTCTCCCACACCTTCCCCCACTCTCAGTCCCACTCCTGCTTCCACAAGAGGAGACAGAGTGTGGAGAGCCGAGTTGACTGGAATGATACACGAGTTGGTGAACAATGAAAGGGCCCAATACTCTCACCTGCGACCTTTGGCTTACGACCAAAGACCCCAAGACATTGCGTCGGCTCACAGCAGAGATATGGGTGTCAACGGATATTTCTTTCATACAAGTCTGGCAGATCGGTCGCCCTCAGAAAGGGGAGATGACCTTACCCTAAAGTTAGTATCACTGACTTATGGAGTCTAGCCAAAGAGCCAGCAACCTCCTTGGGCGTTTGACCCTTCAGTGAGCTGTGCAGTTTGACCTCGTTCTAGTCCTCCTGCGATTCGTGCTACTTCGACAGTATGAATTGTACATCCCGGATCCAGCTCGGGAGTGTTCCTCGTTCGAGTGTTGGAGTACGGACGGACTGCCTTCTGTCCCAACTAGGAACACTTGCTGACTTTCACCTTGTCATTGTGTAAGATGGACGCTATTACTACAAGTTTGGAGGAGTGTCTTGGAAGCTTACTGCGTGAAGTGCCGGTCGAAGAGGGAGATGAGCAATCCCCAAGCTATCGTGATGAAGAATGGTCGCCCGGCCACTCAGGGTGTTTGCCCGGTCTGCTCCACAAGGATGTTCCGAATAGGTAAAGCTGCTTAGCCTAGATGACCGTCCGAGCATCCCTGTGTGGAACAGCACCAGAATGGGCAGCGACATTCGGCTCATGCGGGCTGCGGTGTTCACGTAGGTATCCTCGACCTCCTCGGTGTCCACGACGAACAGCGTTGTCGGGAACGGGGGCTGGTCGTCCTTATGCTCAGGCGACCAGTAGTAGCTCTCGTAGGGTCTCAGGCGGGCTATGACTCCCCTGGGGTGACGGGCTCGCAGCTCGTGCTCAAGGTAGAACGGCACGTGAGGGCCGCCGGTGAACAGGTGCCCAACGGCGTCGGGGGCGATGGCGGAATCCCCCCAGTTGTAGGCCCGGTCGGACCTGGCAGTGGGGACGGACCACTGGAGTTCGCTCGAAGAATCTTCCCTGGCCTCAGCCTCCAGCTTCGAGAGGAACCACGTGATGCTGTCTGCGTGCTTAGTCTGCCTCGCCCACGTCTCGATGCGGTGTCCCACGTGACGCCTGGGCCATGTTTGTCGGTGGTGAGAGCCGTGCTCCATATGCCCTGCGTCGTCGGCAGTTGGGCGCGGTCCCGGTGGGTCACGTAGCGAATGCCCTCGGCGGACAGGGTGTAGCGGGTGTCTCCCCGGTTGCCTCGATGCTCGACAAGGTCCCAGGTATCGACGAGGCTGCGCATCATCTGGCTGCCCCGCCCCTCGGAGACGCCGAGCCAGGTGGCAAGGTGCTCACGTGGGATCATCGGATGGTCGGTGATGAGGTCCAGCATCCGTTTCTCCGACGGGCTGAGGCCGAAGGCCAGAGCAGCCTACGCCATGCACTCAGGGTTGGGTATCGAGGCCCGCTTCCGCTCCGGCGACTGAGTGCGAGGCCTTCCGCCGGGGCTGCCGTGGGAGCTCACGGCCTCCAGCGAGCGGTACGCGCTGCCGAACACCCACGAGGGTTCACACCAGAGGCGCAGGTCGCGTCTCTCGATCGCGTCCCTCGACTCCACGGTGACGAAGCAGTCATGGAGGTTCAGGTTTATGCAGAACCTCGTCGTCAACCTCTCCTCCCAGACGCTGGGCGTCAGGAGCAGAGTGGCACTGGGACGGCGCGTGTAGTCGTACCCCGCTATGGCCCTCAGCCGGTCGTAGAGCGACCGGCGCCGCAGGGCCAGGCCCTGACGGACCACGCCGAAGCTGCGGCCGTCGTGGAGGGTGATGGTGGCGTCGAAGCGACCCCTGCGGCGGAACTCCACCTGCGAGCGTAGCCCGCCAGTGCCGGGGGAGAGTGAGGCGGCGAGGCGGTAGACGGAAGCCACCGCGTCCATGCGGCGGATGAGCAGCGTCAGCCACTCCCTAGACACGGGGTAGGCGCGCACGAAGTCTGAGGGCGTTGTGAAGCCGAGCACTCGGGCGGTTTCACGGATGCCCTTGGCCGTCAGGTAGTCTCTCTGGCTCGAAGGCAGGTGGGCGGTCCCGTGGCTGACGCGGCTGACCAAGCCGTCGGCCAAGCCGCGGTGGATGGTGGTGTGAGGCTCCCCCAGGATGCCTGCCAACTCTGCCGTGTCGATGAACGGCATTCGGCTGAGAGAGTCCAGTAGTTGTCGTTCGGAGTGGGGCATACGTCCAGTGTAGTAAAGGAAGGGCATGGTAGGCAGCTGTCACATGGCAGTGTTGGTGCAAGGGAAGGCGTACAATGGTCTGTCAACGTGCCCGGGCGCGCTTGTACACAGCCCCCCATAAGGCCTGCCTCTTGACGGGGCGTTGGCGGTGTTATACCTGTGTACAGAGAAAGTTGCAGGGCGGCAAATTGCGTCGTGGGCACTTCCGTAGCTGATATCGGGATGAACAGAGTGTTCTGTCGCATCGGAGCAAGCAATCCGATTCCGTAGTTCCTTCCATGGTCATGGGGTAGCTTCAGCTACGAAATTGGGAAAGTGGAATATGGCAGTTATGAGGATCAACGTTCCAGCAGTAGCTACGGAATGGGGCAATTGGAACATGGACGCCACCCGAGAGCGGGAATCAGGCACCGAGGTTCCGGTGGAGAAGATCCCTACTCCGGGAGGCTGAAGAAGGTGAACCCATTTCCCTCCGTGTCTGCCATGTCCGCCAGAGCTGTCCAACCATTGGCGCGGTGGAGCCAACTGAGGATGCGACCCCCGCCTTCCTGCACGCAGAGACTCGCATCTAAGCCAACTCGCCGCCTCCGCCTCCGCCTCCGCGGAGAACGATAATTGCGTCGCCTAAGGCTAGTCTCGACCATTCAGGCGTTTGGTCATTCAAGTCCAGCCCCAGCACGTCCCGGTAGAAACGCACGCCTCGCTCCATGTCCTGGACCATGACCATATAGAAGACGTCCTGTACCTTCACGGTTCCCTCCTTGATGAGCCGACTTTCCTAAATCGTCTACTTGCCCCCAGCAGCTTGCCAACAGAGTTCTCCACGGCTTCGTCTTCGGTCGAGTCGCGTAGCCACCTCCGCAGGTTCCCTAGAACTTACGAGGCAGCCCGTCTGGCCCAACGACAAGTTCCCATGCTACCAACTCCAAGTCCTCTATCGACGGCTGCTTCGTGTTCGGCCTTTGGATGGGCCTGTCGAGTCCCTCGGCTTGAATGGCCCCTCTGAGAGCGGTGAGTGCTGGGACTAACAAACCGAGTTCGACCTGTGTAGGAGCAAGCCTGTTGAGTACTCGCACCGGGTCCCGCATACTCGCTCGCCGTACCGCATCGGAAGGTAGAGACATGTCCACCCAGTTGCTGAAGAATTGGAACAAGTCCGCATTAGACTCCAACAGATCGTCGCGGTTGAGGAACTGCCTCACTCTTCTAGTGAAGGTGTCCGATGTGACCGAGGCAATAGCATCCAGGTAGGCTTGACCAATCTGGCTTACTGCTGCCTTTAGCGGTTCTCCCAAGTAGCTGAACGGGTTCTCGTCCGGAGCCAACTCCAGCCGTAGTTCCTCTCTATTGGACTCCACTATGGAGAGCACGTCATTGGGCGAAGTCATCGGCTGTGACAGGTTGCCCAAGGGGTAGAAACGCCAGAACACCTCACCAGACGCTTCCTCCGGCATCTTCAGCATGATATAGACGCCTTCAGCCATACCTTTCTTCACGCTGTAGACGCCGTTGGGAATGTCCCGTATGTCCTCGGTGGCGAAGTCCTTCATCAAGTCAAGGTATCTGTTCAGCAACTCCGCACCCTCGTCCAGCCCCTGGCTCCGCTCTCCCTCGCGGTAGACTTGGTCGGCCTGGACGCCGCCAGCACGCAGCTTCATTACTTTGTCCAGTTCCTTCGCCTCGATCTGCTCACCGAGCACCGAGGCGTCCAGGGCCACTGCATCCTCGATGGTTTCAATCTTCTTGGAAAGGTTCGCGACCAGATTCAGCAGGTCTTCTAGCCCGTCCTCAGGCATTAGGTTGTAGATATACACCCTGTCGTGGGGTGAGAATAGGCGGTCAATGCGCCCGGCGCGCTGAATCATGCGCACGGGATTCCAAGGTAGGTCGTAGTTGACCAGAAACTGGGCGTCCTGGAGGTTCTGTCCCTCGGAAAGTACGTCTGTGGCTATCAACAGTTCGATGCTCTGCGCTCTCAGAGGCTCTATCTTCCGCAGGAGGGCCGGATCATCCGACGGCTCGGCCTCGCGGTGGGCTGCCAAGGGCGCAAACCGCTCTAGTACTGCGCGACGCCTTCCCTGGTCGTCTCCGCCCGTAAGTAAGGACATCCATCGCCCGTCCTCCAGATTGCTCTGGACTCGGACACCGCTCTTCAAAGACTCCGCGTCTCCACCGAATTGTTGGAACAGGTGCTGGGCCGTGTCCTTGTACGTTGTGAACAGGGCCACCTTGGTCGGGTGTCCGTGGTCGTCCTCCTTGGGCAATCCTTCAAGCAGCCTACGCACGGCCTGCGCCTTGGGGTCGCCTTGTTCGGCGAGCATTTCCTCAAGCCACTGGAGCCGTGTCAGAAGCGTCTGGAGCCGGTCGCGGTCGAACGCCACGTCTGCCTGTAGCCTCGCTCGAAGGTCTCCATCTACCGGCGCCTCTAGCTCCTGTTGTAGCGCCGCCACAGCCCTGGGGTCCATGTCCTCGACATCCTGGTCGTGGTCGGGCAGTGAACCTCCTAGGACGGCGCGCAGCTTGTACGCCTGCTTGGGGGTCAGGACGCGGCCCTGTACCAGCCGTGCCAAGAAGAGGTTGAGATAGTCCACAAGGCTTCGCACCGTGGACGTGAGCGCCGCTAGGGAGCTCTCCATGCGCTTGAGCAAGATGGTGCGCATGATGCTCACGAAGTTGGCGTTGCGCTGCCGCAGCTGTGCGCTCGTCTCCTTCTCCCCCGTCTCCACGCCGTACTCATCCAAGCGGTACACGGCGAAGTTGAGGTGCTCGATGGCGTCGATAATGTCCAGGTAGATGTTGCCGTACAGCCCTTGCAGGCTGTAATCCACTGCCTTGGGTATCTCATGCTCCGGGAAGCGCAGCGGCTGCCCGTTAACCTCCATCGTCTCTCCCGCCTCCTGCATCGAACGGATGTCGTGCCGGGTCCGGCGGACTAGGGAAAGCATCATCGCGTCCAGGAGGCCGGAGCCTGAGTCGCCCTTTTCTATGGCCTGGAAAGCATCTCGTAGGTTGGGTATCGGCCCGCGGCCCGCATACCAAGTTTCGTCTCCCCGCGTGATGAGCATAAGCTGGTGGTAGAGGTCCCATACGGTGTTGTTGATGGGCGTTGCCGTCATCAACAACACCCGCTTATCGGGCTTGCCGCCTCGGATGATGTCCATCAGGGCGCGGTAGCGTTTCGTCCTGGGATTTCGGAAGTTGTGGGACTCGTCGACCAGGATGATGTCGTACTGGTCCTGGTAGCGCTTCAAATCCGCATACAGCCGTTGCCTCTGAGTTGCCGACGGCTCCTCTTGGATGTCCGCAAGGCTGGGTAGCGATTCCATGGTGACCGTAGTAGCGATGATTCCCCACTCTGCGAACCTGTCCGTGTTCCAGTTGTCTTGAAGCTGGGAGGGGCACACTATCAAAGCCCGAGTAGAGACAGCCGCCCGTTGTGTGTCATCATTTCGCTGGTTGGCAAACTCCCGAAGTATGCCCAGCCCTTCAAATGTCTTGCCAAGGCCCACTGAGTCGCACAGCATTGCCCCCCAATGCCGCTTCAGCAGCGCCACGCAGCGTTGGACAGCCTGCTGCTGGAACCCTGCCAGCCTTCCCATGACCTCTTCCGACAGCCCCATCTCCAGGAAGCGGCCGTAAGCGGCATGGAGCGACTTCAGCATGACCTGCCACGGAGTGTAGCGTCTCCCGAACAGGACACACTCTTCCAGGCGCTGGATGAATTGCGCCTTGCAGTCCTGCCCAAGCTCCAATTTCTCATCGAACCAGCCCTCAAGGTGCGTCGTTAGCTCACTGTCGTAGGAGGCGAGGTTCAGTTCGGAGTTTTCGGAGAGGCCGCTCTTGGTGAGGTTGCTAGAGCCGACTGCGGCATAGCGTCCCATCTCACCGGAGAAGAGATACGCCTTGGCATGAAGACGGTTCCTGGGCGAGCGGTGGTCCAGCACCTGTTCGGGCAGGACCTTGCCCGTTTCGGAGCCCAAGAAGCGTCTCACCACCACGCTGTCTCTTCTCAAGAAGTCGGCCAAGGCCGTCACCCGCTCCCACGCCGACAGGTCAAACGCCCCCACTTCGGGAGTTACACCTCGGGCCAGCAGCTCCCGGCGCTCCTCATGAGTGAGCAGCAGCCAGGGGTAGCCGCCTTCAAGGAACGTGTACCAGTCGACAGATTCGGCCGGGCCTTGAAGCTTGTCTTTGTCGCCGGGTTGGGACAGCACGTCCCCTGGGCCGCGTCGGTTCATGAAGGGTCGCTCCCCTAGCAGCAGGCGAATGCTGGCAGCGCCTTCCATGCCGGCTTTCAGGTCAAGAAATCCGTCCGGTGTCAGATAGGCCGTCGCTATGCGTATATCCCGTGGGATGACGCGGGCCAACGCGCCGGTCAGATGCTCCCGCATCGACCCGGTGGTTGGTTCGTTGGCTATCGGGGAAATGCCGGCGTCATTTGTCATGAGGCGAAATCGAAGGCCTTGGTGGAGATGAATCCGCTGGCTGCGGAGTCGCCGCGAGTCTTCAGACGCACCCGCTCGACCGTCTCCGCGCTGAATGACTTCTCACTGCAGCGGACGCCCACCGTGGCCGGAATGCCGCGGATCAGGACATGCTGTCCCTCAACTAGGAACACCTCCTGGACACGCTCCTGACGGCCTTCTTCAGAGCGGCAGACCGGGCGGACAAACATGTCTATCCCATAACCGGAGATGTTAGGAACCCGTCCCCTCTCTTGAGCATTTCATAGAAGTGCTTGTCGGCAACAACCGGCAACTGTTCTTGATGTTCATACATCCACAGACGGGGATAGTTTACGATGATGACGCCAACCACAGTGTAATCTTCTTCGGGCGCAATGCCAAACTCAGACTTGAGGGCCTCTACCCGCTCCCTGAACCAATCGGCCTGCTTCTCCATCTTGTCCACATATTTTTGGAATTCAAGCAATTCGTCTTTAACTTCGGCTGGGACTGTTATAGGTTCTGCGACGTCTTTGGCTTCTGCCAATACAAAGCGGCGAAACCGCTTGTCTACAATGAACACATCAACAGGTCCAAAACCAGCGCCTTCGGGAATACGCTCAGTCCTTATCCGTTTCTTCTCCTTGGCCACTGTGTATTTCGCACGTTTACACTTATCAGCAATCTCATCCCTTAACGCATTACCTCGTTTAGTCTGAATGCTACCAATTGCCCTTTTGACGGGGCCGCTATTGGACATTCGAGGGAGCCGGACGTGGCCTGACGGGAACCTGTAATAAAACATGCGATTGGATGTTTCCAGAGTTTCTACACCGTACAGACATATTGGCAGCGACGCAAGACCCTCCAACAAGACAACGGGCCTTCTGATTAGGCGGGTTTCTCGGCCTGCGCGTTCTGCCGGCCGAAGCTGGTCCATGCTGTAGTCAGATATTAGCTGCTTTGAGAGAGCATGATCAGTCATTAGCAGCTCAAACCGGTCAGGACTAAGCTTCCATTCACGGGACATAAATTCACCAAGTTCGTCTTTCGGGATAACTTTGATGTATCCGGTTGGGTCAAAAGAGTCTAGCAAGCCCCCTGAGTAACGCATAAAATCGCCTATGTTGTATCCAAGCTCTTTCTCCATTGCCTTGCTCAAAGGACCCCACTCCGCGTCTCTGTCAATACGACTAAGACTCTTTTCAACTGTCCAGTCGGCGCTTTCCGCTCTCGCCCGGAAAATGTCGTTAGTCCAATTCCTGTCCTCTTCGATTCTCCAGGGCGCCGTGGCATTCTGATGTGAGATAGTAGCTGCATCCGTTCGACTTGCGCGGGCAATTGACAATTTATAATCTGGGCCTATAGTAACCTCATGTAACAAAACGCCAGAGTAAATGGACTCCCAAGCAGTATCCCATACCAGTATTGTTCGCGCCAGTTCAATCAGATAATCCAGCTTTGATTGGCTTGCTTCAATTCCGTAGAATTGGCAGCGCTTGACGCATATCTCAATGAGCCATCTGATAGAAATGGTATAGGGTGACACAAGTTTCCATAGCCGTTGGCGCTCCATAGAGGCATCCGTTCTTCCGACCAGCAACATATCAGGGATAGACTCGTATCTGAACTTGTTTATGTTGCCCAGAAACTCTTCATTTCTTTTGTAAAGGCTCACGCAAAGGTCAAATACGTCAAGCCCAGAAAGCTCGCTAATCAGAGCGTCCACCAAGCCGTTGTAGACGGTCGTAACCTGTTGAAGTATGTCTTTGTCTACCGAAGAATACACTCCGGGCCTCAATCCAGCTTGCTCGATAAGGGATTGGTGCAGGGCCGCAACTCGCATGAAGTCCGCCTCCGACGGAAACCGCGGCAGTGGCAAATGATTGAAGCTGGAAGGCATAGGGATAGGCATACCAAAAGATTCAGACCGATCCGGGAATATAGGTATCATCGGGTGGTCTCCATAGTTAAGTGTACTCCCTACTCAAAACTCCGCCGTTCAAACCACGCCTCCACCAGCCGGGCCGCCGACGGAGTGAGCGTGTAGAGGCTTTACGCCGAAACGATGCTCAGCCTCTCTATCCGCTCAAAGTGCCGCCTGTTGTTGGTAAGCAGCGTCAGACCGTGGCGCAGGGCCGTCGCTCCTATCCAGAGGTCGGTATCGCCGATAAGGGCATTTCTGGCTCTCAGTTTGCCCCTCTGCTGCCCAAATATCCTGCACACACCATCGTCTATATGAACGACCTCAATCTCTGAGAGTATAAGCCTCAACGCACTCTCATTGCTTGCAGGGTCGGAAGCACGATACACTCCTTCATAGAGTTCACCCATCGACACTATGCTCAGACCTATCCCCGCAGGGATCAACTCCTCAATGCGCCGAGCCACTTGATTATTCCCTCTGAAGTGAAGGATGATCCAATCTGTATCCACCAGATACTTCATGGTGTCACAGCTTCGGTTCAGGCCGTGTATTTATCAACCGGCTCGCCTGTATATCCTCAATCAGTTGATCGCCGTCAATGCTATCCTTCCACGCGCCCGCCGTCGCCCTTAGCGCGTTGAGCTTTCGCCAGTCCGGGGGCATCTCAGCGCCCAAGGCCTCCCGGCGTGCCCCCAGCCAGTCCAGGACAAGCTTGCGCTCGGAGGACGACACGCCATAGGCGTCGAAGACGACAGTGTCCGTTTCTCGCTCGATGACTTCCACTCGTTCGTGAGTTTCTCCATGGCGTATCTCATCCACGAGTGATTGAAGAGCAACACAGGTACTTTCCTGAAGACTTGGAATCATGAATGAATCAATACGTGTTGGAGTAAGTTCGATATACCCACCTCGCAGGATATTCATACTCAGAGCCATTAGCCATTCCATCAGAGAACTATTCATTACGGCTGCAATCCAAGCATCAGCACCAGCGATGAAATGGAGGGTATTACTCAGATATGACCCAGACGTATCGAACAAGAACGCCGGAGAGAATGAGGTCTTCTTCCATACAATCTTTGGGTGGGCGAACTCATCGTAGTAGGCCACCGAGTCCTGGATCTCGTACCACTGGTAATCTCCAGGCTTCCTTCCAGCGCCCCGCTGTCCGCTGGTTGATTTGGGTTCAAGGTCGGCGCGCCACCAGGAGAGATGACTTTGGATGGCCGGGTACTCGTCTATATCGACTCCACGACGAGTGAAGATAACGTACAGCCCTGCCCAATCAGGCTTCCACCGCCCAATGTCCCGACCACGCAGCCACGGTTTGATCAGCTCAGCGCTGCGTGGGTCTTCCTCTATGAGTTCTTGGCGTTTGGCCTCGTTGATGACGAACGCCTCGTTGAGACCGGTAGTGACCCCCCTATAGATTCGACCCTTGACAAACTCGCCCAGTGGTGTGCCCTGGTTCATCAGCCGCTCGAAGAGGCGTACTAGAGCTGGGTCTTCCAAGACCCAGCCGTCCTTCTTCAGAAGCACCTGTGGGAAATCGCCTATCTCGGACCTCGACAGCAGGCCGTCTAGGTCTTCCAACACACTGCGCACGCTTTCAGTGCTGACTTTGAGATTGGCCTGGGAAAGTTCCTTGCGGGCCGGGCCTGCCAGATCGGCAACGGGCAGCGCGTGCTCGGCTGAGTCATCCGAGCGCTTGCCCACCAACACGGCCGGGTAGGCCGCGATTGGCTTGCCGTTGGCCTCGAACAGGGGCAAGTCGCCAAAGTCAATGACTCGTTGGATGCGCAGGGAGGCCGGAATGTGCTCACGGATACCGGCCCCGTATCCGGCCCGCATGAATTTGTTGCTGGTGATGAAGGACAGCCAGCCGCCGGGCCGGAGTATCTGCAGGGCACGGGCATAAAAGTAGACGAGGATGTCTGCCGTACCTGTATGCACCTGTGGGAAAGCCTCCTCGTAAGATTTCTGGTCTTCGGCGTCCAGCTTCTCCTGGCGCACGTATGGCGGATTCGCCAGTACAATATCAAATCCAGCGTTGGCATCACCCTCGCGCAGGACTTCAGGGAAGGCAATGGGCCACAGAAACGGCTTCTGCGCCATGGCAATGTCCTTGGACTTCACGTTGTCCAGCAGATTCCGGAGTCTGAGGACGCGTTCATCGGCCTTATTCAAAGCAGTCTTGCGAGGTTTGGGGCCTTTTCCCAGAGCCTCGCCCTCTTCTATGGCCTCCTTGACGGCCTCCTCAAGCTGAAGACGCACAACCTCACTCTGATCCCGGGCGATGTTGTCCCGTAACTCCCGCAGCCGCTCCGGATTCCTGTGCGTGCGCTCGAACTCCGCCCTTCGCTGCGCTATCCGCCGCTCTATGCCTTCCACCTGGGAGCGCAGCTCCAACCCCATTGTCCAGGACTGGGGCTGCGGCCACGACTCCTTGAAGGCAACGCCCGCCAACCTGTCCACAAGCGAGTCTCCCGCCACTATCTGGAAGTCCAGGTTGGGCAGCGCCCAGTTGGAGTTGGGGTCCGGGGGCTCGTCCATGTCCAGCACCATGGAGAGCCAGAGGCGCAGGCGGCAAATCTCCACCGCCTCCGGGTTTATGTCCACCCCATACAGGCTGTTCTCGATAATGCGCTGCTTCCAGTCGCTCACCATCCGGTAGAGCTCGTGAGGATCGACGTAGCTCCGCTGCGAGAAGAGGATCCCTCGCCGCAGGGACACAATCTCCTGAATGGCCCCCAATAGAAACGCCCCGGAGCCGACGGCCGGGTCGCACACCCGAACGGTCTCCAGCGCGTCGATGAGGGCGTCGGCAGGGATCCCGGGAAGGGCTTGGTGCTCGTCCCTGGAGCCTACAGCTTCTTGACGGAGAACGTCCAGGCTGCTCTGGTCAACGCCTGTGGCGTCCCGCAGGTAGCCGTCCAAGGTCTCGCGGCACATGAAGTGGACGATCTCTCGCGGTGTGTAATAGGTGCCGGTGTTGTGGCGCTCGTCGCCTTGGTACAGGTTCTCGAAGACGCGGCCCAGCAACTCTGGGTCTGGATCAACGGATTGGTCGTCCGGCGTGGACTCCCTTGTGGTGAAGCGGTAGCGGGATAGCAGGTTGAGGAGCGAGCCTTCGCTTTCGGGGTCGAATACATCGTCCGGCAGCGACACCTCGCCTGCGTCGTTGATGTGATCCTCAAGTGCGCTGCGCCTGAACAGACCACCATTCAGGTAGGGGACGAAGCCCAAGACGGGATGTTCGCTCCGACTGCTGCTCCCGGTCGCCATAGCGTCGAAAAACATCGGACACAGAATGCCGCGATAGTATTCGCCCTCGTCCGTCTGGGAGCGACGCCGCCACATGTCCAGCAGGTAGGTTACAGAGCCGTGCCCGCCTGGTTCCCCCAACCAACGCTTGGCTTGGAGGAACCACAAGAAGAGCACTCGACCCATCTGGCGGGTGGCCCAAGAACGGGCCTCGTCCTGGGTGAACGACTTGACCACCGAGTGGTCCTGGTTGTGTGCCAACAGCGCTTTGGCTACGCGGTCGCGGACGGCGGTGTACTCCTGGTAGAACGTGGTGGTGACGCGCTCGACGCTGAACTGCTGCTGCCAGGTCCTCGAAACTTCCAGCAGGTTCGCGCCAGGGTGAATCCGCAGCGCGCGCAGGAGGTCCCGGTGGAAGCGTGTGGGATTGTCTAGGTCAAGGTGGGCGCGGACGCTGGTGACGGCCCCATTGGAAGAACCGACCTGGGTGCGGGGAAAGACAAGCTCAGCTTCGTGACGCGGGTCGGTGGGTGGAGGAACCAGTAGGGCCAGGGACCGTCTATCAGGTACGTGTTCTACTAAGGCGCGAGTGATGCGCCGACGTGACCTGTCCCGGTCTGACGACCGGTAGCCCCAATCGGAGAGTACGCCGACCCACAGACCAGTCTCCGCCGGGTCTGCCTTGCGACTTCCGACCCGGTAGAGCTCGCTTACGCCATAGCCTCCGTCACCGCGGCCGCGCAGGAACTGCTTCAGCCCACCGGAGAGTGCGCCTGCCAGTCGATCCTCTGGGTTCGAGATTGGCTCGAACCCCAGGAACTCGGCCAGTCCCTCTGCCCTTTGGGGGTCGCCGCCGAAGTCGGAGAGGATGGCCTCTACGTTGCCGTCAGCAGCGATAGTCATGTCGTTGACTCCACAGCATCTATGATCTCAACCGTTGGATGTTCCAGTTTCATCCCGTGCTTCACGAAATCGAACGGGTCCGGGTAGATGATGGCCTTGTCGGGTTTCCTGGGGAACTTCACGGGGAGCCATTGCTCCATTTCCGCGTTCTCCTCTCTGAACTGAGGCAGGATTGCCAATACCCTCTTGGCCTCGTCCACCGCCTTTTCGTAAGTGAAGTGCTCAGACCGGTAGTCAGGGAACGGCAGCCCCAGTCCCCACCCCATGAACCCTACTCTGTACCGCACCCCCTCCTTGGCAAGCTGTCTCATCTCGGCGTCGCTCAGATCGTAATGCTCTTGGATAGCCTCCGCACTGATGCGGTACTCCCTGGCGACACCTTTCACCCGCACCTTGGATGCTTCGAGTCGTCCCTCTATGATTCGCTGGCGGACAGCCTGCTGTGTAATCCCGAAGAACTGCGCCACCTCCGGAACGGTGTACATTCTTTCTTCCGTCATCATGTTGATCTCCGATACCTCTCTCAGCTTGAGCGTATGCTCCTTAGGCCCTGGTACCTTCATCGCTGCCTGAGATGACGCGTCAACACCCATGCGGGCACAGTCGTCCTTATGGGATAAACGCTCAAGCAATACTAACAGGATGCAACAAGCAACACAATCCAGCAAAGGTGGACAAGCTGGGGGTGTCGTGGCTGGTGGTGGACTCTACTAGCCGATCTTACTAACTTCGGGATAAAGTCACCAGTGCCAGACCCCCAGGCAGATGCAACTGGCCAACGCCTTCTGCCGATACCGGGAGTTGGCGGCGGAAATCTCTTGTTCAAAGAGAGTGATGAGAAGACCAGCATACTCATTGCCTGTTGCCTCGAAGTTCAACAATTGGTACTGTAAGGGGACAAAGGCTGGTTAACTCTCTAACCTAATATCCAGGGCAACATAGGGGTTCATGTCACGTTGAACGTTTTCTGTCGCCCAAGATACTGAACTGTAACGGGCAAGTGAGGTGTATTGGTGGCCTCTTATTTTGAGTGGAACGAGGCGATAGCAAAATTCTTTGCGGAAAGGGTCCCACGGGGAGAGGCTCTTTACCTGAGCGTGGATGAGGATACGCTGATTGAAATTGCCTCCTACGCGTTCTCCGAACAGGGACCGCCGGACCCGGTGCTAGACTTCGAAATGGCCGTGCAGGAAGAATGCGTTTCTGACGGAAGGGTTACTCTACCGGGAACGACGCTACGACAGCCAACTGGCACTCCCGCATGTGTAGCTTTTCTTAGCGCGATGGTGCTGGCAGCGTACAGAATGGCCCCGGAAGACGGCATTTCTGAAATTAACTACTTCACCCGGTTGCGGGAAATCCTTGGTCTGACCGACGGAAGTGGCCGTCCTCCCGGAATGTTTCCACCAGCCCCGGAAGAAGCGCTCTGGGTTTCGCTTAACCAGTGGGTGGTTGACAATGAGTTGCAGCCCTCAGCGGAACGCGGCCCGGAAGGGCCGACGAAATTCACAAACTATCCCCTTTCCCAATCGCTGCTTAGGGAAGGAGACAAAGGCAAACTGGGATGGGAGTTCAGAAGAGCAGAAGGCGAATTGGGAAGGGACGCTGATAGGGAAAGGGTCGGTGGCTGGTTCTTCAACCGCGTCAGTGGCTTTTCCACAAGCCACATCAGGAGCTTGGCGCGGGAAGCCACAGCCGAAAGATACGACGCCATCGTAGACGCGGTTTATGGAGTCTATACCGGTATCGATTGGGTGAATCCCGGCTCTAATGGGACACGTTGGGGTGGGCCAGGATGGTTGACGGCCGGTCTGTACCGGGAGTTCAATCCACTATCCGGGCAAATAGCTTACCACTTGTACCCGCGACGTCAAGCGAATGAAATCCGCGGGAGGCTGGAAATAATGCATGACGGGAGCCCGGAGGTGCTGCATCGGAGTCGGGACGGACACTTCCGTCCCCTGTGGCCAATCGGTCCCTCTGGGGGCGAAACGTACTCGATTATCGGGGACCCACGGATTACCGAACTGCGCATCCCGAAGCGCAGCTTTTGGGTTTTGACCCGTGACCCGTTCGACGACGCTTCAAGAATATTCGCCAGCCGCGGCTCCCCAAGACTTGGCGAAACTTTCTTGTTGCTTTGCCGGAAGGAGTGCGAAGACCAGTTGACCATCCTGAAAGACGAAGGCCTTCTAAACTGGGCCGGTGATCCTGTGGAATCGCCGGACTACGATGGATGGGCAGAATACCGGGAGTGCCTAGTCTTATCCTCCGGCTGGGATGGCATCATCCCACAGATGCCCGAGTTGTTCGACGAACTTCGTCCCCGTAACAGAGCGTCCATTTCCCTGCAGGGAGGATTGAGTACCGGGCGGCGCGACACTTGGCTTGAAGGGTATTTGCCACGTCTTTTCATCACGTCGTTTGACTCCACATGTCGAGTTAGCGTGACGAACATTTCACGCCTGGACGTCGAGCCGGATATGGATGATACCGTTGCGGCTAACGTGGCGATCGAACTTCCCCACTTGGCGGTCGGCGACCATTTGATTGAAGTGATGAGCGCCGACCGGTCAGCGGACCGTCGGCACATAAGGGTGCTGCCCTGGGAGGCACTGGAGCCTGCGGAGCAGGAGGCAACTCTTGGAACGCCTGTTGGCGGCTACATCCTGAATGGCGGTCTGCTGACACTTGGCAGAGACGGAGAGGCCTGAAATTGGAGAGGAAGTATTTTTACGCGCGGACCGTAGGAACTCCCGAATCCACACTCCAAATGATAACCACTACCGTGGTGGGGGCGAAACTGGCTTCGCAAATTCCTCTGGTGAAGCTAGAACGGAGAGCTAAAGGAGAGTTCTACGTATTCCTGGGCGTGGAAAGCGATGAGAACACCGGTATCCCCGGGGGATTAGGGAAGACTTTGCAGGATATGGGACTACGGTTTGATGAAAGTTCTCCACTACCGCCAGACGAAATCAAATCCATGGTGCAGCGTCAGGACATCGAGATTCACGGGTTCAATTCCTTGCAATATCGGCAAAGGGAATATGAGGACCCAGGCGATCCCTTTGACCAGTCTGATGCCTGGCAGCCACAAGAGGTGTCACCCGAATCATGTGCCCGTGCCGAGCGGTTGCTGCACTGGTTATCGGCTCGCGGAGAGGGAACCTGGGAGGGATTTAAGCAGGCCTGCGATGTCTTGAATGTAGCTGCCGACAGGCAAGAAGCCCGCTCCGCTCTCCGGAGGTTGAGTCTTCTTAGCCACTTGGACATTTCGGACGACGGGTCACGGTGGTCGGTCTCCCCATCGGTTTTGGTAAGATTCCCCGATAATCCGGATCGCGGTTTCCTTGCCGGAAGGCGGACTGGGTCCTTTTTGCGCAGGGTGGGGGAGTTCTGGCACCTTAATGAGACGCCACAATCCTTCTATTCCGGCCCGCCACGCATAGATTTAAACTCAAGTGTCGCCGAAAACACCGAGGCCCTTGAAATTACTGACGCTGGGGCAGCTTCAACTCGGCTGGCCGCTCTGCTACCAGACTTGAACGGATGGAAGGATTCGTTACAGTCATTGGACAACCTGAGGGTCGCCTCCTATGAAGTTGAAAGATGGCAATCTGGCAGCTTCCAGCCCTGCGACAACGTTTACGACCGGGACGGCATCTACTACGGAGAGCCGGGAATGTACCGGGTGAGCCTGGAGGGCGACCGTTCCGGCCGTACCATGACACTCTTTTTCGATGAACCGGCCCAACGGTGGATTCGCGGAGACTGGTACGGGTTGCGGTTCCTTTCGTTGGGGGCGGGGCAAGTCAGCGTTGAGGCGGTCCACGATTCGAGAGCTGGCGAACTCCTCATACCAGCCTTGCAGCGCTGGCCGTTGCTCTACGAGCGGGCCTTGACCCTTGCTTCCGGGACGTTGCCAGGGCGGGCCGCTAACCCAGACTGGTTGAGCTATCCCCGCGTACCATTGGACCTCGCCAAGGTGTTATGCGGAAAACTGAACGTCAATCTCATGGAGAACTAAGCTATGCATGACCTGGTCGGCGCCTACGAACGCCTGAACGACGTATACCGAAAGTACATTGAAAGCGCTTTTCCTCTGCGGTATCCCAACATGGCAGCGGAGAGAAGGGCGCTTTACTCTGGGTCGGACACTCTGTCGCAACCGCCGCTATTAGAGCCGACACCGGTATATCCTTCCTCGAATCTCACGCTGCCTGAAGCCGCTTCTCTACTGCCCCGAGAATACCACGCCCTGCCAAATATCGCGCAAGGCTTGCTGGGGGACCCGGACATCCGGTTGTGGAAGCACCAGTGGAAAAGCATCAGGACCGTACTGGAGGATAAGCGAGACCTGGTGGTTACTACCGGCACCGGTTCCGGCAAAACCGAGTGTTTTCTGATGCCCGTACTGGCCGAATTGGCGAGAGAGTCAGCGGAGTGGCCTAGGAGCGCTGATCCGCCCGATGGCAGGAAATGGTGGGAGGCAGAAGCTTCACCGTGGCAGAGCCAATGGGGCCACACCACCAGGAATGCAGAGGGGTTGCACGCAATCCGAGCCATGGTGCTCTACCCGCTCAATGCCCTGGTCGAAGACCAACTCCGCAGGTTGCGGCAGACGCTGGACTCCGACTCCGTTCTACAGTGGATGGATTCCACGAGGGCTGGAAACCGGGTGACTTTCGGGCGATACACAGGAGCGACACCCGTTTCCGGATTCCCGGGCAACGACGCTGCCGTCCGACGACTCAGGGAAAGGCTGCGGAACATATCCGACGAAAGTGAATCTGTCAGGGGCGATCCTGACCTGCCGCGGGAAGCGCGCTACTACTTCCCCAACATTGACGGCGGAGAAATGTGGTCGCGCTGGGACATGCAAGACACACCGCCCGACATCCTCATTACCAACTACCACATGTTGAACATCATGCTTATGCGGCAAGTGGAAGCGGGAATGTTCGACAAGACTCGGGCTTGGTTGCGGTCCGACCCGGCCAACAGATTTTTCCTAATTGTAGACGAACTTCATTCCTATCGCGGGACCCCCGGAACCGAGGTAGCCTACATTCTGCGTCTGTTGCTGGACCGTCTGGGGCTGTCCACTGACTCAGACCAACTGGCGCTGTTGGCCACGTCGGCTAGCGTTGACGATACTCCAAAATCCCGGAAATTCTTGAGAGAGTTCTTCGGGCGGGACAATTTCCAGATTGTGTCAGAAGATCAGGAGCAGCCTGAAGCTGGCTCTCACCGGTCTATGAGCCAGTACCAGCCCGCTTTTGAGGCCTTTGCCCTGAAAGTGCAGCCCGATGTGCGCAGCCCCATGGAACCGCCAGACCCGGATTCCGATAGCAGCCGACAGGCGATGTCCGAGCTTGCGCAAGCTCTTGGGCAGGCTTCCGAGGAACATACCGAACCAGCCCATTCCCTGGCAGTGTCGTTATCCGAAATCAAGGCCGACCATGCGATCCGCGACGCCTGCATTGAGGCCAGTGGAAAGATACGGGCTACCAAAGTCCCTGATCTGGACCGTGTATTATTCGGTCGGCAGTCCGATAACGACACTGCTTCCGATGCTATGCGCGGACTGCTCCTGGCTCTGGGAATGAGCCGCCAAAAAGCCAACGGCATGTCGCCTCAACCGGTTCGGGGCCATTTTTTCTACCATAATGTGCAGAATATGTGGGTGTGCGCCAACCCGGACTGCGACGAGCAGGAGCACCGGAAGGTGTTAAGTGCCTATGACGGCACGGCGGCAACGCTGGGCCCCGTTGGAGCCCTTCACACCCAGCACCGCATAACCTGCTCCTGTGGCGGCCGGGTGCTGGACCTGCTGGTATGCGAAGTTTGCGGAGATATCCTGCTTGGTGGCTACCGTGGCAAAGCCGACTTGGATGGTCAGTCTGTCGAGATTCTCACGGCGGATATGCCCAACCTTGCGGATATGCCCAGCCGCGTGTCTCCAGACCGAAAATATGGACAGTACGCGGTGTTCTGGCCGCTGGCCAAGGATGAGATGGACAGCGAGCCGGAAGACGTTGAGTTCAGCCAAAACCGCATTGACCGTAGGTGGATATCTGCCAAGCTATCCGTGAAGTCTGGGCGGCTTACGCGTACCGAAACTCTGGCGGGTCCAGACGAAATTGGGGGGTGGATTTACGAAATAGGCGGCGGTGAGGCTGAGACTCAGCACGCCCTTCCTGCCAAGTGCCCCCGCTGCGATGCTGACTACCGCCGGCGCAATCTCGATACGCCGCTGCGCTTGCACCGCACCGGATTCCAGAAGGCTTGTCAGGTCGTGGCAGGTGCCCTTGCGCGCGAGATGCCTCTGGAACGAGGCGACAAGCCAGGCCGCAAGCTACTCATATTTACCGACAGCCGGCAGGACGCTGCCAAGCTGGCCTCGGGAATGGAGCAGGACCACTACCGGGATATGGTGCGGATATTGCTGCTCAAAGCGCTGGACGAGTACTGGGGGGCTCTTGAGGCCGCTTTGAGAGTGCTTTCCGTTGCCATACCTCATACTCCCGATCGAATCTCCTCGCTGAATCCCACACTCGGACAGGTTATATCGAGTACTCCGGGACCGAACGAGCAGGAATTGGCCTTACAATTCCAATCCTTACCCGGTGGCCTTTATCAAGAGTTGATGAGTTGGCTCCTGAATATGCCAAGTGCCAATCCCGCAGCACTTACAACAGTTCAACGCATGATTGGGGACTTCCCAGGCCGTGTTCCGCTGAGAGCGATTAGGGATAAGCTCAAGCTCGAATTTCTCAGATTAGGGTTAAATCCTGGAGGGAACGGCTACTCCCGGAACTCATACTCGATCCAGGTCGGAAATGAGACGGAAAGGCACAGTTGGATAGATTGCTATGACTGGTCTCAGCCAACTCCTCAACGTAAACCCGGATTGCCCCAGGAAGCCGAACACCTAGATGCCCGAATCAACTCCGCTCTGATGTCAGAGCTAATGTTCACGCTGTTCCAACACTCTGTTCGGACTATTGAGAGCCTTGGCGTGGGCTGGGTTACTTACGTTCCATACGAAGACCCGACAGAAGACGTGATTGGAGCAACAGAGACCATAATTCGCCTTCTTGGAATACGTTGGCGTCACAATTATGCCGACCGGTTCCAACGAGGCAGCGACACCAGATTTCCAAAGTATGTCGAAAGGTACCTAAGAGATGCTGAGACACCAGTGGATCTGGTGAAGGCGCAGTTTACGGGAGCGGGTATTGAGGCCGGGGGCGACAACTACCTGGGACTGAACCCGGACAACTTGTATGTTGTAAAGGAACCAATGGCAAGCCAAAAGAATTTGGGATGGCTATGTCCCAAGTGCAACGCTTTTTTCCTCCACCCGACTGGTCTCGTCTCAGTGTGCCCCAATTGCAAGGATACGAGACTCTCCCCGAGCGAAAACCAGAAAGACTTCGACTACTACGTTTATCTGGCCGAACAATCCGGACCAGCGTTCCGATTGCACTGTGAGGAATTGACCGGACAAACCGACGACGGAGACCGACCTAGGCGTCAGCGCTGGTTCCAGGAAGTGTTCATCGGAGATGAAAAGGACTTACGCCGCGTGGACGGCGTAGACCTATTGAGCGTAACAACAACTATGGAATCGGGTGTTGACATCGGGGCATTGGAAGCAGTGGTGATGGCGAATATGCCACCCCGCCGCTTCAACTACCAGCAACGGGTTGGCCGCGCCGGACGGCGCGGTGCGGGCGTCTCCTTGGCGATCACTTTCTGCCGGGGCCGCAGTCACGATGATTACTACTACCAAAGGCCGGAGCAAATTACCGGAGAACCGCCACCCCCTCCCTACGTCGACGTCTCAAGCGGCACAATCTTCAAGCGGGTCTTTGCTAAGGAACTACTGAGGCTGGCCTTCATACAACTTGGCACAGGCGGGGACGACAAGTTCCATGATAGTGTCCACGGGGAATTTGGTCCTGCGGCAGAGTGGGCCGGGCGAACCGGAGCGGTCAGGGAGTGGTTGAACTCGCCGTCCAATGAAGCGTCCATACTGGGTATGCTCGATGCACTGCGTGTGGGCACCATGTGGGCCGGCACCGATGGAGACTCCTTTTGCCGAAGTATCATGGCCTACGCGAGAGGGACACTAGTTGATGAAATATCGGCCATCGTAAACGATCCCAACTATCGCCAGGAAGCCCTGAGCGAGCGTTTGGCCCACGCGGGTTTGCTGCCCATGTTCGGCTTCCCCACCGATGCCCGCCTGCTTTTTACTCGCGGCAGATACTCGCCGAATCCGTGGCCGCCGCAAAGTGGGACTATTGACCGTGGCCTGGATATCGCGATTTCTCAATTCGCCCCCGGCTCCCAAATTGTAAAGGACAAGGCAGTGCATACCGCCAGCGGGGTAGCGACCTTTTTTCCATATGGCAACAGCGTACGTTTGGGCAACGGGTTCAGCCCGCCGTTGCCTGACGCCAACCCCAGGCCGCTGGCGCTTTGTGACCATTGCAAGAGTGTCCAGTACCGGAACGACATGGCCGATGTGCGGCCCTGCGAAGTTTGTGGGGCCGATGGCGGTACGCCCATCGACGCGCGGGAACCGATGGGATTCTTCACGGACTTTCAACCGGAGGACTACACTGGCGTCTTCGAATGGACACCCCGGTCAACGCTGCCAACGCTCGCCTGGGGAGTCAATGATGGAACCGAGACTTCTGTTGGCAACTGTGACGTCGTGTCTTTCAGCGATGACATTCTTTCCGTCAACGATAACGATGGAGCAGGTGGATTTTCATTTCAACCGGCTTCAATTCCTGGCCATTCGAGGAATGCCGGTGCCTACGCAATCCACCCGGGCCAGGGTAGCCCTATATCCGTTTCAGGTGCCACTCATCAAATATCCCTGCTTTCCCGTCGCCGGACCGATGTGCTTCTGGCAGGACTGCAGATTTGGCCGCCCGGCGTGTTTGCGGACCCCAAGACCTCAGTGGGGAGGGCCGCGTGGTATTCTTTCGCGTTTTTCCTCCGCAGCTCCGCCGCCGGGCTGATGGATGTGGATACGCAGGAGTTCAATGCCGGTTTCCGACCAACGCGCCAACCGGACGGGAGTGTGGTGGGACAGGCTTTCCTGTCGGACACTCTCCAGAATGGGGCCGGTTACTGCTGGTGGCTGGGGCAACCCGATAACTTCGAGGAGGTGCTACTTCAGGGCGATATCAGGATGAAGGACAGCAACGGCGAGCGATGGGCACTCGGGCTACACGGGGCCGAGTGCGACACATCGTGCAACCGGTGTCTGCGCGACTTCTACAACCTCTCCTATCATGGATTGCTGGACTGGCGGTTGGCTATTGACGTGGCACGACTTGCACTGGATCCCGACGCCATCCTGGACCTTACGACTCCTTGGGGTACCCACGTCAATCCGTGGCAATTGCTCTGCAGTGGCATTAATGCACCGGTTCCCGTGATATTAAAGAATCTCGGATACGAAGATGCGGTCGAGCTGAATGGCCTCCTGGCGCACAACCACAAAATACTTAACAGGGTGGGCATCGTCCGCCATCCCCTGTGGACCGATGATCACCCAGTCTACAGTGCAGCCAAGCTACAGGCAGAGGAAATGTTCAAGGGGTGCGCTATCGAAGCGATGAATCCGTTTGAAGTCATTAGGCACCCTGCGGGAGTATTGTCTTCAGGGAAATAGAGCTTGCTGGTAGGAGGGTCAGTGGCGATACCACTGGCGGGATTCACGCCTAAAGTTGGAGCGGGGAACTATCGCCAGTGCCCTGCCATGTATTCGACACCTGCATGAAATGCCCTGGCATTCCCTAGCCGTTCAGGAAAAGTCTGCGGAAGACACTTTCTGCATTACACTGCCAACTCGAATTTCAGGGTGAAGGTTCTTGATTTTATCAAGTCTGGTGGAAGGAGCTGACATCGAGGGAGAAGGAGATACTCGCACAGTTCGCGCAGGGCATGTCGTACTCCGCCATCGCCGAGTCCAGGGGCAACCGGCCTGTGACAATCCGCAACACCATCTACGGCATGCAGAACAAGCTGGGATTCGGCAGCAAGCAGGAGATCGTCGTCTGGGCCTTACGAAACGGACTGGTGGATTGAAAAGCTCGACTGAATTTCTCCCGCACTAACTCCCCATGACTCGATAACGCCTCCACCGCCCGCCCAACGCCCCATGGCGGTCCGCCGGGAACCGGCAAATCAGGCCGACAGGCAACGGACCGAGCAGCGACCTCCGGCTTTGTTTCAGACCGCCGCAGCCATTTCGACGCTCACGGCTGCGCCCCCGCGCGCTCCCCGCCATTCCCCGGCCGTCAGCCGATGGGGGTCCCGTTGAGCGTCCACGCCGCTTCCTGAACACGCTGGGCTGAGACCTGACGCGGCATGGGGCATAGGCATCTGGTAGTCATTTGCCTACGCGATCTCTATAGACAAATGTCTAGTGCAATTTAGACATTTGCTCCTTATATCCGGCCTGGAAGCTCACTACGCTTTAAGTTGGCGGAGGCCGCCTTACGGGCGGCCAGTTGTGCCATGGGCGGCGAACGCCCGGGCATGAACCCAAAGAAGCGCTCATCGTCATCGGCTGGCTGTTGGCGGGAGCCTGTGGACGAAAAGACCGGGGTGCCGAATGTTGAGGCTCAAACGAGGATGGAGAGGGGCAAATAAGTTCTGCCTGGCCGCGCCGCCCGCAGCCCCTCACAACGCTCCCTCAGCAGTCCCGTCGGCGCAGGGGCGGGCGCGTACATCTTCACCGCTCCCCAGCGGGGTAACTCAATGTCGATCATGGGGGCCGATGGAATGCTGTACGCCCATTCCCCGTCTGGCTATCTCCACACGCTGGATGCCCGAACCGGGGAGCCGATCTGGAGCCTCGACATCGGCTATCACTTGTGGCTCCGACCCTTCGCCGTTTCTGAGGGTGTGTTTTACGTGGGTTACCAACCAACAACCTGGATCGAGGGCCAAGGCAAGCCGTCCAGCGGCGTTTACGCCTTTGCCGCCCCCAGCCACAAGTAATTGATGTCGGGGTATAGGAAATGAAGATCGCAACGTGTAGATGGGGCCATGAGTTCTTCGTCAATGGGTTCCGCATTATGGTCGTGGTCGGCGTTCTCGTGAACGCCGCACTCTGGGGGCCTGCATTGATTGCGCCTCAGATGATCAATGATACTTTCGGATTCGACCCCGGTTACGACACCGTTTGGCTGCGGAACGTTGGAATGCTACTGCTGATTGTGTCCATCACCAATGCCGCCGCCGCGCTTGACCCGTATCGCTACCAATTGTTCGCGTGGCTTGTGGTCGTAGGGCGACTCATCGCGGCTGCGTTCTTCCTGGAGATTTGGCTGTTCGATGCTCTCGAATCGTCCGATAGGCCCAATGCGTTCAAGTGGTTCTTCCTAACTGACGCTTCGCTTGGCGCCGTCAAGGGGATCTTGCTCTATGCTGGACTGAAGCAGCGCGATGCCGAGAGTAGCCCTGATATCTCACAGAAGAACCGGAAGGTGTAGCGAAATGGACGTGATCTTCGAGCCGCTCGAATTCCGAAATCTTATGGTGAAGAACCGCATCTTCCGGTCGAACATCGCGGGACGTTTTGACAATTACGATGGCTCTGGCAACCAGGCTCGCATCAACTGGGAGCTGAAGTTTGCCAAGGGCGGCGTAGGCGCAATCATCTCTTCCTTTGTTCCGGTGACGATACAGGGGCGCATAGTACCTAACTACGCGACCATTCACCGAGATGAGCATATTGCGTTTTGGCGAGAACTTGGGCTACGAGTCCACGAATATGACTGCAAGTTCATCTTGCAGCTTAGTCACTCCGGGCGGCAACGTGACATCCGTGGTGTCGAGTATGGCAATGGCATCAGCTCCACGGGCAAGGCTGAGCCGCTGCACGGCTTCCAGTGTGAGAGCATGACTTTGCGGGACATTCGCGAGACGGTGGACGCCTTCGCTCAGGGGGCGAGGCGGGCGAGAGAAGCGGGCCTCGACGGAGTCGAGCTTCATGGGGCCAACGGATACCTGATTACGCAATTCCTCAGCTCCGCGATCAACGACCGACGAGATGACTACGGAGGCTCGCTGGAGAACCGGGCGAGGTTCGTGAGAGAGATCGTTCGAGCCATTCGGTCGGAAGTAGGGGCGGATTTCCATCTTCAAATGAAGATTAGCGCTACGGACTACAACGACGATCTGGTTCCCTGGGAACGCAAGGGGACCACCATCGAAGAGTCGGTGCAGGTCTGCAAGTGGCTCGAAGAGGATGGCGTGGACGCTATCCACGTATCCGCAGGCAGCATGTTCCCCCATCCTCGCAACCCAGCCGGGGACCTTCCCATGGAGGCCCTGGTGCAGAACTACGGGGTGATGCTGTCGAGTGGAGTGCGCACGCACCGAAATCACTGGATTTTCCGCCGATGGCCTTTCCGAAGCTTATTCCACTGGCGCTGGACACGTGCGCACGGAGGGCAGATAGAAGGCATCAACTTGCCGGACTCTGCGGTCATAAGGCGAGCCGTTAGTGTCCCGGTAATCTGCACAGGAGGGTTTCAGACGGCTTCGGTCATTCGGGACGCGATCATGCGCGGGCAGTGCGACGCGGTGAGCATCGCGCGCTCCCTGGTGGCAAACAACGAACTGGTGAGGCTGTTCGCAGATGGTCATGACAGACCTCCAAGGCCGTGCACCTACTGCAATAAGTGTCTGGTGAACGCGGCGAACAATCCCCTTGGGTGCTACGAGGAGTCTAGGTTCGACTCCCGAGAGGAGATGATCGAGCAGGTCATGTCGGTGTTCGAGCCTCGTCCTTTCTCGTAGGCGGTGGCTAGAGCGTGTTGAGTGAGTAAGTCTGAGGCGAGTGTATAGGGGACAGATATGGCAAGGGGCAAGAGAATCGCTCTGGTAATCGGGGCAATTGTGACGCTTGCGGCACTGGGGATCGGCATTCCCGGTCTCCTCTGGTCCCAGAGGAACCTAGTCGAGGTCCACGACGACCCGGTTTCTCACTTCAAGTATGGCTCTGTTGGCGCGGAGGAGAGAAACGGCATTCCCTACTGGGTCTGGGTAGTCCTGCCGGACGTGTTTCCTGAGCACCTGCCCGATGGTCCGGGGGAGGGCTTTAGCAGGTTTGGGTTCGTCTTCGAGGCGGAGGCGCCGAAAGGCCGTCCTATTGGTACGTCCTATAGGGAAGATCCCGTGCCGAGGGTGGGGCTCAACTGCGCGGTGTGCCATGCGGGTATTGTAAAGGAGTCGGAGGGGGCTGCCGAGCAGGTTGTGTTGGGAATGCCCGCGCACCAATTCAACCTGAAGAAGTATCTGGACTTCCTATTTGCAGTCGCAGGCGACAGCCGATTCGGCCCGGATACCATCATTCCTGCCATAGAGAGGATCAACCCGGACTTCTCCTGGATCGACAGCCTGCTTTACCGATTCGTAGTCATTCCTAGAACCCAGGAGGGACTATTGGAGGAAGCCGAAAGGTTCGCCTGGATGAATGAGCTCCCTGCCCCAGGCCCAGGAAGAGTAGACACCTTCAACCCTTACAAATTCAACCTGTTTGAATTGAAGGAGGAGAGTCCTCACGTCGGCACTGCCGATCTGCCGTCTTTATGGAACCAAGCACCACGAGAAGGAATGTGGCTGCACTGGGACGGCAATAACGACTCCTTAAAGGAGCGTAACAGGAGCGCGGCCATTGGCGCGGGGGCGTCTCCGGAATCCCTGGACTTGGTAGGTATGGAGCGGGTAGCGAGTTGGATCGCCACACTCGCTCCACCTGCCTTTCCAAGAGACAGGATAGACCAATCCAGGGCGCGGGCAGGTGAGGAAGTTTACGAACAACGCTGTGCGGTCTGCCACTCTTTCAGCGGCGCGAGGGTTGGCCAAGTGGTACCCATTGGGGAAGTCGGCACCGATCCGGAACGCCTGGATT
The DNA here is from genome assembly GCA_965218945.1 of Dehalococcoidia bacterium. Lineage (GTDB taxonomy): Bacteria > Chloroflexota > Dehalococcoidia > Lucifugimonadales > UBA2985 > DAOUJW01. Next base: position 419,651 of record OZ244718.1, read on the forward strand.
CCTTCACCCCTGAGCTTGTGGACAAGATGAACACGCTGGGCGAGGGGCATCCTTGGAGATTCTCGAATTTCCGGAAATCCAACGGATACTCAAGCATGCCTCTAGACGGCATCTGGCTGCGAGCGCCCTATCTTCACAATGGGTCGGTCCCCACTCTGTGGGACCTCCTTACGCCGCCTGAACAGCGTCCGGTCGTGTTCTACAGGGGGTATCCGGTCTATGACTATGAAAACCTCGGGTTCATTTCGAGCGGCTCGGCTGCTGAGGCGTTGGGATTCAGGTTCGACACCACGGAGCGCGGGAACGGCAACCAGGGGCATCTCTACGGCACGGACCTGAACCCGAGTCAGGTCGAAGCCCTGCTGGAATACCTGAAGACGCAGTAATCGGGATGTGCATCTGCCCGCTCAGCGATTGGCAGAATCGGAGGGACACTTGACTCAAGACAGATTGACTTATCCTTCGACCGGATTCACCGACCTACTGCGGCTTCTAGGCAGGTGCATCGCAGGATTTTCCAAGTCGCCTCTCTCCTTCGATTCCAGCACTGTTTTCGATGAATGGCTCAGAGATCTGCTGCACCGGAGAGGAAGCCGGAACGTCGTCTTAAATCTGTACTTCAAGAAGCTGCTGGTCGTCACCGGACGAGAGTTGTCGGCGCACATTCTGGCTCAGCCTCCCGACGCTCTGGGCTTCGTGGAGGGAACGACCAAGGCCCGGGCGATGTCGTTTCTTGCTCCGCAGGCGCTGACGATAACGCATGGCGAGCAGTGGCGGCGGCTTCGGCGGTTTAACGAAGCTACCCTCCAGGTGAGCGGCGCAGATGCGAGAGAGCGGTTCATCGTGGACGCAGTGCGTAGTGCGTTTCCGGGAACGGTGTGGGACATCGGAGACATCAGGCGGTGCATGGCGCAAGCTATGCTGCCAGTCGTCTTCGGGCCTCGCAGCGCGCCCGTTCACTTGGCGTATGACTTACAGAGGCTGTTCGGACACGTCCAGAGTCCCGGAAGGCGGATGCTGCTCGGGTGGAGGGAGACAGGGCGCCGGAGGCGGTTCTACGAGGCGCTCCGCCGACTCTGGAGAGAGAGCACGGAGTCGGGCGAGCCCAGCCTGCTCTCCACGGCTAGAGGCGCGTCTTACAACGGCAGCTTTACCGAAGAGGAGCTCATACAGCAGATTCCGCACTGGATGTTTACCTTCACCGGCTCCGGCACCGACCTGCTGGCGCGAACCCTTGGGATAGTGGCGTCCCGAAACGAGGTCTATGACAGGGTTCACGCCGAAGCGACGGAGCGGAGCTCGGCGAACCTTGCGTCGACAGCCACACGCACGGAGTACCTGGATGCCTGCCTGTTGGAGACCTGCCGGCTGTTTCCTCCGGTGACTCGCACATTTCACGCAGCCACCCAGGGGGACACCTTCGATGGATTCCGAATACCGGCAGGGATGGAGATTCTGAACTGTTTCACGGCGAACCAGCGGGACGTCTCCCGCGACCCAACGGCCAACGACTTCCGGCCCGAGAGATGGATGGAACCTGGAAGCAACGCAGAGGCCATGTATCCCAGCCTCTTTCTCGGAGGCGCGAGGGACTGTCCCGGCAAGGGGCTCATTCTCCTCGTCTGCAAGGTGGCCATACGGAAACTGATTCAGTACGGTCGAACACGTTCTCAATGTCCATCCCTTTCTGAAGACCCGCTACCACTCTCGTATCCGGAGAGGGGTCTCAGGTATCACGTACAACGCGACCAAGCGTATGCATCTGTACGCACGCGCGCATAAGTTCACCACGTGGGAGGAGGACAATGAGCAACTTGAATGAAGATGCGGCGCGGCTGATTGGGGAACGCAGGTTCCGGGACGCTCTCGGACTGCTGAGAGCGCATCTGGATGCAGACTCCAATGGCGAAACTCATGCACTCGCCGGGGCCGCGCACTACGGCCTGCAGGAGTACGTCGAGGCTGCCGAAGAGTACGAGCGAGCGCTGAAGCTTGATCCAAATAGGCGGACGACGTGGCAAGAGATGCTGATGCAGTCCCGCGCAAACGCAGTCGCTGAAGTGAACGTGCATGTGCCGGACATAACCTACTTCGATAGCGACGCACTGCTCGCCAGGCCGGTCGTACGGGACGGTTTTCTGCCAGCCACTCCGATAGATTCGCCAGGTCGCGGAATCTTCGACTGGATGAGATATACAGTGGGGAACGCGGGAGGAGCGATCGTTTCGTTAGCTATGAGTGGGGTGACTCAGGTCCTCGGTCGGTTGGCCGGATACCGCGACGAGGTGTGGACAAACTGGTACCGCAGGCCTTACTTCATCGGAATTCTCACCCTGGCATACATGCGCGAGCAACTCAACAGGAATAACCTCAAGAGCACCTATCCTCCGGGAGCCTTGATAGGCTTTCAGCCGGAGGGACAGTCTCCACCTCCCGGGGTGAGACACTTTCGCACCGCTGACGGAAGCTGGAACAACCTGGCCGACCCCAAAGAGGGCGCCGCAGGCACTCGCTTCCCCCGCAATGTGAACAACGACGTGATTCGCCCAGAGACGGGCGACAGTCTAATGACGCCGAACCCGAGAGAGCTAAGCCGCACCTTCTTGGCGAGGGGAGAGCGGATGAAGGAAGTGCCCTTCCTCAATCTGCTGGCCGCGTCATGGATCAACTTCCAAAACCATGATTGGGTGCATCACGGTGAGCCTCTCATCAATGAGGTGCACGAGATACCGCTGGTCGAAGACGATCCGGCTCGGAAGAAGCACTGGCAGACCAGTATATTCGTAGGCAAGACGCAATCCGATCCTACCCGTATGCCCGACCGAGAACGTACCCCCATAACCTTCATCAATGAGGTCACCCACTGGTGGGACGGCTCACAGGTATATGGGAGCGATCAGGAGACGTTGGACAAACTTCGAACCGGAGTGGGCGGCACGCTGAGGCTCGATGACGCCGGCAACCTGCCGCTCGACGACAAGGGGATTGAGCAGACCGGCTTCACAAGGAACTGGTGGATTGGTCTCGCCATGCTTCACACTCTCTTCACCAGGGAGCACAACGCCATCTGCGACCGACTGAGCAACGCCTACCCCGATTGGGACGATGGACGGCTGTTCAATGTGGCGCGCCTTATCAATGCGGCCGTGATGGCCAAGATCCACACCATCGAATGGACTCCGGCCATCCTTCCGAATCGCGGGCTCGACTCAGGGCTGCACGCCAACTGGTACGGCCTGTTCACCACCTACAGGGCGCCTGAGAATAGAAAGACGGTCGCGGACATCAACGTGCGGAACCCGGAGATGGGAGGTGTGGTGGGCAACCCGATCAACAAGCACGGGCAGCCCTACGGCCTCACGGAGGAGTTTGTCGAGGTCTATCGTCTGCACTCGCTTCTGCCTGAGACAATCCGAATCAGAAGCCTCGGCAACGACAGCGCTGCGAAGGAAGTGCCGTTCGTTGAGACTCGCCAGGCGGGTTCCGGCAAGGTGACGTCAAAGTCCTCGATGGCCGACCTCTTCTACTCGTTCGGCGTCCAGCATCCTGGTCAGTTGGTGCTGAACAACTACCCCGACTTCATGCGAGAGCTCAGCGTTCCCGGCAACCCGCTCTTCGATATGGGTGCGGTGGACATTCTTAGGGCGCGCGAAAGGGGGGTGCCCAGATACAACGAATTCAGGCGTCAGTTGGGCCTCAACCCTATTCGCACATTCGACGACCTTACTGACGACGCTGAGCAGGTGCGGAAGCTTAAGGATGTGTATGGGGACCAACCGGGTGACGTGGAGAAGCTCGATTTACTTATCGGCACTCTTGCTGAAGGGCATCGCCCAACTGGGTTCGGTTTCGGCGAAACGCTATTCCAGATATTCATTCTGAACGCGTCTCGAAGACTTCAGGCGGACCGCTTCTACACCGACAGCTACAACGAACAGACGTACACGAAGGAAGGCCTTGCCTGGATCGATAATTCCGACCTCAAGACCGTGATACTCCGCCACTTTCCTGAACTCGCCCAAACGGGACTGGGGAACATCAAGAACGCCTTTGAGCCATGGGATGCCGGTGAGAGGCTCGACCCGGAACGGCACCCGCTTCGCGGCTTCGACAGGGATCTGGGACCGGACCCATTGCTGGGCGATGCTTGGACGAGTCGACGCTAGATAGGGGCGACTGACACTCACAGCGCCAACTGGAACCTCAACTCGAAGGTTCTTGATTTTGTCAAGCGTGGTGGGCGGTAGTGGACTCGAACCACTGACCTCTGCCATGTCAAGGCAGCACTCTAACCAGCTGAGCTAACCGCCCACTTTAGCGAAATTCTAGCAGTTGAGCATTAGCGAGGGCAATCCATTGCGGACTGCCCTCAGCGCTATGCTAGAAGTCTATGTCCCCGGGCGCAGACTCCAGAACGTGGTAGATAGCCTCTGACTCCAGGGTCAACTGCGGCGCGGACTGTCCGTCCTGGTCGCCGTTGGCTACGGCTATCCCCAGACGCGCCCGACCCTCCTCGGAGCCTTCCAGGTTGGCTGGTATCAGGCGGCCGATGATGACGTTCTCCTTCAGGCCGGTCAGATAGTCCACCGCACCGTTGATACTGCCCTCCGTGAGGACCCGAGCGGTCTCCTGGAACGAGGCCGCCGCCAGGAAGCTGTCGGTGCTTAGGGACGCCCTCGTCACGCCGAGAAGGGCAGGGGAGGCCATGGCGGGTTCGCCACCCTCGGCCAGCACCTTTGCGTTGGCGTCTTCGTAAGTGACTCTGTCCACAAGCTCGCCGGGGAGCATATCGGTGTCACCGGGCTGATCCACCCTGACGCGCCGCAGCATCTGCCGCACTATCACCTCAATGTGTTTGTCGTTGATGTTGACGCCCTGGGAGCGATACACCCTCTGCACCTCCTCCAGGAGGTACTGCTGTACCGCCTCGCGGCCCAGAATTCGCAGGATGTCCTGGGGGTTGAGAGGCCCTGCGGTGATGGGGTCTCCTGCTCTTACCGTCGACCCGTCCGACACCACCAGATGCGAAGACGGCGGTATCAGGTACTCCCGCTCCTCCTTCTCCTCCCACGCGAGGGTGATAACGTTGTCGTTGAGGTGAGTCCGACCGGCGATACGGGCCTTCAACGGGAGGGACTCCGGCACAGCTTCGCCGTCTCCTTGAGGCGTCTCCTGGGGCCCAGCCAAGTCGGTCCCAACGTCCACCCACGCGCCGTCGGCCACCAGCGCCTGATAGCCGGCGGGCAGGGGATACTCCTCCCTGTACTCCTCCGTGTTGGCTATCCTGAGGCGCCTCTCATCGCTTTCCTCCGCTATCTCCACATTGCCGTCGATCTCCACAAGGAACGCCTGCCCCTTGGGCGACCTGGCCTCAAAGAGCTCCTCAACTCGCGGGAGTCCGCTGGTGATGTCCACGCCGGCTACGCCGCCTGTATGGAAGGTGCGCATCGTCAGCTGGGTACCGGGCTCTCCGATGCTCTGTGCGGCCATAACTCCTACGGCCTCTCCCAGAATCGCCAGCTTGCCCGTGGCCGGGTTGCGGCCGTAGCACAGGCTGCAGATTCCGCTTCTGGCCTCACAGTTGAGAGGAGAACGCACGAACACCTCGCTAATGCCCAGTGAGGCTATTGTCTTCGAGGGTTCTTCCACTATCTCCTGGTTTTGATCGACTATTATCTCGCCGGTGGTGGGATCCGCCACAGGATTGATGGCCACGCGTCCCAGAAGGCGCTCGGCGTATGGGGCGACCAGGGGCTTGTCCAGGAGCTGCTGAATGGTTATGCCCATAGTGGTGCCGCAGTCGTAATCGAGTACTATGACCTCTTGGGAGACGTCGATGAGCCTCCGGGTGAGGTAGCCGCTGTCGGCTGTGCGGAGCGCCGTGTCCGCCAGTCCCTTGCGAGCGCCGTGAGTGGAGATGAAGTACTCCAGCACGCTGAGGCCCTCGCGGAAGCTGGACTTGATGGGCAGGTCGATAATGCGGCCTCTGGGGTTGCTCATAAGGCCTCTCATACCGGCCATCTGCTTGATCTGCGCAATGTTGCCCTTGGCGCCTGATATGGCCATGAGGTACACGCCTCCGTACGTGGGCAACTGCTCCTCGATGACGCTGGTCATCTCGTCGCTGGTCTCCGTCCAGATGCGCACGGCGGTGTTGTACCGCTCTTCCTCGGTGATCAGTCCGCGCTGGAACTGCTCCTCAAGGCCTGAGATCTTGTCGTCTGCCCTTTCGATCAGGGCAGCCTTCTGGCGAGGGACCTCAATGTCGTTAATGGCTATGGTAGTGCCGGACTGGCCCGCGTAGTGGAAGCCCAGACGCTTGATCTTGTCCAGCACCTCCGCTGTGATCTCATTGCCCTGGGTGCGGTAGCACTCAGCGGCCAACTCCTTGAGGAGGTTCTTGTCCATAATTTCGTTGTGGAATTGAAGCTCTTCCGGCAGCACCTCGTTGAAGATGATGCGTCCGACCGTAGTCTTGAACCAGGAGCTTCCGGCGCCGTTCCCGGCCTGCTTCACCTGAATCTGCGACCTGAGGTCAATCAGCCTGTGCTCGTACGCCATCCGGGCTTCGTCGAAATCGTTGAACCTCTGCCCCTCGCCCTTGGCCCCCGGCACCTCCGTGGTGAGGTAGTAGCAGCCGAAGACCATGTCCAGAGTGGGAGCCACTATAGGCTCACCGGAGCTGGGGGAGAGCATATTCTGGGTGCTGAGCATGAGCCTCTTGGCTTCTTGCACGGCCTCTTTGGATAGAGGCACGTGCACCGCCATCTGGTCGCCGTCGAAGTCGGCGTTGAAGGCGGTGCAGACCAGGGGGTGAATCTTGATGGCGCTGCCCTCCACCATTACGGGCTGGAACGCCTGGATGCCCAGTCGGTGCAGGGTCGGAGCGCGGTTCAGGAGCACGGGCCTGGTGGATATGACGTCCTCCAGGATGTCCCAGACCTCCGGCCTCACTCGCTCCACCATTCGCTTGGCGCTCTTGATGTTGTGGACTCTGCCCTCCAGGATCAGCCTGTTCATTACGAAGGGCTTGAACAGCTCCAGCGCCATCCTCTTGGGAAGACCGCACTGGTGCAACGCCAGCTCAGGCCCCACCACAATGACCGAGCGACCGCTGTAGTCCACACGCTTGCCCAGGAGGTTCTGGCGGAACCTGCCCTGCTTGCCCCTGAGCAGGTCGGCCAGGGACTTGAGCTTGTGGTTGTGGCTTCCGGAGATCGCCTTGCCCACTCGCCCGTTGTCTATGAGGGCGTCCACGGCTTCCTGTAGCATCCTCTTTTCGTTGCGGACGATGATCTCGGGCGCGCCAAGCTCCAGGAGCCGCTTCAGGCGGTTGTTCCGGTTGATGACCCTTCGGTAGAGGTCGTTGAGGTCGCTGGTGGCAAAGCGTCCGCCATCCAGCTGTACCATAGGCCTCAGGTCGGGAGGCAGTACCGGCAGCACTGTGAGTATCATCCACTCCGGCTGGTTGCCGCTCTTGATGAGGGACTCCACCACGCGCAGGCGCTTGATCGCCTTCTTGCGGCGCTGCCCGGAGGACGTGAGAATCTCGCTGTGGAGGTCCAGCTTGATCTGCTCCAGGTCCATCTGCTGAAGTGTGTTCAGTATTCCTTCAGCGCCCATAGACGCCTTGAAGACGTTGTCGTACTTGTCCCTTAGCTCTCGGTACTGCGCGTCGGTCAGGAGGTCCATGGGGCGCAGGTTTTCCAACTCGTCTATCTTGGCCTGGACGTCGTCCGGCAGGTGCTTCGAGTCCTTTGCGGTTGACTTGGAGCCGGTGGCCTTCTCGACGACGACCTCAGGCGTATCCTCCGCCTGGTCTACTCCGTCGGCGGCCTCAATCTGAGCCTGGGCTTCCTCCTCCCGGGCCGCGGCGTCCTTCAGGGACTGTATAAGCTCGGAGCGAAGAGCCTCATCCACGTGAGTGATGATGTACTTGGCGAAGTAGAGGACGCGCTCCAGGTTCCTCGGCGAGAGGTCCAGGAGTAGCCCAAGCCGGCTGGGTATGCCCTTGGAGTACCAGACGTGGGCCACCGGCGCGGCCAGCTGGATATGGGCCATCCGCTCTCGCCTCACCTTTGAGCGGGCCACTTCCACGCCGCACCTGTCGCAGATAACGCCCTTGTAGCGGATCTTCTTGTACTTGCCGCAGAAGCACTCCCAGTCCTTGGTAGGGCCGAAGATGCGCTCGCAGAAGAGTCCGTCCTTCTCAGGCCTGAGAGTCCGGTAGTTGATGGTTTCAGGCTTGGTCACCTCTCCATAGGACCAGCTTTTTATCTGATCCGGTGAAGCAACGGAAATACGAATAGCATTAAATTCCGAAGTCTGGGGCATTCTCCAACTCCTCTTGCTCTCGTTCGTTGATTTCCTCAAAACCCAGCCCGCTCAGATCGCTCAGGTCGCCCAACTCCTCCAGTTCCTCTATCACTTCGCCGTCGACCATAACCGACTCTACGGACTCCGCCAGCATTCTCTGGTCAGGCTCGTCGTGGAGCAGCTCCACGGCCAACCCAAGGCTCTGCAGCTCCTTAACGAGTACGTGGAACGACTCCGGCACTCCCGGCTGGACGACGTCCTCGCCCTTGACGATAGCCTCGTACGTCTTCACGCGCCCTACAACGTCGTCAGACTTGACGGTGAGCATCTCCTGGAGGTTGTAAGCGGCGCTATAGGACTCCAGGGCCCACACCTCCATCTCGCCGAATCGCTGCCCGCCGAACTGAGCCTTGCCGCCCAGGGGCTGCTGCGTTATGAGGGAGTAGGGGCCTGTGGACCTGGCGTGAATCTTGTCCTCCACCAGGTGAATCAGCTTCATCATATAGATGTAGCCCACCGTCACCGGCTGGTAGAACGGTTCGCCAGTGCGTCCGTCAAAGAGGACGCTCTTGCCCAGGATGGGTGCCGCCTTCCCGGAGTCCTTGCTGAGACTGAGGGCCTTCTCGAACATCTCCTCGTCGGACATGTCCCTGGTTTTCAAACCGATCTCTTCCGAAAGCCATATCTTCAGACAGGCGCGCCGGGCCTCTCCGGGGTGCTCGTCGCTCAGCACCAGATTGGGGTCGAAGCCCTTATTGGTCAGCCAATCCCTCACGGTGTCCATGTTATTGCCGGCGCCGTTGCCATTGCCGGGGTGCGGGTCCCTGGCTCCCGACTGCTCCACCATCCAGGCCTTGGCCAGACCGTCCTCGATGGAACTGTCTCGCGCCCCGTCGAAAACGGGGCTTGCCACCCTCATTCCAAGGCCGTGCGCGGCCATACCTAGATGGGTCTCCAGCAGCTGACCCAGGTTCATTCTGGAGGGCACGCCGATGGGGTTGAGGATAATGTCCATTGGTGTACCGTCGGCCAGGTAGGGCATATCCGCCGCAGGAAGCACTCTGGAGATGACTCCCTTGTTGCCGTGGCGGCCGGCCATCTTGTCCCCCTCGGCAACCTTCCTGGCCTGGGCGATCCACACCCGCACCAGGGTGTTGACGCCGGGTGCAAGGTCGTCGTTGTTGTCACGGGAGAGCACCTTCACGTCGATGACCTTGCCGCGCTCTCCGTGAGGCACTCTGAGGGACGTGTCCTTCACGTCCCGGGCCTTCTCTCCGAATATGGCCCGGAGCAGCTTCTCCTCGGCGGTCAGCTCCGTCTCGCCCTTGGGTGTTATCTTGCCCACCAGGATGTCGCCGGGGCCCACCTCTGCGCCGACGTAGACCACTCCTTCCTCGTCCAAGTTCCTCAATCCCTCTTCGCCTACGTTGGATATGTCGCGGGTGATCTCCTCCGGACCCAGCTTGGTGTCTCTGGCATCCACCTCGTACTTCTCAATGTGGACGGAGGTGAACTTGTCCTTGCGAAGCAGGTCTTCGTTCACGATTATGGCGTCTTCAAAGTTGTACCCCTCCCAGCTCATGAAGGCCACCAACACATTCTGACCCAGCGCAAGCTCGCCGTTCTCGGTGGAGGAGCTGTCCGCCAGGGGCTGGCCTCGCTCCACCACGTCACCCTTGCGGACGATGGGGCGCTGGCCGATGCACGTGCCCTGGTTGCTTCTCAGGAACTTCACAAGGGGATACCTGTGCTTGTTGCCCTCCGGGTCCTGCACCGCTATGGCCTCCGCGGTTACGCTGGTGACCACCCCGCCGGTTGTCGATATGATCACCTGACCGCTGTCCATAGCCACCCTGCGCTCCATACCGGTGCCCACTAGTGGGGCCTCGGTCAGGAGCAAAGGCACGGCCTGGCGCTGCATGTTGGATCCCATGAGGGCCCGGTTGGCGTCGTCGTGTTCCAGGAACGGGATGAGCGCCGCGGACACGCTGACAATCTGGATGGGCGAGATGTCCATGTAAGCCACGTTATCGGGCGACTCGTAAGAGAAGATCTCGCCCTGCCTGATTTCGATCCTATCCGACATGAACTGGTTCTTGTCGTCCAGTGGAGAGTTGGCCTGAGCAATGGGGTAGCGCTCCTCTTCGTCGGCGGCGAGGTAAATTATGTCGTCCGGCTCTACCGAGGCGAAAGGTTGCACCTTGACTTCACAAGGTTCCAGGGCTGCGATGCGCTTCGCCATATCCTTTGTTATGACCGCGCCCTCCTTGGCCATCGTCCTGCCCTTGTCGCTGGTCACGGCCTCCGTAAGGGTGCGTCCCTCCAGGTCCGGGTAGGTGTTGGGCACCTCCCGCAGTATCCTTCTGTAGGGGGTCTCTATGAAGCCGTACTCGTTGGTCCTGGCGTAGGTGGCCAGAGATCCCAGGAGGCCGATGTTGGGGCCTTCAGGGGTCTCGATGGGGCAGATACGGCCGTAGTGGGAATGATGTACGTCTCGCACGTCGAAGCCGGCCCGCTCCCGGGAGAGGCCGCCCGGCCCGAGGGCGGAGAGGCGACGCTTGTGTGTCAGCTCCGCCAGGGGGTTGGTCTGGTCCATGAACTGGGACAGCTGGGAGCCTCCGAAGAACTCCCTCACCGCTGCCACGACGGGGCGGACGTTCATAAGCTCCGCCGGAGTTGCCCTGGTGGGCTCGGGGTGGGTTGTCATTCTCTCCCTGATCACACGTTCCATCCGCAGGAACCCCACGCGCAACTGGTTCTGAAGAAGCTCGCCAACGGCCCTTATCCGGCGGTTCCCCAGGTGGTCGATGTCGTCCGGCGTCTCGCGCCCGTTGTTCACCAGGATCATCTTCCTGACCACGGCTATCAGGTCCTCTTTGGTGAGGTTCCGCTGGTCCGGGGTCAGGTCAAGGCCCAGTCTCCTGTTCAGCTTGTACCGCCCCACGTTGCCGAGGTCGTACCGGCGAGAGTTGAAGAACAGGTTCTGCATCAGGTTCCGGGCGTTCTCCACGTTGGGAGGTTCGCCGGGCCTGAGGCGTCGGTAGAACTCCAGCAGGGCGTGGTCTTCGTCATGCACGTAAGTGTCCCGCTCCAGGGTCGACTTGATGTACTGGTGCTGGGGGTCGGTGTCCACGTCCTCGAAGTCCGACCGCAGTTCGGCCTCGTTCATCAGGCCAAGCGCGCGCAGGAGAGTGGTGATGGGCGCCCTTCGCTTGCGGTCCACTTTCACCGACAACACGTCCTTGTTGCTGGTCTCGAACTCCAGCCATGCGCCCCTGTAGGGTATCAGCTTGCCGAAGCACAGGTCCCTGTCGCTGGCGACGTCCCTCTCGGTGGTGAGGTATACTCCAGGAGACCTCACCAACTGGCTCACCACCACGCGCTCCGCGCCGTTGATGATGAAAGTGCCCTGAGAGGTCATCATCGGAATGTCGCCCATGAAGACTTCCCGTTCCGCTATCTCCCCGGTCTCCTTGATTAGGAGGCTTGCCTTGACGTAAAGTGGAGCCGAGTAGGTTACCTCCTTGGCTCGGCACTCCTCCTCAGTGTGCTTGGGCGGGTGAAACGAGTGGTCTGAGAAGGACAGCTCGAACCGGCCCCCGGTGAAATCCTGTATAGGCGAGACCTCCTCAAACAGGGAGATGAGGCAGTCACTCTTGAACCACTCAAAGGACTTGGTCTGCAGCTGGATGAGGTTCGGCACATCCAGCACCTGGGGGATCTTGGCGTAGGACGTCTGGGCAATGGGAGGCCGGCGGTTCCCGAGAGAAACTGGGGCTAGGGATTGCATACTAAATCACACTCCATGACAGAGGAATTTGTGGCGACTACGGACGCGAGAAACCAACAACAAAAAAGTTGCCGAGCGAACAAACAGAGGACATACCTTGAGACATATTAATGATAGACTGACATAATAACCCTGTCCCGGGAGAATGTCAACACCTAGTATACCTCGAGTGAAGTGCAAAAGTCCCCGTTGACTAAGAGAGATGCGACGACGGGCAGGGTAGAGAAAAAGGTCCTGGGCGTTGACATTGCATTGAAAAAGACAAGGCCCCGATGAATCTCTCATCGGGGCCTTGTTCTATCACCGGCTATTGCATCCTAGCGTATCTGTGTGGGCGCTTCGATGTTGAAGTCGTCGTTGTACCGAGAGACATCAATAATCAGGCTGGCCGTGTAGCCTTCTTCATCGCCCACTGCCGGGTAAGTCGCCATAATCTGACTGCGCACCAGTGTACTTGTCTCCGCGTTAATCCAGAAATCGACGACTTCGGACCCTGCCAGATACTGAGAGCGAACGTCCTCCAATCCGCTACGCTGTTCAGCAGGCATGGCGTCCCAGTTGGGCCAAAGGACGGCTGCCTTCGCGGCCATATCAGTCTGCCCTCTCAAGTGCCTGGCGGAAATACCATTCACCATCTCAATGCCGATGACTTCCACATCAACAAGGAATTCTGTTACTGAATCTACCAGGTCACTAGCTGGAGCTTCTGTAACATCCGCAGAAAGCACCTCGGCCTTCTCCGAAGCAGTCCAGGAGCCTGACCCACCATCTCGGTTGTATGCAGTTTCGCCTATCTGCTTCATCTCGTACAGCAGGTTGTCGTCGCTATCGAATTGTCGGCTATACATGGTACTTGGGAATTCAAGCTGCACGATCATGTAGCCGGAGTCGACCAAGCCGGAGTCCAATGTCTGCGACCCTGCCATCTTGTATTCAAAGGAAGTCATGTCGTTGGTAGCCGCGCTGAGATTCTTGAGTAAGGCTGAAGCTGTCGGGGTTCTTGCCTGGAGAATCAGGGCCAACATCGTCAAGCCAAACACCACGACCAGCAGCGTGACTGGCAATACCTTCTGTCTCAATTCCACTATCTTCTCCTTAACTTAGTGTAGTGGCTAGGGAAGCGAGGTCACGGCAGAGGTGGTCCTGTTCCATGTCCACGAATCTTTGCTAACTGCGTGGGAACCGTTGGCCTTCACCAGAGTGCCGGACCGCAGGCCGTTTACTGCCTTGGTATTCATGCCGCCGCCCCAACAGTGCGAGCAACTCTGTGCCCTTGAGTCATGGCGTACCCAGTTGCCATGTTTCTGTGAGTAAAGATACACACCCCAATAGGCGGTGGTGACCCGCGCACTGACCGTTGTATTAACATCGCCATTCACGCAGTAGATTCGCTGATGCCTTACCATCCAAATGGGTGCTGCTTCTACCCTCACCTGACCATAGACCCAGCCTCCGCCTGGCATATTCGTCTTGGGCGTCTTGTCTGTGACGATTGGAGAAGCAAGCCAGCAAGCAGCCTCTGCCTTCTGCTGAGGGGCCAGCAGTAGCCAGAGGCCAAGGACAAGCAGCGCAGCGGCGCTTAACAGAAACACGTACCGAGCTGGACCATAGTCGACGCGAAGCCTGGGCATATGTACACCTCCACCTGCTAATAGCAGAAAACGCTTGACAGTCTCTAACACTTATCTTCCGTCAAGCCTCGCCCAGTGTACCGGGTTAGCAGGCATTGGGACTTATGCACTTCTCTCTACCTCTTTCAGGGCGTCACCGGCGCCGTGATCACGTTCGCCTCGCCCACGTCCAGGATTCTGACCACCACCTTGGCCGTCTCCGTTTTAGGCTGGTCAGCCGGCCCCTGTTCTCTCGGCAACACAGAGACCATCCTGGTTTGGACGATTTGCCCGCTCTCGTCGATCCAGAAGTCCCAGGTCGTAACGGCTATGAAGTGGTCGGTCTTTCTGATTTCCTCACTGGCCCCTTTGAGCAGGTCTATGTCTTCAGTCGCCGTGTAGCGCGTCGCAATGACTCCATGGATCGTCTCTTCCTCCCGGGCCTTCACAACTCTCGTGAAATCAGGGCACAGAGGATGATCGCCCCCCAGCTTAGGAGCGCTCGCAAAGGGCAGGCTGATGTATGTGCCTGGCGCCACAACAAGCTCCGGGTCCATGATACGCCACTTCGCGTCCCCGTAGAACCGCTCGTATCGTTCGTGGGCAACTCCGTCCACGTAAACGAGCTCCCGGATCAGCTGGGCGTCGGACGTGCTGGCGACTAGGTGATAGTCTGGGCCTGCGACGCTGATCTTAGTCTCTGATGCGCCCGGGGCGTCGGCAAACTCCGGCGGTTCGGTCGAGATCAGCAAGTCGAAGTGGAGGGATGATGCTGTCTTGTCGCAAGCGGTTTGCACTACCCCCTGGGCCCTCGCGCCCGATATGAGATCAAGCGCTATCCAAAGGCCCGCCGCGATGGCCATCATGATGATGACCCCAATGGTGAGCGAGTATTTTACTTTCGTCATCTGACCCCCCTGTGACATGCGCTTTCGGCGTCATTACTCTTCGTCAAATGCAGTTCTTATCTCCTGCTCCTGTTCATCTGTCAGGTCATCGTCAATCTCAGCAAGCACCCGTCCGAGATACTCTAAGAGGAGCACACCCTGGTTATCTACGTTGAAGGGGTCCTGCTCGACGTTAGATTCGCTCTCCCATGTTGCGGACGTTGTCGTCTCCCGCGTCGTCCCTCCCGCGGTGAACTCGTGAGTCCCATCCAGCTGGAGCGTGTGATGCTTGAACAGGCGTGGGCTGAGTCTCAAGCCTGAGGTGTGAATTTTACCGCCCTTACAGGGGCCGGGGCAGGTGTAGGGAAGGGTGACAGGTACGGCATCAGTCTCTCCAGCCCTGGGCCATCGGAAGAATCCGGCGATGACGTCTACGTTGTATTGTTTGACCGCCCTCCCGAAAGCCGACGTGTCGAGATCTTCCACCTCCAGTTCGCCTTGATGAAAATCGCCGCCCCAGGTAGCGGTCTCGGCCCCAGGCCTGGATTTATTCTCTATCATACCCTCCAGGCACCAGTTGCCCCCTGAGTAGAATCGCCTGAGAATCTCTACACGAGCAGTGTGCCGGGACCCGTCTGGAAACCTCAGTATTTCATGGTCTGACGCAACCCTGGCCCTGGGCCAACCGCACCCGGAGCCGTCCGTGGGAGTGAGTTGAACTGGCCTAGCGTATGGCTGCAACGTCGTCACGGTCAAGTCCGAGCTCCAACGGCCCCACTGCTTGGTGTAGCGCACCCCGTCGCCCTTGAGCCGGACGCTGACGGTATGTTCGGTATTGGGGCGCAGGTTCTTGACTACATCGGTGTCCTCACTGGCGGGCCCATCCTCACTCTCCTGCCGGTAGTACCATCGAACTGGGCGTGCCCTGATGTCGGAATGGGCTGCTCCATTGACGCGGGTCCAGGACACCTTGATGGCTGAGTCCGTCCTGTACACAAGAGATAGTGCAGGCGGAGGGTCCGGTGGACCCGTTTTAGTGAAGTACGAAAGGGACCAGTTGCCCCAGGTCGCCCCATCGTTCTCCCCGGCGGACGCCACTCGTATCTGGACCTCGTAGTCTGTGTCCCGGCTCACCTCCCTCATGTGGACCTGCCCCTGCGAATCATCGGCGCTTGAGGGCCTCTCTGTCCAGGCGTTGCGTCCCGCCTCGCTGTACCTCACCTCGTAGTCCGTAGCCCCAGTCTGCTTGGACCACGACACCGAGATGACGGAGTCCCGCACGGCTATGGTCAGCGCAGGGGGCTGAATTGTGGAAACCACCGGCGGCGGATCGACCGGTGGCTGGCCTCCAGTTTCCGTCTCCGTCGGCGGCGGCCTCGGGTCCCCCTCCTCCGTCGGCGTGGGGACCCCGTGCTCAGTCGTCGCTGTGGGGTCGGGCGTGATCGACGTCGCTGTGGGGTCGGGCGTGGTCTCCGTCGCTGTGGGGTCGGGCGTGATCGACGTCGCTGTGGGGTCAGGCGTGATCTCCGTTGGCGTAGGCGTTGGGTCGCAGTCCGTAGTAGCGTACGCAGTGCCAGACCAGCCACTCCACACACTCCGGTACCGCACGCCATCCCCCCTACCCCTCAGATTAAACTGATAAGATGTGCATGGGAGCAGACCACTTATTGTCCTGCCTTCCACTGTGTCACCAGGGGCCTCGTCGTCCTTGACCACGCGGCCACCTGAGGTTAGACCTGTCGGGCGGTATTTCACGCTGTAGGTGCTGAAGCCGCGGTGGTAACTCCACGTGATCCTAACGCTAGTCCGGCTCCTCGTTGTAGCGGCGGCAATGCTGGGGGTTGGAGGCCAGGGCAGAGTTTCAGTCGCCGTAGGCTCCGGGTCGTCGTAGTCGTCGTCTGTGGCCGTTGGCCGTACTTCAACCTCTGTCGCTGTAGGCTCCACTTCTACTTCCGTCGCCGTTGGCCGCACCACCACTTCTGTGGGCGTTGCTGTGGGCACGTCTGTAGCCGTAGGAACCTCGGTGGGCGTACTGGTAGGGTAGTGTTGGCAATGAGGGTAGGGGTGGCACGGAGGCGTCCAGGGCGTGGATGTTGGCCGGGTTGTCGCTGTCGCTGTGGGCACAACATCGTCAGGGGCCTCGTCGTCCTTCGGGACTTCGCCTCCCTGCGCTCCGTCATCAGTGGGCGTTGGGGCCTGCGCCGAGGCCGTCATCACAAACACCACAACAAAAAGGGCTGCCGCCAAGTACACCAGGAAAGCAGAGGTCTTGAAGGACATTTTATACTCTCACATTGGCCCTTGACTTGCTTCCTGGAGAGGAGTCACACAAGGAGGAAATCGGGAAGAAGGGCTATGCGCGCCCTAGTGCCCTGTATCCAAAGTACGCTGGCAAAAGCGGGCCACACTTGCTAGGATTTGGTCAGCGGTCTTGGTCCATACCAAGGGCTTGGGGTCTTCGTTGGTGACGTCCAGGTAGCGGTAGATGGCAGCCTCCAGTTCGGCGCTGCTCTGATGCACTCCCCGGCGCAACTGCTTTTCGGTGAGCAGACCGAACCAGCGCTCCACTAGGTTCAGCCAGGAGGCGCTGGTGGGCGTGAAATGAATATGGAAGCGGGGCCGCTTGGCGAACCAGTTCCGGATCAGCGCCGTCTTGTGGGTGGCGTAGTTGTCGGCAATCAGGTGCACGTCCAACTCGGCGGGCACCGCGGACTCGATGGCATCGAGAAACTTGCGGAACTCCAAGGCCCGGTGGCGGCGGTGGCACTGGCCAATCACCTGGCCGGTCCTGGCGTCCAAAGCGGCGAACAGGGACGTGGTACCGTGGCGCACGTAATCATGGGTGCGCCGTTCGGCCTGGCCCGGGCGCAGGGGCAAAAGCGGTCTGGTGCGGTCCAGGGCTTGGATCTGGGACTTCTCGTCTACGCACAAGACCAGCGCCCGGTCCGGCGGGTTGAGGTAGAGCCCCACAATATCCCGCACCTTCTCAATGAAGAGGGGATCCGCCGACAGCTTGAAGGTCTCGGTGCGGTGAGGTTGCAGCGCGAAGGCACGCCAGATGCGACTCACCGTGTTGTGGCTCAGACCGGAACGCCGGGCCATGGCCCGGGTGCTCCAGTGGGTGGCGTCCTTGGGGGTGGTCTCCAAGGTCAACGCAATCACCCGCTCAACGTCGGCATCGTCAATCATCCTGGGGCGACCGCTGCGCGGTTGGTCCAAAAGGCCGTCCAGCCGTTGCTCCAAGAACCGGGACCGCCATTTGCCCACCGTGTCAATGCATACCCGCAACTCGGCGGCCACCGCAGTGTTGCTCCGGCCATCGGCACAGGCCAGAACAATTCTGGACCGCAGGGCCAACGCCTGGGCCGTTTTGGGCCGGCGGGTCCATTGTTCCAAGGTTTCCCGTTCGGCGCCGTCCAGGGCCAAAGGCGCCATTGGTCTGCCTCTGCCCATATTCATCCTCCTTTTGCCAGGTAATCAGGAGGATACACCATAGCCGGCAAACATGCGACTAACTTTGGTTACACCACACTAGCAGCCTGTCCGAGAAAGACGATAGATGTCATAACATGCACGTAACCAAACTACTGGAAAGGTATAGCAAACGTTATTCGTATACAATCACCACGTTCACTATGCAAATCGTGGGCATCAGAGGTTACTCGGACAGGCTGCTAGCGTACTATGCTATCCCAGCCCTGTCAACGCGGTGTACGGGGTCAGGAGATTGGCACAGGTTGGTTGTTTCGTGCTCGTTCAGCATCGTTCCATTTGCGCCCCGCGCTGGGCTGCCTTATACTCGCGTCGGATACCGCATTAACACTAATGGAGGCCGCTATGGAATGGGACAATCCGCACGTGATTTATGAGAAGAAGGGCCAGATAGCCTACCTCACCATGAACCGCCCGGAGCGCATGAACGCCCTGGGGAGGGATATAAGCAGGGGTCTGCAGCAGGGAGTCACCGACTTCCGAAACGACCCTGAAATGCGCGTGCTGATTATCACGGGCGCAGGCGACCGCGCCTTCTGCGCCGGCGGAGACCTGAAGGAGATGGCGGACAGGTCCAGGTCGGGTGAGCCGACCATACCGGCCACAGCCACAGAGGTCGCAACGCCTGAGCTTATCATGACCACCTACAACAAGCCCGTAATCGCCGCCATCAACGGCGTCGCCGCGGGTGGCGGCTGCGAGCTTGCGGCGTGCTGCGACATCCGCGTCGGCACGCCGAACACACGCATGGGATGCCCGGAGTCGCGGGTGGGTCTCGGTGCCCACGTGGGGACGGTTATGCTGCCCAGGATGCTTCCAATGGGTATCGCACTGGAGGCCTTGTTCACCGCCCGGCTGCTCAGCGCCGAGGAGTGCGAGAAGTGGGGCCTCATCAACAGGATAGTCCCCCAGGATGAACTGATGTCCTACTGCACGGAGCTGGCGGAGAAAATCCTGGATTGCGCGCCGCTCTCGGTGGCCCGCCAGAAGCACAACGCATACAAGAGCAGCGGTCTGCCTTTGCCTTACGCCTTCCACATCAACGCGGGGCCGGACGTCTACGGTGAGCAGGGAGCGGAGGACAGGGTCGAGGGAGCGAGGGCTTTCGCAGAGAAGCGGCGGCCTAGCTGGAAGGCTAGGATAACAAGCCCGGACTAGGGGCAATCGGGGTTACCAATGGACCATTCCTGCGGATGGAGACCTTTGCGTAACCCATAGCGTCATCCCGCAAGAATTGCCCTCACCGTCATTCCTGCGGAGGCAGGAATCCATCTCTGGGTGGAGGGGTATCGCCCCACCCCGCCTGGATTCCCGTTTACAGAGACCTTTGAATAACCTTAAATCCCTTCCCCCGCTTGCGGGGGAAGGTCAGGATGGGGGCAAACAAGCGGTGTGTCCACACACGATTCACCCCCATCTCAATCTTCCCCCTCGAGGGGGAAGAGGCTCTGCGCCCCGACAAATGAGTTACGCAAAGGTCTCTTTTCACGGGAATGACAGTGATATGGGGCTTCGTCACAAGTTACGCAAAGGCCTCCGGTAGCAGGAATCCAGGATGCCTGTGATAGCATCCAGTAGACCCCTGCTCCCCGTTTCCACGCGGACAAGCTTCGCAGGGGTGGCGGAGAAGAGCCTGCCGGCAGCGGCTGCGAGGAGTTGACCGGCTCGCCTCCGCTTTATAGACTGGTAAAAGTTGCCATCACACCGGTCGTCAGAGATTACCCAGTGGCGGCCCGAGGTAAGAGGGAAGTGAAACTTTACGTCAGAGACCAGCCCAAAAAACCTACTTGGCAGAGGGTGCTGGAAAATATACGTAACTACATAATCACAGGCATACTTATCCTGATCCCTGTGGCAATCACCTATGTGCTGTTCAAATGGGCCTTCTACACAGTTGACGGGCTGCTGAGGCCGCTATTCGATTCACTCCTCGGCTGGAACATTCCGGGACTCGGACTCATAGGGATCCTGCTGGCAGCCTATGCCCTGGGTCTGGTATCCAACCAGAAAATTGGCCGTCGCGCAATTGGGGCCTCCCAGGACTTCATTCTTCAGGTCCCGGTGATAGGGGCGGTATACGGTCCTGCCAAGAAGCTTATTGAGTCGTTCACCAAGGACAGCGGCGCCGGTTTCAGTCGCGTCGTAATATCCGAGTACCCGAAGGCCGGCACGTGGATGGTCGGCTTTCTCACCGGCTTTACCCGCCTGGACCGCGGGATCTACGTGGGCGTGATTTACGTTCCAACGGCGCCCACCCCCAACTCCGGCTGGGTGGCAATGGTCCCGGTGGAGAACATATTTGACACCACCATGTCCGTCCAGGAGGCGATGTCTATGGTGCTGTCCGGCGGCATCTCCTCGCCATTGAACATAGACTTGCAGAATATCGACCCCCAGGAGGCGCTTGACTTCCTGGACAAGGCCGAGGCGGAGGCGGCGCTGGAGGCCCAGTAGGAGGACTGACGGAAGGTGGGGCGACTTGCGTCCCGCGTTCTCCTGATTGGCTCGTTCTCAATATTTGAAATCGCGTGTTAGCATAGGCAGGCGCTACTCTTCAGCGATGATGAATGGCAGAGGTCGCAGGATTATCCGAAAGCTTGCGTCAACACCTGCGTACCATACCGGTGAGTGAGATGTTGCGTAGAATCTCAACCTGGCACGGTTCAGCGATTAGGAGGCTATGGCATGTACTGTTCAAGTTGTGGAGTGGAAAATCCGGCCGACGCCCGGTTTTGCAGTAGTTGCGGCAATCCCATGCGCATGACGCCTGGGTTCGCGGGGTCGCCTGGCGGTTTCCCACCTCGTGCCGACATACCAAATTATCTGATTCAGGCCATCCTGGTAACTATTTTCTGTTGCCTGCCAACCGGGATTGTGTCCATTGTCTATGCAGCGCAGGTAAACGGGAAAATCTCGGCGGGCGACATCCGCGGCGCCGAATCAGCGTCCAGCAATGCAAGGACTTGGGCTTGGATTTCCTTTGGCTTGGGACTGGCAGGTGTCCTCATCTATGTTTTTGGCGCCGTCTTGGGCGCAGCGATTTAGCCGGGGGGCTGTATGTCCTGGAATTCGGCAGCATTACCTAGCCATAGTATCCTGTCTTTCCGTGGATACTTGATATCGCCGCGAGCCGCGTACGTAGCCCTGGCGCTTCTCGCAGCAGCGGGTCTAGCCCTGCTCTATTTCGTCGATCCTCGTCAGCCGGGAAGATACCCAAGCTGTCTCTTCCTGGGTTTCACAGGCTGCTATTGCCCGGGCTGTGGCACACTTCGAAGCCTGCACCAGCTGCTCCACGGCAACGTTGTTAGCGCACTTGGGTACAACCCTCTTACCGTGCTTTCATTGCCGTTTATCGCGTACTCTTATGCCACTGGAGCGGCAAGGGCGTTCCGAATACCGGCGCCGCGCGCTGTTTTCGTTCACCATCTTTGGATATGGGCACTGCTGGTGGGGGTTATTGCATTCTGGATACTGCGCAACACGCCAGTCGAGCCACTGACCGTACTGGCGCCGTAGCACGCCAGACTGAGCATCTGAGCAGATAAAAGGTCCACATCAATCATCCGTTGACAGGTTGCCTCTGTGCCAGGCGAGGCGTTATACTGGCAGTCTACCCCTTCTGGAGGCTTCAAAATTGAAAGCTGCAATCATAAACGTAACTGGTTACTCTGGCATTGAGCTTGCCCGCATCCTGCATCGACACCCGGAGGTTGAGCTTACTCAGGTCACCGGCAGGAGCGCCGTTGGCCAGAAGCTGGGCGAGGCCTTCCCCCACCTGGGCGACATCGATCTTGTCATTCAGGACGAGGTGTCCGGGAGCGTCGATATTGCCTTCTCGGCCCTGCCGCAGACCGCAAGCGCCGAGGCCCTGATTCCCCTTGTGGCCCAGGGCGTGAAGTCGATCGACATCAGCGCCGACTTCCGTCTCAAGGACGCATCCGAGTACGAGCAGTGGTACGGCGTGGCCCATCCCAAGCCGGAGCTCCTGGAGGACTCGGTCTACGGGCTGACGGAGCTGTATCGCAGCGAAATCAAGAACTCAAGCCTGGTGGCCAACCCAGGATGCTACCCAACGGGCGCCATTCTTGCCCTGGCTCCGGCCATCCGCGAGGGCCTCATTGGGGAGGACATCATAATCGACAGCAAGTCCGGCGTGTCCGGCGCCGGCCGCGGACTCAGCATGTCCGCTCACTTCTCCGAGGTGAATGAGAACGTGTCCGCCTACTCCGTGAACGGTCACAGGCACCTGCCGGAGATTACACAGGAGATTCGCCACTTCAGCCCGTCTTTCGACCCCAAGATCACCTTCCTGCCTCACCTGATACCCATGACCAGAGGCATCCTCAGCTCCTGCTACGTGCCTCTGAAGGACGGGGCCATTTCCGCGGGAGCGACGGGCATTGAAGAGGTGCTGTCACTCTATAAGGACTTCTACCGGGACGAGCCCTTCATCCGGGTGGTTGATTCATCGCCCATGACCAAGCATACCCTGGGTAACAACAACTGCATCGTGTTCCCGTACGTGGACACCCGCACCAACCGCCTGATGGTGGTGAGCTGCCTGGACAACCTGGTGAAGGGCGCAGCCGGGCAGGCCATCCAGAACATGAACCTCATGTTCGACATGCCGGAAACGGAGGGGCTGGAGCAGCTTGCGCTGTATCCCTAGAGGCCGCAGCGTACCGCAGACTCCAATGCTCCCGGGGCCTACGCCTGACCCGCAGTTTCGATATGCCCTCATCGTCTAGCCCGGCCTAGGACGCCACCCTTTCAAGGTGGAGACCAGGGGTTCGAATCCCCTTGAGGGCATAGCCTCCCTCTCATCTTTGACGCCGCTCTTTACAGAGGGCGTATACTGGTTTCAAGCGCTCTCTTCTGAAGCGGACGGCGCGGTCCCCACAGCGCCGTAATGGAGGACTCCCATTAGCTCAGACATGGACAAGACTCCCGTGAACGGGACCCGGCCCCCTCGAAGGCTTGGGCCCCTGCGAGCCTTTGCATATCCCCAGTTCCGCATCTTCTGGATTGCCTCCCTGATCTCCATAACTTCCTTCTTCATGACTATGATCGCTCGTGGGTGGTTGGTCCTGGATCTGACCGACTCATCCTTCATGGTGACCGCCGTTAACGCCGTGGGAATGGTTCCCATGCTGCTCTTCTCAGTATTTGGTGGCGTGATTGCTGACAGGATGAACCGGAGGTTGGTGCTGATTGTCAGCGACGCCTTTAATCTTGCAGTCGTTCTCGCACTGGCGCTCCTCATAGTCGCCGACATGGTGGAGGTGTGGAATGTGTTCGCCCTCACCATCCTGCACGGCGTCGGCTTTGCCCTTGGGATGCCGGCCAGGGCGGCGACGGTGTCCAACCTGGTGGACCACAAAGACCTGGCCAGCGGCGTGGCCCTGTTCACCACGATATTCAGCGCAGGGCAGCTGGTTGGACCTGCCCTGGCGGGATACCTGATCAACGCCTACGGAATGGGCTTCTGCTTCGTCGTGGCCTGCGTCGTGCTGGCTCCCGCGCTGGTCTTTCTCTTTCTACTGAGGATTCCAAGCGCGGCCCCCGGCTTCGGGGCGCCCGCTCAGACTACGGTCCTGGACAGCATATTGCAGGGCATGAACTTCGTGCGCAGGGATAGAGTGCTGATGGGACTGCTGCTGCTGGGCGCGGCTCTCACGATTTTCGCCATGCCGTACATGACGCTCCTGCCAGTCTTCGCACGGGACATCCTCAACGCCGGCCCCAGCGGCCTTGGGTGGCTCGGCGCTATGGGTGGAGCGGGAGCCATCGCAGGCTCGATAACAGTTGCCTCCTTCAGCAATCCAAAGCAGCTGAAGACGCTCATGATCGCCGGCGGGCTGGGCCTTGGACTCTTCATAGCCTTCTTCGCCTACTCCACAATCTATCTACTCTCCCTGGTCCTGGTCCTGCTGGTGGGATACCTGTTCCAGATATTCATGACCAGCAACTTCACACTGGTCCAGATAATCTCCCCCGACTACATAAGGGGAAGGGTGCTGAGCATACGAATGATCGCAGCCGGCATGGGCCCCGTGGGAATGGTTATGCTGGGAGTCGGCGCGGAGGCGTGGGGCGCGCCTGCTGCCACGGCCGCGATGGGCATTGTCTCGCTGGCCCTGGTGTGTGCGATACTCGTTGGGATTCCGGCCATCAGGAGAGCTGAGACGGCGGTAGGCGATGCAGCGCCACAGCAGGCGGAGGAAACCCCGGCAGCCGCGACCTCTTCCTAGTTGTATAGGTTCATGGCCCGCTCCAGGCCGTCCCTCAATACGTCCATCACCGCGTCCCGCGCCGTCGACAGCGCCTCCGCAATCAGAGGCTGCTCCTCGGTGGTAAAGCCGCCAAGTACGTGCTTGATCTCGTCAACGTCCTCCGACGGCCGCCCTATTCCTATACGGACGCGGGGAATGTCCCGGCTTCTCAGGGCAGCGATGATGGACCCCATACCTTTCTGCCCTGCACCACTCCCGGACGGCCGGATGCGAACCCTGCCCAGCGGCAGGTCCATGTCGTCGTATATGATGAGCAGGTCGCTGAGAGAGACCGGAAAGCGGGTGGTCAGGTACGACAGGGCCTCTCCGCTGTTGTTCATAAACGTGCGGGGCTTGGCCAGCACGACCTCTTCCCCCTCAATGAAGCCCCGGCCGATGACGACCGTAGCGCGCCTTTCGGAAAGCCGTATACCTGCCAGTGCGGCGACCGCGTCCACGCACATGAATCCTACGTTGTGCCTGGACCTGGCGTAGCGCTCGCCCGGGTTCCCCAGCCCAACGACGAGCTTCATTGGCTAATCGAGAGAAGTTTCAAAAGGGCCGCGGGTTGAAGAGGAGGAAGTAAGCCTATGAGATAGAGTTGCATAGCGATTCAGATCGCGCGGCAATGCTTGATTGGTAATATATCACTCTAGCCATACTATGCTAGTCTTGTCTAACATGAGACACTATTTGCAGCACTAATATTTAGAGTCGTCGTCCATTTCATCTTGAGCATCCCATGTCCCGCTCCGCTCGCGTTGTATGCGGCGGGCAATATATCGGTAATCTGGTTCTGGGTTTGCAAGAGGCTGCCCCTGCTTTCCAACAGCTGGAGCGAGTCGAAGCTGCATAGCTCTGGTCAAGATTGCGTCCGCTATTATAGTTCCTTCGGTAAGAGGGTCGTTTGCATTAGCGAACCCAACCGTGTCGAACCACTCAAGCATTGCGAGCAAGACACGCCTATCAATGTCAGACATTGGCTTGTTGCGAGTCCTCCTCCCTTCATTTCCTAGTTTCTTGACCTCGTCATCCTCGGTTATGACTGCCTTCAGGATGTCCGACAGGTAGGGGGCAGGCCCAAATATGTTGGCGACCTTTGCTGCCAAAGCATATCCGTCAATTTCGGGGCGTCCCCATCCCTTTTCGCGTATGTGTTTACACTCTCTCGTTTTTGACGATTTCCAACCAAGACAAGTACAACTGGCCGTGTAATCGTCAAATCGCTTGATAGTATAAATTTCACCGGTTCGGTCTGATACCACTTGTGCAGTTTCCAAGGGTGTTGCCATAGTTCCCTGTTCTCCCTTCGGTACGTGCTCTTTGCATGAAGTGACCGAATGCCGTGGCGTCTGGATGTCGTTCTGAGAGCCAAATCTCAAATGTCAAGTAAGTCAGGTTACTCTAAACTCCCCAAATTGGCGATACCTATAGCGTTACATCCGGAGGAACTGCTCTTCGGAAATGATGGTAATACCCAGCCTGTTAGCTTGATCCAGTTTGGAGCCGGCCTCCTCGCCGGCCACCAGGAAGCTCGTCTTGCGGCTCACGCTGCTCCCCACTGCGCCGCCAAGCTCCTTGATCCGCGCCTCCGCCTGCGACCTGGTCATAGTGCTCAGCCTGCCTGTGACCACAAACTGCATCCCCGTAAACCGCAACTCGCCGGTTACAGTGGAGGTTTCTTTATCTTGGCTGGGGATGCTCAGCTTGCTTTGTAGTTTCCCGATTATGTTGCGGTTGCCGTCATTCTGGAAGTAGGCGACAACCCCCCCTGCAATTATCTTGCTGACTCCAGAAACCCTGACCAACTCTTCCTCTGAGGCTTCGGACAGGCTATCCATACTCCCGAAGTGTGAAGCCAGTGTCTCTGCCATCTCCGATCCCACGTGCGGTATGCCCAAGGCAAAGATCACCCGGGACAGGGAACGCTCCTTGCTGGCCTCTATTGCGTTGAATATGTTTGCGGCGCTTTTTTCGGCCATGCGCTCCAGCTTAAGCAGGTCTTCTTTAGATATGGAGTAGACGTCCGCAATGTCCTTGACCAGGCCAGCCTCCAGCAGCGCGAGGCACAGTTTCTCTCCCATACCCTCGATGTCCATTGCCCCGCGAGACACGAAGTGCTTCAGAAGCTCGAAGAGCTGTGCCGGGCAGGCTGGGTTGGGACAGCGTGTCATGCTTTCCCCCTTGGATCGAACGACAGCCATCTCGCACCTAGGGCAATTCTTGGGCATAAGGAAGACCTGCTCTTCTCCTGTACGACTATCCACAATAGGTCTCAATATGTGGGGTATTACCTCTCCGGCGCGCTCCACCACTACCCAGTCGCGGATGCGCAGGTCCTTGCGGCGGAAATCGTCCTCGTTGTGAAGGGTCGCCATCTTGACTATCGCCCCGCCCACGTCTACCGGGACCAACTCAGCGTAAGGGTTGAGGCTTCCGGTGCGCCCCACGTTTACGTCTATGTTCAGAATACGGGTTGTGGCCTGGGTAGCGGGGAACTTGTAGGCAATGGCCCATCGCGGCTCCCTGCCGACGTTGCCCAGGGCATCCTGAAGACGAACGGGGTTTATCTTCACCACAACGCCGTCTGTCCCGTAGTTAAGCGCCTGCGCCTCTTCAACCCAGCGCCGGTAGTAGCTCTCCGCTTCTTCCAGAGTGCGGCACAGGGCGCTATGGGGATTAACCTTGAAGCCCAGGGACTTGAGGTAATCCAGGGTCTGCCACTGGTTGTCTGGTATCGGATCGTCCTCAGCCGGTTCCAGGCTGTAGACGCTGTAAACGAAGATGTCCAGGGCCCTCTGCGCGGTTATGCGGGAGTCCAGCTGTCGCAGAGAGCCGGCGGCTGTGTTCCTGGGATTGGCGTAAGTGGGCTGTCCCTGCGCCGCTCTCTCCTCGTTGAGCTTGTCGAAGAGGGAGCGCGGGAAGTAGACTTCGCCGCGCACCTCGAAGCGACGCGGAGCCTCCGGGGGCACTTTGAGCGGAATGGAGCGAATGGTGCGAAGGTTGCGGGTGACGTCCTCGCCGCGATAGCCGTCGCCACGGGTCGCGCCGTGAACGAACACGCCATCCTCGTAGGTGAGCGCTACCGCAAGGCCGTCTATCTTCAGCTCGCACACCATCTCGAAGTCCGCGCCGTCCAGCAGATTGGTGGCCCGCCGATGCCACGCGGCCAGCTCGTCGTCGTTGAAGGCGTTGGCGAGGCTGAGCATGGGGCGAGGGTGCACCACCTCGGCGAAGCCCTCGGCGGGCGGCGCTCCCACACGCTGGGTGGGAGAGTCCAGGGTGACCAGCTCCGGGCGCTGCTCCTCCAGACCACGCAACTCCACCATGAGGGCGTCGTAGTCGGCGTCGCTTATATCCGGCCGGTCGAGGACGAAGTAGAGGTGGTTGTGGCGGTTGATCTCCGTGCGGAGCCGCTCCACCCTCTCTCTAACGGACGCGTCATTCATGGCGATTTGGGCAGGCTTCTAATGTGGGATGTCGGTTCGCCTCTACCACGGCGTTGGAGCCTATTGCGTCAGGCGGTTGATGACAAGGCCCGTGGGCAGCTTGGGGCTGAAGTAGGTGGACTTGATGGGCATGCGGGCGCCGGAAAGCACCACGTCCTCGAACACGTCCAGGGACAGGGGAGGCAGGACAAAGCCAAGCTGCACGTCGCCGCTGCCGATTGCCTGCGATACCTCCTCCGGGTCGTGGCTATAGTACAGCAGTCCCCGGTCCACCGCCTCAGACTGCGTGCCCAGGGCAGGCTCCAGCACTCTCTTCTCCAGCGCCCAGGTAGCGCATCGCTCCAGAGGCGATGTCGACGCTCCGGGCTGCTGCTTGAGGGTCAGGAGAGAGACGCGCTGCCCGCTGGAATCCAGAAGGCCCAGGGCGACTTGCGACCCGGCTATCTCCTCCAGGCGGTCCTCCAGGAGCGGCAGAGAGTCGGCGCCGTTGGCGGAGGCGCTGTCCAGGGTCTGTATGTCAAAGCTCGCTTCAACCAGCCTCTGGATCTCAGCCAACTGCTCGGAAGACAGGCCCCGAAGCAATCGGTGGTACGGGAGAACCACCAGTCCGGGGTCGTCTATTTCCAGGAGTGACATGAGTACAAAGTCGTGGCCGCCCTCCTGCGCGCCGCCTTCATTCAGGATCTCCCGATAGCGGAGCGCCGTCTCGTAGCGGTGATGGCCGTCGGCCATGTAGATGGGCACACCGTTCAGGGAATCCCTTATGGTCTCCACGTCGGTCTTTTCAGAGATGCCCCACAGCTTTATGCCCACGTCGTCCAAGCTGGTGTCGATGAGAGGCGTCTTCCCGGCCGTCTCCCCTATAACCGCGCCGACCTGTGTCGAGGGGGCGCGGTATATCGCCATTAGCGGGCTGAGGTTTGCCTCGGTAGCCGTGAGCAGCTCCAGCCGGTCCTTCTTCGGTCCCTGGGACGTCTCCTCGTGGGGCAGGACGACCCTGCGGGAGAACTCCTCAAGGCGCACCCTGGCCACCAGGGAGCGTCGCGATCTCGCGTGACCTCTGTGAGAGAACTCCTCCTGTAGCAGGTAGAAGGACGGCTCATCCTCCGGCCGCAGAACACCCTCACCCAGCCACTCCTCCAGCAGGCGGGACGCCCTGGTGTAGCGATTGGACTCCGCGGAGTCGTCGGGGGTATCCACTCCGAACTCCAGGCGGACCGCGTTATAGGGGCTTCTCTTGTGCAGGCTCTCCTGATGCTCCGGGGAGATGACATCGTAGGGCGGACAGAGCAGTTGCCCTATGGTTTCGCTGAGTTTTGAATTGTAGCGTATGCCCTTGAATGGTTGAACGTCAGCCACTGTTTACTCTCTCCAATTGTAGTGGGATGGGTTACGGATTCAGTATACCGAGAGTCCGGCAAAGCGTCTAGGGTAGCCGCATCCCTGGTGTTATAATCCCTCCGAGATAAGATGCACATAGACGTATTGAAAGACCTCAACCAGTCGCAGAGGGAAGCGGTGGAGGCGGTCGATGGGCCGCTTCTGATACTGGCGGGTCCCGGCAGCGGGAAGACGCGGGTCATCACACATCGCATAGCCCATCTGGTCGTGACATACGGTATCAGCCCGCGTAGCATCGCAGCCGTAACTTTCACCAACAAAGCCGCGCGTGAGATGCGGGATAGGCTATTCGGCAAGAGCCAGAGTGATCCTACCTCCCCCCTTCTTGGAGACCTGTGGAATATGCGCAGCGACTTCAGCGTCGCCACCTTCCACGCCCTGTGCTCCCAGATACTGCGAAGGGAGGCCGACTACGCCGGCCTCGACCGCTCCTTCGTCATCTACGACCAGGAGGACCAGCTTGTGGTACTCAAGCAGGTGATGGAGCAGCTTCAGATCGACCCACAACGCTTCCCGCCAAGGTCGATTCTCTCCGCCATCTCTGCCGCCAAGAGCCAGCTGATAGAACCGGACGCCTATCCCCAGGGGCTGTCCAATCCGATGGAGCGCAACATTGCCCAGGCGTACCAGCGTTACCAGGAGCTGCTGCACTCAAACAACGCCGTGGACTTTGACGACCTGCTGCTCAAGACCCAGGTCCTCTTCCGAGACCACCAGTCGGTGTTGGAGAGGTACCGCTCCCGGTTCGAGTACCTCCTCATAGACGAGTTCCAGGACACCAACGTGGCCCAGTACTCCATCGCCAGGCAGCTGGCGAGCAAGCATCGCAACATCTGCGTGGTGGGCGACCCCGACCAGGCCATTTACTCATGGCGCAACGCTGACATTCGGAACATCCTCTCCTTTGAGCGGGACTACCCGGACGCCAAGAAGGTGACCCTGGAGGAGAACTACCGCTCCACCGGAGCCATCGTGGAGGCGGCCACGGAGGTTATCTCCGCCAACCGCCAGAGACTCGGCAAATCCCTAACGACCCAGAAGGGTAGGGGAAATCCCCTGTTCGTCAGCGAGGCCTACGACCCGGATGAGGAGGCCGAACAGGTGCTCCGGGAGATCGACCGGCTGAAGCGGGAAGAGGGGCATAGCCTGGGCGACTGCGCGGTGATGTACCGCGTGAACGCCCAGTCCCGCGCCCTGGAGGAGGTGTGCCTCAGATACGGCATCCCGTACAAGCTCATCGGGGGACTTCGCTTCTACCAGCGCAGGGAGATCAAAGACGTAATTGCCTATCTGAGGGTCATCCACAACCCCTACGACGAGGTGAGCCTCCGCAGGATCATAAACGTCCCTCCCAGGGGCATAGGACAGCGCACTCTGGACCAGTTGGTCCATACCGCCCGAGTCCGCAACGTGCCCGTCTACACTGCCGTGCAGCTTATGGCCGAGACCGGCGACGATGGCGCGCGGCCCAACCGGGCGGTGGCGAGGTTCCTGCACATCATCAACACCCTGATGGAGTACGCCGGAAGCCTCTCCGTCGAGGAGCTCATAGACGCAGTCCTCGAGCGCGCCGGCTACGGAGAGCACCTGCGAGCCGAGGGTGAGCAGGGCCTTGAGCGGCTGGAGAACATCCGTGAGCTGAGGTCGACTGCCCACGAGTTCCAGCCGATGGAGCCGGAGGAGCGACTCTCCGCCTTCCTGGAGGGAGCGGCCCTGGTCTCCGACGTGGACTCCCTGGAGGAGGGTACGGACGCCATCACCCTCATTACGCTGCACCAGGCCAAGGGGCTTGAGTTCCCGGTGGTGTTCATAGTCGGGCTGGAGGAGGGCCTGCTGCCCCACAGCCGCTCCATTGACGACCCTGACCAGATGGAGGAGGAGCGGCGCCTGTTCTACGTGGGCATGACGCGCGCCAAGGACAGGCTGTACCTCACCCGCGCCTTCCGGCGTGGCTTCTGGGGCAACACAGGCCCAACCAGGCCGTCGCGGTTTCTGGGAGACGTCCCTCAGCGTCTCATCACGTCCCTGTCAATGGCGGGCCAGAAGAGCGCTGTGCCCGAGCAGCGGAGCGACGCGGCGGCCGCAGAGAAGAGAGCCGCCGTCGCCATCGAAGCGCCGCTCAAGGACGGCGACAGGGTCAGGCACTCCAAGTTCGGAGAGGGGATTGTGGTGAGCTGCGCCCCAACGAGCCAGGACTACGAAGTGACCGTGGCGTTCAAGGGAGAGTCCGGTATAAAGAAACTGCTGTACAGCTTTGCTCCCCTGGAGAAGGTGGAGTAGATTCACCCCACACCAGAATTGAATGTGGCAGCCTAAAGGCAATCCGGGACATATAAGAGCTAGCTTGACAGTAATAACAGGATAGGGTAACTTGCAGATACACCCCTTGGATGCTTCGGCAACAGGGCGCAAGGCTGCCTTCAGGCAGCCTTAGCTTTTTTGGGGGAATATCATCCGTACTATCGTCTACGTAGACGGATTCAACCTCTATTATCGAGCCTTGCGCTCTACACCATATCGGTGGCTGGATATCGGGCGACTGGCGGGACTTCTTCTCCCTCAGCATCAGATTGACCACATACGCTACTTTACAGCGCGTGTTACCAGCCGCCCCGACGACCCTACTCAGGCACAGCGGCAGCAGGTGTATCTCCGCGCTCTCCAAACCATACCCAACCTGACTATTCACTACGGTCACTTTCTCTCCGGGAGAAAGTGGCGTCCTCTCGTACAACAGCCGTCCAGCGGCTCGCGTATCGTTGAAATAACTGATACCGAAGAGAAGGGTTCAGACGTCAATATCGCAACTTATCTGATGCTGGACGGCTTTGAAAACTCATATGAACTGGCTGTAGTGATTTCCAACGACTCTGACCTTACACTTCCCATAAGTCTGACGCGCACCAAGCTAGGCAAGCAGGTAGGAGTCATTGATCCAAGCAATAGACGCAGCTTCGAATTGCACAATGCCGCGTCTTGGTATAGACCCCTGCGCCGTGGCCCACTAAGCGCAAGTCTATTCCCTGACACGCTAGCCGATGCTGAAGGCGCCATTACTAAACCCGCGGGCTGGTGAGCGAGGCAGTCTGTCAGCTGCACACCAACGAGCCAGGACTACGAGGTGACCGTGGCCTTCAAGGGAGAGTCCGGCATTAAGAAGCTGCTCTACAGCTTCGCTCCCCTGCAGAAGGTTGAGTAGTTCCCTAAAGCACCACTCCGAGTATCTTGGACAGAATCCAGCCCAGTATGGCACAGAAGGGGTAAGTTATCAGCCAAGCTGACATTATGCCGCGTGTGACTCCCCAGCGCACGGCAGAGAGGCGTCTGGTAGCGCCAACTCCCATGATGGCCGTGCTGGTGGTGTGGGTGGTGCTCACCGGAAGCCCTATGTTTGAAGCCGCCTCGATAACGCTGGCGGCAACGGTATTGGCTGTGAAGCCCGAAACCGGCTGAAGCCTGGTGACCTTCATTCCCAGGGTACGTATAACCCGCCATCCGCCAATGGCAACTCCCGCCGCCATGGTAAGAGCCGCGGCAAATTTCATCCACAAGAGCACTTCCACGTCTTGTCCTGCGGAGTAGTACACTGCCCACGCCAGAGCCATGATGCCCATGGCGTTCTGGGCATCGTTTTTGCCGTGGCTATAGGAAAGGAATGCCGCCGAGAGGATTTGCAGTTTGCTGAAGAGACTAGTTACCTGGTTAGGCGTCCATCCCCGGAATATCCAGTAGATGGCCGTCATAAAGATGAAAGCGGCGCCAAAGCCCAGGACCGGGGAAAAGGCCAAGGCCAGAAGCACCTTGGTCATCACGCCGCTGTCTATATTGGAGAATCCTGCAGCAGCCACACCTGCACCTAACACCGCCGCGACCAGGGAGTGGCTAACGCTGACTGGAAAACCCCAGCGAGTGGCTAGGAACACCCAGATCACCGCGGCCAAGATTGCCGCCATCACCGCAGACTGAGACATGAACTCCGGGTCTACTATGCCTTTGCCGATGGTCTTGGCAACGGCGGTCCCGGTGAGGGCCCCCAGAAGATTCATGGATCCACCCAATATCAACGCTGCTGTGGGAGTCAGGACCCGGGTGGATATTACGGTGGCTAGGGCATTGGCGGCATCGTTCAGGCCGTTGCCGTATGAATAGGCTAGTGCCAGACCAATTGTGATTATGAGGATGGCTTGGTCAGGCATGCTTCAGGACGATTCCTTCCAGCATGTTGGCCGCGGTCTCGCAGTAGTCCGTTGCGCCCTCCAACAAGTCGTAGATTTCCTTCCACTTGAGCACGTAGATGGGTGAAGCTGCCTCGTCGTTAAACAGCTCTGCCATTGCCTTGCTGACCACCTGGTCTGCCTCGTTCTCCAGGGTATTGATAATTGTAGCAAGAGGGAGGATCTCCTGGAGCTTGGCCCCGCGGAAGTGCAGGAGTCCTATGGCCTGCTCCAGGGTTTCTGAGCAACGCACCAGAATGCGGGCAAGCTCCTTGGCATTCGGTGTGGATTCCTGGATGCGGTACTCCACCATTAGACGGGCAGCCTCTTCCATGTCATCCACAATGTCGTCCAGCCTCTCTCCCAGCGCCGCGATGTCCTCTCTATCTATGGGCGTGACGAAGGTCTTGTGGAGGTTGGTCATTATCGTGTGAATAACTGTATCCCCCACCTCCTCAAGGCGTTTTATCTCAGCCACCTTTTCCGGGACGTTCTCGTAGTTCTCCATGAGGTCCAGCAGCTTCACCGCCGTTTCCTTGAGGTTGGCCGCGCTCTCATGGAATAGAGTGAAGAATTTTTCTTCTCTGGGCAAGAAGGACAGCTTCATCTTATTCTCCTTCTCCTGTACTCATTCATTCCGGGGATGAAAAAACCCTCTCATTATTGAGAGGGTTCCTACTCAATAGCCCCGCTAAGCGGGCAAACGCCCGCGGATGCCGGTAGTTTGAGGCGCTTTCGAGGTGATTCCAATTCGTTAGACATTGGGAACCTTGCATAACATCCCAGAATAGGGTTTGTGTGAAAACAATAACTTACCCCAGGCGGGTTGTCAAGGCGCGTCGCCGTCGTAGTTGCGATATTCGTCCAGATGAATCTATAATACCAGCACTTTTCTACGGAGATATACTCATGTCCATGCGCACCCCCGATCGAAGATACGACCCCAGGGAACTGGATGCCAAGTGGCAGGAACGCTGGGACAGGGACAAGCTCTACCAGGTGAGAGACGACGATCCCCGACCCAAGTGGTACGAGCTTACCATGTACCCCTATCCCTCCGGAGACCTGCACATCGGCCACTGGTACGCCATGGCCCCGGCGGACGCCCACGCCCGCTTCCGCCGAATGCAGGGCTACAACGTCCTCCACCCAATGGGTTTCGACGCCTTCGGGCTGCCGGCGGAGAACGCGGCCATACGCCGGGGCATCCACCCCTACCAGTGGACAATGAGCAACATCGAGAACATGCGCCGCCAGCTTAGCTCGATGGGCTCCACCTACGACTGGGACCGGGAGATAATCTGCGCCCTGCCGGAGTACTACAGGTGGAACCAGTGGATATTCCTGCAATTCTACAAGGCCGGCCTGGCCTACCGCGCCAACGCCCCCGCCAACTGGTGCCCCTCCTGCCAGACGGTGCTCGCCAACGAGCAGGTCGTCGACGGCAAGTGCGAGCGGTGCGACTCCGCCGTCTCCCGCCGAGACCTGGAGCAGTGGTTCTTTGGCATCACAAAGTACGCCGAGGAGCTCCTGGACTTCTCCGGCCTGCTGGACTGGCCCGAGAGGATCAAGGCCATGCAGACCAACTGGATTGGCCGCAGCGTGGGCGTCGAAATCAGCTTCGACATCTCGGAGTACGGCCTGGAGCAGACCGAAATTCGCACCTTCACCACTCGAATAGACACCATCTACGGCGTCACATTCGTGGTCATTGCGCCGGAGCACCCCCTGGTGGACAAGCTGACCACGCCGGACCGCCGGGCGGAGGTCGACGCCTACGTAGAGCAGGCGCGTCGGCAGTCGGAGGTGGAGCGGCTCTCCACGGAGCGCGAGAAATCGGGCGTCTTTACCGGCTCCTACGCGATCAACCGGCTCAACGGAGACCGTGTCCCCATCTTCGTCGCCGACTACGTGCTGCTAACCTACGGCACGGGAATCGTGATGGGCGTTCCCGCCCACGACCAGCGCGACTTCGAATTCGCCAAGAAGTACGGCCTGGACATACGCGTCGTCATCGCGCCGCCGGACTGGAATGGCGGTGAGCTGGAGGAGGCCCACGTGGAGGACGGGACGCAGGTGAACTCCGGCCCCTTCGACGGCCTGCCCGTGTCCGAAGGCAAGGAGCGCATCGCCGACCACATTGAGGCCAACGGCTGGGGTAGTCGCACGGTCTCCTACAGGCTGCGGGACTGGCTCATCTCTCGCCAGCGCTACTGGGGCACGCCCATTCCCATGATCTACTGCGACAGCTGCGGCGTTGTGCCCGTGCCGGAAGATGAACTGCCGGTACTTCTGCCGGAGGACGCCCAGTTCCGGCCCACCGGAGAGTCTCCCCTGAAGTACCACGAGGAGTTCCTGAACGCTGCCTGCCCCTCCTGTGGCGCGCCGGCCAAGAGGGAGACGGACACGATGGACACCTTTGTGGACTCGTCCTGGTACCACCTCCGCTACGCCAGCCCTAGGTACGACCAGGGCCCATTCGATCCCGAGGCGGCCAGAGGATGGCTGCCCGTGAACCAGTACACCGGGGGCCCGCAGCACGCTGTGATGCACCTGATGTACGCCCGCTTTTTCAACAAGGCGCTTCGCGACCTGGGCCTGGTGGAGTACGACGAGCCGTACCTGCGGCTGTTCAACCAGGGCACTATCATCGCCGACCGCCAGAAGATGAGCAAGTCTCGCGGCAACGTCGTCACACCTGACCCCTACGTACACGAGCAGGGAGCCGACGTTGTGCGCACCTACCTGATGTTCCTGGGCCCCTGGGACCAGGGCGGCGAGTGGTCGGGCGCAGGCATAAACGGGATGGCCCGCTGGCTCAACCGCGTCTGGGACATCGCCCAGCGCGACGCGTCGTCGCTGGACGGCCAGGCGACCGACGAAGAGGCCGTCCGGTCGCTGGTGCGCATGATTCACAAGACCGTCAAGAAGGTCGTGGACGATGTGGAGCGGTTCAAGTTCAACACCGCTCTGGCCGCGATGATGGAGCTGACCAACCACATGGGCCGCGCCTGGGACGACGGCAGCGTCGACTCCGCAAGCTGGCAGGACGCCGTGGAGAAGCTGCTGTTGCTCCTGGCGCCCATCGCCCCGCACATAACCGAGGAGCTTTGGGAGAGGACGGGGCGTCCCTACAGCATTCACAACCAGACGCTTCCTGAGTGGGACGAGGAACTGGCCCAGGACGAGGAGATAACACTGGTGGTGCAGGTGAATGGCAGGGTGCGTGACCGCATCCAGGCGCCGGCCTCAATTGCCGAAGATGAGGCCAGGACGCTGGCCCTGGAGAGTCACAAGGTCCAGCCCTACCTTGACGGCAGCCAGATCAAGCAGGTGATATACGTGCCTGGCCGGCTGGTGAACGTGGTGGTGGGGTAGGGAGTGGCCGTCATCAACATTGCCCCATAGACCCGCTCATAGATGAGCCTGTCGAACCATTTGAGCGGGTCGCAAATACCTGCATCTGCTCGCTCATGTCCTGCGACTGGCTCAGGATGAGCGGGCGAGGTGTATCATGCCCGTGACGACGGGCATCCAAGCGGGGAGAGGCATCCCGCTCGGTTCCCGGCGCTACTCCAGCTGTCTCAGGCGCGGGCTGGACAGAAGAATGGTTGTTGCCACTAGTACCAGCAGGACTGCCATGATGCCCAGAGACAGGGGAGCGCCTATCTGGTCCGCCAGAATCGTAATGGGGAGAACTCCGGCGGGCATGAGGCCCATGTTGAGGGCGAAGATGCTCATCACGCGGCCCCGGTACTCCTGGTCAGCGTACTCCAACATCAGGCTGTTTGTCAGGGTCATCCTGGCCGCCTGGACCACTCCTACCAGCACAAGGAACGCGATGGCCGCCAGGAATATGGGTTCCAGATAGGACAATGTCGAGAACCCCACAAGAATGCTGCCCGATGCGATTCCGCTGACCAGTAGGGCTAACCCGCGCCGGGCCACCTTGCCTAGGAAGGCTATGACCAGCGTCCCGAACAGGGATCCCACGCCAATTGCGCTCATCATTGTGCCAAGCCTCTGCGGCCCCACCTCGTACACGTCGGCGGCGAAGACGGGAAGGATGAATCGTATGGGCATGGCAAGGATAATGGTGGAGAAGGAGAGGAACAGCAGCAGGAGGATCACCCGGTTTGAAGCGGCGTACTTCAAGCCGTCCTTCATATCCGACATGATGGACGCCTGCCTACCAGCGGACGCCTTCTCCAGTTTGGGCAATAACTGCGTAAAGAAGAGGCCTGCCACGAACATTCCGGCAATGGCGTAGTAGACTACTTCTATTCCGAGTGCGCCGATGAGACTCCCGGCAAAGGCCGGAGCCACCATTGTAGTCAAGCTCATCACCATGGAGTTCAGGGCGACGGCGTTCTGCAGCCGCTCCATTCCCACAAGCTGGGGAACAATGGCTTGGCGGGCCGGCATGATCAACGGCATAATGCAGCCTTGGACGAATGACGCGCCCAAGAGGTGTATCCAGGTGATTGTGCCTGTGGTTATGGAGACGCCGACGAAGAGGGTTGACAGCAGGGTCACAACCTGTCCGAACTGGATGATTCTCTTCTTCTCCAGTCGGTCGGCGAAGACACCGCCGAAGAGAGCCAGGGAGACGGCCGGGATCGCGGCCGCAGCTATGACCACCCCCAACAGGGAGGCCCTGCCCGTCAGCTCGTAGACGTAGTACCCGCCGGACATCATCATCATCTGCATGCCGCCCATCTGAAGCAGGAAGCCTATCCACAGGTTCCTGTAAGCCGGCACGCTGAGGGAGTCGAACGTGCGCTTCAGGGCGGCAATGGGCCTGAATATGCCCACACCCGGCTCTGGAGATGGGTCAAGGGTTCCCGTGGCTGCCGGCGCAGACCTCACACCGCCCGCAACAGCGGTGCGGGCCGGGCCGGCCGCAGTCTGGGCATTCACTCCCTGGGCAGCGCGAGACGAACCGGGATCCGGATTACCCTCTTCTTCCACAGCGACGCGGGCGCCGTTCCAAGGCCCGCTTCCCATGGAGCCGAACTGCATCTCTCCCGAAACCTCGTCTCCGGTGATCGTCCCGGCGAATTCGAGTTTCACGGCGCCCATTGGCCCTTGAACAGAGGCGCTGAACGCTACAGAGCTTTCGTCAGCATATCCATAGATGGGAGATGTGCCCATTCCTGTGGTCAGCGACCCCTCAATGTTACCGGTGGTCTCGGTAATCGAAAGGGACGCCGGACGCTCTCCCATAGGAGAGCTGATGGTGAGTTGCCAGTTGCCATCGAAGGACATAAGCCGGATACCTTCCCCTAGTCCGTTGGCTACATTATACGCCTCTAGTGGCAATTGACCAGCAGGTCAATATGGATACCTGAATCCGGCGAAGGAAACGAGCGGGCGGATGCATGGACAGATTCCCGCTCGAACGGTTCGACAGGCTCACCCCCGTATCAAGTACGGGGCAGGCTACGAGCGGAAATCATGTGTCATGCCCGTGCAGGCGGGCATTCAGTAGGGGTGTAAAGCCCGCTCATCCTGAGCCTGTATCACTACGTGCCCCCTACCGCTCCAGGTGCTGTATCACCTCGTCGGCAAGGGCAGCGACGCCCCTGCGCGTCACCGATATCCTTCGACCGTCTCCCTTGCCCTCGAAGTGGCGCGACACCTTGTGGGGCAGGGGAGTGCTCGCCCAGATGACTATAACGTCCGCCCAGTCGCGATCGCCGCGGTAGTATCGGGCGTCCCGCGACGTCTGGGTGTTCACAAACCGCCACTCCACCGAGGAGGGCGAGTTCTCGCGTATCTCTCGCGCCTGCGCCTCCGTGCCTCCTACGACCAGCACGCGGCTGACACCGGACCCATTCATCGCCCGCGCCATGCGCTCCAGCGCGCTGCGGTTCGTGGAGCCGCCGCACAGCTCGCAGAACTGCTGCTCCACCAGCAGGGGGTAGCGCGGGCCGGAGGCGCCTGCAGCCTGCTGGAGACAGTCCCCGTTGTGGCAGTGGTGAAGGAAGGCATCAGATAGCACGGATCCAACCCGCTGCTGCTTGTCGATGGCGATGCGCGTGCGGTTCGGACGGCTGGACACGACACCCGCCGCAACCAGCGCCTCAAGCGCGGACTGTTGCGCTCCCGCGTCGGTGACTCCAAACCCCGCGAGCATCTCCGCTATGGAGACGTCACCCAAGGCGCGCCTCGTTCCCACCGTTTGCCGGAGGCTCGTAGGACGCGGGCGGCTTCTGGGCCACCAGCTGCTGCAGGGCTATGAGCCGGCCGCCGTCTCTCTCCGACTCCCACTCTACACTCTCTGAGAAGAACCGCACCCGGAAGTCCAGGAAAAGACGCAGAAGCTCGTTTGAACCCAGGCGGAACAGCGGGTCGGTTGGGCCGCTCACGTCGTAGTCTGTGGCGTAGTGCTGCTCGTGGAGAACAAAGCCGCCGGGCTTGAGGGCGTCCCTCATCGTGGGAATAAGGTTGCGGTTGAGATAAAAGCTGGTGGTTATCAGGTCGTAGGTCTCGGCGGGAATGGTGTGCTCGTCCAGGTCGGCAAGGATGGTGTTGACGGCCAGACCGCGCTCCCGGGCGGCGTCCTGGACCAGCTTCAGGGCCGGCTCCGCGATGTCCATTGCGTCCACTTCAAACCCGCGCTCGGCCAGGTAGAGGGCGTTGCGACCGCTGCCGCACGCCAAGTCGAGCGCGCGTCCTTTGGGCAGACGGTTCGCCCATGCAACGATGAGGGCAGACGGCGCGTTCCTGCCCCGGTAGTCGCCTCCCGCCCACCTCTCCGCCCAGTTGATTCGCTCCCTCTCGCTCATGTTGCCTTGCTCCTTGCTGCTTCCCGCTCATACTAAAGCCTCGGATAACCCCGCCTTGGGAGTGTTATTCCTTTGACCGTCATTCCCGTGAAAACGGGAATCCAGGGGAGGGGTAGCCTGCGTCGGCATGTGC
This sequence comes from Dehalococcoidia bacterium, assembly GCA_965218945.1. Taxonomy (GTDB): domain Bacteria; phylum Chloroflexota; class Dehalococcoidia; order Lucifugimonadales; family UBA2985; genus DAOUJW01. The sequence continues at coordinate 460,006 of OZ244718.1, forward strand.
CCTGAAGGTTCCTGCTTCCGCAGACCTTTGCATAACTCCTGTGTATCTCCTAGAAGAGGCTATCTTCTCCGTCATTCCCGTGAAGCTTGCCCCGTACTCCGATACGGGGACGGGAATCTAAAGCCCCTCTTTCAAGGCATCGCAGCCTTGCAGACAGCGTTTTTAGATTCCTGCCTCCGCAGGAATGACGATGGGGGCAATTCTTGCGGGACAGTGCTATGGGTTATGCAAAGGTCTGCTTCCGCAGGAATGCCACATTGTGTGTCTCTTCTGAGATGCCACGAGGCGTTAGACAAAACCTCCCTATATCCCGCGGCGATGCCCCATACTATAGCACGCCTGGCGCTTGGCGGGGCATGTGTTAGAATGAAAGTCCATTGTAGAGATTGTAGAGGAGGCGCCCCCATGAGGCAGATCGACCTGCGCAGCGACACCGTTACCCATCCCACGCCGGCCATGCGACAGGCTATGGCGACCGCGGAGGTCGGTGACGACGGATGGGGAGACGACCCCACGGTCAACCGATTGCAGGAGAGGGTGGCGCGCATGATGGGCAAGGAGGCTGCGATATTCGTTCCCAGCGGCACTATGGGCAACCTGGCCTCAATCCTGGCCCACTGCCAGCGGGGCGACGAAATCATCGTCGGCGACCAGTCCCACATCTATCTGTACGAGTATGGCGGGGCATCCGCCCTGGGCGGGGTGGCCTATCGCCAGCTTCCAAACGCGGAGGACGGCACTATGGACCCGGAGGTGGTGGAGGAGGCCATACGTCCTTCGTCGGCCCGCTTTCCTCGCACGGCCCTGGTGTGTCTGGAGAACACCCACAACCGTTGCAGCGGCAGGGTGCTAACCCCGGAGTACACCGACGCTATAGCCGACATCGCCCACAGCCGGGGCGCAGCCGTACACCTGGACGGGGCGCGCGTGTTCAACGCCGCCGTTTACCTTGGCCTGCCTCCGGCGGAGCTTGTGCGCTCCGTGGACTCGATGATGTTCTGCTTCTCCAAGGGTCTCTCCTGCCCGGTGGGGTCCATCATCTGCGGCCCCCGGGACTTCGTTGAGAGGGCGCACCGCAGCCGCAACGCGCTGGGAGGCGGGATGCGGCAGGTCGGCGTGCTGGCGTCGGCGGCAATGGTTGCCCTGGACGAGATGGTGGAGCGATTATCCACGGACCACGCCAACGCCCGCAGGCTGGCTGAGGGCTTGAGCCGTATACCGGGGATTTTCATCGATCCGGCCAGCATCCAGACCAACATTGTCATCCTGGAGCTTGCCGACGGCGACCCCCTCGGCTTTCTGGGTAAGCTGGAGGAGCGCGGCCTGCGCGGGTCCCATCCGCACGGGTCCAGGGTTCGGTTCGTGACCCACTACGGAATCGAGCCGGAGGACATCGACGCGGCCCTGGACGTTGTGGAGTCGGTGATGAAGGAGAGGGTGAGCGTTCGCCGATGATGTGGATTCCGTCATCCTTGGGTAAAGCTTTGGATAGTCTGGCCCGAAGCTCCATATTCCTGCCATTCCTGCGGAAGCAGGAATCCAGGTGGGGAGGGGTGTAAAGCCCTGCCATGAGAGGAAGGAACCCGGGTCCAGACGGCGAGTACCAGGACTGGGAGTTTCCCGACCCAGATGAGGTCGAGGAGCTTTCCAACCTCCCGGAGCCCAAGGGCCCTCCGACCATAGCGGGTTTTCCCGTCTCTTTCTTTCTGAAAGTGATTGCGTTCTTCATCATCGCGGGGCTCGTCGGCTCCCTGGTGCTGCCGGTCCTGCAACCCCTGGGCGGCGCCCGCCCGTCCGAGTCTCCTGCCATAGACACCAACCAGGATATAGCAGACTACCACGGGTGGCTCACTGACAGCGTGAGCCGGGCGCTGGACGACTCTCGGAACACGGCGGAGGCCCAGTTCCTGGGCGTCCAGTTCGGCGAGTCCGGCCATGACCTCATCATTGGCATCCAGGCAGATGGGTACGATCCCGTCAGCGCCTTCCCCAGCGCCATTCTGCACAATCCCAGCAACGAGGTGCTGAAGAGGGTCTTCGCGGACGACCGCGCCGAGCGGGTGACCCTGGCGTGGCTGTGGAGCGCGCCCGGCGAGTCTTCTCAGCAAATCGTGCTGCTGGTGGGTATGCTCAGGAGCACGGCGGATAGCGTTGACTGGGCGTACATACGCGCCGCGGACCTGCCCCGCCTCGCCGACGAGTACCAGGAAGCGCACCCGGCCCGCGGCTCCGCACCCATACCGGCGTAGGGCGTGGGGGGATTATAATAACCAAAAGAGAAGACCGCCCTTGCATTATGGCGGCCTTTGGCTTCTGAGGGCTAATTGAACTGTAGCCTTACAACCACTCTCTGAGTTTCTCAATCAACTTTTCCACACTGCGAATGTGCTCTGCAATGTCTTCGGACTCCAAGAAGTCCTCATAGAAGTTGCTGTGTAACTCTCCGGCCATCGCGAACAAGCGCCTGTATTCCTGATCTCCCGTTCTGTTTGCCAAATTGCCTACAACCTTGTAAAGGCTCCTATGACGGCTATGCCCCTCCCCCTGCTTCTCCGCTACAGCCTTCACCATCAAAGAAGCAGCGCCCCAACCCTTCTCGGAGGCTTGGCGCAGGTCTCCCGCTTGCATTTCTGAGTATGCCTGCTCCAAAAAAACCTGAGCCTGGTCTACGTACGGTTGGATATTCGTTGCCATCAGTGTCCCTCGGATTGCCTGATACCTCAGTATATCACAAGTCAAGCCCCGCCTCGCCGACGAGTACCAGGAAGCACACCCTGCCCGCGGCTCAACGCCCGTGCCGGCTTAGGGGACTAAAGTGTAGGCTGTGTGAGTAGCTGAGAGGAGAGTGGCATTTTGGTTGGTAAAGGCCTCAGCCCCCGGGTCCACTCTCCTACCCTGAAGGACTCCGCAGTTCATCTATCGCCATCAGCAAATGCATAGCCAAACGCCGGGCGTCGCGCTGAGAGATATACGCATGCCGTCCTTCGCCCTGGCCGTAGCCACCGATCCTTATATAGACTCGCCGGGCTCGTGGCCTTGTTTCGATGATGTCTGTGCTTTCTTCATGGACCCTTCTTGTTGTCATCTGATCCGTTCTCCCTTCTCCGTGGCCCGGGCATTGGGCGGATGGCCAGCTCCATACCTGCGTGGGCCATACGTACTAGGTTCTGCTAAGTCACATCTTCAATGATATAGCCACTAACGGATTGCCCATTCTCAGTTCCCTCAAATCTTCGGAGACTGCGCAAGAGTCTAGACACCTCCACCGCCGTCCTGCAGGGGTCGTGGCCGCAAACGCCGCTTTTGTCTCCACAGGCTCTCTGCAACGCCCAGTTAGCTAGTTCTTGAAAACTCATCGTTGAACCTCACTGCTCTGCTCCCTCCTACTCCAAGGCTTCACCAAATGACGGCATCACCTTGCACATAGCACCTACTATGGTAGCCATCATCAAGGCATCCTTCTGTCGCAACTCGGCTTGTGCTTTAGTAATCTGTAGTAAGCCTTTGAGACCCTCAGTAACATCACCTACGCCATTCTCAACCCGCGACATCCGGTATTCCAGTACTGTAATTCGTTCCTTGTCTGAAGGCATTACACCCCTTTCTGTATTAACATACTCATCGCTACCCCCTACTCCATGGCCCGGCGAAGGCCTCCGCCGCCCGGCACTGCCAGCCCGGTAGGGCATGGGCAATCGCTTAACTTGTGCTATATCTTACCACCAGCCAAACCCGACTCACCCCTGGTGTGCCGCCTCCCTTTCCAGCGCTTCTTTTATCCAGCTGTTGATGCTCATGCCGCGCTGGGCCGCCAGCGCGGCCACGCGCGCATGAAGATCGGGGCCCAGGCGCAGGTTCAGCTTGCCGGAGAAGGGCGGTTGAGGTGTAATGCCTCTCTCTTTGCACACCGCCAGGTATTCTTCAATTGAAATCTGGAACTCTTTCCTGAGTGTATCCACATCGGCCGCTTCGCAGTTTGCAATGGGGTAGCTCCCGCTATTGACCACGCTCCCATGCAAGAGTCCAACGGAATCATCGTACTCAACCTTGGCAATGTACCCTTTGTATTCCATCATGGCCTAACTCCTATTGATATAAGAAATCTCATTATATCTCTTACTGAAGCCTGGGTGGTTGCTGGTTGTGGATGAGGTCTATGAACGACCAGGACCCTCTCACCCCCTATCAGAGCCACCCGGGAGCCTGACCTCTCTTCAATCTCTACTCCCACCGCCAGCAGCAAGGCCTCTATCTCTGTCCACCTGATGTCGGACAGCGTTGGCCTTGCGAAAATGCGCTCCAGTGTTCGGTGGTGCCTTGAGCTAATGTCCATATAGTACCACTATTCAGTACCGCCCTCAAGGTCTACAGGCCAGCGGTATTGTGCCGTATTGCGTTGAACTGGTGCCGAAGGCCGGATTCGAACCGGCACGGGGATTAAGCCCCAACGGTTTTTGAGACCGCCGCGTCTACCATTCCGCCACTTCGGCAAAAAAGGAATGGAGCGGAAGATGGGATTCGAACCCACGACCTTCTCCTTGGCAAGGAGATGCTCTACCACTGAGCCACTTCCGCTCTATAGTCGGAGTACCGCTAAGTACCCCGGATGCTATCAATTATAGATTAGACGCCTCTAGGATGACAACACTACAATGATTTATCTGACAATCCTTGAGGCCTGTTCACATCAGTCTGACCAGGGATTGACCACATCGATGCCGCATCCCTGAAAGCCGTCTGAATCTCTGGTCGCAACCGACGCTCCTGCGGAGCGGGCTACGGCCGCTATCTGGCAATCGGCGTGGTTGATTGGATGCCCGGCGGCGCGGCGTGCGGCGGCTATCACCGCGTAGGCCTGGGCGGCAGCGCTGTCGAAGGGGAGAATGCGCCCGGCGAAATCCTCGTTTAGCATACCCTCTATCTCAGCAAAGAGCCTCTCACGTCTCCGGCCCTGTGGAAGGATCTCAGCGCCGTAGCGCAACTCGGCTTCGCTGACGGTTGAGATGTACATGTCTTGGGGCGGTTGCCGGGCAACCCAATCCACGACCCTGGCCAGGGGGTGGGGCAGCATCAGCTCTGAGACTACGTTGGTATCGAGAACGAACATCGCCGCAAGCTCAGTCGAACCTTGGAGGCTCCCGCATGGGTTGCCTTGGGGGTATCTCTAACTCCACGCCTCCGAGGGGTGCGAAGCGGGCGCGAATGGCGCTTCCAAGGTTCTTTACGGGCGCTGCCTCTTCCTCAAGCGCCGCCTTCAGGATCTCGCGAGCTTCCTGCTCCATGGACCGGCCGTTCTCCGCGGCTCGGATACGCAGCCGCCGCTTCAGCCCATCGTCCAGGTTACGTACCGTGATGCTGGCCATGATTGCGCCTCCACTTCCATTGTCGCGCGATTATAGCATGATTGCATTGCAATCACATCATCTAATCAGGCCAGCCCGTCTACTCCCCCCGCAGCCTGAGGTAGCTGAACAGCAGAGGGTGTTTTTGTACGGCCAGGTCCAGGGCCTGCTGCATCACCCTGCGGATGGTGAAGTGCGCCTGGGGGCCGGTGCGCAGCTTGAACAAGTGGTAGCACTCCCTCAGGTTCATACTTGACAGCACGCGACGCAGATGTGCGTGGGTCACCAGGTACTCGGCCAAGCGCGGGAAGGCGTCCTGGATGCGGTGGAATCCCTTCTCGGCCTCCTGCATAGCTTCTCGGAAGAGCCCCTCCGCGCCTGCGTCAATGACAAGCTCCGGGACAATGTAGCCCAGGTCCACGGTCGCAGGCTGGGGGATGTAGGTCTGCATTCGGTGTCGCTTGAACTCCCGGTACGCGCCGTAGTCCATCACCAGGTCGAAGGTGTAGTCCACCATCTCCAGCTCACGCACCGGAATGTCGTGAGGACCCAGGCGGTCCAGCGCGCTGTGGACCACGGCCTCCCGATCAGCCGGTGTCATCGCCTCCACCCTCTGCCATATCTCATCGTACGACCCGCCGGAGAAGCGATACAGCAGGGCGGCAATCAGCTTCGACTCCGCCTGGGGATCGTAGTGCACCAGCTCAGCCTTGCAGTCCTCGTATGGCGACGACGCGTCCTGGCCCGACGACAGCTCAATCTGGGCCTCCCTCGTGAGGGTGAGGTACTCGTTGCGGTCGGCGTACCGGATGAGGGTCGGGGTGATTCGCCTGCCCTCCGTCTTCAGCTCCTCTCCAAGCTCCCTCTCCTCCAACAGGTCCGATGAGAGGAGTTTGCGGATGGCGTGTTCCATTGAGCGTGCGTTCATGGTCACCCCGACGTTGGTCAGGGTAGCGGCGGGCAGCAGGAAGCGGCACACGTCGGTGGCGACCCTGCGCAGCCGCAGGTTGTAGGCGGCGGCCCGCTCCCCCTCGCTCTGTGGCGTGGTTTCGCGAAGGCGCCGGCTCACCCTCTCCACGGCCTCTTCGTAGGAGCGGAACAGGGAGTCGCAGGTGTCGACGTAGACGTCCCTGAGCGGGTGGCCCTCAAGCTCCCCCGGTATGTGGTAGCTGCCCTGCTCCAGCACCTGGTACCGGGACGACTTCTCCGTGTAGGACGCCAGGCGGTTGTCCTCAAGGGTGTCGCAGGCCAGGCGCGAGACGTTCTCCACAGCCATGTGGATGACGGCATGCTCCGCGACGGAGGAGTGGCCGTAGTTCAGGACCCATCGCTCGTGGAAGTCGGCCGCCCGCTCCTCCGTGACCGCCTTGGCTATCTCATCGAAGGGCTGGGGGTTGCGGGAGGTCATGGCGAAGACCACGGCAAGCTGCTCTTCCGTCAGCTCTCGAGGGTCAAGGGGGTAGACTCGCCGAGACAGGTCCATGAGCGCGGCCTCCGCTATCGGTTATCGAGGGCTATGTGCCCGGCCGAGGGGTTGGCCAAGGGCTGGCGATAGGATACTACACGGGAAAGAGATGGCGTTCAAGGAGAGCACGACTATTTTCTGCGTTTGTTTATGGTAACGAGTAATCCCGCTCACCCTGAGCCTGTCGAAGGGTTTGAGCGGGCTAGTGGCCGCAAATGGGAGATGGATACCCCGCTCATATGGTTCGACAAGCTCACCATGAGCGATAAGCGGGGAGTGTTGCGTGGTGCTGTCTTTCCTGCTGTCGGCGCTCTCTCTAGCGCCGCCGCATCTTCGCTCTGACTTCAGTCAGCCGGTACTGCGCCTCCTCGAAGGCCTCGGGCATACGCGGCTGCGCAACCAGGCCCTCGTCCACAACATCGAAGACGCCGTTGCACAGGCTCACAGGCGCGAAGAAGGTTTCGTAGGATTTGATGCCGGGCGCAACTTCCCTGGTCCGCTGCCTGAGGAAGAGCAGGAGTTGCTGGCCGCTCAGCAAGGCTGTGGCCCCCTCTATGGAACTGTCGTCAGCGTCCGGCGCGCCTACTATGATTATGCTTCTTGTTTCGCCGCGCAGCGTCTCCGTCACCGCCACGCCGGAAAACACGATGGGAACGCCATTGCCGCTCTGCTCATAGGCGTTTGCCGTCCCGTAGTCAATCTCGCGAGACACAACGCCCTGTACAGTGCCGACAACCACAATATCAGAGGCTGCCGTCAACTCCTCCACAGACGAGTACACCTGCATATCTGTCGTCTCACTCACAGAAGCGCCCTTTCCATTCCCCTGCATGAGTGACCACGTTGCCACAAGCAGGAGCCGCTACCAGCGCCGGTATGGCAGGGAGCGGCGCTAGAAGCCCTCCTCTTCTTCCTCTTCCTCGATGTTGTCCTTGACGAAGGAGACCACCTCCTCGTCATCCGAGGGCAGTGCGGCTATGTTCGCCTCTCCCTCTTCGTCCCAATCGATGATAGGAGGTCGGTCCTGGTCCTCCTCTTCCTCCAGGTCCATCTCTATCGGCACTGGTGGAGTTCCCGGATAGGAGTAGGCGCCGCCTCCCGGCTGCCTGGCCGGGAAGGACATCGTGCCGTACTGGCTGGGATGCCGGTAGGTCTCCTTGATCATTATCACAAGGCTGTGCTCATCCACCGCGGTGACGGCGGCGGTGTATCTGTTGCCGCCCTCCACCAGCTTGGCAAGGCGCAACCCGAGCTTGGGTTCTATCTCTCCCAGATATTCCCCCTTGACGTTTTCAACTGTCATCCGGCTGCTGTGCGGCTTGAGATCTACGGCGTCTCCCGGCGCCATTGGGAGGTGCGCCGTGCCTGGGGGCAGGTTTCGGAGGGACATGGTTGCCGTTCTGCCTCGTTCCTCTATGAAGAGTTGAGGAGCCACCTTGGAGCCGAGCTTGGGCTGGGGAGCGCTGTCCCCAAGGTGGGCCAGTCGCTTGAGGTTCTTCCTGGCTATCGTATTTGCCCGCGAAACCTCCAGGGTGCGCCGGAAGGCGTCCTCTGCCTGCTTGTACTGACCAAGCTCCGACAGGGCCTTCCCAAGCCGGTTCAACGCCTCCACGTCCTTTGGAAAGTCCGCGACAATCTGGCGGTTCAAGGCCAGCGCCTCTTCCCATCGGCTCTCCAGAGCCAGGGCTATGGCCTCCTTGGCCTTGTCCCTTCTTGAACGCGCTTTTTCTTCGGTGTTGAGATTCATCGTCTGTACTCCACGCCTGTACTCCAAGGGAGATGAATTGTATACCTGTTGTCAATAGGTGTGCAATACCTTTGGCGCAATTTGCGGCATCCAGGTTGTTCAGGCACGGGCCGGATAGATAGATATTCCGAGCAGTGAAAAGGACGTGTCAGACGTGTCTGCGCCGCGGCCGTAGGTTGGTATGCGAGAGGTCGGAGCTCTAGCTAAGTCCGTCCAGCTTGTTGGAGGCCTTGTCCGCCTCCTTGGCGACTGGCTGAGAGGGTTCGGTCTTGGAGGAGAGGTTGCCGTATCTCCCCCTGGCGTTGCTCCACCTCACTGAGAGGATGTCTCTCAGCATGAGGAAGCTGTCCCTGACGGGTTTCACCTTGCTCCCCTCGTGGTAGTACCAGTCTATGGGTATGTCCTTGATCCGCATACCAAGCCTCTGTGCCAGGAACAGCACCTCGACATCGAAGCCGAAGCCGTGGGCGCGCTGCATAGAGAAGAGGGTTTCCGCCGCCTCTGCATCGAAGCACTTGAAGCCGCACTGGGTGTCCGAGAAGCCCCTGACAGCCAGGAGTCTCACCATCCAGTTGAACACGCGCCCCATCAGATGACGGCGAAAGGGCTCGTGGAACCGGCGCGACCCCGGAGCCTCTCGGGAGCCTATGGCTATGTCGAAGTCGGACAGGGTGGGAGGGAGGAACCTCTCCAGGTGCTCGATGGGCATGGATAGGTCGGCGTCCGCGATGAACCGGTATCGCCCCTGCGCGCTCATCATACCCGCCTTTACCGCCCATCCCTTTCCCCTATGGCTGAGGCTGACCAGGCGAATGCCTGGATTTTCGTTGGCGGCGGCCAGAACCAGGCCTGCGGTCCCGTCCTCGCTGCCGTCGTCGGCCACAACCACCTCCCAGGAGTAGCTCTGTCGACGCAGATAGTCAACCAGAGTCTCCAGGGTCTGGGTAATCCGCACCTCCTCGTTATAGGCGGGGATTACAACGGAAAGGAAAGGATGCGCCAAGAAGAAAGACCGCCTTCCGCATGCTTCAGTCTGCCTGGTCAAGCCGGAAAGCCGCGTGCAAGGCTCGCACGGCGTCCTCCACCACGTCCTCGGCCACAATGCAGGTGATGCGTATCTCCGACGTGGTGATCATCTCGATGTTCACGTTGGCCTCGTACAGTGCGCGGAACATCTGGGCCGCATAGCCGGGATGGTTCTGCATTCCCGTCCCCACAATGCTGACCTTGGCCAGACTGTCGTTGCTGACGCACTCCCCGGCCCCAATGCCTTTGGCTACGGGCTTAACAATCTCCATCGCGGCGGCCAGGTCCTCACGCGTCACCGTAAAGGTGAGGTCTGTGATGCGCTCCACGCTGGAGTTCTGGACTATGGTGTCCACGCTGATTCCCCTCTGGGCCAGGGGATCGAAGAGGGTGGCGGCGATTCCGGGCCTGTCGGGCACCCCCAGCACGGTAATCTTTGCTACGTTCTTGGCGTGGGCTACTCCACTTACTCTGTTTCTTACTTCCATATCAGTTTCTCAGTGTATCAAAGTTCCGGGCGCGTCGACAAAGCTGGAGGCCACCATTATGGGCACATTGTACATTGCGCCCAGCTCTATTGAGCGCGGGTTCATTTTTGCGCCGTGACCGGCAAGCTCCAGCATTTCCTCATAGCCTATCTCGTCCAGCTTCCTGGCGTTGGGCACTACTCTGGGGTCTGCGGTGTATATGCCTTCAACGTCGGTGTAGATCTCGCACATTCTGGCTTCCAGGCCGGCGGCCAGAGCCACGGCTGTTGTGTCGGATGCCCCTCGTCCAAGGGTTGTTATCTCCATATCCTCCGTGATGCCCTGGAATCCGGCCACCACCACGATCTTGCCTTCCTGCAGCTCCCTGCGAATGCGCTGCGGGTCGACCGCCACTATTCTAGCACGAGTGTAGTCCATATCGGTCTGAATGCCCGCCTGCCCTCCGCTAAGGCCTATGGCATCGTAACCCATCGACCGGAGGGCCATCGTAACCAGGGTACACGACACTATCTCCCCGGTGGACAGCAGAAGCGCCAGCTCCCTCCCGTCGGGCCTCTCGTTTACGGAATAGGCGAGCTGAATCAGATCGTCGGTGGTGTCGCCCATCGCGGAGACGACCACGACCACCTGGTTCCCGCTGTCTTTGGCGCGGGTTATGCGACTGGCCACAGCCATAATTCTCTCGGCGTTGGCAACCGAACTTCCGCCGTACTTCTGCACTATCAGGTCACTCATATCCGCTCCGTCATTCCGTCGATACCACGTGAGCACCGAGGGTTGTAGGTCTAGTTACCTTGAGATCCCCGGATATACCCACTTTGTCCGCGGCGTTTGTCATCTCGTATCCTATGGTCATGGCTCTGGACGTTGCCAGCGCAAGGACGCTTGATCCACCCCCGGAGAGAAAGGCGCCCGCGGCGCCAGCGTCCAGGGCGGCGCGTATGATGTACTTCATGGCCGGGAATATGCTCTGACGCGCCGGCTGATGAAGCCTGTCCTGGGTCGCCACCTTCAGCTTGTCCACCCGGCCGGTTGACAGGCCGTTGACGAGCAGGGCAGTTCTCCCCAGATTGTACACCGCTTCTTGACGGCTGACCATATCCGGCAGGATAGCTCTGGCTTCCCTGGTTGCCATGGGGACGTCCGGCACGAAGACCACCGCCATCAGGTCCGGCGGAAGCGGCACCGCATCCGATATGGTACGGCCTTCGTCGCGTACCACTACCTGGCAGCCTCCCAGCAGGGCAGGGGAGACGTTGTCGCCGTGCCCCTCCATCTCCACCGCGAGGTCAAGCAGGCAGTCGCGGTCGAGGGGACGACGGCAGAGGGCGTTGGCGGCCACGAGACCCCCGACTATGGCGGCGGCGCTGCTCCCAAGCCCGCGCGCCAGTGGGATGCGGTTGCGGCACGATATGGACAGCGGCACAGGCTTCTCACCCGCCGCGTCGAAGGCGGCTCGAGCGGCGTAGTAGACCAGGTTGTCCTCCGAAGCGCTGAGGGTGTCTGCGCCATCTCCGGCTATAAGCACAGCAGGTCGCGAGGACACGCTTATGCAGACGTCGTTCCACCAGTCCAGGGCCATGCCCAAACAGTCGAAGCCCGGGCCCAGGTTGGCCGTTGTGGCGGGAACTCGTACGGAGACAGATCGGTTTTCCATGATAGCAAGCGGAGCTAAGTATACAGGGCGCCTATCCGGGATTCAAGGAAGGCGATTTCGCTACGAGTCCGCCCATGAAATCATTACAAATCTTACAATTGGGCCAGGGCACTATGCTAATCCCTTGACATGGGGTAGACTGGGCGTCACTACCCGCAATTCAGTGCGAATAAGCGAAAGTTTTTGGAGGTGGTCATGGCTACGTTCAGTCAGGTTGGTTCAGGTGCAATCTACAAACCGCGTGGTACACAAGAGGCGATTGATCGGAATATTATCGAACGCTTCCTCAACAGGGCGGCCGCGCTGGGCATACACCCTACACCCCTGTCGCTGAGGCCGTTGAGGAAGGGCCTCTTTGGGATCATGTACGCTTCCGACGTCTACCGCGTGTCCTGGAGCAAAGAGGTCAACATCAGCATACCCGGGGTGCTGAGCTTCACCCTCGGCATCCCCAGGAGCGGGACCTTCCAAAAGTACAACGCGAACAAGGTGCTCATGAGCGTGGAGGCGGAGGCCCTGCGCCAGCCGCTGTCCACCCTGTGGGAGATTGAGGATACGGCGGTTCTGGCCGAGGAGGTGGACCCGATACTGGCCGTCAAGGTTGCCGGCAGCTGGTTCGAGGTCTACCGCTGGCTGAAGCGCCCCTACCCCCTCAGCGATGCAGAGGCGGAGCACATGGCGCGCCTGTGGAAGTGAGGGTGGGCGACTTTCACCTGAGAATCTAATGTATATCGGTAGAAGCGTTTGCTTAGGCAGGACGCCTGATGGAAGGAACGTAGCTATATACCGCATATCGTCTCGTTCCTTTCCTGATCGTACAGCCAAGCACGATGGTGACGCTGTGTCCATAGTGGCAAAGCCAAGCGCATCCGGGAGCGGAACAAGTAATCCGTACATATTCTACAATTGCGCGCGCCTACTCTCCGACCATACCGTCGTTGGCAATGGGACACACACGGATGTAATTGCTGAGAAGCTCAGTGCAGGATATCCTGCAAGAGACGCGCTCACCATAGCCCTTTTCTCTCTTGATTACGAACGAGACGAACAGAACACTCCCAGAATTGCAGCGGTAATACCAAGAGAAAGCTCGACGGGTTGGTTGGGATCAATTCGGCCTGATTCAATCGAGATTAGGGAATTGGCGCTTGAGAGCGGCAGCGTTGCTTATGTTGCAACCTACGAGTCAATAGACATCAGCCCGGCGAGAATCCTTCCGATTGCCGATGGCGATGCTGCCTTGATAGCACAAGCTGCCATAGACGGCCCTGGATTCAGTGACTTCGAGAATCCCGTAGTTGCTGTTGCATTTCTGGCAACTGATGGCAAGATAGAGGTCGGGATAAGAGAAGCGGGTCAGCAGGGCATCTCTGTGTAGTAGGGTCTGGCTTCGCTGCCACACAGCTAGACTTTGGCTTGCTGTAACGTCTCTACCTTGTCCAGTACTATCAGCTTCCCGGCAGTGTGTTGGGCATTTGCGCCACGAAGTCTATAGTCTCAAGGGACGGCACCCTGAAAGAGAAGACAGTTTCACCGTCCTTGTTGGTAACAGCAAAGTCCCCTTGCCCAATAATATCCATCCCAACGAGTACGTCGCAATTGCGGAGAATGCCCTTGGTTGCTCTCAAGTTAGGAAACGTCACACCGCTTGGCAGAGTTATGCAAATAAGGTAAGTCTCCGTTCTATGGCTACCTTGAGCTGTATGCACGTTCGTCATGCCAGTTGGTTCAAGCTGGCATTGGTCAATAACGTTCTGTGTAACGGCGGAATTCGTGGCGCCTGTATCCCAGATCGCCGTGAATGCTTTCGGAGGATCGTCCGGTGGGGAATCAAAGTCAAATGCCGCCTGGACAGTGACATTGCTGTGCAGGACGTTGGACTTGCCTCTGTAAGAGATAGTGAATGAACGCGGTTCTTCAACCGGTGTTTGCATTCAAGCTCTCGCTAGCCAATCACAAAGCGCGAATGAAAGGTCTGCGTGTGACTTTCAGCGCCAGGCTCACACTTCTGTATCAGGAACGTGCCCAGTTTATGAGTTTTTGACGTTTCCTGAAGAGCTTCTATATCAGAGTGATAGACTCCTATAACTCCCCGGTCTTTTATAACCAGGAACTTGCCGGCATATCTCTTCAAAAGCTCAGCTTTATGCGCCAGGTAATAGTCAAATTCCTTCTCAAGAATCATATACCACCTCACTTGGCAGCATCATAACACGAACTTCCGTCGCAGGTCAGTCCTGATACACCTTTACTCCCCCAGTCTTGCCACCGTGTCCACGTCTTTGTCGCCGCGGCCGCTTAGGCAGACCAGGATAATCGTGTCCTGCGGCAGCGTCGGGGCTAGCTGGCTGACGTAGTAAATGGCGTGGGACGGCTCCAGGGCGGGGATGATGCCCTCGGTGCGAGAGAGCAGGTGGAAGCCCTCCAGGGCCTGCGAGTCCGTGACGGCGGTGTACTCCGCTCGCTCGGTGTCCTTCAGATGGCTGTGCTCGGGGCCGACTCCGGGGTAGTCCAGGCCTGCGGATATGCTGTGGGTCTCCTTCACCTGCCCGTGCTCGTCTTGGAGCAGGTAGGACATTGAGCCATGAAGCACGCCAGGTCGTCCGGCGACCAGAGTGGACGCGTGGCTCCCGGAATCGACGCCCATGCCGCCGGCCTCAACGCCCACCAGCTTGACCTCGGCGTCGTCCAGGAAGGGGTAGAACAGCCCCATCGAGTTGCTCCCTCCGCCGACGCACGCAACGGCGTAGTCTGGCAGTCGACCCTCCGCCTCCAGCATCTGCCGGCGCGCCTCCGTGCCGATGACCGATTGGAAGTCCCGCACCATCATCGGGTACGGGTGAGGCCCCACGACGCTGCCCAGCAGATAATGGGTGGTCTCCACGTTGGTCACCCAGTCCCGGATGGCCTCGTTGATGGCGTCCTTCAGGGTGCGACTTCCCGCCGTAACCGCCCTCACCTCCGCTCCAAGGAGACGCATGCGATACACGTTGATGGCCTGCCGCCGCATATCCTCCTCGCCCATGTACACCACGCACTCCAGCCCCAGCATGGCGCAGGCCGTGGCGGTCGCCACTCCGTGCTGCCCGGCGCCGGTCTCGGCGATGATGCGTTGTTTGCCCATGTGCTGCGCCAGCAGCGCCTGCCCCAGCGCGTTGTTGATCTTGTGGGCCCCTGTGTGTGTCAGGTCCTCTCGCTTGAGGTAGATGCGAGCGCCGCCAAACTGGGTGGTCAGGTTGCGGGCGAAGTACAGAGGCGTGGGCCTTCCCGCGTAGTTCGTGTTGTAGTCGTAGAGCCTGCTTTGGAAGTCTTCAGACTTTCTTGAGGCCGCGTACTCCGCCTCAAGCTCTTCCAGGGCCGACATCAGCGTTTCCGGCACAAAGCGACCGCCGTAAGGCCCGAAGTGACCCAGGGAGTCGGGTAGGGTAGCTTCTTGTGAGTTCATAACATTGCTTTCCATTGTCTCGCTATAACGCCGTTCACGTCCCGGCGCTCTGCTTCAGTGACTGGTCTACGCGCCTCACCTGCTCTATGAAGTCCGCGATCTTGGCCGCGTCCTTCCTTCCGTCGGTCTCGACGCCGCTGGAGACGTCCAGGCCCCATGACCTGACCTCGCGCACGGCTTCGGCCAGGTTGTCCCGGTTGAGCCCCCCGGCCAGGAGCAAGGGGCGCTCCCGGGCCAGTGTCCGGGCCACCTCCCAGTCGAAGACCTGGCCTGTCCCGCCGAGAATGCCCTGCTTGTTGTAGGTGTCCAGCATACACATGTGTCCCTCGTTGCTGTAAAGGGAAATGCCCTCACGCACTTCCGAAAGGACCTCCTCCGCCGGAGCGTCGCTTCTGACGTGGAACACCTTTATCACCGGCTTCTTGATCTGGCGACAGTACTCCGGGGACTCGCTGCCTGACAATTGTGCCATGTCCAGGTCGCAGTGGGTGAGGACGTGCTCCACCTCTTCCAGGGGTTGATTGGCGAAGACGCCCACCCAGCGCGGCCCGTCCTTGCCCCAGCGATCGCGGAAGGACCGGACGAGCAGTCTCGCCTCCTCCAAGTCGACGTAGCGTCTGCTACGAGGCTCGAAGACGATACCCAGGAAGTCGGCGCCCGCCTCCGCAGCCGCCAGCGCGTCGTCGATGTCCCGGAGTCCGCAGATCTTAACCTTGGTCATGTAAGAAGTCCCCCTTCGGAAGAGCTCACGAATCCTTACGCGGAGCCATGTAGCAGATCCCTGACCTTGGCCCCCGGGTCCGGCGCGGTAACTATGGCTTCGCCCACCAGCATGGCGTGCGCTCCGCCCCGTCGCAGCCTCAACATATCATCGTGGCTGTGAATGCCGCTTTCGCTGACCACTATCTTGCCCCTTGGGACAAGGGAGGCCAAGTGCTCCGTGACGGAGATGTCCGTGTTGAACGTGCGCAGGTCCCGGTTATTGATGCCGATGATCTCCGCGCCCGCGTTTAGTGCGATTTCAAGCTCCGCTTCGTCGTGCACCTCCACGAGGGCCTGCACCCAGAGGCTCCGGCTGACCTCCAGAAGCTCACCGAGACTCTCCGGAGTGAGGATGGCGACTATCAGCAGCAGGGCGTCCGCTCCGTATGCCCTGGCCTCGTAGACCTGGTAGGAATCGAAGACGAAGTCCTTGCGCAGCACAGGCGCGCCAAGAGGCCGAATGGCTTCCTTGACCGCCGACATATGCTCCAGGCTGCCCTGAAAGTGGTCGACCTCCGTCAGCACCGAGACCGCCGCGGCGCCGTTGCCGGCGTATGTCTTCGCCAGGTCCGCCGGGTCGTAGTCTTCGCGTAGCAGCCCCTTCGACGGGGATGCCTTCTTAGTTTCGGCTATCAGGCGCAGGCCGTCGCCCATGAGCGCGCCTGACAGGTTGGCGGGCACGGGGAGGGATTGGATACGCTCCTTAAGCGCCTCAATGGGATCCTCCCTCTTGCGACGCTCCACCTCCCGCCCCTTTACCTCAACGATTTTGTCCAGGATAGTAGCCATGACCGAGTCCTACGTCAGCTTCTGGCTCAGCTCTGCCAAGGCCCGGAGCCTACTCATCGCCTTGCCGCTGTCGATGGACTCAGAGGCAGCCATTATGCCCTGCTTCAGGTTATCGACGGCGTTGCCGGCAGCCAGCGCGGCGGAGGCGTTGAGCAGCACTATGTCCCTGGCCGGCCCTTTCTCGCCGGAAAGGACGCTGTTCATGGCGGCCAGGTTGTCCTCGATAGACTGCCCTTGCACGTCGCTCGCGGAGGCGCGGGACAGTCCCAGGTCCTCCGGCGTAACGGCGAAGTTGTAAATGTTGCCGTCCTTCAGCTCCCAGATTTGGGAGGGGGCTGCAATGGAGATCTCGTCCAGTCCGTCCTCACCGTGAACCACAAGGGCGTGCTTGCATCCCAGGCGAAGCAGCACCATCGCCATCTTCTCTCCGAGCGAGCCGTCCGCCACTCCCAAGACCTGGCTCCGCGCCCCTGCGGGATTCGTCAGGGGGCCAAGGATGTTGAACACGGTGCGTATGCCTATCTCTCTCCTGGGAGGACCGGCGTATCTCATGGCTGGATGGAATGTGGGAGCAAACATGAAGCCAATGCCAACCTCACGAATGCACCTCTCCACTCCCTCCGGGCCAAGATCCACCTTGACCCCGGCCGCCTCCATTACGTCCGCGCTCCCGCAGGCGCTGGTGATGGCCCGGTTTCCGTGCTTGGCGACCTTGAGGCCCGCGCCCGCAGTCACGAACGCGGCTATAGTGGAGACGTTGATTGTGTGCGACCCGTCGCCGCCGGTGCCGCAGGTGTCCACCAGGTCGCCGTCCGAATGCACGCGCAACGCCTTCTCCCGCATCACCCTGGCCATGCCGGCTATCTCGTCCGGGGTCTCGCCCTTGAGTCTCAGTGCGGTGACAAAGGCCCCGAACTGGGCCGGGGTCGCCTCACCCGTCATTATCTCCTCCATCACCTGGACGGCCTCATCGGCGGACAGGCTCTGGCCGGATACAACGCTGCTTATCGCTTCCTGGATCATCTTTACCTCAGGAGCTGAGGAAGTTCCTCAGCAGGTCTTTCCCAACGACGGTCATAATGGACTCCGGGTGGAACTGCACGCCTTCGACCTGGTGCTCCTTGTGACGCACACCCATTATCAGGCCCTTGTCCGTCCAGGCGGTGACCTCCAGGTCCTCCGGGAGGTCCTCCCGGTAGATTGCCAGGGAGTGATAGCGTATGGCCTCGAAGGGATTGGGAAGGCCGCGGAAGAGGCCCTTGCCGTCGTGATGAATGAGGGAGGTCTTGCCGTGCATTATCTCTCCGGCCCTGTCGACCGTGCCTCCGTAGGTGTATCCGATGCACTGGTGACCCAGGCATACGCCGAGGATGGGGACGCGGCCGGCGAAGTGACTCACCACGTCGTTGGAGATGCCCGCCTCCTTTGGAGTGCAGGGGCCGGGGGAGATGACTATCTTCTCCGGGCGCATAAGCTCCACGTCCTCCAGGGTGGCCTGGTCGTTGCGCACAACCTCCACCTCCGCCCCAAGCTCGCTCAGGTACTGGTAGAGGTTGTAGGTGAAGCTGTCGTAGTTGTCTATCAGCAGAATCATTTGTCCGCTCCGCTTAGTCGTGAGTACGCAAGCCCAATTGTACCCTTCAGTCTGACTAAATGGAAGTCGGCTTGGATACTTCTCAGCTTTCCACCTAGGAGAGGTAGGGCCAAGGTGATTCGGCGGCGGCCATGCTGTCGGCCATTCTCAGGAGGTCGTCGACGCTCATGGGCTCTACATTCTGGGCTATCAGGCAATAGTGGACGCCGTCCCTGCTCCACTGCAAGGCAATGGCTTCTCCAAAGAGCCGATAGTTCGTTGCAGAAGGGTCCTCAATGCAATGGGCCCTAAACTCGCTGTACTTGAAATCATCGCATGGAGTTGTAAGTGTTTTGGACTTTACTTGTTGGACTGTGTCTTCCTCACCACTTATGGAAGTTGAGCCAAATTGGCCCGGATACTGGCGATGGAACATTATGTAGGAGTAGCTTTGCCCGCCTGTAGCGCCAACAGGCCACGCCTCCTCCAGGACAATTAACTGATCGTTGGTCTTGGGCGGGTTAAAGTCATCGGGATCAAGGTGAGTCAGCCACCCCTGTACCCCGTCTATCTCCACTGACCTTCTATCCTCTCCCAGTTCCATGTTGAACTGCGCGTATACCTGGATCAGAGTCACATTTGGAGGCCTGTAATTGAGGTACGGGCCAGCGCCGTATTCCAGCGGATTGAATCTACCCTCCCAGGAAAGCCTCAGCGAAGGGGAGTCGCCACGCTCCAAGTCCAAGGGGCTCGACTCCTCCGTCTTCCAACGTTTAAGGTATTCAGGCACGTACTGGGGTACACGAATCTGGTCCCTGAACTGCTGCAGGTCGCTCTTCTGTGAGCACCCTGCAATAAACGCCACCGCAAAGACGACCATCACCTGGATAGTTAGCAAGCAACGGAACAGGGTCATTGCTCCACTCCGTGCCGTGTCCACCGGCAGACCCAGCGCTAATCTCAACCTTCAGCCTGACTAAATGGAAGTCGGCTTGCACTGCAAGCCGACTTCCCAAAGAACCTCGGTATTCTGCGTGTTGGGCTAGTCGAACCTTATGCGTGGGTCCAGCCAGCCGTAGCTGAGGTCCACAAGCAGGTTGGTAATAACTATCCACATGGAGAAGAGGAGCACCAGGGACTGCACCACCGGGTAGTCCCTCTGGTTCATCCCTTCCACCAGCATGTTGCCTATCCCGTCCATTACGAAGATGCGCTCCATTATCACGGAGCCGCCTATGATGCCGGCTATGGAGAATCCGATTACGGTAATAACTGGGATAAAGGCGTTCTTCATAGCGTGCCGGTAAGTGACCACCGTCCCGCTGAGCCCCTTGGCGTGGGCAGTCCGTATGTAGTCCTGCCGCAGCACCTCCAGCATGGTCGAGCGCATCATCCGCGCCTTGGTGACCATGGAGGAGTAGCCTACTATCAGGGCCGGCCAGAAGAACTGAGTCATGTTGCCTGTTGGATTCTCAAAGAACGGCACAAACCCGATCTGCGGGCTCCACTCAAATACGTACATCCCAACAACCAGCAGCATGGTGGCGAGCCAGAAGTTGGGTATCGAGAGGCCGGACAGAGACCAGATCCTCAGTGTGTAGTCTATCCAGGTGTCCTTGCGGAGGGCCATGAGGACACCCGCGGGAAGCCCCAGTATAGTAGACAAGCCAATGGAAAGAAGCGCCAGTTCTACAGTCACCGGCAGCTTCCTCAAGAAGTTCTCCCATATGCCCTCATTCGAGAACATGGATTCTCCCCAGTCGCCCGTCAACCAACCGCCAATCCAGGTCAGGTATTGCGAGTAGATGGGAGCGTTAAGCCCCACGTCCTCGCGGATCTTTGCCAGCTGCTCCTCAGTGACCAGGTCTTCCTCTCCGCCCGTCATCTCCAGCGCTATCATCATCGCCACGTCTCCCGGGGCGATGCGCAGGATGGCGAAGATCACAATGGACACCAGTAGGCCTGTAAGAGCTCCTTGTATTATACGGTTCGCTATGTATCTGTGCATGATCGACCTCTCGCTCTAAGCTAGTACTCCACCCATCAATACCATTTGACAAATTTAGCCGTCTGGAACCGGCTGTGCCTGAAGCGAAGACACCATCCTCACTGTAATTGAACTCCAATTGTATTGGCGTTTCCTGTAACCGTCAATACAGATTACAGCGGGTTTGCAAATCTCTTGTACTTGTATGGCATCCTCCTTTCGCAGGGCTATACCCACTGCCCGCACATTATTCGCCTTTCGGCTGCGGCGTGGACGAAGACTCCTGCGCCGCAGCCGGACCTATAGCAGCTATACGGGAGACAGCCCCCGCGTCCTCTAGTCGAACCGAATGCGGGGGTCCAGCCAGCCGTAGCTGAGGTCCACAAGAAGGTTAACGGCTACTATCCACATGGAGAAGAGCAGCACCAGGGACTGTACTACCGGGTAGTCCCTCTGGTTCATGCCTTCCACCAGCATGTTGCCTATCCCGTCCATTACGAATATCCGCTCCATTATCACGGAGCCTCCAATGATGCCGGCTATGGAAAACCCGATAACCGTAATCACGGGTATGAAAGCGTTCTTCATAGCGTGCCGGTAAGTGACCACCGTTCCGCTGAGCCCCTTGGCGTGGGCAGTTCGTATGTAGTCCTGGCGCAGCACCTCCAGCATCGTCGAGCGCATCATCCGCGCCTTGGTGACCATGGAGGAGAAGCCCACTATCAGGGCCGGCCAGAAGAACTGGCTCAGGTTGCCCGATGGATCGTCCAGGAACGGCACGAAGCCGATCTGTGGGCTCCACTCGAAAATGTACATCCCGACAACCAGCACCATGGTAGCAAGCCAGAAGTTGGGTATCGACAGGCCCGACAGGGACCAGATCCTCAGTGTGTAGTCTATCCAGGTATCCCGTTTGACGGCCATTATGATCCCGGCTGGAAGTCCCAGCACTGTGGACAAGCCAGTGGCAAGAAGCGCCAGCTCAAGTGTCACCGGCAGCTTCCTCCTGAAGTTCTCCCATATGCCCTCATTCGAGAACATGGATTCTCCCCAGTCGCCCGTCACCCAACCGCCAATCCAGGTCAGGTACTGCATGTGGATGGGAGCGTTAAGCCCCACATCCTCGCGGATTTTCTCCAACTGCTCCTCAGTGACCAGGTCTTCCTCTCCACCCGTCATCTCCAGCGCAATCATCATCGCCACGTCCCCGGGGGCGATGCGCAGGATGGCGAAGATTAACACGGACACCAGTAAGCCCGTAAGGGCCCCTTGTATAAGGCGATTTGCTACGTATCTTTGCATGATCGACCTCCCGCTCTTAGCTGGCGCTCCACCCGTCTATACGTTTTGTCTGTATTCAACCGGCCTGGACCGGCTGTGCCGGAAGCGAGGAAACCATCCTCACTGTGATTGAGCAAAAGTCGTATTTGGTGTGCTTGCGAGTTTCTTGTAGTTGAACATCAACCTCCATTCGCAGGCCGATACGCCTGTGCCCGGCTACGGGGAGCCGCCCTCCTCCAGAAATAGCCCGGTTGTCGGGTTCCAGTCCGCCCAGGCGAACCAGAAGGAGTAGTTTGCGGGCAGCTGCTCAAGCCGGGCGCCTTTGAGGGGGCCGTCAATGGCCTCCGCCGTCAGAAGCAGCCACCGGCTGTTCGTCTCCTGATCCACCATGAGCAGGCCGCCGGAGTTGTCCTCCTCCAGGAGGCTGAAGGTCAGGGAGCGTCCGTCCACCTCGCGGACGAAGGCTGTCGCCGTGTCCGACACCGGCTCGTAGGTGACAACCAGGTCCCGGCCTCCCACGGTATCGTTGACGACCGGGTGGTCCACCAGGTCGTTGAAGGCGTAGGCCATCGACTTGTCGTTAACGATGAGGCCCAGCACAAAGTCCTTCTGATCCAGGCGGTCGTCTTCACGAACGCGTCCGTAGCCGGCCCACCCGCTGGCGTAGTATCCCAGGTAAGGGTCGTAGGTGAAGCCCAGTGCGCCGGTTGGGTCTTCGGCTGTGGGCATTCTCCACGCCAACACATGCGAGTCGGGGTGAAGCTCCCTCCAGTGACCCCAGGTGGTCTGCATGGCGGGCAAGACCTCAAGCTGGGTGCCCTGGTACTCTCCCGTGATAGCTTCCCCGGTGAAATGAGTCCACAGAGAATCGGTCTGGTGGTCGTACATAATCATTGCGCTCAGGGTAAGCTTGCCGGACACGCCGAAGGTGAGAACCTCCTCTCCGAACTGGCGGGCATACACTATGCCCGAGAAGCAGAGGGGTCACCACGTGATAACAACAGGCACACCTCCCACCACGTCATTGACTGCCTCGTGATGGCTCAGGACGTCCAGCGGGTAGGCCTTGCTCTCACCGTTCATGGACAATCCCAGCACCAGCTCCACGTCCCTGAATTCCGGCGGCACCGCTTCCGGGGCCACGAATTGGGGTTGCAGTATGGCCGGAATGGCGTCCCTCACCACCGCAGGCTGCATCCTTGCGATAAGCTCATCCCTGGTTACTTTGCCTGTTTCCGTAAGCGGGAATGGGGTGGGGGTGGGCACAAGTGTGGGCGTAGACCAGGGCATACGAGTTGGTTCAGGAGTGGGCGTAGCCTGGGGAATGGAAGTGGGCGCAGGTGAAGACGTAGCCGTAGGCGTCGTGCTGCTGCATCCGACGGCGAGCAAAGCCAGCCCCGAAGTTATCATCAGCGAAAGAACCAGTAGATGTGCTCTACGCATCGGCATATGGGTATACCTTTCCCAAGGTCTTATGCACCAAATCATACGGGTAGTATGTTCCGAAATCCTTAAAGAAGTTACGAGTCTCTAACAAAAGTGGGCTGAAAGTTAAACTCGGCCGCGCTTCCTGCCTAGGAGGCGGCGTCCCGGACGAAGAGTCCGGTGGAAGGATGCCAATCATTCCAGGCAAACCAGAATGAGTAGTTGGAGGGCAGCTGCTCCAGCCGAGTCCCCTTGAGCGGGCCATCCACGGCCTCTCCCGTGAGAAGCAGCCACTCGCTGCCCGTCTCCCGGTCAACCATCACGGGGTCAGTGACTCCGGCGTCCTCTGAGACGTGGAACTCCAGGGTTCGCCCGTCCACGTCGCGGCTGAACACGTTGCCGGTAGAGGAGTCGGCATCGAAAGCGATTACCACGTTCCTGTCTCCCACGGAGTCGTTGACCACGGGCTGTTCGCTCAGGTCGTCAAAGGCGTAGGCCTTGGCCTCGTCACCGACTACCAGGCCCACCACCAAGTCCTTCGTGTCCAAGCGGTCATCTATGCGGGCCTCCCCGATAACACCGGGATCCGAGTTCGAGTAGTAAGACGTGTAGTTGTCCCAGGTGTACATGCCTCCCTTGTCCAGGGCCACGGTGTCCGGGTGCAGCTCCTTCCACTTGCCCCAGGTGGTGTGGGTGGAGGGGACCAGTTCCAGCCTTGTTCCCAGGTAGTCTCCCTGTATGGCGTCCCCGGTGAAGTGGCTCCACAGGGAGTCCGTCTGGTGGTCGTACATCACCAGCGCGTTCATCACCAGCTTGCCGGACACTCCAAAGGTAAGGGTATCGTCACCGAACCGGCGGGCATAAACTATGCCCGAGAAGCAGAGGGGTCACCATGTGACCGCGACGGACTTGCCTCCCACCACGTCGTTGGCTATCTCGTGTCTGCTGAGCATGTTGACGGAGTACGCCCGGGAGTCCTCCTCGATGGACACCCCTATCACCAGCTCGTCGTCCTGCATCTGCTCATCGGCCTCGGCCACCGTAAGGAACTCCGGCTCCAGGATGGCCGGAATCGCGTCCTTGCGCAGCAGCGTCACGATCTCGAAGTCGCGAGACGCCGCTAAGGAAGGGGTGTTTGTGGGCGCCGGTTGGGTAGCGGTGATATCCGGCGCGTCAACTGGAGTGGTGGTGGGCGCGGGCTGCGCGGGAGTTCCGCTCTGTGCAGCATCCCGGGGCGTGGCAGCAGGCGTCGACGTGGAGACGGGGTCGCCTCCGGAGCATCCGGCTATCACCGAGGCGACGACCACCAGGGCCAGGAGCGCCAGCACTATGCCCAGAGCAAAATATAAGGTCGATTTGAGCAACTGTTACCTTCTTAATAAAACCTTAATACTGCTCACGTAAAGATATACCATAATTCCAAGCGCAAGAGCGCCGCAAGCTCACGATTCCGAACTACTCTATCATATCAGGTAAATGTTACGTTGAAGGCCATCTGCTACACTTTTTCTATGAGGTCATCTTATCTCTGGTTCCTAATTATAGTGGCAAGCGCCTTGTTGGTAATGGCCTGCACCGGGCCCGGCGCTATGCCCTCCGACACTCCCGCGCCGACCCCGTCGCCGCTGCCCACGTCCACGCCTGCGCCCACTGCCATCGCTTCTCCTACGCCAACGCCCATCCCCACCCCGACGCCCATCCCCACTCTGGCTCCCACTCCGACCAGGGAGGCTAATGTCAACGTCGCTCCCTTCACACAGGTGGGCTGGCGTCTTCCCCTGGTAGCGGCCGGCGCGCCCGGGCCCCGCAGCGATGCCGAGCTTTCCGTCGACGGCGACACGTACCTGAGCTGGGCGGTGATCAATAACAGCCCCAACAGCATAGACTATCCCTTCTTCATAGACGTGTACCTGGACGACATTCTGGTCGAAAGGTGGACGACCAACGATCTGGGGGCCAATCAGTACATCAACCTGACAGACTGGGATGAGCTTCCGTCGCGTCTGAGGCTCCGGCCCGGCTCGCATACTCTGAAGCTGGTCGCGGACTCAACTGACCTGGTGCCGGAGACGGACGAGTCAGACAATGTATTCGAGTTGGAGTATACGTGGCTGCCCTCAGAGTCCGCAGTTGCAACATCAACCCTGACGCCCGTCAAGCTCCCGGACCTGGCTCCCTCAACGCCTGATGGCTGGGGAGGCTCGCTCATAGCCACGTCTTACGCAGGTGACAGAGTGGACGGCCCCCTGTCGGTAGACGTGCCAACCTACATACGGTACGGCTTCCAGAACCTCGGCCTTGCCAGCATTGCGGAGCATGTCACGGTCTACCTGTACTTTGATGACATCCTGGTATCGGTGCAGGAGGGGGACGGGCTGCTGGCCGAGGAGTCCACCGGCAGCTCGGAATGGGGTGAACTGCTGGACATGACCAGGGTGACGCCGGGCACACACACAATAAGGGTGGAGATAGACGTTACGGACGCGGTGGTCGAGTCCAACGAGCGCAACAATACCATAGAGAAGCAGTACACCTGGGGCACAGGCCCGGTGACGCCAAGGCAGGCCCCCGAGCCCACGCCCGCTCCCATTCCGCCCGCATCCCTGACGCTGCCCAACCTCACTCCCGGATGGAGGTTGGACTGGGATGCGCCCATCAGCATATCCCATCAACAGGGAACATTCCTGGACGGTCCTCTAACCGTCGGCGGCACACCCTACATCGACGTAGCGGTGCACAATCACAGCACCATTGAGGCCACGGCGCCCTTCACCGTAGATCTGTACTTCGACGGAGAGTTGGTCAATACCATTGGTTTTGACGGAAGTATGACTCCCAACCGGCTTCTGGGGGCCGAAGACTGGGCGGGTCTCGCCAACCGGGTTACTATCACGGAGGGGCCTCATACCCTGAGGATGGTGATAGACCCGGAGAACGCGGTCCGGGAATCCAACGAAAACGACAACGTCTATGAGAAGACCTTTGTGTGGAGCAGGGGCGAGGTTGGCGAGCCTGTCCCGGTCGTCTACAGCGAAGACGACATCCTGGGGAAGCTGTCGACCCTGCCGCTGCTTCTTGAGATACGGGAGCCGGCGCTCAGCCAGGGCGGCTTCGACTACTCCCAGGAGGTGCTGGACATTGCCGACGCAGGTTACTACCTGCTGACCGGCAAGAGTATTCAGGACGAGAGGCTGGTCATAGAGTTTCTTACAAGGGCGGAGTTCCGGGACTGGATAGACGACTATTTTGCCGAAAGATTCGTACTCAGCCCGGAGTCGGAGCACCCCGTCCTGATGGAGCGGCGAGAGAGGATTAAGGCAACGGCAGTGGGTATAACAGCCCCGCGGTTTGGGAAGACTACGGTAGCCATAGACGCTGAGCGGGGGCTGGCCGATGTAATCCAGTCGCTGGCCCATGAGTTGGGCCACGTTCACCAGAGACACGCTTACCCCGACCCCGGAGATAGCGACGCCTCCAGGCACACACTGAGCAGCATTCGGGAGGCCCAGGCCCAGCAGTTTGAGAGGGCTTTCTGGCTTAAGCTGGAGGAAGTCACGAGCGCCAAAATCCTGTCCTACCCGGACTACGAGGGGTTCCACGTTTTTATCAGCAGGCGTCTGGGGTCCTGGCGCACCGGCCTCAGCCTGGACGAGCACTTCCTGGGCTACCTTCTCCAATGGCTGGTAGTGCTGGAGGACCCCAATCTGGCGGACTTGAGAGAGGAGCTCACGGTGCGTGGACAGCTTGGCGCTGAGGCTTCCCTGAAGCTGTTCGAGTACCTGGTGAGGCTGCCGACCGATACGGCGGAGGAGTACGTGGCCTCTCTACTGGAAACATTGAACGCCAACATCGGGACCATTTCGGCGATAGCCTCAGACCGGCTGGATCCCGGCCTGCATCCCGATGAGGAGGGGTCGCCCGACCTGAGAGAGACGGGGCTGCTTTCTCCATAGTGGGTTGATTAGCAGTCGGCGGAAGTATTACAATTTAGGGGATGGCCTGCATTGCCGAGTGGTGTAATGGTAGCACGCCTGACTCTGGATCAGGTAATCCCGGTTCGAATCCAGGCTCGGCAGCCATATAACAAGGGACAAGTCAGGTAAGGAACGCAGCATACTGCGGCAAAGCCCCCTACACGTAGGGGGTTATTTTGTGGTGCGAACCTTGATAATTCCTTCACAATTCAGGTTTAAGCTTCATGTTTGAATTCGGAACGGAGTAGAGAATGAGATTCATTACCGGAACGGCAATCAGCAAAAGGTCGGTCACCCTTCTGGGGATTTTCATCCTGCTTATAGCGGGCGTTACGGCCTACAACTCCCTCCGGGTAGACCTGTTCCCGGACATTGAGTTTCCGCTGGTAACGGTAACCACATCATACCCTTCGGCAAATCCGGATGCGGTCGTCCGGGATGTCACGGCGCCCATAGAGTCGGCCATCTCCGGGATGGAGGGACTGGAGACCATACAGTCAACCAGCTTTGAGGGCAACTCCATTGTCCTGGCTACCTTCAAGTTCGGAACGGACATGGCCGGCGCCGAGAGCGACATCGAAGCCTCTATGTCCGGCCTTCGGTTTCCGACCGGTGTTGACCAGCCTAACATAGGCCGGTTCAGGCCGGACCAGATCCCCATTGTCCAGTTCAGCGCCATCTCGGACAGGGATGCAGCCGACACCAGGCGTATAGTCCAGTCTCAGATACTCCCAGCGCTCTCGGAAGTGGACGGCATTCTCCAGGTCCAGGTCACCGGGGAGGTAGAGCGGCGTGTCAATATAGCGGTGGACCCGGAGAGACTGCGCGCCAACGACGTTTCGCTCTTCCAGGTCTCTTCGGCCCTTACGGAGAACAACCTGAGCATGCCCGCCGGCCTCATCTTCGAGAGTGGGCAGGCCGTGCCGGCCAAGACCACTCACGCCTTCGGTTCCGTAGAGGAGATAGCCGACCTGGTAGTTGGCGTCTCCGAGACCGGCCCTGTGCGTCTTGGGGACGTGGCAGACGTGCAGCTGGGCTCCGGGATGTCAAGGTCCATCTCTCGCACAAACGGCAAGCCCAGCATCAGCGTATCAATCCTCAAAGAGGCGGATGCCAACACCGTTGAGGTGTCGAACGGTGTGCGAGAGGCGCTGGACAGCCTCACCGGACTGCCGCCGGATGTTGAGGTGATTGTGGTTTCCGACCAGGGCCCCAATATTCAGAACCTGATAGACAAGCTGCGCCGGGAGGGGATATTCGGATTCCTGTTTGCCGTGACCGTGGTGTTTGCTTTCATGTTCACCATCCGGCCGACCTTTATCCGGGGGATGTTCAACACCGTTCGTCCGACCATAGTTATAGGGCTGTCCATACCGCTGAGCGTCTTCACCGGCGTGCTTCTCCTGGCCTGGCAGGACATGACCCTCAACTTCATGACGCTGGGAGGCCTGGCCATATCCGTAGGGCGGGTGGTGGACGACTCCATAGTTGTACTGGAGAACGTACACCGTCACATTCAGGCCGGTCGAGACCGGTGGCGCGCTGCGCTGGACGCTACGACGGAGGTGGGACCGGCCATTTTCGCATCCACATTGACGACAGTGGTGGTGTTTGTGCCATTGGGCTTCATACAAGGCTTGGTCGGGTCGTTCTTCCTGCCCTTTGCGCTCACCGTCTCCTTCGCGCTGGTGGCGTCGCTGCTGGTAGCGCTGACGGCCGTGCCGGTGCTGGGCGCATACCTCCTGAGGCCCGGCGATCTGCCTGAGGGCGCCCTCGAAGAGGGAGAAGAGGTGCTGGGTCAGGAGACGAGGTTGCAGCGCGGATACACGCACGTCCTCAGGTGGGCGCTTGTCCACAAGGCTATCACTCTTGCCGCCGTCTTCCTGATAACTGTCGGCAGCCTGGGGCTTTTGGCCTTCATTCCAATAACCTTCTTCCCGACAGGCGGGGAGCGGTTCCTCCAGATAGAGGTTTCCTTGCCTCCGGGCACACCACTGGAGCGGACGCTTGAGGAGGTGGAGGAGATAGAGGGTAGGATAAACGACATTTCTGAGCTGTACATCTCCACCATAGGCGCAACAGACCTGCAATTTGGAGGCAGTCCCGGGGGATTCAACCAGGCAAGCCTCCTGGTCAACGTCCCTGCCGGCGCGCCCGAAGACATTGCCAACACTCTCAGGGAGGACCTGGCCAAACCGGGAAGGCTGGTCGGGATAACCGAAATCACCCAAGGGCCCCCCTCAAGCGGCGTTGATATCAGCGTCACGGGCCCCAACTACGACGACATTACCCTGGCGTCGCAGCAGCTGATAGAGTCTCTGTCTTCCATCGATGGGGTGGTGAATCTTGAGAGCAACGTGGCTCAGGCAAGGGACGAGGTGTCCTTCCAGGTTGACCCCTCCAGGGCCGGCGCAATAGGCTTGACCACCCGCCAGGTCGGAATACAGCTGAACCAGTATCTGACGGGACGGACCGTCAGCAGCATTGTCATCGACGGAGAGAGCGCAGACGTAGTGCTGGCAGGGAACCCTCAGTCGGCAAGCGGCATAGAGACGGTTAAGAAACTGACCATAACGGGGCCCGGCGGCACGGCTTCCCTGGACGAATTGGCGGAAGTTGTGGTCAAAAAGGGGCCTGTCACCATCAGCCGCACCGATGGCGTCCGGTCGGCCACCATATCGGGGGACATAGCTTCAACTGACACCCAGGCCATAGGCCGCATGGTGGACCAGAGGATTTCGGCTCTGGCGCTGCCCCCGGGAGTGAGCGTTACCAGCGGAGGCATTTTCGCCGACATAGCCGAGGGTTTCCAGGCCATATTCGTCTCTATGGCGGTGGGCATTGTACTCGTCTACCTGGTGATGGTGGCCAGTCTCGGCTCCCTACGGAATCCCCTGGTCATTATAACCAGCCTGCCGTTGGCCCTCATAGGCGCGCTCGCTGCGCTTGCGATAACGGACCGCTCCCTGAGTCTGGCGGCGATGATGGGCATCCTGCTGCTGATTGGTATAGTGGTGACCAACGCCATAGTGCTCATAGCGTTCGTCGAACAGTTGCGGCAGGGCGGCAGGTCGGTGTTCGACGCGCTGATTATCGGTGGCCGCGTCCGCTTGCGCCCCATACTGATGACTGCTCTTACAACCAGCTTTGCGCTGCTTCCCCTGGCAGCCGTAAGCGATGCCGAAGGCGGGATCATCAGCGCAGAACTGGCGACCGTGGTGATTGGGGGTCTTGTGAGCTCCACAGTCCTGACACTGATTGTAGTGCCAATCGTTTACTCCATCTTCAACGAGAGCATTCCGCGGTGGCTCAGGCGTATTGCCAGGGTAACACAGACTGAGACAACGACTTCTTGACACACAGGCGCGGCTTTCACACATTTCAGACTCGCACGTTCAGCGTATTGCTATGAACCAAAGTCTGCGTTCTTCTGTTTTCGCAATATGGACTGCCCAATAACCATGATGGAAACCCGCTTGCAGACGGGAGCAGGAGCAACTGATTTATCCTTTGGATACAGAAATGCTTGACAGATACTGCTTTACGTGATAAATTCGCCGTTAATTTCGTGGATGTCCGCGAGAGGTAAAGTAGGCCCGCTAGCTCAAATGGTAGAGCAGCTGACTCTTAATCAGCGGGTTACAGGTTCGAGTCCTGTGCGGGTCAGAGTTTGATAGGCGGGGAAGTGTCGGAATTGGCAGACGAGCATGACTTAGGATCATGTGCCTAAGGGCGTAGGAGTTCGAGTCTCCTCTTCCCCAGGAGCAAGGGATGGGACTCCTACTCAGGAGATACAGAGGGTAGATAGAGGAATCACACTGCTCAGTTTACTGTGAAACAGGGCAAATCCGGTTCGCGGTAAACCAGGAGGGAATAGTGGCCACACTGCTGGAGGTAAAGGACCTATCAACGTACTTCTTCACTCCTGAAGGAGTGGTTAAGGCAGTAGACAGTATCAGCTATGATCTGCAAGAGGGAGAGACTCTGGGTCTGGTGGGGGAGAGCGGATGCGGGAAGAGCGTAAGCGCCCTTTCCATTATGCGGCTCATTCAGAGACCCGGCAGGACCGTGGCAGGCGAGGTCACATTCAACGGTCAGGACCTGCTGGCCCTGGATGACTCGGAGATGCGGCGTATCCGTGGCAAGGATATGGCCATGATCTTCCAGGAGCCCATGACATCGCTGAACCCGGTTCTCACCATCGGCAAGCAGCTTACTGAGGCTCTTGTGCTTCATTTGGGCTTGGATCAGAACGCTGCAAATGACCGGGCCGGCGATCTTCTTGAGATGGTTGGTATCCCCGAGGGCAGAGGACGCTTGGGGGACTACCCCCACCAGTTCAGCGGCGGTATGCGCCAGAGGGTTATGATTGCCATGGCCCTTAGCTGCGACCCCAAGATGCTCATAGCGGATGAGCCGACCACCGCCTTGGACGTGACCATTCAGGCCCAGATCCTGGAGTTGGTCAAGAAGCTGGGTGAGGAGACGGGGACCGCAGTGCTTATCATCACCCACAACCTGGGAGTGGTGGCCCGATACGCCGACCGGGTGAACGTGATGTATGCCGGCAAGATCATTGAGAGGGGCACCGCCCGGGAGATATACACCAACCCGCGGCATCCTTATACCATTGGGCTGCTCAACTCGGTGCCGCGTCTGGACGAGCCTCGCAAAGAGCAGTTGGCTCCGATTGAGGGGTCTCCCCCGGACCTTATCGGGCTGCCGATTGGATGCGCCTTCAGACCCCGATGCAAGTACGCCATCGACAGATGCGCCGTAGAGTATCCTCCGCTGTTAGAGGTGGCCGAAGGGCACACTGCGGCTTGCTGGGTGTCAGACCAGTTGGGTAGGCAGGAGGTAAG
Organism: Dehalococcoidia bacterium; assembly: GCA_965218945.1. GTDB lineage: Bacteria > Chloroflexota > Dehalococcoidia > Lucifugimonadales > UBA2985 > DAOUJW01. The sequence goes on from OZ244718.1 coordinate 491,829, forward strand.
GTAATGGAACAGGCCGAGATTCTTCTAGACGTTAAGAACCTGGTCAAATACTTCCCTGTAACCAGGGGGATTGTATTCCAGAGGCACGTTGCCGACGTTAAGGCGGTAGACGATATCAGCTTCTTTATCCGCAGGGGCGAGACTCTGGGTATGGTGGGAGAGAGCGGCTGCGGCAAGACCACCGCCGCCCGTACCATTCTGCACTTGGGTCAGGTGTACCAGCCCACGTCCGGTCAGGTAATGTTCGAGGGGATGAACCTGTCCACGCTGAAAGGCAAAGAGCTGCGGCAGTCCCGGCGCAAGATGCAGATGATATTCCAGGACCCATATGGGTCCCTGAACCCACGGATGAACGCCGGCAATATCGTCGGCGAGCCACTGGTGGTGCATAAGATCACACGGAGCCGCAACGAGTACAGGGATCAGGTCGCGGAGCTTCTCAACGTTGTGGGTCTGAACCCGCACATGGCAGCCAGGTTCCCCCACGAGTTCAGCGGAGGTCAGAGGCAGCGCATCGGTGTCGCCCGGGCCCTGGCCGTGAGGCCCAGCTTCATCGCTTGCGACGAACCCGTGTCGGCCCTGGACGTGTCCATTCAGGCCCAGCTGATAAACCTGCTGGAGGAGCTTCAGCAGGAGTTCGACCTGACGTACCTCTTTGTGGCCCACGACCTTTCCGTTGTGCGGCACATCAGCGACCGGATCGTCGTTATGTACTTGGGCAAGATAGCGGAGATCGCCGACCGGATTGAGCTCTACGAGAATCCGTTGCATCCCTACACCAAGGCGCTGCTGTCCGCCGTGCCCATTCCTGACCCCATCGTGGAGGCAGAGCGAGAGCGGATCGTTCTTACGGGAGACGTGCCAAGCCCACTGCGGCCACCGCCCGGGTGCGTGTTCCATCCCAGGTGCCCGATTGCCATAGATGACTGCGCCGGCGTTAATGCGCCGGGCTTCACCAACGAGCGCGGAGTGCCAGAGTTGCGAGAGGTATCGCCGGAGCACTGGGTCTCCTGCATACGAGTCTAAGCTCACAGCTATAGAGACACAGAAAGCAGAGCGGGCGATAACGCGCCCGCTCTGCTTATTTCCTCCATCCTATCCGAGGCATACGCTGCCACATCCACCCCACTTGGATTCCCGCTCGGAGCCTGCCCCGTACTTGATACGGGGGCGGGAATGACGGACAAGAGAGTCATGCCCCAATCAACACACTGCAATACGCCCTGGCAACATCGCCTTGAGGGTATACCTTCCCTATGCTACTATGGCCTTAATATGGACGCCAACCGAATTCGCAATTTCTGCATCATTGCCCACATAGACCACGGCAAGTCCACTCTGGCAGACCGCATCCTGGAAATCACGGGAACCGTCAGTTCCCGTGACATGACGGAGCAGTTCATGGACCAGATGGACCTGGAGCGTGAGCGCGGAATCACCATAAAGGGCAAAGCGGTGAGGATGACCTACGCCAACGGGGACGGCGACTACCAGCTCAACCTGATCGACACGCCCGGCCACGTGGACTTCGGCTACGAGGTGTCCCGGGCGCTGGCCGCCTGCGAAGGAGCCCTCCTGGTGGTCGACGCCACACAGGGAATACAGGCCCAGACCCTCGCCAACGTGTACCTGGCGCTGGAGCATGACCTGACCATAATTCCGGTTGTGAACAAGATCGACCTGCCGGTAGCCCGGCCCTACGGTGTGTCCGAAGAGCTTCAGCAGACATTCGGGTTCATGGAAGACGAGGTGCTATTCGTCTCCGCAAAGGACGGCAGGGGCGTTGGTGAGCTACTGGAGACTATTGTGAAGCGCGTGTCTCCCCCACAGGGCGATGCCGAACCTCTGAAGGCCCTGATCTTTGACTCCGCATACGACCCGTACAAGGGCGTCGTAGCCTACGTGCGCCTGTTCGGAGGCTCCATCAGCAAGGGCGCCGAGGTTCGTATGATGTCCACCGGGTCTGTTTGCGACGTGCTGGAGGTCGGCGTATTCCACCCGCAGCTGACCCAGGTCGAGAGCCTTCACGCCGGAGAGGTGGGCTACATAGCCACCGGACTGAAGAACGTCCGGGAGTGCCGGGTTGGAGACACCATCACCATGACCAGGAAGCCCGCCACCGAGCCTATGCCGGGCTATCAGGCGCAGAAGCCGATGGTCTTCGCCGGCCTCTATCCGGCGGAGGGTGAGGACTACCTGGCGCTGCGGGTTGCCCTGGAGAAGCTGCAACTGAGCGACGCCGCCCTGAGCTACGAGCCTGAGGCCAGCGCAGCCCTGGGTTTCGGGTTCCGGTGCGGGTTCCTGGGGCTGCTTCACATGGAGATTGTCCAGGAGCGGCTGGAGAGGGAGTACGGCCTTAACCTGCTGATCACAGCGCCCGGCGTCGCTTACCAGGCGGTGCTGGACGATGGGACCGTGTTGGAGGTTGAGAGTCCGGCAAAGCTTCCGCCGGCCCAGAGAATCGTCGAGATGCGGGAACCCATACTTTCCCTCAGCATCGTAACTCCGGCAAGGCACATAGGCACTGTGATGGAACTGGTAACGTCGCGGCGCGGGGAGTTCAAGCGTATGGAGTACCTCCAGGGCGCGGCTTCCCAGGGGGACCAGACCGACCAGTCCTCGGAGGCCCGGGCGCTCCTTGAGTACCAGGCGCCTCTGTCCGAGGTGCTGATGGACTTCTACGACCATCTCAAGTCGCGCACCCAGGGGTACGCCTCAATGGACTACTCCTTCGACAGCTACAGAGCTGCGCCCCTGGTGAAGCTAGACCTGCTCGTGAACAACCAGCCCGTAGATGCCCTGTCTCTCATAACGCACAGGGACAAGGCCTACTACCAGGGGAAGTCCCTGGTGGAGAAGCTGAAGACGCTGATACCGCGCCAGCTTTTCGAGGTGCCCCTCCAGGCTGCCATTGGGAACCGCATCGTCGCCCGGGAGACCATAAGCGCGCTTCGGAAGAACGTGCTGGCCAAGTGCTACGGCGGCGACGTGTCCCGCAAGAGGAAGCTGCTGGAGAAGCAGGCTGAGGGCAAGAAGCGAATGAAGCGCGTGGGCAACGTGGACATACCCCAGGAAGCGTTTCTGGCCTTGCTCAAGATTGAGCGGTAGGGCAGACCGGATACCCTGCAAACCGGGTTCCCGTAGGCGAGACGCCTACATTCCGGTGAGCACCTCTACATCGTAGTCTGCCAGAATGGCTTCCTCGCGGCACCCCTGGATGAACTGGACCACCTTGGAGATCATCTCGTTGGCGTGGCGGTTGTCGTTGCTGACGCAGGTTATGCCCAGGGTGGCCGACTTCCAGTTGTCGGTGTTGTCGACCTCTGCGATAGCGACGTTGAACCGGCTGCGCACCCGGTCGACAATGGAGCGGACCACCTTTCGCCTGTCCTTCAGGGAGTGGCTGGCAGGCAGGTCCAGCTCTATGCGGCAAACTCCGATGTTCATGTCAGTGAGGGTTGCTGAAGACAGCCTTTTGGACTGGCCTTACTCTGAGTATAGCATCTCCATACCAGGAGCGCATGACCGAAGTGTGACCCACTGACAACCCCAACACCCATTCGCACTGGTATACTTTGAAGCGCGCGGATATGCGCTGAGCTTACGAGCATGATGACTGAACTCGAATCCACGCGCCAACATATAGCCGGCTACGGAGGCTCCTGACGACATGCCCACCCTCTACGTGGTAGCCACTCCCATAGGCAACCTGGAGGACATGACCCTTAGGGGTCTGCGCGTCCTGAGGGAGGTCAGCCTCATCGCCGCCGAGGACACCCGCACCACGCGGAAGCTCCTTTCCCACTACGATATTCACACGCCCCTCACCAGCTACTATGACCACAACAAGAACCAGAAGCTGCCGCAGGTCCTCCAGGCGCTGGAGCAGGGAGACGTGGCCCTGGTCTCGGACGCCGGGACGCCCGGCATAAGCGATCCCGGCCTTGAGCTGGTGAGCGCGGCCGCAGCCGCGGGGTTCCCTGTTGTATCCGTGCCGGGGCCTTCTTCTGTGGTTACAGCCCTGGCGGTATCCGGCATCCCCGCCGACCGATTCCTGTTCCTGGGTTTCCTGCCTCGCAGCAAGGGCGATAGGCAGGCGCTGCTGCGATCGGTGGCGGCCATGCCCTTCACACTGGTCATCTTCGAAGCGCCGCACCGCTTGCAGCGGTCGCTGGCTGACGTAAGGGAGGTCCTGGGAGACCGGCGCATGACCGCGCTCAGGGAGGCTACCAAGCTGCATGAGGAGGTCTTCCGCGGCTCCGTATCGGAGGCCGTAGAACACTTCGACCGACCCAGGGGTGAGTTCACCCTGGTTGTGGAGTGGGAGCCTCAAGATGACACGCCATCCGTTGCAGATGCGGAGGATATGCTTCGCTCTATGCTGGCGGAGGGAGTGTCCGGCAGAGAGGCGAGGGACCTGGTCGCAGCGCAGACAGGGGTATCTCGCAGGGACTTGTACCGGATGTGGCTGCGCTTGAAGCAGGACTCAGGATGAGCCAACCGTCGTCATTCCCGCCCACGAGCGGGAATCCAGATTCCTGCTTCCGGAGACCCTTGCACAACCTTTGGAGTCAGCCCCAAATAGACGCGCCAACTGTCATTCTGAACGGAGCGCAGTGAAGTGAAGAATCCAAAGCCTCTGCTCACAAAGCTGCGATGTCTTCAATGAAACCCTTTTGATTCTTCGCTGCGCTCAGAATGACAGTCATCGGAGTTGCCGCGCGGGTTACGCAAAGGTCTCCTTCCGCAGGAATGACGGAGCGGGAACCGCTCTCCCTTAGGTCAGCTCAGGAAGCCGGGCAATCACGTCGTAGAAGTCGTTGAAGGGGAAGAAGGGGATGCCCTTGGTCTCGCAGTAGGAGCGGAGCCTCCGGCAGGCGAAGACGTAGTCGGCCTTGGCGGCCACGCAGGTGTCGGAGAAGCCGTCGCCAACAAGCGCCACCCTGTAGCCCATGTCAGCGTATTTAAGCGCATGGAAGCATTTGCAAGCGCCTACTGAATCGCAGATGACCGGGCAGTCGTTGTATTCCACCTTCACCCTGTCGCCCGCGCTGAAGTTGGCGCGGCTGCTGAACACGGTCACGTCGGATAGGCCGCCGGCTGCCAGGACGGAGCGTATGTAGAAGCCCAGCCCGCTGGAGGCCACGTTGAGGGGTATGTCGTCCTCCTTGCAGCGCCTGACCAGCTCCTCGAAGCCTGGCCTTATGACTGCCTCCTTGCTGACGAAGCGGGACATCTCCTCCTCGCGGTCGCTTGGCAGGCAGCCGAACTCGCCGGCCAGGCACTCACGGCCGACGATGAGGCCCGCCTCCCGCATTTTCTCGAAGCGTTTCCAGTCCTCCAGGGCGAACGCCTCCAGCAGTGCAACACCCATGTCACGCTCAGTCACCGTGCCGTCAAAGTCGATCAACAGGGCGAGCTTTGTGCTGCTGGTGGGATTCGTCATTGGATCAGTCACGCGGGCTCAGCGCTGTTCCGGGCGGAACGCGCCCCGTATTGCGTCCTCCGGGAATAGGCTTGGCACCATGCCGTCGACGGCGTAGTTGTACAGGGCTGCCTTGTAGATGCCGTCCAGCGTTGCAAACACCAGCGAAATGCCGGCTATGAGCACGACGCCAATGGCAATTGCCATGAAGACGCCGAAGCCGCCGAGAGGCGACAGGACAAAGAACAGCGCCACAATGATCGCACCGGCGACGAGGTAGGACAGGAGCGCCGCGATGCCCAGGCCAAAGTTGGCCACTATCTGCTCGCCCCACGTGCGGCGCAGCATTGAGAGAGACGTCTTGAATGCGTCGCCGAGGGAGCGGCGCTCAATGACTATCAGCGGCACAACAAAGTATGTGACGAGCGTCCACGCAGCGCCAATCAAGGATATGACGATGGAGGCGATCATACCCATTATGCCTCCCCGCTGTCGGGCCTGGCTGGACAGTATGTTCAGTATCAGCCCGACGGTCCCGGCGAGGACCGCCCACATGAATATCGTCACGATAGATTGCGATGCCCCGCTCAGGCCGGAGCGTATATTCGGGTCGCCCCCGGACAGCCGCTCGTGGGCGGCGTACACTAGCGCGCTGTTGAAGAAGATGATGACAAAGTAGGAGAGGACGTAGAACGCGAAGGCGACGACAAGGTCTCCCGGGCCGGCCCCGTTGGCTGCGACCCGGTCCAGCGCGCCTATTCCCAACCCGACTCCCAGGAACGTCAGCATAACAAGGACCACGCCGATTGAGGAGAAAAGAGGAAACAGGATGAGCTCTTTATCGACTGCAAGAACGTGGAGACAGAGTTTGACCAGCCTGAAGCTCCTGCCAATGGTCGCAAACATATCTACTTCTCCTAATGCGCCGGCGCGGAGACGCCGGTGGTTATGTACCTCAATATACTAAGTATCATACCCTGCGCGCTTTCAAGTCAAGGTCTTGAGGGAGGAGCGTCGCCTTTGTCATGCCCGTGCAGTCTGCCCCGCAGCAACGACCGCGCCGAATTGTCATTCTGAACCCTTCGGCTATGCTCAGGGTAAACTACGTGAAGAATCCAGAGCGTCCGACAACCCGGATTCGGGTCAACACACAGGGCCGCAGCGGTGCATCGTCTGGGATTCTTCGTCGCTGCACTCCTCAGAATGACATAGACACTGCTGGCCTTTCGTCATGCCCGTGCAGGCGGGCATCCAGGGGTGGGGTGGTGGCCCCGCTCGAATGGTTTGATAGGCTCACCACAAGCGAGCCATTCGTCATTCCCGTGAAAACGGGCATCCAGGGGAGTGGGCTCCCGTCTGCACGGGAGCGACGGTTGTCATGCCCGTGCAGTCTGCCCCGCAGCAACGACCGCGCCGCATTGTCATTCTGAACCCTTCGGCTATGCTCAGGGTAAACTACGTGAAGAATCCAGAGCGTCCGACAACCCGGATTCGGGTCAACACACAGGGCCGCAGCGGTGCATCGCCTGGGATTCTTCGTCGCTGCACTCCTCAGAATGACAGACGCCGCGGACATTCCGTCATGCCCGCGTAGGCGGGTATCCAGGGGAGGGGTGGGCGCTCGGTCACCGGCAAGCCTGGCACTCCCTACCTGCTCCGCAGCGCCGCCAAGAACTCCGCCTGCGTCTTCGTTCCCTTCACGGAGTTGCAGGCGTTGCATAGCAGCTGCAGGTTGTCTACGTGGTCTGTGCCTCCCCTGACCCTCGGAACTATGTGGTCGATGGTGAAGTTCCTGAACGGGAACAGGACTTTGCACCCCGCGCAGATGCCCTCCTGCATTCCAAAGAGGGTGTGCTTGTGGGTCTGGTAGGGAGGCAGCAGACCCATGTCTGTCCGTTTTGGCGTATCGTCGCGGTAGACGGCCTGCAGGCTGTCAAACCCCAGCTCCTTTGCCATACGACGCTGCACCAGCGTCTTGGCCACCGGAGACAGGTCAATCCCTACCCACTGCCGTCCCAGCTTCTCGGCGGCTATGAGGGCCGTGGCGCAGCCGCAGAAGGGGTCCAGCACAACGTCACCTTCATTGGAGGAGGCCTGGATGATGCGCTCCAGAAGCGCAATGGGTTTCTGGGTGGGGTAACCCACGCGCTCTGCCGAGCGCGCCTGAATGGGTTTAATATCGTCCCAGATGGTGTCGACTGGGTTGCCGGACATCTCATCCAGATACCTCTTGAGCGCGGGCACCGCCCCTGGGCGCTGCTGGACTACCAATCCCTGCTCATAGGATGCCTGCATACGCTCGCGGGTCCAGCGCCACACCCTGGTAACGCCAAGGAACTCGTAGGTAAGGTTGGGGCGGTCGTGGTTCGGGTTCGCTAGGTTATCAAGTCTGAAGCGCCTGCCCGTCTCCGGCTCAACGTGACGGTAGAATTTGTCCACGTAGGACTGGTCGTGCGGCCGGAACGGACGATTCCAGGTGAACTGGTCCGCTTTGCTGTAGTACAGGAGAAGGTCGGCGTTGTTCGGATAGCCCTTGAAGGCCAGGCCCTTGGCGTTGGTGCGCTTCCAGGTGATCTCGCTGTGGAAGTTGGCCGGCCCAAACACGCTGTCCATTGTCAGCTTCAGGTAGTGGCTCGCCGTGGGGTCGCAGTGCAGGTAGATGGAGCCAGTTGGCTTCAGAATCCGCCTCATCTCCAACAGCCGGACGGCCATCATAATCAGGTAGGACTTCATGCCCTTGCCGTGAGCAACGCCCGCGGCGTCGATGATGCCGTACAGCCCCGGGTTCTCCTCGGCTATCAGCCCGTGCCAGGCAAGGTCAACGTCGTTGAGGGTCCAGGTGTCCTTGAATGCCGCGCCCGCAGCCTCCGACCCGATGGGAGAGGAGTAGTCCCGGTTGGAGTTGAAGGGCGGGTCCAGGTAGATGAGGTCCACCGACTCAGAGTTGAGGCCGCGCATGATGTCCAGGTTGTCGCCCGTCCACAGCGTGCGGTTTTTGAAGTTTGCTTCCGTCATGTGCTTCCCTTCGATAGGATAGTGCTACAATCTTACCATTGGCAATAAGGGCGTGCGCCAGCAAATGCCCCGCTCGAATGGTTCGACAGGCTCACCACGAGCGGACGGGGCGGCTGCCGTTGCCCCTTTGCCAAAGGCCATTGACATCCGGCGCATGCTTGGATATGTTGAGTATGCAAGTATGGGCACTCCAAGGGCCGGGTATAAGGAGCGCAATTGCCATGGGGATATTCAAGACGGACATTCAGGTCGGCGGGGGTAAGAACGGCTCTTTTGAGACGGTTACGGTGCTGGTGGATACAGGGGCAATTTACTCCATGTTTCCAGAGAGGCTGCTGAGAAGCCTGGGAGTGGAGCCCTTTGATGAAAGGGAGTTTACCTTGGCGGACGGGAGCAAGCGTATCTTGGAGTTGGGAGAGATCAGGCTGCGCATCGGGTCTGATGAGCGTTTCAGCATAGCGATTTTCGGCCCTGATGATAGAGCGCTGTTGGGAGCGGTGTCCCTGGAGGAGTTCGGGCTGATTGCCGATACCACGCATCGTCAGCTGATTCCCGCCCCTGAACTGCCTCTCTAGGAGGCAATGGGTAATTGTCAGCCTGCCACGGACTGGTCATAGAAAGGAGAAGAGAGTGGACCCATTCAGGGATTTCGATTGGGACACCCACAATTGGGAAGTTGGCGGCATGTTAGCAATGTTCTTCGGGATAGGGTCGGTCGTCATCTTCTTCTTGGAGCCAGTGTTGACCGACCGACCTCTCGATCCGACTCTGTTAGCGTTCGGTGTTGGCTGTCTCCTTTTTTGCTGGCTGGCCGTTGAAGTCACCGTCCAGAGAAAATATGGTCGCTGAATTAGAATAGGGCGGAGCTGCTTGCTCCACCCTATTTTGCGGTGCGCTATTTTCGCACCTTTCACAATCCCCCACCTATTGACCCAGGCCTTTTGGAGGGAATACAATGCAGGCACGTCCAACCCTAAGGAAGGTATCTCTTGAGCAAAGTGACCTTTCCGCCGGGAGTGGAGGTGGTGGGGGCGGGAGATAGTGACATTCCCCATGAGGAGTGTGGGGTTGTCGGGGTGTACGCCCCGGGAGAAGACGTAGCCAGAATTGCCTTCTTTGGCCTCTTCGCGCTCCAGCACAGGGGGCAGGAGAGCGCCGGCATAGCCGTCAGCGACGGCGACGACCTGAAAGTTCACACCGCTATGGGTCTGGTGACCCAAGTCTTCCGCGAACAGGACCTGGAGCGCCTTACCGGTCACATAGCCATCGGTCACACCAGGTATTCCACCACAGGTTCCAGCGAGCTTTGCAACGCTCAGCCTATCCTGGTGAACGGGCCGTACGGTGAGCTTGCCCTCGGCCATAACGGGAACGTGGTCAATCCCGTCCCGCTGCGCGCAGACCTGGAGGAGTGGGGATGCGTGTTCTCGGCTTCAACCGATTCCGAGATATTGGCCCACCTGCTGGCCAACGCGCCCGGCAGGGACTGGGGCGAGCGCGTTCAGTACATGATGAAGCGCGCACAGGGCGCTTACTCCCTGGTTGTGCTGACCAAGGACTCCCTCATGGCCATTCGCGACCCCCTGGGTGTGCGGCCCCTCTGCGTGGGCAGGCTCAGCGATGGCGGTTGGATAGTGGCCTCCGAGACCTGCGCTCTGGACCACCTGGGGGCCCAGATTGTGCGTGAGGTCGAGCCCGGTGAGGCCATAGCCATCGACGATCAGGGCATGAGGACCATCCACAAGAGCGTCGAGCGCAAGAGGGCGTCCTGCATCTTTGAGTACATCTACTTCGCCAGGCCGGACAGCGTCTTCGATGGGAAGCTGACCTTCACCATGCGTCAGGCTATGGGCGCGGAGCTGGCCCGGGAGCATCCGGTGGACGCCGACGTGGTCATTGGCGTGCCGGACTCCGCGACAGCGGCCGCTGTGGGGTATGCCCAGGAGGCCGGTATTCACTACAGCGAGGGCCTGACCAAGAACCGGTACGTGGGCAGGACCTTCATTGAGCCGGACCAGCGGATGAGAGACCTGGGAGTGCAGCTCAAGTTCAATCCGTTGCCCGACGTGCTTGCCGGCAAGCGGGTTATAGTGGTAGACGACAGCATTGTCCGCGGCACCACCACGCCCCACGTGGTCAAGCTGGTGCAGAGGGCAGGGGCTAAAGAGGTGCACCTGCGCGTGTGCGCTCCTCCTCTGCAGCATCCCTGCCACCTGGGAGTTGACATGGCGACGTACCGCGAGCTCATCGCCGCCAACAAGAGCATCGAAGAGATACGGCAGTTCGTGGGCGCCGACTCGCTGGGTTACCTCAGCGTCGATGGTCTGTTGAAGGCCGTGGGCGGCAAACCGGACAGCCACTGCACAGGTTGCTTCACCGGCAACCATCCCATCCCGGTCCAGCTTGAGATGGACAAACTGGCCCTGGAAGTCGCCAGATAGTGTCAATGCCCCATGCCTGGTGAGACCTACCTCGCCGCCGGAGTCGACCAGGGAGCGGCGCAAGAGGCCAAGGAGCGCATCAAGAAGCTGGCTTCCAGGACTCTTGGGCCTGAGGTCATAGGTGGCGTTGGCTTCTTCGGAGGACTCTACCAGCTTCAGGGCTACCGTCAGCCCGTTCTGGTCTCCAGCACCGACTCGCCGGGCACCAAGCTGAAGCTGGCTACCCTGATGGACCGCTTCGACACTGTTGGCATCGATGCAGTGAACCACTGCGTCAACGACGTCTTCACATCCGGCGCAAAGCCCCTCTTCTTCCTCGACTACATTGGCGTAGGCAGGCTATTGCCCGGGAGGGCGGAGGCGCTGGTGAAGGGCGTCGCCGAGGCCTGCGAGGCCGTGGGCTGCGCGCTAATAGGCGGGGAGACGGCACAGCTGCCGGGCATCTATCCGGAGGACGGCTTCGACCTGGCGGGATTCGCCGTGGGCGTCGTGGAGAAGGACGAGATCCTGGACGGCTCAACGATAGCCGAAGGCGACGCGCTGCTGGCGATTCCATCCAACGGCCTGCACACCAACGGCTACTCCCTGGCGCGCATGGTGTTCCGCGTGGAGGAGGACCCGTCGGTCCTGAGCCGGACCTACCCTGAGCTTGGCGAGACCCTGGGAGAGGCGCTGCTGAGGCCGCACCGGTGCTACTACCCGCTGCTGGAGCCTGTGCTGCGCCTGATCAAGGGCATGGCTCACATCACAGGTGGAGGGTTGCCGGAGAACGTGCCCAGGATTCTCCCGGACGGACTGGGCGCGCATTTCGATGAGTCCGCTTGGGACGCGCCGCCAATCTTCAGGCTGATTCAGGAAGCCGGGCGAGTGGATACGGACGAGATGTACAGTGTGTTCAACATGGGCGTCGGGATGGTTCTGGCGTGCGACCCGTCCCAAGTGGATGAGGTGCGCCGCCTGGTTCCCGAGGCCCGGGTGGTGGGAGAGGTGGTCGGGGGCAACGAAGTAACTATATCGAGGTAGCAGATGAAAGCACTTATCAGCGTATATGACAAAACGGGAGTCGTCGAGTTTGGTCGGCGTCTGGCGGAAATCGGGATTGAGTTGGTCAGCACCGGAGGGACGCACCGTACTCTCCAGGACGCCAACCTTCCCGTGCAGCAGGTCTCGGACCTGACCGGCTTCCCGGAGATTCTGGACGGCCGCGTGAAGACCCTGCACCCGTCCATCCACGGCGGTATACTGGCCCGCCGCGATGTGCCTGAGCACGTCTCCGAGCTTGAGAGACGCGGCATTGCGTCCATAGACCTGGTTGCCGTTAACCTCTACCCCTTTGCCGACACAATCGCCAAGCCGGACGTGAGCCTTGACGAGGCGCTGGAGAATATCGACATCGGCGGTCCCACCATGATCCGCGCCGCGGCCAAGAACTTCCCCTTTGTCGCCGTGGTCGTGGACCCTTCGGACTACGACTGGGTGGTGGAGCGAATGGCGGCGGGCGGCCTCTCCATCGATGAGAGGCAGAAGCTGGCGCAGAAGGCATTCCAGCACGTCGCCCTGTACGACACCAACATCGCCCAGTACCTCAGGGGCCAGGACGACCTGGGGCAGGAGCTGACCCTGGGGTACAACAAGCTATTCGACCTGCGATACGGCGAGAACCCTCACCAGCAGGCTGCATTCTACGGGGAACTGAACCCCCAGGGCATTGCCGGGGCCAGACAGCTTCACGGGAGAGAGCTCTCCTACAATAACATCCTGGACGCCGACGCTGCATGGCGGGCGGTGTCCGACTTCGGTGGGCCGGCCGTGGCGGTGATAAAGCACACGAACCCCTGTGGCCTGGCGGTTCACCAGGACCAGGTTGAGGCCTACAAGAGGGCATTTGACGGCGACCCGGTATCGGCATTTGGAGGCATCGTGGCCTTCAATCGCACTGTGACGACGGAGGCGGCCGAGGCCATGCGACAGGTCTTCTACGAGATTGTCTTGGCCCCGGATTTCGAGCCGGGCGCGATGGAGATACTGAACAAGAAGCGCGACCTTCGCATCCTGGCCCTGGGCGACGGCGCACGGGGAGCCGGAAGCTGGGAGGTGCGCCAGGTGCTGGGCGGCGTGCTTATGCAGAACCAGGACATCCTTGAGGAGGATATCCAGGACTGGAAGCCCGCTACCAAGCGAAGCCCCACCGAGGAGGAGCTTCTGGATCTGGCCTTCGCCTGGAAGGTTGTGAAGCACATCAAGTCCAACGCCATCGTTTTAGTCAAGGACCAGACGCTCCTTGGTATGGGCGCCGGTCAACCCAACCGCGTCACCAGCGTCCACCTGGCTCTGAGGGCGGCGGGCGAGTCGGCTCGCGGGTCGGCGCTGGCCTCCGACGCCTTCTTTCCCTTCCCGGACGGCCTGGAGACGGCCGCGGAGGGAGGCGTCACGGCAGTCGTGCAACCCGGCGGGTCCATCCGCGACCAGGAGGTCATCGACGCCGCTGACAAGGCCGGCATAGCAATGCTGTTCACGGGTGTCCGCCACTTCCGGCACTAGAGCGACCGATGGCTCCACTGGTTGACGTTGTAATCCCCGTCCTGAACGAAGAGCGGGCCCTGCCCAACTGCGTGGCCTCTCTTCTGGAGTTCATGGGTGAGAATTCGCCGTACCCCTTCCGTATCGTGATAGCCGACAACGGGTCGACGGACCGTACGCCTGACATCGCCGAGACCCTCTCCCAGGAACACGAGCAGGTGACCTGGAGCCGCCTGGAGATCAGGGGAAGGGGCAGGGCGCTGCGGAAGGCGTGGCTGGAGAGCGACGCCGATATCCTCACATACATGGACGTGGACCTGTCCACGGGCCTTGAGGCGTTTCCTCCGATGGTGCGCGCCATCGGCGAGGAGGGCTTTGACCTAGCAGTAGGCTCGCGCCTGATGAGGGGGTCTTCGGTGGAAAAGCGCGCCTTCAAGCGGGAAGTGACGTCCCGGTCCTACAACCTGATAATCAAGGCCGCCTTCTTCACAAGGTTCTCCGACGCCCAATGCGGCTTCAAGGCCATCAGCAGCAGTGCCGCTCAGACGCTGATTCCCAAGATAATGGACCAGGGGTGGTTCTTCGACTCGGAGCTGCTCATCCTTGCGGAGAAGGGCGGCTACCGCATCAAGGACATCCCGGTGAACTGGGTTGACGACCCCGACACGCGCGTCCGCGTCATCAAGACCGCCACGGACGACCTGAAGGGTCTGATGAGACTGCGGTTTGGAGGTGTGTCCAGGGCCCTGAAGTCGGACGGGGGTTAGGGGGCAGCAGCCCGGCTCACCCTTCGACGGGCTCAGAGCCTGGCCCAGGATTAGGCGCAGCCCTTTTGAACGTCAGCGTAGCCGGATAAGCTTGGGCAGCCGCGGCCTCTGTAGGGGCGGTTCGCGGAGCCTGTCCCAGAATGATGAATTGGTGACTATTGGTGAGTCGGTCGTGCCAAGTCCGAGTCTGTTGTCACAGTCGGAGCGATGTCTTGACCGTCATTCGATCTTGCAGGCGGCGCGGATTAGGAGACATGGTTGGTTAGGCCGTCGTCGGTCACCCCCTCATGGCCCTGCTATCGCCGCCTGCGCCCATCTCTGGTTCCACCTGGGTCTGCCCCGGTCGCGCCATACGCGCCACAGGGTGCGCAGGTTGAAGCTCGTGGCCAACAAGACCCATTCGGCCGACACATTGACAATGCCACGGAGCAAGAACCGCCGAGCGCCCTGTTGCTCTTTGAGGATCCCAAAAGCCGGTTCTGGCAGTTGCTTACGCTGCTTGTACGCCTCTTTGGCCTCCTCAGTAGACATCCATACCCGATGACGACGCAGGACAGCTTCGTGAGGACCTACCTCCAGCCCACGCCCATGACGCCCATCCTTGGTGCAGACCCCGAAGGCCGGACACACCTGGCAGACGGCTCCGGAGGCTCGGTACAGACGCATGAGCGTTCCCCTGGTACGCTTGAGTCGGGTGAAGCGCAGTATCTGGCCCATGGGACAGGTGTAGCTATCCATCTGCTCATCGTAGCAAAAACGGTCCTTGTGGTAGGGGTGTTCAAGGGCCTTGTGCTGCGACTCCGGCATGATCACCTGTTGTTCCCGTTGGGCGCACGACTCCAGGTTGGCGCCGGAGTGATAGCCCGCATCGGCCAGCGTTGCCTCCGCCCTGTCTCCAATCATCTCCTCGGCTTGCTCCAGCATTGGAGTCAACTGACCACTGTCGTTGGCCTCACACACCACCTCCGCTGCGGTGATGACTAGCCCCGTGCCTTCGCCGGCGCCCGGCTCCAGTGGCGAGACCATCGCTTGGGCATTGTAAGCAGCCACGATGCCTCCACCAGCCTTCATCAGACTCGCATCACCATCGGTAAGATTGATACGTTGCTGTCCCTCTTCACCTGCAAGTTGTTCCATTGCCTGCTGCACCTGTTCTCTCAGCGCCTTGTTCTTGGCAAGCTCCTCCGGCAGACGCACAGAGACAGCGTCTTCCCCAGCCTCGTTCTGCGCCTCAAGATCACTGATCGCCGCGTCCACCCGCTTCAGCAACCGTTGCAACCCTTCAGCATCAAAGCTCCTATCCTTCGCTGCATTGGCAGCTATCTTCGTCCCATCCACAGCCTGCACCGCCAACTCCACCAAGCCCATGGCCACCATCGTGCGCACCGTTCGCTTAAAGAGCCTTCTCATCGCTCCACGATGGTCTCTGTAGAACCGCCACAGGGTATTGTGGTCCGGGTGCTGCCAAGCTGTCAGCCAAAGGTACGGTATCTGGTCTCGGCAGGCCGCCTCCAGCTTGCGGCACGAGCGCACGCCGGTCATGAACCCATACAACCACACGCTCAGCAGCCCGCGAGGATGGTACGATGGCGCTCCCAATGCCTCACCATCTATCTCAACTCCCAACTCAGACCATCCCGAACGCTCCAAAGCGTCCACAAACTCCGCCACAAACCGCACCGGATGGTCTTCGGGCACAACTTCCTCCAGTGTAGGAGGAAACAACCACGGCTGCTCTCGGTTCAGTGGGCGACGCGGCATTGAACTCTCCATCAATCAATTCTTGGCCACAATTCTAACCCGTTTCACCCACATCCGAAAATACACACCCTTTATGAGACAGGCTCCGCGAACCGCCCCTACCCTCGGTGTCTCCACAGGCGCATAACAGTTGTAAGGGCGGGCGCTGTCGTGTTATCATTCCCTAGCGCCGGCAGGCGTGTCCACCGGACGTCTTCAACACGGAGGAATGGTAGTTGAACGGGAATCGCCCCGATACCGAGGTCAGAATACTCCACACCTCGGACAACCACATAGACAAGATCTCCACGTGCGCTGCCCTTGGCAAGGTGGTTGACAAGGCCAACGAGCTTAAGGTGGACCTGGTCATCCTGGCAGGGGACTTTTTTGATAACGCCAGGGTAAAGGACGAGGTGGTGTTTGAGACCGTCCGCCAGCTTGGACGGTTGGATATGCCGGTGGTGCTGCTGCCCGGGAACCACGACCAGCTCGACCAGTACACCATATACAACCATCCGGGTTTCAAGGATCTACCCTGGCAGGTGAACCTGCTCCGCAACCCGGAGGGCGAAACGGTACTCTTTCACGACCTTAAGGTGAACGTCTGGGGCCGCCCCACCTACGATCACCATATGGAATTCCGCCCTCTTGAGGGCGCCCCACCCAGGAACGGCCCCTGGTGGCACGTGGGCATTGCCCACGGGTTCTACGTAAAGCCGGGAGAGCCAATAGAGCGCTCCTCTCCCATCTTGGCCTATGAGATCGAGGCCACGGGATACGATTACGTAGCCCTGGGCCACTCGGACTTCTTTGAGGACCTCTCCCAGGGCACCGTCCGAGCGGCATACTCCGGAGCTCCCATACTCACCTCGGACGGACGCGAGCTGGGATCGGTGTGCCTGGTGCATCTGCACCCCAATTGGGGGGTGGACTTCCGGCAGGTTCCTCTGGCTGAATCTGAGTAGCCTACCTGGACAGGGCAGAGGTCTTCAGGAGATAGTCCCCGCTCTCCACCTGAAAGTGGCGGTCCAGGGAGAACGTAGCGCCCCTCTGAATCGAGACAAAGCCGTACTTTCTGCGAATGGCGTCCACGGCAAGGGCGAGGTTCTGGGACCTGTCGTCGCAGCGTTCCAGGAGAGACAGTTGAGATGCCCTTGGGACGAAGTCGGTGACGCCTATGCCGATGAGCCTCACTGGAGAGCGTCGTTGCTCCAGCGCTCTCTTCAGCAGCAAGACGCCCGGCTCGAAGATATCCTCGTCTCCGAAAGCGGGCCTTGGCCGCGTGTGGTGTCTGGATAAGGTCTGAAAGTCCTCGTATCTCAGCTTCAGCACCACTCGACGGGCCAGCTTCTCCTCCCTCCTGAGCTGCGCCCCGACCCTCTCGCTGAGGTAGTGGAGAGTGCCAGTCAGGAAGTTTATATCAAGGGTGTCCTGTGGGAAGGTGGTCTCTCTGCTTATGGACTTGGCCGGACCCGGCGGGCTGATCCGGCTGTTGTCCTCTCCATTGGCCCACATGTGCAGGTTGTCGCCCCATGACCCCACCAGGCGTCTCAGGGTAGCGGGCGGCGCCTGGGCCAATTCGCCTATGGTTGTGATGCGCCACTCGTTGAGGACCTTGGCGGTCTTCTCTCCTACGCCGGGGAGCTTTCTCACCGCCAGCGGCGCGAGAAAGGATGCGTCGCCTCCAACGGGAATCTCCAGTAGGCCGTCGGGCTTGCACTGGTCGGAGGCCACCTTGGCGGCAATCTTGGAACCTGCAATGCCCACGGATACGGTCACGCCCAGCTCCCTGAGAACGCGGGCCTTGATGTCCATAGCCACCTGCGACAGCGGCCCGTACAGACTGTCGAACCCCGTCATATCCAGGTAAGCCTCGTCTATGCCCATAGGCTCCAGAAAAGGCGTGTAGTCGCCAAGGATGTCCATGAACATTCGGGACACTTCCTGGTAGCGGGCAAAGCGACCCTTGAGGTAGATGGCGTGGGGGCAGAGCTTCTGCGCCCGGGCCAGGGGCATTCCGGCGCGAAGGCCGTAGGGCCGGGCCTCGTAGGAGGCGCAGACAACCACGCCTCTGGCTCCCAGCTCTCCACCCACCACCACAGGTTTGCCGACAAGAGAGGGGTCCAAAGCCCGCTCCACGGCCACGAAGAAGGCGTCCAGGTCTATGTGGAATATTCGCCTGTCCATGAGAGAACCTGTGTGCTAATATCCGGCCTGTGGGAGCCTTTGTCAATTGCCGGATGGCGCAGGCAGGGTCTTTCGATTACTGGAGTATGTCACTCTGAGCCGCAGGCGAAGAATCCAAAATCCTTCAGTAAGAACTTGGTCCTGGTATTGAAGAGGAGGAATGGAGGCATCGAAATACCCTCAATTGCGCAGGTATCCCCACAACGTGTTGGTATTGCCAACTCCTTTAGGATACTACGTCTTTCCTCCACATTCCTGCGCAAGCAGGAATCCAGGGTCCCTGTAATAGTGGACGATGGACCCCTGCTCCCCGTTTCCACGAGGACAAGCTTCGCAGGGGTGGTCTGGTGCTAGAGTGGTGTTCTTTGCTATTACCAACACACCCCGGGAATACCGGTGAGCGGGTGATTGCCCTCAAGGCTGCCCTTACGGGTCCGCGTGAGAGGACAGACAGTACAAGATGGGTGGTCGTCAGCCCAGGATCTTTGAGAGGAACGACTGGGCGCGCTCGTGCTTGGGGTTGCCGAAGAACTCGTCGGCGGTGCCCTCTTCAATGATGACGCCTTCGTCGAACATGATTACGCGATCGGCGACCTCCCGCGCGAAACCGATTTCGTGGCTCACTATCAGCATGGTCATACCGGAGGTCGCCAGCTCGCGCATGACGTCCAGCACCTCATTGATCATCTCAGGGTCCAGGGCGGAGGTGGGCTCGTCGAAGAGCATAATCTTGGGCTGCATGGCGAGCGCCCTGGCAATGGCGACGCGTTGCTGCTGACCGCCCGAAAGCTCGCCGGGGAACTTTCCAGCCTGCTCAGGGATGCCGACCCTCTCCAGTAGCTCGTTGGCGATCTCCTCGGCCCTGCTTTTGGGCCATTTCCTGACCTTGATCGGCGCCAGGGTGATGTTCTGCATCACCGTAAGGTGCGGGAAGAGGTTGAACGACTGGAACACCATTCCCACCTCCTTGCGGATGGAGTCAATGTTCCGCACGTCATTTGACATCTCCAACCCGTCAACGACTATGCTGCCCCTCTGGTGCTCCTCCAGGCGGTTCAACGTACGTATGAATGTGGACTTGCCTGAGCCGGACGGCCCAAGTATTACGATCTTCTCACCCCGTTTTACGGAGGTTGTGACGCCCTTGAGGACGTGAAACTCCCCGAACCACTTGTGCACGTCATTACATATGATGATGTCTTCCGTTGCCTGATTCAACTCAGCGTTCATCCGTTGCCTCCTTCCGATGCCTCCTGACGAGGTGATTATATCAGAACATGCAAACATCTTGGTGGGGCAGCGTCTGTCCAACCCTGAGTTAACAGGTCCAGGACGTTCGCCTGCGCCGTCACGCCGGTGTCATCGCCGTATTCCATCGTACCACCATATGCCGTAACTTGTGCGGGAATAGCCGATCACACTCGTCATATTGCGCGGTACTGGACATGGCAGATATTCGGGACTATAGTTAGAAGCTGTTGCAGGAGGCTTGTCCATGTGTGCAGGTCTCTGCCATAAACTTTCTATAGCAGGTGAACCATGCCTCAGATACACGACCTGAACATACAGAGTATAGACCCATTACCTACACCGGTTGAGTTCATTGAGAAGTTCCCCATCACTCCCCAGGTAGCCCAGCTTGTGGCTGACGGGCGGGAGGAGATTGCCAGGATACTCCGCGGCGAAGGGGACAGGCTGCTTGTAATAGCAGGTCCCTGCTCAATCCACGACGTGGAAAGCGGGATTGAGTACGCCACCCGGCTGAAGAAGTTGGCCGACGCCGTGCAGGACCGTATCCTGGTGGTTATGCGAGTCTACTTTGAGAAACCCCGCACAACGGTGGGTTGGAAGGGCCTCATCTACGACCCTCACCTCAACGGGAGCTTCGACATCACGACCGGGCTGGGCATGGCACGGGAGTTCCTGCTGCGAGTGAGCGATCTGGGACTGCTGTCCGCGATTGAGTTTGTAGACCCAATTACGCCCCAGTACGTAGCGGACCTGATTTCATGGGCGGCGATAGGCGCTCGGACTGCGGAGAGCCAGACTCACCGGCAGATGGCGAGCGGCCTCAGTATGCCCGTCGGTCTCAAGAACGGCACGGGCGGTAGTGTGCAGCTGGCGGTGGACGGCGTCGTTGCGGCTCAGGCCAAGCAGGCTTTTCTGGGAGTGGACGCCAATGGCAGGGCGTCCACCGTGGTCACCAAGGGCAATCCCGACTGCCACATAGTGCTGCGGGGCGGCAGCCGCGGCCCCAACTACGATGCAGACTCCGTCGCCGATGCCGTCGACAGGCTGCAACGAGCGGGCGTGAGTACCCAGCTGGTGGTGGACTGCTCCCACGCCAACTGCGGCAGAGACTACACCAAGGAGCGCGTAGCCTTCTTCGATGTCCTTGATCAGAGGACCTCAGGAAACAGCAACCTGGTGGGCGTGATGCTGGAGAGCCACCTGAATGAGGGCAACCAGAGGTTGGACGAAAGCAACCCCGGCAGCCTGAGCTACGGCGTATCCATCACTGATCCCTGCATCAACTGGGAGGAGACGGTGGAGCTCCTTACCTCTGCTCACCAGAAGCTGGGGTAATCCCAGGGGGTGCGGTCCTAGCCGCAGATCCGTTTCCTGTAACGCCCGTGGCGGTAGGCAACAATTGGGTATTCGTGCGCGGCACTCGCCTATTAGGTGTCAGGCGATTTCTACGGACGTGGAACGCTGCGTCACTATCTTGAGGATAATCCTCAGTCGCCGGTAAGCGCCGGCTCGGCGCCTGTCTCTTGACCATCCGTGACCGCGGGCGTCTCTCTTCGCCTGCGCCGTCTTCCCCCCCACCTCCAGCCCAGCACCACCAGAAGCTCGCCGACGGCGGCGTCGCTCGCCTCGTCCCTCAATGGAACGTCCGGATGTATCTGGTAAGAATTCAGCCTGCCGACCTTGGTCTTGGTAACGTAGCCGGCGGCCTCCAGGTCACTGATTATCTTGTGGGCTGATCTCTCGGTTATGCCCACCACGTCGCCAATCTCTCTTGCGGTCCGGCCAAGGCCCCGGGCAATTACGGCCAATACAAGTCCGTGGTTGGTGATGAATGACCAATCAGGCATATAGGAAAATTCCTCTCAGAATCACCTGGAGAAATGCTTGACAAGTAACAAAAGAGAAGTATACTGAAGCAAGAAGTTCAGTTCATCTTTTGTTAACCATGCTTTATTACTCTAGCTACACCAGCCAAGTAACAGAATTCTAGGAATGTATATCATGGGTAACGTTTCTTGATAAACCAGCACAATTATTCCACATAGACGGGTCGGTGTCAAGTTTCCAGGCCCGTGCGAAATGCCGAAATTTGTTTGCAGTTATTACGTTTTTGAGTTGGGATCATCGCCAAAAGGAATCCTTGATACAGCGAACAGCGAGGCCCGGATAACATACCAGATAGGGGGCACTATGATGCAATATTCAACGATGTTAAAGACCAGGGACGTCATTGGCAGGGGGGTGCCGAGAGCGCTCAAGGCCGGGCTGAGCGAGCGCAGGAGATCCCGGAACAGGAAGCGTAACGCCGGAGCGACCGACGCGGCGCACGACGGCTGGCTTCAGAACAACGCCGGGGCCAGGTCGCAGAGCGATTTCTGGCTTCAGTTGCTGGTGGCCCGCAATATGGGTCGTCCGCCTCTCTGACGCCTCTCAGCCGGAGGTCGGCCTGTCGACGGCGCCACCGACGCTCAGGTCAGCTTGACGCTCCCATAGGGCTATGCTAGTATCCTAGTGCCTTTTGACTATATCTGGTAGAGACGCCCTAGACTGGATACGCCCTGCAATGAGAGTCCATGAAGAGTTGCCGGACACGCCGCCGGACAGAAGCACCATCCTTACAATCGGCGTCTTTGATGGAGTGCACAGGGGCCATCAGCACCTCTTGAAGCGGGTAGTGGAGGAAGCCTCCAGCAAGGGGATGCTGAGCGGTGTACTTACCTTCGTCAATCACCCCAGGTCCGTGCTCGTTCCCGACACCTGTATCAACTATATCACCTCCGTCGAGGATCGCCTGACCCTTCTGAAAGAGGCAGGCATCGATATGGTGATACCCCTGCACTTTGACATGGAGCTTTCCCGCCTCCGGGCCCACGAGTTCACAGGCCTTCTTCAAGAGCGGTTGAGAATGGCCGGCCTGGTAATGGGGTACAATTTCGCAATGGGGTACAAGAGAGAGGGCACCCCGGAGACCCTCGCGACCATTGGCAATGAGCAGGGGTTCTTCGTGAATGTCGTGGATGCCGTGTCCGTGGAGGGAGGTCGGGTCAGCAGCACCGTCATACGGGACAGCGTAACTGCAGGCGACGTCGCCGGGGCGTCCGAGCTTCTGGGCAGGCCATTCAGCCTATGCGGCAAAGTTGTGGTCGGGGATGGCAGGGGGAGGACACTGGGCTTTCCCACCGCAAACCTGGACTACTCGGAGGACCGGCTTGCGCCCGGCAACGGAGTATACGCCACCTGGGCCTGTGTCGGGGACGACAGGTACATGGCGGCCACCAATGTGGGAGTCAGGCCCACCTTCGGCGAAAACGAGCGGATTGTGGAGGCTTTCCTCCTGGACTTTGATGGCGACCTCTACGGCAAAGACATCACCCTGGAGTTCGTTGGTCGCTTGCGGGACGAGCTTCGTTTTGAATCGGCGGAAGCCCTTGTGACCCAGATGCACGTGGACGTGGAGCAGGCGCGGGAAACCCTTAAGGGTTCCGCTGCTCGGTAAACCTCAAACCTTACCTTTGTGTGACGCAGGCAGAGCTACTTGGCTAACAGCGCAATAGACCCCAAGACCCTCCAGAGCGTGATCCGGCGCGGCGTGTCCGAGATCATCGTAGAGGAGGAGTTTGTGCGCCGCCTTCAGGAGGGCGCTCCTCTGCGCCTGAAGATGGGCTTCGATCCCAGCCGCCCGGACATTCATCTGGGCCACGCAGTGGGGCTTCGAAAGCTGCGCCAGCTTCAGGACCTGGGACACCAGGTGATCCTCATAGTCGGGGATTGGACAGCTCAGATAGGCGACCCCAGCGGCCAGTCCGTTACCAGGCCTATGCTGACTGCCGAGGAGGTGAGGGACAATGCCGAGTCCTATATGCGTCACTTCTTCAAAGTGGTGGACAAGGAGCGGACACAGACCGTCTGGCAGAGCGAGTGGTTCGGGCAGTTCACCCTTGCCAACGTCTTCGACCTGACCCGGCGCTTCACCGTGGCCCAGTTCCTGGCCAGGGACGACTTCGCCCAGCGCTTCAGGGCACAGCGTCCCATTGCCATCACGGAGCTGCTTTACCCTCTGCTCCAGGCCTACGACTCGGTGGCCATCCAGTCCGACGTGGAGTTCGGCGGCACCGACCAGAAGTTCAACCTGCTGGTGGGCCGCGACCTCCAGGGAATGATGGGGCAGACTCAACAGCAGTGCTTCACCGTGCCGATCCTGGTAGGGACGGACGGAGAGCAGAAGATGAGCAAGAGCCTTGACAACTACATCGGCGTGGACGAACCGCCCAACGATATGTACGGCAAGGTGATGTCCATTTCGGACTCCCTGATGATGGACTACTTCTATCTGATTACTGACGTGCCCGACGAGGAGTTGGCCGAGATGCGCGGCGCGCTGGAGACCCAGTCCGTAAACCCGATGGACCTGAAGAAGCGCCTGGGACGGGAGATTGTGGCGCAGTTCCACGACGACCAGGCAGCGACGCAGGCGGAGGCCCATTTCGTCAACACGTACCAGCTGGGAGACGCGCCGGAGGACGTGCAGAACATATCCCTGTCCAAATGGGCCTCGCAGCTGGGGCATGAGACGTCGCCGGCTGGCGATGGCAGCGACGGCATACTGCTTCCCATCGTTCCGATAATAGTAGGGGAAGGGCTTGTCAAGAGCGCAACCGAGGCCAAGAGGCTCATTTCCCAGGGTGCGATTCACGTGGACGGAGAGAGGCTCATCGCTGATCAGGCGTCTCTCACGGTCGGCAGCCTCATAAGGATAGGGAGACACCGCTTCGCCAGGATGGTGGCAACCGAGGACTAGAAAGTGGGCCTTCAACGGACTGGGGCTGAGGGGATCCCCCGCAGTCACTGCCTTGCTGGGCCATAGAGTGTGGAGGGGATCGGACGCCGGAACATGGCAAAACTCTCTGACCCTTCACTTTGATACGGATACAATAGTGTGCTAAAATTCACAATGTAGCGAGATACGCCTCGCTCCTTCAAAGCGCACCTAACAACGAGCACAATTGCAGGAGGCCGAATTGAACCTGAGAATACCTGGTCCTACACCCGTTCCTGACGATGTACTGGAGGCCATGGCCGGCCAGATGATAAATCACCGCGGCCCTGAATTTCGCGACATCAGCACCAGGATTACGGAGAACCTCAAGCGCGTGTTCCAGACCGAGCACGACGTGATGATACTCACCACGTCGGGCACCGGCGGTATGGAGGCGGCGGTGGTCAACACCATGTCTCCCGGGGACGTGGTGCTGTCAGTTTCCATTGGCGTCTTTGGCGACCGCTTTGCCCAGATAGCGGAGACGTACGGCGCCTCTGTCATCAGGCTGACCGCCACCTGGGGCGAAGCCATCGACCCGGAGGCAGTCAGGGAGGCTCTCCAGGAGAACCCTTCGGTCAAGGCAGTCCTGGTGACCCACAACGAGACCTCAACCGGCGTAACCAACGACCTGGCCGCCATCAGCAAGGTGGTCAAGGAGTTCGACAAGCTGCTGGTGGTGGACGCCGTAAGCAGTCTCTCCTCCATCCCGTTCTGCGCCGACGAATGGGACTGTGACGTGGTGGTATCCGGGTCTCAGAAGGGATGGATGGTGCCGCCCGGACTGGCCTTTGTCAGCGTCAGCCCCAGGGGCTGGGAGGCGCACAAAGAGGCCAAGATACCGCGCTTCTACTTTGACCTCGGCAGCGCCAAGAGGTACTACGAGCGTGGCCAGACCCCCTGGACCCCCGCGGTCTCCATCTACTATGCAATGGACGTGGCCCTGGAGAAGATGATGGCGGAGGGCCTGGACAACATCTACGAGCGTCACGCCCGGCTGGCGCAGAAGACAAGAGACGGCGCCAAGGGCTTGGGCCTGTCCCTCTTCGCCAACGAGTCCCACGCCTCAAACACCGTCACAGCGGTCAACGTGCCTGAAGGCGTAGAAGCCAGGGAGCTGGTGCAGAAGATGCAGAGCGACCACAACATCGTGCTGGCCGGCGGGCAGCAGAGCCTGGACGGGAAGATCGTTCGCGTCGGGCACCTGGGCTTTGTGAACGATGAGGATATCGACCACGTCCTGAGAGCCCTGGGAACGGTGCTCCCCAAGGTGGGGTTCCAACCCGCGGGCGCGCCTGTGCGAGGCGCGTGATGCCCAGGATACTGGTATCCGACCCAATAGACCCACAGGGAATCGAGATGCTGAGAGCCGTGGGCGAGGTGGATGTTAAGCTGGGCTTGGACCCAAAGGACCTGCTCGCCATCATCGGAGAGTATGACGCTCTGGTGGTCAGGAGCGAGACCAAGGCCACGGCGGAAATCATAGAGGTCAGCCATAAGCTGCAGGTCATCGGGCGCGCCGGTGTCGGCGTCGACAACATAGACCTGGAGGCGGCGACCCAGAAGGGGATAGCGGTTGTGAACGCGCCCACGGGCAACACCATAGCCGCCGCCGAGCACACCATCGCCCTGATGATGGCGCTGGCCCGCAACATACCCCAGGCCAACCAGTCTCTTCGCGGCGGTGAGTGGAGGCGGAGCGCGTTCATGGGCATTGAGGTGCGCAACAAGGTGCTGGGCATCATCGGTCTGGGGAAGGTGGGCACGGAGGTTGCCCGGAGGGCGGGCGGCCTGCAGATGCTGGTGCATGGCTACGACCCCTTTGTCTCCCCAGAGCAGGCTCGACTCTTGGGCATAGAGATGGTGGAGCTGGAGCGGATATTCCGCGAGTCGGACTTCATATGCCTCCATACGCCGCTGACCGAGTCCACCCGGGGCCTCATAAACGACGAGAGAATCGCCATGATGAAGCCCACGGCGCGCGTGCTGAACGCCGCCCGTGGCGAGCTGGTGGACGAAGACGCTCTGTTCAGGGCGGTAGAGGAGGGACGGATAGCCGGAGCTGCTCTGGATGTCTTCTCCCAGGAACCGCTCCCCCAGGACAACCCGTTGCTCAAGAACAGCAAGATTATTGTCACTCCACACCTGGGAGCCTCCACGGAGGAGGCTCAGGCGGAGGTGGCCAAGGAGGTGGCAGAGCAGGTCATCTCCGTACTTCAGGGGCAGTCGGCTCGATACACCGTCAACGCTCCTTTCGTGCTGCCGGAGTCACAGGCAATACTGGCTCCGTTCATCGAGGCGGCCTCCTACGCCGGAAAACTGGCTTCGCAGCTTTCCGACGGTCAGTTGAGATCCATTAACCTGAGCTACGAGGGAGAGATAGCCGGCTACGACACCAACATCCTCAAGGCTGCGTGCCTGATGGGCATCCTGGGCCCCATCAGCGAGGAGAGGGTTAATCTGGTCAACGCCAACCTGATTGCATCTCAACGGGAGCTCAGAATCACGGAACAGAAGGGACCTGCTACGGAGCAGTACGGCAGCCTTGTTACGGTAGAGATGGAGACATCCAGCGGGAAGACGGCGGTGTCAGGCTCTTACGTCAGGGGCGATACCCACATCGTGAAGATAGACGACTACTGGATAGACATAGTAGCCACGGGAGGCTACATGATGTTCACGGACCACCAGGACCGGCCCGGGATGATCGGCGCTGTGGGCACCATAACCGGCAAGCACGATATCAACATCGGCTTCATGGAGGTTGGGCGTCTGGAACCCCGCGGACGAGCCACCATGATACTGGGACTGGACGACCCGATGCCAGAGCCGGTGCTCAATGAGATAAGAGCGCTGTCCAACGTTTACCAGGTGAAGGTGGTGCAGCTCTAGCCGGTACCACCTTCCAATTGCCCTCTTCATGGCAGGTAATTACAATAGGAAAAGGGACATCTCTCCCCGAAGCTGTCTTAGGGGAATTATGAGAGTAAAGTGTGCCCAGTACTTCTTGAAAGTTGTCAGTTTAGATGAAACTCTTGAAACTTGCCGCCAAGAACTATCGCAGCCTTCGGGATGTCAGCGTAGAGTTCAGCAGACTCAACGTCTTTATTGGCGCGAATGCATCAGGTAAGAGCACTATTCTTGATGCCCTTCGCTTCCTGCAAGAGGGAGTCCAAACGCGGGATTTTAACATTCCCGTTTATTCTCGCGGCGGATTTCTCAACCTCGCTTGGAAGGGAGAACCTGCAAGTACCATAGAGTTGACCGTGGAGTTTGAAGATGGGGATGCCAGATTCGAATGGTCAGTCCGATTGAATAGGACAAACTTTGATTTTAGTGTCACTGAGCGTGTTAGCGGATTGCCACTCAACTCGCCCCCTCAGAGTTTACTCAGTTCAGAAAGTGGTGAGGGATGGTGGTGGTCTGGAGAGCAGAGTAAGTCAGTCATCCTGAAACAAGAGCCAACCATATGCGCTTTGGCCGCTGCATCAGCGGACGCATCATTTCCTGCCCGTGACGTTGCGGCGTTCGTCGCTAAGTGGGGTTTTTTTGATCCAAGCCCTTTCCTTCTGCGCCGAGATTGGTTGGGCCTGGCAGGTTCAACCCGTCTCGACCCTCATGGGAGAAACCTTGGCGAAAGTTTGCACGCTCTGGGTCAATCATCTCCTGAACTCCTGGAACGAATAGTAACGGCAACCCGGGAGGTTGTAGGTCTTCCCCAGAGAATCGAACCTCGAGAGTCTGAAGACAGGGTTTATTTCGTACAGGAAGAGCCTGGGCTCCAATATCCCGTTAACCAGATGGGGGTTTCCAGTGGAACACTGCGTATGCTGGCGCTTATGACAGCCCTCTACGGAGACTTTGAGACAAAGCTTATCGGTATAGAGGAGCCGGAAAACTATATTCATCCGTCTGCTCTCTCATCATTCGTATTGCATGTACTGGACGCGCTGGACAGAGTGCAGTTTGTTGTAACCACCCACTCGCCGTTGCTGTTGGACTTCCTCAATGAGCCTGAGGCGATGATCGTTGTGAAGCGTGACAACCAAAAAGGGACAGTCGTTTCCAGCGAGAATGATCCGGAAGGGGTACGGCGCGCTTTGGAGGAGTCGGGCTTTGGCCTTGGCGAGTACTACGAAACCAAGGGCTTTGGAGCTTAGGGTCAGTGGCGAAGTACGTTGTAGTCATAGCTTCAGGGGAGACTGAACGACGTTCTCTTCCCCACTTGGTGTCGTATATGCAAGACGACAGTATAGAAATCAGCGTCAGCATACCTCCAAGCAACCGGAGACTGAACGTATCCATGGCTGAACGTCTAATAAAATCTTTGCTCTACCAAGGTAATCCACCTGACAAGGTAGTTATTCTCGTAGACCTTGACGGTAAGGAGCCAGAGCAGGTATTGGAGCCATTCAGGGGGGAGCTTCCTGAAAGATTGCGCAGCGCGCCAGCAGTAAGCATTCAATACGCGTACGCGCAGAGGCATCTTGAAGCATGGTATTTTGCTGATAACCAGAACCTGAGAGATTACTTTGGCCAGCAGGCGCTCGGACATGTAGACACCTCACAGCCAGACGACATTGAGAATCCAAAGCATCACCTGAAGAATCTACTTGGTCAGCGAATCTATACAGCATTGGTTTCTGAGGAAATTGCAAGTAACTTGGACGCTCGAGTCATCGCCCAACGGAGCCCCAGCTTCAGGGGTTTCCTGGAAGCTGTTCGGAATGGACTGCCACCTTCATCTGAAGAGTAAGCGTTGGCTCATCTCACTCGCTTCCTTTACCCATACCACCGCTTGGGCTATAATCCTCAGAGTGCAAGCGCTTTAACGAAACGGAGGGTCTAATGGCGGAACGAATCGGGATTATAGGTTCTGGCATAATGGGGGCGGGCATAGCTCAGATAGCCGCCCAGAACGGCTACGAAGTGATCATGACGGACGTGGGGCAGCAGCAGCTGGACGCGGCTGTGGGCCGGATCACGACCGGCTTGGACAGGGGCGTTCAGCGAGGCCTCTTCGAGCAGTCCGTGCGCGACCAGGCGGTGAGTAACCTCAAGACCACCCTGGACCTGGAGGAGGCCGCCCAGGCGCCGCTCATCATCGAGAACATCTGGGAGGAGCAGCCCGCCAAGGAGGAGCTGCTGGAGAAGCTGGACCGGATGGCGCCGTCGGAGACCATCCTGGCGTCCAACACATCCACGTTGCCCATCACTGAGCTGGCCGCCGTCACCAAGCGGCCTGACAAGGTCGTCGGGATGCACTTCTTCAACCCGCCCTACGCCATGCAGCTTGTCGAGGTGATCCGGGGCTACCACACCAGCGACGAGGCGGTGGCGGCCGTCGTCAAGGCGTCCGAGGTCATGGGCAGGAAGCCGGTGGTGATGGAGGACTCGGCGGGCTTCGTCGTCAACCGCCTCATTGCGCCCTTCCTCAACGAGGCCACCTTCCTGCTGCAGGAGGGCGTGGCCGGCAAGGAGGACATCGACGAGTGCGTCCGGCTGGGGCTGAACCACCCGATGGGGCCCTTCCAGCTGATGGACCTGATTGGGCTGGATGTCATCCTGCACGAGATCTCGACCGTCTTTGAGAAGACGGGCGATCCCAAGTACCGTCCCAGCCAGCTGCTGCGCAGGATGGTGGTCGCAGGGCAGCTTGGCCGCAAGGTGGGCAAGGGCTGGTACGATTACTAGAGTCGACGCGCTGCTATCTGGCGCCTTTTACACCCTTACCTCTCATAACTTGCCCCGCATCAAGTGCGGGGCAAGCGTCGCTATTCCTTAAGAGCGAAGAACAGATAGTGATCAACTGGGGCTTTCCACTCTGGGTCTATAGGCCATCTTCATGTAGCGGTCGCCGCCGCGCAGTTCGTCCAGCATCTGGTTGAGCCGCTTCTGTCGCGTCTCCTCCCGCTTCGCCCCGGCGATCCAACCGATGTAGTCGTTGCGCTGGTAGGGCGGCCTGCTGCGGTACGCCTCATCAAGCCCGTGCTCCAGGAGGGCGTCCCGTATGAAGTCCGGCATCTCGTGACGAGGCCGTCGGGGATACGTCATCGGCTCCTCCATGAGGGCCATTGTACAGAGTCTAACCACTCATATATTATCAAATTGGAGGGAGTTTTTGGATGGAGGGCGACCGCGCACAATGACTGACGCACTCAGCTTGAACAACCTGGTGAAGACCTACGGCGACCGTCGGGTTGTCGACGGCGTCTCGCTGGAGATTCGCCCGGGGGAGATATTCGGACTGGTGGGCCCGAACGGGTCTGGAAAGACCACCACAATCCGCATGGGCCTGGACATCATACGGCCCGACTCCGGCTCAGTCAGCCTGTTCGGAATGCCCATATCCAGGGACTCCCTGGCCCGTGTTGGATACCTGCCGGAGGAGCGCGGCCTGTACCAGCGGGCAAAGGTGACGAGTATCCTGACATACCTTGCCAGGCTGAAGCGCCTGGATAAGTCCGCCGCCAGGGCAAGGGCGGATGAGCTGCTGACCAGGGTGGGACTGTACGAGCATCGGGGTAAGAAGGTCAGCGCCCTCTCCAGGGGCATGTCCCAGCTTGTCCAATTCGCCGGCGCGCTCATGCATAAGCCGGACCTCATCATCCTGGATGAGCCTTTCTCAGGCCTCGACCCCCTGAACGTCCAGCTTATGAAGGAAATGGTCCTGGAGCAGCAGGCGCTGGGGTCTTCCATCATCTGCAGCACTCACCAGATGACGGACGTGGAGGAGCTGTGCAGGCGCGTGCTGCTGGTCAACGACGGCAAAGTCCTGCTGTATGGCGACCTGATGGACGTCAAGCGGGCCCGCGGCGCGCAAAAGGTACGGGTCGTTGCCGGCCGCGAGCCTGACGCTCTGTCGGGCTTGGCAAGCGCCGAGGCCAACGGCGGGTACTACGAATACTCCATCTCGGACGCCGTCAGGCCTGAGCAGTTGATACGCGCCTTTCTTGACGCCGGTATCGACGTCCAGCGCTACGAGGTTGTCCTGCCGACGCTGAACGAGATTTTCATAGAAGAGGTGAGCCGTGCCAGACACGGTGAGTGAGGCCAGGGTGGTCTTTGCCGAGGAGCTGCTCCGCTCAGTGCGGCAGATGACGTACGTCCTGGTCACGCTATCGATTCCCGTCATCCTGCTGCTGGTATTCGCCGGGGTAACCATTTACCGCGCGGTGTCCGACGATCCGGAGCAGGAGCAGACGGAGGTGATGACGGCTTCTCTGACAGGGATCGTAAACCTGTCCGTCGACCTCGACCTGCCCGCCTCAGTGCCAGGACTGGTTGCGCTCTCGACACGCGAAGAGGCCGTGCAGGCGCTGCTGGACGGCTCCATCTCCGAGCTGTACGTGGTCCCAGTGGATTACCTGCAGACCGGCTCCCTGGAGTGGTTCACTGCTTCCTCTCGTGAGGGGCCAACCAGGGCCGGCCTCTCGAGCATTGCCAACCTTCTGCGGGAAGCTATCGCAGCGGATGAGCTTCCGCCTGAGGTACTTGAGCGCGCGCTGTCGCCCGCGACCTTCGAGAGGCTCCTTGTCGGTGACGACGGAGAGACCGCGGAGGACGGTGAAAACGACTTCGACGCAGGCCGCTTCCTGCTGGGGTTCTTCGGCAGCATCATGCTCATATTCTCCATGGCTATGGGAGGCAGCGCCCTGCTCAAGTCAGTCGCTGAGGAGAAGGAGAACCGGATGATAGAGGTGCTCCTGACCTCGGCCAGGCCTGTCTCCATAATGTTGGGCAAGGTGCTGGCCATAGGACTGGCGGGGCTATTCCAGATGGCCGTGTGGATGACTTCATTCCTTCTAGTGACGCCTCGTATCTTTGGCGCGTTTCCGGACGCATCCGCGTTCGATTTTGAGCTGCGGATTGTAGTGATACTGCTGTTCTTCTTCCTGGGCGGCTACTTCCTTGGCGCCGTGATACTGGCGGGCATCGGCGCGGCCACGACCGGCGTGAGAGAGGCCAACCAGTTTTCGGCGATAGTCATCCTGCCTGCCGTAGTCCCATTCTGGGCTATGGGCAGTTTCTTCTCTTCCCCCGACGGCGCGCTTCCGACCGCGCTGTCGATGTTCCCGCTCACGGCGGCCGTGACGATGTCTTTGCGGATGGCGCTGGGCGATCCTCCCGTAGCGCACCTGCTGCTGAGCGGCGCGAGCTTGGTGGTGTCGAGCGCGCTGCTGTTGTGGCTGTCTGCGCGGGTATTCCGGGCCGGGCTGCTGATGTACGGCCAGCGCATGAGTGTGGGCCAGCTATGGACGGCGCTGCGGCAGGCCGGCTCGTGACGGAACGCAGGACGAGCGGCCTCTCAGAGGTAGGAACGGTCTTTGTGGAGGAGGTCGCCCGCGGCTCCAGCCGCCTCTCCTACAGGATAATTGGCCTCGCCGTGCCGGTTATCCTGATAGCGCTGCTGGTGGTCACGCCGCTGGTGCGAGGCATCTTCCTGGACGACGAAGACGACCCGGAGTCCCAGGCGGTCACCGGATTGGGCGCGGTGGACCTCTCCGGGGCGCTCACCGGCGATTATGCAGGCGGCCTCGGGATTAAGGTCTACCCAGACCGCCGGGCGGGACTGGATGCCCTGACCGACGGGGAGATAGAAGCGCTCTTTGTCCTGCCGGAGAACTATATAAGCGTCGGCAGAGTTGAGTGGCTGCACAAGGGATCGGAGGGCATATTTGACGACCGCGACGACGAGGTAATCGTCAGAGAGCTTCTGCGCGCAGCGCTCATATCCGGCAGGCTCTCGCTCGAAGCCGAGAGGCGGTTTCTGGACGCGCCGACCATCGTGCCTCGCACCGTTCAGGCGGACGGGACCGTACTGGAGAGTGAGGAGGGCAGCGGTGAAGAGGAGGATGCCTTCCAGCTTGTATCCTACGCCTTCGCAATGGTAATGACCGTCGCGATCCTGTTTGGCGGAGGGCTGCTTCTGGAGAGCGTCTCCGACGAGAAGGAGAACCGGATGGTGGAGATCATCCTCACTTCCGTATCTCCACTGGGCTTGATGGCAGGCAAGGTGCTGGCGCAAGGCGCGCTGGCCCTGGCCCAAGTGGTCCTGTGGGTGGGCTCGCTGGCGATCATCGGGCCGCGGATATTCGACCAGCTGCCGGAGGTCAGCGATCTGTCCATAGAGGCGAGCCAACTCGTTTGGCTGCTGCTCTTCTTCCTGGCGGGTTACTTTGTAGTAGCCGTAGTTATGGCCGGATTGGGGGCAATGACCTCCTCATACACCCAGAGCTCCCAGCTGTCCGCCCTCGTAATCGTTCCGGCCATACTGCCGGTTGCAGCCCCTCAGTTCATCCTCGAAAGCCCGGACGGGGTGTTTGCCCGCGCCCTGTCCTTCTTCCCCGTCACGGCGTCCACAACCGTTGTGATGAGGATGGGCCAGACCGACCTGTCCATAGCGGAGCTACTTGCCAGCCTGGCGATCATCGTGCTCAGCGGCGTCCTTCTTCTCTACGTCTCCGCGCGTATATTCCGGGCGGGGATACTACTGTACGGACAGCGTATGACCCTCGGCGGCGTGCTCAGAGCGCTGAGGGAGGGGTAGGGGGGTGGAGCTCTGATTCAGTGGCAACTCGGACTGGGGCGAATAGATGATAAAGGTTGCATCACCTACTAACCTCTGCTTTGGAAACCTGTTATCACCCGATGGCTCTTACCAGTTGTTCAGAAAGGAGTCGGGCATTTCATAGCGCCACCTGCGAGGTTGTGTCATTTTTCGCTGACGGCCTACAATTCAGACATTTTGATTTGCCCGCTTGCTGTCTTTTGAGACACTGCATCCCTTAGTTTTTTGCCAAGTTCGTGTTTACTTCCGAAAACGATGTGGTAAAGCGGTGTATTATTTGAGTTTTTGACGGGTGTGTCATCGGCGATGTGAAGGTAGCCGATCTTTCTCAATTCTGCCTCGTAATGGTCTAGTAAAGTGCGAGCGTCCGGGATCCCCTGCGGTTTCGTATTGAAGAACTCCCTGTGGTCAGTAGCTAAGTTCAGAAACGAATCCAGCCTGGGAGATCGTTCTGACCACCTCCTCTTCATATCGCCAATATTGAAATTTATGAGGATGTCTAGTCGGCGATTTCTGGTCAGTTTCATGAGGTTCTTAAACGAGAAGTCCCAAGCCCACGAGTCTAAGAATGCGAGTCCGAGAGAGGAATTCTCAGGGGGCAGGTCCTTCAGGATTCTGTCAATTGTATCGTCCGCTTCACCATTATAGTAATGGAACTGTTTCTCTGATAAATGAAGTCTTCCAATACGCTCCTTTAGAGCGTCAATGCAACGCTGGTCTTCGTCTGCGAAGAAGTAGTATGTGAATGGAACCATTGCGGCTATTATTGGAGACCCTTCTGTTTCCTGATCTGAGTCTCTGATCACGCACTTTCCTGGCCCCGAGAATGGGTCCACGTAGTAGAGTTTACCAGGCCACGTTCTCTTCATCGCTTGTGTGAAGATGCCAGTTACGTTGCCAAGCGCATACTCTTTGTCCTTTGCGTGCTGGGCTACGCTTAAGGCTGGCAAGCCGTCTGATGCAGTCGCAAGTTCCTGTCCTCGATTCCTACTGTTCATTAAGGATTAGGCTCCTTTTGTCACAGGCTCTGCCTCTTGCAGCTCCAAGGTAGGCAGTTCTCTCCAGAGACGCCCGTCTTCCATTACCGCCTTTTCTCCGCCACGCTTGTCTCTTACGCCGCCGAGCTGTTTTAGGAAGAAGGCCACGCCTGCCCGTGTTGATTGATCGCGCAGGCTCCTCACCCAGTCCATGTCCATGGGCCGCGCATTGTGGCCGCTTTCGCCCCCGACGATTACCCACTGAAGGGCGCCAGAGTCCAGCCAGGGTCTTAGATCGACCTGTTCAAGCAGAGGCTCGGCTGACACAAAGCGTATCGGCGCCGGGAGGCGCGACAACACGGTCAGCCTCGGCGCATACTTCTGGCTTTCGACAGATGTGCCTATCCAGACGTTAGGAGGCCAGCCCTCCGGAAACTGTTGCTCATACCTGTTCCACCACGCGACGGCCCGCCCGGGTCTCTTGGTCAGTACCTGGAATACATGGCCTCTTTCGCGCGCGGCCTCACGCATTACTGAGAACATCTCGTACACGAAATCGAACGGGACTTGCGGGTGAAATACGTCCGACATGCTGTTGACGAAGACATACCTGGGTTTCTTCCACAGTAGAGGTGCGCGCAGTCTTTCCGGCATAAGACGGACCTGGTCTGGGGCCGTGTCGTAGCCTTTGACAGCCATAGCTCTGAGTCGTGGGTAAAGCGCGAACATGTAGCAGTTATCGCAGCCTGGAGACACACGAGTGCAGCCTGTCACTGGGTTCCAAGTCTCGTCCGTCCATTCAATAGCCGAAGGCATGACCATCTATCCTATAGAGAATGTACATATGTTCTATCACTTTCCTGAGGCTGTCAAGAGCGCCTATCTCAGTCCTGAATTCACAAGAGCCTCCGTATAGTATCACATCAGACGGAAGCACTCAGCGGGCCTTCTACGCCAGGAAACAGTTTGTCGCCAGGATACTGGGAATACCCTGACGACAAACGTATCTTCGTATTCTTACTCCGCGGCTGCCTCCGCGGCGATGCCCACGCTGCGCCGGGACGCCAGTGCGCTCTGTATCGCCTGACGCTCCTCCGACTCCCGCGCGGGGGAGAACCTGACCATGAACACTAGCGCAGAGGCCGCGATCACAACCAACCCCACTATCATCAGCGCTCCCTGGGTCTCCAGGGACTCCATTCTGAACAGGAACCCGAAGCACACCGCTCCGGCGTTGCCGCCCGCTCCCACGATTCCGGCTACGGATCCAAGCGCCCTGCGGTTTATGAACGGCACCACGGAGAATGTAGCTCCCTCGGACATCTGCACGAACAGGCTGAACACTATCATCGCTCCCACCGCGAGCACCAGTGAGGACATCTGAGAGAAGAACAACAGCGCAAAGCCCTCCAGCAGCAGCACCACTCCCAGGAAGAACACGCGGCCCTTTAACCCGGCCCTGATTCCCGCTCTGTCTCCGAGCATTCCTCCCATGGTGCGGGCGAAGATGTTCATCAGGCCGAACAGACCGGCAATGAGGCCCGCCGTCGTCACGCTCAGCTCGAATCTGTCGTGGAAGTAGAGCGCCGCGATGTTGTTGATGGTCAGCTCTACGCCAAAGCAGGCGCCGTAGATTAGGAACAGCGCCCAGACGCGGTAGTCAGCGACGGCTTCCATGAAACCCCCGCTGGAAGCCGAGGCGGGAGGCATTCTGCCCTCGGCCCTAAGCTGTGCGTAGTTGCCCTCCGGGCAGTCTTGGGTGAAGAAGTAGTAGGCTATGCCGACCAACAGCAGGGCTATGCCGGGGATCACCATCGCTACCCGCCATCCAAAGGTCTCGCCTACGCCGAACATGAGGACGCCCGCCAGCACCAGCGGCATCACCATCTGCGTCACGCCGCCTCCCATGTTGCCCCACCCCGCCGTTGTCGCGTTGGCCGTCCCGATAACGTTGGGAGCGAACATAACCGAGGTGTGGTACTGGGTGATAACGAAGGACGCGCCAATAACGCCAATCGCCAGTCGGAAGAGGAGGAACGACTCGTAGCTCTGGGCCAGGCCGATGCTCATAACCGGAATGGAGCCGATGACCAGAAGGCCGCTATACGCCAGCCTGGGTCCGATCCTGTCGCAGAGCCAGCCGATTGCCAGCCTCGCCACAACCGTGATGACCACGGAGGCGATGATTGTGTTGCCGACCTGGGCCTTTGTGAGTCCAAGGTCGTCCCGCACTATGGCCATCAGCGGCGCGATGCCGAACCAGCCGAAGAACGCCAGAAAGAACGCGAACCAGGTGAGGTGAAACGTCCGCATCTGAGGCGTCTTCAGACTGAATAGAGAGATTCTTGTCGCCTTGGATTCAACGGAAGCCATTCTCATCCTCATTTTCAGTAGTCTGTTCCTTACCTCTTTCCAACGTGATCCGAATATGCTCCTGCTCCGTGACTTCGACCTGGTACGTCTTCAACGCATTGCAGTCGTTGCCCAGGGGCTTGCCGGTGTCCAGCTCAAACTTGTAGCCGTGCAGCGGGCACTGGAGCTGGCCCCCGCCAATGATCCCGTCGGCCAGCGGGCCGCCTTTATGCGGGCAGAGGGCCTGGGTTGCAAACACGCTGCCGTCGCGCGCTCTGAACACCGCTACCGGCACGTGTCCTATGCGAAGAAGGCGTCCCTCCCCGATGGGTATCTGCTCAACCGGGCCCAGGTCATAGGTCTGCGACGGCTTCGCGGCCGCTTCTGTTCCCATCATTCCCTCATCCCTCGACCGCTACTGTCGCTGGGGTTGTCACGAACTGGTTCTTGTGGACGGGGTTCTCCCCCTCCTTCCACGGGTCGAAGTAGGCTTCGACTGTGGCCTGCATATCTTCGTCCAAGCGGTCGCTCAGGCCCTCGGTATCCTCCATGAGGACCTCCCTAAGCCGCTCCACGCCAATGCGCTCCACGAACCCGTAGGTACGCTCGAGGTACTTGGCGTTCTCCCGGTAGTACTGGAGAAATCTGCCCATGTACTTGAGGACGTCTTCCGGAGAGTCCGCTATGCACAGCACGTCACCCTTGCGGACGTTCGCGCCGGCCGCGCCTCCTACGTATATCTCCCACTTGCCTCCCTCAATTGCCACGACTCCAACGTCCTTGACCGTGGCTTCGGCGCAGTTTCGGGGGCAGCCTGAGACGGCCATCTTGACCTTGTGGGGCATCTCAATGCCCTGGAAACGCTTCTCTATGTCGATTCCCAGCGTGGTGCTGTCTCCCAGCCCGAAGCGGCAGAAATCGGTGCCGACGCACGTCTTGCACGTCCTGAACGCCTTGGTGTAAGCGTGGCCGGAGGGCATGTCCAACTCTCGCCAGACATCCGGCAGGTGCTCCTTGGGAATGCCCAGGAGGTCTATGCGCTGCCCGCCGGTGATCTTCACCATGCCGGCCTGGTACTTCTCCGCAACGTCAGCGATGCGGCGCAGATCGTCCGGTGTGGTGATGCCTCCGTAGATGCGGGGGACCACGCTGAAGGTGCCGTCCCGCTGGACGTTTGCGTGAACGCGGTCGTTGATGAAGCGGGCGTCCCGCTCATCCTCGTACTCGCTGTCCCATATCGTCTTCAGCAGCGAGGAAAGCCCCACCTTGCTGCCTACATCTTCTCTTCCGCCTGCCAGCGCGTTGAACACGGACGACACGCTTTTCAGCTCCATCGATTTCACGGTTTCAACAAGCTCCGGCTTGGTGAGCGGAATGCCCTGGACGTAGTAGTGGGCCGACGGGTCTTCCGCGATCAGGCCGTCGGAGGCGAACTCAAGGATTTCCTGGACCTGGGACTTGCACGACCCGCAGCCTGTGCCGGCCCTGGTTGCGTCGCAGACGGCCTTCAGGCTCCTGCTCCCTGCCTTCACGGCTGCGACTATCTGTCCCTTGCTGACACCGTTGCAGTTGCAGATCTGAGTATCGTCCGGCAAGGAGGCCACGTCCACGCTAGGCAGCCCGCCTGATATGCCGAAGAGCAGTTCAGCGCGGCTGTCCGGGAGCTTCTCGTCGCGGTCGAAGGCCTGTAGCAGACGGGGAGACGACAAGCCGTCGTTCAGCAGTATCGCCCCGGCGATCTGGCCGTCTCTCACGATGAGCTTCTTGTAGATCCGCTGGCTGGGCTCGACGTAGGTCACCACCTCGTCATCCTCATCCCTGGCCTCCTTCACGCCGGCCACCGCCAGGTCGACACCCATCACCTTTAGCTTGGTGGACACCTTTGATCCCAGGTATCTGGAGTCCGGGTTGCGTCCGGTCAGCCGGTCAGCGAGAATACCCGCCTGCTCCCAGAGCGGCGCGACCAGCCCGTAGGTTATGTCCCTGTGCTCTGCGCACTCTCCAATCGCGTAGATGTTGGGGTCGTTCCTGCAAGCCAGGTCGTCGTTGATCAGAATTCCCCGGCGCACGTTCAGACCGGATATCCTGGCTATGTCCACGTTGGGCCTGATGCCGGCGGAGACGACCACCATGTCGCAGGGCACCTCCGAGTCGTCCTTGAAACGGATGCCGGTTACACGCTCCTCACCAAGCACCGCTGTCGTGACCTTCTCCAGGTGGAAGGTGACGCCCATGTCCTCCAGCGATCCCTTGAGTAGCTCCCCTGCGAGGGAGTCCAGCTGGGACTCCATCAGGTACGCCGCCAGGTGGACGACGTGCACCTCCAGGCCGCGATTCAGCAGACCCCGCGCGGCCTCCAGCCCAAGCAGGCCCCCTCCAATCACCACCGCGCTGCGCGCATCGGCGGCGTGCTCGATCATCTGCACGCAATCGTCCAGGGTGCGGAAGACGAAGAGGCCCTGCCGGAAGGAGCCGTCTTCGTCGTACAGCCCGTCCATCGGCGGCACAAAAGGCACGCTCCCCGTGGCGATTACCAGCTTGTCGTAGGGCACAAGATGCCCCCCGGCTGCGTAGACGGTCTGGGCCTTCCGGTCAACGCCTATGGCGCGGACGCCTGCGTACAGCGTGACGTTGCTCTTCTCGTACCACTCCAGCGGATTAATGAAAATGTTCTCCTCGCTGTGAGTGCCGGAGAGGACTCCGGACAGGAGGATGCGGTTGTAGTTGCCGTAAGGCTCATCACCGAAGATAGAGATGTCGAACTGGTCGCCACCGCCCTTGGCCAGCACCTCCTCGACCAGCCGCGCCCCGGCCATACCATTACCCACTACCACTAGGTTCTGCTTTGTCATACATCTACCCTCGAAATTATTTCGTCCTTCTCGATCCTGACCGCACACACCTTGAACTCCGGCATCCTGCTGATGGGATCTAGCGCCGGGTTGGTCAGCCTGTTGGCCGCCTGCGCGCCGCCCCAATGGAATGGCACGAAGATGGTGTCGTGTCTGATGCCCGGCGTCACCTTAACCCTGAATTCCGCCGACCCGCGCCTGGTGGCCAGCACCACACGCTCTCCATCCAGGAGGCCGTAGGTCCTGGCGGTTGTGGGGTGTATCTCGGCGAAGGGGTGCGGCGCTATTCTCTGCAGCTCGCCTATACGCCGGGTCTGCGTGCCAGACTGGTACTGGGCCATCACCCGGCCCGTCGTGAGAAAGAGGGGATACTCCTTGTCCGGCGCTTCAGCCGACGAGCCGTGGACGACCGGGTGGAACCTGGCGCGCCCGTCCGCGGTAGGAAAGCCGTCGGCGAACATCCGGGGCGTTCCTGGGTGAGACTCCTCCGGGCAGGGCCAGAACACGCCCTTGGAGCGCTCTATCTTCTCGTAGGTTATTCCGGAGTAGTCGGCAGCGCCCCCGGCGCTGGCGCGTCGCAGCTCGTCAAAGACTTCCTCCGCGCCCGGGAAGCTGAAATAGCTTCCCCTCCCAAGGTGGTCCGCCAGGTCGTGAAGGAGAGTCAGCTCATCCCGCGGCCCGGGAGGCGGGGAGGACGCCCTGCGTCGGCGTATAACCCGTCCCTCCAGGTTGGTCATGGTCCCTTCCTCCTCGGCCCACTGGAGCGTCGGCAGCACCACGTCCGCCATCTCCGCCGTCTCCGACAGGAAGAAGTCGCCCACAACCAGGAAGTCCAGGGAGCGCAGCTTGGCCTCCACGTTGATGACGTTGGGAGCCGATACCGTTACGTTTGAGCCGAATACCAACAGGGCCCTTGCGCCGCCGTCGCTGCCAAGGCCGTCGAGTAGCTCGTACGCCGACGGTCCGGGCATTGGCAGGCTGGCCTCCGGCACGCCCCATACATCGGCGACGTGCCTGCGCGCCTCTGGATCGTCCAGTTTTCTGTATCCGGGTAGCTGGTCGGACTTCTGGCCGTGCTCCCGTCCGCCCTGTCCGTTGCCCTGCCCGGTAAGGCAGCCGTAGCCGCTGAACGGCCTGCCGACCAGGCCAAGGGCAAGCGCGATATTGATGTAGGACAGCGTGTTGTTTACGCCCTGCGCCTGCTGCTCCGCGCCTCTCGCGGTCAGGACCATTGCCGAGGGCGCGTTGCCGAGGATTCGCGCCGCCTGCACTATCTTCTGTTCCGGGATTCCCGTAATGCGCTCCACGCGCCCCGGCCAGTAGGAGACCGCGACGGCCTTCGCCAGATCGAAGCCGACGGTGCGCTCTCGTATGTATTTCTCATCGATCAGACCCTCCTCCATGAGCACGTGGAGGATGCCGTTTGCAAGGGCGGCGTCGGTCCCGGGCGTGAGTTGGAGGTGGAGCTTGGCTCGCTGCGCCGTAAGGGACGTTCGTGGGTCTGCAACAATCAGACTGCCGCCGGAGGACTGGCTTTTGTCGAAGTACTGCATTATGGGGGGCATGGTCTCCGCCGCGTTGCTCCCCACCAGGAGAATTGTCTCCGCGCCGGCTATGTCCTCGACGGGGAAGGGGAGACCCCTGTCCACGCCGAAGGCTCGGATGGACGCCGCGGCTGCCGA
This sequence comes from Dehalococcoidia bacterium, assembly GCA_965218945.1. Classification (GTDB taxonomy): domain Bacteria; phylum Chloroflexota; class Dehalococcoidia; order Lucifugimonadales; family UBA2985; genus DAOUJW01. The sequence goes on from OZ244718.1 coordinate 533,425, forward strand.
TGACATGCAGAAGCGGCCGTTGTAGTCGATGTTGGGTGTCTGCAGGGCTACGCGCGCGAACTTGCCCAGGAGGTACGCCTTCTCGTTGGTCAGGGAACCGCCGCCAAATATCCCGACGGCGTCCGTCCCGTACTTTTCCTGAGCGCTCCTGATGCCCTCAATAACCCGGTCCAGCGCCGCCTCCCAGCTCGCCGGCTTGAGCTCGCCGTCCGCGGCGCGAATGAGGGGAGTGAGCAGCCTGTCGGGGTGGGCCAGAGTCTCGACCGATGTCCAGCCTTTGACGCACAGCGCCCCGCGGTTGACGGGAAACTCAGGGTCGCCCGCGACCGCCGGTTGCCCGGAAGACAGGGAGATGCTCATGCCGCACTGGAACGCACAGTAGGGGCAGTGCGTAGCCGTGGCAACCGATTTCGTCTGTGTTTGCGAAGACATACTCTATTCCCGTGAGGTGACTTTAAGGTCAAGAGTATGTGAAATTGTGTACAATCGTGTTTCCAATACGTAACAGGTCTATTTCCCCCTTGTAAACATCATGTGACGCGGGGCGTTGTTCGCAACGGAAAATGCAAGTCAAGGTGATCACGATGGGAGGCCGTCTGGTGCGCCACGCGAGGCGATTGATCTTTCAGTTGGCTGAGGTGTCGGTTCTTCGACGGTTGCTCCAGGGACTCGCCTTGTCTTAGATGCGGGTTCACTCCACTGGCAGGGGACACGAAGACGGTGAAGACGGACAAGTGGGGTGGTCTACGAGTGCAAACGCATCCCCCATTGGATGGACCGGCGATTGACATGCTTCGCAGGACCTGAATATGATGCTAGCATCTCGTTAGGACTACCCTTTGAGGCTGAAGACTGCCAATATGGGAAATCCCGAGATTACGGCGGACATCCAGCAACGCTAGGATGGGTCGACCTTGAGCATTCGTTGGACAATGTGAGAGCACGAGCCAACGGCATTGTCACTGATAGGACCTCCGAGACCTGGGTTTCGTGCTGCCGTATCGTGGAAAGTACCCTCCAGCGGCAATGGAGGAGAGAAACCGTCAGTCTGACGTGGGAGGGTTAACACGGAAGCAAAGCGCTCCAGCAGATGGCTAGTCATTGCTATGATGCTGCTAGCTCTGGGCATGGCCTGTGACCCTGTGGCTCAAACGGCGACTCCCCCTCCGACCGCCGGTTTACCCGGAGAATCGCAAGCCTACGACCGCCTTTTTGAGAAGTTCTTGATCTCACGGTTCTCGCAACCGCCCGAGCTCTATCCCAATGAGGTGCCCGAGGAATTCCCCTTGAGTATTCCAGTTCCCGAAGGCGGCCAATTGCTTGGAACAACGGTAATCAACATGAGCCGGGACCGCAAGGATGTCCTGGTGTTTATAGAGTCCTCCCAAGCACCGAGTGAGGCCGCAGCGTTCTACACTGAGCGGTTCGCTGGTATGGGTTGGCAACCTTCTAAGTATTCAATGGATGCTGGTCAGGGATTCGTAGAGGCGGGAGTTCCGATCACCAAGGTCTTCTGTCCCCCGGCATCAGCGAGAGGTGTAGGACTGGAACCCGTAATCATGAGCGCCAGTCACTCCACGGCCTCTAGTTTAACTGACATCCGCATAGCCATTATGAACAGTAGTCGGGGATTGGGTTGTGAGCCGATGGATCCATACTCACAAGATACACGGTTCCAGTTCCCGCGACTGGAGGCTCCCCCGGATGCGAATGCGACAAGTGGAAGCGGATCTAGTGGCGATGTTTACCGATCGACTCAAACCCGAATCGAAACGGACCTCTCTCTAACAGAGATAGAGAAGCACTACCGAGAGCAACTAACGGCTCATGGTTGGAAGCTGCTCTCGGTTGGCGAAAGCGCTAGCAAGGCGTTTAGCACATGGCTTGTGACGGAAGAAGGTCCCCTGAGACCGCGGAACTGGGTGGGTATGCTGGAAGTCACATTCGCGAATGACCCTTCTCACCCTGAGGACGTGGAGGAAAGGAAGGATGTCACCACCTTCTCAGTTAGCCTTCAGGTAGTTACGTCGCAGGAAGAGCAATGATAGAGCTTTCCGGTGTCATCTCAATTCTCTCTTGCAATACGCTTGAATTCTGCGGGATTGTCCACGGGTGCTCCAGGGAGTGTTGGATCGTACCGGCCGGTTATCGCCGGCGCCAAGCTGAGGGAGGGTACAACCACAATCTTGCCAAGAGGGAGAGCGCGCTACAGGGAGTCGCCTTGTCTTAAATGCGGGTTCACCCCACTGGCAGGGGACACGAAGACGATGAAGACGGACAAGTGGGGTGGTCTACGACTGCAAACGCATTCCCCATTGGATAGACCGACGATTGACTGACCTTGCAAGAGCCGACTATAATTTTGCTCTGTCTTTTGGGCTGCCCTTTGAGTCTGAAGACTGCCAATATGGAGATTACCGGCTTAGCCGGGGAGTAGTCGCAGACTGCAAAACCACCGACTTGCCGTGGCGTAATGGGGCGCTTGCGCCGCGCTCGGCATGTGGTGGACGGACGGGACAAATTCAAGCGTATTTTGGAGGTACAGCGATGTCGACGGACCCAACAGCACAAGCGGAGGCCCAGCTTCGGCGCATCGAGGAAGTCCTGGGCAAGACGGCTTCCGACGTGGCCGAAGAAGTGGGGCGCCAGGGCATCGAGCGCCATTCGGAGGTCGTCGCGTTCCTCAAGGCCACACACGGTCTCACCCATGGGAACGCCAACTTGCTGGCCCACGTGGTGCGCGAACGGCTCGCGGGTGGGCCTCAGCCGTCGGAAGACCTGTTGGCCGCTCAGTATTCAGGACCCAAGTCGGCGCTGCTCCCGGCCTACCAAACGCTTGCGGCAGTTGCCGAGAGCTTGGGGCCCGATGTGATGAAAGTGGTCCAGAAAACCGGCGTGAGCTTCCGCAGGAAGAAGCAGTTTGCGCTTATCCAAGCGCCCTCAGCAAAGCGCTTACGGTTGGGACTGAACCTCGACGCAACGCCTGACGACCCCCGAATCGTTGCGTCGAGCGGCATGTGCTCGCACAGCGTCGACCTCACGAGGCCGGATGAGGTCGACGCCGACATTGCAGCGTGGGTCCGGGCCGCCTACGACCGGGCCGGGTAGGAGGCGAAAGGCGCGTTAGGACATGCACCCGTACCCGCCGCAGGGGCAATGGCGCAGGCGACCATTGGCCCCACGTATCAAGTCCTGTCACCGACTCCGATTCGGGATCTGGGCAGGCTCGGAGGGGGAATCCAGGGCGTTCCATTCAAGGCGGTAGCGTCTGAGGGTGTGTTGTGCCTATGGCATCGTCCGCGTGGTGAGGAGCCGCCGGGCTGCGAGCAGCCTGCTAACGAGGGGAGTAAGCGTTGGCTGTGAAAGTGTACTCGTCGTCGATCGCGTTGACATCGTAGTCAATCTCGACGTTCGTTGGGTATCCGAACTCACTGTTGTAGCTCACGGTAAGCTGGTCTGCCTCGTCGGCGATGGCGTCCTGAATCACGTCGAATAAGCTGTCGATGGTGTGGTAGCCGAGTCCGCCGCCCCACCGCACAGGTGGCTTACCGGACTCCCCGTATTCACCGGATTCTGCGTAGACGACTGACTCGATAGCCCCGTTAGTGACAGTGGCCTTGACGGTCTGTCCGAGGTTGTCCGAGCAAAAGCAGAGCACGTTGTACTCATACGTGTAGTCGCTCGAGCGAGTCTGCTCCCACAAAGTACGCTGGCTGTCCAATTCAACCTGTGCCCGAGCGAGCATAGGATCCGGTTCGGCATTGCTGCAGGCCAAAACGGAGGCAAGGAGGATTCCGACAAAGGCCGGAATCACGAATGCGAGTTTGGTGTGCATGCCTTGGAGCCTCCTTTGCTCTTTTGCTCTTTCGGTATAGAGGCCTCCAGGCGCGGGAAGAGAGGTGGATTGCAGGTCTGCGCCGGTCTTAGGCGCCTATGCCCAGAGAGCCCAGCGCCTGCCGGCCGTCGGAGGAAAGCTCCAGGCCTTGGGATAAGCCCTCTGCGTAGGCGCGCTTAAGCGCCTCCAGGACCTGTGCGCCGGGGCGCTCACCCTCATCCAGGTGGTGCGCCAAGTCGGATAGGGAGTTGCACGCCTGGTCCACGCGCCAGTAGAAGGAGAGAAGCCAAGCCAACTCCCGCTCCGTGGATGGAGGCGGAATATCGTCCAGGTCAAAGATGGCGTCGGTAGCCTTGGTGTACCGCAGTATCCCCGCTCTGTCCTCCTCGTGCTCCCCGTAGTACCGCTTCTTCTTCAGCTCCCGGACGCGCATCTCGTACTCTGTGTCGCCGTAGATCTGCCTGGGGCCCCAGTCACCTCGAAGGCTGCGGGCCTCTTCTCCCTGGGGGTTCATGATGGCGACGGCCACATCAACACCCAAGGCGGGGTCGCGCTCGAACTTCACGGCGCCACGGAGCACCGCCTCCTGGAGCATCAGAGTCAGCTCCCTCGGTATCTTTTTGTACAGAGGCCCGCTGGACTCCTCGTTCCTCTCCGCGCCAAGACCGCCGGTGTTGAAGGAGTAGAACTCCTGGGGCAGGCCGCCCTGGGCCATGTCCTGCAAGATGCCGTACATAAGCGACGCGTTCTCGTCCTCAAGGCCTATTATGAAGGGGTCTGAGAAATACTCCACATACGGCCTGCCGATAGCGCCGACGGCCGCGCCCGTCTGTACGGCCTCGCCGTACATGAGGGTACGCACGTACTGCTCAGGTGTCAGCCGGATGAGAGGAGGAACAACGGTGTTCTGGCGCATTACTGACTGCCAGAGCACCCTGTCAGTGCTCTCCATAGGCACGTGGACTGTGTCGCTGACCTGCCCGTTGGTGATAACCTCCGGCAGGCGCTGAACGCCCTTCCTGGTCAGAAGGCGCGACCTGGAGAGTATCATCCGCATATTGCGAACCGGGTTGCGGTTAAACTCCGGAGCGCCCTCTTCCGGGTTGAAGGGGACGTTTTCCAGGGTCTCCTGTGGATTCGGGGCGTCCTCAACTCCCCTGAGAACGTCGTAGGTAATGGGGTCGTCATCACGACTGAGGCCGAAGGGCACTGCGTAGAAGTTGTTCTCGGTGCCGTCGATGCCGTATGAGACGCTTATCGACCTGCCGCCGCGCTCAGCCGTTACAGGCTGTCCCAACGGCTGCAACAGGAGAATATCGTCGTTCATTGGGTAGATTGCTTCGCTCGGGTCCGCGGTCAGGCCGATGAGCTTGGACAGGTCGCTTCCGGCCAGCTCAATCATAATCGTGAGAGTGCTCTTGCCGTGCAGCGACGGGCCGGCCGTGACCAACGCCGCGTTTGTGGGGATCCCGCCCAGGGTTTTGACCCGCGCCATGCTGAGGGCTGCCTGCAGCGCAAGTCCATTGGCCTGCTTGACCAGGAACATCGCGATGGACAGGGGCCCCATTTTGTGCTCGCCCAGGTAGTCGAACCCCAGGTGAAGGGAGAGACCCCGTGTTGGCGCCTTGAATACCAACTGCGTTAGCCCGGACTCTCTGACGCGCTCCTTGAGGTCTTCCGGCATCTCCAGGTCATCCAGCCACCTTGGCAGGGAGACCTCCATGATGTCGGGCGCCTCCTGAAGTTTTGCGTCAGGCAGGTCGAAGGTGAGCTGACGCCACATGTATGGAAGTTGCAGGTACTCCGTGCCGAACAGCAACTGACGGGCGTGGAATGAGCGATCGGTAGTGTCCCCGATTTGCCTGTCCGTCTGGACGACGGTGTCGCCGGAGGCGAAGTGCTTCTTCATAGCTTCGGTGATGTACGGGAAGACCTCGGCAAAGAGGGACTGGCTCTCCTCGCTGAAGGCCAGGCCGTCCCGGTTCCGCGCGAAGCCGTCTATGAAATACTGGGTTAGATCCGGTCTGCGTGCGACCCCAAGCTGGCTGAAGAAACCCAAGCCACCGCTGTCGAGTCGCACTGCCACATCCGGCCAGGCACGCGCCGCTGCCTTGCCATCGGCGTTAAGCTCCTCCGCCTCCCGGAATATCTCGCGGGCCTCCTGGAGTATCTCCGCTCGCCGGTCCTCCGGCAGGTCCTGGAAGATGCGCATATGGCTTATGAGCCACTCGCTGGATGGGTTGAAGAACTGGCTATCCGGCTTGTGGCCTACCTTCGCGGCGGCCACCAAGTCATCGAGCGCCTTTTTGAACTCTGGGTTGACGGGCGGCCCGGCCAAGGCCGAGCCAGACTCCGATGTAACTGCCATGTTGGAATCTCTCCTCTGTGTAAGACTTGCCCCGGCGGGCTTCAATCCATTCCCAGGGGAGGCGCCACTAAATATGCTGGCGCTTGGGGATATATTGCTCTCTTGGAGCATCCGAAAGCCATACAAAACAATGCCAATGTATGGCGCATTACGTGATGAAATATATAGGAAATCCCTGCCAGTGTCAATGCTATCCACGCACGCGAGAGGTGCAAACCCCTCTGTTTTTCTGGACGCGATCCGGCTCGCCAGGCGTCGAATAAGTGGGGTGGACAGGCACAGCCGTTGTGCTGCGACTGGCAAGATGCTATTCTTAGCAGTCGTGTCCCATTTTCGGGGTCGACTCCAATTTTACTTCTGGCGGCGGTCCATATGGAGGTCTGATAAATGCACTTGCTGATGGATGGATTTGGGGGCGATGAGGAAAAACTGAAGAGCGAGGACTTCGTCCACGGTTTTCTGGATAAGCTACCCGATGAGATTGGAATGACCAAGATCAACGGGCCCCACGTAATGACCTACAACGGTCCCAAGGAGGAAGACTGGGGCGTGTCCGGCTTTGTGATGATTGCTGAGAGCCACATCAGCGTGCACACATTTCCCGACAGGTCCTACGTGAACATAGACGTTTTCTCCTGCAAGGACTTCGACCACGAGCAAGTCCTGGCGCGGGTAAAAGAACTCTTTGGACTGGATCAGGTGAAGCTGTGGGTCATCGGGCGCGGTCTGGACTACTCACGTCCCAATTTCCGGTCCCCGGTAAGGCGAGGCCAGGCTAAGGCGGAGCTAAGCGGGGTGGTCTGATGGCCTCTGGCCATCCATCGACGCACCCCATCTCCGTCCCCTGGAGCTTCCTGGCCGTTGCTCCTGAGGAGACCAACGCCGAGGACTGCCGGGTTGTGGTGTTGCCTGTGCCCTACGACAGCACCACGTCCTACATGGGTGGTGCAAGGGAAGGTCCCAGAGCCATCATCGAGGCCTCGCGGCATCTGGAGGACTACGATATAGAGCTTCAGAGGGAAGTCTACCGCGTGGGCATACACACACTGCCTGAGCTGGAACCCCATGTGGGCAGCCCCGAAGGCATGGTGGAGCGTGTGCAGGCCGCGGTGGAGCCTTTCGCCAGGGACGGCAAGCTGGTAACGGTCCTGGGAGGCGAACACACCGTCTCGGTGGGCGCGGCGAAGGCCTTTCGCAAGTTCTACCCCGACCTCTCAGTGCTGTACCTGGACGCCCACGCCGACCTCAGGGACGAGTACATGGGAAGCCGGTTTAGCCACGCCTGCGCTGCCCGCCGGATATGGGAGGAGTGCCCCCTGGTGGAGGTGGGAGTGCGCAGCATTAGCCAGGAGGAGATGGAATTTGTGCGGCAGCAAGGGCTTCAGGTCTACTTTCACGACGAGGGCAGCGCTCCCGTCTCCTGGGACGTAGAGGAGATAGCATCGAACCTCTCAGAGCAAGTCTACGTGAGCATCGACCTGGACGTGCTGGACCCCAGCCTGATGTCGGCGGTAGGCACGCCGGAGCCCGGCGGACTGGATTGGGACGCCGTCATCGGTCTGCTGAGAGCGGTGTGCAAGAGCCGCTCCGTGGTGGGCTTCGATGTCGTGGAGCTGTGCCCCGGGGCCGGACCTCCGTCGTGCTCCTTCGTGGCCGCCAAGCTGGCGTACAAGCTGATGGGATACGCAACGGAAGAGACCCACAGCGTCTAGGGGATGGAGGACTGGAATGACAGGCTCCTTCAGGTTCGCCAGAATCCTGGGTATACCCATCGGGATCCACTATAGCTGGTTCCTGTGCCTATTCCTGCTGACCTCGTCCATAGCGTACTCCATAGGCCAGATCCGGCCATCCTGGTCTCCGCTTGAGCTGTTCGGGGTGGCCATCGCCTCCAGCCTGCTGCTATTCGCCTCGGTTGTGGCCCACGAGCTGTGCCACAGCTTGGTGGCCAGGAGGCACGGCATACCCGTAAGGGGTATTACCCTCTTTGTGCTTGGCGGAGTGGCCCATATAACCAGGGAGAGCACAAGGCCGGCGGCGGAGTTTGCTATTGCGATAGTAGGCCCCGCTTCCAGCATAGTGATGGGACTGGGATTCCTGGCCCTGAGCTATGTTGTAGAGCCGGTCAGCATACATCTCACCGTTATTGCCAGGTGGCTGTTCGTGATGAACATCGCCTTGGCGCTCTTTAACCTCATTCCCGGCTTTCCTCTGGACGGAGGTCGTGCGTTCCGGGCAGGCGTTTGGGCCGTCTCCGGCAACCACTCCCTGGCTACCCGAATAGCGACTATCGGCGGCAGGATCACAGCCGCGGCATTCGTCGTCGCCGGTGTCGCGTTCCTGCTGATGTGGGAGGCGTATCTGCTGGGCATATGGCTGGCGTTCACGGGCTGGTTCCTGTGGCTGGCGGCCTCAATGAGCGCCCGGCGCGCCCGACAGCTCCAGAGACTCAAGGGGTACGTGGCCCGGGATATGATGAGCGCCGACTGCCCGGAGATTTCGCCGGAGACCGCGCTGCGTGACGTGGGTCGGAGGAAGGCCGTAGAGAAGGGTGGCAAGTGCTACATCGTCATAAGGGAGCATCGCGTGGAGGGGCTGCTCGGGCCGCGGTCGGCCAGAAGGCTGGGCAAAGGGTCCTGGGAGTCGGCCAGCGTGAGCCAGGCGATGGTGCCACTGGACCTGTTGCCGGCGGTGGCCCCGGACGACGACTCCTACCGGGTGCTGGAACTCCTGGACGAAGGCGATACGGGCATTGTCACAGTGGTTGAGAGCGGAGAGCTGCTTGGCGTGATAATCCAGGACAGCCTCATCGGGCGTAGGTAGCCCACATCCAAGACGAGAGTCGACGGCGGGTGAGGGTGCCTGCAACTCGCTTTGCCGTTCATCTGGTCTAGCAGGCTCACTCCCGTATCAAGTACTGGCAGGCTACGAGTGGACTGGTAATCACCCGCGCTTAATGTCACACAGCCATCAGCAATGATATAATTGTACTTAACTGTACATGAAGATGGCATTGAGGCGCACATGAGAGAGATAACCAGGAATACCACGCAGAGGAACCAAGTAACCATCCCCATTGAGGTGCGACGTCTCCTGGGTCTAAAGCCTAGAGACAAGGTCGCCTTCACCATCGACGACGAGGGAGCGGTGCGCTTGGCGGCGGCGCCATTAAGTCTGGAATCGGCTTACGGCTCAGTTAAGCCCTCCAACAACCCAGAGGACTTTGAAGCAATCTCCCGGAAAGCCAAGGACGCCAAGGCCGAGGAGACTGCACAGGAGTTGAGCGAGGCGTGAGATTCGTGGACACCAACGTCTTCCTCAGGTACCTGACCAGGGATGACGAGGTCAAAGCTGAAGCCTGCTACCGGCTGTTCCAGAGAGCGAAACAAGGTGAAGAGGAACTCTTCACCTGTGAGGCCATCATCACTGAGGTTGTCTATGTGCTCTCCTCCCCTCGCGCCCCCTACAGGCTGAGCCGCAGTGACATCAGGTCGCGGCTTATTCCCCTTCTGACGCTCCAAGGCCTCAATAGACCTCAGAGGCACGTCTACGTTAGGGCTCTGGACCTCTACTCATCGCACCCTTCCCTAGACTTCGAGGATGCTCTAGCAGTTGCTCACATGGAGCAGCAGGGCGTCACGGAGATTGTGAGCTACGATAAGGACTTTGATCGAGTGACCGGACTCCAGAGGACGGAGCCGTGATACTCCAGAACTCCCGCGACCGTATTGGCGCGTTTCCAACCGACTCCCGCAAAGCTGGTAAGGGTCAGTTGACTGATGGCGACGGCATGGCCCACAGCTTGACTGGCTTTATCCTTGGGCTTTGCAATGCTACAATGTAGGATACAGTCGAGGTAAGGAGGCCCGCCCCATGAGGGGGTATTGATGCAAGAGCAGCCAAGGATGGTATATATGGATCACGCAGCCACCACTCCGGTCAGGCCGGAGGTTATGGAAGCTATGCTTCCGTATTTTACGCACCGGTTCGGGAACGCCTCCAGCCTGTACACCCTGGCCCAGGAGTCCCGCAGGGCGGTGGACGAAGCCAGGGAGTCGGTGGCGCGCGTCCTGGGATGTCGCACAAGCGAGGTGGTCTTCACCAGCGGCGGCAGCGAGTCCGACAACACCGCTCTGAAGGGTGCAGCGTCGGCCCTGAAGCAGACCGGCAACCACATCATCACCACAAGCATCGAGCATCACGCAATCCTGCATACGTGCCAGTACCTTGAGGACACCGGCTTCAGGGTCACCTACCTGCCCGTCGACAGGGACGGTTTGGTGGACACAGAGGATGTGCTCAAGGCCGTCACTGACGAGACCACTCTTGTGAGCGTTATGCTGGCCAACAACGAGATCGGCACGATACAGCCGGTCGCGGACATGGCGCGCGGCGTCAAGGAAATAGCCAAAAAGCTGGGTCGCACCATCGTGTTTCACACGGACGCTGTGCAGGCGGCAGGCTTCATGGACATCGATGTCAACGCCCTGGGCGTGGATATGCTGAGTCTATCCTCCCACAAGTTCTACGGCCCCAAGGGGGTTGGGGTGTTGTACGTGAGAAGGAGCACCCCCTTCACGCCTCAACAGTTCGGCGGCGCACAGGAGAGGCAGCGTCGCGCCGGCACCGAGAACGTGCCCGGGATAGTGGGTACAGCGGTCGCTCTGAGGCTCGCATCGGAGGAGAGGGAGTCCAGCAGTGAGCACTGCCTGCGACTGCGAGACAGCCTGGTCCAGGGAATACAGGAGCGGATTGAGCGTGTACACTTGAACGGCCATGCTACCCTTCGCCTGCCCAACAACGTTAACTTCTCTTTCGACGGTGTGGAGGGAGAGCCGATACTTCTTGGCCTGGATTTTGCAGGCACGGCGGCCTCCAGCGGCAGCGCCTGCACCTCCGGCGCCTTGGAGCCATCCCACGTGCTGCTGGCGCTTGGCCTGCCCGCAGACCTCGCTCAGGCCAGTCTTCGCCTGACCCTGGGCAAGGACAACACACAAGAGGATGTGGAGCATGTCCTGCGCGTGCTGCCAGAACTGGTAGGCCGGCTGCGGGCCATGCCCAGCCTGTCCCACGTCACACACTAACCGAGAATATGAAAAAAGGCCTTCTCATAAGACTCCTTGCCGTTGCGGCGCTGCTGACCCTTGTGATCGCAATGGGGTGCATTCGGAGCAGCGAACGTGAGCGTGGCGGCAAGGGCGAGATCATCCACGTCGGCGCCTACGAGCCCGTGAAGCTGGACAGGGTGGTCTACACCCTCGATGGGAAGAACTACGTCATTGCGCCCCAGCAGGAGGGCAACGTGATAGCCGCGGTGAGAGCCAGGGTGCTCAACCCGGAATCGACTCAGGTGACGCTGTCCGTGGACGAGAACGCTGCCACCCTCAGGGACCTGAACGATACCCAGTACAAATTGATTGACCCCAGTCCGGGACAGGGAGCAGTGGAGACCCAGGAAGAAGCGCCGGAGGAAAACCCGTACGCGGCCCGTCTGTGGGGCGAGTTCCAGGTTGTCGCCGGTTTTGAGATTCCCGGATGGCTCTTTTTCGAGACGCCTGAAGCCCTGGATTTCTCCGCCCTGGTGTGGGAGGACGTGGAGTTCGTCAGGGTACGCTATCCGAAGAAGAACTGAATCGGAGACGGTCCGCGTCGGCAAGCGAGTTGCGAGCGTAGCTCGGTCCGCGTAAATGGTTCGACAAGCTAATCATGAGCGGGCCGGAATACGGGCTTCGTGAGAGAGAGTTATGAATACGATCAAGACTGGATTCCTGCTTATAGTGATGTCAATGCTGCTGGTCATGGCCGGCTACTTCCTGGGCGGCCCCGTCTGGATGGCCGTCGCCCTTGGGCTGGCCCTGGTTATGAACGCCGGCGCGTACTGGTATAGCGACAAGCTCGCCCTGAAGATGGCGGGAGCAAGGGAGGTCACGCCGGAGGAGGCGCCGGAACTGCACTTCATTGTGGATGAGCAGGCCAGGCAGAGCAACCTGCCCAAGCCAAGGGTGTACATCATCCAGAACGACTCACCCAACGCCTTTGCCACCGGCAGGAATCCTCGCAACGCGGCCGTGGCTGCGACCACCGGCATCATGCGTATCCTGAACCGCGACGAGCTGTCGGCGGTCATGGCCCACGAGATGGCTCACGTCGGCAACAGGGACACCCTCATCATGACCGTCGCCGCCACCATCGCTGGAGCCATCACCTTTCTGGCGATGATCGCCCGCTTCTCCATGTTCTTCGGAGGCTTTGGCGGCGGGTTTGGCCGAAGGGACTCCGGGGGCCACGGACCCATGATTGCGATAGTCGGCCTGCTGGTGGTTGCCATTCTCCTTCCGCTGGCTGCCATCCTGGTGCGGGCGGCTATCTCCCGGGCCAGGGAGTACCAGGCCGACTCGACTGGCGCCAGGACGTGCAGGAATCCCTGGGCCCTGGCCAGCGCGCTGGAGAAGCTGGAACTCGGAGCGAACCAGAGGCCCATGAAGGTGAACGAAGCCGTCTCCCACCTGTTCATCGTCAACCCCTTGAGTGGGTTCTCTGCGACCATGTTCTCCACGCATCCGCCGATGCAGAAGCGGATCAGCAGGCTCCGTGATATGCGCGGGTTCTAGCCTGCGACGTTCACCTGACTTGCAGGTGGACGTGATTTATGGCAGGAAAGCTACGCTTGGACTGAAGGCATCGTGGCTGCCCGGCCTGGATTCGAACCAGGGTCAGGGGATCCAAAGTCCCCTGTGCTACCACTACACCACCGGGCATCGCGCACCAAGGCTATGACTCCATTGTAATACCGCAAATCGGCGCGGTCAAAAGGGGATTCGCATTCACGCCCGCTCCAATTGACATTGGGAAGGGACAGGAATTATAATCATCGGCTGTAGTCCCATGCCAAAACGAACTTATCAGCCAAAAGTCAGACGAAGGAAAAGAGTGCACGGCTTCTTCTCGCGTATGCAGACGCGGGGCGGCCAGAGCGTCCTCAAGCGGAGGCGTTTCAAGGGTCGTCAGAAGCTAACGGTGTAGATCTGCGGAGCCGAGTCTCCTTCGCAGCTCACTCTCAACTGAATGCAAAAAGAACTACGCCTCAAGAAGGCGCAGGAATTTTCTCACATCTATCGCCAGGGAAGATCGTGGGCCAACGACCTGCTTGTGTTGAAGGCCATGCCCAACGGCACGGACGGCAGGAACAGGTACGGCTTCTCCGTGGGCAAGAGGACCGGCAACGCGGTGGTGAGGAACACTATCAAGCGGAGGACCAGGGAGGCGGTGCGGAACACGCCCACCGTGGGAGGCTGGGACATGATATTCATCGCCCGCCGGGGAGCGAGCTCGGCGGACTACCACGAGCTGAAGGCGTCGGTGACGAACCTGCTTCGAAGAGGAAGGCTGCTGGACGCTGCTCCACAGCCGGAGAAGCTCAAGGCATGAAGAGTGGAGCGTTGAGAGCGATACGCCTCTATCAGAGAGCGATTTCGCCGTACCTGCCAACATCCTGCCGCTACGAGCCAACCTGCTCACACTATTCTCACGAGGCTATCGACAAGTACGGGCTGGCACGCGGTGCGTGGATGAGCCTGGGGCGATTAGCCAGATGTACGCCCATCGGCAGGACAGGCTATGACCCGGTCCCCTGAAGAATCCAGACAAGCCCTCTACGCCTCTCCGACTGGTTCCGGGGCAGGCGCAGCGTCGCCGTCGCCTGCGGCGCGTCGGAAGGACCAGGGTCTATCGGCGCGAGCGCCACGCGGAACAAGGGGCGTCCTGTGGCTCCTTGCGCTCGCCCTGGCCGTCATAACCCTTGCCGGGTGCGACGCGCGAGACTTGGGCCCGGACTCCGGGTGGTCCGGGGTGACGGTGAGCGAAGAAGTCGTTTTTGTAGGCTCCCGCGAGGATGAGTTGCTGGCGCTGGACAGGGCGAACGGCGCTCTGCTCTGGAGCTTCCCCCAAGAGGGTCAGGAAGACGACGGTCTGGAGGGCATCTACGCAAGCCCCGCGGTAACCGATGACCTTGTGCTGGTTGGCGGGTACAACGGTATACTCTACGCCCTGGATCCATCGACAAGGCAGAAGGTGTGGGAGTTCCAAACCGACGACAGCATAGTGGGGTCTCCGGCGCTGGTTTATGAGGAAATTAGGGAGATCATAGCTACGCCAACCCCTTCATTCGGAAGCGCTTCCTCGATAGGCGCGCCCACGCCAACCCCGTCAGACGACAGTCCATCCGGGCAGGAAGCCGTCGCTTCCAGGCTGGAACTGATTATCGTTGGGTCGTCAGACGGAAACCTGTACGCCATGGACACCAACGGAGTCGAACAATGGCGGTTTGAGACGGGCAACAAGATCTGGTCTATGCCTGTGGTCTACGAGGACGTGGTGTACTTCGGCTCTCTGGACCACAACGTCTACGCGGTCTCTCTGAAGGACACGGGCAGCCTGAGGGCCGGCGATGAGATGTGGCGGTTCGAGACCGACGGGGCGGTTGCAGCCACTCCTCTTGTTATGAACGGGCGCGTCTACATCGGTTCCTTTGACCGCAGATTCTACTCCCTGGACGCCTTCTCCGGGCAGGAGGCATGGGCTGAGCCCTTTGAGGCCGAAAACTGGTTCTGGTCCAAGGCAGTATCCGACGGCGCGACCGTCTACGTAGCGTCCCTGGACGGCAACCTCTACGCCCTGGACTCCACCAGTGGAGCGGAGAGATGGCGGTTCGAGGCTCAAAGCCCCATAATTGCAGCGCCGGCCCTCGTGCCTTCGGGTGTGGCCGTAGCTACGGACAACGGCGATATCTATCTGGTTCGCTCCACCGACGGCACGGAGATAAGGGATTTCGCGGCCAGGGACCACATACGCGCGCCTTTGACAGCATCGGGCTCAATCGTCTACTTTAGCGCCATGAATCACACCGTCCGGGCCGTCGACCTGCAGCAGGGGTTCTGGACTGAACTGTGGTGCTTCAACACAAAGGAGTCCAACAGGCAGTGCGAGTAGCGGCTGGCAGAGACACCAGGGAGCAAAGCAAGGTATGACGCAATTGCAGAAGGCAACGAGGTAGGGCGCTTTGGAGCTTATATCTTACGTTTGGAACCAGATTATCGTCGGCCCCATGATAAACATCTTGGTGCTGATGTACTCCCTCTTCTTCGGCAACTTCGGTGTCAGCATTCTGGTGTTCACCGTGCTCATACGAGTGGTCACCTTTCCCCTGACACTGAAACAGATCCGGATGACGAAGAAGATGTCGGAAATCCAGCCTCTGACGACGGAGATCCGGCAGAAGTACCCCGATGACAAGCAGAAACAGTCCCAGGAGACCATGCGCCTCTACAAGGAGAAGGGCGTCAACCCCCTGGGATGTCTAGGCCCCATGTTCATTCAGATGCCCATCTGGATTGGCCTGTACCAGGCCATTATCCAGACCCTTCCGGACCACCCCGAGAGGCTGGTAAGCCTGTCCCAGAAGCTGTACGCATGGCTGCCCCTTGTAAACGAGTCCATTCCCCTGGACAGCCGGTTCCTCTGGCTGGACCTGGCCGAACCGCCTCGCTTTATCCTCCCGGTACTGGTGGGCATATCCATGTGGGCCGTTCAGAAGACGTCCATGGTTCAGCCGGCGGACCCAAGGCAGGCGCAGACAACCCAGATGATGCTCTGGCTGATGCCGATGATGCTGATGTTCTTCTCCTTTTCTCTGCCCAGCGGCCTCTCTCTGTACTGGGTAGCGTCCAACTTGATTCAAATGGGGACTCAATACTTTGTTGCCGGCTGGGGAAACCTGCTCCCCACTCGACGGCCGGGGCCAAGCGCCCAGCCGTCGCCAGCCCAGTCGGTGAAGGAGAACGCAGAAGATGGAAACAACAACGGAAGTGACGGCGAGGACGGTAGAGGAAGCCATAGAAATCGCTCTAGAACAGCTAGGCGTAGACCGCGATCAGGTAGAGGTAGACGTAATTAGCCAAGGCAAAGGCGGCATACTTGGATTCGGCGCAGAGCCGGCGCGCATAAGGGTAACGCTGACATCTCTCCCATCCAATTTGCCGGCCGTGGCAAAGATCACGGTAGACACCCTGCTCAGGTCGATGAAGGTGTCCGCCACCGCGACGCCAAGGCCGCAGATGGAGGGCGAGGAAGACACCATCGAGCTGGACATAGAGGGCGAGGACTCCGGCCTGCTCATCGGGCGCCGTGGCGAGACCCTCCGCGCCCTGCAGTTCACGGTCAACCTCCTGGTAGGCCAGAGCGCCAGAGGGCGCGTCATCCTGGACGTTGAGGGGTACCGAGAGCGGCGCTACAACTCCCTGAGAACCCTGGCATCGAGGGTGGCGGAGCGCGTGACATCTACGGGACGCCCCATCACCCTGGAGCCAATGGCCCCCAACGAGCGCCGGGTGATACACATGGCCCTGGCGGACAACCCCAGGGTGGCCACCGAGAGCACGGGCATGGGAGAGAGCCGGAAGATCACGGTGCTTCCCCGGAGGGAATAGGAGCCGAGGGCTCTCCTGCTCACGTCCTGTGCACGGCTGTGGCTGTGTTGGATGGGCCATATTCTGAAGTGCGTCACTCTGCTTTGGAAACGTGATGACCTCATTTATCCGCGTCTTGCTTGTGGCCGTCGTTGCGATGGTTCTGGCCACAGCGTGCTCTGAATTGCCGTTTCCGGCGACAACGTCCGAGAATCTGTCCCTCACAGTCGCTCCTGTACCAAGCGACATCTCTTCCTACGACCGCGACGATTGGCGTCACTGGATAGACGATGACAGGGATTGCCAGGACACGCGGCAGGAGGCGCTGATAGAGGAGTCCACTTCACCCGTGGAGTACGAAAACGACGACCAGTGCAGGGTTGAATCGGGCGAGTGGACAGGCCTGTACACGGGCGAGCAGTTCACCGACCCCAGTGACTTGGACGTTGATCACATGGTGCCTCTCGCAAACGCGCACCGGTCCGGTGGCTGGCTGTGGAGCGAATCGAGGAGGAGAGAATACGCCAACGACCTCTCCTATGAGGGTCACCTGATAGCCGTGCAGAACTCTGCAAACCGGGCCAAGGGCGCAGACGGACCGGAAGACTGGAGACCGCCCGACCGCAGCTACTGGTGCCAGTACGCCATAGACTGGATCACTATAAAGAACGCTTGGCGTCTGACAGCGAGTGAAGCGGAGGCAGCCTCCCTCTCCGAGATGCTGAACACCTGCACACCGCGGAGAACGCTTGGAACCTTCCGGTACAGCAGTGCGACTCCGGCAACTCTAACGCCATCACAGATGCCAACCCCAGCGTCCGAAGCAGCCTATGATTCCTGTGAAGCGGCAGAGGCCGCCGGTGAGCAGTGCGTTCAGGGAAGCCAGGGCAACGGACGCGGTTTTCCCGCCTCAATGGTGCCCAGCGCACGCGATGGAGACGGCGACGGCGTTGTTTGTGAAACGTAAGGTCCTGGCCTACGTGACCCGCGGCGATGAGCTGCTGGTGTTCTGGCACAGGGATTTCCCGGACGCCGGTCTCCAGGTCCCCGCCGGCACTGTCAAGGAGGGTGAAGACCCGCAAGATGCTGCCCTGCGCGAGGTGCGGGAGGAGAGCGGCCTGACGGATGTCAGGGTGGTCGGGTTCCTGGGACGTTATCTCTACGAAGCCGCGCCCCGTAGGGGCGAGGTACACGACCGCTACGTGTACCATCTGGAGCTAACTGGGTCGGCGGAGCAGTCCTGGCTCCACTACGAGACCGACCCTAGCGACGGCGGCCCGCCCATCGCTTTCGAATTCTTCTGGATGAGCCTGCGAGACCCGGAACTGCGCTTGGCCGGTGGCCAGGGGGACCTTCTCCACAAGCTCATCATTGGGCGCTAGACGCCCATCTCTACCGCCGGTACACCTGGATGTACGTGGCGTTCAGGTCTATGTACGTATCATCCGATACAGGTAGGTCCTCCAGAAGTACGCCCCCGGCCGGGTCCCTGCCAGTGGCCAGCAGGATGTTCCGCTCCAGAGTCAGGCCGTGATAGCCGGGCACCGGGAATGCGCCCAGCACCAGAAGCTTCGTGCCGGGCGGCGCGGACGTCGCCACCTTCTCTGCAATGTCGCCCTCGTTGTTGATGTAGTTGAACACCGTGGCAAAGTCCTCAAACCTCAGACCCGCCTGCAGGTAGGTATCGTCCTCTGTGAAGTCCCCGGGGATGATGATGTCTGATGCGCCCTGCAGGCCGGAGCCCTTCAGGCTCTCGATGTACGCCTTGGAGGAGTCCACCAGCTCCTTGTCGTACTCAACGCCCACGGAGGGTATCCCGTACACCAGCGAGGTAAGGGCGACCACGCGTCCGTCACCTGATCCGGCGTCGAGAAACAGGCCGGAGGGGTCGAATGCCGCCGTCTCTATGAGGTAGCCTATCGCGGCGTCGAGGTGACGCAGCGGCGACGGGAGGTACTGTCCGACGGCCGTTCTCTTGTACGGCCCGCCCAAGTGGCTTTCGGCTGCGTCCAGGCGGTCGTAGAAGGCTCTCAGAATATCAAAGGAGCGCTCTTGGGACAACGACCGACCTTCGCCGGGGCCGCTCCCCGGCGGGACGCGGGACTGCTCTTGTGGACTCATTCTGTATATGCGAAAAGGGGAGGCCCGGTTGTCCGTGGCCTCCCCTTCGTTTGCTCCTGCAAGTGTGCTCTGCCGGGGGGCTTAGCTTGCCCCGTTCTCCCCGTCCTTCTCCCACAGGGCTTCCAGAATCGCCCCGGGGTTCATCGGCAGGTCTCGCATCCTGACGCCAATTGCCCTGGAGACTGCGTTGGCCATAGCGGCCAGCGGAGGCACTATGGGCACCTCTCCCACGCCGCGAGCGCCGTAGGGATGCCCGGGATTGTGCACCTCCACCAGGATGGTGTCTATCATGGGCAGGTCAAGGGAAGTGGGCATACGATAGTCCAGCAGCGATGAGTTTGCCATCACGCCCTCGTCGTTGTAGTAGTACTCCTCGTTGAGGGCCCAGCCGATGCCCTGCACGACGCCTCCCTGAATCTGCCCCTCCACGTAGCTGGGATGAATGGCCTTGCCTGCGTCCTGTATGGCCGTGTACCGGAGCACGTCCACCTTGCCCGTCTCCGTGTCCACCTCCACGTCCACAATGTGATGGGCAAAAGCTGGCCCAACGCCCCGTGGACTTACAGTTCCCTTCCCCACAAGGGAGCCGCCCGTCTCGTTCAGACGCTTGCACAGGTCCTTGAAGGTCAGCTGCTGTTCGGAGTCGGAGATGCGGGTGAATACGCTGTCGGCGAAGTCCACGTCGTCTTCCGTCGTCTCCCATATCATGGCCGCGCGCGCCTTCATCTGTCGCACCACGTCCTGGGCAGCCTCGTAAGCGGCCCAGCCAGTAGCGAAGGCGACCCGGCTGCCGCCCGTGACCGCCGTGTATCCGATGGAGTCGGTGTCGCCCACCACAGGGTGCACCTCTTCGGCGGTGAGGCCAAGCACCTCAGCCGCCTGCATAGCGATGGCCGCCCGCGTTCCTCCAATGTCCACGGATCCTTCTATCATGGCGACGGTGCCGTCCGGGTTGACGGCGAGGTTGCAGCTTGACTGCATCCCGCCGTTGAACCAGAAGCCGCTGGATATTCCCCTGCCCCGGTGCTTGCCCTCCAGAGGGGCGTTCCAGTGATCGCTGGACTTGGCGGTCTCCAGCACCTCAATGTTTCCAATGTTGCCGAAGGGCGCTCCGGTCACCTGCCGGTCGCCCTCCTTGGAGGCGTTCTTCATCCGGAACTCAAGGGGGTCCATTCCAATCTGCTCGCAGAACTCGTCCACCACCGACTCTACGGCCAGGGTTGCCTGGGGAGCGCCGGGAGCGCGGTAGGCGGACGTCTTGGGCTTGTTCACGACGACGTCGTAGGCGTCCAGCAGCGCGTTCTCGATATCATACATGCCCAGCATGCACATGGCGCCCGCGGTGACGGGAGAGCCGGGGAAGGCCCCTGCGTCGAAGGCCAGATGCCCCTGGGCAGCGACTATCTTACCCTCGTTCTTGAAGCCAATCTTCACCTTCGTGTAAGTGCCGGAGCCGGGGCCGGTGGCCTCCAGCACCTCGGCGCGGGTCATAACCATCTTGACCGGATGCCCAGTCATCCGGGACAGGATGGCGGCCGGGGGCTCCATGTAGATGTTGATCTTGCCTCCAAAACCACCCCCAATCTCCATTGGGACCACGTGGACCTGGGAAATCGGCACTCCCAGAAGCGCCGCGGTGTTCTGCCGCACGCCGAAGTGACCCTGGTTGCTGGTCCAGACGGTGATCTTGCCATCGCCGCCCCAGAGCACGGTGGCGTTCTGCGGCTCAATGTAGCCCTGGTGTACGGTCTTTGTGTTGAACTCACGCTCGATCACCACGTCGGAGTCCTTGAACCCCTGCTCCACGTCGCCGATGCTGAACTGGGTATGCACGGCGACGTTGCTGTTCTTGCCGCTGTCCTTGCCCATTGACATCGTGGTCATCTGGTCGTGGAGTATGGGAGCGCCGTCCTGCATTGCCTCAAACGCAGTCATCACCGGGGGAAGCGCCTCGTACTCAACGTCGATTAGAGCGAGGGCTTCCTCGGCCACGTGAAGGCTTTCGGCGGCCACAGCCGCTACGGGATGGCCCTTGTAGAGCACCTTCTCACGGGCCATGACATTGGAGGATATGTACCGCAGGTTGACCATAGGCCCTTCTCCTACGGACACCGGCTCGTCGGGAGGCACCGGCAGGTCTTTGCTGGTGACCACTGCCTTGACGCCCGGCAGCTTCAATGCTTTGCTCACGTCGATGGACTTTATCCGGGCGTGGGCGTGAGGACTGCGCAAGACCTTCCCGTGGAGGAGGTCCGCTGCCTGCACGTCTGCGCCGAATTTGGCCCGGCCGGTTACCTTGTCCACACCGTCGTGGCGTATGGGTCTTGTACCCACTACCTTATATTCAGGGGAGCGATCCATTGTAGTAGCCATCTATTTCACACCTCTCTTGTATCTGACGCTTGAAGCACAATCGCATATATCTTACCACAACTGGAGCAAACGCGCAGTCAGCGCGGGGACGCACAACGACCGTTGGTTTGACGGCGCGCCAACGTCTGCTGCCTTCCGGTTTCTATGAAGATGTCTGAATCCCGTTCGCGGGGTTAAGGTATTGCTGCGTAATTGCCCTAGCAGTCTCGTCGACGCTTGGAAACAGGGTTTCCCGCGTCACATTCAGCAACCGCAATTCTTCAAGGATACTAAGTTTCTGCTCCGCAGGTACATCCAATTCATAATGCGAATAAATTGGTGGTTTAATGTTCGATTTCGAGATTTCACTCTGTTCAAATCGCTCATGAAACGCTGAAAGGAGGAAGGCACCAGACTGAGCTCTGATCCGTTCAAACATCCTCTGCGGCTCAACTACAAAGACCCTATAGAGATCTCGAATGTCAATGCGCTCTTCAAAGCTTGGCTTCTCTTGCCTAATGGCAAAGTAGAGATGGTGCATAGCTTCTGCAAATAGCTCGTGCTGCTCGTCGAAATTCCCCATGTTAGTAGGAAAAGCGCCGTCAATAGCATCTTCTTCTGTCTTCCCTAAGAGCAGATTCTGTTCACCTCGCGAGAGTTTGGCAAAATTCGTTATGACACTTACAGCGTCACTATTGAAGGGCTTAATTAAACATCTAGGCACGCCAAAGATATGAAGCCGTCCGTCTTTGTCCAAGTATTCTTCGTCATTGCAGGCATAGAAGAGCGCCACTAGCGGATTTCGAGTGATGTCTAGAAGGCGTGTCTTTAGCCCATAGTGTTGAGCCAGGACCCATTGAGCGAGTGCCGAGCCAAGTGAGTTGAAGGCTTCCGGTTGACGAGTCATAAGATCGTTAAGCATCTCACCCTCAGATGAGCGGAGAGCGGTCTCTCTCGTAACCGAGGGATTCAGAGGACAGGAGCAGGGTTGACCACGAAAATACAGCACCATATCCATATCCAACCCGCTAGCACGTCTACTGAACTCGTGGCACGCTTCCAACAAAGCGCTCACCGCGACCAGTTTCCTTTCAAGTAATGGGTCTTCTAATGAACCCCGACTTAGCTCAAGTGGAGGGAATAGTATCGCTTCCCAAGGTCTAGATTGATTGAACTCCACTCCATTCAGACGTGCATTGTACAGATACGATCTCTTGAGATTGCACTCAAAGAATCGAACCCCACTCAGATTGACCGCTGAGAAATTAGTTTGAACTAGCTTGGATCTCGCGAAGGTCGCATCGGTGAGAGCAGTACGTCCGCTGAAATCTGCACGAGTTAGATCAACATTTACGAATTTAGCGCGGGTAAGGTCGCTGTATGTGAAGTCAGCATCCGTCAGATCCACCTTGTGGAGGTCGTTAAGAGCAAAAAAGCGCAAGCTCCCGAGATAAGCATCCTTGAGGTTGGCATTCGAGAGGTTGATTTCCTTCAAACTGGGGATATGCCCTCCCCTAGATTCATCACCGCGATTCTCCCATATACTTGTGAAATCCACAGACTCAAAGTCTGGTCTAAAATCATCGTCTTCCCGCCTCTTGTTCCACGACTCTACACCCTCACGAAGCCATTGGATATGTTCAGGGTTACCCATAAGCTATCCTCTCAATCCACGGTTTGGCCTTTCGTGCGAGCGGCTTCACCGCCCGGGCCTCAATCCTATGGCGCGTACTGCCGCCGCTTCTCCAATATCCGTCCCTGGACGCCGTCAATGGTGGAGGGCGCTTCATGTCCATCCAGGCGCTTGAGTTGAGTCGCGTTGCGATGTTCAGGTTCGATTTCACCATGATTACGCAAACGGCTCTCAATCATCTCACAATATCGAGGGTGAATCTCGCAGGTCAAGAAATCTCGACCAAGATTCCTGGCTTGCACAACCTCTGAACCGCTGCCACCAAACAAGACAAATACCGTGTCCCCTGGAACCGTGCAGGACTTAATCAGCAGTTCCGAAAGACCCTCAGGGATTTGGCAGGGATGGCTAGTCTTCTGACGCGATACATTCTTGACCAGGTTAAAGTTCAACCAGGAGTACGGCATACGGCCCTTGTGCCCCTGCCTGATGCGCTCCTTGATTCGAGGGTCCGTAGGGTTCTGGTAGGGCTGCGCCACCTCCTCTTTGTAAAATCGATTCTTTTTGGACTTGGTAGCGTGGAGAATGGAGCGATGCGCCGTTGTGAACTTGCGGCTACTGTGGCCCACGTTTGTGTTGTACACCCAAACGTAGTCATTGACTGAAGAAGCGTTATCGTCCAGATATTTGACTCTGAGATGCGCATTCTGTTTGGGATAGTTGATAAAAAACAGGTTGCCATCAGTCCGCAGCACGCGCATGCACTCCTGAGCGAGAGATACGTACCAATCTATATACTTGTCCCACGACAGTTTGAAGTTCCGACTGTCATAGGTGATACCGGCGTTGTAGTCCGGGTCACCGTAAATCATGTCAATGCAGTTGTCTGGCAGCTCCCGCAGGACCGCCATCACATCATCGTTGATTACCTGGTTTCGGAACTTGTCAGGTAGTGTAATCATCTCAAGACCAACGTGTACTCGGCGTTACGCAAGAGTTGAATAGACCCGGGGTCGTGGGGATCATCAAACGAATAGAGGTACAACCTTATTCTGTCTCCCTGTCTGAGCAGGTAACATCCGTTGATATTCTCTATTGGAATATCCTTGGCAGCGCCCAGCCCTGAGTAGTAGCGAAAAGGATTGAATAGCTGAAAGACATTGAAGTCAGTGGGATCCCCGTTCTTAGCCTCGAAAACGGTTACGGCTCCTTGATATTCTGTAGTAAAGTCAATTTCTACCTGCACCCTGCTCACATTGATTTCGTCGCCACCTATGCGGTAATCCAAGGGAATGTGTGTACGGTTGGAGCTATAAACTTTGGGCGACGCTGCAATATCCTCATAGAGAAAGTCGTGGATTATCCGTTGATTATAGCCAACTGACAGGATATTACTCTCGCTCGTGTTGATGTTGTTTAGTAAGCTACGTCTATAGGGCCACTGGTATCGGCTCTCCTCAGGAATAGACTCGAATTGGTGGTACCCAACCGCTATGCCGGAGACAAACTGATGGCGGCCGCGCCCCAGGTGCACCACGAACACGTCATCATCTACCAACACTTTGGGTAGGGCAGACGAATTGTCCAGTTTAGTTGCATCAAAGGGGTTGCCGAAACCAACCCTATCGCAAACTTCTTTGACCTCTCCGTTGTCAAACACGAGGTTCCCGCGGGCCTTACACTGAGCATATAGTTCAGTAATGACCGTCTGTTTTTTGCTCAGGGGTTGAGATGTCACGACAGTACCGGTTGTCTCCAGAATACGAGTAACCTTTGAGCTCGAAGCACATGATACGTACAGACGTTCTCCGCTGTCAAGTGGTCTTAGCCCTTCGATTCTATCTCCTTTGACCCAGAGTTAGCCCTATTCTGGACTGCAACCAACATGATCGCAAGGAGTTTTGCCCATGCCATTCTCGGAGTTTTGGCTACTACAAAACCGTCAGGAGCCAAGAATGGTCTCCTCCAAATCTATGACGTACCTACGCCCCCTTCTCCGGCTAAACCTTGGACAAGCTACGACTGAGCGGGTACACTGGAAGTACCGCTACACGGAGGGTCGTTTGCGATGTCCAGCGAATTGGAGAGGGCCAAATCGAGGCTCTTCGCGGCCCTTCGCAGCAGGGTGCCCTCCGGCAGGATAGTAGACGCCATGGAAAGGGTGCCTCGTGAGTTGTTTGTGCCGGAATCAATACGGCATCAGAGCTATGAGGACTTTCCACTCCCCATTGGAGACGGTCAGACCGTCTCGCAGCCCCATATTGTGGCCGTTATGACCCATGCTCTGGAGCTAAAGGAGGAGGACAGTGTGCTGGAGTTGGGCACCGGAAGCGGATACCAGGCTGCTATACTCTCCCTTCTCACCCGCCAGGTCCTCTCCGTAGAGCGTATTCCTTCGCTGGCGGAGCGGGCCATAGTCTTACTGTCGTCTCTGGGGTATGCCAACGTGGAGGTGCGCCCGGCGGGCAGTGTGCTCGGGTGCCCGGAGGAAGCGCCCTTCGACGCCATAATCGTTACGGCCGCCGCGCCCTCGCTGCCGAGGACGCTCATGGAGCAGATGGCGGACGGGGGCAGGATGGTGATTCCGGCGGGTTCACAGCGGGAGCAGAGCTTGATCAAAGTGGTCAAGTCGCGCACCACATACTCCATAACCAACCTGGGCCCATGTCGATTCGTGCCTCTTGTGGGTAAGGGCGCGTGGGATACCGATTAGCCGCGTCTGGGCCGATGCCTGTCTGCGCTGTCGATGGCTATGGTGACGGGGCCGTCGTTCTGGATGTGCACCATCATCCGCTCCTGGAAGCGGCCGGTCTTCACCGTGAGTCCGGTCTCCCGGAAGAGGTCCAAGGCCCGCTCGAACAGGACTCTCGCCTCCTGGGGAGGGGCCGCTGAGCTGAAAGACGGCCTGCGTCCCTTGCGGACGTCGCCGTAGAGGGTGAACTGGCTGACCACTAGGAGATGCGCGGACACGTCCATCGCTGAGTGATCGAACCTTTCGGCTTCGTCTTCGAAGATGCGGAGGTTGACCACCTTGTCCACAATGTAGCGGGCATCCTCCTCGCCGTCGTCCTGGCCCACGCCCACGAACACCACCAGGCCCCGGTCAATCTGCTCGACGGCCCCGCCTACGGTAACGGAGGCGGCGGCTACTCTCTGGACGAGGGCGCGCACCCTTGCGTCTTCCTAGGCCTCAGTTGAGGAGGTATCCTTATCCCCGCTGCTGCTGCCCCTGTCCTCGGGGTGGAACTCCTTGCGGGCGTAGTCGGTCGTGTAGAAACCGCTGCCCTTGTAGATTACTGTGGGGGAGTGGAACTTGCGCTTTGATGCGCTATTGCACAGGGGGCAGGACTGGGTCGTCTCGGCGTCGAAGCCCTGCTTCATCTCAAACCGATGGTCGCAAGCCCCGCATTGATACTCGTATATTGGCATTTGCCTCCAGAGCGACATTAGCGGTCTCAGTTAGTATCTGCTAACGCCATATTTTAATTTAAGTGCTTTTTGGCTTCCTGTCAACACGCCCGCACGATACGCGGGGCGCCGCGCCCGGGACGCATGGAGCGGGTTTGAGTAATGGGCCACCGGCGACTACAATGCTCAATCATGCTTGCCATCCAACCAGACGACGGCACGCGTCCTCCAGATTCCAGGGATGTGTCGTCGCACGCTAACGCGGAGCCTTGATATGACCAGGGCCTTGATGGTCGGCGCTCTTCTGGCGTTCCTGTGCGCGGCTGTGCTCATCTTTGCGTACTGCGGCACGGGAGAGGGATCCCCGGAGACCGTCCACGGCAGGATAACCGACGTCCAGATCAGGAGCGTCACGGAGGTCGATTCCTTCTCTCTGTCGGACGCAACAGGGGAGACGTGGAGCTTCACCGCCGATGGGCCTCTGGAGTTCACGCCGTCCCACCTGCGGGAGCATATGCTCACGGGAGAGGACGTGAGCGTGCGTTTCAGGCGAGCGGGCGATGTCCTGATTGCAGTTAGCGTTGAGGACTATCCCTGAACTCCACCGTGGGTGAGCCTTGACCCCGTTATCGCCCTAACATATCATGAGGTCATCGGGGTGTAGCGCAGGGGTACGCGCGCCTGGTTTGGGACCAGGAGGTCGGCGGTTCAAATCCGCCCACCCCGACTTTCTCAACCATACCGATTTCTCTTGTGCGGGCTATGACTGGTTGGGCATCTTCTTGTCGAAGCAGAGGTCCAGAAAGTCCTGTACCGCTATCAGGGCGATGGTCCCGGACATATCTCTGGGATTCGCGTAATCGCCCCGGAGTTGGGAGTCGGCCGTCCTCGCGATTACCCGCGCCTGAAGGGCAAGCTGGAAGACCTGCCTCCCAATCTCACTCCGGAGCTTCTCGCAAAGCTCATCATAGCTAAGACATACTTCATCGCTCATGTCAAGAACCTCTCAGTCTTGCCGATTCTATCTCCCGTTAGGGTCGGGCGGAAAGCTGTCCTACTCCCCTGCGCTATTCCGGTTCCACACAGGCAGCTGCCAGTGGGGCATCGACTTGTCCTTCCCGCGCACCAGGTCCCAGTAGAGACGCCGGATCTTTCTGGTCAGTGGGCCGGGCCTCCCGGATCCCACTACGTACCGGTCTACGGACACCACAGGCTCTATCTCGGCGTACGAGCCGCAGAGAAAGACCTCGTCCGCTACGTACAGCTCCGTTCTGTCCACGTCCCTTTCCACCACGGGCACTCCAAGGGTCTTCGTGAACAGACGCATCACCGTGTCCCGGGTGATGCTCTCCAGAATGCCGGATGTGACGCCGGGCGTGATGGCGACCCCGTCTCGCACAATAAAGATGCAGGCGTACGATCCCTCGGCCACCTTGCCCTGTGGGTTGAGGATAATGCTTGCGTCGTAGCCGTTGATACGCGCCTCGGTGGAAGCCAGGCGGCTGTTCTCGTAGTTGGACAGCATCTTGGCCCTGGGGGGCATGACGTTGTCGGAGATGCGCGTCCAGCTGCTAACGCAGCAGTGGCTGCCCCGGTTCTTGCCCAGATTGGAAGCGCTGGGCCTGGCAGTGACGAAAACTACGCCGGGTTGCTGGTAGGCGGCCCTGTAGCCGGCCACGTCGCCGCTGAAGTAGGCCACCGGCATAACATAGGTGTCCTCACGCGCCTGGTTGGCCCTGAGGAGGTCGATTATGGCGGTGGTCAGTTCCGCCTGGGTGTATGGCGGGGACATACGCACCAGCTTCATGGAGTCGAAGAGGCGGTCCAGGTGCGACTGGAGGCGAAACACGTAAAGCTCCTGCTCGTCTTCGTTCCAGTAGGCCCTGATTCCCTCAAAGACTGCAGAGATGGATGTCCAGGCCATGCCCGTGATGTGGATGGTCGCCTCTTCCCAGGGGACCAGTCCGCCCGAAGACCACAAGTAGGCGGGCGTAGGGGAGGGGGAAGGGTCGTTTCTCCTGGCAGCCCTTTTTAGCGTCATACAAGCTCACTCCAACGGCTTCTGTACCAACCTCACGCCCTCAGTGGGAGTCGGCGATCGGGAGGTACGGCTGTTCTACGACTGCTCAATCGACTCCGATACCTGGGCCAGCAGATTCAGCGTCCGCTCCCGGGAGACTTTCCTGTTGCCTCCGGCGGTTATGGGCGATACGAGTATCTCAGTGGCCCCGAAGGAGAATAGCTCCATCAGCTTCTCTTCCACCTGGTCCTCGTTCCCTGAGAGTACAACGGCGTCCAGCATACCGTCGCTCCACATTCCATTGGACGCCTCCGGGAAGCCGGCGTCGGCGAACATGCTGGCGTAGAAGGGCGCTCTTGGATAGAACCCTATCTGCTCCCGTGCGGCGGCGTACACCTCGGCGGGGTCGTCGTGGACGCAGACCGGGGCGTGGGCAATCAGGGGAGGCACAGGGCGGCCGGCCTGTGCCGCTCCGGCCTTCATGGCGGGGACGGCCACGTCCCGCAGGTAGACGCCGGGGCACACCCAGCTTATGGCTCCATCGGACTCAGCGCCGCACAGCTCAAAGGCCCGTTGCCGCAGGGCGGAGGCCATAACCGGCACGTCTATCGGTGAGGAGATGCGGCCGTGGACATTGTAGTATCGACCTTCGTAGTCCACCTGACCGTCTTTGAACAAGGTTTTCAGGATCTGCAGGTACTCCCGCAGATGGCCCAGGGGGGCTTTGAACTCCATTCCGTAAGTCCCCTCTATGACGGCCTGGTGGCTGGGCCCCACTCCCAGCCGGAACCGTCCCGGGTCCAGGTTGTCCAGCGCCTGCACCTGCTGGGCTGTGACAAGGGGGTGACGGGGGTATGTGGGGATAATGGAAGTCCCCAAAAGCACGTCCCGGGACTTCATCAAGGCAGCCGCGAAGAAGGTGATTGCGTCTCCGCCGGCCCCTCCGGTCGTCGACCAAGCGGCCGGGATGCCCAGGTAGTCCAGCTGCTGCACCTGGTCAAGGGCCTCTCTGCTGCTCTGCGCCGTCAGGGCAACCCCTATCATCTTTCCGTCCATATTCATCCTCACTTTGCCTCTCTGAAAGCTGTCGATACCTCCTCCGCCGTCACCACATCCGCCTGGCGGGGGAATATCTTTTCCGTGAGCACGCGGTGTACCTCTTCGTCCTGGTCGCCGCAGCAGTCCGCCACGACCACGAGGCGATAGTCCACGTCGGCGGCCCATCGCACGGCTGTGAGAACGCAACCGCTGGTGGAGACTCCGAAGAAGACCAGAGTGGTTGCGCCGATGGAGTTTAGCACTGCGTCAAGGTCGGTTGTGGAGAAGGGGCCGGTGCGCCGCTTGACCACGATAGCCTCGCCAGGCTGGGGAGCGACCGCCGGGTGCACCTCTGCGCCGGGCGTGCCCTCCACAAGGCGATTACTAAAGCGCTGGCGGTTGCGGGGCAGCACCTCAGGGTGTCCCTCCCTGAACTGAACCACCACATAGATGACCGGGATTCCGGCCTCGCGGGCGCTCTGTAGTACAGAGGCGGATCTCTGAAGCAGCGCCTCTCCGTCCGTGGAGTAGTTGCTTACTATATCGTTCTGGTAGTCCATAATGACCACCGCTGTGCTGTCCCGTTGAAGGTCCAAGTCAGCCATGTTCTCCTCCTTATCGTACCCGGTACGTGAATGACCGGCCCATTTCGGGGTGACCTCACGGGCATTATACTCCATCTTGGGGGCCTGCTCCAGAAATGCTCGCTCCGAGGCGGGTAGGGCAGGGGGCGGTTCGCGAACCGCTACTGTGAGCACTTTATCAAGCGTTTCAGAACATCCAAGGCGGTGCGTTTCCCAAGGCGGTGTAGTCTTGCGCTCAGTGCCCTAGAACGCTCGGTGTGAGAGCTGCACTCACTAGAGCATGTGGGTTGAGGGCTTCATGTTCGTGAACACCCCTGGCGACAAATGCGTCCTTGGACGACAGTCCACGCGTTGATCATCCAGAGGCACTTCTTGACCCTGAGGGTTGAGTGCTATTGAAGGAGCTTGCGTTCCATGGCTGTAGCCAGAAGATATCGGTGAATCCCTATGACTGCGTCTTTGGAATAATTTGCACTATTCGTGATCGCGCTCAGAGACTTGCCAAAACATCGTGGGGGTCGTTGTAATAGGCACGAAAATCTGCCTCTCCAATTGCTAGATGCTTCTTTACCTCATCCCTGTCAAATTCCAATTTTGCCTGGTGGAAACGCACCATTTGAAAAGCCAGTTGAGGGAACTCTCTGGGTGGGTCGAGGGTGTCCGGTTCCCGTGTGCGATAGCCTGACTGAGAAAGCTTCATAAACAGGTTACGACGTTGCCTATCAGTGATGGCTTCTAGACGGTAGGCACGCATTAGGAGAGCTTGCATGGAGATTTTCCATATGAGCTTTAGGGATGCCAATTCTGGAATTGTCAGATTTCTGAGCATGGGTCTTATTTCGATTGCTGGGGCCAAGAACTCACCAGCGAATGCGTTCGCTTGATCCTCCATTTGCTTAGGAGTACCTTCCAACTCAGTGTGCATGACAATATGACCCAGCTCGTGAGCTAGAGTCCATCGCCATCTGTCTGATGGGGCATATCTATTCAAATGGAAAAGAGGCGGTAAGTTAAGTGACCTGTGGCTGAAGCCGTCTACATGGAGCGTGCCAAAATTATGTGCGAAAACTACACCTCCGCACTGTTCCAAAGTCTGAGTCATGTTGAACACGGGGCCCTGTGGCAATTGCCAGTATGCTCGAACAGTCCTGGCGATCTTCTCTGGATCGTCCTTGAATTCCGATACGGGTAGTATGGGAATATGGGGACTGGGTGTCTCCAAAGCGACAAGCAGTTTCGCTACCTCAAGTCGGCGAATCTCAGCCAACGCGTATATCTGATCCAGCTTGCCGATACTGACTCCCTGGTGTTTCCTGTGGAAGAATTCACTAATGCCCGGACCTTCCAATCTTGGCTCTCTGGCAAAAAACTCCGGTGGGTAATCCAAGTATTCGGCAATCTGATACAGTTCATGTGTAGAGGGCATTACGAAACCGGCTTCGTACTTTGATATCTTTGATTGAGAAATCCCAACATCTCTAGCAAGACCCGACTGTGTCTTTGCGCGAGACTTCCGGGCTAGAGAAAGCATCTCTGGGTTGAACCACACGCTTCGCATCACTATGCTACGCTTGAGTAATCTTTGTGGGCAAAGTAGTTATCTATGTTCTGGAGCGAATTGCTCTCCATGAACGGCAATTGAAATGTGTCAACCCTTTCTCCCCAAACTTGCCATATCCAATGCTTTAACTTACCCTCGCCTAGAATCACGAAGGCGTCCCTAATCACTGTGCCGGTGATGTCTAACCGATATCCAAATTCCAAACGCTCACACTTGGGAATCCCGGCCAAAGGAAACTGCAGTCTCCAGGCCTCGGATTGGAATGTCGGATAGTTCTTGGACTCTAGATTGTGATCGAGGTGCTTAAATCGAAGAACCAGTCTGTCGTCCATGACGAAGTATTGTTGTCGATTTCGACTGCCGAGTCGGACGCCGTCGTCGACAGGCAACAGAGTATCACATACTCCCTTATACCACCTTTCGTTGATCACGGTCGCCCTTGTTGAAGGATTCGAGAGGTAGTCAGCGCATCTCTGGTTCCAAAAATTGACGGAGTTCTTTAGTTCGCCAGTTAACCTGCCCATTCTTGGGTCTAGAATCTCCTGAGCTTCTTCTAACGACATGTACTGGTTCAGTGCGTTCAGTTTCATCCGGTATGTTGCTCCGAGCTTTAGATTCTGGATTGATGCTACAACAATGGGGTGGCAAAATGCAAGGCATTTATGCGGCAAATTATTTGTGGAATAATTGCCACCAATTATGCCACATGAGTGCGGCGGATCCAAATACACATTGCAACTGGCTCGAAGACCCATCTTATGCAAGGTATGTATTCAAATCCTACATACACTATATGGAGTGTATCCACTGCCGTCGTAGTGGTTGACAGAGGCTGGTGCAGAGATTATCATCGGGCTAGTTCTGGAAGTGTATCATCCGCTCGGCTTCCAGCAGGACGACGGATGATGGGCTGGGCGCTGTGAACTCCTCTCGTGTCAGGATAGTCTTGTTTTAGGGAGGCCCTGATGGAAGATGGAATTCTAAAAGGACTCAGGGTAATTGAGTGGGGCGACTTGGTCTCGGGCCCTTGGGCCGCCCGCCTGATGGCGGACATGGGCGCGGACGTTATCAAGGTTGAGGCCCCCGGCTCAGGCGACACGTCCCGACGCGTAGGCCCGTTTCCGGGCGACGTTCCCCATCCTGAGACCAGCGGCCTTTTCCTCTATCTGAACCTGAACAAGCGCGGCGTCACCCTCGACCTTGCAAAGGCCGAAGGCAAACGTATATTCAAGGAGATGATCGCGGGCGCAGATATTCTCATTGAGAATCACCGGCCCGGAGTCGTGGAAGAGCTGGGACTGGGCTACGATACGCTGAGCGCCATAAATCCCCGGCTCATCATGGTGTCCGTTAGCCCATTTGGGCAGCAGGGGCCATACCGAGACTACGCGGGCAGCGAGTTGGTGCTCTTCCAAATGGGTGGCCCTGGCTACGAAACTCCCGTCAACGAGGTGACAGACCTTGAGAGGCAGCCGCCTTTGAAGGGTCCGGGGTACCCGGCTTACTTCGCATCCGGGTGGATGGCCGCCACGTGTACCAGCGTCGCTCTCTTCCAGCGCGAAATGACGGGCGAAGGCCAGTTTGTGGACATCTCCGAGCACGAGGCCATCTTCAGCACCGAGAGGCCTCGCATCGCCCAGTACACCTACACGGGCGAGATAATACCCCGGGAGGGCAACGGCATCCCCAGGTTCAAGCCGTGCAAGGACGGTTTCTTTGCCGGGCTTGGCGTCCAGAGGGACGACATACGGTGGGGTCGCCTCTGCAATATGATGGGGAATCCGGAGTGGACCAAGGACGAGATCTGCTCGACGCCCGATTCGCGACGGGAGAATACGGATATTCTGGAAGCGCACATAATGTCCTGGATGATGGACTATACGAAGCAGGAGCTTTTCAAGATGGGGCAGGAAGCCGGCCTGGGCGTCTTTCCCCTCAACACCGCCGCCGACGTCTACGCCGAGGAGCAGTACCGCTACCGGGAGTTCTTCCAGGACGTGGAGCACCCCATTGCCGGCACTTATGAGTACCCCGGCATCTCCTACAAGCTCTCGGCTCATCAGTCCGTGATCCGCAATCGCGCTCCGTTGCTCGGCGAGCACAACAGCGACGTGTTCGTCAGCGAGCTTGGGCGCTCGCCGGAGGATCTGGTCCACCTCTACCAGTCCGGCGTAATCTAGGGGTAATACAGCAGCAATCGCAGGAGGTAAGCCATGGGAAAGCTACCATTTGAAGGCGTAAGGGTTGCAGATTTCGGATGGATTCTCGCCGCCCCGCTTGCCGGCCAGTGGCTTGCGACCCTGGGCGCGGATGTCATAAGAATAGAGAGCAAGGCTCGACCTGACCTTGTCCGCAGCGGCGCCGTTGGGGGTGTGATCCCTGGCCCGGAGCCGTCGTGGAACAGGGTGGCGACCTTTAACTCCGTCAACTACAGCAAACGCGGCTGCACGCTGGACATGACCAAGCCAAAGGCGCAGGAGCTAGCCTACCGCATAATCGAGAAATCGGACGTCGTAAACGAAGCCTTCACCACTCCGGTCGTGGAGCGCTTCGGCCTGACGTATGACAAACTGAAGTCCATCAAGCCGGACATCATTCTTATCGCCAACTCCTCCCTTGGCAAGACCGGCCCTTTGGGGGATGTGGCAGGAATGGGTCCTGCGAACCAGGCCTTCGCGGGCCTGCCTTCCATGACGGGGTACGAAGGTGGCACGCCTACCGGAATGGGTGGCACATGGCCCGACTACACCGTCGGCCTGACCCTCGCCTACCTGATAATCACCGCCCTGTATCACCGGCAGCGCACGGGAGAGGGCCTCTACATCGACCACTCCATGGCCGAGACGGTGATGAGCATGATCCCCGGCCAGCTTCTGGACTACTCCATGAACGGCAGAGTCGCGGAGCCTCGCGGGAACAGGGATGATCTGGCTGTTCCCCACAACCTGTATCGATGCCAGGGCGACGACA
The DNA here is from genome assembly GCA_965218945.1 of Dehalococcoidia bacterium. GTDB lineage: Bacteria > Chloroflexota > Dehalococcoidia > Lucifugimonadales > UBA2985 > DAOUJW01. The sequence continues at coordinate 567,778 of OZ244718.1, forward strand.
AGTGGGTCGCCATCTCCGTCCACAACGAGCAGCAGTGGGCCGCGTTCTGCAAGGCCGCCGGGCATCCGGAGTGGCTGGCGGACGAGCGGTTCTGCGACTCCTTCAACAGGCATAGCCACGTTAAGGAGTTGGACGCCCTCATCACCGAATGGACGCTCACGCTGACCAACATGGAGGCGATGGAGCGGCTGCAGGCGGTGGGCGTACCGGCCGGCCCGTCCCAGAACAACGAGGCGCTGATAAACGATCCTCAGCTCCAGTTCAGAGGCCAGTTCATCGAGACTGACCACGTAGAGGTGGGACGGCGTGTGAGCATGGGGCTGCAGGGCCAGTTCAGCGCCATACCGGAGCGAAAGTACAATGCCGCTCCGGCGATGGGTCAACACAATGAGGAGGTCTTCCACGACTTCCTGGGGCTGTCCCGCGAGGAGATAGACCGGCTGGTTGAAGAGGAAGTTATTTACTAGCAAGGACCGCGGGATGCCCTTTGGTTCCAAATACTCGGCTTACAGGGTCGCGGGTGATAGCTAATTGCCGCCGGTTTTCGGCAGGAATGGAAGAAGTTTGTCCGCCAGGGAGGCGAGGTTTCGGGTCTGGACCCAAACGTGTCCGTTACCCCTGAACTTCATCACCAGACCCTCTCCGCCGGCAATGAGCGAGCGCATTCCGCCAACCTTGCCTATGGAGTAATCCACGTCATCGGTGAAGGCTACCAAGTGGCCTGTGTCCACAACCAGTTCTTGACCGGGTTCAACCGGGACCTGCTTGATGGCGCCGTAGGAGTTGTAGTAGACCGTCCCCATTCCTTCCGTGGAAAAGGCCCTTATGAAAAACAGGCTTTCGCCGCTGAAGACGCCCCGGAAGCCCTGAAACTTGGTGTCGGTTTCCACGTTAGCCGTACACGCCAGGAATGAGCCGGACTGGACAAAGAGATTCGACCCCGGACGCAACTCAAACTCCCCGATATCCCCCGGTGAGTTGGGGGCAAGGCTCACCCGTCCGCCGCCTCTTTCCGCGGTGAATGTGTTGACGAAGAAGGACTCTCCACCCACCATCCTCTTGAGCCCACCCAATAGACCTCCGCCTCCGGTACCCGTTGACATCTCCACGCCTTGTTGGAGCACCATTGCTCCGGGCTCCGCCTTGATAGATTCACCCGGGTCCAGGTCAACGGTCAGCATGGCGTAGCTGGGGTCGAATTCAAGGGTGGTCTTCAAGGTCTATCCTCCTGGATTTCATAGGTATCTCTTTCCATCATACCCATAATTCCGCGCCGTAGCCACATTCATTGCCCGGAACGCACGGTGGTTGACCTTGATGCAGTCGGAGTGAGAGTAGAATGACGGCCCGGTATCGGCTTAGGAAAGGAGGAAGTGGTAGGCGCGGTTACCGCCTTCCGACGCCCAGGTTCTGCTCGATTCTTCTGCTTACGTAAGACATGTTGTAGGTGAAGATCCAGAAGACAAATGCAAGGAAGATGAACAGTTCCTTTGCGCTGGGGATGAACTCCGGGTTGCCCTGGATGTATGCTCTGCCGATCTCGACCACGTCAAGCATACCGATAATGTACACGAGGCTGGTGTCCTTGAACAGGGAGATGAACTGCCCCACTATAGCCGGAATCACGTTGCGGATGGCCTGCGGCAGGGTGATGAACATGGTGATTTGCCAGTTCGGCAGCCCGAGGGATGCCGCCGCCTCTGCCTGTCCGCGATGAATTGCCTGCAAGCCCCCTCGGATGTTCTCGGCCATGTACGCAGCGCTGAATAGAGTGATCACTATACCGGCGCGGAACAACGAGTTCTGAGGAAAGTCTTCCGGGAAGGCAAGGGGCACCAGGGTTTGGGACATGAAGAGGAGCGTTATCAGCGGCACGCCGCGGAACACCTCTATGAATACTACGCACAGCAGCTTGACCAGCGACAAGTCGGCGCGCCGCACCAACTTCAGCACGGCTTCGCTGGGCAGGACTAGAGCTAACTCGACGACGGTGAGCAAGACCAGAGTGACCCCAGTGAGTAGGAGCGGCACAGTGCTGCTCAGCAATCTCTGCACAACCTCGGCAGCGCCGGTAAACGGAAACAGGGCAAACAACAAGATATCCTTGAGAGCGAGCGCCGACAGCACAATGCCGATGAGCAAGAGTAGCGCAATGACAATGCGCAGGGGTAGCCATCGGCGTAAGTTGCCGATGAGCCAGCTCAGCAGAATGCCGGTAGGCAGACTCAGGTTGCTGCGCCGCCCGAGCGCCAGAGCGATGCCAATGGGGAAGCTTATCACTATTCCCGCCACAGCCAGAAGCAGGTTCAGCATAAGGCCGCCCCAGTGGATAACGGACACAGGCTGCAGCCCCGGCACTCCCGGCAATCCTCTTAGCAGGACCAGCGTGATGGCAAAAGAAAGCACGGCCAGTATGGCCAGCCAGCGTGTAGTGCCCAATGGTGTGTACCGGGCCAGGGCCCAGCCCACTGCCAGAGCCGGGATGTTGGCTAGCAGCAGAAGGCGCACGTCCATGCCCATCGTGTCCAGGCTGTAGGGCAGCAGGGAGAACGCTGCCAGTACCACTACAATTCCTATGGCAAAGCGCTTCGTCAGCCCTCCGCCGGCCACCACCCACGCCATGCCAAACAGCATGGTCACCAGCATCAGGGCGGCTTGCGGTCTCCAGAAGCAGTCCTGTCCAGGGCACGCAGCCTCGGTATTGTACGTGCCGATAATGAATCGACCGCCCAGTGTAGGTATGACTGTCCAGTCGGACTCCAGAAGCAGCCATTTAAGCCCGAACCACGTGGCAGAGCCCAGAATAATGCCCACCGAAATTGTCAGGGCGGTGTTGAACTTATTGCTGAACAGGTTGGCGTGGAGCCAGCCAATTAATCCACGCTCCGTGATGGGCGGCAACAGGACAGGTACAGGAGATTGTATGTCAGGATTGGTTGACATCGGACTGGCCTCAGGAGAAGCGGATGTGACGATTGTACAAGTTTCCAATCACCGAGTATGTCAGGCTCATGGCCAGGTACGCCAGCATTATCATAATGATTATGGACACCGCGGGCGCCGTCTGTGTCATGGTCTTGCCTACGTTCATGAGATCCGAATAACCTATGGCGGCGGCAAGACTGCTGTTCTTGGTAAGGTTCAGGCACTGGCTGATCAGTGGGGGGATGATGACCCTCAGCGACTGCGGGAAGGTCACGTTGCGCAGGGTATTCATATAGGTCAATCCCAGTGACCGGGCCGCCTCGGTCTGCCCGCGGCCGACGGACTGAATGCCGGCCCGGACGATTTCGGCAATGAAGGACGAGGTGTAAATCACGAGGCCCAGCATTAAGGTGATCAATCCCCCTGAGGCGGTGAAGCCGCCTGCGGGTCGTGCAAAAAAACCCTGTGGCACCGGTGTTGAGATGTAAAAAGGCGCTTCGCCAACCGCGACGCTGATGGCCAGCCAGCTGATGGCAGTGGTAAGAACGGCGGTGACAATGCCCAGCGTCAAGGGATAGGATGTCGCTCCGGTCATGAGCTCGCGCCTTGTCATAGCCCGGTGAACGATTACTCCGGCGATAATTGAAATTACCGCCAGCCCCAGAAACAATAACCCCGTGTCAAGTCTGGTCGCATACGGCCATGGCAGGGATATGCCGCCGTTATTTATGTACACTTTCTCAGCGATGACGTGCCCTTGGCGGACCTGTGGCAGCGCCAGGACTATGTAGAACCAGAAGAACAGTTGAATCAGGAGCGGCACGTTACGGAAGAACTCAATATAGGCCAGCGCCGCTCTGGAAACGAGCCAGTTGCCGGACATGCGGGAGACGCCTATGAATATTCCCAGCGCCGTTGCAAGGATGACACCTACGATAGAGACTACTATCGTGTTCGTGGCTGCGACGCCAAAAGCGTAGAGGAAGCTGTCAGATGACTCGTAGGGTAGGAAATGCTGCCCGATAGGTGTCTGATATTGGCGAGACAAAAAGCTGAAGCCATACGGGATCTCTCGATCCCGTATGGCTCCGCTGATGTTTAGGAAGAACCACGCTACAAGGAACACCACCAGGAGGCCGGAAGTAACCTGCAAAGCCCCCTGGATAACCCGGGTATGCCGCCAGAGCGGTATGCCTTTATAGGTCAGTCCTCGCGGTATGGCCGCCATAGTGATTTACCTCAGAGGAGCGGCGTAAATCTGCCCTCCCTTGGGACAATCGGTGCAGCGAGCGTCGGACCACAGCGCGTTCCTGCCGTTCTCTCTGGGCAGGTTGATGCCCTCGGCTCCCAGGTTGCGCTCGTAGATCTCTCCGTAGTTGCCAACGCTGCTAATCACGTCCTGTGCTGCCGTCTGACTAAGACCCAGGGTCTCCTGACCGTATGAGCCCGACAGGCCAAAGAGCCGGTCTACCACGGTGTCGCCCGTCTCGGCGGTTGGCACGTTGCCTGAGTTTACGCCGTAGGCCTCGGCGTAGATGAGCATTCCCATCACGGTCTTCACAATGTCGTACCACTGCTCATCACCGTGGGGTACGACCGGGCCCAAAGGCTCTTCGGAGATGGTCTCCGGCAGGATGACGTGTGCGCTCCTGTCGGCGAATGCGGTGCTGATAGCGGCCAACTGCGACCGGTCATTGGTGAAGGAGTCGCACTGCTGGCTCTCATATGCGGCCACAACCAGGTCGGTGTCCTCAAAGGTCAGCGCCGTGATGTTCAGGTCATACTGGTTGGAGAAGTCCTGCAGGTTCAACTCTGTAGTGGTCCCCTGCGTCACGCAGACCGTAGCGTCCTTCAACTCCAGCGCGCTGGAGATATTCAGGTCCTTCCTGACTATGAAGCCCTGGCCGTCGTAGAACATGGTCTGGGCGTAGTTGCCCCACTGGGCGTCGCGTGAAGTGGTCCAGGTGACAGTCCTGACCAGCATATCAACCTCGCCGGACTGTACGGTGGGACCGCGCTCGGCCGCTGAGATCAGACGGATCTCAATGGCGTTGGGGTCGCCCAGCACGGCGGCGGCAAGGGAGCGGCAGAGGTCAATGTCGAAGCCAACGTTATTGCCGTCGGCGTCCAGATAACCGTAGCCTGGCACGTCGTTGCGGCTGGCGCAGATTACCTTTCCGCGCTCCATCACGGTTTCTAGGCGGCTGCCTTCCGTTGGCATCACCATGGCATCGGTTGCCGTTGGCATCACCATGGCATCGGTTGCCGTGGGCGCCATCATGGCGTCCGTCGCTTCCGGCGTCATCATCATGGCGTCCGTCGCTTCCGGTGTCATCATCATGGCGTCCGTCGCCGTGGGCGGAGGTGGTGTGTTCGTTGCTTCCTCGCTGGTACATCCAAGCACCGCCAGGAGTCCGGCCATAACGGCCACCAGAAGTATTGCTGTACGTCTATTCAATTTACTGTACCTCCAGGAAAACAGATGATATGCAAGAATATCACACCAGAGCGCAAGAGTAAATGACGTTTTTCACTATTGAGGCGCGTAGCCTTTAACACATTAAAGAGGGGGCGAAGTGAATCGCCCCCTGCTTGGTGTTGGATAGCGCTTAACGGTTGGATAGTGGAAGGAAGGAAAGTTTCCGAATGTGTGTATAAACGATGGGTTCTCTCAGGGGTTTAGTTCTGAAAGGTCCCTGGTGGTGAGGGAGATCCCACCGGTCCTGGTTAAGGGGACCGGGTCATGCTGCGACCTCACTATTTGGGGCCGATCACCCATCGACCGAACTGGGGTACCTGGGTGTGGAGTTGTACCACACTTGCAGGACTCCTTAGAAAGGAGGTGATCCAGCCGCACCTTCCGGTACAGCTACCTTGTTACGACTTCGTCCCAGTCACCGGCCCCACCCTCGGCCGCTGCCTCCCTTGCGGGTTAGCCCACGGACTTCAGGCATTGTCGGCTTCCATGACGTGACGGGCGGTGTGTACAAGGCCCGGGAACGTATTCACCGCAGTAATGCTGACCTGCGGTTACTAGCAACTCCGCGTTCATGCAGGCGGGTTTCAGCCTGCAATCCCCACTGGGGCTGGGTTTGATGGGATTGGCTCCACCTTGCGGTTTGGCGACCCATTGTCCCAGCCATTGTAGCGTGTGTGTAGCCCAAGGCGTAAGGGCCATGCTGACTTGACGTCATCCCCACCTTCCTCCCCCTTCTTAGGGGCTGTCTCGCTAGAGAAAGCAACTAGCGACGAGGGTTGCGCTCGTTGCGGGACTTAACCCAACACCTCACGGCACGAGCTGACGACAGCCATGCAGCACCTGTGACGGCTCCCCGAGGGGTCACCCCAGCTTTCGTAGGGGTTACCACCGACATGTCAAGCCTTGGTAAGGTTCTTCGCTTTGCATCGAATTAAACCACACGCTCCGCTGCTTGTGCGGGCCCCCGTCAATTCCTTTGAGTTTTAGCCTTGCGGCCGTATTCCCCAGGCGGGATGCTTAACGCGTTAGCTTCGGCACGAGGGGGTTCGATACCCCTCATACCCAGCATCCATAGTTTAGGGCGTGGACTACCCGGGTATCTAATCCGGTTCGCTCCCCACGCTTTCGCGCCTCAGCGTCAGGTACAGCCCAGAGGGCCGCCTTCGCCACTGGTGTTCCTCCCGATATCTACGCATTTCACCACTACACCGGGAATTCCACCCTCCTCTGCTGTCCTCAAGTCTAGGAGTATCCCCGGGCGGCTCCCGGTTGAGCCGGGAGATTTCACCGAGGACTACCTAGGCCGCCTACGCGCCCTTTACGCCCAGTAACTCCGGACAACGCTCGCCCCCTACGTATTACCGCGGCTGCTGGCACGTAGTTAGCCGGGGCTTATTCCTGGGGTACCGTCCTTACTCTTCCCCCAGAAAAGGGATTTACAACCCGAAGGCCTTCTTCCCCCACGCGGCGTCGCTGCGTCAGGCGTTAGCCCATTGCGCAAAATTCCCTGCTGCTGCCTCCCGTAGGAGTGGGGGCCGTGTCTCAGTCCCCCTCTGACCGTTCATGCTCTCACACCGGTTACCCGTCTTAGGCTTGGTGGGCCGTTACCCCGCCAACAACCTGATAGGACGCAAGGTCCTCCTCGGGCGTCCCGGCTTGCGCCGGGGCTATCCTCGCCCCACATGCGTGGGGAGAGCGTACGGAGTATTAGCCCACCTTTCGATGGGTTATCCCTCTCCCGAGGTCAGATCCCTTACGCGTTACTCAGCCGTTTGCCACTATCCCAGAAGCCCGAAGGCTTAAGGGGCCGTTCGACTTGCATGCATTAGGCGCGCCGCCAGCGTTCGTCCTGAGCCAGGATCAAACTCGCTTAAAGAACCTTCCTTCCACTATTCAACTGTTAAGGTGCGTTTCCGAATCACAAATATACCACACTAACTCCCCACCTTGTCAATCCACCCGCCACTAGAAGAATTCCACAACGGCGTCGATAGCCCTGCCGGTCTCCTTGACGCTCCTGAAGAAGGTACATAGAATAGGCTCAATAGGGCCTTAGCCGGGGTGAGCGATAATGAATATTCTGGGAGTGGACCCTGGTCTGCACAGTGCAGGGTACGGAGTCGTACAAGTGCAGGGGAGCAGGGTGAGCTTGCGAGAGGGAGGGGTAATCCAGTGCGGCGACTCTTCCTCTGCGCTGGAGGAGAGGTTGGCCTCCCTGTACGACGGCCTGAATGAGGTGCTGTCGGAGTACCGGCCCCAGGCGCTGGCTCTGGAGGAGGTCTACTCTCACTATGCTTACCCCGCAACCGCCGTTATCATGGGCCACGCGCGTGGCGTGATCTGCCTGGCTGCCGCCCACAGCGATGTGCCCGTATTCAGCTACGCCTCCACCAGGGTCAAGCAGTGCCTGGCCGGAAGTGGAAGGGCCACCAAAGCCCAGGTGCAGAGAGCGATCCAGGCGCGCCTGGGGCTGTCCGAACCACCCGAGCCCAATGACGTGTCCGATGCTCTGGCCCTGGCTATTTGCCACTGGCAGACGGCGGCAGGTACTGAGATGACCTTAAAAGCCCTTGCAAGCGCGCGCAAGCGCTAGTGTCTTTGAGGTAGCCGGTGATCAACTATTTGAAAGGCGTCGTAAGGCGCATCGACAAAGAAGGGGCCAGAGTCGTCCTGGACGTGGGCGGCGTGGGATACGAGGTGCTCCTTCCTTACTTCGTCTTGCGGTCCCTACTGGAGGAAGAGAGGGGGGAGGGAGATGAGGTGGAAATGGAAATTTACTATCACGCTTCGGAGAGGCAGCCCAAGCCGGTGCTGGTGGGATTTAAGAAGGAGTCCGAGAAGACGTTCTTCGAGATGCTCCTCCAGGTGGAGGACGTGGGTGTGAACACGGCTTCCCGCGCGCTCGTGTTCTCCGTCTCCACAATCGCGCGAGCTATTGAGGACGGGGATACCGATCAGCTGGTGCGAATGCCGGGAATAGGCAAGAGGACGGCGGACAAGATGGTCGCCACGCTGAAGGGCAAGGTGGCCGAGTGGGCCTTGCTGAAAGATGAGGGGTATGCTACCGTCCCCGGCCCTGCTCAACGCGAGCATACGGATGTACAGGAAGAAGTGGTGAATGTGCTGGTGAACCTGGGCCACCGACGCGCCGAGGCCAGGGAGAAAGTGGAGGCGGCGGCCAAGAGCAGCCCGTCCGCCAACGACTCCCAGGGACTCTTGAGAGAAGTCTTCAGACTGGAGCGTAGTTGAGAGAGCAATGCCTAGACAGAGGACCATTAAGGGAGAGTCGCAGGATCCGGACCCGGAAGACGGCGCAGGTCGGGAGGATAGCGCGATATGGAGTCCTCTACGCCCTCGTACACTTCAGGAGTACGTGGGACAGGTTCTGGTGGCGGACAGCCTGAACATAGCGATTGATGCGGCCAAGAAACGCCAGGAACCCCTGGAGCACGTCCTGTTCCACGGCCCACCGGGGCTGGGAAAGACCACACTGGCCCACATCATCGCTAGGGAGATGGGCGCCGCGATCACTCACACATCGGGGCCTGCCCTGGAGAAGCCCGTAGATATAGTGGGCATCCTGTCCAACCTGGAGGCGGGCGAGGCGCTGTTCATAGACGAGATTCATCGCCTGCCCCACGCGGTGGAGGAGTACCTGTACTCCGCTATGGAGGACTTCCAGGTCGACTTCATCTACGGCAAAGGGGCCTATGCCAAGACACTGCCATTCCAGCTCAAGCAGTTCACTCTAATCGGGGCTACAACCAGGGCCGGGCTTCTCACTCCTCCCCTGAGAGACCGCTTCGGGATGATATATCACCTGGACTTCTACTCTACGGAGGAGTTGACGGAGGTGGTTATGCGATCGGCAGCCATCCTTGAAGTGGGCATAGACCAGGATGGGGCTGTAGAAATCGCCGGCAGGTCCAGGGGCACTCCCAGAGTGGCCAACCGGCTCCTGCGGCGAGTCAGGGACTACGCCCAGGTGAAGGCTGAGGGAGTCATCACACAGGAGGTGGCGGACTCCTCTCTAGCCAGGGAGGGCGTGGACAAGGATGGCCTTGACCGCCTGGACAGGCTGTACCTGACCACCATCGCCGATAACTACAAGGGCGGCCCCGTTGGCATAGACGCTCTGGCGGCCACGGTCAACGAGGAGGTGCAGACGCTGGTAGACGTGGTGGAGCCCTATCTCCTCAAGATGGGATTCGTGCTGAGGACACCGGGAGGCCGAAAGATAGGCGATGCGGCTATGGCCAGCCTTGGGCTGAGAGAGCAGGGCAGGCTACTCTAGACACAGATCAGCCGCCGGAAGGCGCAAAAACAGGAGGACACGCTATGATTTACGAGATGCGGAGATATGAGGCGATGCCGGGGAAGTTGGCGGCCCTCAATCAGAGGTTTGCCAACGTCACGATGAAGCTCTTTGAGAAGCACGGGCTGAAGTCCGTTGGATACTGGACCGAGGACGTGGGAACCAGCAACACACTGGTCTACATGCTGGCCTTCGAAGACATGGCTCAACGGGATAGGGCATGGAGCGCCTTCCGTGCGGACCCGGAGCGGGCACAGGCCTTCGCCGAGACCGAGAGCGACGGGCCGCTGGTGGCCAGGATTACCAATCGCATACTCAGGCCTACGGACTACTCGCCTCTAAAGTAGTTGGGCCATACGATTTGCTTCAGGTCGGGCCTGAAATTATTGACTGGCAGAATCGGCGGATATAGAATCAAAGTAAGTGGACTTCAGAACAGCGATGTCTCGCAGCTCAGTTTCATTGCCAATACGCGGCTCTATATCAGGCTTTGTTCACCCTACATTATCCCGCCATTTTGTATCATGGCTCCGACCGTAGTGCAGGTCCTCTGTCCAGTTAACTTCACGGGCCCTTTGCCCCTGTATGCCGGTCTGTCTTAGAAAATCCGGGTTCTGAATTGCTAGAGAATAGGAAGTAGGGTTTTGCAGAAGTCGTGGCGTCAAAGGCCTGGGGACAGCGTCGTACGTCACCCTCGAGAGGAGGAGATCAGGCCGCTGCACATCGCGGCGCCCTCCCCAAGGGTTCCTGCCAAGAACTTCGGCTCTCCGTACCTGCTTTTGGGAGGGTTTGCAATCCTCATTAGCGTGGGGACCGCTCTCCTGCTTCTGCCATTCACCAACACAAGCGGGAATATAACGCCCTTTACGGACGCCCTCTTTACGGCCACATCCGCCGTAACCGTAACCGGTCTGGTGGTGGTCGACACTCCAACCTACTGGACCTTCCCAGGGCAGCTCATAATCATGTTCCTCATTTTCACCGGCGGCTTGGGGATCATGACCAGCGCAACCTTTCTTCTCATAATCATAGGTCAGCGTATAACCCTGTCCAACCGGCTTCTGATGAGAGAGACTCTGGGCGTCAACCAGCTTGGAGGGCTGGTAAGGCTTACCCGGTACATTGTATTCACCATAGTTGGAATACAGGTGGTGGGATTTCTGCTGTTGTTTGCCAGACTGTACAGCGAGTTCCCCGTGTCCACTGCCCTTTGGCAGGCGGGCTTTCACGCAGTATCCGGCTTCAACAACGCCGGGTTCGTGGTATTCCCGGACTCCCAAAGCCTCGAACGCTTTCAGCAGGACTATGCCATCCTGCTAACCATGACTCTGCTCATAATCCTGGGGACGCTGAGTTATAGCGTGCTGGTGGACATAGTACGCTACAGGAGGTTCACGCGGTACACGCTGGACTCCAAACTGGTTGTTACGGGCACAATAGCGATGATTCTGGTCGGCACTGCGGTGATCCTGGTTGCGGAGTACGGCAACTCGGCAACCCTGGGGCCAATGGCCTTTGGCGATAAGATGCTCAACGCCATGTTCCAGGCCGTCAGCGGCAGGACGGCCGGTTTCACCTCAGTGGATTTTGAGTCTATGGAGCAGCATAGCAACTTCTTCATCGTTGGCCTGATGTTCATAGGAGGCGCGTCCGCTTCCACTGCCGGCGGCATAAAGGTGAACACCTTTGCGGTGCTCCTGGTAGCAGTCCTGTCCTCCATTGGGGGCAGGACATACGTGACGGCCTTTGGCAGAGAGATACCCCAGGCCCAGATCTATCGCGCCCTTGCAGTGCTGCTCCTGGGAATGGCGATGGTCTTCGCCGTTGCCTTCTTACTCACAATCAGCGAGGGGTTTCCCTTCATCCAGATACTCTTTGAGACAGTCTCGGCCTTCGCCACTGTGGGCTTGTCTACGGGGATAACGAGCGAGCTGTCCGAGCTGGGCAGGATTATCATTATACTCACCATGTATCTGGGCAGAGTGGGACCTCTGACGCTGGCTTTGGTTCTGACCCAGCGAGAGGAAACTGCTCCCTATCGCTACGCCGAGGAAAGAGTTAAAATAGGATAGGTGACTGTGATATGGCTAAGTCGATAATAATCATAGGCTTGGGCAGATTCGGGGCCAGCGTTGCTCATACCCTTTATCAGTCGGGGTATGACGTGTTGGGCATAGACACGGACGAGAAGATCGTCCAGGACAACATGGGGCAGATTACCTACAGCGTGCAGGGTGACGCCACCAGTGAGACTACCCTCAGAGAGTTGGGAGCGCCCAACTTCGACGCCGCTATAGTTGCGGTCGGTGAGGACATGCAGGTGAGCCTTATGACCTCCGTTCTCCTGACCACTCTTGGAGTACCTCTGATAGTGGCTCGCGCTAAAAACCAGCTTCACGGCAACACCCTGGAGAAGATCGGCGTACACAAGGTTATCTACCCGGAGCAGGAGATGGGGGAGCTCCTGGCCCACGGCCTCTTCAATCCTGATGTGCTGGAGTACATGGACTTGACCCCGGAATTCGGCATAAGCAAGATAAGGGTGCCGGACTCGCTGGCCAGTATGAGCCTCAAAGAGGCCGGTCTGGGTGGGGTGAGGGAAAAGTACGGCGTGGCGGTGATCGCCATAAAGCGCGGCAAGGACGTTACTCTGGCGCCCAATGAGGGCGACAGGCTGAGGAAGGGGGACCTGCTGATTCTGGCAGGAAAGGACGAGCAGGTGGAGAAGCTGCGGACTCTTAAACCCCAGGAAGGTTTCTGACAGACCCCGATCCTGGCTGTCTTTACGACTGAATCTGAGCTTATAATCTTGTACTAGAGTAGGGGGAATCTCTTACAGCACATGACTCCAGAGAAAATTCTGATACCTGTAAACGGCAATGGCTGTGACGAAGATGCGCTGAGGTTGGCAAGCGATATCGCCAAGGGCAACGGCAAGGCAAAGGTGTACGCCGTATACGTTATAGAGGTGCAACGCGAACTGCCGCTGGACGCCGAGATCTCTCAGGAGACGTCCAAAGCTGAGCAGGTGCTGCACCGTCTGGAGCATCTGGGAAGAGAGTTGAAATGCCCTGTAGAGGCCAGTTTGCTCCAGGCCAGGGAAGTGGGGCCCGCGATTGTTCAGGAGTCTGTGGAGCTCGGGGTAGAGCTTATCGTGATGCAAATGAGCTACAAGAGGCAATTCGGCTCCTTCAGCATGGGGGATACCGCTCCCTACATCCTGAAGAACGCGCCATGCCAGGTAGTATTGTGCAGGGAATCCATGACCAGCGGCGCCAAAAAGGGTCGAGGCCGCGGCCAGGTCTGAGCTATGAGGGTCCTGATAATGGGTTGTGGCGGGGTAGGGACTCTGGTAGCCGAAACCCTGTCTCAGGTGGGACACGATGTCGTTGTCCTGGACAGTAATCCGGAGAGTTTTCGGCGCTTGTCCGAGGATTTGAAACGCAAGGCGATTGTGGGCGACGGCACACAGCGAGAGGACCTGACGACAGCGGGCATTGATGAGGTGGAGGTCTTTGTCGCAGTCTCATCCAGTGACACCGCCAACGCCCTGGCCTCTCAGATGGCTAAACACGTGTATCAGGTGGACAAGGTGATCTGCCGTATCAACGACCCTGCAAACTACGCAATGTACACGGATTTGGGAGTTGACGCTGTAAGCGCTACTCAGGTGGTCTCCCATCTCATAGTGGAAAAGGTGGGCGGCTGAGGTATGTACATCATCGTAGTCGGAGCCGGGGATGTGGGATACAAGTTGGCCAAAGCACTGCTCAGAGTTGATCACGAGGTCTTCATTATCGAAGGCTCACAGGAGAGGTGCGACGCCATAAGAGAGGAGTTGGGTAGCCTGGTGGTTGCGGGCAGCGGCTGTGACGAAGCTGTCTTGAAGGAGGCGGGTACCTCGCGGGCGGAGGTCTTCATAGCAGTTACGGGGAGCGACCCGGATAACCTGGCGGCCTGCCAGATGGCGAAGCATCGCTTCAACGTCTCCAGGACCATATCCCTGGTCAGCAACGCCGGCAATGAGCCTCTGTTCAGGGAGTTGGGTATTGACGTGTGCATCAACAGCACGGATATCATCCTGTCCAGAATAGAGGAGGAGCTGCCAAGGAATCCCCTGGTCCACATGATGGGGGTTAAGGGGTCCAATCGAGAGGTGGTGTCAATCCGGATTCCTCCGGACGGAGCAGTCGTCGGAAGGTCTTTGGGAGATATTAACGTGCCTGCCGATAGCATGATATCCTGCATAATGAAGAAAGACGGCACTTTGCTCGCGCCTGACACCCATGCCGTTCTTCAATCCGAAGACGAGGTGGTGGTAATAACTACGGTGGAGGAAGAGGAAGCCCTGAGAGAAGTCTTGACGTGGGTTGACTAGTGATATGACGAATAGAGTAGCCTATTTTGGACCGGCCGGGACCTTCACGGAGGCCGCGTCCCTGAAGTACGACCCAGAGGCGCAGCTCCTGCCTTTCCCCTCCATTGCAGCCGTTGCCGCCGCCGTCGACGCGGGAATGGCGGAGGAGGGCGTTGTCCCCATAGAGAACAGCCTGGAGGGGTCCGTCACAGATACACTGGACCTCCTCATTCACGAGTCCCGCCTCTCCATCCGTCACGAACTGGTCATTCCAATAGAGCACTGCCTGCTTGTCAAACCGGGCGCTTCGGCACAGGACGTCAAAGCGATCTACTCACATCCCCAGGCGTTGGGGCAGTGCAGGCGTTTTATCGAGAGGTGCTTTCCCTCAATCCAGGCGGTGGCCGCGCTGAGCACCGCCGCTGCGGTAGGGGAGATGCTTCAGAGCGAGGCCGCGGCGGCGGCCATAGCCACCAGCAGGGCTGCTGAACTCTACGGAGCGGAGATTCTGGCCAGGGGCATACAGGACAACCCGGCCAACTTCACCCGGTTTGTGGTCCTGTCCCATGAGGATCACGCGGCAACCGGGCGGGACAAAACGTCCCTGTGTTTCTCATTCAATGAGGATCGACCGGGCTCTCTTTACTCGGTCCTGGGGGAGTTCGCCACACGTAATATCAATCTGGCGAAGGTGGAATCGCGGCCCAACAAGGAAGATCTGGGCCGTTACATATTTCTGGTGGACTTAGAAGGACACCGCGAAGACCCCATAGTGAAAGAGGCCTTGAGCGGTGTCCAATCGGCTGCTTCTATGATGAAGATACTGGGTTCATACCCGCGCTACGCGCGGGAGTCCGACTAGGCGACGGGCTGCTCGCGGTTGTCGGTGGACGGCTCTTCGGTGACCTCTTCGTCGTGTCCTATCCTTATCCTGCTGGCCACCGCTCTGCCCTCTTCAATGGCCTCCCGGACTCGCTCCCGCGCCTCTACCGCCAACTCCTCCGCCTTCTCCCTCAGTCCGGCAGTCCTCTCCTTCATCTGAGCAAGGGTCTCCTCACCCGGTCTTGGAGCCAGAAAAAGTCCTGCCAAGGCCCCTATAGTGGCTCCCAGTATTAGTCCTGTGCCGAAACTCGGTCCTCTGTGGTCACTTGCCATTTCTCGATCCTCCTTTTCCTTTAGAAACCCCAAGAATGAAACCCACAACTCTCCCCGTCGTAAAGGCGAAAGCCGAGGCGCCTATCAGGGGTTTAATAAAATTGTCCGACAGAAGACTTGTTGCCTCCTGTGTCTGTTTCATGGTGGCTTTGGTTGAGTCCAGCAGGGGCGACACCTTGCGATAGAGCATAAACCCCATCAGGGTGGTTGCCATCAGAACCAGGAGTCCGACCGTAGCCACAAGGATTATGGCCAGATCCCGGATAACGCCTATGAACTCAGATGTTTCCAAACTTGCCTTCCCTTCGCCCCCTTTGCTCTACCTCGGCCAATCCACTCCATTTCATAATAGCACAGGTTACCTAATTATCAAAGGGAGACTCGTCCCGGAGCACCCGGTATATCTCCACAGTGGGGTTGGAGTACGCCAGATCCAGGCCTGCATCTACCATAAGCGAGAACTTGTCCAGGCCGCGTTGAGGATAGTAGTGGCGCTCGATCTCTCCTACGTATATGTACTCGACCTGGTACTTGTCCAGCAGCCTCAGGGTTTCATCGATGTCCGAAGTGGAGTAGATGCGCTGGACGTCTCTCAGTCGGTCTTGTATCGTCGGCCCGTATCCCCGCTGCTGGGACTGGTGGTTGTCCCAGCCAATTACAGTGGGAAGGCCGGTGTATATGGCAACCCTCGTGTGGAGGCTTCGATACAACTCCCCGTGTCCTTCCAGCACAACAGGGGATCCCTCGACTGCATCGCTCCTGAGCCACTGAATAGCGTCGTACTCTCCCTTAAGGTCTTCTCTGGCGGCGCCGCGGTCGAAGGAGTACTCGGCTACCTGCATGTATGCCATGCCGTTCAGTGTGAGGGGCAGAACCTCGAACCTGTCCCGCAGCCGGTCGCGGGTCCCGCCTACGGTGTACATGGAGCTTGCGATTACCAGGATCGCCAGCGCGCCCAGCCACGCTGCCCGGGGGATGCCTGATCTTCGGAAGAGCGCCCGCCCGAAATCCATTCGCCAGAGGAGGTATGCCGACGCTATGCCCATGAGCGCCCAGGCCTGCAGGTAGAACTTGAACACAGTGTTCATGCGGGCTATGTCCCCTTTAAGGGTCACTATGTCGACCATGATCCCTATGAGCAGGGCTATCCCCAGCATCGCCGCGGCAAATGCGCCGAAGGTCTCCCCCTCGGAGGATGCCCATCTCCATCCCATCATCACAGTTGGGACCAGCAGCAGGAACAGGAAGGCCGCGGTGATGTATCCGCTCAAGGCGAGGGTGATGAGAGTCACCACAGGTATGCCCCCTGCCATCGTCAGCCTCAGCGCCTTGCCGGAATCGGCGGCCAGCTCTTCGGCGTACTCCTTGAGCCCTCCGCCTCCGGTCACCCCCGCGGCGCCCCTGAAGAACGGCGGAAGATAGCTGCGTGACTCGTAGATGAGGAAGGTCATCGCCAGGAATACGAAGAGGGCGTGTATACCCAGGTAGGCGTAGAGGGGAGTCTGCCACTTGCTGAAAAAGATGCCGTCAGCGAACGAGCGATAGCTATCTATGAAAGGTGCAAATAGCAGGGTGGTGAGCAGGTACAGGACGGCCGCCTGCACCGCTACGCGGAGCAATAGCAAGAGGGACATTCGGCGTGCGCGGGCATACTCGCCAATGAGCACGGCCGCCGCTCCAACGGCCAGCTGTGTGGGGTAGTCCCAGGTGTTGATGGCCCGCAGAGAGCCGATCGCCAGGGCCAGAACCAGCAGGTGGGCAATTCTGGATGCGATGCCCTCTCCATCCCTGATGCGGAGCGCCAGGGTGAGCGCCAAGCCTGCAGACAGAAGGGCAAAGGGTATGGCCATCATATGGGCGTGGAGGTCAGCGAAGAGGAAGGTGAAGAACGGGAATTCGGTGATCTCGTAGCCCGGCGGGTCCCCCGGCGGTATCAGCCGGCTGCTACGCCAGAAATCGAATGCGCCAAATGGCTGGCCGTCTACCAGGACTCTGTATAGTCCCTGTCCAAGCTGAATCGCCCCGTCCAGGTTTCCCATCACGGCGACGAAGAACGCTCCGGCAAGGCCCGCCAGAATGGCCCATACCCCGCTTCTGGCTGTGCCGAGGCTGCGCCGGGTGCCTTCCGCCAGGTTGTACACCAGCGAGAAGACCGCCGAGGTGGTGAGAGCGAAGAACAAAGGCACAGCGAGGTTGAATGCCACCTCCGTCGTGATTCCCGTCACCTTTACTATGCTGGCAACGATAAACTGGCCGAAGTAGTAGTAGTTGATGTACCCCCCGGCAAACCAGGGATCGTAGGGGGGCATGTAGCTGGAGCGCACCACGGCGTTGAGGTAGGCCATCTCCATCGGCTTTTCCCCGCCGTTGAAGGGGTGCCACAGGTCGGGGTTGGCAGCCCTCAGCAGCAGGAAGGCGGCAAATGATATCAGAAAGAGCGCCTCTCCTATCACGACCAGGCGCAGGTTCTCTCTGAAGAAGGCAAGCACGTCCACCCGCCGCGTGTAGACGACCACGGCGGAGCCGGCGGCCAGGAGTAAAGCCGCGAGCAGGATGGAGCTTCGGGAGAAGGGCATCCATTGAAGGCTGGCGAACATCCAGGCGATGTAGGCAACCAATAGAATGCTCAGGGGCTTGGCCAGGAGATAACCCCGGTCCGGCAAGGCCTTGAACACCAGCAGGCTCAGTGGCAGACCGAGCAGGGCGATTGCCTGTATCCAAAGGAGCCATACCACCACCGGAAAGCGGTTGGCCAGGCTGTTAGGGTTGAATATAGCGCTCCACGTCCCGCCTTCGCGCTGGGTCGCAAGCGTCGACTCCGGCAGCAGAAGGCTCTTTTCCTCTGAGGATGCTGCAGGAGGTTCCAGGAGACGCTGCAATAGCTCCGAGGCGGGCAGGCGCTCCACGTTCCTGAAGATGAGCACCTTTGGACGGTCGTATACGCTGAAGCTCTCATCGGCGTACCCAAGGCCTATGTTGAAGGGGGCCGGACGGAACCCACCCAGCTCCCTGGGAGTCGGCAAACCGGGACGCGCGAAGGTATCGTCCACAAAGGCGATGCCCATGAGGCTTGGGTAGGCGGCCTCCCAGTGCTCCATTCGGTATCCGAGCTCCCCTGCAAAGAGGCTACGGTAGTACTCGCCGCTCTGGGGGTACTTCTCAGGCACGCGCGGGATGCTTCCATAAAGACGGTTGCTGAAGAAGACCAGGTAGTCTGCGCCTGCGAGCTGCCCGGCCACCTTGGTCATCTTGTCCGTGCCGCCGGGATATAAGATGCCGTCGTGGTCGTACATAGTCATGCAGGACCTGGCGTCTTCCGGGACGCCGCGGCATCCGATTATGTAGCTGCGCGTATCTGGTATCGACTCCTCCCAGTGCTCCATTAGTATCACGGAGCCAGGGGGGACATTTTCGTTGATCCACGCGGAGGCCCTGTTTGCGGTGTGCGGCTCGGCATAGATTGCGGTGTAGGAGAGCGCGTAGAACGCCGTCGCTGCCACCACGAACCCGATGCCCCAACGCGCCAGGGGCAGATGTCGCCTGCTGAGTACGGCAACCTGGTCGTGCGCCCAGAAGAGCATACGAGACCCGAAAATGAGCAGGAAGGGAGTCAGCGGCAGCATGTAGCGAAGGAATTTCACCTGGACGTAGCCGGTCAGGAGGAAGTAGGGGAGTATCCAGGCCAGGATAAGCAGGTCGCCCTTACTACGGCGGGCTGCGGCCATGCCGATAGTGAACACAACTGAAGCCCAGGCCACTATTCCCAGGGGGAGGCCAAGGCCGAAGAGGGACAGCTGCCGTATGTGGTACCAATAGGCCGCAGTGTCGATGTACTGCTGGGTGTAGGGACGCCCCGATATGCCGCGCGCCATTGCGAACTCGCCTCCAAGGTCGCAGGCATAGTAGTTCTGGTCGAGAAACTCCAGGAAAGAGTAGGGGACCTCGCAGGGAGTAGGCTTGGACCAGTCGAGGAAGGCGTAGGGAGTGGCGACAAAGAAAACCACCAGGCAGGCCGCGCCCCCGATGAACAGGTTGCGTATGACCGGAGCCAGGGCAGACCGAGACGGAATCGCCAGTGCGAATCTCTCCCCGGGCGCGGAGAAGGCGTAGAGAGCGTGGGCCAGCACCCAGGCCAGGAGCAGCGGCGCGACGCTTATCTTGGAGGCCAGCGCCAGTCCGATGAATACCCCCGACAGGGCGGAGTCTGTCAGACGGCCCTCCTGCATCAGGCGCACCATGAAGTACACCGATGCGGTGATGAAGAAGGTCAGGTAGGTGTCTACGGTGTAGAAGTGGCTCAGCTGTATGTGCACCACCGCCAGAGCCGCTAACAGTGACGCCAGAATGCCAACTCGTCGTCCGTAGAGGCGGGATGCGGTGAGGAACACCATCAACACTGTGCCCACGTCGGCCAGAGAGGAGAGCATCCTGCCCAGGAAGCGCAGGCCGTGGAAGTCCAGGTCTACTACCGGAGAGACGAGCGTCTGCGCTATCTTGACCGCGTACAGAGGAAGGCTGCCGTAGGGAAACCACCGGGGGTTCAGGGGGCTCTCCTCCACGTCCAGCAGCACGCCAATATCCGACAGGGGCGGCCAGCTCATGTCGTTGACGCGAAACAGGATGGCCCGCTCGTCTGGGTGGAAGAGGCCGCCCTGGTCCCAGTTGATGCCGAAGAGGCGCAGGGCCAGGGCCAGCAACAGGATGAGGACGGGAGCGAAGATAAGCGCCAGACGGCGAGCGTTCAGAATCAGGTTGCGGAGGTTGGGTGAAGGCGGTCCATTTGGGTTAGGGTTGTCCACAGTAGGGCTATTCTACCAAGGCAGCTACGGCGGGGCAATTTAGCGCACCTTATATGTGCTATAATTGAGGCGGAGGATATGGTTATGAGCGACGAAAGCAATGGGAAACCACCGCCTCTACCGCCAGACGTTTTCAAAAAGGGTGGGAAGCCTAAGGGTACTAAGTAGACCACGCCCTTACTATCTGAATCATCTTCGTATCGAGCGTGTCTATTGCTAAATCTGCTTCTCAGGCGCGTCTCGAATGTGGTCAAGTATGAATTCCAGGGAGTCTCGGTTCCAATCCGTGCTCATCTTGCTTTCTCTCCCAAAGGGTTCTTTGGCTGACTCTGGAATCCCAGTTCCCAGATAAACCAATCAACAAAGTGGCTCCCACCAAACGGTGGGAGCCACTTTAATTACCTATCACCCTGTCTGGCTACAGTCCCTGGTCCACCAGGTAGGCGCAGAGGTCGGCGGTGCGGCAGGAGTAGCCCCACTCGTTGTCGTACCAGCCCAGGATCTTCACCATGTTGCCCTCCATCACCATTGTGGAGAGAGCGTCGAAGATGCAGCTGTGGGGGTTGTACACAATGTCGGTGCTCACCAGTGGTTCCTCGTTGTACTCCAGGACTCCCTTGAGGTTCGTGTTCGCTGCCTCCTTGAAGGCCGCGTTGACCTCCTCGACGCTGACCGACTTGTCCACCTCCGCCACAAAGTCCGTGATGGAGCCTGTGGACACCGGAACTCGAAGGGCCATGCCGTGAATCTTGCCCTGAAGCTCTGGCACAATGACGCCGACGGCCCTGGCCGCGCCGGTGGTTGTCGGGATGATGTTCTGGGCGGCCGCCCGGGCGCGTCGCAGGTCGTCATGGGCCTGGTCCAGAATGCGCTGGTCGTTGGTGTAGGCGTGCACGGTCGTCATAAGGCCGTGATTCACGGTGAAGTTGTCGTGGAGGACCTTGACCATAGTAGCGATGCAGTTGGTGGTGCAGGAGGCATTGGAGAGAATGTTGTGGCTAGCGGGGTCGTACTTCTCCTGGTTGACACCCAGGACCACCATCACGTCCTCGCCCCTGGCCGGAGCGGAAATGATGACCTTCTTGGCGCCGGCGGTTATGTGTCCGGCAGCTTTGTCAGCGTCGGTGAAGATGCCTGTGGACTCCACCACAATGTCCACGCCAAGGTCTCCCCAAGGAAGGCTGGCGGGGTCGCGCTCGGCCAGCACCTGCACCTCTTTGCCGTCGATGATGAGGGCATTCTCCTCAGCAGCCACCGTACCGGGGTAGACGCCGTAGTTGGTGTCGTACTTGAACAGGTGGGCGTTGGTCTTGGCGTCGGTGAGGTCGTTGACGGCAACAACCTCCAGCTTGTCCGGGTGCCGCTCCATCGAGGCCCGCAGCACCTGCCGTCCTATTCGTCCGAACCCGTTGATGCCTATACGCGTGGTCATGGGCGCCTCCTTCTAACGATTTCTATGATCTCAGAATGAATGCACTTCTTAAACCGGCAGGGCGTCCCGCCCGGGATAGCGGGCGCTAGCTCCCAGTTCCTCCTCGATGCGCAACAGGCGGTTGTACTTGCACACCCGCTCGCTGCGGGCCGGCGCGCCGGCCTTGATCTGGCCTGCGCCCGTAGCTACGGCCAAGTCTGCTATCGTGGTATCTTCGGTCTCCCCGGAGCGGTGGCTGATGACGGCGCTCCATCCGGCCGCTCCGGCCATTTCAATGGCGTCCAGGGTCTCGCTCAGAGTGCCTATCTGGTTCAGCTTTACCAGAATCGAGTTGCTGGCCCGCTCCTGGACACCCCTCAGCATTCGATTGGTGTTGGTTGTGTACAGGTCGTCTCCCACAAGCTGCACCCGGTCGCCCATCCTCTCCATCAGGAGTCCCCAGCCGTCCCAGTCGTCCTCCGCCATACCGTCTTCGATGCTGATGATCGGGTAGGCGTCCACCAACTGGGCGTAGAAATCGACCATCTGCTGGCTGGACAGCGAGACGCCCTCGCGAGGCAGGACGTACATTCCGTCCTGGAGCAGCTCTGTTGCGGCCACGTCCAGACCGATGAAGCAGTCCACACCGGGCCTGTACCCCGCTTTCTCGATGGCTGCCAGGACCGACTCTACTGCATCCTTGTTGGAGGGCAGCGACGGGGCGAAACCGCCCTCGTCTCCCACGTTGGTGCTGTACCCTCGTCCCATCAGCACTTCCTTCAGGGACTGGTAGATCTCCGCTCCGGCTCTGAAGGCGTCCCGGAATGAGCCGACGCCCGTCGGCAAAACCATGAACTCCTGGAAGTCGGCTGAGTCCTGGGCGTGCTTGCCACCGTTCAGGATGTTGAACATGGGCACGGGCAGAAGGGTAGGGGAGTCGGCGCAGAGGTGTCGGTAGAGGGGAATACCTCCGGAGGCAGCGGACGCGTGGGCTGCGGCCAGAGACACACCCAGAATAGCGTTTGCGCCCAGTTTTCGCTTGTTGGGGGTGCCGTCCAGGCTCGCGAGCGTCTCGTCGAGGGCCCGCTGGTCGAGTGCGGACATACCTGCGATGGCCGGAGCAATCCCGTCGTTAACATTTGCTACTGCATTGAGGACGCCCTTGCCGCCGTAACGGGCCTTGTCGCCGTCCCTCAGCTCCACGGCCTCATGCGCGCCTGTGCTGGCCCCGGAGGGCACTGCCGCCCGACCTCGGGAGCCGTCCTCAAGGGTAACGTCCACTTCAACGGTGGGGTTGCCCCTGGAGTCAAGGATCTCCCTAGCCGTGACGTTCTTTATGCCGCTCACAGCTTGCTCCCGCTTGCGGCCAGCGCCGCATCTCGGCTCCTGGCGGCCTCAATGGCCTTCTCCACGGCATCGACAGGGCTGTGGGCCAGGATAATGCTGTCGTCCTCTTTCCCGTTCCTTGCGATAGACCAGGTGTTCAATCCAATGACGGGGATGCCGTCTCCCAGGGCGTGGGCTATCTCCGAGAGAGTGCCGTAGGCCCCGGCTATGGCGATAGCTGCTCGCCCAGACCTCACCACAACGATGTTCCGGGCGTAGCCTATTCCGGTGCAGATGGGGATGTCCACGTAGGAGTTGGCGTCGGACGGGTCGCTGCCGGGCAGGATGCCCACAGTGAGGCCACCGGCTTCCTTGGCCCCCCGGCACGCGGCTTCCATAATGCCGGCCAGACCGCCCGTTATCAGGACCACCCCACGTCTGGCCAACTCACGTCCGACCTCCTCCGCCAATGGTATGGCTTCGATGGGTGGTTCGCCGGCGCCGATAACGGAAATTTGCAGGCTCAAGGTAATCTCCAGTATGTGGATTATACCATCCAGCCAGTCTAAGGCAAAGAAACCTGCGAGATTGGATTGCCTTCCAGACTTATCCGACCAGGATGGTGGTTAGATGTTGGCGCTCGGAATGGTGGGGGTAGGGGCGGTTCGCGGAGCCTGTCTCATAAAGGGTGTGTATTTTCGGATGTGGGTGAAACGGGTTAGAATTGTGGCCAAGAATTGATTGATGGAGAGTTCAATGCCGCGTCGCCCACTGAACCGAGAGCAGCCGTGGTTGTTTCCTCCTACACTGGAGGAAGTTGTGCCCGAAGACCATCCGGTGCGGTTTGTGGCGGAGTTTGTGGACGCTTTGGAGCGTTCGGGATGGTCTGAGTTGGGAGTTGAGATAGATG
Organism: Dehalococcoidia bacterium; assembly: GCA_965218945.1. Classification (GTDB taxonomy): domain Bacteria; phylum Chloroflexota; class Dehalococcoidia; order Lucifugimonadales; family UBA2985; genus DAOUJW01. The sequence continues at coordinate 591,455 of OZ244718.1, forward strand.
GTGAGGCATTGGGAGCGCCATCGTACCATCCTCGCGGGCTGCTGAGCGTGTGGTTGTATGGGTTCATGACCGGCGTGCGCTCGTGCCGCAAGCTGGAGGCGGCCTGCCGAGACCAGATACCGTACCTTTGGCTGACAGCTTGGCAGCACCCGGACCACAATACCCTGTGGCGGTTCTACAGAGACCATCGTGGAGCGATGAGAAGGCTCTTTAAGCGAACGGTGCGCACGATGGTGGCCATGGGCTTGGTGGAGTTGGCGGTGCAGGCTGTGGATGGGACGAAGATAGCTGCCAATGCAGCGAAGGATAGGAGCTTTGATGCTGAAGGGTTGCAACGGTTGCTGAAGCGGGTGGACGCGGCGATCAGTGATATTGAGGCGCAGAACGAGGCTGGGGAAGACGCTGTCTCTGTGCGTCTGCCGGAGGAGCTTGCCAAGAACAAGGCGCTGAGAGAACAGGTGCAGCAGGCAATGGAACAACTTGCAGGTGAAGAGGGACAGCAACGTATCAATCTTACCGATGGTGATGCGAGTCTGATGAAGGCTGGTGGAGGCATCGTGGCTGCTTACAATGCCCAAGCGATGGTCTCGCCACTGGAGCCGGGCGCCGGCGAAGGCACGGGGCTAGTCATCACCGCAGCGGAGGTGGTGTGTGAGGCCAACGACAGTGGTCAGTTGACTCCAATGCTGGAGCAAGCCGAGGAGATGATTGGAGACAGGGCGGAGGCAACGCTGGCCGATGCGGGCTATCACTCCGGCGCCAACCTGGAGTCGTGCGCCCAACGGGAACAACAGGTGATCATGCCGGAGTCGCAGCACAAGGCCCTTGAACACCCCTACCACAAGGACCGTTTTTGCTACGATGAGCAGATGGATAGCTACACCTGTCCCATGGGCCAGATACTGCGCTTCACCCGACTCAAGCGTACCAGGGGAACGCTCATGCGTCTGTACCGAGCCTCCGGAGCCGTCTGCCAGGTGTGTCCGGCCTTCGGGGTCTGCACCAAGGATGGGCGTCATGGGCGTGGGCTGGAGGTAGGTCCTCACGAAGCTGTCCTGCGTCGTCATCGGGTATGGATGTCTACTGAGGAGGCCAAAGAGGCGTACAAGCAGCGTAAGCAACTGCCAGAACCGGCTTTTGGGATCCTCAAAGAGCAACAGGGCGCTCGGCGGTTCTTGCTCCGTGGCATTGTCAATGTGTCGGCCGAATGGGTCTTGTTGGCCACGAGCTTCAACCTGCGCACCCTGTGGCGCGTATGGCGCGACCGGGGCAGACCCAGGTGGAACCAGAGATGGGCGCAGGCGGCGATAGCAGGGCCATGAGGGGGTGACCGACGACGGCCTAACCAACCATGTCTCCTAATCCGCGCCGCCTGCAAGATCGAATGACGGTCAAGACATCGCTCCGACTGTGACAACAGACTCGGACTTGGCACGACCGACTCACCAATAGTCACCAATTCATCATTCTGGGACAGGCTCCGCGAACCGCCCCTACGGAGGATATAATGTCCTCGCTCGAGTGGTTCTACGGATGCCTCATAAGCGTGGGGCGGTTGTGGATTCCCAATCAGGGTCGGGAATGACGGTGGGGATTCTACTGCACCCGTTCCGGTCGCTCCCCTTCTCACTGCGTGATTGTTGTGCCATAATATCCAACGGAGGGACAAAATGAGCACTTTGAAAGCAGAGAACATCAAGCTGGCGGTTCAAGAGCGCTATGGCAGCAAGGCCCAGAGCGCATCAGCGTGTTGCAGCGCCGGAGAGATTATAATCCCGCCGATTCTCTACTCAGCTTCCGAGTTGAAGGCCGTGCCGATGGAGGCCGTCGCCGCATCGGCGGGGTGCGGCAACCCGGTTGCCCTGGCTGAGCTTCGGCTCGGTGAGCGCGTCCTGGACCTGGGCAGTGGCGGAGGGATCGACTGCTTTCTGGCAGCGCATCAGGTGGGGCCGGAGGGTATGGCCCTGGGTGTGGACATGACCATGGACATGGTCAGCCTTGCCAGGGGCAACGCCATCAAGGTGGGCGTTCAGAACGTGGAGTTTTTCCTGGGCGAGATAGAGAGGCTGCCCCTGGGCGACGACCAGGTAGACGTGATTATCTCCAACTGCGTCATCTGCCTCTCCCCGGACAAGGACAAGGTCTTCCAGGAAGCCTTCCGAGTGTTGAAGCCCGGCGGTCGACTCTACGTTTCAGACATGGTCTTGGAAGAGGAGCTGCCCGAGGAGATCCGCCTGGACCAGGATATGTGGGTATCTTGTGTAGGCGGAGCGGAGCTTAAGAGCATCTACCTGGGCCGGATGGACACGGCCGGCTTCTCTGACGTAGATATAATTGAGCAGTCGCCCTACCGACGCAGCGTAGCAGAAGGTGAGGAGTGGAAGAGGAGCCTGGCCAGCGTTCGCGTCAGGGCCACAAAGCCTACTGCCTAGAGAGCTTCATCCCGGAGAGAACAAGTATAAGTGGCGTTAGGCTGAGTTTTTCTCTCTTTGAGAGTTGAGGGACTCCAGGCCTCGGCGCACCGTGCTGACGGTCTCGGTCAGGTCTTCCTCAAGCTGTTGCAGCGTTTCCAAGGCATAGCTGTCGGCACCATCTACGCGCGCTCTGGCCTTGGCCTCGGCATCACTCAACACCCTCTCGGCTCTGCTCTGCGCCTCAAGAATCATCGTGTCCGCTTGATTCTGAGCGTCCCTGATCAATTCGCTTTCGGCAACGCGCATCTTGGCGTCTTCATCTGCGGCGGACTTGACGCGGTTGGCCTCCGTCAGGGCCTGGTTTATTACCCTGTCCCTCATCTGGATCAGCTCCTGCGCCTCCTTGAGGTCTACGGGTACGGACTCCCTTAACTGGTTCGACACCGTAGCCAGCTTGTCCCTGTCTATGAGGAATCTCCCTGTACCCGGCATCCATATTCCGGAGCTTATCAGCTCGTCCAACGTATCTATAAGAGCGTAAATATCGATGACACACCCCCTTCTCCGAGGGACTCTTATTCTAGGGAACGGTATCTCTCCCTCAAGGATACCGCCACATTCTCAGGCACCAGGTGTCTTATTTCGCCCTGGTTGGCTGCAATTTCCTTCAGCAGGCTTGACTTCATGTATATGTGCTCCAGGTTGGCCATGAGGTACAGGGTGTCTATATCCGGAGCGAGCTTCTGGTTGTTCAAGGCCATCTCAAACTCGTAGTCGAAGTCTGACCCCATTCGCAGTCCCCTGACCATTACCATGGCGCCCAGCCTGTGGGCCAAGTCTACGGTAAGCCCGGTATAGGAGAGCACCTCCACGTTGGGGAGGTGGCACAACGCATCCCTGCAAAGCTCCACCCTCTCCTCAGTGGTGAACATCATGGACTTGCTTGGCTTGGTGTACACCATAGCAAGGTAGAGCTTGTCAAAGATGCTGGCGGCCCTGGTTGCTATGTCTATGTGTCCGTAGGTTATGGGGTCGAAGCTCCCGGGGTATATTGCGACTACCATGGACTTCCTCCTTCCCGATATATGGAACACACCGTGTCCCCGTACCGGCGCTCTTGGATCAGTTCCAGTCCGTTGTATCTGGGCTCAAGGGTATGGCGAGATGAGTGTCCTGCGACGACGAGCGCCCCCTCTTTGGCCAGGGCTACGACCTCCTCCAGCACGTCGTGGACGGGCCCCAGGGTATACGGGGGGTCCATCAGCACGAAGTCGTAGGACTTGCCCAGAGACTTTATGGCCTTCTCCACCTTCATGCAGCGCACCGAGGCTATGCCGGAATAGCCCAGGGAACTGAGGGTGTCGCGTATCAGGGAACACCTCCTGGAGCTGACCTCCACGAAGTCGGCCTGGCAGGCTCCCCGGCTCAGGGCTTCGATACCCAGTGTGCCTGTGCCGGCGTACAGGTCTACCACTCGCTTACCCTCCATGCCAAAGGACTCCAGAATAGAGAAGAGAGCAGTACGAACTCTCTGGGTAGTGGGACGCGCCCCCAACCTCCTCAGGCTTCCGATGCGCCTTCCTTTTGCTTCTCCGGCAACTACTCGCACAAAACTACCCCGCCTTCAGTAAGGCTGGTGGCAATTCTATCACAGCCCCCGTCCTTCGTAAAGCAGAGCCTATAGCACTGAGACTATTACCGTGTACTCGCCATCGTTGTTCTCATAGTCGTCGTCGTTTATCGTCACGTACAGGCGGCCCTTGTCTGCGGAGGCCAGGAAACCGGAGAAGTGCACAGGCTCCACAGCGCCGTGCTCTCCGATCTTGACCACGATGCAGCCTTTGGGCAACTCCTCGCCTATGGCCGGATTGAGGGCCATGCTTGTGGGAGATCCCTCTGAGTCCACCGCTTCCCCGGACGACACCAGCACCTCCCCATCGATGGCTATGGAGATTCCCGCGCAAGTCTCGTCCAGGTCCAGCCCGGAGTCCAGCCAGCCGACTACCGCAGGGTCGTCCTTGGCCGATAGCCTCAGCGTGGCGTGAGTCTGCATTACGGGTACTGAGGACCTGGTCATCGTAGGAGGCCTCTCCTCGAACATCTCCGGGGGAGGCATGGGAGGCATAGCTGACATGGAGAACACACTCTCCCTCTTGAGGTATGCCCTGGACTCGCTGCCCTCTGCCACAATGGATACCACCTCCCACCTGTCAGCCCCCAACGAGTTCAGCGCCTCTTCCTGCTCTGAGAGGGGTCCCAGTCGAACTATCCTGTACTCCCATATAGGCATTCTTCGCCTCCGTTGGTTCTGTCGGCATTGCTGAGTATCAGGGCCGCGCAACTAGTCTGCCGCGACCCATGCGACCGTGCATGACTATCTCTTCGTGACGGGCCTCCCTGCCGGAGCAACCTCATTGGCTAGTCGCGCCCCTGCCGGCAGAGCGTCTAGTCGTCCACGTACCTCTTCAGGGTGTAGTACTCCGCCACCTTTCTCATCGCTCTGGCGGCGCTCAAAAAGCTGGGGAAGGCGGGGATCCCCTCCTGGCTGAAGCGCTTGTTGATGCCCTCCTCAGTGGCGGGATCAAGCTTTGGATAGGCGTTGGTCACAATCGCCGCAACAGGCTTGGGAGAGCTTGCCTGGGTCTCCTTGAATATTCTGATGCGGTCATCAAGGAAATCCGGCTCCGCGGCCAGGCGGTTGACCTGGAGCTCTATCACCACTGCGTCAACGTTGTTGTCCTGGCTGAGGATTTTGATAATCCTTTCGTGGTGCTCCGCAGGGGCCTGCTGAATTGGATTGACGTAGTTGCCACCGATCATGTTGTAGAAGGAGCGAAGATCCTCGTAGGAGCTCTCCGTCAGTGGGACAATCTTGAAGCCGTTCTTGGAGAACACGTTGGCCATGTCCGTGGAGTGTCCGCCGGTGTTCGCGTAAAGCCCTACGTTGAAGCCTGTGAAAGGTCGCACGAGCTCCAGCGCCTTCACCGTGTCTATCATCTCCTCCTGGCTCTCAATGGAAATGGCGCCACATCTCGCCAGCAGGGACTGCCACAGGTCCTCCCTTATGAATGAAGTCCCTGTATGGGCCTCCGTAGCCCTGGCGGCGTCCTCCGTCAGGCCCACCTTCCACACCAGGACCGGCTTCTTCTTTGTGGCCTCCTGAAGGCTCTTGAAGAACCTGCCCGGGTCGCGCAGGCCCTCCAGGTACAGCCCGATCACTTTGGTGTCCGGGTCCTGTACCAGGTAGTCTATGTAGTCCGGCGCGTCCAGGATCATGCCGTTGCCCATGCTGATGCACTTGCTCATCTTCACGTCGTAGGCGTTGGCCTCCATTGCCATGCCGGACGCCATCGACCCGCTCTGGGAGATGTATGCAAAGCCTCCGTTTTCACCGTGGTACTCGCCTTCCGACTGCCTGATTCCTATTGCGGGGTTGAAGAGCCCCATGCAGTTGGGGCCCATTATGAGGAGGCCGGACGCCCTGGCCATATCCCGGATCTCGTGGTCCAACTGTATTCCCTCCTCCTCACCCGACTCCTCGAAGCCCGCGGTGAAGATGTGGACGAGGGCCACGTCCTTCTTTATGCAGTCCGCTACGAGCCTGGGCACAATCTTGCGGGGAACGGATATTGTGACGTAGTCAATCGGCTCTTCTATGTCCAGGATGCTGCGATAGTTCTGGACTCCGAGCTCGTCAGCGCCGGGCCACTCTTCCTCGTTTATGTTTACGTGGAAGACCTTGCCATGCTTCTCGTGAAAGGGGAGATGCGACTTCAGCCAGCGGTGCTGGTTGTGCCTCGCAGCCCCAAATACGGCAATGTTGCGCGGATAAATCCCCCGATGCAGCTTTTCCAGCGTTTCGGTCTTTCCAAGCGTGGCGACCATACGTCTCCTTTGCCAAACCAACGAATTTGGGAGATGTGCGTTTAGAGAGGTTCCCCCACGAGTGGCAGGGCTTCTGATGGGCACATACTATCACAAACGCCCGCTTTATCCAATCGGCTCTTATTCTCTCAGGAGATATGGTACAGGTTGACACAAAAGGGGCGCGCGGGTATCGTTGAGGAAGCTATGTGCGGCGGCGATGCGCGCCTGTCGTTCATGGACGTTGTCCTCAAATTCAAAGGCGGGCAGCAGTGGGAGAACGGTTATGTTCTCCATAATTCCCAAATCACGGGGAGGTAAGTATGGTCGTAACCAAGGAACAGATGGATGCAGCGATGAACCCCAAGACCGTCGCTGTCGTAGGAGCGAAGAAGGACGCCGACTACTCTTGGCTCAAGAATATGACTGATTTCAAGGGGAAGGTCTACTCGGTGCAGCTTGACCCCAACGAGATCCCCGGCATCGAGGAGTTGGGCTTTGACAACTACACCAGCCTTATGGAGATACCTGAACCGATAGACTACGTGGTCGTCGCCGTCCCTCGGCGGGTTGCCCCTAGAGTTCTTACCGACGCCATAGCCAAGGGCGTCAACACCGTCCACTTCTTCACTTCCGGTTTCGGCGAGTCCAAGGAGGAAGAGGGCATCCAGTTGCAGGAGCAGATCCACCAGATGGCCACCGATGCCGGGATTCTGGTGATAGGCCCCAACTGCATGGGCGTCTTCAACCCCCACGTTGGTATGCGCTTCGGGCCGGGGCAGGACGTGGAGAAGATTGGCAACGTCACCATCATCTCCCAGAGCGGCGCGCACGCCAGCTCGATGACCGCGGGCATTCAGGGCAGCGGGCTCGGCGTCAATAAGAGCATCAGCTTCGGGAACGCCATTCTGCTGGACAGCCCGGACCTGCTTCAGTACTTTGCCGAGGACCCCAACACCAGCGTGATTTGTGCCTACATCGAGGGGCCCAAGGACGGCAGGCGGTTCTTCAGCGCTCTTCGGGAGGTCACTCCCAAGAAGCCCGTGATTGTGTGGAAGGGCGGCCAGACGGAGGCCGGCATCAGAATGACGTCGTCTCATACAGGCTCTCTGACCAGCTCGTTGGAGGTCTGGGACGCCGGCGTGCGGCAGTCCGGGGCCATACGCACCGACTCCCTTGAGGAGACGATTGACGCTGCCAAGGCGCTGACATTCCTGACCCCCACCACCGGAGACAAGATGGGAATCATCGGCGGCAGCGGCGGGCAGTCCGTGTCCATGAGCGACGACTTTTCCAGGGCGGGGCTTGAGGTGCTCAGACTGACGGAACCCACACTGGAGGCGATGGGGGAATTCTTCCAGTTGATCGGCGCCAGCTTCTTCAACCCGGTGGACATCGGCGGCATGAACCGCAGCAACCTGGAGTCCATCCTGGACCTCCTGGCCAACGACGCCAATGTGAACATAATTGGCATGCTCAGGGGCGTCCAGGCCGCCAGGCGAAGGGATGACGCTGAGCTGAGGTCGGAGCTGGAGGCCTACAAGGCGGCCTGCGTAAAGGCCGGCAAGCCGCTTCTTGCGATGTTCTGGACCCCCACTCCCTATGCCGACAGCGCGCAGATTGAAGAGGTGGACGGCATGATGATGGACCTGGGCATTCCCACGTTCCCGACGCCGACGCGCGCAGCCAAGGCGGTGAAGAAGATGGTTGACTACTATCGCTTTCGCCAGAGCGTTCAGAACGGAGGCTAAGTCCTTCTCAGGACTCAGGCGTATTGATAGTCAGGGGTCTGGGAGCTTTCTCAGGCCCCTGACCTATGAAACTGCCCTCTGCGTCCTGGACACTCAGAGCGCCGCTCTCGATCAGGATGCCGCGTACCTCAGGCGCGTTTGTGGCCTCTACCCGCGCCGCCAGCAGGATGTGCCCCAGCGCCAGATGACGGTTGAAACGGTCGGCAAGCCCTTCTTCCAGCCCCATCTGCGCGCCCATAACCCCACCGACGAATGCCCCTACGAAGACGCCGAACTTCCACATGGTGCTGGCAAGGAACAGCTGCATGGCCCAGTGGTCGAAGGCCAGGAAAATCCATATGAGGGACAGGCCTCCCACCAGCAGCGCGCCGACGATGGCCCCGTGCAGAGCGCGGCCCAGGGCCTTCTCCGGTCGTTTAACAAACCTCTCTACAAATACCGGCTTGGCCATGAGGGGCAGGTGAGGGTAGCGCAGTCCATATCTTGAGAATACGCTCAAATCAGACGGGGTGTACCCCGCGTCGCTCAGCATTTGCGCCGCTTCCAGCGCGCCCTCTTCTTCGCGGAATACCGCTGCTATCTGCTTGCTCATGGTCGTCTTCAGCGCTGAGACTTCCGACACTCAATCTCGAGGCCAACTTTGGCTACGATACTACCCGCGCGGTTGCGCGTCAACACAAGCTAGGGACTGGTCTCCCTGATTTGGCCTGCGGTATACTGGGTTTAGAGTAACTTGGAGGTGTGTGATGGGTCTATTTCGGACGAAGATCGAGGTCGGTCATCCCATAGATAGAAAGTTTGAAGAGATTGAGGCTGTGGTTGATACTGGAGCATTTTGTTCGATGTTCCCGGCATCGCTATTCCATCAACTAGGCATCACTTCGGATAGCGAGTGTGAATTTACACTAGCTGATGGCCGTAAACAGAAGTATCCAATGGGCGAAGCGCGATTTCGTTGGGAAGGACTGGAGCGCACGAGTTCCATCATATTCGGGCCCGAGGGTGTGTATCTTTTGGGGGCGCTCACTTTGCAGAGCTTGAATCTCATTGCAGACACTACTCATCATCGTCTTATTCCTACGCCTGAGTTATTGCTTGTGGGGGTGTGGGGATCTTCCTTTAGATGAGATGAATAAGTCTCGAGATTCAAATTGAGGCGCCACCCGGGACCAATGCCCTTCTACTTAAAATACCAGGAATAGCATAAGATGAGCTGATAGTCGTCAATTGTGCTACATATAGCGACGGCTATCGCAAATATGGTTGACGTTCTCTCTGAAGCGGGCATATACTCACACCATGCTGACGCTAGGTTGGATAACCAGACATAGAAGGAGGTAACATTATGGCAGTCAAGACTTTCGAATTGGTGGACTACGAGGTGAGGAATCGGGTCGCCTGGCTGGAGATCAACAACGCCGAGCGGATGAACGCCCTGAGCACCGGCGTGCAGAATGGGCTTTATCTAGCGTTCGATGAAGCCACCAACGACGACGACGTGCTGGTTGTGGTGTTGACCGGCAGGGGCGGACGTGCCTTCTGCGCCGGCGCCGACCTGAAGGAGACGGCCGAGCGCGACCGTACGGTAGGGCAGGGTGCCCCTCAGCAGGCCAGAAGCGGTCTGTCCAAGGTCAGTGATTGTCTGAAGCCTGTTATCGCAGCAGTCGACGGGTACGCCCTGGCCGGCGGGATGCAGCTTTCGGCGCGCTGCGACATCCGGCTCGCTACGGAGAAGTCCCGCTTCGGGATGCCGGAGCCGCTCCGCAGCCTGACGCCCATTAACTCGATGGACACGCTGGAGATGGGATTCGTTCCCCTGGGAGAGGCCATGTGGATCATCCTTTCCGGCGACCACATCACCTCCCAGCGGGCGCACGAGATAGGCTTCGTGCAGCAGCTTCTGCCGGACAGGGATGCTCTGATGGCAGAGGCGGAGCGAAGGGCCGAGATCCTGAAGCTGTGCGCTCCCCTGGCGGTTCAGGCCCTCAAGAAGGGAGTCCAGCTTCACATGAACCCTCCGACTCCGACTCCGGATGGGGTTACCCTCCTGGACCACCTGAAGTCGCTGAACAGGCCTTTGACGGAGAAGGTCGCCAATAGCGAGGACAGGCTCGAGGGTCCCAGGGCCTTCGCAGAGAAGCGCGCTCCCAACTGGAAGGGGCGGTAGACGCCATAGAGTAACGGCCAAGGTATATCACGGCGGTTAACGTGCTCAGCGCCCGGTGTAAAATACGCCGGGCGCTGAGTTTTTGCGTTCGAGACGGGGCTGTCGCTATGGGGATGGCTCCGTCGGTCCGGCTGAGCCGCGTTCTTCGCCGGCTGCATGAGCGGATAGGACGGAGCTTGCCCTGCGCTTGATACGGTGGCTAGCGGAACATGTCCAGGGATGCGTCCCTTATGAGGTCACTGGTTCCGGCCTCTTCATCGGGCGGGTAGACGAAGCCCCTGGCTATAGCGACTGGCACCATGCTCAGCTTGCCCGCAACCAGTTCCGCCGCCGAGGCTATCTCGTCTGCTACGGCGGACACGCTCACTCGCAGGGGGTAGCCGTAGGGGTCTACCTCTCCGCGGTAGTCCCTTAATGGATGCATACCGGCAATGCCTATTGCCACGTCGGTGGTGCCCATCCTCCAGGGCCTGCCGAAGGTATCGGATATGATCACGGCCACCGGAAAGCCTGCGCGCTCCATCAGGCCGCTTCTGATACGGTGTGCGGACTCGTCCGGGTTCTTGGGGAGCAGGGACAGCCTCTCCTCACCGGGCACGTTGGAGGCGTCGACGCCTGCGTTGGCGCAGACGAAGCCGTGCTTGGTCTCGACAATCAGCACGCCCCTCTCCATCCTCACCACCCGCTTTGTCTCTCGGAGCACCACCTCTACGTGGCGCGGGTCCTTGTCCCACTGCCGGGCAAACTCCTCCGCCAGTGGCGACGGCGTCACGTCTCTGAGATCTACCACCGCGCCCTCCGCCTTGGACACTATCTTCTGCGTGACGACTACGACGTCGCCGGCCTCCAGCGGCGTTGACTGGCCCAGGGCGGCCTCAAAGATAAGGGTCGCCAGGTCGTCTCCTTCGGCTACCTCCGGCAGTCCGGATATGCCTATTATCCGCATCTCTTGCGCCATATATGACCTCTCGTGGATCGCGTGGTCTTGAGTCGATGAATATCCTCCATTATTATAGGTTCAGGGAGGGTCACTATGGAAGAACAGAACAGGCAGTACGTAAAGTACGACTTTTACAAGCTCGACCCGATGTGGCGGCGGCTCGAATCCGACGAGAAGGAGCGGCACAAGGAGGAGTTCACGGCCGTGGTGGACGAGTTCTCGTCAGGGATCTCGGTCCTGCCATACGACCTGACGGGCATTCGCGGCGACTGCGACTTTCTCCTTTGGAAGGTGTCGCGCAGGCTGGAGGACTTCCAGGAGCTTGCCGGGCAGCTTTGGAAGACGGGCTTGGGCAGGTATCTGGAGATACCCTACTCCTACCTGGCAATGACGCGGCGCTCTCCATACGTGGGGAGCCACCGTCACCCCGGACAGGACGGCGCGGGTGGCGTAGTCAGGCAGATAGGCAGGAAGTACCTATTCGTATATCCCTTCGTCAAGACCCACGATTGGTACCAGCTTCCCGCGGAGGAGCGCCAGGAAATGATGAACGAGCACATCCGCGTCGGGCACAAGTACCCGTCCGTGAAGATCACCACCACCTACTCCTTTGGCCTGGACGACCAGGAGTTTGTACTGGGGTTTGAGACGGACTCGCCGTCGGACTTCCTGGATCTGGTGATGGAGCTCCGGGAGTCCCAGGCGCGGCCCTACACGGAGCGGGACACGCCCATCTTCACCTGCATCTCCGGCGAGCTGCGCGGCATCCTGGACTCCCTGGGGTGAGGGAATGTTCTTGGGTCTGCTGACAGCCCGCTCATATCCGTATCAAGTACGGGGCAACCCCTGAGCCAGTCGAAGGAAATGAGCGAGCAAGAAGTTGTATTCCAACTGGCGTTGGCATTACTAACACGCGCCGAGGATACCGGGCGCATTATGGGGGGCACCGTCTTGAGTCAGGAGGTGTGTACGAAGGAAACAACCCCGCCTACCAACGGTAGGCGGGGTTGTTATCAGGAGAAAGGGATTGACGGCCCTGGTCTAGTCGATGTGCTCGGCTACCTTTTGGGCGATTTCCGCTCGACTAAAGGTGACACCCGTATCGGTCTGCGTCAATGCGTCCCCGTCGGTAGTCCACCTGCCCATCTCGAAGCCCTGGACTTTGTAGTGGTCGTCCTGCTCTGCCAGGAACAGCAGGTACACCTCCCCTACCTCAAACGTCAGAAGTGCCCGCTCTTCGTCACCTTCGACCCACACATTCCCGCCCTCCTTCTCTGTCTTGACCGTTATCTCAGACCCCGCAGTGCCCTTGAGCGTGTTGTCAACGCTGAGCGTCACGGACTCTACTAGGCGGACCGGCGCGGGCATCGAGTCAGGCAGTCGGTCGGCCATAGAAGGACAACAGGACTCTAGGTTGCTTGTCTTCGCGGTAACTCGGCCTTGCGCCACGACATCGGAGTGTCTCACGAGATCCTCAAAGGATGGAACTGGCGCAAGGGGTCCACCTATTAACCCCGTCCCGCTGCGCTCGTGCTGTGGGTCTGAGGCCGAACCTTTAGAGGCCGTGAGATTGTAGTAAAGGCCACCTGCCCCTAGCACCACCGAAGTGACGATAATAAACATCACAATTCTTGCTTTCACGATTCCCTCCTTAATGACTACCAGCCAGTTGCTTGTTCATACTATTTATGTCATGGGCGGTGGGGATTCTTGTACAACCCGGCAATGCGTGTTCGAACATTACTGAAGTAACATGTGGGCTGTGGTCAAGCCGACCGGCGGCGTGGCCAAATTCGTGAGCCGCAACTTCCTGAACATCGTAGAGACCCAAAAGACAATTCGCTAGGCCGGTTCCAAAATCTTCATCCTCGCTAAAGAATATATCTACTATTCCAATGTGATCGGGGTTGCCACTGTCGGAGTAAATCATGGCACAGGCAATCGCTGAATCACTACACGACGATGGCAATGCCTCCCTGCTTACCCAGTTAACGGAGTTTGCATTTCCCCCAAGCCCCATATCCGAATTGTCGTTCCAACTTGCTGCCGCAGCGTTGATAGCTCCGTGCCAGCTGGAAGGCACGGATGACCTGATCTGATAATCGTAAAAACCCACATGCCAGTGATCGTCGGTAGAGTAGTGAATCGCGTACACACTAGAGGAGCCAATCATCAAGACCAAGGCCATCATAAGACCGAGTAAAATGTTCCGAGTTCGCATTGAGTCTCCTTGTGTTGGTGTTGTTTGGTTCGGAGTTCGTATCGGATGTTGGCCCACCCGAAGAGGACGCTCAGAAGACGGTCACGACTTTGCAAGCGTCTGCCTACTTTGCCAACCTCTTTTACTCCCCTTTACCGGGGATGTCAATGGCTTCGGCGTTTATGTGTGGTACAATTCAGACAGGAAATTAATATGTGGTACTCTCACGGTGCTCATTGTCCCTGCCTGCACTGCTCTCTGAGACGAATGGACAAGTCCAAGGCGTCCTGGTTTCTGCGGAGGGATGCTTGGCGCATAAGGCACAGGAACAACAGCGGCGGCAACTGGGTTCTGGGTTGGTGTTCGCATTGCAGTAGTTATCCTGCTCTGGGTTGCTCTTAGTTAGGAAAAGGACCCCCTTAATCCTGTACTGCTCTACGCCTGACGGAGTGCCTAATCTCTTCATTCGTGTAAGATTTTTAGTCTATTTTACACTTCTCTCCTGTGCTGCGCAGCCCTTGACGCCTCCCTGTAGGCTGTGCTATCGTTAGGATTCAGTTTCGGGCTTCAGTTGGACGAAACTCATTCATGGCCTAGGCCTCGACCGAAAGGAGCGGGTATGATTAACATTAGCCCCCTAGCCTCGGAGAAACTTAAGGAGATCCTGGTGGAGCAGGGAGAGGAAGGCTCTTCACTGCGCGTAGTGCTGATGCCGGGCGCCAATGGCGGGGCCCAGTACATGCTGGCGCTGGAGAAAGAGGCCAAGAGCGACGACACCATAGTCAACTCAGACGGCGTTCAGATCCTTATAGACCCCGACAGCGCTCCCATGATGGAAGGCGCTGAGATAGACTACCTGGACGACCTGATGAAAAGCGGGTTTGTTATTAACAACCCCAACATCCAGTCCGGCGGTTGCGCATGCGGAGGAGGAGGCTGCGGTTGTGGCGGTGGCGGTGGCGGCTGTGCCTGCGGCGGCCACTAGGTTTTCTTTCGACAAAGAAGCCTGCAAATAGCGCTGCTATTTGGCCGCTCCAAGCCTATTAGTTGGTTCAGACCCGCTGCGCCGTAACCCGGTCTCAGCGGGTCTTTATCTGCAAGGTTTTGCTTGCTTCCTTACGCAGCCCAAGAAGAGCTTGCCAAAGAGAGTAAGTCTGGTATAATCACGCTTTGGTAAATTTCCTACAGGAGGGTGGGTGATTGAATGCACTAGGTACACAAATACTGCTGGAGCTCAAAGACTGTAATCGGGACCTTCTGAACGACTTACCGCACATTCGAGACTCACTTTTGCAAGCAGCCCGGAAGACCGGGGCCACAGTAATAGGGCAGTCTTTCCACCAATTCAGCCCCCAGGGAGTAACGGGGGTTATCGCCATAGCCGAATCCCATCTCTGCATCCATACCTGGCCGGAGTACGGCTACGCTGCGGTCGACATCTTCACCTGCGGCGAGGGGTTCAGGCCACTGGACGCTGTGGCGCTGGTGGTGGACAGCCTTGAGTGCGCAGACCACTCCGTTACAGAGATACAACGAGGCGTCCTCCCGCAACTGGCGGGCGTATCCTCCCGATAGGCCGCGGGCATATAGATGGACAACTCCAACACCGAGTGGATTCAGGAGTACATCACCTCGAACCTCTACCAGATGATGGCCATAAGGGGAAGGGTCTTTTCGACCAGGACGGCCTACCAGGAGGTCGAGGTCGTGGACTCGTTGCAACACGGTCGGTGTTTGCTCCTTGACGGCAAGACCCAGTCGGCGGAGGCGGACGAGTTCATCTACCACGAGGGCCTGGTGCACCCGGCTATGGTGACGCATCCGAACCCAGTTTCGGTGTTCATTGCGGGAGGCGGAGAGGGCGCTACACTGCGAGAAGCGCTGGCCCACAACACGGTAGAGCGCGCCGTCATGGTGGACCTGGACAGCGAGGTGGTGGAGGTGTGCGCACGCTACCTGCCCAATCACCATCGCGGAGCATTCGACGACTCCAGAACGGAGCTGTACCACCGGGACGCCCGTGAATACCTGGAGACCACCCAGGACACCTACGACGTAATTATCATAGATCTGCCGGATCCCCAGGAGGCCGGTCCCGCCTCCTTACTCTACACCCAGAACTTCTATCGCCTTCTCTCCCAGAGGCTTAACCCCCAGGGCCTTATGGCGGTGCAATCGGAGCCGTGCATGGTGGGGAACCTGGAGGCCTTCTCAGCGATTAACAACACCCTTTGGAGCGTGTTCCCCCACGTTTACCCGTATCACATCATGGTGCCGTCATTCGCCTCCGACTGGGGCTTCAACCTGGCATCCCTTGGCCCGAATCCCCTGGCCCTGAACGTTCAGGAAGTTGACCGCAGGCTGGCCGACCGAGGATGCGCGTCGCTTCGATTCTACGATGGCGTGACCCACAACGGGCTGTTTGCGCTTCCCAAGCACGTTCGCACGACCCTGGAGAATGAGCAGCGCATCATAACCGAGGACGACCCACTGGTGGTGTTCTAGGGAAGTATCAGGCCGGAAAGTGGGCCTGCATTTCTTCTTTATCCGTCAGACCAATAGTTAGTGCTTCCAAGTCAGTGTTGCCCAGGACAGCTTCTATGCACGACTGGCTTCCACCTACAAGGGTGTCGAAGGAGTCTATGTCTGAGGCTGCAAACCATGACTGATCCTCCGGCCACCAGTAGTTAGGAGCCTGACCCCAATGTTGCCCGTCCACATGGCCGTAGAAGGCCAGTAGTGATTCTAGTGGGCCTGAGAACAGCACATATGCCTGTCCTTTGCGGTCGGGTAGGTGTATAGTACCCTTTTTCCACCGCCTGCCCTCTAGCAGCCCTCCGTAGCCCCTCCAGAGTAGGAAGTAACAGCGTTCTGGTGTGGTAGTGTACTTGGTTAGTACGGCGTTCAGGGACCGACTTTCCTCTTTGCCCAACATCCTATCTGGATGGCTTCCCCACGGAACAGGGTCGTGTGGTTCTATGAGATTTGCTATGTCGGTGTAGCCCATTTGAGGATGCACAGCCTTGCCGTTCCATTCTGCTATTGTCGCCCAACGCAGAGGCTCCCGGTTTTCGCCAGGAGCCTTACGTTCTGCCGGATGGAATAGCCGTGCGTAGGCTTCAAACCCTTTCGGTATCACCGCCCCTCCAGACCTTAAATCTCCGAGGGGTGGTACGTTAACCGCCCGTTCCTTGAGCCAGTCAGCCGCTCGCACGGATTCCACCATCTCGAATCCAACGTCTAGGGACAAGTTTTCACCTGGGCTCGCTTCTGGGTAAAGGCTGCGTACTCGTTCCCATCTGGTCCTTACATCAGGTGAGCACTAATCCACTTGTAGTAGGTGCTGTCCAGACATGGCCCATTGGATGTTACTTCCGAATCATTTATTGGCGCTAGCAGCCTGCTAGGGAAGTATCAGGCCAGAGAGTGGGCCTGCATTGGGCCGGAGCGGCGGCAATACGTTCTGTATCCAGGGAACCAGATCCGTCATAACTTCCTGGTTTATCTCGTGGCCCATGTCGTACTCCCTGTAGTAGGGAGTGTAGCCCTCCGCTTCCAGGAACTCTTTGGAGCCGCGAGCCCGCTCTACGTTGTCCTGCAGACCGTGACCTATGAATATACTCTGATTGCGTTGGGTAGGAAGGCGCTGTCTCATCTCGTCAGTGTCTCGGATGGACGTGCCCAAGGCCACCAGGCCGGTAAAGACTTCGGGGTGGCTCAGCCCGTACCGATAGGTCATGCTCCCTCCCTGGGAGAAGCCAAACATTATAGCCTGGCCCTCTGCCACCCGGTTTTCCTGAAGGACCTCTTGCAGGAAACCATCGAACTTCGCCTCGGTCCGCTCTATACCCTGTGGATCGTCGCTGCCCGGCACAGTCCACGCGAAACCCAGGACGCCCTGGTCGACCTGCACAGGAACGGGAGCATTGGGACACACGAATATGTAGCCCTGGGTGTCTATGAAGGAGACCAGGTTGGCCAGGTCGTACATGCTGGCCCCCATTCCGTGCAGCAGCACGATCATGGGATAGGAGAGGTCCGGGTTGTATTCCGCGGGGTAAACCGTGAGATAGATGAGGTGCTCACCGTTGTTGATAGCAGCCTGCATTGACTGGGAAGGGTTCTCCATTATATCCCCCTGATGGGTCCTGGTAGACGCGGCGCCCCTTGGCTGTGCGGGTCGGGAGTGTCGAGTTTGGCCTTCAGCTCTCCAGCCAGAGGACATCCCCGCACAGGTCGTCGGGGTGACTCTTTCCGGCGAAGACGCGGTACTCCTCCTTGGAGACTCCCAGGGTGGATTCCTGACCGTGGCCCGGAAGGACGTCGGAATCGTCCGGCAGGATGTAGAGCTTCTCGGTGATGTTCTTGATGATCTCCTGAAGGTTTTCCGGCGTCCTGCTCCTACCCGGTCCTCCCGGGAAAAGGGTATCCCCGGAGAAGAGGTGCTTGCCGACCAGATAGCACACCGAGCCGGGCGTATGGCCGGGGGTGTGTATGACCTTCACCTCTATTGTGCCGGCGGTGATGGTGTCGCCGTCCTTCACCAGGGAGTTGGGGGCAACCGGCAGCGTGGAGGCGTCTTCTCCGTGGGAAATCACCGGCGCGCCTGTGGCATCGGTCATCTCCTGCAGACCTGCCAGGTGGTCCTGATGGTTATGGGTAATGAGGATAGCCTTCACCTGCGTGCCTTTGGCCTCGGCCAGCACTTCTCCCGGGCCCATAGGCGCGTCTATTATGAGACTTTCGTTGGTCTGGGGGCACACCAGGAGATAGGAGTTGTTGTCAAATGGGCCGCAGGAAGTCTTGTACACCCGGACTTCCCCATCGCAAAAGAGAGGCATATCAACCTCCGAAATCCATACAAGACGGCGCGCCGCGCCGGATACTAGCCTTTATCCTCCGGCATCGGGTGGACGGTCCTGTCGAAGTCCACATCGGCTTTGCCCACGAAAAGGTCCCACGGCTCAAAGGACTCGACGAAGGCCTTTGCCTCTTCCATGGTTGCAAAGCCCTTCTGGGCGCGTCCCGGGTCGTAGCCGAATGTCTTTGCCAGCGCGTCGAATCCTCTGGGCGTTTGCCGGACCCCTCCGCACTCCTCCTCCTGACCAGTTTCGGGGTCGAGTATGAGCCTCTGCCCAGTCCTGTGCTCTCTCCAGTAAACCCTCATTTCATATGCTCCTGTGGGATGCATTTGTGGGCGCCGCGTACCCAGCCGATTATATCTTGGCATGGGCGCTGCCGCAACCTGCGCGCGCGGCGCAAACGGCAGGGGCAGGTCCAAGACCTGCCCCTGCCATTCAATCAGATTTGCGCCAAACCGAAAGCGCTCTCCGCAGCCTACAACATGTCGGGGTCGGTGAACTTCTCCTGGTCGGGGTCCTGAAGGCCGGCCTCCTTGAATATCTGGCCGTTGCGATAGTAGCCCATCGGGAGATTGTCCAGCATCTGGAGGTGCCTCTCATTGACCTGGCGGCGGACTTCTCCGGGTGCGCCCGTCACAAAGGAGTGGTCCGGGACTTCCACCCGCTCCAGCACCACCGACCCTGCGGCTATGACGGAGTGATGACCTATGATGGCGTGGCCGTTCACCGTGGCGCCGTTACCCACAAGGCAGTGGTCCTCCACGGTCGTTGCGTGACACATTACGTGGTGTCCCAGAGTAACGTAGTCGCCATAGCTGCATTCGGCGTCCGCGTGGATCATGCAGTTGTCCTGGATGTTGACGTACTTGCCTATCTTTATCTTGTGGTTGTTGGCGCGGATGATGGTGCCGGGCCATATGCTGGAACCCTCTCCTATCTCCACGTCTCCCACAACATATGCGGCCTCGCTGACAAAGGCGGTGGGATGTATCCTTGGCTTCTTATCTCCCAAGGCGCGTATCATTCTTGTCTCCTTCCGAAATTAGTTGACTTCTCCTGGCAATGACCGTCCCAGGCGGGTGCGCTCCTGTACCGGAACGCGGGGAGGGTCTGTGACTGCCTCCCCGCAAACTCTTCAGGGTGACTTTGGAAAGCGCCCCGGACCGGAACAGACCTCTGTATCTGTGTTAGACCGGTCTGTAGTGGTCCTCTCCCGGCAGCCGGTTCCAAGGCTCCAGAAGCATACCAAGGCACGCCCTGGGATGGAACCACGCCGTCGCCCGCGTGGTAACCTCTCTGGGAGGGATGCTGCCGATCTGCTCCATGCCGGCCGGCACAGCCTGCTCAATAAACCTGTGCACGTCGGGAGCAAAGGGGGCCGTGTGGTGGAACACCTCGCCGAGGGTAGCCCTCTGGGCCACCAGCCTGGCCGTGCCGCTGTCGGTGGTAGTGGGATGGCTTATCTCAATAACCGTACCGCCGATGACGTACTCCAGAATGTGTACGGGGTCGTCGGCGGCCGCCCGGCGCTCCCGGTTGGGGTCCGGCCCCTCCCTGCCTCGCTCGGAGGTCTGGTCCTCTCGAATGCCGAAGATGTCGCTCCAGAAGTGCCTGGATTCAATCGGGTCTCTACCCGCAAGGCCGATGTGGGCCATGCCCATGCAGGTGCCGTTGCCCTTGTAGAAGGGATGCACGTAGTAGGGCTCATCCGGCGTTACCTGGAGCCGCAGGCCGAGAGTGGTCTCCGGGTTCAGCCACACCGGGCCGCTGCCGTCCCAACTGCCCTTAATATTGACGCCCCGGCTCTGCAGGCCCGCGACGTCCGCGGCGATGTCGTTGGAGGCTATCGACAGGTAGTACATCCCGCCTCGTCCGTTGGTGGACTCCAGGTACTGGCCGGGTTCGCTGTCGGCGTCGCCGGGCTTCGCCACCTCGTAGTACATCTCTCCTATTGGGAATTGCAATACGGTGGTGCCGTCGTACCCCGGTATGCCCGGCGAGGGAGTCCGGTGCTCATCCAGGGAGAGGCCAAAGCCCGCTTCCAGGATGTGTCGAGCGTGATCCAGGTCCCCGTTTACCAGCCCCACGTGGTGAATTTTCGTAAAGGCCATAGTTACCTCCTGACTCAAGATTGTTTTGAGACATTATAGACCTAATGCCTCTAGGATGGAACAGACCGATTTGGCCCCATGCCGAATGGCTTAAGGACGCGAGTGGATGTGCATCAAACTGGTCGGGGCGACTGGACTTGAACCAGCGACCTCCACGTCCCGAACGTGGCGCGCTACCATCTGCGCTACGCCCCGATTCACCCTATTATAGACCACGCCGCCTATGTTCGCACTTCTGAGGGCGCGTCAATCTGGCCGTTTTCCGTCGGCGCTCCCATCCCCTCCAGCAACGAAGTATCCAGGTCATACATCTCCCGTAGCACGTCCATAAAGGCCAGGACGGCCGGGCTGTAGTGCTGGGCGCGGCGCACCATCACGGCGGTAGGCAGAGATACCTGATGACCCTCGGTGAGGGGAATAAGGCACAGGCTGCCTCGTTCCACCTCATGACGGACACCGCTGCGCGGGAGGAAGGATACGCCCATACCAAGCTCCACAAGGTGCTTGGTGGCCTCAATGCTGTCCAGGGTCATCTCCACCCTGGGAGAGATGCCCGCGGCGCGGCACACCTGGTTTATGAGCACGAAGTATGAGGACTCACGGTCGTACAGGATAAGGGGCTCCTGCGCTACCTCGTAGATGCTGGCTGCGCCCCGGATGGCGAAGGGGTGGTCCGGACTGGTGGCCAGCGCTATCTCCTCGTCATAGAGGCGGAAGGTCACAACGTCCGGGTCGGTCAGCGCGCGGGCCAGTCCCAACTGCACCTCCTCGTTCACCACCATCTGCAGCACGTCGGAGGAGCGGCCGATGTTGATGTGCACCTTGATGTTAGGGTATCTGAACCTGAACTTCTCCAGGATGGAGGGCAGTGTATAGGTGCCGATGGCGCGCGCCGACGCCATGTTGAGCACGCCCCCGGAGGCGTCCCGGGCGCTGTCGATCACGTCCCGGCCCTGACGCAGCGCCTCCATAGCCCGCTCCGCAAAGGGGAGAAAGGCGCGCCCCATCTCAGTCAGGCGCACGCCGCGGCCCATCCTGTGGAACAGCAATACGCCAAGATCCTCCTCCAGAGCGTGCACACGAGCGCTCAAAGAGGGCTGCGTTAGATACAGCGCCTCGGCGGCGCGCCGAAAGCTTCCGCGCTCCGCGGCCTCAAGAAATGCTCTGAGCTGGGCCAACTCCATGATACTCCTCTGCGTGGGCGCTTCTCACGGCTTGCGCGCCGGTGAGTGATAGGAAAAACATATCGCTGCAATAGGGAACACGCCACTTGCATTATACCTCATATAAGTTTACTATGTTATGCCTGTAGCCGATTCATCTTGACTAGATACATACCGAGCAAGAAAGGATCGAAGGAGATCCAAGTATGAGTGATAACATTAAGGTTCTGGGAAGGGTAGACTCGGACGTCGCGGACATCCTGAGCCCGGAGGCCCTCGACTTTGTGGCGGGCCTGGCCCGGGAGTTCGAGCCAACGCGAAGGTCATTGATGAGGGCGCGGGCCCTGCGTCAGTGGGAGATCGACGAGGGCCTGGACCCGGACTTCCTACCCGAGACCAGAGGTATACGCGAAGGCGCGTGGAGGGTGACCTCCGCTCCCAAGGACCTGCTGGACCGCCGTGTAGAGATCACCGGCCCCAGTTCCACTCGAAATATGGTGATCAACGCCCTGAACTCCGGCGCCCAAGTCTACATGACCGACTTCGAGGACGCCCACTCTCCGGCATGGAGGCCAACCCTGGAGGGCCAGGTGAACGTGCGAGACGCCTGTGCGGGCACCATCAGCTACACCAACCAGGAGGGCAGGCAGTATAGCCTCAACGACAGCATCGCTACTCTCTGTGTCAGGCCCAGGGGATGGCACCTTGTTGAGCGGCACCTGATCGTTGACGGGCAGCCGGTGTCAGCAAGCCTTTTCGACTTTGGCCTTGCCTTCTTCCACAACGCCCGCGTGACCCTGGACAGGGGCAGCGGCCCTTACTTCTATCTGCCGAAGATGGAGAGCCATCTTGAGGCCCGCCT
Source organism: Dehalococcoidia bacterium (assembly GCA_965218945.1). GTDB lineage: Bacteria > Chloroflexota > Dehalococcoidia > Lucifugimonadales > UBA2985 > DAOUJW01. Next base: position 613,789 of record OZ244718.1, read on the forward strand.
GTGGAACGCCGTGTTCGACTATTCCGAGGCACAGCTGGGAGTTCCCCACGGCTCCATCAAGTGCACCGTGCTCATCGAGCACATATTGGCCGCCTTCGAGATAGAAGAGATCCTCTACGAGTTGCGGGACCACATCACCGGCCTGAACCTCGGCAGGTGGGACTACATCTTCAGCGTTATCAAGGTCTTCAACCAGCGCCCGGACTTCGTTTTCCCGGATCGGGCGCAGGTCACAATGGGCACTCACTTCCTTCGTTCGGCGGCGGAGCTCATGGTGCAGGCGTGCCACAAGCGTGGCGCGCACGCTTTGGGAGGCATGTCCGCTTTCATCCCCAGGAGGGACGATCCCGAGGCCAATGAGCGTGCCATGAACCAGATCAGGGCTGATAAGGAGCGGGAGTCCGGCCAGGGACACGACGGCGCGTGGGTGGCCCATCCCGGTCTTGTCCCCATTGTGCTGGAGGTCTTCGAGAAGGCTTTCGAGGGCCCGCACCAGCTTGGCAAGATCCCGGAGGTGCAGGTGACTGCCAGAGACCTCTTGGACGTGCCGGACGGGGATATCACCGAGGCCGGGCTGAGGAACAACATTAGCGTAACCCTTCAATACCTGGACGCCTGGGTGCAGGGGAGAGGCGCGGTAGCGCTGAACTACCTGATGGAGGATACCGCCACGGCGGAGATAGCCAGGTCCCAGATATGGCAGTGGATGAAGCACGGGGCACACCTCTCCGATAATCGCCCCGTCAGCAGGAACCTCTACGAGGCATTGCGCAGTGACGAGCTGGGAACGCTGCTCCAATCGCGCGGCCCGGAGACCATAGGCTCCCTTGACAAGGCTGTAGATCTACTGGACGATTTGGTTACCAGTCCCACATACGCAGATTTTCTAACTATCCCCGGATACCGATACTTGGAGTAAGTTAAGGAGGCCGTATATGAACAATCACCATCCGGACTTTGCCCAGCAGGTAAAAGCAATCGAGGAGCGCTGGGCCTCCGATCCACGCTGGAGTGGCGTGAAGCGAGACTACACTGCTGAGGACGTGGTTAAGCTGCGGGGCAGCCTGAATATCGAGTACACTCTGGCCCGGCACGGCGCTGAGCGCCTGTGGAGCGAGCTGAACCAGGACGGCTTCGTAAGGACCTTCGGGGCGCTTACCGGAGCCCAGGCCGTGAACATGGTCAAGGGCGGTCTTCGCGCCCTCTATCTCAGCGGTTGGCAGGTGGCAGGCGATGCCAACCTGGCATCCCATACCTACCCTGACCAGAGCCTCTACCCCTCCAACAGCGTTCCGTCCGTGGTCAAGAGACTCAACAACGCCCTGATGAGAGCCGACCAGATCGAGTGCCTGGAGGGCAATACGGACACCGACTGGTTCGTTCCCATCGTGGCCGACGCAGAGGCCGGCTTCGGCGGAGCTATCCACGCCTTCGAGCTGATGCGGGGCATGATTGAGGCCGGGGCAGCCGGCGTTCACTACGAGGACCAGCTTTCCTCCGCCAAGAAGTGCGGGCACATGGGCGGGAAGGTGCTCATACCCACCAACATGTTCATACACACCCTCAACGCGGCAAGGCTCGCCGCGGACGTTCTGGACGTACCCACCATTCTGTGCGCACGCACGGACGCGCGTGGCGCCACTCTTATCACGAGCGACATCGACGAGCGTGACCAGGAGTTCGTGACTGGCGAGCGCACCCCCGAAGGGTTCTACGTTGTTCGGGACGGCTTCGACGCCGCAGTAGCCAGGGGACTGGCTTATGCCCCCTACGCAGACCTGCTGTGGTGCGAGACCTCGGACCCGGACCTTGACGAGGCCATTGCCTTCGCTGAAGCCATCCGCAAAGAGAACCCGGACATGATGCTTGCGTACAACTGCTCTCCCTCCTTCAACTGGAAGAGCAACCTGGATGACAATACCATCGCCAAGTTCCAGGACGAGCTTGGCAAGGCGGGCTACAAGTTCCAGTTCATCACCCTTGCCGGGTGGCACATGATCAACCTCAACGCCTTTGAGCTTGCCAAGGCATACTCGACTGAGGGGATGCCGGCATACGTCCGAATTCAGGAGCAGGAGTTCTCCCGGGAGAAGGACGGCTACACGGCCACCAAGCACCAGCAAGAGGTGGGCGCAGGCTACTTCGACGAGGTGCTCCTCAGCGTAAGCGAGGAACTCGCCTCCACTGCCGCCCTGACCGGTTCGACTGAGACCGCTCAGTTCAGGTAGACCGAGAATTTAAGTGGTCGCAATAGCAGGAGCCAGGCGCATCGCGCCTGGCTCCTCGCTTTTGTTCGAGGATTGCTCCGGAGACACGGTCCTTACGCCTCGCGCGCAAAGGTGACTCCCGTCACCGAGGCTGCCTCCGCCTCTTTGAGCGCCAGCGAGCAGGCTTCCAGCGTAGCGCCCGTAGTGCATACGTCGTCCACCAGGAGCACGTTCAACCCCTTCACCAGTCCGGGGTCAGGACAGCGGAAAGACCCATGAACGTTGGTACGCCTGTCCTCCGCTTGCGAGCGTCCGGTCTGGGAAGGCGTGTCCTTGCTACGGGCGAGGGCATCGGGGAGCACAGGGAGGCCCAGCCTCTCACCCATCTCCCGGGCAAGCAGCGTTGCCTGGTTGTACCCGCGCTGCCTCTCGCGGCGATAATGTAGCGGGACGGGGACAAGTATGTCCCCGTATATCTGCCGCGCAACCAGGAAGTCAGCCAGGAGATCACCCATAAGTGGCGCTATAGCCCGTAGGTTGCGGTACTTCAGGCGGTGGACGGCCTCCCTGGCCGCGCCTTCCATGCGAAAAGGGGCCACTATGCCGTCGATATCCAGCGGCGACGAGAAGCACCTCCGGCAGGCGTCACCGCGGGCTATTGGTTGGGAGCATCTAAGGCAGAAGGGCGGCAGCAGATGAGGAAGGGTGTCAAGGCATGAGGCGCAGAGGAAACGCCCTTCTTTTTCACAGCCCACACATTTGGGTGGGTATAGCAGGTCCAGGGACGCCGACGCCAGCCGCGAGATGCCTTTAAGTAGACCCTTGGCTTGCATACCAGTAAAGGCCTGGTGGCTTTGTACCGCGCTGCATATTCCTGGGCATCACTCCTTGCCAGGCTCCTCTTCTGTCTCTGAGTCCGCCTCCTGTGATTCCCCCAGACCCGTGGTGTACTTGCGGAGCGTCTCATTGATGCGGCCCTGCCATCCTCTCCCGCTAGCGCGATAGTAGGCAAGTATGTCGGCGTCCAGCCGAATGGAGATTGACTCTTTAGTTGGCGCTTTCTGCTTGCCGCGCGTCCTGCGCCACCGCTCTACAATGTGCGGCACAACCTCAGCCGCAGGGCGGGCGCGTCTAAACCAGTCTTCATCCAGTTCAGGGGCGTCCGGGTCTCTGGCAATCCCAACGTTAATTGCAACCTCTTCCCCGTACTCCGCCTCAATCTCTTCAAAGGTCTTTGGGCTTGCAACAAGCTCATCAAACGTCAGTTTGAGCATAACCTCTCCTCTCTGCGGCGTTGGCTCTGCGCAGACTGATGATACGCGTTGCCTCACCAAGGTCTGTGAATACCACGTAGTGCAAGCGGCCCCCTATATAGCCCATTCCGGCGTAGCGTATTTCGCCATACCGGTCACTCCGTTCAACTATAGCTGTGTCCCAACTGAAATGGACTATTGATGCGAAGTCTACGCCATGTTTCTCCCGGTTCTCCCTCCGCTTAGCTTCATTCCATCCGTACTCCGCCATCGTATTGTATATGCACAAAGCCCCTTTGTCAAGTTGTTTGTGTATATATTTATCCGTATTACACCACGATAGGCCTGAGTTGACTCTGTGGCAAGCCTTGTACCAATCTAAGGCTGGTGTGTTAAGATTAGGATGCAATCTGCGTTTTTCCCAAGGAGTGGCTAAGTTGTGATCAAGGCTGTCTTTTTCGACTTCTATAACACCGTCGGCAGGTTTTGGCCGCCGAGAGAAGAGCTTCAAGCTACGGCGTGTGGAGAGTTCGGCATAGTGGTCACCCCGGAGGGCGTAGACGTGGGCTATAGCCTCGCGGACGCCTACATGGCCCGGGAGGTGGCTCGCCTGCCTCTCCGGGACAGGGATCGCCAGGGCGTCAAGGACTTTTTCTCTGAGTACCAGCGTCTCATCCTTCAGGGTGACGGCGTAGAGGTGTCGTTGGAGTTGGCGTTGAAGATAAGCGCGCGGCTCAGGCAGCTTTCATACGGATACGCTCTCTTCGACGATGTCCTCCCCACTTTGGACGTGCTCAAGAAGCGGGGACTTATCCTCGGTCTGCTCTCCAACAACGAGGGTGATATGAACAAGCTATCCGTTGAGCTTGGACTATCTCCATACCTGGACTTCACAATTACCTCGGCCGACGTGGGCATAAGTAAGCCCCATCCACCCATCTTCCTGGAGGCGTTGAGAAGAGCGCAGGCGGAACCCCGGGAAGTCATTCACGTCGGCGACCAGTATGACACCGATGTCAAGGGCGCTCTGGGAGTTGGCATTCGTCCGGTGCTCCTGGACAGGGACAAGCTGAGTGGGGACATTGCGGAATGTCCGCGTATCGAGAGTCTACCGGAGGTGGTGGACCTGGTCCGGGGAGTGACCGATTAGGTTCTGGCGCCTGACATTGCCCCGGATAGTTCCAGAGCCTGGGTCTTGAAGGCGGCCAGTCGTTCCAGGGAGTCTGAAAGGGTCTTCTGCCATCCACTTCCGAGGGTTATACGGATCTGGCTGTGCCCCACGTGGGCAGCCTTCCCAAGGGCCTTCTGAAGGACCAGCCTGGCCCCCTCCACAGGTTCCCTGAGTTGCGCAACGGCCACGTTTCCGTTCTGTACAATGGACTCCGCGCCCGCTTCCCGTGCCAGGCTCTTGATGTCCATAACGTACAGCAGGTCCCGCACTGCCTTGGGCAAGGGGCCGAACCTGTCCCTGATCTCGTCACCCAAGGAGACTATCTCATCCCGGTCCTGGGTTCGTACCATGCGCTGGTACACGCCCAGTCGTGTAGCGAAGTCGGATATGTAGTGGACGGGGATATGCGCCGCAATGGACAAGTCGACCTTCACATCCTGGGCCTGCGGAGGCTTCTCGGACGGCTCTCCGCTGCGTCGACTCCTCACCTCATCCACGGCCTCGGCCAGCAGCTGCGAGTATAGCTCATAGCCGATGGTGTGTATGTGTCCGCTCTGCTCCGCTCCCAGTAGGTTGCCGGCGCCCCTAATCTCCAGGTCCCTCATGGCGATGCGGAAACCGGCTCCCAGCTCCGTGGCTGCCATAATGGTCTTGAGCCGCTTCTCTGCCGTCTCCGTAATGCGACGGCGACGCGGCACCATGAGGTAGGCGTAAGCCCTGTTGACACCCCTTCCTACACGGCCTCGAAGCTGGTAGAGCTGTGCCAGACCCAGCATGTCCGCTCTATCGATGATCAGAGTGTTGACATTAGGCATGTCCAGACCGGCCTCAATAATAGTCGTACACGCCATCACGTCGTACTGTCCCTCGGCGAAGTCCGTCATTGCTCGCTCAAGGGTCTCTTCGGGCATCTGGCCGTGACCGATGGTGACGGCGGCCTCGGGGACAATCTCTCGTATCTTCATAGCCGTCTCTTCGATTGAATGGACGCGGTTGTGCAGGAAGAACACCTGCCCTCCACGGTCCATCTCGCGCAGAATGGCCTCTCGTATGACCTCTTCGCTGTACTCCGAAACGTAGGTCTTGATGGAGAGACGCTCCTCCGGCGGGGTCTCAATGGTGCTCATATCTCTTATGCCTGACAGAGCCATGTGCAGAGTGCGCGGGATGGGAGTGGCGCTCAGGGTAAGGACGTCGGCCTCCCAACGCATCTCCTTCAGGCGCTCCTTATGGGCCACTCCGAATCGCTGCTCCTCATCAACAATCACCAGACCCAGGTTCTTGAAAGACACGTCCTTCTGAAGCAGTCGATGAGTGCCTATGCATATATCCACCTTGCCCTCAGCCAAGTCCTCGGCCACCATCCGTTGCTCTTCGGGTGTGCGGAAGCGGCTCAGCACCTCCACCCTGAGAGGAAAGGTGGCCAGCCTCTCGGAGAAGGTAACGTAGTGTTGCTGGGCCAGAATGGTTGTAGGAACCAGGAACGCCACTTGGGCCCCGTCCATCACCGCCTTGAAAGCGGCCCTCAGGGCCACCTCCGTCTTACCGTAGCCAACGTCGCCGCACACAAGCCTGTCCATCGGCCTGTGGTGCTCCATGTCTCTCTTCACCTCGTGGATGCTCTCCATTTGGTCCGGAGTCTCCTGGTAGGGAAAGGCATCCTCCATCTCCTGCTGCCACGGCGTATCGGGAGAGAAGGCAAACCCGTCCACCACCTCGCGAGAGGCGTAAAGGGACAGCAGCTGCTCGGCCAACTCCCTGGTGGATGCTCTGGCCCTCTCCTTGGAGCGCCTCCACTCCTGAGTACCCAAGCGCGTGAGTGAAGGTACGCGCTCTCCGGAGGCCACGTACGGAGCTACCCTGTCCAGCTGGTCTGTGGGCACGTACAGCTTGTCTCCCGCAGCGTACTCCAGGACCAGGTACTCCTTCTCCGATTCCTCTCCCCCCATGTGGCGCGTCCCGACGAAGCGCCCGATGCCGTGCTCCATGTGCACCAGGTAGCTGCCGGGCTCCAGCTCCGACAGCGAGGCCACACGCGGGGCCTGCGCTCGCCTTCGCAGAGGACGCTCCTTTGTCCGTCCCATTATCTCAGCGTCGGTCAGCAGATGGAGGGTCGAGTCACCCAGGGGCAGGCTCCAGCCCTCGGCCAGGGAGTCCCTGATCAGGGTTGCGGAACCTTTTCCCGGTTCTCCCTGAGCTCCTACGTCCCCATCTACAGCAACGTCCAATCCCTTGAATACCTCGGCCAGTCGGGAGGCATGGTGGGACACCAGGACAACCCGGTCCCCGTTCTGTCTCCAGCCGCGAACGTCCTCAGCCAGGGTGTCCAGGCGTCCCCTGTAGCCGTCGTGGGAAAAGAAACCAAGCTCGTGTCCGGCCGTCTCTCCGGTGGTCTCCGCCTGCGTCCAGGGCGCCGTATCGAGCCGTCTTGGCGCTGTCGACAACCGACCGTACAACTCCTCCCAGGGTAAATGGAGGGATGGGAAGTTTCGAGGCACTTCGCCTCTATCCTCCTTGGTGATCCTCAAATCTATGGACTTTGCCTCCTGTCTCAGGCCCTCGTCCTCCACGTGCCCCGGTCTCTCCACAACTATCAGCGCTTCAGGGTCGAGGAAATCCAGAACGGACCCGCGGCAGAAGAATCCCTGGTAAAACCCGGGATCCTCAAGAGCGTGGCCCGACAACAGCAGGGACATCTCCTCCTGAATACGGTCCCTTGTCGGAGGCGCGCAGTTGGACATGTCCAGTCGGTCGTAAAGCTCCTCCACTTCTCCACGGGGGATGAGGTGAGGCAGCGCCTCCTGGCAGGGCAGGATAAGCGTCTCCTGCACCGACTCCACTGAGCGTTGGGAGGCCGGATCGAACAGACGGATGCTCTCGACGGTGTCACCCCAGAGCTCGATTCGTGCGGGAAGCTCCGACCCGGGCGAGAAGACATCGACGATCCCGCCCCGCCTGCTTGCAGTGCCGGGGATCTCAACGGTGCGCTCCAAGCGGTAGCCCATCGTCTGCCAGCGATTCAGCAGCGTATTCAGATCAACGCGCTGACCAACGGCGATCCGGTGCCGCGATGACTCAAAGGCGCTCCTCTCAAGCGTCTTCTGGGTTACAGCGGCCACTGACGCTACTACTATTGGCGGCAGCGATGACTCCCCCTTGGGTCTCGTAATGGCATCCAGAGTCCTGATACGTCCGTGGGTTGAAGCGTCGTCGGCCATCAATCTCTCGAAGGGCAGGGTCTCACCCTCCGGGAACTGGTATGCCTCTCCATCTTCTCCACACCACACCAGGAGGTCGGAGTGCACCTGGCGCGCCCTCTCAGGACGCGCCACCAGCACAAGGATGGGGACACTCAAGCCCTCTCTCAGGGCCCCGGCGCAGAAGGGGAGGGCGGAGTTCGGGAGTACCGCCTGGCCCTTGCCATGCCTCAGTCGAAGCGCGTCCAGAAGGCCCAGGTACTCAGGGCTGCGGGAAAGCAGAGGAAACAGCTCTCTAATTTCTCTCCTTCACTTAAGAGGCCCGGCCTCTCCAGTCCAGGTATCTTTGTGCATTAGCCTCAGAGACCTTCTGCGCCGCGTCCGTCTTCTTGCTCACCGAACGCTTCTGACTTTTCTTGGGAGCTTTGGCCTTCTTCTTTGGCTTTTTCTTGCTCACTGCTCAACCTCTCCTCACTTGGCTTGGGTAAACACTGAAGTCAGGATATCCAGCTATTGGATTGACGAAACGCTCCAACGCCTAAATGGGCTAGCGGATGAGTCGCTAGCCCTTATCGGATTCTAGCACGGCTTCCACATCTCTTCAACTGCACATCCATAGTGCTATGATTTCGTAGAGCAATTGCATATAATACGGCAAGTGGCCCGATACTAAGTGTATCTTGGTTAGTGATTGCTATGTTCGATAGACTGGAAACTCTAAGGCAACACTTCGAGGAGATAGAAGAGACGCTGGCTCGTCCGGAGGTGGCAACAGACCACGGGCGGGTTCAGACCCTTGCAAAGGAACGCGCCTCTATAGAGTCCCTTGTGTTCCTCTATGAAGAGTACCGGGATGTAGCACAGCAGGCGGAGGACACGCGTACGGTCCTGCTTGAGACCTCTGAGGAGGACATCAAGGAGATGGCCCAGGAAGAGCTTGAGGCCCTCCAGGAGAGGAGAGAACACCTGGAGTACAGGCTTCGCCTTGCGCTGCTCCCAAAGGACCCTAACGACGAAAGGGACGTCATTGTGGAGGTGAGAGCCGGCACAGGAGGCGAGGAGGCCGCCCTCTTCGCCGCGGAGTTGTACCGTATGTACGCTCGCTACGCCCAGGACAAGGGGTGGGATGTTGACGTCATAGACTCGAATCCAACGGGAATCGGAGGGTTCAAGGAGATTGTGTTCGAGGTGAAGGGCAAGAGCGCTTTCAGTCGTCTCAAGTACGAGAGGGGAGCCCACCGTGTTCAGAGAGTCCCCAGCACTGAGGCGGGAGGCCGCATACACACCTCCGCAGCTACTGTAGCCGTTCTCCCGGAGGCCGAGGAGGTGGAGTTGGACGTCGACCCAGGCGACCTGCGTATCGACATATTCCACTCCAGTGGCCACGGAGGGCAGAACGTTCAGAAGGTGGCGACGGCGGTCCGGATTACCCACACGCCTACCGGAATCGCGGCCGTTTGCCAAGACGAGCGCTCTCAACTCAAGAACCGGCAGCGGGCAATGGCCGTGCTGCGGGCGCGCTTGCTGGACAGAGAGATGAACCGCCAGCAGGAGGAGGAAGCTGCTTCCCGCCGCTCCCAGGTTGGCTCAGGAGACCGGTCCGAGAAGATGCGCACTTACAACTTCCCGCAGAACCGCGTCACAGATCACCGCATAGGCGTAACGAGCCATAATCTGGACCGCATTCTCCAAGGTGATCTGGACGAGTTCATAGATGCCGTGGCAAGCCAGGAGCAAGCCAAACTACTTGAAGGGGACTTCCGTTGACCCTGCGGCAGCTTCTTGAAGATACCCGCTTATCCCTGGCGTCTCACGAAGTGGATGAGGCGACCCTGGAGGCGGACCTAATGCTTATGAAAGCTCTGGACATGGACAGGCCTCGCCTGTACGCATCTCCCGAAAGGGTAACAACCCCTGAAGAGAGGGAAGTCGTGTCACGAGACGTGGCCCGGCGTCTGGCCGGAGACCCCTGGCCGTACATCAGTGGGCATCGGGAGTTCTACGGGATGGATATGGCGGTTGGCCCCGGCGTCTTCATCCCTCGTCCTGAGACGGAGCTGCTGGTGGATCTGGCGCTAGAGGTTGCCAATGCGTTCCCGTCAGACCGTCAATTGCGCATAGCCGACGTTTGCACCGGCAGCGGCGCCATCGCGGTCGCGCTTGCTGCGCGCCTGCCTCAGGCAACAGTCTACGCTACGGACATAGCAGCGTTTGCCCTGGAGGCGACCCGCCTCAACAGCGAGCGGTATGGTCTGCAGGACAGGCTGGTCCTGGGTATGGGAAACCTGCTGGAACCTGTGCCGGCGCAGGTGGACATTGTGGTGAGCAACCCACCCTACATTCCAAGGAAGGATATTCCTCACCTGGAGAGGGAGGTCTTAGCAGAACCTTTGGAAGCCCTGGATGGCGGCGAGGACGGCCTTGATATGGTAAAAGCCCTGATAATCCAGGCCCTGGCAAAGCTACGCAGACCCGGGGCGCTTATTGTGGAGATATCCCCGGTCCAGGCAAGCGAAGTCCTGCACTTGGCCCAGTCCACATTCCCACAGGCTGAGTGTTCTATACACAAGGATTTGGCAGGGAGGGAGCGAGCCCTGCTGGCCAAGGTGCCCTGATACTGTTGTTGACCCTCTTATAAAGAGGTGTTAACAGGACCTTAATATACCCGTATACTTAGGGCAGATTGACTGAGAGTTGGCGTTAGGCTATCATCTATTGAGACTAGGCGGCAGGCTCGTTGATATCCTGTAGTTGGGAAACGAGTGAGGACGCGGGATAGCGCCAAGCAACGTAGTCTGAATAACGGGACCGGGGGGACTAGTAGTATGAATGACGAGAGCAAGACGACGTCGGGGAGTGAGAACGAAGAGTTCTCTTTTGCAACCTTCGCAAACACTCCTTTCTATCAGGCCGTCAACGCTAATCTTGTGGACCTCTCCCAAGTACGGCCGGGCCAGAGGGTTGTAGACTTGGCCTGCGGCACGGGCGGAGTTACAAAGATAATCTCGGAAAGACTACGCGGGGCCAAGGAGAGCCTGGTCATAGGCGTGGACTTCTCGGCTTCGGCCTTGAAGCAAGCCAGGGCGGACTTTGAGAACGCCAAGGCATCAATGGTGGAGTTCATTCACGGCCGCGGCGAGCAGTTGTCCCAGTTGGTCAGAGACTCGGTGGATGCCGTGGTCTTCTGCAACGCCATTCACATGGTGACGGACAAGGCCAGGCTTGCCGGGGAGGTGTTTCACACCCTGGGCAGTGGCGGTGTCTTCGCCTTCAACACATCGTTCTTTGAGGGAGGCCATCCCCCTGAGTCGGAGCAGTTCTACCGCCGATGGATGATGAAGTCGATTCGCATACTCAGGTCGGAGTACGGTCTGTCTCCAAACAAGGCTGAGAAGGTGGAATCCAGGCGGCATCTATCGCCGGAGCAGTACACCCAGCTTCTGGAGTCCGTGGGATTCCAGGTGAAGGAGCAGCGCATCAACACCGTGCAAGTGCCACTGGAGGGCTGGCTGAACATCAGCGAATTCGAGGACTGGATCAGGGGCGTCATGCCCGGCGTGCCTCTGAAAGAGGCCAGTGAAGCCCTCAAGAAGGGGGCGCGCGAAGTGTTCAAGGACATGCAGGTAACCCATATACCTCGCAACTGGCTGGAGATAGTTGCCTCCCGGCCATAGCGCCAGGCACAACACCTCAAAGGCTTTCGATCCTGCTTTCGCAGGAATGACGTAGAAGAGCGCTCTTGGAGACGGCATCGATTTCTTCAAGGGTCTCATAGAGCGGGGGAAGGTTGGGACGGGGGTGTACGGGGCGGCGCAATAAGAGCTGTGCAGCAGACCCCCACGCCGCTACGTCTGGCGCGACACTAACCCACGGAGCAATCGTTGATTTACGATTTTCACACCCACACCTTTCTCAGCGACGGAGTGCTTTCTCCCATCGAACTCATCCGCAGAGCGTACGTCCGGGGATACGGAGTCATAGCGGTCACGGATCACGTGGGGTTGGAAGAACAGGAGAGGGTCATTAAGACCCTGGTAGGGGAGTGCCGCAGAGCCTCGGAGGAGTGGGACATTCTGGCCATTCCCGGTGTTGAGATAACCCACGTCCCCAAGAATCTTATCGCAGAGGCGGCCCAGCGGGCCAAGGACCTGGGAGCGCAGATAGTGGTGGTGCACGGCGAGACAATAGTTGAACCGGTGGAGCCCGGGAGCAACCTGGCCGCCCTCAAGTCCCCATGTGTCGATATCCTTGCTCACCCCGGCATAATAACCGAGGAGGAGGCCGCCCTGGCCGCCGAGAATGAAGTGTTCCTGGAGATATCTTCTCGACGAGGCCACTCCCTCACCAACGGCCACGTGGCCAAGGTAGGGCTGCACGGCGGGGCCAAGCTTGTGCTGGACTCCGACGCCCACGCGCCGGAAGACCTGCTCACTTCAGAGCTGGCGGTCAAGGTAGCGAGGGGCGCAGGCCTGTCCGGAGAGGATGCCTCGGTCGTGCTGGAGAGCAACCCTCCTCACCTGCTTCAGCGCTTCGGTCTGTCTGCACCGACCTCTCACCGCTGAGGCGTCGCACACCTTTGCATTCTAAGCTGGACCGGGGTTGATGGATTGACCAGCGCGTCTGAATAAGCGTTTGTCTGTGTCTACAGGCAGGCCTTAGCCCTTGCCTATCCGGAACATCTTGGTGCTGCAAACCGGGCATGTGCCCTGTGTGGCAGGGCGACCGTTCTTGAGGGTAACCTGCTGCGGAGAGCTAATCTCCCGCTTGGCTCTGCACTTAAAACAGTAGGCCTCCATTAACACACCTCCCTCAGGCTCCAAGTAGCTAGGGGAGACAATATATGCTCACATTAGGGTTGTCAACCCTAGACATGCATCTACCACAGAGGAAAATGGACTGTCGCAGATAGGTCTAAGTATTGCAGGAGCTTCTCCTATGACAGGCATCCGACAAGAGACCGGCAGGCCATGCCGGGGCGCCTATTCGGACGAGGTGCGGAGGTTGAAGACCTTCTGTGCGCTCCAGAGTCCCTTTACCCTGCCCGGTCGGAGGAGCGCTATGAAGTCGCCTTCAACCGAGTAGAGGCGGTACATGTCAGTTGAGGAGGCGTTCCTGGTAGGCATTCCCAGATACACTCCCTGTCCTCTCCGGACGGCCTCCTCTTTCTCACGCTGCACCACGGCGGCCTTCAGATTGGACAGGGGGAAGTCCACCGGAAACACTAGGGACGTCCATGAACCGCTTTCGCACGCCTCCTCCATCTCCGGCATGGAAGCTGAGTTAGCGATATTGAAGGGACCTGTGCGAAGGCGCACGAGCTCCTTCAGGTGTGCGCCGCATCCCAGGGCCGCGCCGAGGTCGTGCGCAAGGGAGCGAACGTACATCCCGCGGCCGCACTCGACCTCAACCTCCACATCAGGGGGCCGCCAATCGGTGATCTCGGACTTGTAGATCTCCACCTCTCTGGGTTCCCTCACCACCTCTTTCCCGGCCCTGGCGAGATTGTACAGTCTCTCGCCGTCCCGCTTCAGGGCGCTGTACATTGGAGGCACCTGCAGGAACACCCCGCGGAAGGCCTCCATCTCTCTCTCAATGTCCTCGTAGGTGACGTGTGAGGGGTTGTTCGTTGCAGTAATCTGGCCCTGGGAGTCGTAGGTGTCGGTGGATACTCCAAGCTGGATGACGGCCTTGTATACCTTGAGGCTGTCCACCAGATACTCCATAATTCGGGTGGCCTGTCCTAAGCAGATTGGCAGCACACCGGTGGCCTGGGGATCCAGGGTGCCGGCGTGGCCTACCCTTTTCTGGCGAGTGAGGCGCTTGACGCGGCGCACCACCTCCATTGAGGTCCACTCAAGGGGCTTTGAGATGCTGATAATGCCGGTTATCTCGCTCATCAACTGCCGTCCACGTCCGAGTCCTCGGAGCGCACTTCGCTGATGCGCTGGAGGAGGTACGTACCCTTCTCTATGGAGTCGTCCGGCACAAAGCTCAGGAAAGGAACGCTCTTTAGCGAAAGCCGCGCCGCCAGCTCCCGGTGCAGGAAACCCGAGGCGGCGTTGAGGGCTTCCACGGCAGCTTTTGCCTCCTGAGAGCTGCCCAAAACGCTGGTAAACACCTTGGCGCGTTTCAGGTCCCTGGACACGCCTACTTCAGTAATTGTGATCATAGGAGTCAGTCTGGGGTCTTTCATCTCCAGAGCTATAATTTCGCTCAGCTTTTGGCGCAAGAGAACGTTAACCTTCTCGGTTCTTCTGGACATGGCTAACCCCTTAGTGGTTTAGGTGTACCGGAGGAATATGCAGGGGCTTGTCTACCCTTGGCGGAATGCCTCGACGACATCGCCTTCCTGGAAATCGCTAAAGCCATCCAGTCCAATGCCGCATTCAAAGCCGGTTGCCATCTCTCGCACGTCATCCTTGAAGTGCCTCAGGCTGGAAACGGTTCCCTCGAATATAACCTGACCGCTTCTGATAACCCTTGCTCCGGCATTGCGGGTAAGGCGTCCGCTGGTCACATATGCGCCGGCTATCCGGCTGCGTCGGCCTACGGAGAAGACGACTCTGACCTCAGCGTGGCCTTCCACAATCTCCTGGCGTACGGGGCTAAGGAGACCCTCAAGAGCGTTTTGCACGTCCTCCGACAGGCGATAGATGATGTCGTAAAGGCGGATGTCCACCTTCTCCGAGTCCGCCAGATGCCTTGCGCCTGGCTCCACCCGGGTGCTGAACCCGATGATGATGGCCTTGGAAGCAGCCGCGAGGAGCACGTCTCCTTCGTTAATAGTGCCGGCGGCGGTGTGGATTACGTTCACCTTGCCCTTGGCGGTGTAGAGCTTCTCCAGAGAGCCGCGCACCGCATCCACACTTCCTTGTACATCCGTCTTGATGATCAGGTTGAGATCGGTGATCTCTCCTGTGCCAATCCTGCTGGAGGCGCTCTCCAGGGTTGGGCCGGCCATAGTAGTAGTAGTCCGCTCCGTCTCCAACCTGCGCCGACGCTCCTGTATCAGGTCCTTGGCGGTCTTCTCGTCCGGGACTACCCACAGCGTGTCTCCGGCCAGTGGCAGCTGACCCAAGCCCAGTATCTCGACCGGGGTTGAGGGGTCAGCGGCCCTTGTCCTCCGACCGGACTCGGAAATCATAGCCTTTACTCTTCCCCATGAGTCACCCACCACCACGGTCTCTCCCACCCTGAGGGTGCCCGTCTGCACCAGGACGGTAGCTACCGGGCCTTTGCTCTTGTCTACCTGGGATTCCACTACGACACCCACGGCTGATCGCTCCGGGTCCGCTTTGAACTCAGAGACTTCGGCAACCACCAGGATGTTCTCCAGGAGGTCATCTATGCCCATTCTCTCCCTGGCTGATATGGGGACGGCTATTACCTCTCCTCCCCACTCCTCAATGACGAGGCCCTGCTCCACCAACTGACGTTTGACCCTCTCGAGATCAGCTGAGGCAACGTCTGTCTTGTTGATGGCGACCACTATCGGTACACCTGCGGCCTTGGCGTGGTCGATTGCCTCCACTGTCTGGGGCATCACGCCGTCGTCCGCGGCCACCACCAGAACGGCAATATCCGTGGCCTTTGCCCCCCTGGCCCTCATTGCGGTGAAGGCTTCATGTCCAGGGGTGTCCAGGAAGGTTATCTTCGCGCCTTTGTACTCCACCTGGTATGCCCCAATGTGCTGTGTAATGCCTCCAACCTCCCCCTCGGTGAGGTTGCTTTCTCTGATGGCGTCCAAGAGGGTGGTTTTGCCGTGGTCCACATGGCCCAGGATAGTGACTACGGGAGGCCGAATTACAAGGCTTGACGGGTCTTCCTCCCTGTTCAGCTGAGAATAGATTGCGAAACCCTCGTCTGCTTCGGTCAGTGGAGATACCCGGAAGCCGAACTCTGCGGCAACCGCGGCGGCCATGCCGAACTCTATGGTCTGGTTTATGTTGGCCATAACCCCGTTGCGTATCAGTTCCTTGATGACGTCAACCGGGTCGGCTCTCATCTGGTCGGCCAACTGCTTGACAGTCAGGGTCTTTGGCAGCTCCAGTTCCAGAGGCTCCGCGTCCTGTGCGGATGCAACGGACACGCCCTCGCCGACGGCACGGTCCGGCGAGGCTCTCCTACCTCTTCTTCTGGAGCGATTCCTCTGCTGCATAATGGTACATTCCTTCCTTAGGACGCTAGGACGTTGCTTCGACCACCTGCTGAGCGTATTGCTGCAAAGTCAGCCGGTCTTCAGAGGATATAGGTCCTCTGAGGGTGTGGTCCAGGCGGTTCTTCTTCAGAGCCTTGTCCCAGCATATCTGGTCGTGGCAAATATAAGCGCCTCTACCGGGCTTCTTCCCGGTGTCATCCACCTGTACGCTGCCGGCCTGGTTTCGCACGACGCGCACCAATTCTCTCTTGTCGGTCTTGGAGCCGCAGACAACACACGTTCTCAGCGGCATATGCCCTCGTCTCAAGAGAACCTCCATACTCAGGTGGCCAAGTCATCCATCTCTTCGTCCTGAGGCCTGGGCTGCTGATTGTTGCGGCGGGTGCGCCGGGTAGGTCTGGCCTCATCTTCGCCTCGGCCCGGCCTTCCGCGTCCCCTGGCGGCGGCACCCCCTCTGGGGCCCATTATATCCTCTGCGAAGCGTATCCTCTGGGACTCCTGGGGAGCCTGGGGAACGGTCCAAACTATCTCCGGCGGCTGGGTTGGCTGCTCCTCCGCCGTCTCAACTTCGAGTGTGGCTTCTGCCAGTTGCTCCTCGACGGATATCTCTCTATCCACCTCCACCTCCACCTCTGCCACCGGCGCGAGCTCTGGAACCGGCTCCGGCTCCGGTGTCTCGGTCTGGACAGCCTCCTCCATCACCGCTACGGCCGCTTCCATCTCTTCCTCTTCCTCAACAACATCTTTCAGGCGCTGGGACGTGTCAGCGGCTCGCTGCACTCGCTCCTCCTCGGCCTCGGTCACGCTCTTGATGCTGACCCTGAGCCCGGACAACCTGGCGCACAGCCTGGCGTTCTGGCCGTCCTTGCCTATTGCAAGGGATAGCTGGCGATCCGGCACCACCACCAGCGCAGAGTTGCTCTCCATGTCCATATCGACGCGGGTGACCGGACAGGGGCTGAGTGCGTTAGCCAGGAAGACCGAAGGGTCGGCGTGCCATTGGACTACGTCGATCTTCTCTCCCTGGAGCTCGTTGACGATGTTCTGGATCCTTATCCCTCTCAGGCCTACGCAGGAGCCGACGGGGTCGACGCCGTCCTGGCGGGAGTGCACGGCCACCTTGCTTCGAGAGCCCGGCTCTCGCGCAACGGCCTTGATCTCCACGACACCGTTGAATATCTCAGGCACTTCCATCTCGAACAGGCGACGCAGGAGGTCTTTGTGGGCGCGGGAGACCACTATCTCCGGGCCGCGGCTGCTGCGGCGGACCTCTGCCACGTGCACCTTGAGCTTCTGGCCCGGCCTGTATCTCTCCGACATGACCTGCTCCGCCGCCGGCAGAACGGCCTCAGTGCGTCCCAGGTCCAGGGTCACCTGGCGGGAGTCGGCGCGCTGCACGGTGGCGGTGACAATATCGCCCTCTTTTTCGGCGTACTCTTCGTAGACAAGCTCCCGCTCCGCCTCTCTCAGTCGCTGTAGCACCACCTGCTTGGCGGTCTGAGCGGCGATTCGGCCTGTGCTCTGGATTTCGAACTCCACCTCCATAACGTCCTCCAGGGCGGCGGCCTTATTGCGCTTCTTCGCCTCCGTCAGGCTGATCTCCCTCTGGGAGTCCTCCACCTTTTGCACCACAGTCTTCTGGGTGTAAAGCCTCACCTCGCCGTTTGCCGGATTCAAGGAGACGGAGATTTCCTGGCCTGCAAGAACGCCGTCCTTCTTGTAGGCGGAGGCCAATGCGGCCTCAATAGCGGAGATTACAGCCTCCCGCGGGAGACGGCGCTCGGCGGCCAACTGGGTAACGGCTATAAGAAAATCGCTCTTCATCTTCTCTTCTCCCTTACTCTCCAGTCCCAAGCTGTGGCAGGGATCTACATTTAGCAAAAAAGTGGGCCGTGACCCACTTTACCACCACAAATATTTAACCAAAGTATACCATCGTCCAGGGGAGATAACAAGAGCGATGGGCGGGTCGGGCGGCGTGCGTCAGCTTGACGGCGAGCGCCTGCGCTATGCTGAGTTGGGAGCGTGGGGTATAATCCTGAGGTAGGGTATAGCAACGGTAGACAAGAGACAACGGCGCAGAGATCGCTTGCCAAAGTGAGAGGGTGAGCCGGTTCCTGATAGCGCGAAAGATAGCAGCGCTGGTGAAGGGTGAAGAAGGAGGTCCTTGACGTGGGCACTTTCATGACGAACGTTACCGTAGCGCGGGATAAGGGCGGGCCATTTAGAGCGGTAACGGCATTAGTGGATACGGGGGCGACTTACTCAATGTTGCCGTCTACGCTGCTGCATGAATTGGGAGTCAATCCTATTGAGGAGAATGAGTTTACCCTGGCGGATGGTCGGAAGCAGCTGTTGCCTATCGGAGAGATTCTCTTCCGAATTGGCGTCACTGAGCATAACGGTCATCGAAATACTGATATTAGGGAGCGCACCAGTCTTGTCGTCTTTGGTCCGCCGGAGCGGTTTCTTCTGGGGGCTGTTACGCTGCAATCGTTTGGATTGATTGCCGACACGACGCATCACAAGTTGATTCCTGCGCCTGAGTTGACGCTGTAAAGTTGAGCCGGGCGAAATGGCATATAATTCCCGGGGTCGCAAGGAGGCAGTGCGATGGTAAGTAGACTGGCGTATCGAGACCAGAGCAGGGTGTACCTGGAGCAAGCGAACGAGGAGCTCCAGAATGGGGACCTGCTCCAGGCATCGGAGAAGGGCTGGGGAGCCGCGTCGCAGATTGTGAAAGCTGTGGCCGAAGAACGCGGGTGGGAGCATCGGGGTCATTGGTACTTGCATCGGGCTGTCGACTCTTTGGTCGCCGAGACCGGTGATGAGGAGATCCAAGCCCAGTTTAGCAGCGCCAATAGCTTGCACATCAACTTTTACGAGGGTTTGTTGTCCCGCGACACAGTAGCATTCCACCTTCGGCAGGTGACCTGGTTCATTGAGAAGGTTGAGGCGCTTCTGCCTTGATCGATTGTCGGATCGTCGCCCGATGGTCCGACGGTACAACCGTTGGGTTAGGGAGAGCGCAGAAGCTCGCTAACCCGCAATATCGTCGCTGATAACCCCCCTGCAAACGTGATTAGGTTCAGATAGATGTCGGACACCAGCGAGAGAGATGTATGTGGGCGCATCTGCTGACGCGGCGTTCCTGCGAGTGCTACAATGCGTTCAGGCCGCAGCTTGGGAGGAGTTGATGACCACTGTTGAAGCGGAAGCCGCCCGCATATTCTCCGACGCGCGCCATATGCGCGACGCCGCCCTGGCGCAGATGGCGGCCGGCGACATCCGGGACGCGGCGGAGAAGGCCTGGTGCGCCACCCTGCGCGCTACAGAGGCTTTGGTCCTTATCCGCACGGGCGAAGGGCCGTCCACCTCCACCGCGGCCGGCCGGAGGCTGCGTGCCCTCTCGATGAGCGATCAATCGCTTTGGGACCTCCGACTCCGCTATTCCGACCGGCAGACGGTGCTGCACGGCGAGTGCTTTTACCACGACTATTACAACCAGGCAGATATCGCAATGTTGGTCAACCAGACTGCGGACTACATCCGGGACGCTGAGAGATTGGCCCAAGCTTAATGCCCCGTGGATTCCTGTGGAAGCAGGAACAGGCAGCCCATCCACCCTGATTATCGTCCCTAACAGCCTCCCCATAATGCGTTGACAACGGAAAAGGGATTGCTATATGATTCCCATCGGTTATCACACAGGGGGCAAAGCCCTCCGGTAACGGCCCGGCAGATGCCGGCCGGGCCTTTGTTACGACTGCGCAACATCAGGGGCAAAGCAGCCCTTGTTGCGCCTCAACTCCTCAGTATGAGGGGTTGACAAAGGCATATTGATGGTGTAAAAGATTGGAGGGTTCAACCGCGAAAGGAACGGGAGTATATGGACTTATCTACGTATTCATCCGACAATTTAACAAGAGCAGGCCCTGCTACAATGCCCGGAAAGCCCACGCTTTCGCGGGTTTGGCGCGTGGACAGGCCAGGGAAATCTGAAAAAGCCCGTAAATCCGGGTACAAAAGGGGGTATAAGTGAAGATACGAGGTAGATTTATAGGGATTCTGGCAGTCCTGGGACTGCTTATTGCGCTGGTGCCTCTCGCGTCGGCGGGCGCTGTTGCCGGGACGGTAACCCTCAGCGGCGGGGAGAAGGGACAGTACTTCTCCGACCAGACGGACGACAACATTATCACCATTCGGGTCAAGGACTCCGACCTCACACCCCTGCGGATGGGGACGGCGCGCCTTGTAAGTGGCTCAGGCACTGGGTTGAATTTGGCCACGTACGTCGTTGCGGGTGAGAAGGAAATGACCCAGATGTTCGACGGCGGGCTGAACAACCCGTTGTGTAACCATGACTCCGATACCGACGCTGACGGTACGGGCACGTCCAATGAACGCCCAAGCAATGATGATGAGCGGGCGATGTCAGGCTGCGACAAAGGCGACGCCATAGCGCAAAACCAAGGGACCGCGCTGGCTGGAACTGACGCTGATTCACTCGCCGACTCATACAGGTTCGACCTGAAGAAGGGGGCGGTTGCCAGGGACAGGCAGAGCAATACTCAGGACGGAGCGGGCGTAATTGGGGCAAATGACCTCATGAGTGTGGTGGTGAACGGCCGCACCGCCGAACCTTCTGCCGATGGTTCCGCGCCTTCCAGCGCCGGAACTGGGCCGTGGTTTACGGTTGTCGAAGAGGGTGGAACCAAGGGTGGTGGAATTATCGCTGTTGTCATCCACGCGCTAGAGCCCCAGGATGCAGACAACAGCGTGTCCATAACCTTCAAGGACACTGAGTTCAAGTTTGACTCAACAACGCCCTTGGATCTTGAGGAGACAAGGGCGAGATTTGGCGGTTCAAGCTTCGGAAACGTTAACACGCAGGTGACGGTTGACTTGGTAAGCGACTCTGTAGTCACTGTAGCTTCCGCCGTACGCGATTACACTATCATATCCTTCGCTTACGATGTGAAGGACAGCTATGCCAAAGACAAGAGCATGGTTACGCTGAACTCGACCTCCGCCGGGGACGTCAGGCTGGCCATTGATGAGACCACGGCCGCCAGCGACACCTTTACGGCTAAGGTGGCCGTCTTCAGCCAGGACGACTACAGCAAAATAGCCACCCAGGTCGGGAATGACGCTAACGACGACGGCTCCACCGCTATGGACGATATGGGTGTCGTCAACGTAGACGAGTTGAACGTAACCAATGGCCTGAGCGCGGCGACTGAGGCGGGCAATAACCGCTCTCTTGCGGCGAGAGTCACAGCAGCTGCTACGGAGCTCTTCGGATCGAGCCTCTCCACGGTCAAGGCCTCTGATTTCCTGGATCTGGTAGTGACGGCGCGGCACGGTGACGTAATCAACGTGGTCTACCAGGACGCCAGCCCCGCCACCTCCGTCTCCGACTCAGCGAGGGTGGACCTGGAAGCGCCGGTTGTGAAGCTGGTCGGTCCTTCGGACAACTTCTTCACCAATATTGCCACCGTTACCATGAGCGCAGAGGTGACGGACGCCGACGCGGGCGTGGACCCGACTAACATTGAGTTGACGATAAACAGCGGGACCACGGGGCTCGCCAGGGCAGCAGCGGTGGAGTCGCCGATTGAGAACGGCTACCGGGTGACTGCGGCTTCCCAGGGGACCATCTCAGAGGGTAAGAAGGAGTGGTTTGTGGGGGTGAAAGACAAGGTGGGCAACGTGCCCGTCATGAATAACCCGGCCACAAAGGATGTAAACGAAGCGCCAAAGGGAGCGGCTGCTGCTAATGCAGCTACAGCAGACAACCCCTTCAAGTTCACGGTGGACACCCGTGCGCCCACTCTGGCCAGCGGAAAGACGGGCGTATCCCTTAAGAACCCGGGCGTGACCAAGGGAACCAACAAAGAGACCGAGAAGCCGGACCAGAAGACTTGGGTGCGGGTTGTCTTCAATGCCGGCGACGGGGGAGCGCCCCTGGATCCCGCCACGGTGAGCGCCAATGACTTCCGCGTGGACGACGCGACGCCCCTGGACTTCCAGATAAACTCTGTGACCCATACGGACGGCACGGCAACCATTCCCAAGGGAACGGCTGTATACCTGGAGGTTGGGCAGTTGGATTCTGACGCTCAACCCAAGGTGGAGCTGACGGGCGAGGTGAGAGACAGGGCCGGCAACATCCGCTCCGAGGGACGGCTTGCGAAGGCGAACGACGGGCTGGCTCCTACCCTAACCGTCACGCCCTCAGCGGACATAGCCAAGGACGAGATTACAGTAACGGTCTCCTCCAGTGAGAACCTCCGCACCAATCCCGTGGTGGAGTTGACAGAAACCAAGCCCGTCAAGGGCGAGGCTATTGTCACTCCCAGTGTCCTGAATGTGTCGCTGCAGATAGGTACCCTCACCACCTGGACGGGTACGTTCAAGAACACGTCCGGCCAGGCCAGCAAACAGTACGTGACGGTTACGGCGAGCGACCCGGCGGGCAACGAAGCCGAGAAGGGGATCGCCGCCAAGGAGGGCGACCTAGTCAGCTTCCAGGTTGACGCCGCTGCGCCCAAGCTGAAGTTCGTGGACGCCGCAGGCAAGGACCTGAAGTCAAACAAGCAGGAGGAGGGCGCGGTTTGGATAGTGGCGGAGTTCGACGAAGACGAGCACGCCGACGACAAGTACCGGAAGGTGGAAGTCACGGCTCTGAAGCTGATGAACAAGGACAGCGAAGAGGTGATCACCGAGGACGCGAGCGTGGTGTTTGCCTCTGAAGTGGGTTGCGACGACCATGAGGCCGATGCCGACGCGGATCCTGTGCCTCAGGACAAATGCGCCCAGCGCACTTTGGCCATTGACCTGACGCCCGGCATGTACAACATCGCGGTAACAGGCGTGGACCAGACCGGCAACGAGGTGAAGGGCAACACTGACTTTGAAGTGATAGCGGCCAAGCCCTTTGAGCTGACGCTGAGGCCGGGTCAGAACTTCGTTTCCATACCCGGAATGCCAATGGACGAGGGCGGTAACCTAGACACGCTCTTCTCTGATGAGGCAATATCCGCCGTGTCGACCTACGACAGGTCCAGGGAACTTGCAGGTGAGAACCCGTGGCTGCGGTCCAGCAAGGACCTTGAGACGGGCATGTTCAGCGGTGACATAACCGCTATTGAACCCGGCAAGGCCTACTTTGTGAACAGCACGGCCAGCGTAGTCGTGAAGGTGAAGCTACAGGCCGCCGGGCAACTGCCCCCAACCATACCGGTAAGGCAGGGGTTCAACGCCATCGGCTTCTGGTCGGTGACCGGTGACAGCGATGCTGAGATTGACCTGTACTTTGGCAGCATCGGCTGGAGTGTGGCCTACACCTACGACCCGACCCCCGGCAGGGGCTGGGAAGTAATCCGCAAGGGTGACACGGACCCGGCGGGAGACCCGCTGAGTATAGAGGCTGGCAAGGGGTATTTGGTCTACGCGCTCTACGACTCGGTCTTGACGCCGTAGCCTAACCCCGCAACAGCGGAACAACGGAACAAACAGAGCGCCCCCTCCAACCAGGAGGGGGCGCTTCTTTTATACACGCGACCCAACAATCGTCATTCCCGCCCCCGTATCAAGTACGGGGCAGGCTCCGAGCGGGAATCCAGGCGGTGCGGGGAAGGGCAGATTGCTAACTGTGTCCGCGTGGTATAGACTGAAAGCGTCTGCGACTCAAGCCGTAGCACGCTTCATTGAGAAGCTTGAGGCGCTGTTGGACCGGAGATGGTAAGGAGGCAATGCGATGGTAGATCAGATGGTGCACAGAGACCAGAGCAGGGTGTACCTGGAGCGCGCAAAAGAGGCGTTCAGCAGGGAGGATTTCCTCCAGGCCTCTGAGAAGGGATGGGGCGCGTCATCGCAGATTATCAAGACGTTGGCAGAAAGGCGCGGTTGGGAACACTGGAGTCATTGGCGATTGAGTTCAGCCGTTTCGCAGTTGGTTGAGGAGACGGGGGATGATGAGTTCAGGATCCTCTACGCCGTGGCTAACCAATTGCACAACAACTTCTACGAGGGCCAGTTAAGCGCGACCATTGTAGAGAAGTCCCTTCAGGACGTAGAGCGCTTTATAGGGAAGGTTGAGGCGCTGCTAGACCTGGGATAGCGTCGCCATTCGCCATGCTTACCAAGCGCATCATACCCTGCCTGGACGTGAACCGCGGCCGAGTGGTCAAGGGCGTTAACTTCCTGGGCCACAGGGACGCCGGCGATCCAATGGAGCTGGCGTCCTTCTACGATTCCGAGGGAGCGGATGAGCTGGTCTTCTACGACATCACGGCATCGGCGGAAGGCCGGGGAATCATGCTTGAGGTGGTGTCAAGGACAGCCGAGCAACTCTTTATTCCCCTTACGGTCGGCGGCGGACTGCGTAGTGTGCAGGACATGAGCGCGATGCTCAAAGCGGGAGCGGACAAGGTTTCCATCAACACGGCAGCCGTGGAGAACCCGGACTTGATTCGCCAGGGGGCTGAGGCGTTTGGCAGCCAGTGTATCGTGTTGGGGATGGACGCCAGATCGGTCCCCGGCAGCAAGGCGCCCAAATGGGAGGTTTACACGCACACCGGCAGCGGAGGAGGGCGTCCCAGAGGACTGGACGCCATCGAGTGGGCGGTGAAGGCCGTGGAATTGGGAGCCGGGGAGATCGTAATCAACAGCATAGACGCGGATGGCACTCAGGAGGGCTATGACCTCAGTCTTACGAGCGCCCTTTCGGAGGCGGTCAATGTGCCGATAGTTGCCAGCGGTGGCGCCGGTACACTGGAGCACATGTACCAGGTGGCCTCGGAGGGCAAGGCAGACGCCATACTCGCAGCCAGCATCTTTCATTTCGGGACCTACCGCATATCCCAGGCCAAGGAGTACCTGGCCGAGCGTGGCGTTCCCGTCCGTTTAGCATGAGGCTGCCATGACACTGAAGGCCATTATCCTGGACGTGTACAATACACTCTTCCGCAATGATACCTCCTGCTGGATCGACACCTTCAGGGGCATATGCAATTCCCAGGGCCTTCCCATCGCGCCCGATGACCTGTATTCCCAATGGAAATCCATTGAGGTGCGGTTCCGCCAGACGAGGACCAACATGGAGAACCCGGAGCTGTCGCCCCCGTTTTCGACATACCAGTCTGCCTGGCAGCAGGCGTTTGTAGACACATTCGCTATGCTCGACATGAAGGGTAACGCGGACGAAGCGGCCCAGATGTCGGTGGACGGCCTGGCGGCGAGAGAGCCATTCGAGGACACGTTCCAGTTTCTGGAGTATGTGAGGGCCCACTGGAAGGTGGGTGTGCTTACCAACGCCGACAACGGCTCTGTCATCCCGCTCTTCGAACGCTACAACCTGTCCTTCGACGCCCTGGTGACGTCGCAGATGGCCGGGGCGTACAAGCCCGACCCAAGGATATTCTTGCGTGTTCTTGAAGAGACGGGAGTATCGCCAGGGGAAGCCCTCTACGTTGGGGACACCCTGCTTGACGACATACACGGTGCCAATCTCGTGGGAATGCAGACCGCGTGGATCAATCATAGCGGGGCTGAGAGAGACCCACAGCTTCTTCCCCCGGACTACGAGGTCACTGGATTGGATGAACTGGCTGACAAACTGAGATCCTGGAGAGAGGTCGACACGCAATGATAAGACTAGACGGCAGGGGACTTGTGCCAGCCATTGTTCAGGACGCCAACACAGGCCAAGTGCTAATGCTGGGCTACATGAATCCCGCATCCATTAAGCGCACGATGGAAGGGGGCCAGGTCTGGTTCTATAGCCGCAGCCGCGAGGAGCTGTGGCAGAAGGGTGAGACGTCCGGCAATTACCTGACCTTCAAAGAGGCCCACGTGGACTGTGACGGCGATACCATCCTCCTAAAGGTGGACCCGACGGGGCCAACCTGCCACACGGGAAATCAGTCCTGCTTCTTCCAGCCGGTTGAGGACAGTCCCCAGTACCAGCAGGCCGATAAGGGGTCCGGGATACTTGAAGACTTGTTCGCTACCATCCAGGAACGGAAGCTCGACAGGCCCGCCGATAGCTATACAGTTAAGCTGCTGGACGGCGGTGTAACGCGGATAGCGCAGAAGGTCATCGAGGAGGCGGGAGAGTCTGCGCTGGCCGCGGCCACGGGCGATAAAGAGGAGTTGACCAAGGAGTTGGCCGATCTCCTGTACCATACACTGGTGCTGCTGTCAGCCTCGGACATGGGACCGGAGGAGGTGTGGGCTGAGCTGCGAAACAGGCGGGGCTAGGCGAGAGCCTGGGTCCATCTATAGCTGGACGGTAAGTCTACGCCTCCGCGCCTGAGGAGAGTGCGCCGTCTTCTCCCTGGTCGGGTTCTTCCTCCACCATACCGCTGTCAACGGCTATGGCGTGCTTCATGGCGCGGATGGCCACCTCTATCTGCTCGTCGTCCGGCTGGCGAGTGGTGAGCCTTTGGAGGGCCAGGCTGGGGTAGACTATGCCCTTCACCAGGACGTTCCCTGCGTGAGCGCCGCTGAAGCGGATAACCTCGTAGCTTATGGCGGCGATGATAGGAACGAGAACGACCCGCGACGCTATGCTGACGGGCAGGGATGGCCTCCCCAGGAAGGTGAAGACGGCGATGGCTACGACCATGACCACCAGGAGGAAGGCCGTGCCGCAGCGGTTGTGGGCCGTCGGATAGCGTCGCACTGCCTCCACTTCCAGTGGGTCGTTGCGTTCGTGGGCGTGGACTGTCATGTGCTCCGCGCCGTGGTAGGCAAAAACCCGTCTTATGTCCGGCATAAGCCCAATCAGGAGAATATAGGCCAGGAACATAGCAAGCCGGAGCAGGCCCTCGACCAGATTGCTCGCCGCATCTGAGGCTATCAGGTTATCCAGGGAGCGAATGGCCAGTAGAGGCGCTATAAAGAAGAGTCCGATTCCCACACCCAGGGACACGGTCAGCATTATGCCCATAGACCACCCGGACAGCTCCTTGCCCTCTTCTTCCAGGGCGATGTTGGCCGAAGCGCTCAGGGCCTTCATGCCGATTACGAGCGTCTCTATGAGTACAATGACGCCTCGAATCAGGGGTATGTTCCTGAGGCGACCGGTGTAGAAGGTGCTCAAGCGGGAAGATTGGGTGGCAATCTCCCCGTTGGGTCTGCGGACGGCCAGGGAGTAGTGATCCCTTCCGCGGATCATCACTCCTTCTATTACCGCCTGACCTCCGTAGCTGATCCGCTTTTCCATGGGTCGCGGTGTTCCTCTGAACGGTGTAGTTAGGTCAAGAAATAAAACAAGGGGCGGACTCGCCATCCATGCCCCTTGCTCTCAGACTGGGTCTTGAATCCGCGCTTACTTCAGGTTGAAGCGCCTCTTCATGCGCTCAACGCGGCCCTCGGTGTCGACGATGCGCTGCTCGCCGGTGAAGAACGGGTGGCACTGGCTGCATATCTCAACACGAAGAGACGGTTGGGTGGCGCCCGCTACGAAAGTGTTGCCGCACGAGCAGACCACCTGGGCGTCGGGGTAGTACTTTGGATGAATATCTGCCTTCAAGAGATCTCTCCTGGCTTCAGGTTACAACGGGGTATACGCTGGCCTGTTTTCGGTACTTGGTGGCAAACTCGAACTTCACGCGGCCGTTCGTGAGGGCGAAAAGGGTATGGTCGCGTCCCACTCCCACGTTGTTCCCAGACCTAATCCGGGTGCCACGTTGCCTCACAATGATGGTCCCGGCCGTCACAACCTGGCCGTCGTACCTCTTGACGCCCAGTCGCTGAGAGTTGCTGTCCCTGCCGTTTCTGCTACTTCCTCCGCCTTTTTTATGGGCCATCTTGAGTCACCTCACTGGATCTGGTCTTGCGCCTAGGGGGCAGGAGCGGTCTGCCCATCTACGATCTCCGTGACCTTCAGCTCTGTGTACAACTGCCGATGGCCCCGCTTGCGCTTGTACCTGATCTTGTTCTTGAATTTGAACACCAATATCTTTGGAGCCTTCCCCTGCCCGACCACCTGCGCCTTTACAAGAGCGCCCTCCACCAGGGGGTGTCCCACCTTTACGTTGCCGTCCTTGGCAACAAGAAGAACCCTGTCCAGCTCCAGAAGCTCATCCTCTTCAACAGGCAGTTTCTCCACCTTCAGAGTGTCCCCTGGGTGGACCGTGTACTGCTTGCCGCCAGTTACAATAACAGCGTATTCCATAACCTGATGAAGTTTAGACTAAACAGGTGAGTATGTCAAATTTTGGGTCGCCTAATTTGCAAGCCTCCCTGCGCGTACGGGGCAACCACAACCACGGCCG
Organism: Dehalococcoidia bacterium; assembly: GCA_965218945.1. Taxonomy (GTDB): domain Bacteria; phylum Chloroflexota; class Dehalococcoidia; order Lucifugimonadales; family UBA2985; genus DAOUJW01. Next base: position 642,062 of record OZ244718.1, read on the forward strand.
CCCCTTCCTGTGGCTGATGCCAAGCCTCCCTGCGCGTACGGGGCAACCATCATGGCCGCCTGTGGAGACCAGCGCGACTGGCAAGCCTCCCTGCGCGTACGGGGCAATCCCTTCGCGCTGTGCTCACGGTCCCCCTTCATACGCGTCAGTTAAAGTTCCTGTTTCGTCGGCGACACCTTCACCAGCGTGCCTTAGCCGCCGGCTACCTGCGTTGGCCTCCACAGGCATCACATACGGAGAGCTTCCCCGTAGGAGCGTACCCTGCTCAAGGATTTCCAAAGTCTTATTGTATATGTTCTGGGCAGCGTTCTCGTCCCGGTCGTGGACCGTCCCACAGGACGGGCATACCCAACGCTCGCGGGACCCCAGGTACTGGTAGGGCGTACCACAGTCGGCGCACAACTTGGAGGAAGGGAAGAACCGGTCAACCTGTACGTGGACGCCGCCGCGCCACTCCGTCTTGTAGGCTATCTGGCGCAGTATCTCGCCCATACCAACGTCTGCCAGCGCCCGCGCGTTGCGCCCCTTTATCATCCCCTTAACGTGCAGGTCTTCTGTACCCACAACGCCGTACTTCCGCGTCAGCTCGTTGGTCAAGTCGTTCTGGTGGTAAGCTCGAATGTCCGCAACCCTTTTGCCGATGCGGGCAACCCGCGCGCTGGCTTTCCTGAAACCAATAGTGCGCTCCAGCACGCGCCCCTTGTTGTCCCGCTTCCCGCGCCGCGCAAGTTTGCGATTCCACCGTCGCAAGCGGCGTAGGGCACCCTTCAACGGAGCGGGATTCTCATAAGTCCTGTGCTCCACCCCGTCATACGTGGCCGCCAGTTTGCGGCTGCCGAGGTCCACGCCGACCACACCCACTTGGTTCTCGTGAACGGGCGGAGTGAACCCAGACTCCTCAAACAGCAGTACCGCATACCACTTGCCGGCCTTCTCGCGCACGGTTACGCGCTTTATACGCACATCCTCCGTAATCTTCCACCGCACAGCCTCACGGCATCTGACCCAACCGATTGTGGTAAGCCGTATCGTCTTCCGGGCCTTTACCGGAGCGTGGGCAAGAGGAAGACTATCCGCCGCGACAAAGGCAAGGCCGGACTTACGCGACTTGAATACAGGATGTCCTGCCGGGATTTTCTTGTTCCACCAGTTGTTGAAGGCCCGCTTCAAGTCCTCAACAATAGCCCATTTAGCAACGGTGGCAGATACCTCGTACAACCACGGTTTCTCGTCCCGCGCGGCCTTTTTGTATACGCCCCATGCCATCCAGGCTTCATTATTTTTCGGCTTAGACTTGCAACTCTTTCTAAGTTCGGCGTCACCGGAGCCGCAATCGGCGCATTCCGCTTTATGCGTTTCCCATTGCTTATTGCGCCACTCCAGACCCCAATTGTAGGCGAATCGCCTGATGCCCGCAGCGCGGCGGAAATACTGCTCTTGTTCCCTGGTAGGGAGCAGTTGTATTATGTGCGCCTTACGTCTGACCGTATCTATCATCGCTCACTCGTTGCGCCGCGCCAGCAATACTTTTATGATAATCCCGTCTGAAGGCGGGCAGTCAAGAGGCAGATGAGGAAAAACAAACAGAGTTCCGCCGCCGCCTACTCCAGCACGCCCTCGATAATTAGCTCGTTCACCTCATCCTCGGACATGCCGAGTATGGACGTCAGAACGTGGTCGTTATGCTCTCCCATCAGAGGAGCCGGGCTGCTCACCCGTCCGGGTGTCGAGGAGAGCCTGAATGGGTAGGTGTCCAGGGCCATGGAGCCTATCTCCGGGTGGTCCAGGTACAGGTAGTGGCCTCTTTCTCGCATATGTGGGTCGTTCTCCAGGAGGTCGCGGCCGTTCTGTACGATGCCGGCGGCCACTCCCTGGTCCTGAAGCTCCTTCATCACGCTCTCGGGCGACCTGCCGGACGTCCACTTCTCTATCAGCCTGTCCAGCTCGTCCACGTGCTCCGCTCGTCCGAGGGCGGTAGCGAACCTGCTGTCGCGGCTCCACTCCGGGTCGCCCATCGCCCGGCGCAGTCCCTGCCACTCTTCGTCCGAGAACACAGCTATAGCGCACCACCTGTCGTCTCCGTCGCAGCGATAGATGCCGTGAGGCGCTCCATATGGAGAGCGGTTTGCCATTCGAGCCTGTATCCGGCCGTTGACGCTATAGTCCATGGTCGCAAGGGCAGTGACGTTCGCCACCGATTCGTACTGGGACATTACTATGTGCTGCCCCTTGCCGGTCTTCTTCCTGTAGTGGAGGGCTGCCATGACCGCCGTAGCGGCGTGGTAGGGGTTGGCGCTCCAGTCCGGCCACACCGGGCCGGGGGCCATGCCTATCTTGTCAGGGTACCCGGTGAGGTGGTGCATGGCTGCCGCTGCCGCTATCTGCTCTCCGTTGGCCGTGAAGTGCGTATACGGCCCACCGGGGCCCATCACAGGCATACTCAGGACGATCAGGTCGGGCTTGATCTTCACCAGGTCCTCGTAGCCAAGGCCCAACCTTGCCATTGCGCCCCAAGTCATGTTGTCGGCGACTATGTCGCTGATCGATACGAGGCGTTGGGCCACCTCCAGCCCCTTGGGGTGCTTGGGATTGAGGGTTATACCGTACTTGCCGGCGTTGATGCCGTTGAAAGCCTGGCTGGCGTTCGAGCCACTGGTGCCCGGGCGAGTCCCGGGCATATCCCTTATCTGGTCCCTCTGGGTGGTGGACTCAATCTTGATGACCTCCGCGCCGAACGCGGCAAGAAGGCGGGTACACATGGTGCCCGCGATCCACCAGGTGAAGTCGGCTATCCTTATACCATCCAGAGGCAGCTTGCTCATCTCAAAATCCTCGTCATGCTTGATGTCAGATGGCGCCGGCTGCCTTTAGCAGGGCCAACTGCTCTGTGGAATATCCCAGCTCTCCGGCGTAGACTTCCTCGTTGTGCTCCCCTATGAGAGGAGCCCTTCGGCGTATACTCCACGGCGTCTCCGAGAGGCCGTAGGGAGCGCCCGCGTAGGTTATCGTTGTCTCCAGCTCCGGGTGCTCCACGTCGACAAAGTAGTTCCGGGCGTTAAGGTGGGGGTCCTCCCTCAATTCTTTGGGATCATAGTAGGAGGTTATGCTCAGATGATGGCTCTGGGCCCTCTCTGCAAGCTCCCGCTTGGTGTATTTCATAAAGAAGGGCCTCAGTATGTTGTGCATGTGCTCTATGTTCTCCGGCTGGCTGCGGAAGGTCATGTCGTGCCACACGTCATCCCGGAGGTCGTGCTCAATGCCGTCCTCGTCCAGCCACTCGCACAGGTAGACGAGTGGCGGACCCGCCCTGATGACGACGCTCACATAGCCGTCCTTGCACTGGAAGGCCCCGAAGCCCGCGCGGATGGACGCGCCTCCATTCCGGGTGACCACCTCTCCCAGCACGTCCCAGCTTTGCACCGATGCCGGCACAACCATGGATATGGCCTCATGCATGGATACGTCGATGTGCTGTCCATCGCCAGTGGAGTCCTTGTGGTACAGCGCTATGAGGGTGGCGGAGCTGGCGTTGATGTTCACGTGATGGTAGGCAATCTCGGATAGAGTCCAGGCGGGGCGCTCGCCGGGCGCGCCTACCATATTGGTCAGACCGCCCATAGCGCTGCCCACCAGGTCGGAAGACTTGTAGTCACGATACGGCCCGGTCTGTCCGAAGGGCGTCACGGAGGTCACTATCAGCCCCGGGTTCACAGACGCCAAGTCGGCGTATCCCAGGCCGAGGCTGTCCATATACCCGGGGGGGTAGGTCTCCAGCAGGATGTCCGCGCCCTGGACAAGCCGCTTCAGGACCGCCTTGCCGTCGGCGCCTTCGATGTCCAGGGTCACGCCGCGTTTGTTGGTGTTGAACAGGAAGAAATAGAGGCTCTTCTCCGGATGCGCCTGGTCGTGGTAGAAGGGCCCTCTGGAGCGCATGGGATCGCCGCCGGGCTTCTCCACCTTGATTACGTCAGCGCCCAGGTCGGCCAGCAGCTTGCCGCAGTAGACACCCATTGGGCCTGACATGTCCAGAACCCGCACGCCGTCCAGGGCCCCTTCCAGGTGGTCTGCCTCGCTCATCTAGCGGCTCCATATTGAAGAACGGACATACAGATAACCCGCTTTCGTCCTGGCGCTGCGAACATGGAGGAGAGCCGGCAGAGGCAGGGCTGAGGTCAGCCGTACACCTGCGATACCAGCTCCGTCATCAGGGAGGAGATGAACCTGACGCCGGCCATGGTATGGGAGTACTCCATCCTGGTGGGACCTATGGCCGTTATGGATCCCTGGCCTCCACCGGGAAGGCCGTATCTGCACACCACCATGCTCAGGGGGCGCAGGGAGGAAGCCCGGTTTTCCCCTCCGATTATGACTCTAATGTGTCCCCACTCAGGCGCCTCCGACAGCACCACCCTTGGGAGCTCCTTGTCCTCCAGCACGCCCACTATCTCCCGGGCCTTCTCTCCTTCGGAGAACTCCGGCTGGCTCAGCAAGTGTCGCAGCCCCTCGATGTAGTGGTCGCTGTAGAGCGCCATGTCCTCGGCCTCCATTATGTCCACGACGCTCTCGGTGACCGTGCGCTCAAAAGGCGACGCGTCCTTCGTCTTGGCAAGGATCTCCTGGCGGTTCAGACCGGACAGAGAGTCGCTCAGCTTGTTGGCCACAGTTTGCAGGTCGTCTACGTTGAGGGGCTCGCTGAGGGGAAGGAGCTGCTTCCTGAGTTTGACTTCCTGGAGCACCAGAATGAGAAAGGCCAGGGACTCCTGGATAGGCACCAGGTTTATGCGCATGAGGCGGGACTCAGATTCCCTGGGATACGTTACCATGCCGACGTTGTTGACCAGCTGCGACAGCAGGGTAGCTGCCAGGCGGGTCCAGCCCTCAATGTCACGCTCCGCTTTGGTGAACTGGAAACGGAGGGTGTGTTGGGACTCCGGTGTAAGCTCCTCCACCAGTGGCATGGTCTCGACGTAGAAGCGGTATCCTTTGTCCAGGGGAACGGCGCCCGCGGAGTGGTGCGGCCTGGTGATGTAGCCCTGCTCCTCCAGGTCCGCCAGGTCGTTTCGCACCGTGGCCGGACTGACGCCAAGGGAGTGTTTCCTGGCAAACGACTCGGAGCCGACCGGATTGGCCGACTCGATATAGTCCCCGACCAGAGTCTTGAGAAGCTCTGTTTTTCGCTGAGTAATCATCTCGGCTCCGCTGGATTCACAGCACGTTTTATCCCGTAGACTCTTGCTGAATTTATCATCAGGTCGATGGGGTGTCAAGTTATATTGACCCTCTTTAGCGCCTCTGTTAAGCTGTAGCCAGTCTGTACAAAGATTCACAAAGGAGTTGTGGCAGATGCAAGCTCCGATAACCCGAAACACCACTCTGGCCGACGCCATCATCCCAAGGCGAAATCTGTTACTGGATGTAGCTCTGATTGTTGGATACGCCGCACTAACCGGGCTCTCCGCCCAGATAGCAGTTTACATCAACCCGGCCGTACCCATCACGGGGCAGACTTTTGCCGTTCTGCTATCAGGAGCGGTGCTGGGAAGCAAGAGAGGCACTGCCAGCATGTTGGTTTACCTGGGGGCCGGGGTTGTCGGCCTGCCGGTCTTCGCTCCAGAGGGAGCAATAGCAGGAGCAAGCCGGGGTTATTTGATTGGTTTTGTGCTGGCGGCCGCCATAGTGGGCTACTTGGTCGAGCGCGGCTGGGGACGTAACCCTTTGAAGCTGTTGGCGGCGATGTTCATGGGCGAAGTTGCGATATACGCTGTAGGGCTCCCCTGGCTGGCGCTCTATGTGCCAGGTAACAAGGTGCTCGAGTGGGGACTGACGCCCTTTATCCCGGGAGACGCCATTAAGATGGTGATGGCGGCGCTAGCTGTCCCCACGGCATGGGCGGGTATAGGCAAGATTAAAGGGGAGAGTTAAGTACCGTCGGCTTTCGCCCTTCTAACCAAAGCCTGGTCCAGCCTACCACGACGTCATTTGCTATTGGCGGCGACGCCTTGCCGGATTACAGGTAGGTGTCGGCATAACTTGGTTGGGCCACGCCTGCTTTACCCTCGCTTGTGCCTGACTTCATTCACCCAAGGCGATGATACGCACGCTCTCTAGGCGTTTCTCTCTATGATGTTCTTGAAAACATAGCCAGCACGAAAGTCGATGCTGTATAATCGGCGGAGCAGACAGGCGGTCGAAGCGCTCCGCTCGCGATGAGCGGCCTTGACGCCGATGCCTGGAGACCACAAATGCAGTTGCCCGAAACCGAGCAGGAACGGTCCCAGCCCCGCATTTTCTACGGGTGGTGGATAGTCCTTGTCGGCATCATATTGCGGACGGTCTTCGCCACCTTCAGCTACTACGGGTTCAGCGCCTTCTTCAACGCCCTGGTGATGCACTTCGGTTGGTCAAGGGCCGCCGTCGCGGGTGTGCTGTCCCTCGCCCGTCTGGAGGGTGGGTTCCTGGCGCTGCCTGCGGGATACCTATTCGACCGTATCGGCCCCCGCAAGATGATGTTTGTGGGAATCACCCTGACGGGAGCCGGCTACGTACTGCTGAGCCGCACGGAGTCCCTCCTCTACTTCTACCTGGTGATGATTCTAATGGTGCAGCTTGGCGGCAGCTTTGGAATGGGTGGCGGAGCAGTGGATGTGTCGATTGCCAACTGGTTCCGGCGAAAGCGAAGCCGGGCGATGGGGTTTGCCACGCTGGGGCTCAGCTTCGGGGGAATAATGGTCGTCCCGCTAACCTACTTTCTCGCCCAGTTCGGGTGGCGAAGCGGGCTGCTGGTGGCCGGCCTGCTCACGATGCTGGTGGGATATCCCCTGGCCTCCATTGTCAGGCACCGCCCGGAACCCTACGGATACCTGCCCGATGGCGATCCGCCAAGAAGGAGCGCCCCCACTCAGGAAGCAGACCAGGCAGGCAGCGCAACTCCCGCGGAGACGGCTGCGGACGCATCCCAGACGCCTGCAACCCAGCCGGCCGGTCAAGCGGCGCAGGACGACGAGGAGGCAAACTTCTCGCCCCTTCAGGCGCTGCGAGTCAGGGCGTTTTATGCGGTCGCATTTACCTTCGCGGCGCGGCAGCTGGTGTCCGGCACTATAGCCGTTTTCCTGATTCCATTCCTCCAGGAGCGGGGCATGTCGCTGACCCAGGCGGGCACCGTGCTGGGCATAATGGCCCTGATCGGCGCGCCCGGCCGCGTAATCTTCGCCTGGCTGGGCGACATCTTTCCGAAACGCTACGTAATGGCTTCCTGCTTCAGCATTCAGTCCGTGGGGCTGATTCTCTTCGCGTATGTGGACGGGACGCCGGGGATAATCTTCTTTCTTGTGCTGTACGCTCCCACCTACGCCGGCGTGCTGCCTCTGATCCCGGCCATACAGGCGGAGTACTTCGGGCGCAAGTGGTTTGGCACCATCCGCGGGATGATGACCCCCATCACGCTTATAAGCGGTGTGGTTGGGCCGATCTTCGCCGGAACCGTCCGCGACGTGACGGGCAGCTACCGGCTTGCATTCACCGTCCTTGCCTTTTCCATACTGCTCGCGCTTACGCTCATCCTGACGGCGCGTCCGCCCAAGGTCCCGGAATAGCCCGTCCCGGCGGCGTAGACCTTTGAATAACCTTAGACAGATTCCCATAAACCGTCATTCCTGCGGAAGCAGGAATCTAAAAACGCTGTCGGGCAATACTACGATGCCTTGGAAGAAACGCTTTAGATTCCCGTTTTCAGAGACCTTTGAATAACCTTAAATCCCTTCCCCCGCTTGCGGGGGAAGGTCAGGATGGGGGCAAACAAGCGGTGTGTCCACACACGATTCACCCCCATCTGAATCTTCCCCCTCGAGGGGGAAGAGGCTCTGCGCCCCGACAAATGAGTTACGCAAAGGTCTCTTTTCACGGGAATGACAGAGAAGATAACCTCTTCTGGGAGATACACCGGAGTTACCCAAAGGGATCTCGGAGAAGGCGCGTATGCCTGCAACGTCTGTCAAAAGCGATCAAGCTGCGCTTGTAAGGAGGACTCGTGGGAAAGCTGGATAGCAGAGTAGCCATTGTCAGCGGAGCCAGCCGGGGCATTGGCAGGGACATAGCGGTGGTGTTCGCCCGGGAGGGCGCTCGCGTCGTGGTGGCGGCCAGGACGGAGAGGGAGGGAGACTATCGCATCTCCGGCAGCATCGACACCACCGTGGAGCGCATCCGGTCCGAGGGAGGCACGGCCTTGGGCGTCCGCTGCGACGTCACCAAGGACGAGGAGATTGAGGACCTGGTGAAGAGGACTATGGATGAGTACGGGCGGGTGGACATCCTGGTGAACAACGCCGCCATCTACACTCCGGGCACTGTCCTTGAAGTCCAGCCTCGCCACTGGGACCTGTCCTATCGAATCAACATTCGAGGCCCGTTTATGACGTGCCGCGCCGTGCTGACACACATGATAGAGCAGGGCGGAGGTCACATCATCAACATCAGCGGGAGCGCGTCAAAGGGCCCGGGGAGCGGCCCGTATGACGACGTGACCACCAGCACATACCCCGGCTTCACCGTGGGAGGCGTGAGCAAGGCCGCGCTGGACCGCTTGACCCAGGGGTTCGCTCACGAGGCCTTTCGACTCAATATAGCCGTGAACGGGCTGCTGCCGGCCAGGAGCATAGCATCGGAGGGGACGGCGTACCACAGCGGCGGCGTGGAGGCAATGCACGGCGCATACGTGGACGGGGAGATCATGGCGGACGCTGCGGTCGCCATCTGCGTGAAGGAGCCTCGGAGCTTCACCGGCAACATCGTCACGGACGAGGAGATGCTTCAGAACGAGGGTATAGACATCTCAGGTTATGCACGCGTTCCCTGAGAATACGCATAAGCCGTAGTCCAAAGAGATGGCGCCGTTTCGTTTCTCGGCAGGGGAGTGGCATTCCCCGGATAAGAGGTCTACATTTCCAGGAAGCGAGCCACACGCTTGCGATGGTATACAGGGTCTCCCAGATAGCTGAGAAGAGTGCGGGCCTTCTTGGTGTACAGGTAGAGGCCGTACTCCTTGTCAATCCCTATGCCGGCGTGTACGTGGTGAGACGCCTCGGCGCTGCGGGGGTAGCCCTCGCTGGCCACAACCTGGGCCATTGAAATGGCGAGGCCGGCGTCGGGTCTATTCGAGTCCAGCTTCCACACCGCTTCGTAGGTGGTCCAGCGAGCCGACTCCAGGTCGTTCACGATGACTATGATCCAGTCCTGCACACGCTGGAAGGTGCCGATGGGCACTCCAAAGGCTATCCTGTTCTTGCTGTATTCCACGGTGATGTCCAGGAGCCGCTGGAGTCCGCCGACTATGTAGGAGCACATGGCGATTGCGCCCCTGTCCAGGACGCGCTCGACGGTGGGCCAGCCACCGTCCACCGGGCCGATGACCGCGGAGTCCGGGACCTCCACGTTGTTGAAGGTGATCTCGTTCATCTTGTCGCCGGTCCACCCGCTCACTATGCGGGAGGCAACGCCGGGGGTGTTCTTGTCCACCAGGAAGAGGGTGATGCCCTCCTCAGGGGAGCCGCCTGAGTTGGTCCGGGCGACCACCACTATCTGGTCGGCCACCTGCGCGTCCAGCACGAACAGCTTGGTCCCGTTGAGAACGAAGCCGCCGTCCTTGCGCGTAGCCGGCATGTTGATGGACTCAGGGCCCCAGCCGTAGTCCGGCTCAGTGTGGGCGAAGGCAAGGATTCGCTGTCCATTGGCAACGGACGGGAGTATATCGCGCTTCTGCTGATCGCTTCCCGCATCCAGTAGAGTGAGTCCTCCCAAGATTACCGAGGAGTGATGGGGCGAGCTTATGCACGCCGATCCCATCTCCTCGTACAGGATCCCCAGGTCCATGAAGCTGTTGCCTCCTCCCCCGTACTCCTCCGGGATTATCATCCCAATCCAGCCCAACTCCGCCATCTTCTGCCACAGCTCGGTAGAGAATCCGGTCTCACTCTCGTCCACTTCCTTTACGAAGCTCCGAGGGCACTCCTGGGCGAGGAAATCCCGCGCCGCATCCCTCAGTAGCTCCTGCGCCGTTGACAATGACAGGTCCATGTTAGCTCCTTTCTCAACTCCCTGTTCGGGTCTTTGGAGCTACCCACTTTGTGATAGCTCTCTTGTTTATCGAAGTTACAACTGTAGGCTCAATAAGATTGGGTAGGGGCATTACCTCCGGCTAACCGGCCTGGGTTCCTTGTGTAGGGGCGGCGCGCTCCTGTGTCCTGCTGACGCCGATGCGCCGCGCCATGATGAGCTTCTGTACGTCAGTGGTGCCGCCGCGATGGTTGGAAGCCAGCTCGTGGCGGAAGTGGTACTCCACCCTGCCGTTGAGCGGGCCCCAGTTGTCGTCGTTTGTGAGGGCGTATGGCCCCAGGGCGTTCAGCACCCGCTCCGCCGCCTTCATCGTAAGGTCCTTGCCGATGAGGGAGTTCTGGGAGCCGTGGTACGTCACCGGCTGGTTGGTGTTGAACATATGGTAGTTGCGCAGACCCAGCAGCCGCTGGATGTTGGCCTCTATGTGAAGACCGACAAGCTCCTGCTGGGCGAAGGGGTCCTGACTAACAGGTTTTCCATTGCGGAGGCTGTCTTTGCAGTATTTGGCTATTTCCTCCAGCAGGGTGTCCCTCTGCTCGACGAATCCGGCAGCGCCGTGCTCTATCTCAAGGGTGGTCTGAGCTACGCGCCATCCCTGGGTCTCTCCCCCGACGAGGTACTCGCGGGGCACCCGGACCTCGTCAAATGAGATGAGGCGCTTCCCCTCCTTCACCACCAGGTCAAGGGTCTTTATGGTGATGCCGGGAAGATCGCCGGGGATGATGAATGCGCCGATGTTCTGGTGTCTGGGGGCGTCCTGGTCCGTGACTGCCAATGTCCACAGGTAGTCCGGGGTATGGTGTCCGCCGACAAAGGTCTTCTGGCCGTTGATGATAAAGTCGTCTCCGTCCTTGTCGGCCCTGGTACTCAGAGAGGCGAGGTCTGAGCCGACCGAGGGCTCGGTGAAGAGCTGCCAGGGAATCTTGTTGCCCTGCAGCATGGGGTTGAGGAATCGCTGCTTCTGCTCATCCGTGCCGTAGACGAATATGGCCGGCATTGCCATGTTCGCCATAGAGTAGGCAACGGGATACTTCTTGTTCTGCAGCTCCTCCTTGATGATGATGTCGTGCTCTGCGGTCAGACCGCCTCCGCCGTACTCCCTGGGCCACAGAGGGTAGAGCCAGCCCTTGGTTCCCAGCTTGCGCTGGAAGTCCCGGGCCCACTGCCACATCTCGTAGGTCATGTTGTCTGGTTCAATGGGTATCTCGCCCAGCTCAGGCGGGCAGTTGGCGTGCTCGTCCAGCCAAGCCCGTACCTCCTGGCGGAACTCTTCCTGCTCTCTTGTGTACTGTAGCTCAAAGTCCATTTTGCTGACTCTCTGACACCTGTGGGGTTACCTTGCCATGAGCGAGGTAACCCCCTTTTTCAGTCTATGGTTGTGTTATGCGCTACCCGCGCTGCGTTGGCGCCTGGGTAGGCGCGGCCCGCTCCTGTGTCCTGCTGATGCCCAGTCGACGGGCCATGATCAGCTTCTGCACCTCAAGAGTGCCGCCGGGGTGGGCGTTGACCAGGCTCTCGCGCTGGTGGTGCTCCACCTTGTTCTGCAGAGCGCCCCACTTCTTGTCGTTCGCCAGGGCGTAGGGCCCCAGGACGTGCAGGATGCGGTCGGCGGCCTTCAGAGCAAACTCCTTCCACAGGAGGGAGTTCTGGGAGCCGTGGAAGGTCACCTGCTCCCCGTTGTTGAACATCCAGTAGTTGCGAAGCCCCAGCAGCCGGTGGATATTGGTCTCGATGTAGTTGTCCACCATAGCCTGCTGCACGAAGGGGTCCTTGCTCAGGGGCTGCCCGTTGCGTACGGTCTCCTTGGTGTACTCTATGGCATCCCTGACAACGGAGTCCCGCTCTCCGAGGAAGCCCGCCGCTCCGTGCTCAAGCTCCAGGGTTGTCTGAGCGACCCGCCATCCCTGGGTCTCCTCGCCAACGAGGTACTCCCTGGACACCCGCACGCCGTCCAGCGACACCATGCGCTTGCCCCTCTGCACCACCAGGTTCAGGTCGTTGATGGTGATGCCGGGCAGGTCTGCGGGCATGAAGAATGCCCCCATGTTCTGGTGCCTGGGCGCGTCCGGGTCGGTCACCGCCAGCGCCCAGAGCCAGTCGGGCTTGTAGGAGTCGCCGACGAAGACCTTCTGCCCGGTGATGATGAAATCATCCCCGTCTCTCACTGCCTGCGTCTGGAGCGACGCCAGGTCGGAGCCGACGTTGGGTTCTGTGAAGAGCTGCCAGCACACCGCCTCGCCGCGCAGTATGGGGCTAAGGAAACGCTTCTTCTGCTCATCCGTGCCGTGCACTGCGATGGATCCGGCCTGCAAATCACCTTTGCCGACCTCCGGGACAGTGTAACGGTCCAACTCCTCCCTGATGATGATATCGTGGTCTGCGGTGAGGCCGCCCCCGCCGTACTCTTTATCCCAAAGGGGGAAGAGCCAGCCCTTCTCGCCCAGCTTTCTGGTGAAGTCCAAGCCCCACTGCTTCATCTCGTCGGTGTAGTGGTCGGTTTCCGGAGGTATGTCTCCCAACTCGGAGGGGTACCTGGCGTTCTGCTCCAGCCAGTCCCTAACCTCCTTGCGAAAGTCCTCCTGCTCCTTGGTGTACTGTATAGTGAAGTCCATCAGCTAACCTCCCAGATTGGTGGGTGTTTGCCTGACCTGGCTAACCTAACTTCCGGACGAGCTCGATCCACCCGTCGGCCCGTGGGTGGGGGCAGCCCTCTCCTGGGTCCGGCTGATGCCCAGACGCCTAGCCATGATGAGCTTCTGGACGTCATAGGTGCCGCCCGGATGCAGGGTGGTCAGCGAGGACCGCTGGTTGACCTCCACCCGGCCCTTGAGTGGCGCCCACTCCGGGTCTTCCGTGAGGGCATAGGGGCCAAGTACCTCCAGAACGCGCTCCGCCTTGCTCACGCTGTAGTGCTTGCCCAGGAAGGAGCTCTGCGAGCCGTGGTAGGTGGAGGTCTGGCCCGAGTTGAACATGTGATAGTTGCGCAACCCTATCAGCTTCTGGATGTTGGATTCTATGTGGTTTTCCGCCATAGCCTGCTGTGCGAAGGGGTCCTTGCTCAGTGGCTGCCCGTTCCGCTCGGTGTTCTTGCAGTACTGGATCACGTCCTCCAGCAGGGAGTCCCTCTCTCGGACGGCTCCGGCCGCCCCGTGCTCTATCTCAAGGCTGGCGGAGATTACGCGCCAACCCTGGGTCTCCTCACCCACCAGGTACTCCCGAGGCACGCGTACGCCGTCGAAGGATACCAGCCGCTTCCTGTCCTTGACCATCAGGTTAAGCTCATGGATGGTAATGCCGGGCAGGTCGGCGGGAATCATAAAGGCGCCCAGATTCTGGTGACGTGGCGCGTCGGCGTCGGTGACGGCCGGCGTCCATATGAAGTCGGCCTCGAACTGACCGCCGATCCACATCTTCTGGCCGGTGATGATGAAATCGTCGCCGTCCTTGACGGCCCTGGTCCTCAGAGAGGCCAGGTCGGAGCCGCCCTCCGGCTCGGTAAATCCCTGCCAGCAGATGACCTCGCCGGCGCATAGGGGCCTCAGGAAGCGTTGCTTCTGCTCCTCGGTCCCGTATACGAAGAGGGCCGGCATGGCGAAGTTGTTGGAGTAAATCCTGGGAACATCTACGTTCTCCAGCTCCTCCTGGATGATGAAGTTTTCGTCTGGAGTCAGTCCTCCTCCGCCGAACTGCTCGTCCCACAGGGGGAAGAGCCAGCCCTTTTCTCCCAGCTTCCGTCTGAACTCCTTGCCCCACTCCCACATCTCGCGGCTTACTGCCCCGGACTCCAGGGGGATGGGTCCCAGTTTCTCCGGGACCTTGGCGTTGGTCTCCAGCCAGGCTCGGACCTCCATGCGGAACTCCTCCTGCTCTGTGGTGTACTGGATTTCAAAGTCCATAGCTCCGTCCCTCCTGTCGATTTATGGCGTTCTCTCCGGGGATAAGCCTGTCTTGTAAATTACCTCGGTTGTGTGTGTTACGCTTTAGTTTCTGGCGACTTGGCCTTTGCTCGATCGATGATATGCCTCTTCAACGGCGCGCAAACGCGCCGGTCAAGTAGACGCACTCGACCGTCCATAATCTACTTCAACGGAGCTTGGGTGTCAAGGCGAGGGCCGTTCGCGGCTGTGCCTACTGCCCCTTCCAGACGGATCTGTGTGAAGGCCACTCCACGGGTCTTCAGATCCCGTCACGGGCGCGTTGTATCGCGTCTGCCACGAACTCGTAGTAGTCGCTGTCCGCTCTATCGTCGGTAGCTGTGAGGTCGCCCATCTCACGAGATGGAGGGATCCAAGCCGCCGGATCAGGCAGCGGACGCGCGGCGCTGGCGAGCTCCCAGAAACCGAGATTTTGCACGGGGCCGGATGCGGCCTCGTAGCGCTTCAGGAAGTGGTCGGCAGCCTCTTTGATGCCCCTCAGGTGCATGTTCATCCTGAAGTAACCAACGTCCAGTGCAAGGTCGCCGTAAGCCGCGGCGTCCCAGTCAAGCACTGCGGACACACGTCTATCGAGCCACAGAACATTGCCCGGCCAGTAGTCCAAATGGAGGAACACCGGCGGAACTTTTCGGATGTAGGGCCGCAGTTCTCGTATGGCGCCGTAGATGACATCTGAAAGCGGATGTCCGGACTTTGCCTCGGGCCATTTGCCTTTCAGGAAGTGGAGACCTTCGTTGTTGCCATCGTATATGTATTGCCGTTCCTCAGTATTCGGGCTGATGGCGTGTATTCTGAGGAGAAGATCGGCGAGGCCTCTAGCCCACTCAGTTGGGTCCTCCGGACTGGCGATCTGTGCCCCTTGGACGAAGGTTGTGACTATTCCCGGGAATCCGAGTAGTTCGCCGGTGGCGTCAAGGAGGACGGGTTCGGGAGCAGGAATACCGTGCTTCCGCGCGATTTTCAGTCCGTGGAATTCTGCGGTTGCGCGTTGGGGGTCGGGCTCGTCCGTCAGCCGCTTGACGACGAGTCGGAGCCGGCTGCCTCCGGGAGACGCGACATCGAGAATGTGGACGTCGTTGGTAAAGGCAGCCGTAGCGGGAGTCATGGAAAGGAGCCGATGGCCCGGGGCGGCGGTTTCCAGGACGAGTTGCGCACGGGACGAGTCGAGTCGCATGTCAGAAGTGCAGCGTTCAAGCATAGATTACCCCAAAATGGTAAGGTTCCGACTGTGCTTACTGACCCTTCCAGACGGGCTTGCGCTTCTCCACAAAAGCCTTTGGCCCCTCGACGGCGTCCTCGGAACCCATCACCCAGCGGCTGCTGTTCATCTCCATTGCCGCGTCTATGGTCATGTTCATCCCCTGCCGCACGTAATGCTTTATGCTCCAGATGGCAATGGGGGCGGACTCCAGAATGTCGTTGGCCCATCGCATGGCGCAGTCCATAAGCTCGGCTCTGGGCACAACCTCGCTCACGATGCCCCACTTGAGAGCATCCTGGGCGGTAATGGCCTTGCACGTCAGCAGGTAGGACATGGCCTGCTTGAAGGGCATGACACGGGGGAGGTGGTGGATCCCGGCGCCGGGCACGATGCCGCGCAGAGGCTCCGGCAGGCGGAACTCCGCATGCTCGGCTGCGACGATGATGTCGCATCCCAGAGCTTCCTCGAAGCCGCCGCCGTGGGCGATGCCGTTGACCGCGGCGATGACCGGCTTGTTCAGAGTGTTCAGGGGGTTGTGCACACGGCCTCGCTTCAGGAAGCTCTCGTAGTCCGTGGCGCGCTCCTTCAGGTCGCCGCCGGCGGAGAAGGCCCTGTCTCCTGTGCCGGTGACAATGGCCACCCTCAACTCAGGGTCCCGCTCGAACTCCTTGTAGGCCTCGGCCTCCTCGAAGGTTGCCTGGTAGTTGTGGGCGTTCATGGCCTCAGGACGATTATGGGTGATGATGCAGATGTTTCCCTGCTTCTCGAACAGGATTGCTCTATTCTCGGACGTCATTGGGCACGCTCCCTTCAAAGGTTTGTCCCAGTATACCCGACGCGGCGCACGGCTGCTTCTCTATCGTCTACACGGTAATCCGGCTAACCGTGAGCGGGGCGGCGTCATGCTTTCCTCTAAGCGGGCATCCAGTTGGTGTGGCGGGTGGACTCGCCTAATCTACAAGTGGAGTGACGTTGAGAGGCGTTCGGTCCAGACTGGTGTCAAATGAAACCGGCTCACTACTCCGCTGCGTCCAGCCGGTCCAGGTTTCCGGGCCAGTCAAGAATACGGCGATCGGCTGTGACGAGCCGGTGTCCGCCAAGCGCGGTGGCAACTATCAGGCGATCGGCAGGGTCGGCGTGGAAGCCCGCTAGCTCATTGGAGCTGATCCCAATCGCCCCGTCGACCGG
Organism: Dehalococcoidia bacterium; assembly: GCA_965218945.1. GTDB lineage: Bacteria > Chloroflexota > Dehalococcoidia > Lucifugimonadales > UBA2985 > DAOUJW01. The sequence continues at coordinate 658,493 of OZ244718.1, forward strand.
TATCTCAATCAGCCCGTCCCGTAGGAGAGAATCTCGCCATGCAGCCACGTCTTGCAGCAACGTGAGCCTGCGCTTTTCGTGCAGCATGGCCAACTCCCAGAACGTGATGGCAGATACGGCGACATTTGCATCCCGTACAGCGTTGTCTATCTCCATCCGGGCGCGCCATCCGAGCCGCCTGTCGCCGAACCGCGTCCAGACCAAGACCTGTGTGTCGAGCAATATCACGGATTCAGCACTCGGTCAGGATCCGACTGGGCCTCCCACTCCACGTCGATAGGCGAGACGATGTCGCCGTGAATCTGGATGATGTCCCGGTCACGACCGAACCAGGACTTGGGCTTCTCACGGTACGGCACCAGTCGCGAGACCGGGCGGCCGTTCTTGGTTATCACGATCTCGTCGCCGGTTTCTGCAACCTCGTCCATCAGTTGAAGGCACTTGGCCTTGAACTCCGAGGCCTTGATAGTCCTGGGTCCGTTTGCCTTGTAGTTGCTCGTTTCCATGATGTCGTTCCTGTCTTGGAGTGATGCCCTATTGTACCATAGTCACGACCATAGTTATATGTCGCCCAAGTGCAAAGCCGTTCACGGCGGGGTTCGCCTTAGTAGTAGTCTGGCTCTGGTCTCCACACTTTCATCATAAGCAGGTGGACGGGTATGGCGAGGCCGGCGATCATCAGCCCCAGCACCACGGTTACCCAGCCTATGCCTATCGCAAGGTCGGCCACGCCAAATCCGACCACTGCCAGGTTCAGGGCGTTTCTCAGCGTCAGACCCTTGATGTACACGTCCCGGTTGGGGTCGTCCCGCTCCATGCCTGAGTACGGCCCGAATCTGCCGAAGGTATGGGCTTCTATGGTGTCCTGCTGGGCCTTTGCCGTCTCTACGTCTTCTACCAGCACGCCGGGGATTGCGGAGTCAGCGCCGGTGATGACTTTTTCTTTGAGGAGGGCCTCTCTTATGTCGCTCTTGGCGCCGTATCCCATTAGGATGAATATCACGCCCAGAGCTATCATGCCAATGCCAAGCAGAATAGCCACAGCCACAGCGATTTTGCTAAAGGTGCGCAAGCTCATCCTATGCTCCTTTTAGCGCGTCAAACGCGCTGCACTAAATTGGTACAGACAGAATTCTAGGCTCCAGGTAATGTCACAACAAGGGTATAGGCTCACACATTAGTGGAAGGGTTCCTACAAATTCCGACACAATTGGGAAGCAGTTCAATGGTGAGGCTTTCAGTCCGGGATGGGAATAGGGCAGGTACGGGGAGGCGCACATTGTACGCTCTATTGACTACGGCGTCGTTGGGATATACTATTGTTGCCAAATTCGGGGAGCCTGTGAGGAGATAAGGGTATGCCGAGAATTGGACCCACAGAGTTGGTAATCATTCTGTTCATCATACTGATTATATTTGGCGCGGGCCGCCTGCCTGAGATAGGCTCTGCGCTGGGCAAGGGCATCAGGGAGTTCCGCAAGGGGCAGTCCGGGCAGGAAGAGGGCGAGGTCGTTGTGGAGACCAAACCGAGCGGAAGGAAGAGGAAGGGCAAGGCGGAGTCCTAGGATCGATTCAGGTTGCTTGCACAGTGCGCCCCGTCATACGGCGGGGCGCACTCTTTTGTGGGCGAAATCAGCCGCCGGAGGACTCCGAGGGGGCCATCTCCACGCCGGACTTGTTCCCCAGGCGGGCCACTCTGGAAAGCACAATGCCAAGCTCGTACAGAAAAATGATGGGTAGGGCTACGAGGCTCTGGTTGACGGGATCGAAGGTGGGGGTTATTAGGGCGCCAAGTATAAAGGCCAGCACTACGGCAAGGCGTCGCTGCCGGGCCAGAGACCTGGGGGTGACCAGTCCTATTTTGCTCAGGAAGAAGATGACCAGTGGAGTCTCGAAGGCCACTCCCAGCCAGAACAACAGCGTCACCACCAGATTGATGTAGTTGCCAATCCTTATCATAGGCGTGGCTATGTCCGACCCGAACTCCAGCAGGAAGTTGAGGGCCGGTGGCAGGAGAGCGTAGTACCCGAAGGCCGCGCCCGCCAGAAAGGAAAGAATGGCCCCGGGGAAAAGGGCGTACAGGTAACGCTTCTCCCTGGAGGTCAGGCCGGGGGCCACAAACATCACCACTTGGAAGAGGATCACGGGGAAGGCCAGCACAAGGCCGCCCATGAGGGAGACCTTCATTGTAATCCCGATCATCTCCGTAACTTGGGTGAAGATCAGCTTCTGGCCTTGTAGGGACTCGAAGCCCTGGGCAGGGACCATCAGCAGGTCGAAGATTATCCGGTGAAAGCCAAACGCCACGCCGGTGCCTGCCACGAGGGCCGCGGCGGATATGACGAGCCTGCGGCGCAGCTCTACGAGGTGGCCGGTAAGGGAAAGCTCTCTATCTGCCAACGGGCCCTCCCTCATCGGAGTCGCTGCCGGTCGGCTTTGCTTTCTGTCCCTCCTCCCTCTCAGGTGGAGGGTTCTTTGATGCCTCCTCCAGCGCCAGCAGGTCCGGCAGCTCGCTGGTAGCCTGCCTCACCTCCCGCACGAAGCTGTTGAGAGAGCGGGCCATGTCTATCATTCGGGCTGGTCCCAGCACCAGATAGGCAATGAGCAGTATAAGCAGGACCTCTATGGGGCCTATTCCGAAGAAATCCATCTACTGCCGTCCTCCTGTGGGCGCTTGGGGTTGTCCTTCTGCTGCCACAACCATCCTGGAATCAAACTATACCCTATCGGTAGTGGAGTGCCAAGGCTCACAGGGGAGTGGTCGGGGCCTTTGACCCCCGCTCACTCCCTGCGATCGGCTCGTGGTGAGCATGTCGAACCATTTGAGAGGTAGGACCGACGGCTCAATGCGCTCCAGTCACTCCTGTCCGGCGGTCCTTTGCGCTCCCGTAGGGCACATGTCCAGCAGACAGCATTCGCCGCAGAGAGGCTCTCTTTTTCGACACGTGTCTACCCCGTGGCGGTCCAGCAGCGCGTGGTACTCGTTGAACAGCGGCGCGTCGTGGGTGAGGTTGTCCATGAAGAGGGCCTGGTATGAGGCGTACTTGTCCTGGGCAGGCGTCACCTCCAGCCTGCCAAGTATGCGTCTGGTGTAAGTGTCCATCACAAATACGGGCTTGCCTGCGGCGTACAGCAGGATGTCGTCCGCAGTCTCCTCGCCGATACCGTAGATTGATAGCAGCTCAGGGCGAAGGTCACGTACGTCTCTTTGAAACAGCGCCTCCAGGTCGTCGTTGTAGCGCTCGCCCAGGTACTCCACAAAGGCCTTTATCTTCAGGGCTTTCGCGTTGAAGTACACCGAGGGGCGTATCAGTGACGCCAGCTCCTCCAGTGGGATTGCTCGAAGGGCAGCCGGCTCCATGAGACTCTGGGCTTTCAGATTGTCCAGGGCCTTGTCCACGTTGGTCCAGGAGGCCGATTGGGTAAGTATGGCTCCAATGATGACCTCGAATGCGCCGTCGCCGGGCCACCAGCGCTGCGGCCCGTAGCGTTTGTACAGCCGATGGTATACGTCCATAAGCCTCTCTTCGAGCGTGACAACCAAAGCGATTAGCCTCCTCTAGGGGGTATCCTCAAGTAAAACTGGAAGCGGGTCTGTTATAACCACCTCCTCCGTAGACACACTGCACCGGTAGGCGTACGCCTCGACCCCGGCCGTAACGGCCCTTTGCAACGTTTCAGCAAAGAGCGGGTCTGCCGGAACGTTGGGCGCAAAGGCGCGGGCGTCCTCCCTCTGGACGACGAATATCACGGAAGCCCGGTGCCCCTGTCCTATGGCCTCCATCAGGGATTCCAGATGCCGCGTTCCTCGCGACGTGGGAGCGTCTGGGAAGAGGGCAACGCCGTCCTCCACCAGGGTCGCGGACTTGACCTCAATGTAGCACAGCCCGCCGTTGCCCAGCGCCATGTCGAGACGGCTGTGGGAAAAAGTCGCCTCTCTGCGCCTCCACGTGAAGGACGAGAACTGCTCCAGTCGTCCGCAGGCAATGGCCTCATCCACAAGCGCCGAGGGCAGCCTGGCGTCGGAGGAGACAAGCGCGTCTCCCAGCTGCACCAGGGACAGGTCAAAGGCCGTCTTGCGCCCCGGTACGTCCCTGGGGGTCAGGAACACCCTTGCGCCTTTTCTGAAGAGTTCCCTCATGCGTCCGGAGTTGGGCACGTGCGCCATTACCTGCGCTCCATCCACCTCCACACGGGCGGAGAAGCGGTTTGGTCTGTCGATGAAGACAGCTTCTTGAAGGTGTGGGCTGAGTTTCAAAGCGTATTCCTGGCGGTACGCGTATCTCTTCTGTCGCGACATACCCTTGACAAGTTAGGGTGAGCGGACGGGCGTTTGTGATGCCGAACTGCCCTCTATTGTAGCGTTGTAGCCTGGGCCAGTACAGGAGAGGCCTCATCGACGCCTAGGGATTGTGTGCATATCAACCAATCCTTTAATATGTAATTGATACCACAGAAGCCCCACCTTCCATAGAGAGGAGGCTCCATGGACTATCCGGTAATAGCCAAACCAAAGCTGGAAGAGATCAAAGTACGTCCCAACATAGGGGAGTACCACGACTCGGTTGGCAGCTTCACCTGGCAGCAGATGAGAAGCGAGCTTGACGGCCTGCCCGGCGGCGGTCTCAACCTGGCCCACGAGGCCATAGACAGGCACGCCATGAGCCACAAACGAGACAAGGTAGCCATGTATTGGGAGGGCGCCGGTGGCGAAGAGGAGCAGTACACCTTCGCCCAATTCAAGGAGCTTACCGACAGATTCGCCAACGTCCTGAAGAAACTTGGAGTGGAGAAGGGCGACAGGGTGTTCCTGTTCATGGGGCGCGTCCCGGAGCTTTACGTGGCCTTCTTCGCCATACTCAAAGTGGGCGCCATTGCCGGGCCCCTCTTCTCCGCCTTCGGCCCGGACCCGGTGAAGGACCGCCTGCAGGACAGCGGGGCAAAGGCCCTGATCGTCACGCCCGACCTGCGGGGTCGCGTCAGCGGCATTCTCGACGACCTGCCCGACCTGAAACACGTGATAGTCGTCAACAAGAACGGTCGCTCCTCGGAGCCGCTGGCTCCCGGGGACATCAGCTACGAGGAGGAGATGGCATCGGCGTCGTCCGACTTCGACATTGTGCCCACCACCGAAGAGGACTTCTCCATAATGCACTACACGTCGGGCACTACGGGCAAGCCCAAGGGCGCTGTCCACGCCCACATGGCCGCGTTGCAGCACATGGCCACGGGGAGATGGGCCTTGGATCTCCACGACGACGACATCTACTGGTGCACCGCCGACCCCGGATGGGTCACTGGCACATCCTATGGCATGTCCGCGCCATGGACCAACGGTATCACACAGGTTATCTTCGAAGGGGGCTTCCGCGCCAGCGAGTGGTACCAGGTGATTCAGAAGTACGGCGTCACGGTGTGGTACACCGCCCCCACCGCCATACGTATGCTGATGAAGGCGGGAGACGAGATCCCCAAGCGGTACGACCTCTCAAGCCTGCGCTATATGTGCTCCGTGGGGGAGCCCCTCAATCCGGAGGCGATTATGTGGGGGCTGAAGGTGCTCGGCCTGCCATTCCATGACAACTGGTGGCAGACGGAGACGGGGGCGATTCTCATTGCCAACTACCCCTCAATGGATATCAGACCCGGTTCGATGGGGCGTCCCATACCGGGCGTTGAGGCTGCCATTGTGGACGACTCCGGCAACAAGGTGGAACCCGGGGAGGAGGGGGACTTGTGCGTCCGTCCGGGCTGGCCCTCCATGTTCCGCACGTACTGGCGCAATCAGGAGATGTACGACTCCAAGTTCAAGAACGGATGGTACGTTACGGGAGACCGAGCGCGTATGGATGAGGACGGCTACTTCTGGTTCGTGGGGCGCACTGACGACGTTATCAATACCGCGGGCCATCTTGTGGGGCCTTTCGAGGTGGAGAGCGCTCTCATAGAGCACCCGGCGGTGGCGGAAGCCGGGGTCATTGGAAAGCCGGACCCCGTGGCGATGGAGGTTGTCAAGGCCTTCGTGTCCCTTCACGAGGGCAGCCAGCCCTCCGACGAGCTGCGTAACGATATAATGCGCTTCGTCCGCCAGAAGCTGGCGGCGGCAGTCGCGCCTCGCGAGATAGAGTTCCTGGACTCGCTGCCCAAGACTCGCAGCGGCAAGATAATGCGCCGTCTCCTCAAGGCCAGGGAGCTTGGTCTGCCGGAGGGCGACACGTCCACCCTGGAGGACGATTAGGCAAACAGCGAGCGGCGCGGGCGCTGCTGACTTTAAAGTTCACAATCTCGGGGTCGTTGGGGATGACAAAAGTGACAGAGATTAGAGTAGATGACGATATTCTGCTTCGCTGGCCTACTATGGCTGATGCCGAGGATATTTTCGCGCTTGTGGACTCCAACCGAGAGCACCTGGGCCGTTGGCTGCCCTGGGTTGAGACAATGCGCTCGGTGGAAGACGAGCATCGTTGGATAGAGACCTGCGAGAGAGTGCAAGAAGAGGGAACGGGTACGCCTCCCGTATTGGTCTATCAAGGCGTCATTGCGGGCTGTGTAGGGGCAGAACGGATCGACAGTCTCAGTAAGTCCTGTGAGATCGGCTACTTCCTGTCTGAGCGCCTTCAAGGGCGCGGGATTGTGACACGCGCCTGCCGTAAAATCTTATCCGTTGTCTTTGACACCCTGGGAATGAACCGTGTTCAGATTCTAGTCATACCCCATAACACACGCAGCATAGCTATACCTCGACGTTTTGCCTTCGTCTACGAGGGAGTCCAACGCCAAGCGCAGCTACTCCACGGCCAATTCTATGATTTTGCTGTCTTCTCGCTGCTAGCTTCTGAGTGGGCAAACCAGAAAGATTCTGCGTAGAAAACGGCTCGGACGACTTGAATAGCTATCTCAAACCAAAAGACCAGGCACTCACAGGCTCATGTTGAAGGAAGGGGATGTAATGGCGGAATATCACATAAACCCGGAAAGGCAATACTACTACTACGACGGCCGGTTTCCTCCGGTGGCCCTGGAGGATGAGGCCGCGCCCGTCGTTCCCGATACTGAGAAGACCCACCCCAAGCTCATCACGGACACCACTTTGAGGGATGGCGCCCAGGACCCGCACTTCGCCCTCTTTCCATCGGAGGCGCGGCTGAAGTACTTTGATCTCCTCCATGAGCTGGACAACGACACCGGCCGTATTGAGCAGGTGGAGGTGTTCATCTACCAGAACCGTGACCTGTGGACGCTGGAGCGGCTTCTGGAGAGGGAGTACCAGTTTCCACAGGTAACCACGTGGACCAGGGCCATTCCCAAGGACATCAAGGACCTGGTGGAAGTATCCCGCGGCGCCATCAAGGAGACGGGGATGCTGGCCTCCAGCTCCGATCACCACATCTTCGACAAGCTGAAGCATCGCAGCAAGGCGGAGGCCGTCGAGAAGTACCTTGCGCCCATACTCACCGCCTGCGAGAACGATATCCGCCCCCGGATACACCTGGAGGACACCACCAAGGCGGACATTCACGGCTTCGTTATACCCTTCATCCAGCGGGTGCTTGACGAGACGAATGGATGGGCCAAGTTCCGCATTTGCGACACCATTGGGTGGGGGTCTCCGGACCCCTACGCGCCGCTGCCGGTGGGGATACCCAGGCTCATCTCCACCCTGATTCAGGAAACCGGGGCCGAGTTGGAGTTCCACGGCCACAACGACTTCGGGCTGGCGACGGCCAACAGCATGGCCGCGTTCCGGTACGGGTGCAAGCGCGTCAACGTCGCCTTTGCGGGCCTTGGGGAGAGGACGGGGAACACGGCCCTGGAGCAGGTGATGGCCAACTACATCCGAGTCTACGGCGACCCCGGCTTCAAGCTGGGTGTCCTTGGACAGATTAGAGACCTGCTGACCCAGGAAGTGTGCACCATTCCTCCCAAGCAGCCCATTATCGGTGAGGTCTTTGCCACCCAGGCCGGCATACACCAGACCGGCATCAGCCGTCAGGACGAGGCCGGCGGAGGGCCCATCTACCTTCCCTTCGATGCGGGGCTTGTGGGAGAAGAGGCCGTAGAGCTTAACCGCATCGGCGCGCTGTCGGGCATGGACGGGATTGTGTCGGTTCTCAACCAGCAGGTAAAGGTCGAGACCGGCGAGGAGGGGACTTTCACGAACGTGAGCAGGGCGGTCAAGTACGTGTACGACAGGATTCAGGAGGCCTACGACGGCACATACGACAGCGAGCAGGGTTCTGTGGTAGGGCAGAGGCGCAGCTTCTTCACGCCGGAAGAGGTACTTGCTCTGGCCAGGGAAGCCCAGGCCGCCCGGGGCACGCCCGCATAAGACTGAACGGGGCTGCACTCGTTGAGTGGCCTCAGTAGGGGCGGTTCGCGAACCGCCCCTACACTTGTGTCATACCTGCAGAAGCAGGAATCTAGGCGCATGTCGGCTCTGGAGGGGGCTTGTGGCTTCCTTCTCGAATGGTTGGCTCACCACAAGCGGGAAACCCCTTATCCGTCATTCCTGCGGAGCTTGCCCCGCACTTGATGCGGGGGCAGGAATCCAGGGGCTTGCCGGGGACGCCGGTAGAATGACTGTGTGTAGAATGACTGTGTAAGGAAGATTAGGACATTGAACGTTGCAGGCTGATCCTCTGATCTGGGGCTTTGCCAGCATGTTCGCCTGGGGCACGAGCGATATGCTGGCGCGGTACGCTGCGCTCCGGCTGGGAAGCCCGGTCGTGGCCTTGATAGTCCTTGGAGTTGGCATAGCTCCGCCCCTGGTGTTGGGGCTGTCCAGCTATCCCTCACTGGAGGCCATAGCCGGCGGCGACTTCATTTTCCTGTCCGTCGCTTCCGGGCTGCTGTTCTCGCTGGGTTACGTGTTCTTCTACCGGGGCCTTGAGCGCGGCATGGTGTCCATTGTTAGCCCCCTGTCCGCGAGCTGGCTCGCTGTGACCACCGTGCTGGCTGCCATCTTCTTCCATGAGAGCATAGGCCTGGCCAAGGGCGGGCTGATCTCCGTAGTCCTGCTGGGGATACTCCTCATCTCTGCGAGAGACAGAAGCAGCGCCTCCATCGAGGGCATCTGGTACGGCCTCACCGCGATGGTGACTTTTGGAGTGGCCTTTACGCTGTGGAAACCCATTGTGGCGGAGGTTGGTCCGTACATTGCCGTCGTCTCAGTCCGCGTCGTGTCTACGATTATCCTGGGTTCCTACCTTTCGCTGAAGCGGCCTGTTGGAGCGAATTTCGGTAGAGGCGCGGTGGCTTTGGTAATAGCCGCCGCGGTGCTGGACTCGCTGGCATTTATCACATACAACCTGGGCATAGAGAGGGAGGACGTTTCCCTCATTGCGCCTATAGCCGCATCCTATCCCGTAGTTACCCTGGGGCTGGCCTGGGTGCTTCTCCGGGAGCGGGTCAGCGTAGTGCAGATGGCGGGGATTGTCGTCCTGCTTGGCGCAGTCGTTACCCTTGGCGTCGTTGGCTAGCGCCACCCAACGGGTTATAATTGCCCCATCATATTCGGGGAGGGAGCCATGCCCGGAGACAACGAGAATCGCCCATCCCTAATGCGAGAGACGCCGCTGCTCATGCTCATGGACGGCCATGCTATGGTGCACAGGGCGTGGCACGGCATTCGGGAATCCTTGACCCTGAGCAAGACGAACGAGGACGTGAGTGGTGTCTACGCCTTTGCCAACACCTTCATCAAGGCCATCCAGGATTGGAAGCCGACTCACTGCGCCATCGCCTTCGATATGTCCGCGCCCACGTTCAGGCACATCCAGTTCCCCGACTACAAGGCCCAGAGGCCGGAGACGCCCGATGGGCTCAGGGCCCAGTTTCCCTGGGTGAGGCGGTTGATGGAGGCCTTCAACGTGCCCATTTTCGAGGTGGAGGAGTACGAGGCCGACGACGTTCTGGGAACCCTCAGCCGCCAGGCCACGGAGCAGGGAATGGAGACCGTCATACTGACGGGAGACACAGACACCTTCCAACTGGTGTCTCCCTCGGTGCGGGTGGTCCTGAGTCGTGGCATACAGGGTCGAGATGTCTACGACGAGGCCGCGGTGAGAGAATATTACGGAGGTTTGAGTCCTACACAGCAGCCGGATATCAAGGCGCTGGAGGGTGACACTTCGGACAACATTCCCGGAGTGCCTAAAGTCGGACGGAAGACCGCCGTCAAGCTGATACAGGACTATGGCAGCATACAGGGCATCTACTCGGATATAGATAGCGTGGCCCCTCCCAGAATAAAGGAGGCCCTCGCATCCCACGAGGCCAGGGTGAGGCAGGGTCTGGAGCTTACGACGATAGTGACCAGCGTGCCCATCACCCTGGACACCGAGTCCTGCCGCTTCTGGCAGTACGACCGCGAGCAGGTGGTTGGCCTTCTCCGGGACCTGGAGTTCAGGAGCATAGTGTCCAGGGTGCCGGAGGGCATACCCCAACAGGAGCAGCCGTCCCAGGGAGTGCTCATGGAGGAGGAGGTTGTCGCGGAGAAGGGCGAGTACTCTACAGTCTACGACGTGGAGCACTTGGAGGCCGTCATATCTGAGATGAGGGCTGCCGGCAGCTTCACCTTCGACGTGGAGACTACGGGGAAAGACCCAGTCGCCTCGGACCTGGTGGGCGTGTCTCTCTCGGCGGTTTCGGGTAAGGCCTGCTACATACCGCTGGGGCACCAGGAGGGCGGCCAGATACCCCTCGAGAAAGCCTTGGACTACCTCAAGCCCCTGTTTGAAGACCCGGCGGTGGGCAAGACGGCCCACAACGGAAACTACGATATGACGGTGCTGGCCAAGTACGGCATCTGGGTCAACAACCTGGACTTCGATACTATGGTGGCGGCGCATCTGCTTGGCGAGAAGTCCCTGGGTCTAAAGAACCTGGCCTTCACTCGCCTCAATCAGGAAATGACGCCGATAGACGCTCTGATTGGAACGGGGCGCAAACAGAAGACTATGGCCCAGGTTCCTGTTGAGCAGGCGTCCGACTACGCAGCCGCCGACGCCGATATGACCCAGCGCCTGAAGGACATCTTCCAGCCGACGCTGAAGCAGGAGGAGTCCCTGTCGGAGGTGTTCGCGGGCATGGAGATGCCGCTGGTTCCGGTGCTGGTGCGGATGCAGCGCAACGGCGTCTTCCTGGACGTGGAGCGTCTGCGGGACATGGCTGTGGACCTGGGAGAGCGCCTCGGAAACCTGGAGCAGGAGGTGTTCGACACAATCGGGCACAGGTTCACGCTCAACTCCACCCAGCAGCTGGCGGACGTGCTGTTCAACGAGATGAGGCTGCCCCGAACCAAGCGCACCAAGACGGGCTACTCCACCGACGCGGCCGTGCTGGAGAACCTCAAGATGATGCTCAACGAGGGCAGGGTAGAGGACGCAGACCCCAGGTCGCTTCAGGTGCTGGACGGCATTCTGGAGTATCGTGAGCTCTCCAAGCTGAAGTCGACGTACGTGGACTCCCTGCCGCAGCTGGTCAACCCGTTCACGGGGCGCGTCCACACCAGCTACAACCAGACGGGGTCGGCGACGGGCCGCATGTCCAGCAACGATCCAAACCTGCAGAACATACCCGTCCGCACGGAACTGGGCAGGCAGGTGCGAAGAGCCTTCGTGGCGGAGCGAGCGCCGGAGTGGACTCTCCTGGCCGCCGACTACTCCCAGATAGAGCTTCGTATACTGGCGCACCTATCCAGGGACCTGGGGCTGCTGGAGGCCTTCCTGCGGGATGAGGACATCCACGCCGCTACCGCCTCTCAGGTGAACAACGTGCCAATCGAGGCTGTGACCTCGGATATGAGGCGTGTCGCTAAGGTGATGAACTTCGGAGTCATCTACGGCCTCAGCGCCTTTGGCATCTCCCAGCAGACTGATCTGGCTCCCGACCAGGGCGCGAAGTTCATCGAGAGCTACTTTGCCAAGTACCCGGGCATCCAGATTTACCTTGAGGAAACCAAGGCGCAGGGTCGGAAGACGGGCTACCTGGAGACCGTCTGTGGTCGACGTCGCTACTTCCCGGAGTTAGGCTCCTCCAACTTCCACATTAGGCAGGCCGCCGAGCGCATGGCGGTGAATATGCCCATACAGGGCACCGCCGCGGACGTCATCAAGCTGGCGATGGTGAGCATAGACAAGCGGATGCAGGAGCAGGGGATGCGCAGCCGGATGATCCTCCAGGTGCACGACGAGCTGATCTTCGAGACGCCGCAGGAGGAGATGGACGCCCTGAGAGCGCTGGTCGAGGAGCTTATGCCCGCGGCGCTGGACTTGGTCGTGCCCCTCAAGGTGGAACTCAAGACAGGCGACAACTGGGGGGATTTGGAATAGGGGTGCAGTGATGCGCTTGTAAGCGCTTCAACTCGCGCGATGCAGGGTTCAAGTGCGGGGCAGGATACGAGTTGAGTGATACATGTGAACCGCCGTTGTGTGCTATCATATTGCTATCAGACTATCAGGGGTGCGCTATGGGAACCATCAACGTGCGGCGTTTGGATGACGAGGTGGTCAACCGGCTCAAGCGTCGCGCCGCCGAGAACAACCGCTCGCTGGAGAGCGAGGCCCGGCACATCCTGGAGCAGGCCGTCGGGGACGGCATGGCGGAGAAGACCAGGGCATTCCGTGATCTGTCTCTTAAACTGCGCAGACAGAACGGAGGTCTGTCTCAAACTCCGACACACGTCCTGATCAGGGAAGACCGCGATAGCGGTCATAGGGACGCGTGATGCGTCTGGTCGTGGACGCCAGCGTCGCTGTCAAGTGGCTTGTGGAGGAGGAATACTCTGACTACGCCGGTCGGTTGCTTGAAGAGAGTCACGATCTTTACGCTCCTCGGCTGATGGCTTCGGAGATTGGCAACGCGCTGTGGCGAAGGGTCCGTATGGGGGATATAGAGCGAAGCCAGGCAGTAGCGCTGGCAGCCTCCGTTTCAGAAATGGCAGTTCGTTGGATAGAAGATGAAGAGGTCTGTCCGGACGCGGTCCGGTTGGCCCTGGCGCTGGAGCGCCCGGTGTATGATTGCGTGTACCTAGCACTAGCGCATCGGATAGGGGCAATGTTGGTGACGGCGGACGTCCGTTTCGTGAATGCGCTGTCGGAGACGGAGCATGGGGGAGCGGTGGTTACGCTCGAGAGCTTTGCGCCGGCGTGACGTGGGCGCGTAAAAAAGGCACACCATTTCTCTTTCTGCCATTCCTGCGCAAGCAGGAATCCAGAGAGTCTGTCCGCTCGCTTGGTTCGACAGGCTCACCCCCCTATCAAGTACGGGGCAGGCTACGAGCGGGAACGAAGGCTGAATTTCCAAGTGGGAGATTGACTTGAGAAACCTACCCGAGGGGGAGCGGTATGCGCGCCTGGCTGGGGCGCTGCTGTTCCGGCTGGCAACTTTGGCCTTTATCCTGGCCATTCCGACGTTTCTGGTCACCACCAACGTCCGCCTTGCCTTCAGCAGCGTTCAGCTGTACACCTACGGCTTCGAGCGATACAATGTCACGCGCACGACCGGCCTGAACTCGGCCCAGCTAATGACGGTGGGGCGAGAGATCCGGGACTACTTCAACTCCTCGGAGGAGTTTCTGGACGTCAATGTGGTCCTTGGCGGCGAGGAACGGCCGCTCTTCAACCAGAACGAGATACTGCACATGCGGGACGTGAAGGGTCTTGTGCGGGGGGTGTACAGCGTCCAGCAGATCACGGGCATCTACATGGTCGTCTATATGGCGGTTGTGTTGGCGGCGTCCAGGGGCAGGAGCCTTCGCAGGGCAGCGGGCCTTGTTATGGCTGGGAGCCTGCTGACTATTGCTATGGTGGGCGCGACAGGGCTGGTCTCGCTGGTGGGCTTCGACTTCCTCTTTGAGCAGTTCCACATCATCAGCTTCAGCAACGATTTGTGGATGCTGGACCCAAGGCACAACTATCTGACGCGGCTGTTCACCCAGGGGTTCTTCCTGGAGGCCACCATCTTCGTGGCTGCGGGCGTGATATTGCAGGCGCTGCTGCTGGCGGCGCTGGCCTGGTTCATCCGGCGGTGGGTGTCCAAGCGAGAGGCTGCTGCCCGAGTTTGATTTGCTGCCTCTACACCCCCATCCCCGTATCAAGTCCTGTCCCCGACTCAGATCGGGGAACGGGGCAGGCTCTAACCTTCCCCCGCCAAGCGGGGGAAGGGATACTGAGTGACTACCTGGGCTGAGGGCTACCTAGAAGTCCATTCCCGAGCAGCCGCAGGCGCCGCCCGCGCCGCAGCCGCAACCACCGCCGGCGGCAAGGTTGGAAGTTGCTCGCGTGTTGCCATATTCGTCCGTGATGAATGCAGCGAACACGGACAGCGCCCTGGAGGTCTCGTTGCCGCAGTCGGGGCAGGGGGCCTCATCGTCCATTTTGTCCATCGGGCGAAGCTTCTCAAAGCGGTTCCGGCAGGTCGTGCAAACGTACTCGTAGACGGGCATCTTATCACCTCTGGACTTGTTTCTTAGATTTTATCTCGCTGCGTTCAGGGCGTCAATTCCCGCCTAGCCATCCCCCAAAATGGGCTGTGCCACTATCCACAGGCTGATGACGGTGTACATCACCATCAGGGCCAGCATGGGGTACTGGCTCCTCATTGCCGACCTGTGGTCCCGCATGGTGCGCAGGGCGATTACGTGGGCCGCGTAGACGGCGCTGATGTGCCCCAGGACTATGGCTCCCACGCTCAGGAACCAGGCGAACCTTGCGTTGACCAGAGCGATATTGACCTTGTAGTCGGCGGCGCCAAATATGTCCCACCCGTAGCCAAAGGGGTCCGATGCCAAGGGTATGATGAGCTGACCCTGTATTGCCAACAGGGTGAAGAAGTGGGCGATGTTGTAGGCCAGGGCTATCGGGACCAGGGAGTAGACGAAGGCGCGGGCTATGTCGGACACGGGCAGGTCGTCTCCGGCGGCTAAGGCTATCATTTGGGAGAAGACGAGATACGTCCCGATGAAGATGGCCGGGAACAGTATGAGACCAAGGGTGTCGGTGGCGATGCGGGCATTGGAGCTGAACTCCCCGGAGCTGAACGCCGCCGACCACACGTCCCAGATTCCGATTTTGATGTCCAACCAGAGTGGGGTCGCCTTGAAGCCGTCGAAGGTCACGGCGGCCAGCACCAGGATGACAAAGACCAGGATGTCCGTGCTCACGTTCTCCCAGCGCGCCAGCCCCACCGACCAGGGCCGCAAGTTGAGCTCGCGCTCGCTGCGGTCGGCGCGCTCCCAGCAGGCGTAGCAGTTGACGCACTCGTCCATGAAAGGGATGCAGGCGGCATCGCAGTCAGCGCAGTAGTCGTCGCGAGTCACTCGCGCCTCCGTAGGGGCGAACCGGGCCAGGAAGCCGAACACAACGGAGAATCCCTCTCCGTAGCGGAGCCAAATATGCCTGCCGAAGAGGAGCATCCCGACCCAGGTTATAACGGAATAGGCCAGGACCAGCAGGGCGATATTGATAGGGTCCGAGGCTCCCGGAAAGGCATTCTCCAGCCAGGCAAAGACTAAGAATAGGGCAAAGGCGGGCCATGCGCCAAGCCCGCTTGGGTATTCGAAACCGAGGTCTAGACCGGAGTCCGGCCTGAATCGCCTGTTCAACGTCTCCGCCCAGCCAAAGAGGATGCTCCAAGGGTTCATCAACGTCCACAGGTTGCCCACAAGGGCCACGAAAAAGCCCAGACCCACCCACCAGATGACCCACACGAATGTGGGGGCGAAGTTGGCGCTGGGCGATTGGTCTCCCAGTATGCCCGCAGCGATCACCAGCAGGAAGAGAAAGACCGCGGACACCTGCGCCGCGATGATGAAGGCGCGGCTCTGGAGCAGCGCCGCAAGCGGGCGAAGGCCAAAGAGGTTGTAGCGCCAGTACCCGTGCAGCCCCGGCGCGCCTCTCACAAACACGCCAATCACCACGAATGAGAGGGCTACAGTCGCCGCGGCTCCCAGCAAGTAGTACTCCAGTGGGACGGGCAGGTCGTACCGCTCCCCGAAGCCGTGGGCGTAGACCGGCTGCGCCGCCAGCGCCCCCACTGCAACGAGCAGGAGCGCCGGCACCATGTATATTGGCCGTATCATGTCAAGCTACCTCTATAAAGTTCCACGTCGGTCTACCGGGGCTGGACCACCAATCGGCCCAGCTCTATCTCCTCTTCCTGGCCCTCGCTTCCTCCGTCTCCACTGCCGTTTGTGTGGTCGGTGGGCATGGACTGCCCATCGTCCAGCATGACGGTTGTCATGGCCTGTATGCCGTAGTCGCAATGCTGGGCGTTGTTCAGGCTCACCATGATCTCGTATTTCCCGGAGCTTTCGTAAAGGCGGGTGTCGAAGGTAACCTGGGGGTTCGCATACATGCCGACCGGCTCACCGTTCACCTGCAGGTGCCAATGATTTCCGTCGGGCGACAGATCGAAGTTCTGGGTCTCAACCGATACTTCTACGAGGTTGGGTTCATCTGCGGGGCTTGCGCTGACCGAAATCTGCGGCATAGGCGCGCCCGACGCAAGTTCCGCCTTGCACTCGTCTACATCCTCCCTGTGCGTGTGGCCGCCTTCGCTTCCGTCCGCGGAAGAGATGTGGATGGTGAGTGGAAAGCTCCCGGTGGCATAGGCGTCGAACTCCACGGTTACGGGCATATCGGGTCCAACGTCTCCTTCCAGGTCGTACCCGTGCAGGTGGTAGTTCACAAGCTCGTCAGACGTCAACTCGATGGTTATCTTGTCGTCCTGCTTTGCCTCCAACGTCGTGTTCCCCTGCGCGAGGGCGCCGTCCTTGATCTCCAGAGTGAAGGTCAGCTCCTCCGGCTCGCCTCCGCCGCAAGCCGCGATGAGGGCGGTCAGGGCCAGGGCGGCTATCAGTGCAGCCAGCAAAGTCTTTGACTTATTCATTAGATTAAATCCTCGTTTAGTCTACGTTCTCCGTCTCGACCGTCCTCTTCCCGTGGACTGTCGCAGGTACCATGCTACCGCAACCAGAAGGGGTATGGCTGAGATCAGCACGATGATTACCCCCCAGTTCACCCTTGCGTAGCTGACGCTCAGTGGGAACTCCAGCACGGTCTGCCGGTCGCCCTGAGCGATGTCGACAATGAAGCCCCATTCTCCCTCCTGAAGCAGCGCCACGTTCAGGTCGTACCAGTTGTAGGTTGGGGGAGTGGTGTAGGCGTCCAGTGGCCCCAGCATAACGGATTCCGGCAGAGGGCCCACCGCTCTAACGCTGACGGAGGCGTCCGTTACCGGCTCTCCTCCGTCGGCGGTCAACAGCACAATGGACATATGGAGGCTGCCCACCCTTGGACTTGGCGGCGACACCCGAACATCCACCCGGTATGCGCCCTGCGTGGTCTCCAGGATGGACACCGTCTGACCGTTGGCCTCCGCAACGGAGGCGTCGATGGTGATCCAGAGGGCCAATGCAGGAAACGCCAGGCCGGCTATGAAAATGTACCTGATGATATGAGACACTACACTCCCCAAGTAGCTTCTCGGCGAAGGGCACAACCCTCGCTGTTCAAAGAGAGAAGAAAAAAGGTGGGGACGCAGCTACGGGGCGGGAGGTCTCTCTAGTGGGGTTGGCTGTGTCTGAGGACGTGGCGAGTTGATGAAGTAGGGCATGGCGTGATGTGTGAGGAGCAAGCCGGCGACCGCAGCCGTGAGCAGCGCCGCCGTAGCCCCCTCGACGTAGCTGACAAGATCGGGCAGGAATGCGGGCGCCATTACGGCCGGCAGTGCAAAGGCTGAGACGCCGTGCAGGACAACGCTCCTGCCCAGACCGACCCCTCCGGATGTCGAGTTCTCCTCGGTGGGTGGGAGCTCCACCGGGTGGTGGTAGGAGTTTGGAATCAGCTTCTCCAGGAGGTGGTGCCGGTGAACGTGGCTCTCGCCGGCGTGGCCACCTGACACCCAGGCGTAGCCCGCGGCGAGCGGCGCGAGGAGCATGACCGCGGCCAGAAACAGGGGCGCGAGGGCAGCCAATGGATGGGGCTTCATTGAAAGCAGTGTGCTGGTCATTGGACTCTATAAATCCATGATAGCTGGCGCAGTGGTGAATCGCAAGGCTGCCGTGCGCGGGGTATTCCCTACACGTGTTGGTATTGCCAACTTCTTTGGGATACTACTTCTTTCTTTCCCCATTCCTGCGTAAGGAGACCTTTGCATAACTCCGGTGTATCTCCCAGAAGAGGCGAACTTCTCTGTCATTCCCGTGAAAACGGGAATCTAAAGCCCCTCTTCCAAGGCATCGTAGCTTTGCAGACAGCGTTTTAAGATTCCTGCTTCCGCATGAATGACGGTGAGGGCAATTCTTGCGGGATGACGCTATGGGTTATTCAAGGGTCTCCGTAAGCAGGAATCCAGGGCACCTGTAATAGTGGACGATAGACCCCTGCTTTCGCAGGGGTGGTCTGGCGTTTGGGTGGTGTTAATTGCTATTACCAACACACCCCAGAAATACCGTGCGCGGGTGAATAGAGTCCCCCTGCCCTAGCCCTGGCAGGATAGGGGAGTAGTCAACCTGTGGATTAAGACATCCTTACCCGGAGGCCGCCTCAATGGCCGCGGCTATCCACTCCCTTGGCGGCGTTTCTGAGGGCTCGCCTTCCACGTCGTAGATGCGGCACTCGAGACTGAAGCCGGAATCGGGCGTTTCCGGGTCGATGTCCTCATCGTTGATGCGTATGGTGGGTGATCCGGGAAACCACATTTCCTCCGCCTCCTCCCTGGAGGTAATCTCTATCAGGCTTACCTCGTCGTCAACGCTCATCCCTGCCAGCAGGTCGCGCAACTCCTCCAAGGTGGTCTCCCAATGGGAGCATCCATCGTAATACAGCAGCTCTATGTTCACTTCACAGAACTAATCGGACTTGGCTATGCCCGTTGCCGGGCATCTCACATCTCTACGCTCTTCTCGCCGGACAGGTACGCCTCCGGCTCCTTGGAGAAGGCAACCCGACATCCTGGGCCGCAGAAGTAGTAGGTCTGGCCCTCGTGGTCGTGGGTGCCGCCGTTTGGGTTCTTGACGTTGACCTCCATCTTGCAAACGGGGTCGATGGCGGTCTCGCCGCCACGGCCGCTCAGGAATGGTATACGCAGCATTTGCCTCTCCTCTCGCACTCTGATTTGGCTAATTTAGCCGGACTTTGCGCAGTCGCAGCGAGTTGGTGACCACTGAGACGGAGCTAAGCGCCATCGCGCCCGCGGCCATGACGGGATTGAGGAAGCCGTAGTCTCCCAGGATGTACCGCAGAGGGCCGTCCGGAACGCCGGTGTTGAGGATTTCAAAGAACAGCACAAAGAGAAGGCCTGCGGCGACGGGTATCAGGACAGTGTTGTAGCCAAATGCCCAGAACAGGTTCTGCCATATAGTCCTGGTGGTGGCTTTGGACAGGGCGATGGCTTGCGGCACACCACGCAGGTCGCCGCGCATGAGTGTCACGTCCGCGGCCGCGATGGCGACGTCTGTGCCGGTTCCCAGGGCAACCCCGACATCCGCTCTTGTGAGAGCCGGGGCGTCGTTGATGCCGTCGCCCACCATTGCCACGGTCTTGCCCTCCTCCTGGAGCGAGCGTATCTTGTCGGCCTTCTGGTCCGGCAGCACCTCGGCGATGACCCGGTCAATGCCCACCTGCGCGGCTATGGCCTCTGCGGTGCGCCGGTCGTCGCCGGTGAGCATGATGACCTCCAGCCCCAGCTTGTGCATCGCCTCCACAGCCTCGCGGGACTCCGGCCTGAGCGTGTCGGCCACAGCGACTACGCCGGCCGCGTGGCCGTCCACCGCTACAAAGACAGGCGTCTTGCCCTGCTCCGAAAGCTCGCGCCCGCGACTCTCCAGGCTGTCCAGAGAGACGCCTATATCCTTCATAAGGGCCGGATTACCCAGGACCACCGTAGAGCCATTGACTTGGGCCTCAACGCCGTGGCCCGGCAGAGCCCGGAAATCGGAGTCCTCATCAAGGGGCAGTGACCTGTCGTTGGCCGCCTCTATCAGAGCCTTGCCCAGAGGGTGCTCGGAGCCGCGCTCGGCAGACGCCGCCAGTCGAAGCAGGTCGTCCTCAGGCATATTGAGGGATACTACATCGGTAACCGCAGGCTTGCCTATGGTGAGGGTGCCGGTCTTGTCCAGCACCACCGTCTGGAGCCTGTATGCCCGCTCCAGCGCCTCCGCATTGCGTATCAGGATGCCGCGCTCCGCTCCCTTGCCCATGCCCACGACGATGGCCGTTGGCGTTGCCAGGCCAAGGGCGCAGGGACATGCGATAACCAGCACGGCAACGAGGTTTAGGATGGCAATGGGGAGCGCCGACGGCGGAGAACCCCAGGGCAGCGACGGCAGCACAGGATCCCAGGCTAACCATCCCACAAAGGTGATGAGGGCTATGCCCAGCACTGCGGGTACGAATCTGCTGGCTACCCGGTCCACCAGGCGCTGTATTGGCGCTTGCGACCCCTGGGCTTCCTGTACCAGCCGGATGATGTTGGCTAAGGCGGTGTCCTTGCCTATCCTCGTAGCGCGGAAGTGGAAGCTCCCGACCTTGTTCATTGTGGCGCCATAAACCGGGGAGCCTACGTTTTTCTCCACCGGCAGACTCTCTCCGGTGAGCATGGACTCGTCTACTGCGGATGCGCCCTCCGTCACCTCGCCGTCTACGGCTATCCTCTCGCCCGGGCGCACCACCAGGATGTCGCCAAGAGCGACCTCATCAATGGGCACGTCGGTTTCCACGCCGTCCCTCACTACCCTGGCAGTCTTCGGCTGCAGGACCATGAGACTGCGAATGGCCTCGGAGGTCTGCCCCTTGGCGCGGGCCTCAAGCAGCCGCCCCAGCAGCACCAGGGAGATGACTATGGCGGATGCGTCGAAGTAGGTTCCGGTGCTGTGGCTGAGCGCGCTGTTGGCGTGGACCAGATGCGCGCCAGCGAAGTATCCTTCGAAGAAGGTCAGGAAGGTGCTGTAGCCGTACGCCACGCTGGTCCCAATGGCAATGAGGGTGTTCATATTGGAGGTGCGGTGCTTCAGGGCGCCCCAGGCGCTCTGGTAGAAGGTTGCCCCAATCCAGAACTGCACCGGAGTGGCCAGCGTCCAGAGTATGAGATTGAGCTGGAACGAGGTCAGGCGCAGGGTCTCAAGGGGGATGTACATGGTGACCATTATCACAGCGCCTACCGCGCCGGCAATAATGACCTTGCGAGCCAGCGACCTGACCTCACGGGTGCGGGCCAGACGCTCTTCGCCCTCTTCGGCTCCCTCGTCGTCGACCCCATCCACCGTGTAACCGGCGTCGTTCACCATGGCCTTCATGCCAGGTAGGGAGGCCTGCCCGGGTACGTACTCGACCGTTGCCTGCTCAGTGGCGAGGTTGACGCTGGCGAAGAGTACGCCGTCCACCTCTCGGAGGGCGTTGCCCACGTGGGAGACGCAGGCGGCACAGGTCATTCCGCCGATGTTCAGCGTGACGCGAGACACGCCGGCCTTGTACCCGGCGTCGTCAACCGCCTCGATGAGCTCGGGTATGGTGGCTTGCTCAGGATCGAACTCAACGGTGGCCTGCTCCATCGCCAGATTGACCTCTGCGGAGGTTACACCGGCCACTTCTCGAAGGGCGTTGCCCACGTGGGAGACGCAGGCGGCACAGGTCATTCCCGCTACGGGCAGGGTGATGCTTTTGAGGTCTTTGATGGTCATGGCGGGGATTCCTTTAGTAAGCCTCGAGCTAGTTCACAAGATTCCTGCTTTCGGAGACATTTGAAGAACCCATAGCGTCATCCTGCAAGAATTGCCCTCACCGTCATTCCTGCGGAAGCAGGAATCTAAGAACGCTGTCTGCAAGGCTGCGATGCCTTGGAAGAGGGGCTTTAGATTCCCGTTTTCACGGGAATGACGGAGAAGATAGCCTCTTCTAGGAGATACACCAGAGTATTGCAAAGGTCTCCTTTTACAGGAATGACAGAATGGAGGTCTCCTTTGAGCAACTTCATTCTCAGCAAGTCTTTAGCTTTCCCTGTACTCTCTAGCGGTACTGAGTCTGGCATACCAGGCTGCGCCTTCTCTACCAGTTTACACCATTAGGCAATGCCAGGGGGATCTAACGATATGTGAGTAGGGAAGAATACCCCTGCTCTTCGTACAGTCCAGTCGCTACCCTGCGACCAGTGAGCCGGGTCTTGGGGCTGGACTCTTGGTTGTGAAGTCCACGACCTCGGCATTGGCTGCGGCGGTCTCCACTAGGGCGTCGATGTCCAGGGCGGACTCCAACCGCTCCACCTCTTCTGCGGTGGTGTGGGTCACGGGATGGCGGGGAACGAAGAGGGTGCAGCAATCCTCGTCCGGGATGATGGAGATGGGGTATGTGCCGATGCTCCGCGCCTCGTTAACGATCTCCTCCTTGTCCATCCCGATCAGCGGGCTGAATACCGGGAGGTCGAGCACACTCCTGACAGTCACCACGTTCTCCAGGGTCTGGGATCCCACCTGCCCCAGGCTTTCGCCCGTCACCAGGGCCTTGACGCCGTGCTCCCGGGCTATCCGCTGGGCTATCCTGGCCATGAAACGACGGTATACCACGACCCTGTATGCGGGAGGGACTGAGAGGATTATGTCCCTCTGCACGTCTGCAAAAGGCACCAGCAGCAGCTTGGAGCGGAACTGGCGCCTGTTCAGCAGCTCTACTATCTCTCGGGCTTTCTCGCGTGAGGTCCCATCGACCAGGGGGAAGCTGTGAAAGTGGACGAAAGTGACCTCGCATCCGCGCTTCATCATTCGCCATGCAGCCACCGGCGAGTCAATGCCCCCGGACATGAGGACAACTAGTTTACCGCCGACTCCCACCGGCAGCCCGCCGGGGCCGCGGAACTCCTGGAAGTACACCAGGGCCTCCCTGGGCAGTATCTCCACGAAGATGTTGACCTCCGGGTCCTTGAGGCTGACCTCCGCGCCGGTAAGCTGCTGGACATGAGCGCCCAACTCGCGATTAAGCTCAGGCGAAGTCAGGTCAAAGGACTTGTTCCCGCGCTTTGACGTGATGCGAAAGGTGTTGAAGGTGAGCTTGGGTATCTCCTCGGTGATGAACTCCCTGATGGCTTCCAGGGACGGAGGCAGCTTGTAGCAGCGGTAGAACTTGACTACGCCGAACACCTGGCTCAGCCTTTCGCTCACCTTGTCCCACGGCGCTTCGGGCGGCAGGGTTATCTCAACGCCCATGTGGCGCTTGGCAACGCGGCTCACCGGCAGTCCGTGCAGCGCCTCCTTGATATTGCGCGCAAGCTGGTTGAAGAAAGTGGGGCGGTTCTTGCCCTTGAGAGCTATCTCGTGGACGCGAACGATTACGGAGTTGTGCGGGTAGCTCATTGGTGTCTGCCAGCCAATCTTCGACTGTTCATTTGCCTATGGGGAGCAGGGTCTTCTCCTTAGGGAAGCGCCCTGCTCTGAAGCCGTTGGCGGGGGTAATGTGGTAGTTGAGGCTTTAAGCCCCGGCCGCCACCGGGATGTCTATCCGGTAGTCCTTCAGCATGGCTTGGAGCTGCTCCGCCGTCTTCTCGTCAGGCTCAGTGAGTGGCAGCCGGGGCTTGCCCACCGCGAAGCCTACGTGGTTCAGGCTGTACTTCACAGGAATCGGGTTGGACACGATGAACAGGCCCTTGAATATCGACATCATGCGAAGGTGCTCAGCAGCCGCCTCCGACGTCTTGCCCGCAAGGACGAGATCCATCATCCCCTTGATCTGTCGCCCCACCAGGTGAGACGCCACGCTCACCACGCCGTATCCGCCCATGCACATGATCCCGAAGGTGTCGTTGTCGTTGCCGCTCCAAACCCGGAAGTCCGCAGGCGAGCCGGAGATTATGCGGGCAATCTGGTCGAGGTCCCCGCTAGCCTCCTTGACGCCGATGATGTTGTCCACCTGGGCAAGCTTTACGGTGGTCTCCCAGGCCAGGCTGGTGATTGTGCGGCTGGGCACGTTGTACAGGATGCATGGCAGCCGCGTGCTCTCTGCGATGGCTTTGAAGTGCTGGTACAGGCCCTCCTGCGTGGGCTTGTTGTAGTAGGGTACAACCAGCAGGCAGGCGTCGGCGCCCGCGCTCTCCGCCTCCTGGGTCAGCTCGATGCTCTCCGCGGTGCTGTAGTTCCCGGTGCCGGCAACGACGGCTCCGCGATCGCCCAACTCGTCCTTGATCTCCCGGAATAGCCTCAGCTTCTCCTCAGTGGTCAGGGTGGGCGACTCGCCAGTCGTGCCGGAGACCACCAGACCGTCGCTTCCGGACTCAAGCAGGGAGGAGGCGAGGCGCTTAGCCTGGGCGTAGTCCACCTGTCCCTGCCCATCGAAGGGGGTAACCATTGCCGTTATCAGTCTGCCCACGGAAACCATAGTACCTACCTCCTATTTGGTTGGTGTAAGCATCTCTTGCCTAACCATAGCCTCTGCTATCTGCACGGCGTTCAGGGCCGCACCCTTCCGCAGATTGTCCGCCACGACCCACATGGCCAAGCCCTTCGGGTGGGAGAAGTCCCGCCGTATGCGTCCCACGAAAACGTCATCGGTGCCTGCAGCCGATACTGGAAGCGGATACAAGTCTCCCTTGGGATTGTCCTGCACCGTGATTCCGGGGGAGGACGAGAGAATCTCTCTGGCCTCTTCCGGAGTCATGGGCTGGCTGAACTCCACGTTCACGGCCTCGCCGTGGCTTGTGTACACAGGAACTCGCACACAGGTGGCGCACACCGGCAAATCCGGCTCGTGCATAATCTTGCGGGTCTCCAAGACCATCTTCCACTCCTCGGTGGTGTAGTCGTTGTCCAGGAAGCTCTCCACAAATGGAAGCGCGTTGAAGGCTATCTGATGAGGGTATGCCTTGGGAGCGACCTCGTCCTGTCTGCCCTCCACGATATTGGCGATCTGCTCTCTCAGCTCTTCCACGGCTGCCGCGCCTGTGCCGGATACCGCCTGATAGGTGGATACGACGATGCGCTGTATGGGGTTGACTCTGTGGAGAGGGTCCAGGGCCACCACCATCTGGATGGTAGAGCAGTTGGGATTGGCGATGATGCCCTTGTGCGTGTCTATGTCGGTGGGGTTGACCTCGGGCACTACCAGTGGCGCCTCCGGGTCCATCCTGAAGGCTGAGCTGTTGTCGATTGCCACGGCTCCCGCCCTGGCCGCTATGGGTGCGAACCGCTTGCTGATGTCGCCGCCCGCGGAGAACAGAGCGATGTCGATGTTGTTGAAGGAGTCGTCGCTCGTCTCCTCCACAACCAGGTCTTCGCCCATGAACGAAAGCCGCTTACCCGCGGAGCGGTCCGAGGCGTAGAGGCGAAGAGAGTCCATAGGGAATTTCCTCTCCTCAAGGATTTTGAGAAACTCCCCTCCCACCAAGCCGGTGGCGCCCACTATTGCAACTCGAAAGCTCATTTCCCTCCACCTGATTTGTTAAAATAACGCCTTTCTTTATACATCAAACGCTAGAGTCCAAGCAACTTGTCCAGACCCACCACCAGTCCCTTCCAGTTCGATACTTCCCTTGCGGCCAGGACAACGCCGGGCATATAGCATTCGCGGTTGATTGTATCGTGCTTGAGGCTGAGGGTCTGTCCCGCCGTGCCCAGGATGATCTCGTGGTGGGCCATTCTGCCCGGCATACGCACGCTGTGAATGGACACGCCCCCCAGGTCTCCGCCGCGGGTGTCTTCGATAGGTTCCCTTTCCGGGATGGGTCTGTGAAACGGGTTATCCCTGTCCTCGCCCAGACTCCTGGCGAGGGCCATAGCCGTCCCCGACGGCGAGTCAATCTTGGTCTCGTGGTGCATCTCGACGATGTCGGCGTAGTCGAAGTACTTGCCTAGGCCGCGGGCCAGATGTATGAGCAGCACCGCTCCCAAGGCGAAGTTGGGGGCAACAAACGCTCCTATCTGGTGCTCGTTTGCCAGCCCATCCAACTCCTTCAGGTTGTCCTCAGTAAGCCCTGTGGTGCCGACCACAAGGTTGACGCCCTGGGCGGCCGCCACGCGGGACGCCTCCATAGCGGCCCCGGCGTTGGTGAAATCCACCATGACCTCCGGCCTGCATCTGGCTATGACGCCACTCAGGTCTGGCGAGATGGGCATATCGCCGGAGCCGTCCGGCAGGGCAATAGCGCCCTCGGCGGCCCCGCTATCAACGCCGCAGGTCGGCTCCAGGTCCGGCTCCCGGCAGACGGCGTTCAGCACCTCTCGCCCCATTCTGCCCAGGACTCCGTGTATCAGAACTCTCGTCATATTCTTCGCCTTGTAGCCGAAGTGTGTATTATCTTCTGACCTATCCCCTGGGAGGTGGCCTCCGGTTTCCCTGGGAGGGAGGACGCGATCCTGAAGGGCGCGGCCCCCTGGGACGGTCATCGTTGCTCCTTGGTGGTCTTCCCCTGTCGAACCGCGGGCCGTTGCTCGAAGGAGCGGGCCTGGGCGTTGGCGCCGGAGCCGGGTCGTTGGGGTCCCGGAGCAGGGCGCGGCGTGAGAGATTGATGCGTCCCATAGCGTCTATCTCCGTCACCAGCACCGTGAGCTCGTCCCCGACGCTGACCACGTCCTCCACCGATTCAACCCTCTCCTCCGCGAGCTCGCTAATGTGGACCAGTCCGTCCTTGCCGGGGAGTATCTCCACAAAAGCGCCGAAGTTCATAAGGCGGGTGACCTTACCAGTGTAAATGGCCCCTACCTCCGCCTCCTTGGTCAGGGCCTCAATCCGCTCGACGGCCCTCTGGGCGGCCTCCCCGCTGACGGAGCCGATGATCACAGTTCCGTCGTTCTCAACGTTGATGGTAGCCTTGGTCTCTTCGATGATGGAGCGAATGGTCTTGCCACCGGGCCCAATCACCGCTCCGATCTTGTCCACTGGAATGCTAATCCGGAGCATCCGCGGCGCGTAGGGGCTCAGGTCGTCCCTGGGCTGACCCATAGTCGCCTTAATCTTGTCCAGCACGAAGAATCGGGCCTCCTTGGCCTGTTGAAGGGCCTCCTCCATTATCGCGTAGGTTATACCCTTGACCTTTATGTCCATCTGAAGCGCGGTAATGCCATCGGACGTGCCTGCTACCTTGAAGTCCATGTCACCCATGAAGTCCTCGACTCCCTGGATGTCCGTCAGGATGGCGTAGCGGCCGTCGTCCGCCATGACAAGACCCATAGCCACTCCGGCAACCGGGGCCTTGATGGGCACCCCCGCATCCATCAGAGCCAGGCTGCTGCCGCAAACGCTAGCCATCGATGTGCTGCCGTTGGAGCTGATCGCCTCCGACACCAGTCGAAGGGTGTACGGGAATTCGTCCTCGTCCGGGATAACGGGAAGGAGGGCTCTCTCAGCCAGAGCGCCGTGTCCCACCT
Source organism: Dehalococcoidia bacterium (assembly GCA_965218945.1). Lineage (GTDB taxonomy): Bacteria > Chloroflexota > Dehalococcoidia > Lucifugimonadales > UBA2985 > DAOUJW01. The sequence continues at coordinate 685,839 of OZ244718.1, forward strand.
CTCGCCGGCCCGGGCCGCCCACTCGCCGCACCTCTCCGACGGAGTAGGGCGGGAAGTTGTAGTGGTGCATGTACCGCTTGCTGTCTTCAGGGCTGATTGTATCCAGGTTCTGTTTCTCCGCCATGGAACCCAGGGTGGCAATGGTGAGGACCTGGGTCTGGCCTCGAGAGAAGAGCCCGGTGCCGTGGGCCCTGGGCAGGAACGATACCTCACAACTTATGGGGCGGATATCTTTGTAACCACGGCCGTCGGGACGCAGGTTGCGGTCGATTATGCCGGAGCGCACCGTCTGCTTCACAAGGGCCTCAAGGGCCTCTGAGATTTCGTTGGAAGGGTAGTCCTGACCCAGCTGCTCCTTCACCTCTGCGTTGAGCAAGTCCAGATCGCCGTCCCTCTCCCCCTTCTCGTGGTCGGTGAAGACGGTTGAGTGCAGGCGCTCTCCCAATATCAGACCGGCCTTTTCTTTCAAGTCAGCGCCGGCTGCTCCGTTCAAGGAGAGGTTCATCTTGGCCTTTGCCGCCGGGCCAATCAACTCCTCCTGCATGGCGATGATCTGCTGATTCGTCTCCTGACCCTTCCTGACCGCCTCTATGATCACATCTTCGGACACCTCTGTAGCTCCGGCCTCCACCATTGCTATGGCGTCCTTGGTGCCGGCCACAACCAGATCCAGGCTGCTGTCAACTAGCTGTGCGAAGGTTGGGTTGACCACAATCTCGCCATCGATGTAGCCGAGCCTTGTAGCGCTAACGGGCCCGTCAAAGGGGATTTCAGACAGGCACAGGGACGCGGACGCCCCGATTATGCTGAGGATGTCGGGGTCGTTCTCCTGGTCTGCGGAGAGAACGGTGACGACCACCTGGATCTCGTTGTGCAGTCCTTTGGGGAACAGGGGTCTCAGGGGTCGGTCCGTCAGGCGGGCGGCCAGGGTTGCGTTCTCTGTGGGCCTGCCCTCTCTTCGGAAGAAGCTCCCCGGGATCTTCCCGGCTGCGTAGAGCCTCTCTTCATAGTCTATGGTCAATGGCAGGAAGTCTATTCCCTCTCTGGCGTTGGGCGAAGCGCAGGCGGTGACCAGAAGTATGGAGTCTCCATACCTGACGGTCACCGAGCCGCCGGCCTGGTTGGCCAGCTTGCCCGTCTCAATTGTGAGAGACCGCCCTGCGATCTCTCTGCTTACACTGTGTGACAAAATACCAATATCCTCCTCTTAACGATGGCAAATAGGGAGAATAAAGAAAGAGCGCCCTAGTTAAGGGCGCTACCTTCTAATGAGGAGCTTAGTTGTCAGTTCCCTGTAGCGACTGCTATCTTCTTTGTTCAGATAGCGCAATAGCCGGCGACGTTGCCCCACCAGTTTCAGCAGCCCCCGTAGGCAATGATAGTCCTTGCGGTGTACCCTGAGGTGGTCCCTGAGCCCATTGATTCGATCCGTGAGCAGAGCTATCTGCACGGCGGTAGACCCGGTGTCACCCTCTTTGAGCTGGTACTCCGTGATTAGGGCCTGCTTCCTGTCCTTCCCCAGCATCTATTATATGACCTTTCTCTATTCTCTTCGCGCAGGATTATAGCACAGCCTTACTCTGGAGTAAACCGACCCTGGCCCCGAATTGAACAACCTTGACGAAGCACACGGAATGCGTAGCATCCGAGACGCCAATGTCACAGGGAAATCGGGCCGGTGAGTTGAGAGGCGCGCTGTGGAGCCGAACGTCGGCTGCCGATGATGTTACCCGGCAGCCCTCTCCGATGCGAAGCAATCGTTGCAGTACACCGGCCTGCCCAGACGCGGCTGGAAAGGCACCTCGGCCTCTTTGCCGCAGTTTGCACAAATCACCGAGTACATGGGGCGAGATCCCCCCTCGTAGTTACGGGCGCGACGCCGCGCGGAACGACACTCCGGGCACCGGCTGGGCTCGTTCAGGAGCCCGCGCTTCTGATAGAATTCCTGCTCACCCTCGGTGAATAGGAACTCAACTCCACACTCCCTGCATACCAAATTCTTGTCAGTCAACGCTAGAAGTCCTCCTAAGGTCTATTCTGGGTCGCTACACTGTATGTCCAAACTATCTGCCCAGAACCTCCAAGGGGACTTTCCGAGCGCCGTAATGACATTCCATTCGAAAAGCGACTGGAGGAAGTCTAACATTGGGAGCGGGTTAAGTCAACCCACATGTGTGCCTATGGGCGTTGGCCCCTTTCGGCTCCCCATCCGCCTCCTCCGGGCGTGAGCATCCTGAGGATATCTCCGGGTTCCGCCCTGAAGGTTACCTTGGACGGGAGTAGTATCTCCTCTACGCCGTTCCTGTAGAGGATGTTCTCCCCGGCGGCTCCGGGCCCGCCACCCTGGAGGCCGTAGGGCGCGCTTCGTCGCCGGTCCGTGAGCAGCGTCACAGTGGCAGGCGCAAGGAACTCCACCTCCCTGACGATCCCGTCGCCTCCCCGGTAAGCGCCTTCGCCGCCTGATCCCCTGCGAAGGGCGTACCGACGCACCCGCATGGGGAACTGCAACTCCAGCGCTTCAATTGGTGTGTTCAGTGTGTTGGTCATGTGGGTGTGCACGCCGGAAAGGCCGTCTTTGTCCGGGCGTGCGCCCATGCCACCGGCAATGGTCTCGTAGTAAGCGAAGCCCTCCCCACTTCCGTGACGGCCTCCCACCAGGATGTTGTTCATTGTGCCCTGGCTGGCGGCGGGTATGAGGTCGGGCATCGCCTGGGCTAGAGCCCCCATGAGCACGTCCACAATCCGCTGGGAGGTCTCCACGTTGCCCCCGGCTACCGCGTGAGGAGGAGTGGGGTTGACCAACGACCCCACCGGCGCCGACACTGCGACCGGCCGCAGGATGCCCTGGTTGGCGGGGACCTGCTCCCCGGCGATGCACCGCACCACGTATAGGACGGCTGATAGTGCGATGGCGAAGGGGGCGTTTACACACCCCTCCGTCTGGGAGACCGTGCCTGTGAAATCGACCTCCATCTCTTCGCCGTTTACACGCACCGTGGCCTGGATGGGCAGGGGTTCGTCGCTGAAGCCGTCGCCCTCCAGGTAGTCCCGGAAGAAGAACTCTCCGTCGGGCATCTCTCTTATGGCGGCGCGGGTGAGACGCTCGGAGTAGTCCAGGAGGCCTTCCATGTGCAGACGGGTCTCCTCCCACCCGTACTTGGACACAATGTCCTGGAGTCGTCTCTCGCCCACGCGGCAGGCCGCTAGCTGAGCGGCCAAGTCGCCGCGGCGGTCATTGGGTGTGCGTGAGTTTCGACAAAGCAGTTCGACGACCTCCGCGTTCAGCCGACCTCTCCTGACGAGCTTGATGGGAGGTATGATGAGTCCTTCCTGTAGCAGCTCCGTGGAGAGTGGCAGTGACCCCGGCGTCATTCCGCCGATGTCGGCGTGATGGCCCCTGTTGGCGACGAACCCCACGAGGCCGGGCCCGTCATCCATAGCCGCGAATACCGGTGCCACGAGGGTAATGTCGGGCAGGTGAGTGCCGCCCATGTACGGGTCGTTGAGGGCCACCACGTCTCCGGGCGAGAGGGTGAGTCGCTCCAAAGCTGCCTCCACGGACGCCGGCATAGACCCCAGGTGAACGGGTATGTGGGCTGCCTGGGCCACCATCCGGGCCTGGGGATCGAATAGGGCGCAGGAGTAGTCCTGGCGCTCCTTGATGTTGACGGAGAAGGCGCTGCGTCCCAACGCCACACCCATCTCCTCGGCCACAGAGGAGAAGAGGTTGTGAAACACTTGCAGGCTGATTGGGTCTGGCATAGCTACCTCCAGCGCGGGGTGATTCTGCAAGTCACCCCTGCCCCAAGTACGGAGCGACATCTTTAAGTTCCATTGCTCTGCGGTCTACTTCGACCTGAACCTCGAGTTCGCACTTTATAGGCTCTGGCAGATTATCCCCTCGTAGCTCCCCCTGCAAGCTCACAACGCCGGGATAAGTTGAACCGATGAAAAGCCCGTTGGTTGTCCAAGCTTCGTCACGAGGACGTACATCTCCAAAGTCGATTTCAATCTCCCACCTGTCGATGTACTCTCGTACGTTTAGGTCTATGTCACCGGTGCTACGTAGCATAGACTCTGAGAAGCGGGGTGCATCGAGCAAGTTTTCTGGGGGAGGGTAGTCAATCCAGGACTGGATTACCATCCCGTCCGAATTGACTACGTGTCCAATGAATCGAATCCGCTTTCCTACCACACCGCTTCTGTTCTGAAGTCGCAAACCCAGAGGAGTCAAGAAAGCTCTTTGGGCCGCGTAGGCGATGACTTTCTTAGGGAAATTCGGGTTTAAAATATGGAGGCGTCTACGTGCAAATGTGTCAGGAGGGAGTAGCGGATCTAGGATGACTGAGCGGATGGTCTTTGGCGATGGCAGAGCGGTGTGATCAGTGAGTTCTGTCCACTGAAGACTTAAACCGGGTGCACCTCCGATGACCTCCTCGGCACCCATTCTCGCAATCTCTTCAGGTGAGGCAATCCTTGTCGAACTACCATCCTTAATGAAGACTTCGTGTGGACCTATTCTGCCAAAACGTTCCTTGAGGTATGCAGGACGTTTCTGCAACGGTATCTCTATAACCCCTATGGTAGTTCCCTCTGTATGAAGCACTTGGTAGGAGAACTCGACGAGGCGTTGGGTCTTCCCATTAACGAACTGGTGAAGGATGGCGTCGTCAAGGTGCTCTTTTACACCGACGATATTACTACGTCCGCCTTTGACTTCTTCAATCCCTATTAGGATGTACGCAGTCGTTCTACGCCACGAATTTGCAAAGGCCAAGATATCCTTTAGTAATTCAGCCTTCTTGCCGACATCCGCGTTTTCGAAGGGATACTGGGCGGATTTGAAATCGAGAGAAGTACTCTCCTCTTCATGTAGTAGAGTTTCGAGAAGTTTCAAATCTAAAGGCACTACCACAACTCCTCAACGTCCAATTGAATTTCGACAGTCACCCAACCTCCCCTTCACCCCGGTAACTTCGACTTCTTGGAGCCGCGTATCGACAGGTCGCAGGCCAGTAGGGTGCGGAGGCTGGCACCGGAGGCAACGCCACACCCTTCTCCTCAGCCACAGAGGAGAAGAGGTTGTGGAACACTTGCAGGCTTATGGCGTCAGGCATGGGAAGACTCCAGTATGATGTTGCGAAAGCCGTCCACTCGCGCCGTCCATCCGGGCGGGATGACGGTTGTGGAGTCCATCTGCAGGACCAGGCCCGGCCCTGCAAGGGCATTTCCCGGCAACAAGAGCGACCGGTCGTAGCACCGGGTAGGCAGGCGTTTGCCATCGAACACCACGGGCCGCTCGTCCACGACGGCCGGTGTGGGGTCTTTCTCTCCCTCAGCCGCGGGCGCGATTGCGGGCTTCTCCACAGGGCCGATCGCTTTCAGCCGCGCCGCGACCACCTCCGTCGGTTGGGACGCGTCGCTGTGTCCGTAGCGGCGGCGATGGGCGCGGTGGAAGCGGCGGGCCGCGGACTGCGCAACCCTCGCGCCCAGGGGAGGGCAGGGGACGGTCAATTCGTAGGACTGGCCCACGTATCGCAGGTCAAGGAAACGCTGCAATTGCAGCCGGTTCCCTTCGAACCCCTCTCGCGCGAGGTCCTCACGCGCCTGCTCCTCCATTGGCTTGAAAGCGTTTCTCAGTGCGTTTGCGTCCACATCGGACTCCCGGAGCAGCAGGGTCCGGGAGTAGTCCTTCACAACGTCGGCAAGCGCGGCCCCCAGCGCCGAGAGAACGCCGGGGTGCGGCGGCACCAAGACTCGCGTTATACCGAGGCCCTCGGCGAGGGAGCAGGCGTGCATGGGGCCGGCTCCGCCAAAGGCCACAAGGGTGAATGCACGCGGGTCAAAGCCCCGCTCCAGGGAGATTGTGCGCAGCGCCCGCTCCATAGTCGCGTTGGCGACTCTGAGGACGCCCTCGGCGGTTGTTACGACGTCCTGACCCAGCTCAGAGGCCAGCAGCTCCAGGTAGAAGCGCGACCGTTCCGCATCCAGCGTCATCCTCCCGTCCAGGAACCGGCCTGTGTCCAGACGGCCCAGGACCAGGTTGGCGTCCGTTACCGTTACACGCTCGCCGCGGCCGTAGCAGGCCGGCCCCGGCTCAGCCCCGGCCGACTGAGGGCCCACCAGCAGCGCTCCGCCGGGGTCGACTCGCGCTATGGAGCCTCCCCCTGCTCCAACAGTATGTATGTCTATGGTCGGCATACGGGTGGGGTAGCCGCCAATCTGTGCTGAGGTTGTCTCCTGAATCCCTCCGGGGCACAGGGAAACGTCGGTGGAGGTGCCGCCCATGTCGAGGGTGATGACCTGGGGGAAGCCCGCCTGGGATGCCAGGTGGAAGGCCCCCACCACTCCTCCGGCGGGGCCGCTCAGTAGTGTGCGGACCGGCTCCTGCGAAGCCTTCTCCGGCGAAAGACTGCCCCCTCCTGAGTGCATGATGCGCAAGCGCCTGCCCACCGCATTGCTCAGATGCTGAAGGTAACGCGCCATGGGCGGGCCGACGTAAGCGTTGACTACCACGGTGCTGGTGCGCTCGTACTCCCGGTACTCCGGCAGGAGGTCGCTGGAAACGGAGATGAAGGCGTCGATTCCCTGGCCGTCCAGCGCCTCCCTGAGCAGGCGCTCATGCTCAGGATTGCGAAACGAGAAGAGAAGGGATACGGCTACGGCATCGGCGCCGAGTTCCCGGACCTGCCGAGCGATGTGCGCGGCGTCCTCGGCGGTCAGGGGGATGACGACGCTCCCCTGGCTGTCGAGGCGCTCCCTGACGCCGATTCGCAGCTCAGGGGGAACCAGCTGCGACGGGCGCTCGACTCCGAAGTCGTACAGCGCCGGGCGGTTCTGCCTGCCGATCTCCAGCATATCCTCGAAACCCTCGGTGACCAGGAGAGCGGTTCGCGCGCCCTTGTGCTCCAGCAGAGCGTTGGTGGCCACCGTTGAGCCGTGGGAGATGTCGGTGTCCGGCGATGCCCGAAGCTCCTGCAGACCCGCGAGAAAAGCCCTGGTTGGGTCGTCCGGTGTAGACGAGAGCTTGAAGACCCTGACCTCGCCCCGGTCTATCAGAGCAAAGTCGGTGAAAGTGCCCCCTATGTCCACGCCAAGGATAGCATTGTCCATGTCCCCGCGAATTTATGGCAATGTGGACGATACGTCAAGGCTAGCTCCAACCGGCCACCGGCCTGCGAAATGCCAGATACACTCCGGATAGTACCAGGGTCCCCCCAATGACACTGGCAAGGGGAGGCGATTCGTCAAGTATTAGCCAAGCCAGAATCGTGGCGCCTACCGGCTCGGCCATCACTGCAACGGCTACCAGGGTTGCGCTCAGGTGCCCCAATGCCCAGTTTAGCGATGAGTGTCCAATGAGTTGTGGCGCCAATGTTACCAGAAGTATCATCCAGTATGTTCCGGCGCTGAAGCCGGTGAGGGGTGTGCCCGTAACGATTACCGCTGCCACCAGCGCAACTGCCGACCCGAAGTACACAAGGGCTATGTAGCTGACGTTGGAGAGGCTTCGTCTGACGCGTCGGCCAATCAGGAAGTACGTGCCCGCGGCTACGGCTCCGATTAGCGCCAGGAAGTCGCCGTAAAGCTCGCCGCCGCCGGCAGCGCGGTCTCCCTGGGCAAGCACCAATCCGCCCACCACGCCCAGGGCTATGCCTCCGGCCACCGCCGGCGTCAATCGCTCCCTGTAAGCCACGTGGGAGACAGCGGCTATCAGCAGAGGACTGGTGGTCACCAGTACAACCGAGCTTGCCACCGACGTGTGCTCCAGGGAGGCAATCCACGCTGCGAAGTGGACGGCGAGGGCCAGCGCGGAGGCCATGCACCAGAGGAATTGGGACATGCTCAGGGAGCGCAGGCCCCGGTGGTCTTTCGCCATGGCGAGAGGGAGCGTCACAAGGCTGGCCAAGCTCAGCCTGTATGCAGCTATGGCCAAGGCCGGGGCGTCTGCCAGACGGATGAGTACAGCCGCGGTGGAGACGGCCAGTACGCCGACGGCGACAACGCTATAGAGGACTATCGGACGCACTTGCCACAGCTTGAGTGAACGTGAGCCTAAGGACTGAGATGTATACTACAGCGAGCAGTCGCTGTGTCAAGCCGCTGGCAACCACTCCCATACTCGGAGACCTTTGGGTAGCTCTCAGGAGTCATGCCGGAAGAAGCTCGTCAACTGTCACTCCGAATGGAGCGCAGCACAGCGAGGAACCTTTGCGCTGTAGATAGTCACCATCCACGCCTTGGTATTGTGGCAAGGGTCCACCGGGATCCGTTCTTAGCAGCGGATGCGCCGGTCAGGCCTTCCGGGTCATTATCAGGAACTCACGTTCATCTTGATCAGCTGTGCTCATGAATCTGAGCTCAGGCTCGAATCCAGCTAATGAGCATAGCCTTATCACCGTCCGGTTGAAGGTGGCGACGGTCACCCGGAATTGTAGTGGAGAGAACGCTGACTTAGCCCAGATAAAAATGGCTTCTAGAATGGCCGGAGCAAGGTCCGTGCCCATGAGATCCGGACGCATCCCAGCCCCAATATCGATAGTGTCATCAGCCTCATAGAGACCACCAGGAACCTGAGCTTCCGTTCCAAAACAGCAATACCCTATGAGAGCGTCTTGATCGCCAACGATTGAGAAGTAGGCTTTCTCCGGATCAACCCAGTCCCTTAGGTCTCTCTCAAGGTGGTTCGGATCGTTATTGTAGTAGGCAAAAGGGGATCTATACTGCCACGCCAAAGCAGTGCGGGCATGTCTTTCAGTCATTGGCGCAAACGTATAGTCCATCCTAACCATTCGGAGTTAGTCTGTGTTGGGTTCTTCGCTCCCCGGCAGTATGAATAGCGCTCTCCGTTGGTTGGGAAGAACGTAGTCGAAGCCACAGGAGCGGAAAAAGGATTCCTTGTCAGTGATGGCCATTACCTCAAAGATCTCCCTCTCTCTCGCCAAATCTAGACAGGCGCGAACCAATGCTTTGCCTACTCCTTCGTCTCGGGCATCGGGGGAGACGCACAGACTACGGATCTCAGCGAGTTTCCGGCTGTAAACCTCCAGGGCGGCTGTGCCGACAACTCTATTTTCCGTTGACTCGGCGACAAAGAAAGTTGGGAGAAGGTCGGTGATCTCTTGAAGTGTTCTGGGCAACACCTCACCTTGTTCGACCGACTGCGAAATTAGATCTCTCATACTAGGGATGTCGTTCTGCGTCGCTGGCCTAATGGTTATCATGTGCACCTACTTGACCGTCTCGTCTGGCTCAATCATGGGCTGAAGGGCCAGCAAACTTAATCAGGTCACCAAATCAACTGGAGTCCCGCCCAATTTGGACGACTCCTGGTATCCTGTCGACTTGAACGGTCTCTTGATATCCGTTGCTTTGGGAGTCACTGGAGACCATTGATCCCATGTTGCGGGAGTCTGCCTCGGCTGAGTATAGCATCTGCGCCGATACGCCGTATATGGAATTGGGAGCTCCAAGACCACCCCGCGGCCTGCCAGGTCTTGTGTGACCACGAAAGTGGCCGCAACGACTATTCCTAATGGGACAAAGCGCGGATTATCACCCTCTGGTGGCTCGGTTCATTTCCGAGCGACAGCCACCAGTCGACGCGCATTCAGGCCGTACTCGCTACCATCAAGGCCACCGAACAGCTGTACATCAGCGAACCCAACGGCTAGCAGGCTGTCCCTTATCTCCTGACCTGAATAGACGGTATGGTGGAACCGGAATGTAGTGGCCCTATCACCCTCGATGAGTATCCACTGATTCTTGACCCGAGTCCAGTCGTCGAATATCTCATGCCTCTGGACGAGCAGCCTGCCGTCGGCTAGCTCCTCGGAAGTGGTTGGGAGGAATCCCTTTGCCAGCCACTCCTTGCCCATGATTTCCATGACAAGTGCTCCTCCATCGCGGAGGCTCTTGTGAATGTTCTGCAGTACCGTCATATCGTCGCGCTTGTCGTCGAAGTAACCGAATGACGTGAATATGTTGACGACGAGATCGAATGCCTCTGGACGCACGAAGTGGCGCATGTCATCTCGCACCCATTCGACGTCGACACTCTCCGCTTGAGCAAGACTGTTAGCCTTTTGCAGCAGGAAGGGTGAGAGGTCAACGCCGGTCACCCGGAACTCCTTCTTCGCCAGCGCCACTGAATGCCGCCCCGGTCCGCAGGCCAGGTCCAGGACATCTCCCTCCACTAGACTTGCAAGGTCGAGAATGCCTCTTGCTTCATCCTCCGCGATATCAAACTTCCGCTCTGAAAACATAAATGGATACAGCCCGTTCCAGAAGCTCTCGTCCTCAAACCACTCTGACATTCGGATCCTCCTATTGTCTATTTGCTATGCTATGCACCTTCATCTACCAACAAGCCATTCATCGTCTCCCTCTAAACTGAAAGAGCCTCCCGTTTCGGGGAGGCTCTCGAAGCTGCGACTGGATTGAGTAGCTAAGTTCTCCCCAACAATGGGCAGATATGCACATCTACTACGATGCCAATCAAATTGGGGCTTCTGAATGACCGCATGATGTGGCTCACCTCACTTGCTCCGCCGCAGTCTATCATACAGTGATTCAGGGGAGCAAATGAGGTAGAACCCGATTGGCTGCCAATCATCAAGCGCCCTGGGCGATTCGGGACGGGTACAAGTCTGGCCCTCCTTGTGAAGGTTCTCGATTGTGTCCAGTTTGGTGGGATCCATCAAACAAAAAGGCGTCCGAACCCCCCAAGAGTCCTAAGCGAATAGGAGGCGCCGGGTTTCGGGAATCAGGGCTTGCGCAGGATGTAGATGATGAACTCGGGGACGCGTAGATTGTCGCTGATAAACGGGTAGCGATTGGCTTGCTCCCCAGTTGGTGTCGGCTCGCGGATGTCCTCAACTGTGAACCCGGCGTCCAGGAACGCGCGAAAATGTGTCGACAATGTGCGGTGGAAATTGGTCCAGGGCTGGTCCTCCCGCCGGGAGATGTCGCGCTCACCCTCGTCGAAATAGCGATCGACCGGATAGTGGATCTTACGGTTACCCTGCTTGATCCAGCCTGGACTTGCTGAGGCCATTGGGTGGAGATTGCAGGCTACGAATCGCCCGCCGCGACGGAGGACTCGAAAGGCCTCGCCTACTGCGCTTCTTATGTCCGGGACGTCGACAAGCGTCACGTATGAAACGGCGAGGTCGAACTCGTCGCCGGGCGTCTCATGGAGGTCCTCCATATCGCCGATCAGGTAAGCCTCGTTGGAAAACCGGTGGTTGTTGGCGAACTCTATGAATGGACGGCACAGGTCCACGCCGGTCACCACCGCGCCTCGCTCGGCGAGCATCCGGCTGAACCGACCCTCGCCGCAGCCGAGGTCAATCACCTTGCGGCCCGATACGTCCCCAACGGCGTCAAGCATCCACCCGTCGAGCATGGCCTCGCGGTGTGATGTCTCGCCGTCCTGGACCTGGCTGATCCAGTCCTCTGCCATCGCTTCCCACTGGGCCTTCAGCTCGTTTTTCAGGATAGATTGGTCGGTCACTGCGGCTCCTTTCGGCGGTCCGGCGCTTATGTGACTGATAGGGAATCGCTATTGGGCTGTCCTATGCAGCCTGCGACTGACTCCAGCCGGCCAGAGTATATTGGTTCGCGGCTTGCTTCGCAATTCCGCTACCGGCAGTGGTAATGTAACGTAAAGTGTATGAATTAACCGGGGGGACTGCGCTCTTATACTACACACCTATCTTGACACCACCTTCCCACGCCGGTTTCGTGCAGACTATCCGGTATTGTGCTAAAATACTTCCATGAAGTTCAGGGCTTTCGAGCTAGAGGAACCGCTGCCGGAGTTGAGAAATCCACACGCGTTTGCCGCCCTCCGCCCCTGGGTGGACGTCGGAGGCGTGGGCAGGCTCACCTTCCGCAGCCTGGAGCGCCACTTCCAGGCCCAGAACTTGGCCAAGCTGACCAGGCCTGGCATCTTCTTCGACTTCACACGCTATCGCCCCACCATATACAACGATAACGACGGGCAGCGGCAGGTCACAGTGCCCAACGTCCAGGTGCGGTATGCCAAGGGACCGGGGGACAACGACTTCATCTTCCTGCACCTGCTGGAGCCTCATATGAACAGCGAGGGCTATATCCAGTCCATCATTAAGCTCCTCGAAAAATTCAACGTGCAGAGATATTGCCTGCTTGGCGGCATGTATGACCTTGTCCCTCACACCAAGCCTATACTGGTGACCGGGACCGCCACGGGTGAGCAGACCCTGAAAGAGGTCAGGGGACTCAATGTGCAGGCCAGCAGCTACGAAGGACCCACCAGTATTGCCTCAGTGATCTCCCAGGAGGCAAGCAACAGGGGCATTGAGACGATGGGGCTGATAGCCCATCTGCCCCAGTACGCCCAGCTTGAGGCGGACCACGCGGGTCGCCTGTGCATACTTAATCTGCTTTCCAATCTGTATAACTTTACAATGGATCTGGACAGGATCAAGGAGCGGGCGCGGCAGCAGTACGAAGAGGTAACGGCGGCCATGAATCGCAGTCCGGAGGTAAGGGGACTGGTGCAGCAGTTGGAGCGCCAGTACGAAGACCGTCTCAAGAAGGCCGAGGGCGGCCAGAGCCAGGAAGAGGGCACCCCGCTCTCTCAGGAGGTGGAGGACTTCCTAAACCAGATGGGGGACCAGTTCAACCAGAACTGACCTGTCTTCGAGCTTCCGATCCAGGCGCGCCTGGTGTCTCCGGCGTGCTCACCCTATCCCGCAAAGCTAATGACGCGTCTCTTCCGCATAAAAGCTAGGTAGGACTATGCCGGAAGCCCCTGACCTGGAGGTTATCAAAGAGGCGCTGGCCCGGCGGGTCAAGGGCCTCGCAGTGGAGCAGGCGCGGGTGCTCAGACCCCTGGAGTTGCGCGTTCTGACCTCAACCGATTTTTCTGAGGACGTAGCCGGTCATTCCTTCCTGGATTTCAGCAGGAGGGGCAAGTTCCTGCTGATGGCTCTCTCGGGAGAGCGGATGCTGGTTGTGAACCCCATGCTCACCGGCGCACTCAAGCTCTGCCGCCCCTCGGAGCGATTAGCCAAGAGAACGTCCTTCCTGCTGTCCCTGTCCGACGGCTCCGAGCTTCGCTACCTGGACGAGACCCAGATGGGAATGGCCTACTACATTCACACCTCTCAGCTGGAGGAGATACCCAGGCTGGGGAAGCAAGGACCTGACGTCCTGGATGAGTACCCTTCGCTTGAAGATTTCAGTAGTGGGCTGCGCCGGTTCCAGGGTGAGATCAAGGGCATACTCACTCGCGGCCGGTTCCTGGCGGGCATTGGCAACGCCTACGCCGACGAGGCGCTGTTCGAGGCGGGCGTCTTCCCGTTTAAGAAGCGCAAGGCCCTCTCGGAGGATGACCTGGGCCGTCTGCACGATTCCATCCCCAGAGTTCTGCACAGCGCCATCAACGTGCTGCGGGAGCGTATGAACGAGGACATCCACGTGAAGGTGCGTGACTTCCTTCAGGTGCACGGCAAAGGCGGCTCGCCCTGCCCGCGCTGTGGTGGCAACATCACCACCATCGGGGCCAACCAGCGCCTCACCAACTACTGCCGCCAATGCCAGCCCGGGATGCTGCTGCGCAACTGACAACAAGCCAGGCAGCTTAGCAGGGGTTGGGGGAGAAGTTCCTAGCGGAACATCCCCATCAGGTTGCGGGGCAGCTTCCCGGAGGACATCTGCCTCATCAGCTTCTGTGTCTGGCGGAACTGGTTGAGAAGCTGGTTCACCTCCTGGGGCGAGGTGCCGCTGCCCCTGGCTATGCGCCGCCGCCGACTGCCGTTCAGGATGTCGGGGTTGCGCCGCTCCTTGAGGGTCATGGAGTACATTATTGCCTCCATCTTCTTCATGTGCTTCTCGTCCAGGTCCTCCGCCGACATCTTGCGCGTCAGGGAGGACATGCCGGGTATCATCTCCATAACCTGGCTCAGCGGCCCCATGCGGTTCACCTGGTGGAGCTGCTCCAGGAAGTCCTCCAGGTTGAAGGTAGCCTTGCGTATCTTTCGCTCCAGCTCCTGGGCGCGCTCCCGGTCGATGTTCTCCTGGGCCCTCTCCACCAGCGTCAGAACGTCGCCCATACCCAGGATGCGGGATGCCATGCGGTCCGGATGGAAGGGTTCAAGGGCGTCCGGTCTCTCGCCAGTCCCGACGTACTTGATGGGCAGGCCGGTCACCTCGGATATGGACAGGGCCGCCCCGCCGCGAGCGTCTCCGTCCAGCTTGGTGACAATGAGGCCGGTCAATCCTACGCCGCTGTGGAAGCCCTCTGCCGATTGCACCGCGTCCTGGCCGGTCATGGCGTCCACCACCAGAAGGACCTCAGTGGGTGACGTGGCCTTGACCACCTCGCCAAGCTCGCCCATCATCTCGTCGTCGATGTGCAGCCGGCCGCCGGTGTCCAGGATGACCCATCCGACGCCCAGATCTTTGGCCTTCTGCACCCCCTGGCGGCATACCTGTACTGCGTTGGAGTCGGTCCCCTCGCTGTACACGGGCACTTCCAGTTGTCGACCAAGGGTCTCCAACTGCTCTATGGCCGCGGGACGCCGAAGGTCTCCGGCCACCAGTAGCGCCCGCTGGCCGGAGCGCTTGAGGTTGAGGGCCAACTTTGCCGCCGTGGTGGTCTTGCCCGAACCCTGAAGTCCGGCAAGCATCACCACCGTTGGAGGCTGAGGGGCTATGTCCAGCCTGGAGGATTCTCCTCCCAGGATCCTGGTCATCTCCTCGTGGACTATCTTAACTATCTGCTGGCCGGGGCTGAGGCTTTCCAGTACCTCTGTGCCTACGGACCGTTCCCTCACCCGCTGGATGAAGTCCCGGGCAACCTTGAAGTTGACGTCCGCCTCCAGCAGCGCCAGGCGCACCTCCCGCAGGCCCTCCTCCACATCCTTCTCTGTGAGACGGCCTTTGCTGGTGAATCGGCTGAAGACTCCGTTCAGCTTTTCCGAAAGTGTTTCAAACATAAGCTACTCCTTGCGCATATTGTAAGGCAAAGTTGGCGATTCTCCAAGCGCAGATGGTGACATCCGCCCCTTTCGCATACGGGTCTGCTTGCCGTACAATGCTGGTCGCGCCTGCTTTGTGGCGGGCGCGGGCCGTGCCTGAATCGGGAAGAGCGTAAACTTTCCCACAAAAATTCCAACAGATTCCCGAGGTATTACCACTAGTATTCCCTTGCCGCATGATTGTCCTAGTGCTAGCTTGGAGGTACATTGAGCAAGGAGGAAGACAATGCGGGTTGAAGTGTCTGATGGGCGTGTGATTGAAGGACGTGAAGCCCAGCGCATCATTGAGTGGCTGAAGAAAGAGCGGAAGAAGCGGACGCGTGTGCTCAAGGAACCGAAGAAGCCTAAAGCCAAAGGGCAGGAGTTTCAGCTAGTGTGTAAGAACAACCACCTATTCACTGTGCCAGCGCACGATATAAACGACGAATTAGGCACAAACTGCCCTTCTTGTGGAGAACGACTGAAACTCCAATAGCAGAGTAGACCCTGTTTATGGTATCTATTGATACATCACATCGGCTCTAACGAGCCTATTAAGAAAGGAGGCAGAAACGTGGAGCGGCCACACTACACGGGTATCACTGTGGAAGAGGTAGGGGGTAAGGTGTGCGTTGTGATTCAGGATGAGTGCCACAACAGCGCGCAAGTTATCCACGTCGACGAGCAGATGATTCAGGAAGTCACTGACGCGTTCGACGATTACTTGGGCGAACATTCGGAGGAGTAGGCGGCTTGGCGATGGAGCGGGAATTCTTCCTGGACAAGAAAGGGGAAGGTGAAAGCCTGAAATGAAAATAGAGTCATACACACAGGGGACGCCGTGCTGGGTCGATCTTTCGACGACAGACCAGGAGGCGGCGAAGTCGTTTTACGCAGAGCTGTTCGGGTGGACATATGATGACCATCCGATGGACGAAGCCGGGGAGGTCGTCTACTCCATGGCGATGAAGGAAGATTCCTACACGGGGGCTATGTACACCCAGCCGCAGGAGCAGGCACAGATGGGCGTTCCCCCACACTGGATGATACACATCGCTATTGACGATGCGGACGAGATCGCTTCCCGCGTTGCCGACTGCGGCGGGACTGTAGTCGCGGGACCCTTCGACGTGTTTGAAAATGGGCGCATGGTCTTTGTGGCAGATCCCTCCGGCGGGATGGTGAACCTCTGGCAGGGGAAGTCACACGCCGGCGCTGGGGTGAAGAATGAGCACGGCGCCATCGGGTGGTGTGAGCTTCTCAGCACCGATCCTCCGGCCGCTATCGAGTTCTACACGAGTCTCCTGGGAGTGGAGTCGGAGACCGCGACCATGCCGGACGGCACGGACTACACGGTCTACATGGCCGGAGAGGTGCCTGTTGCGGGCACAATGGAGATGCCCGCTCAGGTCAGGGAGATGAACATCCCATCCCACTGGAGCGTCTACTTTGACGTGGACGACGTTGACGAGACCTACAACAAGGCCATGTCCATGGGAGGGCACGAGGCCCTGCCGCCCACGGACATAGAGGATGTGGGCAGGCTGGCGTTTGTGCTGGACCCCCAGGGCGCAGGCTTTGGCCTCATAACCCCGCTGCCCGATCTGGGTCTGTCAGGCTGAGGTGGGTCGGCTGGTCCTGTAGTCCCGGTCGTGCTCTGCCAGGGCGTCCGCGTCCTGCCTCAGCGCGACCAGGCTCTTGAGCAGACCGAGAAGCTGCACGTGCGAAAGGCCGAGGGATACAACCAAAGCCGGGCGGCCGTCCAGGGCCAGGTGCGCCAAAGCTATCTGTTGGGGCTCCTGCCAGTGTGCAAGCTCCACTTCGGTGTGCTTGCCGTCAATTTGGATGGTCACGTTCCGGCGATGAGCGCGGCTGACGTAGTCCAGGTTCCAGTGCCGGTGGACGTTGCGCCGTCGTTCGTAGCTCTCCCTCTGCTCCGTGGATGCGCAGCCGAGGACAAGGCTGATGATGGCCCTCAGCTCCGCCATCATGCGCTCCTCGCTCGGCTCTCGTGAGAGGTCCGCGTCCTGTGTCAGGTCAAGCGCTCGCTGTGGATAGTCCGGCTCCCCGGAGGTGTAGCGCAGGATGACCCGGCCAGGACCGCGAGCGCTCCAGTCCAGGTCGCTCAGGCGCAGTCCCAGAGAATGGCCCTTTAGCCCGTAGACGGCGAATGGGGCGTCGGACAGGACGCGGGAGAGGACTCCAACACCCAATGCATCCTCGCGGGCCGGGCGATGCTCACTGAAGGGCAGTTCATCATTCCAGTCGGAGTCCTTCCGGCATCGCTGGCAGTAGTTCTGCCTGCCGTCCGACCATCGGCTAGCCAGTTCCTCTCGCAGGGATTGCAGCCAGTTCACCATAGCCGGGACTATTGTGACAGGGCTGGGGCGATATGCGTACATGATGCGCCGGCTCATGCCCAGCAGCTCTCCGCACCTGTAGCAGCGGGTGTAGGGTCGAGTTACTCCAGAGGATGAGTAGCGAAACATGAGGCTCTCAGGATAGGTGTGCTGTAGTATCCCGGGGAATCAGGGGCAGACTTGGGACGCCTTCTTCGCGGCCGCCGGCCCGCTACTCCAGGGGGCGCACCCAGATGCGGGCGGCGACGCTGTAGCCCAGGGCGTCCTCCCCGCTCTCTGTCCTGACGGTGATTACGCCCCGGTGTCGGCTGGCGTCCACCACCGTGACTTTCTTGTCAGGAAGTATGGACAACTCCACCAGGAAACGGAGCAACTCCGTGTCCTCCTCCGGCACGCGATCGACGCAGTAACCGACTTCCGGCAGTGCCTGATCCAAGGCCAATATAGGGCCGGGGGGTGGAGTGTACCCGCTGCCGGGTATGGGTCTGCCAAAAGGGCACGTAGTGGGATTGCCCAGCCGCTCCCTGATCTTGACCTCCAGGTCGGGGGAAATGGCGTGTTCCAGCCTGTGGGCCTCTTCGTGGGCCTTGTGAAGCTCCAACCCCAGCAGGTCGACCACCATCCTCTCCGCCAGGCGATGCCGCCGCACCATTCCCTCTGCCAGGACTACGCCCCTGGGAGTCAGCTTGACCTCCTTCGCAGCAGTCATCTCCACCAGCCCCTCGCGGGCCATCCTGCGCAGCATACCGGTTATGGAGGGAAGGGTAGTGCCCAGACCCTCGCCGGCGGGAAGCGTTCTTATGTACTCTGCCAGCTGACCGGACGTGGCCCTCAAGCCCTCCTCTCCCAGGATGTAGAGAGAGAGGAGGTAGTTCTCAGCTACCTGCGACAGACGCTCCGGCGCAGCCAGTACGTCGTCGGGTCCGCCTTTGGAATCGTTGCGAGGATTGGTCATAACACACCTAATCCAAGATAGCCTCCCCGGGATTCTGAGTCAATATACAGTATTATTTGGGGATTGACATTGCCAATTTAGTATGCTATAAGCTCAATACTTAGTATGCACTTACTAAGTATTTATGTGTAGCGACCCAATCTAAAGGAGTTGGCACATATTGTACGGCAAGTCTGCATAAGACGAATGAGGAGGGGAACCCAATAATGATACTCGGTAGAAAGGCGCTACGGAAGCGGGCTTTTCCAGGGCTTGTCTTGCTATTGTTAACATTTTATGGACTCGCTGCTTGTACGAGCCCGGACCCTACATCAACCACAGGCCCAACTCCAACGGCTCAGGTTGTAGAAGTCGAGAGGGAGCCCGGAGACCTCACGCTGTACGTGGGAAGAAGTGAAAGCCTGGTAGGGCCTATAATCGAGCAGTTTGGAAAGGCTACGGGTATCAACGTTAAGGTTAAGTATGCCGGCACCTCTGAGTTGGCCGCAACTCTGCAAGAGGAGGGTGACAGGAGCCCGGCCGACGTGTTCTTCGCCCAGGACCCCGGAGGGTTGGGCGCCGTGGAGGATATGTTTGTCCGTGTCCCGGACTCTACGCTCAATCTCGTGCCGGAGTGGGCCCGCTCTCCGGACGGCAAGTGGGTAGGCATATCCGGTCGGGCAAGGACCGTCGTCTACAATCCAGAGACTATGACTGATGCGGACCTGCCGGACGACGTCTGGGATTTCGTTGACCCCGAGTGGAAGGGGCGCATAGGCTGGGCGCCCACCAACGCTTCGTTCCAGACCATGGTTACAGCTATGCGGGTCCTGTGGGGCGAGGACAAGACGCGCGAGTGGCTGGAGGGTGTGCAGGCCAATGACCCCACTATATACCCGAAGAATACCCCCCAGGTTGCGGCGGTTGCGGCCGGCGAGATCGACGTGGGTTTGGTGAATCACTACTACCTGTTCCGCTTTCTCGCCGAGGAGGGTGACTCCTTTCCGGCCCGCAACTACCATCCCAGGGCGGGTGGCCCCGGAGCGGTGGTAATGGTTGCCGGAGCGGGTATACTATCCTCCGGTGAAAATAGAGAGAACGCGGAGAGGTTTCTGGAGTTCATGCTGTCGCAGGTTGCCCAACAGTACTTTGCTGGTCAGACCTTCGAGTATCCACTCGTCGAGGGCGTCAATACCGACAGGCTGCTTGTTCCCTTTGATGAGATCAACCAGCCCAGCGTACCGTTGAAAGACCTTGCCGACCTTGAAGGCACGGTCAAGCTGCTCCAGGAGACCGGCGTTCTGCCGTAGGCGCTCCTATGGCTAGGGTTGCGATAGAGTGAAGCTTAGGGAAGTAAACGGTTTCCGGGCTGAGGTGGTGGGTGGACAGCGGGCGCGCCGGGAGCGGCCACCTGCTGCTATCTGGGCGCCCGCGGCCCTTGTAGGGATGGGCATGATCATTCCCCTTGCCTATCTCATACTGCGCACATTGGGAGCGGGCGCCGAGGTCTGGGACCTTCTGTTCCGGTCGCGTACCCTGGACATTTTGGTCCGCTCCCTACTTCTGGCCGTCACCGTGACCGGCGCTTCTGTCGTAATTGCTGTACCGCTGGCCTGGCTCACCATTCGAACCGACCTTCCATTTCGGGGCGTGTGGTCTGTGGTCACTGCGCTGCCTCTGGTGATACCCAGCTATGTTGCAGGCTTCCTGGTGGTCATTGTGCTGGGGCCCAGGGGAATGCTGCAGGGGTGGCTGGCTCCTCTGGGTGTGGAGCGCCTTCCGGAGATATTCGGCTTCCCCGGGGCGGCGTTTACGCTGACCCTGCTCAGCTACCCGTATGTCCTGCTGCCCGTCCGCGCCGCCCTGGGCAACATTGACCCCTCCCTGGAGGAGACGTCCAGTCTCCTGGGGAAGAGCGCCTGGGCCACCTTCTTCCGGGTTACGCTGCCGCTCCTGCGTCCTGCGATAGCGGCCGGCGCCCTGCTGGTGGCTCTTTACACCCTCAGCGATTTCGGAGCGGTGTCGCTGCTGCGATACGAGACCTTCACGTGGGCCATATACGTACAGTACGGCTATCTTGCTCGTGACCTGGCGGCGGCCCTGTCCCTTGTGCTCGTAGCTCTCGCCTTGACCATACTGGTCCTGGAGGCAAGCGCACGCGGCAGGGCCGGCTACCATAGAAGCGCTACTGGGGCCGTGCGGCCCGCGCCCACAGTTCGCTTGGGGCGATGGCGCTGGCCCGCTCTGGCCTTGTGCTCCACAATCGTGCTGTTCTCCCTCGTGATGCCCATGTCAGTCCTGGGATACTGGGTAGTCCGGGGCGTCTCGGCCGGCGAGGAGTTGCTGTCATTGTGGGGCCAGGCCAGGAACTCGCTGTCCGTTTCAGGGATTGCTGCCCTCGTTACCATACTGGCGGCCGTGCCTATAGCAACGCTGACGGTCCGCTACCCGGGCCGGCTCAGCAGTATTCTGGAGCGATTCACATACCTTGGTTTTGCTCTGCCGGGCGTTGTGGTTGCCCTTGCGCTGGTCTTCTTCGGAATCAGGTTTGCAACGCCGTTGTACCAGACCCTGGGACTCCTCATTTTCGCCTACATGGTGCTGTTCCTCCCGACAGCAGTCGGAGCCGTCAGGTCTTCGCTGCTCCAGATGGACCCCGTGCTGGAGGACGCTGCCAGAAGCCTTGGGCGCACGCCTTTCCTTGCCCTGCTTTCGATCACCGTGCCACTGGCGCGTCCAGGTATACTCGCGGGGGCGGCTCTGGTTTTCCTCTTGACCATGAAAGAGCTCCCGGCTACCCTTATACTCAGCCCCATCGGCTTTAGGGCGCTGGCTACGTCTGTATGGGGTGCGGCTGAGGAGGGCTTCTTTGCACAGGCTGCGACCGGGGGACTTCTCCTCGTGCTCGCATCTTCCATACCAATGGCGTTCCTGATATTACGCAGCGAAAGGAGTGGCAGGTGAACCGGATAGCGGTCCGATGCACAGGTATTGCCAAGTCTTTCGATGGCGTCAGGGCAGTTGACGGGTTGGATCTGAGCGTGGAGGACGGAGAAATCCTTGCTCTGCTGGGTCCCAGCGGGTGTGGCAAGACCACCGCGCTGCGTCTCATCGCCGGGCTCGAGTCGCCCGACACCGGGACAATCGAGATCAACGAACAGGTAGTAGCCGGACCTGGGACGGCAGTGCCTCCGGAGAAGCGCCAGGTGGGAATGGTGTTCCAGGAGTACGCGCTGTTCCCTCACATGAACGTGAGAGATAACATTGCCTTCGGGCTGCCGCGGGGTCCCTCCAGAGCGGAGCGGACTAGGGAGATGGTGTCGCTTGCAAGCCTCGAAGCCCTGGAGGGGCGAATGCCCCACGAGCTATCTGGGGGCCAGCAGCAGCGGGTAGCCTTGGCTCGCGCCCTTGCACCATGGCCGGACGTGCTCCTTCTGGACGAGCCGTTTTCAAACCTGGACTCCGCCCTCCGTAACCAGGTGCGACAGGAGACCAGGGACATTCTAAAGGCCAGTGGAGCTACCGCCGTGTTCGTCACCCACTCCAGGGACGAGGCTATGATCTTGGGCGATAAGGTAGCGATTATGAATGTGGGTAGGGTGGAGCAGGTGGACACGCCTGAACGCATCTACCACGCTCCGGCTACTCGTTACGTGGCCCGATTTATGGGCTTGGCCGACTTCCTGCCCGCTCACTCATCCGACGGCGCCCTGTGTACGGAGTTGGGCAACACCCCGCTTCCCCCCGGGCTGCCGTCCGGTAATGGCATGGATGTGATGGTGCGGCCTGACGACGTAAACATGCGGCCTTCGGAAGCGGGAGATGGTGTCATTGTGGAGCGCACCTTTCAGGGCGCCTTCTATCTGTATCGGGTATCCCTGGCGTCCGGCGGCATAGTCCACTGCCTGGAGCCGCACACCCGCGAGTATGAAATTGGGTCCAGAGTAGATGTGACCCTTGATCCGGGGCATCCACCTCTCGTGTTTCTGGGTGAATCGTCTTACATCAAATGAAAGTCCTCCAAAGCCCGCCAAACTCTCAGTTCTGTTCGGTTGGGAAGATGTGGCAAGGTCATTTGGAGCATAAGCAGCTACCTCTCCAAACCTAACAGAACCGTTACGCGTGAGTCATTGACTTGCGACAGGGCAAGTGGTAAAAGTAAGCAAAATTATAGGTCTGGCGATTGCTTGATCTAAACGAATTGAAAGCTGGGCTCCCTGCCATAACGCCTGTTTGGGGAAGCGCTCTTGCGGAAGCAGCAAGTGTATGTCTGGAAACACAGGGACACAGGCAGGAGGTACGCCTCATCGTAACAGGTCTTATAGTTAAAGATGTTGCGTTGTCTTGGCCGGCCACCAGCGATCAAACCTTTCGAACATGGGCTGATCTCCAAGAAGCTACTCAATTTGGGGCTACAGCTATCGCGGTTCTGCTGGCTAAGAAAGAAATTGGTTATACAGTGATAGAGAGGGCTGTGAAGGGCACAGGTATTGATTATTGGTTAGGTTATGAGACGGATGGCCCCCTTTTCCAGAGCAAGGCAAGATTGGAAGTATCTGGCATCCTCAATGCTAGAGAAAGCTATGGTAGCGTTGAAAGCGGAATCGCCAAACGAGTAAGAGAGAAAATAAAGCAGAGTCAGACCTCCGCCGGATCGCTTCCAGCTTACATAATTGTGGTTGAGTTTGGGAGGCCGATTGCCGAGGTACAGGAGACATGAACGAGGTCAATGATTTCCACAATAAGGCGATGGACTTAGCAGAGTTTGCCCTTATTCAGCGTCTGCGTGGCAATGTGGAAGAAGAGTTGAATCTTTCTCGACAGGCGTTAGAACTGGAGCTTGCTGCTATCGACAATTTGAGAGAATATATCGAACCAACCTTTTCTGTTTTACACCGCAGTGCTGGCACGTTAGCGCTGCGCTGCAACGATTATCGTCAAGCAGAACACATAGCATACAAGGCTCTAGCCAAAGAACCTCCGCCTGAAATTGCGGAAGAACTTCGTGATCTCGTTACACAAGCAAATTTCCATAGGCACCTTGGTCTTAGGGGGATTGAATTGGGGAGGGATGAGGTACAAATGAGTTTGTCGGGTAAGGAAGTGGGTTATGGAATGGTCAGTTCGGGCGACTTTGTGAGCAGGGTTGATGATGCATCAAAATTGATTGGGCGAATAGCTGAGCGGCAAAGAGAATCACCTTTCAGTGAGCGAGGCCCACGGAAAACTGTACGCGAGGGTTTCCCGGTGCTTCTTTCTATGCCAAGAGCTGCCAGTTTTGTGGTCACATTGCGGGTTGGTCGTCCAACGGGACAACTCCATCTTCCAACCGAGATACAAGTGATTGTTGACGAATTCATGGATTTGATGGAGATGGTAGATGGTTCGGATATTCGTGGGTTAGAGGAGCGTATCCCGGAGCCGCCTTACTTGCGTAACTTCATTGGGCTCGCAAAGAAGATAGCACCGGACGGAGAACGAGTCCAACAAGTAGGCTTTACCGTGGAAAGAGGTCGTGTAGAACGCCGTGTGTCAATTACGAAGCCAGCAGCCGAGATTACCTTGCCACCTATTGTAGAGGCTGCGACTGAAGATGAAATACTCGGGAAGCCTGTCGAAATCCGCGGAACGCTCCGATTTGCGGATGCTATAGGAGACGAAGACAATAGAATCAAGATTGTTGATAAAGAGGGCAAATCTCGCTCTGTAAGAGTACCCATGGGTATGATGAATGATATCGTCCAACCGATGTGGGATTCGAATGTAATTGTAAGGGGATTACAGAGAGGGCGTAGTATAGTGCTACAAGATATAGAACTCGATGAGCAAAATGACTCAGCAAGATAGTGTGCGCCAGGAACTGCATGGATTCGGGCAGTGCCTTGGCACTGATATGCTTCTGCGCTATCAAAGGTTACCTCTCCCAATTGAACAGAACTAACTCTCCTTGAAGTTCCACGTCTCCTTGGGTAATATATAGCCGCAATCTTCCGGTTGAGATATTAGAGACAGGGGCGACGGCATGACAGACGTAGTGCTGGTGGTGGATATGCTGAGGGGGTTCCTTGAAGAGGGCAACAACCTCTACTGTGGCGACGACGCCAGAGGGATCATTCCCAGTGTGCAGACCCTCTTGGAGAGGGAGACTGCCCGCGGCTCCAGGGTATTCTACATATGCGACACCCACGCGCCCGACGACCTGGAGTTCCAGATGTTCCCCGTCCACTGCGTGAAAGGGACGGCGGAATCGGAGGTTATACCTGAGCTGGCTCCGTATCCCGGAGAGCGAATAGAGAAGCAGCGCTACAGCGCCTTCTTCAATACCGGTCTGGAGCAGCGTCTGAAGGAGTTGGATACCGACAGGATAGTTGTGTGCGGTGTCTGCACCGACATCTGTGTGATGCACACCACCGCCGACGCCCGAAACAGGGATTACGCCGTTGAGGTCGCATCCGACGCGGTGGCGAGTTTCGATGAAGAGGCCCATAAGTGGGCGCTACAACATATAGAAAGAATCCTGGGGGCCAAGCTGGTAACCGTCCAGGCGGCTGCGCCCGGTTAGCAGATGCTCAGGCAATTGAAGCTTCCTGTTACGGCGCCCTCTCTTCCGTCGCAATCGCTTTTTCATCCTGGTTTGTATAATCGTGAACTGTCGTCCCGTAACGTCTATCTAAAAAGTGAGGTTCTGAGGGGCCATAATGCCTGATCAAGATTTTGAGGTAAGACCTTCAGTCCAAGTAGGTGAAACCGCCGACGTGGGCCTTCACCGGGGAATAACCGTTCTGCGCAACGAGGGAATCAACCCAATGGTCTCCGTAGAGTTCTCGCCCACAAGGAGCGGTGTGCTCTGCGGTATCCGAGAGGTGAAGGCGCTGCTCCAGAAGGTCCTCCCGGAGGGCAACCGAGAGGCGTTGGCCCTGGAGGAGGGCGCCCAGGTCGCCGCCGGTGAAGTCGCCCTGCGAATCACGGCGCCCTACGGATCATTCGGCCTGTACGAGACCGCAATAAGCGGTATCCTCTCTCACTGCACCGGATGGGCCACTGCCAGCAGGGAGTGCGTAACAGCGGCAGGCGGAATACCGGTTATATCGGTAGGAGCGCGTCATGTCCACCCCAGTGTCGCAGGCATCATGGACTACTCGGCCTTGATAGGCGGGTGCGTGTCCTGCTCGACCGCCGTGGGCGCCAGGCTGGCTGGCGCGACTCCCACGGGCACCATATCTCCGGACGTAGCTCTGATTATGGGAGACACCCTGAAGGCTATGCAGGCCTTTGACAAGCACATGCCACCTGAGGTTTCTCGTGTATCCCCAGTGAACATAGTGAAGGACGAGACCGAGGAGTCCATTGGCCTGGCAAGAAGCCTCCGACATCGCATCCGCGGCGTCATTCTCGATGCGTCCCAGACTAACTACGAGGTGAATCCCCACACGGTGAAGGAGGTCCGCGCCAGGCTGGATCTGGCAGGCCACTCCCATGTCGAGATATTCATAACCGGGGACCTGAACGGGAAGCGAATAAAGGAGTTTGTGGAGGCCGGAGCGCCGGTGAACGCCTTTGAGGTGGGGAGCCATATCAGCAGCGCCCCGCCCTGCGAGTTCAACGCCGACATCCATGAGGTGGACGGCAAGCCCGTAGCCAAGCGTGGCCGGATTCCGGGCCTGACGCCCAGCTCCCGGCTTGTTGAGCTTATGTAGCGTCGGCTGGAGAGAAGTCCAGCGCCAGTATCCTGGTGGTATTTTCTCTCACCCTGGCCCAGTGGGTAATGCGGCGCCCAACAACCCACACAATCCCTTCTTCCGATACTACCAGAGGCATGCTGTCCCGGGCGTCTGCGGGTATCCTGGCGTCCACCATGAAGTCCTGCAGCTTCTTCGACCCGTCCATGCCCAGTGGGACAAACCTGTCCCCCGGCCTTCTTCCGCGCACGTGGATCCCACGGCCCACGCGCTCCGCGTCCATCCGGGCCGTGTAGGCGCCCGCATCCAAAAGGCCCTCGCCGTATGGCAACAGTCTGGCGGCGACGGTCCATCCGGGGACGAGCGTCTCTCCGGGTATCGACAGAGGATACTCGGCGTGTAGGGCGGGTGGGCCGAGCGCGCCGCTGTTGTTCACCCTCAGAATTAGGTAATCGTAGTCCACGGTGAATACCAGACCGCTTGGCAGGTCTACGCTCCTGCCGGCTCCTTGGTCGGACAGCTTCACCATATCCTCGATGTGCCGGTGTTGCAGCCCGCTTGCCAAGCCGGTGATCTCCTCGTAGACAAGCCTGAGCATGTGACGTTTGATGGCGGGGTGCAGGGAGGCAAATCCCTTGCGCTCTATACGAATGCCCATTCCGTCGGCTGTCGCCAGTTTGCCCATTGCTTGCACGGCCTCTCCCAGGATGTAGTCCTGGTCATGCGCGGCTGAGGCGCTGAGGCGCAGCAGCGCATCCCGGATGCGGGGGTTGTAATCTTTCAGGAACGGCAGAAGCTCAAGGCGCGTCCTGTTCCGGGTGAACTCAAGCGAGCGGTTGGTCGGGTCTTCTCTGGGCGCGACGCCCTTCCACCGACAGTATGCTGACGTCTCCTCTCGCGACACATTCAGGAGAGGGCGCACCAGGGCTATACGCTCTTTGTGCCGGGACGAAGGCCAGTATGAAAGCTCGGACATTCCCGCAAGGCCGGTTATACCACTTCCCCGCAGGATGTGCATAAGCGCCGTCTCCGCCTGGTCGTCAGCCGTGTGACCCAGGGCGATTGCCGAGGCTCCCTGCCTGGCGGCTACCCTGGAGAGGAACGAGTATCGCACCTCCCGGGCCGCCTCCTCTAGCGACATGCCGCGGCCGGCCATGTACGACTTCACGTCCTCTTCGCCCAGAGTCGCGGGAAGGTCGAGATCGCGGGCGACCTCCTCCACGAACAGCGCATCACTTCCAGACTCTTTGCCTCGCAGTCCGTGGTCCAGGTGGGCCACGTGCAAGGTCAGCCCCAGGGTTTCCCTCAGGTGTGTGAGCAGCAGCAGCAGGGCGAGGGAGTCGGGACCGCCTGAGATGGCGACTACCATCGGAGAGAGCGTCAGGCCTGGGTCCAAACCTCTCAGCAGACGCTCCACGCCCTTCGTGAGCCTGCGCTCCAGGGCTGCGCCGTTATCGGGACTGCTCTTCATGCTGCTCCAGCCCTCTCACATCTGCTCTGGATGAGGTGCCCTGGACCCCTGCCCCGTATCGTAGTACGGGACATGCTTCCGGGGACCTTTGTGTAACTTTGGTCTGGGGGACCGTGTTCCCGTCGTTCCCGCCCCCGTATCGGGGTACGGGGCAGGCTCCGAGCGGGAATCCAGGTAGGGTGGTGTGTGGACTCACGCCTGTGCAGACCTTTGAATAACCCATAGCGTCACCCCGCAAGAATTGCCCTCACCGTCATTCCTGCGCAAGCAGGAATCTAAGAACGCTGTCTGCAAGGCTGCGATGCCTTGGAAGAAGGGCTTTAGATTCCCGTTTTCAGAGACCTTTGCGTAACCCATAGCGTCATCCCGCAAGAATTGCCACACCGTCATTCCTGCGGAAGCAGGAATCTAAGAACGCTGTCTGCAAGGCTACGATGTCTTGGAATAGGGGCCTTAGATTCCCGTTTTCACGGGAATGACGGAGAAGATAGCCTCTTCTAAGAGATACACCGGAGTTATGCAAAGGTCTCCTCGAGGGGGAAGAGGCTCTGCGTCTCGACAAATGAGTTACGCAAAGGTCTCTTTTCACGGGAACGACGACGAAGACAGCCGCTTCTAGGAGATACACCGGAGTTATTCAAAGGTCTCCCTGCGCGGGAGTGACGATAACGCGGTTACGCAAGGGTCTCCTTCCGCTGAAATAGACGTTAGCGCGGGTCTCTTTTGGGAAGACACCTAATTGTGCAAGATACTCTGTTATGGGCTGTAT
This sequence comes from Dehalococcoidia bacterium, assembly GCA_965218945.1. Taxonomy (GTDB): domain Bacteria; phylum Chloroflexota; class Dehalococcoidia; order Lucifugimonadales; family UBA2985; genus DAOUJW01. The sequence continues at coordinate 714,060 of OZ244718.1, forward strand.
TTGCTGGATTCCCGGGGCGTCAATGTCCCTGGTCCGGGTTTCCTTTGGTGACCATCACCTTCTCTACCCGCATCCCTCTCACGTGAGTCACAAGCAGGCGGAGGCTGTTGTGGTGCAGGTGCTCCCCCTCGGCGGGGATGTGCCCCAGCGCCTCCAGGATAAACCCGGCCACAGTCTCGTAGTCGCCCGTTGGGAGGTCCAGATCCAACTCCTCGTTGGCCTCGTCTATCTGCATCCCGCCGTCGATGTGATAGGTGTTTTCGTCGATGGTCTCGTACTCCATCTCCGGTTCCATTCCCTCTTCACCAACCGGACCGACAACCTCCTCCATGAGCTGCTTCAGAGTCACCAGGCCGGCAATGCCCCCGAACTCATCGACGATCATGGTGAGCTGGCTTCCCACTTTCTGCATCTCCCGGAAGAGAGGTCCGACCGCCTTGGTGTCCGGGGCGAAATCCACTGGCCGGAGTAGAGCCGTCACCGGGCTGCTCTCCGAGAGGTCTCCGCGCGCCATTGCCGTGACGACGTCCTTCACAGACAGCACGCCTGTCACGTTCTCCATGTGCCCCTCGAATACCGGGAACCGGGTGTGGGAGTGGTCTCTGTACATGGTCAGGAAGTCCCTCAATACGGTACCCGCCTCCAGCCAGACCACCTCCGTCCGGGGAGTCATTATCTCCCTGACGTGGCGGTCGCCGAATCGGAATACCTTCTCAAGCATCTCCGCTTCCTCCTCCTCCACGGCTCCCGCCTCCATGCCAATGGAGATGGCCGCCTTGATCTCTTCCTCGGTGAACAGGGCACGCGGGTCGCTCCCGAGCCGAGACGCCAGCAGGCGGTTGATCAGCTTAAGCGGGGCCACCAGAGGCCACAGCAGCACCTCAACCCACCTGAGGATCCTGGAGTAAAAGAAGAAGATGGGCTCCGAGTGTCGTATGGCGATTGTCTTGGGCAGCGTCTCTCCCAGCACCAGCAGGACGACTGTGCTGACTATGGTGGCCGTAATTACGCCCCGGCCCTCTCCCATGAGAGTCACCGTTATTACTGTGGCCAGCGCGGCGAAAGCGGTGTTCACGAGGTTGTTTCCCAGGAGTATGGTGGGAAGCACTTTTGACGGCTGGTCCACCATCCGGGCGACCCGGTCAGCGCCGGAGGCTCCACTCTCCACGAGACGCCTCATCCTCACCTTTCGCAGCGAGAGAAGGGCGGCCTCGGAGCTGGAGAAGAAGGCCGATAGCAGTAGGGACGGGACTAGAAGGATGAGATAAATCGTCGATACTTGGTCCATTGTTGTACCTCTATACAGCTAGCGTCTAACGGCTATTGTGTGGCTGTGTGCATTACAATAAAGCCCTTGGGTTGTGAGAAGGCCGGGAGCGGGACGGGCAACGGACAGATTACGGTCTCTCAGAGGACTGCCGGATGCTCTGCGCCGGTGTGTTTCCTTGTGTGTACGGCTACCTTGGCAGTAGCCCGCCTGCCGCCAGACAAATATGGTATTTGTCTGCCTTTCGTGGCAAGATGTGGGTGGAGATGGAAGAGTACAATTGTACAATCTGATTGCTGTGGACAATGCACGCCCCCAGTGTCGCAAATGATAGCATCCCCCTGTTGGGGTGTCAAAAAGCCGTACCTGACCGACTTGCTGAGTTGCGGGTAGGCTGACGTGCATCCAGCATCTGGAGACGCCATGAATATGAGAATTGATCTACCGGATGAGCCTGTCCTGAAAGAGTTGCACGACGCCTCCGTCCGCCTGGCGCGCGGCGCGGGCCAAATCCTGCATCAGTACGAGCCCGGCGCAACGAGTGTCGATTACAAGGGGAAGTGGAAGACCGACCCCGTAACCGAGGCCGACCTGAGAATCGAAGAGTTCCTGCGGGGGGAGATTGCAAGGGAGTTCCCGGACCACGGCGTGGTGGGTGAGGAAAGCGAGGAATCAGCCGGATCGGAGGACGCGGACTACGTGTGGGTTATCGATCCGGTGGACGGGACGGCCAACTTCGCCGCAGGCGTGCCATTCTACGCAGTGTCCATAGGCCTGCTCTATCGCGGAGCGCCGGTGGTGGGAAGCCTCTATCTGCCACACTCCTTTGCAGGCGAGGGAGTGTACCACGCGTGGGCCGGCGGGGGCGCGTTCGTGGAGGACGCGCCGCTGAGGGTATCAGATGGCCCCTTCCCTAAACCCTCCGCTCTGGCCGGAGTGCCTGCGGGCTTTGGCTGGGTCTTCTCCATGAAAAGGGGGTCTGGGAGGGTCCCCGGCGAGACCCGGACCATGGGCAGCATTGCGTGCGAGATGGTTCTGGTGGCCAGGGGAGTGTTCGAGTACTCCGTGTTCGGAGGCTCGCGTATCTGGGACGTGGCCGCCGGGGTTGTGCTGGCCCGAGAGGCCGGAGGAGTGGTAATGGAGTGGAGAGGAGGGGAGTGGCGGCCGTTGCAAGTGTTTGAACCCCGTACCAGCGTCGCAGGCGAAGGCACATCGCAGACCCTGCGGAGATGGGGCGCGCCGCTGCTGGTCGGTAGACCGGAGGCGGCTGAATACCTGGCGTCGCGACTTGCGGTTCGCGGGGGGCCATTCAGGGCTCTGAGGTCAAGAATACAGCGCGCAGTGAGTCGTAGGAGGCACAGCCAGCAGTTGAAAACGGGTTGATTGTTGGAAGGATGGCCAGGCGGGAGCGGGCAGGCGGGCCCACCCGCTCCCAAGGGAAATGTATAGCAGTATCTTCCGCTTAAGCAGCCGCAGCCTCTACCTCTGCCGTCTCCAGCGCCTCCTGGGAGTCCTTGCCGTTGCCCCTGCGCGTCTGGGGAGTCCCCTGTATGGTGGCGCTTCTGGGATCAATGGTCCTGCCGTCGGCTATCAGGCCGTACTTGTGCTCAAGCTCCAGCACCAGTCTCTCCATCTCCTGCTGGGCCTTTCTGGCCTCCAGGCTCCTTCTGTCCGCATCCATCTGCGCCTTGCGCAGTTGATATCTGTCTTCCGAGTGTATCTCAGACATTCTTCCCTCCAGTGATGTGTTGAAGATAAAATAGAACACGTGTCCGCTTTTGTCAATAGTTTAGAACAAATTGCCTGTAGTGGAGAGTGTGGTGACTTGGCGACAGGCGCATACCTTATCGAATCGTTGTGGGGGTGTCACCCTTGTTGACAAAGATTACGCCCGTCTCTACAATGGCGACATTAACCAGGGTTTCCCTGGCACAAACGATGGGTGGGGAATATGTTACGGATTCGATTGCGCAGGGTAGGAGCCAAAAAGAAGCCCAGTTATCGCATAGTGGTAGCTGATTCGCGAGCGCCCAGAGACGGCAGCTTTGTGGACCAGGTTGGCCACTACAATCCCCTCACGGATCCTCCCACCATAAGCATGGATGAGGACAAGGTCGTGAAGTGGCTTGGCAACGGAGCACAGCCCTCAGAGCCGGTGGAGATGATGCTGAGAAAGATGGGTATATTTGAGAAGCTGAGGGGGTAACAGGGGTAATGAAAGAGTTGATCGAGTACATCGCCAAGTCGCTCGCTTCAAACCCCGATGAGGTAAGGGTAACCGAGGAATCTGATGATGACGGCCAGGTCGTCCTTAAGCTGTTGGTTGCCGATGAGGACAAGGGCAAGATAATCGGCAAGCAGGGAAGGGTTGCTCAGGCCATGCGTGTGCTGCTTCGAGTAAGGGCAGTCAAGGAAGATACAAGGGCCAGCCTGGAGATAGTCTGACCCTTTAGGCAGCTCCCCACAGCGTCTCCCCTTAGCAAGAAAAACTCCTCTCTGCGGTGAACGACGAATCACTCCTTCCACGCAATCCGTATGTCCCTCCTTCCGTAGCCCTTGTGGGTATTGTCGTGGGAGTTTGGGGCTTTGAAGGGGAGGTGAGGGTGCAGCCTCACTCGGACAACCCTAAACGGTTCTCACCCGGCAACCGTCTTCTGGTGGAAGGACAGTCCCAACGCATTACGGAATGTCGATGGCATCAGGGATTTGCGCTGATCAAGCTGGATGGCGTCCCCACGCGAGAAGATGCCGAAGGGCTCAAGGGGGCCAGGCTTGAGGTGCCCCTTGAGGAAGCGCCAACCCTCTCCCAGGACACCTACTATCACTTCCAGATACTGGACATGGAGGTCTGGACCTCCGAGGGCGAGTACCTCGGTGCGGTGGAGGACATCCTGTCCACCGGCAGCAACGATGTCTACGTTGTGCGCCTCGGCGATAAAGAGGTCCTAGTACCGGCCCTGGGCGATGTGGTGGTGGACGTGGACATTGAGAGAGGTCGTATGACAGTGGACCTGCCGGAGGGCCTCATTTAGCCTGCGTCGAATTTCGACGCGCGCTTGACCTGTCGTTGGTCTCAAATTAGAATGAGGTCTGCACACGGGTATTGAAGGCAGAGGCGCCTTTCAGCCATGCGGCCAGCCGGTCTCTGCACTCTGGAATGTTTGTCAAGGAGATGCGCAGATGACTATTGAAGGCTTGCCTCTGTTCCCCGTAACCGTTGTAGGAAGCTGGCCCAGGACTCCGGACCTCCTGGAGGCGCTCAGGCAGCGACAGGCCGGCCGGCTCAGCTGGGAGGACTACAACAAGGTAGCAGACGAGGCTGTCCTGGAGTGCCTGAAATACCAGGACGACGCAGGGGTCGACATCGTCAGCGACGGCGAGCAGCGCCGGGACAACTTCTACTCCTTCGTTGAGGAGAAGATGGACGGCGTTAAGCTGATGAGCCTTGCCGAGCTAATGGACCACGTCGAGGACAAGACCGCCTTCGACGAGCAGCTCAGGAGCCTGGACGCGCCGGCGTTCGCCATTCACAACGCCACCGTCGTCGGGAAGATATCCCGCCGCCAGTCTCTTGCCATGGACGAGGTCGAGTTCCTGCGCAAGCACACCTCCAAGCCAATCAAGATCGCCTTGCCAGGCCCGTACCTGCTGACACGCTCCATGTGGGTCAAGGGAGTCTCCGATTCCGTGTACCCGACCCTCGAGAGTCTTGCCGATGACATTGTCAAGGTGCTTCGGGAGGAGCTCATAGAGATGCAGGAAGCTGGAGTGGAGTTTGTTCAGCTGGACGAGCCGGTGCTCAGCAACGTCCTGTTCAAGCCGGACGTGCAGGAACGCACCTTCATGTGCGCGTCTATGGCCGCCTCCTCCGGAGACCCTACCAGGGAGATGGTGTGGGCGCTGCGGCTGATGAATACTGTTGTTCGCGACATCAAGGGGATGCACCTGGGAGTCCACGTCTGCCGGGGCAACTGGAGTCGGAAGGAGGATTCGCTGCTCAACGGCACCTACGAACCTATGCTTACCTACCTGACGTCCATGCAGCTGGATCAGCTTGTCCTTGAGTACGCAACACCCAGGGCCGGCGAGTTGGCAGCCTTTGAGAAGTACGCCAAGAAGCGGGAGATAGGCCTTGGCGTGGTCAATCCTCGCTCGGATGACCTGGAGTCCCCGCGGGATGTGGTGGAGAGGGTAAACGAAGCCCTGAAGTACTTCGAGCCAACTCAGATCTATCTCAACCCGGACTGCGGCTTCGGCACCTTTGCGGAGCGTCCGATGAACTCGGCTGAGATGGCCTTCAAGAAGCTCCAGATCATTACTGAGGCGGCCAAGGAGCTGCGCACGACCTATTCCTAAGTCGGCCATAGGATGTCAACCTGGGAGGAGTTAGCTAAACCGATGGAAGAACCCAAGCTGGTCAATGGCCTGAACGTAAAAGAATTTGAAGAAGCCGTCAACCAGGTGGCGGAGCAGCAGGGCGCGCAGCACGCGCCCAAGAAGTCCAGGATCCGTTGGAAGGGGGGCTTCAAGTTCAGCGCCCTGGTCAGGAACCACACGTTCCTGATAGATGAGCCGGCCCACCTGACGGGGGAGGACGAGGCGCCCAACTCCATGGAGTACGTCCTCGGCGCACTGGGCGCGTGCCTGGCCACCGGCTTCGTGCTCAACGCCTCCAGGCAGGGGATCGAGATCTACGACATGGAGGTCGTGCTGGACGCCAGCCAGGACAACGTGTTCACGTTCCTGGGCCTGGGCGGTGAGGGACACTCCGGCTTCGACGGGATCAAGGCCAAGCTGTTTGTGAAGTCGGATGAAGACGAGGACACTCTGCGGCGACTCTGGGAGGATACGATAAAGACCTCGCCCGTGGGCAATTCCATGGTCAACGCAGTGCCCATCCATGCGGAAATTGGCGTGGTGGGGTGAGGCTTGACCAATTTATGGTCGAAGCGTATGTCAGCACTCCAACCGCTCACCAAGAGATCTGCACAGGGGCAGCAGTCTGAGTGCCTGGAAGAGAACGCCATTTACTGCGGTGACGCCCGGGAATTCCTGCGAATGGTCAGCCCAGAATCAGTTGCCCTGAGCTTTTGGTCCCCCCCTTATTTCGTCGGCAAGTCGTATGAGAGGGATCTCACTTTTCAGGATTGGCAGGACCTACTGAATGAGGTTATCGTCCTACATTTTGACATTACCAAACCGGGTGGGTTTCTCGCCATAAATATAGCCGACATATTGGCGTTTCCTGACCCGGAGATGCCCAGGATACAGGCCGACAACGTATCCAATAAACGAGTTAAAATCACAACTGAGCAGGTGCTTGCGGCCAAGATGGCGAATCCCACTTATAACAGGGATCAGTTGGCAGCTCTTTTGGGATGCAGCGAGCAGACTATCGACCGAAGACTAAAGCACAATAACGTAAGGGGAGGCAAGTACGAGATACAGAGGAAGGTGAAGCTGGTAGGCGGGCTCGTGGAAGAATGGGCGAGCAGGGCAGGGTTTTATCTGTATGACCGCAGGATATGGGTTAAGGACCCTTCTTGGGAAAATAACAAGTGGCATAGCCTCTCCTACCGTTCGGTGGATGAATTTGAATACGTATACATATTTTGGAAGCCGGGGATTACAACGATAGACAGAAACAGGCTCCAGAGGGAAGAGTGGAGTGAATGGGGATCGCGTGGAGTCTGGAACATCCCCTCTGTCCGCGCCAACGAGGACCACGAAGCCCAGTTCCCGATAGAGTTGCCGCGTCGCGTAATACGCGTCTTCTCGGCCCCTCAAGACCTTGTGTTGGACTGCTTTGTAGGCAGCGGGACAACAGCAGTTGCCGCAATTCAGGAGGGGCGTAGATTTCTGGGCTTCGAGGTGATTGCGCAATATGCAGACTTGGCAAGAAAGCGCTGTTCAGCCACTCAACCAATGCTTGCGAATGACTCTTGACCCCGGATCGCTGCAAAATGACCTAGACCTTCTTGAGAATATTGAGAAGGCAACGCTTCGTCTGGTAGTGCAGGCGATTTATGATTTTCGCCATACGGCAGAGCAGATTTTCCTAGAGGAGCAAGACCTCGTAGCAGATATTGGAGAGGACATCACAAGAGAGGCCCTTGACAGGCTGGGAATGTCTACCATTCCCGTGCGTCTATTCGGCAAGATTGACTACAAGCGTGCAAGGTATGTCTTTCATCCTGAACACTCCATAAGGCAGGCGCTATTTGTAGACTCAAAAGCAGAGAAAGTCGAAGGAGCGAGAACAGCGACTATACAAACGGCTCAGACCTCCATGAAGATCAGGCAGAGGAGGGGTGGAGTAAGTATTGAGAAGAGTGGAGGCCTTCCGGTTGTCATAGAGAGGGAGAGAAACTCCTTTCTCACCACTACAGTATTCGTAAAATACAACTACAAGACATCTCCTGGTAACACTAATGAGCTAGCCAACATTTGTATGGCTTGCTTGCCAAACGGTATGTTGCAAGAACGTTATAATCCAAGCGTCGACGATACTTTCTGGCTTGCCGGAAGAAATGCCCCTTCTAGGGGAGAACCCTTCCGGGTAAGGATTGGACTTGACCAACTGAAGCAGAAGGCCAACTGGCGTGTTCAATACATACAGATAACACCTACTCCAGAGTATATTTGGGACAACTAGTTGTAGACGATTGAATTACCATGAAGGTCTATCTTTGCAACATTCCATATCGCTAGTGACGCGGTTTGATTTTGTGGAACTTTGCTTGGCCCTTTAGCAGTTCTATCGCCGGCGGCAGTGTGGCAGAAGCCCCTGCCCCTGAAGCTGCGCGGACACGTCAGGACCAGGCCGCTCGCTGGTTCCTCTGCTCCGCCGTCTTCTGGCTGGTTATCCCCGGGCTGGCCGGCCTGTTCATGGCCTTCTTCCTCTTCTTTCCCGTAATCTCAGACCACATCCCCATGGCCCTCCGGCCGTACCTGCAGTTCGGACGCCTGAGGCCTATGCACGTGAACCTCGCCCTGTTCGGGTGGCTCTCCATGGTCTACGCCGGGTCCATGCTGTTCATAGTGCCGCGCCTCACACGAACGACCCTCTTCAGCGAGAAGCTGGCCTGGGTTAACCTGGGGCTGTGGAACGTCACCATGCTTGGAGCGCTGGTGACCCTGCTGATGGGGCTCAATCAGGGACGCGAGTACGCCGAGCTTGTCTGGGGCCTTGACCTGATGATGTTGGGCTGTTTCCTCTTGCTGGCCGTAAACGTCTGGGGCACGGTGCTGCGGAGGCGGGAGCGCCGTCTCTACGTCAGCGTTTGGAACTTCATGGCCGCCACCGCCATCATCGTGCTGGTGTACGGCGTAGGGAACGTCATCTGGGACACCTCCGGCGCCCTGTACGGAATGAACGACGCCATCCTCAACTACTTCTACGTCCATAACCTGTTCAACGTATGGTTCACTACGGGGTTCCTGGGAATGGTCCTCTACCTCCTACCGAGGCTGTCCGGCAACCCGATATGGAGCTATCGACTGGCGGTGTGGGGCTTCCTCAGCGTGTGGACGGGCCAGCACCACCTGCTGTATGGGCCGGGCCCTGAGTGGCTGGAGCTGCTATCAGTATCCTTCAGCATCATTGCCGCGCTGCCCAACATCGCCTTCACCTACAACTTCTACAAGACCATGCAGGGAGCCTGGGTCAAGGTAAAGGAGGATGTGCCCCTGCGCTTCCTCGCCACAGGCTGCGTCTTCTACATTTTCACCTGCTTCCAGGGGGTGGCCCAGTCCTTCCGGAATTTCAACGCCCAGGTCCACTTCACCAACTGGGTGATAGGGCACAGTCACCTGGCCTTTGTCGCTGCTTTCAGCTTCATGGCGTTTGCCGCCATCTACCACCTGCTGCCCCGCATCCTGGGGAGAGACCCCTTCCAGAGGCGCATGATGGAGTGGCACTACTGGCTGGTGCTCATAGGCCTGTCGGTGTTCATGATGACGCTGTGGGCTGCTGGCCTGATCCAGGGCCAGAACTGGCTCAGCGGCGGCATCCCGTTCATAAAGACGGTTGAAGCGATGAAGCCGTACATGTTCATGCGACTCGCAAGCGGCCTCGCCATAGGCGTGGGAGTGTCGTTCTTTGCCTACGCCGTGCTCAGCAACCTGCGCCGGACTGAGTCGACGCCCTCTGCGTCGGAGCTCAGCCAGGGGTAGACATGAGACAGCCGACCATCGTCTATCTCATTGTGGGGTCGCTCCTGGTACTGGCCGCGGGACTGATGGTGACCGTGGGAATCCCGGCGATCCAGGCTCCGGAGGCTTCCGAGAACGCCGTGGACTACAACGAAATCCAGCTCAAGGGCCGCGATATCTACATAAGGGAGGGCTGCTGGTACTGCCACACCCAGCAGGTGAGGTCGGTAGAGGTGGATATCGGCACGGTATTGCAGACAGGCGACATCGGTCCTGAGTCCGTGGCGGGGGATTACGTCTACCAGAAGCCGGTGCTGTGGGGCACCAACCGACAGGGCCCCGACCTCTCCTTTGTCTCGCGGCGTCCCCACGCCAACGCGACCTGGCACCTGGTCCACCTGAAGGACCCGAGGGCTGTCGTGAAGGGCAGTCTGATGCCGTCCTTCGCTCACATGTCGGATGCGGACCTCAACGCCCTTGTGGAGTACCTGCTGGCGCTGAGATAATCTTGTTGAGGAATATAGTATGTACCAGTCAACACTCATAGTTGTTTCCGCCGTAGGTTCGATTGTGTTCTTTTGGGTGCTCTTCATGGTCTGGGTAGTGCGCTCCGGGCAGTTGAGGGCAATGAAGGAGATGAGCCGGCTTCCCCTTGAGGATGACACCCCGGAACAGGGCAGGGGAAATGACTGAACAGAACGACAAGGATCCACAAGCGCCGTCTGAGCCTCAGCAGCCCCAGGGGCAGGACGACGCCATTGGTGGTGAGATACGGGTTGCCGGCGGAGCCGCGCCGCGCTTTATGCGATGGCTGGCATTCGTCCATTTCGTGTGGGCGATTCTGTACCTGGTGGTGCATCCCCGCATCGAGCATCAGGAGATTATGTGGATATGCGCAGGTCTCCTGACCGCCTGGCTGCTCTTTTTCGCGCTGACCAAACGACCCGCGGACCCGTAGGGGGATGGGGTAACGAGTGGTCAGAAGTGCAATTGCGGGGTCAAGACTTGCCAGTGATTAGGGGAGCCTTCTTGCGTTTTGCTCTCATTTCTTTCCTATGTGGCATCGGGCAAAGACAATCTAATGGTTCCGTTTGGACCATCTATAGTGAGAACGTAGTCGCTTAAGATGTCCATCCCTATGATAGCTATCATATGTAGGTCACCCTCTTGGTGACCTCGATTCAAATCGAACGACGGAAAAGTCGCTGGCACAGTGATGTTCCAGGCCGGAAGGTGCAACAAGGCAGTGAATTGTCGAGATTCCAGTTCTTCCCCGCCAGCGCCGCGTAGTTTAGTCTCGCTATCGGTTTCGGGCAATTCTAACCAAAGGGCGAAATTCAAGTCCAATACCGACACCTGAGCGCCGGTGTCAATCAACATCGTGCCGCCCCCACCCTTTTTGGTAAGGCTTACTTGCAATGCGTCTTGAACGACCATTCCGTCAATGTGCCCAACGATTCCATGCACGAGAGGTTGATTGTTATGGATTCCGTATAGGTACATGCCTCACCGGTGACGTCAGTTGTGACACGGAGAAAACATATCCAATGCGCTTGACTAGACACACCTGCTCAGGAATCAGTCGGAGAGCTACCTCGGAAGCCTCGCGGTTGGAGTTGTACACACCTACCAAACTCTCGTTCGACACAACTGCCCATTTGCCAAACGACTCAGCTTCCAATTCCTCTCGTATCGTCTCGTAGAACGCGTTCTGTTTTGCTAGAATTGCCTTTGTGTCACCCATCACACCCCTCTATGTCCTTGGAGTAGCATATAGTCTAAAGATACAGAGGAAATGGGCAGAAGGCAAGAATGTGACGTGGTTCACTTACGTATAGAGAGGGTGGGCGCTTCTTGACATACCATCTCCGCGCCATTAGGATAAGTTGTGAAATGGATAACCAGTCCTGCTGCAGGTGTACGCGCCTATAGAGGGGCAACCCCGATAAGGACACGTATTGCGCCCCTCAAGCTTTCAAAAGCTTAGGGGCGTTCTGCTGAGAGGCCGTTATCGCCTCAGTAGCTGGAACATCCAGGGCAAAGAACAGGAGGAGATGACATGGACGACGTGCCTCCGGACTTCTTTGGATGGCTATTCGGCCGCAGGGGCACACCCGCGGGCGACCCGGCGACAGGCTCAACCGCAGGCGCGGCTGACGGGCCTGTGGAAACTGAAACCGTAGACACGTCTTCAGAAAGGGAGGAAAACATGGCTGACAGAGCAGAGGAAGCTAATGCTTATATGAAGGAGAAGATGCTCTTTACGCCTCGGATGTTTCAGATCATAAACACCGTGGCTCCTGAGGCGGGAGAGCGATTCGCCGACTTCTACAACACCATCTGGCAGGATGGCGCTCTCGAGCGCAAGATCAAGGAGTTGATGTTCACGGCCATTGGCGTGGCATATCGCTCCCCCGCTTGCCTTATCCACGTAGTTCCGGCCATCGAGGCCGGCGCAACCGACGGGGAGATCTTCGAGGCGGTGTCCGTTGGCATGATCGCCGGCGGTTTCGTTCCCGGCGGCCCCGGCATCCCCTATGCCTTCCAGTACGCCCTCAAGGTCCTTGAGGTCGCCGGGAAGTATCGCGCCGGAGAGCCCTGGGAGTACGTGGAGCCCGCAGAGTTCAAGATGTAGTTCATGGCTGACCGTCCTTCGGGATGGTTGCCTGACTTCAGTTATCCATACGGACGGGTGTGCAGAGAGTCTCTCCTGCACACCCCTCAGTACAATGCAGAGGTGTCAACTTGGTAATTGCGCGCTTTCACAGCGAATCGGGAATCGACTACAATATGTACCTGCACGAGGACCGGGTGTCGGCCCTGTCGCCGCAGGAGTTGGGTATACGCATACCCTTCGAGTACCGCCAGGCGGAGGGAGAACCGGGCGTCCTGAAATGGGACCTGTCCTACCTGTACGCTGAGCTGTGGATGCCGCAGGAACGCGGGCCCAGATTGCTGGCGCCGTCCCTTCCGGAGTTCTCCACGCAGGACTCCAAGCCGGACTGCATCAGGATCCCCATTTCCTCTCAGTCGGCCCGGCTGATGGAGAGGGCGAGACGGGGAGGAGACGTGCCGTTGATTCTCCACGTCCAGGCAACCATGGTGGGCAGCGTGGCGACTGACGACGTACCCGATGAAGGGCGAAGGGAGACCCTGAAGTCCCTGGGCTTGGCACGCGACACCTTCGGTCCCATCCGCCGCAGTGACGACGTTACGATTCACATCGACAGGTCGGTGTGGGCTGAGGAGATTCTGCCCCAGTGGGACCTGGACGACTTCGACTCCATAGCCCCTCTTCTTGGAGCGTGGCAGCCTCCCATTGAGCACAGCCGCCATCTGGACATTCAAGCCATCGCCAGAAGCCTGCACGGGACCACGCCTGGAGGGGACTTGAAGGAGATACTCCAGCAGTTCCGAGACCCCATTGTGGGACTCTAGCAGGACTCCCCTCTAACAGGAGGTCTTTGGCTTGGCAGACCGACAGCTTGGCGATTCGGCTTTCGTGATGACATGGGGACTCCGCCAGCTTCACGACAGGCTTCAGGTATTGGTTTCCGACCTAAGCGACGAGCAGTTGCGCTGGTCTCCAATGCCCGGTGCGCACTGCCTGGCCTTCGCCATTTGGCACATCGCCAGGTGCGACGACAACTATCTGCGCGCCCACGTCCAGGGCCGCCCGGAGATTTGGGACGAGGAGGGATGGGCGGAGCGCTGGGGGATGGACTCTGAGAGCACGGGTATGCTGCTCTCGGACGAGGAAGCGACAGATCTTGTTTTTCCACCCAAGGAGAACATCCTTGCCTACGCTCAGCGGGTTTGGAGAGAGGTGGAGGAGTTTGTGGCCGGCCTGGACCCGGAGGAGATGGCCCAGACCGTGCGCCACGTTGAGCGCACAACAGGTCTCAGCCGCGGACAGCTCATAATCACCCACATCTATGGACACGACAACCGTCACATGGGCGAGATGGAGTATATCAAGGGACTCCTGGGTCTCCGGGGGTCGATCACACTGTAGGGCTGCCCAGGTTCTCAGGGGAATAAGCAGATGACTCAGGAGTTTGGACGCATCGAACGCCCGTCGGTGGAGGACTTCCGGGGCAAGAGGAAGCTGCTGCTGGTGCCTCAGCTGTACCACCCGCCAACCCTGGAGGAAGAAGGCGCGGCCATCCTCAACGCTTTCTGGGAGCAGACGCGGTCCCAGGTTTCCTCCCTGGAGGTGGGGCTTGGGCCTGTAAAGCATATCTACCACGAGAGCGTAGTCCAGGGCGGCGAAGATGGGATACGGAGCCTGGAGGCCGGTGAGACGCCGAGTCTAGCCCTTGTGCGGGAATGGCACGAGGCCGGGGCAACTCTTGAGGCCACCGAGGACGCGGAAGGGCTGTGGGAGACTCTGGACCTCCAGAGGTGCCTGATGGTGCCGTTCAGCAGCGAAAAGGTGGCCATTCAGCTCCGCGAGTGGTTCAACGACTCTGTGCGCAGGCGCTACGAGCACATAGCCGGCCGTATTGATGAAACCCTTGGGCAGGACGAGGTTGGCCTGCTGATCATTAACGAGCGGCACCAGGTGCAGTTCCCCGCCGACGTTGACGTGTTCTATGTCGCGCCGCCGGCCTTGGACCAGTTCCGTCGCTGGCTGGATGATTGGGTGGCCAGACAGCGGTCTGCGATGGAGACACAGGGCTCCTAGTGCGCGTGGCCTACGTCTTCGCCCATTGTGCGCAGGGCGTGGAGGACCTCGTCTCGGCTTGAGGGCATTCGCTCCGCCCAGGCGCGGACAAGCCCGAAACAGCCCGCAAGCATCATGGAGCCGTGGGGCGTTGCGAAATAGGGCTTCAGTCGCGATCCCTCCAGCAACCCTCGCATAGGGCCAATGACGCTGAGGAAACCCAGCTCCTCGCCGCCCTGGACCACAATTGCGCCGTGCCCCTGTTCTCTCCATATGGTATCGCCGTCCACGTCACCTCTGACCAGCTCCAGCAGGTGCTCCTCAAGGCGCTCCCTGGTCAGCATGTGTGTGTGGTGCTCGAAGAGGCCCAGGATGGTGGTCCCGTGAAGATGGAAGGCGAGTGTGTGTTCGTTGCCGAGGTTGGCAACCACCTTGCACTGATGCGCCGCGACGTGGTCGTCCTCCAGGGAGCCGAGCACCGCAGCCTCAGCCGTGTCAACCATTAGCAGTGGGACATCGCCGCCGGCCGTCTCCGCGACAGCGCGCATCCTTGTGAGGTAGTCCGGCACATCCTCCGCCATATAGATGAAGGAGAAGACGTCCTGGCGCTCGCCCAGCACCTGCTGCCGGAGGTGGTCGAAGCGGAACCGCCTGTCGCTATAGCCGGGCGGAGAGTTGCCGTGGTCGAAAACAGCTACTGCCAGGGCGTCCCAATCGGGCTTCACCTCGAAGGCTCGCAGGGCCTGGCGCACCATACCCAGGTCCAGGTCTCTCAGCGCCACGCGGGCCCCGTCGAGGCGGCTGATCTCATCCTCCGACACTATGGTGAGGCCCATGCCGCGCACCATCTCCGGATCGTCGTCGAAGGTGACGGCTGCTGCCGGGGTCACGTATGCTGGAAGGCCCGCCGCGATGTGCTCCTGAACGGTGCCGGTGACAGGGCCGCCTCCCATGTTGGTGCCGGTTAGGACCAGGGGTCGTCGCGCCGTCGTAGCCTCGCGGATTCTTCCCGCCGCGATTACGGTTGGGGCGGGCATGACCATCTGCACCGAGTTCTCAACGGCCCTGGTCGAATCGAATAGCAGGATGTCCTGTGTGCCGGTGCCTACGTCTATGGCGAGAATACGCACGCGTTCACTCCCAAAAGTCGCACTGCTACGGCGATTGCTTCGCGGCGCACGCCCTAGTCCATTACTTTAACGCGAGTCCATCTGCCCTTCAAGAAGTAGGGGAAGTAGACGGCGGTCCTGACCACCATAGCTACGGTGATTGCCAGTGGGATTCCGAATTGTCCCATAGGCGTCCACTGGGACAGGGCAAAAGCCAGGGGAAGCTCCACTGCCACCATTGCTATGAAGGTAACGACCATGGGCGCGACGGTATCACCCGCAACGTTAAAGGACTGCTGGAACACCATGCCGCTTCCCATAACCAACCCCGATAACGCTTGAATGCGCACCCACCAGACCGCGACCTCCATGAGCTCGGGATCGCTGTTGAATATGGATATGAAAAGAGCGGGGAATATCAGGAGCAGGATGGCGAATGATCCTCGTATCACAGTTATGTAGCAAATGGCCCACAGGATGGTCTTCCTGGCTCGGTCGACGTTTCCTGCGCCGAGATTCTGGCCTACCAGGGTGCCGGAGGCCCGCCCCAGGCCCATGCTCCCCATTGCGGTGAACATCTCCAGGTTCCTGGTGATCCCGTATGCCGCCAGGGCGACGTCTCCAAATGGCGTCACCAGGCGCGCCAGAAGCAGGTGGACTATGGAGCGCTCCATTCCCGTGCCGGAGGCCGGAGCGCCGATGCGGACCAGACGGACCAGAAGGGGGAAGTCCACGTAGTAGTTACGCAGGCTCAGATGGAGTCTCGATGTCCCCCTGAAGAGGGCTTGAGTGTTCCAGGCCACTCCCAGGGCCTGGGCTATCACGTTTGCCAGGGCCGCGCCCGCCAGGTCGTACTGCGGGAACCAGCCCAAGCCCAGGAACAGCACGGGTGTAAGGATGATGTGCGCCACGCGGGAGATGGTGGTCGCCTTCATGGGCGTCATGGGGTCGCCGGCGGCCTGAAGAGCGCTGCCTGTCATCATGCGGAAGGCCTGGCCCCCAAAGCCTATGAACTGGATTCGCATATAGGCGCTGGCTACCTCAACGACGTCCTGGCTGACCCCCATTATCCCCAGAAGGAAGTCTGTGAACAGGAAGCCGACGGTTGCCATCAGAATGGAGAATAAGCCGGTGATGGTGAAGGCCTGGAGCGCTACGTGGTTCGCCAGTTGAGGGCGATTCGCCCCGATGGCCCTGGCTATCATCGCCTGCATTCCCGTGTCCAGGCCCATGCGACCCGTCATGACAAGGTTGGTGTACAGCTGGGCAACGGCGAGGCCTGCCACGGCGTGGAAGCCAAGGAAACGCCCGGCCCAGAAGAGGTCCGCTACCCTGTCCAACATGTTCAGGGTGCCCTCTATCATCTGGGGCCAAGCGAGGAACCACAGGTTCCTGGATATGCTGCCCTGGGTGAGGTCGCGGGTGGCGTATGCAGAGCGCCGTCTGCCGCCCCCTCCTCCTCCTCCTCCTCCTCTGCCGCCTCCACCGTGCGCCTTCAACTGGACGTCCAGGATCTCTTCAGTGGTGGCGTTGCTCAGGTCTTCGTCGCGGCCCCGCCGCCCGGAGCCGCCGGCGGCCGCAACGCGCATCGCTTCCTCCGGGCGACCTGTGTCCTCCCGGTCGCCTCCCCCGTCGGGTGGAAGAGGTGGATGTTCCCCGTTATTCGCCAAAGAGACATCCTTCCTTGCCTGTACACAAAGCCTGGCTTCCGGGTCTGGCAGGAGCTTGCGGCGTGTTTGAGGCCAAAGACGCGACTTGCGCCACAGCCCATCTTAGACCTACCTCAGATATGAGTCAACAAGGAGAGCTTAAGAAATAATTACGCTATCCTAAGACAACCTTCTTGACAGCGACGCGTTATTTTCCAAGAATGTAGCCACGCCGATACACGTCATTAGAGGAGATGCTGATGCTTATTGTACCGTTGGTGGTGGGTGGCGCCATGCAGGAGAACACGTACATTGTGGGGTCGGAGGAGACCAAGGAGTGCGTCATAATAGATCCCGGTGCGGAGGCTGACCTGATCCTGGAGGAGGTTCAGAATTTAGGGCTGACGGTCAAGTACATTCTGAACACCCACGGCCATGGAGACCACATTGGAGCGGTGGCTGACCTCAAGGAGGCCACCGGCGCTACCTACGGCATCCACGAAGCGGACGTTGAGTTGCTGAGCCGTGACAGCCAGTGGATGTCCCTGATGATACCGGGTTCGAAAGAGCCGCCGGACCCGGACATATTCGTCAAGGACGGCGACGTGTTCAATCTGGGAGATGTTGAGCTTAAGGCCATCGAGACGCCGGGCCACACCAAGGGCGGTGTCTGCTACTACGGTGGCGGCGCGGTGTTCACCGGCGACACCCTGTTTCAGGGAAGCGTGGGAAGGTTTGACACGCCGGAGGGCGATGGGCGGCAGCTCGTTCTGGGCATCTTCACCAAGATAATGACGCTGCCGGCGGACACCAAGGTGTATCCCGGCCACGGACCCGACACCAGCATTGCGAGGGAGAAGCTGACCAACCCGTTCCTGTCCGGCGGAAGTATAGTCTAGGGCGCGCTTTGCGGCGGGAGACCGGTGCGTACCGCCTCGTGTTATATCAGCAGAGGCGCTCCTGCTGTCATTCTGAACGGAGCGGAGCGAAGTGAAGAATCCAAAGCCTTTGCCCGCAAAACTGCGCTGTATTGGGATGAAACCCTTTGGATTCTTCGCGTAGTTTATCCTGAGCGTAGCCGAAGGGCTCAGAATGACATTCAACCGAGCTGCCGCGCGGGTTACGAAAGGTCTCCTTCCGCAGGGATGACGGAGAATAATGCTTTTCCCGGGACGACAGCGGGTTATTCAAAGGACTCCGAGGGCGAGAAAAACGGGACGCAGGGCATCCCGGCGACGCAGTCAGGTCAGTCGGAGGCTTCTATTGAGCCGCGGCCTTATGCGGGAATCCTGCGTTGGGTCCGCATGCAGCGGGTGCATACGGTGGCGCGGCGGCGGTTGCCCTTGATCTCCAGAGTGGTACGCTGGATGTTGGGCAAGAAGCGAGTCTTGGTTCTCCGCTTGGAGTGACTCACGTTATTGCCTGCGTGGCCTATCTTGCCGCACATATCGCACTTGGCCATGACTTTCCTCTTTGTTTCCTCTCCGGCGGCGTTCGGCTCCCCTGAGCGGGGACAAAGCTCGCTGCCCGGAGCGTTTTGACGGAATATTGCCGTTCCTGTAGAATCCAGAAGGAATCCTATCAGATGCTTCCGAATTTGGCAATGCCCAACCCAGCGTTGCCGACGCCACGAGGGTTGCTCACATGGCAAGAGGCGCGGAATCGACAATTATCTCCATCGACAGTGAAGACCTGCGGCGTATCCTTGTTCAGGGCCGCAGGGCTCTTGAGGACAATGTGGAAGCCATCAACGCCCTCAACGTCTTCCCGGTGCCGGACGGCGACACGGGCACCAATATGCTGCTGACCATGAAGGCGCTGGAGGAGGAACCTGCCAATACCGGCGGTCCTATCTCTCCGGGGTCCGTGACCGCTATGGCCCGTGGCGCTCTGTTGGGGGCCCGTGGAAACAGCGGCGTGATCCTTGCCCAGTTCTTCCAGGGGTTGGCCAGGGGACTGGATGGCATAGACCGGTTCAGCCCACAGGACTTGGCGACAGCCCTGGCGGAAGGTTCCGCCGCCGCCTACAAAGCCGTGGGCAATCCGGTGGAGGGCACCATGCTTACGGTCATTCGCGAGATGTCCGAGGCCGCTCGGCAGGAGGCCGACCGCGGCGTCGATGTCATAGAGATGTGGGATGCCGTATGCCAGGCTGCAAGGAAATCGGTTGCGAAGACGCCCACACTTCTTCCGGTGCTTCGAGAGGCAGGCGTGGTGGACGCCGGCGGCCTTGGCCTGTCCGTCATTATGGAAGGGGCGCTGTCGGGACTTCGCGAAGAGGAGCTTGGGGCCATAGAGCTAACGGCTCCTGAGTTGGACGTAAGTGCAGCAACCACCCAGGCAGTCAGTGAGGCCTTCATCGATGCCACGGAAGAGGACCTGTACGGGTACTGCACACAGTTCCTCATCCAGGGCGAAGGCCTGAACCCGGACGACGTCAGAGAGCAGATGGAGTCGCTGGCCGGCTCTACGGTGGTGATAGGCGGCGACGGCATGGTCAGAATACACGTCCACGCCGAGGACCCAGGCCCGGTGGTCAGCTACGGGGTGTCTCTGGGCACTCTGTCCCAGGTGAGCATCGTCAACATGGACGAGCAGCACCAGGAGTTCATGGCTGCGCGTCGCGGGAAGCAGGAGCTTCAGCCGGTGGGAGTCCTGGCGATAGCTTCCGGCGAGGGTCTCGCGGAGGTTTTCCTCGGCTCGGGCGCCGCCTCCGTGCTCTCCGGCGGAGACACCATGAACCCCAGCACCCGCGAGATACTGGACGCCGTGGAGGGTGTCGCCGCGGAGCGTGTTATCCTCCTTCCCAACAACCCAAACATAGTCGCGGCGGCGGAGCAGGCGCGCTCCCTCTCGCCCAGGCAGGTAACGGTCATTCCCACGGAGAGCATACCCCAGGGCATATCCGCTCTGCTGTCCTTCAATCCGCTGCAGGATTTCGAGGGGAACGTGAGTGACATGGAGCAGTCTATCTCGGCGGTCGTGTCCGGCGCCGTCTGCAACGCCCAGAGAGACGCGGAGTTGGGCGGGGTCAAGGTAGCGGAGGGTCAGGTCATGGGCCTTCTGGAGCGCCGAATGATTATATCCGGAGATGACCGCACCGGTGTGCTCTGCGACCTGGTGGCGAAGATCGGCCCGGACTCCGGCTCCCTGATTACACTATACTGGGGCGCCGATACCCAAGAGGCAGAGGCCGATGGAGCGAGCGAGGAGCTGCGGGAACGCTTCCAGGACGTGGAGGTGGAAGTGGTCTTTGGAGGCCAGCCCCACTATAATTACATCCTATCCGTGGAGTGAGGAGTTCAAATATGACGGTAAAGGTCATTACGGACAGCACTGCGGACCTGCCGCCCGCCCTGGCGGGGGAGCTGGGGATTACTGTTGTTCCGGCAAACGTTCACTTCGGCGAGGAGGTGTATCGCGACGGGGTTGAGATCACGGGAGACGAGTTCTACAGACGGCTTGTGACCGCATCCCGATTGCCTACAACTTCGCAGCCCACGCCGGGCGATTTCCTCAGCGCTTACAACGAGAAGGGGCAAATTACGGACGAGATCATCTCGATCCACGTATCTGCCAAGCTTAGCGGTACGCTGAACTCCGCGACGCAGGCAAGGGAGGAGTACGGCGGAAACTGTCGGATCGAGATAATCGATTCTATGCAGGGGTCGATGGGACTTGGCATGCTGGTGATCGCCGCCGCCGAGGCCGCCAACCGCGGCGGCAGCCTGGACGAGGTGGCAGCAGAGACCCGGGCGGCTCTCCCCAACGTCGGGTTCATTGGGTTGCTGGACACACTGGAGTACCTGGAAAAGGGTGGGCGCATAGGCAAGGCGCAAGCGTTCGTGGGGTCTCTTCTGCGCATCAAACCCCTGCTGACCATCCGGGACGGGGAGGCCCACCCCCTGGAGCGCGCCCGCACTCGCGCCAAGGGCGTCGACAGAATGTGCGAGCTGGTGCGGGAGATGATGCCATTGAAGGACTTGGCGGTTGTGTATACTACTACGCCGGACGAAGCTAGGGCGCTGGTACAACGATTGCAAGTCTTTCTTCCGCAGGGCGAGGTGAGATTGAGCCAGGTTGGCCCGGCGGTTGGAACGTATCTTGGGCCCGGAGTCCTGGGAGTGGCCTTCAGGAAGCAGTCCGAGGGCGCTCCTTAGGTGGAGGAACTGCCTCGCCCCCGCCTGTCAAGGGCATTCTCCTCCGTCATTCCTGCGGAAGCAGGAATCCAGGATATATGTCACCCGGTAGACCCCTGCCTTCGCAGGGGTGGTTTGGACTAGGGAATCTCTGAATAATGTCCCTGATTATGGCATAATTTAGGCAAAGCAAGCAAAAGCCAGGGAGGACGCCATGACTGACCAGCCCACCTTCGCCGACTTGGAATACCGGCACAAGAAGCGCAGGACCCGTCGAGAGGTCTTTCTGGAGCGGATGGAATGTCTGATACCCTGGGAGACGTTGGAGGAGCGCATCCGGCCCCACTACTTTAAGGCGGAGCGGGGTCGTCGGCCTTACTCCCTGTCGGTGATGCTGCGAGTGCACGTAGTCCAACTCTGCTACAATTTGAGTGACCCTGGTATGGAAGATCTGCTGTATGAGGCAGAGTCGGTGAGGCGGTTCGTGGGTCTCAGGCTGTCGGAAGACCTGCCAGACGAGAGCACGATACTACACTTTCGCCACCTGTTGGAGAAGCATCAACTGGGTCAGGGGTTGTTTGAGGAGATTAAAGGTCACCTGGAGAAGCAGGGGGTACGGCTGCAGGAGGGGAGCATAGTGGACGCCACCATCATAGCAGCGCCGTCGTCAACGAAGAACGGGGCGGGGCAGCGTGACCCGGAGATGCGCCAGGTGAAGAAGGGGAATGCGTGGCATTTCGGGATGAAGCTGCACATTGGTGTAGACTCCCGGACAGGCTTGGTACACAGCTTCTCAACAACGCCGGCCAACGTGCATGATGTGACCCAAGCCCATCGTCTATTGCATGGTGGGGAGCAGCAGGTATGGGGGGATGCCGGATACACAGGGGTGGAGAAGCGGTCCGAGAATCTGGAGTTGGGGGTACAGTGGCAGGTGGCTATGAAGCCGGGACAGCGACGAAAGCTGGATTCGGGGAGTCTGGTAGCCTTAGCGGAGAAGTCTAAGGCGTCGGTGCGAGCTAAGGTGGAACATCCCTTCTGGGACGTGAAGGGGGTATTCGGCTACGCTAAAGTACGCTACCGGGGCTTGGCCAAGAACACAGAACGGCTGGCGCTGCTGCTGGGGCTGTCCAACCTGAACCGGGCCCGGGGCCTCTTGGCTGGTTGACCTGGGGGGTAGTAGGCCCAAAAGCGGGACTGAAGCCGCAAAGCGGCCGAAGAGGAGAGGGCAAAGAGGGCCGAAATTAACCGCATCTTCAAAAACCAAGGCCAATAACCAGGAGGGTAAGTCTGCTTCTGCACCCAGCAATCAAGAAATCAGCCTGGCAACACATTGTTCAGACCTTCCCTAGATTGCCCCGTTGGCAGACCATTCCTGCGCAGGCAGGAATCCAGGGGGCTGGGGATGGAAACTTTGATCCTGAGTCGTCTATTGTCATAGCAATGACATCGGAGGCGGTTTATTGCGGGAGTCTGGTACAGAGCCGAGGCGCGCTTACATTGGTCTGTTATGACATCGACTGAGCTGGTTACGCTGAAGAAGGTGCTCTCCCTGGAGAAGAGCAAGGGATACAAGAACACCGCCGTCGTCGGAGGGCTTGACCGCTTTCTCGCGCGTTGGGTGGAAGGGCGAGCGGCCGACTCGCTCATTGAGCCTTTGCCGGAGGAGTACGCCAACCTGAAGGCGGCACAGAGGCGTAAGTGGATCGATAATGCTCTGACGGCGTTGGAGACGGGTGTAAGCCCACCCAAAAAGAAGGCCTCATCTCCCAGAGCGCGGTCCTCCCCCAAGCAGGAGCCTTCACCTGAGCACACTCTGGCCTCGCCGGTATCGGCGCTACCCAGGGTCACGCCCACCGTGGAAGGCAAGCTGAAGCGCCTGGGCGTACATACAATCAGAGACCTCCTGTACCTGTTCCCCCGTCGGCACAACGACTTCGGCCAGCTTCTGAAGGTCTCCGAGTTGGAGATAGACGCCGAGCAGACGGTGATGGTGAACGTCTGGGAAGCCAGGGAGACGCTGCTGGGCGGGCGCATCAGGGCTACGGAGGCAGTGGCAGGGGACGAGACCGGGAACCTGAGGGTGGTTTGGTTCAACCAGCCATACCTGGCGAAGCGCTTCAAGCCGGGGACCAGGCTGCTCATCAGCGGCAGGGTGAGCGTGTTTATGGGATCAAAGGTTATGGAGTCCCCGGAGTACGAGACCCTGCAGGAGGGTGAGGAGCCGGGGAATGCCGGCAAGCAGGTTCCGGTGTATCCCCTTAGCGAGGGGCTCCCGCAGCGAACCCTGCGCCGTATCGTCAATGAGACGCTCACCAAATGGACGGAGCGCATACTTGACCCGTACCCGGAGCCTATGCGCCGTCGTGTTGACGTGCTGGAGCTACCTCGGGCGATACTCCAGGCGCACTATCCCGCGGATGAAGCCGCCAAGGAGGAGGCGCGGCGTCGCCTGGCTTTTGACGAGCTGTTCGCCATGCAGATGTACGTCTTCTCGCGGCGTCGGCAGTGGAGGGAGAGCCTCGGCGCTGCACCACTGCCAACGAGCCAAGAGCTGCTCAACTCCTTCTTCTCAAGACTCTCGTTCTCTTTCACAGGCGCCCAGAGGAAAGCGCTGACGGAGATACTGGAGGACATGACCCTGGAGAAGCCGATGAGCCGACTCCTTCAGGGAGAGGTGGGAAGCGGCAAGACCGTCGTGGCCCTGGCGGCCCTCCTCACAGCGGTTGCCAACGACCGTCAGGGCGCTTTCATGGCGCCCACGGAGATACTGGCCGAGCAGCACTACAATACCATATCAAGGCTCCTGGAAGGACTCTCGCGGACGGACAACCACGGCAACCTGTTCAGCTTCCGTATCGAGCCGTTCACGCGCCCCATCTACGTGGGGCTGCTCATTGGAAGCCACAACAGGAAGCAGCGGAAAGAGGTGCAGGACCTGATGGCCCAGGGCGCTCTGGATATTGTGGTTGGGACACACGCCCTTGTGCAACAGGGGGTGGAGATTCCTCGCCTGGCCCTGGCCGTGGTGGACGAGCAGCACCGCTTCGGGGTTATGCAGCGCGCCTCCCTGCGTCAGAAGGGCGAATCGCCACACCTGCTGGTGATGTCGGCGACCCCCATACCACGCTCCCTTGCCCTGACCCTGTACGGCGACCTGGACATCTCGGTACTCGACGAGCTGCCTCCGGGCAGGCAGAAGATCAGGACCAGTTTCGTGCAATCCAATCGTAGACAGGACGCCTACGATTTCATTCGCGGCCAGGTGAAGGAGGGCCGCCAGGCTTTCGTAATCTGCCCTCTGATAGAGGAGTCGGAGACGCTGCAGACGAGAGCGGCAACCACCGAGTTCCACCGCCTCTCCACCGATGTGTTTTCGGACCTCTGCATCGGGCTGCTCCACGGGCGTATGCCCCTCAGGGAGAAGGAGGAGGTCATGGCCCAGTTCTACCGCGGGGAGATGGACATTCTGGTGTCCACGCCGGTGGTGGAGGTGGGAATAGACAACCCCAACGCCAGCGTTATCCTCATAGAGGGGGCGGAGCGGTTTGGGCTGGCCCAGCTTCACCAGTTTCGCGGGCGCGTTGGCCGCGGCGAGTACTCCAGCTTCTGTCTTCTGCTCTCCGACTATCCATCGGCGGAGGCGCGGGAGAGGCTGCTGGTGATGGAGCGGGTCGACAACGGGTTTGCAGTTGCGGAGGAGGACCTGAAATTCCGGGGGCCTGGAGACTTCTTTGGCACCAGGCAGAGCGGGCTGCCGGATCTTCGCCAGGCTCGCCTGTCCGACCAGGAACTGCTGGCTACGGCCCGCAAAGAGGCCTCCGCTCTGCTGTCAAATGACCCTCATCTGGAGCGTCCGGAGCATCGACTCATCAGGGAGGCCCTTGAAAGCCAGTGGCCTGAGCTTGTGGGAGAGGTAAGCTAGATGGGCCTCCTTCCACACGTACGGACGTCTTCCCCTATCCGGAGACTTTTGCATAACTCGCATTGCAACACCGTATTTCCGTCATTCCTGCGGAAGCAGGAATCTGGAACGTTTCATCCCAGGCAAAGTAGCTTCGCGGGCAATGCTTTAGATTCCCGTTTTCAGAGACCTTTGCGCAACTTGCTCCGAAGCTCCGTTATATGTCATTCCGAGCGCAGCGAGGAATCCAAAGCGTTCCATCCAAGGCAATGCAGCTTTGTAAGCAGAGGCTTTAGATTCCTCACTTCGCTGCGCTACGTTCGGAATGACAGTAGGCGCGCCTATTCCAGGACGACGCGAGGGGCTATTCAAAGTTCTCCTGTCCGGCATGGAAGTAAGGCCACCAGTTGAAGCCGGCCACCGGGAGCCGCCGGATATACTACGGGTGGGTGATTGTAGGGGTTGTATTCCTCTCATCGCTCGCATCCGGGGCACAGATCAACCCCACCATCGGGGTCTTCCTCAGGCCCATCACCGACGAGTTCGAATGGACGCGCTCCACCGTATCCCTGGCTGGGGCCATTGGCACCATGATAGGGGGCGCATTGGCGCTGGTGGCAGGTCCTGCCATAGACAAGTTTGGCGCACGCTGGATACTCTTCGTCAGCTTCTTGATGTCCGGCATCGCCATCTTCGCATGGGGGCACATCGACCAGCTTTGGCAGTTCGCCCTTGCCCTGATAGTCAGCCGGGTGGCTCTCCAGGGGGTCATCAATCTCACTAACCAGACGGTGGTTGCCAAGTGGTTCGTAAAGAAGCGAGGCCGGGCTATGGCTATGGCCAACCTGGGACAGCGCATTGGAGGCGGCGCAATACCCGCGGCCACACAGACGGCGATTCCGATAGTGGGCTGGCGGACGGCGGCTATGGGCGTGGGTCTGCTGGTGATGGCGTTGACCCTCATTCCCATATCCATTTTCATGCGGCGACAGCCCCAAGACATGGGGCTGCTCCCGGACGGCGTAAGGCCCGAGGAGTCGGAAGATCAGGAAAGGCAGGGTAAATCAGGCGGGAGGGTACAGGCGCAGGAGGTGAACTACACGCTGAGGGAAGCGCTTCGGACGCGCCCATTCTGGATAATCCTTGGCGCCTACTGTCTCACCAACTTCGTCAACACGGGCGTTAACTTCAACCTGGCCCCGCACCTTTTGGATAGGGGCCTTACGGAGGTCCAGGCGGCCGTGGTGCTTCTGACCTGGGCTATGGTGAGCGTCCCGGCTTCCCTGAGCGCAGGGTATCTTGCAGACCGCACGTCCGTCCGCGTCCTGATGGCGGTGTTCTCGACGGGACTGGGAGTGGGAATATACCTCTTCCTGATAATCAACTCTTTTGCCGTGGGTATGGTATTCGCAGTGCTGCATGGAGCGGCTTTCGCCGGCTCCTTTCTGATGTTACAGCTTCTGCTGGCCAACACCTTCGGCTCGAAGTCTCTGGGAACGCTGCGCGGGTTCATAGTACCGTGGCAGATGGTGGCAAACGCCCTCGGCCCCCTGGCGGCCACGCTGGTCTACGATACAACCGGCAGCTACGGCCCCATCCTGCGGACCTATATCGTACTTCAGGTGCTGCTTGTCCTGGTGCTCGTGTTCGCCCTGCGGGGCCTGAAACCCAGGGACTCGGAGTGACCGGCGGGCAAGATTCCGTAGGGGCGGTTCGCGGAGCCTGTCTCATAAAGGGTGTGTATTTTCGGATGTGGGTGAAACGGGTTAGAATTGTGGCCAAGAATTGATTGATGGAGAGTTCAATGCCGCGTCGCCCACTGAACCGAGAGCAGCCGTGGTTGTTTCCTCCTACACTGGAGGAAGTTGTGCCCGAAGACCATCCGGTGCGGTTTGTGGCGGAGTTTGTGGACGCTTTGGAGCGTTCGGGATGGTCTGAGTTGGGAGTTGAGATAGATGGTGAGGCATTGGGAGCGCCATCGTACCATCCTCGCGGGCTGCTGAGCGTGTGGTTGTATGGGTTCATGACCGGCGTGCGCTCGTGCCGCAAGCTGGAGGCGGCCTGCCGAGACCAGATACCGTACCTTTGGTTGACAGCTTGGCAGCACCCGGACCACAATACCCTGTGGCGGTTCTACAGAGACCATCGTGGAGCAATGAGAAGGCTCTTTAAGCGAACGGTGCGCACGATGGTGGCCATGGGCTTGGTGGAGTTGGCGGTGCAGGCTGTGGATGGGACGAAGATAGCTGCCAATGCAGCGAAGGACAGGAGCTTTGATGCTGAAGGGTTGCAACGGTTGCTGAGGCGGGTGGACGCGGCGATCAGTGATCTTGAGGCGCAGAACGAGGCTGGGGAAGACGCTGTCTCTGTGTGTCTGCCGGAGGAGCTTGCCAAGAACAAGGCGCTGAGAGAACAGGTGCAGCAGGCAATGGAACAACTTGCAGGTGAAGAGGGACAGCAACGTATCAATCTTACCGATGGTGATGCGAGTCTGATGAAGGCTGGTGGAGGCATCGTGGCTGCTTACAATGCCCAAGCGATGGTCTCGCCACTGGAGCCGGGCGCCGGCGAAGGCACGGGGCTAGTCATCACCGCAGCGGAGGTGGTGTGTGAGGCCAACGACAGTGGTCAGTTGACTCCAATGCTGGAGCAAGCCGAGGAGATGATTGGAGACAGGGCGGAGGCAACGCTGGCCGATGCGGGCTATCACTCCGGCGCCAACCTGGAGTCGTGCGCCCAACGGGAACAACAGGTGATCATGCCGGAGTCGCAGCACAAGGCCCTTGAACACCCCTACCACAAGGACCGTTTTTGCTACGATGAGCAGATGGATAGCTACACCTGTCCCATGGGCCAGATACTGCGCTTCACCCGACTCAAGCGTACCAGGGGAACGCTCATGCGTCTGTACCGAGCCTCCGGAGCCGTCTGCCAGGTGTGTCCGGCCTTCGGGGTCTGCACCCAGGATGGGCGTCATGGGCGTGGGCTGGAGGTAGGTCCTCACGAAGCTGTCCTGCGTCGTCATCGGGTATGGATGTCTACTGAGGAGGCCAAAGAGGCGTACAAGCAGCGTAAGCAACTGCCAGAACCGGCTTTTGGGATCCTCAAAGAGCAACAGGGCGCTCGGCGGTTCTTGCTCCGTGGCATTGTCAATGTGTCGGCCGAATGGGCCTTGTTGGCCACGAGCTTCAACCTGCGCACCCTGTGGCGCGTATGGCGCGACCGGGGCAGACCCAGGTGGAACCAGAGATGGGCTCAGGTGGCCACAGTAGGGCCATGAGGGGGTGACCGACGACAGCCTAACCAACCATGTCGCCTGATCCGCGCCGCCTGCAACATCCACTGGCGGTCGAGACGACGCTTCGACTGTGACAAAAGACTCGAACTTGGCACGACGGACTCACCGATAATCGACAATTCATCATTCTGGGACAGGCTCCGCGAACCGCCCCTACTATCGGCCCTTCAGGACAAGCGGGCAAATTGCAGACCCGTCGTCGCACTATCGTAACACTTATTTAAGAATTTCTATTGAGAATGCCCGTAGAGCTGCCCTACACTGGGCTGTACACAGAGGAATCTTTGCCTTTGAGCACGGATTAGGGTAATATTAAAGCAGCGGACATCACAAGAAGCCCCAGCAGGAAAATCTCCCATGAATAATCGGTGGATGCGGAACAGCTTTGTATACCTTCTCATAATAGTCGCGGTGCTGACTATCTTCTTCACCTTCTTCCAGGCTCCATCCGGCTCTGACAACATACCTCTCAGCCAGGTCATCCAGATGGTGAAGGGCAATCAGGTAAGGGAGATTGCGGTAAACGACAATACCCTTAACGTCATCGGCATTGACGGGCAGAACTACCGCTCCCGCAAGGAGAGCGGCACCAGCATCTTCAGCATTCTGGATGATAGCGGCGCCGATTATACCGCGGTGAAAGTAGAGGTTCAGGGGAACAGCGGCCTTGGCAACCTGTTCGGCGTCCTCATCAACTTCTTGCCACTCGTCTTCTTTGGGGCCATAATTCTGTTTATGATGCGCCAGGCCCAGGGCAACAGCAACCAGACCATGAGCTTCGGTAAGAGTCGGGCGCGTATGTTCGTGGGCAACAAGCCCACAGTCACATTCTCCGACGTGGCGGGGGTTGAGGAGGCCAAACAGGAGCTGCACGAGGTGGTGGAGTTCCTCCGCTTCCCGGAGCGGTTCGTCTCCCTGGGAGCGAAAATACCCAAGGGTGTGCTCCTGGTGGGTCCTCCTGGGACGGGGAAGACGCTCCTGGGCAGGGCGGTGGCCGGAGAGGCCGGGGTGCCCTTCTTCTCCATCAGCGGCAGCGAATTCGTTGAGATGTTCGTGGGCGTTGGAGCTTCCAGGGTGCGTGACCTGTTTGATCAGGCCAAGCGCAACTCCCCATGCATCGTCTTCATTGACGAGATAGACGCTGTGGGACGGCATCGAGGCGCAGGCCTTGGTGGGGGCCACGACGAGCGGGAGCAGACCCTCAACCAGATCCTTGTGGAGATGGACGGGTTTGACACCGGGGTCAACGTGATAGTCCTGGCGGCCACCAACCGGCCGGATATTCTGGACCCGGCGCTTTTGAGGCCGGGCCGGTTTGACCGCCGAGTCGTCCTGGACGCACCGGACATCCACGGCCGCAGCGCCATCCTGGACGTGCACTCCAAGGGCAAGCCGCTGTCTCAGGACGTCGACTTGGACACGGTGGCGCAGCAGACGCCGGGGTTCAGCGGAGCTGACCTGGCCAACCTGGTCAACGAGGCCGCGATATTGGCGGCGCGCCATAGCAAGAAGGACATCGGGCCTACAGAGTTCGCAGAGGCCATCGACCGGGTGATTGCCGGGCCGGAGCGCAAGAGCCGCGTTATCACACCCAAAGAGAAGAAAATCACAGCCTACCACGAAGGCGGGCACGCCCTGGTAGCGCGTTTGCTGCCCAACGCCGACCCGGTGCACAAGATATCCATAATCGCCCGCGGCGGTATGGGAGGATACACTCGACTGCTGCCGGCGGAGGACCGGTATCTCATGTCCAAAGGCCAGTTCGAGGACATGATTGCAACTGCCCTTGGAGGCAGGGTTGCAGAGGAGGTCACCTTTGGCGAAAGCACCACGGGGGCAAGCAATGACCTGGAGCACGCCACCAGTCTGGCCCGGAACATGGTCACCCGATATGGCATGAGCGATAATCTTGGCCCCAGGACCTTCGGGAAGAAGGAGGAGCTTGTCTTCCTGGGCAGGGAGATATCGGAGCAGCGCGACTACAGCGATAAGATTGCCGAGGCCATAGACAACGAGGTGCACACCCTCATCCAGTACGCGTACAACAAGGCTACGGACCTGCTTACCGCCAACAGCGCCAAGCTGGCTCAGATAGCTAACTACCTCATGGTCAACGAGACGGTGGAGGGGACGGCGCTTGAGACTTTGTTCGACTCTGAGGCGCCGGAGTTGAACGACTCCGAGCCGGAGTCGGCGGTCCAGGACTCCCTGCCCGGCGGAGGCATTCCCGAATCAGAGGATATATCGGTGAACGGGGCTTCGGACGACGGCGCAGTCCTCTCGGTGGATGGGGCATCGGCTTCGGAAGAAGAGGATCCTGACGAGCTTCACGCTGGCGCTTGATTAAGTCTGCTCCTCCTCGGACTCTATGGGCCTTGCCCGGTAGTACAGACCCCAGCGCTGCATAAGCTCTCGCACTCTGGGGTCGTCCAGTTCCACCAGTTCCCTCAGGAAGCCGGCCAGGGCGTGGGCGTGGATGTTCTCCGGCTGGCACACCCAGTTGGCCTCCGCCGGGACAACGTAGAGCATCCCGCTCTGATGGTTGCACTGGATATCGATCCTCGTGTCACCCGTGCCCTCTTTTATTGTGACTCCGTACGGCATTGGATCTCCTTTTCCGCTTACCATCAATTTAGCCCTTCACAACCCCCAAGGGGCGCATCCGGGCCACTTTCCTTGACAGACCCGCCTGCTCACAAGCCTCAATCACCTCCGCCACGTCCTTGTAGGCGATAGAGGCTTCCTCGGCCAGGGAGTCCCAGCCGTGGGCCCTGACCATTATACCCTGCTCGGCCATCTCTGCCTGAATGTCGCGTCCCTTGAGAATGCGCTTGGCCGCCGAGCGGCTTGCGGCGCGACCCGCGCCGTGGCAGGTGGAGCCAAAGCTTTCCTCCAGGGCCGCCGCCGCGCCCACCGCCAGGAAGGAGTATCGCCCCATGTCGCCGGGAATTAACACCGGCTGGCCTATGCCCTGGTATCTGTCAGGAATGTCCGGGTGACCCGGGGGAAAGGCCCTTATGGCGCCCTTGCGGTGGACGCAGAGCTTTACGCTGCGCCCGTCCACCAGATGCTCCTCTATCTTGGCGATGTTGTGGCAGACGTCGTAGACCTGGCGGATGCCCAGGCTCTCCCAGCTTCCGCCGAAGACTTGCGCGAATGACTCGCGCACCCAGTGGGCGATGCACTGGCGGTTGGCCCATGCAAAGTTGGCCCCGGCGTACATGGCTGCCATGTAGTCCTGCCCCTCCGGGGATTCCACGGGGCAGCAGGCCAGCTGACGGTCCGGCAGCTCGATGCCGTAGCTCTTCACAGCGCCGTCCATAACCTTGAGGTAGTCGTCGCAAATCTGATGGCCGAGGCCCCGGGAACCGCAGTGCATGAGAACGGTCACCTGGCCCACCTGCTCTACGCCCATGATACGGGCGGCCTCCGCATCGAATATCTCGTCCACCACCTGCACTTCCAGGAAGTGGTTGCCGGAGCCCAACGTGCCCAGTTGGGGCGCTCCTCTCCGCTTTGGCCTGACGCCAACCTTATCGGGGTTAGCGCCATCCAGACAGCCGCCGGCCTCGCTCATCTCCAGGTCCTCCGGAACGCCGTAACCCCTCTCGACGGCCCAGCGCGCTCCCTGGGCAAGCACGCGATCGACCTCTCTACCCTGAAGGCGTATCTTGCCGGAAGACCCCAGCCCTGAAGGGACGTTGGTGAAGAGGGCGTTGACCAGCTGCTCTATGCGGGGCCTTACTTCTTCCTCCATCAAGCCGGTCCGCAGCATGCGAACCCCGCAGTTGATATCGAAGCCAACGCCGCCGGGGGACACTACTCCGTCCTCCACCCTCGTGGCGGCGACGCCCCCGACTGGGAAGCCGTAGCCCCAGTGTATGTCCGGCATGGCCATCGAAGCCTTTACGATGCCGGGCAGACAAGCCACGTTGGCCACCTGGTCCAGGGAGTTGTCCGCCGATATCTGCTCCATCAGCGCTTCCGTGGCAAACACCAGTCCGGGGACCTGCATCCCCTCCTTGTAGTCCTGCGGGATCTCCCACCTGTAGCCGTCAATTTGGCGAATGGGCACTCTGACGTTACCGCTCATCCGATTCAACTCCTATACGTCCAATATCACCTGGACTCTGGCCGGGTTTCCTTCTTCCACCTGGAGCATATGGTAGGTTGCCGACTTCACCCCGGACTTCAGCCTGTGCCTGCCGGGGTCGAACCGCTCGCCGTAGCAGCGGGCCTTGAGCTCGGTGTCTTCCATCTCATATATCTCGAAGCGGGAGAAGTACCGATTCTCGACCTCGCACAGGAAGAGCAGCTCGTTGAGCCAGGCCACCAGCAGGGCGTCCCTGTCTGATGCGCTGACGGCTACGTCGCACACCTCCGCTTCCCGCACGTTGGACATGTCCGCCATGAAATCGAAGAGGCCCCTGGCAGCCTGAGCGAAGGCCTCTTTCAAGTCTACCCCCGTTGCCACTATGCCTACGTCTGCCGTGTGGTCGATGAACTCGAAGCCGCCCATTGCCGTAATGCTCCTGGTGTCTCTCTGGAAGTCTATTGTACAACTTTACCGCGCTCCGCGAATTGAGCGGGGTGTTGTTGGTCTCTGCGCGCTGGTTGAAGCACATAAGACGCGCTTGACATCCCCGACAGGGGTGGTAGAATTACCGCGTTGGGGTATACCCGTTTGTTTGCTGTGCCCGTTTTGGGTTTCTCGGGCGGGCCGAAAGCGGATGGATGTTTCCCGGCAAGAGTACATAGAGGGGTTACCCCAAGGAAAGGAAGGTAGAAATGGATTTCGCACTACCCTATACCAAGGAGCAGGAAGAATTCCGGCAGGAGGTTCGATCCTGGCTGGACGAGAATGTCCCCGAGGAGATGAAGGAACCATACGACTCCAGGGACTTTAGCAGGGAGCAGTACGTTTTCTGGCGCGAGACGCATCAGAAGCTGGCGGCCAAGGGATGGCTCTTCCCCACGTTCCCCAAGGAGTACGGTGGCGGCGGGCTAACCGGAGACCACGAGACCATCATCTCGGAGGAGTACCAGAACTACAGGGTCCCCAACAACTTCACCAACCAGTTTGTCTTCCCGGCCCTTCTGGTCTGGGGCACTGAGGAGCAGAAGCAGAAGTTCCTGGTTCCTCTGCTCAAGTCTGAGACCACGGCCTGGCAGAAGTTCACGGAGCCCAGCTCCGGCGCCGACTTGGCCGACTACAGGAGCACTGCAGTCCGCGACGGCGACGATTGGCTCCTGACCGGTTCCAACGTATTCGTCAGCGGCAAGCCGAGGCCCCAGTGGGACGCCGGAGGACCCAACTACCTCTTCGGCCCCATGATGACGGACCCGGACGCCCCGCGACACAGGAACCTGGGTTTCTTCTTGGTCCCCGTTCCCTCAGAGGGGCTTGCGGTCCAGGAGCAGGCGCTCCTCCCCGGCCATGACCAGCACGCCATCTTCCTGGACAACGTCCGGGTGCCCGGCGACCATCTCATCGGCGGCGACCACCAGGGTTGGCAGGTATCCAACACCAGCCTGGAGCAGGAGCACGGCGGTCGAGGCCAGGCATTCGCACGGAACGAGGTGGTGGACGAGTTGGTGGAGTACACCAAGGGAGCCAAGGCCGGCGACGCTATAGCGCAGCAGTCGGCAATGGACTCCGTACTCGAGGCGCACATCCACGGCCTGCTGCTCCAGCGCACCTACTGGATGTATCAGAGCCACATGGAGATCAACTACCAGGGCAACGTCGGCAACGTGTACGGCCGTGAGTCCAGCCTCCGCATTGCCAGCAGAGTGCGAGACGTTATGGGCATGTACTCCCTGGTGGACAGGAACGAGCCTGAGGCCCCCTACGGCGGACGCCACGAGGTCAACCAGCGTTCCAGGGCAGGGCAGAACCATGCCGGTGGCAGCACCGGCATCGCCAAGGTGGTCCTGGCACGGCGCATAGGCATCAGCCGAACCCAGGAGCGAGCGGCTCCCACGCCCTCCACCGCTACTGCCTCGGGCAGCTAGCAGACCAATCGCTCAAGAAGACGCCCGCCTTCCCGAACTACGGGAAGGCGGGCGTTATTGTTTACACTCAGGGTGGCTAGATTCCTGCTTACGGAGACCTTTGAATAATCCATAGCGTCATCCCGCAAGAATTGCCCTCACCGTCATTCCTGCGGAGGCAGGAATCCAAAAGCGCTGTGTGCAAGGCTGCGATGCCTTGGAAGAAGGGCTATAGATTCCCGTTTGCACGGGAATGACGGAGAAGATAGCCTCTTCTGGGAGATACACCGGAGTTATATAAAGGTCCGCTATCGCAGGGATAGCTGAGCCGGCGCCACGATGTCCGCCTTGCTCACTCCCCTCCACCGCGCTCCTGGTGTGAGGCGTCTTTCCTAGAACCAAGGCCAGGGCACGTTGCGCCTGTACGGGTCGGCGTCGGGGAAGCGCTCAGATGCCAGCAGGCCCTCGATACGCCTCTCAAGCGCCTCTGTCTCCTCCGGCGCCAGCAGTTGCGACAGCTCGTGCGTCAGTTTCCCCGGCGACCGCAAGTCTGTCAGGAAAGCTGCCATCTGCTCCATTAGGTGAGCGGGTATCGGCTCCCCAACGAAGTCCCAGATAACCGTCCTCAGTTTCGGTTCTTCGTGGAAGGTTATGCCGTGGTCTATCGACCACACCCTGCCGCCCCAGTCCTTGAAGCAGTGACTCGCCTTCCTGTCGGCGTTGTTCGCAAGGTGGTCAAACAGGGCTATGCGCTCCATCTCCTCCGGACACTCCTCTCGCAGCGTGAAGTAGTTGGACTCGGAGTCCGCATCAATGAACTGCTGCAAGGAGCCTACTCCGTACGGGCCGTCGCGTATCACAGTGCAGGGGACGAAATTCCAGGACAGCGCCCGCGCCACCAGGTAGGCGGCGTACTCTCGCTTGTACAGTGTGCCGGAAGGGAAGTCCCACAGAGGGCGTTCGCCCCTGCGAGGCTTGTACACCGCGTCCTGGGTCTGCTGTCCGTCTGACACCGACACCAGGAACGTGTCGTTGGAACCCTGGGGTATGAGCAACGGAGAGGAAATTACTCCGTCCAGCAGAAACCTGCTTAGTTCGTCTTCGGGGGTCTCCGGCCTTCTCTCAGTTTCCATGGCGCCTGTTGGGAATTGGTGTAAGCAGATGCATTACTCGCCTCCCGCTCTGACGACATAGCCGTCAGGTCAATCTGAAGGAGTTATGGCCGTTGGAGCGCGGGCAGGTGTGAGGCTCAGGCCCCATAGGCGCGCTGCACAGAGGGCACAGCGGTCGGCCGGCAGAGACTACCACCTGCGCCTCCCCGGCCAGGTCTTTCATCTGGGAGCGGGAGGCCCAGAACTCCATGAGCGGGCTTCCATCCTGGTCGTCCTCACGGTCATGGGCTTCGATGAGGAAGAGGTCTCGCCGCGGCTCATGGCCTAGGCTGAGCTTTCCGACCTTGAAATCCAGGGAAGGTTGTCCCTGGCTCGACTGGCCGGACGGCGGGCGCGGGGTCTCCTCTTGCGCCTCTTCGGAGGAGGACATCTCCATAAGCTGCTGTACGGCCATGGATAGCTGGGACAGCTGCTCTTTTTCCATCCACAGGCAGGCGCTGCCCCTCGGCCCGTCCACCAAGAGCCTGAATGTTCGCTGCCCCGGCTCTCCGATGGCCTCAGCTTTGATGGTCTCTGCTCGACCCAAATCATATCTGGCGTCTGGCATATCGTCCTATATCATACTACTTGGGACCAGGTGCGGTAAAAGGAAAGGGCCCTTCTCTGGGCCCTGTCGAAGTCCGGTAGAGTATTCCAATTGCCACCGCAGGATATAGTCTAGTCTACTCCATCAATGCGGTAGCGCAGACTGCCTCGCGGCGTAGCCACCTCGACCTCATCGCCGGCATGGTGGTCCATCAGCGCCTTGCCCACAGGAGAGGCGACTGACATCTTGAAGTCCATAGGACTCGCCTCTGAGGCGTTTACCAGGGTGTACACCATCTCCTCCTGGGATGCGGGATCCGTGAGCCTGACTATGCTTCCGAGCTTGATCCGCCGGTCCCTCTGATTGGCTGACACGGAGCCGCTGCCGTCCACCAGGCGGGCGCGCTGGACCGAGTCCTCCAACTCGCGTATGCGTGCTTCCATGAGTCCCTGACGGTCTCGAGCGGCGTCCAGAGGAGCGTTCTCGCGGAAGTCCTTGTCAGCAGCGGCTCGGCTTATCTCTTGGGCCACAGTTACGCGTTCGCCCTTGAGCTTCTCCAACTCGTTCAGCAGGCTCTGGTAGCCCTCTTCGGTGATGTCGATGGCAGCCCGCGCGCTCTCCCTGGCAGCTGTCCTGCGGCCGGCCTTTCGCACCTTGATGTGCTTGGCCAAGGACGTTTCAGTGAAATTGCTCTTGTAGCAGAAGGTGAGGAAATCCTTGACGACCTGGAGGTGATCACCTGCGTCCTGCCTCGCTTCCGACGCCACGTAATCGCCGTACTCGGCTGCCTCATGGGGCTTTATGGAGGGCAAGGAGCGATCCCACCCACCCCAGCGGATGAATTTGGTAAGCTCCTGCTGAGTGTCCGGCCGCGCCTGGGCGTGTCGGCTGGAGAGATACCGGGTTAGGGCCTCTGAAAGACTGATTTGACCGGATACCATAACAGTTTTGGTTGCTCCTCCCGTTTTGCGAGTGACTACATTGTAGGCTTACGCCCGCGCGGATGTCAACGAGATGAGCTTGTATCCATTCGACGTTTCTGCTGGGTACGGAGGCCGGCAGCAATATTACCATTGCATTTTCGTGGGTTGACATTAGACTGGCATATGATGTATTTGCTGCTAGGATTGTAACAATTTGCCGGCGCGGTTAGGTCTTCCATTAGGGTCCCAATATGCTTGAGATTTTTGTAGAAGTGGTATCGCCGGTATTCCTGATGGCGGGGATTGGCGCGCTGATCCGCAGGTTTCGGAACGTACCGAGCGACTCCATTAGCCAGATAACCCTGTACATCTTCGCCCCCGCTTTGGTGTTCAACTCGCTGGCCGGGACGGACATACCCCTGGAGGAGATGGGCAAGATAGCCCTGTTCGCCGTATGTCTCGCCGCTGCAATGTACCTGCTCTCCATCGCGGTCGCGCGTGTACTGGCCCTGGGGCGCGAGGGAACCAGCGCCTTCCTCCTGGCCACTCTCTTTATGAACGCGGGTAACTACGGCCTTCCGGTAGCTCTGCTGGCCTTCGGCGACGCCGGAGTTGAGTTTGCCGTGGTCTTCTTCGTGTGTCAGGCGACCCTGGGAGGCACCCTGGCGGTGTACCTGGCCTCCCGCAGCCAGCTCGAGATCAAGGACGCATTGCTGTCGGTGGTGCGAATGCCACTGGTATACGGCACTGTGTTCGGACTGGCCGTAAATCTGCTGGAAGTGCAGCTACCGACCACCATAGGAGAGCCCGCCAGGATACTGGGAAACGCTGCTGTGCCGTCCATGCTGATGGTGCTGGGCATCCAGCTGGCAACGCGCTTCTCGCTGGAGGACCTGCGCTCCCTGGCGTCTGCCGTCATCCTGCGGCTGGTGGTCTCTGCGGGCGCAGCCTACCTGCTCACTCTGGCCCTGGGCATCGACGGGCTTCTGCAGCAGGTGCTGGTGGTGACATCAGCCATGCCAACGGCGGTGTTCACGACCATTCTGGCTACCCAGTTCCAGGCGCGGCCGTCCTTTGTGACCAACGCAGTGGCGCTGGGGACGCTCCTGAGTCTTCTGACTCTGACCGTACTCATAACGGTTGTGGAGGCTGCATTGTAAAGGAGATTAGCCCCTTCAATTTATCCTTTTCAAGGAGCAAGAGCCAGGAGATCTGTCTCGGCACGATTTAGAGGCTATTGACAAGGTATTGACATCTAGGGGAGAATGATATAGAAAACATATTGATTATCCCCCTTAGCTTGCTTAGCAATCTAAGGTAATGAACCCCAGGGGGTTGCTTTTTGACAACCCCCTGTTATTTTTATCTCCAGCAGTCTGCGAGGAGGTTGCTGTCGATAAGGATCACGCGATCTGCTACTTCTCTCAGCCTTTGAGAACCGCCTGTGCTGAACAGAGCTACTTCCACGTGATGTCCTAAGTCCTTCACTGCCTGTATGGCGTCAGCAAAATCTGTGTCGCCGGTTACTAGGATAGCTACATCATAGTTGCCTCGGTGCCCGTGAACAAGCATGTCCGTAGCTATCTTGATATCTATCCCTTTTTCATATGGGCGCTCATTGGGCCAATTCCGGTAAATCAGCCGCCCGAGAATTACCTCAAAATAATCAATTCCCCTTAGGACTTGAAAAAACTGCTGCTGGCTTCTGTAAGTGTCAGGTTCTTTGTCCTGGTCGACTGGGGCGTTGTAATAATAGGCTCTGACCAATCTGCGGTTCCCGATTAGCTTGGTCGTAAATTTGCCAAAATCGAGGTCTGTTCGGCCGGCAACACTCCTCAGTGAATGATACAAGTTGCTACCATCGATGTAGATGGTGACTTTTTCTGAGTTTGGCATTTCCATATCTCGCGAAGGTTCAGCCCGATATTTTACGGTTCCGTATGATCACTTTATCTTTACTTAGCAGCTCAGTCAATGCAACACAAAATGGTTGAGTACCCAATTTGGCAATTGACTGTGTCCTCTCATCAGAGTATCGTATCCACCGCATTCACAACGATGGCCTGTCAAGGGCGTCAGAAGCCAGGAGAGGTTACGCCAAATGAAATCCGTGCCTTGGGAAGAGGTCAACGAGGACCGCTTGATAGGCGGTATTCGCAGGCGAATAGTCACCGGGGAAAAGGTTATGCTGGGTCGCATCTACTTCCCCGAAGGCGCCATAGTGCCCGCGCATCGACACGAAAACGAGCAGATAACCCACGTTCTCAGCGGCGCCCTGCGCTTTGTGGTGGACGGG
This sequence comes from Dehalococcoidia bacterium, assembly GCA_965218945.1. Lineage (GTDB taxonomy): Bacteria > Chloroflexota > Dehalococcoidia > Lucifugimonadales > UBA2985 > DAOUJW01. Next base: position 753,157 of record OZ244718.1, read on the forward strand.
CAGGAGGTGGTCGTGAGGGCAGGGGAGACTCTCAACATTCCCTCCAATGCCGAACACAGCGCCGAAGCGCTTGAGGAAACTGTCGAGATCGACGCCTTCAGCCCAATCCGGGAAGACTGGCTGGACGGCTCCGACGCCTACCTCCGAGAGCCTGCTCCCAACCAGTAGCCGGGTTCTTAGACCAGCACATTCTCCTCGGTAAGCTGGTCTATCTCCTCTCTGCTCATACCCAGCACATCCTCCAGGACATGCCGGTTGTGTTCGCCCAGCGATGGTGCCACGGCGTAGTAGGGAGTCGGCGAGTTGCTCATTCTCCAGGGATGGGCTATCTGGGAAAAGGGCTTGTCCTCAAGCTCGCCCACAGGCACGAAAGAGCCACGCTCGTTGAGGTGCGGGTCGTCGGACAGGCCAGCGCCGTCCAGGACAGGTCCGGCGGCTACCCCGGCCTGCTGAAGTGTGTGCATGGCCTCGTAGTCCGTGCGCTGGAGTGTCCACTCTGTGATTAGCTTGCCCAACTCCTCCTGGTTGTGCCATCGGCTGAGGGAGTCGGAGAAGCGCGGGTCTTCCGCCCACTCCGGGTGTCCCGTGGCCCGGCAGAGGGCCAGCCACTCCTGCTCGTTGGCGACCGTAACGGCTACCCACTTGTCGAACCCCTGGCAACGGTAGACGTTGTGAGGCGCCATCGCCACGTCCAGATTCTCCTGGCGGCCCTGGTCTCTTCCGTTCACCGAATAGTCAAGGATGGCCTCTGGTATGGCGGAGATTACGGTCTCTGCCATGGACATCTGGATGTACTGCCCCTCCCCCGTCCTGCGGTGGTGTCTCACGGCGGACAGTATGGCGAAGATCATGTGCATCCCCGTGAGGTGGTCCGCCCAGATGGCGCCCACCATTCCGGGACGCCCTTCCCTGTAGCCGGTGAGGTGCGAGAAGCCTGCGAAGTTGGACGCCTCGGCGAAGTAGCCGATGGCGTCCTTCAGAGGCCCGGTGCGTCCCAGGGCCTGGCTGGAAAGCATGATGATGTCCGGCTTCACCTTGCACAGCTCATCGTAGTCCAGCCCAAATCGCTCCATGACGCCGGTTCCGAAGTTCTCCATAGCCACATGGCTCACCTTCACCAGACGCTTGGCTACGTCGGCTCCCCTGGGGTCTTTGAGGTTGATCGTGATGCTCTTCTTGCTTCCGTTGAGGTTGGTGAAACCCCCTGCCATGCGCTGGTCTATAGCCGTGCGGCTCTCAGTCTCCACCTTTATGACCTCCGCTCCCATCTGGCCCATGAGCATGGTGGCATAGGGCCCCTGCACCACCTGTGTGAAGTCGGCAATCCTGATTCCCTCCAACGGCAGTTTGCCCATTGTCGATCCTCCTAGATTCCTTCTATGGCCGCGCTCGTCCCGTTCCACACGTTAGACGGCGCCAATCCGTCGCATTCTCGCCAGGTCTTCCATGGAGTAACCCAGCCGGCCGCAGATGATCTCAGCGTTGTGCTGCCCCAGCAAAGGCGCGGGAACTGAGGCGTTCCAGGGCGTTCCCGAGAACCTGTATGACGGCCCCGGAGACTTGAACCGGCCGATTTCCGGGTGCTCCATGTCTACGAAGGTTTCACGCTCCACATAGTGTGGATGCGCGAACAGGTCTGCCATATCGTTTATGGGCAGGCATGGAATGTGGTTCTCCACCTGGAGTATTTGGTAGACCTCGTCGCGGGTATAGTCCTTGGACCACTCCTCCACCAGAAGCAGAATGACGTCCAGGTTATCCATCCTGGACATCCTGTCTGCAAAGATCTCCTCTTCCATCCAGGCCGGGTGGCCCAGCACATTCTTCAGCGCCTCCCAGAAGTGGTCCATGAAGAATTGGGCCGTGAAGTACCCGTCCTTGGTTTGAAGGGGCTTCCTGGCGGCGATGGGACGTCCGACGCCGGCAATCCTGCTGGGGGTCTCCCCCCTATGCATGTGCGAGACCACGGCGTTGCCGCTGGCCCGCAGCAGCGTCTCCTGCTCCGATACGTCGATGTGCTGACCCTCGCCGGTGAACTCCCTGGCGAACAGGGCCGTCATGGATGCAGACGCACCTGTCACGCCCGCCATTATGTCCGCCTGGTGGCCCGGCGCCTTCATGGGCGGGCTGGTGTCCGGGTTCTCCACGTCCCCGGGCGTAGGGTATCCTATTCCGCCTATGTGGAAGGAGACAAGCTCTGTCGCCTTGTAGTCCCGGTACGGCCCGGTCTGGCCGAAAGGGGTGATGGACGTGACGATCAGCCCAGGGTTCACGTCCTTGATGGAGTTGTAGTCCAAGCCCAGCTCATCCATCATCTTTGGCGGATTGGCCTCCACAAGCACGTCGGCTTCCTTCAGCAGCTCTCTGAACACCCTCTTGCCCAGGGGCTTTGTGACGTCCAGGGTAATGCCCATCTTGCTGGTGTTCATGTATGCGAAGAGGAGGCTCCGCTCCGAGTGGGGTTCGTCGTTGGGGAAAGGGCCGTAGCGTCTCGCGGAGTCGCCGAGGCCCGGCGACTCTATCTTGATGACCTCTGCGCCCATGTCAGCCATGAGCTTGGCGCAGTATGGCGCGGCGATGAAATCGCCGAGCTCCACAACCTTCAGCCCGGAAAGCGCGCTATCTGCCATTTTCAACCCCCCTTTTTTAGAAACAGTCGGATTGAATTTCCCGGGTATATATCGGACAGGGCGTCTACGGAGGCGAATACCCCTCGGCCACCAGCTGCTTCAACGCAGCGGCCACCTGGGTCACTTCCTGCTCCGTGTTGAAGAAGTGGGTGCTGAAGCGGATGCCGTCCGGGTTGTGCACCGTCCGCCCCACTATGCTGAATCTCTCCTGGAGGACAGCCACCAGGTCCGCGGGCGGCCAGCCGTCCAGGCCCACGGTCACCAGCCCGCACGCCGACTCGCGGGACATGGGGCTGAGAAGCGTGCAGCCGTCGATGGAGGAGGCCTCTCCCCGGAGGAGGTCGGCGATGAGCATGGCCCGCTCCTCGATAGCGCTTATGCCGATTTCAGTGGCGATCCGCGCGCTCTCCGAGAGGCCGGCGATGAGGCCTGGGTTCTGCGTTACGAGGTTGAATCGAGCCAGGGGAGAGCGCTCCGTGGCGCGCGCCGCCTCCAGCGCGTTGGTGGAAAACAGAGGCTCAATCTCGCCCCGGCGAGCGGGGTTGACGTAGAGCGCGCCCGTTCCATTCGGGCCCAGAAGCCACTTCTGTCCGGGTAGAGCGTAGTAGTCGCACTCCAAGTCGCCAAGGTCAACCTCAATGTGCCCGATGCTCTGAGCGCCGTCCACCAGCAACGGTACGCCCCTCTCGCGGGCGGCCTGGGCTATCTCCTTGATGGGCATTCGCAGCCCGCAAGTGTACTGTATGTGGCTGAGAGCTACCATCTTGGTGTTTGGGGTGATCGACGACGTTATGGCTTCGAGCGCCTCACCCTGACCGGCTGTATAGGAGATTTCGGGGCTTCTTACGATGACTCCCTTTCGTTGGGCCAGCACGTCCCCGGGCGAGGTCAGAGCGGGATGCTCCAGGCCGCATATCAGCAGCTCGTCCCCCGGCTGCCAGTCCATGCCGTATACGACCACGTCCAGGCCCTCCCTGGTGCTGTGGGTTAGGAGCAGGTCTTCGGCTTCGACGTTCAGCAGGTTGCCGAGGGACGCGCGGGCCTCGTCCTGCAAACCTCGGGTTATAGCTAGCCCTTTGGCGCTCGCGGGCCCGCCTCTGGACTCCTGTTCCAGCGTCTCGCGAATACGGTTAAGAACACGGTCGGGCATAGGCCCCGACCATCCCGTGTTCATATAGACCATGTCCTGAGTGACCGGCAGTGAGTCCCTTAGCTGTTCTACGTTCATAGCATCCTATCCAATCAATAACAAGATTTGTTGAGAATATTGGGCGGGTGAGTCCATATTACCACGGAGTCACCCGCTAGACCACAGTCCAATCGGCTTGTCCTTCTTGTATCTCCGGCGTTCTAGCGAGTAGAATTCCATTGGCAACCCGGCACAATATCAGCCGTGGCAGGTGTTTGAGGCATGGCTTTTCGTACCAGAGTGACAATGCGGAGCGAGAAAGGCCCAGTCAGGCAGAACAACGAGGACTGCCTGGGTGTCCTGGAGGCGCCCTCCGTTCGGCCCGGCATAGACGCCATATACATTGTCGCCGACGGGCTTGGGGGCCACGAGCGCGGCGAGGATGCCAGCGCTATGGCCGTAGACCTGCTCCTCAAGGAGTACGGCGCTCAAGAGGCCGCGGAAGAGCCTGCGTCCGGGGACACCCTTGAGTCGTCACTGGCCCGGACGCTTTGCGACATCAGCCAGGCCGTCTACGAGGCCGGTCTCTCCGGGGAGTCGATGCACCGGGACCCTCAGAGAGCCGGGATGGCCACCACCGCGACGGTCGCCTTGCTGTCGGGCGGCAGAGTGCGCCTGGGCCACGTGGGAGACAGCCGGGCGTACCTGCTCCGGGGAGGACAGCTAACCCAGCTGACTGAAGACCACACCCTTGCGGCACAGCAGGCACGCGCAGGCGTCAGGATACCGGAGGAGGCAAGGGCCTATATGAGCAATGCCCTCACCCAGGCCGTGGGTCTGGAACAGCCCATTGTCCCATTTACGGACTCCTTTGCAGTGGAGGAAGGTGACCGCCTCCTGCTGTGCTCCGACGGTCTCCACGGCTTTTTGGACGACGAGACCATCGCCGCGACCATCCTGGAAGGGGGCGACGGAGCGGTGGACGCCCTTGTCGACCGGGCAATAGCCGAGGGCAGCACCGACAATATTACCATCATCCTCGTCTCCTTCGAGCGGTTGGACGAGCCTTAGCCAATCCCACGTAAATGGTAGACCACGCCTTTCAATACACCCCAGGTGAGGGAGCGCCGCTTCCTGAGGCTATCGGGCGGTTCCGGGTTTTGGGCAAGGCGGGAGACTCACAGGCGTCCGTCTTCAGGGCCATTGACCCCGTCTCCGGCATGGACGTTGCACTGAAGGCGCTGGGAAACCGATACGACTCCTATGCGCACTCCCTGTTTGCAGCCCTCATTGGAGACGTGGATATGGAGGAGATACGCCGGGAGGCGGAGCTGCTGGCGGGACTCCGGCATCCAAACATCGTGTCTGTCATCGATGTTGGAGAGGACGCGTCGTTGGGGCCATACCTCGTCATGGAGTGGGTCCCCGGGGGAGATCTCAGGACACGCCTGAACGGGGCAGATAATGGACAACTGCCCATACAAGAAGCCCTGCGAATAGCCCGCGATGTCCTGGCCGGGCTGACGGCTGCCCACGAAGCCGGCGTTGTCCACAGGGACGTCAAGCCGGACAACATCCTGCTGAGCAATGACGGCACGGCCAAGCTGGCCGACTTCGGGATAGCCGGAGCCGGAGCTATAGCGGCGTTCCAGCCGGGGCGCGGCACCCGGGGGTATATGGCGCCCGAGCAGGAGGACGACATGCAAAGCGACTCCGTGGGCCCCGCCGTGGACATATTTGCTGTGGGAGTAGTCCTGTTCGAGATGCTGGTCGGCAGGCTGCCGACCGAGGGCGAGGACATACGGTTGGCGCGGCCAGAAGCAGGTGAGGCCATTGCAGCCGTCGTTGCCCGCGCCACCCAACCTGACCCAACTAGCCGGTTTCCCTCCGCTACGGAAATGGCTGCCGCACTTTCTGACGCGGGCTAGCTCCTAGCGGCGCTTCACACCGGCTGGGGTAGGCACGGCGTGCCAATGTCCCTATGGGGCGTGCGCTGGAGCAGAGAGCGGCACGTACGTCACCATTTCTCCGGATTCCAGTTCAACGTCCTCTATGGCGCTGGGTTGGGGAATGGACTCGCCATTTTCTTCCATCAACTTAACAAAGTCGGCGAGCGCGACCTCGGCAGCGGCCAGAGCCTCATCTACGGTTGCGCCCATAGCGCAACAGGCCCCAGGTATGTCAACTATCACTATGCCGTAAGCGCCTCTATCCCCGTCTATGACTGCGGGGTATCGTACAATGGATGTGGTTGGCATAGTGGTGTCACACCCACGCCAGGTCAGCCGACTCTATGTATGGGGCGTTCTGGAGCAGTGAGCGGGCTCTAGCCAGGCCGGGGTCTCCTTCCTTGGCTCTCACCACCAGCTTGCCGCTCTCCAGGGAGCATACGGGAACGCCGTCCCTGAAGACCACGCGGTTCCCCGGAACGGCGGGCGCCCTATCGCCCGGCGTCAGGATGCCAACCACGTTCAGCGGGTCGCACGCCGAGACCGTCACCAGCTGCCCACTGGGCTCGATGCCCCTGACGGTGCGCAGCATCTCCACCGCCTCCGGCAGGGCGAACTGTTCGCCCATGAAGCCGGAGACAAAGAGACCGCCGCGAATCTCACCGCGCGCCTCCAGCCTTCTCAGGACCTGTATGAGTTCCCTCCACCGGGGGGCCATTGGCTCCCGGGCCAGCAAGTCCGGGAACAGGACACCGTACCGACGTAGCAGTTGCCGCGCCTTGGCCTCTACGGTGTCCGTCACCGGATTGGGCGGCTCCAGCACAGACCAGCGGCTGAACCCGTCTCGTCTTTGGGATCTGGCTGATCTGGCGCGTGATGGTCGGCGTCCCTGGTCGGCGTTCCCTCTGATGCGCTGTCTGAGGGTTGCCATGCCGTCGGAAGTCACCAAGCCGGCGGCCGCCAGCAGCCACAGCGCCTCTTCTACGTCGGAAGGCAGGCGTCCGGTGGCGGCCTGGAGCTCGGACGGGAAGGACGCGCCGCGTCTTTGTAGGAACTCCAGCACCTCCTCAGCGCCGCCGGTTACGTCGTCGTCGGCATCAACGCGTTCGTCCAGCAGCCAGTCCAGGGACTCCCGGAGGGCGAGGGTTATGGGAGTGGCCCTGGATAGGGGGGAGCGGGTTGGGGAAGCGTGGCCGTTGTCACCGTGGCGGGTGAGGCGCCCCCAAATCACCTCGCCCCCAAAGCACAGCCCGTCCAGCATTGAAGGAGCGTAGTCTGAGATGCGTGAGGGCAGGATGTCCGACTCCCAGACCTGGGCCGCCGCCTCAAAGCCCTGGAGTTTCTCAATAACATCCTCCACCCCTCCCTCTCCCTGGAGCTGCCGGCCGGGTTCGACGCACTGCCATCGGAGCAGGAACCTAACGAAGTCGGCGGGCGTTACGGGCCTAATCTCCCGGCGGAGCCGGCCAATGGTTGCACGGTGTATCCGGGCCAGAATCCGGCGGTCGCAGAACTCCTCGCCGAGGGGTCCCGAGCGGAACTGCCCTCGGAGTATTACGCCCTCGTTCTCAAACCGCGCGAGGGCTATCTTCACGTCGGAGTCTGACAGGCCCAGCGTCTCGCGCATCTCCTCGGCGGTGAAGGGGCCGGAGCACTCTACCCAGCCTCGCAGCAGCTTGTACACGGCCTCATCCCTGTCCATCTCATCCGGGTGGGCCAGGCCGTTTTGGGGCGGAGGCTCCAGCCTGGAATCTGGATGTATAGTGAGGGCCAGGTGGACACTTTCGGTGGCGACCCACGCCGTCTCTCCGCTTCCGTGGTGAAGGCGGAAGGCCCGTCCGGCCCGGACCAGCTCTCGGAACCAGCCGTCCAGCAGCCCTGTGCCGTCGCCTACTCCGGGCATTCGGTCCTTTGTGAGGCGCGCTCCCAGAGGGAGAGCGACCAGGTGCATCAGGGCGTCGTGCAGCTCGTCGGCGTCGCGTATGGTGGGCCAGGCGCGGTTCGATTCTTCATGTACAGCTTCGGGGTCCAGTCTGCCCAGGTCCCTGGTGTCGTCAGGCAGGGCGCGCCGCAGTGGGACGGCCCTGGACCGGCGCTCCTCCAGGGGCGCGTCGTCCAGGAAGGCGTATGGCATGGTGTTGAGCAGCTGGTGAGAGAACACCGACGGCTGCACCGTGTCCCGGGCGTACACCTCAATCTCGCCACTCTCGATGCTTGTCAGCACTTCCTTGAGTCCCGCAGCGTCCATTGCCTCCGTGAGGCAGTCGCGGATGGTCTCGAAGACCAGGGGATGGTCCGGCGGCTCGATGTCGCCCGGCGGCGCGTTATCCTGACATGCCACCTGGGCCGGGAAGACGGCGGCCAGCAGGTCTTCGGATCTCATCCGCAGCAGGGGAAGCGGCACCTTTCGACCGCCGGTGTGACGCAGCACGGCCAGCGACCGGGCGGCGTCCCATCGCCATCGCACCCCGAAGAGTGGCGCTTGGAAGACGGCCTGCATCACCACGTCCTCCGCGTTGCGGGGGGAGATGTAGCTGAACACGTCCTCCAGCGGGAATGACATGGAGGGACCCAGTGAGAAGTTGAGGCCGTCGTCCGTGGCTGCGGCCTGAAGCTCGAAGTCGAAGGTGCGGCAGATCTGCTTCCGCAGAGCCATGCCCCAGGCTTTGTTGATCTGAGCGCCGAAGGGGGCGTGAACGACCAGCTGCATCCCGCCGCTGTCGTCGAAGAACCGCTCAGCGACCACCCTGCGCTTTGTGGGAACCATGCCGAGCACGCGTTTGCCCTCTATGAAGTACGCCACCAGCTGACGGGCGGCTTCAGCCGACACGCCGGTCTCCTGCGCAACCCACCTCTCGGCTTCCGCGGGGTTGTCCAGGCGTTCGTCTATGGCCTCCCGAAGCTCGGACACCTCCTCCGAAAGCTCCCTGGTCCTACCGGGGGCTTCTCCAAGCCAGAAAGGGATGCTGGGAGCCTGGCCCTCAGCGTCTACGACGCGGACGCGACCGCTCTCGATGCGCCTGATCTTCCACGGCGTGTTGCCCAGAAGGAACACGTCTCCGGCCATGCTTTCGATGGCGAAATCCTCGTTGACGGTGCCAACGAAGGTCTCCTCCGGGTCGGCAATGACGTCGTAGTCTCCCGTGTCCGGTATGGCGCCGCCGCTGGTCATGGCGGCTATCCCGGCTCCACGTCGACCCTTGAGCCGGCGGTTTACTCCGTCCCGATGCAGAAGAGCGCCGTTGCGTCCCAGCCTGGGAGCGAACCCCTCCGAGAGCATCTCCACCACACGGTCGTACTCTGATTTGGGCAGGTCCCGGTAGGGGTAGGCGCGGCGGCAGAGGTCGAGGAGTTCATCTTCGTCCCACTCCTCCGCGGCGCAGGCGGCCGCGATCTGCTGAGCCAGGATGTCCAGAGGCCAGGGAGGTATGACCAGGGAGTCCAGGTTGCTGTTGCGTAAGGCTCGCATCAGGGCGGCGCACTCCACAAGCTCGTCGCGGGTCAGGGGAAAGAGACGACCCTTGGGGGTGCCCAGCAGAGAGTGACCCGATCGCCCAACGCGCTGGAGCATCACGGCGATGGAGCGGGAAGACCCTATCTGGCAGACGAGGTCGACCACGCCGATGTCTATTCCCAGCTCCAGCGAGGCCGTTGCCACGCATACCTTGACCTCGCCATGCTTCAGCTTCTCCTCGGCTGCCAGCCTTGTGGTGCGGGAGAGGCTTCCGTGGTGGGCCACCACAGCCTCATCCCCAAGCCTCTGTGACAGCTGGTGGGCGATTCGCTCCACCATCCGGCGGGTGTTGACGAAGACCAGGGTCGTGCCGTGGGAACGCACCAGGTCGGCAATGTCGTCCAGGGTCTCGGCCCACTGCTCGTGGGAGGCAATGGGGCCAAGCTCCCTGGGGGGCAGCTCTATCGCCAGGTCCAGGTTGCGAGCGTGGCCCGAGTCCACAACCAGGCAGTCGGGAGTGCCGTCCTCGGAGAGGTTGTCGTTGCCCACCAGGAGGCGGGCCATCTCCTCAATGGGCTTCTGTGTGGCCGACAGTCCAATACGGGTAACGGGTCCCTCAGCCAGCGCGCACAGTCGCTCCACGGACAGGGCGAGGTGAGAGCCGCGCTTGTCGTCGGCGACGGCGTGTATCTCGTCCAGTATCAGTGTCCTGACTCCCGCCAAAGCTCTGCGCCCGCTCTGAGATGTCAGCAGGATGTACAGCGACTCCGGGGTGGTTATCAGGATGTGGGGCGGCTTCTTTGCCATGCGCTGCCGTTCGGATGCCTTGGTGTCTCCGGTGCGGACGGCAGTGCGTATATCCGGCAGGAAGCTCCCCGACTCCTCGGCCAGAGCCTGTATCTCCTCCAGAGGCGCGGCCAGGTTCTTTTGAATGTCGTTGGAGAGGGCCTTTAACGGAGACACGTACACCACCTGGGTGGTGTCGGGCAGACTCCCCTCCATGCCCGCGCGCACCAGCCCATCGATGCAGGTCAGGAAGGCGGCCAGCGTCTTGCCGGACCCTGTGGGCGCGGCAATGAGGGTGTGACGACCCTCGGATATGGCCGTCCAACCCTTGGCCTGGGCCTCCGTCGGGGCCTCAAACCTGCCGTTAAACCATTCCCTGATGATGGGGTGAAACAGAGATAGCGACATGGGCGCATTTTAGCATAAAAGTTCGTGCCGGGGGACGATTTCCTTGAAATCAGCCCCTGTGTCCTACCCCATGCTGTGCCCCAAGTCCGAGAAGGACACCAGTCCGACCAGCTTGCCGTCCTCCACCAGCGGCAGACGCTTGATCTTCCTGGACACCATCATGTGAGCGGCGACCTGAATCTCCGTGGCCGGCGATTCCGTAATGACGGGGCTGCTCATGTGGCGGGACACCTGGCACTCCGAGGGGCTGTGGCCCTCGCCCAGGCAGCCGACCAGCAGGTCGCGGTCGGTGACGATACCCTCCAGGGAGTCGCCGCTGACCACCAGCAGACACCCGATGTTCGCTCCCCTCATGCGCTTGGCCGCGTCGGTCACGGACTCATTTCCGCCGGTGGTTACCACTTCAGTCTTCATCACCTCTTTGAGCTGCATGTTCACCTCCTGTCTTTCTATATTGTATTCTACACCGACTTGAGGGGTATGGCTAACCGAAGGAGAGTGGCCGCCAGTGGAAACTGCATTTTCAGCAAGCGTTGGCAATGCGGGCGAGCGGTGAGAAAGAAAAGATTGGAGTCGAACAGAAGCCTCATGCGGGAGGCAGGGACACCAGCCGGCGCTCTCGATCCGCCGCGAAGGCCAGGGACGCTCGGATGTCTTCCCGCTCCAGGTCCGGGAAATCGGCCAGGATTTCCTCCTCGGACATGCCGGATGCCAGGTACTCCAGCACGTCATACACGGTGATTCGGAGGTCGCGGATGCACGGCTTCCCGCCGCGCCTTCCCGGGTCTATGGTTATGATCTTTGAGTACTCCATCAGCGTCTCTAGCCCCTCTTCCGACGATAACGCTATTCTAGCATAACCCGGGATCATTGATGTGCTTAGCGACTTTCCAGAACCAGTACGCCTTATCGACAAATACGCCCACGTTAACCGCTCTCATGCGCTTGGCGGAGTCGGTCATGGCCGCTCCCGGCCCGCAGTGATCACTTCAGTCTTCATCACATCTGTTTATATATATGTTAGGAATAGGCCGGGCAAAGTTACTGTCGCTATGTTATGCTAATTTCAAAGGTCGCTACTGATGGTCTTCATTGCGTTGCAGATCAGCGCACGTGGAGACGCAGTGAGATAACCTGGTTAAGGAAGGAGAGTGGAGAGATGGCTGAAGTAGACAAGACCACCTACAACCCACTGACACCCGAGGAGTCCTACGTCATCGAAAAGAAGGGCACGGAGCGCCCCTTCAGCGGGGAGTACGACGACTTCTACGAGCCGGGCGTTTACATCTGCCGGAGGTGTAACGCCGAGTTGTACCGCTCCGACGACAAGTTCGACGCCAGGTGCGGCTGGCCTGCCTTCGACAAGGAGGCGCCGGGCGCCGTCAAACGCCTGCCCGACCCGGACGGCATGCGCATCGAGATCGAGTGTGCCAGTTGCGGAGGCCACCTTGGACACGTGTTCCTTGGCGAGCGTTTAACCTCAACCAACACCCGCCACTGCGTAAACTCGCTGTCGATGAAGTTCGTGGCGTCGTCCTAGCGCGTCCCTGCATCTGACGGAGCAACTCAAGAGTGAATGGGCAGAGGAGAACTGTCTCGCGTAGTACAGGGCTGCTAAACTAAGTGGAAGGTTGTGCCAATTCTGCGAGTAACGTCTCAGGTGAAACTCCGTGGCCTGCAAGGCAGGCCAGAACGTGCTCGTCGTTCATTAGCTTGGTGAGAGCCCTTTGCAGTGTGACAATCGTCGGCTCCGGAGGTTCCGCATGGGATGAAATGGCCCCTTCAAAACGTAACACACTCATGATCCCAACGGCCGTCGGATCATCCTCGGGGGCTTCGCGAAAGATACCTACCCCCTTCGGATGACTGTCAGGCTTGTCCGGCGCCGCTTCGCTCACAGGCATAGCCCTGACAGGTCTAGCCACCGGCCTTACTCTCATGCGATAACTACCCCCGAGTTCGTATACATCAAAAGTGTATTCGAAATCCAGAGAACCCTTGTATCGCGGGAGCGAGGGAAAAGTCTGAGGCAGGTTCTCCACTGCCCATTTCCTGACCATAGAAACGTCAATGCTTAGCTGGGATGCAAGCAGCGGGTCGGCGTCCCGAAGCCTGTACAGCGCTGCCCCCAGCGCGTGTACCAAGCACGGGACCTGTTTCATGGCGCCCGCCTCTCGTAGCGCGATGTCGCCTATGACCTTCGCTTCGTCAAAGTGGTCCAGCGGATTAACCCGGGAAACCGGGGATTCCTCGTGTCGCGCCCCTGGATGAAAAAGACGCCGGAGCAGTCTTGATAGCATGGTCGAACCTTACCTACGGATAGTTGAATTCACGAGAATAAGTGTGCCATACGCTCCCAAGTAAATCAATTCTGTGTAAATGGCTCTAGCTGGACTTCGCCGTGTTCGGGAACAAGCCTGACCTCGTTGTGCCTTGCTCTGAACGAAAACGGCCGGGCAAAATCTCCGCCGTTATGATATGCTACCCCGAAACATCCTTCCAGGAAGACTTGTTTCAGGAGCGCTACCTATGCAAGAAAACCAGGACACACAGCCACTCTCCGGCCTTCGAGTAATAGACCTGACCCACGGCATCTCCGGCCCGTACTGCACCAAGCTGCTGGCTGATTTCGGGGCCAACGTGATAAAGGTGGAGAAGCCAGGGACGGGTGACTACGCCCGAACCCTCGGCCCATTCCCACAGGACGTTTCTCACCCTGAGAAGAGCGGCATCTTTCTGTTCCTGAACACCAACAAAAGAAGCGTTACAATCGATCTCAAGACCTCCGAGGGAGTGGAGGCGCTGAAGAGGCTGGCGAAGGACGCCGACGTCCTGGTGGAGAGCTTCAAGCCCGGCGAGATGGACGAGCTTGGCCTTGGCTACGATACCCTGCACGAGATCAACCCAGACCTGATATACACCTCAGTATCCAACTTCGGGCAGACCGGCCCGTACAAGGACTATGTGGGGTCGGAGCTTACCCTGTACGCAATGGGCGGCAGGATGACCTCCTCCGGCCTGCCGGACCTGTACCCGCTGAAGCTGGGTGGCAACCACGTCCAGTACCAGGCGGGGAACAACGCTGCTATGGCAACCATGTTCGCATGGTACGGACGAAAGTACCAGGGCTTGGGCGGCCAGCAGGTGGACGTCTCCATCTTCGAGTCGCAAATGGCCTCCATCAACGGTCGCCTGCTTGGCCTCCTCATGTACCAGTACAACGGTGATCGCGGCAAGCGGCTGGGCGGCATTCGACAGGGTTACCCCTCCGGTCCGTATCCCTGCGGTGACGGATATATCCACGTCTCCGGTGGAGGGCAGAGATGGCCCCTGGCTGTGGCTACCCTCGGTATGCCGGAGCTTCTGGACGACCCTCGATTCGCTCCTCCTATGGGGCAGTTGGACATGGACGCTCGGGAGGAGTTCGAGATGACAATCTGGCTGCCGTGGCTCCTGGAGAGAACGCAGGAGCAGGTTGTGGAGGAAGGGCAGGCCAACGGACTTCTCATAACCCCCTTACTCACTTTGGACAAGGTGGTGGAAAACCCGCAGATGGACGCCAGAGGGTATTTTCTGGAGATAGAGCACCCGGTGGCAGGAAAGTTCCGCTATCCCGGAGCGCCCGTCTACACCAACGACGACTGGTGGGTGATACGCAGGCCGGCGCCCATGCTGGGCCAGCACAACACCGAGGTTCTTCGGGATGAGCTTGGCTACTCCGACGAAGCCGTGAGTCGCATGACCGGGGTAGAAGGCTCTGCGGGGACCACCGGCGGCGTTTCCGGCGCTACGTCTTCCGCAGGACGCTCGGCAGCTGCGCCCTCCACCAAGAGTGGAAACGGGAAGAAGAAGCTGCCCCTGGAGGGTGTTCGGATAACCGACATGACGGTCATCTACGCCGGCCCCTACGCAACGATGTTCCTCGGCGATATGGGCGCAGAGGTGATTCGCGTTGAGTCCCTCAACCAGCTTCCGGCCACCAGCCGCGGCCAGTTCGCCAGACCAAGCAAAGAGTCCCAGGCAAAGGCGGCCACCTCGCCATACCCGGACCGTGATCCGGGCGAGCGCCCCTGGAACCGCTTTGGAGGCTTCACCCAGCACTCTCGCAACAAGCACGGAATCAGCCTGGACCTGACAGGGCCCGGCGGCCTCGAGACGTTCCGGCGCCTCATTGAGGTGAGCGACATCTTCATTGAGAACAACGCCTTTGGTTCCATGGACCGTCTGGGCGTATCCTGGCCGACGGTCAGCCAGTGGAACCCCAGACTCATAATGATCTCCGCTACGGGCTTCGGGCAGACCGGCCCCTGGAACTACTACCGGGGAATCGGAAGCCAGTTTGAGGCCGCCACCGGCCACGCTTCCGTCACCGGCTACCCCAACATGGACGCCGAGGGAATCCCGGGCTCCGTCGCTTCCGACGCCTCTACCGGCGTCACCCTGGCTATTGCGGCGGTCATGGCGCTACACCAGCGCGAGAAGACGGGCAGGGGAGTGCGCTTGGACGTGGCCCTTGGGGAGAACTTCATGCCGCACCTGGGCGAGCTGTTCATGGACTACACCATCAACGGCCGTGTGGCGTCCTCGCCGGGCAACCGCGATCCCTGGTTTGTCCAGGGCGCATACAAGTGTGCTGGGGACGACGAATGGATCGCCATCTCCATCGGCAGGATCGAGCAGTGGCACGCGCTCTGCCGGGTGATGGGTCGCCCGGAGCTGGTTGAAGACGAGCGATTCGAGGACATGACCAGCCTGCGAACCCATCACGACGACTTCGACCGCATAGTCGGGGAGTGGACCGTCGACAAGGACCCGATTGAGCTGTTCCACACGCTTCAGAAGGAGGGTGTCTTAGCCGGGCCGCTGCTTCACGAAATCCACGCCTTCAACGACCCCCATCTGAAGGAGAGAGGCTTCTTTGTGGAGGTCACGGCTCCGGAGGTGGGCACGCACCTGTATCCCAGCACCACCTTCAAGATGTCCGAGACACCCTTCGAGGTGCGCAAGCCTCCCGTGCGGTTGGGAGAGGACAACGACTACGTGTACCGCGAGGTCATTGGGCTGACAGAGGAGGAGTACGACCGGCTGAAGGCGGCGGGCCAGATAGGGATGGACTACGCCCCCCACGTGGTGTAACCCGCGCTAGCGAAAGAGCGCCTGCGCCCCCTGCCCTATGCCAAGCTCCTGTGCCAGGCCGGCGTTCATCTCAATGGCGTACCTGGCGGGCTCGGCGGAGCGGTAGACGGTCAGCTCAGAGTCCGGCGCGTCAACCTGTGGCGTCATGGTCTGCACGTCGACCACTACTCCGTTGGAGTCCAAGTACAGGATGTCCAATGGAATGAGGGTGTTCTTCATCCAGAATCCCCGGTAGGCTTCCTCCTGGAATATGAAGAGCATGGCAGAGTCCTGCGCCAGGTTTTCGCGATTCATAAGCCCTCGCGCCCGCTCCGCCGGAGTGCGCGCCACCTCCAGCCGGAAGATCCGCCCACCTAGAAGCGCCTCCTGAACGTCCCCAATCCCATCGGCAGGGTCCGGTGCAACAAAGCCGGCCAGCACATCGGGGGTGGGTGTGTTTGTTGGATGGACTGTGGCCGTTGGGAGGGACGCGACAGTGGGCAGCGATGCGACGGTGGGTAGGGGCGCTACTGTGGGCAGAGGTGTGACGGTGGGCAGCGATGCGACAGTGGGCAGAGGCGCGACGGTAGGGCCAGGGACGTTCGCGGGCGTTTGAGTCGCACGATTCCCGTCGCAGGCCGCGGCAAGGATGGCTATGGCCGCCAGGCAAAGGCTCACTGCCGCTACTCGCCTCAACTCGACTGCCTTTTGCAGAACATGGTCGCGGTATTCTAGCAGGAACAAGGGCCATAACCCATCATGCCTCCTGACTATTTCATCGTCACTACCGCCTCCTTGCGTGATCAATTGTGGTTCTCCGTAGGGGCGCTTCGCGGAGCTTGTCTCAGAAGTCAGGCGGGGTGTAATAAGTTAGGGTATAGTTGGAAGTGACAACCGCCGCTGGAGGACTAAAGATATGCCACTGCGTCCGATGGGTCGAGAGCAATCTTGGATACTGCCTCCCAGTCTTGATGAGTTGGTGCCGGCAGACCATCCGGTGCGATTTGTAGCGGAGTTCGTGGACGGCTTGAGTCGTGAGGAGTGGTTGGAAATGGGGATTGACGTGGATGGGGGTTTGATGGGAGCGCCGTCCTATCATCCCAGGGCGCTTCTTGGGGCGTGGCTGTACGGATTCATGCGAGGGGTGCGTTCGAGTCGGAAGCTGGAGGCAGCGTGTCGGGAACAGATACCCTTTCTGTGGCTGAGCGGGCGACAGTGTCCGGACCACAACACCCTGTGGCGGTTCTACAAGGGAAATCGGCAGGAGATGCGGAGGCTGCTTAAGCGAACGGTGAAGACGGCTGTGAGTCTGGAACTGGTGGAGTTGGCCCTGCAGGCGGTGGACGGCACGAAGGTGTGGGCGAACGCCAGTGGGGACAGGACCCTGGATGCGGAAGGTCTGAGGCGATTGCTGGAGCGGGTGGAGAAGGCCATAGAGGATATGGAGGCTCAGAACGAGGGTGGAGGGGAAGGCGGACCGGCACAGATGCCGCCGGAGTTGTCGGAGAAGATGGAGTTGAGAGAGCGGGTGCGTAGAGCGATGAAGGAGCTTGAGGAGGATGAGGGTTCCAACCGGGTGAACCTCACCGACGGGGACGCTCGGCTGATGAAGGGGCGAGAGAGGATAGGCCCTGGGTACAACGCCCAGGCGATGGTGTCGCCCACGGAGAGCGAAGCGGGGACTAAGGGTATGTTGATAACGGCGGTGGCGGTGACGACCGCCCCCAACGACCACTCGCAGTTGGTTCCGATGCTGGAGGTGGCGGAGGAGACGACGGGTGTCAGGGCTGAGGTGACGTTGGCGGATGCGGGCTATCATTCGGGGATCAACCTGGAGGAAGGCGAAGTAAGGGGGCAGCAGGTGATGATGCCGGAGTCGCAGCAACGAGCGCTTTCGCACCCTTACCACAAGGACCGGTTCATCTACGACGAGGAGAGGGACAGCTACGAGTGTCCCCATGGGGAGCGTCTGCGGTTCACGCGGATGAAGAGCACGCGAGGGGTGCTGATGCGTCTGTACCGCTCCTCTGGGAAGGTGTGTCGGAGGTGTCCTGCCTTTGGGGTGTGCACAGTAGATGGTCGTCACGGGCGAGCCATTGAAGCGGGTCCCCACGAAGGGGCACTGCGTCGTCACAGAGAGTTGATGCTCACGCACCGGGCCAAGGAGAGCTACTGGCGCAGGAAGGGCCTCGTAGAGCCGGTCTTCGGGATTATCAAGGAGCAGTTGGGAGTGCGGAGGTTCCTTTTGCGGGGTCTTCAGAACGTGTCGGCCGAGTGGTCGCTGCTGGGGGTGGCCTTCAACCTGCGCACCCTGTGGAAGGCGTGGGCTGACCGGGGTATACGGAACAGGGGGGCCCGGACCAAGCATATTCCAAAGAGCAAACTCAGCCCACCGTGGGCTGTCATACCTACATTTGGCGCATACCCTCTTGCCTTACCCAGCCGGACCATCTACCTTATCCCCCAACCAGACCTGTGAGACAGACTCCGCGAAGCGCCCCTACACGAAGCGCCCACTGAACGCCCTGAAGAACCTGAAGCGGTGCGCCGGCTTCAACCCAATCACAAAATCCCCCGGGTGTCATAGGCCGGTCTTAAGAGTTTTGTAATATTTTTCATCTTCCTGCAACCTTACTGGCCTACTATAGACGTAGACGAACTTTAAATGTTGTTCAGACCTTTAGAGCGTCCGGGTGTATACTGGAAGGACAAGGGAGGGAATGATGGAGAGAGTGCTTGTGGTAGACGATGAGCCAACCGTCACGGAGGTGGTGGAGCGGTACTTGAGCCTGGAGGGGTACGACGTGTCCCTGGCAGCCAACGGACATGATGCGCTGAGGCTGACCCAGGAGTGGGCGCCCGACCTGGTGGTCCTGGACCTGATGCTGCCCGGTGTGGACGGCCTGGAGGTGTGCCGGCAGATTCGCAGGGATAGCCAGGTCCCCATCATCATGCTGACCGCCAAGGGGGACGAGACCGACCGGATTGTGGGGCTGGAACTGGGCGCCGACGACTACGTGACCAAGCCCTTCAGTCCCCGGGAGCTTGTGGCGCGAGTCAAGACCGTTCTGAGACGGATATCCTCCGGACCGACCCAGACGACGGGCGGGACGCTGCGCTTCGATCAGCTTACCGTCAATCCGCAGACCCGCGTGGTGACAATCAAGGCAGGTGACGTGTCGCTGACTGGCAAGGAGTTCGACCTCCTATTCTTCCTGGCTTCAAACCCGGGGCAGGTGTTCACTCGCGAGCAGCTGATGGACAAGGTGTGGGACTACTCATACGCCGGGGACTCCAGCACCGTCACCGTCCACATCCGGCGTTTGAGGGAGAAGGTGGAGGCGGAGCCGGTGAAGCCGAGATACATCAAGACAGTCTGGGGTATAGGATACAAGTTCGAGGAGTGATGCGCATGGCCGGAGTATCGCGGAGCGTGGCTCTGGCAGCGGCCACGCTCCTTGGCATGACAACCCTGGTTGTACTGCTTACCGTCGTGTTGCTGAGTCCTCCGCTGAAGGACCTGGTAGCTATTGCTTCGTTTCTCCTGCTATCCGGAGGCGCAACCGTGTTCCTTGGGCTGGTTGCGCCCAGGCTGCCGTCGCCGCCCTGGCTTGGCTCGCTGCGCTCCAAGTTCTTTTTCGTATCGGTGGTCACCGCCATCCTGGCCCTGGTCAACGTGGGCTTCACGGCCGTGCTCATGTTCCTGTCGGGCCACGACCTCGCCCTTCTTGCGGGACTTCTCGGATTCTCCGTGGGGATTGCGATCTTCGTCGCCTTCGCCCTCTCCGAGCAGACCTCCCGCTCCATACGTGAGCTTGTGGACGGCGTCCGTCGCATGAGCGCCGGAAGGCTGGACTCGCGGGTGTCCATCCAGACCAACGACGAAGTTGGAGAGCTGGCCTCTGCCTTCAACACAATGACGGACAGATTGAGGAGCAGTTTTAGCCGGGAGCGGGAGCTTGAGCAGGCGCGCAGGGAGCTTGTCTCTGCCGTCTCCCACGACCTGCGGACGCCCCTGGCGTCCATCAGGGTGATGCTGGAGAGCATAAACGACGGCGTCGTCAGCGATCCAGCCACGGTGGGACGATACATACGCACGTCTCTGACGGAGGTTGAGAACCTGAGCCAGCTGGTCAACGACTTGTTCGAGCTCTCCCAGATAGACGCCGGAGTCCTGGAGCTGCACATGGAGGCTGCGTCTCTACAGGATCTTATCTCGGACACGCTGGAGAGCATGTCCGCACAGGCCGCGGTGCATAACCTGAGCTTGAAGGGGAGCCTGGACGGGGAGATCACGCCCGTTGTTATGGACACCAGGAGAGTCCAGCGCGTGCTCTACAACCTGGTGCAGAACTCCATCCGGCACACGCCGCCCGACGGCACCATTCAGATACGAGCCAGGGATGTCGGCGCGGAGGTGCAGGTGGAGGTCGCCGACACGGGCGAAGGCATACAGGAGGAGGACCTGTCCCGCCTGTTCGAATGGTCGTATCGGACGGACCGTTCGCGCTCACGGGAGTCGGGCGGCGCGGGCCTGGGACTGAGCATAGCAAGGGGGATAGTTGAGGCGCACGGCGGGCGCATCTGGGTCGAGAGCGTGGTTGGGCAGGGGAGCACCTTCAGCTTTACGCTGCCGAAGGCGCAGGCGAGCGGCGCGGCGGCCGGAGGGTAGGGAGGTAGAGGTTTCTCGCGTAGCGCATTAAGTCGTCCCGGAAGAAGTACATCTACTGTCATTCCGAACGGAGCGCAGCGAAGTGAGGAATCCAAAGCCTTATCTGTAAGTCCAATGCTGTTCTGGACGAAGCTCTTAGATTCCTCGCTTCGCTCGGAATGACATTCAACGTAGCCTCGGATAAGTTTGGACAAACTTCCTTGTGGGGAAAGGCGCCTAAGTGCCCACACTGAGTACCGTACTCAGTAGTCTCCGGGAACTGGGACATCCGCCGGCGATTCCTGGTCCTGGAACTGGGCTTGGTACAGCCGGGTGTAGAGGCCGTTCAGGCCCAGAAGTTCCCGATGGCTGCCGCGCTCCACTATCCTGCCGTGGTCCATCACCAGTATCTGGTCCGCGTTCAGGACTGTGGACAGGCGATGGGCGATCACCAGCGCCGTCCGCTCACTCAGCAAAGGCTCCAACGCCTGCTGTATTAGGCGCTCTGATATGGAGTCCAGGGATGACGTGGCCTCGTCCAGGACGATGAGCCTGGGGTCTTCCAGTATCACCCTTGCGATGGCCAGCCGCTGCCTCTCGCCGCCGGACAGCCGGTAGCCCCGCTCTCCCACAATAGTGTCGTATCCCCAGGGCATGTTCTCTATTGCATCGTAGAGTTGGGCGTCCCGGCAAGCCCTCTCAATCTCCTCCTGAGTGGCGTCCGGGCGTGCGTAGAGGAGGTTGTGGCTCATGGAGTCGTGGTATACGAAGGTGTCCTGGGTCACCACACCAACCTGCCTTCTCAGGGACACCAGTGTCGTGTGACTGATGTCCTGGCCGTCGATGAGGATGCGCCCGGCGATAGGGTCGTAGAAGCGGGGCAGGAGATAGGTCAGGGTGGTCTTCCCGGCGCCGCTCGGCCCCACAAGGGCGAAGGTCTGGCCGGGCTCCATAGTGAAGGAGACATCCTCCAGAACCGGGTGTCCCTCACGGTAGTGGAACGACACGTCCTGAAATTCGACGCGACCCCTCACGCGCGGGAGCGGGTGGGCGTCCGGGGAGTCGTCTATTTCCGGTGACAAGTCCAGGTACTGGAAGATCCGCTCGAAGAGCGCAACGGAGGCGGTGATATCCACGTGGACGCTGGCAAGGGACGACGCCGGCCCGTAGAGCCTGCTCAGGTAGGCCACGAAGGCCACCACAGTCCCGACCGTCATGGCGTCACTCAGCACCAGCCATCCGCCCATCCAGTACACCAGGGCGGGACCCAGTGTGCCGAATAGGCCCATTATCATAAAGTACCACCGGCCCACAAGGGCCTGGCGGATCTGCAGCCGCATGACCTCTCCGTTCTTCTCCCTGAACCGCTCCCTCTCGGCTCGCTCCTGTCCGAACACTTTCATAAGAATGTATCCGCCCACGCTAAGGGTCTCCTGGAGAATGTGAGTCAGGTCGGCGCGCTGTTGTTGGGTATCCCTGGTCAGTTCCTGTCGGATGCGGCCTACCCTGCGGGTGGGCACAATGAAGAGTGGCAGTATGAAGACGGATATGAGGGCCAGGGGCCAGCTCAGGTAGAAGATCATGGCCAGGGTAGTGGCCAGGATTACGACGTTGGACACGATGCTGACCATAGTGCCAGTCACCACGTTCTGTATGCCGGCCACGTCGCTGTTGAGGCGTGAGACGGTCTCCCCGGATCGCACGCCTATGAAGAAGCCCAGGTGCAGGCTCTGGAGATGCTGATACAGGTGGTTTCGCATATCGTACATGACACCCTGGCCTATCAGGTTGCTCAGGTAGTTCTGGGCCACGCCGATGAAGCCGGAGAGGAGGGCGGCTAGCACCATTCCAAGGGACAGCACGCTCAGCAATGTCATGTCCTTGTCGGGGATGGCCTGGTCTATCAGTGTGCGAATGAGAAGGGGAGGGATCAGTCCCAGGACGGCCGAGGCTGCAATGCAGAGCAGTATGTAGATCGACCTGGCCTTGTACGGAACGAAGTAAGCGAGGACTCGCCGCACACTGACTATTGTGATGGGAGCAGTCGGCAGCGAAGAGTCTCTGTTGCGGAAGCCTCTATGACCTTCCATATATCCGAGCCATCCTCTCTTGGCAGCCTACAGCCTTCTGAACCTGGGAAATAGCACCAGGCTCCCCGCTGCAAGGACGAGTAGTCCGATTCCGTGAGTCGCCAGCGCAAATGTCACCCCGAATGTGGCGGCCAGCGCTCCTACTTGCAGGTGCCCCAGCGGCCCCATACCCACGGCCAGTGTCCATGACCCCATTGCGCGCCCCCTGAACTCGTTGGGAACCACGCTCTGGACAAGGCTCTGGGAAAGGATGTCCGACAGCGCACCCATGCCGTTGACCAGGGTGATTCCCAGAATAGCCATGTAGAAGGTGGTTGCAAAGCCCAGGAAGACCAGGGAGATTCCGAATAGGTGCAGCACAATCAGATACAGAAGTCCCTTGCGCCGCACATCTCCCATCGCGGACAGCAGCAGTATCGCCAAAATGCCCCCAATGGATCGCAGGGCGTTCATCACACCCAGACCCTCCGCGCCTACCTGGAGAATGTCCTTGGCCAGTGTCGGCATCAGCACCTGGTGTGAGAATCCCAGTATCTCCGCCATAGCGGACAGGGCCACCAGCATTTGCAGGGAGCGGTTGTGGCGCAGCTCGCTCAAGGACCCCTTGAGGATCTGCCACACCGGCTCCCGCTCTATCGGTGCAGCCTGTCCGCGCTCCCGGATGAACTGGATGGTGATGGCGGAGAGCACGTAGCCAACGGCAATGGCGACGCAGGCGGCGTCTGCGCCCAGTCGCGCCATCAGGGATCCCGCCGACAGAGACCCGGCGATTGCTCCCACACGCATACCCATCGACATGAGCGCCAGGCCGTTGATGACGTTGCCACCTCCCACAATGTCGTAGGCCAGGCTCTGGCGCGCAGGCTGGTTCACGGCCCGCAGGCAGCCGCCTGCAAAGCCGAAAGCCGCCAGATGCCAGACAACCACTATGTCCCACATGATGAGCAGACCAAGCCCCGCGCTCAGGGCTGCCATGCCAATGTTCACAGTCCCCACCAGCCTGCGCCGATCGAATCTGTCGGCTACTGCTCCTGCCGGCAAGCCCAGCAGAAAGAAGGGAACCATCCTCAGCCCTAGCACCACTCCCACTATGAAGGTGTCCTCCGTCAGGACCTGGGTTACCCACCCCAGCACCACCATTTCCCCCACGAACCCCCAGCTGCTGAAGGCCGTGGAGAGCCACAGCAGCCTGAACCCCCGGTATCGCAGGGCCGGCGTGCTGAGCATATTTGAGAGGGCGGACCTGGCGCCGGAAACGGAGGTTTGTTCAGCCATTTATCATCTCAGAGCGCGTAGACGTTGGCACAGATGATAGCACTTCCGAGAAGAGGGCGTCATTGCGGACGCAGTTGTTGGCGCTGCCGGCAGGGTTTGAGTCCGGGGATGTGGGGCGGTCAGGGATCAGTCGATCTTTCGCACAGCGGGAAGGATTATGCCGACCAATATGGCTCCACCGGCGCAGAGCACGCCGTAGACTGCCAGCGCAATGGGGCCGCCCATCAGGGAGATTGCGAATCCGCCGGCGCCGCTGCCCAGGGTGCTGAACCCGCGGTCCAGAGTCATCAGGCTCATAATGCGGCCCCGCAGCTCGTTGGGGGTTATCTCCATGAGAACCCCCGTCCTCAGAGTCATCATGGCGGTCTGGCCCACGCCGACTATGATGATCATTATGATGGGCAGCACGGGAAGCGTAAGTCCCAGTATCGCCACCAGGGGCAGAACGGAGGTGAGACCCAGGCCCGCAAGGGCCAGGCCGTACATGGCAAGGCCGCCAACAATAAGCAGCCCCCTGTTTCGCAGCCTGGATCCCATAGTAGCGAGGCCCAGCGCGCCCGCAAGAGACCCAACACCGGATATCGCCAGAAGCATTCCCACACCCTCGGCCCCTATGTCCATCACCTTTAGGGCGAGCCAGGGCACGAACACTTGGAGGTATGGCATACCGAATAGGGACTGGACCGCAAAGAGGACCAGCAGGCCAAAGATGACGGGGCTATCCTTGGCGTATCTGAACCCGTGTATCAGACCGGCCAACCACGTGTCTCTCGCCTGCTCCACCCTCCCTTCAATTGGCACCCTGATCATGAACGTGGCGGCCACTGCTACCACGTACGCCACAGCCGTTATCAGGTACACTCCGCCGAAGCTGCGGGCGTCGTCCACCCCGTAATCGAAGATTATGGCCCAAGACGCGATGAGCAGGCCGGCGACTGAGGCGCTGAGGATGCGCACAATCTGCATACTTCCAGTGTTCAGGGCAATGCCGTTCAGAAGCAGACCGGGAGGGACCAGGCTGGGGAGCAGGGCCTGGCGCGCCGGGCCGTCGAAGGCCATGAGGAGGCTGCGCAGGATGGCCGTTGCGTAGATGTGCCATAGCTCCAGGTTGCCTGTGACTATGATAACGGCAAACAGTGTGTTCACGCCCATGCTCAAACTCTTTGAGAAAAGCATGACCACCCTGCGGTCGAATCTGTCGGACACCAGGCCGCCGATGGGTCCCAGGAACATCATTGGGACGCCCCGGGCCAGGGATATCAGTCCAAGCTGGACCTCGGAGCCGGTGATGGCAACCACGAGCACGGGCCGGGCCACCAGGTCCATCCACAAAGCCAGTGAGTTGCTTATCTGGCCTATGAAGAGCAGAAGGTAGTTCTTGTAGGCAAGGGAGTGGAAGGTAGGTGGAAGCCAATTGGGTGGGTCTTTCCACTCTACCTCCGGTGCGCCTTCGCCGGACGCCGGGTCCGGTCTCTGAGAGCCTGTCCCTATCATTGGTCGCCTGCCTTAAGCTATATCCTTCAAACCTCTCTAGTCTATGCGGCGAAGCGGCGGGTAGAAGCTGAACATAGCCATAGCGGTGATGACCAGCCCCACGCCAAAGAGTATCTGTGCCATCTGAGGGCCCAGGCCTGCGGCCATGAAGCCGGCCGCGGCTCCTCCGGCGGTCGTCATGGCCCTGTCCAGGGACAGCACGCCAAGGACGCGCCCCCGCATGGTTTCGTGGGCCTTCTCCACCAGCACGGCGTTAATGAGCGGGAAGAAGCCAGACTGCCCAACGCCAAGGAACAGAAGGACGAGAAGGGCCAGCGGCACTGATTGGACGTAGGTAGATGCTGAGAATGTGATGAGGAGAAGGCCGAATGCAAAGAGCAGGGCAAGCATTATCAGCCCTCGATGCTTTGTCGGGTTGGTCTTTGCCAGCACCAGCGCGCCTATGGTGCTGCCCACGGCCGCCACAGACAGCATAGCGCCAAACAGCCGCGATCCCTTTGCCCCTTCCTCCACGCCTTCGCCTCCACTTCCGGCAATCAAGCGCACGAAGCCGTCAAGGAAGCCCGTGCCTTCGGCGTCTACCTTAAGGACGTCCACCGCAAAGAGCGGGGCGAAAACCTGCATGAACGCCATACCAAATGTGAACCATCCCAATGAGATGATAAGGATGCCTCTTATGTCCGGGACTCTCCAGGCGTATTTCAGGCCTTCCATGAAGTCGTTGCCCATGCTTTTTACACCCTGGTAGCCGGAGCGCTCGTGGTCTGCGGGCCTCAGCATCCAGGTGAAGAAGATGGCTAACACGTAGATCCCGGTCATTACGGCGTATGTGACTCCGAACCCCGACGTGGCAACCAGGATGCCGGCCGCCGCCGCTCCCGCAATGCGCATTGCGGTCATGCTCCCGGTGCTGAGGGCCATTGCATTAGTTATCAGATTCGCGGGGACAATAGTGGGGATCATGGCCCGGCGTGCGGGCTGGTCAAAGGCCATAGTCATGCCCCTTAGGATGTTGTAAGCATAGATATGCCATAGCTCAATCCACCCCACTATGATCAGCGCGGTGAACAAAATGCTCAGGCCGAATACGATTACCTTGGTGATAAGGAGTACTAATCGCCGGTTGAAGTTATCGGCTATTACTCCGGCCAGCAGGCCAAACACGACTGCAGGGAGGGTTCGAGCCACGAGAACCATCCCAATGTCGATAGCTGACCCGCCCAGGGCCAGGATGAACAGTGGCTTGGCTAACTGGTCTATCCACAGGGCAAACGCGTGGGTAATCTGCCCAAGCCAGAGGAAGGTGAAGTCTCTATACTGCAGGGAGGCGAATGTGCCGCCGATCAGGCCACCGCCGGAGCCCCTGCCTCCCGTAGACGCCGGAGTCGGCGGTCCTTTGCCCCTGTCCGGGGGCTCGTCTGCCACCGTCGGGGGCCTGCCGCCAATCCGGTTCCCGTTGCCATTGACGGATGGTTTGACGTTCTCCAGCTCAGGGTCGTCGCTTCTTGGTCTTCGCTGCATCGTTAGACGCCTTGCCGACCTAGTCCAGTTTCCTTATGCTGGGCATGAAGAGTATTGCGTAGACGGAGAAGACTATCAGCAGAATGGCCAGACCGCCCACTGCCCATTGCACGCCTATCACGTCGGTCATAATCCCAGCGAAGACGACGCCAAAGCTGGTCAGGCCGAACTCCATCATCATTAGGCTCATCACACGGCCCCGGTACTCGTCCTGCACGTAGTATTGCAGCAGGGTGTTGCCCAGTGTCATACGGATCGTCTGTCCAATGCCGACGAAGAAGATGAAGCCAAAGGCCAAGGGCAGACCAATGGTCGGGAACCAGGATGGGGAGAAGAACATTCCCACCAGCGCAATGGCCAGGACAAGGCTGCCCACGATAAGCATCAGGCCGCGCTTCTTGTTGGGCAGAGAGGCCAGCACAATGGAACCGAGCATAGCTCCTATCCCTGACACCATCAGGAGTGCGCCGTAACCCCTTTCGTCTATGCCGAGAATGTCCTCGGTCAGCGCCGGCAAGAGCATCATGTAGGGCATTGATAGGAGCGTTACTACGAAGATGACAAAGAGGACCATGAGGATGACCTTCTCACCCTTGACGTACTTCAGGCCGTCGATCACGTCCTGCATTGCGCCGCGGCCCCGGAGTGACACCGTCCCGGTCTTGGGCATCAGGCTGATGAAGACGACTGCGACTATGTACATCGCGGTCATCGCCAGGTATACGGCCTCGTAGCCGTACAGGAAGATGATGAACCCCACCGGTACGGGGGCAAGGAGGCGCATGGCGTTCATTCCGAAGGTGTTGAGAGCCACGGCGTTCATCAGCTCCTCCTGCCCGACGATCTCGGCGATCATCGCCTGGCGGGATGGCATCATAAGCCCCATGATTGTGCCCTGCAGAAGGGCGGCTATTATTAGGATTAACCAGGAGCCGGGTTTGTCCTCGCTCATCAGCCCGAGGATCAGTGTTATGGCAACTCCCAGAGAGATCACGGCAGAAGCTGCCTGCCCCACCCAGAGGACGTACTTCTTCTGGACACGGTCGGCAATGACTCCGCCGAAAAGGGAGAAGAAGAGCATGGGAGCGGCGTTTCCCAGGGCCATGAGTCCCAGGGCGGCGCCGGAGCCGGTCAGGTGGTAGATCAGCAGGGTACGCGCGACCATCTGCATGTTCATGGCAGCCATCTGACCTACCATGGCCCCGTAGTAGAGTCTGAATACGGGATACTTGAAGGAGGTGAAAGTGCTCAGGTTCTTGAAAGAGATGGGCGCTCCGCCGCCACCCATGCCCATGCCTCCTCCGCCCATCCCCATAGGCGGCATACCACCACCGCCCATGCCGCCCCTGGCCGGGGGCGCGCCTCCCGTACGGCCGTTGCCGGCATCCAGTGCCTCGGCGACCGGGGTCTCCTCGTCCTGCTCCGTTGTCTTCTTCCTAGCAGGTCTCCACATGGAAGCTCCTTAAAATGCTACCCACGTCTCGGTCAAAAAATATCGATTACTATGAATGCATTGTCCGGGGCCAGCATACCCTAGCGTCCCAAGGCGCCGGTTGCAGCCTGCTCCGATTCTGCCGTCGCTCGGCGTGTTGCGGTGAGGACAAGCTCCATAGCCTGGCGCACCTTCTCAAGGTCGTCTTCCGACATGGGCATCAGCCGCTCCTCCCACCGGTGGCGCCTCGCCGCCAGCAGTCGCTGCGCCAGTTCGCGGCCTTCTTCGGTGAGCGCGCAGAGCACGGAGCGGCGGTCCTCCGGGTCGGGCCACCGGCCAACCAGCTCCTTGTCCACCAGACGGTCCACAAGCCCCGTTGCGCTGGACATTGAAACGTCCAGGGTGGAGGCGAGTCCGCTCATCCGGAGGGACCCCTCCTGTAGAAGTAGAAAGAGCACCCTGACCTGCGGCATTGTAAGGTCCATAGTGAACCATTCCCGGGACACGCTGTACGGCCCAGAGCGCGTTACCTCCTCAAAGATGTCGACTACCCGGGTCAGTAGGTATTCTTTGGATGCCTGTTCTTCGCCCACTGTCATTTCACACTACCGTTAATATCTCTTAAGATATTTCTATAGATGGGGATATTTCACCTAATTTAAACATTTTAGACTCCCGCAATAGGGTCGTCAATACCCTTTGTGCCATTTGGCACAAACTGTAAGGATTTTAAGAATTGGTGCGGATACCTCCTTGCGTCTCCTAATGCTACATAGTAGAGAGAAGATGTGCCTGCTTTACACCTACTCCATTGGCATCATATGAATGTGCTAAAATATGTTCTTGAAGGCCTCTTCCGGTATCTCGTATCTCGCATTGATATGAGGCATGGTATGCCATTCTGTAGACCTAGTTGACGAAGATAGACTGGAGGTAGAGTGGGTTGCCGCCTAGTGTTCAAACACAACGTGATAATCTCAGCATAGGTCTCTACCTAGCTCACAGCGGATACGGGGCTACACTGGATGATATACTCCAAGCATCCTTGGGTTACGTACCATCTATCAATGCCCCGATAGAACCCTATCTTCGCAGATTCCGTAATGCTCAGCGCGTTGGTAGGGACGCCTTTCGGAACAGGACTCCCGGTTACTTCGCGTTCAATGCGATGCCATTTGGAGGCGAGTACATTTACAAAGCCACTTGGTATGTTTGGGTAAATCCTCAGTCTAATCACCCGCAGACAGTTCCACTATTTGCCGGAGATTTGGCATCAATGCGAAGGCTAAGGAGCAGGGACCTTAGTACCCGTGAGGCGACCACCAGAAGCGTCCGAACCGCTGACAATATTGAAGAGCAGCGTCAGGCAATTCAGCGTCAAGACTGGCCTGCTCTACAACAAATTCAGGCTAGAATGGTCGAAGACGAGAGTCTTGGTGAGATTCTATCAGGATTCCATGGTATACCCTACGCAGATATCCAGGAGATCATCCCCCAACTCCAAAATTATCCGATGTTGTTTCAGTTTCAGAGGGATGCTCAACGGGTTCAACAACTTAATAGACGCTTGAGGCAAGCGCAAGCGTCATTAGGCCAGCAACTCAGGAACTGGGTAATGTTGCAGACTGGGGTATCGAATAATGCTCCTCAACTGGCTTTACAACAAGCGCAACAAAGGCTAGCTAGTCTATAGTGGATCTTAGGAGAATTATGAGTACTGATGAACTGGAAACTCTAGTGTTGCGGCCAGTGGAGGAGTGGTATGGCTCTATGGTCGAAATCCCGTGTGAGCTCATAATGCCAGACCCTGAAAACCTAAGGCAAGAATTCGATGAGGCTGACCTCATTGACTTAGGCAAGAATATTGAGCTAGTAGGGCAGTTGGATGAGATTACTGTCTTTCCAATCCTGACGGATAATTCACTATGGACTGGCTTCTTTGACTTGCACGACGGAGAGCGCAGATGGCGCGCCGCACAACTGATGAAAATGCCCAGTCTTAGGGCGAAGATTGTTCCCAGGCCGTCTTCTCAGGACTTGATGTACAAGAAGGTTAGTAGAGTACTTCAAACTCGATCTCTCAGTCCGGAGACCAAACTGAAGGCGCTGGAGAAATCCCTATCTGATTTGGGCGCTCTTGAGAGGCCAGACGAATGGGATTCTTTCAGAGGCAAGCTCGGTGGTGGTCCTGAGTGGCCGCAACTGCTAAGGGTACTGCGGTTGCAGCCTAGAGTTCGTTCCATGTTAGAGAATGGACTGATTAACTTCACAATAGCTCAATCTGTGGGGCGCGTCGCGTATGACAGGCAAGCGCAACTAGCTGAATACGTCGTGATAAACAAGATCAACGGAAGATTTTTCTCTACCCAAATGGTGCCTTACCTAATAGAGCATCCTGATGCTAGTCCCGCACAGGCCTTCGAGCACGCTAGGGTGGGGGGATGGCGGCAATACACCACTGGCCCATACAATAAAGGAGAGTCTCCTCCGACTCAGGAGCAAGTTGACAAATTCCTTGAGGCATGTGTGGTTTGGGAAAGAGCTTGGGAAACTGTGGTGGTAAAAGGGTTAGTCCACGCCATCGGAGATAATCCGCAATATACTTTTCGGTTACGGGATGCAAGCCGAAGAATTCAGGAGAGGGCTGCGGCATTAGCTGAAAGAATGAACTCATCCGTCAAAGAGGATATTGCCTCTCCTGAGATTCTACTTCCGGCCCGCGAACAGGTGCAAGTTGAAGAAGAATCATTGCCTCAATTGACGTAGTGAAGAAGTTGAATCCCAACCCGGCAAGCTGGCCCCTCAATTCAGTGAAGATTTCATGGTAACCGTAACAGACAAGGCAAAAGAGGAACTGAAGCGCATACTGGAGACGCGTACCCTCGCGCCCGGCAAGATGCTCAGGCTAGCCATGCCCCCGGTCTGGAAGGGCGAGGGTGACTTCGGGATAGTCATTGACGATGAGGGGGAGGACGACTACGTGGTCTCCTACCAGGGAATCAACATTCTGCTGATGGACGCCGGTCTGGCGGACGGGCTGACCACAGCTGTGCTGGACTTCAAGGAGTCGCCGGCGGGCATGGCGTTCACCCTGGACGTGTTCTAAACGCCTTACCAAGACTACAGAGGCGCGGTACGACTTAGCAGGAGGGCAGTTTGGTCTCGCCGGATGAAGATAGACGACAGATAGATGAATGGGCCCGGGGCAACCCGCTGAGGGAGTGGTACGCCAGTGAGATATGGGGCAGGCCCACGGATGACGACGACACTCTCTTTGAGGTTATGAGCCTTCAGATATTCCAGGCCGGCCTCAACTGGCACATGATACTGGCCAAGCGCGACTTCTTCCGCAACGCCTTTAACGGTTGGCGCATCGACGACGTGGCTGCAATGGGTCCCCAGGATGTGGAGCGCTTGCTCCAGGACGCGTCCATCGTTCGCAATCGCAAGAAGATTGAGGCGTGCATAGTCAACGCCCGCATCATCCAGGGCTTGCAGAGCGAGCACCACTCCTTTTGCAACTGGTTTTACAGAGTGCTGCCCGGAGACAATCTGGCGCTTCTCCAGAAGGAGCTGAGGGGCACGTTCAAGTTCATCGGGCCGGAGATAGCCCGCATGTGGCTTATGGCCTCCGGTCGTATCCCGACCCAGCCGTAGCCGGACTGATGCCGTCCTGGACTGGTTGAGAAGTGTGGTTTGTGGTAAATTAGGCGTTGAGCCTAGACTTTTCGTAACATAAAGAATCGCTGTAGCCAAGATTTAGGAGGAGTTATGCTGGATTACAAGCCGAACATCGTTCTTTCGAACCAGGAATACAACGTGGTTGGCACAAGGCCCATTCGCCACGACGGTCTGGACAAGGTCACGGGCCGCGCCCGCTACGGAGCCGACATCAATCTACCCGGACTTCTCTATGGCAAGATTCTCAGGAGTCCCCATGCGCACGCCCGGATCAAGTCCATAGACACCAGCAAGGCTATGGAGCTGCCGGGCGTAAAGGCCGTGGTGACCTCCAAGGACCTTGTGCAGATCTCCGATAAGGCGTCCGACGTTGGCGAGGGGGAGATCAGGAACATAGGGTTTATGAGCCGGAACTGCCTGGCCAATGAGAAGGCGCTGTACAAGGGGCACGCCGTGGCCGCCGTAGCCGCCACCAGCCTTCACGTTGCAGAAGAGGCACTTTCCCTCATTGAGGTGGACTACGAGGTGCTCCCTCCGGTGCTCAGCTCCAGGGAGGCCATGAAGGAGGACGCCCCGCTCCTGCACGAGGGGCTTGTTACAGTGCCGGAAGCCACGGGAGCCGGCGGCACCAGCGATGACGGCGCCGGAGGCTCCAACGTCGGCAAGCACTTCCAGCATCGTTTGGGTGACATAGAAAAGGGATTCCAGGAAGCGGACGTAATCGTGGAGAGAGAGTTCAGCACGGAGGCCGTTCACCAGGGCTACATTGAGCCTCATACGGCCACGGCGCTGTGGGACATGGAAGGCAACATAACTCTATGGTCAAGCAGCCAGGGCCAGTTTGCCATAAGGGAGCAGACGGCGAACCTGCTTGGTGTTCCCGTGTCCAAGGTGAAGGCCATTCCCATGGAGATTGGCGGCGGATTCGGCGGGAAGACTATAACCTACGTTGAGCCGGTGGCGGCTGCCCTTTCCCGAAAGGCCCGGCAGCCGGTGAAGGTGACCATGAGCCGCATCGAGGTGTTCGAGGGCACGGGTCCGACATCCGGAACCAACATCCGTGTGAAGATGGGCGCCACCAAGGACGGGCACATCACCGCAGCCGAGGCCACGCTGGTGTACGAAGCAGGCGCCTTCCCAGGCTCGCCGGTTGGAGGCGGAGCCAGGTGCATGTTCGCTCCTTACGACATTCCCAACGGCCACATCGACGCTGTTGACGTGGTTGTGAACAAGCCAAAGGTTGCCGCGTACCGAGCGCCCGGCGCTCCCGCAGCCGCCTTTGCGGTGGAGCAGGTGGTGGACGAGATCTGCCAGAAGATCTCCATGGACCCCCTGAAGTTCAGGATGCTCAATGCCTCCAAGGAGGGCACGCGGCAGATTGTGGGGCCGGTCTTCGGAACCATAGGCAACGTGGAAACGCTGGAGGCGACCAGAGATCACCCCCACTACGCTGCGCCCCTGGAGGGGCCTTACCGGGGCAGGGGCGTAGCCAGCGGCTTCTGGGGCAACGGCGGTGGGCCTGCCAGCGCCATTGCCAGCGTCAACTCCGACGGCTCGGTCAGCTTGGTTGAGGGGTCGCCGGACATCGGTGGCAGCAGGGTTGTGGTAGCCATGCAGCTGGCCGAGGTGCTGGGCATCGCGGCTGAGGACGTGAATCCCTCCGTGGGAGACACCGACTCCATCGGCTTCACCTCTCCTACGGGAGGAAGCAGCGTCGCCTACAAGACCGGACTGGCCTGCTACGAGGCTGGCCAGGACATCAAACGCCAGATGATGCAGCGCGCGGCCACCATCTGGGAGACCTCCGTGGAGAACGTGGAATACCAGGACGGCGCGCTGAGCCACCGGACGGATCCCGACCTCCGGATCACCTTTAAGGAGATGGCCGCGAGGCTCAACCTGAACGGCGGCCCCATAGTGGGCCGGGCTACAGTCAACGACCGCCGCAACGGCAACGCCTTCGCTACGCACATCGTGGACGTTGAGGTGGACCCGGAAACCGGCAAGGTCGACATACTCCGCTACACGGCAGTCCAGGACTGCGGAAAGGCTATTCACCCGAGCTACGTGGAAGGCCAGATTCAGGGCGGAGCGGTGCAGGGCATCGGTTGGGCCCTCAACGAGGAGTATTTCTTCAATGACCAGGGCCAGATGGTCAACTCCAGCTTCCTGGACTACCGGATGCCCACCAGCCTTGACCTGCCCATGATTGACACCGTGATAGTCGAGGTCCCGCACGGAGGCCATCCCTTCTCAGTCCGTGGAGTGGCGGAGCTTCCACTGGTTCCCCCAATGGCAGCGATTGCCAACGCCGTCGGCAACGCCATTGGCGTCAGGATGACGCAGCTTCCGATGTCGCCGGGGCGGATACTGGAGGCTTTGGAGGAGAAGAACAGCAACGGCAGCGACTCGGGGAGATAGATATGCCAGATGTGTGGATTCCACCCAGAATGCAGAGAATAACCAACGGGCAGGAGCAGGTCCAGGTTGGCGGCGCCAATGTGCGCCAGGTGGTGAACAACCTGGAGAAGGAATTCCCGGGCATCAAGGAAGAGCTGTGCTACGAGGACGACATAATGCCGGGCCTGGCGGTCATCATAGACGGGGAGACGGCCAACCTGGGGATGCTGGAGAAGGTCCAGGAGAACAGCGAGATACACTTCCTCCCGGCGATATCGGGCGGCTCAGCCTGAGCCTGAAGCCTTAGGTCAGATATTTTGGCGGGACGGCTATCAAGGCCGTCCCGCCGTTTTGTTATCCGCTCCTCAGTTGCTCCGCAACGTCCCTGTAAGCCTGAATGGTGGCCTGAATGTCCTCCTCCGTGTGCGCCAGGGACATGTAGAACTTCTGGGTTCCCTTCACAATGCCGCTTCCCAGCAGCAGGCGGTTGAATCGTTGCATGGTCTCACTTGAGGCCGAGAGAGTGGAGCGATAGTCGCTGATCTCCTGATCGGTGAAGTACACGTCGAAGATGGTGTCATCGCCAACGACCTGGGCCGGGACCTCCGCCTGCCGCAGCGCCTCTTCCAGGGCAGTTCGCAGCCGACTACCCGTCGTGCGCAATTGCTCGTACGCCCCCGGTTTCCTCAGCTCGGCCAGAGTGGCCAGGCCGGCGACGGCGGCGATGGGATTGCCGTTGAGAGTGCCTATCTGCGGTATGAACTCCTCACCCTGCGACTCCGAGGCGTCGTAGTGCCGCATGATGTCTGCGCGGCCGCACACCGCCGCAAGGGGGTATCCTCCGCCCACTACCTTGCCTATTGCGGCCAGGTCCGGCTGAACGCCATACCACTCCTGTGCGCCGCCGTAGGCGAGTCGGAATCCCGTGACCACCTCGTCGAAGACCAGGGGGATGTCGTAGCGTGCCGTCACCTCCCGGAGCCCCTCCAGGAAGCCCGGCGCCGGGGGAATGATGCGCTGCAACGGCTCCACTATGACGGCTCCAAGCTGGTCCCGGTTCTCGGCGATTATGCGCTCCGTTGCGTCCAGGTTGTTGAACGGCGCTATCAGCACCGTTTCCTGTATAGCGCTGGGTATGCCTGCGGAGCCGGGCAGGGGCTGTGGGAAGTCCAGCAGCCTGGAAGGGGCCATGCTCATCAGGGCGTAGTCGTGTGTGCCGTGATACCCGCCCTCGAACTTGAGAATCTTGTCCCTCTTGGTGAAGGCACGCGCGGCCCGGAGGGACTGGAAGGTCGCGTCCGTGCCGCTGGTGGTGAATCGCACTTTTTCGGCGCAGGGAACGGCGTGGCACACCTCCTCTGCCAGCTCAATGGCCGGCGCGCTGGTGATGAAATAGGTGCTGCCCTTGTCCAGCCACTCCCGCACGGCGTCCAGAACGGCCGGGTGAGCGTGTCCCAGTATCATCGGCCCCGACCCCATCAGGTAGTCGATGTACTCGTTATCGCTGAAGTCGTACAGCTTGGAGCCACGGCCCTCCTTCACTATGAAGCCGTCCTCAAAATCCGACTTGATGTTGCCGAGTTGCGCGCCCGGCAGATGCTTACGCGCTCTCTCCAGCAGGGACTTCTCCTCAGCGCTTGGCGGGTTTCTGAAAGTCACTCTCTGCTCTCCTGACTTTGTTGTTGATCTCTTGGCGAAAAGGGTCGTACTGGCGACCCTCCAATACCCTATGACGCCGTAGCGGGAATGTCAAACGGGGTGTCAGGAATGTTGTTGGAGAGATTCGTATCTGGATGATATACTGCTAGGGAATCTTGCTGCGATACGCAGTGGAAGGCGGCTTGGATGCCGGATGCAGAATACGACGTTGTGGTTGTCGGGGCGGGCCCGGGCGGCTACGTGGCCGCTATCAGGGCCGGCCAGCTTGGCCTGAAGACTGCCGTTGTGGAGGCGGATGAGGTGGGTGGCGTATGCCTCAACTGGGGCTGTATACCCAGCAAGTCCCTCCTCAGGAACGCCGAGGTGCTGTCCCTGTTCAAGCGCGCCGCAGAGTTCGGAATCTCCTACGACAACCTGAGCTACGACTTCGGCACGGCCATCAGCAGAAGCCGTACGGTGGTCAGACGCCTCACCAATGGCGTGAAGTCGCTTCTGAAGAAGAACAAGGTTGACCTGATCAACGGGTTCGCCCGGCTTGAGGACGCCAGCACCATAGCCGTGGACGGCGATGCCCGGACCATTACGGCGAAGAACATCATCGTTGCTACCGGTACGCGTCCGCGGCCCGTGCCTGGCCTGGAGATTGACGGCGATGTCGTCATATCCAGCAGGGAGGCACTTGAGCTTCCAGAAGCGCCGTCGCCCGTTGTCATCGTGGGTGGGGGAGCCACCGGGGTGGAGTTCGCATACCTGTACCGCGCCTACGACGCGGAGGTCACCGTGGTGGAGATGATGCCTCACCTGCTGCCCAGCGAAGACGAGGAGATCAGCCGACAGCTTGAGAGGTCCTTCTCGCGGCAGGGCATAAAGGCGCTCACCGGCTCCAGGGTGACGGATGTCAAGAGAACCCCGGAGGGAGTCACCCTGACCGTGGAGACCCCGGACGGTAGCGCCTCGCTGGACTGCCGGAGGGTGCTGGTAGCTGCCGGGGTGCAGGGCAACACCGACGGCATTGGCCTGGAGCAGGCTGGCATTGAAGTGGAGCGCAGCTTCATCAGGGTGGATGATACTATGCGGACCAGCGTCCCCAACATCTACGCCATTGGCGACGTTACAGGTAAGATGCTGCTGGCGCACGTGGCTATGGCCCAGGGAGTCCTTGCAGTTGAGGGCATAGCAGGAATCCGCAGCCCGGCCCTGGACTACAAGAAGATGCCACGCGCCACCTATTGCAACCCGCAGGTGACCAGCTTCGGCTATACTGAGAAGGAAGCCGGGGAGATGGAGCGCAGCGTCAAGATAGGCAAATTCCCCTTCCAGGCCAACGGAAAGGCCCTGGCCCTTGGAGAATCTGAGGGAATGGTGAAGTTGGTGGTGGACGCCGATACGGACGAGATTATCGGGGCGCACATGATTGGGCCGGAGGTCACGGAGGTGCTGCCGGAGATTGCCATAACCGGCATGCTTGAAGGCAGCGTCAACGAGTTGGGTCTGCTGGTGCACTCCCACCCCACGCTTTCGGAGGCGGTCAAGGAGGCGGCCCTGGCAGCCAATGGCGAGGCCATTCATATCTAGTATCAGAGCGAGTCTAAATCGGAGTATAGCTGGATGAAGCTTCAGGAGACGCTGGACAAGAGCCGTCTGATAGACTTCTACAGGCAGATGCTTCTCATAAGGATCTTCGAGGAGAGGTGCGCGGAGCAGTATATGCTGGGGAAGATCCGCGGCTTCCTCCACCTGTACATAGGCGAGGAGGCTATAGCCGTAGGCTCCATATCCGCCCTCGAACCCAAGGACTACATAGTCACCCACTACCGCGACCATGGCCACGCCCTGGCCCGCGGCATGGATTCCAAGGCCGTTATGGCTGAGCTGTTTGGCAAGGCTACCGGGTCCAGCAAGGGCAAGGGCGGCTCCATGCACCTCTTCGACGCCGGCAGGAACTTCATGGGTGGCTATGCGATAGTCGGAGGGCAGCTTCCCCTGGCCGTCGGGCTGGCGCTGGCCTCGAAGTACAAGGGCGAAGACAGCGCGGTGCTGGTCTACCTTGGAGATGGCGCAATCAACGAGGGGGAGTTCCACGAGTCGCTGAACCTGGCGTCCCTGTGGGAGCTGCCGGTCATCTTCTTCGTCGAGAACAACCTGTACGGCATGGGCGCGCCCGTTGAGGAGACCCTGGTCTTTCACGACGAGATTTACAAGGCTGCCGACATTTACAAGATTCCATCCAAGAGGGTGGACGGCATGGACATAATGGCGGTGCGCGAGGTCACGCAGGAGGCGGTGGAGCGTGCGCGGACTCAGGGCAAGCCATTCTTCATAGAGGCTATGGCCTACAGATTCCGGGGCCACTCTATGGCCGACCCCGCAGAGTACAGGACCAAGATGGAGGAGGAGCGGTGGCGGTTGAGAGACCCGCTCCCCGTGTACAGGAACCAGCTATTGGAAGACGGGTTGGCGTCCGGTGAGGAGTTGGATACGCTCAATAGCGAGGTTGAGGCGGAAGTTGAAGAAGCCATCAAGTTCGCAGACGAAAGTCCCTTCCCTGAACCCGACGCGCTATTCGAGGACATCTACGCGGAGTAAGACATGCCTCAGATCACCTACAGGGACGCAGTAACCCGGGCCCTTAGAGAGGCCATGCAGGATGAGCGGGTTTTCCTCATGGGCGAGGACGTGGGAGAGTACGGGGGCGCGTACGCCGTAACCAGGGGACTGCTGGCGGAGTTCGGGCCAAAGCGCATCCGCGAGACACCCATAGCCGAGTCCGTGATAGTCGGAGCGGGTACTGGAGCGGCAATGGCCGGCTTGAGACCTATCGTGGAGCTGATGACCATCAACTTCAGCCTTCTGGCAATGGACCAGATAGTGAACCACACCGCCAAGCTTCGCTATATGTCAGGTGGACAGCTGACTTCGCCCCTCGTGATACGAACCGTGACCGGCGGCGGAGCTTCGGTGGCGGCCACCCACTCGCAGAGTCTGGAGGGTTGGTTTGCCTCCGTGCCCGGGTTGAGGGTGGCAGTGCCCTCCACGCCTTACGACGCCCTGGGCCTGTTCAGGTACTCCATGCAGCAAGAGGACCCGGTAATCTTCGCGGAACACGCCCTCCTCTACGGCACACGCGGTGAGGTGCCGGACGAGCGCTACGTCATTCCATTCGGTAGGGCGGACGTCAAGAGAACCGGCAGCGACGTGACCATCGTGGGCTACGCACGCATGGCTGTGGTGGCAATGAGGGCTGCGGAGGAGCTTGAGTCCCGCGGCATAAGCGCCGAGGTGGTGGACCTGCGTACCCTGTCTCCCCTGGACGCCGACACTGTTCTGGAGTCGGTGAGGAAGACGGGCCGCGCAGTCGTCGTGGAGGAGACGTGGTACACGGGCGGCTTTGGGGCCACGGTCGTGGACCTGATACAGGCCAGAGCCTTCGACTCTCTGGACGCGCCCGTGACGAGGGTGGCCGGCGCAGAGGCGCCAATGCCTTACTCCCGCTACCTGGAGCAGTCTGCCATTCCGGACGAGAACAAGGTCATCCGGGCCGTCGAGCAAATGTTGAGCTAGCAGCATCTTCGGTTAGGAGGCGCAATAAAGTGGCAACTACAGTCGTTATGCCTCAGATGGGCTTCGACATGCAGGAGGGCACCATCGTCCGCTGGCTGAAACAGGAGGGGGACGAGGTCAGCCGGGGAGAACCCATTGCGGAGATCGAGACCGACAAGGCCATTGTGGAGATGGAGGCCTTCGCCTCCGGCGTTCTGCTGAAGACTGTAGTCGGCGAAGGGCAGACCGTTCCGGTCGGCCAGACCATTGCCGTAATCGGGAGTCCCGGGGAGCCTCTGCCGGACCTTGAGTCGGCCCCCGCAGCGCCAACCGAGACCGAGGCCCCGCAGGAAGCGCCGGCCGTTGTAGAAGAGGCTGTAGCAGCCGAGGTTCCTGCCGCCGCCGAGCAGGTGAGGGCATCCCCGCTGGCGCGCAGGCTGGCTGAGGAAAAGGGCATCGACCTGGCGCGGATCAGCGGAAGCGGCCCGGGCGGGCGTATCACCCGCGACGACGTTCTTGCATTCGACTCGCAAGCGACGGAGACTGCCCCAGTCGCGCCTGCTGCACAAGCGGTCCCAGCATCTGCCGCAGCAGGAGGCCCGGACTTCGAGATCATGCAGATGTCCAGAATGCGGCAGACCATCGCCCGCAGGACAGTTCAGAGTATGCAGGAGGCGCCCCATTTCTACGTCACCGCCGATGTGGATATGACCTTGGCGCTGACCCTCAGACAGCAACTGAACGAGAAGCTGGCCGGCGAGGCCCGCGTCTCCATCAACGACATGATCATCAAGGCGTGCGCCCTTGCCCTGGTCAAGTACCCCACCTTCAACTCCTCATTCCAGGGTGACCACCTGAGGGTGTACAAGCAGGTGAACATCGGGATTGCCGTCGCTCTTGAGCAGGGTCTGCTGGTGCTGTCCCTTGGCGATTGCCGGGACAAGTCCCTGGCGGACATCTCCAAAACCAGTCGTGAGGTGGTGGAGCGCGCCCAAGCCGGCGTCCTGCGTGAGGAGGACTATACAGGGGGCACCTTCAGCATCAGCAACATGGGAATGTTCGATGTCGATGCCTTCTCAGCGATCATCTACCCGCCGCAGGCCGCGGTCCTGGCAGTGGGTACGGTGCGCAAGCAACCGGTGGTGCGGGACGACCAGATTACCGTTGCCCAGGTGATGAAGGCTACCCTCTCCACCGACCATCGCGTCGCCGACGGCGCGCAGGCCGCCGAGTTTGCAGTGGAGGTCAAGCGACTGCTGGAGAACCCCGTCAACCTGCTGGTGTGAGGGGCTGGCCTAAGAACTTGCCAGCGCCTCTGCGTCCATGATGTACTGGATGGTCTCGCGAATGCGCCGCCCCGTCACCTCAAGGGGTTCGCAGAGGCCGAGGTAGAAGCACTGACCGTGCAGTTGCCCTTGCCTGGTGAAATAGCGCCCCACCAATATCTTGAGCCGGTTGTCGTTGTGCGCCAGTGCGTCCAACCCGACTCTGGTCTCCAAGGTCTTGAGTGGTTCCTCGCCGGTGTGGGCCAGAATCAGGGCGTTGGTGGCTCGCAGAGTCGCGCACCACGCTTTCTCAGCGGCGTCACGAATGTCGCCTTGCTCCAGCCGTTCAAGCGCCTCGGAGTGTACCTGGCGGGCGTCTGCAAAAATCCTGTGTACGTCGGCGGTTATGGTCATGGGTAGCAACCTTGGCTAAAGGTTATCACGGACGACAAGCGATCAGGCGCCTGCCAGCGCCTCTGCGTCCATGATGTACTGGATGGTCTCGCGGATGCGCCGCTCAATGAGGTCAACCGGTTCGCATATGCCGAGGTAGAAACAGTCGCCATGTAGGGAGCTCTGCCTAGAGTAGTAGCGATTCACCAGAGACTGGACTTGGCTGTCTCTTTGGGCCAGTCTCTCCAAACCAATCCTGCTGTAGGTAGTTCTTTCTGGTTCCTCGCCGGTGTGCGCCAGAATCAGGGCGTTGGTGGCCCGCAGAGTCGCGCACCACGCTTTCTCGGCGGCGTCACGAATGTCGCCTTGCTCCAGCCGTTCAAGCGCCTCGGCGTGTACCTGGCGGGCGTCTGCAAGAATCCTGTGTACGTCGGCGGTTATGGTCACGTTTCACAACCTTGGCTAAAGGTTATCACGGACGACAAGCGATCAGGCGCCTGCCAGCGCCTCTGCGTCCATGATGTACTGGATGGTCTCGCGGATGCGCCGCTCAATGAGGTCAACCGGTTCGCATATGCCGAGGTAGAAACAGTCGCCATGTAGGGAGCTCTGCCTAGAGTAGTAGCGATTCACCAGAGACTGGACTTGGCTGTCTCTTTGGGCCAGTCTCTCCAAACCAATCCTGCTGTAGGTAGTTCTTTCTGGTTCCTCGCCGGTGTGCGCCAGTATCAGGGCGTTGGTGGCCCGCAGCGTGGCGCACCACGCTTTCTCGGCGGCGTCACGAATGTCGCCTTGCTCCAGCCGTTCAAGCGCCTCGGAGTGTACCTGGCGGGCGTCTGCAAAAATCCTGTGTACGTCGGCGGTTATGGTCATGTTTCACAACCTTGGCTAAAGGTTATCACAGATAACGGGCGATTTCATCACAGGGCGGCCACAGCCTTGTAGCAGCAGATCACATCGGTGGGGTCAGGTACTCGCGCACCTCGATCTCGCAGCCTTCGGCGAAGCGCAGGTGGGGGTGACTCTGCACCATAGCAATCGCCGCCTCCATGCTATCCGCTTCCAGGATTGAGAATCCAGTTACGTTTGGATCTCCCTGGGAGCTCCCGGAGACGCCTACTCTCGTCCCTAAGTCCAGCATTCCTCCGAAATCAATGACGCCCTCACCCCACTGCCCGAACCAGTCCATCCACGCCTTTCCGTCATCCGGAGTGGCCTTCGACATCTGCTCCCTGGCCGTCATGGGGGCCCGGTAAAGCACAACAAATCTACTCATCCTCTAAACCTCTCCTTAACTGTTCTCTTTGGGATTCAAGCTATGGGAATGTACCACTGGGCGTTGCCGGAAGCAAGCTAATCAAAACCTTGTAGCAGCGCGTTCCTTCTGCTATATTTAACATACAGGCAGGAGGGATCGCATAGTGGCCTAGTGCGGCCGCCTGCTAAGCGGTTAGGGGGCGAAAGCTCTCTCATGGGTTCGAATCCCATTCCCTCCGCCAGCCCTATTAAACGCCAGGGTAAAGCACAAATGCCACAAACCCAGATGAGTTCCCAGAGCTACTATATCTGGACCATCGGTTGCCAGATGAACAAGGCCGACTCCGAGCGGCTCGCCGGAGCCTTGGAGGGGCTTGGCTACCGGGAGTGCGCCTCGCCCAAAGAGGCGGGCGTCATTGTCCTGAACAGCTGTGTCGTGCGGCAGAGCGCCGAGGACAAGGTCACTGGCATGATCACGTCCCTCAAGCCCCTCAAGCAGCGGGATCCTGAGCGGATCGTCGCCCTGATGGGGTGCATGGTCGGCCCCAAGACCACCGAGCTCGAGCGCCGCTACCCTTACGTAGACGTATTCATGTCGCCCCAGCAGTATGCACCGCTCATCGACCTCATTGGAGGTCGATTTGGTATGGACACCGAGGGCTGCCTGCAGAACCTGGCCCCCGTCAGGCCGCAGGTCACCACCTACGTGCCCATCATTCACGGGTGCGACGAGTTCTGCTCCTTCTGCATCATCCCATACAGGCGCGGCCGGCAGAAGAGTCGCCCGGTAGACGACGTTGTAAGGGAGGTGGAGCTTCTTGTGCAGCGCGGCGTCAGGGAGGTCACACTTCTGGGCCAGACTGTCGATGCATACGGCCTCGACCTGCCGGACGAGCCGGACCTGGCAGACCTGCTGGAGGCGGTACATCCCATCGACGGCCTGGAGCGGATTCGCTTTCTCACCTCCCATCCTCGCTTTATGAGCGACCGCATAATCCAGGCGGTTGCAGATTCGCCCAAGGTGTGCGAACATTTCAATCTACCCTTCCAGGCGGGAGATGACACGGTATTGAAGAACATGCGTCGGAGCTACACCCGTGACGACTACCGTCGGCTGGTCGACAGGATTCGGTCAGCTGTGCCCAACGTCTCCATGAGTACCGACGTCATCGTCGGTTTTCCGGGGGAGACGGACGAGCATTTCCAGGCCACTCTGGACCTCATTCGGGAGACCAGGTTCGACAAGGTGCACGCGGCCGCCTATTCGACAAGGCCCGGCACAATTGCCGACCGCAAGATGGAAGACGACGTTCCAGTCGACGAGAAGAAAGCCAGGCTTCAGGCCATTGAGGACCTGCAAGAGAGTATTGCCGCCGACATCAACGCCGGCCTGCTGGGACGCACAGTGGATGTATTGGTGGATAGCCATAGCAAGGGTCAGTGGCAGGGGAGAACTCGCAGCGACAAACTGGTGTTCTTCCCCAGCCAAGCCGACCTCTTGGGAGAAGTGGTAAGCGTGAGCATTGGAAAGACCAGTCCCTGGTCCCTTCAGGGCGCTTTAGCCAACTAGCCCGCAATTTCGTAAATTAAGGTGGAGTGATCAAATGACAACTACAGAGAAACTTCCATATATTCCTCTAACGGAAACGGAGCAGTCAGCATTCTGTCGCATTGATGAGCCGCTGAACGTGAAGCCTCTGGCGGAGGAGTTCGCCGCCGTCGTGAGCTGGCAGAGCATTCCGGCAGAGTACCACTACCTCGGTGGCGAGGAGTTGGAGCGCCGCATCCGAGAGGCCAGGAGCATCCTGGGCAGCC
The DNA here is from genome assembly GCA_965218945.1 of Dehalococcoidia bacterium. Taxonomy (GTDB): domain Bacteria; phylum Chloroflexota; class Dehalococcoidia; order Lucifugimonadales; family UBA2985; genus DAOUJW01. Next base: position 797,101 of record OZ244718.1, read on the forward strand.
GCGTCGTGGTCTTGGGCCATCACTATCAGCGGGACGAGGTCGTTCAGTTCGCCGACTTCCGTGGCGACTCCCTGAAGCTCTCCCAGCAGGCCGCGGCCCAGCCTCAGGCCGAGTACATCGTCTTCTGCGGTGTCCACTTCATGGCGGAGACGGCGGACATCCTCAGCGCGCCCCATCAGAAGGTCATTCTGCCCAACATCACCGCCGGTTGCTCCATGTCGGACATGGCCCGCACCGACGATGTCCTCGACTGCTGGGACGACCTAACCGAGATCCTTGGCGACGGAGGCATAATCCCCATTACTTACATGAACTCCACCGCCGCAATCAAGGCCCTGTGCGGCCGAAACAACGGCATTGTGTGCACCTCCAGCAACGCCCCGGCTGTGTTTAAGTGGGCCTATGAGCGTGGAGAGCGGATAGTCTTCTTCCCGGACCAGCACCTGGGACGCAACACCGGTCTGAAGTTGGGCGTTGGGCTGGACGATATGGTCGTGTGGAACCCATTCAAGCCCCTGGGCGGCAGCACGCCTGAGCAGCTTCAGAAGTCGAAGGTGGTCCTGTGGCAGGGACACTGCTCGGTGCACACCCGCTTCAGCGTGGCCCAGATAGAAAAGGCCAGGGCCGCCTACCCGGACATCAACGTGATTGTGCACCCGGAGTGCGTGATGGACGTGGTGAAGGCCGCCGACTGCGACGGCTCCACGGAGTTCATCATCAGGACCATCAACGAGGCGCCTTCGGGGAGCAAGTGGGCCGTGGGCACCGAGATAAGCCTGGTCAATCGCATTGCCCTGGAGAACCCGGACAAGCTGGTCTTCTGTCTGGACTCGGTTGTCTGCCCCTGCTCCACCATGTATCGCACCCACCCGGCATACCTGCTGTGGTCCCTGGAGCGACTTGTGGCCGGAGAGGTGATCAACCGCATCACCGTAGACGACGAGACTGCCCACAACGCCCGCGTTGCCCTGGAGCGTATGCTGAAAGAGGTGTAAGGGGAGAGGGGCTTGGCACATTCCTAAGAGACTCTCTGAATGTGGTGGGACAGGTCTAGCAATGAACGGCAAAGCAAACAGGGCTGAGGTCTTCATGAAGGCGTTTGAGTCCCTGTCAAAGGCGGAGAAGAGGGTGGTAGTTTCTCGGCTGCTTGATGACCCCCAGCTCCGAGAAGAGGTGCTGGATATTGGGCTCGTCCGAGAGTGCGAGACAGAGCCTGCCCGACCACTTGAGAAGAACTTGGCAGATAGGGGTGCCAATGAAGGCTGATGGCAAGGAGAGCAGGGCAGAGGTCTTTATGATGGCTCTTGAGTCCTTGTCGAAGGCAGAGAAGAGACTGGTTGCTTCACGGCTACTGGACTATCCCTACCTCCGGGAGGATGTTCTGGACATTGCCATCATACGAGACCGAGAGGGTGAGCCTTCGTACCCCATCGAGGAGCTCATGGCTAGAATGGGAGAGACCTCCTTGGCAGGGTGACATATCGAGTCCGGTTCTCTCGCTCCGCTTGGAGGGAACTGTCCCGACTTTCGTCAAGAGAGAGTGCCCGAATCAGGGAAAAGGCTTATTCCCTTGGTGACAATCCCAGGCAGCAAGGCGCTAAGAAGCTTACAGGTCGGGAGGAGTACAGCTTGCGAGTCGGGGATTACAGGATTCTGTATACCATAGATGACCGGGATAGTTTAGTGACACTCCAAGCTGTACGTCACCGGTGGGAGGCTTATCGCTGACCAGGCTGCGAGGAGAATATACTCTGCAATGCTTCAAATCACATCCTCGGTTAAGGCCATCGTAGAGCGTGCGCTGGAGGAGGACTTGGGCCAGGGCGATATCACCACCGACTCCCTGATCCCGCCGGACATCCGCGGGCTAGGATTGATCGTCGCCAAGACCACGGGCGTCATCGCCGGCATTGAGGTAGCTCTGGAGGTCTTCCGACAGACTGATCCCTCTGTTCATACCCGCGTGCTGGCGTCCGACGGCTCTGATGTCTCCCCTGGGGACGTGGTGGCGGAGGTGGAGGGGAGCATCGCCGGCATCCTCAAGGGCGAGCGGGTGGCCCTGAACTTCGTTCAGCGACTCAGCGGCATCGCAACGGCGACCTCCGCCCACGTGAAGGCGGTGCAAGGGACGAAGGCCAGCATCATCGATACGCGCAAGACGGTGCCGGGGCTTCGTCAGTTGGAGAAGTACGCCGTGCGAGTCGGGGGCGGCCACAACCATCGCTACAACCTGGCCGACGGCATCCTCATCAAGGACAACCACATTGCCGCTCTGCGCGCCCAGGAGCTTGGGCTGGCGGAGATAGTGAGCCGCGCCAGGGAGAACTCGCCGCACATGCTCAGGGTTGAGGTAGAGGTGGAGTCTATTGAGGAGGCCAGGGAGGCGCTGGAGGCCCGCGCCGATGTCATTATGCTGGACAATATGTCCCCCGAGGAGATGAGGCAGGTGGTGGCGATGTCGGGAGGCAGGTGCCTCTTGGAGGCTTCAGGCGGAATCAACCTGGAGACCGTAAGAGCCGTTGCCGAGACGGGGGTGGACCTAATATCCGTGGGCGCTCTCACCCACTCAGTCACAGCGATGGACATCAGCCTGGATATGAGGTAGAGCAAGTCTGTGTGGCTGGCTTGGCGGCGTCAATGCAGAGGCTTTCCAAGGACGAACGTCTGCCAGAAAATTCGGAGGCCGCCACAAGAGTGTCCGTTTGATGTGGTATGGGCTGCCATGATTGTCCCTGGCAGCTTGATGTGATATACTTGGCGAAAATTATCGTGTGGGCTTGTGCCTGTAAGGAGTAGGAAGGCAGGTCTTATGGTCGTATCGGAAGAGCGGGAGCCAGCGCCTCAGCCTCAAGAGACGCTGACAATGAAGTCATTACTGGAAGCCGGGGTGCATTTCGGGCATCAAACCCAGAGATGGCATCCTCGGATGAAGCAATTCATATTCGCCCAGCGGAACGGGATCCACATCATAGACCTGCAGCAGACTATGTACCTCCTGGATCGGGCGCGCCAGTTCATATCTAACGTCGTAGCGGGCGGAGATAGCGTCCTCTTTGTGGGCACCAAGCGGCAGGCCCAGGACTCCATAGAGCTGGCGGCCAAAAGGTGCGAGATGTTCTACGTCAAGCACAGGTGGCTTGGCGGCATGCTGACCAACTTCCCAACCATCCAGGGCCGTATCGACCACTTGGTACGCTTGGAAGAGCGGCAGGCGCGTGGTGGGTTCGGTCTTCTCACCAAGAAGGAAGGCCTGAAGCTGGAGGACGAGATAGAGCGGTTGAACAGGAACTTCGGCGGCGTCAAGGAAATGACTCGACTGCCCGGCGCGCTTTTCGTGGTGGACATAGGCAGGGAGAAGATAGCCGTGGCGGAGGGCCGTCGAATGGGCATTCCCATAGTCGCCATAGTTGATACCGACGGCGACCCGAACCTGGTGGACTATCCTATTGCCGGCAACGATGACGCTATACGCTCCATCAGCCTGGTGACTGCTCGCATGGCCGACGCCGTTGGCGACGGCATGAACAGGCGCAGGGAGCTTGCCATGACGCTGGCGGCGGAGGAAGAGGCGGATTTGGACGATGAGGATATACAAGAGATGCTACAGGACCAGGACGAAAACGGTGCTGAGCAGCAGGGGGATGTATAGAGATATGGTTCAGGCGTCAGTAGAAGCTATAAAGGCGTTGAGGGAACAGACCAGCGCAGGGATAATGGACTGTAAGCGAGCCCTGGAGGAGGCGGGCGGCGACGTGGCCCAGGCCGCGGAGCTGCTGCGTCAGAAGGGAGTAATCCTTGCCGGCAAGAAGGCCGGTCGGGATACTCAAGAGGGGGCTGTTGACTGCTACATTCACACCGGCGGCCGAGTAGGCGCTCTGGTTGAGGTGAACTGCGAGACGGACTTCGTAGCCAGGACTCCGGAGTTCAAGGATCTGGTGCACAACCTGGCGATGCAGGTGGCGGCGATGTCTCCTCGCTTCCTGGACAGCGAAGCGGTCCCGGACGAATTTACCGTAAACCCTGAAGAGGCCTGCCTGCTGGAGCAGCCCTTCATCAAAGATCCGACAAAGACCATAAGAGACCTGATCACCGAGACGGTAGGCCAGGTTGGGGAAAACATTCGAGTGAGACGGTTTGAAAGGTTCGCCCTTGGAGAGTAGGGGCATCCCGGACGCTGGTGTCAAATACAGTCGAGCTTTGCTCAAAGTGAGCGGAGAGGCTCTAAAGGGAGAACGGCCCTACGGCGTGGACCCCAAGGCGGTGTCTTTCCTGGCCCGGCAGATCAAGGAAGCGGTGGAGTTGGGAGTGGAGTTGGGGCTTGTTGTGGGGGCGGGGAACTGGTGGCGGGGGCAGGAAGCCTCCGTTCAGGGAATGGACAGGGCGACCGCCGACTACGCCGGTATGCTGGCTACAATCATCAACGCGTTGGCCCTGCAGGACGCTCTGGAGAGAGAGGGCATCACGACTCGCACCCAGACGGCCTTTGCAGTGCAGGCGGTGGCGGAGCCTTACATAAGGAGGCGTGCTATTCGTCATCTGGAAAAGGGCAGGGTGGTGATTCTCGCCGCCGGCACCGGAAGTCCCTACATGACAACCGACACCGCAGCTGGACTGCGCGCGGTGGAGTTGGGCGCTGAGGTCCTCCTTATGAGCAAAAATCAGGTGGACGGCGTGTACGACTCCGACCCCAGGGTCAATCTCCAGGCCAAGAAATTCGACCACATAACCTATATGGAGGCGCTGAATCTTCGGCTGGATGTTATGGACACCACTGCGCTTTCTCTTTGTATGGACAACAGACTTCCCATAGTGGTCTTCGATATGTACATTGCCGAGAGCCTTACACGCATACTCAAGGGCGAATCACTGGGTACTCTCATTACGGACGGCGCTGGGCAATAGTAACTTTCTACGTATGGAGCGGCCAATGGTTACTATCAATGAAGTTTTGGAAGAGTCGGACGTCAGGAAGAAGAGATCGGTGGAGGCGCTGAAGAAGGAGTTGAGCGTCATCAGGACCGGGAGAGCCAGTCCTGGCCTGATAGAGAATATCCTGGTGGACTACTACGGCACATCTACTCCCTTGAACCAGCTGGCCTCTATCACCGTTCCGGAGGCGCGCTTGCTGGTGGTGCAGCCCTGGGACCGCAAGAGCCTGCTTGCAGTGGAGAAGGCCATCTTGAAGAACGATCTGGGGTTGAATCCCAGCAACGACGGGACCGTACTTCGTCTAGCAATACCTCAGCTTACCGAGGAGCGCCGCAAGGATCTGGTGCGGTTGGTGCGGAAGAAGGCTGAAGATGGCCGGGTGGAGGTGCGGAACATCAGGCGGAGCATACTTGAAAAGCTGAGGGCGCTGGAGAAGGACAAGGAGATATCCCAGGACGAGTCCAAGCGCGCCCAGGACCAACTGCAGAAGATGACTGACCTTCACATCGCTCAGATGGACTCCATAGCAGAGGAGAAAGAGAAAGAGGTTTTGGAGGTCTAGGGCGAGACAGCCCATGAAATCGCAAAACCAAGCAACCATACAAAACGGGTCCCGAAAGGGTCCCATACCCGTGCACGTAGCCATAATTATGGACGGCAACGGGAGGTGGGCCAGGCAGCGAAGGCTCCCAAGGTTAGCCGGACACAAGGCCGGGACTGAGAACATACGCCGCGTCATAGAAGGTTTTTCCGACGCCGGCGTGAAGTACCTGACCATCTACGCCTTCTCGACGGAGAACTGGGACCGCCCGTCTGAGGAAGTACACGGGCTGATGGATATCATCCAGGACGTCATCCACAGAGAGGCCCAGGCACTGCACAAGCAGGGTGTCAGGTTGCGGCACCTGGGCAGGTTGGACAGGCTCTCCCCCCAGCTTCAGAAAGCCGTGTGCGATGCAGTGGATCTCACCAAGGGCAACGACGTCATCACCCTGAACGTGGCTTTTGACTACGGAGGAAGGGCGGAGATCCTGGAATCGATACGCGCCCTGGTGAGAGAGGGCGTGGCCCCCGAGCAGATAGATGAGAATATGCTCAGCAGTCGCCTCTACACCGCCGGCATCCCGGACCCCGACCTTATTATACGCACGGGCGGCGAGCTTAGACTGAGCAACTTCCTGCTGTGGCAGTCGGCGTACAGCGAATACTATTGCACGCCCGCCCTCTGGCCTGACTTCAACCAGGAGGAGCTTGAAAAGGCCTTGGTGGCCTACAGCCAGCGCGCCCGGCGCTTTGGGAGGGTGGAAAACAGCCAGCCGCTACTGTGACGCTGGCGCTTGCCTAACCGCAATATAAACCTTGCTTGTCATCAAGACTCCCGCAACGGACGGAAGTGCTCCTCGAGCCAGACCGCCAGCTCTGCGAATCTGAACGAGTTGGTCTCGAACAAGTGCATGAAGAAGGCGTGAGCCTCTTCGCTGTCGCAGTCTATGTAGTGGCCGTTCATGCGAAGAAACGCTTCGGTGGTAGCGAAGGCGGTTCGCTTGTTGCCGTCCACGAAGGGGTGATTCATGGTCAGGCTCTCCAAGAGGGCGGCTGCTTCCTCAACTAGGGTGTCGTAGTACCCCATCTGTGGCCGCATGATTGCGGAAGCCAGCGCGCCTTCGTCACGGATGCCTAAAGCGCCGCCGAATTCGCTTATTAATGCATCATGGAACTCAATGACCTCCTCAATTGTGGGGAAGTCGTGGGTCACTTGGCTAGCAACTCATAGAGGCGCCGGTGCCTTTCGACGCTGGCGCGGTAGTGGGCCATTACCTCCGGGCGAACCTTGCCTTGCTCTCTGCTTTCAAGGTACTGTTGCATGGCGTCTTCCAGCACCGACTGGAAGTGACGCCCCTCCGTCCGCGCAACATCACGCATTGCGGCCAGCAGCTCCGGGGAGGCCTGGCTGGAGAACTTCTCTCGTGTTGTAGCCATGGAAAGCGCTCCTGTATGGTTTCGTTCTATTGTGAGTCTAAGAGACCAATGCGTCAAGATGGTTCTTGATGACATCGGACCGCCGGTACTGTGACGCCGGCGCTTGGCTAACCAAAAAGGGGCGAGTCTTGCAGGGCCTGTGGGAACTCTCCCAGGCTCTGTACGGTCATGTGAGGCGTAGCTATCTTCTCCTGGCCCTCCGCGTCGCCCAGCAGCACAGTCCACATACTGGCCCGGTTGCCCCCGTGGATGTCGTTGGCGATGTGGTCTCCCAGGTGGACTGCCCTGTCTGGTGACGTTCCTAAAGCGTCCAGGGTCGTGTGGAACATCTCGATAGAAGGCTTGGAGAGCCTCACCTCGTCTGAGAAGGTGAGGACCTGAAAGAAATCAAGGAGATCGTGCTGAGCCAGATATCTGCGGAACAGCCGGCCTGGGGTCATGCCGGTGTTGGATATCATGCCCAGTTTGTACCCCTGCTTTGACAGCTCCTCCAGGCATCCGTAGGCCTCCTCGTCAACTCTGGGAGGGAAATCGAAGAAGGACTCGGCGTACCAGTAGGTGATCCGCTCCACCACGTCTCCGTCCAGACGACGAGACAGGCCTTCATCGATGAAGTCTATGAACATATTGACCTGCTCGTCGAAGGTGACGTCCTTCTCGTCGTGGTGTATTACGCGACAAGCGCGGAAGCAGCTTCTGTACGCCTCCCGGAGGTGGTCGAGCGAGTAGTCGTAGCCCGCGTCGGTGAGGGCTTCAATAGCGCCCTCAAGACGGCGCTGCGTCCTCGCCCTGCCCAGCTCGCGGTCGTCTATTATGAGGGTCTGCCAAAGGTCGAATGTGATGGCGTCGATTGCGGGCATGGCGGGCTACTCCAGCTCCAGCAGCTTTCCGGCCATCACGTCCACCAAGCCCATGTCCGTCAGCTTCAGTTCAGGGATAACCGGAAGGGCGAGGAAGGAGAGTACCGAGAAGGGAGAGTGTACCGAGCATCCAAGTTCCCGGGCAAGCCTCTCGAGGTCCTCAATCTTGGCCGCCACCGTCTCCAGGGGTTCCGGCGAAAGCAGCCCGGCAATCGGCAGCGGCAGCGAGGCCTGGGCCATTCCGTCCGCCGCCACCGCCAGCCCGCCCTGGTTCTGCTCGACCTCCTTGATTGCGGCGAATATGTCCCCGTCGTCCACGCCGACCACAACGATATTGTGGGAGTCGTGTGCTACGGAGGTGGCCAGAGCGCCTCTGTGCAGTCCGAAGCCCTTTACAAGCCCAATGCCCACGTTACCCGTGGCGTGGTGCCGCTCCATCACCACCAGCTTCAGCAGGTCGCGGCCCGTGTCGGCGACTATGCTGCCGTTGCTTCGGCTGGGGCGCTCGTCCAGTCTCCGGGTCACTATCTGCCCCGGGACTATCTCGATCACAGGGTATGTCTCGGTGGCATTGGACTTCAATGCCAGCCCCTCAACGGCGAAGGGCTTTACGCGCATGGTGCGAGCCATCGAGTCGTTGGGAGGAAGGGCAGCGTCGAACAGCGCCTTCCCGTCCTTGGCCACCAGCTTGCCTCTGTAGTAGACCTGCTCGATGTCCAGCGCCTCCAGGTCTTGGATGACCAGCATGTTGGCGTGATAGCCCGGCGCTATGCCTCCCAGTCCCTCCAGCCGGAAGTACTCTGCAACGTTGAGGGAGGCCATCTGAATCGCTCTGATGGGATCCAGGCCCAGCCGGATTGCCTTGCGCACCACAGCGTCCACGTCCCCTTCCTTCAGGACGTCCAAGGCGTTCCGGTCGTCCACCACCAGCATGCACCGGTGATAGTTTCCCTGGTTGACCAGGGGCAGAAGCTCCTCCAGATTCTTCTCCGAGGAACCCTCCCTGATCATCAGGCGCATCCCCCGGCGCAGCTTCTCCAACCCCTCCTCGTACTCTGTGGACTCGTGGTCAGAGCCTATGATAGGGGCTAGGTAGGCGTTGAGGGCTTTGCCCCTCACCCGCGGCGCGTGACCGTCCCTGGGCCGTCCGTGGGCCGCCTGCACCTTCTCCAGTACATGGTCATCGCCGCCGATGACGCCAGGGAAGTTCATGACCTCTCCCAGACCCAGGACACCCCTCCATCGAAGGGCTTTCTTAATGTCCTCCGGGCCCAGCGTTGCGCCGGATGTCTCCATGTGGGTGGCGGGAACGCAGGACGGGGCCATGAAGAAGAGGTCCACAGGCACTTTGCGGGCGCAGTCCATGATGTAACGCATACCGTCCAGGCCCGACACGTTGGTCACCTCGTGGAGGTCCGTCACCGCTGCCAGCGTGCCTCTGGGCACGACGGCCCTGGCGAACTGGTCGACGTGGAGGTACGTGCTCTCCAGGTGGACGTGCCCGTCGATGAACCCCGGCGCAAGGAATTTGCCTTCCAGGTCCACGACTCGTCGCGCCCACGTGTAGTCGCCCACGCCCGCCACACGGCCGCGATGCACGGCCACGCTGTTCTCCTCGATCTCGCCGGTGAAGGTGTTGACGATCCGGGCGTTGGTCAGTACCAGGTCCGCTTGGGCGTCGCCCCTGGCCACTTCTATGAGGCCCTTAAGGTCCATTGCCGTCTCCTGTCAATACGTAAATGTCTGCCAGAGCGCGATACCGCTCATCGTAGTCGAGGCCGTAGCCCACCAGGAACTTGTCCGGCACGGTGCAGCCAACGTAGTCCGGGGTCACCGGAGCCTCTCTGCGAGACGGCTTGTCCAGAAAAGCGCAGACCTTGACGGACGCGGCGCCCTTCCGGCGGAGATACCGCTGGGCGTAGGACGTGGTCAGGCCCGTGTCCACTATGTCCTCCACGATAAGCACGCTCCGGTCCTTTACGGGGCTGGTAACTCCCAAGTGAAGCTTGATTCTTCCTGAAGAGACGGAGCCGCTGCCGTAGCTGGACGTGCGCATGAAGTCTATCTCTATATCGCGCTGTATCTCCCGGACTAGGTCTGCCATGAATATGAAGGAGCCTTTGAGCACCCCCACCATCAGGGGCATCTCCTTGGGATAGTCGGCCTCTATCTGCCTAGCCAGGCGCTTGACGGTGTCCGCTATTTGGTCCTTGGAAATGTACAGCTCCAACGTCTCTACCAAGCTCATCTCAACACCACAGCGAATATAGCAAGGCGCTATGGGGCTGTCAATGAAACGCTACCTGCCCGTATGGTTATATGAGTAGTACACCATCTCCATAGGCAATCCCCTGGGGTCTTTCGGTGGGACTTCAGGGATTGTCTGAAGCTTACCCTGACTGGCGTAGGCGGTCACTGCCGCCGCAAGCGCGTCAAGTATGTCATCCTTGGCAACATCCTTCCGGCGAAAGCATGATATAGACTCGTCGAATATCTCTTTAGCCCGCGGCTCGATACACTGAAGCACGCGGAGACGTTCAGCCCTTCCTTCCATTTTCTTCTTCCCCCACTCAATGGACTGCCGACCGTTCAGTGCCCAGAAGCAGAGATCTGGATGGACTTCTCTCACCAACGGCTTCGCGCCCTCACCACGAGCCAACATCACCTTATCCACCTCATGGATCTTGGGCGTAATCGCAAAGGCTTGTCTACTAATCCCTCTTTTGGCAACTCGACGCTCCACATTGGCAGCATCCCAGTAGTCTCTCGGCTGAACCACCGCCTGTTCCACAGTCTGTCGGGTAGGCGTACGGAAGACGCTAGAAGCACGAGAGCCGAGTATCCCCGAGCCTTGTCGTCGCAGCGGCGCCCTTTGCAATCTTCCGGAAGCCCAATTGGGATATCCACGAGAACAAGTTCGGCCTTGCGGTAGTGGGTTAGCAGTTCACGGAATGTCGTGAACGCTTGCATTTCGTAGCTGCCGCATTGGTCGAATCCTACACTGAACCAGCCGCAGTGACAGCCGTCTACCCCGACGAACTCACTCTGCGTCATTTCTTATGCACCTACACTCGCTCCTTGCAGGATGAGATATGCGGCCATATATCTGGAGGCACCTAGCTCATTGAGAACGTGGACCCCTGAAGGGTCTTGGTGACCTCAATGCGCACGGGGAAAGCCTCCTTCAACTCCTCTATGTGGGTTATGACCACAATCTTCTGAAAGTCGTTCTGGATGGCGTTTATGGCTTCCACCAGCTTCTCCAGCCCGGCGGCGTCCTGGCTTCCGAATCCCTCGTCTATGAACAGCGTGGGCAGGGGAGCGCCCGACCGATGCGCCAGGAGCCTGGACAGGGCGATGCGCAGGGCGAAGTTAATGCGGAACGCCTCTCCGCCGCTGTAGTTCTCGTAGCTGCGGGTGCCCAGTTCGTCGGAGATCTTGATGTCCAGTGTCTCTATGGGGTCGCCACCGCTGCGCCTCTCGCGTTGGGTCTCCAGCTTGAGGCTCATACGATGGTCACTGACGCGTCCCAGGATGTCGTTGGCGTGGTTCTCCAACTCCGGGATGGCCTGCTCGATTAGCAAAGCCTGTATCCCGCCTTTGCCAAAGGCCGTCGATAGCTGGTCGTACACCCCTTTCTGGAATGAAGCATCTGCCAGGGTGTTGCTGCACTCCTGCCGGCGAGTCTCCAGCTCAAGGCAGCGGTCCAGACGTGCCTGCATCTCGCCCAAGTCTCTCAAAAGCTGCTGCCTGCGGCCCCTGAGACTCTCCAGCCTGCTCCTGCTCTCCTGCAGAGAGTCCAGGATGCCGGACAGGGCGGAACCGGCCTGCCTGAGCGGGGGCATAGCGTCTTGTACATCTTTCATCCGTAAGCGGCTTGCTTCCAGCAGCGATTCCTCCGACTCCAGGGAAGCGGCCAACTGATCGACCAGAGCCCCGGCCGCCCTGGCTTCCTCCACGTTCCTTGTCAGGCTGTCCCGGCGCTCCTCTGCCAGGTTCTGCTCCCTGCGCCTGTCACCCTCTATCCCCTCCAGGTCTCTCTCCAGGCCGTTTCTTTCCGACTCCGCCTCATGGATGTCTGCTGCGTTCTGGCGGTACGAATCGAGGATGCCCGTCAGTGTTGAGACGGCCTCTCTCAGCGATGGCATATCGGCCTGGACCTCATTGAAGCGCCGGCGGCTTGCCGCAAGCAGCGACTCCTCGAACTCCAGGGAAGCGGCCAGCCTGGTCGCCTCTTCACCGGCTGCGTTGGCCTGCTCCAAGTCCCTGGTCAGGCTATCGCGGCGCTCCTGCGCCGCGAATTGATTCTGTCGCCTCTCGCTCTCCATCCTCACAAGGTCCTTTTCCAAACCCGACACCTCCGCCTCCGCCTTCTTGAGGGCTGCCTGGTTGTCTCGGTGGGCGTTGGCTTTATTCTCGCCCTGTGTGCGGTAGCTGGAGGCCAGGTGGAGGCAGCCTTCCGGGCCAAGGACGTTGTCGCACAATGGGCAGGTCGCGCCGACCCCGTTGGAGTCGCCGGTCTCCTCAAGAAGGTCCACCTTCACCCGCAAGTCGTCCATCTCTGTCCTCAGGCGGGCGTTCTCATTGCTCAAGTAGCGGGCTTCAGACTGAAGCTCCTGTATGCGTTCTCTGTGACTCTCGGCTTCCGCGGATGGAGAGGCAAGCTCCTCCAGGCGAGCCACCGCCGAAACTAGCCCGGCTTCCAGCGAGGGCAACTCATTCGCCCTCGCTCGCAGCTCCTCGATGCGTTTTGCGTCTTTCACTATTCGTGACTCGCGCTCTTGTACCTCTTCTTGTGTGCGCTTCTCCTCCTGTTGCAGCCTATCCAACTCCTGCTGGAAGCCCTGGAGTCGCAGCTCCTCCTCCCTCAGAGAGGTGTTCGCCTCCCTGAGTTGGTTCGTCCTGGATTCAAGCTCCCGCATACGCTCTCCAAGGCTACCCGCTTCCTCAGACGGAGCGGCAAGCTCCTCCAGCCGGCCCCTCACCTGGGCCAACTCGGCTTCCAGGGCGGTCAGCTGTGACGCCCTGGAGCGGACCTCCTCAAGCCGTTTCGACATATCCGCCGTCCTCGACTCACGCTCCTTGACCTCGTCAAGGATGCGCTTCTCATCCTGCTCCAGCCTCTCAAGCTCCTGTTGAAGCCCTTGAAGCCTACGGGCCTCTTCCTGTAGCGACTCCAGTTCAGCTTCCCAACCCCTGTCTTCGCGCTCTACGATGCGCATCTCTGACTGTATCTCTGCCAGTCGCGCCTCGTGTTCTTCCTTGTGGGAAAGCTCCCGGTCTATGCCTGCGATTTCGGCCTCAAGGCGCTCTGTCGTCCTTTCCTGTTCACGCGACTCTCCCCGGGCCTTCTCGGCCAAACGGTCGTACCAGGAGAGGTCCAGCACCTCACCAAGGACCTCCTTGCGCCTGGCTGCTCCACTGGTGGTGAACATATCGGCGCGGCCTTGGAGGATAAAGGCGCTGTTTACAAAGGTGTCGTAGTCCATGTGCAGGAGGGAGCGTATCTTCGCCTCCGTCTCTCTCACAGAGTTGCCGGTGAGAGGCTGAGGCCCGTTCTCCGTGTTGAAGAAAAGCTCCAGCACGGTTGCGCCCTGGCGTGACCTGGCGGAGCGGGCGTACCTTCTGGAGACCCTGTACCGGCCTTCGCCTGCCTGGAACTCCAGGTCGACCTGCATCTCGCTCTCTCCCTGGAAAATCAGGTCCTCCTGCACTCTGGCCCGGGAACTGCCCCACAAAACCCAGGTTATGGCGTCCAGCAGCGCCGACTTGCCGTGGCCGTTATCGCCGCACAGGCATGCCACGTGGACGCCCTCCAGGTCCAGCGTGGGGACGTTGTCGCGATAGGAGAGGAAATTCTTTACCGAAAGTCTGATTGGAATCAAAGCGCCTCTGACATTCCTGATTTGTCCTGGTAGTCGAGCGGGCTGCCGACCGCTCTCATCAGAGTATCAGCACACAACGGGGATGTTTTGCAATAGCTTCTGCATTCGCCTTTGACGGATATCCGATGTGTCCTTAAACTTAGCGCATATCCCATCCATGTAACCAAGAGGGGAAGGTACAGCTCAATGGACAAGCCGGGCGCCCTATCCGGAGAGGACGCAGCCCTCTTCACGGACCTGTACGAGCTGACTATGGCCCAAGGCTACTTCCGGCAGGGCATGTCATCGCAGGCCACCTTCAGCCTCTTTGTGCGCCCCTCGCGGGTCAAGAGGTCGTACCTGGTTTCCGCGGGCCTGGAGGACGTGCTGCGATATCTGGAGGACTTCTCCTTTTCCGGCAGCGCCATCGACTACCTGCGCTCCACGAGCACGTTCACCGACGACTTTCTGGACTATCTGGGGAGCCTGCGCTTCACCGGGCGGGTGCGGGCTATCCCGGAGGGAAGGATCTACTTCCACAACGAGCCTGCGCTGGAGATAACCGCGCCCATCATCGAGGCGCAGATTATAGAGACCCTGGTCATAAACCAGGTCAACCTCCAGAGCCTTATTGCAACCAAAGCGGCGCGTTGCCTGTGGGCCGGGCGCGGGAAGGCGTTGGTGGACTTCTCCCTGAGGCGCGCCCACGGCGTGGACGCCGGGATGAAGGCGGCCCGCAGCAGCTATATGGTGGGGTTCAGCTCCACCAGCAACGTTCTGGCGGGAAAGGCCTACGGGCTGCCCATAGCCGGCACCATGGCCCACTCCTTTGTGACCAGCTTTGAGCGGGAGATAGACGCCTTCAGGGCTTACGCCGAGAGCTTTCCAGACGACACAGTGCTTCTTCTGGACACCTACGACACCGTCGCAGCCGCGGCCAAGGCCGCTGAGGTGGGCCGCGAGATGGAGGCGCGTGGGCATCGTCTGCGGGCGGTGCGACTGGACAGCGGCGACCTTCTTGGGCTGAGCCGTGATGTGCGCCGTGTCCTGGACGAAGCCGGGCTGGACTACGTGAGGGTCCTGGTAAGCGGCGGCCTGGACGAGTTCCAGGTGGATGAGCTTGTGCAGGCCGGAGCGCCCATCGACGCCTTTGGCGTGGGCACTCGCATGGCCGTCTCCGGCGACGCTCCGTGGCTGGACATGGCCTACAAGCTGGTGAAGTACGCCGGTCGTCCCGTTCTCAAGCTCAGCACTGGCAAGGTCTCCCTGGCGGACGAGAAGCAGGTCTTCCGCCTCCGGGACGACGAAGGCCGGCTTAGGGGCGATGTTATCGGTCTGTCAGACGAGACGCCGCCCGAATCCGGGTCCGAGCCTCTGTTGGAGACCTTCATGGAGAACGGCGAAATGCTGGCTGCTCCGCCTGCGATTGAGGAGTTGAGGGAGCGATTCCGTATTGAGTTCGCCGCCCTTGACGATCGCTTCAAGGTGGTGAAAAACCCTGCGAAGTACCCGGTGAGGCTGAGCAGCAGGCTGCGCCGACTGCAAAGAGATTTGACTGCCCAACTGGAACAGGGCGGCAAGTGAGGTGGTGGTGCGCTTGATGCTGGTCCTGGCGCGGCTAGTTCAGCCCAGCTCCACCTGCACACCGTATCGCACCCGGGTGTCCCGCGCCATCACTACGTCTACGAATCCCTCCAGTCTCCACTCTATCCTGGCTACACTGACGCGAGGAGGAGACTGGGTATTGATGAAGAGGTCGACCTCGTACTGAACCGCCGTATCCCGTTGGAGCGTTGTTTTGCCCAGAAGAGGCACGCTGCTGTGCGCGTACGCCTCCCTTTCCTCCTTCTTGACCCTCTGCCGCAACAAGGGCGGGCTGACGTACACTTCTCCGGGTGTGCGGTGGGAGGACAGGCTGGGTCGGCCGGGCGACATGATCGTGTAGCTCATCACGAAATCCTCCTCGCACACCAGGTCCACCCGCGCCTCCCTTACGACAACGTCCCTTCTGGGCGCCAGCTCCACCAGAACGCGGATGGTCTCGCCCAGACTGTATGGGCGGTCGTCAAAGGTCAGGCTCATGTCCAGGGGGTATAATCTGCTCAGATCCATTCGCTCACTCTCTTCTCTCCGAGTAGTCTTGCCGGTTGCGTTTCCCAGAGACGGTGTCAGCGTTCATCTATTGCAACCTTTTGCTATGCTCTAGTATAGTGTTATACTTCAAATCGTTCCAAGTGTGAAAGGGCAGTGTAGAAGTTGACTATTGAACTGAAATGGCTGGAAGAGGGCACCATCACATCACCCCGGGGTTTCTCTGCGGGAGCTACCTATGCTGGCATCAGGACCTACGCTGAAGACAAACTCGACTTGGGGGTTGTCTGCTCGGAGGTCCCGTGCAACTCGGCCGGCACATTCACCACCAACAAGTTGAGGTCGCCGTCCGTTGTCCTGAACGAGCAGCGGGTGTCCGCAGGGCGAGTCCAGGTCATTGTCTGTAACAGCGGCGTCGCCAACGCCTGCGTCGGTGAGCAGGGGATGAAGGACGCCATTGAGATGGCCGCCCTGGCTGGACGTCACCTGGATTTGGACCCAGAGTTGGTGCTTCCTTCGAGCACAGGCATGGTTGGCGTCGAACTGCCTATGGCCCTCATAAGCGGCGGCATGGGCAACATAGAGCTTACGCCCGATGGCGGCCATGCTATGGCTCGCGCCATCCAGACAACAGACACGCGCTCCAAGGAGGGGGCCGTGTCCTTCACCGTCGGAGGGAACACCTACACCCTGGGAGGAATCGCCAAAGGCTCAGGCATGGTGCATCCCAACATGGCGACGATGCTGTCCTTCCTGGCGACGGACGCTCCGGTGGAAAGCTCCTTCCTCCGGGAGTCTCTGAAGCAGGCGGTTGACAAGTCCTTCAATATGATCACCATAGACGGCGACACCAGCACCAACGACAGCGTGATACTGCTGGCCAACGGCATGGCCGGCGGCGGCGAGATAGGACTACAGATAGGTGAGGTGGAGGACGCGTTCCAAAACGCTCTGGACGAGGTTTGTACCTTCCTGGCAAAGGAGATTGTCAGGGACGGCGAGGGCGCCAGCAAGCTTATAGAGGTTGTGGTGGACGGCGCGCTCAGCGATGCCGACGCCCGTATGGCGGCCCGTGCCGTAACCTCCTCTTCACTGGTGAAAAGCGCCGTACACGGAGGAGACCCCAACTGGGGGCGCATCATTGTTGCCCTGGGATACAGCGGCGCTCAGGTGGTCGAGGAGCGGATAGCCCTCTACATCGATGATGTGTGCATAATGGAAGAGGGGAGACCCATCCCGTTCTTCAAGGATGCCGTGGTTGCCACAATGAGAGGCAGCGAAATATCCATCCGCCTAAGCCTGAACATCGGAGACGCCACCGCCACGGCTTGGGGCTGCAACCTGAGCGAGGAATACGTAACCTTCAACAGCGCCTATACTACCTGATACGGGCGGTCTTTGAATCTATAGCCGGCTTCAATGTCTCTTATGGTAAACCAAAACACTGCTTCTACCCCTTCCCTGGTCGTCAAGATAGGCGGCAGCATCCTCGGAAACGAGGATACTACGCTGGAAGACTTGGTCGCTCTTCAGAAGAGAGGCGCGACGCCTGTCGTGGTGCACGGTGGCGGTCAGGTCATCTCACAGTGGATGGAGAAGGTGGGAGCGCAGCCGCAGTTCGTCCGCGGCCTCCGGGTAACCGATGCGGCCAGTATGGAGATAGTGTCGGCGGTGCTGTGCGGCCTGGTGAACAAGGACCTGGTGTCCTCCATACAGGCGCTGGGTGGCAAGGCTCTGGGTATGAGCGGTGTGGACGGCGCAATGCTTCAAGGCCGAATATTGGACCCTGATCTGGGATTAGTTGGGCAGGTTGTTCAAGTGGACCCCGGTCCTATTCTCAGCGCCTTGGCCGGCGGGTATATACCCGTCATAGCGCCCGTTGCCGTTCACATCATGGACTCCTCAGAGCACAGCGGCGCGCTTCTCAACGTTAACGGGGATACCGCCGCCGGGGAGATTGCCCGGGCGTTGAAGGCGGAGTTCATGGTCTTCCTCACGGACGTTGAGGGAGTCCTCAACTCCGACCAGAGCCTCATTGGCAGTCTCACTACCGAAGAGGGTCAGGCGCTCATACAGTCCGGAACAGTCGTCGGCGGCATGGTGCCGAAGATGGAGGCCTGCCTCCGCGCCCTGGAGGGTGTGAAGGTGGCCCAGATCTCGGACGGGAGAAAGAGCAGCGCGCTCCTGGACCTCATTGAAGGACGACCCTCGGGCACCAGGATAGGTCAGGCGTAATGGCCTTCTTCAGAGGCAACTCGGACGACGGCCCATTCGCATCCCAGGATGGCGGCGAAGAGTGGGTGCTTCCCCTTGACCCTCGTCCCCTGGTGAAATGGGCGATCATCTTAGGCGGACTGATTGCTCTCTTTGTGGTTGCCAATCTGCTCCGGCAGATATACACCGACTGGCTCTGGTTCGACAATCTGGACTACAACGCCGTTTACCTCAGGGTACTGACCACCAAGGTGTGGCTCTTCTTGACCGGGGCCATCGTCTTTACTCTAATCATGGTCCCCAACGTCGTGTTCGCCTACAGGACCTCCAAGGGTGAGCCAGGCATCCCCGTATCTCAGCAGGTGTACGATATCATCACCCAGCTATTCCGATGGGGCATAGCCCTGGCGGTATTTCTGCTGGCTATCGTATTCGGGTCTCTGGTAAGCGGGCAGTGGGAGACGCTGCTCCGGTTCATCAACGAGGTGTCATTTACCACGGTAGACCCGGCCTCCGGCCTGTCTGTTCCCGCCGAGGACCCGGTGTTTCACAAGAACGTGGGCTTCTACGTTTTCACCCTGCCTGTACACACCCTGGCGCAGGGATGGTTGCTGGGGGTCTTCATTGTAACGCTGGTTGGTTCAGCCGCCATATACATGCTGAACCTGAGCTTGCGGGGCGTCAACATCTCCACGGGAATCACCCCCAAGATGATAGCTCACGCCTCAATCCTGATAGGACTGCTGCTTCTGATAACTTCATGGAACAACTGGATAGAGATACACAAGCTCGTGTTCTCTCCCAGCGGCGCCATATTCGGCGCAGGATATACGGAGTTGAACGCTCGCCTGCCGGCTCTTCGCATCCTGCTGGTTATCAGCATGGTCGCCGGTTTGTTGCTCCTGGCTAACTCCTACTTCCGGTCCACCAGGCTCATAGTGGGGTCTATAGGGCTTTGGGTGGCGGCAGCCATAATCGTCGGAAACGTCTATCCGGCTCTGGTGCAGCGGTTCCAGGTAAACCCCAACGAGCTGGAAAAGGAGCGCGAGTACATCCCCCGCAGTATTGATTTTACTCGCCAGGGGTTTGCTCTCGACCGCATAGAGGAGGACGACTACGACCTTGCCACCATCGCCACCGGAGACGAGGCCGGCGACCTGGCGCCTCTGACCGCCGAGATCGTGGCCGCCAATCCCGAGACCATAGACAACATCCGGTTGTGGGACCACAGGCCCCTCAGAAGTGTCTACAACCAGGTGCAGTTCTTCCGGACCTACTACAGGTTCGCCGACGTGGACGTGGACCGCTACAACATCGATGGGAAGATACGCCAGGTGATGTTGGGCGCCCGCGAGCTGTTCACGGAGGACCTGCCTGAGCAGTCCCAGTCATGGGTCAACAGTCGCCTCCAGTACACCCACGGCTTCGGCGTAGCCATCAGCCCTACAACGGAGTTCACTACTGAAGGGCGGCCGGAGTTCTTCGTAAAGGACATTCCACCGGGTCCGGGTAAGGAGTCCCTTGCCGGAGTTGTCCCTGAGGTGACGCAGCCCCAGATATACTATGGAGAGAATAGCGTCAACTACGTAATCGTCAATTCCCTGGAGCCGGAGTTCGACTACCCCGCCATTGATACCGATTCACCTATCCGCACCAGCTACGCCGGCGAAGGCGGGATACACATAAGCTCACTGCTGCGCCGTATGGCCTACGCTTGGGAGTTCGCGGACGTCAACATTCTCATCAGCGGCGCTCTGGGCCCGGACAGCCGCATCCAGTACCGTCGCGAGATACATGACAGGGTCAGTGAGGTAGCGCCCTTCCTGATGCTGGACGAGGACCCCTACATGGTCGTAGCGGAGGGCAAGCTGTGGTGGATACAGGACGCTTACACTACCACCAGCCAGTACCCGTATTCGGATCCCTTTCAAGATGAGTTCAACTACATTCGTAACAGCGTCAAGGTGGTCGTAGACGCCTACAACGGGGACATGGACTTCTACATATTCGACGAAGAAGACGCGATTGTTCGCACCTATGCGAAGGTGTTCCCAGAGCTCTTCAAACCCAAGGAGGAGATGCTGGATTCCCTCCGATCCCACATTCGCTATCCGGAGGACTTCTTCTCCATCCAGGCGGAGAAGTACCTTCTGTACCATATGCGAGACACCATAGACTTCTACAACCGCGAGGACCCTTGGAGCGTGCCTCGTGAGCTGTTCGCCGCGACGGAGCAGCCAATGGAGCCTTACTACGTCATTATGAAACTCCCCGGCGAGGAGAAGGAGGAGTTCGTTATGCTCCTTCCCTTCACCCCACGGGACAAACCCAACCAGGTTGCGTGGCTGGCTGCCCGTAGCGACGACGACAAGGGCCAGTATGGCACACTGAAATCCTTCCTCTTCCCCAAGGGCACGCAGGTGGACGGCCCTGAGCAGATTGAGGCCCGCATCGACAACGACTTTACCATCAAGCAGCAGTTCACACTCCTGTGCCAGAGGGGAGCCAGCTGTATCAGGGGTAACCTGCTGGTCATTCCCATCGTCCATGAAGACGAGAAGTTCCTGCTATATGTGGAGCCTCTCTACATCCAGGCGGAAAACATCACCTTCCCGGAGCTTAAGCAGGTCATAGTCGCCGACGCAAAGAGGGTTGTGATGAAGGGTGACTTCAGGAGCGCCCTGGACGAGCTCGTGATGGGAGACCTTCCGGATGAGGGCGCTCCCCCGGATACAGGCCCGCCGCCGGATGACCGGCCCTTGAGTGATTCCGTGGCTCAGGATGTCACGGACGCTATTGAGGATATCAGGCGGGCGCTGGACCGGCTGGAAGAGAACCTGGATAAGATGATACAGCCTACTGAAGGAGGCGCCCAATGAGTACCTTGAGAGACTTGGAGAGTAAATACTACATGCAGGTGGCTCGCCGCCAGCCTATTGTTCTTGTGCGAGGGCAAGGCACACGGGTGTGGGACGAAGACGGCAAGGAGTACTTGGACTTCACATCCGGCTGGGCCGTGAACAGCCTGGGACACTCTCATCCAGTTCAGGTGAAGGCGATACAGGAGCAGGCCGCCACCCTGATACAGACCTCCAATCAGTTCTTCACTGTCCCCCAGATCGAGCTGGCGCGCTTGCTGGTGGACAACAGCTGCCTGGACCGCGTCTTCCTCAGCAACAGCGGCGCAGAGGCGAATGAGGGGGCGGTCAAGCTGGCCCGTAAGTACGGGCGAATTCACGCCAACGGCGCATACCAGGTGATTACGGCCCTCAACTCCTTCCACGGCCGTACGCTGGCTATGGCCGCTGCCACGGGACAGCCTCACTACCAAGAGCAGTGGCAACCCCTCTCTCCGGGCTTTGTGAACGTTCCCTATGACGATATTGACGCTATCAAAGAGGCCACCAACGACGAGACCTGCGCCGTCATGCTGGAACCCGTGCAGGGGGAGGGCGGCGTCAACGTTCCTTCTCCCGACTACCTGCGGCAGGTCCGGGAATGGTGCGACGAGAACAACCTTGTGATGATCCTGGATGAGGTGCAGACGGGCCTGGGACGCTTGGGTACGCTGTTCGGTTATGAGCAGTTCGGCGTGGAGCCGGACGCCATCACGCTTGCCAAGGGCCTGGGCGGAGGCGTGCCTATCGGCGCATTCCTGGCCAAGGAGAAGTTCTGCCTCCTTGCCCCAGGCGACCACGGATCCACCTTTGGGGGAAACGTCCTCACCTGCGCCGGAGCCGCCGCTGTGGTGGACTACGTCATTAAAAACGACGTCTCGGCAAACGTGAGGGCTATGGGTCAGCGTCTGAACCAGGGCTTGGAGAATCTGAAGTCCCGCTACCCCATTATCACGGAGGTGCGGGGCCTGGGGCTTCTACTGGCCATCCAGCTGAACGCCGAAATCGCTCCCCAGCTGGTTGCACGCAGCAACGAGGAGGGGTTGCTTCTGAATCCGCTGCGGCCCAACGCCATTCGTCTCATGCCTCCACTGAACGTGACTGCGGACGAGGTGGACGAGGCCCTGGAGAAGCTGGAGGTAGCCCTGAAAGAAGTGGCGGTGGGTTAGAAAATGTCGACAAAAGTAGTGCTAGCTTACAGCGGCGGACTGGACACCTCTGTAGCCATACCCTGGCTCAAGGAGAACTACGATGCGGAGGTCGTGACCCTCACCGTGGACCTGGGGGGAGGAAAGGGCATAGGCAACGTCAAGGAGAGGGCCCTTGCGTCGGGGGCTGTGAAAGCCCTGGTGGTGGACGGCAAGGAGCCATTCGTCCGCTACTTCGTCTGGCCCGCTCTTCAGGCGGGTGCGGTCTATCAGGGGCAATACCCCCTGGCTACGGCCTTGGGGCGTCCCCTCATCGCCCGCTACCTGATGGAGGTCGCCCACCAGGAGGGCGCGAGGGCCGTGGCACACGGCTGCACCGGCAAGGGGAACGACCAGGTGCGATTCGACCTCAGCATCGCCGGAATGGACCCATCCATTCGCATCCTCGCCCCGGCCAGGGAGTGGAACATGACCAGGGAGGAGGAGATCCAGTACGGCCAAAGCCACCAGGTGCCTCTCGAACTGGGCCAACGCAGCCCCTACTCCATCGACGAGAACCTGTGGGGTCGCAGCATAGAGGCGGGGAACCTGGAGGATCCGTGGCAGGAGCCACCGGAGGAGGCCTTCGCCTGGACGCAGTCTCCCGAGAAGGCTCCCGATTCGCCACTCTATCTTGAGATCTCCTTTGAGCAGGGCATACCGCAGGCCGTGGACGGCGAGAAGATGAACGACATTGCCCTGATCAACCACCTCAGCGCGAAAGCCGGAGAGCACGGCGTGGGCCGCATCGACCACTTGGAGGACAGACTGGTGGGCATCAAGTCCAGGGAGGTTTACGAGGCCCCGGCCGGTCGTGTGCTTCATGTGGCCCACAAAGCCTTGGAGAGCGTCACGCTGAGCAAAGACCAGATTCGCTTCAAGGAGAGGGTGTCCCAGGAGTTCGCCGATATGGTGTACAACGGCCTTTGGTACACCGGCTTTCACCAGGACCTGGACGCCTATATAGAGAGCACTCAGCGCCACGTCACCGGCACGGTGCGACTGAAGCTGTTCAAGGGCAGCTGTACCGTTGTGGGCAGAAACTCGCCCTACTCCCTCTACCAGCACGACCTTGCCACCTACGACACGGGAGACCGCTTCGATCATCGCGCCTCGGAGGGGTTCATCCACATCTTTGGGCTGGCCGGCCGCACCCAGGGCAGGGTACAGCCTCTGGATCTCCCGGACTTGGGACAGGTGGCCGAGTAGGGGCGTGGGGGAGTCATACCATCGGGATTGCCTTCTCCTGTAGTTCCCGTGAAGACGGGAATCCAGGTGGGGCAGTGGCGACACCAATCCACCCAGAGATGGATTCCTGCTTCCGCAGGAATGACGGTGGAGTGGCTTCTTTGGAAAGATACCGGGTCACAAAAGGGTATCATCAAAGGAAATGAGAGCTTGGTGATAGACAGCAGGGTTTGTAGATGACCAAGAACGACAGGGCATCTTCCTACACCGTATCCCTCTCCTATGACCGGCGGCTGTACCGGCAGGACGTGGCCGGGTCCATAGCCCACGCTCGAATGCTGGAGAAGCAGGGCATCATCTCCGTGGAGGAGGCTGAGCTTATCGTTGAGGGCCTCGTCTCCATCCGGCAGGACATAGAGGACGATTCTTTCGAGTGGCGGGAGGACCTGGAAGACCTTCACATGAACGTGGAGGCCGCGCTGTTCCGGAAGATTGGAGACGTCGCCGGGAAGCTCCACACCGCCCGCTCCCGCAACGACCAGGTGGCTACGGACATGCGCCTCTACTGCAAGGAGGCGATACATGAGACATTGGGGTGCATCAAGGCGCTGCAGGCAGCGCTCGTTGTGGCCGCTGAGACCCACAAAGAGGTGATGATACCAGGCTACACCCACCTGCAGCGCGCCCAGCCCGTTCTCCTCTCACACCATCTGTTGGCCTACTTCCATATGCTCCAGAGGGACAGGGAGCGCTTCCACGACTGCCTGCGTCGCACCGACGTCCTTCCTCTGGGAAGCGGCGCTCTGGCGGGCGTTCCGTACCCCATCGACAGGGAGTTCGTCGCCAAAGATCTGGGGTTCAGCCGTGTCAGCATGAACAGCATGGACGCCGTTGCGGACCGGGACTTCCTTGTGGACTACCACGCCGCCGCCGCCGCCTGCATGATGCACCTGTCTCGTATGGCGGAAGAGATGGTGCTGTGGTCTTCCCAGGAGTTCGGTTTCATCCGGCTGGCCGACCGCTACACTACCGGCAGCAGCATCATGCCCCAGAAGCGCAACCCGGACTTCGCAGAGCTGGCCAGGGGCAAGACAGGCCGCGTCTACGGACACCTCATGGGGCTTCTCACCCTGCTCAAGGGCCTGCCCCTGACCTACAATCGAGACCTTCAGGAGGACAAGGAGGGCTTCTTCGATACGGTGGACACCCTGCTTGGCACTCTCGAAGTATTCGCCGGTATGATATCTACGATGGAGATAGACCGGGAGCGCACTGGCCGGGCGGCCAGGGACGGCTACATGCTGGCCACAGACCTAGCCGACTACCTGGTGGGGAAGGGCGAACCCTTCCGCGCTGCTCACGGCATCGTGTCGGAGCTGACCAGGTACGCCGCCTCTCTAGGCAAGGGACTAGACGAGGTGGATATGTCGGAGTACCGGCGGTTTTCCCAGCGCTTCGATGAGGATGTGTACTCCATCAGCGC
The DNA here is from genome assembly GCA_965218945.1 of Dehalococcoidia bacterium. Taxonomy (GTDB): domain Bacteria; phylum Chloroflexota; class Dehalococcoidia; order Lucifugimonadales; family UBA2985; genus DAOUJW01. The sequence goes on from OZ244718.1 coordinate 821,794, forward strand.
GGAGACCTCAATCGCAGGACGTGATGTAAAAGGCGGCACCGGGCCACGTCAGGTGGAGGAAGCAATGAAGCAGGCGAAGGAGCTTCTGGAGGCGCCCCTTGGTTGAGAGACCGCCCGTAAAGCTCGCCCCATCCATCCTCTCAGCGGACTTCGCGCGCCTGGGCGAAGGGGTCGCCGAGGCAACGCGGGCCGGCGCAGATATGATTCACGTCGACATTATGGACGGGCACTTTGTCCCCGCCCTCACCTGGGGGCCTCGCACCGTTGAAGCCCTCAAGCGCTGGACCGACCTTCCCCTGGACGTTCACATGATGGTTGCGGACCCGGAGAAGCAGATTCCCTCTTTCCTGGACGCCGGCGCAGACATCATTACGGTTCATGCGGAGGCGTGCACTCACCTTCACCGTGTCATCGAGATGATCAAGGAGCGCGGCGCCAAGGCCGGCGTGGCTATCAACCCCGGGACTTCAGTCCTCGCCATAGAGGGCGCTTTTCACTTGATGGACCAGGTGCTGGTGATGAGCGTCAACCCCGGCTACCCTGCCCAGAGGTTCATTCCGGAGAGCCCTCAGAAGATAGCCCGCGTGCGTAGCATCATGGACAGGCGTGGAGTGAAGGCGGAGCTTGAGGTCGACGGCGGCGTAAACCTCGATACGGCGCCTCTGGTTGCCAGGGCCGGAGCGCAGATTGCGGTGGCCGGCTCTGCGGTCTACGACTACTCCGAAGGTATTGAGTCAGCGATCCGGCGGCTGAAGGAAGCGCTGGCTGTCTAGGCTACTCTTGGCGCGTGATTGTGATGTCGCTTTCCCCGCTCATAGCTTGCCCCGTACTTGATACGGGGGTGAGCCTGTCCATACATATTTCTCAATCGACACCAAAAACTGCTGTACTCGTGAGCTATAGATTTTGGTTCAACCAGGTCGCTCAAAGGTGTTATGAGACTCACGGAATGAAACCGGCACTTTATACATCCACAAGGAGCCTGACTAAACGGTCTGCAGCCACAGGTGGGGATGGAAGCCGGGAAGAGTAAGAACGCTACTCCTTCGAAACAAAGTCTGAAGGGGAGCCGATGCTCCCTTTTACTATTTCCAAATCCGGGCAACAACCCTACGTGCCATCCACCCCGTAGAAAATATGGCGGCTGCCAGGCTGCCGTACATGATAGACAGGACAATTGCGAACGCTATCGGCTCAACATCATAGGGCGCGCCGAATGCAGCGAAGGCCACCAACAGACTAACCAGTACACCAACAGGCAAAAACAACGCCCTTCCCAGTGTCAGCGACAACCAGCCTCCAACAAATGACGCCCCGATCGGCACTACCACAACTGCTATCTGAATTGAGCTTGTAGCGTTTTGAAGCAAAGTGAAACCCAGAGCGATCCCCACTCCAGGCACTAACAAGAGCACGTTTGCCAGTATACGAACGGCTCCGGGAAAACCCATTTCACTCAGCCTTAATGGTCAGTAGCCCATAGCCTGCGCCATTATTGCCACGAGCCGTAAGCGGGGTATATCCTGTCTCGCCCTCACTCCATGCTGAGGACTATCTTGCCGAAGTTGGCGTTGCTCTCCATGTAGCTGTGGGCCTCCGCCACTTCCTCTAGTGGGAAAACCCTGTCGACCACCGGGCGTATCCGGCCGTCCGCCAGCAGGGGCAGCACGTGCCTTATGAACTTCTGATTGAGGTCAACCTTCTCCTCTATGGGCCGCGCCCGTAAAACAGTGCCGTGCACACGAAGCCGCTTGCCCATGAGCAGACCCAAGTTCACCTCGTGGGTTGCTCCGCCCATTGTTCCCACGATGACCATACGCCCCTTGACTGCGAGGGATGCAATGTTCCTGTCCCAGTAGGGCGCGCCTATGACGTCGAGGATGACGTCAACGCCGCGGCCGCCTGAGCGGTCGCGCACCACCTCGGCGAAGTCCTGCTCGTTGTAGTTGATGCCCACGTCCAGGCCCAGGTCGGCGGCCTTTGCCAGCTTCTCCGCCGATCCGGCTGTGCCGTAGGTCCTGGCGCCGATGTTACGGGCCAACTGGATGGCCGCCGTGCCCACTCCGCTGCCCGCAGCGTGTATCAGCGCCGACTCGCCCATAGCCAGGTTGCAGTGATTGAAGAGGGCGTCGTAGGCCGTCAGGAACACCTCCGGTATCGACGCGGCTTCCGTGAAATTGAGGTTGTCCGGGATGCGGGCCGTGATGCGGTGATGGGTCACCACGCGCTCGCCGTAGCCTCCGCCCGCCAGCAGTCCGAGAACGCGGTCGCCCACGCCGACGGTGTCCACACGCTCTCCAACGGCAACCACGACGCCGGCCATCTCCAGGCCTGGCAGGTCGTCTCGGGTGCCCGGCGGGCCTGGATAGCGCCCTCTGCGTTGAAGCAGGTCGGCGCGGTTGAGAGCCGTGGCCTTGACGTCTACCAGCACCTCCTCAGGCCCTGGCGCCGGCTCCTCAATGTCCTGGATGCGGAAGACCTCCGGGCCGCCCGGCTCGCTTATAACTGCTGCGCGCATGGGATGCTCCTTAGAAGACGGATTTTTGTTGCACTACGTTAAATCCGTGTCTTAACGCCTCTGCATTACGCGGGGAAGTATACCACTGCAAGGGTGCAGCACAAAGCCCCCGGCCACATCATGGCCGGGGGCTTTGACATCGTTCCTATAGTTGCCGGTTGTATCTACACAAACAGCGGCGCGAACACCAGGGCTACGACGGACATCAGCTTGATGAGGATGTTCAGCGACGGGCCGGAAGTGTCCTTGAAGGGGTCGCCGACGGTGTCGCCCACCACGGCGGCCTTGTGGGTCTCAGACCCCTTGCCGTCGAAGTGGCCTGCTTCGATGTACTTCTTGGCGTTGTCCCAGGCGCCGCCCGCGTTGGCCATTGTCACGGCAAGGAGGAATCCCGCAGAGATGGCGCCAATGAGCATACCGCCCAGCGGCTCGGGGCCAAGGATGAAGCCCACGGCAATGGGCGCAATCACGGCCATTGTGCCTGGGAGAATCATGGCCTTCAGGGATCCCTGGGTGCTGATGTCCACGCAGCGGGCGTAATCCGGGCGTCCGGTGCCCTCCATAATGCCGGGTATCTCCCGGAACTGGCGCCGCACCTCGTTTACAATCGCGTAGGCGGCGGTCCCGACGGCCTGCATGGTCAATGCGGAGAAGATGAAGGGGAGCAGGGCCCCAATGAACAGGCCCACAAGTACATAAGGGTCCAGAATGTCGAAGACCAGATCACCGGCGTCCGGGTTGAGATCTTTGAGCTCCTTTTCGATGGTCAGGGCGTATGCGGCCAGCAGCGCCAGGGATGTCAGGGCGGCGGAGCCGATGGCAAAGCCCTTACCGGTGGCTGCGGTGGTGTTGCCCAGGGAGTCCAGAGCGTCGGTGCGTTCCCGGACTTCAGGGTCGAGGTGGGCCTGCTCGGCGATGCCGCCGGCGTTGTCAGCCACCGGGCCGTAGGCGTCCGTGGCCAGGGTGATACCGAGGGTGGAGAGCATTCCCACGGCTGCGATGGCCACTCCATACAGACCTGCGGCCTCGTAGGAGATGAGGATGGCTGCGACCACTGAGGCAACGGGTACGAGGGTGCTCATCATGCCAGTCGCAAAGCCGGTGATGATGGTTGTGCCCGCGCCGGTCTGGGAGGACTCCGCGATGCGCTTGGTGGGGAAGTACTCGTAGGAGGTGTAGAACTCAGTAGCAAAGCCTATGACGTTGCCGGCTATGAGACCGGTGACAATGGCCAGGAATATGCGGTTGCCGTCCTCTACGCCAAGCATCTGTATAATGGCGTAGGAGAGGGCTATGACCAGTATGGAGGCGAAGTATATGCCGCGTCGCAGCGCCCATAGCAGCTTGCTCATGGACGCCTCGCCGCCGGTGCGCACCAGGAATGTGCCCAGTATTGAGCTTATTATGCCCATAGATGCGATGAGGAACGGCAGGACGATCTTCGGCGCGAAGTCGCTGGACCCCGCCGCGGCCAGGGCTACGGCGATTGCTATGGTGGCTATGATGGAGGATGAGTAGGACTCGAACAGGTCGGCGCCCATGCCCGCCACGTCACCCACGTTGTCACCCACGTTGTCGGCAATGGTGGCCGGGTTGCGGGGGTCGTCCTCCGGGATGCCCGCCTCAACCTTGCCCACAATGTCTGAGCCAACGTCCGCGGCCTTGGTGAATATCCCGCCGCCCACGCGGGCGAAGAGCGCAATGGAGGATGCGCCAAAGCCGAAGCCGGCTACCATTGTGATGTTCTGGAAGGTTAGGTACAGAGTGGAGATGCCGATGATGCTTATCCCCACTACAGTAATCCCCATCACCGCGCCGCTGTTGAAGGCCACGCGGAGTCCGGGGTTGAGGCCTCTCATAGCGGCGCTGGCGGTGCGGGTGTTGGCCCGGACTGCTATGCTCATGCCTATGTACCCGGTGCCGGCGGAGCAGATGGCGCCAACAACGTAGGCCACAGCCGTCTCCGGGTCGATGAATAGGGCCAAGACAACGGTTACTATCACGACGAATATGGCAAGGGTCCTGTATTCGCGGCCCAGGAAGGCAGAGGCCCCCTCCTGAACGGCCTTGCCAATCTCCTTCATGGCGTCGGTGCCCTGGTCCTCTTTCAGGACAAGGCGGGTCAGCGCCAAAGCGAAGAGCAGGGCCAAGGCGCCCGTACCTATGGCTATGTATATGTTCTCCACTAATACCTCCTAAAGGATCCGGAAAGATAGCGACCGGACTCTTGTCAGTTCATACCCAATTGTGCAATCTATCACTACGAATTACCCTAGTCAAGGCTTTCTCCCGCTACGCGGCTCAATAGCTGTGTAAGCCGCTCCTCCAGGCTCTGCTGTCTCAGGGCCGTGGTCAAGTCGCCGCGGGTGCGCTCCAGGATGCCCCGCATGGCGTCGGTGGTGCGCCTGAGACCGCCGGTGATTGCCTCCGGGAAGTCCATTGTGAACAGCTCAGTATAGATGTTGTCCATGAGATCCAGAAGCTCCTCGCAGCGAGAGACGTCCGCCCGGCGGAGGGAGTCCAGGAGGTATCTACGCATCTCCCCGATGGTCTCTCCCAGGCCGTTCAGGTATGCGCCGTAGGATATGCCAAGCTCTTCCGGATAGGGCAGGGGAGCGCCTGTAATGAACGCCAGGGTCGCCGTGGCCTCCACGTACTCCTTCTGGGCGTCCTGCACAAATCCCGTGTAGTAGATGTCCGGGTGGTTGGTCTGGATGTCCTTCATCTCGGCCACGCGTTCCCCTGCCGACCGGATTAGCTCGCGGGCCTCGTCATACTCGTTGCGGTGGACGGCGCGGATGGCCGTGGAGGACAGCTGGATGGTGCTGCGGGATAGCTGCAAAGCCCGCTCCCGGGCTGCGTGCTTATCGCTGAAGAAGACGCGGGCTTTCTCAGCCAGCGTCTTCAGCTCCGAAGGCCGGTCAGTCAAGTGACCCTCCTAGTTCCCTGCTCTCTGCGTCGACAGGAGCGCCCCGCTCTATGTCGACAGCCGGCCCCCCAATGCTGTGCGCGTATCCGTCTCTGTCGTCGCCCCGCATAAAATCCCGGAGTCCACTGGCCATGTCACGCAGTTGCCTGTACACGCGCTGGTTTACAGACCCCTCCTCGAAGGAGCCGTCTGGCAGCTGAGCGCCGGCTCTCTCCCCGCTGAGAATCTCAATGCCCTCGTCTATCGTGCTTACGCTGTAGATGTGGAACCTGCCCTCGCGCACCGCCTGCACCACGTCCTCTCGCAGCATCAGGTTCTGCACGTTGGCGGCGGGTATCATCACTCCCTGGCTTCCGGACAGCCCTTTGGCCCTGCAAACGTCGAAGAAGCCTTCCACCTTCTGGTTAACTCCTCCTATGGCCTGCACGTGGCCCTTCTGGTTAACCGACCCGGTGACAGCGATTCCCTGCTTTACGGACACGTTCGCAAGGCGGGAGAGCAGGGCGTACAGCTCCGCGCTTGAGGCGCTGTCACCCTCAATCTCCTCGTAGCTCTGCTCCATAGTCAGTCTGGCTACAAGAGACAGGGGGATGTCCTGTGCGTGCTTGTCCGCCAGGTAGCCTCCCAGGATCATCACGCCCTTGGTGTGGAGCCTTCCTCCCAGGCGCGCCTCCCTTTCGATGTCGATTAGCCCCTCTCTGCCGGGCGAGACGGTCACTGTGATGCGGCCCGGCCGTCCAAAGGAGAAGTCGCCCAGGCTCAGGACAGCCAGCCCGTTGACCTGACCAACGGCCTCGCCCTCCGTGTCTATGGCGATGGTCCCCCTCCTGATCATCTCGACTATCTTGTCTCTTATCAGGTCCGACCTGTGCACCTTTTCGTCCACGGCGCGGGTAATGTGCTGCGCGGTTATGCAGGGTGATCCGTCCTTCTTCGCCCAGTAGTTGGCCTCGCGGATGATATCGCTTATCTCTGAAAAGCGGGTGGACAGCTTGGTCTGGTCGTCCGCCAGGCGGGAGCTGTGCTCCACCAGCTTGCTCACGCCCCTGCGGTCCACCGGCAGAAGGTCCTCCTTCTCGCCGAGGGCGCAGATGAAGGCGGCGTAGTCCCTGACGTTCTCCTCCGTGCGGTCCATGGTGCTGTCGAAATCCACCTTCACCTTGAACAACTCCACAAAGTCCGGGTCGTGGGTGTACAGCGTGTGGTAGAGCACAGGATTGCCAATGAGAACGGTCTTGATGTCGAGGGGTATCGGCTCCGGAGCCAGGCCCTTGGTGGTCATAAAGCCCATCCGGTCCGCCGTCTCCTCAATGGTGATGCTGCCGTCTTTGAGGCACCGTTTGAGTCCCTCCCATGCCAGGGGATTGCGCAGCACCTCCTCTATCCTGACGACATAATAGCCCCCGTTGGCGCGGTGCAGGGAGCCGGGGCGTATCATGGTGAGGTCTGTCTGCAGGGCGCCGAACTGGGCCTCTCTCTCCACTCGTCCCATGATGTTGTACGGAGTCGGGCTGAACTCCGATACTACGGGCGCCTCCCGCAGGTCAGAGTTGTCGACAATGACGTTCACCTCGTATCTACGCAGGCTGTTCTGGGTGTCCGGAGGTGGCTCCAGGGGGCCGGACGATTGACTCTGCTCCTTGGGCTTTGCCCTGAGCAGGTCGACGTTCTCCGCCATGTCCTGCTCAACTTCCTCCAGGAAGGAGACGACCTGTGGAAGTGCGGCGTACTTTTCCTGAACCTCCATTGCCAGGAAGTCCATGGCGTTTCGCACTATGTCTTGGTCCATCTCATGGATGCTTTCGTCCAAGCGCCGCTCGACGGCGCGCACGTGGGAGATGACCTGTTTCAGGTCGGATTCCAGCTTCTGCCGGCGTTGCCCTATATCGGTTCTCTGATCCGGCGTGAGGGACGACATCTCATCTTCGGTCAGTGGTCTGCCTTCGCGCTGAGGAACCAGAGCCAAGCCTGTAGGGGAGGACTGGAGAATAAAGCCATCCTCTCTGGCTCTCTCGTCGAGTTGCTTGAATAACTGCTCGCGATCCCGCCGAAAGCCTTGGGTCAGCTCGTCTCTGCGATTGGAGTATCCGTTGCTTTCGAAAAGCCGGGTAATGTCCCTTCCGGCTTCGGTAACCAGAGTTCTCATGTCCCGCTGGAACTCCCTGGCCTTGCCTGGAGGCAGGCTGAGGGCCCTGGGGTTGTTTGGACTCCTGAAGTTGTAGACGTAGCACCAATCGGGAGGGACATTCTTGGAGCTAGCCCGCTCCTTCAGGAAGTTGGTGATGGCGGCCGTCTTGCCCGTGCCGGACGGCCCGGCGGCGTAGATGTTGAACCCCTTCTCCTCTATCTCCAAGCCGAACTCCAGCGCCTTAACCGCCCGGTCCTGCCCGATGATCGCTTGCAGTGGCGGCAGGTCAGCCGTGGTCTCGAAGTCCAGGCACTGGTTATCGCATATCCTGAACAGGGCGTCAGGCGACAGCTCCGGCACTGTTGTCCTCCTGTCTGAAGGGTCATTGGTTAGCCGGAATTATTGTAACACATACCCTCAATCGCGGGATTGGGCGCGCTCCGTCAACGAGCCGACGGCAGGCGTCCTTGAATCGGCGTCTCAATTGCACTACAATCAGTCCTGATGTCGGCCTCTAACGCAAGCAATTGTGAGGGCCTGCCAGGATTACGGGCAGGCCACGAGGCCTCAAATCGTAGCTGATATGCCACTCGTCCGTTTCCATTCCCGCTAGGAGAAGTGTATGAGCAAACTGATTGAACGCCTGGAAAAAATAGATGCCCCATCATTGCCGCCTTTGGGCTTTGGCGCCAGCCGTACTCAGGCCAAGCCCGCCTCCATGCTGCTGATAGCTCTGGCGGACGCGGAGGCCACTGAATCGCTAACCCGCCTACAGGTCGAATTCTGTGTTCTGGCCGCTCCATCTATTGCCGATGGCCAGGCTCTCAATAGCAACTTGGACGATGCAATGTGGGGTATATGGCCCGGCGCTCTAGCCAAGGAATCTCTGGACGGCCTCAAGGAGCGGGGCGGGGATTTCTTCATCTTCTCCGAGATCGACGCTCCGGTAGAGGTGCTGGCGGGGGAAGAACTGGGGCGTCTGATAGCGATTCCGGCGGACTTCCCGGAGGAGCTTGGGAGGTCTCTGGAGGAGCTTCCGGTCGACGCGGTGCTCCTGACCGGACTGGAGGATGCTGCGCCACTCTCCGTCAAGAACCTGATGCAGGTTCGATCCATCAGGGACCTCACCTCAAAGCCTATGCTCCTGCTGAGGTCGCGCCCGCTGAGCCAGGGCGAGCTGACTGTGCTCCAGGACGCAGGCATCCAGGCGATCGTCCTGGACTCGAGGCAGATGCAAGTAGAGGATGCGCTCCGGGTCAAGGAGGCCATCGATAACCTGCCTCCTCGCAAGGCAAAGCGAGACCAGCCCCCTCCGACCCTGCCCAGGATGGCTCCAATGGAAGCTGCCCACCACCATGAAGAGGACCCGGACGACGACCGGCTGCTTTAGGGTCGCTACGCGCCAGGGATAGCGCGCTGCTCTCTTTGGCGCCTGGACAAGCTTTGCAGTAGGGGAGGGGCCAGATTAGCAAGCCCAACGCGTTGCATCATCTGTCCGAGGTGATGGACGTTCTGTCCCTTGCTCCCGCGGGTCTCATCACAGACATCGACGGCACAATATCACCAATCGCGCCCACACCTGAGGAGGCGCAGGTGTCTTCCGCTTGCCGCGATGGACTGGAGGCGCTGTGCTCCAGGATGGCTCTCGTGGCGGCCGTCTCCGGCAGGGACGCCCTCAAGGCCAGAGGGATGGTCGGGCTGGAAGGGATGGTCTACGTGGGCAACCACGGCCTGGAGAGGTGGCAGGACGGCGGGATACTGATACACGAGGAGGCCAGGCAGTACGTCCCGGTGGTCCGAGAGGTTGTAGAGGCTCTGGGCCGGGGCCTGGACGCGCCCGGGCTGATAGTGGAGGACAAGGGGGTAACGGCCAGCGTCCACTACCGCCTGTCGTCCAACCCCGAGGAGACGCGGGCCGCCATTCTTGCCTTCCTGGACAGCGCCCCCGCGGCCCGGGGCCTGCTCATCACCGAGGGCAAGCTGGTGGTTGAGGTACGGCCTCCGGTTGCCGTCAATAAGGGCACGTCCCTGGAGCGGCTGGTAGCCGAGACGGGGCTGAGCGGCGTCATCTACATCGGGGACGACGTTACGGACGTGGACGCCTTCAGGGCTGTTCACTCCCTCTCGTCACGGGGACGCTGCAGGGGGCTGGCGTTGGGCGTGGTTGGCGCAGACACGCCACCGGAGGTGAAGGAAGAGGCCGACTTTCTTCTGAGGGGAGTGCCGGAGGTGGAGGAGCTTCTGCAGAGTATCGCGGGGGTCTAAGCCAGGGTTTTCAAGTCCTGGAACTGGGAGTCCACCCAGTTGATCACGTCTTCCCGCTCCACTTCCTGGGCCAGGATGCTAGCCCGCCTCTCCCGATCCTCCACGGAAGCGGTGAGGGCTTGGTACATCGCCTGAACGGTGCCCTCTATGTCCGCCGGGGACACCGCCAGCACCCCGTCCTTTAGCTGGTTGTACGCCCCCGCCGTCTCGGAGAGGATGACAATACCGCCCCGGGTGTTCACAACGGGGCCCTCCTTGGCCACCAGGTTCATGCCGTCGATGATGGAGTTGACCAGGAGGACGTCGTACAGCTTCATTGCGGCCATGGCCTGGGTGTAGTTGTTCTCATAAAACACCGTAATAGGCTGCCACTCCTCCGTGCCGAAGCTCTGGTTTATCTCCGACACCAGGGCGTCCACCTCCTGCAGATACCTCTGGTACTGCCTTATGTGGGTCCTGGAGGGCACGAGGAAGGCGAGAAACTTGATCTTCCCAATGAAATCCGGGTTGCGCTCCAGGAGCAGACGGTAGGCCCGGAACCCTCTCACGATGTTCTTGCTCGGCTCCACACGGTCAACCCTGATGATGGTCTTCTCGCCCAGCAGCGGCCGCAGCTTTCTCTCGTAGTCGATGGCCCTGGGAGAGCTGGCGATTCTCCGCAACTCCTCCACGTCGATGGAGATCGGGTAGCAGCGCACCATTGTCTCGTGGCCGTTCAGCTTTACGCTGTAGTTGGCGTGATCGACCTCGGCCCCGTCCAGGAACATCTCGCAACTCTGGAGGAAGCTACGGACGTCCCGACGGGTCTGGAACCCCACGATGTCGCTGGCGCACAGGCTGCCGCAGATGGCGCTTCTCATAAAGCCGGGGATCATCTGCCAATAGGTCGGGTCGGGCCAGGGTATGTGAAGGAAATGTTGGATGATGGCCTCGGGCAGAGCCTCACGAACCATGCCCGGCGCAAGATACAGGTGGTAGTCGTGGAGTATCACGTAGGGAGGGGAGGGGCTGTATTGGGCCTCCTCCACAACGGCCTCGGCGAATGACTTGTTGACGGGGATGTAGCCCGTCTCCCAGGCGTCGTACACGGACTCGTCCACGTTGGGCGTGAAAGGTGAGCTCCACATGTAGTGCTGCAAGAACCACAGGAGGGGATTGCAGAAGATGTTGTAGAACTTGTGGTACACCCGGCGGGGCGTTACCACGTATCGGAGGAAGAGGTTCTGGCCGGGCAGGGGAGAGCGGATTCGGCCGCCTTCCACCTGCTGGGCGATGCGGCGGTCGCCCTCGCCCATGGCGCTGGCGACCCAAGTGAAATCGATGTAGTTGGTCAGTGTGCTAAGGGCAGTAACAACGCCGCCGCTGCCTCGACGCGCCTGCAACTGGCCTTCGGCAGTGACGTGGTACTCCACCGGCCCCCGGTTGCTTGCCAGGATGAGCCGGCGGTCTTTAAGCATCTCGGTGCACTGCTCAATGAACCGGGCGCTTCTTCTCTCACCGCTAGAGGCGGATCTAGTCATAACATAGACATGAGGTGCATTCGGTCTTACGCTGAATCACCCCAATCCCCCTCTCTGGTGAGATGGTTGCCGTTTTATAAACGGTCGCACTACGAGCTTGAGTTGCTATGAAGACGACTCTTGCGCGGTGAACGGCAAGGCTCTCAAAAGCAAATGCACACTGGTCTGCAATGTAGCATAGCCCCCAGGGGTTGTCAATCTTGAGAGCGTCTCCAAAGTCATTGTCAGGCGCTTCTCTACACCGGCTTGAAAGCGGATTTCGGTGCGAAATCCATACGTTCTGAGAAACGCTAGAGCACCCTCCTGTCAGGAGGGTGCTCTAAAACTGCCCCATATCGTAGACTGCCTGCCAATGTGCCGAGGGCCAGAGTCGAACTGGCGACACCGGCATTTTCAGTGCCGTGCTCTACCACCTGAGCTACCTCGGCATTGAGCAAATGGTAATCTACCCCTCCGTAGCTGTCAAGGCGGGGTGTCCTGAGAACGGGCATTGCTCGACCAGTCCGCCGTGCTTATAATCGCTGCAAACGGCCACAGAAAGGCGATGCGATATATGGAGAGCAGCGATTTCCAGCAACTAGATACCTACCAGTCCCTGGAGAGGGTGGTCGACCGGCTGCTGAGCCCCGGCGGCTGCCCCTGGGACAGGGAGCAGACCCACCACTCCCTGAAACAACACCTCCTGGAGGAGTGCTACGAGTTGATAGAGGCCATCGACGACGGGGAGCCGAAGAGCATGGCGGAGGAGCTGGGCGACATCCTGGTGCAGGTGGTGTTCCACATACGCCTCGCTGAGGAGCAGGGCGAATTCACCGTCGGCGACGTGTTCACGGCCATCAATGAGAAGCTCATCCGCAGACACCCCCACGTCTTTGGAGGCGTGGAGGCGAGCACGTCTGAGCAGGTCATGTCCAACTGGGAGGTCATAAAGCAGCAGGAGCGTGACGGAGCCTCTCGATTGGGCAACGTCCCCAAGGCGTTGCCCGCGCTGGTGCAATCGCAGCTTGTACAGCGCAGGGCCGGGCTGGCCGGCTTCGACTGGGACAACATCGAAGGCGTATGGGAGAAGCTGGAGGAGGAGATACAGGAGCTGAGGGATGCCGTCACCGACGAGGAGCGGGAGTGGGAGCTGGGCGACGCGCTCTTCTGCCTGGTGAACGTGGGCAAGTGGATGAACGTCCAGTCTGAGGAGTCACTGCGACGCGCCAACGGGCGCTTCCAAAGCCGCTTCACATGCATGGAGGACATCTGCAAGGAGCGTGGCGTCGAATTCACGGACCTGTCAATGGATGAGAAGGAGGTCCTGTGGCAGGAGGCCAAGGCCAGGGTGGGGTAGGGCTGATACCTGCAGACTAGAATGTTTTCCTTCTCATGAATCCAGCGAGAAGTATAGACGCGAGGCCAGTCAGCACTATGGATGAAAACTGGGCGTTTCCCAATGAAATCCCCAAGTGGACCCTCAACATAAAGGCAAGAAAGACTAGGACGTTCATACCCGCGAGTCCTCCGAGTGTGATCAGCCCCAACCGCAATCGTTGCTCCAGGCAAATCACAATAGAGCTAACTGACGTAGAAAACGCGATTATGCCTGCTACACCCGTTAGTAAGTTGGGGTCGCGTACGTCAATGTAAATGTCATTAGTGCTATAGGGGCCTCCAGAACTGAGCATAAATACAGCGGATGACAGTACGGATATAGCGGTGAGTGCAAGTGCGCCACAGCCGGCCCAGTCACTGACGGTAATTCTGTATAAGAACAGGCTGCCCCCAATCATCGATAGCGATAGGGCCAGCGATGCCAGCCATATACCTGGGTTCGAAAGCAGCAGGCGTGTTTTGCTTAGGAACGAGAAATCCGTGGGCTTGTAGCGCCCAACTGCATGTGGCGTCCACCGACCGTCAGGTGTCCCCACCAATACTCCCTGGATTCCCAATGCGACGATCAAATTGCCGGTGGGCTCGTCATAGATGATGGCACGTGGCTGTGTTTCCAGTACCCTTGCATCAAGGTGAGTCGTCTGTTGTGCCTGCGTCCATAGGTTTCCCCATTTCGCCAAGTACCTTGTCGAGAAAGCTACCTGACTTGACCCGTCGTCCCCAACCACTAATATGTCCCATTCCTCAATTGAGTAAGTGCCTCTGGGTGTTCCAACGCTACCGCTGGCCCAGACAATGGAATGCACATCTATTTCAGGGCCGTCCTCGATGTCCCTCCATTTCACCCCACCATCGTCACTCCAAAATCCTGAATATCCACCTATTGCGACAATGACGGTACCGTTTTCAGTATCAAATGCACCTACTCTATTTACCCCGGTGTCTGGCTCTGGTGGCAATGACGCCACACTGGCCAATACCGCAACCCCGCCACAAGCAATCCCAAGCGCAGACGCAGCGCGTCACTGTTAAGAACGGGCCGCCGCCACACCCAGTTGGCTACGGCCCAGCCCAGGGGGATGACTATGGAGTCTGTGGCGTCCAGGGGAGTCCGTCCCATCCCGCCGGACGCTAGTGCGATTCCGCGCAGTATCCAGTAGTGGACCGGTTCGAAGGTGTTGAATGCGGCGTAGAGCAGCGGCAGTCCAACGTAGGCCGTGACGAATGCCGCCCGCGCTGCTATGGAGTTGCCGCGGGTGAAGAGTGACAGGAGGAAGGCCAGCAGGGGCAGCGCAAACACCACCCATGCGAGGTCGCTGAGCTTGCCGGTGACCCACGCGTCCGGCCACATGGCCTTGAACAGCAGGTCGTTGAGGAGGAGAGTCGCCAGCGCGACTACTGTTACGGGGTGGGTGATTGCGGAGGCGCAGCGTTGACGGAAGCCGGTGTCCGTCCCCGGCGCCCACCAGGGTGCATGGTTGTCAGGCGGGCTGCGCATGACTACGCTCCGGCGGGGCCATCCTGACTGGACATGGCGCAGACGGCCTCCGTTCGCGACATTGCGGCCTCGCAGTACGCGGGATCAGTGTCGTAGCCCACGTAGGACCTTGTCAGCTGCATTGCGGCCACCGCCGTTGTGCCGCTGCCAATGAACGGGTCCAGCACCACGTCGCCTTCAAAGGTGTACAGCTGGATGAACCTGCGAGGCAGCTCCACCGGGAACGGGGCCGGGTGTCCCACCTTCCTGGCGGACTCCGCCGGAAAGGTCCAGACGCTCTTGGTGAACTCTAGGAACTCATCCCTGGATATTGTGCTGGGGCGCTTATCGGGATTCTTTCGGCTGAAGGTGTCCTTGGAGAAGACCAGGATGTACTCGTGGGTGTCGCGGAGGACGGGGTTCGCGGCCGACATCCAGCTGCCCCACGCCGTGGACGGGCTGGCGCTGGAGGACTTGTCCCAGATGACCTCGCCGCGCATGAGGAAGCCCAAATCAAGCATATCCTGGATCACATATATGTGCAGAGGGATGTAGGGCCTCCTGCCCAGGTTTGCTATGTTTATGCAGGCCCTGCCGCCGGGGACAAGCACCCGGTGCACCTCCGTCATAACCCTCTTGAGAAGCGACAGATAGTCTGCGAGTGACAGGTCTTCGTCGTACTCCTTGCCCACGTTGTAGGGCGGCGAAGTGACCATCAGGTGAACGCTGCAGTCCGGCAGCTCGTCCATGCTCTCGCTGCTCTTGCAGAAGATCCGGTTGACGACGTCGGGCGGAAGCGCGTTCTCGACGTATGGGACGTTCTTATCGGGTTGCAGGTCGGAGTAGAGGCGGCTGCCGTAGAAGGACGTGGAGTCGTGGCCGATGCGTCCCGGCGAGCCAAACGCGCTGGTTTCTGTATGTCTTCTCCTTCGCTTGGGTTCCTGTGGGCTAGATGAGGACACGCTCAACTCCCGGGATTGGGTGTAGACCCGCTATGAGGACGTTTGCGAAACCCATCTGTCGGGCCATAAAGCACCTTCCCCCTTCAAGGGGAAGATTGAGATGGGGGGTGAATCGTGTGAGAGGACACACCGCAAATTGCCACCCATCCCCCTATCAAGTACGGCGCATACTCTGACCTTCCCCCGCAAGCGAGGGAAGGGACAAGAGGTTCTTCAGAGGTCCGCTATGAGCCTGACGACGGCTGGTCCGGGGTCGCCGACTCCACCAGGATTTCCAGCAGGTCTTTCACCTTCTTGGTGTCCTGGAGTCCCTTGGTCTGGATTCCCGCCTCAAGCTGCTGGATGCAGAATGGGCACGACACCCCCAGCGTCTCTGCGCCGGTCTCCAGGAAGTGGTCAGTCCTGATGTCGCTGACGCGCGTGCCGGTCTCGTCCATCCACATCCGACCGCCGCCGGCGCCGCAGCAGAAGCCGCGCTCCCGGCATCGCCAGCCCATCTCCATCACCTGTACGCCGGGTATCGCATTGGCAATCTCGCGAGGCTCGTCGTAGATGCCGTTGTGCCGTCCCAGGTAGCAGGAGTCGTGGTAGGCCAGGGTCGTGTCGATGGTCTTCAGGGGCTTTATCCTGCCCTGCTGAATAAGCTCGTTGACGAACTGGGTGTAGTGCACCACCTCGTAGTTGCCCCCGAGCTGGGGGTACTCGTTCTTGATGCTGTTGAAGCAGTGTGGGCAGATGGTCACGATCTTCTTCACGTTGTAGCTGTCGAGGGTCTGGATGTTCTGCTCCGCCATTGTCAGGTACAGGTACTCGTTGCCCATGCGCCGCGCCGGGTCGCCCGTGCACTGCTCCTCCATGCCCAGAATGGCGAAGTTGACGCCGGCCAGCTTCAAGGTCGCGGCCATAGCCTTGGCCATCTTCTGGCTGCGCTCCTCCAGGGAGGGGGTGCATCCGACCCAGAACAGCACATCCACGTCGCTGTCCTCTGCCATAGTCTTAACGTCCAGCCCCTCGATCCAGTCGGTGCGGGTGGCCTGGGTGCCTCTCCAGGGATGGCCGCGCTGTTCCATGCTGAGGAGGGCGTTCATGGCTGTGTCCGGTAGGCTGGCCTGCTCCATCACGAGGTAGCGGCGCATGTCCACAATGCTGTCGATGTGCTCAATGAACACGGGGCACGCCTCCATGCAGGCGCGGCAGGTGGTGCAGGACCAGAGTACGTCCTCGCTGACGTGTTCCACCATCGACACCTCCGGCGCGGGCGCATCCGCGCCAACGCTCAGCAGGACGGGGGCGCGCTGCTCCATGTAGCCGCGCAGGTCCTGGATGATCTTGCGGGGCGAGAGTGGCTTGCCGCTGGCCCACGCGGGGCACTGGTCCTGGCAGCGGCCGCAGTTGGTGCAGGCGTCGAAGTCGATAAGCTGCTTCCAGGTGAAGTCCTTGATATCGCTGGCTCCGAAGCTTTCCGCCGTTTCAAAGTCCGGCATTGGCCTGAGCGCTCCCTTTGGTCGGTCGGAGCGCAGGAAGGCGTTGGCGGGTCCCATGATCATGTGCGTCAGCTTGTTGAAGGCGGCGGCCCCGTAGGCGAAGGACAGGGCCACAAAGGCGGCGTGGACCCACCACATGGCCCTGTGGATGAGCTCCATGTTGGATGGCGTGAGACCTATGCCGCTGAAGGTCTTGGCGAAAACCCAGCCTATGGGAGACCATATGGCGTCGCCGGGGGCGTATCTGACGCTTTCCGGGTTGAGCTCAGTGGCGCCGAGTCGCAGTCCCTCGGCGGCAAAGCCGGTGATGATCAGCGCAGAGATGAGGCCCAGAATGATGGGGTCTTCAAGCAGGGTGTTCAGCCGCGGTGGCCTTATGACGTACCGGCGATAGAGAGCCAGGCCGACGCCAATGCTGGCAAGGCCTCCGCCGAACAGGTCCCAAATCAACGACATTTCCACCCTGTAGTACCGGGTGATGAAGTTGTAGTGCAGCCATTCCTTGAGGTTGTCCTCTATGGCGGCGGTAGTGGTGGCTATGAGCAGGAAAACTGCGCCCCAGAACAGGCAGAAGTGCATAATGCCGGGATAGAGGTCCTTCTTGAGGAACCTCCGATGCATCAAGATATCTACCGAGGCAAGGGACAGGAACCGCTTCACTCTGGGCTGCCAGGGTCCCAGGTCGGGCATTGGCTTGCCCAGACTCCAGAAGCGAAAGCGCATGAAGAGCCCGTACGCAATGGATATGCTGGCGACGGCCAGAACGGTGTAGACGAACGCCCCAAAGAGGGGGAAACCAATGTTCCAGAAGTCTTCTCTACCTGCTAGCACCTTTACCTCCTGCACTGAGGGCTGTCATCCGGTTAGCAGCCAGCCGAGAAAATTGCTTGAGCTAGTGTAACAGGTAACGCTCTTTACGCCAAGGGCTTGCGCTGACTTGGTCTGCAACAAGCGTGTTGACAGTCCGTTGGCATAGATGTAATCTTGATTTGTAAGTGCGGAGTGCCCGGGTAACGTCGTCCCGCTTAAGGGATGGACGCCGGTCATAGCCGCACTCTCCTTTTTGACCTCACCATTCTCGCTTCCACACCGTAAAAACGGATGGTGTATCCCAACGCTTGAAGGATTGGCCTTTCCGCAAGAAGGCTTCTCCTTGCCTCATTCCCAGCTTACTCTTCAGGAAATTCACAAGTTGAAGTTTCTCTTGTGCCCTCCTTGACGTGGGTTCAAAGTAGCCCATTTGCGACTTGAAGTCGAACTGCACACATCCCAGCAGCAGATCTACAAGCTGCAGGTAGATAGACATATCGGAAGTGGCCCTCAAACACCCCTTCACTGAGCTTATGGAACACAGGACCTCTTCCAGATAAATACTAGATCTGTTGGGCTTGCCCTGCAGATCCACGATTGCGAACACGTCTCTCGTCAACCTCTCCGCCAGGAGTTCTCTGGCAAAATTGGTGTATGCTTCCCACGCGTCGTTGTTCCAATCCCCTAAGCTGGCATTGCTGTCTCGCCTGTCCATTATCAGGGAATGAAACTCCAGACCCGGAAACAGGGAGTACAGATTGAGAATATCGATGTATTGTTGGATGTTAAATCTGGAAACATCAACGAATTTATACTCATGATGGCTCGTTGACCACATTAGGCGATCAATTTCTTCCAACGTTGTTAGTGACGTGTCCTGAGATTGAATTCTTCTTCTGATCTCGTTGCGTCCCTTTGCCCTTTCTTGAATGAAGTTGAAATGGAGGCGATAGAAGCTATCAGTAATCCCCTGGGTTTCGGAGACCACTAACACCCCGATGCCGTAGATTGGCTGTTCCTTGACCGTGCCGGATAGAACGCCAGTCTCATCTATAAATGCAGGACACACTTCCATGAATAGAGCATATGTTGTAAATCTAGCCGATGTCAATGAAGTTAGTCCAGTGATTCCATACAATCTTGAGGACAGGCCGTTCTGCAACTGTCTCCGCTCCCTTTGCGCTGGACACCAGTGACCGGTTACGGCTATGATGATGGACAGAGGCCGAAGGGTGCGCACGACCCATCCGGGCCTTGGAATCTATCAGACCAGGGAGAAGCTTATGAAAATCCACGAGTATCAGGCCAAGGCGGTACTCTCTGAATTCGGGATACCTGTGCCCAAGGGAGGGGTGGCCTCCACCCCCCAGGAGGCCGGCCGGATAGCCGGAGAGATGGGCGAAAAGGCGGTGGTGAAGGCGCAAGTCCACGCTGGCGGAAGAGGACTTGCGGGAGGCGTGAAGGTGGTCGGTTCGCCCCAGGAGGCCGAGGAAGTTGCCCAAGGGTTGCTGGGCAAGAGACTGGTCACTCATCAGACGGGCCCGGAGGGAGTCCCCGTGAACCAGGTAATGGTGGAAGAGCCGGCCCAGATTTCCAAGGAGTTCTACCTTGCTGTGGTGATCGACAGCGCGTCCCGCGGACCTGTGATCATGGCCAGCGAGGCAGGCGGCATGGACATCGAAGAGGTGGCGGCCACCGCGCCTGAGAAGATTCTGCGGGCCAACGTGGACATGGTGGTAGGGCTTCAGCCGCACCAGTGTCGCTACCTTGCCTATGGAATAGGCCTTCCGGGCGAACTCATACGTCCGGCGGCGGCCCTCATCGCCAACCTCTATAGACTATTTGAGGCCAAGGACTGCTCCCTGGCGGAGATCAACCCGCTGGCCCTCACCGAGGACGGGCAATTGCTGGCCCTGGACGCCAAGCTCGACTTCGAGGATGACGCCCTGTCTCGCCATGCCGACGTTCAGGCTCTGAGGGACATGGACCAGGAGGACCCCCTGGAGCTGGAGGCCAGCAAGTTCGATATCTCCTATGTGAAGCTGGACGGCGACGTGGGGTGCATGGTCAACGGAGCGGGGTTGGCCATGGCCACAATGGACTCCATCACCATGGCTGAGGCAATGCCGGCCAACTTCCTGGACGTGGGCGGCGGCGCCAGCGAGGAGCAGGTGGCCCAGGCCTTCAGGCTTCTGCTGTCCGACCCCCAGGTGAAGCGCATTCTGGTGAACGTATTTGGCGGTATACTCCGTTGCGACGTGGCGGCCAGGGGCATAGTCCAAGCCGCCGAGGAGACGGAAGCCCACGTCCCCATCGTGGTGAGGATGCTGGGAACCAACGCCGATGAGGGCAAGGAGATCCTGGCCGAGTCGGGCCTGACGATAACCCTGGCAAATGACATGAACGAGGCTGCCGCCGCCATCAAGAGCGCCGCGTCCAGCCCCTAGCAATTACCCCAGTGTCAACAAGGAGGTCCCAGTGAGCATTCTGGTCGATGAGAACACCCGCCTTCTGGTACAGGGAATTACCGGCAGGGAGGGAACCTTCCACGCCCTCCGCTGCATGGAGTACGGGACCAACCTGGTGGCCGGAGTGACCCCCGGCAGGGGTGGTACGACGTGGGAGGAGAAGGCTCCAGTTTTCAACTCCATCAGCGAGGCCGTGGCGGAGACCGGGGCAAACGTGGGCCTAATCTTCGTTCCCGCAGCCTTTGCAGTGGACGCCATTCTTGAGTCCGCCGATGCCGGCGTGCCCCTAGTCGCTTGCATCACGGAGGGCATCCCGGTAATGGACATGGTGCGGGTGGGGAAGTACCTGGAGGACAAGCCCACCACGCTGATAGGCCCCAACTGCCCGGGCCTTATCTCGCCGGGTGGCAAGGCCAAAGTGGGCATCATGCCGGGCAACATCCATATGCCGGGCAGGGTGGGCGTCATATCCCGCAGCGGCACACTTACCTACGAGGCCGTCAACCAGCTCACGGCCCTGGGAATAGGGCAGTCCAGTTGTGTGGGCATAGGGGGCGACCCCATTGTCGGCACGTCCTTTGTGGACCTGCTGGAGCTCTTCCAGAACGACCCTGACACGGACGCGGTGGTTCTCATCGGAGAGATAGGTGGAACCAAGGAGCAGGAGGCGGCTGAGTACATCCGCGACCACTTCACCAAGCCCGTCGTTGCCCTGATTGTGGGCACCACGGCTCCACCGGGAAAGCGCATGGGACACGCTGGGGCAATAATTACCGGCAGCGCAGCCCGCGCCGAGGAGAAGGTGAAGGCGCTGCAGGAGGCCGGAGCGCATATAGCTCCCTCGCCCGCGGATATGGGCGTTACGATGAAGGCTACCTTGGGGCTGTAAGAACGCGTCTGTCCGTCATTCCTGCGGAGGCATGTCCCGTACTCTGATACGGGACAGGAATCCAGGGCATATGCAGGCGCACGTAGCCGATTAGCGTTCCTCCGCGTTCAACATTAAACAATGGTGTAGGGGCGGTTCGCGGAGCCTGTCCCAGAATGATGAATTGGTGACTATTGGTGAGTCGGTCGTGCCAAGTCCGAGTCTGTTGTCACAGTCGGAGCGATGTCTTGACCGTCATTCGATCTTGCAGGCGGCGCGGATTAGGAGACATGGTTGGTTAGGCCGTCGTCGGTCACCCCCTCATGGCCCTGCTATCGCCGCCTGCGCCCATCTCTGGTTCCACCTGGGTCTGCCCCGGTCGCGCCATACGCGCCACAGGGTGCGCAGGTTGAAGCTCGTGGCCAACAAGACCCATTCGGCCGACACATTGACAATGCCACGGAGCAAGAACCGCCGAGCGCCCTGTTGCTCTTTGAGGATCCCAAAAGCCGGTTCTGGCAGTTGCTTACGCTGCTTGTACGCCTCTTTGGCCTCCTCAGTAGACATCCATACCCGATGACGACGCAGGACAGCTTCGTGAGGACCTACCTCCAGCCCACGCCCATGACGCCCATCCTTGGTGCAGACCCCGAAGGCCGGACACACCTGGCAGACGGCTCCGGAGGCTCGGTACAGACGCATGAGCGTTCCCCTGGTACGCTTGAGTCGGGTGAAGCGCAGTATCTGGCCCATGGGACAGGTGTAGCTATCCATCTGCTCATCGTAGCAAAAACGGTCCTTGTGGTAGGGGTGTTCAAGGGCCTTGTGCTGCGACTCCGGCATGATCACCTGTTGTTCCCGTTGGGCGCACGACTCCAGGTTGGCGCCGGAGTGATAGCCCGCATCGGCCAGCGTTGCCTCCGCCCTGTCTCCAATCATCTCCTCGGCTTGCTCCAGCATTGGAGTCAACTGACCACTGTCGTTGGCCTCACACACCACCTCCGCTGCGGTGATGACTAGCCCCGTGCCTTCGCCGGCGCCCGGCTCCAGTGGCGAGACCATCGCTTGGGCATTGTAAGCAGCCACGATGCCTCCACCAGCCTTCATCAGACTCGCATCACCATCGGTAAGATTGATACGTTGCTGTCCCTCTTCACCTGCAAGTTGTTCCATTGCCTGCTGCACCTGTTCTCTCAGCGCCTTGTTCTTGGCAAGCTCCTCCGGCAGACGCACAGAGACAGCGTCTTCCCCAGCCTCGTTCTGCGCCTCAAGATCACTGATCGCCGCGTCCACCCGCTTCAGCAACCGTTGCAACCCTTCAGCATCAAAGCTCCTATCCTTCGCTGCATTGGCAGCTATCTTCGTCCCATCCACAGCCTGCACCGCCAACTCCACCAAGCCCATGGCCACCATCGTGCGCACCGTTCGCTTAAAGAGCCTTCTCATCGCTCCACGATGGTCTCTGTAGAACCGCCACAGGGTATTGTGGTCCGGGTGCTGCCAAGCTGTCAGCCAAAGGTACGGTATCTGGTCTCGGCAGGCCGCCTCCAGCTTGCGGCACGAGCGCACGCCGGTCATGAACCCATACAACCACACGCTCAGCAGCCCGCGAGGATGGTACGATGGCGCTCCCAATGCCTCACCATCTATCTCAACTCCCAACTCAGACCATCCCGAACGCTCCAAAGCGTCCACAAACTCCGCCACAAACCGCACCGGATGGTCTTCGGGCACAACTTCCTCCAGTGTAGGAGGAAACAACCACGGCTGCTCTCGGTTCAGTGGGCGACGCGGCATTGAACTCTCCATCAATCAATTCTTGGCCACAATTCTAACCCGTTTCACCCACATCCGAAAATACACACCCTTTATGAGACAGGCTCCGCGAACCGCCCCTACGGTTATTACCACCGCGCCGCACACATCTTGAACGTGGTTGGTAAACTATTCCGCCTCAGTAGTGAATGGCCCGCCCAACGCCGCCTCCCGCGGCGATTACATCGCCGTTGATGGCTATGGAACGGGGGGAGGCTAGGAACGCGACCACGTAGGCTATGTCCCGCGCGTCAATGACCCTTCGTACACTGTTGCCCTGGGCCATCCGTTGTTCCGCCTCCTCCAGTGTGACGCCCAGGCGCTGCGCCTGTTCCTCCAGGGCGCGGGGCGTTCTCTCAGTGCGCGTGCCACCTGGATGCACTACCGTTACGTTAATCCCTTGGGGGCCTAGCTCCTCAGCCAGGTTCTTGGTCATAGCGACCACCGCCACGTTGCGCATACTCCCAATGGTGTTCCCGGCATTCCTGGCGGCCATTCCGCTTAAGTTGATGATACGCCCCCATCCCTGTTGAGCCATGTAGGGAGCTGCCTCTCGGGCGCAGCGCAGGTATCCCAGTACCTTCACGTTCATGTCGGGCCAGAAGTGGTCGGAGGTGATGTCCGTCAGGGACGCCGGTGGCGTCGTTCCACCGGGCTGCGCCGCGCAGTTGACCAGAATGTCGACGTGCCCAAGGGCCTCAGCAGCAGCCCGCACCATATCCCTCACGGAATCATCGTCTCCGGTGTCCACCTGAAACGGGACGATTCGCCTACCAGATTCGGCGGCCAGCTCCTTCGCCGCCGCTTCCAGTCGATCCGGGTTCCGCGCCGCGATTGCCACATCCACTCCCTCCAGCGCCAGCTCGCGAGCTATGGCTTTGCCTATGCCGCGGCTGCCTCCGGTCACAATCGCCGTCTTGCCTAGGAGTTCAAGGTCCATATCTACTCCTTGCGTTATGTAGTGATGCCCGCTTTAGGGGACGTCCATCCGGCTGAGGCGGCGCACGCAGAGGAAAAAGAAAAGCGCGGTCACGATCGCCGCGCCTCCCAGCGCGGCCTGGAGATCAATGGCCAGCGCTTCGTCAAAGGTCGTCTCGTCCAAGCCGTACATTGTGCCCTGAGTGTAGCTGCGGACGCTCAGGTACCTCGCGCCCTCCAGGAAGCCGGTGATAATCGTCTCCCACAGTAGCACGTAGATGAGGGCGAATCCCAGCGCGCGTGTTGTCAGCAGCCCTGCCCACGTGAAGGCCGACGCATAGGTGACGACTCCAACCAGCGTCCCCGCGGCCGCAGCCACCGCGGCTTTTCCGCCGCCGTCCGGGTCCATCATGGTCACAACAGCTGAAACTGCAATCATCAGGGGCGCAGCCACGATGATTGTCGCGGCCAGCTTGGCAAGCACGATGCTCCAGCGAGGCACGGGCTTGGTGGTCAGCAGGCTCAGGGTGCGGTCCTCCACTTCGTTGCCGAAGGCGCTGGTCGCCAGCACCATCACAACCAGCGGCAGTACCACATATATGATCAGGGTTTCCAGTACGCCGGCTATCAGGTCTCCGCCGCCGGGGTTGCCCAGTCCGCGTATAAGGGCAGCCAGTCCCAGGGGCAGCAGCGCGAGTAGCACCAGAAATATGGCCCTTCGCGGCGCGGCTGCCTGCCTCAGCGCCAGGGTGAAGATGGCGCCGGTCAACGCTGCACCACGTAGGAGAAAACGCTCTCCAGGGACTCGTCCAGGGGTTCGATGCGGTAGAGGCGGCTGTCAATCTCCTTGGCGAGTCTGGGGACCATGCGCTGAAGCTCCGCCAGGTTGTGTGTCAGCACCTCGATGGAGTCGCCGTCCAGTGAGACGGACTCGATGGCCTCCAGCTTCACCAGGGCGGCTGCCATCTCGCGCTGCTTGGAGGCGGCGATGCGGACGTGGAAGGGGCGCTCGTCCAGCTTCTCCCGTATGGCGCGGTAGGTGCCCGTTGCTGCCAGCTTCCCGCTCACCACCAGCAGGATGCGGTCGGCGAGGGTTTCCACCTCCTCAAGGATGTGGGAGGAAATAAGCACCGTCTTACCCTCCGCCGAAAGCCGCCCAATGAAATCGGCGAACTCCACGCGCTGGCGGGGGTCGGTGCCGTTCAGCGGCTCGTCCAGTATCAGCACCTGGGGATCGTGCACAATGGACGCGGCCAGGCGAATGCGCTGCCGCATACCGCGCGAGTAGGTGCCAGTCGGCCTGTCCTGGGCGTCCTGGAGGTTGACCGCCGCGATGGCCCTGTCGATTAGGTCAGGGTTGTCAGCGCCCTGGAGCTTGGCCGCCAGGCGCACGAAGTCGCGGCCCGTCATGAAAGGGTAGAGGGAGTCGTGCTCAAGCATCACCCCAATGCGACGGTACAGCCCGATGTTGCCGCCCACATCCTCTCCCAGGACTCGCACGCGGCCGCGGGAGGGGCGGGTCAGGCCGCACATCATGTTCAGGAGCGTTGTCTTGCCCGCGCCGTTGGGACCCAGCAAGCCCGTCACGCCGGGGAACACCTGAAAGGAGGCGTCGTTGACGGCCACCACGCTGCCGAACCACTTGGAGACGCCCGCGACCTCTATGGGCGCTGGTTGGGGCGCCGGTTGCGTCGTCACAGGCGAATCCTCCGGTAGCGGTTCCATAGCAGCAACGCGGGAATGCCGGTGAAGGCCAGGTAGGCCCCAATGGGCCAGGCGTTGTTGTCAAGCTCTGCAACGGCCATCATGGACGGGCCCTCGGGCTCGGTGTCGAACACCATAGCGCTGATGTTGTCGGAAACGCTGCCCACGTCCAACAGGCCAATGTAGGGCGCCCAATCGCCGGTCAAGGGGGAGCACTCTTCTGAGCTGGAGATGACCGTGCCGTTGCTGCTCACTGTCTCTGACGTGCAGGTTTCAGCGGTCAGGGCGTTGGTAACCGATGTCGTTAGGAGCCAGACGGCGATTACGAAGGCGGCGGCGTAGGCTCGCCGAGTCGTGAACGCGGCCACGGACATGGGAGCGACTGAGATGAACAGCGCTACGACAATCCCTACGAACAGAATGCGCAGCACGTCCGTCCAGTTGTCCCTTATGTAGTCTATCTGGGAGTCCGCGGTGAGTATAAGCCCCGCCTGCAGGACGATCTGCCCGGCGTAGACCAGAGCAAGCGCAATGACGAAGAAAGCCAGAAAGCGCGCAAGGATGTAGTCGGTGGACGTGAGAGGGCGCACCAGGTAGAGAGGCAGCACGTTGTCCCGGCGGTCTGGCCCCAGCAGTTCAGGCGCCATAATTGCGGAGAAGATGATGAGCACGACGCCCACTATCCCGTAGTAGTCGGCGGGTCCCGGGATGAAGTCCGCCCCGGCTTCGCCTATGAAGGAGAGGATTATGACGAAGACTACCGCCGGGCTCATCACACCCAGGAAGAGCAGGACGGGCAGTATCTTCGCTCGACCGCCGCGCCCTATGCCCAGAATGGTGCGAACGCCGTTCTGGAAGAGGGCCATCCGGGCGCGGTTGCGCCCCTCCCGTGGGCCGGTGTAATGCTGGTATCCAAGGTCAAAGACCTCCGCGTCTCGCTCTATCACTCCGGCCTGCTCCTGAAGATGTCCGTCAGGTCCCGGCGTTCCGGCGAGAGCCTCCGCAGACGTGCGCCGGAGTCCACGGCGGCGTCGCGAATGAGGTCGTAGTCCTCCTCGCGAGCGTGCTCCACCAGCAGCAGCGGCCCGTTGCTCGCCGTATGCACACCGCGCTCTGCCAAAGCTTCGGCGAACTCCTCCTGCCGGTCCGCAACTTCAATGAGCAGCGTCTCAGTCTCCTCAGTGAGCTTGGCGACGGCCCCCTGCTGCGCAAGCGCGCCGGCCTCCAGCACGATTACCGAGTCCGCCGTTCGCTCCACGTCTCCCATGAGGTGGGTGGAGAGCATCACGCTAATACCGAAGGCATTGGCAGTGCGGCTGATGAGGCTCAGCATCTCCAGGCGTCCCTCCGGGTCCAGGCCGGCTGTTGGCTCGTCCAGCAGCGCCAGAACGGGGTCGTGGACAATGGCCTGGGCCAGCTTCACCCGCTGCTTCATGCCGGTGGAGTACTCGCCCATAGGCCGGAAGCGCTCCTCGTCCAGCCCCACGTGTCGCAGAACGTCAGCGGCGCGGGTGCGGGCCTGGCTGGGCGGGATGCCGCTCATCTGCGCCATGTGCATAAGGAACTCGGAGGCGGTCATGCTTTTTGGCAGAGCCTCGTGCTCCGGCATATAGCCAATGCGGGCGCGTACTTCTATGGAGCGGTACGGCTCCTCACCCAGGATAGCGGCCGTGCCGGAGGTTGGTTGGATGAGGCCAAGGAAGAGCTTCATCGCAGTGCTCTTGCCGGCTCCGTTGGGGCCAAGCAGCGCCGTCACACCTTCGCCAACGTCAAAAGACACACCGTCGAGTGCAACGGTGCGTCCGTAGTGCTTCGTAAGGTCCCTGGCTTCCAGCAGCGCAACCATATTTTCAGCATAGCATATCCGTCGACCCAAATCTATTGACCCTGTTATAGCGCTATGCTAACATCCCTCTGAGCCTGTCTGTCGCTCATAGGCGCGGGCAGGGGATTGAATGAGGAAGCGCGGAGCGATAAAATCCTACCCGAGGAGGTAGCTGAATAATGACATACATCATTGCCGAACCATGTGTCGATGTAAAGGACGGCGCCTGTGTTGACGTCTGTCCCGTAGACTGCATCTACGGAATGGACAACGAGGATGACAGGATGCTCTACATCTCCCCGGACGAGTGTATCGACTGCGCCGCCTGCGAGCCGGTGTGCCCCGTAACCGCTATCTTCGTGGAGGAGGATACGCCGGAGGAGTGGAAGTCCTGGATCCCCGTCAACTACGACTTCTTCACCGACCCGGACGGGACGCGGGCCAAGGTGGACCAGCTGATGCCTCGGGAATAGTCCCACGCTGACCGCCCCAAAAGGGCGATTACCAACTGTGTAGTTCCAAAACAGGAAGCCCCCTGAGAGGGCTTCCTGTTTTGCGTTTCACTTGCTTCTCCCGCTTTTGTAGACCCCTGCGAGACTTCACTTCCCCATAGTCCATCCCTGCGAAGCTTGTCCTCATGGAAACGGGGAGCAGGGGTCTGCCGGGTGAAATCACAGGTATTCTGGATTCCTGCCTCCGGAGACCTTTGCGTAACTCCTCGTGGTATATCAGCAAAGGCGCTCTTGCTGTCATTCTGAACGGAGCCCTTCGGCTACGCTCAGGGTAGACTCCGCGAAGTGAAGAATCCAAAGCCTTTGCTCGCAAAACTGAGTTGTCTTGGGATGAAACCCTTTGGATTCTTCGCTGCTCTCAGAATGACATTCAACGGAGCTGCCGCGCGGGTTGTGCAAACGTCTGCCTGCGCAGGAATGTGGGAAAGAGTGGTACTTGAGGGACGAAATCTAGTCACGCAAAGGTCCGCCCCTTCGCCGTCACACCAGCTGCACTATGGAGGCCTCAGCCTCTTTCCCGTGCACCTCCAGGAAGCCGATGTTGCCCAGGGCCGATAGCTGGTTGGGCAGGGTGGGGCTGCCGGGATTGATTATAAGCAGGCCGGCCTGCCGGTCTATGCGGGCCTCGTGGGTGTCTCCACACACCACCACGTCCACAGGTCCCTGGAAGTACATTTCAAGCATCTCCTCAGGGGTGCGCCAGGGTATATCGTTCGGCAGTGGGAAGCCGTGTATCAGGCCAACCCGTAGCTCCTCAATCTGGATTACGCGCGCCACCTCAACGCGGGGGTCGTCCGGCACTCCCGGCCGGTTCTTGGTGTACGCGGAAGGGTAGTCGCCGTTGCCCCGGGCTCCCAGCACGGGGGCTATTCTCTCCAGCCAGTCCAGCACGTCGATGACGTGCATATCCCCGGCATGGAGGATGAGGTCGACGCCGCGGAAGGCCTCGTACACCTGCGCCGGCATATCGGGGCCGGCCTCAGGGATGTGGGTGTCGGATATAAGTCCAATGCGCATACGTGTATTTCCCAGAAATGTTAGGTGGACTGAAGCGCCTGCATCAGGCCTTCTTCCAGCTCTTCAGCCGACGTGAATCCCTCATACTTGAGCAGGACGCGGTCGTCCAGTCCCATGATGAAAACCCACGACTCGTTGAAGTAGTCCTCTAATTGGGTCAGCCCCCAAGCCTCGACAACGGGAGAGTAACGCGCCCTGCTCAGGTCTCCCTGGATTTCGGCGGGGTTGTCGTACACCTCCACGTGGATGAAGCTGGCCTGGTCCTTGAACCGGTTCTTGACCTCCTGTACGGCCTCAATCTGAGGGCCGCAGGTTGGGCTGGTACAGAGGGAGGGGCTGGAGAACACCACCAGCACGGGCCGGTCCTTCTCCAGGGCCTCCGGGATGGTCTCCATGTACAGGTCCGGGTCCGGCGTCGACCAGCTTGTCAGCTCTTGAAGGAGGATCACGTCACTTAACGTTTTGTTGACCGCCATAGGAGGCTCGGAGCCGATTGACGGGGTTAAGCTGGTCTCCTTCACATCCAGCGGGATGCGCGCCGCGCTTACCCTGCCGTCCTCATTCGTCACCTCAACGTCCAGTTCCCACTCCCCGGGCTCGTCGAAGGTGAGGCTTGTCACGTAGCTCCCCCTGGTGCCGAAGGGCCACAGGCGGAAGGAGGCGCTGGCATGCTCCTCCACGGCCTTGGACGAGTCCTGGCCAGAGACGTTTCTGGAGACAACGCTTACATCCGGGACGGTGACGATGGAGTCGGCGTCTATCAGCAGGAAGGATATCCTGTTGTCGCCCACACCCAGGTCCGTGGTAGCCAGAAGTCCCGACAGCGCCGCCGCTTCCGGGGTCTCGGTGGGCGCGCTCTCAACTACGATGGGCGTTGCCGTCGGCGCGGCGGTTGGCGGTGGCGTCGCGGTAGGGTCTTGAGTGCAGGCCTGGGTCAGCAGAGCCGCTATGGCCGCGACTGCGGCCATAGCGGCGATTAAACCTGTATGACGTTGGCGTGTCAGATTACGCATCGATGCTGCTCCCTGTATGGAATCGCTGGTCGCCTCTCCTACGGCCCCTCTACGTATGAGCCGAAAGTAAAGGTGAAGAGGCTGAACCTGTCCGAGTTGGAGGAGAGCTGGAGCTCAGTCCCTCCGTAGCTGGGCAGCTCCACCACTCTGTACATCCGGGGCTCGTCCACCATGAAGTAGGCCTTTCCGTCCTCATCCCACTGTATGTCGGCTCCGCTGAAATCCTGCGGAATAGGCTCGCCGGCCAAGGTCACGTACACCTTGAACGGCTCTCCGCCATCGAAGTCCAGCACCGTGTTCACGGTGGTGCCCAGGAAGTTGATGGCTACGTAGTCCTCCAGGTTCTCGGTCACCCGGGCGTGGGTCACGCTTTCAGAGCCGTTTTCCCAAAGGCCGTGGAGGTACAGGCGGTGATTCATGTGGCCTCCCGGGTCGTTATACAGGATGGGCGTGTCCGGGGGCGCCTCGAAGTACTCCTGGTTGGCTATGTAGGGGAGGTTGCCTCTGTTACGGTCACGGCCGGCGTAGAGCTCACGGGTCTGTCCGCCTGATCCCGCCTGGGGGTCCAGATTCGGCCGTGTGACGCTCCCCACCGGTATGTGAGATGTGCAAGCCCCGGTCTCAAACAGCAGCTCTTGGATCTTCTGCTCCGTGGTGCCGTAAGCTCCCTCTCCCACGTGGGCGTATCGAACGAAGCCGTCCTTGTCTATCAGGTACTTGGACGGCCATGCGCGGTTGCTGTATGCCCTCCAGGTGTCGAAGTCGTTGTCCTGCGCTATGGGCCAACCCAGTTCGTGCTTAACGGACGCCTCCTCCACGTTCTCCTTGACCTTTTCAAACTCGAACTCAGGGGCGTGAACTCCCACGATGACCAGGCCGTGGTCGGCGTACTTCTGGTGCCAGTCCCTCAGGAACGGGAAGGTGCGGATGCAGTTCACGCAGGTGTAGGTCCAGAAGTCTACGAGGACAACCTTGCCTCTCAGGTCTTCCATGGTGAATGGCTCAGTGTTGATCCATCCGGTGATACCGACCAGTTCCGGCGCCATTGGCTTCTCCCCGGCAACTTCCTCTACCGGTGGAGGGGTAGGGCACGGCCCTTCGGTCGGCGCGGACTCGCTTGTTGGGGCGGTCGTGGCCGTGGGGTCTTCCACCGATCCGCTGCCGCCGGTCGTGGCTGTGGGGTTCTCCGTCGATCCGCTACTGTCGATCGTGGACGTTGGCTGCGATTCAGTTGCCGTAGCGACAGAGGTAGGATCAGGCTCAGGGTCGCTGCCACAGGCCAGGACTGCCGCTGCAACGGCCGCAACAATAAGGACCAGGATTATGTTTGTGAGGCGCTTTGAGTTCTTCATAGTATCTCCAGTGTAGCGGCTAATCCTTAAGAAATCCTTATATACCTAACGATGCCCTTAATCTCTCGGATATCCGTCTTCAATGCATCGCCGGCCGTAGTGTTCTCCTGTATCTAGCGTACCAGACCGAGAGGCTGCCTGCATATCCCCGCGCCAAGCGTCAACAGCCCTTAGATACTTGGTGTGCGTGTGCTATACTCTACCCAGTCGCAAGAACCCCAAAATCTTTGTCCAGGAGGGAAATCGCCGTGTATCAAGGAATGTTAGCGGAAACCGTCCACATCCGGGGACACAACGGAGACGATGTGCAGAGCTATGCCGCCCGTCCGCTGGGGCCCGGTCCCTATCCGGGCGTGGTAGTTATCCACCATATGCCGGGCTGGGACGAGGGTAGCAAGGAGATAACCCGGAAGTTCGCTTATAACGGGTATGCGGCCATTTGCCCGAACCTCCACTACCGGGAGGCGCCGGGAGCGAGCAGCGATGACGCCGCCGCCGCTGTCCGCGCCGCCGGTGGCGTGCCGGACGAACGCTGCATCGGCGACGTGGCGGCCGCAGCCGACTACCTGCGGTCGCTGCCCTACACCAACGGCAAGGTGGGTGTCATAGGCTACTGCTCCGGTGGACGCCAGGTGTATCTGGTCGCCTGCAACATCCCCAGCCTGGACGCCGCCGTCGACTGCTACGGTGGGCGAGTGGTTGCGGCCGCCGACCAGTTGACGCCTTCTACGCCCGTCGCCCCCATAGACATGACGGCGGATATGGCCTGCCCCCTCCTTGGGCTGTTCGGAGTCGATGACGCCAATCCTGACCCGGCGCAGGTGGCTCAGATGGAGGAGGAGCTGAAGAAGCATGGCAAGACATACGAGTTCCATAGCTACGAGGGAACCGGTCACGGCTTCTTCGCCGTCGACCGCGCCAGCTACCGGCCGGAGTCGGCGACGGAGGCATGGCAGCAGGTGTTCGCCTGGTATGGCAAGCACCTGAGCTAGTAGCCGAGATTACAGACTACCAAGGAGAGCAGATATGTGCACTTACATCATTGAAAAGGCAGAGATAACAGGAAGCGGGAAGGGGCCGCAGGGCTGGTTCTCACTGAATCAGGCCAACGTCTACTACGACCACCCTGTCCACGCTCCCATGGACCACGCCCTGACCATCGACTTTGTTAACGAGGCGAAAGGCCCCGGCGCGCGGGTTGCCGTGGAGCTCAGCCCTGAGTCGGCGCGCGAGCTGATAGATAAGATACAGGCTGCTCTGGAGGCGGGCTACAAGGAGCTTGGATACCAGTAGCCCACATCGGACTGACGCAATCTGGACACTATGAAGGGGCCGCACAAGCGGCCCCTTCCGGCTTTCAGACGCACTACTCTGACGGTTCAGCCGCCGGATATGGCGCAGCCAGGCGTAAGGGTCTCCGGGAAATCTCGGCAGCGCTGAGGGCGGTCTTCGTAGATGCGGCACGTGGATGTGGAGTCGTCCAGCATGGGGCAGTGCTCACCCTCGTGATCCGAGAAGCGCACCCATCCCTCTCCTGCGGGCGTCCGTGTGACGGTCGCGGCTGCGCCCAGCGCGGTGGCCTGCTCCTCAAAGAACGGGACCTCTGCTGCGGACAGGATGAGTATCAGTGAGCCGCGGCAGCACATGGCCTTGCATTGGTTCATGCATATGTCGCTGGCGGCTTCAGGGGTCAGACTGGCTATGATGTGGGGCAATGCACACTCACGCGATATTTCTGGCGGAGGGGATGGCCTCCGCACTGTGGTATATTTAGCTTTGAAATCAGGGAAGCCTTACTGTTACTCCCACAATTCATCCCACATTATTGATTCGCTAGATCTGTCTTCGATGAGTTCTGTCTAGATGGCCCATAGTGGATTGTAGCGGCGGGATGGGTAGAGTACAATGAGGCCTGAAGGGGAGAGGGCATCCCTCAGACGATTTGCTGGCAATGTAGCAGATACGCCGCTCTTGGTTGGCCTGAAGATCGAGGCACTGCGGTAGAAGTCTGGCACGTCTATTGTTGTGCGTAGCCGGATCATCCAGTCTATACACTGTGTATCAGAAAAATTCCTGCGGCCAAAGCCAAGGGCGACTGGTCGCTACTGGAAATCTAGTCCAACGATAGCTATCAGTGTACATCCAAATTTGGTAAAATAGACTCGACAGCAGGTTAGCATTGTCGAAGGATATTGCAAGCAACTAGGTCCATAACGTAAATTGGAGCTTAGTCAAATGTCTGAGTCAAAAACAGTAGACCTCTTACTCAGCACAGTAGCGGTGGTAATGGACCCCGCCTCTCAGGCCTCGCCGATAAATGTTCCCAATGATCTGGTAACGGGTATTCTGAGAGAGCCTATTAACGTGTCAGTGGACCCTATCGGCCAGCTAACTGTGACTAGCACTCGCGACCAGATTGAGTTACAACTCTTAAACAACAAGATTGACGTCCGTGAAGTCAGCGGTGATCGTGAGCAAGGGATTGCCAAGATTCCGAGGATAGTTCATGAATTGATGGCTTTGTTGGAGAATCCCCGGTTACGGACGTATGGAATCAATTTTGTTGTCGAGTTGCCCCAGGATGACGCCAGAACTTGGCTTTCATCAAAGCTATTGTCTCCCGTCATAAGGGATCGATTGGAGGGGCAGTTATCAAGCAATCAGGTCAATCTTGTTCTTGATCGATCACCTGAGGTCTTGACGGTTCTACTTACTTCTCGAGGTGCAAACAAGATTAACGTCAATTTCAATGCCAGTGTCAATTTCGACGCCAGTGAGGAGTCAGCCGAACTACCTAGTATCGAGGGTCTTGGACAGGAAATGGTGAAGCAGTACCAAACCCTGATTGAACTGCTAGGACAGCTGGAAGGATAGGGATCATGGAATCCAGTAGTCTAACAGACGCAAGTCCGGAGATCGCCTCCAGTTCACCTTTGACATTCCAGGACTGGATTGGCAGATGGAAGGCTCGCCTCGATTCTCAGATGGTTGTGACTTGGTCTCCGGGGAAGAAAATCGGACCGTATGGATCAGGCTCGGAGTTCGCCAAAGATTCATTACAGCAGAAGGCGAGAATTGTACACATTTCTAGTTTGTCTACTCCGTCAACATCTGTAGTACAAGAGTCGATGGAGGATATGAATCTTGGAGATAGCTCTTTCTTGCTATCTGAGTCGAGAGAACTAACAGTCAGTGCCATCCCCGAATTAGAAGGTCATTGGCGCAATATCAGGGCTTTCTTGAGCAGGACGGGGTTAGATGATCCTAATAGGGCAACCGAGAGGCTCCAAGATGTCAAACCTGCTGTTGTTTACATTTCGAAAGGTGGATTCACTTGGTGTAGCACTCTGGTTTCCTCGCCTAAGACGGGATCAGACGACCCCAATTGGGCATTCAACAGACTCCGTAAAATCAACGAGGCTGCGGCTGAGCGAATTGGCGAGCTCGCGAAACTTCAACAGAACTGGGATGGTTATGGAGGCGAGCCAATTTTACAAGAGGCCATCGATAGAACTGCGGGCTTGTTGTTGACTATTCATGGCCTGACTAAAGGCAAGCTACATTGTCCATTTATCGCTCCACTGCCTGATGGCGGTCTAGAGCTTGAGTGGGAGATGGATTCAGGTGTAGAGTTGACGCTAATAGTTCGCGGTGGAGGAAGAGAAATCAAGTATCTCCTGGACGTTCCTAACGATTCAGGTGGCATTGAAGAATCAGAGGGATTGCTCCCAAAGGACGCTACCCTAAGTGAACTGGTGACTGGCCTCATTTGAGAATATGCAGCAAGTTAGTGCAAGAGCTTTTCCGAGGCCGCTCCAGCCAGACGATGAATTCTATCGCGCAATCCGCCCGGAACATTTGAAGAAGAATGGAAAGATCAGTCCGGGAGCATTTTCAAAGGCCACGGTCAACAATCGAATGTCTGTGGATTGGGCAGAGAAGTCAACTGCTAGGGAGACGTATGAACGGTGGGAGCATTGGGGTGAATGCCGTGGGGTAGCATCCATAACAACACGCTTATGCTGGGACAATAATCAATCTATTTCGTTTGAAAAGACGACAGACAATCCATCGCATACTGAGGTCGCGAGCCAAGACTGGAACAAACTTAGTGAAGACCGCATCAGAAAGAATTTTGCACGTGGAGCAAAACTCAGAATTCTTGGAATAATGGCGGTCTGATTCTCACCATTTCCAAAGGTCTGCCCAGACCGGTATAAGCCGCAGAGGGTCCGAGTTAGAGTTCGCGAAGAAGTGCCGAGAACATCTTCCTTGTGTGTACCCAGCATTGTTCCATGGTACTCCTAGTGGAATTCTGGTGGGTAGGAACCGCTTGGCGCAGGCTGGACCTCATAGGCATTTCTTAGGTTAGACTCGGTTCCAGACCAACCACGTACCTTTCCCTTAGTCCTCAAATGGGCTTCAAGCAACGGCCCGCGTAGGTCAAGGGCCTAGGTGGGAATCCTGAAGGCTGTTGACCTAATTGGAGAGTAGGCAATGTGTTTCCAAAGTTTTTACTCTAGGCACGACACGGCTCGAATTGGTGGAGACATAGGCATAATCGGTGGAGGAAGCGGCCGCTTCTCTTTGTTCTTTCCAAATGTTGACTGAGAAACTTTCCTTGGAAGAGGACTGGGGGTCTACTAGCTCACAAACCTTGCGCCCCTTGGCCGGGTCTTTCCGCCGTGGATCGACTGGTCTGCGCACCAGATGGCGGAGGGGATGGGATTCGAACCCATGAACCCGTGAGGGTTAGCGGTTTTCAAGACCGCCGCCATCGTCCACTCGGCCACCCCTCCTTGTAGTAAAATCATATCAGAAACGGGTGTGTTTGCACATTTGGGGCTTTAGACTGGAGTAAGGGGGTGTCAGATATGGAGAGTACGCAAAACATGATATGATTTAGCTAGCTTGGAAAGAACTATTTGCAGGAGTAGCAATGACTTCCGATGAACCCAAAAAGGCTGTAGAGCCACCGCCGGTTGAGAAGAGGGGCACGGCGCCAAGGGTTGCCCCTCCCAAACCCCAATCGACTAAGCCCTTGGGTGGTAAGACTGCTCAGAATTCCTGAGCAGCTTCATTTGAACGTCGCGGCACACAGTTCAATTAGGCGTTCTCTGTTCTGCTCTCTACGGCATGAGCCGCCGGTCTTGGCGGCCGTCCTGCTACAACTAGACTAACGCCCAAACTTTCGGTAAGCTCTTAAGTGGCGGCTTGCCGCATAATTTTTGGGCGCCGTCAACGTTATCGCCGGAGCAGCTTTCTCCGGCACACCGCAGAAAACCTAGTTTAGGAGGGAGTCTCCATGACCGCTACCACCGACCGAGAGGGCAGGGCCCCAGGTTCGTTCAATGTAATCGGCACCAGGCCGATACGCCACGACGGCGTTGACAAGGTTACCGGTCGGGCCAAGTACGGCGCCGACATCAATCTGGCCGGGATGCTGCACGGTAAGATACTTCGCAGCCCCCACGCCCACGCGCGCATCCGCTCCATCGACACCAGCAGGGCGGAGGCGCTGCCAGGCGTGATGGCGGTGCTCACGGCCAGGGACTTCCCCATCGTTGAGGACGCCATTCTGGACTACTTCGAGACCCGGGGAAGCATTCGCACAGTGGCGGAGAACGTTCTGGCTAGCGACAAGGCGCTGTACAAGGGCCACGCAATAGCAGCCGTTGCTGCCACCAGCCCCCACATCGCTGAAGAGGCCCTGGACCTCATCCAGGTGGACTATGAGGCGCTCACGCCCATCCTCGACGTCCGTGAGGCAATGAGGGAGGATGCGCCTCTGCTTCTCGATAACATGACCACCAGGTTCCGGGTCGAGCGGATGGGTATGGGCGAGGACACCGGCGTCAAGAGCAACATAGCCGACCACGTCCAGTTCAAGCGGGGCGACATTGAGCAGGGGTTCAAGGATGCGGACGTGATTGTGGAGAGGGAGTTTACCACCCAATCGGTCCACCAGGGCTACATCGAGCCGCAGACCTCGACCGGCCTGTGGTCCTCCGACGGTCACGTGACTATCTGGACTGCTACCCAGGGAATCTTCCCGATACGCGCCTCAACCGCCGCAATACTGGGCATCCCGGAGTCCATGATTAAGGTGATCCCTATGGAGATAGGCGGAGGATTCGGGGGCAAGCAGGCCCCGTATCTCGATCCAGTGGTGGCGCTGCTCTCCAAGAAGACGGGCAGGCCCGTCAAGATCGCTATGAGCCGCAAGGAGGTCTTCGAGGGGACCGGGCCCACGTCAGGCACCTATATGATGTGCAAGATAGGCGCAGACAAAAGCGGGAAGATTACGGCGGCCCAGATCTACCTGGCCTATGAAGCGGGAGCCTTCCCCGGCTCGCCTGTGGCCGGCGGCGCTATGAGCAGCTTTGGGCCCTACAAGGTCGACAACCTGCTGGTCGACGGCTACGACGTTGTGGTCAACAAGCAGAAGACGTCCGCATACCGGGCGCCGGGGCAGCCCCAGGCGGCCTATGCCGCGGAGACCGTTATCGACGAGCTGGCTGAGAAGCTGGGTATGGACCCTATGGACTTCCGGCTGAAGAACGCCGTACACGAGGGTGACAGGACCCCGGCCGGTGTGCTCCATGTGCGGTTCGGCTGCGAGGAGATTGAGCAGGCGATGAAGGCACACCCT
Organism: Dehalococcoidia bacterium; assembly: GCA_965218945.1. Classification (GTDB taxonomy): domain Bacteria; phylum Chloroflexota; class Dehalococcoidia; order Lucifugimonadales; family UBA2985; genus DAOUJW01. Next base: position 859,408 of record OZ244718.1, read on the forward strand.
CACTACAACGCTCCCCTGGAAGGCCCCAACCGCGGCCGCGGCGTCGCCGTTGGCTACCGGCTGAACGGCGGCGGCAGCGGGTCGTCGGCGACCATAAATGTCAATGCCAATGGGACAATCAATCTCATCACCGGATCCGTGGACATTGGCGGAACGCGGTCGTCCGTTGCCATGCAGGCTGCCGAGGTGTTGGGCATTGGCTTTGAGGATGTGAACCCCACCGTCGTTGATACAGACTCAGTGGGCTATACCGGCGGCACCAACGGCAGCCGGATAACCTTCGACACCGGCCTCGCGGCAATAGGAGCCGCTGCAGAGGTGATAAGTCAGATGAGCGCCCGCGCAGCTCTGCTGTGGGAGGTGCAGACGGAGGACGTGGACTTCATGGACGGCGAGTTCATCTGCAAGAAGAACACGGAGGACAGGTTCACCTTCAAGCAGCTTGCGGCCAAGCTGATGGACACCGGCGGCCCGGTCACCTGCTCCGCGTCCGACCGCCAGGGTGGTGTGGGGCCTCAGCTGGCCGGGACCATCGTGGACGTTGAGGTGGACCCGGAGACGGGCAAGGTGGACATCCTTCGCAGCACCGCATTCCTTGACTGCGGCACGGCTATTTATCCCAGCTACGTAGAGGGGCAGATGCAGGGTGGAGTGCTCCAGGGATTCGGCTGGGCGCTTCACGAGGAGTACTACATGACGGAGGACGGCACTATGGCCAACTCCAGCTTCCTGGACTATCGAATGCCCACCAGCCTGGACCTGCCCATGATCGACTGCGTAATCATAGAGGTTCCCAACAACCGCCATCCCTTCGGGGTGCGTGCAGTGGGTGAGACCGTCCTGGTGCCGCCGATTCCGGCCATGGCCAACGCCATTTACCACGCGACTGGCGCACGTATGACCAAGTTGCCCATGTCGCCCGGGGCCATCCTGGAGGCCCTGGAGGAGAAGAAGGCGTCAGAGTAGGGCGTAAGGGGACGCGATTGTTAAGAGGCGGGGCCACAGCTAGCTGTGGCCCCGCCTACCTTAGAATAAGTTGGGAGTCCTGGTGAGCAGGGTCTCCGAGGTTATCTACGGCCTGTCGTCCTGCTGCCCATTCGCCCCAAGCACCACAGCCTTGATTATGCCCAAGTCTGTGCTGTGCTCTATTAGCATGGTGGTATGCTCCCTCATGATCCTGGTTAGCTCACTCAACAGCTCTGAGTGATCTATAAGGACACGGGTGTGTTCAGTTAGTATCGTGGAGTGTTCGCGCATTATTGCTGAGTGTTCAGTCAGAATTGCCGTGTGTTCAGTTAGTATCGTGGAGTGCTCCGTCAGTAACCTGGTATGTTCCTCAAGCACTTCCCTCATGGATATTACCACGTTGGTTAACGCTGCCAGGGCCTGTGTATTGCTCTCCAACGCCTGTACTATCCGTTCATAGCCGCCTTCCAAGCGATCCAGCCTCTCTTCCGTTGTAGCCATGCTATGCCGTTATCCTTTTGGTGAGGCTATTTATGCGGAACATCCTACTTCACGTGGGGGGCGAAGTCCATCCCTATATGGCCCAGCTCCTTCAGGTGGTCGTACTCCTCCTCAGTCAGACCCAGCACCTCTCGATAGACGTAGTCGTTGTCCTCTCCCAGCCTCACGGGCGGCTTGCGCACCTCGAAGGGTATACCGGAGATCTTGTATGTGGCGCCGGGGTACCAGTGAACACCCACCTCCGGCGCGTCGACCTTCACAAAGAACCCCCTGTCCTTCATCTGGGGGTCTGCGTAGGCGTGGGCTTCGTGCATCACGGGGCCTGAGGTGACGCCCGCCTCCTGAAGCCGGTGGAACAGCTCGATGTTGTCGTAGTTGGCGGTATACTCCGCAATGATCCGGTCGACTTCGTTGTGGTTGGCCCATAGCCCAGCCATGTCGCCGAAGCGCTCGTCCTCTATAAGCTCCGGCTTCTCCATGAGGTGACAAAGGGCATGCCACTGCTCGATGCTGCCTACGTTTATGGTTATCCACTCGTCGTCACCGCCGCACTGGTAGGCGCCCTGTACCTCCTGTCGCAAATGGTCTCTGTTGCCGGAGGGCCCCGGAACGCGGCCGGTCATGGTGTACTCCATGAACAGCTCTCCCAGGTGAGGCAGGAAGTTCTCCGCCAGAGAGATGTCGACAAAGCAGCCCCTGCCCGTCTTCTCGCGCTGCCTCAGCGCCATCAGGGCCGCGATGGCGATGGTAACCCCGGACGATGCGTCGGTGGCCACCGACCCAGGCGCGCCTTCGACATCCATGTCCGGGTATCCGATGACCGTCGAATGGCCTATGGCGGACTCGAACTGCGTTCCTATGCCCCGGTAGTAGTTCCATGGCCCCGTCTGGCCAAAGCCGCAGATCGAGATCATGATCAGTCGTGGATTCCACTGGCTCACCACGGAGTAGTCGATGCCCAGCTTGGCCATAGACCCGAACGCGTTGTTCTCAATGAAGAGGTCGCTGGCCTCAATCAGGCGCCTGAAGGTCTCAAGCCCCATGGGCGAGTTCAAGTCCAGGGTCATGCTGTGCTTGTTCCTGGCGTGCACGTTGAACCCGGCCGAGCGGTTCCAGGCTCGCTCTCCGGGGTCTCGGTTGGGATACGGTGAGGTAATCCGCTTCTTCTCCGCATCCGGGTCCGGCCGCGCAAACTGGCTTCGGCCCGGAGGCATTCGCTGAAGGGTCTCCACTCTGATAACCTCCGCTCCCATGTCGCCCAGGAACATGGTGCCGTAGGGACCCGCCCAGATGACCGTCATGTCAGCGACGCGCACACCCTCCAGTGGCAGCTTCTTCTCGCCCGTATCTGAGGCCGGTGAAATCGCTCTGTAGCCACTTCTGTCACTTTCAATCGACTGGGAACTCTTCCAGGCGCCGGAGATTCCCGCCTCTCCCTCCAGCGCCTCCTTGTTGTGCTGGCCCAGTGTGGGCGCGGGCATCTGGATGCTCCACCAGCCCTTGTCGTTGAATATGGGCGCGCCGGGGTAGCGGAACTTCCCGGCTTCCGGGTGGTCCACCTCCACGAAGTACTCCCTGAAGGAGAGCTGCGGGCTGTGGTCAACCGCCTGATCGATGGTCACTATGGGCGTTATCAGCATCTCGTTGGACTGGCCGGTCTCCACCACCTCGTCCATGGTCCTCTCCAGCAGCCAGGGCAGCCAGATGGTGGACTCAAACTCGTCCCGGGCGTCCAGGTCAGTCTGGCCTATGGCGGAGCCGTAGTAGCTGTCCACCAGGTCGGGTCTGCCTATAGCGTTGCAGAGGGACGGCCACCGCGGGCCTCCTACGGACACCGAAATGTAGCCGTCGGCGCATGGGAAGACGCCGCCCGGGTATCCCGCCCTTATGGGACCCAGGCGCTTTCCCGTTTCGCCGGTGTACTGGTACTGCACCAGTCCCAGGAGACGCCCGTTGATCGACCCCATCTGGGTCTCGAACATTGATACGTCAATGTACCGCCCGCCCAGGCCATTGCGCTCCCTCCCGTGCCACGCCAGCAGCGTTGCGAAGGCGGCGTTGTTGCCGGCCTGGTACAGCGTATGGTTGCCTCCCAGCTTCAACGGGTACCGGTCCGGCATCCCGGAGGCGTGCATCCTGCCGCCCATTGCGTAGTTGGTGATCTCCGAGGCCAGGTAGTCCCTGTAGGGACCGGTCTGCCCGTAGTTGCTTATGGATGTCATTATCAGACCGGGGTTGATCTTCGAAAGGACATCGTAGCCGATGCCGAATCCCTCCATTGTTCCTGGACTGAAGCTCTCCACTAGGACGTCCGCGCCCTTTACCATCTCCTTCACGGCCTCGATGCCATACGGAGATTTGAGGTCCAGGGTGATTCCCCGCTTGTTGGTGTTCAGAAAAAGGAAGGCGCCGCTCTTCTCCGAATGGGCTGTGTCTTCTGGGAAGGGGCCCAAAGTGCGGGCGTAGTCCCCGACGCCCGGGCGCTCCACTTTGATCACGTCGGCGCCGTAGTCGCCCAGGAGCTTGGTGCAGTAAGGTCCGGCTATGCCCTGAGTGAGGTCTACAACCCGAAGGCCCGAAAGAGGCTGCGATACCTGATGCTCTTCCATGTCTCTCCTCCTGCTGTCAAAGGGGCTTATTGCGGTTTAGGCCTTAGCATACCATATTCGGGAGGTGATTTCCCTGGGAAGTCTGTCGAAGCAGGGCGGAAAATGTTCCTCTACAGTCGAGACTGTAGAGGTTTTGCCGTCAGGTGTTGAAGTAGCTGTTCAGCTCCTCGCACGCTATGGTGTCCCTGCCGTCCGAGCATGGGGCGCCGTCGTTGCCGTTGCCCGTCAGAGCCAGCGCTCTGGCGTAGACGATCCACACTCCCCCCGGCTCCTCCCGCGGGTCTCCTATGCTGCCGGTCCATTCCACCGACCTTCCCAGCACAAGCTCCTGCGCCGCAATGGAGTCCGCCAGCGCGCTGAAGGCCATCTCGTCCGTCAACCACTTGTTGTCATCCGACTGGATGCCGGTGTAGACGTGCATGTGGAGGTGGCTCATGTGTAAGGTCTCTCTTTAAGCGTTGCGGTTTTGGTAGTAGCTCTCCGCGCTACCTGGATGCCGGTTTGTTTGCCCCCGTCTCCACGTCAAGCACGGGGCAGGCTGCGACCTTGTCTCTGAAGGAGACCTTTGCGTTACTCGTGCATAACTCCAAAAGGGACGCGCCACTGTCATTCCGAACGTAGCGCAGCGGAGTGAGGAATCTAAAGCCTCTCTCCACAAAGCTGCATTGCCTTGGATGGAACGCTTTGGATTCCTCGCTGCGCTCGGAATGACATATAATGGAGCTTTGGAGCAAGTTATACAAAGGTCTCCTCAAAGGGGCGATAGAACCCCTTCCCCCGTCTGCGGGGGAAGGCCGGGATGGGGGAGACGGAGAGTTACGCAAAGTTCTCCTACCGGGGGAAGGGCATACCCTGCAGGCCCTTCAGGAACCTGACCTCACCCAGGTGGAAAAAGCCGTGCCCGACGATGATGCTCTGGATATTACGGCCCACGGTCTGCCTGGGGTTGTCCGGGTCCAGCGGGCGGTCCAGGTCGTCGTCCGTCATCTTCGCAAGTCCGTCCTGCACCGACTGCCTTACGGCCTCCATGTAGCCCACAAGTCCCTCTTTACTGGGCTTCAACTCCTCAACCTGGTCGGGGGTGAAACCCGTACCGGAACCCGTCTCCGGCAGCCCGAGGCGCTCGTGCCAATTCTCTCTCGCCCAGACGGACTGGGCGCCCTCAACGCTGCTCACACGGTGGAAGGAGTTGTCCTCCGTCCTGGTGAAGTGCCACATCAGGAAGGAGATGGAGTTTGCCTGGGGAGTGGGCCTGTACAGCATCTGCACGTCTGTCAGGGGCTCCACCTCGTTGACAAAGCTCCGGTTCAACTCGAACAGGGTGGACTGGATAAACTCGATCGCGTTCATTGCGTCCCCTTTCTTCGCGGCGGACCGGTACTCTCTGGGAGACCGGCAGTCCGGCGCTGGCTTGCCCACGATTATAGCACACCATACTAAAGACACCCCGTCTGTCCGAACGCCAAAATTGACTCTCCGGGACGCCGGGGGTATCATCTCCCTGCTATGAGGATTATGGGCATCGAGACCTCCTGCGACGAGACCGCCATATCGGTGGTTGAGGACGGGCGCCAGACGCTCTCCAACGTCATCGCCTCCCAGGTGGAGATGCACGCCCGCTACGGAGGCGTTGTGCCGGAGGTGGCGTCCCGGCAGCACGTCCTGGAGATTGTGCCAACGGTTGAGGCCGGCCTCGGCAGGGCCGACCTGACTTGGAGCGACATCGACGCAATAGCCGTCACACACGGCCCGGGGCTGGCTGGCGCACTCCTAGTGGGCGTGAACGCCGCAAAGGCCCTGGCTCTCGGGGCGGGACTGCCGCTGATAGGCGTCAACCACCTGGAGGGCCACATATACGCCAACTGGCTGGAGGGCGCAGACCCGGAGAGCGAACCCGGCTTCCCTCTCCTCTGCCTCATAGCCTCCGGCGGGCACACAGACCTCATACTGATGGAGGACCACGGGCGTTACAGCCTCCTGGGGCGCACCAGGGACGACGCCGCAGGCGAGGCCTTCGACAAGGCGGCGCGTATTCTTGGGCTGGGCTTCCCCGGCGGCCCGGAGGTGCAGCGAGCCTCCCAGGGCGCAGCCGGCGAAGAGACGCTCCCTCGCGCCTGGCTGAGGGGGTCGCACGACTTCAGCTTCAGCGGCCTCAAAACGGCCCTTCTGCACAAGGCCAGGGAGAAGGGATTGTACCCTCCGGTCGAGGACTCCGGCCCGGACCCTCATCTGGTAAGGGAGATGGCCGCCGCCTTCCAACTGTCGGTGGCCGACGTCATGACCACCAAGACACTGAATGCGGCGCGGAAGCACAACGTCCGTGGGATTATGCTGGGCGGTGGCGTGGCCGCCAACTCCATGCTACGGTCTATGCTGAGGGAGAAGTCGCATCTGCCCCTGTTCATTCCGTCTCCCGCCCTCTGCACCGACAACGGCGCAATGATCGCGGCCTGCGGCTACTTTCAGCAGGAGAGGGTAGGCGGCAACGGTTGGGACCTGGACGTGGAGCCGGGTCTGAAGCTGGGTTGATACGGGCGCGTCAGGCTACGGCAGAACACTCGGGCGGCGAGGCAGTCTATCCCTCCCTGGTGTCACCGACGGTCTCGGCGGCCTCTGTAGGACTAACCTCGGGTGACGGAATTACATCCGTCTTCCTGGTGGTCTCGCCCGCTTTTGTATCATCTCCCGGCCGCCGCCCTGACACGGGAACGTCTCTCTCCATGAACCACGTCTCATACTCCTCTGCCTTCGCCCCGTCACTGAGGCGAAGCTGGGCTATGGGAGTGTTTCTGTCCATGAACCACGTCTCGTACCAGAGTCCCGGGCCCCACAGCTGCCTGAAGGGCTTGCCCGGTCTTTCGATGTACTCCCTGTCACCGTGGCTGTCTCTGCCAATGTCGGTGGTAGGGGAGTACATGGCCTTCAGCTGGAAGAACCTGTTCACCAGGTCGTAGGCCTGCTCCGCGCCTCGACCCCGGTAGGGTATGCTCAGCTCCTGCTGGGTCGTTCGGAAGAGGATTGACCCCTCCTGGGATACGGAGATGTACTGGTATAAGTGGTGCATCGCCCCCAGGCCCAGCAGTGCCCCTAGCGCCCAGGACAGGGGGTGCCACTCGACGGCGATCAGGGCGGCTCCCGCCCCGGCCAGTAGCAGCGCCATGCGAAAAAGTCGTTTCGCGCTCCTCGGTCGGTGGGTTACCTCTGCGCCGTGGATGTCACCCAGGGAGAGGAAGGTCACTGCCAGGCCTCTCTTTGCCCTGGAGAGCCGGATGACCCTGCGATCCGTTAGCAGCAGGGTGTTCTTCTCCTTTGCCGCATCCGCGCCCGGGCCAGCCTTCTCTCCGAAGGCCATGTCCATGCCCTCGCCGGCCATCATGGGGAGGTCCTGGGGCGCTGCGCTCATTGAGCCCATCCCGTCGTCTGTCAAGAGGTCTCTCGCCCGTCTTGGCCGCTCAGCAACCCGTACAGGTGAATCAGCCCCTGCTGTTTGCCGGCGGAGTTTATCGCGCGCCGTCCTTCCCCGGAGAGGCCCAATAACCCCTTCATCTCCCGGGTGACCTCGTTCTCCTGGCCCGGCGGGAATCTGCGGTACAGCTCCAGGCACCGCCTTCCCAAGCCAAGGTCTCCAAGGAGATGCGACCTGGCGTAGAAAAAGGGCAGCAGTACGTTGATGATTATTTCCCTGGCCCGGCTTCTCCCTATGAGGGCAGGCGTCCTGGTCTTGGCGTTGTGAGTGTCTGACAGTTGAGGCACGGACCCATTATCCACCACCACTAACGCCCTCTCCAAGTCCACGGCTCTCCTACTCTGAAGCGTGTCCCCCAGACCTTCCAGCAGCCCGCCGTCCCGGTGTCTCCGTATCAGGGCGGCGGCGCCCGCCAGCCGGCGGGCGGGTCTGTTGTGAGGCCTCAGCCCGGCGTTGCTCCAAGTGCCGCTTGGGACAACAACCGGCGATCCGGCAGCCCGCCAGACGGCCTCCATCTCCACGGAGCGACTCTCCTGCTCTGTGGTGGGTTGAAGGCCCAGGCTGAGCTGGTGGTGAAGCAGCCCGGCCGCCCCCCGGAGGATAGCCTCTAGGGCCGCGGTGTCCATTCCCGGTCCGGCCAGTTCCCTTAGACGACGCAGGGGAAGCCCTCTGGCCAGCAACTCCATAGGGGCGCTGTTCTGGCTGTACCCCAGCGCTTCCATAACGCCCGTGTACAGTTCTTCCTGCGCGTCTCCGACCCGGAGACGCTTTGTAAAGGCGCAGGCCGCGCCCAGGAACCGCTTCTCCCCGGCTTCCTCCAGCGCCTGCTCCAGCTCCCGCAAGGGAAGGGCGCTCAGGCGCTCCAGAGGAGCGACGACGCCTGGTTGCGGCATGAGTTGCTTTGGCGGTTCTCCCGTCTGCGTCAGGCTGTTCCCCTGGTCTCCCAGCATCACCTCCTGGACCTGCGTTCCCGGCTCCGGGGGTCTGCCTCCGCCGTGTAGGAAGAGGTGGAGAACCACCCGGTCGTAGCGAGGGTCTCCACGATGGCCGTGGCCGTCCCAGTCCCGACGCCTCAGGTGCACCTCCGTATCTCCACGGATAAGGTCTCCCTCCTCGGTGATCAGCAGAGTGTCCCGAAAGTCCGGGCCGGCGTGGGGCATGGGCCTCCCCGGGTAGAGCACCCTGAGGTAGCGCCCCTCCGTGGTTACCACCGTCTTGATGGCGCCGCTGCGCCACCACTCCGATACCTGGACCTCCCGGATGTCCCTGCTCTTTAGCTTGTTCGTGTTCCCCTCCCTGTACGCTTTGTGTCTCTCTGCACGATGACCCTGCCGCTCCCCTCCTGTACTGTCACCGCGCCGCAAGCCCCTGAGCGACTCGCCCCGCTCAACCCGTTCCGGTCTCTTCCTCGCTCTTGACCGGCTCCCCGGAGTTGTCCGTCTCGTACCTGAACCCCGCTCCATCCGCTATGATGTTCAGCATGGTGCGGGAGACGCCCCGGGGCCGGTACATGCCCCTCTCCCACTCGCTGATGGTCTGCTGGCGGGTGCCCAGCTCCTCCGACATCTGCTGCTGGGTGAGGCCCATGTGGTCCCTCAGAGCCTTCACCTTCTCGGCGTCCCACTGGTGGTTCGGCGCCCGCCTTTTCCTGTACTCCATACCGATATTCTACACGCATTCGTGTAAAGCGCAACACCCAGGCTCTCCAGAATGCGCCCCTGCGCCTCAAACCATCTCTGCTGAGAGCGTATACACCTTGCCCTCCAGACCTGCTAATATAGTGCCGGAGGAGCATTATGACCAGTCGAGAACAGAGAATAGGCCTTCTGGGGTGCGGGGCCATAGGCCGCGGCTTGGCCCTCGCAGTTGACGAGGGAAGAGTCCCGGGCGCGGTCCTGGTGGCCCTATTCGACCAGGACGAGAGCGCTGCACGGAGCCTGGCCCAACGGCTGAAGGGCAGTCCCAAGCCTGCGTCATCCTTCGACGACCTCGCGGCCTCCGAGGACGTGGACATGGTGGTTGAGGCTGCCTCCCAGGATGCTGTGCGCCGGTACGGAGAGGCCGCTCTCTCTCACGGCAAGGACCTGCTCATTATGAGCACGGGAGCCCTTCTGGACGGCGGGCTGCTTTCGAGGCTCGCGGCTCTGGCCGATGAGAAGGACTGCCGGGTGTTCGCGCCCTCCGGGGCCGTGGGCGGCATCGACGCCATTCGGGCGGCGCGGGACGAGCTGGAGGAGGTGACCCTCACCACCCGCAAACCTCCCGGCACCCTGGTCGACGTAACGGCTACATCCCAGACTCCGGCCGAGGCGGTCACGTCTGCCCAGGTGGTCTTCGAGGGAAACGCCCTGGAAGCGGTGAAGCGCTTCCCCTTCAACATCAATGTAGCATCAGTGCTCAGCCTGGCCGGGATAGGGCCGGAGCGGACCAAGGTGCGGATCATCGCCGATCCGGAGGCCCAGGGCAATATCCACGAGATATACGCGCGGGGCAGGAGCGGGACCCTCCGATTCACAATGGAGAACGTGCCACACCCGGACAATCCCATGACCAGCCATCTGGCGCTGCTGTCCGCCATCGAGACCCTGCGCAGGGCCTGCCAGGGAGGGATCAAAATCGGGGCGTAAAGTGGAACGGGCAAGTCCGCCTCTTGGAAGCTTCCAAACGGACAAGACCTTCACATAAACTCCTCCGAAGCTCCGCTCCATGTAATGGGTATGAAAAGGGGCCATTTTCATACCCTGACTTGCCCCTTGTAAGGGCCGCGTCTTTGTTGCGGAAGAAGACCTTTGAATAGCCCTTAGCGTCATCCCGCAAGAATTGCCCTCACCGTCATTCCTGCGGAGCAGGAATCTAAGAACGCTATCTGCAAGACTGCGACGCCTTGGAAGAAGGGCTTTAGATTCCCGTCCCCGTATCGGAGTACGGGGCGGGTCATGTTGTTGGTCTACGATTAGGTCCGTAGTTAACGGTTCAGCGAAAATGTCCATCCATGAAGGATGTGACATTGAAACAGCGAGAACTAGCGAGACTCCAAGTGCTTAACGACATTCTGGAATACCAGGTCCCCACTCCACAGGCTGCCGAGATTCTCGGGGTAAGCGAGCGCCATACGAGGCGACTTTTAAATGCTTACCGCAGGGATGGAGCAGCCGCCCTGGCCCATGGAAACCGAGGGCGGCCGCCGCATAATGCCGTCTTGGAATCCGAGGCTGCCGCAGTGGTGCGGCTGGCCAGCACCAAGTACGCTGGAACCAATCACACCCACCTAGCCGAGCTGCTTCGGGAACGGGAGGGCATAAACCTGAGCCGCCCCACCGTGCGTCGCATCTTGGTCAAGGCCGGTGTCGGTAGTCCGCGCAGCCGCCGTTCCCAGCAGCACAGGGTGCGCCGGCAGCGAATGCCCCAGGAGGGAATGCTGGTGCAGGTGGACGGCAGCCACCATCGCTGGCTTGGGGAGGATGGTCCCAGGTTTGCCCTGCTACTGACCGTAGACGACGCCACCGGCACCGTGCCCGCCGCAGTATTCTGCCAGGAGGAGGACACTCCAAGCTACTTCCTGCTCGTGGACAGGCTGATCAGGAGACATGGAGTGCCTCTCGCAATTTACAGCGACCGGCACCCGGTCTTCAAATTCACCGGCGATATAGACCGTTACCCGGCAGGCCCTACTCAGTTTGCACGGGCTATGGAGGAGCTGGGGGTCCGGCAGATCTTCGCCAGATCACCCCAAGCCAAGGGCAGGGTGGAGCGTGCTGCCGCCACATTCCAGGACCGGCTGGTAACCGAGCTGCGGCTGGCTGGGGCCGCCACTATCACTGAGGCCGATGAACTCCTGAATGACTTCCTGCCACGATTCAACGAGAAGTTTGGCGTACAGGCCGAGCAGGGGCATCATGCCTATCGTCTCTTGGAGCAGTCAGTGTCCCTCGATCAGATCCTGTGCTTCAAACACCGCCGCAAGGTGTCCAGGGACAACACCATCAAGTACAGCCGGCGCATCCTGCAACTGCTACCCAGCAAGACTCGTCCTACTTACGCCGGGGTGCAAGTGGAGGTCCAAGAAGACCTGGAGGGTCAGCTCCTAGTGCAATACCAAGGGCGGACCATCCCTACACAGGAGGCTCCGCCACGCCCCGGTCTGGTGAGAGCAGCCGCTGTCTCCCACATGGAAGGCTCAGGAGTGGGCCATAGCGCCAACAACGCGGAAGGCCAATGGGATGCTTGCTTGGCTAGATTGGAAACAGGAGAGGTGGACCGGGACCTGCGGCCTCGCAAATCCAAGGCGCAACAACACAGAATGCCCACAGCTCGCCAGAGGACTCTATGGGAGAATGTGCAGCAGGCCAGGCTCAGGGGACTGTCCCTTCGGGCTATCGCTCGTGAGTTGGGTATCCACTGGAACACCGCCCGCAAGTACGCCTTGGCCAAAAGCCCGCCACTGAGAAGCATAAGTGGCACAACTGGGACACCAAAATCTGGGGAGGCAGAATTCGCCTAATCGGACATTTTCGCAGACCAATTGGGCGGACATTGTCGCTGGACATCAACACAAGCTTCACGGGAATGACGGAGAAGATAGCCTCTTCTAAGAGATACACCGGAGTTATGCAAAGGTCTCTTTTCACGGGAATGACGGAGAAAATAGCCTCTTCCAGGAGGTACACCGGAGTTATTCAAACGTCTCCGAAATCATGTCCTCGCACTTGATGCGGGGACATGAATCTGGAGCATTTCATCCGGGGAAACACAGCCTTGCGGGTAGCGCTCTAAGATCCTCACTTAACCGTGCTTCCTGTAGGAATGGTCGCGGGCGCGCCTCTTTTGGGAAGTGCCGGAGTCACGCAGAAGCCTCAATTTGCCGGGAGCTTGTAGCCACCCTGTAGTGTGTTGTCTCCAAGGCGTCGGCTGTTCTTGTTCCAAGCGCCGCCTGATGCACAGATTGGGCGAGGCATAGCAGCGCTGGAGTCGCCGCCTTGCCAATGCACGTAATCGCTTTGTACTTTGCCTCACAATATACGTGATACGTATCACAAGCAGGTGATTCCTATGGAAAGAGTGTGATATATCGCACAAAATTGACATAATGTAATTCCTGTTGTATTCTCTCCTTGATAGGCATTCGGCCATTGTGGGGCGTATGGGCTTCACGTATCGGAGAGAGGCTCGGATTGCCGGGATTAGTCGATGGGACGGGGAGAAGATGGAGGGGCTCCCAAGAAGCAGGCGGGGCTGGATTGAACTCCGCCGGGAGGGGCCATTGGATGACTACGAAATAGCGTAGGCCTTGGGAATAGCTTTACTGGGAGGGTCTTACTATGTCCGTCGTTAAACTGATAGGAGAAACCAGTCTCTTTGCATCGTTGGATGAGTCCAGGCTGAAGAGGGTGGCCGACATGGCCAGGGTGCAGTTCGTTCCCGCCGGAGCCGACGTGTTCCGGGAGGGTGATGCGCTGAGCGAGTTGTACCTTTTGGAACGCGGGTCCGTTAAGCTCACTATGGGCGTCAGGTTGTGGAGTGGAGACGCCACGCTGCGCTCCATAGTCTCCGTAATCGACCCCTACGGCACCTTTGGATGGTCTTCGTTGATAGATCCCTACAGGGCTACTCTAAGCGCGGAGACCACAAGGGAATGCACAATGGTCAACATAGACGCCGCGGCGCTAAGAGAAGAGATGGACAGGGACTGCGAGTTCGGCTACTCAGTGATGACCGCGTTGTCCGGCCTCATAAGCGAAAGGCTTCGCCGCATACAGGGGACTTGGGCGTCCGCGAGGGCTGCGGACCTGTACACGGCGCCCCTCAAGCAGACCGTGTACAGCTAGTCCCGACCACCTGCGGCCTCCGCGTCGATGGAAATAGTTCCTCTCAAGGGATTCTCCGTTGCAGATAGGCGCGGAGGCCGCAGGGTCAAATGGGGCCGTAGATTGGCCTGCCAGGTCCGTCCAGGGTTTTACCCGGTCACCATCCCCATGATGTTACCCTCCGGGTCGGTGAACATGGCCAGTGTGGCCGTGTCCGGGATCACTGTGGGGGGCAGAATAGTCTTGCCTCCCATGCCCTCCGCTTTGTCCAGGTACGCTTGGAGGTCGTCCACCTGCACGTACACCGTGACGCGCGTGGCCGATTCCTGCTCCTGTGCTATGCCTCCGTTTATTCCGTCCTCCGTCTGGGTGTCCACCAGGCCGTAATTCATCGGGTTGTTGGAGTCCACGTTCCACCCGAACAGGTCTGCGTAGAATTGTTGGAGCTTGGGGGCGTCCTTTCCTGTGATCTCCCAGTGTATAACGGGATTGGGCATATCGAGTCTCCTTCCCTTAATTTTGCTGCGGATGCATTATGGCGCTGGGCCTCCTGGATTGAAACCCCTCTATGGGGGAGACCTTTTCGTAAGTCCAAGTGACTACTGTAAGAGGCGCGCAGCTGTCATTCTGAGGAGTGGAGCGACGAAGAATCCCAAACAAGCCATGTCTGCTGCGTTTATCCTGTCAAAAGAGTCTCACAGGCTATGCATAGAATTGGAGAGTCCCCGGGTGGGTAGACCTGAGTGTCGGCCGGTCGGAGGCCCTGGATTCTTCACTGCGTTCAGAATGACAAATCGGCTGTCATTCTGAGGAGTGGAGCGACGAAGAATCCCAAGCCATTGTGCGAATACTACGTATTCATACTGACCAACGAGACTCACAGGCTGTACATGGAATCGGAGAGTCCCGGGTGAGTAGACCTGAGCGCCGGCCGGCCGGAGGCTCTGGATTCTTCACGTAGTTTACCCTGAGAGTGCCGAAGGGTTCAGAACGACAAAGAGGAGCGGCCTTTCACAACCCGCCTTGTTCCACTCTACCCCGTCGGCCCGGCTATGCGGAACACCGTGTGCCGGGACGCCTCCAGGATGAAGTCTTCAATGGGCGAGTCGGGGGTTGCGTTGAAAAAACGGCGGGTTATTGGCTCCTCCCAGACGTACCGCTTGAGCACACTGGCGCTCTTTACCGGGTCAAGCTCCTCCTCAACGGCGACGGTCTCCGTGCGGCGTCCCCTGGTCAGCGAGACCTCCCCGGCGGCCCGGGCGTTCTTCACCCACTGCCGCTCTCCGTAGGGGCACACCAGCCACCGCTGCCCCTGAAGATCCATCACGGAGACGGGCGTGGTCTGCATTCTCCCGCTCCTGCGCCCTCTGACCGTGAGCAGGTGGTACTTTCGAGGCGGCAATCCGAGCCTCACGTAGACCGTCACCATGCGGTTCAGAATTCGTCTGAGAAGGGTTATTCTGTATACTCTCGCCATATTTCGATAACGTCCTGCTGATAGTTCATGTGGATGTGCGCTGCTCTGGATTATACCCCGCGTCGGCTGCTATGGAGCGTCAATTCTGTGGTTCACATGGATTACCTGCGGGTTTGGGGCAGGCCGCAGCTATGCTATAATCGACCCTAGAATGGCATGGGGTGGAATCTCTCCAAGCCTGCCCGCGAGGACGCGGGCCCGGATGCTAAACTAACCAGCGTGAGGGTATCAAATGTTGCGTCGTGATGAACCGCCGATGGTGTTCTCAGGAAGTTCAAACCAGTCCCTGGCCTTGGACGTGAGCCGCTACCTGAACATACCCAAGGGGGAGTCCAATGTGTTCAAGTTCAGCAACGACAACACCTTTGTCCAGTTCCAGGAGAATATACGGCAGCGGGACATATTCCTCATTCAGCCCTTCACCTACCCGGTCAACGATCACATTATGGAGCTGCTCATTATGATCGATGCCGCCAAGAGGGCCTCCGCGGGTCGCATCACCGCCGTTACGCCGTACTACGCCTACGGGCGCACCGACAAGAAGGACCAGCCCAGGGTGCCCATCACGGCCCGTCTGGTTGCCGACCTCCTGAGTGTCGCCGGGGCAGACCGCGTCCTGACCGTCGACCTGCACGCCGGCCAGATACAGGGCTTTTTCAACATTCCGGTGGACGAGCTCACCGCCCTGCCCATTCTGGCCCGCTACTTCCAGGACAAGGCCCTGGAGAACCTCGTGGTCGTGGCGGTGGACATCGGCATAAGCAAGCGGGCCAGGGATATGGCCGCCCGTTTGGGCGTCCCTCTGGCAATCATTGAGAAGCGGCGTGTCGGCAACGCCGACAACGCCGAGAGCCTCAACATCATAGGAGACGTTGAGGGAATGAACGCCCTCACCTTCGACGACGAGATCGACACCGCGGGCTCCCTGACCTCTGCCATAGAGGCGCTTCAAAAGGCCGGGGTGAAGGACATCTATTCCTGCTGCACCCACCTGGTTCTCTCCGGGCCAGGCGCAGACAGGATTGCCAACAGCCCCATCAAGGAGCTTGTTGCCACGGACACCCTACCCCTGCCGGAGGAGAAGCAGAACGGCAAAGTGACAGTGCTGTCGGTGGCGCCGCTCCTGGGGGAGGCCATCCGCAGGATTCACGAAGGCCTCTCAATAGGAGCCATGTTCGAATAGGAGATACCGTAGATAATGGTAAACAAGATATTCGGCTTTCTCGGGGAGTCCAACGAGAAGGTCGTCAAGAAGCTGCAACCCCTGCTCAAGAGGATTAACTCCCTGGAGCCTGACTTGGAGAGGCTGTCGGACGAGGGGCTTCGGGGCAAGACCCTGGAGTTCCGCGCGGCCATTCAGCGCGGGCAGGACCTGGACGAAATTCTGCCGGAAGCCTTCGCCGCCGTCCGGGAGGCGGCCAGGCGAACCCTGGGCCAGAGGCACTTCGACGAACAGATGATGGGGGGCATTGTCCTCCATCAGGGCAAGATCGCGGAGATGAGGACGGGAGAGGGCAAGACCCTGGTCGCGACCCTGCCAGTCTACCTGAACGCCCTCGCCGGGCGTGGTATCCACGTTGTAACCGTCAACGATTATCTGGCCAAGAGGGACGCCCAGTGGATGGGCCCCATCTACGACATGCTGGGCCTCACGATAGGGTGTCTGCAGCACCAGGCTGCCCTCCTCTACGACTCATCCGTCAGTGACGACGATTCCGGCCTGGCGAGGATGAGGCCCGTTGGAAGGCAGGAGGCCTACGCCGCCGACATCACCTACGGGACCAATAACGAGTTCGGCTTTGACTACCTGCGGGACAACATGATGGTCGACAACTCCCAGAAGGTGCAGCGCGATCTGCACTATGCCATAGTGGACGAGGTGGACAACATTCTCATCGACGAGGCGAGGACGCCGCTCATTATCAGCGGCCAGGCCCAGGAGCCGACCCAGGTCTACACCACGATCGCCAAACTGGTTTCCCGCCTCGAAAGGGGGGAGGACTTCGAAGTTGACGAGAGGCACCGCTCCGTCACCCCCAAAGACCCGGGCATCGCCAAGATGGAGCAGTGGCTGAACGTGGGCAACCTGTACGACCTGAGCAACGTAGAATACACCCACTACATAGATAACGCCCTCAGGGCCCTGGAGTTTTACAACAAGGACAGTGAGTACGTGGTGCGGAACGGCCAGGTGACCATCGTGGACGAATACACGGGGCGTCTCATGGAGGGCCGCCGCTACTCGGACGGCCTTCACCAGGCCATAGAGGCCAAGGAGGGCGTCAAGGTGCAGCGGGAGAGCATCACCTATGCGACCATCACCCTCCAGAACTACTTTCGTATGTACACAAAGCTGGCGGGCATGACCGGCACGGCCGCCACCGAGGCCGAGGAGCTGTTGAAGATATACGGCCTTGAGGTGGTCTCAGTTCCCACCCACGAGACGATGATTCGCCAGGACTACACGGACGTGGTGTACGCCACGGAGAAGGCCAAGTTCCAGGCCATAGTGAACGACCTGGAGGAGGTGCACAAGACGGGCCGCCCCGTTCTCGTGGGCACAGTCTCCATTGAGAAATCTGAGATGCTGAGCGACATTCTCAAGCGCCGCGGCATATCCTGCCAGGTTCTCAACGCCAATCATCACGAGAGTGAGGCCACAATCGTGGCACAAGCTGGACGCCCCGAAGCCGTTACCGTGGCCACAAACATGGCCGGTCGCGGCACTGACATAATCCTTGGAGGCAATCCGGCAAGCCTGGACCTATCCCCGGAGCAGTGGCGGGAGGCCCACGACAGAGTTGTGAATCTGGGGGGGCTTCACATCGTAGGGACGGAGCGCCACGAGTCCCGCCGCATAGACAACCAGCTCCGAGGCCGCGCGGGCAGGCAAGGAGACCCCGGAAGCTCCCGGTTCTACGTCTCCCTGGAGGACGACGTCATCCGGCGCTTCGGTGGAGAGCGCATAAAGGGGGTCATGGAGTGGGCCGGCATGGGGGAGGGCGTCCCCATTGAGAACCGCCTGGTCAACAAGTCCATAGAGGCGTCCCAGACCAAGGTGGAGAGCTCCCACTTCGAGGCGCGCAAACACCTGGTGGAGTACGACGACGTAGCCAACGCGCATCGCGACGTTATCTACTCAGAGCGCCGCAAGACTCTGGAGGGTTTTGACCTGAAGGCCAACATCCAGGAGATGATCCACAAGGAGCTTTCATCCCTGGTGTCCACCCATCTCTCCAGCCAGGACAGCGAGGAGTGGGACCTGAACACCTTCACCTCTGAGCTTCAGACCATTTTCCCAATGCCGCCCGGCCTGGAAAAGGACAGCATTGCCGGGATGCACCCGGATGAGGTGAATGAGCGGCTGCTGGAGCACGCCGACGCCATGTATGGAGAGCGGGAGGAGCAGTTTGGCTCCGAGGAGATGCGGACGCTGGAGCGCCTGGCTATGCTGCGCATAATGGACACCCACTGGGTACATCACCTCACCGCCATTCAGGAAAAGCGTCAGGGCATTGGCCTTCAGGCCTTTGGGCAGCGTGACCCCCTGGTCATGTACAAGCGGGAGGGGCACGAGATGTTCCAGAGCTTGCTGGCCCGCATCCAGCACGACATTGTCCACACCATCTACCACACCGGCCTTGAGGCGAAGCCCGCGGTCCGCAGGGTGCAAAGTCCCCAGCCGCCGGCGGGGGGTCGGCAGGCGCCGGCAGGCGCTCGGAAGGTGGGTCGGAACGATCCCTGTCCCTGCGGCAGCGGCAAGAAGTACAAGCGTTGCCACG
This sequence comes from Dehalococcoidia bacterium, assembly GCA_965218945.1. GTDB lineage: Bacteria > Chloroflexota > Dehalococcoidia > Lucifugimonadales > UBA2985 > DAOUJW01. Next base: position 878,013 of record OZ244718.1, read on the forward strand.
GTGTGGCAGCCTAGCCGGGACCGGTCTCTCATGCCATCCGAAAACGACATCCAATCTCCTCTTCACACCGCCAAGAACCTGTACCTCATCACTACGGGCCGCAGCACGGGGCTGCCGCGTAGAGTGGAGTTGTGGTTCGCCTATGACGATGGCCGTATAAATCTTCTGGCGGGCTCTGCTCAAGACGACCGGCCGAACCACTGGTACAGAAACCTCCAGGCGAATCCGTCGGCGAGTGTAGAGATAGCGGGCGCGAGCCTCTCCGTCACCATGGAGGCTGTTGAAGACACGGAGACCGAAAGGGCTGCGATAGTCGAGTTATTTCTCGCCAAGTTCGGCTCTGAGATAGTGGAAAAATTCTATACCCGGGAGAGCCTTCTGCCGGTGCGGCTTAGGGTTGAGTAGCCCACTTAGCGAATTGCCCGATGAACAACGCCGAGATAGCCCAAATCTTCGAGAAGATAGCCGCTCTTCTGCAGCTTAAGGAGGAGTCGGTGTTCACGGTACGCGCCTACCAGCGGGCGGCGCGCACCATCGACCACCTGCCGGTGGAGTTGAGCCGGATGGTGCAGGATGGGGAGAACCTTCGGGAGATACCGGGCATTGGAGAGGCCATCTCTCAGAAAATACAGGAGTTGGTCAAGACCGGCAACCTGGAATACTACGAGGGACTGAAGGGGGAGTTCCCGGAGGGCATCCTAACGCTTATGGACGTGCCTGGCATAGGCCCCAAGACGGCGCTCCGGATAAGCCTTGAACTTGGCATATCGACCGTCGATGCCCTGGAGCAGGCGATTTCAGACGGCAGGCTGGCGGCCTTGCCGCGCCTTGGAAAGAAGACGGCGGAGAACATTGCCCGCCACATTTCCTCCCTGCGCACCAAGGACACTCGCGTGCCCCTGGGCCGCGCTCTGCCGGTTTCGGAAGCCGTAGTCAACGCCCTCCGTGAGCGATGCCCGGGCATTCAGCAGATAGGCGTTGCCGGCAGCCTCAGGCGGTGGCAGGAGACCATCGGCGACATAGACATAATGGGCACGTCCGAGCAGCCGGAAGAGGTGCTCAACGCCTTTGTGGAGCTTCCACTGGTGCAGGACGTCCTGGTGCACGGCCCCACCAAGGCAAGCGTCGTGGTGCACGGCGGCCTTCAGGTTGACCTGCGCATGGTGGACAACGCCGGCTTCGGCGCTTTAATCCAATACTTCACCGGTAGCCAGCAGCACAACATACGCCTCCGGGACTACGCCCGCAAGATGGGTCTTTCCCTGAACGAGTACGGCATCACAAACATCGAGACTGGCGAAATAGAGAAATTCCCGGACGAGGACTCCTTCTACGCTCGGTTGGGTTTGCAGCCCATACCGCCGGAGCTGCGGGAAGGCCTCTGGGAGGTCGAGAGGGCCGCCCAGGGGACGCTGCCGGACCTGGTAACAGTGCAGGACATCAGGGGAGACCTGCACTGCCACACCAATGAAAGCGACGGTCGGGAGCCCCTCGCGGCTATGGTGGAGGCGGCGAGGAAGCGGGGCTATGAGTACGTCGCCATAACCGACCACTCCGCGGGCAGGGGCATAGCCAATGGCCTGAGCGAAGAGCGCCTGAGAAACCACATCGCCAACGTCCGGGCGCTGGACGCGAGCCTGCCCGACATCAGGGTGTTGACCGGCTCCGAGGTGGACATCAGGGCGGACGGCTCTCTGGACTACCCGGACGAGATTCTGGCGGAGCTAGACGTGGTAGTGGCCTCCGTTCATTCGGCTATGGGTCAGGAGCGGGACAGGATGACCGAGAGGGTGATCAGGGCAATGCGCAACCCCCACGTGAACATCGTCGGGCACCTGACCACGCGGCTTCTGGGCGAGAGGGAGCCAATAGACATAGACGTGGAGGCGGTCTTCCGGGCCGCCGCTGAGACGGGAACCGCTATGGAGATCAACGCCTCCCCGGAGAGGCTGGACCTCAAGGACACCCATGTCCTGAGGGCCAGGGAGCTGGGCGCGCCATTGGTCATCAGCACCGACTCCCATTCCCTGGAGCACATGGACAACATGCGCTTTGGCGTGGCCGTCGCTCGGAGGGGATGGTGCAGGGCAGGGGATATCGTGAACACCAGGCCTGTATCGGAGTTCCTCTCGTTCCTGGGGAGGAGGGCCTGATGGCGGACGCTGTGGACGGGCAGAGCAGGGGGCAGGAGATCCTCGGCGATCCCCAGGCTATACACCACTTGAAGAAGTCCATTGCAGAGGGCAGGGACTGGATCCAGGCGCTGCTGGAGTCGATGGCCCTGTGGACTACGCCTGAGGAGACCTTCCAGGGGCGTCGCAACAAGTACCTCCTGGACGGGGAGGCCTTCGACTGGCTGCTTCTGGCTGAACGCCTTCTGGCGGAGGTGGACGGCCTTGTGCCGGAGGAAGCCAAGAGAGAGTTGCTGTTCACCGGAGACGTCTCCGGGTCAGTCTCCGGCGAGGGGTTCAAGGACCTGCTGGGTCATCAGAAGTACAGCGCCTATTTGAACTACTGGTACGGGGTTGTCATCGAAGAGGCCGTTGTCCAGTGCGTGGAGGAGGAGGAGTGGAAGAGGATACACAGCGGAGGGGTACACTCGCCGTCGGGAGTCACCGACCTGGCCTTTCGCCGCGTCTACGGCCTCGATCAGGATACGCTCCTGAAACTTTTCCGTGAGAAGAAGGGCTACCCGGCAAGCGAGTCCATGACTCTGACCGAGATCAAGGAGTTCACCTACTGGCTGTTCAAGTATCGGTTGCAGAACAGCGAGGGCGCCAGAGTAGCCAGCGATACCCGCAAGGGAATCCTGTTCCTGGAGAAGATGCGCCAGGAAGGGCGCGCCCGGTAGGGCGGCCCTTATTCCTGCCACCGTCATTCCCGCCTCCGTATCAGGTACGGGGCAGGCTCCGAGCGGGAATCTAGGCGGGGTGGGGCGTGGACTCCCGTCTGCAGAGACCTTTGCATAACCCATAGCGTCATCCCGCAAGAATTGCCCCACCGTCATTCCTGCGGAAGCAGGAATCTAAAAACGCTGTCTGCAACGCTACGATGTCTTGGAAGAGGGGCCTTAGATTCCCGTTTTCACGGGAATGACGGAGAAGATAGCCCCTTCTAGGAGATACACCGGAGTTATGCAAAGGTCTCCTCGAAGGGGGAAGAGGCTTTGATGCCCGACAAATGAGTTGTTCAAAGCTCTCCTTCCGCAGGAATGGCTGATCTGATAGACCGCGGCCCCAATAAGCCAGTCACGTCTCAGGCCCACATTACATACATTACACTTCTATTAAAACTTGCCGCGCCACATCTCGTTGACTGGTCTCAAGGGAGTGATAGAATAGGTACGTAATCGCATCCTTATCCCAGTAGTCGAGGCTGGTTCTTCAGATATGAGTCAAACAGAGCAGAACGCCACCGATATCCCCAAGGCGTACGACCCCGCAAGCGTGGAGCAGCGTCTCTACAAGTTCTGGACGGACGGGGGATTCTTCACGCCGAAGATGGACCCGTCCAAAGAACCCTTCGCCATCATTATGCCTCCACCCAACGTGACGGGAGAGCTGCATCTGGGCCACGCCCTGGTGGCTACTGTGGAAGACATAATGACCCGGTGGCATCGGATGAAGGGAGACCCGACGCTGTGGCTCCCCGGAGCCGACCACGCTGGCATAGCGACGCAGATGGTCGTGGAGCGTGCGCTGGCCCAGGAGGGGGTCACCAGGCAGGAGCTGGGAAGGGAGAAGTTCCTGGAGCGTGTTTGGCAGTGGGTCGATCTGTACGGCCATACCATAGACGAGCAGCAGAAGCGCCTGGGAGCTTCCTGCGACTGGAGCCGGCGTCGGTTCACTTTGGACGAAGGCCCCAGCAGAGCGGTCCGCGCCACCTTCGGCAACCTGTTCGACAAGGGACTCATATACCGGGGAGAGCGGATAATCAACTGGTGTCCACGGTGTTCCACTGCCCTGTCGGACTTGGAGGTGGAGCACATTGAGGAGCAGTCCTTCCTCTACCATATCCGGTATCCCCTTGAGGAAGGCATAGGCCACGTAACTGTGGCCACCACACGCCCGGAGACCCTGCTGGGCGATACTGGCGTGGCCGTGAACCCGGACGACGAAAGATACGGCCACCTCAGCGGAAAGAGGGTGCTCCTTCCGGTGCTGAATCGCCCCCTTCCGGTCGTCGGCGATGAGGCAGTTGATCCCACTTTCGGCACTGGGGCGTTGAAGATTACACCCGGACACGATCCGGTGGACTTCGAGGTGGGCCAGCGACATGGCCTGCCCGTCATCACGGCTATGAACCTGGACGGCACCATGAACCGGGAGGCCGGCCCCTACGAAGGCATGGACAGGTTCGAGTGCCGTGAAGCTATACTGCGAGACTTGGAAGAGGATGGTCTGCTTGAGGCCATAGAGCCTTATGTCCACTCCGTAGGGCACTGTGACCGCTGCTCGGTGGCCGTAGAGCCTCTGGTGAGCAAGCAGTGGTTCGTCAGCGTGGAGAGCCTGGCAAAGCCGGCTATGGACGTTGTCCTGGACGGGCGGATAAAGATAATCCCCGATAGGTTCGCCAGGGTGTACCTCAACTGGATGGAGAATATTCGGGACTGGTGCATCAGCCGCCAGCTTTGGTGGGGGCATCGCATCCCGGCCTGGTACTGCCTCGATTGTTCCGGGGACAGCATACAGGTAGTCCTGGCAGAGTCGGATGGCGCTTCAAGCGGCACATACCGCTCCCTCAGGGATAGAGGCCTGCCCTGGGAGGAGATGGAAGCCGGGGCCAGCCACATCTTCGTGGACCTGGACGCAGCGCCCATCGTAGGCGTCGAAGCGCCGGGGGCGTGCCCCTCCTGCGGAAGCGGCGATCTTGTCCAGGACCCGGACGTGCTGGATACTTGGTTCTCATCGGCTCTGTGGCCCCACTCAACGCTGGGCTGGCCGGACGACTCCGAGGATTTCAGGTATTTCCATCCCACAACTGTGATGGAAACCGGATACGACATCCTCTTTTTCTGGGTGGCCAGGATGATCATGATGGGGCTGGAGAACACGGGTGACATACCCTTTCAGTACGTTTACCTTCATGGCCTCATCAGGGACGAGAATGGGGCCAAGATGAGCAAGACCCGAGGCAACGTCACGGACCCCATCGATGCCTTGGAAGAGTACGGCGCAGACGCCCTTCGCTTCACCCTCATCACGGGCAACACCCCCGGCAACGACATGCGCATCAACGCAGGCAAGCTGGGAGCAAGCAGGAACTTCGTGAACAAGGTGTGGAACGCCGCCAGGTACGTGCTCACAATCATCGACGAATCGCCGGCGCCGCAGGGCTGGCAGGCTCCCGCCACTGACCACAGGCAGGACCGGTGGATAGTCAGCCGGCTGAACAGGGTGGCGTCTCGCGTTCAGCGCTACATGGAGGAGTTCCAGTTCGGAGAGGCCCAAAGGGAGATACACGATTTCTTCTGGGGAGAGTTCTGCGACTGGTATATCGAGATGGCGAAGCTGAGACTGCGAACAGGAGAGGAGCCTTCTCCGCTACCCGTCCTTGTACACGTCTTGGAGAAGAGCCTCCGCCTGATGCACCCGTTTGTCCCATTTGTGACGGAGGAGATATGGCAGAGCCTCAAGGACCGTCTGCCGGAGAGAGACGATCTGCCGGAGGCCATCATAGTAGCGCCATACCCTTACCCGGAAACGGGCGTCCTCAACCAGGAGGCCGAAGAGGAGATAGACCTCCTGACGGGTATCGTCAGAGCGATACGAAACGTGCGTGCGGAGTTCAAGATACCTCACAGCCAACCCCTGCAGACCGTGGTAGAGCTGTCGGCGTCCAGCGCTGCCCTCGTGGAAGAGGCTCCGGCGATAAAGAGCTTGGCCAGAACGGAGCCTCTGCTGTTTCAGGAGGAGGGATCACCAAGACCACCGGCGGACAAGACCGTGTCCGTGGTTCTCAATGGAGCGACGGTTCTCGTCCCGCTGGAGGGGCTGGTGGACACGGCCAGAGAGCGGAGCCGGTTGGAGCAGGAGTTTCAGGAGTGCCTTGAGAATCTCCAAAGGCTGTCCCAGAGGCTGAGCAACACTGAGTTCACTGGCAAAGCCCCTGCGGAGGTGGTGGAGCGGGAGAGGGGTAGACTGGAGGGCCTGGAGGAGCGCAGAGACCGCATCCAGGAGCTACTGTCGCAGTTGGGATAGGCCTTGGGGGGCTGCGCCTGCGATTGCCCAATGCCGACCTTCACGGGAATAGGGGAGAGGCCTTAAGCAGTGATTTGATTGTCATGCCCGTGCAGATGGGCCCGCCCCGTACCCGATACGGGGGCGGGAATGACAATCAAGTCACTGCCCTGCGGTAATGGTCGGTGAACTCAGCCGGGCCTTGCGAAGGGCTCGCCGTCCGGCTCCGTGTCACCGGCCTGCTCCGCCTGCTGAAGCCTCTTCCGGGCGCTGGTGGCGAAGGTCCGTACACCTGCGTCCGTGTCCTCGATCATTGAGGCCACCAGGCGCAGCGACTCGCCAAGCTCCAGCAGAGACCAGGCCGCGTTTCGCCTCACCCACGGCGTGGGGTCCGTCAGAGCCAGTGATAGAGCCGAGGCGCTCTCGTGGTCTCCCAGCGCTCCAAGGGCATAGGCGGCCGCGCCCCTGAGGTGCTCATCCGGGTCCCGCATGAACATACGGACGGGAGCCACCGCCGACGACTGGCCCAGTCGGTAGAGAGTCCGAACAGCGCTCAGCCTCACCGCACGGCTTTCGTCCTCCAGTATTGGCACCACGTCCAGAGCCGACTCCGGGTCGCCGCGCTGGGCTATCGCGTGGAGGGACCACGCCTTCGCCATAGGGTTGTCCCCCTGGAGGACTTTACGCAGCGCGCTGTTGGCCAGGCGGCTGTCAAAGCGGACCACGGCATCGGCGGCCTGCTGACGCACCCATTGGTCTTCATCCCCCAGGACGTTGCAGATGGCGGTCAGGGTGCGGGCTTCCTGCAGTTCACCCAGTGCGAAGGCGGCCCAGCCGCGCACCCAGGCGGACTCGTCCGACAGGGCCTTCAGCAGGGCGTCTGCGGCGCGCTTCTCCTTTGCCTGGCCCAGGGAAAGGGCTGCGCAGCCCCGGGTGTACTCTGAGATGTCTGAGCTCAGCTGACCAATGAGTGTGCGGGTGGAGACCCTGGATTCTGTGCGCTGCATTAGACCTCCGTTTGTCCGGTCTGCCGGTCCTGTTTGATTTGCGCCGATGTACCGCTCGGCCAGCCTCTCTGAAGGTACGTACCTGCTGCCTGAAACACAGACACCATCCGGGGATAGAATGATTGGAATTCTATCACAATGGTACAGGCGTCCGTTAATAATTTGGCATTTTCTACAGGTGTTGGGTATGGAGCGCTCCACCGCTCATATGGTTCGACAGGCTATGAGCGACAGCGAAGGGTCTGAAGTCCTTGCCTCCATTCCTTCTCTTCAATACTCGGACCAAGTTCTTGCTGAAGGGTTTTGGATTATTCGGCTGCGGCTCAGAGTGACATATTCCTATAATCGAAATACCCTGGACTGACTACCAATAGAGGTTGTGTCAGGTTCAATCCATCAGATAACTGGTATTCCCCGGGTCTGTTGATATTGGCGAACAGCGCCGCTCGTCAAGAGGTTGTCTCAGCATTGACACCCATATAGACCCCGCTATGATACCCGTATGAATCTATTGGCTATGGCGCCAATCAAAACTGGAAGGGAAAGAAAATGACCCGTACACGCACGACAAGATACATAACCCTGTTGAGCATTGTCCTTGCGCTGGCCCTTACGGCGGCGCTCGCGGCCTGCGGCTCGGACGAGCCGTCCGGCGTGACAGGCCCCGACCGGACCGCGTCCACGCCAGTGTCAGGGGCCGCGCCCACGGCCACCGTTGCGCCTGCACCTGCGACTGCGACAGCGCGGCCCGCGGCCTCCGGCTCAAATGAGCCGTCCGGCGGGACAGGCCCCGACCGGACCGCGTCCACCCCAACGGAGACGCCGGCCTCCCCCGCACGGACGCCTACCACGACAGGGTCAGGGGCCGCGCCCACTGCCACCGATGCGCCCGAACCTGTGGCTGCGATAGCGCGGCCGCTTCTTGGGCCGACCTCCGCCGAAACGGACCGGGAAGCGCTGGTTGCCTTCTACAACGCAACGGACGGTGAGAACTGGCAGCCTAACCACTACAACTGGCTGAGCGACGCTCCCCTCGGCGAATGGTGGGGCGTCACCACCAACAACGACGGGCGCGTTACAGATCTGCGCCTTGGCCGCAACCAGTTGAGCGGGGAGATACCGGCGGAGCTGGGCAGCCTCTCCAATCTGGAAGTGCTGGACCTCAGCCGCAACCAGTTGAGCGGGGAGATACCGGCGTGGTTAGGCGGCCTCTCCAACCTTGAAAGGCTGGGCCTCTACGGCAACGACTTGAGCGGGGAGATACCGGCGGAGCTTGGCAGCCTCTCCAACCTGATACAGCTGCGTCTCGGCGGCAACGACTTGAGCGGGGAGATACCGGCGGAGCTTGGCAGCCTCTCCAACCTGAGAGAGCTGTACCTCAACGGCAACGACTTGAGCGGGGAGATACCGGCGGAGTTGGGCAGCCTCTCCAACCTGGCATGGCTGTCCCTCGCCGGCAACAAGTTGAGCGGGGAGATACCGGCGGAGCTTGGCAGCCTCTCCAACCTGATGTGGCTGTACCTCAACGACAACGGCTTGAGCGGGGAGATACCGGCGGAGCTTGGCAGCCTTTCCAATCTGTCATCGCTGTACCTCAGCAACAACGAGTTGAGCGGGTGCGTGCCAAGCAGCCTGGAAGACCAGTTGGACTTTAATTACTCTCTCCTTGGCGGCCTGCCCTTCTGCTGAAGCCACGCGCCCTCAGCCGGGGACGGACGGCATATCGCCCAGGATGCGCTCACGGCGCGTGTTGACTATGGCGCAAATAAAACTGGAAGGGAAAGAAAATGACCCGTACACACACGACAAGATACGTGACCCTGTTAAGTATTGTCCTTGCGCTGGCCCTTACGGCAGCGCTCGCGGCCTGCGGCTCTGATGAGCCGTCCGGCGTGACAGGCCCCGACCGGACCGCGTCCACCCCAACGGAGACGCCGGCCTCCCCCGCACGGACGCCTACCACGCCAGGGTCAGGGGACGCGCCCACCGCCACCGATGCGCCTGTACCTGCGGCTGCGACAGCGCCGCCCGCGGCCTCCGGCTCCGTCGAAACGGACCGGGAAGCCCTGGTTGCCCTCTACAACGCAACGGGCGGTGAGAACTGGGACAAAAGCGCCAACTGGCTGAGCGACGCTCCCCTCGGCGAATGGGAGGGCGTCACCACTGACTTCGACGGGCGCGTTACAGAGCTGTCCCTCTTAGACAACGACTTGAGCGGGGAGATACCGGCGGAGCTGGGCAGCCTCGCCAGCCTGACAGAGCTGATCCTCAGCGACAACGATTTGAGCGGGGAGATACCGCCGGAGCTGGGCAACCTCTCCAGGCTGGGTTATCTGTACCTAGACGACAACGCCTTGAGCGGGGAGATACCGGCGGAGCTGGGCAGCCTCTCCAACCTGTCACGGCTGCTCCTCTGGGGCAACGCCTTGAGCGGGGAGATACCGGCGGAGCTGGGCAGCCTCTCCAACCTGAGAAGGCTGAACCTCTCAAGCAACGGCTTGAGCGGGGAGATACCGGCGGAGTTGGGCGGCCTCTCCAACCTGACAATTCTGTACCTCAGCCGCAACGAGTTGAGCGGGGAGATACCTGCGGAGCTGGGCGACCTCTCCAACCTGAGAGAGCTGTACCTCATCGGCAACGAGTTGAGCGGGGAGATACCTGCGGAGCTGGGCAACCTCTCCAACCTGAGAGATCTGGCCCTCGAGGACAACGAGTTGAGCGGGGAGATACCGGCGGAGTTGGGCAGCCTTTCCAACCTGACAGATCTGGGCCTCAGCAACAACGACTTGAGCGGGGAGGTACCGGCGGAGCTGGGCAGCCTTTCCAATCTGTCATCGCTGTACCTCAGCCGCAACGAGTTGAGCGGGTGCGTGCCAAGCAGCCTGGAAGACCAGGTGACCTCCGAAGGCCTTGGCGACCTGCCCTTCTGCTGAAGCCACGCGCTCTCAGCCGGGGACGGACAGCATATCGCCTTGGAGGCGCTCACAGCGCTGGCGCATGGCGCTGCCCGCTCGCCGCATCAAGCCTTGTCCACGACTCCGATCGCGGGGCGCGGGCTCGGTCTATGAGCGGGATGGGAGTGGTATTCCAACCGACGTTGGCATAACCAACGCGTGTTGAGAATACCAATAATTTGACGGTCTGGCGGCAGAGCCTCTCGGCTGTTACAATGACAGCGCCTCGGAGCTACAGGAAACCGGGGCGCAAGATCAGATTTCAGTACTTCGAGGGGAGACGCCATGACCACCGTGCAAGCGCAGGAGAAGTTTGTCACCGTCAACAACGTCAGGCTCCGATACCTGGACTGGGGGACAGAGGGTAAGCCGCCCATGATATGTCTCCACGGCCACAGCGGCCAGGCCCACATCTGGGATGAGTTCGCAGAGGCCATGTCCCCCTATTACCACGTCTACGCCTTTGATCAGCGCGGGCACGGCGGCAGCCAGTGGGCCGGAGACGGCTACGAAAGGGATCGATTCGTGGAGGACCTGGCCGCTCTTGTGGACTCCTTTGGCTTCGAAAAGGTTACCCTCGTTGGCCTGTCGATGGGAGGGTGGAACAGCATCCTGTACACTCCCGATCACCAGGACAAGGTTGAGAAGGTCATCCTGGTCGACATTGGCCCTGAGCCCAGCGAAGAGTCCCGGCAGCAGAGGGGCAGCCGCCCGCCAACGCCCCTGGAGTTTGACAGCTTCGACGAGGCCGTAGAATTGGCGCGCGCCGGCAACCCGTGGGCCACGGACGCCCGCTTGCGGAGGGATCTGCAGGACCGGATGAAGCAGCGGGACGACGGCAAGTGGACGTGGAAGGCTGACCCCCTGTTATTGACCGTGCCCCTCAGCGATATGGAGAGCCAGGAGGCCATCGACCGTTACTGGCGAAGCCTGGAGGCCATCCGCTGTCCCATCATGGAGGTGCGCGGCTTGGGAAGCCCTCTACTCTCCGATGACATCATAGAGCGTATGTGCAAGGCCAACCCTCTTTTCAGCAACGTGGACGTGGAGGACGCCGGCCACGTAGTGCCTGTGGACAAGCCGGAGGAGTTCATCCAGGTCACCCGCGGCTTCCTGGGGATAGGGGACTAGCCGGTTGCCATATGGGGGAGGTTAGTATGTGGAAAAGGCCCCGGCCTTGATGATTTCTTAAAAATGAGCGATAGACTCCCCGTCGAAACCCCTTGAAAATGCAAAAATGCCGTGCTAGACTATGTGACGCTAAGCACAAGTGGCTTGTATCCGGCAGGGAATCGCCCGGCGTGTATATTCCTGTAATGGGTAATGGCTGACGAGTAAAAGGAACGCAAGAGTGACTTCTAAACATCGATCAGTAGTCTTGTTCGCTTCCTTAGTCGCAATCCTCGGCGTCGTCCTGCTGACGGGCTGCTACCCAAGCCATCCTCAGTCTACCTTCGATCCTCACGGCCCCGTTGCCGAGAGGCAGATGCAGCTCTTCTGGATTATCTTCTGGGCGGCCACGTTCGTCATGATAGTGGTGGGTGGTTGGCTGCTCTACACCGTGTTCCGCTTCCGCCGGAGGCCCGGGCAGGGGATGCCGGAGCAGACCCACGGCAATATGCGCCTTGAGGTGGCTTGGACCATTGCCCCGGCCATAGTGCTGGCGGTGGTCGCTGTCCCAACCGTGGCGGCCCAGTTCTACGTATCCAACACGCCCTCCGGCAACAATCTGGAGATAAACATCACTGCCCACCAGTGGTGGTGGGAGATAGAATACCCCGACTCCGGTGTGAAGACGTCCAATGAGTTTCACGTCCCCGAGGATACGGTGGTTGAGGTCAACCTGACTTCAAGCGACGTTCTCCACAGCTTCTGGATTCCCAAGCTGGCCGGCAAGCTGGACATCATACCCGGCAAGAACCTCACCATGTGGTTCCAGGGGGACAACCCCGGCGAGTATTTCGGGCAGTGCGCCGAGTTCTGTGGCGAGTCCCACGCCTGGATGAGATTCCGCGTCATGGTGGATACCCAGGAGGAGTACGATGCGTGGACGCAGGCCCAGCTGGCCGACGCAGCTACGCCGGGCGAAGATTACGACGATATTCTGCCCAAGGCAGGACTGAATGTCTTCAGGACAAGTGGCTGCATCCTGTGTCATACAATCTCCGGTGTGGTGGAGTTGCCGGACCGGGAAGTCCCCAACCGGGCTTACGAGACAAGGGAAGGCGTTCGGATCAGCAAGGGCCCCAACCTGACCCACATTGCCAGCAGAAGCACCATGGCCGCGGGTATCAGGGACTTGAATGCCGAAAACCTGAGAGAGTGGCTTGAAGACCCCAGTCAGATAAAGCCGGGCAACCTGATGGCCAGAGACGCGCCCGTGTACTACGACCCGGATCAGGCTCTTACCGATACGGAAATCACCGAACTGGTGGCGTATCTCCTGAGCTTGGAGTGAAGCGAGTGACCCTGGTGATGTATAATGCTCTCAAACTACGGGCAGCGCCCGTAAACAAGAACCTCGGAGGCCTGAGATGGCAACAACTATAGGAGTGCTTCAGAGACCCACCAGCACCACAGGGCTGTGGGGTTGGATAACAACCGTTGATCACAAGAAGATCGGGGCCCTGTACGGGGTGACCGCCTTCATTTTCTTCATGATTGGCGGCGTGGAAGCCACAATTATGCGGCTTCAGTTGGCCCGGGCGGAGCACAGCCTGGTCAGCCCGGAAGTGTTCAGCCAGCTGTTCACGATGCACGCCCTCACGATGATATTCCTGGCCATAATGCCACTCAGCGCAGCCTTCTTCAATCTTGTTGTGCCTTTGATGATCGGCGCTAGGGACGTGGCATTTCCGCGCCTCAACGCCTTCAGCTACTGGGTGTTCCTCTTCGGAGCCCTGCTGCTTCAGTCCGGGTGGTTCATGGGCGGCTCCCCGAACGCGGGCTGGTTTGCCTACGCTCCTTTGACGGGTCCTGGTGTCAATCCCGGGGACGGCATGCAGTTCTATCTGCTGGGTCTGGCAGTCCTGGGTGTCTCATCCGTGGCCGCTGCCCTCAACTTCATTGTGACCATAATCAATATGAGGGCGCCCGGCATGACCATGATGCGGATGCCAGTCTTCATCTGGATGACGCTGGTCACCTCCTTCCTTCTGATAACAGCATTCCCGGTCATAACCGTCGGTCTTATCGAGCTCTTCTTCGACCGGGAGTTCGGCATGAACTTCTTCAACGTAAACGCCGGCGCCGACGTTGTGCTGTGGCAGCACCTCTTCTGGGTCTTCGGACACCCGGAGGTGTACATACTGATTCTCCCGGCAATGGGCATAGTATCGGAGGTACTGCCCACGTTCTCCCGCAAGCCCCTGTACGGCTATCCCGTAGTGGTCCTCTCCGGTATCACCATCGGGTTCATGGGCTGGGCCGTCTGGAGTCACCACATGTTCACCGTTGGCCTGGGTCCTGTCGCCAACTCCGTCTTTGCCCTGACGACGATGGCCATTGCCATACCCACTGGCATCAAGATATTCAACTGGATAGGCACAATGTGGGGAGGCTCAGTCAGGCTCAGCACCTCTATGCTGTTTGCCGTAGGATTCATCTTCGTGTTCATTATTGGGGGCCTGAGCGGCGTGATGCACTCCATAGCGCCCTCCGACGCTCAGCAGCAGGACACCTATTTCATCGTAGCTCACATACACTACGTTCTGTTCGGGGGCAGCATATTCGCCGTATTCGCCGGCATATACTACTGGTTCCCCAAGGCCACCGGTAAACTGCTCAGTGAGAAGCTAGGCCAGCTCAGCTTCTGGGTTATGTTCGCAGGCTTCAACATCGCCTTCTTCCCTATGCACTTCCTGGGCATGGACGGGATGCCGCGGCGGCAGCCCACCTATGAGTCCAGCATGGGATGGGACCTGTGGAACCTTGTAGCCACGGGAGGATCCCTCATAATCGTTCTCTCCGTACTGATATTCCTGCACAACTTTTTCTGGAGCGTTCGCAAGGGCGAGCCCGCCGGAAACGACCCCTGGGACGGCAGGACGCTGGAGTGGTCGATATCTTCGCCTCCGCCGGAGTACAACTTCGCCACCATTCCAACCGTGCATGGCAGGGACGCCTTCTGGGATCAGAAGTATGCCAACGGCCACGCGGTCCCTCAGGGAGCCAGCGATGACGAGGAACACGACTCGGATGAGGGCCACGGCATTCATATGCCCAGTCCATCGTACCTACCCCTGATCGCCGCCCTCGGCTTGGCCGTTGCAGGGTACGGAATGGTGCTACACCAGCCAGGCCAGTTACCGGGAGCCATTGTTGCGGTAGTGGGCGTGGTGATAACAATGTTCGGAGTTTATGGGTGGGCTATGGAGCCGGCCTCAGAGCCTAGCAACCACTGAGAGACAGCCTGGAGGGAGACTAGCAAGTTGGAACACACCCCAGCCGTAGAGCACAGCCCGGAACACGAGACGACAACCGGTGTAGACCACCGGAAAATGCTCATTTGGGTCTTCCTGGGCTCGGAGTGCATGTTCTTTGGCTCTCTGATAGCCACCTATCTGATCTACTACGGCCAGAGCGTGAGCGGGCCGACCCCGGCCGATATTCTGGACATACCCACCACCACCGTAAGCACCTTTGTCCTGCTTATGAGCAGCTTTATGATGGTGATGGCATACTCCAATATACGCAGGGGGAACGTAAGGAACTTCCGGATCTGGATACTATGCACCGCATTCCTGGGAGCTACCTTCCTGGGATTCCAGGTCTTCGAGTTCAGGGAGTTCGCCATTCACGGCCACCTTACGCCTCGAACCAACCTGTTTGGAAGCACCTTCTTCACCCTGACGGGCTTCCACGGCGCGCACGTAACCCTCGGAGTGGTCTGGCTTGTATCGCTATTCGGCTACTCCTTCAAGGGCGACCTCACTCCCCAGGAGGGTTTGAGCGTAGACATAGCCGCCCTGTACTGGCACTTTGTGGACGTTGTCTGGATTGTGATATTCACTGTGATTTACCTGATAGGGGTGATCAACTCATGAGCGGGCGTCTCTTGGCAACCGTTGTATGTGAGGAGATGAGCTATGTCGAGTAGAGCCCACGAGAGCGGCCATCCCACTCCGGTCACATACGCAAAAGTGGCGGCCTTGCTGGCTATTATCACCGCCATTGAGTTCATAATCTTCTACATTGAGGCCATTGAAAACGTTGTGGTCCCCATGTTCCTGATCCTCTCCGCCGTCAAGTTCGCGATGGTTTCGATGTTCTATATGCACCTGAAGTTCGACAGCAAGATCTTCTCCGGATTCTACGTGGGAGGGCTGATACTGGCTACGTCGGTCATAATGGCCTTGCTAGCCCTGTTTTCCATCGTATCCGGCGAAAGGATCGTTGTTGCGGTGGCCGAGGAGCCCGCGGCGGGCGACCACGCCACGGACACAACCAGCGCCGACGGGACGACTGCTACTGACGCCTCGGCCGGTCTGTCCTCGGATACCCAGGTCTCCGGCACTTTGTCGGCCGACGCCACGCATGAGATAGGGTCCGCCAGCAGCGACGAATTCCAGTTCACCATAGACTCCCTTACGGCAACATCCGGGGAAGAGGTTACGCTGAGGTTCACCAACAACGCCGTTACTCAGCAGCATAACTGGGTCATGGTGCAGGACGGGACCAAGGATGAGGTGGCCACCGGCGGACTGGTTGACCCGGTTAACTGGCTCAACGCCGATGACCCCAACGTGATAGCCAGCGTCCGGCTGCTAAACCCAGGTGAATCTGCCCAGGTCACGTTCACGGCCCCGGCCGCCGGCGCATACCAGTTCGTATGCACGTATCCGGGTCACAATGCGACAATGTTCGGGACCTTTGAGGTTGCCCCCTAGCAGGCGCTAGGCCTCCATGTCTCCTCCCAGGCCCCCTACGGCGGGTTAGCTGGTGTATAATGGGTGAGGTCGCGGAGGCCCTGAGATGTGGCATTTAGCTTCTGAAACAAAAGCGTCCATTTTCGCCCAGGCTAACCAGTATCAAGAGACATTTACCTGGTGGGAGTGGCACTGGCACACGGACCTCTACTCCGGCTTGTTTCTTTTCTCCGGGTTGTATTTGCTGTACATTGGTCCCCTTCGGGAGAGGCTGGTCTGGGACGACATGGAAAAGCCTTCTCGAAGGCAGGTGCTTTCCTTCATGACGGGCGTAGGAGTGATGCTGTTTGCCCTTGCCGGCCCCATTCACGAGCTCAGCGACAACTATCTCTTCAGTGCACACATGGTCCAGCACTCGCTGCTAACGCTGGTGGCGCCTCCACTGTTGCTGCTGGGGACTCCGGGATGGCTACTGAGGCCGCTGGTGAGCAACGGCGCAGTGCTGAGAGCAGGGCGTTTCGTCACCAAACCACTCATAGCCTTTCTCATCTTCAACGTCGTGCTCAACATGTGGCACTTCCCCGTCTTCTACGAGGGCGCTCTGCGGGAGCATCCCGTCCATATTCTGGAGCACCTCCTCTTCATGTCCGCCGCCGTGATAGCGTGGTGGCCCGTATTGAGCCCGCTGCCGGAGCTGCCCCGGATATCCTCTGCGGCCCAGATACTCTATCTGGTTGCCCTGTCCATCTCCCAAACACCGCTGTTTGCGGCTCTCACCTTCTCCAACGACGTAATGTACTCTTTCTATGAGAGTACGCCCAGGATTTGGAACATATCCCCGTTGGCAGATCAGCAGATGGGCGGGATAATAATGAAGGTTTCCTGGCTCTCCGTCTTCCTGCCGGCCATCTGCATCGTCTTTCTTAGATGGTTCTATAGAGAGGAGAGGGAGGGGCCCCAGGAGTTCCAGGCGACTTTGTAGTGAAAACCGGGCTAGAATAGGGGAGAGGCTAAAGTTAGCATATGGGCACAGGGCTGAAGCGTATTTTCCCGGCGATGGCCGTGGCTTCTCTGGTCACTGCACTGATGGCAGTGACAATGGGCGGAGTGGTGCGCGTCACAGGCTCCGGCCTGGGCTGCCCGGACTGGCCTTTGTGCTACGGAAAAGTCATACCTCCCTGGGAGTTGACGTCCTGGCTGGAGTACATGCATCGCCTCTCGGCCGCCGTGGCCGGGGTTTTCACCTTCCTTATGGTCATGTCGGCTTTCTCCCGCTACGGAGCGCGGGGCGCCACAATGCACCTCGTGCTGCTGTCAGCTGTGCTTATTGTGATTCAGGCAGGATTCGGTGCATACACGGTCCTTTCGGAGCTGAGCCCCGGCGTGGCCCTGATACATACCGCCATCGCTACGAGCCTTGTGGGGGTGCTGGCGGTCGTAGTTGCCAGGACCGCCGTTCCCATGACTCCACGGTCGGCAGAGGTGGCCTTGGACAACCGATGGGACCGGTTCCGGCGGCTCATCTTGGCGCTGGCGGCCGTTGCCTTCATTGTGGTTCTTACCGGCGCATACGTGACCCGCACCGAAGGGGCTTCTCTGGCATGCACGTCGATTCCGTTGTGCGGAATATCGATAGGGGATATGGCGACCATCCACTGGATTCACATGGCCCACAGGGTTGCAGCCTTTCTGGTGGCTGTCCTGATGCTGGTGGCGATAATTAGGGCGATGGGCGTCCGTCATTCCGGTGTTGTCCAGTTTACATGGCTGGCGGCCGGAGTGCTGGGCGTGCAGATAGCCCTTGGCCTCGGCAACGTGCTGCTTCGACTGCCAACGGAGATACGCGCGCTGCATCTGGTTGCAGCCATTCTCTTCTTTGCCGTTGCCATGTTGCTCGTAGGCAGGCTGTGGAACGGCGCCTCTGAAGTCGAGGAGCCTGTCATCGCTTCCGGCAGAGCAAACCTTGGAGTAGCTCGATGAACACCTCCTTCCCACCCAGCGGGCCCGCTGTGGCGCTTTACCCGCGCCTGCTTTCCACTGCCAGGGTGTATTTCCGACTCACCAAGCCCAGGATAGCCGTTCTACTCCTGATAAGCACGGCCGCCGGGATGCTGGCAGCCGGCGGTGGCACAGTCGCCTGGAGCACGGCCGGTATACTTCTGCTTGGCGGTTACCTGTGCTCCGGGGGCGCCGCCGCCTTGAACTGCTATCTGGACCGGGAGTTGGACATGGCCATGGAGCGGACTCGCCGCCGGCCTCTGCCTCTGGGGCAGGTCTCGCCGAGGAATGTGCTGGTCTTTAGCATCGCTATCAGCCTTCTCTCAATCCCGCTGTTTCTTCTGATAAGTCCTCTTGTAGCCGTTCTGGGGGCCGTGGCGTGGCTGTACTACGTGCTGCTCTACAGCGTCTACCTGAAGCGGCGGACGCACCAGAACGTCGTCGTTGGAGGCGCTGCCGGCGCATTTCCGCCAATGATTGGCTGGGTCGCCGTAACCGGCGGCATAGACCTGTCCGCCATCTTCCTGTTTCTCATAGTTTTCTTCTGGACCCCGCCCCACGCCTATGCCCTGATTCTGGTCTTCAAGGAGGACTACAGGAAGGCCAGCATACCCATGCTGCCGGTGGTGTTGGGTGACAGGGAGACGGGACGACAAATCTTCCTATACTCCATTCTGCTGGTCCTTCTGACGGCGCTGCCCGCGGTTCTGGGCCTGTTCGGGGCGCTTTACCTCGCGACGGCCGTTCTGCTGGGCATCCCCCAGGTGGCCCTCTCCATAAAGCTGTACCGCTCCCTTGAGAGGGTATGGGCAATGAGGCTGTTCAAATACTCGACCGTCTACCTGGCAGCCCTGTTCCTGGGCCTGGTCCTGGATCGCGCCTTTGTCGCTTGAGCCGGGTATTCCGAGAGCGAAGCGGTGGCTGGCCGGTTTACTGTGTGTACTAGTCGTTGCGACTCTGGCCTGCAGCTCAGACGACCTGCCCGTATACTATGAGATGCCCTCCTTCTCTTTGACCGACCAGATGGGTCGCACGGTCACCGGAGACGACCTACGAGGCAGGGTCGTCCTGGCCAACTTCGTCTTCACCAACTGCACTGAGTTCTGCCCCGCGCTGACTCCCCGTATGGCGCAGGTGCAGCAGCGGCTGATGGAAGACGGCCTCCTGGGGAGCGAAGTGATGCTGCTCTCATTCACCGTAGATCCGGAATACGACTCTCCGGATGTCCTCCACGCTTACGCGACTACCCACGACGCCGACCACGACGCCTGGCGCTTCCTGACAGGCTCGCCCGAGGTGATGCAGCGCATCGTTACGGACGGCTTCAAACTAACATATACGGAGGTGCCCAAGAGCATAGAGCACCTGCACCCGGACGGCTCCGTTCATATCCATGATTACAACGTAGTCCACACTAACAGGTTGGCGCTTGTGGACGATGAAGGGCAGGTGAGGGCCTACTACGACGGGGCGGTTGACTGGGACATGGACCTGGTGCTGCGGGACATTCGCAAGCTGGTGGGATAGGGATCTGTAGGGGTCTGAGGGAACTCATATCGATTGACGATGCTCCTCCACGGAATTATACTTACTGGCAGTCTAATTTCTGTTCTAAAGGTGGGCCATGAGGGTATCTTGTTTGCAGGAAAACCTTAATAGAGGACTGGCGATGATTAGCCGTGCGGTGGCCACTCGCACCACTCTGCCTATAACTCAGAACGTCCTCATGGAGACCGACCAGTCCAGACTCAAGCTGTCGGCTACCAATCTGGAACTGGCTATCACTACCTGGGTGGGGGCTATGGTCGAGGAGGAGGGCGCCATCACCATACCTGCGCGGCTCCTGTCCGACTTCGTCGGCTCGCTGCCCAACGAGAAAATAGACATGGAGTTGACTCCTCGACCCAAGGGAGTCCAATTCCGCTGCGCCCGCTTCCAAGCCCATATCAACGGCGCAGACGCCGAGGAGTTTCCACCCATCCCTACGGTAGAGGACGGTATGACCGTCCGAATAGACCCGCAGGTCCTGCGTACGGCCATCGGCCGTGTGGTCTTCGCCGCGGCCACGGAGGACACGAGACCGGTGCTTACAGGAATCAAGCTGGAGGCCTCGGAGCAGGTTCTCACCCTGGCGGGCGCGGACGGCTTCCGGCTGGCCGTATACAAGGCCCCTCTTCTGGAGCCTGTGTCGGAGGAGACCCACGCCATTGTTCCTGCCAGGACCCTCCTTGAGCTGCATCGCCTGCTTGCGGACCAGGACGAGCCCGTGGACCTGGTGGTCACCCCCTCCAAGAGCCAGTTGCTGGTGCACCTGAAGGGAGTCGAGATAGTATCGCAGCTCATACAGGGCGCCTTCCCCAACTACGGCCAGCTCGTACCCCAAGGCTTCGGCACCAGAGCGGTTGTCGATTTACAGGAATTCAATCGAGCCGCCCGAGCAGCGTCCATATTCGCTCGGGACGGTGGTGGAATCGTGCGGCTCCAGATGCTCCCCGGGTCCGACGGCGAGGCCGGCAGGATGGTTATCACCTCCAAGGCGGAGGAGACTGGGGACAATGAGGGCGAGATCGACGCCAAAATAGAGGGCGATGAGGCCAAGATAGCATTTAGCAGCCGCTACCTGACGGACGTGCTGGGGGCTATGGAGCGCGGAGAGGTGGCGCTGGAGACTTCAACCCCTTCCAGCCCGGGGGTTATCAAGCCCGTGGGCAACGAGGACTACGTCCACGTTGTAATGCCCATGTTCGTGCAGTGGTAGCCGTCGCTGTAGATAACATCGACGCTACGCTAGGCCGAGCCGCTTTTACGCCAACTAATTTGGATAAGAGTGCAGGACACCCCGCTCACACCCGCTTAGCAGGAGGAGGACACCTTGACAACCTCGGAGGATAGAGACAGGGTAACGAGGCTTGAGGTGGCCTACGAGTTTGTCAAGGAAAACATGTCAACCCAAGCGGATGTTGCGCGCCTGGAAGGTCGCGTAGATGCCGTAGAAGCGCACTTGGAGGGTCGTATGGATGCCTTGGAAGAGCGCTTGGACGGGAAGATAGATGCCTTGGAGAACCGCCTCCTTCTGCGGTTTGTTGCCGTCGCCGTCGTAATGTCAAGTGTGATTATCGGGGTCCTTAAACTCTGGCCGTAGCGGTTATTCAAGGTCTCGCTGGCAGGCGCCTTCCCCGTCTCTCCTAGCGCCGAGATGCATCTTTCTTGTGTGCAAGATTGTTCTTCCGTAACCTGCTTGTTACCATGTTGTAACGTGGTTGCAATTTCGCGATGATATGCTACTATCTCCACTCTATTGAGTTGGACACGGGGCGGGTGGTTGAGTACGTTGCCATGCGCAGGCGCGCCCTTGACCGGTTAAGGCCTTTTACGGAGAGCTAGAGAACTATGTTGACGGACACATTTTCCGCAGATCACTCCATGAACGAGTGTATAGACTCGCATGGCGATGTACGACCCGTGTACCAGAGCCTGATGAATAACCTGGACAGGCTGGGCGTGGAGGAGATGCTGCGTCGCTGCCAGCAGGCCAGGGACCTCGCGACAAGGGACGCATTCACCTTTCGCCTGGACCCCAGAGAGTTCCGCACTGTGCCAATCGACTGGATTCCCAGGATCATTCCCAAGGAGCACTGGGATAACATCGCTCAGGGCGTTGCGCAGCGCTTGAAAGCCATCAATCGCTTCATGCTTGAACTGTACTGTGGCGAGCAGAGCATAGTCCCTGAAGACGTGCTCTTCTCCTGTCACCACTACAACCCGGAGCTGCAGGATTTTCGGCCTCCCAAGGACGTTTTCGTGCACATCTACGGCGTAGACCTTGTTCACATGGGGGACGGCAACTACGTAATCCTGGAGGACAACCTGCGCATACCATCGGGCATTACCTACCAGATGAAGTCCACGGAGATAGGTCTTCAGGTCATGCCGGAGCTTTCGGAGGGCTACAACATAGTTCCCTACGACATAAAGGCCGCCTACCAGGAGATGTTCCTCTCTCTGTGTGACATGGACTCTCCCACGTGCGTACTGCTGACGGACAGCAAGTACGGAGCCGCCTTCTTCGAGCACCGCTACCTGTCCGAGCTGCTGGGGGTTGCCCTGGTTGAGGGCTCAGACCTTTACGTCGGACATAACGGCCGGGTATGGTGCAGGTCGATGGACGGGGACTTTGAGGTGGACCTGATCTACCGGCGCGTAGAAGACCTGGACATGTTCGTGCCCGGGTTGACGGAAGCCTATCTTAACAATAAAGTAGTCTTGGTGAACGCGATGGGGACCGGCGCCTGCGACGACAAGCTGGTCTTTCTGTGGGTGCCGGACATGATAAAGACCTACCTGGGAGAGGACGCAATACTGGACCAGGCGGTCTCCTACGACCTGCGGTCGCCGACAGACCGGCAGTACGTCCTGCAGAACCTGGACAACCTTGTGCTGAAGATCCGCCAGGGGTACGGAGGACTGGGAGTCTACATCATGCCGGATCTCGGGGTCACTTACAAAAGCCGTCTGGCCCGGCAGGTGATTGAGCAGCCCCAGACCTTCATAGCCCAGGAGACCCTTGACTTCTCGAAGCACGTGGTGTTCGATGAAGATAGCGGTCGGTTGCAGGAGAGGTACGTAGACCTGAGGGTGTTTGCCACTCAGAACGGCAATGGCGAAGTTAGCGTGTTTCCGGGAGGTCTTACTCGTGTATCCCAGCCTTCCAGTCGGGTCACCAATAACTCTTCAGGTGGGTCATGCAAGCCGAGCTGGGTAGTCACGTAGGCAACAGCGTCGTACCGGTCCACTACGCCTACGTTGCCAGATACACCTACTCGGACGTGGTAGTCCAGAACGATAACTTTCTCAGGCTGTCCGCCTACTCTGATCACCGGCAGTGGGTGGAGAGCCGCGACATCCTGACCAACCCGGACGGCAGGAAGGTAGCCTACTCCGACCGGTTCGGCAACGTGGTGCATCGCGTGCGCATTATGGCTCCACACCAGCAATTGACAATCGCCTCAATAGGGGAGGTGTACCTGGAGCCTGCGACCCCACCGGTGGCAGATATGTTTCTATCCTCCATTGAACACAGACCGGATGCGTCCGAGTTCCTGGCGCCCTCTCCCCTGGTGGACCCCGATACCGTGGCCGACGCGGCCAAGTCCTTGGCGGGCGATGCCGCCACACTGCTGGAGCTCATCCACAGGGTTGTCGCCTGGGTGAGGGTAAGGGTCAAGTACCAGAGAGGCAACACCTCGGTCAACACCACGGCATTTGACGTGCTGTCTTCCATGGAGGGCGTCTGCCAGGACAAGACCCACCTGGCGCTGGGCATGATAAGGTCCCTGGGCGTGCCTGCGCGGTACGTGAGCGGACTGCTGACGCGCCAGGCCGGTGAGACCCACGCCTGGCTGGAGTTCCTTCATCCCGAGGCAGGCTGGTTGCCTGCCGACCCCACAAGGGGTATAGTCATTGAGATCGGGACTGACTACCTCAAGCTTGGGGTGGGACGTGACTATTCGGAGGCGCCACCCGTAACCGGGTCCTTCATCTCAAGAGGGTCGGGACATCTGGATGTTGCCACGGCGCAGGTCTACTTTGACAGGGAAACCATTTCCTTTGAGGACGCCCTGAGCCTCATAGAGACCAGTAACCCGTGGAAAGAGGTGCAGAACAGATGGTAGAACCAAGAGCTCGGGCCTTCAACACAGACCGGTGGCTTACCGACTCCAGAGTGTACAACCTGATCTGGCTGGGACGCTGGCTGGAGCGGGCTGAGAACGTTACACGGGTTATCAACACCTTTGCCAGATCTGCAATGGACAACGGGGATGACATCCACGCGCTCTCCGCGTCTCTGGTGAACGCTGTGAGGGTTCGCGGGATTAACATCGACGAACCAGACCACTCCCTGTCCCTGCTCCTGAAGTACCACGAGCCGTCTTCCATATATCACAGTATGGCCACCGCCCGCAATAACGCCACCCAGGTAGGCACCGTGGAGCTCATCAGGGCTATATCCAACATCCTGGCGGAGATGGACGGAGTGCAGCTTCCCCTTGAGTCCACGGAAGACGCTTACAAACTCACCGAACACATCCTGGAAGGCCTGACCGAAGTCTACGGCGTAATAGAGGCCAACTGGTTCCACAGGGAGTCCCTGTCGGAAGAAGAGATGTACCGGAGGTTCGTGCAGCAGTAGTAACCACGTGGGTAATTGCGCGTCCTGGTGAGGGGGTTAAGGCAATGTTACGAGATGGCCGTTGGGAGCTGGAATGTATGGAGGTGCTGGAGGACGTTTCCCCGGCTGACTGGATAGTGGAGCGGCTTTGGGCGCGTTCGGCTTCCGGTGTGCGAGTTGGTGAACTTATACCAGAGGGGTTTGAAGCCTACGCTCGCATCTTCCACCCTGCATATCGCGCCACCGAAGCTCCGGGGGTGGAGGAGAGAATTGCGTGGTATACCATAGCGAACTGGACGGGACAAACCGTACACCCTGAAATGCAGTTCAATCGCATTGCCAAGCTGCCGGATGCCCCGGTGTACAATCACCCGGAATGGGGCACGCGGCCTAGTGTCGGATACTTGCCTGATGAGGAGTGTCTGTTGTTGACCCGCGTCCTCTCGTCATTTACCTCAACTCCTGAAAGCTGTTACTTCTGCCTTTGGGAGGGATACGGTGGGATGAACGCCCATTACCGGAGAAATCCAAAGGTAAAGGCGGCCCGGGGATGGGAATACTGGCTCTTTCGCGGTCCGATTCACGGCGCGCTTGGCGGGTTGCACCCAACCAGTGAGACCCCGAACATCTGGTGGCCCGAGGACCGGGCCTGGTGCGTTGTAACCCACGTGGACTTTTCGGAGACATTCGTAGGGGGCACGCAAGCCTGTATAGACCGTATTCTCGGATACTCTAACTGGAACTGGGGCAACAACTCACGAATGAGATTCTCAGGCTTGGAGGCGCTTCAAATATCCCTGGATGCTCGTGTTGATATCAACGGAGATAACATCAATCCTGGGGTGGGGGTTTAGCCGGGCGTCAAGCATATACTCCCCTACTCAAGGTCTCTAACTGGAGTGGGTTGAGACTTTGAAGATGTCAATGCTCACCGAACTAAGCCCGGCGGAGCGTTGACCCTACTGCGGGATAACCGTCAGCAGCACCTCGACCCTCACGTCGTCCTCAATACTTACAACGACCGAAGCAGTTGGGGGAGGGATGTCCAGTTGCTGCCATGTGAATGTCGTGCGTCCGAGTATGAACATCTCGCTGCCGTCGTCCCGAGCCTCAATTTCGAACTCCATCGGCACAGTAATACCGCGGATTTCCAGCGTGCCGCTAACGCTCGTCGTCACTGGCTCCCCTGAGGCTAGACCCTCGGGCAGCGGGCCGACGTCGGGTACAGTGAAGGTGGCGAACTGGTGGTCGCCGAACATCCTTGTCCTGACGTACCTGTCCCTGAACTCCTGGTCGCTGGACATCGAGTGCAGGTCTATCTGGATGACGGACTCCCTGCCGTCCAGGTGCACCTCACCGGACAGGGTAGTGGTGCGCATTACTGCGTCGTTGGGTAGGGGCAGCCTCGCCAGCTGCTCCTCCACCGTGAACGTAGCCTCTGAGCCGCCGGATACAACGAAGGTGATTCCTTCGTACTCACCCATCTTTCTCATCGACGCCTCAGCCTCCGGTGTGGGCGAGGGCGCAGGCGTATCCTCCATCTTCGCCGTTGCCTCCGCGGGCTGGTCTGTGGGCGCGGCTGTCGGAGTGTTGTCCTGGGACGGCGTACTGGTGGGGGCTGACGTGGAGGTCGGCGCGGTGGTTGCAGTCGGGTCTTCGGAGCCGCCGCAGGCCGCCAGCAGCGCCAGGACTATGGATAGCGCAATCGCTCCAATGAGGAGCCTGTATCTAGTGGGCATAATCTGGACCGTCGCTTTCAATCAATTCAAATGTCTCCCTAGTCGGGAAGGGTGGAGTCAAGGATAACATAGGATGCGGTTCTTGGGGGCAGCTCCAGCCGGCCGCTCTCCTGGTCTCCCTGGCCGGCCAATGCGATTCCGAGGCCGATTGCCAGGAGCACGATGATAGCTGTCACCCTCCGGGGCAGTGATACCCTGGCGCGCAGGAGCAGCAGGGTCAAGGCCCCCGTCAGCCCGAAAACGATAGCCGCCAGCGGCACTATGTAGGAAGTCGAGCGCTCCATCTGCGTTTCGCCCGCCACGGCGGTGACGGCAACGAGGCCGAAAGCTAGTGTCATCGAAACGAGGAGGATAGCCGGACGGCGTCCGCGACCATCCAGCGCTCTCCAGAGCACTCCTGCGCCCAGGCCTACGGCCAGCGCTCCCGCCATCACCGGCGCGCTGTTGAAGTAGGTGTCGGTGGGCGCTTCCAGTGGGAGGTTGGCGAGCACGGCCGCAACGGCTGCCACCGACCCGGCAGTGAGGCCGGCCCGTAGTGGTGACATGCCTTCCTGTGGCTCAATGCTTCCTGGTCTATGCCTTACTTTGGGCAATATTCAGAAGACCTTTCTGGTGTCTCCAAGCTCATCCGGGCGCTTTCCTGCTATACTGGAATCGATTATAGCCTCGATGTACCGGACAGCGCCATTCTAGCACAGACACTACCTCGCTAGAGAAGGGCTAGTTGATAGACCATCCTACCGGTAGTAGACTATACCTATACTACACCAGGTGAAATTGAGAGCCGTTAATATGAACGAGGTACAGACCTCTCGCCCCAATCTTATGGCGGTCCTGGAAGACCGAGGCTACAGGTCTACGGCTCCCAGGCAGGCCATCGTCAATCTTCTTGAGCGGAAGCAGTCGGGCTTTACTGTGGAGGAGATCAGCGAAGATCTTCCCTCGGTGGGGCGCGCAACGGTCTACAGGACCATTAAGCTGCTTTTGGGAGAGGGGGTTATCTGCAAGCTCGCTCTAATGGACGGCGCTCCAAAGTACAGCCTGTCCCGCAATGAGCACCATCACCATACCGTGTGCGTCAAGTGCGGCGAGGTTGGAGAGTTCCGAGCCGCGACTGTCGAACGTCTGCTGCGCGCCATCGGCGGCGACATACAGGGCCAGGTCGTTGGTCACCGCATGGAGTTTTACATCAACTGCTACCAGTGCATCGCTGCCGACAAAGGCAGCTAGCCGTCACCAAAGCTCTCCGTCTCTTCAGGCGTTTTCCGCAGCATCGCCGGACACGGCTTGCCGCAGAATCCCGCCAGGGTCGGTCTCAGCCGTCAACTTCACTTAGGTATGCCAAAAAGATTGATAACGATTGCAGCTGCGTTGGCCCTGTTCGCGGCTGCTTGCGGTATAAGTGTGTCGGTGTCTGAGAGCGAGACCCTTGAGGTCGAAGTCGGCCCTGAGTTGGTGGACTGCGTAGGCGTGGGGCCAATGAAGTGCATGATTGTGGACGGAAACTTCTTCTACGACCACATAGAGGGATTCGACTATGAAGAGGGGTATGTCTACAGACTGAGGATAGAGCAGTATGACGCCTGGCCGGGGCAGAAGGAGCCGCCGCAGGACGCCTCCAGGTACGGCTACCGGCTGATTGAGGTTATAAGCAAGACACCCGCCTGAAGCGGCGGATGAGGTCTCTTCATTGTGGGCGCGGTGTAGTCGTCCGGCAGTTTTGGTGGTAATATGGGGTAGCATTCCCTTAACCCACTATTCTGATTGTCGAATAGCGTCTGTGCGCACGGAGCGGCTAGGCCGGCTCATCTCGTGCAGTGGTAAATCGCAAAGGAGGGCGCCGTGGACTTCGAGATCCACTACACCGATCAGCAGCAGCAGTTTCGAGAGGCCCTGCGCGCCTGGCTGGAAGGCAACGCTCCCAAGGACATAGAAATCCCCACGGACGGCAGGCCTCTGGACAGGGAGACCCAGCAGACGCTGAGGGATTTCCGGTGCAAGCTGGGATCCAAGGGCTGGCTGGCGCCGTCCTGGCCCCTGGAGTGGGGCGGGGGCGGGATGCACCCGGCGTTGGAGGCGGTCTTCCTGGAGGAGATCAGACGCCTGAACCTTCCCTCAATTGGCAACACGCAGCGCTGGATACCCCCGTTGCTTGTCTGGGGCACCCCGGAGCAGAAAGAGCGGTACGTTCCACCCGCGTTGCGCGGCGAGACTGTGGTATGGCAGCTCTTTGCCGAGTTGGAAACCGGCAGCGACCTGGCCTCAATAAAGACCCACGCCTTTCGTGAAGGAGGGGATTGGGTCATAAATGGAAGCAAGGCCTTTGTAATGGGCCGGTTTGACCCCGACTACCTTTGGACGCTGGCCGTCACCGATGTCACACGCCCTACCAAGCTGAATCTCGGCGTATTCATGATAGACGCAAACCTGCCTGGCATTTCCGTCAGCACCCAGGACCTCCTCATGGGCAGCGACAGTCACATCGAATTGGACGATGTGCGTGTGCCTGCGGACTGCCTAATTGGGCATCAGTACCAGGGATGGGAGATCGCCCAGACCACCATTGAAGGAGAGCGTGGAGGCTACGTCATCCTGAGCTCGGAGGAGGCGACCATCAAGAGCGTCCAGGATTTCCTCAGGGATCAGGGCAGGAACCAGACGTAACCCTCTAGTCTAAGTCACGCCCGTGACGACGGACATCCAATGCGTAAGTCGCAGTAGTGGAGCGTCTCTGGATTCCTGCTTCCGCAGGAATGGCGATGTGCTGGCGTTCCCGCTCATCCTGAGCTAGTCGAAGGAATTGAGCGGGCGGATGTCAACGTACGATCACTGTGAACTATAAGTAAGGCTGCGCCCCGGCACGCCTAGTCGAACCTTATGCGCGGGTCCAGCCAGGCGTACGAGATGTCCACCAGGATGTTGATTAGGATAATCCACATGGCGAAGAAGGTGACCACGGACTGCACTATGTTGTAGTCCCGGCTGTTCATCCCCGCCACCAGGTACTGGCCCAGCCCGGGCATCTGGAAGATGGTCTCCATTATCACAGAACCGCCGATGATAGCCGCTACGGAGAACCCGATTATTGTGACCACGGGCAGCATGGCGTTTCTCAACGCGTGGCGGTACGTCACAGCGGCGCCGCTCAACCCCTTGGCGTGGGCCGTCCTTATGTAGTCCTGTCGCAGCACCTCCAGCATGGAGGAGCGCAGCATCCTGGCCTTTATCGCCGTGGAGCTGTATCCCACGATGACTGCGGGCCAGAACATCAGGCTCAGGTTGCCAAAGGGGTCATCGAAGATGCTCTTGTACTCCAGACGCGGGCTCCAGTCGAAGACGTACAGCCCCACCACCAGAAGCATGGTGGCTATCCAGAAGTTGGGTATGGAGAGGCCTCCAAGGGAAAACACCCTGCCAACGTAGTCGCTCCACGTGTCCTGTTTCAGCGCCATCAGTATCCCTACCGGGAACGCGATTGCGGTGGACAAGACCAAGCTTAGAATCCCCAACTCCACTGTCACCGGGAGCTTTTGCTTGACATCCTCCCAGACGTTCCCTCCGTGGAAGTAGGACGTGCCCCAGTCGAAAGTCAGCATATCTCTCACCCAGACCAGGTACTGTATATGCAGGGGTCTGTGCAGCCCCAGGTTCTCCCGGATCCGCTCCAGCGCCTCCTCGTCGATGTCCTCGATGCCCTCGTCTCCCTGGGTGTACACCATCATCGCAACGTCCCCGGGCGCTATCCGGAGGATGACGAAAATCAGAAGCGAAACCAGGAACGCGCTTAGCAGCCCCTGCAATAGTCGTTGTGCGATGTATCTGTGCATAGCGTCCTTCTCTTGGATGTTGGACACTAGTTTACACTAGCCGGACGGGGTTTGCCAGATGGTCCCACTCCTCCCTTGGTGGCTTCCTGGTGGAGCGTATGTCTGGCGTCAGCCGCGTCTTCGCATAGACGCGAGTAGGGGGCGATTCGCGAATCGCCCCCTACGGTGGCTTGCTACAATCGGGCAGGGGAGAGCCTGCGCCCCCGCTATCTGATGGCTGCTATTGACTCCGGGACGCCCTCTATCGCCATGAGCTTGTTCAGGGCGTTGACGTAGGCCTTGGCGCTGGCGACTATGATGTCGGTGGAGGATCCCCGGCCGGTGTAGATCTTGTCGTCCCGCGCTATCCTGATGGTCACCTCTCCAAGGGCGTCCGTGCCCTCCGTGATTGAGCCAATGGAGAACTCCTGGAGGGTGTTGGGAACCTGGAGTATCCGGTTGATTGCGACGCAGACCGCGTCCACGGGGCCTGTGCCCGTGCCGGCGTCGGTGAGGACGCGGCCGTCCGGGTCGATGATGCGGACAGTGGCCGTGGCGATGTCGTGGTCGCCGCAGGAGACCTGGACGTGGTCCAGCCTGCAGATCTCAACCTCAGACCGTCGATGGTCGCTCATCAGCGCCTCCAGATCGCGGTCGTTGACCTCGCGCTTCTTGTCGGCCAGGTCCTTGAACTCCTGGAACACCGAATTCAGGTCCTCCTGTGTGAGGTGGTACCCCAGCTCCTCCAGCCTCGCCCGGAGGCCGGCCCGGCCGCTCAGCTTGCCCAGCACCAGGGTGTTGCTGGGAATGCCGACGGATCGGGGGTCCATAATCTCGAAGGTGGTGCGCTCCTTGAGGACGCCGTCCTGGTGAATGCCGGAGGCGTGGCGGAAGGCGTTCTGGCCGACAATGGCCTTGTTGGCCTGCACCGCGAAGCCCGTGATGTCGCTAACCAGCCGGCTCGTGCGGTACAGCTGTGTCGTGTCGATGCCTATGTCAGCCCCGAAATAGTCCTTCCGAGTCGACAGGCTCATGATGACCTCTTCAAGGGATGCGTTGCCGGCCCGCTCTCCTATGCCGTTGATGCAGCCCTCAACCTGCCGGGCGCCGACTTTGACGGCGGCGAGGCTGTTGGACACCGAAAGGCCCAGGTCGTTGTGGCAGTGGACCGAGAGCACCGCCTTGCCGATGTTTGGCACGTTGCTCTGGATGTCCACGAGCAGCCTGGCGAACTCCTCAGGTATGGCGTAGCCCACGGTGTCGGGTATGTTGACCGTCGTGGCGCCGGCTGTGATTGCGGCCTCCAGCAGCTGGTACAGGTACTCCGGCTGGGTGCGGGTTGCGTCCATCGGGGAGAACTCCACGTCGTCGCAGTACCTCTTGGCCCTCTCCACCGCGGCCACTGCCATCTCCATGACCTCCTCCCGGTTCTTCCGGAGCTGGTGGAGGATCTGGATGTCTGAACTTGACAGGAATACGTGTATGCGAGGGTGTGCGGCGTCTTTGAGCGCCTCCGCCGCGCTGTCCACGTCCTCTGTGACGCATCTGGACAGGGAGCAGATGGTTGGCGTCCTGACCTCTCTTGCGATGGCCTGGACGGCCTGGAAGTCGCCGGGGGAGCTTGCTGCGAAACCCGCCTCAATTACGTCGACGCGCAGGCGCTCCAACTGCTTGGCAATTTCGACCTTCTCCTCGAGGGTCATGGCTGCTCCGGCGGCCTGCTCGCCGTCTCGCAGCGTTGTATCGAAGATTATCACCTTGTCTTCGGGCATTTGGGGTCACTCCTTTGTCTCTTCCCAGTGTGCTGGGGAACTCTGCTTGAGGATTGTGCGTGAGACTATCCCTGCTAAGGACGCGCGCGTCTTTACAGGGTAGGGACGCGCCAAAGTATCTGGGAGAAACTAAAGGACAACGCAGTCCGCCGAGACGACCATTGCCATAAGCCGTCCCTTCTGGCGAACTACGTGTGGTACCTCCGATGTAACCTTATTCGTAAACATAGCCGACGCTATTCTAGCAGACTAAGTCTCCTTAAGGAAACCCATCATATCCCGAAGGGTGCTGCCCACTCGCTCTATGGGGTGCTCCTTGTCCTGCTGGCGCAGGACGTTGAACCGGGGGCGACCCTCGTCGTTCTCGGCGATCCACTCGCGGGCAAAGGAGCCGTTCTGGATGTCCTCCAGTATAAGCTTCATGTTCTGCTTCACGTGGTCGTCTATGACACGCGGGCCCCGGCTGTAGTCGCCGTACTCCGCCGTGTCGCTGACGGAGTAGCGCATGTAGCCCAGGCCGCCCTGGTAAATGAGGTCAACGATGAGCTTCAGCTCGTGGAGGCACTCAAAGTATGCGGACTCAGGCTGATACCCGGCCTCCACCAAAGTCTCGAAGCCGGCCTTGATCAGAGCCGCGACTCCTCCGCAGAGAATGGTCTGTTCGCCGAAGAGGTCGGTCTCAGTCTCCTCTTTGAAGGTGGTGTCAAGCACTCCCGCCCGAGTGCAGCCGACCCCCTTGGCGTAGGCCAAGGCGTTTTCCCTCGCCTTGCCGGTTGCGTCCTGGTGTATGGCCAGCAGGCCAGGCACGCCTGAGCCGCGGGTGAATATCTCACGCATACGGTGGCCGGGCGCCTTGGGCGCCACCATGGAAACGTCCACCTGCGGGGTGGGGATTATCTGCTGGTAGTGGATGTTGAAGCCGTGAGCGAACATGAGGGTCTTGCCCTCCTGAAGGTGCTGCTGGATGGACTCTCGATATATCCTGGACTGGAGGTGGTCCGGCGCCAGCATCATAATCATGTCCGCCTGCTGAGCTACTTCGGACACGGTGGCGACTCGGAGGCCGGCCTCCTCGGCCTTGGGCCAGCTGGAGCTGCCCTCGTACAGCCCAACCACGACATCGACGCCGCTGTCCTTGAGGCTCAGGGCGTGGGCGTGGCCCTGGCTCCCGTACCCGACGACCCCAACGATCTTGCCCTCAAGCAGAGAAAGGTCTGCATCATTTTCGTAGTAAATATTGGCCATAGCCTATTGCCTCCTTATTACATTACACTAGCCGATCATATTGAAGAGACACGGATTCAGTACCTTCAGACATCTCTGTCTGCCCATATTTGTGCTGAGGTTTTTCGAACAATGCGCGAGTCGTGGGGGTGTAGTTGGTTACAATAACTTCCCGGTTCAATACGCGTTCCTTTCCCCCTTTGGTGGTAACCATACCGGAGGCTGATTGAATTGGAATAATGACATGGTCCTTGAAAAGTTCGCGTATTTCAGGAATATCGTAAGATGAGAGGAGCCATTTCCCACGGCACTTTCGAAGGCGTTCTGCTAAGGTATAGTGGTCATCCCAAGAGCGCATGTTATGGGCATAATTTGCACCATTCCCTGGATACGGGGGGTCCAAGTAAAATACAGTCCTGTCGCTGTCATACCGGTTGATGCACTCACTCCAGTCCAGATTTTCAATTATAACTGTGCTAAGGCGCTTGTGAACAGGTTCAAGCCGCGTGTGTAGGGTCTTCAAAGCACCTGCTAGCCTGTTGCCATGACCACCGTCACTTATACTGGTCTGGAACCTCGGATAATTGAGCTCTCCCCCCCATCCTGCCATAATAATGTAGTAAAATCTGTGTGCGCGTTGGATCGGAGACAGACTTTCTGGGTTCGTCTGGGCTAGCCGTGTAAACTCAGCACGGGAGACTAGCTCCCATTTGAAGGACTCTATGAGTTCCTCGGGATTATCCCGAACAACTCTAAAAAAGTTGATTAGCTCTTGGTCAATGTCGTTTAAGACTTCAACGTCGCTTGGAGGTTTTCCAAATAAAACCCAAGCTGCCCCCGCAAAGGGTTCAACGTAGCAAGTATGAGGAGGTAGGAGCGGGATTATGTGCCGCCGCAGTCTAGATTTGCCCCCAACCCACTTGAAAGGACTGTTGACCATTCTAGCTTCTTTGGTGCGGGGTCGCCGTTGCTCCATGTATCCTCCTCTTGGAATAAGAAGACGTTTTGTCTCTATTGGAGACAATAATAGTATATGAGCACTAGTATGTCAAGGGGTTATCAAGAGAATCTAGGGGTAAGTAGATTCGGAGAGAAGCTCAAATCCCTCAGAACCCAGAGTGGCATGACTCTGCAAGAAGTGGCTATAGCACTCGGCCACTCCGCTCACGGCTACATAAGTGAGCTAGAGGCGGGCAAAAAACAGCCAACCATTGTACTGGTTCTCAGAGTAGCCAGGTTGTTTGACGTGACGACTGACGAGCTTCTACGGGATGATCTTGAGTTGAGGAAATAAGTAGTGACAAGGGGCAATAACACTATTGAAAGGCCATTCGCTCACCGCGATCCCACAGAAGGCGAACTGGAACTGTTTCGGTTGCTATTGAACACGTTTCAAGACGGGTCGGGTCAGCTTACAGTGAATTCAGGAACCCTTCCAGGATGGCGCGACTTTGAGAGAACAATAGCGGAGATTACAGGAGGAATTGCTCCTGAGAACAAAGGTATATTCGACGTCCTGGTCCCTGACGCTAATCCGCCGGCTCAATATGTTGGGCTTTCCGGCAAGATGCGAAAGGAATTGAGCAGGATAGACAGGGATGGGAGAGTGACGATCGAGCTCTCCAACTCAGCACGGAAAATGTGGGAGGCCTTGGGTGATTATGAGATAACGGCGTTAGATTACAAGGGGCGAGCAATAGAGGTCGGTACTATCCTAGTGAACCTAGTTGAGAAGTGGCATAGTGCTGCCTCTACCTACAAGGGACATGCTGTGGATATTGCGAGAAGCAGTTACTTGGCGCTCATGTGGCATCAGGGCACAGTGAGATACCAGTTGTTCAAGTTTCCGCTTGTGCTCCCAGATCCATCCGAGCTTAACTGGTATTTCACTACCTCAGGTAAGGGACACTTGAACGGAGATGACTCCTCAGGCGGACGCGTGTTCGAGTGGTACGGCGAATCCGGGGGACAACTCAAATACTACCCTCTCAGCACAGGCGCGGCCTGGAAATCACCAGTGTTTGACCTCGAGCAGGTTCCAGTCGAGGCCAACAAACCTCTGACGGAGAAAGCACAGGCTTATTATCCCGAACTATGGAGGGCGGCCGTCTCGTCTTAGCTCTCTTAATCTCTGCCGTTGGACCTGCCGTTGCTGCGAGCAGGCCGGTTGCCATTTTCCATAGCCAGGGACTTGGTCATGCCGCGCATGAGGCCAACGCGACCCGTTCGCATGACCTCTCGTATGCCGAATGGCTTCAGTATTCGTATCAGCGAGTCAACCTTGTCCTCGTCTCCCGTCACCTCCAGGATCACGGAGTCCGGCGATACGTCCACCACGCTTGAGCGGAATATCTCCGCCAGCTGTAGTATCTCCGGGCGGGTGGAGGCGGTGGTGCGCACCTTTATCAGCGCCAGTTCCCGTACCACCACGTCCTCCTGGGATATGTCCGACACCTTGACCACGTCTATCAGCTTGTAGAGCTGCTTGGTTACCTGGTCAACGGTAGCCTCGTCCCCGTCCACAACGAAGGTCATACGGGAGAAGCCGTTGGTCTCGCTGTGACCCACGGCGAGGCTGGTTATGTTGAACCCGCGCCGTCGGAACATACTCGCGACCCGGTTGAGGACGCCGGGTTTGTCCTGCACCAGCGCTACAATGGTGTGCTGTACCGTGTCTGTTGTCATCTCATCTCCCTTGCGAATGGCTCCTCCATCAGCTCTGCTACGGTCTCTCCGGGAGGAATCATCGGGTATACGTTCTCCTCATCCTCTACAATGAAGTCCACCAAGACGGGTCCGGGATGGGCCATCGCCGCTCGTATGGCCTCGATGGACTCCTCTCGACGGTTCACACGTATGCCGAGCATCCCGAAGGCCTCCGCCAGCTTCACGAAGTCCGGGTTTCCGGTGTAGTGGGTGGAGAAGTAGTCCTTCTGATAGAATATCTCCTGCCACTGACGCACCATGCCCAGATAGCCGTTGTTGAATATGGCGAACTTAACCGGAATGTTGTTCTCCACAATGGTAGCCAGCTCGCACATGGTCATCTGGAATCCGCCGTCTCCGCATATCGACCAGACCACCCTGTCGGGCTGGCCCACCTGGGCGCCCATAGCCGCCGGCACCTCGAACCCCATCGATCCAAGCCCGCCGGACGTGATGAAGGAGTTGGCCTCCGTGCAGGCGTAGTGCTGCGCCGCCCACATCTGGTGCTGCCCCACGCCGGTCACCACAATGGCGCTCCCCTCAGTGGCCTCGCGCAGGTCGCGGACAACGTACTGGGGGAGCAGCTTGTCCGTCTCCCGGATGCGCAGTGAGGGATGTTCCTGCTTGAGCTCATCGATGCGCTTGAGCCATTCGGGGTGAGTGGCCGGCTGAACGATCTGGTTCATCTGTCGCAGCACTCTCGCCAGGTCTCCCACAATGGGCACGTCGGCGTGGACGTTTTTGTCGATCTCCGCCGGGTCTATGTCCACGTGAATCACCTTGGCGTTGGGAGCGAAGGCGCTGATCTTGCCAGTAATCCGGTCGTCGAACCGCATACCCAGGCCGATAACCAGGTCCGCTTCGTCGATTGCCAGGCTGGCGTAGGCGACGCCGTGCATCCCGGGCATACCCACAAAGAGCATGTGGTCGTCAGGGAAGGAACTCCGTCCCAGCAGGGTGGTGATGACCGGAATCTGGGCCTTCTCGGCCAGCTCCCTCAGCTCGTCGTAGCCCCGGGAGATGATGACGCCGTGGCCCGCCAGAATCACGGGCCTCTTGGCCTCGGCGATGAGCTGCGCAGCCCTCTTGACCTGGGCGGGATGGCCGTCCATAACGGGCTTGTAACCCGGCAGGTCGACGCTATCCGGGTAGTGGAACTCCGCCGTTTCCGTGAAAACGTCCTTGGGGATGTCCACCAGGACCGGGCCGGGCCTGCCGGTGTTGGCGATGTAGAAGGCCTCCTTGATAGCCTCGGCAATCTCGCTTGCATTCATCACCAGGTAGTTGTGCTTGGTGACGGGCAGGGTAATGCCGGTCACGTCCGTCTCCTGGAAGGCGTCCTTGCCGATGGCCGCCCTGGACACCTGGCCGGTGATGGCCACCATTGGCACCGAGTCCATCTGGGCCGTCGTTATTCCGGTGACCAGGTTGGTCGCCCCCGGTCCGGAGGTTGCCATGCACACGCCCACCTTGCCGGTCACCCGGGCGTAGCCATCGGCCGCCATAGATGCGCCCTCTTCGTGGCGCGTCAGGATGTGCCTGATCTGGGGGTAGTAGAACATCGTCTGGTACAGAGGAAGGATCGCTCCTCCCGGTATACCGAACACGACTTCCACGCCCTCCTTGATGAGGCTCTCGCAGACTATCTGTCCTCCCGTTAGTTTCATGTCAGTTCACCTCCGTCCGGCGCTTTTGAATCAAAAAATAAATCCCGCCCCAAAGGGACGGGAGCAATTCCCGCGGTACCACCCTTTTTCCCCGGCTAGCCGGGACGCTCTGGCAGGGCGCCAACACGCCCTCGTCCTTGATAACGGGAGACGACCCCGGTCAGTTCTACTTGCCCCGACTGGCGGGACTTTCTTCTGGCGGCTCGGGAGCTACCTTCGGGGGGTCGTTCCACGTCTGCTTCCACCGTACCAGACTCGCTGGATGGATGTGTCCCCCTTACTCCTCTCCGTCCTGGCCTTTGCCCCCTCTAACGCACATAGCTTTAGAGTTAAGTTCACGCTATCACAATCATGTGTGTGTGTCAACAGCAGGGAGCGGATTCAAGTGGTAGCAGAGACAACCGACAAAGGGTAGTTCGCGAACCGCCCTTACAGGGATGGCTTGCCGTTGCCATGCCAGTGCGGACGGGCATCCAGGAGGTGTGGAGGTGGTCGCTCGTGCGTTCGAGGTTGATTCTGTCATAGTCGTCGTGATAACATCTCGCGCCGTGGAACAGTGGCAACTGGTGATGGGACTCCTGGCATGGCTCCCGCTAAACCCAACAACCAGGCTCTGAGGTGGAAAAGCTTGACTCCCAAGCAGTCAATACAAACGGTGCTAGCGAACTACGCCAACTTCAAAGGACGGGCGCGCCGGTCGGAATACTGGTGGTTCTTTCTGTTTGTCAATGTAACGTTGGTCGTCCTGAACTTCGTTGCCGCACTTATCACAGATGTCTTGATAGTTTTCTTTGTGGTATTTGGGCTGACTTTGCTCTTGCCCTCGCTGGCAGTGACTGCCCGGCGCTTGCACGACACCAACCGTTCCGGTCGGTGGATGCTGTTGGTTTTTGTCCCTGTCGTTGGCTGGATAGTGATGCTCGTGCTGTTCGCCCTTTCCGGCGCCAGCGGCCCAAACCGCTATGGGCCTGAGCCGCTCTAGAGTATTCACGATTAGCCCAGCTGTTAGCGTTACTGGTTCAGGGCCACTCCCGACGTCTCTGCTCACCACGCGTGGGGTACGGAGCGCCGTCGTCATGCCCGTGCAGCCGGGCTGGATGTGGTTGCCCGTGGGTTCGAGGTTGAATCTGCAATAGTCGTCGTGATACCATCTCTAGTAGTGGAGCAGTGGCAACAGGTGATGGGACTCTTGGCATGGCTCCCGCCAAATCAAGAAACAGGCACTGAGGGGGAATAGTATGACTCCAATGCAGTCAGTTCAAACGGTTATAGGGAACTACGCCAACTTCAATGGACGGGCGCGCCGGTCTGAATACTGGTGGTTCGTTCTGTTTGTCAATGTGTTGGTCTCGGCCTTGCTCTTCCTTGGTTTACTTGTCTCAGAACTCCTTTTCATCATTCTTGCGATATTTGCGTTGGCCGTGATAGTGCCCTCGCTGGCAGTGACGGTCAGGCGCTTGCACGACACCAATCGCTCCGGTTGGTGGATACTGGTCAATCTAATCCCCTATGTTGGCGGGTTAGTGCTGCTCGTGCTGTGCGCTTTTGCGGGCACCAGCGGCCCAAACCGCTATGGGGATGAGCCTCTCTAGAGTATGCGGAATTCGCTCGGCTATTAGTGCGACAGATTCAGGTCCAACCCCGACATTCCTGCTGACCGCAGGTGGTGTATGGGACGCGGTCGTCATTCCCTTGCAGGCTTGCCTCGTACTGCAATAGGGGCCGGGCATCCGGGAGTGGCGGTTTAGGTTGGCAGTGCAGGGCAGACCAGCGCCCTTTCAGTCGTTCTACCTTTGACAATTCATAGGGAACTTGGTAACTTCATTCCCACAAATACGACCTCTGGAGGCGCGTCTTGGATCGCAGTCTGGACCGGGTTGAAATGGACAAAATCGTCTCGCTGTGCAAGCGCAGGGGCTTCATCTTCCAGTCCAGCGAGATCTACGGTGGCCTCGCTTCCACGTACGACTACGGTCCCCTGGGCGTTGAGATGAAGCGCAACATCCGGGACTCCTGGTGGAAGCGATTCATCCAGGACAGGGACGACATGGTTGGCCTGGATGCCGCCATCCTCATGCATCCCCAGGTGTGGGTCGCCTCCGGCCACGCCGAGACTTTCACCGACCCGCTGGTCGAGTGCAGGGCCTGTCACCATCGATTCCGCGCCGATCACCTGGAGTCGGACGCCTGCCCCGACTGCGGCGGCAGCCTCACGGATCCTCGCAACTTCAACCTCATGTTCAAGACCTTCATAGGTCCGGTGGAGGACACCGCGTCCCAGGCCTACTTGCGCCCGGAGACGGCCCAGGGTATCTTCGTCAACTTCCAGAACGTCCTGGTCGCCACCCGCAAGCGCCTTCCCTTTGGCATCGGGCAGATTGGCAAGTCCTTCCGCAACGAGATCACGACGGGCAACTTCACCTTTCGCACCCGCGAGTTCGAGCAGATGGAGATTGAGTTCTTCGTCAAGCCCGGCACGGACCAAGAGTGGCACCAGCGATGGATGGACGACTTCATGGCCTGGTTCACAGACCTGGGCATTCGACCCGACAGGCTTCGACTGCGACCGCACACCGACGAGGAGCTTTCCCACTACTCCAAGGCCACCTCCGACATCGAGTACAACTTTGCCTGGGGCTGGGGCGAGCTGATGGGCATCGCCAACCGCACCGACTTCGACCTGAAGGCCCACTCTCAGCATAGCGGCGTGCGGCTGGACTACTTTGACGACGAGACCAACGAGCACATTGTGCCCTACGTTGTGGAGCCGGCCCTGGGCGTAGACCGCGCCCTGCTCCTCTTCCTCTTTGACGCCTACGACGAGGAGACCGTTGAGGGCGACACCCGCGTGGTGCTCCACCTGCACCCGGCCATCGCCCCGGTGAAGGTGGCCGTGCTGCCCCTGAGCCGCAACGAGAGGCTTGTCCCCAAGGCCCGCGAGGTGTACGACATGGTTCGAAAGAGCTTTGTGTCCCAGTACGACGACGCCCAGTCCATAGGCCGGCGCTACCGCCGCCAGGACGAGATCGGCACGCCGCTGGCCGTGACGGTGGACTTCAAGACCATCGAAGAGGACAACGCCGTCACCATCCGAGACCGCGACACCATGCAACAGACCCGCGTCCCCATCCCGGAGCTCCTGGAGGCGCTGTCGGAGAGGCTGGCAGGGTAGGGGAGAGCAGAGGTGGCTGTCCGTCTCACGTTCCACGCCAGACAAAAGATGCTAGAGCGTGGAACTACGGAGGACGAGGTTGTTGAATCTGTGCAAAGCGCCTCGTGGGAACAAGCGGACTTGGGACGCCTGCAATGCTTCATGGACTTTTCATTTGACGCCCTTTGGTATGGTCATCACTACCAGACCAAGCAAGTCAATCCGATATTCGTTGAAGAAGGCGCCGACATTGTAATAGTCACTGTGTACGTGTACTATTTCTGAGGGAGGGAGCCATGAAAATCACATACGATCCTGAGGTAGACGCTCTAAGCATAAGATTCCAGAGCGGAACCATGACCTCAAAGCATCCCTCGGAAGGCGTGGCGCTGGACTACGACGCGGAGGGCCGCCTTACGGCCATTGAGATACTGGATGCCAGCCGGCACTTTGGAGACCTGGTAGCCATCCGGCAGATGACGTTTGAAGAATTGGGCGTCAAGCAACCTTCCTGAAGCCGTGTCCCCATCCCGGAGTTGCTGGCCACGCTAACTACGCGGCTGGTGAGGTAGGGGTGAAGCCGACGATCCTGTCTCCTCACGCTCGGCGAAATGATGTCGAGAGGGGTGAATTGATTGCTTCACTGACATTGTGACGACTGGCACATATTCTTGACGTAATGTATAATGCGCTCACAGTTTCTGCTTGGAGCGTGGTCTTTGGAATTGGACAAGATCCACCAAGGCGACTGTCTGGAAGTCCTCCCCCAACTTCCTGAGAATTCTATAGACCTCATCTTCACCTCGCCCCCATACGCCGACAATCGCAAGAAGCCTTACAAGGGCGTACCCATTAGGGAGTACGTTGATTGGTTTCTGCCAAGGTCCGAAGAATTCTTCCGTGTCCTAAAACCGGACGGCTCTTTTGTGCTGAACATCAAGGAGAGAGCAGTCAATGGGGAGCGTCAAACCTACGTCCTTGAGTTGATACTGGCTTTGAAAGAGCAAGGGTGGCTCTGGACGGAGGAGTACATCTGGCACAAGAAGAATTCGTATCCGGGCAAATGGCCGAATCGCTTCAGGGACGCATGGGAACGTTGCCTTCATTTTACCAAGTCCAAGCGCTTCAAAATGTTTCAAGAGTCCGTAATGGTACCTATGGGTGAATGGAGGGACAAGAGGTTAGCTAAGCTGAGCAATGCCGACCAAGTTCGGCATGAATCCAATGCGGCAAGTGGGCTCGGAAGGAAAGTTGCGAATTGGGTTGGTAGGGAAAAAGCATACCCGACGAACGTTCTCCATCTTGCCACGCAATGTTCCAACAGAAATCACAGTGCTACGTTCCCCAAAGAGCTACCCAAGTGGTTCATACGTTTGCTGTCAATGGAGGGAGATACAGTTTTGGACCCATTTATCGGTTCCGGCACAACCGCACTGGCAAGCCTTGAGACAAATAGGCACTACATTGGCATTGAGTTAGATAAGCAGTACTACTCATTGGCTTCTAGTGCGATAGCTGCCGAGAAGATGACAACTACTTACAGCCCCAGGCTACTTGAATTGCCAGATTTGAACGGACATATGGATAAAGAGGGTTTCCCCTTGAATCAAGAAGAGGTTAGATGGCTTGGCCACCAACACTAAGAGTCTAGGTCTGCAATTCGAAAACCAAGTCAGAGGCAGCCTCAAGAGGATAGGCTTTGAGGATGTAGATGGAGGACCCACTTTCAAAATTGGTGGCTTCCAAGTTGATGCCTGCGGTGGATGGGATGATGTATTACTAATAGTCGAGTGTACGCAGTCTAACAATTCAAGTGCATCCATTCATGATCTAATTTCTGAAGTCAGAGGGAAGCAATCAGCTATACGGCGAGGATTCAGGAAGTTAGAAAAGTATCAGCACTACAATAGGTTTGAGTTTGCCATTGCCACAAAGAACATTTCATATACAGAAGGCGATAAAGCGATCTCTCGTCAGAATCCCCGTGTACATCTGATAGATTCTCAAACGCTAGAGTACTACCAACGTCTCACGACTCTAATTGGTCGGGGGTCGTTGTTCAATCTGCTTGGCGAACTTGGAGTCGAACCTCAGGACCTGAGTCTGCCCAGAGTACCTGCATTTCGCGTAGTACTAGCAAAGAATGTGCCGGGCTACCTATTCTGGTGCCAGCCTCATCAACTCCTTCAAACAGCTTATGTTGCTCGACGTGAATCAGGGCGAGAGAAGTATTACCAACGCATGCTTAATTCCCAGCGGTTGTCGAAGATAGGTGAGTTTATTCAAAAAGGTAACATATTCCCTAACAACATCATCGTAGCATTTGATAAGAAACCCGTATTTCGCAAGAAGCCAAACTATGAGAATACGTGGCCTCCTTGGGTTGAGTTTGGGGAACTGGTATTTCCAAAGAGCTACAGGTCCTGCTGGGTTATAGATGGCCAACATAGGTTGTACAGCTTTGGGAAGTTAGACCCGAATCCACAAGGGCCAAAGCTAGCTGTTTTCGCATTTGAACCCATATCAGAAAGAGATCAGGCGAATTTCTTTATTCAGATTAACAAAGAGCAACAACCGGTATCACCAGACCTGATTTGGGATTTAGAGGGCGAAATGAGCCCTGAAACGCCTAGGGGCCGGATATCCAATTGTGTTAAACATTTGAACTCTCTGGGACCTCTGGAAGAGAAGATATATCTTCCCTTATCGGGAGAGCGCAAACGTGGACAGTTGAAAATGTCTGGTGTGTGCCAGGACCTTGATGATACGGGCCTTCTAAGAGATCGCACCAGATTTATGAACCAGACTCAGACTAATCCTCTTGCATATCGAAGTAACCAAGATGCTATTCCAAGGAGAGTTGCAACGGCATTAGCCGCATACTTCAAGAAAATAGAAGGTCGTTCTTCCCCAGATCTATGGACTGGTATCTACACAAAGCCTGGAGGAATAACTGTTGCTCTAAATGTCTATGAGCAAATCCTGATTCGTGTGGGCCAAATA
Source organism: Dehalococcoidia bacterium (assembly GCA_965218945.1). Taxonomy (GTDB): domain Bacteria; phylum Chloroflexota; class Dehalococcoidia; order Lucifugimonadales; family UBA2985; genus DAOUJW01. The sequence continues at coordinate 921,255 of OZ244718.1, forward strand.
CCATCAGATGGTCAACTGGACACTTATGTAGAAGCCCTTACGAATGTCGTGAGTGATATTGCACCGACGCAAGATGATGTACGGAGACTCATTAGGGAGCAACTTACCAGCTATGCCCAGAGGCGTCTGTTCTCGGGGGAGATTCTAACCGGAATGCAGTCGGCGCTTACTGATTACGAATTCGCTAAAGTCAGGACCCAGGCAGCCGAACCTCTCACCAATAGGCTAGCAAAGTTTGAACGGAGATTGTCAGAGTTTGTCACCGACCGCCTAAGTATAGCCTCCATCGGTGATCTGAAACAAAGGGCTCCCGAACAAACTTGGAAAAGGGTTAATCAAAGATTGGATAACCTTAAGAAAGAGAACCCGCAAGCGGCTCTTCACGAGGCATTTACTCTGGGCGAGGTCAGAGAATTGCTGGAACGTGCTGACAACGCACCAATATTGATGCCTTTACTTACGAACTCGTCGGATGGTTTTGGAGACGAGCAAGCCGTAATTGCAGCATTGAATGGGATCACTCGCGCTCGGAATCCGATTGCTCATGGCCGTAGTATGCTAAATCGTAAGCTTACCATTGCATACTTAGAAACTTTCGAGCGTCTAGTGGGTTCTTAGTCAGAGGGCTCCTCCTCTGATATACTCGCGCCATGCGCATTCTCCACCCCGATAGACCCCGGAGGCACACCATGATCCGCGAATACATAGACGCGGCGATGGCCAAGGCTGAATACGAAATCCTGAGCGATGACGGCTCCTTCTATGGAGAGATCCCGGGGTTCCAGGGCGTCTACTCCAACGCAGATACACTTGAGGAGTGCCGCAAGGTGTTGGAAGAGGTGCTGGAGGAGTGGCTGTTGCTGCGCATAACCCTGGACTTTGACATTCCTGTTGTGGACGGCCTTGGCCTAAAGTTTAGGCAAAGCGCCTGAATCGCGCCATGCGCATTCTCCACTTTTCGGACGTGCATATAGGCGTCGAGAGCTACGGCTCCACCGACCCGGACACCGGCCTCAGCACGCGTCTCATGGACTTCCTCGCCACCTTCGGTGAGGTGGTGGACTTCGCACTGGGCAACTCCGTTGACCTCGTGCTCTTTGCCGGCGACGCCTACAAGAGCCGCGACCCGTCGCAGACCCACCAGCGGGAGTTCGCTAGGCGCATAGCCCGCCTATCCCGGGAGGGCGTGCCCGTCTTCCTGCTGGTGGGCAACCACGATTTGCCGCACATCGCCAGCCGGGCCACGGCCCTGGACATCTTTCCAACGCTCTCAGTCCCCAACGTCACCATCGGCGACCGCCTGGACACCTACATCGTTCACACCGCCGCCGGCCCGTTGCAGGTCGTCGCGCTGCCCTGGATACGTCGCAGCGCCTTCCTGGCCAGGGAGGAGACCCGCAGCCTCACCATCGACGAGATAAACCGGCAGCTGGAGGAGCGGGTCACCACCATGCTGACCTGGCAGATAGAAGGCCTTGACCCCGCCATCCCCGCGGTCCTGACCGCCCACGTCTCTCTGAACACCGCCAAGACAAGCTCGGAGCAGTCCATGCTCCTGGGCAGAGACCCCGTCCTGATGCAGAGCGCCCTTGCCCGGCCTGAGCTGGACTACGTTGCTCTGGGCCACATCCACAAGCGCCAGACGCTCTCTCAGAATCCCCACATGGTCTACTCAGGCAGCCTGGAGCGCATAGACTTTGGCGAAGAGAACGACGACAAGGGCTTCTGCGTCATCGATCTGGACACGACCGCGCCTCGGGGTCAGCGTCTTGTCGACTTTCGATTTCAGCCCGTCAATGCCAGGCGCTTCCTCACCATAGAGGTCGCGGTCGACGCTGACGAAGACCCCACGCAGGAGACGATCAAGGCCATCGCCCGCAGGCACGTCGCCGACGCCATAGTCAGGGTGAAGATTACCATGCCCCAGGAGGTGGAGGCGCAGCTGCGGGAGAGCGAGGTGCGGGACGCGCTGGCGTCGGCCCACTTCGTCGCGCCCATAGTCCGGGACGTGACCAGGGAGCGACGCACGAGGCTGGGGGGCGCTTCGGTGGAGGGATTGTCGCCGCAGGAGGCGCTGCGACTGTACCTGGAGACGACGAAGGCGCCAGCGGAGAGGGCGCAGGTGCTTCTGAGCTATGCGGAGCGTCTCATTAATGAGGAGGCGGAGGAAGGGTAGGCTTTCCGTCGCTCCCGTGAAAACGGGAGCCCTTTCCGCCTCCTCTGGATACCCGTCTGCACGGGTATGACGAAACATGCATCGCTCCCGTGCAGACGGGAGCCCACGCCCCACCACCCCTGGATGCCCGTCGTCACGGGCATGACGAAAATGTAGGGGCGGTTCGCGGAGCTTGTCTCACAGGTCTGGTTGGGGGATAAGGAAGATGGTCCGGCTGGGTAAGGCAAGAGGGTATGCGCCAAATGTAGGTATAACAGCCCACGGTGGGCTGAGTTTGCTCTTTGGAATATGCTTGGTCCGGGCCCCCCTGTTCCGTATACCCCGGTCAGCCCACGCCTTCCACAGGGTGCGCAGGTTGAAGGCCACCCCCAGCAGCGACCACTCGGCCGACACGTTCTGAAGACCCCGCAAAAGGAACCTCCGCACTCCCAACTGCTCCTTGATAATCCCGAAGACCGGCTCTACGAGGCCCTTCCTGCGCCTGTAGCTCTCCTTGGCCCGGTGCGTGAGCATCAACTCTCTGTGACGACGCAGTGCCCCTTCATGGGGACCCGCTTCAATGGCTCGCCCGTGACGACCATCTACTGTGCACACCCCAAAGGCAGGACACCTCCGACACACCTTCCCAGAGGAGCGGTACAGACGCATCAGCACCCCTCGCGTGCTCTTCATCCGCGTGAACCGCAGACGCTCCCCATGGGGACACTCGTAGCTGTCCCTCTCCTCGTCGTAGATGAACCGGTCCTTGTGGTAAGGGTGCGAAAGCGCTCGTTGCTGCGACTCCGGCATCATCACCTGCTGCCCCCTTACTTCGCCTTCCTCCAGGTTGCTCCCCGAATGATAGCCTGCATCCGCCAACGTCACCTCAGCCCTGACACCCGTCGTCTCCTCCGCCACCTCCAGCATCGGAACCAACTGCGAGTGGTCGTTGGGGGCGGTCGTCACCGCCACCGCCGTTATCAACATACCCTTAGTCCCCGCTTCGCTCTCCGTGGGCGACACCATCGCCTGGGCGTTGTACCCAGGGCCTATCCTCTCTCGCCCCTTCATCAGCCGAGCGTCCCCGTCGGTGAGGTTCACCCGGTTGGAACCCTCATCCTCCTCAAGCTCCTTCATCGCTCTACGCACCCGCTCTCTCAACTCCATCTTCTCCGACAACTCCGGCGGCATCTGTGCCGGTCCGCCTTCCCCTCCACCCTCGTTCTGAGCCTCCATATCCTCTATGGCCTTCTCCACCCGCTCCAGCAATCGCCTCAGACCTTCCGCATCCAGGGTCCTGTCCCCACTGGCGTTCGCCCACACCTTCGTGCCGTCCACCGCCTGCAGGGCCAACTCCACCAGTTCCAGACTCACAGCCGTCTTCACCGTTCGCTTAAGCAGCCTCCGCATCTCCTGCCGATTTCCCTTGTAGAACCGCCACAGGGTGTTGTGGTCCGGACACTGTCGCCCGCTCAGCCACAGAAAGGGTATCTGTTCCCGACACGCTGCCTCCAGCTTCCGACTCGAACGCACCCCTCGCATGAATCCGTACAGCCACGCCCCAAGAAGCGCCCTGGGATGATAGGACGGCGCTCCCATCAAACCCCCATCCACGTCAATCCCCATTTCCAACCACTCCTCACGACTCAAGCCGTCCACGAACTCCGCTACAAATCGCACCGGATGGTCTGCCGGCGCCAACTCATCAAGACTGGGAGGCAGTATCCAAGATTGCTCTCGACCCATCGGACGCAGTGGCATATCTTTAGTCCTCCAGCGGCGGTTGTCACTTCCAACTATACCCTAACTTATTACACCCCGCCTGACTTCTGAGACAAGCTCCGCGAACCGCCCCTACGTGGTTCCAGATGCCGTCTGCGCGGAAGTGCCATTGTCATCCTTGACACCCTATACGGCCTCTGTTAGCATGGATACATCGTATTACGATGTATCGAAACCAGAAGCAACGGCACTCTGGCCAGACCACTCGGCTGGCCCTTGGCGTCGCAGTCTCTGACGGCAGAAGGGAGCAAACTGTGGAGGCCCAGGGGAACCGCATCGACACAACTCCCGCTATTCTGCGCAAGTACCTGGACGGGGTTGAGGAGGCGCTGGACGAGTTGCTGTCTCCCAACAACCCGGACATGTCCACCATTCTCAAGTACCACATGGGCTGGGTCGACGAAAGCGGGAATCCCACTCCCCTGAGCCAGGGGAAGCGGCTGCGTCCCTCCCTCTGCATGTTCGCCTGCGAGGCCGTGGGCGGACTGCCGGAGCAAGCCCTCCCGGTCGCCGCGGCGCTGGAGCTTGTCCACAACTTCTCCCTCATCCACGACGACATCCAGGACGGCGACCTGCAGCGCCACCATCGACCCACAGTGTGGGCGGTCTGGGGCAGGCCCAAGGCGCTCCAGGCCGGAAACGTGATGCGGGTCCTGGCCGACCTGGGCGTTCAGCGACTTGTCGGAGAGAGGCTCGCGCCGGACGTGGTGGCCGGGTGCAGCCGTGCGCTGAGCAACGCCTATCTGGAGATGATAGAGGGGCAGTACCTGGACATGGACTTCGAGGGCCGGACGGACATAGATACCGCCAGCTATCTGGAGATGGTTGCACGGAAGACTGGTGCGCTGATTCGTTGCTCGATGCACATGGGGTCTCTGGTGGGCAGCGGCAGTGCCGAGACCGTACAGGCGATGTCGCGGTGCGGCCGCTATCTGGGACTGGCATTTCAGATAAGGGACGACTACCTGGGCGTATGGGGCTATGAAGAGGAGACGGGGAAGCCGATAGGGAACGACCTGCGGAGGAAGAAGAACTCTCTGCCTCTGGTGTACGCCCTGGAGAAGGCCGGCAGCGCGGAGAGGGAGCATATACAGTCCATCTACGCCAAGGACGAGGTGGACGACAGGGACGTCGCCTCAATGATGGACGTGCTGGAGCAGTTGGGAGTCTCGAGCTACGTTCAGATGCTTGCTCAGAAGCAGGCCGATCTGGCGCAAGAGGCTCTGGAGAGCGTACCGACCACGGAGCGCGCCAGGGAGGAGATGCAGGAGCTTGTGGAGTTCCTTTTGACTCGCCAGCGCTAGGCGGTCGTCCTCGCATGGTCTGCCCGGATGTGGCGTCGATGTGTGGAATCGTGCATAACCTGGATGGAGATGTTGCAAAACGTACATCGTTATGCTAGGGTACAATACTATAGCTGCGGTATACCAGCTTTGGCAAGGAGACTGAGAGGGCAATGAAAGCGAATACCTACTGTATCAAGATGGAGACAACAAAAGCGCCGGAGTTCGTGGATATCACGGACGGGATTTGCCGGTACGTCAAGGATTCTGAGGTGCAAAACGGCTTTGCCGTAGTGTACTCAAAGCACACGACCGCTGCTATAAGAATCAACGAGAACGAACCCCTGCTCCTGAACGACATGACGGAGTTCCTGGAGAGGGTGGCGTCCCGCAACGGCCACTACCAGCACAACGACTTCTCCATCAGAACGGTGAATATGACCGAGGACGAGTGTCCCAACGGTCACGCTCATTGCCAGCATCTCTTGCTTGGGACCAGCGAGAACATACCCATAGTGAACGGTCAGCTCCAGTTGGGGACGTGGCAGAGGGTATTTCTAATAGAGTTGGATATGCCTCGGCCCAGGGAGGTCTTGGTCCAGATACTGGGCGAATGACGAAAGGGCGACATGGACTCCCTTATAGCGGGCGCTCGCGGCAAGTGGAGCGTGGAGCAATCGTATGAGTATTGTCGAAAGCTCGCCAAGTCTCACTACGAGAACTTCACCGTCGCCTCGTGGTTCCTTCCCAGGGAGAAACGGCCTCACGTCTACGCTATATACGCCTTCTGCCGCTTTGTAGACGACCTGGGGGATGAGTCCCCCGGAGACCGCCTGGGCCTTCTGGACTGGTGGGAGAATGAGCTTCGCAGCTGCTACTCATCTACGCCGACACATCCCATTGCGGTTGCGCTGCGGGAGACGATCCACCGCTTCGAGATTCCCCAGGAGCCGTTCCTGAAGCTCGTAGAGGCCAACCGTATGGACCAGAAGGTCAGTCGCCACGCCACCTACGATGACCTGCTGCGCTACTGCGACCACTCCGCCAATCCGGTCGGCCACCTGTTCCTCTATCTGTTCGGGTACCGTGACGAGGAGAGGCAGCGCCTGTCCGACGCCACATGTACGGCGCTCCAGCTGACCAACTTCTGGCAGGACGTGCGCCGCGACCTGGACATGGGCCGCGTTTATATTCCCCAGGAGGATATGGAGCGCTTCGGGTACACGGAGGAAAAGCTGCACGCCGGGGTGGTCGACGACTCCTTCAGGGACCTGATGCGCTTCCAGGTGGACCGCGCCAGAGTCCTCTTCGACCAAGGCGCTGAGCTGGTGGATACGGTGGAGGGAGCCGTGCGTTTGGACATAGCCCTATTTACCCTGGGTGGTCTGCACATCCTGAAGGCGATTGAGCGCCGGAGATACGACGTTCTCAGCAGCCGCCCAACCCTGTCCAAGATCGCCAGGGCATGGCTTGTCGCAAGGACGGCTGCCGGACTGAAGCTGAAGAGAAAAATCTGAACATCCCGCCATTGGGATCGGGAGACGTTCATGGCCAGTGAGCTGGACCAAGCGTACGAGTATTGTCGTAGACTCACCAAGGAGCGCGCCAAGAACTTCTACTACGCCTTCATTACCCTGCCTGCTATTAAGCGAAGGGCTATCTACGCCGTCTACGCCTTCTGCCGGCTGTGTGACGACGCCACGGACGACTTCATTGAGGTGGAGGAGAAGATGCGGCTGGTGGCCGAGCAGCGAGCACTGCTTGCCCGCGCCTGTGCCGGCGAGCCTGAGGGACAGGTGTATGTTGCTCTGGAGGATACCATAAACACCTATAGCTTACCGATGGAGTATCTGGAAGAGGTGATCAACGGTGTTGAGATGGATATCTCCAAATCGCGCTACTCTACCTTTGAGGAGCTGAGGGAGTACTGCTATCGCGTGGCTTCGTCGGTGGGGCTGATCTGCATCGAGATATTCGGATACAATGCCCCCGGCGCAAGAGAGCACGCGGTTGACCTTGGTCTGGCAATGCAACTCACCAACATCCTCCGGGACGTGGAGGAGGATATGGAGCGGGACAGGCTGTACATACCCCAGGAGGAGTTGGCTCGCTTTGGCTGCTCGGAAGAGGACATCTTCCTGGGAAGGGTTGACGACGGCTTCAGAGACCTCATGAGGTTTCAGGTGGAGCGCGCTCGGGAGTACTTCGTGAAGGGCAAGCAGCTTCTGCCTATGCTGTCGCCCAGGTCCAGGGCCTGCCCGGCAGTGCTTCACGGCACGTACAGCCGGCTGCTGGACCGCATAGAGGCATCCGACTATAACGTTTTTGGCAGGAGGGTGAGCCTCAGCACCCGCGAGAAGCTTGTGCTTATGGCGAGGCTATGGGCGAATGGAATAGCGGCAAGGGCCTCGGGAAGGTAGTAGTTGTCGGCGGAGGGCTGGCGGGTATGGCCGCCGCCTGCGACCTCGCCGACCGCGGCCATCCGGTGGTCCTGATGGAGAAGAGACCCTTCCTTGGCGGCAGGGCGTTCTCCTTTCCTGAGCCAGACACCGGCCAGGAGATAGACAACGGCCAGCACGTCTTTCTGGGCTGCTGCACGGCCTACATGGACTTCCTGGAGAAGCTGGGGGCGTTGGACAATACCCACATCCCTCCGAGGCTGGACGTTCCAGTACTCGGCTACGGCGGGAGGAAGGGAGTCCTTCGCAGCGTCAACCTGCCTGCGCCCTTTCACCTTGCGCCGTCTCTGCTGAGATACCCGTATTTGTCGTGGAGTGAGAAACTCAGAGTCCTTTATGGAGGTCTCCGCATTTATATGACCAGGCGTCGGGGCGGGAAGGGAAGACCGGGTGGGGAGACATTCGCATCCTGGCTGAAGCGTCATCACCAGACGGACTCGGCCATAGACAGATTCTGGAACCTCATCATCCTGCCCACGCTCAACGACGACATATCAGAGGTGAGCGCCGATATGGGACTGATGGTGTTCCAGGAGAGTGTGCTCAAATCCAGGGCAAGCGCCGGTATTGGCTACGCCAAGGTGGGTCTTTCGGAACTGGTCTCAGAGGCGACCAAGTCCTATCTTTCAGCCAGGGGAGGGGAGGTGCTGTTGGGCGCCGGCGCGAGGGAGATCGCGGTGGACGGCGACATGGTGTGCGGCGTCCAGACCTCGAATGGCGTTGTGAAGGGAGACTGGTACATCTCCGCTCTGCCTTCCTACGACCTTACCGCTATGCTGCCGCAGTCCCTGGCGGACGGCGACTTCTTCTCCCGCGCCAAAGGTCTGTCCTACTCGCCCATCGTGGACGTTCACATCTGGTACGACCGTCCCGTAATGGAGGAGATTTTCTCCGGCTTCGTGGACAGCCCCTTGCAGTGGGTATTCAACAAGACCCGTATGTGCGGCGATGAGGGGGATTCAGGCCAGTACCTGTGCATCTCTCTCAGCGGCGCCTGGCAGTACGCGGATATGCCCAAACAGGAGATACGCGAGATGTTCCTGGATGAGATGAAGAGCGTATTCCCGCGCGCCCGGGACGCTCAAGTCGAGCGCCTGCTGATAGTGAAGCAGCCACGCGCTACCTTCCGCTCAGTTCCCGGCGTCGAAGCTCACCGTCTGCCCAGTGCGACGCCCATCTCCAACCTATTCCTTGCAGGGGAGTGGGTGGATACGGGCTGGCCGGGCACTATGGAGGGGGCGGTACGCAGCGGCCGGACGGCTGCCCAGGCGCTGTCCACAAGGGAGCAGTCAGGGTGAAGGCCCTGGTTCTCGCGCCACTTGCTCCAGGCGGGCTCGAGGAGCTAAGGACCTCTCTCTCCGTGGTCTACGAAAGCTGGACGGACACCCGGTCGCTCTATGCTCCAGACGAGCTGGCACAGCGCCTCAACGATGAGCAGGCCTCCGTGCTGGTGATTGAGGCTGACTTCGTGTTTGATGAGGTATTTCAGGAAGCTCCAGGCCTGCGCTTTGTCGGCGTGTGCAGGGCAGCTGTGAATCACGTGGACATAAAAGCCGCTACCGAGCACGGTGTGGTGGTGGTCAACACGCCTGCCAGGACGGCCCAGGGAGTGGCGGAGCTTACCCTGGGACTGATGATATCCCTGGCAAGGAGTATCACTCAGGCCCATAGATACGTGGTGGATGGAGACTGGCAGGACCTGATAGACCCCTATATATCCATGCGTGGCGAGGAGTTGGGCGGGAAGGCGCTGGGTATCGTTGGCTTGGGTGATATAGGTGAGCGGGTAGCCCGGTTGGGAAGCGCCTTTGGGATGGAAATTGTTGCCTACGATCCGTACATCACGGAAGAGACAGCTGTCCCGGATGGCGTAACCATGCTTTCCCTGGATGACGTGGTGAGATCCAGCGACTTCCTGTCGCTCCACGCTCCCGGGCCGGAGGACGGCGTGCCTGTTATTGACGCCTCCAGATTAGTGGAGATGAAGCCCGGAGCATTTCTGATAAATACCGCCGTGCCCTCGCTGGTGGACACCCGCGCCCTGGTTGAGGCGCTGAGAATGCAACGGATTGCGGGGGCCGCTCTGGACGTCCACCAAGCAGCGCCTCTCCAGCCCGGCGACCCGCTCCTCTCCCTGGACAACGTGATTCTGACGCCGCACATTGGGGGCGCGACCGACGGCACATTGGAAAGGTACACGAGCATGATGGTGTCGGATGTTCTGCGCTTTGCCAACGAAATGAGACCCCTAAACCTGGTCAATCCCCAAGTGTACGAGTCCTATGAGCGGTAGGCATTTCATGGCACTGGACGTCGGAACCAGCAGCGTGAAGTGCCTTATTGTTGACGCGGAGGGTTGCTGTACAGCCGCAGTTTCCAAGCGCTGGGCGTCTTTTAAGCCCGCAGGCGCGCCGGACACCGCCAGGGAGTTCAACCCCAAGCGGCTCCTGTCGCTGGTTGGCCGGGCTGTTGGAGAGGCCCTCGGCATGTCTGGTCTCGTCGCCGAAGACGTGGCGTCGGTGGGGATAACCAGCCAGAGGCAGGGCGTGGTTGCACTGGACGAGACCGGCAAAGAGGTTTACGCCGGACCTAACATGGACCTCCGGGCCGTTTTCGAAGGCGCTGCTATGGACGAAATCCACGGGGATGTCATCTACGATACCACCGGTCATCTGCCATCCTTCTTCTTTACCCCAGCCAAGCTCAAATGGCTCTGGACACACAGCCCGCGGAGGTACAATCGGATCCAAAGTGTGCTCCCCTTGGCGGATTGGGTGGCGTATCACCTGACAGGGAACCTGGCGTGCGAGCCCTCCCTGGCGGGGGAGGCGGGTCTTCTTGACTTAAGACAAGGAGACTGGTGCAAGTCCCTTCACAGGGAGTTAGGGACGGAGCTGCCGTTTTACCCGTCGCTACGGCCTGCCGGAACGCTTTTGGGGGGAATCGCGCTTGATGTTGCCGACAGCGTCGGACTGACCCCGGATACGCCCGTAGCCGTCGGAGGGGCCGACACCCAGTGCGGCCTGCTGGGGATGGGCGTGACATCGGAAGGCGACGCCGGCCTTGTGGCCGGGTGGAGCGCGCCAGTTCAGCAGGTTTCGTCTCGCCCCATGTTCTCGCCTGGTAAGGCCACGTGGACCGGGCTTCACGTTGTGCCTAATGGTTACGTCGTGGAGAGCAGCACAGGGGTGGCCGGCTACGCCCTCGATTGGATGATCAGGGCGTTCCGGGGCAGGGGTGCAGGCAGTGGTCTGAAGTCTTTGGAGAGAATGGTCAGGGACGCGCCTCCGGGCTCCAACGGTGTGGTTGCCCTGATGGGGCCATCCAGGATGGACATGGGAAAGGTTGGGTTCAGACTCGGAGGGATAATAATGCCGGTGCCCACCACTCACTACGGCCTGGACGGAAGCCACGTGGCCAGAGCCATCCTGGAGAACATCGCCTTTGCGGTCAAGTTCAACATGACGCAAATAGAGAGCATAACGGGGCGCAGGGCTGGTAGAATATGTGTGGGTGGCGGGATGACCAACAATGCAGTCTTTGTGCAGATGATAGCCGACGTTCTTGGCAGGGAGGTCTACAAGGCCGAGATTCCTCACGTCAGCGGCCTGGGGGCGGCTATGGCTGCTTCAGTGGCCGCGGACGCCTATGACTCCCTTGCCGAAGCCTCGGAGGCTATGCGGGGAGACCTGCAATGCGTCGAGCCGGACCCGGCTACCTCCGCCGAGTACCAGGACTACTACGAGCGGTGGTGTACGCTTGGGTCCAATCTGGAGGACATGACTCTCTAGGAGAGGCCAAATATGAGCAAGTGGGACAGCGAGCGGGAGGCGTTGCTGAGCGTGGCGCAGCGAATGTCCTCCGGTGGTCTCGTGGCGGGCGCTAGCGGCAACGTCAGCATGTGCTTGCAGCGAGCCGGCGACGACGGATTGCTGCTGATAACGCCCTCTCAGATGCCTTACGACCGGATGAAGATGGACGACCTTGTAGTCGTGGACTTCGCCGGAGACCCGGTAGAGGGCGATCTGACGCCCTCGGTAGAGACCCTAACCCACGCGGCGGTGTACAAGGTCAGGAAGGATGTTGGCGGGGTCGTACACACCCACTCGGTCTATGCCACAGTCCTGGCGGTGACAGGGCTGGACCTGCCGCCTATAATCGACGAATTGGTTGTTGCCGTTGGGGGTACTGTGAGGGTGGCGGACTACGGCTTTCCCGGAAGCGAGGAGCTTGCGGAGAAGGCCTGCCTGGCCCTGGAGGATCGAGGAGCTGTTATCCTGAGGAACCACGGACTCCTTGGCGCGGGCGCAACGGCTGAGCAGGCCCTCAGCGTGTGCGAACTTGTCGAGAGGGCGGCTCAGATTTTCGTCTTGTCTTCCATGCTGAGCGGGGCAAATCCGCTTCCCCAGGATATCGTCGAGACGGAGAGGTCTCTATACTTGATGAAGAACAATCTGCCTCAAGCGTAGCGGCAGATAATACCTTAACGTCAGGAGGTGGCGCTATGAGAGTACCAGGGTTTATCCTGCGTAGGCTCTATTTGAAGGGCAGTCTGCGCAACATGCCGGGCGGCTTCCAGTTCCAGTTGCAAAACAGTCTCGGGTCGGGGCAGGCCAGGAAGCTCATGCCCCTGACGGTGGATGGGGATGAGATGCCAATGGAGAGGACGTTCTTTACCGTTGCCGATGGAAGGCTTCCATTTGACGCGGTGTCGGAGGAGAAGACTTTCAGCCTGGAGATGAATCTTATCTCCACAATACAGGTGGAGGGTATCTCTCTGAATAAGGGTACTCATAAGATAGGCATGGGATTTGTTGTCGCCGGCCTTGGAGACCTGGTCTTCGACTTTGTGGACGAGGTCCAGGAAGAGTAGGCAGGTCTGAGAATCGCCGTTACCGGGGCCGCAGGCTATATTGGCTCCAGACTGGTCTCGCGCCTGGAAGCTGAGCCTGACGTGGAGGAGATTGTTGCGATAGACCGGAGGCCGCTGTCCGTCTCCACATCCGAGAAGGTGGTCTTCTTCCGGAAAGACGTTCAGGAGCCACTGGGAGGCCTCTTCCGTGAGAGGGGCGTCGATACCTTGGTCCACCTGGCTTTTGTGATGCGGCCAAGCCACGACATAAATTCCACTCGTCTCGTGAACACCTTGGGGGCGACCAGCGTGCTCGATGCCTGCGCTGAGGCGGCGGTCAAGAGCATCGTCTACCTCAGCAGCGCAACCGTCTACGGGGCGCGCCACGACAACGCTCCGCTGCTTATTGAGGAGAGTCCACTGAGGCCCAACCCTGAGTTCCAGTATGCCTTGGACAAGTTCCTGACGGAGCAAATCTTCGAGAAGCACGGTGATACCCACCAGGACGTTAGAGTAACCGTGCTCCGCTCCTGCGTCGTCATGGGGCCCGGGGCGGACAACTTCATCACCCAAGCCTTTGCCAAGCCATTCCTGGTGGCAGTCCGCGGATACGATCCTCTACTCCAATTACTCCACGAATACGACCTGATGGAGCTGATGACACTGGCCGCAAGGGAGGACCGCTTTCGGGGGGTCTTCAACCTGGCAGGCAGAGGGACCGTGTCCTACAGCGAGATGGTGGCTCTGTCCGGCAAGAAGCTGCTGAGAGTGCCGTCGTTCTTGCTATATCCACTGGTTCAGGCGTCCTGGACGCTGCGACTTCAGAAGGACTCACCGGCTGCGGGGCTGGACTTCATACGCTATCCCTGGCTGGTGGACACTGGCAAGGTGGAGCGGGACACGGGCTATCGCTTCCGATACACGTCTCGCGAAGCCCTTGAGGCGTACTTTAGCTGACGGCATCCTGGGTTCTCTCCTTCTTCCGCTTGCCATACGCCTCTGCTATACTCCAGACCCATGAAGCGAGATAGCATCGTTGAGGAGCAGACCTGATGGCGGCCGCGAGGGTGCTGGTCACGGGAGGCGGCGGATTCATAGGCTCGCACGTCGTCGAGAGGCTGCTGGAGCTGGGGCATCACGTGGCCGTGGTGGACGACCTCCGCTCCGGCAATGTCTCCAATCTCCCTCTGGATGTGCCTTTGTATCGGACGGACATAGCAGCGTCGACTCTGGAGGAGGTGTTCTCAGAGGAGAGGCCGGAGTACGTGTGTCACTATGCGGGCCAGATCAGCGTGCAGAAATCCATGCAGGATCCCGTTGCCGATGCGGATACCAACGTCCGAGGCTCACTCAACCTCCTGCAAAACTGTGTCAAATACGGAGTCAGGAAAGTCGTCTACACCTCCAGCGGAGGAGCAATCTATGGCGACCCAGTCTATCTTCCCTGCGACGAGGCCCACCCCGTGCAACCCCTGTCCCACTACGGGGTGTCAAAGTACGCCGTCGAGAAATACCTGTACGTCTATGGAGAGTCCTTTGACCTGGACTACACCATACTGCGACTGGGCAACGTCTACGGCCCCCGGCAGGACCCCTTCGGAGAGGCGGGCGTGGTCGCCATATTCTCCCGGGCGATGCTGGAAGGGAGGCCGGTGGTAATCAACGGCAGCGGGGAGCAGGAACGGGATTTTCTCCACGTCAGCGATGTCGCCGAGGCCAGCGTAAAGGCCCTGGATACGGGGAGTGGCAAGGCATTCAACATAGGCACTGGAAGAGGTTCATCTGTAAACCATATCTTCTCCCTGCTGAAGGAGATCACGGGCTATCCCCTGGAAGCGGGTTACGGACCGGCCAAACCCGGGGAGGTGTTCAAGATATACTTGGATATCACAGGCGCGCGCCAGGGGCTGGGGTGGCAACCGGGGTTCTCTCTGGAGGACGGCCTGAGAAACACGGTGGCATGGTTCGGGGAAGCCTCACGGGAATAAGCTTCAGTCGTTGTTTCCGTATGCTGCTATAGTCCTGGTCTATAAGTTCTCCTAACCCCCTGTATACACTCGCGCCAGGTATTGCCTTCCCAACGGGTATTGTTGTAGTCTTGGTCTAAATAGTAGCGGGACAAAATCATATCTGCACGTGTAGGGAGACAGTATCATGGCAATCAACACAGAACGTGAGGGAGACACCCTGGTCGCAAAGGCAGAGGGGCGGATTGACGGCACCAATGCCCGGGAGTTCCAGGATGACCTGGATTCAGTGATTGAAGAGGGAGACCGCGCCGTGATCCTGAACTTTCAGGACCTCATGTACATCAGCAGCGCGGGTATTCGTGTTGTCCTGATGACGGCCAAAACGCTTCAGAGAAGAGAGGCGCAATTTGCGCTCTGCTCCCTCTCTGAGCCGGTTCGTGAGATCTTCGAGGTCAGTGGTTTTGACAAGATCATCCCCATTCACGCTTCACAGGACGAAGCGATTTCCGCTCTCGGTGGTTGATTGACAGGTTCTACTTCACGTGGCCCGTCCGTGAGGCGCCACTGGGGCTTGGCTTGGGCAATGCAGCAGATACGGTATAGAGCAAACAGGGGGTCGAAGTGACGTCAACCGAGAGACCATACAAGATACTGGTGGTCGATGACGAAGTTGATCTGGAACCCCTCATGTTGCAGCGCATGAGGCGCAGTATTCGGGCCGGCCGCTATGAGTTCTTATTCGCGCACAACGGCATCGAGGCCCTTGAGCAGTTGGCGCATGAAGAGGGCATTGATATGGTGCTCTCTGATATCAATATGCCTCAGATGGACGGCCTCACTCTCCTTGAGCAGATACCTGCGGTTGACCCAAACATACGCGCGGTGATCATATCGGCTTACGGAGACATGAAAAACATCCGCACCGCTATGAACAGGGGGGCGTTTGATTTTGTCACCAAGCCCCTTGACTTTGAAGACCTTCAGGTCACCATAGATCGGACGTTGCAGCACGTTGCGGACTGGCGCGAGGCTCTCTCGTCACGCGACAAGCTGGTTGCTATTCAGAACGAGCTTGACGTTGCCAGTAAGATGCAGCAGTCTATCCTCCCCAGCCACTTTCCGTCGGGTGAGGACTATCAGGTCTTCGGCAACATGAATCCTGCGCGCAACGTGGGCGGCGACTTCTTTGACGTTGTGCGCTTGGAGAATGGGTGTATTGGCGTTTCCGTTGCAGACGTATCTGACAAGGGTGTGCCCGCGGCCCTATTCATGATGTCCAGCCGTACGCTGTTGAAGGGCGCGTCCATTGGCAGCACAGGTCCCGGTGAGGTGCTTCGCGAGGTGAACGACCTCCTTAACGAAGACAACGAGGCTTCGATGTTCGTTACCATCTTCTATGCGGAATTCGATCCTGAGAGCGGAGAATTCATCTACGCCAATGGTGGGCATAACCCACCGCTCTACGTCCGGGCGGACGGCAGCTCAACACTGCTTCCGCTGACAGGTGGTGTGGCCCTTGGTTCGTGGCCAGACCTGGACTACGAGCAGGATTCCGTCAACCTGGCGCACGGAGAAAGCGTTGTGCTCTATTCGGATGGAGTTACAGAAGCCTTGAACAGCGAAGGCGAGCAGTTCGGTGTAGATGGCTTGCAGAGTGTCTTTGTGACATCCCCGCCCAAGGACGCAGAGGTCGCCGTCCAGGGTATCTTCACTGCTATGAGCCAGTTCGCCGGCGACACTCCCCAGTTTGATGATGCTACATGCCTGATTATACGCCGAGGTTAGTTGTGAGTGAAACGGCTTGTATAACGGTAACAACCGCTCGCGATGAGCTGATTAACATCGCCACGTTTGTGGAAGAGATTGGAAACAGAGAGGGTTGGGCCTACGGCCTCGTCTTCCGCATTAATCTGGTCCTTGAGGAGTTGGGTCTTAACATCATAGACTACGCCCACGATGAGGGCGTCCATGAGTTCGACATTTGCCTGACCTCCGAAGATGGTGCGATCACAATTGAGGTCGTTGACGACGGCAAGCCATTCGATCCTTTGAATGACGCCCCACAGCCCGATATAGCTTCGGATCTTGAGGACAGGCGCGTGGGTGGCCTTGGACTCCACTTAGTACGTACTACCATGGACGATATGAGCTATCGGCGAGATCAAGGGAAAAACCATCTGACGCTGGTCGCCCGCAGGACGTAAATGGACCTGGCAAGGCGTCTGCCGGAGGCTCTTCTGATTCGGAGGGGGGCGTGGGTAGCGCTTGCTCTGGCTGCTTCTGTGGTTCTGGTAGCCTGTCCAGGCTCCCCTGAAGTCACTGTGGTTGTCCCCACGGAAGTGATTCCAACTCCTACAGTTGAACTGTCTGATCCCGGAGTCACGGACGACCGTATTCTTTTCGGACAGTCCGCCGCATTCACCGGCCCAGCCCAGGAGTTGGGTGTGGGCATGAGACTTGGCATTCAGGCCGCATTCGACGAGGTCAACCGGCAAGGTGGCGTCAATGGGCGTCTGCTGGAGTTGATGTCCGTTGACGACGAGTACGAGCCGGAAATGGCTATCGCCAACACCATCCACCTGATCAATGAGGAAGAGGTCTTTGCTCTTATTGGCGCTGTGGGCACGCCGACGTCCAGATCTGCTGTCCCGATTACCGAGGATTCAGGCGTTCCATATGTAGCGCCCTTTACGGGGGCCGATTTCCTGCGGGACGCAAAGCTGAACAGTGTAGTCAATCTGCGGGCTTCCTATTTCCAGGAGACCGCGGAGATGGTTTCACGCTTGATTGATGACCTTGGCATTGAAAGAATAGCCGTGCTGCACCAGGACGACTCCTTCGGACGCGCCGGGTACCTTGGAGTCAAGCTGGCGCTGGACCGGCGCAGCATGGAGCCGGTGGCAATTGGGGTCTATCCGCGCAACACAACGGCGGTAAAGACCGCCTTACTGGACCTGCGGCACGGAGACCCGGAAGCGGTTATCCTGGTAGGAGCTTACGAGCCGGTTGCGGCCCTGATCTCCTGGGCGCACCAGATTGGCATGGACCCCGTATTTATGACCGTCTCCTTCGTGGGGACCAACGCGTTGGCTCAGGAGCTTGGCTCCGGCGGGGCCGGGGTCTACATTACCCAGGTGGTGCCCTCGCCTATGGACGACACGATTCCCATAGTTGCTACCTATCGCAATGCTCTCTCCGCTTACGACCCGGAGGCTGTACCCGGCTTTGTATCGTTTGAGGGCTATCTGGCCGGCCGCCTGGCTATTGACGGCTTGAAAGGGTGCGGCCGGGAAGTCGATAGGGCCTGCTTCCTGGAGAGTCTGCGGGGAGCGGATGTAATTGACATTGATGGGTTCCAACTCCGCTACGGGCGCGGCGATAACCAGGGATCGGACACCGTCTTCCTGACAGTGATCGGGGAGGATGGCCTTGTTCACCCAGTCACTTCTTTGAGGGACGCGGAGCAATGATTGGCAAACTGAAGAGCATAGTAGGCCTGCGATTTCGCATCTCTACCCAGCTGTACGTAGTGATTGGCGGCGCGGTCGCGATGACCGTGGCGGCAAGCCTTGTCGGCTGGTTCTCTTTCAACCAGGTTGGTGAGGTCCAGAGCAGAGTGAACGAGGGAAGCGTTCCGGAGTTGGAGGCGGCGTTCGGTATTGCTCAGCACAGCAACACCCTGGTGACCGCGGCCCCGCGGCTGACGTCCGCGGCAGATGCCAGGGACCTTGGTGAGGTTGCCGCTCTCATTGAAGACGCCCATTCGGCGCTTGAGGGAGAGATAGACACTCTTGAGGAGAGGGGCACGGGAGATGCCCGCGTCCAACGGATACGCGACCATGCCAACTCCCTGGTGCTAAACATCCAGCTTATAACCGACTCCATGGATGAGCTCTTTATAGTAACTGAGCAGAGGGATGCCCTGAGAGACCAGCTTACAACGGTTAACACCAGACTGGACGCCACTGTGGTTCCGGCGGTGGACAACCAGTATTTCTATACGTTGACGGGATTTAGGAATCCGGGCGAGCCCCCGGCGATTCCGCAGTTCTACTTCACGGAAGATGAAGTAAGCCTGTATCGTAGTCTTGCCGAAGTTCAGGCCGACGCCAACGTCGCAACGCAGCTCCTGGTCAGCGTCTTCAGCCTCTCGGAAGCGCCTCTGATAGAGCCGCTGCGCGAGCGGTTTGAGGCAATCGCCAGCCGCATAGATAGAAGGGTGGACAGCCTTCAGGATAACCAGGTTCGCGCGGTGCTTATCCCTATCTTTACATGGCTTTTTGATCTGGGCATGGGGGAGGGGAACGGGTTTGATCTGCGCGCCCGGGAGCTTGAGCTTCTCCAGAGTCAGCAGTCCCTCCTCGCGACAAACCGAAATATAGCTGTTGAGCTTGTGGACGAGGTGGATGGCCTTGTAAACGCAGCCCACCTGAGTGTACAGGCGGCTACCGAAGCATCGACACAAGCAATTCTGACTGGGCGTACCCTGCTGCTCGCTATCACCGCGATAAGCGTAGCCGCAGCTATGCTCATATCCTGGCAATTTGTGTGGCGGATCCTGTTGCGCCGTCTCGGAATGCTGTCAGACTGGATGCGTCGTATGGCCAGGGGAGACCTGGAGGCCCAGGTGGAGATTGGCGGGAGAGATGAGGTCGCTGATATGGCCGCGGCGCTGGAGGTGTTCCGTCAGCACGCTCTTGAAATACAGAGACTGAACCTGGTGGAACAGCTGGCTCAGGAGCTGCAAGGGAAGAACGAGGAACTGGAGATCGTTCTGGCAGACTTGCAGAGGGCGCAGGACCAGATAGTGATGCGCGAGAAGCTGGCGGCCCTTGGTGAGCTCACCGCTGGAGTGGCCCATGAGATCAGGAATCCCCTCAACTTCGTCAACAACTTCTCTGAGGTCTCGGCAGAGCTTCTTCAGGAGTTGAATGAAATCCTTGAAGAGGGGGGAGAGACTCTGAACGAGGAGCAGAGGGGTCTCATCCAGGATATCTCTCAGGACCTGAGCAGCAATCTGGAGCGAATTCGCACCCACGGCAGCCGCGCCAACCGCATTGTCCACGATATGCTTATGATGGGCCGCGGCTCAGGAGAGCACAGATCCACGGACATCAACGGTTTGGTAGACGAATACTCCAAGCTGGCCTACCACAGCGCCAGAGCGACTAATACGGAGTTCCAGCTTGACCTGCAACAGGACTTCGACCCGGATGTGGGGGAGTTGGACGTTATACCCCAGGAACTTGGCCGCGTATTCCTGAACATGGTGAGCAACTCCTGCCACGCCACCCATGAAAAGCGAATCGCCGGTGTGGAGGCGGGGAATGGTTCGGAGGCCTATTTCCCTACCGTTTGGCTCACCACACGGCGCAACGAAGAGCAGATAGAGGTGCGTATCAGGGACAACGGCAATGGGATACCGGACGACGTTATAGATAAGATATTCAACCCCTTCTTCACCACCAAGCCCACCGACCAGGGGACGGGGCTTGGGCTTGCCATATCCAGCGATATTATCCGGCAGCACGGCGGCGCCATCAGGGCCACCTCGGAACCGGGCGAGTATACGGAGATGATCATAGATCTGCCACTGGTCATGGTGGCGGCGGTAACGGAACAGGAGGTAGGCGAAGAAGTGGATGAGGATGAGGAGCAAGGTCAGGACTAGAGCCGTTCAGTGGAAAGAGCCGGATTCCCGGAATAGACTGGGGTAGCCGTGCAAGAGGACGGGATTATAGCCCACGCTTGGCCGAAACCGCGGAGGGGTTGGCGCTTGAATCTGTTCTGGAAACGCTGTGCCAAACTAGCGTTCGGCCCGGAACTGACCTGTCAAACGGTGGAACGCTTCGTCGGGGTCTCTGGGCACCCTCGCCAGGGTGATTACTTCCGGCAGGACTATACCGCCTGAGAAGACGAGCTTCATTGCCGCCTCAACGCTGAGGTCCGTCTCAATAATGTCGTCCTCCAACACAAAGGCCATGTTCCCGGAAGTCGGGTTGGGTACTGTGGGAATGTATACCACAACCATGGCATGGTTACTCGCGCGCGAGTGGATGCGGCCGGTTACGAAGCCCATCGCAACCATGCCCTCCCGGGGCCACTCCAGGAACACGACCCGGCTGAAGTTGTATTGCGACGTAATGGCTGTCGTAGCCTGCTTGGTGACTCCGAATATGGTCTTGACTATTGGAGTGCGCGCAAGAACAAAGTTCAATGCGTCTATCAGCCGGCGTCCCGGGGGGATGATGACCATGAGTCCCACTAAATAGAAGAGGAAGAAGAGTACGATTATCCCAATGCCAGTAAAGTCCCAGGGTTGTCCTGCCACAATGGGGAGTGGCCGAATCAGGTTGTCTGCGTGGCTTACAAAAAAGAGGATGACGACAATTGTTGCAAGCAGGGGCAATAGGTTAAGCAGGCCGGCCATTGTCCTGCCCTGCATATGGCGATCGAAGCGGGCGAAGATGTTGGGACGCTTCTCCTGCTCCTGATTTGGCTGCGATTGACCGGGACTACCCAAAGAACTCACTCCTACCCAGGTCCGCTCTGTGTCCGGCTGGGACGTTAGATCGTCGGTTGTCTTAATCTTTTCGCTTGGAGGCGAGGTTCGACCTTCGAGCGCCGGCGGCGGGCGGATCTGACAACGCCAAGTTCTCAAAGACTAGCTAAACCTATTGAGCGTGTCAATAGTGACTGACAACGCTGACTCTGTGTCTTCTACCCTGGACTAGATGTCAGTCCGGAAGAGGTAGCGGGTGTCCCAAAGCCCGTACAGGGTCGGCGTCGTGTTGCCGAATATGTTGCGGGTTGCGGTCAGACGTTCAGAGAGCGTTGTGTAGATGACCGGCACGTTCTCGGCGGCGACCTCCTGGGCGCGGTGGTAGTATGCCACCCGCTTTTCGTGGTCAAGCTCCTGGCTGCCCTTGATATACAGGTCGTCTATTTCGGCTTCCCACTCCGTTGCGGGCTCCGGCTGGTACGGGTACCACAGGTGCAGGCCCTCGCTGCTGTGCCAGAAGTTGATGCCGCTGTATGGGTCCGACCCTCCGGTGAAGCCTACGATCATGGCCTCCCAGGCGTAGGATACGGTCAGGCTGAAGACCAGTTCCCCGAACTCAACCAGCTTGTAGTCCACGTTCAAGCCGATATCCTTCATTCCCTGGCTGAGTATCTCACCGACCCTCTCGCGTACGCTGTTGCCCATGTTGGTTATCAGCGTGAACTCTATCTCGTTGCCTTCGCCGTCCTCCCGTACTCCGTCGCCGTTGGTGTCCGTCCAGCCGAGTCCGTCCAGGATTTCGTTGGCCTTGTCCAGATCGTACTCGTACTTCCGAACGTCCGGGTTGTGGAAATCACCTGCGGCGGGGCTTATGGACGACCACTGAGGGTAGCCCTGACCGTGCTGCACGTCGTTGATGATGGCGTCCTTGTCAATGCTGTGGGCAATGGCCTGACGGAACTGCGTGTTGCGGAACCACTCCAGCTTCTCCGGCGCCACAAATGGCGCGCCAGGGCCAATCTCATCCGGGTTCACGTTGAATCCCAGGAAGGTAGTCCCGAAGGCGGGTCCACGCCTGTGTATGGTGAAGTTTCCCTCCTCCTGCAGCGGCTCCAGCTGTGGGAGGTCCTCTCCCAGCACCCCGTATGTGTCCGACTCGCCGTTCAGAAAACTGGTGAGTTCGGCATCGAAGTCCGGGACTATTATCTGGATCACTTCGTCCAAGTAGGGCAGGCTGTTGCCCTCATCGTCCTTGAGCCAGTAGTTGGGGTTACGCTGCAAGACCACCCGCTCGCCCGGGACATAGCTTCCGATGGTGAATGGGCCGGTGCCTATGACCTCGGACAGGTCCGTGTCGATGTCCCAGGTGGAGGTGAATGTGCCGTCGTCCACGTGCGCCTCCAGGATGTGCCTGGGATATATCGCTGTGCCCATGGAGCGGAGGAACGGGGCGAAGGACGTGGGCAGCACGCATTGGACGGTGTAGTCGTCCAGCGCGGTGACGGTCATGGACGACTCTTCCCATATGCCGCTCGCCTCGTCCAGGAAGCGGAAGCGGAACGACGGGCGGCTGCTGGCCGGGATGTCTTGGTTGTATATGATGCGGTTGAATGTGAAGTCCACGTCGTGGGCGGTGAAGGGCTGTCCGTCGTGCCAGGTTGCGTCCCCGCGAATGTGGAATGTCCATGTCAGGCCGTCGTCCGAGCTCTCCCAAGACTCCGCCAGCGCCGGCTCCACCCGGTCGGTCAGCCACGAGGTCTCGGTCAACCCGTCAAAGAGATATCCCAGGACGCCGGACGAACCGGCGTCGGTGGAAATGGCGAGGTTGAGTGTAAGAGGCTCGGAAATGGTGGCTACGGTCAGGGCCCCGCCGCGCTTCCCGACGGTGTACTGAAACTCCTCGGCGTTCTTCCTGAGCCGCTCTACTACGTCGGGTTCGGGGGTGGGCGTAGGCTGCGAGTCAGGAGTGGCGCCGGTCTCGTCCGTGCAGGCCGCCAGCAGGAGCAGGGATGAGACCACGAGCAAGGCAAGGGTGCGTCTGAGTGTCAAATTAAGCGGCATATTTCCAAGAATCCTATACACTACATTGTGCTGTTAAGTATTGTTTGCGCTCGGTGTCAAGCGTTGGGAGGATATCACAGTGCTGGCTGCATATCCCGTCATCCATGATTTTGGCATGGAACTAAGCTAAGGTCTTTCCGACAGTATTCCTGGACTGTGCGTATGGCTTGCTTTATCCTTCACCAAGAGCCATCCCTGAAAGCTCAGTAGGAGAAGGAAGCACTATGATAAAGCAGGTGGCGCTGGCCGGATTGATTGCCTGCATAGTTATAGCCGGGTGCACCTCCGTGGCCCCGACAATACCGCCCTCAGATATTGCAATATCAACATCAACATCGGCGCCCACTTTAGCCCCAACGCCGGTCCCTACACCCACCCTTTCGCCGACTTGGACTCCTGAACCCACCTGGACACCCGCGCCCACGTGGACTCCTGAACCCACACCAACGCAGGTTCCCACGGCAACGTCCACCCCAGTTCCTTCGGCAACCCCAACCCCAACGGCGGCGCCTGCTCCAACACCTACCCCGGTTCCTACATCTACTCCAACGCCGACACCAGTTCCAACGGCTACCGCAACGCCGACACCTGTTCCCACACCAACTCCAACGGCGACTCCAGTGCCTACCCCGACTCCCATACCATTTGAACCGTTGTCTTCAGGGGAGCTAAAAGACCTGCTGGATAGGACCGTGAGGCCTGTGCGGCAGACCTTCTCAACTACGTACACATCTGAGGGGGCAATCAAGTCCGATAACTCCAACCTGCTTCTTGAGCTCTTTGAGAACACCTACTACCACCTGACCGGGAGTTCTCCCACCCAGCAGAGATATGTGATCCGAATCCTCTCAACGGAGGACTACTGGCGGGTTACGGAAGAGGAGGGAGCTCCCCCAAGCCTCAAGGCGCGGGCGGGTTGGTGCTGCCGTGAAAAGAACGACGGAACGCATATGTACGTTAATGCTGACAATCTTCTTCCCAGGGCTCTCTCGGTAGTGTTTCACGAAGTGGGACACAGCCTGCACGACATTCTCAACCCCGATCAATGGCGTGAGTGGAACGAAGTGTTCCAATACCCCGACGAGTTACAGACCTGGAGGGCTTTTGTAGAAGCCACGGCAATGGTTTTCGAGGCCGCCAACTTCAGGATTCTGGCGGAGCATACCGGCGTAGAGACATCCGCCCTGCCGGAAGGCTGGCATATCCCGGACTCCTACATAGACTCCATTCTAATCTCCTCCGTGACTCTGCCCGGTTCTGAGGTGTACGGTCCGGAAGCCTACGACAGAGGAAGGTTGCTCATATGGACGGCGGTACTAAAAGATCCTGAGTTAGCTCATCTCCGGGAGGAGTTTGAGAGCAACGGACGACTCTCGGGAAGCTCGCTGTACGAGCTGTTCCTGAAGCTTGTCAATATGGAGGCCGACGAAATACTTCCTTACTTTGAGTCAGTTACTCCTGACGGCGATCTTGGAGAGATAAGTCGGGTTATCAGGGACACCGTACAGGAGAGAACCGGGCAAAGGGATTTAGAGTACCCGGAGCTTGCGAGGGAGATGTACGACTCCATTGTCCTGCCATAAGGATGGCAGAAGACAGATTCCGGCTGTACACTGAATGGGCTGGCGCGCGGCTAGTCCTCTTCGAAATCCTCCGGCATGAGCACGAACTCCGGGTATGCCTCCATGCCCAGCTCGCCGACGTCCTGGCCCAGTCGCTCCACCTGGTGTGATACCCGGACGCCCAGCGTCCAGGCCATCACGCGCCACAGTAGCCACGTAGTCCCGAACACGAACGCTCCCACGGAGACAACGCCCAGCAGCTGTATGTGGAATTGCCCGCCGGAGGTGAGGCAGACCGCCATAGTCCCCCAGATTCCGGCCAACAGGTGTGCGGGGATGGCGCCAACCACGTCGTCCAGTTTTACCTTTTCCAGCAGTTTCAGTCCGGCGGTGCATATGACCCCGCCGACGGCCCCTACAATGACGGCCCAGTAGTGCTCTGTGATGTCGGGTCCTGCGGTGATGGAGACAAGCCCGGCTATCGCCCCGTTCAGCCCTGCGAAGAGGTCCATACGCCCCAGGATGGGCCGCGACACCAACAGCGCCGCCACGACGCCAGCGGCTGCCGCCAGATTGGTGTTGACCAGGACATGGCTCATCGCCACCGCGTCGGCAGCGCTCCCCAGCGCCAGCTGCGATCCGCCGTTGAAGCCAAACCAGCCAAACCAGAGGATGAAGACGCCCAGGGTTACCACAAGTACGTTTGAGGGAGGGGTTGGCCTGACTCGGCCGTCGCTCCGGAACTTGCCAAGCCTGGGCCCCACGAGCATTATGCCCGCGAGGGCTGCCCATCCGCCAGTGCCGTGTACAATGGTGGAGCCGGCAAAGTCCTTGAACCCCAGGTCGTTGAGCCACCCGCCGCCCCACGTCCACGCACCCACGACGGGGTAGATTATGGCGGTCAGGATCAGCGTGAATAGCAGGAAAGGCCATATCTTTATGCGCTCGGCAATGGCGCCGGACACCACTGAGGCGGCGGTAGCAACGAATACCATCTGGAAGAACCAGTCCGACATTGTAGAATAGCCCTTCTCGATCACTCCGGCTACCGCCTCGGCCTGTCCACCCACCAGGGCTATCTCATCCACTGTCGGACCGTACATGAACCTGAAGGAGCCAATCACCTTGTCAACGTCTACATACATCAGGTTGTAGCCGATGAAGAAGTATGCGAGGCCAGCAATGGAGTAGAGACCAATGTTCTTCAGGCAGATCATGGAGGCGTTCTTGGTGCGCACTGAGCCGGACTCCAGCATGGTGAATCCGGCGCACATCCACATGATGAGCGCTCCCCAGACCAGGAACATAAAGGTGTTGAGGATGAACTGCGTCTCCTCGTCAACCCCCTGAGCTTGGGCGATGTACGGCCGCGCCAGAAAGAACCCAATCGCCGGAAGCGCCATCCCCACCGTTATCGCCACGCGTCTGCGATTCGCAAGTACGTTCATTGGCTCGTCCTCCGGTCGCGGCCTCGCTAGTCCAAGGAAATCTGTTTGGATATGCCTCATAATACACCACCTCTTTGTGCCTTGCTAGAAAAGGTGCCTTGCTAGAAAAGGTAGTGCAGGGCAAGCCGCGTAGGGCGCTTCAACTAACCGGAGCAGCTATGGAGTCGATGCGGCGGTAGTCATTTTCCGCTATCGGGAAACGGATCACCTTCGCTGACGAAGGCCTGAGACTCACTTATCGAGAGGCCGCTGCGGCTGGTCTTGCCGCTCCAGAGGCTCTTGACGTACGTGAGTACCTCTACTATCTCTTCATGACTTAGATTGTCGCCAAACGCGGGCATACCACTCTTGAAGTCCGGCACGCTCGGGCCCTCCTGTATCCTTCCACCCTGGCTAACCACCCTGTACAGGAAACCGTCCGGGTGGTGCCAGGTGTGACCTTCGCCGTTCAGGGGCGGCGCAGGAAGCGTGCCGTCCTCCTTGGGAATATGCCAGCTGGGTTGGCCCTGACCGGTGTCACCGTGGCAGGCGGTGCAGGTGGAGGTGAAGATATCCTGGCCTGTTCTCGAAGTCGTGGTAGGGGAGCCCCGGCTGTCTGGAGTGGCGTCGGTATCGTCCGTGGCGGACGGGCAGGCTGTGAGCGCTCCAAGCGCGAGCAACGCCAACGCCAGGGCTGCCGCGAGCTTCCCAATCTTCACACCAATGGAGCAAGTGACTCTGGTTGCCGAAGAAGCTCCCACCTTTTCCATCAAAGACATCCTTCCTGGGCCAAGCCCATTTGAGCACGGCCTGTGTGCAGAGCTTAGCACACGAATCAGACCTCTGACTCTAGTTCAGGCCCGTGGCCGTGGCACTGGCCCCTTGAGCCAGAGTAATAGTTTAGAGCCTGAGGGGATCTTGCTCCAGTGGGTAGCGCCCGGCGGGGGTGTTCGGCGCTCCACCTGTGATGTTGCTGGAGGAATTTGGATACCCTATAATAAAAGGGTATCCAGAGTTGTAAGTAAAAGAGGGGAGAGGTAGCGCTATGCTGAGATTCGCCGAGGAAATAACCCTGCTGCTGCTTGACGACGATGGCAGATTCGCGCGTGTGCCGAACTGGTCGCTCAACTACGCCCTCGCAGGCGGAGTGCTTATGGACCTCGCGCTGGAGTACCGCATAGACACCGATCTTGAGAAGCTGGTTTTGATCGACTCTTCGCCACTGGGTGACAATTTGCTGGACGCTGTGCTGGCGGATATCGCAGCAGGCGAGGAGGGGCAGGACGCCCGCTACTGGGTAGAGCGCACGGCTGCTCGAGGCGAGGCCATACTTGAAGAATCTCTCTCACGGCTGGTCAAACACGGGATTCTGGAATCCAGGGACGACCGCTTCATGTGGGTGTTCCGCTCCAGGCGTTACCCTGCCATTGACGGGAAGGTGGAGCGGGAGGTGAAGCTGCGTATCATGGAGGTGCTGTTCAGCGACGAGGTGCCGGATCCCCGCGACATCGTGATTATCGCACTGGCGCACGCATGCGGAATCTTCAGTGAACTGCTGTCCAGCAAGGAGCTGGAGACCGCGGCCCCGCGCATAGAGCAGGTGCGCAGGCTTGACCTCATCGGCCAGGCCATGACCAGGGCTATACGCGACATTGAGATGTCGATAGCTACTTCTCTGCATCCGCAGATGTACTAAAGACGCCCGGGGCCGTGCATATGAGAGCGCGGCCCCGGGCCGGTTCAGCGCTTCATCGGATTTTACGCGCCTGCCACTCTCCTTTTTGTTTTCTGAGGTCAAGCGCATCCTTCTCGTGCTTGTGTATCCTAACCATGGAAAGTTGTTCCGCATCCAACTTTAACCGCCGGCGGAAGGCTAAGGAGACTCTATGACCGGACTGAAGAGACTCGCCGGGGCCTACATGGTGGTGGTGGGCGTGGCGGTGGCGGTGTACTTCATCATCAACAACTTCCTCGTCAATTCCATTGACGTGTTGTCTGTATGGTACGTCTTTGACGTGCTCATGGCCGTGGGGTTGGGGCTGGCGTTGGTCTTCAACTACGCTCACAAGCGAGAGGAGAGTGAAAGCGACCTGGACGGGTCAGTTACCCGCCGGTACTTGGAAGCCACCGCTCTTTTCCACCTGACCGTAGTGGTTACCATCCTGTTCCTGCACAACTGGCTCTCGCTGCTGGCCCTTGGCGGGGACAGCCTGGAGGGCAACGACCCGGCGTGGGTCATCTGGGCTGTCGTGGACACGCTGTTGCCTATTACCTTGGGCCTCACAGGATGCCGCCTCTGGTGTGAGGCGGACCGGTAGCTACACGCAGGATATACCTATACAGTTGGGCCACCCAAGCCCCAGGGAGAGGCGGGCAGTGTCTCAATAGAGCCGGCGGCGGTTACGCTCTTCCGAGTCGACGTGGTGGCGCGCACAACTCCAACACACTCGCCGCCCATGTGCGTCTGCTCGGCATAGATTCGTCTCCCTTTCCCCGGTCTCAAACGCGACGGTATTCTCGAATGAGCAGGGGACCTGCACGCGATTAGTTTGGGCTAAGATATGACTGTGTCAACAGGCGTGACTTGAGGTGATAGCAAACGGGTATGTGGTTTGTTGCTATAATGGACCACGGGGTGTCAACAATCGGGAGAAACCATGAGCAAATTGCGTACCCATACAGTGACCGGAGCCACCGGATATACCGGACGATACATTACTGGACTGCTACTCAAAAAGGGAGATCTGGTACAGTCAATCACCGGCCACCTTGACCGCTACAATCAATTTGGAGACAGTGTAAAGGTCCAACCGTTTAACTTTGACCGACCGGACCTGCTGGAGCAGACTCTGGTTGGCACAGACACGCTGTTCAACACCTACTGGATCCGTTTCAACCTGGGAGAACGCACCTTTGAACGCTGTGTGGAGGAAACGCTGACTCTGTTCAATGCCGCCAAGGCCGCGGGGGTGCGACGCATCGTCCACATCAGCATTATCAATCCTGACTCGCACTCGTCGCTGCCTTACTTCCGCGGTAAGGGACATGTGGAGGACGCACTGCGCGCGTCCGGCGTCTCTTACGCCATTCTGCGGCCCACCGTCCTGTATAGCACGGAGGACATCCTGCTCAACAACATTGCATGGGCTCTCCGCAGGTTCCCTGTGTTTCTGCTGCCAGGGACGGGCCGCTACAATATTCAGCCTGTGTTCGTGGAGGACTTGGCCGAGCTTGCGGTAGCAGCTGTGGAGGAGGAGCGGAACACCGAGGTCGACGCCGTGGGACCCGAGATCTTCACCTATGCCGAGATGGTCAAGCTGATAAGAGACAAGGTTCAAACCCGATGTCTGGTGCTGCCGGCGCCCTGGCTGGTGACTTATGCCATAGTCAGGTTTCTCGGCGTGTTTCTCAAGGACATCATCCTCACTAGGGATGAGATTAAGGGGCTTTCGGCGGGTCTGCTGGAATCAAAGTCGGGCGCTCCGCCGCGGGCAAAGACCAAACTCTCTGAGTGGCTGGACCGCAACGGGTCCGAACTTGGGCGGCGCTACGCGTCGGAGGTCCATCGGCACTACCGGTAGTCTGGTGGGAGTTGGGGTGGCGGTGTACTTCATCACCAACAACTTCCTCGTCGATTCCATTGATGTTTTGGCGGTATGGTACGTTTTCGACGTACTTATGGGCGTCGGACTGGTGTCGGCACTGATATTCAACTATGCCCACAAAAGAGAGGAGAGCGATAGCGACCTGGACGGGCCAGTTACCCGCCGGTATCTGGAGGCTACCGTGCTCTTCTACCTGACTGCCACCGTTAGCATCCTGTTCCTGCACAACTGGCTGTCGCTTCTGGCCCTTGGCAACGACAGCCTGGAGGGCAACCACCAGGCCTGGGTCATCTGGGCGATAGTCGATACGCTGGCGCCAATCACGCTGGGCGTCACCGGCTGCCGTCTCTGGTGCGAGGCGGACCGATAACTACCCGTAGGAGTTAGCTAGACCGTTGGGCTGCCCAAGCCTCCAAGGGAAGCGGGCTGCGCCTCGTCCTCGCCGGGCCACGGAGGTGAGGTGAAGCACAGGAAGGTCAGCGCGGACTCTCCGGCTGCGAACTGAAAACTCCACCCCGTCGGGATTACCAGCGCGTCTCCCGGGCTGACCTCCACTGGCATTACTGTTGCGGCGTCCTTGTCCGGCGGGCAGCGCCACACTCTGCCGACCCCTTTAATCACGTACCATAGCTCCTCCACGCTGCGATGCCATACAGGACGGGACACCTCCCGGGCTCCCAGCGTCACTTCACATAAGGACGCCTTGGTAGCGGCCTCCGGCTCGCCCAGCAGCAGCCTTATCTCAGAGCCATCGGGTGCAAGGGTGTCCGGGGACTCGGCCCTGCGGCCGACCGCGGGAACCTTGCTCTCTTCGGTCATTTACGCAGTCTCCTGTTCGAACACGGTGTCCTCCTTGTCGGGAATGCTGAGGTCCTGGATGCGCCGGTCTTCAATGGGCGGCTTCTCCGCCTGGTCGAAGGGTGTCTGTGCGTGGAACTTTGCCAGGTACTCCGCCAGCGCGTCCTGCTCGGATCCCGTCCTGGCGAAGTCTGCGAGGCCGGGGTCAGTCTGTACCGCCTCGTCCAGGACGCCGTTCCCGTTGGTGTCCGGGAAGCTGGGGTCCGGGGCGCTGAACTGGCCGACCTCGCCCGCCAGGTCAACTCGACCGGCGGTGGGGACCGGGAAGGGGTAGCTGTCGCCGCCGTTTGCCAGGAAGTCCAGGGTGACCACCTTTATCAGACGCTCCGGATCGCCTGCCAGAGCGCCATTCTCAACCACGCGGTCGACTACCGCGCCGTTTTCGTCCACGATAGCCAGAGAGCGGACACGCTCACCTGCGGGCGCGGTTGGATCGAAGCTGAAGCGCATTCCTCCCACTTGGGGAAACCGCCCCTCGGTTGCCTCTCCGACCCCTTCAAACCCGATTGTGTGCTCCACCACTTCGACGAGCTGCCGCGCGGTCACGGGAACTATCACCAGTCCGTTGTTGAAGCGCACTGCGCCCTCTACTTCGAACTGTGAGATGTCGCCCTCCTCCTTGCCGGAGTCCGGGTTGGCCGGCGGCGGCAGGAGCACCACATCGGTCGGACGGGTGGTACCGGGCGGCTGGACCTTCAGGCCTATGCTGTCGCGTATTCCGCCTCCGTTCTTCAGGGAGACCGCTACCTCAGGGTCGTACTGCCGGGCATACCAAAGGTTCGCGTCGGCGGTGAGATTGCCCAGGTTGGTCTCCTGGGTGCGCACGTCCCGCCTGTCGCCCGCCAGGTAGACGCCGGTCTTCCCCAGAATGTTGCCGTCGCGGCTTCTGAGCACGTTTCGCAGGGACTCGGCTATTATGGTCACCTCTGCGATGGGCCGTCCGGCGAATGCCTGGCCTCCCTGCGTGTCCGTGGCGTAGGCGCCGCTGACGTAGGGATCAATGGAGTCTTGGAGCGCCAGACCATTCGAATCGAAGTCCACCACCAGGCGCCCAAGGTACCGGTAGTCGCCGTCGGTGTTGACCAGGAGTACCGGCTCCCCTTTGGGGGACTCGAAGGGCAGGGGATAGACGCCTGCGGCTTCGTCTCCGATGCGCAGGCGGTCTGTTGCGTCTGCCAGAATGGTGTTGGAGCCGCCGGCAACTATGATGTCGACGTCCACCAGCTTCGTCGCCAACTCTTTCTCGACGTCGATACGCTGCATGTGCGCCAGCAGAATGACCTTGTCGATGCCCTGACCCACCAGTGCGTCGACCTCCTGCTGGATGAGGGCGGCCAGTTCATCTATGTTCTCTTCATTTGCAGGCAGCACCTCGACGCCGCTGGCAGCTGTTATGCTCTTCAGGGCCGGCGTAGTTGCTCCCACAACCCCGATACGCTCGCCTCCCACGGTGATGACCGCGCTCTTAGCGAGTCCTCCCCCTGCCAGCCATGCCTCCTGACCGTCGGGCGCCACCATATCCGTCAGGTCCTCATCAGCGGCAAACACGAGGTTGCTGGACAGGTAGGGGAACATGGCGCCTGGGTAGAGGGAGCCGTCTTCGGTCTCGGAGCCTATCGCCGCGGCAAAAGCCACGGCGCCGCGATCAAACTCGTGGTTGCCAACAGCGGACGCCTGGAAGCCCATTGCGTTGAGGAAGGCGATGTCCCCGCGGCCTTCCCCCGGCACGCCCAGCACATGAGCCATCGCGCCGTCGGCAGCGGCGTAGTAGCGCGGCCCAGGGATGTAGTTGTTTCCTGAGCTCAGGACCAGGGTGTTGTTGGGGAGCTGCCGCCTGAAGCCGTCCAGAATAGCAGAGAAGTTCTCCACGTCAGCCAGCGCTCCTACGGAGCTGTCCATGTCAGAGACGTGCAGCAGCTGCAAGGTGAAGGTCTCCTCACCCAGCTGACGGATTCCATCGGCAACAGCGTCTACCTGGGCCGTCAGCGCGTCAATACGATCGCTCAGAAGTTCAGCGACCTGCTGGTACTCTCCATCGTCCGCGGAACTCAAGGCAGCCACTCTTCCCTCAAGTTCGGCGGATGCCTGGGCAATGGCATTCGCGGATTCTGAAAGCGCAAGTACCTGGCTGGACATATCCTCCGCAGGTTGGCTGACTGATCTCTGCGCCAGGTTGGCTACATCCGCTCTCAGCGACTCAACCTCCTGCTGGAGGGAGGTGACTGAATTTTGCAGTTCCGCCAACTCCTCTGAGTCCTGTCCTCCGCAAGAGACGGAGAACAGGATGGCAAGAGAGGCCAGCCCGGTTACCAGTATGCGTCTGATCATCATAGATTCATCTCCCCAATCGTCGGTCTCAACCGCGACAGTATACTCGGATGAGCCGCGGGCTTGAGAGGTAGTTTGAGATAAGTTCTGACTATGTGTCAACAGGTGAAATGTGAGGAGCCTTCACTTCCCCGTCGCCCTTTGAGGATTCGACTGAAGCGACCCTCAATGGGGTGGACAGCATAGATTTCACCTGTTATTCTCAACACTTGAAACCGACCTTAATCGAGGGAAATGTAGAGGCGTAATGATCACCCTCACTGGCATATCGAGATGGCTGACCCTGGCTTTGTGCGCGTCTATGGTCGCCGTTCTGCTCGCCGGCTGTGGCAGCGAAACGCCCGCCACCAGTGCGCCTACGGCTCTCCCTACCTCCGCGCCAACGGCTCCCCCCACCTCCGCGCCGACAGCTCTACCAGCCTCCACACTCACCGCCCCTGGCACATCTGCGGAAACACAACCAGCCACAGCGGCGCCCACATCCACCTCACTACCCACCCAAGCGCCGGTGGATGTAGGCCACCAACCGGGACAGAAAGCCCCGGATTTCTCCCTGACCACTGTGGATGGTGAGCAGGTTACCCTGGTCAGCCTGCAGGGCCAACCCGTAGTCCTCTACTTCTACGCCACGTGGTGACCGACCTGCCGTGCCTCGTTGAGGCAACTGAAGGATGTCCACCCCGAATACGCTGACCGCTTGGGCTTTCTTGCGGTGAGCGTGGACCCCTCTGAGAGCGTAGAAAAGATACTGTCTTTCAAGGCGTCCGAGGGATTCACCTGGGACATGACCTCCGCCGATTTAGACATGCTGAAGAGCTACAACGTCACTCGTCAAGCCGCCTATGCCACCCTCGATGCCGGCGGCATCGTTGTATCCGGTGTCACCTACGGAAGCGAGTCTGCTGAAAGCTGGCGAGAGCTTTTCGACTCCCTGCTCAACTCCTGACCCCCACCAGTCTTAGGACTCCAGCAGATGTGGGGCGCCCGAAAGGGTTGACGCCCTCTTATGGGAACGGCGTGAGTCTATATCCCAAGTCTTCCTGAATGAGGTACGCGGCAAAAACCAAGGCCCTCAATGCTGGATGGGCAGTGGCGGTGGACATGTGAGATTGAGCCAAGGCCTCCCGCTTGTTCTTATCGTCCACTGTACCGGGTCTGTCCGGAGCCGGGCAGACAAGTCGCCGGACTCCTCCACTGGGATCATGTTTTGCCCGATTATCCCTTGCGCCTGCGATCCCTTCACGTCGCTACACTGGATAGTGAACTGACCTGGATAGAGGAGACTGAAGATATGGACGGCACACGTCAACCGATGGAGACCCCAACAGGCCGGCCTAAAGACTCCGCTGCGCGCAGAGCGGGGCTATTTCTGCTGCTGACGGCGGCGGCCACCGTTGTTATGGTGTACGCCCGCGTCTCCGCGGACGCCGACCAACCAACTCTGCTGGAGTCGCTGCGGGCCATCGCCGCGAGCAAGGCCATGTACAGCCTCAGCGGCGCTGCCCGGTTCATCTCCGGAGTAACACTCATCGCCGGGGCGTGGTTCCTGTTGAGGACCCGTGTCGTTCTGGAGGGATTTGGGATTCCCATTGTCCCGTACCTGTTCGTAGCGTCGGGAGCATTCACGGTCGTATCCGGCGTCTGCGCTCTGGCGCTGGCCGCATCCGCGCCGGGTGCGCACGAGGCCGCTGCCCTCAGCGCCGTGGACTCATCAACAGAGATTGTAGCCTATCTCCGGTGGCTCGCCGGCAAGATAGGTTTCTCGATAGCAGGGTTGGCGCTGGGGGTTGTGGCGCATCGCCAGTGGAAGGTCGGCGGTGCGATAAGGCGTATTGCGCCTGCGTCGGCGCTGATTGGTATCGGGATGCAGTTCATTTGGGTGGACGCAGCGACTATCATGCATCGAATCACGGGTGTCGCCTTCTTTGTGTGGTTGATCGTCATCGGTGTCGTGCTGCTTACGGGCAGGGTAGAGCGGCGCTTCGCCCGTGACTAGAGAGGTCTCCCGCCCCATGAGTACAGCCGCGAGAAAAGGCGAAGGAAGCTAGCTCGTCGCAGGGGGGTTACGAATTCGGTGCCGCCAGCCGAAAAATTGTGGAACTGTGGAGATTAAGACTTGGCTACAAAACGGCGGGAATTTGCCGGCGCTTCCCACACCTGTTACCACAACGAGTGATGAGAGAAAAAGTCGGCCTACACCCGACTGACTTTGCCCAGGCTACGACTCCCATCTCCGACAGAGCATTTTGCGCGTAGGGAAGCCTCCGGCGGTTCGAGTCCACGATGGCTGACGATGTTGGCTACGCATTCAACCTGCTCACTCTCTGGCGGGTGTGGAGTTCATCACGCCTATAAGGCCATCCGTTTCGGTCCGAAGCCTTGTCCTGTCTTGTGAACTGAGGCAATTGGCGGCGACCCCTTATCACTCCATCGCCTGGACCTGCCCCTCGTGTCAGAGTGTACCTGTCTGCTAGGAGCCTGTGGGAGAAAGACGCTATTCGTCGTAGTACTCGCGACTATAGAACGTATATGAAGGCAGTGCAACGCTAATCGTACCATAACACAATGTGTATTATGTACATAGTTGGTCTCAGAGAATACGCCAGCCACACTAGGAGCAATTGCTGACTTATGCTTGGTCATATTGTAGGATAGACCTTACTATTAGAAACTTGGAGGAATGCCTTGGAAGCGTATTGTTTGAAGTGCCGGACCAAGAGGGAGATGGGCAATCCGCAGGCCATTACGATGAAGAATGGCCGCCCGGCTACTCAAGGTGTATGCCCAGCCTGCTCCACAAGGATGTTCCGGATCGGCAAAGCTGAATAGTCCGGCGGTTCCAGAGACCGCCGCCGGTAACTGTCGAAAGGAACGTCGCGGCAATAGGCGATGGTACCCGGCGGCCTCCAATCGAAGACGGTTCTGTCTACCGTCCACTTTGGCCCCCACTCACGGTACAATTATGTCAATGGCGATCGGAACATCATAAAGAAACAAGGAGGAATCAATGAAGTTCGTGATGTACAACGACAATCAGCCGGGCATTCTGACCGATGCGGGCGTTATAGACATAGGTGACCTCTGCCCCGGCGACGGCCAGGCCGCAATTGTCCATCTAGTCACCAACTACGACGACCTGAAATCCCAGCTT
This sequence comes from Dehalococcoidia bacterium, assembly GCA_965218945.1. Taxonomy (GTDB): domain Bacteria; phylum Chloroflexota; class Dehalococcoidia; order Lucifugimonadales; family UBA2985; genus DAOUJW01. The sequence goes on from OZ244718.1 coordinate 957,250, forward strand.
GAGACCCGCGCCGCCGAGGGCACGCCGGTCGCCGGCGCGCAACTGCAGGCGTCGCTGCCGCGCCCCGGCAAGATCCTCTGTATGGGCGGCAACTACCGCGAGTTCGGTGCACGGGAGCCTTCACCAATGTGGGGCTTCACCAAGAGCCTCCACAGCATTCTGGGCCCGGGCGGCGCCGTGGTCCTCCCTGACATAGACGCCAACATCTTTCACCATGAGGCGGAGCTCGTGTTGATCTTCAGCAAGGGCGGCAAGGACATCCCGGCGTCGGAGGCCATGGACTACGTCTTCGGCTACACGGGGGGTGTGGACGTCTCGGCGCGAATGCCGGCAACCGGCGGCGGCCGGGTGCCCAACACGCTGCCCATCGCGGAGCACAAGTCGCATCCCACCTTTTGTCCCCTTGGCCCATGCATAGTGACCAAGGACGAGATCGCGGACCCTGAGAATTTGCAGGTCACCTTGAGCGTCGACGGCGAGCTGCGCGTTAACTACAACACCGACGACCTCGCCCACTCCATAGCCGAATCTATCGAGTACGTGGCGGCTATCGAGGAGATCAGCCCCGGCGACGTGCTCTTCATGGGCACCAACCACCAGGGCCTTGGCGCGATGCAGGACGGCGACACCATCGAGATGGGCATCGAGGGCGTGGGCAGATTCAGCTTCACGGTCAGCGACCCGCTCAAGCGCCGCTGGCCCAAGGGCGTCGACGAGGTGACGGCCAAGGACATTCGCGAGGGTGCCGGTGGCCCAGGCCGCCAGGCCCGACCCCTGCCGACCTGATAGCAGAAATTCGGGTGAGTGTCGAATGCCCCCGCTCCTCATCGGCGAAAGCCGAGCTGAGGAGGCGGGGCCGGGCCAGCGGCGCGTGCGCAATCGACCGATATGAGTCGATGCAAGACAGCTACATCCGAGCTACGACAAATGGAGCGTGACCCAGGACAATGTATCGCGTGTACCCGGACGCTGCTACTTCTTGTAGGACGCGTCCTTCCGGTCCAGCGTACGCAGGAGCCAGGCCCATTCCAAGGCGACGGGTTCGCGGTCGAAGAATGCGGCGGTCCTTCCAATGGCGGAGATAGGCGCTTGGCGTATGGCCTGGCCAGTCGATTGCGCCAGTACCTGGACCTTGCAGGCTTGCTCAAGCTGCCACATCCTGACCCATGCCTCTGCGACGGAGCGGCCCACGGTGAGTAGGCCGTGGTTGCGCAGGATCATCGCATTCTTGTCGCCGAGGTCAGTCACGAGCCGTTCTCGCTCGTCGATGTCGACAGCCACGCCCTCGAACTCATGGTAGGAGAGTCGCTCATGGAATTGGTAGGCATCTTGCTGGAGAGGCAACAGGCCCCTCTCCAACGCCGATACAGCCATGCCGTAGGGCGTATGGGTGTGCATTACGCAGGTCACGTCGTGCCTTGCGGCATGGATTGCGGAGTGGATGACGTAGCCGGTGACGTTAATGCGGCGTTCGCCTTCGTCGAGGATGTTTCCGTCCATGTCAATCTTGACCAGGTTCGAAGCTGTGACCTCTTCGTAGCCAAGGCCGTACTCATTGATAAGGAACTGGTCGTCGGCGCCCGGGACGCGCGCCGTGATGTGGTTGTATATGAGCGACGTCATGCCGAAATGATCCGTCAGGCGATAGGCGGCAGCCAATTCCACGCGAGCTTGCCACTCGGCATCCGAGTAGGTGTGGGTCTTCGTTGTCATGATTGCAATCTCCTCTCCCTGGAATCCCGCTGCGCAACTCGCTATTCCGCGTTAGCGCGGCGGGCGACACCTTCTCCTGAGCCAGACCGGCTATATGGGCAATTATGACGAAGATATGGCCCGCATACGATGAGTATCAGGCGAGAACCTCGCGCATAATACCCTTGGTCATACTTGAACGTATCCCTCGACGGTAGAACGCTACGCCACTTCAACCGGTCCAGGGTCCAGGGGGTTCCCGGATCAGAGGTTACATCTTCGCCGTACTCTCATTCACAGCCTCAATGATGGCGCCTGGAGTCATGGGTACCCTGGTCATGCGAACGCCGGTGGCGTTGTAAACCGCGTTGGCCACTGCTCCGATGACGGGGACTATGGGGATCTCCCCGGCTCTTCCCCTCAATCCGAATGGGTGGCCTGGGTTGGGCACCTCCACAATGACCGTATCTATCATAGGCAGGTCCAGGGTGGTTGGCATACGGTAGTCCAGAAAAGTAGAGTTGGCAATGGCGCCATCTCCGGTGTAGAAATACTCCTCGTTCAGCGCCCACCCAACTCCCTGCGCGGTCGAACCCTGTGCCTGTCCTTCCACGAAGCTGGGGTGGACCGCCTTGCCGACGTCTATAAAGGTGGTATAGCGTAGTACGCTCACCTTTCCCGTCTCGGGGTCAACCTCCACGTCCACCAGGTTTCCGCCAAATATTACCCCGCCGGGCCCGGTTGGGAATGAATACCCCGCGCAGGTGATTGGGCCTCCCGTGCGCATGAGCCTACCGGCCAACTCTTTGAAACTCATCCTGTCGGCCTGGTTCTTGGCGCATACGAACGTGCCGTTCTTGAACTCCACGTCCTCTGGTTGTACCTCCCATACCAAGGCGGCGCGAGCGCTCATCTGAAGCTTGACCTGCTCCGCAGCAGCGATGGCAGCCAAACCCGTTGAATAGGTGATCTTGCTGCCGTTGGCTACACCGCTCCAACCTGCGGAGTCGGTATCGCCAACTGTGGATACCACGTCCGTCGCCTCCAGTCCCAACACTTCGGCAGCCTGCATTGCCACGGTGGTCCGTGTGCCGCTGAGGTCGTTTGAGCCCGTCATGAGGGTTATGGTGCCGTTCGCGTTGACACTGATGGTGGCAACGTGAGGCGTAGCTCCCTCACCACCTATGGCCCTGGCGGCCACGGATACCCCACGACCCCGGTTGGGCCCGTCGAGAGGGGCATTGTAGTGGGGATGGGTCTTCATGGCTTCCAGGATCTCCATGCAGGCAATTCGCGGATATAACACTCCGTTGGGCATCCGTTCCCCTTCATACACAGCGTTCCTCAACCGGAACTCCATAGGGTCAATACCCAGCTTCTCCGCCAACTCGTCTATAACACTCTCTACGGCAAAGGTGGCCGGGGGCTGTCCGGGGGCCCGGTAGCTCTGCATCTTCTGTGTGTTTGTGACGACGTCGTAACCGTCCACCTGGAAGTTCTCGACCTTATATGCCGCCAGACCATTCTGGACACCCGCACCCACCGGTGACCCTGGGAACGCTCCTGCCTGGTAAGCGAGGTAGAACTCGGCAGCGGTGATTCGCCCCGACTTATCGGCCCCCATCTTGAGCCGAATATAGGTTGCGGAAGCGGGACATGTACTTTCGAAGGTCTCCTTGCGGCTCATGACCATCTTAACGGGCAGGCCGCTCTTCTTGGAGAGAATAGCCGCCATGGGATTGAGGGGGTTGGTGTTTGGGCCTTTGCCCCCAAACCCTCCACCACACTCCATGGCAATCACTTTCAGCATTGACTCTGGAATACCGATGATGGAGGCAGTGCCCTCGCGAACGTCAAAGGTGCCCTGAGTGGTGGTCCAAATAGTCACGTAGCCGTCCGGGTTCCACTGTACAGCAGTTGCGAATGGCTCTATATAGCCCGGGTGGACCGGCTGAGAAGAGAACTCCCGCTCCACAATGACCTCTGCCTCCTTGAACCCGGTTTCTAAATCACCTCGGCTAAGCTGGGCGTGGCTTGCCACGTTGGATTTAGTATCTGAGACCTCTCTCCCAGCCGGGCCGCGTATTACAGTAGTCAGGCTATCGTGGACCAAAGGGGCATCGTCCTTGAGAGCGTCCTCTATAGTGAGGACAGCCGGTAGTACCTCGTATTCCACATGGATAAGCTTTGCGGCTTCTTCGGCTATATGAGGGCTGGTTGCTGCGATAGCTGCCACCGGGTGGCCTCGGTAGAGCGCCTTGTCGCGGGCCATGAAGTGCTCGGCCATTATCCTGGCGCCGCGGAACTGCTCTGCGATGAAATCTATAGCCTGCTGCTGTTCGAAGATGGGGAAGTCCTTGGCGGTGATCACGGCCTTTACGCCCGGAGTAGCCTCGGCATCTCTAGTGTCTATGGAGAGAATACGAGCGTGGGCATGGGGACTCGTCAGCATCTTGCCGTGAAGCATTCCGGGTAAATGTATATCGGCTCCAAACCTGGCAGCGCCGGTCACCTTTTCCAGGCCGTCCAGCCGGGGCGCCCTGGTGCCTACTATTCTATACTGGGCCGGCTCTGCAAGACCTTTGTCGGTCTCAGTAGTCATGAGTATGCCTCCTTACGAGTAGTTCCGGATGCCTCACAAGTTTAGCTGGAATTCTCTCCCGAGTACAGAAGCTGTACAGGGTCAGGAGATTTCGGACAAGACCTCCATTCCCGCTGCATTGGTATCGAGCCTGAAGTTCACCCAGGTCCTTCAGGATCGAGCGGTGAAGATCAGCATGGATGGTAAGGGGCGGTAAGTCGACAACATCTTTTTGGAGAGGTTGTGGCGCACAGGTGGCGTGATGTATTTGACCTGCAAGCCGTAACCCATTGAGGCTAGCAGAGGCGGACTCTCGTGCGCCTCGCAGCCAAGACCTTGAGAAGCTGCCGTAGTTGCCAGAATTGCTTCCCAGATCTGGTTCCCTAACCTGCTCTCTGGATAAGGGCAAGCAGCGCCGAGTTACAAACTTCCGGGTAGGTGGTTCGTTCTGCCCGCCGTACCGTTTATCCGGGTAATTCTACAATCGACGCCCAAGTCGGCCGGTTGCCCAACGGGTAAGTCTCCATCGGCGTCAGTTTCCCAGTGTCCGGGTCGATTCTGAAGGAGGCCATGCGGCCCGATTCCTGCCCGGCGGAAAAGAGAAACCTCTCTTGGGGGTCCAGGCACAAGGCGTTGGGTATCGGCTCTGAGGGAACAATACCGTTGGCGGTCAATTCTCCCGTCGCCGTATCTACTGAATAGCAAGCGATGCTGTTATGTCCCCGGTTGTGAGCGTAAAGGAATCTCCCCGACGCGGAGACCTGAATCTGGGAGCAGGTATTCCTCTCCTCAAAACCATCCTCAGGCAGGGTGGTTATGGTTTGAAACAGCGACAGCGTTCCCGATCCGGTGTCCAGTTGAAAGCCGCTCACGCTGCAACCCTGCTCGTTGGAAAAGTAGAGGATGTCCAGGGACGGGTGAAAACAGTAGTGGCGGGGACCTAGAATCTCTTCCAGATCCACCCGGGCCGGCGAGTTCGGGCTAATATGGCCGGTGTCTTGGTCGAAGCTGAACTGGAAGATGGCGTTGGGCCCATTGCCGGCGATGTGTGGCACAAAAGCGTAGGTATTGGTCGGGTCGGTCTGCATGGCGTGGGCGCCGGTGGCCGTTTCCAGCCATTCGATAGGTTGGCCCCCCACCGAGCCATCATCACCAATCGGATGCACTCCCACATGGGCGCCCTGGTAGTAGGCCGACAGCACGAACTTCCCCCTGCGGTCGGTGGAAATGAAAGTGGGATTAGCCTCCAGGGACACATCCCCGTTCCGGGTGAGTCCCCCGTTGGCCTGGTCAATCTCGAAGCTGACTATCTGAGGAGCGTCGCGGCAGCCGGCGTAAAGAAACTTCCGGTCCGGGCTGATTGCCAGGCTGGACGGCCCGCCTGGTACGGATACCTCAGTCTGATGAGTTAGCTTTCCAGTTCGCGCATCAATTTCAAGTACCGAAATCTGGTCGTCCTCTTGCAGTGCAACGTACATGAAGTAAGGCATTGATTCCTCCCGCTGTTAAGTTCTTGAGGGAGAAGTCCGGTACTTTTCGCAACTATACCGGTCTTACAGCCCTGTAGCACAACCCCGGTGTCCAACACATATTTGTGGTGGACATCGGGGGACTAAGATTTAGCTATAATATAGCAGGAATTAGCCCGTGCTTTCTACACTTGTTACCACATAAGTGATTCCGACTTTCGGTTCAGTCCGACCAGGTGGCCGCCATCAATGGCTGCGGCAATTTAACTTGTGACCCCAATAGTGAACCATCGCCACACCAAATCTTGAAATCTTGGAGATGTTGCCGCCGGATCTCCCGGTTCCAGTTTCCGCCGCTGTCCCAGCTTCATTTTGATGGGCGTTTATGGCTATGCGTGACGGCCTGCCCAACTCATTGTACAAATACCCGTCCTTGCAGCACAATCTTAACGTGTGCTACAAAGACTGTGCCAAGATGCACTGTGCGATGTTCGATATGGCCTTCCGTGCAGGGCTGTATTCAAGTTCATATCGAGGTGGCCGTCCGTTAACCCGTGTAATGCGGACGTGCGCGCTTAATCCGGTCTTTGTGGCGTTTCCGGTTTTGCGGCTCAGAAATCAAGTGGAATCGACAATAGAGGAGAACAGCTATGACCAGAGTCCCTTACCTGACCAGAGATGACCTGCCCTCGGACAAAAGAGATCTGTATGACCAGGTTGCGGCTCATCGAGGACATGTGGCCAGACCTTTCGCGGCCCTTCTCAACAGCCCTGAGGTGGCGTCCAGAGTAGCAATGATCGGGGAACAGCTCCGCTATGTATCGACTACTCTATCCTCCGATGCCAGAGAGATTGTCACCTTGACTACGGCGAGAGTACTAAAGTGTCAGTATGTATGGACGCATCATTGCGACTCTGCTAGACAGGCCGGCGTGAGGGAGGAGGTAGTTGAAGCGATCAGGGAAGGCGGCCCGCCCCGGCGTCTGCTGCCGAAGGAGGGGGTGTTCGTCCAGTTTACACAGGAGCTCCTGGAAGACAAGCGAGTCAGGGATGCGACTTACAGCGCAATCGAACACCTGTTGGGGCAGCAGGGAGCTGTCGAACTGATTGTGACGATTGGTTACTACTCAATGCTCTGCTTGGCAATTAACGCATTGGAGATAGGTCTTGAAGATGGAGTAGCGCCCCTTCTGCCTACATGAAGATACCCCCCTGCGTGGTCAGTGGTCGCCCACGATGCGTCATGGCTTTCTAAAGAAGAGCACAACTATCCACCGCGCAGCAGCTTGCCCCATGAATCTTTGAGGTCGGCGACTCATATGATAGATGTGGATACTCGATTGGCTCGTGACGGCTAACGCAGGTCGTTGATCGTCCAGGCTTTGATGTTGGGATCGGATAAAGCTATAGGCCCGGGGACGCTCAGTATTCTCCTGTCCCTTCGAGGGCCTTCAAGGTCTCATTCCGTTGGAACCGGACAACGTCTGACATGTCTTTGTTATCGATGGGGACAGTAGTCGAAACCGCTTCCGCATGACAGCCTTTCATCGGAGAAGAGGGGAACGTGTAGATTGTCGGCTAAAATGGGACGGGTGAAGGCTCTGTTCATAGAGCCTCCATGTCCTAAGTGGTGAAGTGTTCAGCACACTTGTCGAAACCCAGATACTCATGGAGTGATGGAGGAGAGAGTACAACCAGGAGAGGCCTCATAGCGCCCTGGGATACCGTCCGCTGCACCCAAGAACACATCCACACAGGACTCGCATTTCGACTGGTCCAGTTTCCGGGGTGAGGACCAATGTTCGTGCAGTTGGGATGACGGGATGGTATGGTGAATAGCAGAGAATCGAATTATGATAAGGTGGCAAGATCTAGTAAATCAGGAGGCAGAACGGAAACATGGCTGAGTACATACCGTCGACAGCCGAATGGGTTCGTGAGCAGGTGGAGCTCTACGAGGGCAGCGGGGGCACAGAAGGAACGACGCTGCGCGATACCGGGTTACCCGTAATCATTGTGACGAACCGGGGAAACCGGACCGGGGCAATCCGCAAGACGCCGCTGATGCGGGTGAGGGAAGGGAACAACTATATCCTGGTGGGGTCCAGAGGCGGTGCGCCGAAGAACCCGGAATGGGTGTACAACCTCCGTGCGGACGGCAACGTAGAGATTCGGGACGAGACCGAGGTGTTCGCGATGCGGGTCCGCGAAGTTGTGGATGCGGAGGAACTGGCGCGGTTGTGGGAACTGGCAGTGGCGGCGTTTCCGCCTTACGCGGAGTATCAGAGTCGGACGGAGCGGAGAATCCCGGTGTTCCTTGCTGAGCCCGTGTGATAGGGGATGGCTTCTTCATTATCCTCAGAAGGGATTGTTCATGACAGGCGAACTGCGAAACCTGGATAGGGAAGGCTCATTCAACTTGAAAGAGTCGTTGAGCGTTGCTGTAGAGGGGGTTGAGGCGGTTCGTACGGCGTCAGGGGAGCGGTCGACGGCGGCCGGGAAGCGTCGGCGACCAAGGCCCTCTGGAGCGGTCGACAATGGCGGCAGGCCTGTCTCTCAGGCGGGGCAGGCGTCTCAACTTCACCTTGGCCCTCAGGTGGGTACAAACACACAGGCTACCTTCAAGATGCCTCTTGGTATATAAACTCAGGCAGTAGGGGTTGGGGAAATGCAAGATAGAGCACGCCCATTCTGTCCGTTGAGGTCACTGCTCAACTGGTCGATGGGAATGCAGACCCACCCCGGGCACGAGGTGAAAGCGCTTGGTCTTGGACCGTTGCTGTTATGCCCCGGCCCACTCGAAAGCCAGGGTGGCGTAACGCACGAAAATGCCGCCGCCAGGGGATCCCAAGGGACCGTTGACTGCCAATAGAGCGATGGTGTGTTGTTGGCCTGGGACGGCGTTGTCAGTGACCAGTACCCTTTGGGGCACGTTGAAACCCTGTATGGCTCCATGCTCCCGGTTGCATTCGCCGTCCACCCAGATCTCCCCATAGTCGTCAATGCAGGTCTCAAACTGCACTCGCACACCATTGACCGGATGCCCTTCCACCGTTTCGGGCAGAGTGGCGTTGATGCGGTACCACATGAAACTGAACCCGTGGGACACCCGCTGGGTCAGGTCGGTGCACACCTCCCACCCGGAATCATCATAGTCCGCAAGCCGGGCAGGGCTGCCTTGCGCCTGTTCCAACAGGCCCTCGTTGGGTTGCCCCGGCACGTACCCCCGGGCGAATTTCCACTGGCCATTAACCGCCGCCTGTCCTGCGGCGCCTCCCAAGGATAGAGTTGCTCTTGGCATCCTAATCTCCTTATACCGTATATCCATTGCATTCTACAATATTCTCAGCAACCGGCGTAGGACGGGGTCTCCAAAGGCCCACTAAGAGAGAAAACCGGTCAGATACACCACTGGGCGCTGGCTGCAGTCTAGGAGTGTGTCTGAGTATTGGCTGGCGGAGCATGTGGGAAGGGCGAAAGGCGGTGGTCAGTGGTGATTTTCTGCCGATGTTTCCCCAGTTCGGAGTAATTGCGGGCCCGAGTTTCGTGTATCCTGGGTTTTCGGGAATCCGGTTGACTCATGCTTACGCAGCCAGTTTGCGCCCGTATGTGAAGAGCTTGAGCAGGTTGTGGCCTGTGCAGATGAGCAGCCACTCGCGGTTCACTTTCTCCAGTCCCCGCAGCAGGAACTGCCGGAAGCCACGAGCCTGTTTGATCTGCCCAAACACCGGTTCCACAGTCTCCATCCGCAACGCATAGCGTTGCCGTCCCCGTTTCGTACGCAGCTTCCGGCGCATCCGGTCCCTGGGTGACAGGTTGTCTGGTATGCGTCCCCGGGGCACCGGCGGGACGACACTTCCGTGGCGGGTCTGGTCCGGAGCGACAAAGGGGTCCACCCCCAGGGCATAGAGGCCGTCAACCGCCTGGGCCGAATAGTAGCCCGCATCGGCGGAAACCTCCCGTGGCGCCTTGCCGGTGTTGCCCACGGTCTCCTGCATCATTCCCAAGGCTTGGTTCTTGTCCGAGGGCTGGTTGGTGGCACGGGCCGCAACAATCACCTGATGAGCGCTGTCCACCACCGCCTGGCAGTTGTAGGCCTGGAGGAAATCCCCGCCCCCGGGAGCAGGCATGATGCGGGATTCGGGGTCGGTGAAGTTGCGCTGGGCCTTGTCATCGGGCACTCCCGGATGACGCCTGCCTTCAGCCTCAGCCTGCTCCGCTGCCTCCCTGGCTTCCTCTTCCAGTGCCGCCTTGGCTTCTCGAATCTTCTTGAGCCGGCTCTCCCGGAAGGCCAACTCTTCGGGCAGTTCATCCCCAAGGCGGTCCCGGCCGTACCGCCGGTCTTCCTCTTCATCCACTTCCCGGGCACGCTCCAGCAACTCCGCCACCTCCGCCTCCAACTGCGCTTCCCTCTCCTTCATGCGTCCATAACTCATCGCCTTGTGTTTGGAAGCGTTGGCCTTCACCTTGGTCCCATCCAACGCCACGTGTCCCAGCTTCACCAGGCCCGTCCGCCGGCACAACTCCAGCACCTCAACGAACAGACCCGACAGCGCCTCCAGGTGGTCCCGCCGAAAGTCGGAGATGGTGCGGAAGTCCGGCGTGTTGTTCGCCGCAAGCACCCGGAACGCGATGTCCTCGTGGAGACGCCGGGCGATGCGCCGTGAGGAGGCCACTCCGATGCAGTAACCGTACAGCAACACCTTGACCAGCATCCTGGGATGGTAGAGAGAGGACCGCCACGCCCCTCCCTCTGATACCGGGCCATGATGACCGACAGGTCCAACTCCTCTACCACATCGGAGATGAAGTACGCCATGTGCTCCGGTGGCAGCCACTCCTGAAGCGCCGCCGGCAGCAGTATTTGCTGTTCCGGGTCGTACGGTCGGTAGGTCTTGCTCATCTGCTACTCCCTGTCTTAGTCTCTCCTACCATCTTACTCTCTATTCCGCCCTATATGGCTTTTCTCGGACAGGAATCTAGAAATCTGGCCGGAAAGTGGCGTCAGGCAGGTAAGCGGGTATACTTGAGTGAAACAAGTATAACGGGGGCTGAGAATGCTGGGAGAGCGGTCGGACCAGAGAGGTCTTTGGGAAGCGGATAGTTTGTATTTGGACCACGTGGGGCGTGATAGCTTCTACGGTATATTGGCCTCGTTGCGGGGCCAGTTGTTTCGAGACTGCGATTTCGCCGTGCTGTACTGCGCCGACAACGGGCGGGACAGCGTACCGCCCAGCCTGCTGGCTACCGTTTTGCTGCTACAGGCTCATGATCGGGTGAGCGACGCCAAGGCGAGGGCGGACTTTGACCTCCGCTGGAAGAGCCTGCCCTCGGCCACGACCGGGGGTAGCCCTGGGGATCGAGGTGGAGGATAGGCCCTTCGCCAAGAGTACGCTGTAAGTGTTTCGTGCGGGGTTGATACTGCACGACAAAGTGCGGGAGGTATTCGAGCGTAGTCTGAAATTGGCGCGTGAATCAGGATACCTGAAGGGGAAACGCATGAAGGTGGCCTTGGACACGACCAACATCCTCGGCCGCGGCGCTGTGAAGGACACCTACAATCTGCTGTCAGACGGGATCGTCCGGCTGGTGCGAGCGCTGGCGCAGCTAAGGGGAATCAGCGTTGGGGAATGGGCGAAGAGCCAGGGATACGCGCGGTACCTGGCCTCCAGCGTCAAGGGAGAGGCGGCCATAGACTGGGCCGACCGGCAGGCCCGTGCAGCGCTGTTAGCTGGGATTGTGGAAGACGCGGACCGGCTGTTGGAGTTATCGCGGCAGGCGCAAGGGGAATTGGCAGAAGACAGCGCTGAGCGTCAGCGGATTGCGGCCGCGTCGGAACTGCTGGGCCAGTTGCTGCTACAGGACGTGGAACGGACTGAAGGCGGAGCGGACTTGAGGGATGGGGTGAGCCGGGACCGCATCTTGTCGGTGCATGACCCGGAGATGCGCCACGGCCACAAGAGCAGCAGCCGACGGTTCGATGGACACAAGGCAGCGGTGGCGGTGGACACCGACTCTCAGTTGATCACTGCGGTGGACGTATTGCCCGGCAATGCTGCGGACAATCTGGGCGCGCTGGAACTGGTGGAACAGAGCGAAGCGAGCGCTGGGATACCGGTGGAGGAGGCCATGGGTGATGCTGCGTACGGGGGTGGCGATACTCGCCAGGCCTTCGCCGATGCGGGACGCAGGCTGGTGGCCAAGACGCCAGGGCGTCCCAACCGGACTCATTTTCCCAAGGACGACTTCCGGATTGACTTGGAGTCGGGCTCCTGCACCTGTCCGGCGGGGAATGTCACCCGAACCATGCTGCCAACGAGGAAACGGAACAGCCACTTGGATCGGACCTATAGGTTCTTCCGATTCGATGCGGCGGTTTGTGGAGCGTGCCCGCTGCGGCCCCAGTGCGTTGCGGCGGGACCGGGCACAGGCCGGACGGTGCGGCTGCATCCCCAGGAAACGCTATTGCAGCAGGCCCACGCCTTACAGCAGAGTGAGACCTTTACCGGATACCGTAGACGCCGTGTGGTCGTTGAGCATCGGTTGGCGCGGCTGGTCCAGCTCGGAATCCGCCAGTCCCGCTACTTCGGACGCGCCAAGACACTGTTCCAGCTGTACCTGGCGGCCACAGTCGCTAATCTCACCCTGGTGGCCGCCAAAGCCGGCATGACCGGTGAAACCGGCTTCGGTCCCAGTTCCGACAGCGTCCTGGTCACTGGCATCGTTAACTCCGCCGCCAATACCGGCGCCGCGTGGCTCAGGCAAATTTGAACACTCACTTTGCTCGCGTCGGTCTTACTGCCACATTATCCCGTCGCAACAAGGGGTTTCCGTCCGAGTTTCTAGGATTCCAAGTGGAAACGCCTTCTACCGTACCCAATCCGACTGTCCATGAGCGCCTCAGTTCACGTGTCTAATGTGTACTGCGAATGTTCAATGGTACACACGGACGGTTGCCTTCTCTCCAACGCATTAGAATTTGCTGACTTACGTCTGCTCATATTGTAGGATATCCGCCAATATTTTCGAGATGGAGGAATCCCATGGAAGCGTATTGTGTGAAGTGCCATACCAAGAAGTATATGAGCAACGCCCAGGCTATTACGATGAAAAACGGCCGCCCGGCGACCCAGGGCGTATGCCCGGCCTGTTCCACGAAGATGTTCCGGGCCGGCAAAGCCGCGTAGTGCGGCGAGTCAGGGCCGCCACGGCGGTCTCCGGCTCTGCCATTGATACGTTAAGCTGCAAATGGCGTCAAGAGGATATACAGCGTCAGAAAGAACCTCAGCGTGAAAGTTCTTGATTTTGTCTAGGTTGGTGGACTACCGTTTACGGAAGATACCACCGAGCCGTTCAGCGGTATCTCCTGTACTTTTTTTCCCGGAATCAAGCTATCGTCGGGCATCGGAACGGTGTAGCGGACTACGGCGTTGTCGGGCAGAAGCTCGATCTCCTTCACGAAGGTCTCGATGAAGGCCCTGCGCTCCGTCAACTCGCTCTTTTGCAGGAACCTGCTCATGTCCTTGGCGTAGGCCGTGATGGTCTTCACGTCATCGAGGACCGCCCTGCGCTGGGCCAGGATTGCCCTCGCCCCCTCAGCAGCGGACTCAAGGCGCTCCTGACGCTCCTTGTGGTCTCTGATGCGATGGGCGAAGTCGGCCATGTTGAACTCGGTCGTCGTCTCCACGAGGTCGTAGAGCCGGTCGAGTCTGCCCCTCACGTCGGCAAGCTCCTTCTCGATGGTCTCCAGCCGCTTGCGCTCGTCGCCTGCCACGTCGTCCATCTGCTCGTCCACGACATTGACCAGGCTCCGAATGTTGCCCTCGGTCAGGATGTTGGAGCGAATCAGGCCGACGACCAGCTCCTCGAACTGCCGGGCGTCCACCCTGGGCGAGTCGCAGGACCCGGGCGCGCGCTTCACGAAGGAGTGGCAGACGTAGTAGGGGAACGTGCCCCTGCTGGAGTAGCGGCCCGACAGCGCCCTCTTGCACCTGTAGCACTTGACCAGGCCGCTCAGCAGGAAGGTGCTTCCGACTCTGCGGGGGTGGGAGACCTTGGGGGCGCGGGAGCGCAGTATCCTGTTCACCCGGTCGAACTGGGCCTTGGCGACGGTGGCGGGGAACGCCTTGTCCACCCGCACCGGGTCGGCCCCGTCCTTGGCGTTGTTGCCCCAGACGAGGGTGCCCAAGTACGCCTCGTTTCTGAGGATGTTGTGGACGGTGGGCTTGTTCCAGAGCTTACCCCTGGGGCTGGCGATCCCCTCGTCGTTGAGGATGCGGACGATCTTCATCATCCCCTTGCGGGTCTCGGCCAGGTCGAAGATGCGTTTGACGATGCCGGTCGTTTCGGGGTCCGGTTCCAGGGCGGGCCTCTCCTTGGGGCCGTCCAGCACCTTGACCTTCCTGTAGCCGTAGGGGGCCATGGGAGCGACCCAGAAGCCGCGGGATGCGGCCTCCCTCATACCCCGCAAGACCTCCATCGCCAGATTCTCACTGTAGTACTCGTCGATGGTCTCGATGATACCCTCCATCAGCTTTCCCGTGGGACTGTCGTCGGCGTGCTCCGTGATGGAGACCACGCGGAGGCCCCTGCGCCTGAGCATGGACTTCAGGACGACGGCGTGCTCACGCTTGCGGGTGAAGCGGGAAAACTTCCAGACCAATATCTCCTTGAAGGGTGTGTCGGTCCTCTTGGCCTCGTCCAGCATCTTCTGGAAATCGGGGCGGGTTGTACTACGTCCGCTCTCCGCCTCGTCCACGTACTCCCGGACGACCTCGTAGTCGTTCTTGTCGGCGTAGTCCCTGAGCGCCCTCAGCTGGGCGGACACGGACAGGTCCACGTCCTGGCGGTCGCTGGAGACCCTGGCGTAGAGGGCTGCCGGTGTGCGGTCGTTTCGTTCACTCATCTGTTGCTCCTCCCTGTTGCTTCCTGCTGGTTCGGCGCGAGCGCCGCATCTGCGTCCTCTCCTGTCTGCGCCACTCCCTCTCCTCCAGGTAGAGGCGGAATGCCTCGCGCAGAAGCTCGCTCAGCGTGCGGCCGTCCTCTCTGACCGCCTGCCTGAGCTGGTCGTCCATCTCGGGCGGCAGTGAGAAGGTGACGGTCCTTCGTTTCTTCGGCATGTTTTTTTGCCCTTCGATGTCGCACAGTGTCTTACCCTTATCATGGACGAATCGGGCCGCCGTTGTCAATGGCCGCGCCACTATAACCGGCGCTCTGAATGGAGTAAAATGGGGCGGTAGACACTGAGAAGGAGAGGCTCTCCCTATGGGGACTTTCAGGTGCCCTCTGCGCATCTCCAGCATGGACGGGCAGCAGGAGCGGGAGGTAGAGGCGACGGTGGACACCGGGGCCGCCTACACGACCTTGCCCGGCAGCCTTCTGCGCGAGCTGGGGATCGAGCCGATGGACAAGGGCGTCTTCCTGCTCGCCGACGGTCGCCGGGTGGAGATGGACATTGGGAGAGCTTGGGCGACGGTCAACAGCTCCAGCGAGGTCACTCTCGTCGTGTTCGGAGAGGACGACGCACCGGCTCTGCTGGGAGCCTACACCCTGGAGGGGTTGAGGCTGGCTGTGGACCCCATTGCACAGCGACTTGTTCCCACCCATCTCATCATGTACTAGAACGCGCCACACTCGCTGCGCACCTTCTTCCGGCACCGGACCGCCTGCACCCCCCGCTTACACTCCACGCTGACCCTCTTCCTCGCCGCCGTCCTCCCCGGTTTCTGCTCGATGCGATGCGGACGCCCGCTCCTCCATGTAGGAGCGGATGGCGACGCGGGCCAGGATGCGCAGGCCCTTCAGGACCGCCCTGCGATGTTCCGGCGTGTAGGACGGCATGGAGCGTTCCAGGGCGTCTTCAAGCTCCTGCTCTCCGGGCCTCTTTCGTCCGTTGTTTCTTCTGGGCTCTTTCATGGTGCGTGGTCGCAGCGGCGAATCGGTCGGGCCGCTGGCCTCTCGTTGCAAGTTGTGTGGCCGGGGGGCCGCCGGCGCCGACGGAAGGGGCGAGCGCCTGCGGCCTCCAAGCCGGTTCAGGCCCCGCCGTACCGCCGATGCGCGCCCTGCGCCCGGCGGGGCCGCGCGTGTCTAGCTCTCCTCCTCGAAGAGGGTCATCTGGATGCCCTCGCCCAGGATGACCGGCAGGCCGCCGGGTATCCGGAACGCGAAGCGGCAGATGGAGAGCATTGCTCCGCCGCAGGGCTCGACGCCCTTCCTGCGCCACATGCGCAGCTGCTTGGGGTCCACGCCGAGGGCCTTGGCGAAGCCGCGCCACGAGAGGCTGCTGAGCTCCTTGAGCTGGTCGAGGCGCTCACCGAAGTCCTCGGGCAGCACGCCGCCGTCCAGGGGTTCGGTCCCATCGGCTGCGGGGTTGTCGTGCCCGTCGAAACGGGTCGGGTCGTTACTGTTGTTCATCGCTATCCTCCAGTCTGAAAAGGTCTTCGAACTCGGTCAGTTCCAGGGCCTTGAGCATCCGGCGGCGGATGCGACCGGAGGGGGAGCGCCCCGTGTTGACCAGCTTCGACACGTAGCCGGGGCTTATCCCGATCTCCCGGGCGAGCCAGTTCTGGGAGCGGTTCAGCACAGCGAGCCGCCTCCAGAGGGCCGCCACGTCGAGCTGGACAACGGTCCGTCCTCCGCGCCTCCGGGGGCCTTTCCGCTTATGGGTGTCTGGTGATGGCATAGGTATCCGTCCTCGTCGTTCATGGGGTCGGCAGCGCCTGGGGCGACTGCGGGTCGGCTGGGGAGCGCCATGCGCGTCCCAGCGGCCCCAGGGCGTCCACGGCCTCTCCGTGGGAGACCCACAGGGGGACCGTCACCCCCTCGGCCCGCATCTCCTCCCGCGCCACGCGCAGGAAGTGGGTCCGGGCGATCTCGTCGTCGAAGACGACCAGGACGGCGGGCCTCGCGCCGTGGTCGTCGGTGGGCCTGTGAGAAGAGAAGTAGCGCAGATAGGGGGCCAGGCGGTCGGACATGGTGGATGGCCGCACGGCCCGTCTCTCCCACTCCAGGAAGAAGGGCCAGGTCGCATCGTCCTTGCGCAGGACGCCGAAGGCGTCGGGGTTGACGGCGCGCATCCCGCCGTCGTGCCGGAAGTGGCGGGACGCTCTCCGGGGTGGGTCGAGCTGGACGACCTCCCACCCCAGGAGGCGGGCCTGGGCGGAGAGGGCGGCCACGAAGCCGTGTACGGCTGAGGTGTGCTCCATGTTCCTGAGCAGCTGCCGCGTCCTCCTGCCGGTCACGTTGCGCCACTCCAGGGGGCCTTCCATGTCTTCGGGGGCGATGCTCCACCGGCTCCTCGCCACGGCGACGGAGGTGCGGTCCCTGCGGGCGAGGAGGGAGAGGCCCCGGTCGGTGAGGGCCAGCCGTCCTCGCGCCTCCCGGGGACGGGCCGCCAGGCCGAACCCCTCCAGGGGGATGACGATGTTGGAGGCCCTCTGGGGCGTGACGTCCATCAGCCCGGCCAGCTCCCCCAGGGCGATCCAGGGCCAGTCTGAGATGAGGTCGAGGGCGCGCTTCTCGGCGGGCCTGAGCATGACGGGCAGCATCTGGTCGGTCATGTCCGACGCGGCTCCCCTGTCCGGCAGGTCGGCGGGCGGGTCGGCCCGTCCCGGTTCCGGCTCCACCGGCAGACCGCCGCCGGGGGCCGCCCGCTCGAGGGCGTAGCGCAGGGCGACGGATGCGTCGATACTGGGCGGACTCCATACCGGGCCGCCCGCTCCGGCCGGGACCGCCTCGCGTTCGAGGGCCAGCAGCGCCGGTGCGTCGGTGGTCGAGAGCGCCCTTCGCGCGTGCCTGAGCCGCACCTCGTCGGCCGCGAGGACGAGCAGCGTTCCGGGCATCGGCCAGTCGCGCAGCCGCCAGAGGCGCTTGGCGAAGCCCGACCGGTCGGCGGTGAGTCCCTGCCGGACGACGCCCACGGTCCTCCCGTCGGGAAGGGTCATGGCGGCGTCCAGGGGGATGGAGCGGTACCAGTGGAAGCGGACGGGGAATGCGACGTCGGAGACGGCGGAGGCTATGGCGTAGATCGACGCCACGGCGTCCAGGCGCTCCATCAGGCTGCGCCGCCACTGGGCCGAGACGGGCCGGTGGCGCACCAGCTCGTCGGGGGCCATGCCCTCGTCGCCTGCGAGCCTGCGCAAGCCCGCGGCGGTGAGGTGGAACCTCCGCGCCTGGGGAAGCAGCTCCGTCGCGTGGAGCACGGAGGCGCAGAGGCCGCCGGACTCCAGTTTTTCGACGGCCTCGTAGACCGCGCCCCTGGACCAGCCGGTGAGGGCGACCATCTCCAGCCGGCTGAGGAAGGGCATGGACGCCAGGGTGCGCAGCAGGTCGTGTTCGCATCCTTCGGGTCTCATTCCTCAGCCTCCTCATGCGTCCCGGCGTCGGCGGCCTGCCCACGCCTGCTCCGCCGGCTCCTGCGATCCGGCCCCTGCTCGGCGTCCGGCTTCTGCTGCTGTTGCCCGCCGTCCTTCCCAACCTCGTCGACGCCCCTGCGGAACTCCTCCACCTTCAGGTCTCCCTCGGCGTCGCCGTAGGCGACATGCCGTGCGGGGACGGTGTATGCGGACGCCGCCTTGCGGATGCGGGCGGCCGTGCCGGCGTCTCCCTCCTCCGGCTTCCTGACCATCATGGAGAACGCTGGCATCCGCTCCTTGCCGACGGTGGCGCGGACGTAGCAGTGGTGGACGGGCAGGGACACGATGTCGTCCTCGGACACCCGGTCCTTGCCCAGCTCCCACACCAGCGTCCTGGCGTCGTTGCCCGCCACCTGGAAGACGGCCAGGCAGCCGACGTTGGCCAGCAGGGTGTCGCGCATGGTTCGGGAGAGGTCGTCCAGCTTGGCGAGGCTCTGGGTGGCGAGCACGAATGACGCCCCGAACTTCCCGAGCTCGCTGAGCATCGACTCGTAATCGACGCCGGGCATCGACTGCATCTCGTCCACGACAACCAACGCCCCTCTGCGTCTGCTGAGGGGCAGGCTTCCCTGCTCCCGTATCACGGCGTCCACCAGGTTGAGGAGGGACGCGCCCACCAGGGCGGCCACGTCCCTGCCCACTGTCCCCTGTGAGGTGGAGACCAGCAGGACCCCGCCCTCGTGGATGGTGCGGCGCAGGTCGATGGTGGAGCGGCGCTGTCCCAGGATGGCCCTCGCCCTCTTGGAGGATGCGTAGTAGGAGAGGCGAGTCTGGACGGGGGCCAGGGCCTCGGCGCGGTACTGGCGGTGCCAGCTTCCGAAGTCCCTGGCCCACCACTCAAGGAGATAGGGGTCGGAGACCTTCTTCAGCACGGAGTTGCGGAAGGGGTCGTTGGACAGCAGTCGCAGCCCATCGAGGATGGTGTACTGCTGCTCCGCCTCCACCTGCTCGTTGGCCTCGTGGAGGGTCTTGACGGTCTGCTCCAGGATGGACTGCATCCTCGGCCCCCACTGCTCCCAGAGTCCCTTGGCCACGCGCACCACCGAGTCGGCGGTGCGGTCCCGGTCGGCGAAGATGCGGGTGTCCAGCAGGTTGATGCCGGGGGAGCGGGTCTCGTCGGACAGGTCTATGAGCTTCACGCGGTCTACCAGCGACTCGGGTACGTGTTCGAGGATGCCGGCCACCAGGTCGGTGTGGGGGTCTATGACGACGATGGCGTCCGGGTCCCTGCCCGCCGCCTTCTCCCGCATCTTGTGCGTGACGAGATGGTGCATCAGGGTGGACTTGCCCATGCGGGTGCGTGCGACGTAGAGGTGGTGGCGCCTGAGCAGGTCCTCGGGGAATCGGATCTCCCGCTTGGCTCCCGCGGTGGTGTCGCCGACCAGCGCCCCTCCCTTGACGCCCTTGGCCGATGGGCTGAGCGCCCTCGCGCCGGACCGCTCCACCAGGGGCGTCTCGTCTCCGGCGCCGGGCGGGTGCCACAGGGCGGCCACCTCGCGGACGCCGAGGACGCTGCGCCCGGCGAACAGGCCGGGGCCTGCGGGGTGCAGCATCTCCGGGTCGGGGACGGCGGGCCGGACCCTGCCGACCTTGAACCGCGCCCCGGCGGGGTTGTCGTAGTGTCGGTAGGCGGCGGCCACCGGACCGAGAAGCTCCCTGGCGCGATGCTGCCCCGTGTCGGCGGGCAGGACGGCGACGACCTGTATCTCCGCGTCGAAGGCGATGCGGGAGACCTTCTCCTGTATGAGGATCGGGTCCTCCACCCGCTTGCGGGCCTTCTTCCACCGCCACCAGCCCCATCCCCCGACGGCCAGCCCCAGGGCCGTTCCGACTCCCAGGAGGGCAGCCTTCCATATCTCCCCGTCCTGCACCCAGAGGTAGCCCTTCAGCGCGGCGAGACCGCCGATGCCCAACACGGCCATCGTGATGCCGTCCATCTGGAGAGGTTTCGTCTGGAAGGTGTAGGCGGGTTCCCTCGGCTCCATGCCGGGCCGCCTGTGGGCCTTCTCGAGATGGGGCTGCGACCAGTCTGGGCCGAGGGAGCGCAGCATCAGCCGCGCCACGACGCGCTCCCCCTCGTTGAGGGCCGTCAGAGCGCCCATCAGGGCGATGAGGGGGTCGGAGCCGGGGTCGAGCAGGTCGTCGTCGCGGAAGGTGCGCAGGGGGACGTACTCCGGGCCGTCGGCCCGCAGGGTCATCGACCACGCCTGCTCCCCCTCTTCGAGCCTGAGCGGGTCTTCCTCCGGGTCAAGCCTCTGGATGCGGGCCTGGGGGTAGTGGGCCGAGAGCTGGCCGCGCACCACGGCGGCGTCGAGGCAGCGGGCCATGAGGGTCACGCCGTCCATGTCGGCGGCCAGCTCCAGGGAGAAGGGCTCGGGCACGGCGATGGACTGGAGCAGGTTCTCCACGCCCAGGAGCGTGCGCTCCCCGGCTCGCGGCGGCGTCACCGCCAGCAGGACGGGGCCTTTCTTCTCGCTATCGTCTCCGAACAGGATTTCCTTCGGGTTCAGCTTCATAGTGGGTGGCCTTCCTTTCCTTGCTTCGGTCGTGTCGTGTTCCAGCCGTTCCGTACCTCTACAGGTCTCCCTCAGTCCCTACCTGTGCGCTCCCGGTCGCCACTCGATGACCGCCGTCTCCTCCGGGGTGGCCTCGACGCGGACGGGGAAGCGGTTGCCCCTCGCGAGAAGCAGGCCGTCACCGCGAGGGCACGAAAGCAGCCATCGCTGGAGGTCTTCCGGCAGGTCGAAGGCGTCGCCAACGGTGCTGATCGCCGCGGCGTCCTGCTGGAGAAGCAGCTTGAAGGCGGCGTTCTGGAGGAGCGCCCTGCCGGAGTGTCCGGTGATGGTCCTAGACGTGTCCTCGGAGAGAAGGTCCTGCACGTCCTGGGTGATGAACTGGAGTCCGAGCCGGTGCTTGCGCGCCCGCTTCGCCATGCTCACCATGAAGGCCGCGCCCTCGGGGTGCTGCATGATCGACCACACCTCGTCCACGACCAGCAGGCGGGGCTTGGGGTCCTGGGCGGCGGCGGCCCACACCGTCTCGGTGCAGACCATCGCGGCGGCGGGCCGGAGCTCCGGTTCGAGCAACCGCAGGTCGAAGACCGTGACGAGGGCCTCGCTGCCGAGCAGGTCGTCGCCCTCGTCGGAGAGCAGGTGGCGGAGGCTGCCGGTGGCGAAGGGCCGGAGCAGCCGTGCGAGACCGGGGTCGCCCGCCTCGCTCTCTTGCAGATACTTGTAGAAATCGCGGAAGCCGGTGCGCTCGCGGGGCTGGGCGTAGTAGCCCGCCAGGGCGTGGTCGAGGGAGGCCCTGCGCTCCGCGCCGAGACTCTCACCCACCATCACCTCGATGAGACGTCTGAGGCTGCCGATGCGTTGCAGCATCTCCTCGGAATCGCCCCGCTCGATGACGAAGGGGTTCATGCCTTCGCCGGGGACGCCCGGACTGAGAACGCGCCCTCCGGCTGCGCGGGCCATGTCCGCGTACTCGCCCTCCGGGTCGATGACGTAGGCGGTGATGCCTCTCGTCAATCCCCTGAGCACTCCCAGCTTGGTGGCAAATGACTTGCCGCTGCCCGACCGTGCGAGGACGGCGGTGTTGGCGTTCAGGTGCGTCCCGTCCCAGGGGTCGTAGACCACGGGGGAGCAGGCCCGCATGTCGATGCCGTAGAGGGTGCCTGAGCGGGTGTCCAGGTCGGGCGGCGAGAAGGGGAAGAGCCGGGCGATGCTGGACGTGTCCAGGCTGCGCCAATCGGCCACGGCGTTCAGAGCCAGGGGGAGCGTGGACAAGAGACCTTCGCGCTGCCGGAAGGCCAGGGCGTCCAGCTTGCCCAGGGTGGCGCCGAAGTGGGCCTTCGCCCGCTGGGTCATCTCCTTCAGGGACGCCTCGTCCTTCGCGTGGAGGGTCACGGACAGGGAAGCGTGAAACAGCCTCTCCCTGCCCCGCTGCACCTCGTCCCTCAGCCGGGTGATGTCCTCCAGGGCGATCTCCGCCTCGGGGGACATGGTGCGGCCCCGCTTGAAGGAAAGGCTCTGCGCCGACTCGAATCTGACCTTCTGCCACTCAAGGGTCCTCGCCGCCTGCTCAGCGGGTATGGGGCCGACGTGGACGGAGAGGTCCATCGGCGCGCCCGCCGCCATGAGTCCTTGCAGAAAGCCGGGGGCCAGGGACCGGGGCCAGCGGCCCAGGTGGAGGGAGCGGACCAGGCGGTCTCCGACGCGCATGTCTCGGCGGCCTATCTCCACCTCGACCGGCGTCTCCTCGTCGCACTCGGCGGGAGAGCCTCCCAGGGCGGCGGACACCAGGAACATGCGAAGCTGGCGCCCTCTCAAGTGGTGGACGGACAGCCCGGCCCTCGCCAGCAGGCCGCGCAGGTCGTCGATGCGCCCGAACTCGCACACGGCGTAGAAGCGCCGGTCGAGGATGCCGTCGCGGGACTCAAGCTCGGTCAGCAGTCGCCCAAGGGACTCGGCGGCGGCCTTGGTCTGCGGGGGAAGGTCGTCCGGCTGGGCCTCCTTGAGGTTCTCCCTCAGCCCTCCCAGGCGGGGCGGGTGCTGCCGGATGAGCAGCTGAGCCGGGAAGTCCAGGGCGTTGAGCGCCCCGGCGAAGGCCCCCAGCTTCGGCTCGTCGATCTCCAGCCCCATCACCTCGCAGACGCCGAGCTTCACCCCGTCCAGGCGCACCGGGCCGTCGTCGTCCAGGTGCGACAGCATGAAGAACAGGGGCAGCTCGGGCGGGAGCTTGGGAGCGGATGGCTCGACCGCGCCCCCGGGCGTCTCCTGCGGAGTGGCGGCCTCCCTCGTTGCGGTCTCCGTTCCTCGCTTAGTGATTCGTTCAAGCAGCTTCTTCAATTCGTTTTGCTCCCTTGTATCTAGGGTGTTGGGAAGGATGGGATGACGCCGTGGCTCAGCAGGGCGGCGACGCCCTTGGCCGACAGCACCAGGACGAGGCCGACCACCGCCATGACGACGGCGGTCTTGGCCCTGCCCCCGCCGCGCTCCTCGCCGCCCTCGGCCATCAGGATGAAACCGGCCCAGACGATGGCGAAGACAGCGAGGCCGGAGCCCGCGTAGGCCATCGCCGTGAGCACGCGGTCGAAGGCGGCAAGCATCGCTTCCTTCTCTGCCGGGGCCGCGCCGGTGGTAGCCAGCGCGACCCCGGCCAGAAGGGTTGCCGTCAGCCCGTGCCTCACCAGGGCCACTCCCATCCCAGCGCCTCGAACCAGCCGCGCAGTCCGTCCGCGGGCTCCTGCTCGGCGGGCGGGTCCTCGGGCTCGGGCTCCGGCAGGACAAGGACGGCGAAGGGGTCGTCGGAACCGATTGCGGCCGCAAGGCTCAGTTGCTCCTCGCGGCTGCCGGTAACCGGCTCTCGCTCCACCGTCTCGGCCTTGACGTGCTCCTTGTGCAGGACGTCCACCGTCACCTCCCTGGCGATGGTGGCGCTGGGGACGTAGGCGTAGGCCGTTGCGGTGGCGGACGCCGTGGACCCGTCCTCGCAGGTGGCCGTCGCCGTCTGGCTGTCGGAGTCGCTGTCCCCCGGGCGATGCAGGTGCACGGTCCTGGTGACTTGCTCCACCCGCTCCGGGTGGTGGGTGAGCTGGGTCAGCGGGGGGATGGGGATGCGGAGGCTCGCCTCAAGGCTCACGTCCACGCTCACGGCGTGAATGGCCTCGCCCGCGGGCACGCCGAGCCGGAAGCTCGTCTCTCCGTTGGGGACGAAGGGGACGCTCTCATGGGACGCGCCGGTCGCGGCGGAGATCGTCCCCGTGATGGCCGTCACCCCGGCGTCCATGAGCGCGGTCTGGGTGACGCTCTCGTGCCCGGCCACCGTCTGAAGCTCGACCGGGTGCTCGATGCTCGTTACGCACTCGGACACGACGACTCCGCTGACCGCGCCTGGGGTCCAGCCCAGGGACGCAACTCTCACGTCGCAGAGCTCTCCCTCCAAGACTGGCAGGGGGAAGGGAAGCTGTGCTTCCTCGAAGGTCAGCGCCCCGGCCTGCCCCAGCGTGTCCTCCCAGGACACGGTGAAGGACGGCGCGGGTCCGTGGAGGGGGAGCGAGTAGTCGATGCGCTCCCCCTCGGCTAGGGTTGCCGAGCCCCAGAAGCGCAGCCACGTGCCGGTCGGCCCGCCGAAGGCCCGGACGCGGATGTCCAAGGGGGTGGCGGCCCGCAGGGTCACGGCGGCGCGGTCGCCGGAGACGGTGAGTCCCTCGACGAATATCCGGCGTCCCTCCACCGGCTCGGTCAGATCGAAGTCGATCTCGTCGCGCCAGGGCTCGTGGTCGTCGGCCAGGGCCGACTGCGGGACGGCCGCGACAGCAGCCATGAGGACGGCCAGGGCCACGACCGGAATCCAGCCCATGCGGGGCTTCCTGCGTCTGCTCTGCAAGGTCTCGGCTTTATGCCCTTGGCCGCTCCTGTTCCCGGCATCCTTCCCCCTGCGCTTGCCGAACCAGCGCATCCGCCCGTTGCGGCGCTCTTTGTTCTTGTGGGTCTTCCTGTTCTTGCGCAACCTTCCCAACCCGCGCCCGACGCGCTTCGCCATCAGGCTCAGCGGGCCGGGGCCGCTCCTGACCGGCTGCGCCGGCGCAGCCGGCTCGGCTCTCACCAGCTGGGCGATCTGCCCGGCGTAGACCCGCGCCCCCAGCCGGTACTTGAGAAGGTCGGCGGCCACCAACGGCAGCCGCCGACCGCCTATCTTCCCCACGACCATCGCCACGCCGACCAACCCGAAGACGACGGCCAGGGCCATGCGCACCTCGGAGGGGCCGACGGGGGCGTAGCGGTAGGCCCCGTAGGACAGGGCGCACACGGCCACCACCGCAACGACCTGCGGGAAGGTGAACCCCAGCAGCACCCGGTCCTCGGCCTGAACGTGAGTCGGTACCTCGTGTTCTCTCATGTGTCTCTCCTTCTCACGTCGGGCTTAGTTGTTGCCGGTGGTGCTGCTGTCACCGCCGCCGGGGGCTTCCGGTTCGGGCAGGGCGTCGTCGATGTCGATTCCCGGGTCCACGACCGCGTTCATCACCAGCTCCACGACGCCGTAGGCGACCAGGGCCAGCACGATGCCCGCCAGGGCGGTCATCATGGCGCTCTTGCCGCGCTCCATCTGGTGGGGCGCTCCGCTGGCCGTCAGGTACAGGTACGCGCCGTAGATGAAGAAGCCGACGCCCACCGCCCCCACGATCCCCAGCAGGATGCCCACCAGGTTCGATATGGTCTGTGTAAGGTCTTCCATTCCTTGTCTCCTCTCTGTTATCGAGCGTTCCGCTCGTCTCTATCGGTCGAAGTCCGTAAGCTCCGCTAGCTGCACATCTCTCGCCTCCGTCGTGGTATTGGTCGGCGCTCTGTCGTCCGCGCTTGTGTGATTTCGCTGTCTCGGTCGGGCTACTCCCCGCTGCTCCTGGGCTCGCCGCCGCCGTCTCCCCCTGCCGATGGGGTCGCCATCGAAGCCGCCGAGCTCAGGCCGCTGGCCGCCGCCGACACCCCCGCGCTGGCCGCAATCGCTCCGACGGCCATGCCTCCCGGCCCGCCTGCGGCCCCGCTCATCAGCCCGATGGTCCGGGCCGAGCGCATCAGCGACGACGGCAGGTTCATGCCGAAGTAGAGCATCGAAAGCCAGGAGTCGAAGGTCCCGGAGTTGCCGAGCATCGACGGGACGCGGGTCGCCATGTAGACGAAGGCCAGGGACATGAGCAGCTTCCAGATCAGGTCCTGCACCGGCTCGAAGGCGGCGACCGACGCGAACTCGTTGAGGAACCCGATTCCCAGGGCCAGGGCGATGAGCTGCACCGCCTGCTGGAACACCGTCGTCATGAAGAGGCGGAGCCAGTGGCGGCCCCATCCCGCCGTGTGGGGCAATATCCACAGCCCCAACGCGATGGGGGCAAGTGCGAGCAGGATGTCGATGAGGGCCAGGCGCAGCACCATCTGCACGATGACGTAGAGGACGAAGAAGCCGTAGACCAGGTAGAGCAGGGCCAGCAGCTGCGCCATGCCCACGCTCCCGGCCTGGACGGCTCTGAGGAAGGTGTCGAGGGGAGCCCTGAGCAGGTCTCCGGGGGTGACGTTGAGGGAGACGGCTATGAAGCCGGACACGGCGTCGGCAACGTCGAGGACCAGGGCGCACCACCACAGGGAAGACGCGGCGGCCACGAGGCCGAGCACGAGCCGGGGCACCATCTCCCGCCAGCCCGTCTGCTGGCGGCCCAGGTGCTCGCTCACGATGAAGCTCAGGCCCATCCAGCCGAGGATGACCACCAGGGCGCCGGTTGTT
This sequence comes from Dehalococcoidia bacterium, assembly GCA_965218945.1. Lineage (GTDB taxonomy): Bacteria > Chloroflexota > Dehalococcoidia > Lucifugimonadales > UBA2985 > DAOUJW01. The sequence continues at coordinate 983,679 of OZ244718.1, forward strand.
ATGGCCCAGACGACCATCCACGCCTGGCGCACCAGCTCGTGGGCGTAGGTGAGGTCGGGAGGGGTGCCGGTGAGGATGTCGCTCATCGGCTACCCGCCCCCGCAGTTGTCGGCGTCCTCGCCGGACGCCCGCTCAACCACGCCGCAGAGGGTGCCGTGGACTCCCTCGATCATCCAGCCGGCGAAGGCCCTCGCCCACCGCGCCGGGTTGAGCGCGCTCAGAATCTTGTCCCAGATGCGTCCGGGTTCGTGGATGGGGACGACGGCGTAGAACTCGCCCCGCTTGCCGTCCTCGGCGACGGCCAGCATCACCAGCAGGTATGCCCTGTCGCGGTCGAGGTCGGGCTGCTCGTCAAGGTCGGGGTACTCCCAGGAGTATTCCCAGCCGTCTGAGCGCTTCTTCTCCCCGCCCTTGACCCGGTACATGGCGCTTATCCAGTCGCCGGTGTCGGCGTCGCGGACGGCGTAGAAGAGGTCCGCGATCTCGCGGTCGAAGACGGGGCGGGCGACGAACTCGCCGCCGCCCTTTCGCTCCACGAAGTCCCGGTCGGCGTTGACCAGGGTCAGCTCGTTACCGGGCGGGGTCTGGGCCAGGGCGATGTTGCTTGCGGGGATTGCCAGAAGCGCCGCCAGGAGCAGCGCGGAAACAAGGGGCAGAAGCCGCCTGAATGACCGGAGTTTCGATTTCAGCGCCAAGATGTTCACCTCTCTTCCGTTCGCCGCGATTCACCGGACCGCGGCGGTCGCAAAAAAGTGTGAACAAATGAAACTGGAAATAAGACCCCTGGTAGCTCTGCGCACGGATGCGGGGCGTTACGGGCCGTTCCCCCGTGACCCTGCGCAGGGATGCGGGGGGTTATAGGCCCTCTTTTTTTCGGCCCCTTTCGTGCAGTATTGGGGGTGTACAGGAGTTTCAGTTTTGTAGCAGAGCGGCCAGAGTCGTGATTTCGTAGCTGAAACAGGGGTAAATCACCCCCCTACAGGACGTAAACAGGAAACACTTTGTCGAATCATGGTGTTCCGGACGGCAATGACATCGCCAAACGTGGGGAATGACATCGGCGGTTCGGTTGGAGCGGCGTCCCAATGACATTAGGCCCCGGAAAATGCGATTGAAGTGGGGGTGCATGACGTGCCCGAAAACGTGGCAAAAGGCAGGGTGAAAGGCTGACCGGAGACTTGGGCGAGATTCTGCGAGGGAGAAAAGAGCCATGAAAACCACCGAACACGGCATCGAAGACAGCAAGGACATCGAGAACATGCACCACATGCGGCTGATGACGCTGCTGCAAGAGCTGGTGCGGGACAAGGGGTTCAAGGGCGCGGCGCGGGTGCTGGAGCTGGACCAGCGGACGGTGGCCGAGTGCGCCAGGACCGGGCAGCTGTCGAGGCGGGTGCGTCAGGCCCTGGAGCGTGCGTTGCAGGAGGGCGTCGGCTCGGCGGCGGCCCGGCAGCGGGAGCGCAACGATAAGCTGGAGAGCCGGGTCGAGGCGCTGGAGAAGGGCCGTGAGGCGCATGAGAAGGGCCACGACGAGTTGGGCAAGGAGCTGCGCAGGCGCATGGCTGCCATCGAGGGCCGGGTTGAAGCGCTGAAGAGCAGCGAAGCCCAGGGGACCGGGGCCGGTCACGCCGGCGCCGGTCCCTCCCAGGCGGAAGCAGGTGCGTCGGACGCTGGAAGGAAGCCCCCGTCGAGGCCCACGGAGCGGCGGGAGTACCCCGACCTCGTGACGCGGGAGCCCGCCGAGGACGACGAGGAGGTGTTCGGGGAGGCATGGCCGCTGATCGTCGAGTGGCGGGAACTGAAGGACGCTCACCCCAACGAGGGCAGGGGCCTTGCGTGGCTGGCGGAGGAGGAGCGTCTGCGGGTGGTGGAGCTGGCCCTGCTCGAAGACCACGGGATGACGCTGCCGCCCGAGAAGCGGCCGCTGCGGGGGTTCGACCGCGACGGGCAGACCAACTGGCGAAGGACGGCGCTCTTCGACACGCGGAGAGCGATCAGAAAGCGGGAGCTTCTGAACAGGCTGAGCCTCGGTCTGTTGTGGCGGTAGCCGGGCCGGGAGTGCGGCGGGTTTGCAGGCAACTTTAGTGAACGATTTGGCGGCGGTTTGCGAAAGGGGAGTCGCAGGCCCTCTTCTGCGCGTCTCGGGCTGGCGATAATGAGTGCGCTGTTTGGCTTTTTCCAAGGTTTCCGACCATAGAAACCTGGGTGCGTGATCCCTGTTGCACGGGTACGACCGGTGGATGATTCGCTCTCCCCCGGTCTCCCACGAGGGAATGCTGTTGAAGCGGAGTTGACGTTGGTCCTTCGCAGGCAGCGCGGACCGAAACGACGGAGTTGACTTAGCCCTTCGTCCTCAGTCCAGTCCGGCGGTTGGAGTGATAAGCCCTTCTCCCGCTGGACACCCGTCCGGTGGTTGGAAGTTGATCGCTTCCGTCACTGGACACCGGTCTGGCGGTTGGGGTTGATCGCTCCTTCCGTCGTTGGGCACTGGTCTGGCGGTTGGGAGTGGATCGCTCTCGCCGTTGGACATCAGGGACGGACCGCTCTCTGTGCTTCGTCCTCCACCAGTCGGTCGAAATGCGTCTGTCGTTTCGACCGGCTCCTCACGCCTGCGGCATGGCTGACACACAGCCGGGCCGCACCTTCGACACGCGCCGGTCTGCCATTCTGAGCAGGCTGGCCGCTTCACGTCTCGCAGCTCTCCCCCTGACGTTGTTCACCCTGGGCCGAGCTGCGTCTTTCTCCCATGCGCCGTCCTGCGATGAGGTCGTAGGCCGGCCGCTCCCTTCGTAGCAGCTCCCCCGGAGTCGATTCCCCGGCGAAGCACCCTGGGCCGGCCTGCGTCTTCTCTCACCCCCACTCCGTCTCCCGCGTCCGGCATCCGACCGTGGGCGGAGTGCGTCCAGCGTCAACCCATCACCCACGACCAGCGCCAGGGATGTCGCGCGGGTCAACAAAGGAAAGGAGGCGTCTATGCACGTCAACGAGGTCCAACGCCGCTGACGGCGGGGCCTCCGGGTCTCACAACACATTCCCATTCACAAGGGTCGTCCTCGTTCGCCGGGGGCGGCCCTTCTTCTTTGCCCGCAAGCGGGCACAGGCCACAGGCAACACAACACAACAGAAGGAGGACTGACCGATGACGACGGCAACGATGGCAACCGGAACCAGGACGGCGGAGAGCGAGCTCAGGGCTGCTGCGAGGCGGCGCGGGCTCACCATGAAGGAGCTGGCGGCCCGGATGGGCGTGGGCGCGGGCTACTTGTCACGGATCGCCAACGGGGGCAGTCCGTGGACGCCCGTGATGCGGGAGAAGGTCGCGGCGGTCCTGGGAGAGGTCCCCGGCCAGGGGATCGTCTACCGCCAGGGCGGCGTCGTGACCGGCGAGAGCAGCTTCATCAGGGAGCGCGCCCGCGAGCGGGGCATGACCATGCGGGACCTGGCCGCCCGCGCCGGCGTGTCCTACGGATACATGTCGGGGGTGGCCCGTGGCCGCGTCAACATGGGCGTCAAGGTCCAGACCCGGATCGAGTCGGCGTTGCAGGCTCCGGCCAAGATCGCTCCCGCACGGTGCGCCAACCGCCCTGCGAGCGTGGTGAACGGGCAGAGCAGCTACGTCCGGGAGCGCGCCCGCGCCCTGGGCATGACCATGCGGGAGCTTGCCGAGCGGGTCGGGGTGTCCGCCAGCTACATGTCAATGGTGTCGCGGGGTCGCAGGAGCATGGGCGTGAGGGTCCAGGCGCTGGTCGAGGCGGCGCTGGAGGCAGAAGCGACGGTCGCGTCCGCGCAGCTTGCCTGCGTCGACCCGAAGGCCTTGTGGGACCGGATGGACGCTCACGGGATCAGCCAGAACGAGGTCGCACGGCGGGCCGGCATCAGCTCCTCCCACCTCTCCCAGATCATGAACGGGAAGGCCAGCCCGTCGGCGGGCGTGCTGAAGAGGCTGCACGCCGTGCTGTTCCGGCGCGCGAAGTCGGAGGAGCGGGTCATGCCCGCCGAGGTGAAGGTGCTGGGCTGGCGGAAGGGCGAGCGGAGCGGGATGGTGGTGCACGGCGCGGGCGGGCCCGGGCGCCGCGGCAGGCTCGGCGGCCCCGCCGTCCGGGTCGGCGGCCGGGTGCCCTGGGGCGCGAAGGCGGAGTACGCCTACCGCGCCGGGTACGACGGCATGGGCCGGTTGTCGATGACGCCCGTCCTGATGCCCGGCTACTCCGCCATGCTCAAGCAGCCGGAGATGGCCGCCGCCTAGCGAGGCGTGGGCAACGGCCCGGCGCAAGACACCGGGCCGTCGCTCAGGGGGAAGGCCGTCGCCCATCGGCGGCGATGGCCTCCCCCTGCTTCCCACGTATGCCGCCCTTTTTTGTTGCCCGAAATCATCGCCCGTCTTCGACATCCCCGAAGTGGGGGAAACGGGCGCTCAAAGCGCCCTCGGCTCTCACGTCCGCGCGGCGGCGCTACCGCGCCGCCTGCCCCTCGCCCGCGCCTCCCCGCATCTCCAGCGTCTCGCGGGCCAACTCCCTCGCCCCCCGCGCCGCGGCGTGCCCCGGCTCGATGCCGAGGATGGCCTCGAAGTCCTCGATGGCGCTCTCGAACCGGGCCGCGTACATGCGGGCGATCCCCCGGCTGTAGAGGACGTCCCTGTTCCGGGGGTCGAGGTCGATGACCCTGCCGTAGTCCTCTATCGCCAGCTCGTACTCCTCCAGGCTGGCGTGGGCCAGCCCCCTGGCCGAGAGGGCCTCGGCGTTGCCGGGGTCGAGCTCCAGGGACCTGTCGAAGTCCCCGACCGCCTCGTCGTAACGGCCCAGGCTGCCCAGGGCGACGCCCCTGCCCCGGAGCGCCGGGGCGTTGTCGGGGTCGAGCCCCAGCACGGCGTCGAAGTCGCCCAGCGCGGCCTCGTGTGCGCCGAGATTGACGTTGGTGATCCCCCTGGCGTAGTAGGCGAGGCCGTACCTCTCTTCGATCTCGATGGCGGCGTCGAAGTCCCTGAGCGCCCTGTCCATCCGGCCCATGTCGCGGTATGCCATGCCCCGGTGGTAGCGGGCGTCGGCGAGGTTGGGGTTCAAATCTATGGCCCTGCTCAGGTCCTTCACCGCCCTGTGGCGTTTGCCCATCGCCACCTGGGTCAATCCCCTGTTGTAGTGGGCGTCGGCGTCGCCGGGGGCCATGGTGACGGCCACGTCGAAGTCGCTCATTGCCCCGGCCAGGTCGCCCAGCTCCGCCTTGCACGCCCCCCGGCTGTAGTGCGCCACGGCGTCGCCGGGGGCCAGGCGTATGGCGGCGTCGTAGTCCTCTACCGCCGAGCGGTGCTCCTCCATCCTGGCGTAGGATCTGGCCCTGTCGAGGTGGGCGCCCGCGTTGCCGGGGTCCAGGGCGATGACCCTGCCGTAGTCCTCCGCCGCCCGGCGGTGCTCCCCCAGCTCGCCGTACGCCAGCCCCCTGGCGGACAGGGCATCGGCGTCGTGCGGGTTCGTTTCGATCCTCTCCGTCAGATGCTCGACCATCCGTTGAAGGCCCTCGCGGCCCACGCCGTCCATCGCCTTGCGGAACCTCTGATACTCTTCTTCCGATGGCTTCCCCTGGTCCATCCCGTCATGCTCCTCGTTCATGACGCTCCTCCTGCATGTCCTGGCGTTCTCCTACCGGGCGGTTCCCCTGTTGCGGGAACGGTCGCCTGGGACGGGCCAAACTCCGAGCGACGACCCGGACCGGAGTTCGTCTCCCCGCCTGCTCCATCGCAGCCTTTCCCTCGCGGCGTGGGCTCCGCTCGAACCCGTTGCGGGACCGGCGCGAGGGACGCCTCCATGATGGTGGAGCGGCTCCCGGAATGCAATGCGAGTCTGACGGTGAGCACTCCGTGTGTGACGGCCTCTTGGCGTTCCAGCCCCTGTGGCCCGCGGCCCCCGCCGGGCGCGCCGTCTCCCTCAGTCTCTGAACAGGTGGCCGAGGCCGAAGGAGTCCGCCACCTTCAGGAGAGCCGCATAGTTCTGCGTGTTGGGCAGCACGCCCTTCTCCCTCCAGCGCCTCGCGGTCTCGGGATGGACGTCGAGACGGCGGTGTATCTCAGCCCACGGCAGGTCGGACTCCTCCTTGAACCGCACCAGGCGCTCAGGGAAGTCGGCTGGGAAGCCAGGGGGTCTTCTGCTGTGATAAATGCGCTGTCTCGGCATCGGTCCTTCCGGAAGACGGCTGCAAGCTCCCTCCTACGGGGATGTCCGGGGCCGTCCGATATCCCCAGGCAGGACGGTATGCGGAACGCAAGCTCACGCGGTCAGCCCGTCCCGGAGTCCTGGGGGAGGCCGCCGCTCTGCTTGTCGGAGGGCTGGGGCGGCCTCCCCCAGCTTCATCCATGTGTGCGGGCTTTCTTGTTGCCCTTCCTGCGGGCGGGGTCCGCGCGGGTACGCGTACACCCGCGCGGCCCTTCCTCTCCTCCCGACGCCACATGCCATCAGGGAGAGTCCGGCGGCGGCGGCGGCTCGGGCCCTTCCACGCATGGCCCCTCACCGAGTTCGTTGACCGCCGCCACACCGAATTTGACGGGTCCCACATAGACGATCTTGAAGTATTTGAAACCCGTCGGGGTGCCGTCGGGGTGCTCTGGTGGCGTGGTGGATCCAGGGTGCTCCACCTCGTATTCGTCCAGCAGGTAGCCGCCGCAGCCCTCGCTGGCTGAGCCGTAGATGCGGAACTCCGTGATCCATTGCGCGCCGGTTCCGGTCTCGTCCGGCGCATCCCACCACACGATTTGCCCACCAATGCCGCTGACGGGCGAGTAGGACACCGACACATTGCGGACCGCGCCCGGGACCTCCGAGGGGCCCAGACCGCCGGGCGGAACGGCAACTGCCAGCAAAATTTCACGCACCGACAGCGTATAGGTGCCTGGGTCCAAGCCCGCTACTTCCAGGTGGTAGATGCCGGTCGCGGTCGCTGTGTAGGTCAGTCGGCTGTTAAGTCCCTCGCCGCCGTCGTCGTCCTCATCAATGTAGTGGGAGACGTTGAAGGAGTCGCCGTAGAGCGCCAGGATCGGGTCCGCCTGGGAGCCGCGGCCGGTGTCCGCGCCCTCCAGGTCGAACCGGTATCGCTTGCCCGCCTCCAGATTGACACGGAACCCGTCCAAATCTTCGCCAGGGTCGATGTTGCCCGTGGCCGAGGCCCCGACCTCGACCCGGCCGGTGGTGGTGGTGTCTCTGGGAAAGTCCGTGTCGGCCTCCGAGGCGCCGTTCGCGCCCAGCACGATCACCGACAGCGTGTAGGTGCCCGTCGTGTTGGCTGCGCCGGCCACAGCTATGTAGTAGGTGCCTTCCGCGTCGGGCGTGTTGATGACCCGGCCGTTCTTCCCCACACCGCCGTCGTTACTCCTCGCACCGGAGACCGCCTGTCCTCCCGCATCCTGCAACCCCCAAAGATGCGGATCCGCCAAGTTGCCTCGGCCGGTATCCGCCCCCTCCACGTCGAACTGGTATCGCTTGCCCTTCTTCAGCTCGACCGCGAACCAGTCGACGTCGAGAGCTGGGGCGATTTCGCCCGTGACCGAACCGCCGACCTCAACTCTACCGGTGGTGGTGATGCCTTCGGGCAGGTCTTCGCCGTCGGGCTCCGAGACGTTGCCGGAATCGGCTGGCGGGTCGGCGGAATCGTCGGGCGGCGGCGTGATGTCGCGCACCGACAGCGTGTAGGTGCCGGTGTCGGTTTCATCAAAATCTGCCACACGTAGGTAGTACGTGCCAGCCGTGGTCGGAGTGAATATCCCCCGGCTGTTCGCACCAATACCGCTGTTGACATCATCCAGAAGGTTGTCCTCGGACTCGTCGTAGAGTGTTAGCGCCGGGTCCGCCAGGGTACCGCGGCCGGTCGGCGCCCCCTCCAGGTCGATCTGGTAGCGCGTGCCCGCCTCCAGGACGACGCGGAAATAGTCTCGGTCGGCGAAGGAGCCGATGTTGCCCGTGACCGAGGCCCCGACGTCGACCCGGCCGGTGGTGGCGGTGGTGGCGGGCAGGTCCGTGTCGGCCTCCGAGACGCCGTTCGCGCCCAGCACGATCACCGACAGCGTGTAGGTGCCTGTCACGCCGTTCGAGGAGGCGACTACGTAGTGAGAGCCGTCCGCGGGCGCCGTGAAGATCCTCCGGGCGTTGTTCCCTATGCCGCTGTCAAGCGCGTCGGTGACTACATTGCCCAACGCATCGCGCATCCTGCTAAGAACCGGGTCTGTCAGGGTGCCCCGGTTGGTGTCCGCGCCCTCCAGGTCGATCTGGTATCGCTTGTCCTTCTTCAGATCGACGCGGAACCAGTCAATGTCGAAGACGCTGTCCATGTTGCCCGTGACCGAGCCGCCGACGTCGACCTGGCCGGTGGTGGTGGCGTCGGCGGGAAAGTCGTCGGACGTCGGCGGCCCCTGCAGACGGACCGTAACCGTGGTCGTCGACGACCAGTCCAGGCCCGTATTCGCCCAAGAGTAGAGGCCGGTGCTCAAGCTACCGGCATCGCTGAGCGCGCGGTCGATAGTGACGCCGTCGATCTTGAAAACCAGGTTCTCCTTGTCATCGTCGGAGAGATCGGCGGTGAGCAATAAGAACAGGGAGCCATCGTTGTTGCCCCCTGGGGCTCCGACATAAAGGCCCCTGATCGTGTAGTCGTTGTCCCCGACCGAGAACATCGTGTCGCCGGGGTTGCCGACAAGACCGCCCGCGCTGAGACTACTGGTATCCGCAAACCCGTGTGAGACAAGCACGTCGGCGCTAGTCTTGAGCTCTCCCACCGTCACCACGCCGCACCAGATGTCGCCGGTGTTCAGCGTGCACGGCGAGATGTCACGCACCGACAGCGTGTAGGTGCCTGTAGCGGTACCTATCGTAGTCGCTTCCAAGGAGTGGGTGCCGGTCGTGGTCGGCGTGTAGACTATCTGACTGTTTTTGTTCGTGGAGTTGATGTCGCCGTTGACCTCCAGGACCGTTGCGAATCGGTAGAGTTTGAGGTACGGATCCTCCAGGGTGCCGCGGCCGTTATGCGATCCTTCCAGGTCGAACTGGTAGATCTTGCCCACCTCCAGAGCGACATCGAACCAGTCCGTATCGGTTGGGGTGCTGATCGTCCCCGTGACCGAGGCCCCGACGTCGACAGTGCTAATGTTGGTGCCGGAAAAGTCCGTGTCGGCCTCCGAGGCGCCGTTCGCGCCCAGCACGATCACCGACAGCGTGTAGGTGCCCGTCGATTGGTACGCGGCGGCGACTACGTAGTGAGCGCCGCTCACGGTCGCCGTGAAGATCGTCCGGGCGTTGTTCCCCACGCCGCTGTCATCGTTCCACGTGCCCGTGATCGTATTGCTCGATGCATCGCGCATCGCGTTGAGAAGCGGGTCTGTCAGGCTGCCCCGGTTGGTGTCCGCGCCCTCCAGGTCGATCTGGTATCTCGTGCCCGCCTCCAGCACGACCTTGAACCAGTCCGCGTCGCCGACGGACTCGACGTTGCCCGTGGCCGAGCCGCCGACGTCGACCTGGCCGGTGGTGGTGGTGTCGGCGGGAAAGTCGTCGGGCGTCGTCGGCTCCGGCAGACGGACCGTGACGGTGTCCCCCGCAGACCAGGTCAGGCCCGACAGACCCCAAGAGTAGAGGCCGGTGGTGCCTTTCGTGGCGCCGCTGAACGCGAACGTGAGGGTGGTGTCGTCGACCGTGAGCACCAGGCCCGCCTTGTCATCGTCGGTGAGATCGGCGCTGAGCAAGACGTACAGGGTGCCCGTGACGGTGGTCCCAGTTGGGACTTGGATATAAGCGGCCATGATCGTGTAGTCGTTGTCCCCGACCGAGAACATCGTGTCGTCAGGGTTGCCGGCAAGGCTGCCCGCGCTGAGGCCGGCTCCATCAGCAAAACCGTGTCCGACAAGCGCGTCGGCGGTAGTCTTGACCTCTCCCACCGTCACCACGCCGCACCAGATGTCGCCGGTGTTCAGCGTGCACGGCGGGATCTCACGCACCGACAGCGTGTAGGTGCCCGTCGTGACGCTACTTACACCTTCACCTGCCTCTATTGCCTCTAGGTAGTATGTGCCGCCCGCGGTCGGCGTGTGGATTATCTTGCTGTCGAAGGTTGCGCCACTGTCATCGTTGAGCGCAATGCGGACTCCGGACTCGAAGAGCTTAAGGAGCGGGTCTTCCAGGGTGCCGCGGCCGTTAAACGGTCCTTCCAGGTCAAACTGGTAAGTCTTGCCCGCCTCCAGGTCGACGCGAAACCAGTCCGCGTCACCGTCGGTGCCGATGTTGCCGGTGGCCGAGGCCCCGACGTCGACCCGGCCGGTGGTGGCGGTCGTGGCGGGAAAGTCCGTGTCGGCCTCCGAGGCGCCGTTCGCGCCCAGCACGATCATCGACAGCGTGTAGGTGCCGGTATCTGACCCATTGGAATTCTGTGCCCGCACGTAGTAGTCGCCGGCCGCGGTCGGCGTGTAAATCCGCCGGGCGTTTTTGCCCACGCCCTCGTCGTTGCTCAAAGAACCGACAAGTGCGTTGCTAGCGTAGAGACCCATCCTCGGGTCCGGTAGGGTACCGCGGCTGGTATCCGCACCTTCAAGATCGATCTGGTATCTCGTGCCCGCCTCCAGCACGACCTTGAACCAGTCCCCGTCCAACCCGAATCCGATGTTGCCCGTGACCGAGCCGCCGACGTCCACCTCGCCGGTGGTGGTGTTGTCGACGGGCAGGTCTCCGCCGTCGGGCTCGGAGACGTTGGCCCGCTTGCCGGAACCGCCGGGCGCGCCGTCGTCGTCCTCCCCGTCCGGGTCGTCGCCTTCGCCGGCCTCCGGCGCGGCCGGCGTGTCGATGTGGTACCAGCGGGAGCGCTCGCTCACACCGTGCTCGTTGGTCGCCTTGATGCGGTAGGTGTAGGTAGTATTGGCCTGTACGCTGTCGTCGGTATAGGTGGTCGCCGCTGTGCCCGTGTCCGCCACGAGCTCACTGAACTCGCCCCCGGTATTGTTCACGCGGACACGCCTGAGGATGACGTATCCGGTGATGGTGTCGTCGCCCGGGTCGTCCCAGGTGAGGGTCACCGAGTCGTGGGTCGCCGTGGCATCGAGGCCCGTGGGCTGGTCGGGCGGTTCGGGGGCCTGCTCCTCCTCCGGCTCAGGGGCTGCCGGGACGTTGATGTGGAACCAGCGGGAACGCTCGCTCACACCGTGCTCGTTGATCGCCTTGATGCGGTAGGTGTAGCGAGTCTCAGCCGCCACAGTGTCGTCGGTGTAGGTGGTCGCGTCCGTTCCCGTGTTCGAGACCAGCTCACTGAACTGGCCCTCCGGGTCGACCCCGGGAATGCGGCGCAGGATCACGTAGCCGGTTATTGAGTCGTCATTGGGGTCGTCCCAGGTGAGGGTCACCGAGTCGTGGGTCGCCGTGGCATCGAGGCCCGTGGGCTGGTCGGGCGGTTCGGGGGCCTGCTCCTCCTCCGGCTCAGGGGCTGCCGGGACGTTGATGTGGAGCCAGCGGGAACGCTCGCTCACACCGTGCTCGTTGGTCGCCTTGATGCGGTAGGTGTAGGTAGTATTGGCCTTTACGGTAGCGTCGGTGTAGGTGGTCGCCGCCGTCCCCGTGTCCGCCACGAGCTCACTGAACTCGCCCCCGGTATTGTTCACGCGCACGCGCCGCAGGATGACGTAGCCGGTGATGCTGGCGTCGCCCGGGTCGTCCCAGGTGAGGACCACCTGGTCGTGGGTCGCCGTGGCGGAGAGGCCCGTGGGCTTGTCGGGCGCCGAGCCCTCCTGGGCCTGGACCGGAGAGAACAGCAGGGTCATCGCCAGGGCCAGCGCCGCTATGGCGGCAATCAGGATGGGGAATCGTCGTCTATCGGTGCGAGTCATCATGGCTCCTCCTTGTGCTTGTGCGGGGATACGGGACGCAGCCCGTCCCGTCCCCAGGCGTCAGCGGACGCGGAGGACGCGGGCGTCGGGCGTTGCATGGTCGCGACGGCCTCGGGATGAGACGGCGGTTTATCTCAGCCCACGGCAACTTCGACTCCTCCTTGAACCGCACCAGCCGCTCCGGGAAGTCGTCGGGGAAGCCGTGGGTCTCTCTGGTGTGGTGTATGCGTTGTCTCGGCATGGAATTGCCGGTCCTCCGGGTACACAGCCGGTGCCTCTCTCAAACGCGAGCGCAGGCATCGCCTTTCCCGTCCGCCTCGGGCCGTGGGTGTTCCGTGCTCCGGCCAGTACGCTTGCCTCACCCGTCCGTCCATATGTGCTCGCTTTTCTCGTTGCCCTCTACTGGCCCGGACCGCTGACGGTCGGCGCCAACTCGTCGGACAACTTTCTGCCGCCGCTCGTGCCGATGGCTCCCTCGCCTTCGCAGTCCTCGATACCTGCTACGGGGCCTCCTGGGTGTGGATGTGGAACCAGCGGGAACGCTCGCTCACTCCGCCGTGCTCGTTGATGGCCTTGATCCGGTAGGTGTAGTGAGTATTGGCCTTTACCGTATCGTCGGTGTACGTGATCGCCGCCGTCCCCGTGTCCGCCACCAGCTCATCGAAGTGGCCCGAGGGGTCGTCGTAGCGGAGGCGCCGCAGGATCACGTAGCCGGTGATGCTATCGTCGCCGGGGTCTTCCCAGGTGAGGGTCACCGAGTCGTGGGACGCCGTGGCGGACAAGCCCGTGGGCTTATCGGGTACGGGCGCTGCCGGAGTGTCGATGTGGAACCAGCGCGAGCGTTCACTCGTTCCGGCCCCGTTGATGGCCTTGATACGGTAGGTGTAAGTAATGCCGGCAGCCACCGTGTCGTCGGTGTAGGTGGTCGCCGCTGTGCCCGTGTCCGCCACCAGTTCACTGAAGTCGCCCCCGGTATTGTTCACGCGGACGCGCCGCAGGATCACGTAGCCGGTGATGGAGTCGTCGCCGGGGTCGTCCCACGTGAGGGTCACAGAGTCGTGCGACGCCGTGGCCGAGAGGCCGGTGGGTCTGGCGGGCGGCTCCGTAGGTTCCGCCGCCGACACCGCGCCCGTAGCCGCACTGGTCAGCGCCTCATTATTGCCCGCGTCGTCGGTGAAGCTCACCTGCACCGTGATGGCCTTGCTCTCTTCGCTATCGGTCAGGGTGTAGGTCAAGCCGGTAGCGCCTGCGATGTCGGTATCGTCGGCAAGCCACTGGTACTCGTACTGGACGTTGCTAAGCCCGTCCTCGTCGGCGACCCCAGTCGTGTCGGCGGTGAGTGTCTGGCCCACCTGAGACGTGCCACTAATGGTCGGCGCTCCAGTGGCGAGGTTGTTGGTCACGGTGACCGTCACCCTCCCCGAACAGTTGTTGGTGGCATCGGACTCATCCGCCACCGAGTCCACACACGCCCAGTAGGAGGACGTGCCAGGGGTCGAGGGCGCCGTCAGCCTAATCGTTTTGAAGCCGCCCTGTAGACGGGTAAGGGCCGACAGAGCGGACGTGCCAATCTCGGTGGTCGTCCCATCCACCTCTTTTTTCCACCGCAGCGTTGTTGCCGCCGACTGCGCATCTCCCATGTTGGTCACCGTCACCCCTACGCGGAAACTCCCCCCCGTTACTATGTTGTCGGTCGCATCTATTCCTGTCACGACCAGGTCCGGTGCAGGCTCCGACACAGTGACCGCCACCGACGAAGAACAGTTGTTGGTGGTATCGGACTCATCCGTCACCGAGTCCACGCATACGCCGTAGTAGTACGTGCCCGCCTCGGACGGCGCTGTCAGCCCGTGATCGAAGCTGCTGCTGCCTGCCGCAGCAAGGGCGCTGACCGTTTGGCTCCCCTCCTCCGTGTCCGAAGTCGTGATAGTCGAATCGGTCGACCGATAGCCGCGGAGCCGTGTCGCCTCCGAAGCCCCGTCGCCAGCATTGGTCACCGTGACCGACAGCGTGAATTGCGACCCCGCGAAAGGGCTCGCGGGGTACACAGACGGCGTCCCCACCTCCAAGTCGGGAGCCGACTTGGCGTGGACGGGCGCTGCCGCCACCGCATCCGTGGCCGTGCTGGTCAACGTCTCCTCATTGCCCGCGTCATCGGTGAAGCTCACCTGCACCGTGATGGCCTTGCCCTCGTCGTCTGCGACCAGGGTGTAGGTGGCGTTGGTCGCTCCCGATATTTCGGAGTCGTCGGCAAGCCACTGGTAGTCGTACTGGACGTTGCTAAGCCCATCGGCGTCGACGACCCCAGACGTGTAAGCCGTCAGCGTTTCGCCCACCTGGGCCGTGCCGCTGATGGCGGGCGCGCCAGTGGCAGGGTTGTTGGCAGCGGACGCGTCTTCCGGGCACGGTTCGATCTCGTCGCCCTCCTCCACCTCGGGTACGGGCACTCCCTCCCAGTCCGATGCATTGGTCCCGTACAACTCCTCGATCTGCGACCACTCCGATGCTCCTGCACAGCTCATCGCTCGAACCCTCAGCCACGAGAGCCCATGCAGGTTGCTCACCACCGCGCTTGACCCGTGGAACGCGATGTCCACTCCCTCGGCGGGCAGGTCCAACCACTCCCCACCTTTGACATGGTAGTACTGGACCACGTACCAACCGGCGTCCTCAATGTCCTCCCAGTCCAGCCTCACCATGCCGTGATGCAGGGTCTCCGTGTTCGAAAGCACCGGCGTGCCCAGGACCACGGGGCATGGCTCGATCTCGTCGCCCTCCTCCACCTCCGGCACGGGCACGCCCTCCCAGTCCGATGCGTTGGTCCCGTACAACTCCTCGATCTGCGACCACTCCGATTCTCCCGCACAGCTCGCCGCACGAACCCGAACCCACGAGAGCCCATGCAGGTTGCTCACCACCGCGCTCGAACCGTGGAACGCGATGTCCACTCCGGCGGCGGGCAGGTCCAACCACTCCCCACCTTTGACGTGGTAGTACTGGACTACATACCAACCGGCGTCCTCTACGTCCTCCCAGTCCAGCCTCACCATGCCGCGATGCAGGGTCTTCGTGTTCGACAGCACCGGCGTGCCCAGGTCCACCGCCGAGCCGGACGTGGGAGTGGCGCTCACCTCCTCGGAGGCCGGTCCGTATGGTCCGTAGTTGCCGGTGCCGTTCTCGGCCTTTACCCGGAAGACGTACTTGACTCCATTGGCCAGGTCGGTCTTCGTATAGGTAGTCTTTCCCGATGTGCCCCATTGCGACCTGCCGTAGTCCTTGCCGTCTATCCTCCACTCGATGCGGTATCTCGTCGCGGGCGCGTTGCCGTTGTCGGCTGGCGGCTCCCAGGACAGGGTGATCTCCTGGTCTCCGGCGGTGACGGTGAGGTTGCGCGGCGCTCCCGGCGGGCCGTCGCCCAACACCGGCTCTTCCAACACCGCCGCCGTCTGTGCGCTGGTGCGAGTCTCCCAGTTGCCCGCGTCATCGGTGAAGGTCACCCGAACCTTGACGGCCTTGCCTTCGTCGGCTTCTTCCAGAGTGTACGTTCGGGCCGTAGCGCCGCTGATGTCCGCGTCGTCGGCCATCCACTGGTAGCTGAAGGAAACGTTGTCCAGACCATCCGTGTCGGCTATACCCAACGTGTCCGCACTCAGTGTCTCCCCTACCTCTGCAGTGCCATTGATAGTGGGCGCTCCGGTCGCCGGGCTGTTGGACCGCGCCTCCACCGTCGCCGTCTGTGCGCTGGTGCGGGTTTCCCAGTTGCCCGCGTCGTCGGAGAAGCTCACCCGAACCTTGACAGCCTTGCCCTGGTCGCCGCCGGTCGGTGTGTAGGCTCTGGTCCCGGTGCCTACCACGACTGAATCGTCCGTTATCCACTGGTGAGTGAAGGTGGCGTCGTCCAGCCCGTTCTCGTCGGAGATGCCCGACGTGTCCACCGTCAGCGTCTCGCCCACCCGGGCCTTTCCGCTGACGGTTGGCAGACCGGTAGCCGGAGTGTTGGGCTGCGTCACAGCCGCCGTAGCCGAGCTCGTGAGCGTCTCCCGATGGCCCCCGTCGTCGGTGAAAGATACCCGCACCTTGACGGCCTTGCCCTCGTCGCCGTCCGCCAGGATATAGGTCGAGCCTGTAGCGTCCTCGATCTCCGCTTCGTCGGCCAGCCACTGGTAGCCGTAAACGGCGCCAATGATGAGACCTTTGTTTATCCCCCACAGATAGTTCTGGGTGACGTTCTCCAGCCCGTCCGCGTCGACGATGCCGGAGGTGTCCGCCGTCAGCGTCTCCCCCACCTGGGCGACGCCGCTGATGGCGGGCGCGCCGGTAGCCGGGCTGTTGGCTGCCTTCCTCAGCGGGAAGACTTTGACGAGGTCGGACCGCTCGCCCAGCCCCGAGTAGGTGATCGCCTGCACCCGGTAGTTGTGCGGCACCCCTGCCGTCACCTCGGTGTCGGTGTAGGCGGTCGCCGCGCTGCCCGTGTCCGCCACGTACACCAGCAGCTTGGGCTCGCCCATCGAACTCCGCCGGCGGAGTATCCGGTAACCGGTCGCCTCGTCGTCGGGCGCGTTCCAGTACAGGCTCACCGACCCGTCCGCATTCGCCGCATACCTTAGGCTGTGGGCGAACCCCACCTTCGCGGCGGCTTCCGCCGTGGTCACCGCCATCGTGTCCGGGCTGGTCATGGACTGTCCGTATCCCGCGTCGTCCAAGAAACTCACGATGACCGTGATCACCTTGCCCACGTCGGCTTGCACCGGCGTGTATGTGGGGTCGTGCGCCCCGGGGATGCTGTCGTCGTCCGCCTCCCACAGGTAGGAGAAGACGGCATACTCCAGGCCGTCGGCGTCGAAGATGAGCGACGTGTCCGCCGTCAGCGTCTGCCCCACCAGCGCCCTGCCGCTGATCAGCGGCAGACCCGTGGCGCGGTTGTTGCGCTCCCTGGCCGCCACCGGGTCCGTGGGCGCGCTGGTCAGCGTGTCCTCGTTGCCCCGGTCGTCGGTGAAGGTCGCCATCACGCTGATTTTCCTGCCCTGTTTGCCTTCGCCAAGGGTGTAGGATTGGCCGCTGGCGCCCGGTATGCGGACGTTATTGGCCAGCCACTGGTAGGTCATGGATGTGACTTGCACTCCGAACCGGTCGGAGATGTTCGACGTGTCTGCGGTCAGGGTTTTCCCCACCTGCGCCTCGCCGTTGACCTGCACCGGCCAGGTCGCCGGGCCGGCCACCATCGTTGCCGGGCTCACCGACAGGCGACGCCCGCCCGCCGTACACACCGCGCCCGTCTCGTCGCAGGACAGCGACGGCCTGAGCGAGACCATCACCAGGTCGTCCGACGCCGGTTCGATCTCGACTTCCCAGAGGTCGCGCCGCTGGTCCACCGGCTGCGCCCGGGTCACCCGGCCTCCCCACACCTCCACACTGTGGTCCCGGAACTCCTCCTCTCCGGTCGCTATGTCGTCATTGAACGCGATCCTGAAGCTGAACGCCGTCTCCCCGTCGTGCTGCGACGGCAGGCCCTGGAAGCTGGCCGTCAGGGTGGGGCCGGACACCGTCGCCGCAGGGCTGTTGTAAAGCTTCCTGGGGTCCTCGCCCTCGGTGCAGATTGCCCCGGCCACTGCGCAATCGCTGCCGGCCGGCAGCGTGATGGTCACGTCCTCGTCCGAGGCAGGCTCCACCGTGATTTCGAACAGGTCGCTGCGGTCGTCCACCCGCTGCGCCTGGGTGACCGTGCCACCGGTCACCGTGAGCGCGTCCTCACGCAGCGAGGTGGGGCTGATGCCGACGTCCTCTATGAAGGCCACCCGGAGAGTGAACTCGCTCTCGCCGTCGTGGGACCGGGGAACCTCCTGGAAGCGGGCGGTCAGCCGGTCCACGGCGTGGCCCGACATCCCTACCGAGGGGCAATTGCGGCCGCTCGGGACATTGTTCGAGCTGTCGGCGATCTCCACGCACTGCCGCGCCGTGCTTCCGATGTTGACCTCCCCCGTGTTGACCACCGTGCTGCCGTCCTCCGGCGACGTGCCCCCGCGCCCGAGCCATATGTACAACGGCCCGTATGCCGACATGCCTGCGGGAATCACCAGGTAGCCCTTGTCGTGGTAAACCTCCCCGTCCTCGCCGATCGTCAGCGCGCCGGCGTAGAACGCGCCAACGCTGCCGCCGCCCGGGTGGTCTTCGTAGGTGAACGAGTCCGCGATGCCGTCCAGCACCCGGAACTCCACGAAGTTGCTCTGATCATAGCCATCCAAGACCTCCGGGAACGCGCCGAGGTGCAGGTTCGGCATCCCCGTCACCTTGAGCCGCTTGGGCAGCCCGTCGCCCTCCTTGACTCTCGTGATGCCGTTGAGGTCCAGCGTAACCTGCGGCATGTTCGTCCCTTGCAGCGGATTGGTCCTGGCCCGCGCCGTGCCCGACCAGGGGCCGGTGGTGAGGTTCGTGCGCACCCGCACTCTCACGTCGTAGGCGGTGTTCGGCTCAAGCAGCAGCACCGGCAGACGCGTGGTCGAGGCGCCCGTGGTCTTGGTCACCCCGGAGGCCCCCGTATCGCCGGGGGCAGGGGACACTTGTATCTCGTAGCCGCGCACCTTCGGGTCGTTGCTTGCAGGCGCGATCCAATTCACCACCAGCGCCCCGGACTTGCCCTCCGGCGCCGTCACCAACGGTCTCCCGGGCGTGCCCGGCCGCGGCGCCGAGTACCTCAGGCGCACAAGGATCGACTCGCCGTCGGCAAGCAGCGGCGGGAGGTCGGTGCCCCACTCGTATGTCTCCGAGATAATCTCACCAACGCGGCAAAGCCTCGTGAAATTATTCTCGTCGACACAATCTAGAGCACTTCTGTTTGTGGGATTGTCCAGGGAATAGGACCTGGTGAAGTTATCTGCCTCGAGATGAAGGGTGATGCCGGCGTTTGGTGGCAAAACGCGCTGCGGGTAGTTGACTGAATCCTCGACAGAAGTCACGGCGCCGCGCACAACTAAGGAAATGGTATCTGGAACGATGCTCCCTGTGTTCCCCGCCTGGGAGACGAAGAGCCCCTCAACCGTGTACGAGGGGCTGAACCCGGCCGGATAGTTGAACCACTCCGGACTCAGGCTTCCTATTAAAGGGGTCCCCACCGAGTTGTATCCCACAGTCTGATTGTGGAAGTCCCCTTGAAGGAAGTCGAAAAATCCCGCGTCCAGCCGGGACAGCAGGGAGGTTATGGTTTTGGAGTCGGACGTGGATGTGTCCTCGGGCACTGCCCGAAGAACGGTGACTGTATAGGTCTGGGTCGTCGTTCCGTCCTGCGCAGTGACCTCCACGGTGATGACGTTGTATCCCGCTACCAGGTCCACCGTCCCGTCCGGATCTTCCCGGTCGTTGATCATGATCGCCGCGGTCGCGTCCTCATCCGTCGTTTCCGCCGTCACCGTGGTGGAAGTAACAGTGCTCTCCACGCTTGCGGTGTAGGAGGTGGCCTTGGCGGAGAATTCGGGATCCAGCGTGATGTCGGTGAGGTTGAGCGAACTCAGCGACGCATCCGCGGACGGCTGCAATAGGCTGACCATGTAGGTCTGGGTCGTCATGCCGTTCTCCGCCGTCACCTCCACGGTAACGGTCCTCGATTCCGGCGATATGCCCACCGTTCCGTCGGCCTCCGCCGAGACGCCGTCCACGGTGATCGCAACCTCGGCGTCGGGGTCGATCGGAATCGCGGTGATGCTCGTTTGCGTCGTCGACTCCGGCACCTCGGCCTCGTAGTCGTAGGTGGTGCTGCTGAACTCCGGCGTCAGCGTCAACCCGCTCACCTCCAGGCTGCGCAGCCGGGCGACGCTTCCCGGCGGGTGCGCGCGGTACACCGCAACGTTGTAGACCTGAGTGGCAGCGCCATTCTCGGCGCGAACCTGCCACCTCACGTTCGCTCGGTTGTCCAGATGAATCTGCAAGCCAGGCGTGGGGAGGTCGTCGTCGTAAATGACCCCCGATGAAGGTCTGGCTGGCTCAACTTCGGCGTGGGGGTCTTTCGGGGCGACGGTGACGGTCAGTTCGAAGACGTCACTGTCGACGTCCGCTCGGTACCCGCTGTACCCGGGGATGCCGGGCGGCGCGAACGGCGGGGTCAGCGTGCCGGTGCTGAGGCTGAGCGCGCCGAGGCCGGTATCGAACGCCGGCAGGCACGGCCGGGCGCCGGTGAGGTAGAGCGCCTCGATCACCTTCAGCTTGGCGTTGACCGCCGCTTCCGTGGGTGGGGTGGTGAAGCTGTTGGCGCCCAGGTCCAGGTATTTCAGCGTTCCCGCGAACGGGTCCAATTCGTCCAGGCCCAGCGTGGTCAGCGCGTTGCACGAGAGGTCCAGCCGCTCAAGGCCGGCCAGGCCGGCGAACACGCCGGAGGGCAGCGCCGGGAGGCTGTTGTCCCGCAGGTAGAGGTCGGTGAGGCTGTCGTCCAGGCCATCGAAAACACCGGCGGTCAGCGCGTTGAGGAGGTTCGCGTCCAGGTTGAGGTCCTGCAGCGATGAGACGTCGTCGAAGATATCCTCGGGAAGCGAGGTCAGCTGGTTGCCGTCCAGGTAGAGCCGCTGCAGGCTGCTGAGCCCGTCGAAGACATCCTCGTGGAGCGAGGTGAGGCCGTTGCCATGCAGGTAGAGCCGTTGCAGGCCAGTCAGCCCGTCGAAGAGATCCTCGTTCAGCGAGGTGAGGTCGTTGCCGAACAGGTAGAGCCGCTGCAGGCTGTCGTCCAGCGGATCGAACAGGTCCTCGTCCAGGGTCATGAGCCCGGCTCGGTGCAGGTACAGGATTTGCAGGCCGTCGAGGCCGTCGAAGACGGCGGCCGGGAGCGACCCGAAATTGTTGTCGTTCAAGATCAGCCAGAGCAGGGAGTTGCCGGGGTCCTCGAATATGCCGGATGGCAGCGTCGTCAACCCGTTGTCATACAGGTAGAGCCGCTGCAGGCCCGTGAGGCCGTCGAAGAGATCCTCGTCCAGCGAAGTGAAGTCGTTGCCGTACAGGGTGAGCCACCACAGGCTGTCGTCCAGCGGTTCGAAGATGTCCTCGTCCAGGGTCATGAGCCCGGCTCGGTGCAGGTACAGGATTTGCAGGCCGTCGAGGCCATCAAAGACGTCCGCCGGGAGCGTACCGAAGTTGTTGCCGTTCAAGATCAGTTCTATCAGCGAGTCGTCCAGCGGGTCGAAGATATCCTCGGGAAGCGAGGTCAGCTGGTTGCCGTCCAGGTAGAGCTTCTGCAGGCTGCTGAGCCCGTCGAAGACACCCTCGGGCAGTTCGCTGAGGTCGTTATTGTCCAAGCCGAGACTTCGCAGGCCGGTGAGGCCGGCGAAGGTGTTGCGGTCCAGGGAGGAGATATTGTTGAAGCCCATATGTATCTCCCACAGGCTGTTCGGGGCGTCCGCGAAGATGTCGGCGGGAAGTTCGGCGATGGCATTGGCCTGGAGGTCGAGCCGCTCCAGGGCGGACAGGTGGTCGAAGGCATCCGGGTGCAGGGTCGAGAGGGGGTTGCTGCTAATGATGAGGATCCGCAGGCTCGATAGGCCCCTGAGCGTGTCTTGATCTATCGCCCGGAGCCGGTTGCCCGTGATGATCAGCTGTTCCAGGCCGGTCAGGTTATCGAAGAAGCCGTTTTCAAAGGCCTTGATGTGGTTGTTTCCGAGGTTCAGCAGTTCAAGCCCGGTGACGCCGTCGAACGTGCCAGGCTCCAGGGTCTCGATATGGTTGAAACTCAGTGTGATGGAGCCCACGCGAGAGAAGTTGAGGCCGTCGAAGGCATCGCGGTGGACGGTCTTTATCCTGTTTCTGGCCAGCCCCAGGTTCTGAAAGTTCGTGAGGCTACTCAGTTCGCTGAAGGCGTTGGCGGGCACGGTTGTCAACTGGCGCGAGCCTTGGATGAACAGTTCGATCAGCCCCGTGAGGTCGGCGAAGTCGCTGGCCACGATCTCTTCGCTGTTGTAGCCGTCGGTGATGTACAGGTAATCGACGCTGGCAAGCTGCGGGGCCGTGACGGTTGAGCAGGTGACGGACGGCTCGCTATCCTGGATGAAAGCGAGCAGCGCGTCCCGGACCTCCGGCGTGCGGTTGCAGATGTTGACCGTGTGACCGCTCCTGCCCTGCTGCGTGCCGACCGACTTGCCATGCTTGCCTGCTTGCGTGCCTCCTCCTCGGTGTTCCCTGCGTCCGGGTTCAATGGATCGGCGCCGTCCGTAAGCTCGGCGAGGTCGTGCACGCCCGCGTTGTGGGCGTCGACGTAGGCCGACCGCGGTTGCAAGACTCCCGCCGCTACCGGCGCGGCGGGGGTGTCGATGTGGAACCAGCGCGAGCGTTCACTCGTTCCGGCCCCGTTGATCGCCTTGATCCGGTAGGTATACCGAGTCTCAGCCGACACGGTGTCGTCGGTGTAGCTGGTTGCCGCCGTGCCGGTGTCCGAGACCAGCACATCGAAGTCGCCCCCGGTGTCGTTCACGCGGACGCGGCGCAGGATCACGTAGCCGGTGATGCTCTCGTCCTGGGGGTCGTCCCAGGTGAGGACGACCTGGCCGTGGGTCGCCGTGGCTTCGAGGCCCCTGGGCTTGTCGGGCACCGAGCCCTCCTGGGCCTGGACCGGAGAGAACAGCAGGGTCATCGCCAGGGCCAGCGCCGCTATGGCGGCAATCAGGATGGGGAATCGTCGTCTATCGGTGCGAGTCATCATGGTTCCTCCTTGTGCTTGTGCGGGGATACGGGACGCAGCCCGTCCCGTCCCCAGGCGTCAGCGGACGCGGAGGACGCGGGCGTCGGGCGTTGCATGGTCGAAGGCTGTTTCGGGTGAGTGCGGGACGTGCGAAGCCCGCCGCAAGGCGTCCTTCAAGGACACTGAGAACTTCGGGCGCACGCAGAGAGAGCGGCGATGGGAGAGGATCGGGCCTGCCGGTATGAGCCGGAGGCGGCGAGGGGGCCAGAGCGGAGGGAAATCGGGGGGGGGGGGAACGTCTGTGCTAGACCGCGACGGAAGACGGACCGGGTCGCGGAGACCACGTCAACACGGGCCGCTGCGACCAGTTTCTCCACTCCGTCTATCGGCCTGTCGAATCCCACGTTAAACCCTCCCCGCCGTACGTTGGGGCAAAGTGCCCATCAGTATGACGGACAAAGTTGTGGAAAGTCAGTGTAATATCTGCATTTTAGCGACCAATCGAGGACCAATCTTGCTTGTGTAATGTGCCGTATGGCCTCTATAATGGGCGCGCCGGGCCGTGTGGGACTAGGGGGACCGCGGGCCGTCCATGCCTGAACGGAGGTCGAGAGGATGAAGAACGCCGGGGAGCTTGAGCGGGAGAACGAGGCCCTTCGCGACCGCCTCTCCAGGCTGAGCCAGGCCAGCCTGCGCATCAACGAGAGCCTGGACTTCGATGGCGTCCTTCAGGAGGTGGTGGACAGCGCCCGCGCCATCACGGACGCCCGCTTCGGAGGGCTCACCACCGTGGACGGCTCGGGGCAGCTGGAGAGTTTCCTGAGCTCCGGCCTGACGCCCGAGCAACACGAGGCGCTGTACACCCCGGAGGGTCCGGCCATCTACGACCTCTTCCTGAATATGAAAGAGCCGCTGCGAGTCGACGACCTCACCGCCTACGTCAAGTCACTCGGCTACCCCGGCAACTCGGCGTATCTGAAGAGCTTTCTGGGGACGCCGATCCTGCATCGCGGCGTGCCCGTTGGCCTGTGCTGTGTCGCCAACAAAGAGGGTGGGGGCGGGTTCACCCCCGAGGACGAGGCGACCCTGGTGATGTTCGCCTCCCAGGCGGCGCTGGTCATCGCCAACGCCCGCAGGCACCGGGAGGAGCAGCGGGCCAGGACCGACCTGGAGACCCTGGTGAACACCACACCTGTGGGCGTCTTGGTGTTCGACGCCAAGACGGGCGGCGTGACGTCGGTCAACCCGGAGGCCAGGAGGATCGTCAACGACCTGTGTGCGCCCGGCGGCTCGGCGGAGCAGCTGCTGGAGGTGCTGACCTTCCGGCGGTTCGACGGTCGGGAGGTCTCCCTGGTGGAGTTCCCCCTGGCCCAAGGGCTGCGCACGGGGGAGACGGTGCGGGCCGAGGAGATCGTCCTCCAGGCCCCCGGCGGGCAGAGCGTCACCACCCTGATCAACGCCACGCCCATCTTCTCCGAGGAGGGCGAAGTCGAGTCGGTCGTCGTGACCATGCAGGACATGACGCCGATGGAGGAGCTGGAGCGGCTGCGGGCCGAGTTCCTGGGCATGGTGAGCCACGAGCTGCGGACGCCCCTGGCCGCCGTCAAGGGATCGGTGGATACCCTTCTGGAGTCCGCCTCCGACCTGGACTCTGCCGAGATGACGCAGTTCTTCAGGATCATCCGCGACCAGTCGGAGAACATGCGCTACCTGATAAGCGACCTGCTGGACGTGGCCCGCATCGAGACGGGCGCCCTGCCGGTCTCCCCCGAACCCGTGGATGCGGCCGTCCTGGTGGACGAGGCCAGGAGCAGGTTCCAGAGCGGGGGCGGAAGGAGCAACCTCGTCATCGACCTGCCGCCGGACCTGCCCAGGGTCATGGCGGACCGGCGGCGCATCGTCCAAGCGCTGAGCAACCTGCTCTCCAACGCGGCCCACCACTCGAACGAGCTGTCCCCCATCCGGGTGGCCGCAGTGCTGGATGGCGTTCACGTCGCCTTCTCGGTGGCGGACGACGGCGTGGGCGTGCCCGCCGAGCGGCTGCCGCACCTGTTCCGCAAGTTCTCCCAGCTCGACGGCGAGGAGCGGGGACGGGCGATCGCCGGGTCGGGCCTGGGACTCGCCATCTGCAAGGGCATCGTGGAGGCCCACGGGGGCCGCATCCGGGCCGAGAGCGACGGGCTTGGCCTGGGAAGCCGGTTCACCTTCACCGTTCCGGCGGTGGAGGAGGCCGTCACCCTCCCCCCTCGACCGTCACGCCGGCGCAGGTCGAAGACCGCGGAGCGGCCCCGCGTCCTGTGCGTGGACGACGACCCGCAGACGCTCCGGTACGTGCGGGACGCCCTCACGAAGGCGGGCTACACGCCCGTCGTGACCGGAGACCCGGAGGAGGTCTCCCGGCTCATGGCGGCGGAAACGCCCCGCCTGGTGCTGCTGGACATGATGCTGCCGGGCAGCGACGGCATGGAGCTGATGAAGGACATCCGGGAAGTCTCCGACGTGCCGGTCATCTTCCTGTCCGTCAACGGCCAGGAGGAGGTCGTCGCCAGGGCCTTCGACATGGGAGCGGCCGACTACGTGGTCAAGCCCTTCTCGGCGACGGAGCTTGCGGCCAGGATCAGGGCGGCCCTGCGCAAGCGCGCGGCGCCGGAGCTGGCCCAGCCCTCCGAGCCCTACGTGCGGGGAGACCTGACCATCGACTATGCCCGGCGCAGGGTGACGGTGGCCGGAAACTCTGTGGAGCTCACCGACATCGAGTACCGGATGCTGGTCGAGCTTTCGGTCAACGCGGGGCGGGCGCTGACCCACGAGCGTCTGCTGCAACGGGTCTGGGGACCGGACAAGGGCGAAGACTCCGGGCCGGTGAGGAACATCGTCAAGAGGCTGCGCCGCAAGCTGGGCGAGGACGCGGCCAACCCGGCCTTCATCTTCGCCGTGCCCCGCGTCGGCTACCGGATGGAGAAGGGGGAGGACATCACAACCCCGCACGAGGACACACCATACGATGACGGCGCTGACGACTTATCTTGACTTGAATGGAGGACAGCATGGCCAGGCAATTCACATCAGCCGACTGGAAACTGATCAGGGCTCGACTGGACGAAGACCCACGGCGGTACGGTCTGCCGCAGAGGGAGTACGGCTCGGTGCTCCTGGGGTCCTTCAACATACGAAAGTTGGGGTCATCCCGGAGCCGCAATTCCGACACCTGGGAGTTCCTGGCGGATGTCTGCCGTAGCTTCGACCTGCTGGCCGTCCAGGAGATAATGGACGACCTCAGCGGCCTGCGGCGGTTGATGTCCCTGCTTGGGCCGGAGTTCAGCATGGTCGTCTCGGACCAGACCGGCGTGTTCCCCGGCGAGCCTGGACTGGGGGAGAGGCTTGGATTCATCTACCGCTGGAATACGGTGGAACGGATGGAGGTCGCCAGCGACGTCACCTACGACCGGACCAAGGTCATCGACTCCATCGCCGGCAACTACGAGGCGTTTGTCGACGACCTGGGGCCTTACGCAAAGAGGCTTGCGGACTACCGGTCGGGAAGGCGCAAGACCAAGCCCAGGCTCAAGCTGAGCGTCTTCCTGTCCTTCATACGCCAGCCCTTCTGCGTGGCGTTCCGCATACCCGGGCATCCCGGCACCCGGCCGTATGAGCTGATGGCCGTCAACGCCCATCTGTATTTCGGGAACTACATCGACGACCGGCGCCAGGAGTTCAACGCCCTGGTCGACTGGACCATGAGCCGGTTCAGGACCCAGAGCCATGCCTACTACCCGAATTTCATGCTGCTGGGCGATCTCAACCTGGACTACGACAATCCCGCCAGGGACCGGGGGCGGATAGAGGAGCGAATCAAGTCGCTGAACGGGGAGTTGGACGGGGCCAACGTCAACTTCCCCTTCCTGGACGTGCATCCGGGCCGGGATGACATCTTCCGCACCAACGCGCGGCTTACGGAGACCTTCGACCAGATCGGCCTGTTCAACCGGGACTCGCGTCTGCCGTCCTACACCGAGAACGCGACGATGGGGGCCAATCCCCTGGGGCCGGACTACGGCGTGTTCGAGTTCGGCGACCTGTTCAGCGAGGCCCTGCTGGGCCGTCCGTACCGGGATCTGTCGTCCAGAGAGAGGTCCGCCCTCGTGCCTCGGTTCGAGCACAAGGTGAGCGACCACCTGCCGCTGTGGATACGGCTGCCCCTGCCCACCCGTTGAGCCGCCCACCTGAACCAGGTTGAAGAGGGAAGGAAACAGAAATGGATGACCAACAGCGGAAGGGCCGGGCCATAGACCTCTGGCGGGCAGTCGCACAGACCGACGAGTTAGTGGACTTCTTCACCGGTATGTTCGACGTCATTGGCATCACCATAGAGGAGACCGGCGAGGAGTTCACTGTCAGAGTCGGCGAGGGCAAGGTCCACATCGAGCCGGGTCTGCCGGACAGGTCGGACTTCCTGGTGCCGCTGAAGATGGAGAACGTAACCAACATGGTGAGCCACGCGGCGGACGGCAGGTTGGACGCGTTCGAGACGTGGCGCATAGCATCGGTCCTGTTCACGCCCCTCACCCGCGAGACCCTCAAGAACCCGGTCATGTCCAGGGGCATCCTGCGAAGGCTGGCGAGGGTGGATGACCTGATGCACGTTAGGCTGCTTGGTCCGGAAGCTGAGCAGGTCGCCAGCCACACGCTTGTGTTCGCCAGCGGTCAGTGGCTGGTCATAGAGGGACTCCACGGACAAGCTAGGAGAACGTTCAGCATGACCGGAGAGGAGTGCGTCACCTATCAGAAGCAGGTATTCACGGCGATGAAGTCAAACAGCATCTTGGGTTGGATGCGCTTCGCCCGATGGTATATCAAGTGGCGGCCAAGCGCCTCCGCCTGATGTCGTCTACACACTTGGAATCCTCGCATTCCTCCGCCCCCACGCATCACACTACAGGAATCGATAGACCTCGGTGCGCCGACAGGCTGCCGAGCCACAACTCGAAGACAGCGGTATCTACCGTAAGCGGTGGTGGAGCTGAGGGGATTAGGATTTAGCTACGAAATGGCACAGTTTTGAATATATTTCCCACATATATTACCACATCCTCCACGAGAAGCTGTGGAACTCCAAAAGAGACGGAAACTGTGCTCGGCTGCACGCCAAAGGGTTCCCTGCGTCTAAAGTTCGAATCTCCCTAGGTGGATTCTACTAGCCGTTGATACTAACTTTGGGGTAAGGTCAGAATGTCAACTCCAGAGCGGGCTATCTCAGCAGAGTTCTGTAGGATCGAGAAGACTTCGCAGGCAATATCGCGTTTGAGGCAATCGATGGTCTGTCCCTTTATGGATCTCTTTCCCCCACGGAGACACCTGTATATCTTGGTTCACTCGAGAAGGATGCAACTCCCCTTTGAAGTCGCTGTGGCAAGGATTACAGGCTGCACGGCCACATCTCGAATTCGGTTCTGTCTTCCATTGCACGTTGGTGGGCTTATCTTGTCGATCTGCAGAACAGTGGTCGACCTCTTCTCGGGCCTCTGGCCACCTCCGCCGATACGCGCTCTGCGCAACACTAGGCCCCTAGGTCCGGTTGCGATTCCTCAGCACAACGACACCTCCGCCGCTGGCGATTGCCACGGCCACAACGGTGATGAGCAAGATGACCCACAAGCCAATCCCACCACCGTCGGATGGTGTCACAGATATCTTGACTGTGGCCGTGTCGGTATCCGTGCCATCGCTCAGGGTGTAAGAGAAACTACCTGCGGTCGTTTCCGAGCCGTCATGTTCGTAGATGATGGTCGCGCCATCTAGGATGACTCTTCCGTTGACAGCATCCCCGACAGCCGTGATGCGGAGGGTGTCATTCTCTTCGTCGGTGTCGTTGTAAAGGAGTGCGGACGCTTCAATAGAGAGGGTATCTCCCTCATCCACCGTCTCCGAGTCGCCGACCGCGATGGGCGGATCGTTCACAGGGGTCACTGTGAGTGTAACCGTGGCCGTGTCGGCATCCGTGCCATCGCTCACGGTGTAAGAGAAACTACCCGCCGTCGTCTCCGAGCCGTCATGTTCGTAGATAATGGTCGCGCCACCTAGGAGGACTTTTCCGTTGACAGCATCCCCGACAGCCGTGATGCGGAGGGTGTCATTCTCTTCGTCGGTGTCGTTGTAAAGGAGTGCGGACGCTTCAATAGAGAGGGTATCTCCCTCATCCACCGTCTCCGAGTCGCCGACCGCGATGGGCGGATCATTCACGGGGGTCACTGTGAGTGTAACCGTGGCCGTGTCGGCATCCGTGCCATCGCTCACGGTGTAAGAGAAACTACCCGCCGTCGTCTCCGAATCGTCATGTTCGTAGATGATGGTCGCGCCATCTAGGATGACTCTTCCGTTGACAGCATCCCCGACAGCCGTGATGCGGAGGGTGTCATTCTCTTCGTCGGTGTCGTTGGCCAAGAGGGCGGACGCTTCAATAGAGAGGGTATCTCCCTCATCCACCGTCTCCGAGTCGCCGACCGCGATGGGCGGATCGTTCACAGGGGTCACTGTGAGTGTAACCGTGGCCGTGTCGGCATCCGTGCCATCGCTCACGGTGTAAGAGAAACTACCCGCCGTCGTCTCCGAATCGTCATGTTCGTAGATGATGGTCGCGCCATCTAGGATGACTCTTCCGTTGACAGCATCCCCGACAGCCGTGATGCGGAGGGTGTCATTCTCTTCGTCGGTGTCGTTGTAAAGGAGTGCGGACGCTTCAATAGAGAGGGTATCTCCCTCATCCACCGTCTCCGAGTCGCCGACCGCGATGGGCGGATCATTCACGGGGGTCACAGTGATTGTCACCGTTGCGGTCGAAGAATGGACGACGTCGCTGGCCGTGTAGATGAAGCTATCGGTCGTTGTCTCCGAGCCGTTATGCACGTAGACAATCGTAGACAAGTCCAGTGAAACCGTGCCATTGGCGGCGTCTGCAACGTCCGTGATGCGGAGGGTGTAGTTTTCTGTTTCCAGGTCGTTGGCCAACAGTACAGACTCATCGATCCTTATCGCACTTTCCTCTTCCACCGTCAACAAAGTGGAGGAATCGACGACGGTCGAATTGTCGTTGACTGCGAAACAGAACTTGAGGTTAGTGTCCTCGAAGCGGTCCTGATGGAAACGGCTCAACCCCAGAGGTACACAACCGGTCAGATCGTTGGCCTGCACCCAGAAGCCAGTTAGTTTGGGGAGATCGGCTAGAACAGACGGGATCTCTCCGGTTAACCGGTTGTCGCCCAACTCCAAGTTACTGAGATTAGCGAGTTGTCCTAAGCCGGCGGGTATCTCGCCAGTCAACATGTTGCCGCTTAGGTACAGATGCGACAGATTGGCAAGGTCGCCCAAGAAGGGTGGGATTTCGCCAGTGAGCCGATTGTCACGCAATCCCAAAATCCACAGCTTCCCCAGACTGCTGAGTTCCCCAGGGATATCTCCGGATAGGTAGTTGCCAGATAGGTCCAGCGACTGAAGATTGGAGAGCCTTCCCAATTCTACCGGTATCTTCCCCGAGAATTGGTTGCCGCCGAGTCTCAGTCTCACCAGCTTGGTCAGCTCACCGACCGTCACTGGAATCTCTCCCATCAACTCGTTGTCGCTAAGATTCAAACTCTCGAGTTGGCTTAGTTCGCTGATCCCTCCGGGAATCTCTCCTGTCAACTCATTGTCATTCAGCCACATTAGATTTAGGTTGGCAAGCTGTCCTATCTCCGCTGGTATCTGTCCGGAGAGCTTGTTGATGTTCAATTTCAACACCTCTAGAGAGTTCAGCTTGCCTAGTTCTGGCGGGACATCCCCAGTCAATTCGTTGCTCTCAAGGTCCAACCTTTCGAGGTAAAAGAGTTCACCCAATGCCGCAGGGATACTCCCTGCCAGCTTGTTGTAGCCAAGACTCAGAGACTCCAGATTGGTTAGCCCGCCAAACTCCTCCGGGATCACTCCAGTCAACCGATTGCTACGTAGATCCATCCAGGTTAGGTTTTTCAGATCACCTAGCTCCTCAGGTACCTCGCCGCTCAGTTGGTTACCATACAGCCACATCTCTCTCAGATTCGTAAGTCTTCCAAGTTCTGCCGGAATTTCGCCCGTCAACGGATTATGGAACAACAGCAGTCGCTCTAGCCTTACGAGATCGCCGAGTGCTGTCGGGATCCCTCCCTCCAGCTGGTTTTTGCTAAGGTCCATGGTGTGGAGGCTTGTAAGTCGGCCCAGAGCATCCGGGATCTCTCCAGTCAAACTATTATTATCGAGCTCCAAGACCCACAGCCCTGTAAGTCGGCCCAATGTTGCAGGTATGCTGCCCTTGAGGCTGCCATTCCCACCACCGTCTCCACCAAGCCACAACCCCCTGACCCTTGCTGGAGATCCTCCTATGGAAAGACCCTCCCACTTGTCCATCGATGTATCGGCGTTCCAAATCAGTCTCCGACCACCTTGGGATAGAATATCCCGGGCCTCTAGTAGCGCCTCGCAATCTTGCACCAACAATAGGTTGTCTTGAGGGTTAGTAACGGCAATGCCACTGGAACATGTCTCGGCCGCAGCATCGGCCACAACCATGCCTCTGCTCGATGACAGGAACATGATTAAGGTGATTAATCCCACCTTCATGAGCATTGTTAACGGTCCAAGTCTAGCAGGATGATTGGTCATAGCTAAGACCCCTGGAAGGTCAATAAACTTAATTGTCGCAATGCTATTCTGACAGCGGTTACCAATCCTGTGTTGAACAATTTACTCCCCCGCTACCAATTTGAGCAATACCCTCATTCAACACTTGACCTGCTCCCCGAAAACAGTATCAGTGGCAAGGAGAGTCCTCCGGGTAAAATGGCACATGTGAGGAGGACTGACGGCACGGAAGAGGTATACCGAGGAGCAGATCATAGCGGTTCTGAACGAAGCAGAGGCAGGGGCCAAGACGGAGGACCTATGTCGCAGGCACAGCATGAGCGATGCCACATTCTACAAGTGGAAGGCCAAGTGCGCCGGCCTGACGCTGAACAAGTTGAAGAGGATAAGGTCCCTAGAGGAAAAGAACCGGCGCCTTAAACAGATTGTGGCCCAGCAGGCGTTGGACAACTGGGCACTCAAGGAGTTGCTGTCAAAAAACTTCTAAAGCCCAAGGCGAGGAGAAGAGCGGCGTCATACGCCATGGAGGGTCTTGGGCTGAGCGAGAGGAGGGCCTGTCTGCTGACCGGTGTATCACCCTCGGTCTATCGGTATGAGGCGAAGCGGGATAATGATGATGAACTCCGCACGAGGATGCGTGAGCTGGCTGGGGAAAGGAAGCGGTTTGGCAGTCCCAGGCTGCACATCATGCTCAAGAGGGAGGGATTGGTGGTCAACCACAAGCGGACCGAGCGTATCTACAGGGAGGAGGGGCTTGGCCTACGAAGAAAGAGGCGTCGTAAGGGCACAGCAGGAGCCAGGGTGATCATTCCTGCTCCCGAACGGCCTAACCAGAAGTGGTCCATGGACTTCGTTAGTGACAGCGCCGTTACGGGGCGGCGCTTCCGAGCTTTGACGATCGTGGATGACTACTCTCGGGAGTGTCCTGCTATTGAGGTGGATACCTCACTGGGCGGCCTCAGAGTAGTCGGCGTCCTGGAGCGGTTGGCAGATACAAGAGGGCTGCCTGAAGTCATTACTGTGGACAACGGACCTGAGTTCGCTGGCAAGGCCCTGGACGAATGGGCGTACCGCAGGGGCGTCAAGCTACATTTCATACGTCCCGGCAAGCCGGTGGAGAATGCCTTCGCCGAGAGCTTCAACGGACGGCTGCGTGACGAATGTCTGAATATCAACTGGTTCATGAGCATCAAACATGCAAGGGAGGTCATCGAGAGCTGGCGCCAAGACTACAATGAGGTCAGACCCCACAGCTCGTTGAACGGCAGGTCGCCAAAGGAGTATGCTGAAGCGGTAGCTGCACTCTACTAGCCTCTGATACTAATAACGGGGTAAGGTCAGCAGGTCACTTGTACGGGTAGCCGGTCCAAGTAATGGAGAAGGAGTTAAGAGTTGAACTATTGGCCCGTGTCATCTGAAGAAAGCAATCCAGAATGGAAAAGGTCCGGTCAGTTGTCTGATGTCCAAGCAGCTCAGATTAGGCAAGCCATTCCATTTGGCCCACCGTACGAACCATTCGCCAAGGTCTTGGCGGAGCAGTTCGGATGCAACTACCTGACTGTCTGCAACATCGGAGCCGGATTGTCCTATAAGAGACCGCAGGCCTGTCCTCCCGACCATCCACTACGCTATGCCATTAACAAGCATAACGCCGACAGACAACGCATTCGGGCGCAGGTTACGCCGCAGATGAGAAAAGAGATTGGTGGCCGGCAAGAATGGCGTTGCGTCTATTGCTTCCGAGACATATCCGAGAGAGCCAGCCTTGACCACATCATTCCTCTGGAACATGAGGGTGACAGCAGTCCGGAGAACGTGCAACTTACATGCCTACGATGCAATCGGAGCAAGGGAACACTGACGGACGCCGAGTTTAGGGTGAAAACCAACCGCATTCAACGGGCATTGCACCGGAAAGACCTCCAGGCTGTCAACCTGGGATTTGAGTCTCATGACGATATGAACCAGAGGTTAAACGAGGTGCTTGGACCAGCCGTTGGATTGCTGTTGTGGTCGGACAGCACGGAAGCTAGATGCCCTTGGTGCCAAGGAGCAACAAGAGCCACAGGTGTACACGATGGCATCTGGTTTGGCACACCAGATGCCGTGGTTTTCCAATGCCCTGCTTGCAAACGGATGTTTTGTGTAGCGAATTTCCAGGGATTGAGGCGATTCCGGGAGCAATTGGGTTGGGTAATCCAGGGTTACGAATACGCTGCGAAGGATGTGGAAGAGGTCGTAAGAGCCGTCGCCGGAAGAGATGAAGCGAAGGCAATCAACCTACTGGCGATTATAGCTGGGGATATACAAGAGGTGAAAAAGCGTCGTCATCGGACTTGTGACGATGACGGCTGCTGGTGCGAATATGGCGGGAGCCCATTCGCAGAATTCGGGGAGCCATACAAGCAGATTGCGATCATGTGTGAAGTGGAAAGCTGATTTAATTCTGTACGCCCAATAGAGCGGACGATTTGGTCATTCTCCTTCTACACTCTAACAAGGTGTCCGCTCGCTTGTCCCTCATTCCATCATGCGCTGTGAGGTACGTCATTGTAGGCTGTCAGCGATAATGGGAATCACTTCATGAGCCGCCATGGGCGGAGTTGTGGGGCGCACCTTTCTTCTCCGGCTTGCCGGCGTCAACGGCTCATGCAGCGTAGGCACCGGTCTGGGCAGAGCGTAGCCGAGTCCCTGAAAGGAGTCCCGATTCTGAGAACAGAGCATGACCCGTACAAGGCCGCTACGCCCCCACTGACTCCTCGACGACCCAAATGGACCCCTGTTTCCATTCGACTCTACCCCCGCCCATCGGCCAGTCGCAGGGGTCGCGATGGTTCTGTACGGGGGCATACGTCCCCAATGTCGGCGGGATTGCAGCTGGAGGATGACCCCAAAGGCCTAGAGCGACCTCGGAGTGGCGGCCAACACGGCGGCGACCGGGATTGATCACTGCATATGGGTGTACGCCGGGAACAGGGTCGTGGTGCCCCGCTAAGTGGAGCGCAACCTCGAGATGCATGCCCAGCGTCGGCAGGCCAACACGGAGATGAGACACGACATTGGCCACCCAGGTGAGGTTGTCTCTCAAACAAGGACGATTAGGGTGCAGCCAGATAGGCCACAGGCCCCTGGCGGCGACGCGCTCACAAGCAACCTTTTTACGAGGGAGGAAGGACTAGAGGAAGTATTGGTGGGCGTACCTGAACGGTCTGGAGCTGGACTTCAGCCGGCTAGTAAGCCTACAGACAACGCTATGATCGAGGCCTTCAACGCCAAGCTTCGGGCTGAATGCCTCAACGAAAGTTGGTTCTTGCCTTTGGAGGACGCTCGGGAGAAAATAGAGGGGTGGCTGGCACTACCACAGCGAACGTCCTCGCAGCGCCCTGGGGAACCTCGCCCCGGAGACCTTTGCCTTGATGCCACAGCAGGGGTTCAACGACCCACAAAACTAACATTACGACTGGTGCAAAGAATGGGCAGGACCAGGCCACGCAACTCCAGAAAAGGAGGGCCCGACTTGCTCACCGCTTAGCCGAAAATCTTTGTCGCACATCTACACAACTTTGAGAGGGGTTCCTGAGGAGCGCCGCTTGACCACATATAACTTTTCGGAGATATCGGACTTTGAGTTCGAGGCGTTATGCCGTGACCTGCTTCAAGAAGAGCTAGGGCTTTCGCTCGAGCTCTTCGCTCCCGGACCAGACGGAGGCATAGACATCCGTTATATCGGGCCCAAAGAGAATGAGGAACATATAATCGTAGGCCAGTGCAAACGCTGGGCTGAAACCTCCTTCACGAGCCTCCTTAGACACCTTTCCAGGGAAGAACTCCCCAAGATCAGAAAGTTGGCTCCCAAGCGGTACATTGTCATGACATCTGTCCAGTTAACCCCTCGTCGAAAGGAGAGTGTTGTCAGGGCTTTGGAGCCGTGGATTCAAACGCCCGATGATGTCATGGGAAAGCACGATATATCCGGGTTGCTGGCGAAGCATAGCGAAGTGGAGCGCCGCCACATCAAACTGTGGCTCACGAGCACTGAGGTTCTAGACGCCTTGCTGAATAGCGACATATTCAACCGGAGTGAAGATGCTTTAGACCAAGCCAGAAACCAATTAAGACTTTGGGTTCCCAATCCAAGCTTCGCCCGGGCTCGAGAAATCCTTGACACCGACCGCGTGTGCGTAATCTCGGGCGCTCCCGGGATTGGGAAGACCATGCTCGCCAATGTCCTTGCGGCTGGCTACGCATCAAGAGGGTACCAACTGGTTGCGATTTCAGACGATATCGACGAAGGGGACCGTTCGTGGCGGTCCAATGTCCGACAGGTCTTCCTATACGATGACTTTCTTGGACACGTCACTTATGGTGAACTTCGTCTTCGTAAGAATGAGCAGTCGCGTTTGGCCCAGTTCATGGAGCGCGTGCGCAGCAGCGAGAACAAGAGATTCATTCTGACAACAAGGGAGTATATCCTGTCCGAGGCCCTACATCGCTACGAGCGACTCTCTGACATGGAACTCGCGCCGTCCAAGAACATTATTTCACTTGAAGACTATACCCATCTCATACGAGGGCGGATCCTCTATAACCACTTGTTCTTCTCAGACCTTCCTTCCGATCTAAAGACGGCGCTAATTCCTAACGAGCGATATTGGGATGTAATACGTCATCGGAACTACAACCCACGGGTCATTGAGCACGCCGTGAGGTTGCCCCGTGGTGCTTCCCGCGCTCCAGATGAATTCGTGTCCAGCATTTTCGCCACGCTTGATGATCCCACTAGAGTCTGGGAAGTTATTTTCGAGAACTTGCCAGACATGGCTCGCCGCATACTGCTGGCCGTAGCGAGCCTTCCTACTGAAGTGTTTCTAGAGGATGTGCAGCGTGTGGTAGAAAATCTTTCGGCCGCTGACTTCGATACCGGCAGGTTCAGGAACGCCATTGGCATGATCGAAGGAACGTTTATCGACCTCAGAGAAGCAAAGCCCGGGACTAATAGCCGCGAGCGTGTAGTTGTCATCCGAGACCCTTCGGTGCGCGACTACTTGTGGGCCCGCCTCGAAGCAGTAGAAGGCGAGGCGGATGCATTGCTCAAACACGCAGTCTTTTTTGAGCAGTGCTTGATTCTATACGAAGGGCGAAACCATGCCAACGCGATGCGCACAATGTTTCTTTCTCAGACCCCTGTGCAGACCCGGAATCGAGACGTAGTCAACCACGAAGTCGTCGCGAGCCGAGCGATTGATCTGATTGACAGCACCAGTCCGGTAGTAAGCAGGTGGAGGGATGAAGACTCTGAGTATTTCCAAAGAAAACCGATGAGCATGGAGCGAAGAACCGCCTTCCTTATGGACGTTTTCGCTGCGCACCAGGGTAGTCGAGCAGTCGTCGCGTCGGCTAAATCAGCTTTAACCGCCACAATTGAGGAGTGGGAAGAGGGACGAGGGTCGCGGAGAGACGCACTAGAATTGCTCAGTCAAGCAATGAGGACTGAAGGTCTGGTTCATGAGAATGTCTTAGAGAGAGCGGGGCGAGCCCTTTTGGGTCTTACTACTAGCCAGCTACGACAGAAAGAGGATTTTGAGGCGCTTGTTAGGTTGTCCACTCTGGACCCTGGTCTTTTTGCGGATCCTCAGCGGAGTCTTGAATCGTGGAGTTCGGAATTCGAGAGCTTTCTCGAAGGCGAGCAAGGCTGGCTCCTTGATGAACTCGACGACCCTGATTGGCTCGAAGAGGAAATGAGGGTGATCGGCCGAATAGCCGCGGCATTGGGAATGGATACATCCGAACTCGAGGCTGACGCGGAAAGTCGTGTGAAGAAGCTGCGGATTGACAGGGATCCCGACAGTGAAGATGACATACCGGAACTCCATTCTGACCCTCGAGAGGAGTTGGACGAGACAGAAATAGATGCTTTGTTTCAGTCCTTGCGTTAAACCGTTCTCCTACTTTTCGGAGCGCAGCAACGTTTGACTTGGAAGTGCCTTCGAAAGAAAAAACGGTGGCCCGTCACCAGACACCTCGGCCTGAGTGTACCGAACTGAGCCTGTCTCAGAAGTCTAAACCCATAACGACATTCGGATTATGGGCCAACTTGAAGACAGGATTGTGTTGCCCATCAGCAACCTTCCACAAATGGAGGCTGTCCTTCGCAACACTAGTAACGAACCCTGCGAGAAGTGAAGCAATTTCCATTGTCATCTCTGTCCTTTGCCTCCATTCACGCTTTTCCTATGCCTCACGCCGTGCATTGCTCAATAGTCCTGGTCAAGCTGCAATTCCGCCAGTTGCTTCTACTGCTAAGGCTCGAGTCCCAATCCGAGAGGTTCATCCAAACTGCACCACGGACCTCAAATAACGTACATTCGAGGTGGTCCGATACCTACGGGTCCTATTCTAATTGGGCGAACCTCTCAGTCAGCAACACCTTACAAATTGGGGTCTCGCTTGCGGCAACCCGGTAGATTGGTTCTAGTGCATTATGTCACTCTATCAGTTCCTTTGCTTTCCAACAATACGGAGAAGCAATGACATATGCGCCTAGCACATATACGATATCAAACATGCGCCTCTCTGGAACTGCAGAAGTATACCAAGGCTTGGCACGGGCTGGGCGTGGTGCCGGTGTGCGTTCCGGCGAGAGGATGCTGCGGCTCGTGGAGAGCGGAGACTTGAGTGACGACGGGTGGTTGAAACCTGATGGGCTACGGGAGGTGGGTGTAGTCCAAGGCGTGCGCACGGAACGCCACCTGCTTCGCCCATACGATGTGTTGGTGACTGCCCGCTCCGGGTCCATTCATGCCGCCCTTGTGCCGCCGGAGGTGTCCCGGACCGTCGCCGGCGTGACGCTGCTGGTGGTGCGCCCCGAAGAGCCGGAGATTGGAATGGGCCACTGGCTCTGGTACTATCTGACCTCCACACAGGGCCGCTCGCAGATCGAGAAGCGCTTGACGGTGAGTTCCACCGTCACGTCCCTGTCCGCAAAGAGCCTGGGTGAGATTGAGGTACCTGTGCCTTCGACGCGAGAGCTTGACCTCGTTGTCCGGCTTGTGGAGGCATCGGAGTCGGCATACAATTCAGCTGTGGAGGCCGCGCACTTGAGCAGGGAAACTGTTCGCGACTCTATCGTACAGGAGATTGGCTACAGGTCCAGGTCGTAGCCCTAAGGAGAACATAATGCCGGTAACCAGACAGGAGCTTGAGTCGAAGCTGTGGCAGGCCGCGGACATCCTGCGGGGCCAGATAGACTCGGCTGACTACAAGAACTACATCTTCTCGATTCTCTTCCTGAAGCGCCTCTCCGACCGCTTCAACGAAGAGGTGGAGCAGGCCCAGGCCTCCGGCACCCCGCGGGAGGTGGCCCTTGTTGACCATGACGAGCACGAGTTCTTTGTCCCGGAGTCGGCTCGGTGGACGGCGATTACGGGGGCATCGATGAACCTGGGCGAGACCCTGAACGTCGCCAGCCATGCCATAGAGGAGGCCAGCGGCGGCAGGCTGGACGGCGTGCTAACAGGAACCAACTGGAACGACGAGACCAAGCTGGGCAGCCCGGCCAACCGCGAGCGCATCATCCGCAGCCTGCTCAACCACTTTGGAGACCTGGACTTGAGCGACGAGAACCTGCGAGAGGACGGCGCAGGCGGTGGCAACGTGTTGGGCGACGCCTACGAGTACCTGATCAATCGCTTCGCCGACGACGCCGGAAAGAAGGGCGGCGAGTTCTACACGCCCCGCTCGGTGGTGCGCCTCATTGTTGAACTGCTTCAGCCGGAAGAGGGGATGCGCATCTGCGACCCCACGGCCGGTTCCGGCGGTATGCTAATCTACACGGCCCAGTACGTGCAGGAGAAGGGCGGAGACCTCCGCAACCTGGCGCTTCACGGTCAGGAGCGCAACCTGGGGACCCTGGCCATCGGCAAGCTCAACCTGCTGCTTCACGGGCTGCGGTCGCCCAGGCTTGAGGCCGGTGACGTCATCGCAGAGCCGGGCCTTGTGGACAATGCAGGACGGCTCCTCTCCTACGACCGCGTAATCGCCAATCCTCCCTTCAGCCTCAAGGCTTGGGGATACGACTTCGCGCCCAACGACCCGCACCATCGCTTCGACCGGTACGGGGCCATCCCGCCGAAGACCAAGGGCGACCTGGCTTTTCTGCTGCACATGCTGGCGGTGACCAACGCCCAGGGGATGGTGGGGGTGGTCATGCCCCACGGCATCCTTTTCAGGGGCGGCGCGGAGGGCAGGATACGCAAGGGCATTGTGGAGGCCGACCTGTTTGAGGCGATCATCGGGCTTGCGCCCAACCTCTTCTTCGGGGCCAGTATTCCTGTTGCCATCTGCGTGCTGAACAAGGCCAAGCCGCCGGAGCGCAGGGGCAAGGTGCTCTTTGTGGACGCGGCCCAGGAGGGGTACTTTCGACAAGGCAAGGCGCAGAACTTCATCGACCCTGAGCACATTGAGAGGATTGTGGAGGCGTACAGCGCCTTTGAGGACGTGGACCGCTTCGCCCACGTTGCAGACCCGGAGGAGATGAGGGGCAACGACTTCAACCTGAACATCAGCCGGTACGTGGACACCACGGAGGCGGTGGAGGTGATGAGCGTGGAGGAGGCCCTGGCGCAGCTGCGGGACGCGGAGCGCCGGCGGGACGAGGCGGTATCGAAGATGGACGCTCTGCTAGCGGAGATGGGCTACGTCCGGTAGGGAGATGAGTGAGCAATGCCGACACTGTTGCGAGAGGGGTCCTACCGGTTCTACTTCTATCTGGGCGACCGGCCAGAGCCGCCTCACGTGCATGTGCAGCGGAACAATCACATCGCCAAGTTCTGGCTGGACCCGGTAGCGCTCCAAAGCAGCGGTGGATTGAGGCCCTATGAACTTAGACGCGTCGAGCGTATCATACCAGAGTATGAAGAATCATTCTTGAGGGAGTGGAATGTACGTTTCAACCACTGAAATCAACGTGCCGGAAGCCATGACGGTCTCGGTGACGGAGGCCGTTCTTGCCGTGCAGCTGTCCGATGGGCGCGACATCTCTGTGCCACTCTCGTGGTACCCACGGCTTGTGCACGCTACGCCGGAGGAGCGAGTCCACTGGGAACTCATCGGCGGCGGACAAGGCATCCACTGGCCCGACCTGGACGAGGACATCAGCGTCGAGATGCTGCTGGCGGGCCGTAAGTCCGGCGAGAGCAGGCGGTCCTTCAAGCAGTGGCTGGAGGCCAAACAGGCCGGGCGTGGCCTCACGCTGTACGAGCTCACCGCTTACGAAGAGAAGCGGCAACGGGGGGCTGATGCCTGACGGGGCGCAGATACCGGACGGTTGGCGAGTGGCGCGCCTGGGGGATATGGCGGAATTTCAGCAGGGCGGGACTCCGCCCAAGAGTCGGCCTGAGTATTGGGATGGAAACATCCCGTTCGTTACGGGAGCAGACTTAAGAGATTTTCGGGTCAGCAAAGATAATGCCAGGTCATTCCTCACTGAAGAGGGGCTGTGCTCTGGCGCAACAGTGATTTGTAAGCCAGGCTCGCTATTGCTTGCAACGAGGACACGCGTAGGCTTGGTTGGGGTTGCAAGCGAGAGGATGGGGGCGAGCCAAGACATCACATTAGTGATGCCAGGGGATTCCGCTGACCATTCATACCTCTCTAGGGTATTGCTTAGCCATGCCGACCAATTGCAGCGGACTTCAAGAGGAACAACAATTCAAGGAGTTTCTCGCGAAGACATCAGCTCCCTCCCTGTCCTCCTCCCGCCCCTGGCTGAGCAGCGGGCCATTGCCGCCGTGCTGGACTCAATTGACGAGGCCACTGAGCGCATGGAAGAGGTCATTGGGGCCACGGAGCGCCTTCGTGACGCTCTCCTCCACGAGCTTCTCACACGGGGCGTATCCGGCTGGCACAGCGAGTGGCGGGAAGCACCGGGCATAGGCACAATCCCCGCCTGCTGGGACGTGGTAAGGCTTGGGGATGTTATTATCTCTACTACATACGGGACGAATGCTTCACTTGATGGGTCAGGCTCAACCCCAGTGTTACGAATGGGTAATCTCCAAAATGGGCAAATTGATCTGTCCGATTTGCGCCGAGCCAACCTCACCGATAAGGACTTGCAGGAATTGAATCTGGTAAAGGGTGACATCCTGTTCAACCGCACCAATAGCCTAGACTTGGTGGGAAAAGTCGCCATAGTACGTTACCTGCCTCAACCCATATCGTTTGCGTCCTATCTCGTCCGGTTGAGGGTCCGCAGTAAGCTAGCGGACCCGTTCTGGTTGACTGCTCTGATGTGGTCATCGAGCTGTCAATCTCGAATACGCCAGTTCGCTACGCCAGGTGTTAGTCAGGCTAACATTAGGGAATTATATACAATCCTACCCTTGCGGGGTAGGTAGTGTATCAGTTTGATAATCCGAGCGGAGTACAATCAAGTGCTGCTAGCGTTACTTGCAAAACATTCCTAACGTCGGACTGAGTCCACTGCTCAACATCCTTAGTTGAAAAATCAGCATACCTATCGAATTTGAAGCCATAGGTAAATTTCAACACAGGCAACAAACACTCGCAATCTATTAGCGAACAATCCCCACCCCACAGCTCCAGCCAATCAGCATCCGTTGGGCGTGGCGTCGGGGCGGGATACGTAGGCCAAGGAGTTGCCGTTGGGCCTGGGGCACAAGCCAAGCCCGCCAGCATCAGAAGTCCGATAATCAAGTAAGCAAGTCGGTGCATGGGAGGCCCCCTTGTGGCAAGGATTAGGCTTCTCCGCAACGAGTTGCCGGCACCCAAACATAGACCGCAAGGGGGCACGTGGCCCATTCCTTGCCATACGTCTATGTAGGTAGCCCAAACTCGTTGCGGAGAGTACCTAAACTATACCGCTAGCGCTAGTATTTGGCAACGGAGTCTGCTAGAATGCCACATCATGGCATTGAGACAGGCGCGCATTCGGCGTACAATGGACATGATAGGAGGGACGAGTATGGAGAACAAACAATCGCGCGGACGCCCGCCGAAGCCAGAGCCGGAGCGTATCCCGGACACATTCGAGAACATAATCAAGGCACTGGTGAAGCCGTTCAAACCTCGCAAGGATTGACACGACTCTATATGATGCGGGTGCGGGCGGCGGGAATCGAATCCACACGGAGGCTTGCTCCAGCGTATTGCGAGTACGCTGCGTCTACCATTTCGCCGCGCCCGCACGAGAGGGAATAGCTCTAGTGGACTGATCACCGACGCCTAGTCAGCAAGGTTGGTTGCATTGTTGCCGTTGGTCTGTCAACGTGCGTGTAGAACGAAAAT
Organism: Dehalococcoidia bacterium; assembly: GCA_965218945.1. Classification (GTDB taxonomy): domain Bacteria; phylum Chloroflexota; class Dehalococcoidia; order Lucifugimonadales; family UBA2985; genus DAOUJW01. The sequence continues at coordinate 1,026,119 of OZ244718.1, forward strand.
GGCAGGAGTAGTTGGCCTGGCCGCTTGACATGCCCTGCACCACAAGGAGACATGATGGCTACACAGGATTACGTTACCAAAGGCGAGCTAGAGGCTCGACTTACCCCAATGAACGAGACACTGGGCAAAGTCGTGGATTTGTTGGGTCAAGTCATCGAGAGCATGGTCACAAAGTCTGCGTATGAAAAGGACGTAACTATCATTAAGGCAGAATTGTCCGATATCAAGTCCTTGGTAGAAGGCACGAACCGACTCGTGACCATGCTTATTGAGGACAAACAAGAGGAGGGTTCCTAAGCAACCCGCGCCTCACCGCATAACCTATACCCTACGCTATGGTAGGTCAAGAGCTTTTACCTTGTGCTAGGTCTCGGTAGCGGAGGCGCTTGCCCCCCATGCCCTGAATCAGCCCGCGCACCTGGTCGATAGTATCCGCCGGCCGTGCGTTGTGCCTACCCGAAAACTCCGCCGTGTAGCGGTGCAGGTGCTTGTCGGAAACGTGGTGGTAGACGCCGTTGATGCCCCGCTTGAGCATTGCCCACAGCGACTCAATCCCGTTGGTGTCCACAGCGCCCCGGACGTACTCGCCCGTTGAATGGCTGACGGCGCGGTGTATCCGGTCTGGCAGGTAGTCGTATGCGCTGGCGCTGTCCGTGTAGACAGCCGCGCCCGCTTCGGAATGTTCAATCACGAAGCCTTGCAGGGTAGCCTTGTCGGTAGAAGCTATGGGCTGGGCAACTACCTTGCCCGTCTCCCGGTCCCGTGCGCCAACTACGGCGGTCTTGCCAACTGGCCCGCGCCCCGCCCGTAGCTTCTTGCTGGCGTGCTTGTTGCGCTCCTTCCCGCCCACGTAGGTCTCGTCAACCTCGACGGGGCCGTTGAACAGACCGCCCGGGGTTGCCCATGCTTCCCGCAAGCGGTGCGCCATGTGCCAGGCGGACTTTTGGGTTATGCCCAGGTCGCGGTGCAGCTTCATGCTGGATACACCCTTCAAACTGGTGGACAGAAGGTAGGAGGCGAGCGCCCACTTGGACAGGGGCAAGTTGCTACCCTGCATGACCGTATCCGTCTTGACGGAAAAGTCCTTGCGGCAGTCGTTACAACGGAACGGCGCGGGCTTGCGGGTAGGGCGCGCCTTGACGTTCAGCGAGCCGCAGAAGGGGCAGGCTACGCCGGCCGGCCAGCGCGCCTCAATGAACATCCGCTCAACCTGCTCCTCGTCGGTGAATACTTGGACTGCCTGTACGAGGGTCATCCCCGTCCTGAAATGCTTGCCCGGCGCCTTACCTTTAGTCGTCATTTCTACCTCCTGTTGGGTAGAATTGTACTAGAAAGACGGGGCGATGTCAAGGGGTTTGGGTAGGATTGTATATAATTCCCTAACATTAACCCCACGAGCCTGAAATCCTTGATGATTCAGTTACCCTCTTTGTCTGAGCAAAAGGCCATTTCGGCCGCACTGGGCGGAGTGGATGAGGCCATAGAGCAGGCGCGTATGGAAACGGATATGCTAAAGTGTCTGAAGAACTCAGCCGCGGACGCGCTGCTCACGGGACGCGTGCGGGTGTAAAGGAAGGTAGTGGAATGAAGACTGTGTATGTACTTGGGGCGGGTGTAGATTGCGTATTAGGTCTACCACTCGCAGACGGCTTGTTGCGTGAACTCGACGCGTTTTCCAAGGGCGACGGCAGGAATCTGAGTCGTACCATTAAGAACAAACTTGGTGGACCTCGGAGGGTCCCGTTTAGCTTTGAGAAGTTTGTTGCTAATCAAGGGGAGAGTTTTCCTGAAAGAATGCTAACCGATTCTCACATGGCTGCCATTATCGAAGGCGCACTCGAGAGGATAGGTCCCGATTCATCCGAAAGCATCAAGGCAATCTCTGAGATGGTAGCTAGAATGTCTACCATTCGTAATGCCAATGAATTTGACGAACTGACGGCAGAAGCGGTCGCAAGCCTAGCCAGGGAATCAAGCAACATGGCTGATCATTACATGTACCGTTTCAGAGGAGTCACGTTAAATCCTACTCCTCGAGATGCTGTGGTGAAGGTATTCCGAGACATACAAACTGGAGGAGGATTGTCAGACGAAGAGAAGCAAGCCTTTGATGCTTTTGTTTCAGCCATGACCAATGTCGAAGAACTCCTCGCAGAGTTGTTTGGCGGGTTCTATGCCGGTGACCCTGTTCAAATTCGAAAGTTCCTTTATGTTTCGTGGTTACTCTGGGGATACATGTGGTGGAAGTCCCAGATTGCGCGGAACAATATAGATGACATCGACAACTTCTATCGTCGCCTGACATCCTTAGGTGTCGATGATTCAGTAATCACCTTCAACTACACAGCACTTGGCAATCTACCTGCGGACCGCACATTGGCATTTCATGGCGATTGCTTCTCATACATTAGAAGAGACCGCGGGGAATTGATTACTGATGAACGGGTGACTAATGCTGAGAATCTAGAGCACCTCAGCACCTTCATCGACACTTTGGAAATGGATATCGAAAAGCAGCATATATTTCTGCCTGCAATCGTTCCCCCAAGTGCAATGAAGCCGGTGATTCACCGTTCATTCGTGACCAGGTGGGCCGAAGCAGACAAACTGCTTAGAGAATCTGAGCTATTGGTCGCTGTCGGTTACGCTTTCAACCCTATAGACAGCCACTTTAACGACCTGTTTAGGTCTTCAGCCGATGGGAAGAAGGTGGCGGTAATCAATCCTGACTCAAATGGTTCAATAGATGCCGTCTGTGGCCTTCTCGGGAGGGATAGGAGTGCGCTAACCATTGTCGAAATGTATGGCGTCCAGGTTCATCGCTCAGACCAGCTACTTTTTGTGCCTGTGAAGAGTGAGGACGTCACAGAAGACATGCTTTCGACCATCCGTGGTGGCTGGTCTCATTGATCACCACCGCCTAGCTCAACTAGCATAAACACGCGGGGAAAACTAAATGAATAGAGACGAGGTGCTGAGAAAGCTTCAGGCGCACAAGCAGACCCTTGCGGAGCGCTTTGGCGTAACCGGTCTCGCTCTCTTCGGCTCGTTCGCCCGGGACCAGGCCACAGACAAGAGTGACGTGGACATACTGGTCCAATTCGAGAGCCCCGCTACGTCAAAGACGTACTTTGGCGTACAGTTCTACATTGAAGATCTACTGGGCCGCCCGGTGGACCTCGTAACAGAGAAGGCGCTGCGCCCCGAGCTCCGTCCCTACGTGGAGCGGGAGGCCGTGCATGTTTGACCAGCCTGATGAACCGCGGGACTCCGTCGGACGAGACACGCCATGACTTCCTCCACCGCCAAACTCAACGAGTACAACCACGCGGAGGAGCCGGACGGAATGGTATAATTCCCTCCAACATCAAGGGGGCGCTCCGGCGCCTGGAAGGAGGCGGAGGTGAAGAACAAGCTATACTTGACTTTTGAAGGGTCTCGCATCGAGGAGCACGGAGTGCCGATAGACGCTCTTGTATCCGCTCTCCAGGGCGTTCAGGACGCCTTGCAGTTAATGGTGGAGCACCTGGCTGACTACCAACGCAAGCCTGGCAAACCGCCAAAGTGGATAAAGGACCAGAGCTCATTGCAGCTTGCCGCTACTCAACCGGGCTCCCTGGTAGCCGAACTGACTCTGGACACCACGGCTGTTGGCTCAGACAGGTTTGAAAGTTACGGAGAGCAAGCACTCTATGCCTTTCAGCGTTGGGATGGTGGGGAAACTTCCACCCTTCCCGAAGTAGTGGTGGACAGGCTCCACAGGATACCTAACAATCTCCCCAAAGGCGCGCGCCTTTGGCTGGGCGACCCCGAGGCTCTCAGGAGAGTGGAGATCAGGCGCAGAGGATGGACTTTGAAGCCTAGACCAGAGATTGAGGAAGCCCTGGTATACGGCTGGCTCAAGATGGTCAACTGGGATAAGCGGACGGCCCAGCTTCATCGCTACGAGGACCGCTATGTGCCGTTGCAGTTCGACGCTGATTTGGACTACGAGATGCGCCGTCTTGCAACCCAGTTCGTCGAGGTCAGGGGCAACGGCCTTATTAACAGGAACGACCAGTGGCAGGTGGTTTGGGTGGAAGAAATCACGGAAACGCGCTCCAGTAGAGATCCCTTTGATATGGAGGCGTTCCTGAATAACCCAAATCCCAAGATCTTCGACCCTGAGACCGTAGTCACCGCAAGTGAACCCTTTGACGTGGACGAGTTCATACGTATAATCCACGAAGGCCGAGAGGCAGGGCTGGAGGAATCCACAGATTGATAGTTCTGGACACGTCCGTGGTCTCATACATATTCAATCGCGATAGCAGAGCTAGCTATTACTTGGGACGGATTAGCGGTGACACGTCAGCAATCTCATTCCAAACAATAGAGGAGATGTGGTTCGGAGCATTCAAAGGCAACTGGGGTGAAAGGCGAAGAAACCAGCTCAGTCTTCATCTCCAGCAATACGAAATCATCTGGCCTTCTCCAGAACTTGTGGAGACGTGCGCCCACTTGCGTATGGACAGAGAAAAGGCCGGACGGCGATTGGAAGTGGCCGACGCTTGGATTGCAGCAACTGCTCTTATGCTCCAGTGCCCTTTGGCGTCTCACGACAGGGACTTTTCAGACATCCCAGGATTGCAGTTTATTCGGAATCCAGTGCGATGACCTCCACCGCCAAGCTCAACGAGTTCAACCACGCGGAGGATCCGGCGCGCCGTCTGCTGGAGCAGCTTGGGTGGACATACGTTACGAGAGACTCGCTGGCATCGGAGAGGCTGGACGAGCGGGATGTGCTCCTCAAGGGTCGTCTAAAGCGATCTCTGCTAAGGTTGAACGAATGGATGACGGATGAGCAAGCGGAGCGGGCCATCTTCAACCTGGGGCGTATTGAGGAGACTGGGATGCCACGCAACCAGGCCGTCCACGAGTACCTCACCTACGGAATGCCGCTCAATGTTGACGCGGCACGGGGCCGGGAGACGCGCACCGTCCGCTTTTTCGACTTCGATCACCCGGAGGGCGGCCTCAACGAGTTCGTGGTCACAACCCAGTTCCGCGTCCGGCGGGCCAACGAGCAAGGCGGTCCTGAGGACGACGAGCGTATGGTCATCCCGGACCTGGTCCTCTTCGTCAACGGCGTCCCGCTGGTGGTAATAGAGGCAAAGTCGCCGTCCCTCATGGAGGTGTGGAAGTCCCATGCGGTGCGGCAACTGCGACGCTATCAGGAGGCCGGGCCGGAGTGGCGAGGCAGCGGCGCGCCGGAGCTTTTTCACTACAACCTGATGTGCATTGCCCACTGCGGGGCGGCCGCGGTATACGCGGCCCAGGGCGCGCCTGAGAACGCCTACTTCGAATGGAAGTCCGTGCTGCCCTACTCCGATGAAGAGGTGAGGCAGCGCTTTGGGGTGGAGCCGCAGGGCCAGGCGCAGCTCATCGTCGGACTGCTGTCCCCCTCGGCGCTTTTGGACATCCTGCGGGACTACGTAATCTACGAGCCTGAGCGGGGTCGCCTGGTGAAGAAGCTACCCCGCTACCAGCAGTACCGGGCCGTGCGGTCTGCCGTGGAGCGCATCCTGTCGGGAGGCAAGCCGGAGGAGCGCGGGGGCGTGGTGTGGCACACTCAGGGGTCCGGCAAGTCGCTGACCATGCTCTGGCTAGCGACCAAGGTGCGAAGAGAGCCGCGTCTCGCCAATGCGACGATAGTCGTTGTCACCGACCGCACCCAGCTGGACAGGCAGATATCCTCCACCTTCGAGCGCTGCGGCTTTCCCGCACCCGAGCAGGCGGCGAGCACCCGGGACCTGCAACGCCTCCTCACGACCGGAGTGGGCCGCACGGTGATGACCACCATTCAGAAATTCGAGGAGGCGCTGACCACAGAAGGAGCCGGTCTCGACGTGCTCAACCCCTCTGACAACGTCATCGTGATGGTGGACGAGGCCCACCGCACCCAGTACGGAACCCTGGGAGCACGCATGTCGCAGGCGCTGCCCAATGCAACCCTAATCGGCTTTACCGGCACCCCAATCGACAAGGACTTTCGCCGAAGCACGATGCGCCGCTTCGGCCCCTTGATCGACTCCTACACCATCCCGCAGTCTGTGGCCGACGGAGCGACTGTGCCCATCGTCTATGAGGCGCGGTTACCGGAGCTGGCGATTGAAGGGCCTGAGACCCTGGACAAGCTGTACGAGGCCATGTTCGGAGACCAGCCGGCTGAAGTGCAGGAGCAGATACGACGCCGCTACGCCAACAAGGAGACGGTGGCCGAGGCGGAACGCCGCATAGAGATGATTGCCCTGGATGTCTCTGAGCACTTCAAGGCGAAGATACGACCCAACGGGTTCAAGGCACAGGTTGTCGCGCCCAGCCGACGCGCCGCTCTCCGCTACGCCGAGTACCTGAACAGCTTTGGCCTGCGGGCCTACCCCATCATCACGACGACTCCCAGCGACGGGCCGGAGTTTGCGGAGGCCCGGGGACTCAACCATCAGCAGATTACCAGCGACTTTGTGAATCCCGATGGTGAAACTGAGGTGTTGGTTGTGGTGGACATGCTGCTGACGGGATTTGACGCTCCAGTGGAGCAGGCGCTGTATCTGGATCGCCCCCTCAAGGAGCATGGCCTGCTCCAGGCCATCGCGCGAGTGAATCGTCGCTTCTCCCACGAGTGGGATGGAGTCTTCACTGAGAAATCAGAGGGCATAGGGGTCGACTACCATGGCGTGTCCCGCGACCTGGAAAAGGCGTTGTCCGCTTTCGAGCAGTCAGACGTGCAGGACGCTATGCGCCAGCTGGAAGAGGACCCGGCACAGGTCATAGAGGCAGCATCCGTCCGAGCCGAATCCCACTTCAAGGGCCGCGATTTGAGTGACACGTGGGAATGTGTTGCGGTATTCGCACCGGACGCAGATACGGAGGGAAGCTACAAAGCGGACCTTTTCGAGCGGTTCAACGCAGACTATCGCCAGTTCACACGGCTCATGGACCGCTTCCTACCCGATCCCCGGGCGTTGCTCTATGCCGACCGCTTGGCCAGACTTACGGAGATACGGGCATATGTCAGGGCACATTTCCTGCGAGAGGATGCCTCCATCAACTGGACTGAGATAGGCGCTAAGGTAAAGAGGTTGGTAGATGAACGTATCAGCGCCAGAATCCGGGAACTGATGAGTCCCGTGTCCATACTTGACCAGGACTTCGATCAGAAGATTAAAGGGTTGCCTCACGACGAGGCGCGGGCGTCGGTCATGGAGCACTCGATTCGGGCGCAAATACATGAGAGGCTGTCCGACAACCCCGTGTATTTCGAGAGGCTTTCGGCACAGCTAGAGCGCATCATCCAGGACCTGCGGAATCGACTTATAGACTCAGCGGAGGCGTGTCTGCGTATGGAGGCGCTTTTGCGACAAACGCGCAGCGAGGCAGACGTTGCCGCCGAACACGGACTATCACCGTTGTCCTTCGCTATCCTGGAACTGCTCAGTGGCGTCTCCGAGCAACCGATCACCACGGGAATGGCGCGGGAGGGCCAAGCCCCTTACAACACATACCTGGACAATGAGACGAAGAGTGTAGCCATCAAGGTGGAATCAGTGGTGTCCCGCCATACCAGCATCGTGGACTGGCAGTCTAACGAGGAAGTCAAACGCCATATGCGCCGAGACATCAAGCGCGAGTTAAGACCCACTGGCTACTATTCCGAGCAGCAACTGGACGAGATGGCGAGTCGAATTGTGGAGCTCGCCGCCCGCAGGAGCGGGCCGTGAGCGAACGGAACAGCATCCGGTTCGGCGACACCACCATCGAATACCAGGTCCGTCGCAGCGAGAGGCGAAAGAAGACGGTGCAAATCACAGTGGACGGCGGGGGTGTGCAGGTCGCCGCGCCCTTGTCTACCCCTGAGGATGAGCTACGGGCATTGGTGAAGAAGCGGGCCCCATGGATTCTGAGTCATGCGTCAGCGGGTATCCTAGAAGCCACTCCTAAGCGTTTCGTTAGCGGCGAGACGCTGCCGTATCTGGGCCGTAACGTCCGCATGGTAGTAGAGTCCGGGAATGTGCGTTCTCCTCAGGTGCGCTTCGATCATTGGCGGTTTCAGGTAGTTGTACCGGAGGGCATTGGCGATGTTGAACGCTTTGACTCGGTACGCCGGGCCGTTATTGCGTGGTATCGGGACCGTGCAAGGGAACGGCTGACTGCCGGGGTCGAGCGGTGGTGGCCACGTCTGAGCAGTGGAGAACTATCGCCTGTGCTCATCCGAGACCAGCGCCAACGCTGGGGAAGTTGCGCGCCTGATGGTACGCTGCGGTTCAACTGGCGCGCAGTGATGTTGAAGCCGGTACTTATCGAGTATATTGTGGTTCATGAATTGGCCCACCTCACACACCGGAACCACTCCAGGGGTTTTTGGGGATTAATGTCCAATGTAATTCCGGATGTGCAGCAGAGACGAGAGACTCTGCGGGAGGCCGGTAGGTTGCTACCCTTGTGAGGCTCTTGCTCTTGCTATGCACAAGGCTGACGCAGGCCGGTAATTCAACAATCCTGTAGCTTGTCCCATTATCGCTGACGACCTACAGTCACTTGACTTTCCCTGGGAGAGATATTACTGACCGCCAATTGGTGCTCGGTAATTCTTCTGCGAATTGTAGTTTGTCCGCCTAAATGGGGCTGACGGCCCATATGAACGAGCCTACGATGTTCACAAAGCATTTCCTCTTAGCTTCGGAGTATCGGAGGGTCGTAATGAACATTTCAACGCAAGTTCCCTCAGCCAACTTCCATCTGTGGAAGCCCTGCAATATGAAGTGCAGCTTCTGCTTCGCCACCTTCCAGGACGTCGGGCAGGACACACTGCCCAAGGGACATCTGCCACGCGAGGACTGCCTCGCGGTGGTGGAGGCTCTGGCTACGGCGGGATTTGATAAAATTAACTTCGCAGGAGGGGAGCCCACCCTTTGCCCGTGGCTACCTGACTTGATACACCGAGCCAAAGAATTGGAGGCTACCACGTCCATGGTTACCAACGGCAGTTTCGTCACACAGGAATGGCTGGATCGCGTTGGTGGTTGTCTAGACTGGGCGGCGGTGAGTATCGACACGGTAGATCCGGAGAAGTTGAAACGCATGGGTAGGACCACACGGGACGGTCCGTTGAGCGAGGATGACTACCTGAGCATCTTGGATATGCTTAGACACCGCCACATACGCCTGAAAATGAACACCGTGGTTACGCGAGAAAACTACGACGAGGACCTAACAGGATTCATTGCCAAGGCCCGGCCGGAACGGTGGAAATTGCTCCAAGTGCTTCCTGTCACCGGCCAGAATGATGGCTTGATTGACAATCTTGTAATCACCGACGAGGAATTCACCAGATACGTCGCGCGAAATCGGCACGTAGAGTCCTTGGGAATAGCGGTGGTGCCGGAAAGTAATGACCTAATGACCGGCAGCTATGTGATGGTCGATCCGGCCGGGCGCTTCTTCGACAACGTGGACGGGACCTATGTCTACAGCCGTCCCATAAACCAGGTTGGTGTTGAGGTGGCGCTGAGGGCACTAGCAGCCCGTCCGAGAAACACGGTTGGCGATTGGTTGGGTGTATGATAGGGCCAGTCCAGTAGCGGGGAGTTGTTGATGAGCAAGACCTACCTTCCCTACGAACCCGACCAGCAGTTGCTGTTGCCAGCGGCGTTGCAGGAGTGGCTGCCTGACGACCATCTGGCCTACTTCATATCCGACGTGGTGGACCAGTTGGACATGTCGGAGATCACCGCTCGCTACGAGCGGGAACGGCGTGGCGGGCCGCCGTATCATCCACGGATGATGGTCAAGGCGTTGCTTTATGGCTACTGCGTCGGTGTGGCGTCCTCACGGCGCATCGCCCAGCGTCTCCACGAGGACATCGCCTTCAGGGTGTTGGCGGCGAACAACACACCGGACTTCCGGACCATCTCCGACTTTCGCAAGGATAATCTGGATGCGCTGTCGGGCCTGTTCATACAGGTACTGGCGTTGTGCCAGCGGGCGGGGCTGGTGAAGCTGGGGCACGTGGCGCTGGACGGCACGAAGGTCAAGGCCAACGCATCGAAACACAAGGCGATGAGTTATGGACGCATGAAGGAGAGGGAAGCGCAGTTGGCGGCGGAGGTAGCGGAGTTGCTGCAACAGGCCCAGGCAGCGGATGATGAGGAAGACCGGCGGTACGGCAAAGACAAGCGTGGAGATGAGTTGCCGGAGGAGTTGGCCTTTCGAGAGGGTCGGTTGGAGAAGATACGGGAAGCCATGGCGGCGCTGGAAGCCGAGGCGCAGGCGGCTGGCGAACAGGCCGAGGCCAAAGGTGGTAAGCGCCCGGGTGTGCCCGACGACAAGGCCCAGCGTAACTTCACCGATGCCGAGTCGCGCATCATCCCCGCACCTGGAGGAAAGGACTTTCTGCAAGGGTACAACTGTCAGGCGGTGGTGGACAGCGCTCACCAGGTGATCGTGGCGGCGCGGGCCACCAACCAGACTTCGGATAAGCAACAGGCTGCGGCGATGATGGAGGAGACCATCGACAACGTCGGCGCAGTCCCCAGGGAAGTATCCGCCGATGCCGGCTACTACTCGGCAAAGGCAGTCGACGAGCTTTATGCTCTGGGCGTGGACCCGTTCGTCGCGCCGGAGCAGACCCGTCACGGCCGGGTTGTGCCACCGGCGCCCCGAGGTCGCATACCCAGCCATCTGTCTTCCAGGGACCGGATGCGACGGAAGTTACAGACCAGGCGGGGCCGGCAGCGCTACGCTTTGCGGATGCAAACTGTGGAGCCGGTATTCGGCCAGATCAAGCAGGGCCGGGGATTCCGGCAGTTCCTGCTGCGGGGACTGGAGAAGGTGAACGGCGAATGGTCGCTGATCTGCACGGGCCACAACCTGCTCAAACTGTTCCGCTTTGGGGTCAATCTGCACAGGAAAGCACGTGGCGGTGGGCCAGCCCAACGCATCAGGAACTCTTGCCGAGGTAGTGAGCACGGCGCTATTCGCAAAGCTATCTGTGGACTGGCCGGGGCAACCGGCACAATTAGTTGTCGCGATCCATTGTCGCTGACCCGCAAGCGCCGCTAGATAATCCTCGGACGGGCTGCTAGGATTTAGCTATAAAATAGCCGGAATTAGCCCGTGTTTCCCACATTTGTTACCACACTAATGATTCCGACATTCGGTCAAGTCCGACTAGGTGGCCGCCATCAATGTCTGCGCCAATTTAACTAGGAACCCCAATAGTGCCATCGCTGTAGGTCGTCAGCGATAGTCGGGCCATTCTTGCCTGTGTTATTGGTTTAGGGGGTAACGTCAGATTCCTACTCGTCGCGGCTAGGCTCTTAAGGGACTGTGACGCTAGAATTGTGATGCATCAACGATTATGATGTAAAGGGATTGTGTTAGTATGGGTGCCAGTTAGAGTTGGAAAGAAGTGGTAATTCGCTATATGCTGCTAAGGGAACGCTATCAGGAAGTCTTGCAAGGACTCGTTGATCATTATGATGTCCCCAGAGTTATACACCCCTCACCCGTCGTGAGTGCAGATACGGGCTGGACAAGGGTACTCCAACATACAGAATGGTATATTGGTGGGTCTGGGGACTCGCAATCTCATTATCGTTATCGAAGGTACATGACATCACTCGCAGGGCTCAAGCCGGGATCAGGCAGAGAAGCATCGGTAGACCTCGGTTGTGGAGCTGGTCTTTTTTCATGGGTGTTCCTAGATTGGGCGCGGCAAAATGGTATGGAGCATGACCGTGTCGGGCTATATGGTTTCGACCACTGCCCTGCGATGCTGAGGCTGGCCCAAGAGGCTAGGCAACGATTGATGGAGCATGTGCCCGATTATCCTATATTGCACTGTAGTGAGAACGTAGATACCCTTTGCGACCAATTAGCCCAAAATCACGTTGAGACTACAGAATACACGATTACTCTGGGCCATGTTCTTGCGCAAATACAAACTCATTGGCCTGATGCTATCCAGAATTTAGCACAGGTCATAGTCCATGTTGTGCGTTTAGGGCAGCTAGGGTCTCACTGTATACTGGTTGCAGTGGATGCCGCTGGAGCAGCTAGCGCATTTTCTACCGGCTGGGCTACCCTCCTCGATAGTTTAGTTGCATCTCACGTACAATGTGAATACCTCAGAGATGCACCCGTAACGAAGCTGGTACGACTGACTGTATAGGGTGATAGGAGGAAGGCTATGCAACCGCAGATGACTTTGTTCGATGACGAAAGCAGAGATCCACAGACAGGCCTGGTTACTCCGCGCCACATTAACCGAGACGTAAGCGACCAAGTGGGTCTTCAAGCTATCTCAGGTGTGCCGGGGCTTCAGATCATAGAGGGCTTCTTATCACAGGAGGAACAGGAGGCATGCGTCAGACATGTAGATGCGGCGATGGACCAGTGGCGAAATGATCTCAGCCGCAGGGTTCAGCATTACGGATGGCGCTACGACTACAAGGCGCGCTCTATCACCCCCGATATGTACCTAGGAGCCTTACCAAGTTGGCTCTCCAGTTTGGCACACAAGCTATACAAGGAAACCGGACTGTTCCCACGAGTGCCTGAGCAGGTCATCGTCAACGAGTATGTGCCAGGTCAAGGCATTGCCATGCACATCGACCATCCCGGCTTTGGGCCCACGGTGTGCACAATCTCCTTGCTGGACGACTGGGAAATGGACTTTTCGAGGAACTGGAAGGACAAGGAGCCAGCTTTGTTACAGCGCGGGTCCTGTGTCCTGCTTACCGACGAGTCGCGCTCGGTATGGCAACATGGCATTGCACCTCGAAAGTCTGACGTTGTAGAGGGTGGCAGGCGCGACCGGCGCAGGCGCCTCTCGTTGACCTTTCGCACTGTCGATAACCGCGACGGACCGAATAACTAGAGGTACCGCATGTCGGTAGTGTCCCAGGTTGAGATGGGGACGCTACCCTACACCACCCGCCGGACCTGCCACCGGAGCCATGCGTCCTGCCCAGCTTACAGGCCGTAGAAGGCTGTGGCTTGGAAGGCTAGTATCCTCATGGCCGCGTGTAGCCCGACCCGTTAATTTGATCCTCCATATCGGAAGTGTCTATTGGAACGGATGGCCGACTTTTGGAACACCCCACACTTTTGGAACAAAGCCCCTCTACCCTCAAGATCGCTCAGCCCCCAAATCGGGCATTTCAACCCGCACACTCTAACATTTATGCAAAGCTAAGCATGAAAGCGAGCAGCTTTGTGGACTTTGAGGCTCAACCCTCGATCGGGCCTTATCCGACCAACCTTCAATGCACTTCCTCTACATGAACGCACATTGCATTGAGTTGCTCAATAAAGGCCTGCAGCATAGATGCCGTAATGATCACGTCATCAGGATGGATGTCCCAAAGTTTAGGTAATAGTGTGGCCTTCTCAATATAGTCCTGCTTTGCCTTCTTGCTCCGGTGAAGCATCAAGTTGCGCAAGCGGCGTAGGTCAGCCATTAAATCACACTTGACTTCCCGCTCCTTTACTTGAAGGATATCGGCAATCCTGCTTCGCACGGAATCCTCCCAAAGGGCATCGATAAACACAAGGTATGCCTTGGCGTTCAATTGTTCGAACTCACCACCCACAGCCATTGAGTTAAGGAGTTCTCCAAAGGTGATCTGAGCAAAGGTGGACTCTCCAACCGCCTGTTCTTGGTCGGGAAATTTAGTCCCGACAGAAAGCCTGTTATGCCTCGCTACATTCTGTTCCTGCCAGCGGTGAACCATTAAGGGTCGACCATTTATCATTCCGTCGAAAGCGAACCATAGCCGCTGACACTGAGAGCGAAAGTCTTCCAATATTCGAACCGCTTCTATTGCATTGGCCTCAAGTATCGAAGGTGCGTGGAAGAGCCTAATTTGGGCAGGACCACCTGTCCAGTAGAGTTCGCTCACTTTTCTCCCTTCTATTTCCAAGGTAGTTAGTATTGCACTATAGCCCGTCCGAGGATTAACCCACGGTGGTTGCGGGTCAGCGACAATGGATCTGGACAACCGATTGTCGCCGGTTGCCCCGGCCAGCCGCCAGACCGCTTTGCGAATAGCACCGTGCTCACTACCTCGGCAAGAATCCCTGATGCGGTGGGCTGGCCCGCCAATTCGCTCATGTTGCTGCCTCCCTTCTCACGGTGTACTCTTTCCCACTCCCTGCGTGGTCCCGCTGGGGATGTGGAAATCCGGGACGACCATCGGGCCCTTGCTGTCGCCGTGTTGCCCGACCGCCGCGAGCAGCCCGGGAGGCGCGGGCATGATCTTTGAGTCAGCCTCGAGCTGGGTCTTGTCGAAGATGACGAACCTGTATTCCCGCTGGTCGCTGTAGTCCTTGTGCTTCACGAATATGGGCAGCATCGTTCTGACCATCGAGCTCTGTGCGGCCATAGCGGAGGTGCACGCGACGTAAGGGTCATCCACGTACACCACCGGCCCGTGAATAACCCCTAGTCTGCAGTGGTACGTGTTGCCTACGAAGACCCCATCGACTGTGTGCTCAAACGGGTCCTCTGCGTCGTATGGAGCACCGTAGTGTTCGACGTATGCCCGCCCGAGCATCTGCGCGAACGTCCGAGCACTTGGGATGTACGACTCATGATGGTAGTCCGGGTCAAGCGATTCCAACAGCGCTCTGCTCTGGGCTTCGGACGTTGGTTCCATAGCGGTGCAGAAAAGCCAAAAGTCCCTCTTGCCCCACTCGATGGCATGCTGGTCGGTGTCGGTGATGACGGCGTCCCTCAGGGTGATACTCTTGCTGAGCACCGTTAGCCCGACCGATTCGGCCGCCTTCTCAACGACGTCGCCCAGCGACTGAATCCACGCATCCTGAACTGCGGCGGGGGCCTCGCGTCGGGCGACCGTTTTCTTGGTTACCAGGCCTTCACCTTTGTCGTAGATGAGGGTCTCGCCTTCCTTTCGGAAGTAGGGAGGTCTCGTCAGTTGGATGGTTCCGCTGTGTTCGATGGCATACTTCGCCTGGCCGTATTTGACCACCGCCCCAATTGGCGAGCGTTCGTCGGGCATCCTGAAGTCCACATGGATAGTGGAAACTATATTGCCGTCGTGGTCTAGGCTGAAGCCCTCGTTGAGGAATAACGGGGCCGAATCGTTGACCGCGTCCTGCTCTGTCATTTCGTCTCTCCTTTCGCTATGTGGCCGTTCAGATACCCAGATACATCGAGCGCGCGTTCTGCGTCGAGAGTCCTACTGCCAGCACCACGCCCGCTGCTTTGAGGAACCGGCGCGAGCTTCGAGATGGTGGGGGCGACCTTGTGACCTTACCCCAAGATTAGTATCACTGGCTAGTGGAGTCCAGCCATAGATTCAGCAAACTCTTTGGGTGTTCTTCCCTCCAGGGAGCTATGTGGCCTGTGACCTCGTTGTAGTCCTGCCGCCAGCTCTCTATAGCCTCCCTGGCGTGCCTCACGCTCACGAACCAGTTGGTATGGAGGCACTCATCCCGCAGCCGGCCGTTGAAGCTCTCCGCAAAGGCGTTCTCTACCGGCTTGCCGGGACGGATAAAGCTCAACTTGACGCCCATCCGATATGCCCACTCATCCATGACCTTGCCCGCGAACTCCGGGCCGTTGTCTACGGTGATCACCTCAGGCAGTCCCCCCGTCTCTGCCAGCTTCTCCAGGACTCCCGCCACTCTGGCGCCTCCCAGGGAGGTGTCCACCTCGATGGCTGGGCACTCCCGCGAGTAGTCATCCACTATGGCCAGCGCCCGGAAGCGCCGACCGGTCACCGTGCTGTCCGAAACGAAATCCATGGACCACCTCTGGTTGGGACGCACAGCGGATGGAATGGTCTCCCGGGCTCTTGCAGCCCCTTTGCGCCTTCTCTTCCTCCTGAGCGCAAGCCCCTCCTCACTGTAGATGCGCTCTGTGCGCTTGTGGTTGACCACCAGGCCCTCTCTCTTCAGCATGATATGCAACCTGGGACTGCCAAAGCGCTTCCTCTCACCCGCCAGCTCACGCATCCTTAGGCGCAGGGCATCATCATCACACCGACTCGACCTGTACCGGTAGACCGAGGGTGAGATGCCAGTCAGCTGGCAGGCCTTCCTCTCGCTCATGCCGTGCTTCCGGCACAGCTCCCCCGTCTTGGACCCCGCCTCCGACTCCTTTAGCCCGAATCCACCGATGGACACGGATGGACGGCGTGAGGACACTGGAAGGAGGGTGAGGAAGTTACACAAGCGATGGTCCGGGCTCGAATTCGGGTAGATGGGAGGTTGGCGGCGGTCGCAGGCGCTTTTGGGGGCGCCGATGGCGGCTTACAGTGGCTGTGGTGAGGGAGATGGCGTGATAGGACACGGCAAGAGGCGCTCGCGGACCGGACTGGCGCTAGTTTGCGGGGACGTTCAGTTTGCGGGGACGTTGGGTCAGTGGCGGAGGGCGCCGT
This sequence comes from Dehalococcoidia bacterium, assembly GCA_965218945.1. Classification (GTDB taxonomy): domain Bacteria; phylum Chloroflexota; class Dehalococcoidia; order Lucifugimonadales; family UBA2985; genus DAOUJW01. The sequence continues at coordinate 1,042,564 of OZ244718.1, forward strand.
CAGGCTGGGAGTGGAATGGCTCGCAGCCGGGCCAGGGCGCGACTGAACTGGGTATCCCAAGGCCAGCGCTGTGGCAGATGCAGGGTGAGGCGGCGTGCCGAGCGGGTGGAGCCGTCCGGCTAGTGCGAAGACCCGTCGTCTGAGGGTCTTGGTGGTCACGATCTGCTCACCCAGGCCGATGCGGGCTGTCCAGCGGGCCAGGTTGTGCGCCATCACCTGTACCGCCAGCCAGGCGCCGTTGGCGGCGAAGCGGCCGGACGGCATGTGGTTCAGTCCGACACCGTACTTGAGGTCGCGTATCGCATTCTCGATCTCGGCGTGGCGGCGATGATCAGCCTCCAGTTCGAGCATCTCCCCATCGCGGTCGGTGATGAAGCCGTGATAGCTGTAGGTGGCGAAAAGGGCCAACTGGGAACCGGGCGTGGGCTTCACCCGCCGGACGATGAGCCGCACCGACGCGGCGTCGGGCTCACTCTGGAAGGGGATATAGGTGGTCTCTGCCACATCGGCGGCGCCGTCCATCCAGTAGGGAATCGGCGTCCAGGCATCTTCAGGTATGGCCTCGATGACATTGCGCAGGCTTTTGTGCTGGCGGAGGGTGATGGAGAAGCGGACATCCATCTTGCGGCAGACGGATACCACGCTATGAGCGTAGAAGCCGCTGTCGGCCCGCACCGTGAGTTGTCCCTTGGCCCCGGCGTAGCGCACCCGCCCCACCGTCTCACGCAGGAAGTGGGCGGCGCCGCGGGCGGTGTTGGCGCGGCCCTCGCGCAGCCGGGCCATCAGCACGTCTCCGGTGCTGGCGGCGATAGCCAGCAGTGGGTGATAGCCCCGCTTGCCGGTGTAACCATGGTGTCGCGCCCCTTCCTTGTCCAGTCCGTAGGTCTCGCAGACGGTGGAATCGAGGTCGATAGTCAAGGGTGCGTCGCCGGGTCCGGCTCCGGCCTGCCATGCCCGTGCCAGCAACTCGCGGCTCACCCGGTCCAGCTGGCGGACGTGGCCCCAGCGAAAGCTGCGCAGGAAAGTGCCCAGTGTGGATGGCGCCTTGACCAGGCAGTCGAGAACACCGGCCGTCCCACCGGCTCGCAGCGCATCGGCGTCGTCGATGCAGTCGCCGCCAGCCAGCGCGGAGGCGACCAGCGTCATTATCTTGTCGCCGGTGTTGGCCCAGCCCGGCGCATCACCCAGGTCCAGGCGCTGCTGTACCAGTTGGGAAAGACCGAGGTGCAGGGCCAAGGTGGCTGGGAGGAGTAGGCCGGCATTGTCCACCAGGCGGTGATCGTCGAAGGCGACTTGGATGCGGTCGAGGTGGTTGCGTGGTAGCATCTATTGGGTGCTCCTTCTCTGGGGTCGGGTTGCCGTTACAAAACCATTATCCCAGATTCAGAGGAGCACCTTCTTGCCGCTTTAGAACGCTGACCCGGCCCACTCCTTCGGTGGATTAGGGCTTAGGACCAGACCATCTGCTCCTCTGTGTACCTCTTCCGTGCCATCAATCCTCCTTGTGAATCCTATTTTACCTGAGGACTCTACTTGCCACTGTTACTGTTTATTGGGGTAAGGTCAAGTAGGGTTCTTCACCCAGGGCGCGGTGGGTTCGTTGGTTGTTGTAGAATTGGAAGCTTGAGGTGGACAACGACTTCTGTTCAGTCGCAACGAATTTTGCTAAACTAATGCACGGTATTCTGGATCGCTCTCACTTAGGAATGACCATATTTCCATCGGTAGAAGAGGATAGGGCAGCTTGGGTTCTACCGAAAAACTAGGAGACACTCATGTCTTTCGACCAAGAGACATTAGACTCTATACTCCAGCGCACCGAGGACAATTTCCTGGATTTCAAAGTTCAGCAGTACAAATTCGATACGAACTATCAGATCTCAGGTTTTGTCAAAGACATTCTGACCATGGCGAATACCCCCAGGAACGAGTCTGCCTACATTGTTATAGGAGTAGCTGAAGAGCAAGGAAGACCTACTCAGATAGTGGGCACACACGAACACATTGACCCTTCGGAGGTAGACCGGAAACTGCAGAACAAAGTTAATGCAGTTCCCTCCGTTGAATATCACGTGGCTCAGTACAGGGGGCAGGAAATAGGCATATATGAAATCAAGATTGACCAAATGGGACCATTCGTGCCCTCCGGGGACTTCGAACGCCTCAAGGCTGGAGCGATCTATTTTCGGAGAAACTCCCAAAATGTTATTGCTATCAACAAAGAAGACATCGATCGTATTGTTAAATGGTTCAATGGTGCCCAACTTTCAGAGGAATCTGAGTATTCCTACCTCTCGTCATGGCAACAATTTCACCGAGCGTGCGATGGGTTCGACGACAGGCGGGCCTACATATGCGTTATAGACGAAACCGTAAAGGCAACAGACGATGATTGGAATGCCTTTGCTAAAATGACATGGGATTTAGTCGTTGACTTCGACGTCAATACTGATAAATCTGGAGCCTTCTTCAAGTCTCGCGAAGTGCTAAGTAAGATAAGGTCGTTAAAATTTACTCCTCTGGACAACGAACTACCGGTCCTAGGGCCGGGATCTTCGCTTTGGGTTGCGGCAAAGGGAGTTAGCAGTCGCCCTAGCACAATCCACGGAGATAGTTGGAGGGAGTGGCATCGAGAGAAGCTTACAGACCTGCGTAAAGCCACCGAAGCTGTTGCAAGAATCACGGACATAAAACCTATAACAATGATTGTGTTTGGCGGAGATACAAGCTTTGTCCGCACTGTTTGTGAACAAGTTGACGCCAGCTTCAGAGACAGGGTGGGATTCGTATTCGCAAGCCCAGAAATGAACAAATATCCAGAAATCATAGAGGTCTTCAATGGAACTTTTGCGCCGATAGCCTTCGGAGAAGCTTGTCGTCACCTTGGTGAGCTTCGGCGGTCTGGTTCAGAAAATACCGGAGTAGAGATCCCGAAACTGGAAGGGGGTGTTGCACAGATTCCTCCCGAACAAGCTAGGTGGCTTGAGGAAGAATTCGATTTGGTTCACATTCCTGCTGACTCTTCACCCGAAGACACACAAGAAGAATTCAAAGGATTTCATCAGGGGAATCAAGTCTCGTGGTACGGATTGAATGCCGGAATAGACGTTCACAGAGATGGACTTCGGGAGATTGAAAGGCGAGTCAGAGAGGCACTTAGTGCGAGGGCAGTCCGACGCGTGAATCTGCCTCACTGGCCCGGTGCGGGAGGGTCCACTCTGGGTCGCAGATTAGCGTGGAATGTCCACACCAGCTATCCTGCTATAGTTGCACATACAGTCAATCCCAACTCAAATCTCGATCGAATTAGGTACTTGTTTGACATTTCCAACCAACCAATATTAGTAATAATTGACTCACCATCTGCTTCTAGCAATGATCTAGACCGACTATTCCATCTGGTGCGTGGTTCCAATGTGTGGGCTACGATTGTGCACATTGTTCGGTATTACGGCGACTCGCCGAGCAATCAGCCAACGCCTTTTTTGGACGCTATGCTTTCTACGCCAGAAGGCCTTGCTCTAGAAGAAAGACTATCGGCACTGGTTCCTGACCGACGCGGTGCACTGCGCAGCCTTTCAGGAATTGATGACCGGCGTCGAAGGACACCCTTCAACTACGGATTAACCGCGTTTGGCAGAGACTTCCAAGGTATTGAGTCGTTTGTCAGTTCCAGACTAGACCGATGTACGGCCCACGGGCGATTAATCTGCCTGATCTCATCCTTGGTGTATCACTATGGACAACAGAGTATCTCCCTTCAAATGTTCGCTAAACGCTTGAGAATACCCCAGTCTAGGGTAGTGACTCTATCTGATGTAGTGGATGGGGTTGTGGAGGATCTATTCGTCAACTCCAGGGGCAAGATTAGACCGATTCACGACCTCATTGCGGAGGAGATTCTTAGGCAGTTACTCGGACAGGGCTTGGCAGACGAGAACTGGAGAACAGGATTAGCCGACGCAGCGCTAACGTTGGTAGAAATCTGCGCTGAACAGGCAACGACTTCTGGAACGCAAGCTTCTGAATTGCTCCACACAGTGCTCTTGGACCGACGCACTGAGGATTACGACGCTGATTTCTCCAGACTATTGAGGGATATCCCTTATCCGGAGGCGAAAGAGCGGGTCTTGACCACACTAACGGAGTTGTTTCCTTACGAGCCTCACTTTTGGGCGCACCTTGGCCGTTTCAGAAGTTTGGTGACAAGAAACCATCAATTGGCCCACGAATGTCACAGGACCGCATTGGACTTAGCGGAGGACGACGCAACGCTGCATCACATGGCCGGAATGTCCCTGAGGGCCCAGCTATACGACTTTCTCGGCATGTACGATTTGGATGGCAACCTTGAGCAAGACATAAGAATCTTGGTCGATGAAGCAGCCGATAGATTTGGCACTGCCAGACAACTCGACCGTAGGAACGAGCATGGATACATAGCCCATGTTCAGATGCTGGAGCGAGTAATCAATCACGCGGCTATACGTCAGGGATTCCGATATCAGACGCACGATTTTCTTATCAAACCTCAAAACAGTTGGTACATGCGGCTATTGGACCAAGCCGAGGAGTTGCTCGTTGACCTGACTGTCGCTAGGGGGGGAGACTCCCCCAGCGTCTATGCGACTTCGCTTAGGAGTGCTTTAGATCGGATCTATGGCAACTACGCCAAAGCAATTGAAGGATGGACAAGCCTTCTCAATCGTGCCGACATCTATTGTCCTCCAGTCAGGAGAAACATAATCAACGCATTCTTGGCAGGAAAGGAGGGCGACTGGTCCTCCCTGTTGCCAAGAGATTTGCAAATCATAATTGGCCTAGCAGAGAAAAACCTGGCCGAAGAGCCAGAGTCCGATGCTAATCTCCGCCTCTGGTTCAGAGCAGCTCGACTGACAGGAGACGTAACAGTCGATCGGGCAGCGGAAACCCTGGGGCTGAGGAGGCTCAGGAGTCCGACGATCGACACCCTCTATTATCTATACATCCTCAAGTTCCTTCAGTCTGATGAGGGAGCTCTTTCGATGACAAACGAAGCTCGTGAGCTCATATCCGAATGCAGAGCAGTGTCGGTCCGAACCGCCTTTCCCAGAACACGCACGTTTGAATGGCTAGGGAGGCAATCCGGCTTAAGAGCCCTCGTGAATTTCAACGAGCTCGGTACTTACGACGACGCAAAACACTTCTGGTCTAACGACCACCTTCTCAGGAGAATCCCCGGCGTAGTGTCTCGCATCCAAAGTCCTGCGTCCGGTGAAATCGAATTGACCAACGGATTGACCGCTTTTTTTGTGCCTTCAATGGTTGGCTTGGAGGGTGGATTCGTGAGAGGATTGCACGAAGGGCGCCAAGTCGAATTCTATTTGGGGTTTAGCTATGAGGGATTGCGGGCTTGGTCTGTCAGTGCGGCCACATGAAATCACAACAGCCACAGCCTGACTTGACCTTACTCCCTCTTGTCCCATTATCGCTGATGGCCTACAAACAACGGCACTGAAGTCATTGCTAGGATAGTTTGATCTTGCGAAACGAGGAATTCCTCGCCTCTAAACTAGGCGAGGACGTCGACAGTCCCACTTGCAACTTCGCCGAGTTTCCCGTTGGCTTCGGATGCCGAGAGGCGGGATATTACTTCACTTGGACAATCCTAGTAGCGACGGATGAAGTGGGAGGATAGAGAACTCTATGGCTGACCCTCAACGAATAAAGGAGCCCGCTACAACGATCTCCTTATTGACTATTCACGACATCGACGCTGTCGACGAGCTGATGAAGCGTTACGGCAGCACACTTGGCTTTCTTCCACGCGCCGCCCTTGAAGACTATCTTCAAAAGGAAGGCGTTCTGGGAGCTAGGACTCAGGACGGTCGACTCGTCGGCTACCTCATGTACGCAGCCAACCGCGACCGATTCCGTATTGCGCAACTCTGCGTATCGGAGGCCCGCAGGGGCCGGGGCGTCGCGAGGCAGCTTCTAGAAGCTCTGAAGGCGTCCACTACCACCCAAAAGGCCATAACGCTCAGGTGTCGTAACGATTTCTTAGCGCATGGGATGTGGCCGACGCTAGGGTTCGTGCCCATAGATGAAAGCCCCGGCCGGTCGAAGGAAGGGCACCTTCTAACTCTCTGGCGTCTTCAAATGGCACCCCACGATCAGTTAGAGCTCTTCCGAGCCAATATGTCCGATGCCGTCCTAGATGCCGTTATTGACGCTCAGATATTTTTTGATTTTGATAGACCGGATAGCGACGTCACACAGCCATCGAAGGCCCTGATTTCAGACCTTTTCGTCGATTCGGTGAATCTCTGGTTCACCGATGAGCTCCTCAGTGAAATCAATCGCAACCATAGCGCATCCCAACGGGAAGAGGCGAGAACTCGAGCCAGACAGTTCTTTGAGCTGAAGCATCATCCACTCTTGGTCGATAGCTTTGTCGCAAAGCTCAAGCAGGTCTTGCCTAGCCGGAAAGCGAATCAGCTATCGGACATCATGCATCTGGCGAAGACCGCCGCCTCAGAGGTCGGTACTTTCGTGACCAGAGACCGAGAGCTCCTGAATAGAGCTCCCCGGATCGATCAGGCCGTACATGTGCGCGTACTATCCCCGACTGGGCTGATCGTCAAGCTACGTGAACTCTCCGAGAAACAACCGTACGTGCCCGACTATGTGTCTGGTCCCGGTCTGTCGTGGCGCCGCCTGACATCCGAAGAACTCTGGGCCTTTCCATTCGACCACTTTCTCCAACATGGAGAACGTCCCAGAGAACTCCAAACGAAAGTCGACTCACTTCTTTCTGATACCACCCGTAGGACTGAAGTTGAAGTCCTCTGGTCCAGTAGCGAGCCAATCGCTCTTAGAGGTCTTGCGTATGGCTCGCCGGGGACCCTCACTGTATCCTTATGCAGAGTGACCAACTTTAATCGGTCCTCGGCGATTAAGCTCTTTCCAATGTCGGACCTCATCAACAGGGCCGTCACGAAAGGCCTTGATATGGTGAGGGTAGAGGATGCCGCAGTTCCGCTCGATCTACTACCCGCCCTTTCGGAAATGGGATTCACGCGATGCGGCGGCGGTTTCGTCCGTTTTTGCTTTCCGCGCCATTTAGAACAAGAAGCAGCTTTGTCCAGGATTGCCGGATTGTTGCCAGATTGCGCGGACAACTACGAGGATATGTCGGGACTTGATCTCGAACGGTCCTGTTCGCCTCTGCTTTCCGACGCGGCTCAGAACTACTTCCTGATATCGATCAGGCCAAGTTACGCCCGCAACCTCGTTGACAGGCACCTATCGTCATCCGATATGTTCGGAGGAGACCCAGATGTGCTCCTTCGTTGGAGCAACGTGTACTATCGAGCGGCGACTCAGCACAAGATGCTGACGGCACCCGGGCGAATACTGTGGTATGTCAGCGGAACTTCAAAAGAGATTGCGGCCGTATCTCATCTTGACGAAGTAGTGCTTGATAGGCCTAAGGATCTCTTCCGAAAATTTGGGAGGTACGGAACGTTCGAGTGGAGGGACCTCTACGAGACATGCGGTGGCGACATATCGAAGAAGGTCATGGCCTTGCTATTCTCACACACCCTTGCTCTTCGGAGACGGGTCCCTCTGGACGAACTTTGGAAGGTGTTCGAAGAGGATGGAGTTGCTCGAACGCTGCAATCGCCTAGGAAAATACAGCCCGGCACGTTTCGAAAGCTATTCAAACTAGGATACCCGGAGCAATCATGAGTGAATCACCGAAACCCCTGCTTCTCTCACTGAAACCCCGGTACGCAGACCTGATATTTGAGGGCGTTAAGAAAGCCGAGCTTCGGAGGCGAGTTCTGGTGCAGATGGAGGGGCGCGACGTGTTCGTGTACGTTACTAGTCCGATCATGCAATTGCGCGGAGGTTTCCGCGTCGGAGAGGTATGGACAGGGACGCCGCAGGATATCTGGAAGAGGTTATCCGAATGGGCTGGTGTCAACAAAGATGACTTCGACGCCTACTACGCAGGGCAGTCTATAGCGTATGCTCTGGAGATAACCGATGTCTGGGAATTTGCAAACCCGCCAGGACTTAGCATATTGAGGAGCCGGTTTGACAACTTCATCGTCCCACAATCTTGGCGGTACGTAAAACCCGAAGAGCATCAATCTTTCCGCAAGATGGAGCGTGCAATAGAAACCGAGAATTGTGCCCGAGAGCCTGACCGCACTGGTCGTGAGCAAGCTCCACCAAGGATGATCTACTCAAACCCCGATGAAAGCTTGGCGGCTATCAAGGCAACGGCCACCGCTCCCCGGTTCGGCCTGTCCGGACACAGGGAATTCCCAGTAGGCGGCAGCCCGGGCAAGGGTGAGCATTGCGCTACTCTCGGCGATGCGGGATGACCTGCTTCGCCTTTAGGAAGCTGCCGAGTCGACTCAGGCTGATAGCGAATGGATGCCTGATGGTAGATGTATATGCCAACAACCACTGGAGATAACGCTTTGAATCGTGAAGGGCCTCAGTACGTGTGCCATGCCTGCATTGGCGACAAGTTTCTAGCCAAACAGGTGGAGAAAGAAGGTGCCCGAGAGGAGTGCACCTATTGCCGCGCGACGAATACTGCGTTTACCCTAGCGGATCTGTCCCACCGCATCCATCGCGTGCTGGAAGAGCATTTCGAACTCACCTCGCAGGACGACCTCCCGGAGCCATTTGGGCAAGGCTCGGACGACGCTGAAACCGTCATAAAGAAAGTCGCTGGCCTTGGACAAGCCATCGCGGCGGACGTGAGGGAATATTTGTTCAACACGCAAGGCAGGACGGTAAACGTCGCGGCAGGCGAAGAAAACCCCTACCACCACGGGATGCCATATGACGAACGTAAGGCTGACACCTCAGACCTCCGCTCAGCCTGGTGGGACTTCAAGGAAGAAATCCGTTCTCGTGCCCGGTTTTTCGGGGCCACCACTGTTGCCACATTAGACAGGGTATTCAAGAACCTGGCTTCCCTCGAAACCGCCTGGGGCAAACCAGTTGTTCGTGTAATAGAGCCGGGCGACAGGGATAGCTCTTTCTGGCGAGCTCGGACAGCGCATTCGGAGCCGGAAATTAGGTCCATTCTCGAATCCTTGAGTAGTCAACTCGGTGCTCCCCCTTCAGAGAAGGCTGCCGCTGGCCGAATGAACGCTGAGGGTATTCCCGTCTTCTACGGTGCCTTAGAAGAGGAAACATGCGTATCAGAGGTTCGTGCCCCTGTGGGGAGCATCGTGGTGCTTGTGAAGTTCGACCTGTTGAACCCGATCCGGGTCCTCGATCTTAATGCGCTGTCGATCGTGTATTCCGACTTAAGTCACTTTGATCCCGATTACATTGAAAAACGAAGCCGAGAGAGGTTCCTGAAGGTATTGGTTGGAGAAATGAGCAGGCCTGTCATGCCACATGAGGAGCCTCGAGAATATATCGCAACTCAGATAGTGTCCGAGTATTTGGCCAACCGGGTCGAACCTCGCCTCCATGGGATCATCTTCAGTTCAGCCCAGACCGGAGGGGGCGGACACAACATAGTTCTGTTTAACGGTGCCCATAGTGTTGAGGCTGATGGACCCGGTCCCGGTTTTCGAGTCACGATACCGATACGGCCGGGAATTCCACAGCCAGGAACCGAATTGAGCAAGGATTCACTCATCCAAGCTGAACCCCAGAGAGCAACTACTGGAACTGAATCGCGTGTTGAAGATTCAACGACCGTTGAGCCGGAAACCCAAGGTAATCACGGGGAAAGCATACTTAGGCTCGACCCGCAAAGTCTGAAGGTTCTCGGAATGACTGGGGTCAAGTATACATCCAATCTCCTTCCCCTAAACCGTGATCACCGTGTGTCGGCTCGCACCATTAGGTTTCATTTTGATGTGTCGACACCCAAAGTTACTATCTTTCGCCGGAATCAAGACAAAGATCAGGAAACGGGGCGGGAGTCGATAGAGGTGGCCCCGGAAAGTTAGAGAACTAGCTAACGGAGAATCCCACTCCTGAACCAATGGCAACTGTTGCTGTGGGGAAGAACTGGGAAATGTCGAAAGAACGAAGGAAGCACAGCCCGACGCTAAAGGGCGATGTAGCCCTTTGCCTCCGTAGGGCAAACCTAGAAACTCGGACGGAAACCCCTTGTTGCGAAGGGGTAATGTGGCAGTAAGACCGACGCGAGCAAGGTGAGTGTCCAAATTTGCCTGAGCCACGCGGCGCCGGTATTGGCGGCGGAGTTAACGATGCGAGTTACCAGGACGCTGTCGGAACTTGGACCGGAGCCTGTTTCACCGGTCATGCTGGCTTTGGCGGCTACCAGGGTCAGATTAGCGACCGTGGCCGCCAGGTACAGCTGGAACAGTGTCTTGGCGCGTCCGAAGTAGCGGGACTGGCGGATTCCGAGCTGGACCAGCCGCGCCAACCGATGCTCAACGACCACACGGCGTCTACGGTATCCGGTAAAGGCCTCACTCTGCTGTAAGGCGTGGGCCTGCTGCAATAGCGTTTCCTGGGGATGCAGCCGCACCGTCCGGCCTGTGCCCGGTCCCGCCGCAACGCACTGGGGCCGCAGCGGGCACGCTCCACAAACCGCCGCATCGAATCGGAAGAACCTATAGGTCCGATCCAAGTGGCTGTTCCGTTTCCTCGTTGGCAGCATGGTTCGGGTGACATTCCCCGCCGGACAGGTGCAGGAGCCCGACTCCAAGTCAATCCGGAAGTCGTCCTTGGGAAAATGAGTCCGGTTGGGACGCCCGGGCGTCTTGGCCACCAGCCTGCGTCCCGCATCGGCGAAGGCCTGGCGAGTATCGCCACCCCCGTACGCAGCATCACCCATGGCCTCCTCCACCGGTATCCCAGCGCTCGCTTCGCTCTGTTCCACCAGTTCCAGCGCGCCCAGACTGTCCGCAGCATTGCCGGGCAATACGTCCACCGCAGTGATCAACTGAGAGTCAGTGTCCACCACCACCGCCGCCTTGTGTCCATCGAACCGTCGGCTGCTGCTCTTGTGGCCGTGGCGCATCTCCGGGTCATTCACCGACAAGATGCGGTCCCGGCTCACCCCATCCCTCAAGTCCGCTCCGCCTTCAGTCCGTTCCACGTCCTGGAGCAGCAACTGGCCCAGCAGTTCCGACGCGGCCACAATCCGCTGACGCTCAGCGCTGTCTTCTGCCAATTCCCCTTGCGCCTGCCGCGACAACTCCAATAGCCGGTCCGCGTCTTCCACAATCCCAGCCAACAGCGCTGCCCGGGCCTGCCGGTCGGCCCAGTCTATGGCCGCCTCTCCTTTGACGCTGGAAGCCAGGTACCGCGCGTATCCCTGGCTCTTCGCCCATTCCCCAACGCTGATTCCCCTTAGCTGCGCCAGTCCTCGCATCAGCCGGACGATCCCGTCCGACAGCAGATTGTAGGTGTCCTTCACAGCGCCGCGGCCGAGGATGTTGGTCGTGTCCAAGGCCACCTTCATGCGTTTCCCCTTCAGGTATCCTGATTCACGCGCCAATTTCAGACTACGCTCGAATACCTCCCGCACTTTGTCGTGCAGTATCAACCCCGCACGAAACACTTGCAGTGTACTCTTGGCGAAGGGCCTATCCTCCACCTCGATCCCCAGGGCTACCCCCGGTCGTGGCCGAGGGCAGGCTCTTCCAGCGGAGGTCAAAGTCCGCCCTCGCCTTGGCGTCGCTCACCCGATCATGAGCCTGTAGCAGCAAAACGGTAGCCAGCAGGCTGGGCGGTACGCTGTCCCGCCCGTTGTCGGCGCAGTACAGCACGGCGAAATCGCAGTCTCGAAACAACTGGCCCCGCAACGAGGCCAATATACCGTAGAAGCTATCACGCCCCACGTGGTCCAAATACAAACTGTCCGCTTCCCAAAGACCTCTCTGGTCCGAACGCTCTCCCAGCATTCTCAGCCCCCGTTATACTTGTTTCCCACAAGTATAACCGCTTACCCGGCTGACGCCACTTTCCGGCCAGATTTCTAGTGCCTTGACTTGAACACAGATCACATGTAGTTCGCGAACGGCCAGATCTCCGTTGCAGCATTGGCCAGATATTCACTTCGTTCTCTAATCGTCTCCTCGTTCCATTCATCTGGTGGATCTTGAAGCAATTCCCAATTCAGGCGCAAGGTCGTATGTTGCTTTAACGTTTCTTTCTTCTGATTCCATGCGGCATTTGAGAGAGAAGAGTTTAGCTTCCCTGTAACAAACGTAAGATTTCCGAGTTCCTTGACGGCCTGATCTCGAGCATGTGTAGCTTCGTCCGCACCCGTGTCGGTTGGCAAGGGCCAGTTTCTCTGCCATGCTTCGGGCATTATGTGCTCTCTAGTCAATGACACTTGGTTCATTACTTCAGTCTTGTCGCTTCTGAGATGGGACTCGATGGCTTCCAGCACCATTGTTTGCCTTCCGACAGTACCCCGCAATGGTGCTCCGACGAGATTATCGTGGAGCATTGTGTCATTGGGCCATATACGGTTTTCAGCGGTTTGACCATTCAAGAAGTCTATGATCACTTCATCTGCTTTTGAGGGTTCAATTGTTTCAGACTTGACCAATAATTCCACAAATAGCCTGTTTAGCCCTTGGGACGAGAAACCACAAAGCATCCGTCGCACTAGGTAACTTTCTATGGCCAGAATGCTTCGCCTCCGTATCTCGTCGGGGATATCTGTAGTATAAAGCCACATAAGTATCGGCATCGCGACGCCGATTTCCATAGTTTTGACGCGGCGCAGGAAGGCTTCAATGCCTGGAATTCTGGCCTCTTCTAAGTCTTGATAGACCTGTCCAGCTCCTCTAATGTCCATGGCAACTTGTTCAATCGTTAGATAACTGGAGTCCAGGTATCCGTTGAATTCACTAGATACACTATCCGCGTTGACCTCTTTGCGAGTCCGCATTACCACCCAATAATTCAAAAAGCGGTCCAGGTGGATACGACTGTATCTTCCCTCATTTGTGCTGCCGCGCCACCACTCATTCCTATCGAATATGCCCCAAAGCTCCGTGGCCTTGTCTGCATCGTCTACCACGTTAGCTTCGTACATTACGGTGTTCTTAATGTGGTCCGACTCCTTTAACGGCTCAGCCCTTGCGTTAAGTACGGAGAATATGAAGTGAGGTTTCTCACCTTCATCAAGGTCAACAGTGGCTATTTGGAGAAATTCGCTGAGGGTGGTTTCTAACGCTTTGGCTCTAGCGATTCTATTGGCAGGTTGTTCGTTTAACCAATCTGTGATTTCCCCCTTGAAGTACAGATAAGCTTCGCCTATTGACCGCAAGGGTTTGCCAGTGTCGCTCAAACCTCTGATTACATCTTGAAAAGAATGCAAGTCACTTACGTTAGATTGACGAACTTTGGTGTCGCTGTCAGATTCGTTTCCCCAGTCTTTAACCTCATTCAAAGTTAAAGTAGACATCCTGTTGGCTCTTTGGTTGTCGTCTAAGTTTTGGAATGATTCTTGGGCCGCCCTAATCAAGAGTTGAAGAGTGGTGAGGCGCTGCTGACCGTCAACGACTATTCGCTTGACAACTTGACCTGACTTCGCACTTTGCAGTTGAAGGACTATGGCTCCCATAAAGTGAGGTGGAATCTTATCTCCTGTGCTCGCCGCTAGAAGCCTCTCAGCGATTCGTTTTGCATCACTCCAAAGTGGTTGCCACTGCCTTTCTCTCGTCCAAGCATAGGGCCTTTGGAATACAGGGATCCGGTATGAGACAGGGGGAGAAAAAAGCTTGGCCAAGTTTTGTATGTCCGCGTCCATAGATTACTCCTTTTGGTCGGGTAACTAGTGTCAGAGCGATATACGCAGTTAGAGTATACCAAACGACTATTCTTGCGGCGTGGCTGAATCCTTCCTCAGTCGCTAATTTCCCAAATGATTCCCGATAGTCCGACGAAATCCCTTGGTCAAGTCCACAATTCTCAGAACCGTCATCACCGGCATCGCATTGTATCTGTGTGATGGAAGAGTGACCTTACCCCGAAGTTAGTATCATTGGCTAGTGAAGTCCAGCCAGAGGTGCCGGCTCAATCAACACATCGTAGGGCGCCACACCCTATCAGCATCCACGAGGCCTGTGAAGCCACATAATCGCGGCTGGGCTCCGCGAAGACTGGGCTGGTTATGACCCGACTCTGATGCACCTCGCCATTGCGTCCCCTACCCCCAGAAGTTGCGCCGCATTTCGGATATGTACCGGCGGCCCAGCCAGTCCCCGTTCTCTGCCAGCCAGTCGCTCAGCCTCGTCGTACCGGTCGGCGCAGTCTCGGAGGTGAGCAGGCCGGCCATTAGACCGTCAACCTCGTCGCGGGTGAGCGCCATGTCACGCATCAGGAAACCGACCAGCCGGGTCAGGGCTAGGCCCACCGACGGGGGCGTGTGGACCAACCGCGCGCGGATGCCCATTGAGGAGGCCAGGAGGCGAAGCAGGGCCTCGAAGGAGATCGTGTCCGGCCCGGCAGCGTCGGCAACGGAGCTCTCGCTCTGAGCGCCGGCCTCCGCAGCCTGGGCCGCAAGGTCTTCCACGTAGACGGGCTGGACCGGATAGTCGCCGTTCCCGTAGACGGGGAAGACGGGGAAGCGCCGCAGCGCCCACGCCATGTTGTTGAGCAGCAGGTCTCCGACCCCGAATACCAGCGTCGGCCTGATGATGGCGTAGGGGACACCGAGGCCCTTCAGCATATCCTCCACCCGGGCCTTGCCTCTGAAATAGGGGAGGGCGGACTCCGGGGAGGGGTTCGTCACCGAGAAGTGGACTATCCTGCCGACGCCAGCCCTCCTGGCAGCCTCGAACAGGGTCCCGGTGTTCTCGACCGCGAGGTCGAAGGTGATGCGGCCATGCGCGTAACGCACCCAGTAGGTGTTGTAGAAGACGCCCGCTCCCTGCATCGAGCGGCATAGCCCATCGGGGTCGGAGAAGTCCAGGGGGGCCACCTCCACCCGGCCGCCGAAGGGGTTCTCCGCATCGGGGTTGCGGGTAAGTGTCCTGACGCGGACGCCCTGGTCCACCAGGCGCCGGGTGACGTACCTGCCCGTATAGCTGAATGCGCCGGTGACCACGGCGAGGTCGGGGTGCGGCGTCATGTTCGACTCCCTGTTGCGGTCCCGGTCATGGCGACATCACCTTCGGCATCCGGTAGACGACGCGAGGCTCGGTGAGGATGTACCTGGGGTTGCCTGTGGCGTCGCCCAGCTTTTGGCGCAGGTTCTTGACGATGGTTCGCACCCGTCCCGAGCCGCCGATTCTTCCCAGGCCCCACACCCCTTGGAGAAGGCGCTCGTGAGTCAGCGCTCGACCAGCGTTTCAGGTCGTCATCCAGGCTGCGGACGGTCATGGTTGCCATAGACTGTCTTCCGAATGCATTGTACAGGCATTATAGGCTGATTGCATCGCAGCCACTACGGACAGCCGGCAAGGTTAGTGATGAATAGACTGCTCGGACAAGGGCACAGGTAATACCACCGGAACGGGGAGGCCAGAGCTACTTTACGTGAACAGGAGTATTCGCTTTTGCGAGAAACTAACAACCTACCGGCGTTCCCGAGTCAGACTCGACGCGCCCGCTACGACATATGAGTTGTTATACTAAATAGTAGAGGGGTAAGTCCAGCGTTCCACCAGGAGATTGTAGTTCCTCAAGTGATACGCTTGCGCGAAACCTCGGAGGGTCCAATAGGGGAGAATGGGAGACCGAACCAGGTCTTGCGGTACTCCTCAGCGCCAAGAGCTAAAGCGTGCACAAATACAGTTATACACGCTTTTGGGCTCCTTTTTTTCTTCGGTTGTGCCGAAATAGGGAATCATGCCTGAAACTATCATAGACTACCCACAAAGTCAACTTTTGCCGCTCCCCCATCAGTTTTGAGACTGCCTGCGCTCACCAGTCGGGTTGCCTTCCTTGTCTGGATTCCATTTTCTCAGGACGGTCGGTGGTGACCGTAAAACTGTGCCACAGCGCCTCTGCCAGCCACTTCGTTGCGAATATAGTGCGCCGGCATAGCGGGTGAACGCCACCGCCCGGCGGTCATCAGGCTGGGTAGTTCGATTCCCACTCTCGCCAGGTCCCTGGCCATACCCACACGTGGAGAGTGACCGCTGAAGCGGTCCCCAAGCCCTGCATCCTGCGCCGCTCTCTTGATGCGCGTGGAGATCTGGTTTGGGCGCAATCCAAACACGCTTTCCGAGTCGGCCTTTCCCTTTCGTATCAGACCTAGCGCCGCCATGGTCTGGGCTGACACGAATGCGACCGACCCAAGGCCTTCACTATCCGTCTTAGAGCGCCTGATAAGGAGTCGTCCCGTTCCATCGTGCTCCATCTCGATGTCACTCCAGGTGAGTCCCGCGGCCTCGGAAACCCTCAACATGGCGTCCCGCATGACGCTGATCAGAGCTATATCCAAATTGCCTCTGCACATGGCGGATTGTCGGCTCTCCAACCTGCCGCCCCTCCCCGGGCGGGGATTGTAAACAGTAGACCGTATAACCTCCAGCATCTCAACTGTCAATGCCTCCGCTTGCTTCTGTGACATGCCCGCCTTGCGCGTGGCCCCTCTGAGGGTTCTCTTCACCTCCGGGCTGGCGCATGGATCATCCAGTCCGGCGCTCTTGTGTACGAAAGCTATCGCGGCAGCAGCAGTCCGAAGCGTTGCGGGCTTATGGCCGTTCTCTTCTATGCGTTCGGCAAGGTAGGCGGCGACCTGCACCGGTTCGGCTGGAAGCGCTTGCACTCCATTGATCAACGCCCAGGCAATGAAATTCTGCCACTGAACGCCGTAGTTTCTCCTGGTGTTCCGGGCGACCTCGTGACCGAGAACCTCCCTGAGGTTTCCTATGTCGGATTCCTTCAGATAGAGGGTGCGATCTGGTGAACAGCTGGGTCTGACCTCTGTCCCAAATGGGCAGGCGAGCTGTGTGGTGGACATGGGCGCGCCTGGGACGGCTTCCCCTTGTAGCCTGTGTCGAAATCCGTTCTCACCAGCCACGGCTGGCCGCTGGAAATAGGCGGGTCGCTCTGAGTCCGCGATTCCTGCGAACCTGGTGATCTCAGGCTCAAACGAAAAAGAAGGCGCGCAACCGTGTTTCTGAGCGCCTACGTCGTCGAGGACAGGACGGTCTTCTTGCAGGTGAGAGCCGGCGCAAATGCGGCCGGCGGGGTCTGCCGTCCCAAACAGCATCTGTCTCCTTCCCACATTCCTGATCGGAAAGTTAAAGCGTGTATAACTGTATTTATACACCCTATAACTTTAGGAACCCCTATGGGTTGCCGGCCACGGCTGCCTGTGTCGTAAGACCAGTCGGTGGCAACTCTCCGCTGATGACCCGAATCTCTCGATCGAGCGGTCGCCAGGGCGACCTTACCCCTTCCCGCGGACGCGATGAGACCGCGTCCTTCGATGGCGCACGCCCGGACGGCGGGCTCTCGGGCTCACGTTTACGTCCAAACCCGTTAGACGTCGGCCTCTTCCGCCGGACTGCGCCAAACTGGGGCGTATCCGGCCACTCCAGATTCCGTAGCCGACCGCAACCACTATTAAGAAGAAGGAGCCAATCGCAAAGTTCGGTATTCGTTCTGCGGCGGCGCTGGCGGTGGTGGAAGACTCCGCTCACCTCAATATACGGGGGAGGCATTCACTTGATACTCGACAGACCGGTCCATGCACCGGAGGCGGCGGACGGAGCTCTGGCCCCTTCCGCCCACGGTGACCTAGCCCCAATATGCACCCCTCCACCAACAGGAGGAAAGTCATGACCAGCTCACGGCGTATCGCGCGGCTCCCATTGGTACTCATCGCACTGACGGCCCTCTGCGCCGCCCTTGTGCTCATCCCCCGGGTTGTCCAGGCCCAGAGCCAGACGCCAGATCAGAATGCAGTAGTTTGGTCGGCCGACATGCTGGTTGTGGAATACACCGAGGATTCCATCGGCGCAGCCAGCGCCGACCTTTTCTCCAACATCGGCGGTACTGGCGACCTTGAGATAAGGTCGCTCTGGACCCACGTTCCGAACCGTGACATTCGCCTAGCATTCCAGGAGGGTATCCCTGACGCTGATGACTTGACTCTAGTTGTTGGTGACCTAACCCTGGAATTTCCACCAGGGAGTTCCGGCAACGGTAGCTTCAAGTGGACCGACGTGGATGTGGATTGGGAAGACGGTCAGACGATTTCGGTGAGTATCGTCCTGACATCGGCGCTGGAGGAACCGGAGAAACAGGAAGAGCCCGCCGACAACACACCGGCGTCGGGAGCACCCACCATCAGCGGCACCGCGCAGGTGGACGAAACGCTTACCGCGGAAACGTCGAGCATTGCCGATGACGACGGATTGACGAACGTTTCCTACAGCTACCAGTGGGTCCGGAGCGACGACGGCGCGGACACCGACATAGCCGGAGAAACGAATTCCACCTACACCCTGGTCTTCGCCGACCAGGGTAAGACCATCAAGGTGCGGGTGTCCTTCACCGACGACGCCGATAACGAGGAAACCCTGACCAGCGAAGCTACGGTGGAGGTCGCTGCCGCACCCAACCGCCCTGCCACGGGGGCGCCGACCATCAGCGGGACGCCGCAGATCGACCAGACCCTGACAGCGGGCACGTCGGACATCGCCGACGAGGACGGGGTGAACGACGTTTCCTACAGTTACCAGTGGATGGCCGATGACGTGAACATAGACGGCGCGACCGGCTCCACGTACGTCCTGGCCAACGCCGACGCAGGCAAGGCAATTAGCGTTCGGGTTTCCTTTACCGACGACCGGAACAACGCCGAGGCCCGTACCAGCGTGGCGACAGCGGCAGTTCTCCCCACGGTACCCACACAGCCTCTGAGCCTGAACGTCACGCCAGGGGACCAGATCCAGGAACTCGACGCCTCCTGGCAGGCCCCGTCATCCAACGGGGGCTCAAGCATCACCGGATACAGAGTCCAGTGGAAGAGGTTCGCAGACAGCTGGGACACCGAAGCCGACGTTTCCCAAGCCACCGTGACCGGAACCACGCACACCATCCCGGAGCTGACGGGAGGGGTGGAGTACGCCGTCCGGGTGATCGCCAGCAACACGGCGGGTGACGGTTCCGCCTCCGACGAGGTGACAGGAACGCCAGCCGGGGGCACCTCACAGCAACAAACCGGAGATTCCACGGCCCCCACCGTCTCGTCCATCGCCATCACCAGCGACCCGGGCAGCGACGAAGTCTACGCAATTGGGGACGCGATCCAGATCACGGTCACCTTCAGCGCTGATGTCACGGTGACAGGAAAGCCACAGCTGGAGTTGGACATCGGCGGCAACGCCAAACCGGCGGAGTACCAGAGCACCAACGCCAGCAGCACCGTATTCAACTACACAGTTGCAGAGGGAGATTCGGACACCGACGGCATAGCCGTTGCTGAGAACAAGCTGACCCTGAACGGCGGCACCATAAAGGACGCGTCCGACAACGCAGCAGACCTGGACCACGTCGCCCTGGAAGCACGGCCCGGGCACAAGGTCGACGGCGTCCGGCCCACCATATCTTTGGTCAGAATGAGCGGCATATCTTCGGCCAGAATGAGCGGCACACGGGCAAACGTGGGCGATTTGGTTCATGTATCCGTGGACTTCACCGAGGAGATATTCCTCGATGGGTCTCCTCACATCACGCTGGACATCGACAGCGCCGCCTCCCGCGTTGCCAGCCTCATTCAAATTGGCCTCTACTGCCCGGTCCTGGAAGCAAGCACATCAGACCCTGTCCTGGCAGTGAACATCCCCGAGGGGGAGGAACCGCCACCCGGAGTCACTTCTTACTGCTTCTGGTCGGATACTCACGGTATAACCATGCTCTTCCACTACACGGTGGCCAAGGGAGACCTGGACACGGACGGCGTCGGAATCCCCGCGAACAGCCTCAGCCTGAACGGCGGCACACTCCGCGACGCGGCCGGCAACGACGCCGTGATAACCCACGAGGCCGTCGCCGACAATCCCTCGGTCCTGATCGACGGGGTCCCGCCTGAGATAACCTCCATCGAGATCACCTCCGACCCAGGCGAGGACGACACCTACGCCGAAGGGGACACCATCAAGTTCAACGTGACCTTCAGCGAAAATCTCGAATTCTTCGGTTTTGGCTGGACACGCCTGAGGCTGGACATCGGCGGCAAGACCAGGATGGCCTACGGGGTCAAAAGAGACATCCTGGACATCCGGTCAGATGAAACCGGCTACATAATGGCCTACGCCTACACGGTAGCCGACGGCGACAACGACGAAGACGGCATCTCCTTCCCAGCGAACGCGCTCCACAAAATCCGGATAACAGTCCTAGGAACCGACGGAAACCACGCAATCTTCGAAAACGAAGCCAT
This sequence comes from Dehalococcoidia bacterium, assembly GCA_965218945.1. Classification (GTDB taxonomy): domain Bacteria; phylum Chloroflexota; class Dehalococcoidia; order Lucifugimonadales; family UBA2985; genus DAOUJW01. Next base: position 1,062,923 of record OZ244718.1, read on the forward strand.
CGCCGACAATGCAGAACACAAGGTCGCCACCGCCACCACAGCCGAAGACTATACCGACGACACCCAGAAGACGGGGTTCCTGATGATCTCGGGAACGCTGAACGTCGGCGAAACCGTGAATGCCGACTTCTCCAACGTGGACGACGAAGACGGAGTGGAATACGCCGTGGATACCGCGTATTTCGACTGGTCGAGAGAGGGCGGCGGAGGAGGTCTCCTGTCAAGGTTTGATACGCGCTACATCATAGCCGCAAGCGACAAAGGGAAGAGGCTCCGGGTGTCCACCTCGTTCTTCGATGACAACGGGAACGAGGAGTACCTCACAAGCCCCTGGACTGAGCCAGTAGCTGCGGCGCCCAACAGCTCCGCCATGGGCTTGCCCACCATCAGCGGGACAGCCCAGGTGGGGGAGACGCTGACGGCGGACACCGCGACCATCGCCGACGAGGACGGGCTGACCAACGTTTCCTACAGCTACCAGTGGATTCGGAACGACGGAACCAGTGACGCCGACATAGGAGGGCAGACGGACTCCACCTACACGCTGGTAGCCGCCGACCAGGGCAAAACCATCAAAGTGAAGGTGACATTCACCGACGACGACGACAACGCCGAGACCCTAACCAGCGTGGCGACGGAGGCAGTAGCTGCGGCGCCCAACAGCTCCGCCACGGGCTTGCCCACCATCAGCGGGACAGCCCAGGTGGGGGAGACGCTGACGGCGGACACCGCGACCATTGCCGACGAGGACGGGTTGACCAACGTTTCCTACGGCTACCAGTGGATTCGGAACTACACTCAAGGCAGTTTGGAGATCGTTGAGATAGCAGAGGCCACGGACTCGACATACACGCTGAGGCCCGCCGACATAGGCGGCCTAGGCCCGGCTGTGGTGTCGGTTCGGGTGAGCTTTACCGACGACGCGGGCAATGACGAGTCGCTGACCAGCGAGCCCTTTGGGCCGTTCCGGCCTGCGCCGGCGGAGGAGTGCCCGGGAGCCGGCGATGGTCCGACCCCGGTGGAAGTGGCCGTGGATGCAGTTCCAATAGTGGTTGAGTCCACAGCCGAGGAATACTTCGTGCTCTATGTGCTCCTTGATCCGGCTCCTTTGCTTCCGAGCGAGGTCCTGGTCTCAGTGACTCTGGGCCAAGAGCCCAATACGATGCTGACCGATCAACTCTCCGCTCTCCCGATAGAGCGCTACCGTGTGGAGAAGTACCTCATAACCGACCCGGCCGACGTTGACGGCGATTGCATCGACGATGTTACCGAAATTCAGGACTCGGGGATGAGCCCGGTGAACCCCGCGCCCGCTGTCTCTTTCGCTGATGGCGTGGTTGCCATTCCCGACCACGAGACATTTGAGGCGCTTTTAAAAGAGAACTCCATCAGCTTCTTGGTATTCGGCCTGTACAGCGACCACCCAGCTGTCTACTTCATTAACAACGACACACACTACGGTTTCATTAATAGCGTTAACCTCAGGGCCAACCCTCTGTATTGGGAGGGAGCAACGCGTGGCGAGATAGAGTACCACCCCGATGTGATTGCTCCCGACGGCCATTTGGGCGTCTATCTATACAATTTCCGCCCAAATCAATCCAACAGCTTTGCCCGCGTGGCTCTTATTCATGAGGTTCTCGCGGCCGGCATGCCAGTGGTCGACAACAATCTTGCGTACCGCCCAACGTGGCCGATAGAGCTAGAACGATATGACCTGGATCAGGCGCTCTATGATGACAGTCGCGTCAATGTGATGTTGGAAGAGGACATCCTGCGCGATGTCGATTTCATTCCCTTCAACCAAGAGGAGGGATACGGTTTCCTGCGGGTCATGTCGTTGGAAGAACGCCCCAACCCTCGCGACATCGTGATCTATGAGGCCCTTCCCAATGAACTCTCGCGGGTTGCCGGTATCATCACCACCGTGCCCCAGACGCGGCTTTCGCATGTCAACCTGCGCGCCGTGCAGGACGGCGTCCCCAACGCATTCATCCGCGTCGCCCTCGATGACGACGACTTCGACGATCTGATCGGCAGTTTCGTCCACTACACGGTTACCGAGGACGGGTACTCCATCAGCGCGGCCACCCGCGCCGAGGTCGATGCTCACTACTCCGATTCCCGTCCCGCTCAGACCCAGACGCCGGAACGGGATCTTACGATCACGGAGATCACCGACTTGGACGACATCGGTTTCGACGACTGGGACGTGTTCGGAGTCAAGGCCGCGAACGTGGCCGTCCTTCGGACGCTGGGTTTCCCGGAGGGGACGGTGCCCGACGGGTTCGCGGTGCCCTTCTACTTCTACGACGAGTTCATGAAACACAACGAGTTCTATGAAGACATTGAGGAAATGCTCGCGGACCCGGACTTCCAGTCGGACTTCGACACCCAGGAGTCCGAACTCAAGAAGCTGCGCAAGAAGATCAAGAAGGGCGAGAGCCCTCAGTGGATGATCGACGCGCTCGTAGCGATGCATGCAACGTTCCCCGAAGGGCAATCGCTGAGGTACCGGTCCAGCACCAACAACGAGGACCTGCCCGGCTTCAGCGGCGCGGGGCTCTACGACTCCAAAACCCAAAAGCCGGACGAGACGGAGGAGGACGGGATCGACAAGTCGCTCAAGCAGGTCTTCGCCAGTATGTGGAACTTCCGCGCCTTCACCGAGCGCGAGTTCCACCGGATCGACCACCTCGCGGCTGCGATGGGAGTGCTGGTGCATCCCAACTTCTCGGACGAGCTGGCCAACGGCGTCGCCGTCACCTTTAACCCCATCGTGGGGGGCGTCGAAGGCTACTACGTAAATACGCAGCTTGGGGAGGATCTGGTTACCAATCCGGAGGCGCTCTCGGTGCCCGAGGAAATGCTGTTACACGAGGACGGTAGGCACGAGATCATTTCGACCTCCAACCGGGTGGAAGCGGGGGAACTCCTGATGAGTGACGCCCAGATAGATCAGCTGCGCCGTCATCTCGAGGTCATCCACGATAAATTCGAGGAGCTGTACGGCATCGAAGCCGGTGAGAAGTTCGCCATGGAGATCGAGTTCAAGATCACCAGCGAGAACGTTCTGTCGATCAAGCAGGCCCGCCCCTGGGTCTTCAGCCACGTGGAGGACAACAGCGAGGCGACTGGCAAACCCACCATCAGCGGCACCGCCCAGGTGGACGAGACGCTGACAGCGCAGACCTCGGACATCTCCGACGCCGACGGCCTGACCAACGTCGTGTTTAGCTACCAGTGGATACGGAGCGAGAGCGGCACGGACACGGACATACAGAACGCCACGGGTTCGACCTACACCCTGGGAGTCGAAGACGAGGGCAAGACCGTCAAGGTCATGGTGAGCTTCACCGACGATGCGGGGAACGAAGAGACGCTAACCAGCGAGGGCACGGAGGCTGTTGTGCCCAATCCGAACAGCCCAGCCACCGGGCTGCCCACCATCAGCGGCACCGCCCAGGTGGACGAGACGCTGACAGCGCAGACCTCGGACATCTCCGACGCCGACGGCCTGACCAACGTCGTGTTTAGCTACCAGTGGATACGGAGCGAGAGCGGCACGGACACGGACATATCGGACGAGACCGGCTCGACCTACGTCCTATCTGGGGACGATCAGGGCAAGACCGTCAAGGTCATGGTGAGCTTCACTGACGATGCGGGGAACCAGGAATCGCTGACCAGTGCAGCGACCGATTCGGTGGGGCCATCGCCCCTAGTGTGGTCGGCGGACATGTCTGTGGTGGACCTTGGTAACGGCGCCATCGGCGCCACCAGATCCGACCTCTTTTCAAACGAAGGGGGCAGCGCGAATCTTCAGGCAAAGTGGCTGTGGTACTACACCCCGGGACGTTATCTCCGCCTAGCCTTTACGGAAATTGTACCCGGTGTGGAAGAGCTGACACTGCAAATCGGCGATGTCTCCCTGACGTTGCAGGCGGGAGATTCCAACTTCAGCTGGAGTGACGTCGACGTCGATTGGGAGGACGGTCAGGTCATTCGGGCGCGCGTCGTCCTCACTTCGGCGACCGTGGAGACCCAACCCAACACTCCGGCCACGGGGTTACCCACCATCGACGGGACTGCACAGGAGGACGAGACCCTGACGGCGGACGTTTCCAGCATCGCCGACGCCGATGGGCTGTCCAACGTGTCATACAGCTACCAGTGGATTCGGAACGACGGGATATCCGACACGGACATCGAGGACGCGACGGACGCGTCCTACACGGTCACCGACGATGATGTTGCCAAGACCATCAAGGTTCGTGTGACCTTCACCGACGATGCCGATAACGAGGAGTCCCTGACCAGCGAGGTTACGGTGCTCGTGGCAGCAACGGTGCCCACGGCGCCTCTGAGCCTGACCGTAACCGCGGGGAGCCAGATCCAGGAGATTGATGTGTCCTGGCAGGCCCCATCATCCGACGGGGGTTCCGCCGTCACCGGCTACAAGGTGCAGTGGAAGGAGTCCACAGACAGATGGGACACCGCGGCCGAGGTTTCAGAAGCCACGGAAACCGGGACCACGTACACCATCACGAGCCTCACGGGCGGAGTGGAGTACGCCGTGCGAGTCATCGCCACCAACGTTGCGGGTGACGGCCCCGCTTCCATCGAGGCGAGGGCTACCCCTGCCGACAGCACGGCGGCTTGGACGGCGACCCTGACCGTGGGGGTGTCGGGCAGCGGGAGCGAGGCGGTCTGGGGCTACAGCCGGTTCCGGGACGGAATGGGAACCCTCGATAAGAGAACATACAACGAGGGCGACCAGACGATTGAGGTCATGGCGATCCTGCTGTCGAACGGCTTTGTGGCGTTCAACGTCATGCCGCACCCGAGCGTCGACTTCGTGCTGACGGTGGACGGGACCGAGTTCGCGTCGGCCGATGCGAGTGAGGTGAAGAGCCGGACGTTGATCTCATATGTCTGGGCGACCACGCTGGACTGGGCCGAGGACGACAGTGTGGCGTTGAGCCTGACCCTGAAGGATACGGACAGCGCCGAGCAGTCGGAGCCGGCAGAGAACAATCCGGCCACTGGAGCACCCACCATCGGCGGGACGCCCCAGGTAGACCAGACGCTGACGGCGGATACGGCGAACATTGCCGACGAGGACGGCCTAACCAACGTTTCCTACAGCTACCAGTGGATTGCCGGAGGGTCGGAGATCGCGGGGGCCACCGGCTCCAGCTACACCCTGACCTCCAGCGAGGAGGGACAGACCGTCCAGGTGCGGGTGACCTTCACGGACGACGCCGATAACGAGGAGACGCTTACCAGCGCGCCGACGGTGGAGGTGCAGCAGGGTAGCAACGCATGGTCCGCCACGATGACCGTGGAGACAAGGGATGGGTACACAGGGTATTCGTACTGGGGCGATCCTCAACTCGGGGCCCTCTCGGAGACCGAGGTCGAATGGGACGGCAAGACCCACTACGTCAGGTTCCTCTTTCTCAAGGATGGCGAGCTCCGGCTCGGCCTGAACAAAGAGATGTTCTCCACCGGCTTCGTATTGTCGGTGGGGGATGAAGGGTTCGGCTCGGCCGACGCCATAGTGGATCATCCCGGTGCGTCCTACAGATTCCGGTGGGATGACCCGGGATTGGGCTGGTCGGTCGGGCAGGAGGTTTCGGTGAACCTCGTAGAGTCCAAGCAGAATACCCCGGCCCTGGGTCCGCCCACCATCACGGGGACACCCCAGGTGGGGGAGACACTGACTGCGGACACCTCCGGGGTTGAAGACGCCGACGGCCTAACCAACGTTTCCTACAGCTACCAGTGGGTGGCCGACGACACGGACATCGGCGGGGCCACGGGCTCCAGCTACCTGATCACGTCCAGCGAGCAGGGACAGACCGTCCAGGTGCGGGTGACCTTCACCGACGCCGCCGATAACGACGAGTCCCTGACCAGCGCGGCGACGGATGCGGTGGTGGCGGCAGCCAACACGTCAGCCGCAGGCGCGCCCACGATCAGCGGCACTCCACAGGTTGAGCAGACCCTCACCGCGGACACGTCCTCGATCACAGACGAGGACGGCCTAACCAACGTTTCCTACAGCTACCAGTGGATTGCCGGAGGGTCGGACATCGGCGGGGCCACGGGCTCCAGCTACCTGATCACGTCGAGCGAGCAGGGACAGACCGTCCAGGTGCGGGTGTCCTTCACCGACGACGCCGATAACGACGAGACCCTGACCAGCGCGGCGACTGTCGAAGTGGAGGAAAAGGAAGAGGCCAGAGACGACCAGCAGGTGCCCGAAAGCCCTCCGGCCAAGCCCACCGGCCTGACGGCGACGGTGAACGCGGACGGGCACATCGTGCTGAGCTGGACGGCCCCCAATGACGACTCGATCACGGGCTACCAGGTCCTGCGGCGTCGGCCCGGTCAAGGCGAGAGCTCCCTGCTGGTGTACGTGGCGGACACCCAGAGCACGGCGACGACCTTCACCGACACCGGTGTCACCGCGGGGGTCAAGCACGTGTACAGGGTGAAGGCCATCAACGCGGCGGGACTGAGCGGCTGGTCCAACTACGTCAACCCAACCGCCTTAGGGCCGGGGGGCTAGGAGCGGCGGGCTGCGGGCAGCATCACAGGCCGCATACATGGATGTCCGGGCGGGCTCACCGCCCCGCCCGGACGGGCACTCTCCCTGCACGGGAGCGGCTGAGGCGGCGGCATCTAGCGCCTCCCGCCATCGCGTTGCGCCCTGCCGCACGTACCGGACGATCCCGTAGGTGAGGGTCCGAGAGTCCTACGGAAGGACCGGCGCTATGCCTCGACAGCGCACACACCACAGCAGAAGAACCTACGTCTTCCCCGACGACTTCCCGCAGCGCCTGCTGCGGTTCAAGGAGGAGTCCGGTCTGCCGTGGGCGGAGATAAATCGCCGTCTCGGAACGGACCCACACACGATACGGCGCTGGAGGAATGAGGGGGTGCGGCCCAGCGTTCTGCACTTTGCAGCGCTTCTGAATCTGGCTAATGATCAGGGCCTCGCCCACCTGTTCACCGACTGAGGCGCCGCGACCGCAGCCCCTCAAACGCAAAAAAAGGCGCACATATGGGTGCGTGGGCCGGCGTTCTAGCCCGATCAAGGTCCCAGACCGGTCTCTTGCAAGAGTGTGTCGGCGAGTTGGCGATACTCCTCCGCCTCGTCAAGCGGGCCCTCGGCCTCCAGGTCCCGGATGCGGTTCACGGCGCAGGGCGCCACCTGAGCCTTGCACCTCTCGCAGACGGTACCAACCAAAGAGCCATACAGCCGGTCGTCCAGGTAGCCGTCCACGCCCCTCAACTCGTCGGCAGAGACGTCGACTCCACACAGGGCCTTCTCTTCCCCGGCATCAGTGTCAAACAGGTGCATCTCCCTCACTTCGTACCTCCTGTCAGTCCCCGACGTCGCTTTCATGGTCTCATCGTTGCTGTCATTCATCTGCTCCACTCTTTCCTGAAATGCAAAAAGGCTGCATACATGGGCTCTTGCAGAGGGAGGGACACCGAGTCACGGTGTCCCTCCCTCTGTGTGCTGCGGTCAGCGCACCCCGCCGACCGGCCCCTAGAACAGCCGCAGCGTATCGGACTGCTCCGGTTCCGTCTCCCCATCGGCCGTCTCGGCCTGCGCCGCAGCTTGCGAACGCCGGTTCTGGCGTCTGGCTGGAGGAGCGGGTCTCTCGTGGGCCGGATACCTGGGTTCGTCCTCCCACTTGGCTCTCGCCCGTTCGATCACCGCCGGGAGCTCGTGCGTCAGCCCAGACAGGTCAGCGTCATCGAAGGACTCGATGTGCGGGTCTGCCGAGGGCCGTTGCACCCCGATGGTGGCCCTGCCCCCCTTGAGGGACACGACCACCTTCAGGTCCCCGGACGAACCGGTCTCGTCCCCGTCGTGATTGGAACCCTGGCTGTCCTGTTCAGTCTGCTCCTCGGCGTCCGCATCGTCGGAGGCGTCCTCCTCGACTACCGCAGGAGCCGTGTTGTCCGGCACATCGCCGAAGAGACTCTCGTCCGCGCTCGGGGTATCCGAGTGCGTTGCTTCCATTCCAACTTCGTCAGGCATGGGTTTCTCCTCTCCCTGCTTACATTTCTAACTACGTTCACTACCGCGACCGCCGCCTGATCTCGCCCAGGGTCTGCGGCTCCCAGTAGAGGTCGCGCTCCACGGCGGGGACTCCGCCGAAAACGGTGATTTCCGAGAGTTCCGTCAGGTCGAAATAGCCGAGTTCCACTTCGAACCCCTCGACGAGGCCGAAGCACAGCCCGGTCTCGGCGTCCCACTCGGTGATGTACCAGGTCCATCCGCTATACGGGCTGAACAGCTTGGCCGGAGCGAGGACGGCGTCGTAGTCTGCGGCGTCCTCGTTGGCTCCCATCGCGGGGATCGTGTCCCCAAGCTCTCTCGTCATCAGCTTGTGCCCGCGGCGCCCGCTGTGGGCGTCCTGCCAGATCGTGGTCGTGGCCGTTCCGTTCTTGTCAGACATAGTTTCTCCTCTCTTGTCTCTTTCCGACTGCTCTCAAGAGCCTTGATCGCTAGGCCGATGTTTCCCATTCGGAGCCGGGTCCCACCACCCGCGCCACCGCCTCCGGCGTGGCGTAGGTCGGGGTGACCGTCCCCTGCTCCATGTCCAGGTAGAGGCCCATGAAGGGGCAGGTTCCCGCCGCCATGCGGCGGACCACCTGTAAGACCAGCGACGCCATCATCTGGTTGATGGTTGGGTCCTGGTCGGTGAGGTCGAGGGCGGCCGCGCAGTCCACGTCCGGCGGCCTGGTGGACACCGCCGTCAGCAGGTCGGGGCGCTGCACCGTGGGCGCGGGGAGCAGGTGGCAGGTCTCGCCCATGAAGGCCGGCTCGTCCCAGCTCACCTCACCGGCGACGTTCCCTATGAGCACCTGTCCCCAGTTGGTGTCGTTGCCCGCGTCGATGAGCCACCGGGCCGGGTGCCCCGGCAGGCACTCCGCCATCGCTCTCCTAGCGGCGGCGTTGTCGGCGCAGCCGATGATGAGGCTGTCCCCGTAGGGTGTAAGGCCGGGGTAGCGGGGATCCTCCTCCCTGAAGGGGTAGACGGAGTAGCCGATGGGACGGCCGTAGGCCCTGGCCAGCCGGTCGGCGAGGGCCTGGCTCTTGAAACGGCCCACGTCCTCGGCGTAGAAGTTCTGGCGCAGCAGGTTGTGGGGCTCCACCCGGTCGTGGTCGACGAGGACGATGGAGACCTCCCGCCCCTGGAAGAGGCGGCAGAGGCCCTCGGCCACGAACCCCCCTGTCCCGCCGCAGCCGACCACGGTGATCCAGGGGTTGTCCAGCAGGAACTCGTTGTCCAGGTAGTAGGGCATCTTCAGTTCACCTCCTTGTCTTCCAATTCGATGCTTACTGTCGGCTCCGGCCCCTCGCCCATGAGCCGGACGCCCGGGTCCGGGCCGTCGAACACCTGGGGCCAGTCCAGCGGTGCGAAGTGGCCGTAGACCCCCACCCGGAGCCGCAGCTCGGGCAGGGGGGCGTCCAGCCTTCCCACGACGCCGTATATGCGGAAGCCCTGCTCGTCCCGGTCGTCTGTGGCCGAGAAGAAGGCGCGGGAGCTTCCGTGGGAGTGGAGCTCTGCGACCACCCCGGAGGGTGGCACGTAGGCGAGCCTCGTTGCGGTCCCGGCCTGTGGGGGGACCACCTGCCGGTAAGCGTCCCCGTCCCAGCGGACGGCGAAGAACCGCTCGGTGTCCGGGGCGTCCTGGAACCAGCGCAGCCCCAGCTCGAAGAGCCGTGCCGGGATGGGGCCGTGGGTCAGCTGCACCTTCTCGGCCACGTGGGCGAGCCCGCGCACCTCGCCTGGGGCCACCACTACCCGCGCCACCAGATCATCGCTCCGGGACTGGACGTAGACGCCCCCCGAGCCCAGCACGTAGTCGTAGCCGATTCCGTGGATTCCTGCGAGGCCGCCAGGGTGGTTGACCAGGTATCCCACCGGCCCCGGCGCCCCGCTACCGGTAGCCACGTCTCCCCTCGGAGACCGCCATCGCCTGGCCCACCGTGCACTGGGGAACAAGGTCCTCAACCGGGTACTCGGTCTCTCCATCTATCTCCTCCCATAGCGCTTGCAGGTTTTCGGGGTGCTTCTTAGAGCGGTTGTTGGTGTCCCCGGTAAGCGAGAAGAAGGACCGGAAGAAGGACTCCGGTATCAGGCCCACCTCCTCCGGGAACCGGTGGCTTCCTGGGCAGACCCGCCCGTCGCCGAAGAGGTTGAAGGCCGGGGTCCGGAATAGCTGCTCATCGGGGTTAGTCGGCCTGCCCAAGGCCGAGTAGACCCAAGGCGCCCGGCCCGGCGAGCAGACAAAGACCAGCCCCGGCATGGGTAGCCGGAGCCGTGCGGGGGGCTTGAACGCCTCCCGTTGCAGGGCCACGGACCAGACCTGGGGCGGCCTCCACAGGGCCACCACCTGCCCGGTCTCGCCCTGGCTCCACCAGAGGGCGTCCCGGGGCAGCAGGCCCGAGGAGAACCCCAGGTGCTGGGTGAACGCGTTGGCGATTGCGTCCGCCGAGACGGTCCTGACCCAGGTCGAGTCGCTTTCGAAGCCCCGCAGGAGGATGGTCTCTTTGTACACCTCCAGCTGAATCTGGAGCTCGTCCCTTGCCGCGTCCGCCGGACCCGGCAGGGACCATTGGGTCGTATCGACTTCAACACTCATCGTCGGTTACCTCCTGTTGTCGTTGTTGATCGGTCAGCCGGGCCAGGACGAAATCCAGCATCTCGGCGAAGCGGCCCGGAAGGTCCTCCTCCAGCCAGTCGGCCAGTTTGCACACCGAGTCCATGAGGGCATTGGCCTTCCGCCACTCCTCCGTCCCAGCCTCGATAACGTCGTCATCCCAGGGGTCGGAGAAGCCGTCGTAGGACCCGTCTTCGTAGCAGGCGTCCAGGAAGAAGTTGCCGGTCTCGGCGAGGACCCAGGAGCAGGCCTGCGCCGCCCCCTCGAAGCCGGTCTCCGTGAGCGCCTCGGTGAGGACGTCCAGGGGTATGCCGCCCTGGGGAATCCTCTCCAATGTCTCTTGCGGGATGCGTTCGGCGGCCGACTCCAGCCAGGCCACCCGGAGCCCCTCGGGTTCCTCGTAGATGGAATCGGCGGGCTTGACCAGCAGGGCCATCGCCGAGATGCCGTCGCGGTAGCCGTCCCACATCTCGTGGAGGCCGTCGTAGCCGAAGCCCACCAATTCGAATGGAATGCCCCTTCTCAGCCAGGTCCAGGGCGGCTCGTCTCCCTCGTCCATGTATACGTCCAGGAATGGCGCGTAAAGGGGGAAGTGGCGCTCTTGAAAGAGGTGTGTGAACCGCTCCAACCTCTGACGTAAGTCGGGGGCCGAAAGCGCCGCCTCCGCCTCTTCGGGAAAGAGGCGGCGCACCAGCCCTACGAACCATGCGTAGTCGTCGGCGTATCCGATAAGCGTGACCAGCTCCCGCAGCGACGGCGGACGCCGCAGGAGCAGTGTTGCCAGGCCGCTCAGCTGCGCCGGGGCCGCAGCTGCCACCGCAGCGCCTCCAGTAGCCGCCCCGTGGACGCCGCGTAGTCCTGCGCCTGGACGCAGGCCGACTCCACCTCGTGCTGCCGTGCGGCCGCGGCGTCCAGGTCGAAGGAGCCGTCGGGCCGTGTGAGCTCCGCCGTGAGCTCAAGGATTCTCAGGTTCGCCGGCGGGGTTGCCGCCAGCAGACCGGTGAACGTCCGGTTGTCCATCTGACTCCCTCCTCTAGTTCCGGGCGTGGGGGAAGGCGCCTTTGGTGCCCACCCGCCGCTGGAACTCGTAGATGGTGTCGTCGCCCCGCGTGGTCTCCTTCACTGAGGCGTTGGCTATCTCCCCGTAGAAGTCGGAGAGGGTCGCCTTCACCTGGTCGACGCTCATCTCTGGGTCGGGGTCGGGGAACTCGCGGTCGTCGTATACGAATATGCGTGCCATTGGTTCATCTCCTTCTTAGTCGTTGCTGTTTTCTCTGCCACTTCACGTTTTCGGCGTCCAGTTCAGGACACCGTTTGGACCTTGGGGGAGGACATCCGGCCTGACCGTAGGTGTCCTCCCCCCGTACCCGTGCGGTCTAGCGTCCTGCGCCGACCGGCTCTTCCTCTCGCTCCTGTTCCACCGCCCACGCGAACAGGGACGCGCCGGCGGGCTGGGCCTTGCCACCCCGGCCCCTGGGCTTGACCGGCTCCTCGGCCATGAACTCCGCCCAGGAGAACAGCGACTGCTGCGGCTCCGGGGCCTCGTCCTCCTGGCGGTCGTTGCCAGGGACGAGCTCGACCGTCGGCCCGAACAAGTCGTCGTGGTGGCCGTTGCCCCCGTATCCGGTACGGGGCAGGTCGTTCCCGTTGACGGCCTCCGGCTCGGTCACGACCGCCTTCCAGTCGTCGTCCACCAGGTACTCCTCAGCGTCAGCCTCCGCGTTCCTGGCCTGGGCGAACACCTCCTCCACCGTCTCCGCCTCGTCCTCCTCCTCGTCGCCGCTGACTATCCTGCGGGCCAGCGCCATCATCAGGTCGTCCCCGTCGTCCCCGTAGGCGGCCAGTCCGTCCTCCGGCAGCTCCCCCTCGACTGCCAGCGAGCTCTGCAGCTTCTTCGCCACCAGCTTTAGGGCGTCGGCCTGCAGGGTGTTCCGGTAGGCCATGAACACCACCTTCACCGGGCGGGTCTGCCCGATGCGCCACGACCGCCGCGACGCCTGCCGCATGACGTAGACGCTGTAGTCCGTCTCGAACCAGACCAGGGTTGGAAAGTCGATGAGGTCCAGGCCGGTCTGCACCAGCCTGGGGTGGCAGATCATCACGTCGATGCCCTGCTTGACCTTCTCCGCCACCCACGCCTCGCGGCGGTCCGGGGCCACGGCGCCGGCCTTCATCACCGCCACCCGGAACCCGTGCCTGGTGAGAATGTCCTCCATTCGCCCGGTGATGTCCCTGGTGCCCGTGTGCGTGGCGTAGACCAGCACCCTTCGGCCCTCGAGCCGCTCGGCCGCCACCAGGTCGACCAGGGCCTTCTCCTTGGGGTAGAGCTTCTCCTCCGACAGGGGCGGGATCTGGACGATGACGTCGCCCGTCCTGGGGTCGAAGACCGTCTCTCCGCTGGTGCAGCCCTCGGGGTAGGCGAGCAGCGTCTGCAGGTAGGTCGCCAGCAGCCGCTTGGAGCCGGCCTTCAGCGCCTCCGCCAGCTTCTTCCTGAGCTCCTCGTACACGGTGTTGTAGGCGCTGCGCTGGGAGTAGCCCGTCTCGTCCTCTTCCGAGTCCATCGAGGACAGGAGGATCTGCTCGTCGTAGCCGGGCAGGCCCGAGGCAACGTCCGCCAGTCTGAGGAACACCGTGTTGCCGATGATGTGGAACAGGGCGCTGGGGACAAGGCCGGGCCGCTCCCTGACCACCCTGCGGAACTTGCGCCGTCTGCTGTTGCGCCCGTCCTCCACAGCGTCGTCGTCGTCCTTGCCGACGGTGATCTCCTCGAAGCCGTACCGCTGTATCCAGCGATGCTCCTCGGAGCGCCCGAACTCCGTCCTGATCTCCGGCGAGAACCGGTAGAGCAGGTGGAACAGCGTGCTCGAATACCCTCCCATCAGGGTTCCCGAGAGGCTGAGGGACTTGCCGCAGGCGTCGGCGAGGACCCCTGCGGCGATGCCCTGGGCCGAGCCTCGGCCCTTGTACTCATGGACCTCGTCGCCAATGAGCAGGTCGAAGAAGCCCTTCATCCGGTTCTTCACGTAGTCGGCCAACGGGTAGCGGGCAGGGCCGGACCTGTCGGCCTGCCACAGAGGACCGCCGCAGTCGGCGCAGGTGTGCTTGCGGCGGTTCAGGTCGGCGTCCGTCAGTGGCACGCCGTCCCTGTCCACGATCTGCGCCGTGCAGCCGGGGCAGCAGGGGACCCGGAAGGGCTCCCCCGTCTCCTCGCCCCGCAGCAGCCTGCCCCTGGAGACGGCCCACCGCTGGTTGACGGCGGGCATCCAGCGGTAGGACAGCTTCGCCTTCTCCCGCGACATGACGGCGAAGAGGGGGCCGGGGCCCGTGGAGAGACGGAGCCGCTCCAGGTCGGTGATGGATCTGACGATGACGGCGCGGGCGCCGGGCGCCGTCATCTCCACCTCCCGCTTCCACTTGGGCACGAGATGCGGCGGCCCCAGCACGAGGACCCGCTTGAAGCCCGCCATGTGCGCTGCGGCTACGGCGATGAAGGTCTTGCCCGTTCCCATCTCGCCGACGACGGTGGTGCCCCGGTGGACCTCGAGGGAGAGGGCCGCGCCCCTGATGGCGTCGGCCTGCGCCCCCAGGGGCTTGCGGAGCAGGCGGGGGAGCCTGCGGCCGTTCTCCGAGGGCCGGTAGAGGGGCGGGTAGGACTCCACCACTCTTCTGGCGATGGCGTCCCTGAACGTGTCGATGAACTCTCCGAGGTTCATGTGAGTCGTCCTCCTTTTCCGTGGTGGGCCGGAGAACGACGCCGGGAGCCGGGCGCACCACGCCCCCTGGCGGGGACGTTTCCGGTGCGACAAGCTCCTGGAAACGTCCCCAGGCTGTGGTTGAACGTGCGAGGGTCCCGCCGCAGACGGGCCTCGTGATGCGGCTCGGTGTGAGCCGTCTATGCGGCTTTCAGGGCCTCCCTGCGGGCGGCTTGTTCCGCCTTTGCCTCGTCGTAGCAGCGTCCGCTGAGGTGGTATGTCTTCACCGGGGAGGAGACGGCCCTGCCGTTCATGTCCAGGTCCACCGAGGCGGTCTGCATGGCGGGTTCGCCGGGAGCGATGGGCTGCCCGCAGCGGGCGCAGGCGTCAAGGGTCATGGTCGTCTGCATGTCTCAACCTCTCTTTCCTTCGTGGGGTGTTGGTTTTCCGTCCGAACGGAGCGAGGCCCCGCCGGTTCCCGGTAGAGGGAAGGCGGGGCCTCGCCTGCGGCTCAGTGCGAGCCGTCTATGCTGCGATGTCGGTGATCTCGCCTCCGTGCAGATCCAGCGCGACGACGGTGGTCTTGAGCTTCTCCCGGTGGACCTCCTTCTCCGGGGAGTCCTCCACCATGACCATCTCCTTCGAGGTCCTACCCTTGACCAGGATGCGCCGCCCGTCCGCTTCGAGGACGAGGTTGTCTAGGAAGCCCGCCGACACCAGCATCGCCATGTGGCCCCTTCTGAGGGGCATCAGCGGACGGGTGCGGGTGTCCCTCGCGGGCCAGAGGGTGTCGGTGATCTCGGTGCTGGCCCACAGCCCCGACCGCCGCGCCTCGGCAGCAGCAGCGACGGGATCGACGGTGCGGGTGGTGAAGAGGATGTCCCCGCTGGGCGTGGTCTCCGGGCTGTAGTCCGTGTAGGGGTGGGAGCGCAGCGGCTCCGGCTCCCCCACCGCCCACTCCAGCACCATGCGCTCGGCGTGGGCGTCGGGAACGGGATCGGCCTTCCGGTAGGCCAAGAGCGCCACCTGGTCGAATACCTGCCGCTCCGGGTCGGGGAAGGCCCAGCACCGCATATACCCGTAGTGGGTGGACAGGTAGCGGGCCGAGACCGCCAGGCGCTGCCTGGGAACGATGAAGACCAGCAGGCCGCCATCGGCCAAGTAGCGGGTCGTGTGCGTCAGGAAGGCGTGCTCCGTCCGCTTGTCCTCCGAGTCGTAATCGTAGGGCGGATTGAGCAAGAGCAGCCCGAAGGCCCCGTTCGCTATCGACGTGGCGAACAGGTCGGAGGCCAGGGCGTGGTCGAGCCGCTCCTCCGCCTCCTGCGCCCGGTCCCGGTGCAGCTCGACGCCGTAGGTCTCGATGGGGATGGCGTTGGGCCTGTCCAGGCGCTCGGCCAGCTGCGCCAGCGCCTCTCCCGCCCCGCAGCAGGGGTCGAGGATGCGCAGCGTCTCCCGGCCCCGGTTGTAGGCGCCGGATGGGGTGTGAATCAGCTCCGCGACCAGGTCGACGACCCTGGGCGGCGTCGGGTAGAACCCGCCCTTTGCCTGTGCAGCGAGTCTCATGTCGATTCTCCCTTCTTGTATTGTCCGGTGTCGTCCGCCGCGTCAGGCAGCGGCTTTCATGTCTCCGCGTTTGATGCTCAACCCGACCACCTCGCCGACGCCCACGTTGCGCTGGTAGCACAGGACCTGGTGGGTGTTCATGCTCTCGGCGCACGCGACGCAGAAGGCGGTGATGATCTCGGCGTGGTTGACGACGACCATCCGCTTGAGCAACACGGAGTCGCCCTCCGGCAGCTTGTAGCCGTACAGCCTCTCGAAGGGATCCCGCCGCTCCGCTTCCGTGGCGGGCCGGTAGAAATGGGGCTGACCTGAACTCACCAGGTGCTGGGACCCGTCGTGTTTGCAGTAGCGGCAGGTGTTCCCGTCCGGGGAGAAGCGCCGCCAGGCGCTCCCGTTGCGCTCGCCCCGCCGCTTGTTCCTGCGGGTCGCCCGCTTCAGCATCCTATCCATCGCCGGCCTCCCTCTCCCTGGGCAGGGTGAGCCGGCTCGACGCAACCGCGTCGGACAGGTCCTCCCGGAGCTTGCCGGCCCGGGGGGAGCAACGGTAGGCGGAGACGCCCACCGACTGGAGGGGGACTGTCTCCCCCGTGTCCAGTCCCCGTTGCCAGAGCCACTCCGCCCAGGAACCATGCAGGGGCAGCGGGCTTCTCCGGTCAAGGAAGCGGTGGTGAAGCTCCGGGGCGTCCCCTTCGTCCTGTACCAGTAGGAGGAAGGAGTCGTGGTCGAATGTGTACTCCGCCTTCCTGGTGTAGACGAGCGCGTGCCAGCCGCCGGAGACCGGCAACCGGGCGATCTTGGTGGTCCACGTTCCTATCGTCTCGTGGGGAACGACGCACCGCTTGTAAGCGCCCGAGAGGGCCATGCCGTCCGCGCCCTCGATGATGTGGGCAACGTCCGGCGGCTGCTTGAGCAGGGATGCCCAGATCGCCTTGAGCGCCGTCTGGGAACCGACCATCGAGACGAACCAGAGGCCGTCCGTCTCCTCGTCGCGGGCGAAGGCGTCGGCGGTTGCCGAGAACCCTCCGGCAGTGACGGTGTACAGAGCCTGTCCCGTACTGGATGCGGGGGCTTCGGGGTCCATTGTGTGAGTCGCGAGCATTGCGACCTCCTTGCGTGTGAGTTGGGAACGATGCGCGGGGAGCGGTCCCCGGCGTGAGAGCCGGACGGCGTGCGCCGTCCGGTCGTGGAGCGCCCGTCCCGTAGAGGAGGCGGGTCAGGGCATCAGCCCCCGTTCCTTGAGGCTGACGAACCGCTCGCCGCCGATGACCACGTGGTCCAGCAGCTCGATGTCCAGCAGCCTGCCCGCCTGGACCAGATCGCGGGTGAGGGCCGCGTCCTCGGGGCTGGGCGTCGGGTCCCGGCTGGGGTGGTTGTGGCTTATGATGATGCTGGGGACGGCCTCGATGACCGCCGGGCGGAAGACCTCGGCGTTCCTCACGATGGCCGAGGACACGTTGCCCTGGTAGATGACCCGCTGGCCGATGACCTGGTTCCTGGCGTTGAGCAGCAGCACCCGCAGTTGCTCCTGGGCCAGGGGAGCCATCTCCGGCCCCAGCAGCCTGCGCACGTCGTCGGGACCGGAGATGACGGGTAGGTCTTCCGTGGGGCGCTCCGGGTGGAACTCGACGGCGTAGCGCGCCGCCAGCTCTCCCAGCAGGTTCAGGTTGCTGCGAAGCGCCTCAAGCAGCGCGGCGTCCTTGGTGGTGGTCTTCTTCATGGTCATGTCGGCCTCCTTCGCTATCGGTTGGAACTGAGGCGGGGCCGCCCCTGTAGAGGGAAGCGGCCCCGTGGGTGCGCCCTCGGGAAGGCGTCGCTATGCGGTTGTGGGACTAGAAGGGAGAGGCGTCGTCCGCCTGACCGTCGTCGCCGTCGTCCTGCCCGCCGTTGCGGGAGTCGAGGAATACGACCTCGGAGGCGTGAATCTCGGTGCGGTAGCGCCGCTGTCCGTCGTCCCCCTCCCAGCTGTTCTGCACCAGCCGTCCGGCCACGTACACCCTTTGGCCCTTCCCGACGTACTGGTTCACCGCCTCGGCGGTCTTGCCCCAGACGACGATGCTGTGCCAGTCTGCCTCGGTCTCCCCGCCCTGGCGGCGGCGGTCGGTGGCCAGCCGCAGCTGGGTGACGGCCGTGCCGTTCGGGGTGTACTTCATCTCCGGCTCCGTGCCGACCCTGCCCAAGAGCTCTACCTTGTTGATGGTGCGTGCCATTTCGGTTCCTCCTTAATGTCGTGGCGCTGGCCTTGCCGCGCCCGGTTGAATGAGAGCGGGGCCGTCCAGATAGATGGGAGCGGCCCCGTGGCGCGCCTTCGGGAAGGCGTCGCTGTGCGGTCGTGGGTTGACCGGCTAGAAGGGAGAGGACTCGTCCGCCTGCCCGTCGTCGCCGTCGTCCTGCCCGCCGTTGCGGGAGTCGAGGAAGACGACCTCGGAGGCGTGAATCTCGGTGCGGTACCGCCGCTGCCCGTCGTCGCCCTCCCAGGTGTTCTGGGCCAGGCGTCCGGCGATGTAGATGCGGTCGCCCTTGCCGACGTACTGGTTGACCGCCTCGGCGACCTTGCCCCAGACGACGACGTTGTGCCAGTCGGCCTCGGTCTCCCCGTCCTGGCGGCGGCGGTCTGTGGCCAGCCTCAGTTGGGTGACGGCCGTGCCGCCCTGGGTGTACTTCATCTCAGGGTCGGTTCCCACTCTGCCCAAAAGCTCTACCTTGTTGATGGTGCGTGCCATTTCGGTTCCTCCTCTATGTCGTGGCGCAGACCTTGCCGCGCCCGGTTGAGTTAAGCGGGGCAGTCCCCTGTAGAGGGAAGCGGCCCCGTCCAGCGTTCCCTATGGGAGCGTCTAGCTGACCCGCAGGTACTCCGACTCGCTCTCGGTGACGATCTCGGCCCGGACGTCCGGGGCGAGCAGGTTGTTGAGCCGCTTGTAGTCCACCGAGTAGCGGCGGGACTTCACCATGCCAACGGAGCGGGTCTTCTCCCGCCCTTCGAGCTTCGCCTTGTCCACGCCCTGCTGGCCCAGCCAGGTCCGGAGCCTCTCCACCACCCACTGCTTCTCGTCCTCGAACTCGCGGATGGTGTCCTGGATCTCCTCGTACTCGTGGAGGGCATTGCGCGCCTCCTCGTCGGTCACCGGCGACGCAGGCTCGGCGACGTCTGCGGCATCCCCCTCGCCCCCAGCCTCCGCCGCCGTCCCCGGCAGGCAGACCGCCAGGAAGGGGCAGGACCGGCACTGCCAGCTGTCTGCGGAGAAGTCCCGCTCCGGCAGCGCGTCGGGGTCCGGCCCGTGCTGGACATGGTGGGCGGCGAGCTCCCCCAGCCACTCGCAGGCCCGCTCCAGGGCCTGTCCCAGCCGCTCGGCGGGGATGACCTCGTAGTCCCAAACCCTGTTGCCCGTGTCCAGGGTGGCGATGGCGGCGTCCCGCAGGTCGCCGTAGGTCCCCAGCGTGTAGAGGGCTGCCTGGGCAACCGACGCCGGGTGGCTGCGCTCCGCGCCCAGGGCGCGCCACCGTTTGAACGCCTCCGTCCCACGCGTCTTGACCTCGACGACCATCTCCTCACCGTGGGCGGGATCGGGGTCCTCCCCGAAGAGGAACGTCTGCGCCGTGGGTTCCGGGGCGGCGGCCTCGCCCTGGGGCCGGGGCATCCGGCCCGTGGCGTCGGGGTGTCCCGTCACCAGCAGGGCCTGCCCCGTACCCGATGCGGGGTTCGGGCCGATGCGCACCGAGACCGCCTGCGGGTCCCGGGGGTCGGCGGGATTCACCCGCCACCCCGCCCTCTCCATCGCCCGCAGGACGACGGGTTCGAGGGCGTTGCCCGCCTCCATCGCCGTGAGCGACTCCTCGGTCGGCGGGTTGGTGGGCTCGTAGCCCGTTGCCGCGTACCAGAGAGCTCGGCGGCATCCCAGGGCCGCCGAGGCCCTCACCTCAAGCTGCCCGTCCTCGCCGAAGCGGGCGTTGGGACGGGAGTAGACTTCCGCCCTGTTGTTGTCAATCGTCGTCGTCATGTCGCTTTCCTCCTTTGTCCTGTGTCCTGCAAATGTCCTGTAAATGGGAAGCGGGGCCGCCCCCGTTGGAGACAGCCCCGCTCGATTCCACGCTCTAGATTGTCGGCAGCCGCTCATGCGGCCTTGGCTTCCGCTGCCTGCGCCGCCTCTCGCTCCTCCGTGGCCTTCAGGTGCGCCTTGAGGACGTGGGCTATCCCGTCGCCGAGCCCGAGGATCGCCACGCTCCTGCCGTCGGGCATCTGGTTGAAGAAGGGCTGCATCTCCTGAATCCCCCGGCACTGGTCGATGATTTCCTCGACCGGCGTACCTCTCCGCAGGTGCAGGGAGATCAGCCGGCAGGCCAGCTCGGTGACGCCGTGCTGGAAGCTGCCGCCCTTGCCCAGCCAGCCGAACACCTCGAAGGGTTCGCCGTCCTCGTCCGTCGAGACGGTCACGTAGAGGTTGCCGAACTCCGTCTGGAGCTTGGTCGTCGTGCTGGGCAGGCTGCGGGGCCTGGGCCGTGTCGTCGCGGTCATGGCCTGCCCCCCTTCCGCCCGGCAGAGCGGGAGCGTCCGGCTGCACTCGACGGCCTCCAGCCTCCCGTAGCGCAGCGCCATCCCGGCGTCGCCCACGAAGGACTCGGCCTCGATGCGGGTGTCGAACCGCTCGAACGGGTCCGTCCCGTAACCTCCCCGGTGGGCGACGGCGTGGTAGTGGTGGGCGGGCGAGCAGCTGCGGAGGTGTGGGAGCGCCGGAGCGTACCGGTCGAAGTAGCCCGCGACCTTGAGGGCCATCTCCCGCTCCCCCTCGTCGCCCAGTCCCAGCAGTGTCCTGACGATGGGCTCCTCGCAGTCCTCCTCGGCGAAGGTCGGGGTCAGCATTGCATCCCGGACGCAGCCGGGCAGCGAGTTCCACCGCTCGCGGCTGAGCTTCAGCCCGCCGTGGCCGGCGGTGGACACCCGCCAGACGCCCTCGGCCAGCTCCTCGATGTCCTGGGGAGGCCCCCAGGGCGTGTGCATCGTCGTTGTCATGGTTGTCATGGCTCGTAACCTCCTTGTCCTGTAAATGGAGAGCGGGGTCGCCCCCGAAGAGACGACCCCGCTCGACTCCGAACCCGGCGATGGACCGGGCGGACTAGGCCGCCTTCGCCTGCTGCGCCTCTTTCGCCTCCTGGAGCTTGTTGGCGGCGGCCTCCACCAGCGGGGCCAGCTCCGCGGCCGTCAGGTCGTCGAGGTCCTTGCCCGTCCGGTCCGTGACGGCGCTCCGCACCTTGTCCTCGTCGAGGCCCTGCTCTGCGGCGATCTCGATGAGCCGCTTGCGCAGAGCCTTGGCCTGTGCGGGAGCGCGCTGGGGGCGGGAGGCGCCGTTTCTGGCCGTCTGCCTGGCGGCCGTCTGCTGGGCCCTGGGCTCCTCCTCCGTCTGGTCGCCGTAGAAGCCGTTGCCGAACTGGACGCCGAAGCTCCTGAGCGCCCGCTTCATGCCGTCCGTCACCGCGCCCTTTATGGCGGTCTCGTGGCCGTCGGCGTTGTCCTCGGCCACGGCGTTGAACCCGATGTCGGTGCGGGGCAGAGCGCCCGCGACGGTGACCCTCACCGGGGCGCTGTAGAACCGGGTGCGCTTCACCTCGCCGGTCTTAGTATCGACGTTCTCGATCTCCCGCAGGGTCGCGTCGCCTGCCAGCTCGTAGCCCCAACCGCCGAAACCGAAGATGCGGTTGGCCTGGTCGATGGCGACGTGGCCCTCCAGGTAGTCGTAGGTGCGCCCGGCGCGGCCCTTGCGCTGGGAGACCAGGGCGGGGTCTAGGGGTTGCCCCAGGGCGTCCGTGACGGCGGGCGACAGCCCGTCCCATAGCAGCTCGTGCGTCGCGTCGAGCGCGGCGTCGTGTCCGTTGTTGTGTCCGTTGTTGTGTCCGTTCCTGTTCACCATGTCTGTCTCCTTCATTCTGTGTGGTGTGTTCCCGTAGCGAATAACGGCTGCGGTTTCCTATGGGAAGCCGTGGGCGGGCGGAACCCGTCGTGCATTGGGCATAGGTCCTCCTGTAGGGTGAGAGTGGATGGGAAAAGCGGGAGCAAGTCCCGTAGGCAGGGAGCGGAGCGAGGCAAGCTCCGTCAGGGGAAGGGGCGGGGAGCTGCTAGCGGGCGGAATGGGCGGCCTGCCAGAGCAGGCGCAGGAAGGCGGCTCGTCCGTGTGGCAGGGCGGCGAGATCGGCCACGTCGCCGACGCCCTGGGGAAGGGTGATCGCGACTGCCCTGCGTCCGAGCAGGTACTGAAGCCGCTCCGTCGCGTCCCGGCCCGCGTCGTCCGCGTCGAAGGCGAGGAAGATGCGGGCGCTGCCCCGGAGGGCGGAGGCAACCCGCTCAACGGCCTGGGTGCCCAGGGCGGCAACGGCCGGGAAGCCCCAGCCTGCGAGGGTGACCCAATCGAACAGGCCCTCCGTTGCGACCGCCCAGGGAGGCGCAGGGCCGAGACGCCCAAGCCCAAGCGCCGGCTTGGTGCGGGGCAGCGCCTGGAACCGGGGTCTCCGGTTGAGGTCTATGGCCCGGCCCACGAGCCATCGGACGAGGCCGCCGGAGACTGCCTGCCCCGTACTAGATACGGGGTCGGGAACGACCACCATGCCGGCGAACCGCTCCGCGCCCTGCGCCATGAACAGCCCGGAGTCCCTGAGACGCTTCTCGGAGAAGCCCTGGGACTCCAGGGCCTGCCGCAGCCCGCTGCCCGGCGCGTAGCCGAGTCCCAGGCGGGCTGCGGCGTCCGGGCCGACGCCCCGGGAGGCCAGGTACTCCTGAGCCTCGGATTCGATACGCAGTTGTCCGGCGTAGAACCGGGCCGCCGCCGTCAGCAGGTTGGGGTCCCTGGGAGGCAGCGCGGCGGACTCACGCCGCGGTCCGGCTGGACGGTTGGCGGCCCCTGGCTCAAGCCCTGGGCTGCCGTCCAGCCGGGCGATGGCTTTGGGGAGCGTCAGGTCCTCCATGCGCCGCACGAAATCCAGCACGTCGCCCCCTTCGCCGCAGCCGAAGCAGTAGAACCGCTCCGAGTCGCCGTAAACCGTGAAGCTGCCTTCCATCTCATCGTGGAAGGGGCAGACGCCCTGGCGGACCCTGCCATTTCCCCTGAGACGAACCCCGGCGGCCTCAACCGTGTCTCCCAGGGGGTGCCGGGCCTTCAGCGCGGTGATGTCCACGTTGGCCGCGGCCATCACGCACCTCCGGCCAGGGGCCGCAGGCCCCGGAGGCTGCGACCCGAGACGACCTTGCCGGGCTGCCAGCGTATCCCCAGGACCGCCGCCACTTCCAGCGTCCCGTCGCCGTGGGGAACCAGCGCGGCGGCCCGTCCCGTGCCCTGGCTGTAGACCATCACGTCGCCGCCTAACCGCCGCCTGACCAGCTGCGTCCATTCCGAGAAGGCCCACCGAGCCTCCCTCGGCGTTGCCTTAGAAGCGTCCACGCTTCCCATCACCGCCAGCGCGCCGTCGACGTCCCCCGCCTGCCTGAGCCGCCGAGCCTCGTGGACGCTCCGGGCCACGCTCGGTGTCTCCGTCGCCGGCTCCTCCTCCTCGAACATCGCCGCTATGAGCCGGTCGACCATCTCTTCGAGGCTGCGCCGGGGCCTGTCCACCGTGTCCATCGACCGATTGCCTGCTGCTACCGTTGCCGTTGTCATCACGACCTCCTTCGCTTTGTGTTGCCTGTGACCTGCGCCCGCTTGCGGGCAAAGAGGAAGGGCCGCCTCCCATACGGGGGCGGCCCTTGCGTGTTGGGATGGGTATGAGGGAGCCGGAGGCCCCGTCGTCAGCGGCGATAACGTCTCCCGACCGGACGCCGGGGCATGAACCGACGGAGCAGCAGCGCCCCGATGCCCAGCCCTACCAGGTTCAGGAAGAAGAGCTCCAAGTCGAGCGTCAGCAGCGGCGCCGCAACGACCAGTGCGACCCCCGCCGCCACGACGACCCGCTTTCGCTTCCACCACGGCCCCTTCTCAGTGACCTGGACAGCGGCGTCGCTCACCGGCGCGTACGCCGTCCAGATGGGCAGCCCGATGAGCGCCTCCAGCCCGGCTATCACCAGGCCGGCCGAGCAGCCACCGGTGTGGCAGCGCACGTCGATGCCGTTCCCGTCGGGTCGCTGCCGGAACGCCAGCCCGTCCGACCTGCCGCCGTGACAGATGGCCGTCGTCGTCCAGAACCAGCCCCGCTCGAAGCTGATCCGGCACGGCAGCAGGTTCGCTATCCGCGCCGCGCTCGGTCCCACGTACTGCTCCGCCATGTCCTGTCCTCCTTGCTCGTTTGCCTGTGTCCGTGATTCGTCCATGCCTTGTGTTCCTCCTTTGCTGCGTGTCTTTGCCGTCGCCTACCTTGAATCCGTGACTCCGTTCCGAAGACGCAGCTCGGCCCAGAGCCTGCCCCTTACTTGATACGGGGGTGAAGAGCGACCTTGGGGGAAAGCTGCGAGACGTGAAGCGGCCTGCCTGCTTCCCAGTCGCAGACCGGCGCGTGTTGGAGCTGCGGCCTAGTGATTCCCAGCCATGCCGCAGGCATGTCGAAGCGGCCGGGGCGACAGAGCCGCTCCGACCGACTGTTGAGGACGAAACGCAAAGCCTGCCCCGTACTCGATACGGGGGGCGCTCCGTTCCCGATGTCCAGCGGATGGAGCGATCAACCCCAACCGCCAGATCGGTGTCCGGCGGCAGAAGCGATCAACGCCAGCTCGCCGGACGGGCGCCCGCCGGGTGAAGGACCAACGTCAAACTTCAACCGACGGACTGGGCCGGGGACGAAGGACCGGTGTCAACTCCGTCAATTCGGCCCGCGCTGCTTGCGAAGGACCAACGTCAAACTCCGCATCGGCAGCATTCCCTCGTGGGAGACCATTCCGGTCATCCCGTGCAACAGGGATCACGCACCCAGGTTTCTATGGTCGGAAACCTTGGAAAAAGCCTAACAGCGCACCCATTATTGCCGCGCCCGCCACCCATTGGAGAGGGTCTACAGCCCCCCTCCGGAATATTGCCGCCAAAGTGTTCACAACTAAGCCGGCGCGCTCCCGGCCCCTCTACCGCCGCCACAGGCCCATCGTCAGGACGCTCCTGGCCCACCGCAACTGCTTCTGCCGCTTCAGCGCCCTCCGCGTGTCGTAGAGCGCTGTCCTGCGCCAGTTGACCTGCCCGCTCCGGTCGAGGCCCCGCAGCGGCTGCTTCTCCGGAGGCAGCGTCATCCCGCGCTCCTCCAGCAGCGCCAGCTCCACCACCAAGAGCCGCTCCCGGGCCGCCAGCCACTCAAGACCCTTCCCGTCGTTGGGGTGTGCGTCCTTCAGCTCCCGCCACTCGATGAGCAGCGGCCACGCCTCGCCGAAAATCTCCTCGTCATCGTCGGCCGGCTCCCGCGTCGCCAGGTCGGGGTGCTCCCGCCGCATCGACGGCTTCGACGGGGGCTTTCTGCCATGGCCGGGCCCACCGCCTTCCGTCTCGCCGGAATCCTGTCGGGATGGACCGGCGCCGGCGTGACCGGCCCCGGTCCCCTGGGTGCCCTCACGGCGCAGGGCCGCGACCTCGCCCTCGATGGCCGACAGCCGCCTGCGCGCCTCCTTGCCCAACGCCTCGACCTCGCCAGCCACGCCCTTGACATCGGCCGCCACGCCCTCGACCCGCTCTTCGAGTTGCTCGTTACGCTGGCGCTGCCGCTCCGCAGCGGAGCCGACGCCCTCCTGCAACGCCCGCTCCAGGGCCTGGCGCACCCGCCGCGTCAGCTGCCCGGTCTTCGCGCTCTCGGTCACCGTCGCCTGGTCTATCTCCAGCACCCGCGCGGCGCCCTTGTATCCCTTCTCGCGCACCAGCTCTTGCAGCAGCGCCATGAGCCGCATGTGGTAGATGTTCTCCACGTCCTTGCTGTCTTCGATGCCGTGTTCGGTGGTTTTCATGGGTTTTCCTCCTTCACAAATCTTGCCCTCAGCTTCGGCCCAGCTTTGGCCTCGTTGTGTCTCCCGCCGTTTCCAGGCGTCATACGCCGGCACATCCCCCGCTTTTCACGCCGTGTTTTCCAACGCACCCGCCGCATTTCCGCCGCGTTCGCACCCCGACATCCCCCGGGTTTTCTTCATCCAGTCCGGAACGCACTCTTTCAACCAAGTGTTCACTGGTTACCTCCTGTAGGGGGGTGATTTGCGCCTGTTCCAGCTTGCCCACGACCCGATTTGCGCCTTCCCGACAAAACTCAATCTCCTGTACACCCCCAATACTGCACGAATGAAGCCGTCGAAAAGAGGGTCTATAACAGGGCGCAGGTGTGCGCCCTGTTATAGAGGGTCTTTTCCCGTGTTCGGTTTGTTCAGACTCTTTGGCGAGCGTTGCGGTCCCATGAACCGCAGCAGACCGCAGAGAGGTGAACGAGTTGCAACAGAGATCGAAACTCCGGTCGGCAAGGCGGCTATTACCCATAGCATCTGCGCTGCTTCTGGCGGCGCTTATGGCAATCCCCGCAAGCAACCTTGCCCTGGCACAGGCCCCGCCGGATGAGATAGTCCTCGTCAACGCCGACCGGGAGTTCGTGGAGCGCAAGAAGGGCGGCGAGTTCGTCGCCCGTCCCGTCTTCGACCGGGAGATCGAGAGCCTCTTCTACGCCGTCCGCGACGCCGACACCGGCGACTGGATAAGCGCCATGTTCCGGGTGCAGGGCGGAGAGAAGAAGCTCAGTGACGGCTGGGAGTACTCGTGGGAGTACCCGGCTCTGGCCGAGCAGCCCGACCTCGACCCCGACCGGGCCTACCTGCTGGTGATGCTGGCGGAAGCCGTCAGCGGTGAGAGGGGGGACTTCTACGCCGTCATACCCTTCCACGAGCCGGGCCGCATCTGGGACAAGATCCTGTCCGCCCTCGACCCCGGACGCTGGGCAAAGGCCCTCGCCGGCTGGGTGATCGAGGGCACCCACGGCGCCATGTGCGGAGTGGTTGAGCGGGCGTCGGGCGAGGACGCCGACAACTGCCGGGGAGGTGGCCGTCCATGAGCGACATCATCACCGGAACCCCTCCCGAACTCACCTACGCCAACGACCTGGTGCGCCAGGCGTGGCTGGCCGTCTGGGCCATCACCTCCGGCGCGCTGGTGGTCATCCTGGGCTGGATGGGGCTGAGCCTAATCGTGGCCGAGCACCTGGGCCGCCAGCAGGCTGGATGGCGGGAGATGGTCCCCCGCCTGTTCCTCGGTCTGGTGGCCGCCGCCTCATCCCTGTGGTGGTGCGCCCTTGTCATCGACGTGGCCGACGCCGTGTCCGGCTTCATCGCCGCATCACTGGGCGTCACCCCCGGAGACCTGCTCAGGGCTCCCCTCAACACGTTTCTCACCTCCGCGCAGGCCGGGAGCGTGGGCATGGCCCAGGTCATGGCCCTGCTCTACCTGGTATACGGCCTCTTCGTCCTCTACGTCCTGGTGCAGATGATCCTGCGCCTTGCCCTCATCGACATCCTGCTGGCCCTGGCCCCGATTGCGTTGGGGCTGTGGATATTGCCCCACACGGCGGGCTGGGGACGCCAGTGGCTCAAGCTCTTTATGACAACCGTGTTCCAGCAGGCGGTGCAGCTCATCGCGCTGGCGCTGGGTTTCGGGTTCCTCAACCAGTTCGCGTCGATATCGGCCTTCGAGCCGGTGCAGGACCTGGTCTGGAAGTTGCTTATGTCCCTGTCCTTCGTCTACATGGCAACCCGTATTCCATCGATGATGGGCAACACCGGCACCTTCGACGCCTGGCTGCACACCCTCTACTTCGGCATGAACCTGCCCGGCTCAATGGTGCGTTCGGCCCGGACCATCGGGTTGATCGCAGGCGGAGCCGCGGGAGGTCCCGGTGGGATGGCCGTAGGGGCGATGGCCGCCGGGGCGGGCATGTCGGCTGCGGCGAGCGGCATCCGCTCGATGGCGGACATGGCAACCCCCTCGGGCGGTGGTGGTGTCGGCGATGCGCCCAGGAGCAGCGGTGAGTAGCCCAACACACGACAACAACGCCTCGGCGCGAACGACAACCGCGCCAGGCGAATGACGCGACGAAGGAGCAGCCATGTGCAGCTAACGGGGAGTCACCGAGGAAACAAGACGAAGTGATGAACGCCGGGGACGCGATAGAGCCACCGGCCGCAGAGAGGAGCAATGAGCAATGGAACAACTGACACAGACCATATCGAACCTGGTGGGCATCCTGCTGGGCGTCGTGGGGGTCGTGGGCGTGGGCTTCTTCATCTACGGAGCCTACCTGTACCTCACCGCCAGCGGCGCTCCCCATCAGATGGAGCGAGGCAAGAGCGCAATGATGACCGCCCTGGCGGGTATCGTGCTGGCCCTGGTCGCCTATGGCGTCGTGGAACTTGTGATGAACGCGGTGGTAGACCCCGCGGTGGACGCCGATCTGCCCGACCCGGCCACCCCAACCCCCACGCCTGACAACTAGGTGGACGAAGAAGGAAGGAACGAGACATGAGAGAACACGAAGTGCCGACCCACGTGCAGGCCGAGGACAAGGTCCTGCTGTGGTTCACGTTCCCGCAGATAGTGGCGGTGACTGCGGTGTGCGCCATCTCCTACGGCGTCTACCGCTACGCCCCCGTCGGCCCCTCCGAGGTGCGGATTGCGCTGGCCGTTGTCCTGGGTCTCGCCGGGGTCGCGATGATCGTGGGGCAGATAGGAGGCCGTCGGCTGCCGCTGGTGGCCGCCGACCTGTTGAAGTACCGGCTGGGGGCGAGGCTATACGCCGGGCCACCGTCCCAGCTGGTGCGGAGCGAACCGCCGGCATCGGTGCAGCCCGCACGGAGCGGCCCTGGCCCACTGCGGGTGATGGCGAGCAGCGCCCGGCGCGGCCTCCGCAGGCTGCGCAGGAAGCGGCGCAAGGACGGGGAGCGCCGCAACGGGCGGATGCCCTTCCGTCCCCACGGCTGGTTCGGCAAGGGCCGAAAGCGCAAGGGTCACGACCACAGGTCCGAGACGCAGGAGGTCAGGAACCGGAAGGGCTGGTTTCAAATCGTGGCCCTGGTCGTCCTGGCGGCGGTCGTAACGGTCCCCCAGGCGGCCCTGGCGGACGGTCACGAGGGCGGCGGCTGGAGTTCCGACGAGATAGAGTTCCAGCCCACGCAGCCTGTCGATGGGCGGCGGCTCTACATCGAGGGGTTGTCAGTAACCGGTGACCGGGCCAAGGTGACCCTGCGGGCCGCCACCGACCTGGACGTCCGGGTGCGGGCCTTCGGTGGGCAGACGGGGAGCGCCCTCCAATTCCGGGGATCGTCCAGCCTAGACGATGGGGAGCGTATCGACTACGACCTGCCCCTGGAGGGCGAAACGCCCTCCCTCACCTTCTCCTGGGAGGACAGCCTCGGGCAGGCCGGAGCGGTAACCGTCAAGGGCGAGCAGATACCGTACCCGCTTCCGGCAATCGACGGGGAGCTTTGCGACCTGCGGGTCGTCTCCCTGGGCTGGACGCCGGGGAGGGTCGAGGGTGCGATCGAGTCCGAGTGCGTGGCCGGGATCGAGGAGGCCGTAAGTGTCCAGACCGTGGCGGGACACGCCAGCGTCACCGAGACGGCGCTGATGGACGCCGCAGTCACATCCATCACTGGGAGCATCGCCGTCGGCGCCAGCGGGTCCCCAACAAACGTCTCGTTCGTCCCCGACGGCGAGACCCGCTTCTCTGTCCCCGTTCCAACGGGCGAGGCCATCCACGGCGTGACCGTCGAGGTTGGCATCGAGGCGGCGCTCAGGATTCCCATGCCACCGCTCGTGCAGTTGACCCACCACCCGGAGCGGACGGAGATTCGCACTCAGACAGTGAGCATGCTGAGGCCGGGGACGAGCGAGACCGTAAGTGAGACGGTGAATATCGAGAACCCAGACGGAACCTTCACGAGGAGGACCATCTCGGCAACGCTGTCGATACCGAGCGAGATGGTACAGCAGGACGTGACCCTCACCATTGTCCACCCGGAGCGAGTGGAGGCCGAGGTGGTGGAGCGGTCGCCCATCACGTGGACGAGGGGCGAAACGCTGACCCTAGCGTCCGACGTGGGCAGCGACGACCCTTTCGAGGCCCTGGTCCTGCCCCAGCCTGAGCCGGAAGACCAGCCCGCCGAGCAGGAGCCCGCCGACGGCCTGCGCCAGTGGTTCGACCTGCTGGAATGGGAGTGGCCCTGGTGAGGCGTGCACTGGCAATAACCCTGCTGGCTGGGGCTGCGCTGGCGACCACCGGCGCGGCCCCGGCGGAGGAGCAGGAGATGCTCCGCCAGTTCGACCGCGTGCTCACGGCGATGGTCTACGCCGCCGCCGGCCTCTGCCTCTTCGCCATCGTCTGGGCCGGTTTCATCCTGATGGCCGAGGGCGGCGAAGAGAGGGGCGGGGGCAAGGCCAAGACCGCCGTCGTCATGGCGGTGGTGGGGCTGGTCCTGGCCCTGTCGGCCAAGGGCCTGGCCGCGCTGCTCAGCAGCGGCCTGGTCCCCTTCCCAACCCCCTAGAGAAAAGGAAGACACTCCGTTGAAAGAGCTTATTCGACGACTGACAAGACGAGGAGCGCAGGGGCCGCAGGAAGACCCCTCCGCTCCCAAGCTCCCGCCCGAGCTGCCCCTGTTCTTCATGCTGTCCCACCTGGACGAGGACGGACCCGTCCGCCTAGACGGGGTGAAGCTGGGGGTGTGCGAGGTGATGGGCCTTGAGCTGGACGAGCCGAAGCTGGGGGCCTTCGCCGGCGCGCTCAACGCCCTGGACTTCCCCGCCCAGCTGCTCATAAGACAGCACGCGCCCCGCCTGGAAGGGATGCGGGAGAAGCTGCAACAGGCCCAGCCGGAGGACCTTCCCCCGCAGACCAGAGCGGCGGCTGAGTCCCTCGGGCGTCTGCTCACCGACCTTGAGGCCCGCGACGGCATCCTCGACCGGCGCTTCTACGCCGTGTGCGAGTTCGGGCGCATCGACGACCTGCGCGGCCTGCTGTCGCGGGCCGGCCTCTCCGTCCACCCACTGAAAGGACGGCAGCTGCGGATGTTTCTTGTATCAGCCACTCTCGGCGGCTCGCCTTCCGAGTTCGACGAGGAGACGCCCGTCGAGGTGGAGATCAAACGCCGCGAGGTGCGCGTCGGCGGGAGCCTGGTCCGCTCCCTCCACCTGGGCAAGTGGCCCCGTTCGCTGGCCCCCGGCTTCCTCCAGGGACTCATGGCGGCGGGAGCGCCTATGGACCTGTCCGTCCACGTCGGCCCGATACCGGCGGAGCAGGCGGCCCGCACCCTTGAGTGGCAGAAGGTCCGCTTCGAGTCGGCGCAGTCCCTTTCATTCAAGCGCGGGCGCACCATGTCGCCGGAGGCGGAGATCGCCCTGGAGGACATCACCCGGCTGCGCGACGAGGTCCAGCGCGGGCGCGAGCGGCTCTTTCACGCCTCGCTGTCCGTCACCCTTCACGGGAAGGACGAGGCGTCGCTGAGGGAGATGACCCAGCGGGCGAAGGCCCACTTCGGCGCGACGCTCGGCAAGCTGGACAATCTGGCCTTCCGCCAGCGCGAGGGGCTGCTTTCGACCCTGCCGCTGGCCCTCAACGCCGTCGCCGAGTGGCGCAGCCTGGACACCTCCAGCATCGCCCGGCTCTTCCCCTTCTCGCCGCCGGACCTGGACACCCGCAGCGGAACGCTCTACGGCATCGACATGCGGGCCTGCTCGCCTGTGGTCTACGACCCCTGGGACGGGACGCACCTCAATGCCAACACCGCCGTCCTCGCAAGGTCGGGATCAGGGAAATCATTTGCCACCAAGCTGGGAGTGCTCAGGGGATTGACGAGAGGCATCACCGCCTACGTCATCGACCCGGAGGGGGAGTACGCGGACATGGCGAGGGCGGCGGGCGGGCGAGTGCTCTCCCCCGGCGTACCGGGCGAGGGGATGAACCCCTTCGTCATCGAGCGGGGCGACTCCGAGGAGATGCTCCAGCGCATCGGCAGCCTCAGACGGCTCATCGAGGTGATGGTCGGAGAGAGTCTCGGCGCGGAGCGCAGGGCGTCCCTCGACCACGCCCTGGCGGGCTACTACGCCAAACCCCGCGAGCGCACCGGCTTCAGAGACTTCTACAAGTACCTTCAGGAAGACGAGGCGGGCGAACGCGACCCCGAATCGAGTTCGGGGCAGGCTCTCGCAAGGCTGCTCCGTCCCTTCGCCACAGGCAGCCTGAGACACCTGCTCTCCGACGAGGGCGACGACCTCCTCGGCAACGAGGCCCTGGTGACGGTCTTCGACCTCCGGCTGCTGGAGCCGGAGCTCCGCCCAGCAGCAGCGATGGTCTGCACCGAGACGGTGTGGGCCGCAGCCGCCCAGGACCCCAAGCCCCGCCTGCTGGTCGTGGACGAGGTGTGGTCGATCATGCAGCACCCCGAAGGAGCGGCCTTCATGGTGAGCATGGCGAAGCGGGCCCGCAAGCACCGCCTGGGGTTGCAGTTCATCACCCAGGACGTGCAGGACCTCCTCTCCGAGGACTCTTCGCGGACCATCACCGGACATTCGGGAAGGGCGCTCCTACAGAACGCCGCCTTCAAGCTGCTCCTCCAGCAGGACGCCGCCGCCATCAACACCGTGGGCGACGCCTTCGACCTGCCCGAAGACCTCCAACGATGGCTCCTTTCCTGTCCCAGGGGAGACGGCCTGCTTCTGGCAAGAGGCCAGCGTTTTCCCGTGCGCATCGAGGCCACCCCGGAGGAGACGGCGGTCATCGAGTGGCGGCAGGGCCAGCACGGGCAACGCCCCTCGCCGCCGCCCATCGAAAGCGCGACGACGGACCCGTAGAGAGACCCCATAGAGAAAGGACTAGCATCCATGAAGCTGAACCCCAGGAACATCCTGTTTGGAAACGACGAAGACAAGAGGGGTCCCGTCCTTCTGGCGGTGACGCCGCCGAGGACCGGCGAGCGCACCCTGCTGGGCGTCGAGAACCTCCTCCAGTCCATCGCGGTGCCGGAGCCCTTCTCTCTTGAGCTGGCCGGGGACATGGACGGCGTGACCCTCATGGCCCGCTGCCTCGACGACCAGGTGGTGCGCAGTCAGCTCTCCGCCCACTACCCCCAGGCCCGCATCCAGAGGCTTGACGAGGAGGACGACCCGCTGAGGCTCGCAGAGGGAGAAAACTCCTGGTCCGTCACCCTGCGGGCCGACGGACCGGAGTACGCGCCCCTGCGCACATTCCGGGACGACGACCTGCTCGACCCCGGCTCCGACCCCTTGATAGCCCTGATGGGCGCTCTCTCGGCCCTCTACGAGGGAGAGCGGGTGATGGCGCGGCTGCTGCTGCGCTCCCTCGGCCCCGACTGGTCGCAGCCCCATCTCGAGAAGGCACACAGGAGGCCGGGCATGGAGCCGAGGGATCCCGCATACACCTATCAGACCAAACCGCTGCAGATGGACGGCATCACGATGGCCGTCCTCGGCCTGGGCGCGCTTGCGGCCCTGAAGGGCTACCTGTGGGTGCAGGACGGCGAGATATGGAAGGCGGCGCTCCTGGGGACGGGCGCGGTCCTGGGACTGGCCGTCGGAGGCTGGGGCTGGCACCGCTGGAAGAAGGCACGCAACCGCGTCGAAGACCCGCTGCTCATCAGGGAGAAGGTCTCACGCATCGCCTTCGACGCGGAGATACAGGTCACGGCGGTCCTGCCCCCGGACACGATGCCACACCGGGCCGGGGAGCTCCTCGGCAAGCTCACCGCCGCCTACCGGCACTTCGACAACCCCGCAGGGGCGCGGTTCAAGGTGGGCAGGGTACGGCCCGCCGAGCCCGAACCGTCGCTGCTCCACCCAGCAGGCCCTGGACTCTTCGGGAGGCGCAGCGTCCTGGGGGTCCGCGAGGTCGCCTCCCTGTGGCACCCGCCCGGCGCGGGCGACGAGACGCCCCTGGTGGAGCGGTCCGGCGCACGGGCGCTCAGCCCATCGGGCAAGGGCGTCCGGGGAGGCGCGCTGGTGGGGGACACCACCGCCGGCGCGAAGCGGGAGATCCGCTTCCCCGAAGACCTGCTCCGGCGTCACCACCTCTATGTGGCGCGCACGCGTATGGGCAAGAGCACGTTGATGCACCACCTCGTCACACACAAGATGAGGGAGAAGGCCGAGGGCAGGGACCCGGACGCCATAGTCGTCATCGACCCCCACACCGACCTTGCAGCCGGCATCCTCGAACACATCCCCGAATCCCTCATCGACCGGGTGCGGCTCATCGACCTGTCCGACGAGTCCCGCTCCCCCGGCATCAACCTGCTGGACACCCGCGTCTTCGCCGACCGCGACCGCACCGCCGACTCGGTGGTGCGCGTCGCGAAGGGCCTGTGGGAGCAGTGGGGGCCGAGGATGCAGTCCATCCTTGAACAGACCGTCAAGACCCTCCACGAAGCTAACGAGCAGGTGGAGGCGGAGGCCCAGTACACCATCCTCGACGGGCTGAAGCTGCTGTCCGACGAGCCCTTCCGCAAGGACGTGCTGAAGAGGGTCTCCGATCCCTACCTGCTGGAGTGGTGGGCCAGGGACTTCGGCAGGTGGAACCCCCAGTACCGCGCTGAGGCCCTCGCCCCCGTCCAGACCCGCCTCTCCTACTACGCATCGTCGAAGAGGGCAAGGGCCATCCTGGGCCAGCGCCGCTCCACCATCGACCTGCGCCGCACCATCCTGGACGGCGGCGTCCTGCTGGTCTCCACCTCCCAGGGGACCGTCGGCAGGGACGTGGCCGCCCTGGTGGGCGCTTCCCTCCTCAACCTGGTCGATTCGGTCATACGGGAGCAGGGAGGCCTGCCCCTGCACCGGCGTCGCGGCGCCCTTGTGGTGGTGGACGAGATGCAGTCGATGCCCGGCGTGGACTACGAGTCGATGCTCTCGGAGCTGGGCAAGTTCGGGGCGTCCTTCGTCCTGGCGACCCAGAGCCTGGCCAAGCTGGACGACCTCTCCCGCACCATGCGGGACACCCTCCTCGCCAACGTCGGCTGTCTCGCCGTCTTCCAGGTGGCGGGGTCCGACGCCCGTCAACTGGTGTGGGAGCTGGGCAAGGAGCGGGTGACCGAGGACGACATCGTGTCGCTGCCGGTCCACCACTGCTACGTCCGCGCCACCGTGGGTAAGGAGCGGATGCCCGCCTTCTCGATGATGGTGCGCAAGCCGGAGGAGGGAGACCCCGCAGTCTCCGCCCGCATCCGCGAGGCTGCCTCCGCATACACCGTCTCCGCCCGGCAGGCCGACTACGCCGACGCCGACGGACACCGGAAGGTGGACGACTACCGCAAGGGCGTCGAAGACATCGAAACCGCCAGGCAGGAGGGTCGGCCGGAGGCTGAACCGGACCCGGAGCGGAGGAAGCAGACCAGCAAGCGGAGAGCGGACGCCGCGGGCGCCGGAAGGGACGGGGCGGGCGAAGCCGCTGACGGGGAAGAGGAGGCTGGCGAATGAGACCAGCAGGATGTGAGGCCGACCTGCTCCGCGCCCTGGCGTCGATGCCCTTCCTCGACCGGCTGGAGATGGTCGCCGTCTCCGGCTGGTCCAGGGGCGCGGTCTACGAGGCTATAGCGAGCCTGGAGTCTGGCGGGCTCTGCGCCTCCGTGCCCCACGCCGTAGACCCGCTTCCCCCTGCGCGGAGGTTCCATCTCACCGCAGCAGGACTGCGCAGGCTTGCGGGACAGGAGGGCGTCGCCCTCGACGAGCTGGTGCGCTCCCATCCGGTCTCCGCCCAGTGGCGGCGCAGCCTGATGGACAGGCTCGACCCGCTCGCCACCGTCTACCGCGTCGCCTCCTCCCTCTCCAACGTCGCCTACCCCATCCGGTTCCGCTGGTACCGGGCCATGCCGTTGGACGCCGCCATGACGCTGCCGGACGGCAGGACCGTCGGGATCGTCAGGCAGGGACTCACCGCCGACCGGTCGGGCTTCTCCAAGCGGCTCTGGCGGCTGCGCGACCTGCCGCTCCCCGGAACGCTCCTCATCCTCATGGCCGATGAAGTGCGGCTCAGGCACGCCCGCAGGCTCCTCTCGACCACCGACGTGCCGGCCCTGTTCGCCCTCGAACGCGAGGCGGTCCTGGCCGGAGCGGGTGACCGGATATGGAGCCCCGTCAAGGTCTCCGCCGCCATCGACCTGCGCTACGAGCTCGACCGGGCGGCCCCCACGGGCGAACTGCCGCGGGAGCCGGAACCGGAACGGGCCGACCTCCCCGACGACCTTCCCGACAGGTGGGCGGCGTCGGACATATCCGACCACATGCTGCCCGTCATCCTCAAGTCCGCCGAGAAGCGCGCCCTCGACCTGATCTCGGACTGGCCCTGGATCGCACTCGAGGAGATGGCCAGAATGATGGGCGTCTCGCCCCAGAGGGCCTCCCAGCTCGTCAACCCCCTCGAAGGCTTCGGCCTCGTGAGCCGCCCCCGCGACGCGGGCGGGCGCATCGTCCTCACGGACCGGGGGTTAACACACCTGGCCCGTAGGGACCGCACGTCCGTCGGCGTGGCAAAGCGGCGGTGGAGCGTCGCCCTGGAAGACGCCGAGGCCCCTCTGGAGTGGCGCAACCTTTCCGGCAGGAGGACGCGGCAGCTGCTGAGGAACCTCGATCACACCTCCGCCGTCCACGGCTTCCTGGCCGCGCTGTCGGTGCAGGCCCCGCTCCTGGGGTGGGACATCGCCCAGCTCGACCCGCCCAGAAGGGCGTCCCGCTACTTCAGGCACGACGGCGGCATGCGCGCCGTCAGCCCCGACGCCTTCGGCGTCCTCACCAGGGGCGACACACGCTGGCCCTTCTTTCTGGAGTGGGAGCGAAGGGCCGTGCGGCCCTCAACCATGTCGGACCGCCTCGCCCCCTATCTGCGCTACTTCTCATCGCACAGGCCCACCGACGACCACGGCGTCCGGCCCGCCGTTCTGGTCGTATTCGACGACGACATCGCGGCTACCCACTTCCTGCGCGTGGCGCGGGAGGAGATGAGGGAGGCGGACGGCACGGCGCCACTGTGGGTCTCCAACCGGGAGGTCATAGACGCCCTGGGGCCGCTGGGACGCGCCTGGCGCACCCCCACCGACTGGGAATCGCCCCAGGCCCTGCCGCCTCAATGAATGACTGGAAATGGAATGCCATGAATTCGGAAAATATATACAAGAAGAAAGGACACCGGAGGCGCAGAGGACGGGGAGTTGTCCGGCTCAACACGGCGGCCCTCTGGAAGCGGCTCACGACGCTGAACCGCTCCCAGAACTGGCTCGCCAGGGAGACCGGGGTCAGCCCGGGGTACATGTCGATGCTGGTCAACGGGGAGCGCTCGCCCTCCGGACGCATCCGCCGCCGGATGCAAGTGGTCCTCGGCGTAGACGACTTCGACCAGCTTTTTACAATGGAGGATGGACATGAACAACCCTGACGTTTCGTCCCGTTTCAACGGGCTTCACATCACTGGAGAGGAAGGCGCGCAGCTCCTTGAGAGTGGCGTCCTGCCCGATGACTTCGGTCAGCGCCTCGAACGCCTCAAGGAGGCCAGCGGCCTCAGCTGGCGCGGATTCGCCAAGGCGCTCGGCGTGGACCCCAAGCAGCTGCGCCTCTGGCGCAAGAAGGGCGTCGAGCCCTGCGGCGGAGCCATGCTCTCCATCTGCCGCTTCGCAGCCCGGTTGCCCGGCGGCCTGGAGGTACTCATCGGCGAGGGCTTCCAGATGACCTTCTTCAAGGACTGACCGGAACGCCCCGCCAGCGCGCAGGCGCAAGGCGGCATGGCGGGGCATGAGTCGGCATGAAAGACGTCGGCGCCCGCCCATTCCGTCGGCGCCGGCTGTGAACTCACAGACCTAATGCGATATGGCGTCGGCTGGGCCGGTCGCTCTAACCAGGCAATATTCGAGGTCCCAAGAGAAAGGAGCGTCAGGATGAACCAAAGGCTACTGCGTCGTCAAGAAGTGGAGGAGTTGACTGGATTGAGCCGCGCCTCGATCTACAGGCTTATCTCAGAGGGAGAGTTCCCGCGGCCCGTCCGGGTCAGCGCCACAGGCGTCAGGTGGAGGTCAAGCGACATCTCCGCATGGATACAGTCCCGGCCGTTGTCGACCAGCGAACTTGGCTCAGCCGCCGCCCCCTGGGTACCGCCTGATTGATGCTTCGCGGCTAGGTTGTAAGGTAGTCCGCCCACTGCTGCATCAGCGCACGTCTCCGCACGAAAAGGTCGGACCTTGCGTACGCCTGCTCGACACTGCCTCCGAGCTGGTGGGCTAGGGCCGCCTCCGCAACCGCCCAGGGCGCGTCCGTCTGCTCCATTGCCCATGTCCTGAAGGATGTCCTGAAACCGTGCACCGTCGCTCGCTCCGCGAGACCGGTCGCACGGAGTATCTTCGTCAGCGTCATGTCGCTCAGCATCCGGCCGCGGAGCAGGGGCGAGGGGAAGCATAGCCCCGACCCGTCTTCCAGACCCCGGGCCAGCATCAACACTCCCAGCGCCTGCTCGCTCAGGGGAACCCGGTGCTCTTCGCCCGCCTTCATGCGGGAGCCGGGTATCGTCCACGTCGCGCCCTCCATATCAATCTCATCCCAGGTGGCGCCCCTCGCCTCACCGGAGCGCGCCGCCGTGAAGACCAGGAAGGCCAGGCAGAGCTTCGAAGCGGGTGAGGTCTGGGACTCATCAACGGTCCTGAGCGCCGCGCCCACCTCATCGTAGGGGAGCGCCCTGAGATGCGCCTTCACCTTGGGCATCGACGGCAGAGCCCCGTCTATGGCCTCACCAGCAGGGTTGCTCTCAATGAGCTCGTTGGCCATGGCCCACCTGAATATGGTCCGCATCCTCTGGCGGACGCGCCGTGCTGTCTCGGGGCGTGTCGACCATATCGGTGTAAGGACCGACAACAGGTCTGAGCGCCTTATGGTGTCGATGGGTTTGTTCCCGATCCTGGGGAAGGCGTGGCGCTGCAGCGTCTGGATCCACGCAGCCGCGTGGCTCCCGTTGCGCCAGCGGGGCCTGTTAGCCTCGTGCACGGCGTGGGCGGCCTCCCTGAATGTAGGCATCGCCGGCCTGTGTTTCTCCGCCACCGGGTCCTTTCCATTCTCAACCGCCTCGCGGTTGTCCAGGGCGCGCTTCCTGGCCTGGGCCAGGGACACCGTGGGATACCCGCCCAGGCCTATGTCCCGCCGCAGGCCGCCTATGACTATCCTCTGCACCCAGCTCTTGCTGCCTGTCTTGGTGATGAAGAGGTGCAGGCCGTCCCCGTCCGAGTGGCGGCCCGGTTTGCGTAGAGCCTTCACCTCTGTTGCCATTAGCTTCACGCCCAGTGACCTCCTCAATCTTTTACCACACAAATTACCACATTGTTGGCGAGACAACAAGGGCTTTCGGGGGTAAGCGAGGGAGGCCGAATTCAGCCAAGTTAAGCCTTGTTTAGACCTAAACCAGCTACAAAACTGAGGCATATTGAGACAGACAAAGACCAATGTGGAACGCATGGGAAGGGAGGGGAGTTGTGGAGCTGAGGGGAGTCGAACCCCTGACCTCCTCCGTGCAAAGGAGGCGCTCTCCCAACTGAGCTACAGCCCCACGGCGGATACAAGTATATAGTGGTGCGGGGGATTTGGGGAGACCCTGGATGGATGGGCAGGGGAGAGGTTCGTGAATTAAAGACAGAAAGGGGGCGAAGTGAATCGCCCCCTGCTTGGTGTTTATGGATAGCGCTTAACGGTTGGATAGTGGAAGGAAGGAAAGTTTCCGAATGTGTGTATAAACGATGGGTTCTCTCAGGGGTTTAGTTCTGAAAGGTCCCTGGTGGTGAGGGAGATCCCACCGGTCCTGGTTAAGGGGACCGGGTCATGCTGCGACCTCACTATTTGGGGCCGATCACCCATCGACCGAACTGGGATGCCTGGGTGTGGAGTTGTACCACACTTGCAGGACTCCTTAGAAAGGAGGTGATCCAGCCGCACCTTCCGGTACAGCTACCTTGTTACGACTTCGTCCCAGTCACCGGCCCCACCCTCGGCCGCTGCCTCCCTTGCGGGTTAGCCCACGGACTTCAGGCATTGTCGGCTTCCATGACGTGACGGGCGGTGTGTACAAGGCCCGGGAACGTATTCACCGCAGTAATGCTGACCTGCGGTTACTAGCAACTCCGCGTTCATGCAGGCGGGTTTCAGCCTGCAATCCCCACTGGGGCTGGGTTTGATGGGATTGGCTCCACCTTGCGGTTTGGCGACCCATTGTCCCAGCCATTGTAGCGTGTGTGTAGCCCAGGGCGTAAGGGCCATGCTGACTTGACGTCATCCCCACCTTCCTCCCCCTTCTTAGGGGCTGTCTCGCTAGAGAAAGCAACTAGCGACGAGGGTTGCGCTCGTTGCGGGACTTAACCCAACACCTCACGGCACGAGCTGACGACAGCCATGCAGCACCTGTGACGGCTCCCCGAGGGGTCACCCCAGCTTTCGTAGGGGTTACCACCGACATGTCAAGCCCTGGTAAGGTTCTTCGCTTTGCATCGAATTAAACCACACGCTCCGCTGCTTGTGCGGGCCCCCGTCAATTCCTTTGAGTTTTAGCCTTGCGGCCGTATTCCCCAGGCGGGATGCTTAACGCGTTAGCTTCGGCACGAGGGGGTTCGATACCCCTCATACCCAGCATCCATAGTTTAGGGCGTGGACTACCCGGGTATCTAATCCGGTTCGCTCCCCACGCTTTCGCGCCTCAGCGTCAGGTACAGCCCAGAGGGCCGCCTTCGCCACTGGTGTTCCTCCCGATATCTACGCATTTCACCACTACACCGGGAATTCCACCCTCCTCTGCTGTCCTCAAGTCTAGGAGTATCCCCGGGCGGCTCCCGGTTGAGCCGGGAGATTTCACCGAGGACTACCTAGGCCGCCTACGCGCCCTTTACGCCCAGTAACTCCGGACAACGCTCGCCCCCTACGTATTACCGCGGCTGCTGGCACGTAGTTAGCCGGGGCTTATTCCTGGGGTACCGTCCTTACTCTTCCCCCAGAAAAGGGATTTACAACCCGAAGGCCTTCTTCCCCCACGCGGCGTCGCTGCGTCAGGCGTTAGCCCATTGCGCAAAATTCCCTGCTGCTGCCTCCCGTAGGAGTGGGGGCCGTGTCTCAGTCCCCCTCTGACCGTTCATGCTCTCACACCGGTTACCCGTCTTAGGCTTGGTGGGCCGTTACCCCGCCAACAACCTGATAGGACGCAAGGTCCTCCTCGGGCGTCCCGGCTTGCGCCGGGGCTATCCTCGCCCCACATGCGTGGGGAGAGCGTACGGAGTATTAGCCCACCTTTCGATGGGTTATCCCTCTCCCGAGGTCAGATCCCTTACGCGTTACTCAGCCGTTTGCCACTATCCCAGAAGCCCGAAGGCTTAAGGGGCCGTTCGACTTGCATGCATTAGGCGCGCCGCCAGCGTTCGTCCTGAGCCAGGATCAAACTCGCTTAAAGAACCTTCCTTCCACTATTCAACTGTTAAGGTGCTATGCCACGCTTATTATACCCCCTATCACCTCCATGTCAATCCACCCGGAAGATGCCTGGCGAAGTGAGCGGGTTGGAAGAGGCCCAACTCGTATCGTTAGCCAAGCTCAGCTATGATCTACAAAATGCATTCTGGCCTCCGGCCGGCTTGACTTTTGAAGTCCATCCTCTTAAATTCGCGCAATATGTGATTTCCATACCAAATTGTATTCAAGGTCTTGCGGGATTGTGTTATCATATAGTGTAGCTTCCCCTGTAGGGGAAGTTGTATTATGTCGTTGTCGGGAGAGGACGCCCGAGTGGCGCAAGGGCAGCGCAACCGATTTGTAATCGGTAGGTTAGTGGGTTCGAATCCCCTCTCGGGCTGAAAAGGCCCCGATGAAGAGGCTAAATGCAAAGGAAAAGACTTGGCGGGTTCTTTCGAGAGGTGATAAACTAAGGCACATCCGGAGGGGTGGGTGAGCGGTTAATACCACCAGACTGTAAATCTGGCGCCCGGAAGGGCTTCGTAGGTTCGAATCCTACCCCCTCCACCAGAGAGAAATGGAACAGAAAACAGGACTCTGCCCACATAGCTCAGTCGGTAGAGCACGTTCTTGGTAAGAACGAGGTCATCGGTTCAAATCCGATTGTGGGCTCCACGTAAAGTAAACCTTGCAAAACTTTAGGAGGTAAAGATTTGGCTAAGAGGAGATTTGAGAGAAACAAGCCTCACCTGAACGTAGGCACCATTGGTCACGTCGACCACGGCAAGACCACCCTTACTTCGGCTATCACTATGGTGTTGAGCAAGCACACCGGCAGCCAGTACCGGGCTTTCGACACCATCGACAACGCTCCGGAGGAGAAGGCCAGGGGTCTGACGATCGCTATCCAGCACGTGGAGTACGAGACGGATAACCGTCACTACGCCCATGTGGAC
Organism: Dehalococcoidia bacterium; assembly: GCA_965218945.1. Classification (GTDB taxonomy): domain Bacteria; phylum Chloroflexota; class Dehalococcoidia; order Lucifugimonadales; family UBA2985; genus DAOUJW01. Next base: position 1,105,196 of record OZ244718.1, read on the forward strand.
TGCCCCGGCCACGCCGACTACATCAAGAACATGATCACCGGCGCCGCCCAGATGGACGGAGCCATCCTGGTTGTGAGCGCCCCCGACGGACCAATGCCCCAGACCCGCGAGCACATTCTGCTGGCTCGCCAGGTGCAGGTGCCCAGCATCGTGGTGGCGCTCAACAAAGTGGACGCTATGGACGACCCCGAGCTGCTGGACCTGGTGGAGTTGGAGCTGAGGGAGCTGCTCAGCGCCTACGATTTCCCCGGGGACGATATCCCTATAGTGCGTGTGAGCGCACTCAAGGCCCTGGAGGACGAGGGCGCCCCCGACTCTGAGTGGACTGAGAAGATACTGGAGTTGATGCAGGCAGTGGACGACTACATTCCCATGCCGGAGCGCCCGCGGGATATGCCCTTCCTTCTGCCTGTGGAGGACGTGTTTGGAATCAAGGGCAGGGGAACTGTCGTGACCGGTCGAGTGGAGAGAGGGATGGTAAAGACCGGCGACGAAGTGGAGATTGTCGGCATCGTTGACACCAAGAAGACGGTGGTAACCGGTGTAGAGATGTTTCATAAGACGCTGGACGAGGGCGAGCCGGGGGACGCCGTAGGCTGCCTGCTGCGAGGCGTAGAGCGTGACGATATCGAGAGAGGCCAGGTGCTGGCAAAGGTCGGCTCTATCAGGCCGCATAACGCCGCTGAGGCGGAGGTGTACGTTCTGAGCAAGGAGGAGGGAGGCCGTCATACCCCCTTCTTCAATGGCTATAAGCCCCAGTTCTACATTCGCACCACGGACATAACGGGCGAGATCTCTCTTCCTGAGGGAGTGGAGATGATAATGCCCGGGGACAACGTCAAGATGGGCATAAAGCTGATCAACCCGGTAGCTCTCGAAGAGGGGCTGCGCTTCGCTATCAGAGAGGGCGGCCGGACTGTGGGAGCGGGTGTTATCACAAAGGTGGAGGTATAAAATGGCAAGGAAGAGGGGAGAGGTACGCCCGATTATAACCCTGGCTTGCGGCGATTGCCGCGAGCGCAACTACACAACGGTCAAGAACCAGCGCAGTGACCCGCAGCGCATGGAGCTTTCCAAGTACTGCCCGCGCTGTCGACAGCATAAGGCGCATCGAGAGGTAAGGTAGAGAAACGTGGCTAGTTCATCGCCATTGAGAAGGGCCCTGCGGCCCCAGGGCACTGATCGGGCGCGGCGAGGCCCCGGTTTCCAGATTTTCCGCGAGACCGTCTCCGAGCTCAGGAAAGTTGTGTGGCCCACAAGGGAGCAGACCACTCGTCTCACCATACTGGTGATAATAATATCCGCCTTTATGGGAGTTCTGCTTGGCGCTGTTGATCTGGGCTTTGGACGGCTCTTTGCATTCTTGACATGAGGACAAAAACTCAATTGGTTGATATCTATGAGCACTACTAGCGAACAGGAAGCGCGTTGGTACATCATCCACACCTACTCCGGTCAGGAGGAGAGGGTGAAGAAGAACCTGGAACTGCGCGTTACCACAATGGATGTGAGGGACAGGATCTTCCAGGTGGTTGTTCCCACGGAGGAGGAGATTGAGATACGGGAGGGGAGGAGGAGGTCCGTCCGACGCAAGGTGTTCCCCGGCTACATCCTGGTCCAGATGACCATGGACGACAACAGTTGGCATGTGGTGAGGAACACCCCCGGAGTTACAGGCTTTGTATCGGCTGAGGACGAGCAGGAGCGAAGGCCCAAGCCGGTGCCCTTGGAGGAGAACGAGGTCGAGAAGATACTAAGCCAGATGGAATCCGAGGCTCCAAGGGTGAAGGTGGGCTTTACGCTGGGCCAGAGCGCACGAATTACCGACGGCCCATTTACAGACTTTATCGGTGTTGTGGACCAGGTGATGGCAGACAGGGGCAAGGTGAGGATACTGGTCTCCTTCTTCGGTAGGGAAACGCCCGTGGAGTTGGACTTCCTTCAGGTGGAGAAGCTCTAGGAGGAACTTTGGCAAAGAAAGTCCGCGCTATCGTCAAACTTCAGATCGCCGCAGGCAAGGCAACGCCCGCGCCCCCGGTGGGTCCGGCTTTGGGCCAGCACGGCGTGAATATCATGGCCTTTGTGAAGGAATACAATGAGCAGACCTCCACTCGGGAGGGCACCATTGTTCCTGTGCACATTACCATATTCGAGGACAGGTCTTTCACCTTTGTAACCAAAACTCCACCGGCGTCCGACCTCATACGGAGGGCAGCGGGTGTGGAGAAGGGAAGCGCAGCCGCCAGCCGACAGGCCATTGGCGCCATCTCAAGGGACGCGGTGCGCGAGATTGCACAGATAAAGCTGGCGGACCTCAATGCACCGGATGTAGAGGCGGCGATAAAGGTGATAGAGGGGACGGCGCGGAGCATGGGTGTCCAGATAGCAGAGTAAGGATGCATAACACATGGTAAAGCGCGGAAAGCAATATACGGAAGCCGCAAAGGCGGTTGAGAAGGACAGACTGTACTCACCTGGAGAGGCCGTGGATATAGCCAAGCAGACGGCTAGGGCAAAGTTCGATGAGACGGTTGAGTTACACCTGCGCACCAACTCGGACCCGCGTCACGCGGACCAACTGGTGAGGGGCGTTGCCCTGTTGCCTCACGGACTTGGCCGGGAGATTAGAGTGCTTGTCTTCGCCGCCGGCGAGGCCGCAGCAGCGGCTAGGCGGGCCGGCGCAGACTACGTTGGCGACGACGACCTGGTGCAGAGAATTGAGGAGGGCTGGCTGGAGTTCGACGTGGCTATGGCTACCCCGGACGTGATGGGGCGTATAAGCCGTCTGGGACGCGTACTTGGTCGTCGGGGTCTGATGCCGAATCCCAGGGCCGGGACAGTGGTTCAGCCCCAGGATTTCGCCAGAGCTATCGAAGAGGCCAAGATGGGCCGTGTGGAGTTTCGCCTGGACCGCACTGCAATAATTCACGTGCCTGTGGGCAAGGTGAGCTTCGATAACGAAAAGCTGTTGGAGAACCTCAATGCCTTGGTGGACACGGTGGTGAAGGCAAGGCCGTCGGCCGTTAAGGGGCAGTTCATACGCACTGCATATCTAACCACTACTATGGGCCCCAGCATCAAGCTGGACGTTCCTCGAATGATGTCGGTGAGGACGTAATATAAGAGGACGCAATAAATTCAGACTGCATTGCCGTAGAAAGCGGGTGGCCATAGGCCTTAATTGATGAACATTCCCGCCGAGGCAGAAAACCAAGGGACCAGAACGCGCTGAATGTGTGTTTGGCTGCCCGGCTTTCTGGCTCGGGGAGCCAAAACTATTTTGAGGGAGCATAGTGCCTACTGCTAAAAAAGAAGCTCAAGTTGAAGAGATAAAGGACAAGCTGAGCCGGTGCACCATAGCTATTGCCACGGGGTACCAGGGTTTGAGCGGCTCTGATATGACGGATCTAAGGAGGCGGTTGCGAGAGCAGGGTATAGAGTACAGGGTTGTCAAGAATACCCTGACTCTACTGGCGGCCCAGCAGCTGGGCAAGGAGGGTATTGGCGATGTGATGCAGGGCCCAACCGGCTTGGCTTTCGGGTATGGAGATGAGGCCGCCGTAGCCAAGGGCCTCAATACCTACATCACCTCCACAAGGTCGCCGCTGGTGATTAACGGGGCGGTTATGGGCAGGGGTGTTATAAGCGGCGATCAGGTCAGGAACCTGGCGACGCTGCCCCCCAGAGAGGAACTGCTGGCCAGACTTCTGGGGCAGATGCAAGCGCCGGTGACTGGTCTGGTATATGTGCTCAGCGCCCCTCTCAGGGGCTTGGTTACCGTCCTGCAACGCGCGGCTGAAAGCGGCAGTGGATCCCAGGGCGGGACTGCGGTTATGGACGAGCCGGCTGAGCAAGCCGAGACCCCTCCGCCGGACGATCCGGTAGAGGTAGCAGAGGATAGCGCGCCCGCAGAGGTCCAGGCCGAGGTCAATGAAGAATCGGCTCCGACGGCGGAGGCCGAAGTTGTCGCAGATGAAGAAGAGTCGCCGCCCACTGAGGAAGAGGAGGCTGAGACCGAAGCAGCCCCTTAGCTGAGGCGGACACAGTTGCTAGTTTGTCAAATCAAGAAGGAGAGGGAAAATGACAAAGGAAGAGGTACTTGAGGCCGTAAAGGGCATGTCCGTGCTGGAGTTGGCGGATCTGGTTAAGCTCCTTGAGGAGGAGTTCGGGGTCAGCGCCGCGGCGCCGATGGCAATGGCGGTTGGACCGGCAGCCGGAGCTGCAGAGGCGGCGCCCGCAGATGAGGAAGAGAAGACGGAGTTTGACGTTGTCATCAAGGAGATCGGCCCCAATAAGATCAACGTCATCAAGGGCGTTCGCGAGGTGACTACCCTGGGTCTCAAGGAGGCCAAGGACCTGGTGGAGAGCGCTCCGCAAGCCGTAAAGGAGGGGATATCCAAGGAAGACGCGGAGCAGGTCAAGGAGAAGCTGGAGGCCGCCGGAGCAGTCGTAGCCGTACAATAGCTCTGGCGATCCGGACCTCTCCGCCGCGGTGTCCTTAACGGGCGGCGAGGCATTCCTGCGCCGCATGGCAAAGCTATGAGCCGTAGAAAAGACAAGGAAAGATTCCAGGCGATGAAACGCCTGGACCCCGACTACCAGGGCTTTCGCGGGCATGAACAGGAGCCCAGCGAGGGCAACGTACCCCTCGGACGAGCCACCTGTACCGTGTGCGGACGCACACGCAACGTGGCCCGCGGAGTGGCCCTGGAGCAGGGGGAGAGCTTCGTCTGCTCCAGCTGCCTTGAGGAACAGAAGGCTGAGACCTAAGGACGGTTACCTGTTCAATGTGCCCCCCAACACGCAGGCCGTGGTTTGTGTAAATGACCGATGGCAAGGAGTCGCCGGAATACCGGATTATGATACGAGACCTCCCCCAGGAGGAGAGGCCTCGCGAGCGACTGAGAAACTATGGCCCTTCGTCGTTGAGCACCGCGGAGCTGTTGGCAATCATTCTTCGCACTGGCACCCAGTCCGAGAGCGTCCTGAGCCTCAGCACGAGGCTGATGTCCCAGTTCGGCGGACTGTCCGGGCTGGCGCGCGCCAGCTACGACGAGTTGTGCAGTGTCCACGGATTCGGCGACGCCAAGACGACCCAGGTCAAGGCGGCCTTTGAGTTGGGCAAGCGCGCCCTTGCCCTTCACGAGAACGAGCGGCCAACGGTCCACTCTCCCCAGGACGTAGCCAACCTCCTTCAGGGGGAGATGGCGTTCCTGGAGCAGGAGCACCTGCGGGTTGTGCTGCTCAACACCAGGAATCGTATTCAGTCCATCCACGAGGTGTACAAGGGCAACGTGAACTCCGCCGTGATACGCGCCGGCGAGATATTCAGAGAGGCGGTCCGCTCCAACGCCCCGGCTGTCATTCTGGCGCATAACCACCCCTCGGGAGACCCTGCACCCAGCGATGAGGACGTACAGATTACCAGACGGATCATAGATGCGGGCAAGCTGCTGGACATTGAGGTCCTGGACCACGTGGTGCTGGCGCAGAGGGGGTTTGTGAGCCTGAAGGAGAGGAAGCTGGGGTTTGACTAGCGAGGTTGAAGTGATGAAGAGACATACCCGGAGAACCGCCAATGCCTGAGAAGATCTGCGCCAGGTGCAACGCCCCGAACCAGGACAACGCCAATTTCTGCCATCAGTGCGGGTGGCGGGCCTTCGGAGAGGTAACGACAGGAGAGGACACCGATTCTCCCGTAGCTACCAAGGCCTGCCCGATGTGCGGCAACCGGAATCCGGAGAGCGCCGGATTCTGCCCACAGTGTGGGAATCAACTCGCGGAAAATGCTCCTCAGGAGCAGCAGGGCGGAGGCTACCCATACGTGATTGGGACTGCGCCTGCCAATGCTCTCCTCATCGGTTCCACCCGTCTAATTGTCCTGTCAATAATATCGCTGGGGCTATACTTCTACTACTGGGCATATCTTACCTGGAAGCAGCTCCAGCCGGAGACGCAGGATGTCCACTACCCGGTTTGGCACGCACTGTCCCTCCTTGTGCCTGTGTACGGTTTCTTCCGCATACACAAGCACGTCAGAGTCATTCGCGACCTTGCCGCGAAGTCTGGAGTTGAGACGTCTCTCAGCCCGGACCTGGCTTTTGTGCTAATGATGCTCTACACCATCTTGGTGTTTGCCCCATTGGCCTTGGTGGGCTCAGGCTCTATGCTTCTGCTGTTTATCAACGCTATTAGCCTTACCATAGCCATTACCATCATTGTCTGGGCCCAGGCCCCGCTCAACCGCTACTGGGGAAACTCCCGCAGTAGTACTCCCACGTCCGTTCCGGTAGATCTATGGGAGATAGGCGTAGTGCTGCTGGGTATCATCGGAACGGTGGTGGTCAATCTACTGCCGGCGCCCGCCTGAGATCACCATCGCGACCATCGCCAGGGGATTCGCCGCACGTTCGGCAAAGCGCGCCTCCGGGTGATCGCAAGATAGAGCGTCATAACCAGGAACCCGGCTATGAATCCGCCTATGTGGGCCCAGAAGGCCACGCCGCCGGCGTTGGAGGCGGTCGTTACCAGTGAACCGAGTCCCGGAAGTACGTTCTGGATGAAGAACCAGAACCCAAGCAGGAACAGCGCCGGCACCCGTATCACGAGCATGAAGCCGAAGAACACAATCGTGGTAATCCGGTTGTAGGGGTACATGATGATGTATGCGCCAAGTATCCCGGCGACGGCTCCGCTAGCTCCTATCAAAGGCGCCCGGCTGTCCGGGTCGATGTAGACTTGGGTCAATGCGGCCGCTGCACCGCACGCCAGGTAGAAGACCAGGTACTTTACGTGGCCTAGGCCGTCCTCAATGTTGGCCCCGAAGACCCACAGGTAGACCATGTTTCCGGCGAAATGCATGAAGCCGCTGTGAATGAACATGGAGCTGAGCACAGTGACCCACACCTCGTTGTGAGCCTCCAGGTCCAGGATGGTCCCCTGGCACGCTGCGCCCAGTGGAGTGGAGACGATTCGTCCCTGGCATACCTGCCCGAACTCGCTCAGCCCTTCGGAGAGCTTTGCCGGAATCAGCCCCCAGTTGTAGAAGAACTGGGTGGTCTGAAAGCCGCCCAGGAAGAGCAACTCGTAGAGGAATACGGCGGCGTTGAGCGCAATGAGCGCCAGGGTCACATAGGGGCTGATACGGCGTTGTACGTCAGGGTCTGTCAGAGGGATCATATTGAGGCGTTACCTGAGCGTTCCGGGACCTGAGCGGTATTGAGGCTCATGGGGATTCCCGGTATATCCCGAAGGCCGAAGTTCTCACCGGGACTGTACCACAATGATAACATCCTGGCGCCGATAGGGAAACGAGCATCCATGAGGCGCAGGCGGCAGCCTCTGGCCCACGTAGCCGACGTCACACTGAAGTATGCCACACTATCAGCGGTACTATTGACAAGAGTATGTGATAGATTTAGCATTTCAATCGAAGTGACACTCTCCAACGCTACAACGGACCGGCTGGAGGGAGAATCCCTGTGCAAAAGGTAGGCCCAGACTTCCGCGGAGTTGGGTCTATTTATGCGCGACTTCGGAGGTGACGCACGACGCGACAGACGAACCGTAAAAAGCACGTTTCTCTTTTAGCTCTCTTAGGTATCCCGACGCGCTTCTCGCCGTCCCATAGTAGAGAGGCGACAGGATGCTGACCCAGGTTGAGACCTTCCCGAAGCTGCTGGAAGACTATCGGCCTATCATTGGAGACGAGAACGCCGATGAGATAAACAGACTGTCTGAATCTCTCAAGGGCGCTAAAGTCCTTCACGTCAACGCTACCGCTTTCGGTGGCGGTGTAGCGGAGCTCCTGTACTCCCTGGTCCCACTCATGAACGACGCGGGCCTCCAGGCGGACTGGCAGGTCATGCACGGCGACGGCGTGTTCTACAACGTCACCAAGCAGCTCCACAACAGCCTTCAGGGCGCACGGGTGAACTGGACACCGGAGATGTGGAAGACGTGGCGCGACTATAACGTAATGAATGCCGAGCGGTTCGAGGGCGATTACGACTTTGTGGTTGTGCACGATCCGCAGCCTGCCGGTATCCTTCGCTTGCTCCGAGAGAACGGGCGTAGCAACGGGGGCACGCGCTGGATATGGCGCTGCCACATCGATTCCACGGATGCCCAGCCCGAGGCTTGGGAGTACATAACGCCGTACCTGGAGCCCTACGACGCAGCTATCTTCACTCTTGAGCAGTTTGTCAACAAGGATATAAGAAACTCGGAGATTTGGGTGGCTCCTCCCGCCATCGATCCTCTGAGTCCCAAGAACACGCCCATCTCCCGGGAGACCGTGGATGAAGTGCTGCGTCGCTTCGACATAGACCCTGAGCGTCCCCTGGTTATCCAGGCGTCCAGGATGGATGTGTGGAAGGACCCTATAGGAGTCCTTGAGGCGTATTTGCAGGTCAAGAAAGAGATACCACAGCTGCAATTGGCCTTTCTTGTAGCTATTGCCAATGACGACCCTGAGGGCTGGGAATACTATAACCAGACTGCGGAGCGCGCCGGCGGTGACCCGGATGTCCACATCCTGCCGAACATAGTCCACGGCATCGGTGATGTGGAGATAAACGCCTTCCAGTCCGGGGCCAATGTAGTGATACAGAAGTCCCTGAGAGAAGGCTTTGGCCTGGCGGTAACCGAGGCGCTGTGGAAAGGGCGTCCGGTCATTGGGGGCAGGGCAGGGGGAATACCGTTGCAGGTCCTGGACGGCGAGACGGGATACCTGGTCAGCAGTCCCTCCGAGTGTGCTCAAAAGATGGCCTACCTGATTGAGCACCCTGAAACGGCCGACCTGTTTGGCCGGCAGGGCAGGGAGCATGCCCGGCAGAACTTCCTGATAACCCGATATCTGAGGGACTACCTGAGGGTGTTCAATTCCCTCGAGCATAACGGGAAGAGGACTTACGCCGGTGTGGATGTGACGATTGCTTAAGGACTGTCAAGCCGGTCTGAAGGAGAGCACACTTCCGTTCCATCGGCCTTGCTCAGAGCGGCAAATGAGCAGGAGGTCGGGGAGTAGGGTATTGCTATTTCCAGAATCTGTGTTAAGGTGTACAGGTTACGTGAAGATAGGAATACCTGCGGTACTAGAAGAAAGACGGGTTTAGCGCTATATGTTCGAGCCAGGGGGGAGACAGCGGCCTGAGTTCCAGATGGAGGAAATCCTCAGGAACATAGGTAACGGGATTGGCGGAGTGACTCAGAAGCTGGGTGGAGGCGGCATGAGGATTGTCGTGTTCGCCGCACTTGTCTTGCTCGTCCTGGGCTGGCTGGCTACCGGCGTCTACCAGGTGGGCCCCAGAGAGCAGGCGGCCCTTCAGCTTTTCGGAGACTTTCAGGACACCGCGGACTCGGGCCTTCACTGGTATTTCCCCTCTCCCATAGGCAAGCGCACTATCGTTGACGTTGAAGTGACCCGGAACATGGAGTTGGGCTTCTTCACAACGGATACCGGCGTAACCAGCGACACTCCGGTAGAGGCGTTGATGATCACGGGAGACCTGAACATCGTCAACGTCCAGATGGTGGTCCAGTACCAGATAGCGGATCTGGAGAGATACCTGTTCCGCGTCGACGATCCAGGAGAGGTCGTACGCAGTATTGAAAGGGGCAATCCTGAGGGGCGTACCCTGAAGGACGCTACAGAGGCGGCCCTGCGCCAGGTGGTTGGACAGCGCAGCATTGACGACACCCTGGTGCTCAACAGAGAGGTAGTGGAAGAGCGGACCAGGGAGTTGCTCCAGCAGATACTGGACCAATACGATACCGGAATCCAGGTGAACACCGTGGCGCTCCAGACCGTGCGCCCCCCGGACCAGGTGCGGGCCGCTTTCGATGACGTGGTCAACGCCCGAGTAGACAAAGAGAGCCGCATCAACGATGCCAAGGCCTTTGAGCAGGACCGGATCCCCAGGGCGGAGGGTGACGCCGCCCAGGTGGTGCAGGCTGCCGAGGCTTTCAAAGCTGAGCGCATAGCCAGGGCCACCGGTGAAGTAAACCGCTTCCGGTCAGTCTTGAGAGAGTACCTCAGCGCTCCGGACGTTACCCGCCAGCGTCTCTACCTTGAGGCAATGGAGGGCATTCTGCCCGGCATAAAGAAGTTCATCTTGTCTGAGGAGAGCCAAGGCAGTCTGTTGCAGTTCCTCCCATTGACCGACAATGAGGTGACCACGCCATGATGAAAATCATTGGAACGGTCCTTGCCGTCCTTGTGTTCGTGGCTCTGCTCGCCCAGGTGGCCGGCTTCGGGGTAGCTTATACGGTGGATGAGACCGAGTACGTGGTCATAACCCGCTTTGGAGAGGTGCAGAGGGGAATTGCCAGTCCCGGCCTGAAGTTCAAGTCGCCTCTTGAGAGCGTTGTACGGTTCGATAAGAGGCTGCTCCGTATCGATGTGCCAGTTCAGAGTATGCCGGACAGGGACAGCCAGTTCCTGGAGATAGACGCCTACGTCCGCTACAGGATCAGGGATCCCAAGGTCTTTCTGGAGAACCTGCGAGATGAGTTCACCGCCGGGCAGCGTATCGGAAGCCTGGCTATCTCAGCCATCCGCGACGAAGTGGGCGTGAGAGACCGGAGGGACATCATAGGTGGCGATCCCATAACACAGGCCGATGGCACTATCATCGTGTTCCCCAGGCAAACTGAAGGCAGCGCTCCAAGTCGTGAAGCGATGATGCAGATTGTTTTGCAACGTATAAAGAGTGATATCGAAGAGGGGTTCGGGGTGGAAATCGTGGATGTGCGGATTAAGCGGGCCGACTTCCCCACCGCGGCAGAGGCAAGCGTATTCGATCGGATGCGCTCCGAGCGCTCGGTTCAGGCGCAGCGGCTGCGTGCTGAGGGAGAGGAAGAGTACCTCACTATCACGGCTGACGTTGCCAGGCGAGTGCGGATCATCAGGGCTGATGCTGATAGGGACGCCAACATCCTCTCCGGTGAAGGTGAGGCTCAGGCGGTCCAGATATTCGCCAGGGTATTTGGCACAAACGCCTTGAAGCCTGAGGCCCTGGATGCGCTGTACGCCCTGGAGTCTCTATCCCTAGAGGTGCTGGACGCCATTGAGGCCCTGGACGTAGAACTCATAACCGACGAGACTATGGCAAACCTTAGGGCAGGAAATGTTCTCAGCGCCGATGTCCTTGAGGAGGCAATCACGGCGATACGAGCTTTGAGCCCGGAAACCCTTGATTCCATGGAATTGGTCATCGGGTTTGAGGCCGCTAATGCCCTGAGGACGCTGGCGGCATCCGGCGAGGAGGCGCTGACCCCCATCGATTCTGAGGCTTTGGCCGAGGCCTTGGAGTTCTTCACCTTCAGGCGCAGCCTTGAGGCTTACACCAACTCCCTCCAGCAGGATACTACCTTGGTGCTTTCAGCGGACAGCGAGTTGTTCCGGTATCTGCAAGGCCCCACCGCAGCGAATCAGCAGAGTGACGCTGAAGCGTTCATGGCGCTATTCGGTGAGATGGCCCAGTTTATGGGAGACTCTGACGTAATGAGTATGGAGGAGTCCTCGGAGCACGATCAGGACTCCAGCCAATAGGCTCTCCTGACTCTATTCCCAGTTCTAATGGTATAGGTCCCGTTTCCAGTTCAGGACAATCCTTGGCCCGCTTTCAATACTTGGGTATTATCCGCGACTTACCCGGGGCCAGCGCATCCACCATAGTCTCGCGAGCATAGGAAACCGGCGCTTTCACGCCGGTTTCGCTTTTTGTGAAAGTAGCAGGGTCTTTCGATTGCTACCCTCGCATCAAGTGCGGGGCAGGCTCTGAGCGACAGCGAAGGGCTAAAGCCCTTGCCTTCATTCCTTCTCTTCAATACTCGGACCAAGTTCTTGTTGAAGGATTTTAGATTCTTCGCCTGCGGCTCAGAATGACATATTCCAACTATCGAAAGACACTGCTGAAGGTAGGGGGTGCCATTGGCGTACGGACACCACTAGCATTGTCGCCGAATGGTCTTCGTATTCCGCGCTCCTCGTCACAATAGGCCATTTGAAGCATGGGGTGCGTGGGAAGACCAGACCACAGTCCCGATTCCCAGAGCAGGGTAGGGGAGTGGTCGGACCGGATAAGCGGACTTCCGGTACAGGGAGAGACGGAGGCCCCCTACAAGCCGTGGACCGGGAATATGCGGCTCTCCACCTCTCTCACACCCTCCTCGGCGACTTCGCGGGCCTTGGCCAGGACACCGGAGTCCAATGACGGCCCCTCCGGGTCGCGGAGTAGCTTCAGACCGTACCGCTCCTGATAGTCCTGAGGGATCTCGTTGGGCCACTGCTCCTCCAGCATCACGCCGTAGTCCAGCGCCCAGCCGCGAGCCACCGCCCCAAGGTCGTAACCGCCTCCGCCAAAGGCTAGCCATTTGGGACACAGCTTGCCCAGCTCCTCGACCAGTCGAGAGTGTCCCTGGACCGTGAGGCCAAGCTGGGTGATGGGGTCCCGGAAGTAGGGGTCCATGCCCAGCTGAGTGGCAAGGACGTCCGGTTTGAAGGCGCGGATAAGGGGCGCTACTGCCTGATTCAGTACCCACAGATACAGCTCGTCGTTGGTGTAGGGGTAGAGCGGTACGTTGACGGAGTAGCCGAGGCCGCTTCCCGCTCCCATCTCGTTGACAAACCCGGTGCCGGGAAACAGGTACGTGCCGGACTGGTGCAGCGATATGGTCATCACTTGGTCCGTGTCGTAGAAGGCGTGCTGCACTCCGTCTCCGTGGTGAGCGTCGATGTCCACGTACACCACCCGCTGTCCCTGGTCCAGCAGGTACTTTATTGCTACCACTGGGTCATTGAAGATGCAGAAACCGGAGGCTCGGTCTGGCATGGCGTGGTGAAGCCCGCCGGAGCAGTTGAAGGCCACGTCCACCTCTCCCTTGTGCACCATTTCTGCTGCCAGCAGGGAGCCGCCCGTGGACCAGCAGGAGGCCTCGTACATGCCGGAGTAGACGGGATTGTCGCCGTGGTCGCTGAAACCGTAGGCGCCCTGATTGTGCCCGGCCTCCCCGCGGCTCAGGCTCTGGACCGCGCTCACGTACTCCTGGGTGTGAGAGGTCAGTATCTCCTCTTCCGCGGCCTGGCGCGGCTCCACTAGGACGGCGTTGGGACGCTGGAAGGCGCCGTACGACTCCAGAAGCTCGTAGGTGTAGCGAAGGCGGGTAGGGACCATCACGTGGTCTTCGCGGAGGACGTGGCGAGACAGGATGTCGTGGTACACGAAGGCTGCGCGGCGGCTCATATGGGAGCTCCTTTCACTTTGGCAAGTCCCGGATTGATTCACCATTGGACGCGTCTAGTCTATAAGTGTAGGGCATTTATCAGAATCCTTCATCCTCCGTCTGCTCCTGGGAATCCGCGTATTCCTGTTGAGGGGTTGCATATATCCGCTGCGCGCGTCTGAGAAACACCGTGCCGAGAGCGTTCCACACTTCCCAGAAGTCGTCTTCACGCATGAACGCTGCGTCCTCAAGAGAAAGCCCCAGGAACTGGGTGGGTTCCGGCAACGCCTCCATCCTGGCGGTTGCTCCGTTGCTGCTGGGAGCGCCGACATCCGCCGGCTGCTGTGTCGGACGCTGCGCCGGGCTCCCGCGTACGGTTTTCCGACCCTGGGTCCTGCTCCTCATCTCCCGCCTTCGGGGCACATCCACAGTCGCAAGTCCGGCCTCTCTGCAAAGCCCAAGGAAGAGCATAACCTGCCTCGCGTGCTGGGAGCGGGGAGTGTATTTCTGGAAGGCGTTCATAATGACTTCCTGCGGATCTTTACTGGGGTCAATGATTGTAAAGTCGTCCGCATAGGCGTTTCGGATGGTCCGCTCCAGGAGCTGGCGATACTCGTCCTCGGTGCTGCCGGCAAGACCTCTGAGTATGTCCGTGGGTTCATCGCCGTCCGTGATCAGATCCAGGAATCGCAGGGTTGAGAGCACTCTGGGGATGATGTTCTCCGAGATACCTATGCCTTTGAGTATCTCCCGGGTGACTCGCGGGGGCATATTCATCCGACGAATGCGGTGCAAAAAGGCCTGCATATTGGCAGGGGGAGAGTATGGACGGAACAGAGGGGTTTTTTCTGTAACCATAACGTAACACCCGTATCTAATAAGGTATATGTATCTTAACCAGAATCGTAGAAATTGTAAAGAGCGCTTCACATGGCACTCTGGATATGATACGCCTGAATCTATTGACTATAGCTGACGACTAGCTGAATATAGGGTAAACACAGAGGAGGTGCAGTACAGACAGAATCGTAACATAAGAACTCACTCAACCCTATAACTAAACCTTCGATGGCCGGGCGAGATTTAGGATTCGCTACAGAGTTTTCAGTTCAACAGGTTTCTGGGCAAACGTCCAGAGTGCCGGGTCTCTCGGATAGACGGAATGAGGAGTTTATCCGGTGAGTGTCTTGCCCAGGTCAAGTTGGTTCCTTATTGCTATTGCCTTTACTGCGTAGCTTGATGTCGGAACACTCGCCAGGTGGAAGAAAGGAAAAGAGATCAATGCTAGCAACCCATACAACTGAAAACAACGTGGTCCATGACCAGGAATGGGAAAGGGCCCCTGCGCGAATCAAGGTGGTGGGAGTTGGTGGAGGGGGATGCAATTGCGTGCGCAGGATGATGAAGGGCCAGGTCCCGGGCGTTAAGTTTGTGATGGTCAACACGGACATCAAATCCCTGGAGCCTTCCGTACAGGGTGCTGAGATAGTTCAAATTGGCGCCAGGTCGACCCACGGCTGGGGCGCCGGTGGCGACTCAAAAATGGGCGAGAAGGCTGCCGAGGAGTCGGAGGCCGACCTACGCGCCGCTCTGAAGAACGCCGAGCTGGTGTTCATTACGTCCGGCATGGGTGGCGGCACTGGCACGGGGGCTTCGCCTCGTGTAGCCTCCATAGCCAAGGACATGGGCGCCCTGGTGGTGGGTGTTGTTACAACACCCTTCAGCTTTGAGGGGAGTCGCAGAATCGGCCAGGCAATGAACGGAGTAGCCCGCCTTCGGCCCTACCTGGACAACCTGATTGTCATCCACAACGATAGGCTCCTCAGGTACGTTGACCACGATGCCGAGATGGTGGAAGCCTTCAGGACTGCTGACGACGTGGTAACTCAGGGTATCTTGAGCGTCTCTGAGCTCATCAACGTCCCGGGCGAGATCAATGTGGACTTCGCGGACGTAAGGACCGTCATGGGCTTTCCGGGAGCGGCGCTCATGGCCATCGGCCAGGGCCGAGGCAAGATGGGTGTAGTGGATGCAGCGCGGCAGGCTATGGCCAACCCGCTGCTGAACATGTCCATCAAGGGCGCTCAGGGGGTTCTCTTTTCGGTCAAGGGTGGCCATAGCCTGACCCTGGGTGGAGTCAACGCAGCAGGCGACCTGATTGGCAAGACGGTGAGGAAGAACGCTTCCATATTCTTTGGAATGTCCATGGACGAGGACCTGGAGGACTCCGTGAAACTCACCTTGATTGCGACGGGCTTGAAGGGTGAAGGGGGCGGAGGAGGAGGGGCGGCATTCCCCGGGAAGATACGCAGCATTATTCCCGGCCTCTAGACAGCAGTCTACATGCTATATGTGTAACAACGACGACTTACAAAGCATCCCACCTGGCTAGTCTTCGACGTATGTTGCGCCACTGAGTGCCCCTCCAGAAGGGTTTCCGGCAGGAGGGGCACTCCACTATTATCTCCCGGGTCTGAAAGACGTAGGGAGGCGCCCGACCCCTGATTTCCTCTCTGGCAGCTCTTACCAAGGTTAAGTTGCACTCCATGCACAGATGGAAATGCCGCTGCGTGTCGAGCTTGCAGTCATCGACGACCTGACGAAGCTGCTCTTCTACGCTCTCGCTTTTCAGCAGGATGGCCCTCAGCTTCCCCGATGCTCAACCTGCGCCTCATTGTGTTCCTGTCCCTTGCCACGAGGATGCGTCCGTCCTCTTGGGCCTGGCTCACTAACCTGCCATCCTCGATACCTGGTACGAATGTCGTGTCGTGGCCCGTGATCCTCAGCCATTTAACCAGGCGGCCCGCGTTGAGGTCTACAATGAACTTCGGTTCGGACACAGTACACCCCTCCAAACGAAAATGAACTGCGGGTATGAGGTACAGACTCGCGTCGAAATGGAGTACAATTTCACATTGAGGTGGGTCACACCATTCCACTTGAGGTGTTTAAGGTACTCAGGCCATGTCCTCCGAAGATAAAGCAAACAGAGCTGCTCCGCTAAACATAGAGGTCTCGGATGAGAATGAGGCCCTCAGCATAGCCTGGGACGACGGCCACACGGGCGTTTATCCTTGGGGCTTTCTGCGGGGCGCTTGTCCATGCGTATTGTGCAAGCGCAGTCATCGGGGCGTGGAGATTAGCGAAATAGAGGCCGTCGATGGAGTATGGGTGATTGATTGGATGCCCGTTGGGAACTACGCCGTACGCCTGCTGTGGAGCGACGCCCATGAGACTGGTATCTACAACTATCACTACCTGAGGGACATTTGCAGGTGCAATGTATGTTTGGGATAGACACCCCGGCAGACCTGGATGCTTCATCCAACGCCGCAGCGAGGCGCAAGGAGGCGTGACATAGACGACAGGTACCTGGAGCAGCTCCTTTCGCAAGTGCAGCGAGGAGAGACGGAGGTCGGGGAGGCCCTGGAGAAGCTGCGGACGCTCCCATTTGAGGACTTGGGCTTTGCCAAAGTCGACCATCATCGCGCCATTCGCACAGGCTTTCCTGAGGTTGTGTACGCCCCGGGAAAGACCCCGGAACAGCTGTCCCGGATTGCCATGAAAATATCGGAGACCTCCTCCAAACTCCTGATAACCAGGGCATGGGGCGATGCGTATGAGAAGGTCAGGGAAGCGCTGCCGGAGGCCCGTTACAGCGAGGTTGCGAATGTCATTGTGGTGGACCGGTCGTCTGGGGAGGACGCGCCCGTGCCGGGTGTGCTGACCGTGGCCGCCGGAACGTCCGACCTGCCGGTGGCGGAGGAGGCGGCCCTCACTGCAGAGCTGATGGGCAACTCTGTGGAAAGGCTGTGGGACGTGGGCATAGCCGGGGTACACAGGCTGCTGGAGAATCTGCCCATGCTAAGACAAGCAAGGGTCATAGTGGCCGTGGCCGGGATGGAGGGCGCTCTCCCAGGCCTTATAGGAGGCTTGGTATCGGCGCCGGTTATTGCAGTGCCCACCAGCGTAGGCTACGGGGCGAACTTTCATGGGCTCTCGGCCCTTCTGACTATGCTGAACTCATGCAGCCCGGGCATCGCCGTAGTCAACATCGACAACGGGTTTGGAGCCGGTTACATGGCCGGTATGATCAACCTCTCCACGTCATCCGGCCCGCCTGGGTCCTGAGCGGGGATTGGCCCGCGTTCCCTCGGGAATGCGTTATCCTTCAAAACAGGGCAGGGGCCTGGTCGAGCGCCAGGCCCCTGCGATAGTTGCTTCGACTGTCCCCTGTCTGTGTCCCCTCAACAACTAGGGCGTCACCTCAAATGTACCGTGCATGGTGGCGTTGTGGCCCGGGAATGTGCACACGAACTGGTATGTCCCCGCTGCGGGAGCCGTAAACGTGACATCCCCCGATTCCCCCGGGTCGAGCAACCGAATGCTCGCAAGCACGTTGGGATCGTCCGGCTGTAGCCAGTCGGTGGTTGGCGCTGACGCTCCGGCAAGGGCTACGTCGTCCTTGGCGCCGTTCTGCACCAGGACCCAGTTGTGCTGCTGTGTGATGGCGTTGTTGGTGTAGGTTACGGTCACGGTTGAGCCGGCGCCGGCCGTGAGCGATTCCGTGCCGAAGACCAGGTCGTCGCTGTTGACGGAACCCAGCGAAAGGGATACGCCGTCCCCTGTAGGGGCGCTGGGAGTCTCCACCATGGGTGGGGATGTGGGGGTGGGCTCGACCACCGCCGGCGTCGTGGCCGTGGGCGATGGGGTAGAAGTAGGCGCTGTGGTGGGTTCAGGCTCGCTGCCTCCCCCACAGGCTAAGCCCACAATGGCGATTAGCGCAATTCCAAAATACAAGAACCACTGCTTCTTCATTTTTCCTCCCGAAAGGATGCTGCTTACAACCTCAATCCGTCTTCACTGGTGAATCCCAGTCTCCATTGGCAAGACTAGAGTTTATCACAGGGGATGAGTTTGTTCAAGTATTCACAATCTTTTCTGCCCATCCCTCAGACGGCGCCGTTTTGTTGACATGCCAGATTCGTCTCCCTACAATAGCAGCCACGCGAGAGCTAATATGACAGTTGTTCAGCAGCTATACGACCTTCTGGGCGTTGACGAGGACATAGGCAGACATAACCAGACTATCGCATCCCTGGATGCGGCTCTGGCGGACACACAGCGGCTTGTAGAGACCCGGCAGGCAGTGGAGGAGGCCAGGGACACGCTCAGGAAGCAGCAGACGGAGCGCAGGGACCTGGAGATGACCGTTGATGCCTCCCAAACCAAGGCCGGCGAGGTGGAAGCGAAGCTCTACGGCGGGACCGTTCGCAATCCCCGAGAGTTGGAGGACTTACAAACCGAGTTGAACCTCCTCCGAGCACAGCAGAAGAGGCACGAGGAGACCCTGCTCCAGAGCCTGGAGGGAGTAGAGGAGACCGAGGGCAGTCTGGTAGCGCTGGAAACCACTCTTGAAGAGATGGAGTCTTCCTGGCAGCAGGATGAGGCTCGCATGCTGGACGAGAAGTCGAACCTACAGAAAGACCTGGCCCAGCTGCAGAAGAAGCGCGATGGTATGTCCGCTCTCGTAAGCCCCGTCCATCTGAGCCTGTACGACACCCTTCGCTCCACGCGCCAGGGGCTTGCGGTGGTTAAAGTGGAGAGAGGTAGTTGCCAGGGTTGCCGCATAACCCTGCCAACCAGGGTGGTGCAGCAGGCCCGCACATCGCCGGAGCCTGTTAAGTGCCCCAGCTGCAGCCGGATACTGTATGTAAGCTGATCATCAATGAAGGCCATCGGTTATTTCGCTGTCCGAAATGGAGCTCAGGAGCAAGCCGACTTACTCGAGGCCTTCTCCAATCATTGCCAGCGCAACGGACACCAACCCGTGGAGACCTTTGTGGAGTGGGAGGGGGTGGAGAACGGGCGGCCCCAGTACGGGAATATGCTTGACTATGTGAAGAGGTCCGGCTCGGAGTTCCTGGTGGTTACCGCAGGCGTGCAGCACCTCGGAGACACGTTGGAGTCCTCCGTACGCCGGTTGCTGGAGCTGGATGTCCTTGGCTCCAGGGTCGTCTGCTTTGATGAGGATATGCCTGATCCCTATCAGCAAGCTCTCAAGCGCTGGCCCGGTGACGGGGGCGCCAGAGGGCAGCGCATAAAAGAGGCCATGATGGCCAAGGCATTCCGAGGGGAGGGGCTGGGCAAGCCCCCTAATGGTTACAGGATAGGGTCTCAGGGCAAGCTGGAGGTAATACCTGAAGAGGCGGCTACTGTGCGCCTGATTTATGATCTCTACCTCCGTGAGGACATTGGTATGAGGCGCATAGTTCGTCACCTGAACGAGAGGGAAGTACCCACTCGAGGCGGCGGCGGCTGGAGCATAGTCACGGTCAGAGATGTACTCCGCAACCGCGTTTATCTGGGCACCTACTCCAGATTCGGCACGAGGGTGCCCCGCAGCCATACGGCGATAATCAACCCTGAGGACTTTGAGATGGCTCAACAGAAGATGACGCGAATAAAGACCAAGCGGGTATCACGCGCCCCGGAGTCGTTTCTGTTGTCCGGCTTGGCCTTTTGCGCCTTCTGCGGCAACAAGATGTTGGGGGTGAGCCGGCGTCAGGGGTGGCGTCGAAAGGACGGCTCCAACGCCGTAGGGCATTACCGGTACTACCAGTGCCAGTCTCGAACTAACCAGGGCGTGTGCCGCTACCACACCTGGCGTTCCGAAGCCCTTGAGGAGTATGTGCTGGAGCAGGTTCGGGATGCCCTGGAGAGTGGAAAGGCGAGGCTTCAGCCGGTTGACTATCAACCCAATGCGGAGGCGGCAAAGAGCGTGAAGCGCCTTGAGACGCAGTTTCTGAGGACGCTTGAGAGGGCCGCCTCCGGAGCCATATCCCTGAAACACCTCAGGCTGGGTCTTGAGGAGATAGATGCGCAGAGAGAGGCGCTGAAGAAGGACTCTGCGCCTCACCCGGACCTGACTGACGCTATTGCCGGCGGGGATACCTCCCGCCTGCTGAGCAATTGGGACTCGCTGGACAGGGATGCCATCGTCCACATTGTTCGCGCCATGGTATCCAGGGTATCGGTGGGAGACGACTCTGACCATGTAATGTTGACACTGAAGGAGTGAGCAATGATCGAATTTACGGATGAGATGCGTGAAGCAATCGACAACGCCCTGGCAAATGGGACGCCCTGCGTTGTGGGCACAGCCTCCGCCGACGGGGACCCGAATCTAGGGTTCAAGGGCAGCGTAATGGCCCTAGACGGTAGCCGCCTGGCGTATTGGGAGCGCAGCAGGCGCACGATTCTGGAGCACATCGAAGAGAACCCCAAGGTTGTGGTGATGTACAGGGATCCGGCCAGAAGACTGGCCTGGCGGTTCTACGGCGATGTAACAGTGCATCGCGACGGGTCCGTACGGGACGAGGTAATGGCGAGGGTTGTGCAGCCGGAGTTGGACAGGGACCCGGAGCGCCAGGGATTCGCCGTGGTCATAGACGTGGAGCGCATAACCACGTTGGGCGCGGATGTTGTTCAGGAGCGGTAGCCATCGCTTTTTGACCCTGGCAGCCGCCGGTGTTAAACTGGAGTAGAGTTGATAGGCAGGCTGGGCGATCGCCCTGACGTAGTCGGGGAGGAAAGTCCGAGCTCCACAGGGCAGGGTGCTGGCTAACGGCCAGGCGGGGTAACCCGACAGAAAGTGCCACAGAAAATATACCGCCCTGATTTATCGGGGTAAGGTTGAAATGGCGAGTTAAGAGCTCACCGCTCCGGTGGCGACACCGGAGGCATGGTAAACCTCACCCGGTGCAAGGCCTAATAGGGGGACTGAGGGTGCCCGTCCCGTCCCCGGGTTGGCCGCTAGAGGCTTTGAGTAATTGAAGTCCCAGATAGATGATCGCCGTCCCCATTCTTGGGGATACAGGACTCGGCTTACAGGCCTGCCTATCAGCGCCATGCCGGTCTGCTTGTATCCTGGACTCTTAACGTCGACGCTTTACTGACCAGGGGGCGCTTCAAGTGCTTCACGACGACCCACTGAGCAGCGAGATTGTTCTGAAGGCCCTGCGCACGTCCATACTGGGCAGCCGCGTGGACTTCTTCCCAACCACAACCTCAACTATGGACGAAGCCAGGCGAGCGGCCCTGGCCGGCGCTCCGGAGGGCACGCTGGCGCTTGCGGAAGAACAGACACAAGGGCGCGGGCGCTTCCAGCGGACCTGGGTCTCGCCGCCAGGGGCGAACCTGCTCTTCTCACTGGTACTGCGCCCCGGCCTGGAGGCGTCCTCACAGCTGAGCATGATGTCCTCGTTGGCCCTTGCCACAGCGCTCGGTAGACTTGTACCGACGCCCTCGCAGATCACCGTTAAATGGCCCAACGACGTTCGCGTCGGCGGCAAGAAGATAGGAGGCATCCTCATTGAGGGGTCAACGGCTGCGGAGGGTTCCAAGGGGTTTGCCATTGTTGGTATGGGGGTCAACGTCAACTTCGATCCCGGCGATTACCCGGAGATCAGGGATATTGCCACCAGTCTCAGGCGTGAGCTGGGACATCCATTCCCGCGCCTGGACCTTCTTACTGCCGTTCTGGAGGAGATGGAGTCGCTTTACGTTGGCATTACGAATGGCGACTCAGTCAGGGAGCGGTGGGTGTCACTGCTTGACACGGTAGGCCGCCGCATACAGGTAGCCTCAGGGGATGCGGTGTACGAGGGATATGCAGAAGGCGTGGACGACGACGGGAGCCTGCTCATGCGCAGGGACGACGGCTCCGTCCAGGTCCTGGCGGCCGGCGAGGTGACACTGCACCTGTGACCCCCGCCTTGCCACACCACTCACGGCTACGCCGGAGTCAGACGGTAGATGCCTTCGTTGCGGGAGAGGACGTACAGGTTGCCTTCCGCATCCTGCGCAAAAGAGGTAATGAGTAGGTCAGACTCGACAAGCAGTGCCTGCTCCGTCACCAACTGACCGTCGTAGCGGAGGCCCCATATCCTGCCTGAGCAGTAGTCTCCGTACACATAGACGCCCTTGAGAGACGGTATCTCCTCGCCGCGATAGACGTACCCGCCGGTGATGGAGCAGCCGTCGGAGCGGCCGTACTCCGCCACGGGCGCCACCAGCCCGGAGGAGTCGCAGCCCGTGCGTGGGGAGAAGCAGTAGCTTCCCTCCGTGACGTTCCAGCCGTAGTTCATCCCCTGGGTTATCAGGTCAACCTCCTCCCACTTGTTTTGTCCCACGTCACCCGTCCAGAGCGCGCCCGTGTCCATGTCGAAGGAGAAGCGCCAGGGGTTGCGCAGCCCGTACGCCCATATCTCACCACGCGCGCCTTCGACTCCGGCGAATGGGTTGTCGCGTGGTATGACGTAAGGGAGATCAGGGACGGCGTCCCCCACGTCGATTCGAAGGATGGAGCCCAGCAGCGTACCCAGGTTCTGGCCGTTGCTCTTTGGATCGCCGCCGCTGCCGCCGTCTCCCAGACCAACGTACAGATAGCCGTCCGGGCCGAAGGCAAGCTGGCCGCCGTTGTGGTTCCCGTAGGGCTGTGGTATCTCCATTAAGATGAGCTCGCTGTCCTGGTCGGCGGCGCGAGGGTTGTCCTTGCTGACGGTGAATCGAGACAGAACGGAGCGTCGAGGCGATGCTGCGGAGTAGTAGACGTAGAGATGGCCGGTGGCGGCGTAGTCGAGGTCGAAGGCCAGGCCCAGCAGACCCTCTTCGTTGTTGTCCTCGCTGACCCTGTCCCGGATGTCCAGGAATACGAAGGCCTCCGCCGCGTCCGGGTCGTTGGGGAACACGCGGACAATCCCGGCCTGCTCGGTTGCGAAGAAGAGGTCCGGGATGTCTTGAGGCTGGACCAGGTTGGTGAGCCGGGGGAAGGCCAGGTTTGGGAAAGCCCGCTCCACCCGAAGCGCCGGGAGTGGTGGATGGGAGGTGGGCGCGAGCGGGGGTGTCGTCGTCGTTGTGGTGGGTTGAGACCGTCCTGTTGTCGGCGTGGCGGCGGGCGCAGGTGATGGGGTTGTGGCAGTGGGAGTAAGGGCAGATGTCGCAGGCGGAGGCGCAGTGGCCGTAGGTGCGAGGTCGCGGAGTGGGGTAGGGGAGGGCGCGGCAGTCGTCGCGCTCCCCGGCTCTGCACAGCCTGCCAGCAGGCAGACGGATAGAAGCAGGACAAAGAGCGCGACGGGTTTGAGCGAAGGCGAGGTCACGGCCTAGAAAGGTAGGGGTACGCCTACCCCCTCCGCCTGGGCGCGCTGGAAGATGTGGGCCGCTGCCGCCACGTCCTCCAGGCCAATGCCTTGGGACTCGAAGAGGGTGATGTCCTCCGGTGAGTTGCGACCTGCGGCCTGGCCGGTCACGACATGCCCCAGCTCCAACACGCGGTCCCAGGTCATTAGACCGGCGTCGATGGGCACGGCGAGGTCGGCGCACTCCAGCTTGGCCTGGTCAACGGCGTCCGCGGCTATCACTGAACTCATTGTCACGGCCTTCTCGTCCAACTCGCGGCGGTTGATGGAGTTTGCGCCCGCGGCGTTGATGTGCATCCCCGGCTCCAGCCAGTCGCCGAACAGGACGGGGTCCAGAGTCCGCACGTTGGTTATCACTATGACGATGTCGGTATCTTTGACAGACTCTTCCGGCGATGCGACAGGGGTGATCTCGACGCCCAAAGACTCGCTCATCGTACGGCTGAACTCCTCCCGGCGCTCCGGTGTACGGCTGAACGCCTTTACCGACCGGATCTGGCGCACGGCGCAGACCGCCTCAAGCTGCGTTATGGCCTGGTTTCCAGTGCCGATGATGCCGACGGAGGAAGAGTCCTCCCGCGCCATGTACCTGGTTGCCACGCCTGTGGCTGCGCCGGTGCGGATCTGGCCAAGGCTTCCCGCTTGCATGACCGCCAGGAGCCTGGCAGGCTCTTCGCCGTACAGCATGACCAGAGCGCCTCCTGCGCCCATAGCCTTGAACCCGGCGACGCCGCGTTCGCCGAGGACGGATAGCATCATGGTGATGCCCCTTCCGCCTGCCTGCACGCGATGCCGGGGTATGTTGACGCCTGTGCCGTTGCCCTGCTCCCTCAGACCCTGCTCAACCGTCTCAATCGCCTCGTCTATAGGCAGGAAGCGCCGGACCTCCTCTTCAGTCAGAAAGATTGCCATTTGGTGTACTCCTTTTAGGCGGTGAGCGCCTTCATTGTCCTTCGATCTGGTCCTGGTCCTTCCTCGCAAACGACTGGGCCATTCTCCACGAAACGAAGCCCAGAGGCGTTCCAAAAAGGACGTAGAAGATCATGAATATGTATGGCGATAGTATCATGTTCTGGGGGTCAGGCGTGTGTATCAAGCCTGCAATCAGGGCGACGGGAAGCAGAAACGACGCTACGGCCAATGCTCTGCAAGCCCGGCTCAGGGTGCGCGTACGGGAGTTGGACTCTGCTATCCATACTCCCACCGCGGCCCAACCCACAAGGAAACCGGTAAGGCTTATCTGCCATTCAGATTCCCAGTCCTGTACGACGAGAAACGCGCCGACATCGAAAGTTAACATGAATGCGGCGGGGAGGGAAAATAGAATTCCTCTGAGGCTTCTGAGAGTAAAGCTTGGGTTCATCACGAGTGGCGCATTGCGATGTGGGCCTCCTCACCCATTGGGTAGAGGAGGCCCACATCGCAGGATTCTCGCTTTCTCAGGCCGGATGTCTAGTCGGGGTTTGTGCCGAAGACGGTCCAGTCGGATGCGCCGGGGGTGAATGCGCCCGCAACGGCGGTCTCTGGGCGGCCGTTCTTTATGGTGACCTGGCGCTGGCCCGCCTGGCCCCGCAGCTGCTGGATTGAGTCGGTGTATATCCACCAGCGGGTGCGCCCGTTGCCGGAGTTACCGCCGCTGGAGCTGAAGGGGTGCGATCCCTCGACCCTGATGTCGCTGCCGTAGAAGTCGTGGGCCTCGCCCCTCTTCACGCCGTGCCAGCCCATGCCCTCCAGATAGTACTGGGTGAAGAGCGTGTAGCCGTCGTAGGGGTTGTAGATGTCAATTTCGCCCGGGGTGAGGCCGGATCCCTCCAGAACCTTCTTGGCGATGCTGTCTGTGAAGGCCTCGGTCTCCTCAAGGGTCTCGACGTAGCTCCGCACCACGCCCCTCTGGGTGACGTGGTTGAGAATGTAGACGGGCGGCTGTTTCATGTCCTTTGCCCGCTCCGGGGTGGTGTACAGGTACGCTACCGCTGTCTGGATGGGCAGGTCGGCGTCCCAGATGTTCAGTGGCTTCTGGAGCCATCGGCCGGCCAGGTAGTCCTCTGTGGTGAAGGGCTCCGGCCTGTGCTGGTAGTAGAACCCCTCCGGGTTCATCAGGCCGTTCCTGTGCTGGTTCACCACGAAGGGGGCCATCCGGTCGTGGTTGGAGCCGTACTTGCGGCAGTAGGACTCGAAGCCAAAGCCGATCTGGGGCATGAGGCCCCAGCCGAAGGTATCTGTCCACTGGTTGTTGCCCGAGACCTCGTTGGAGGGGTTCTGGTGGTATCGACCCGGCATGTTGCCGGTTGCCCTGATAACCAGGCACACCTCCGTCTGGCGGTCTCCCACGGCCTGGGCGGCGACGCACAGGGCGTTGGAAATGCAGGCAGGTCCGTGGGACGTGAACTTGACGTTCTTCAGGCCCATGTTCTCGACTATCCAGTCCGCGCTCACTCCGCTGAGGCCGTCCTCGGTGTGGTAGGGCGGGGCGAAGAATTCGCGGGGGCCCCATGCGTCTCCCATGCCCTGATGGCAGGCAACCACTCCGTCGACATCGTCTATGGTGATTCCCGCGTCATCCAGGCACTTCTGGACCGCAAGTATTTGCCATGCGCCCAGGCTGGTCTCCAGGTTACCGTCCCACCTACGGGCGGTCGGGGCCTGCCCATAGCCTGCCACCGCCACCTTGCCGCGATGCTCCCATACGCCCAGCCCCTCGTCGCGTCGGTACACCGAGGCCGGTGCATTTTGAGTTGGCGCCATGTTTCACCTCTTTCTATCTATGAATGAATTCGTATCCGTTCAGGGTTGAGATGGTCTAGGCGACCACCCTCCACTCGGCGATCTTCTGGCCGTTGAAGCTTTCCTCAAACTCCACCTGCACCGTGGCGCCCACTGGAACCTCGTCTGTGGGGGTGCCTGGGAGGTGGGAGAGCATCTTGATTTCGGGGGCGTCCTCCAACTCTACCACGGCGAGGTTGAAGGGCTGAATCTGCTGCAGCATCATAACCCGGGAGTCGTGGCTGACAAGGTACCCGTGGATCTTGCCGAGTCCGCTCATCGAGCGGAACTCCATATTGGCATCTGAGCCGCATGCCAGGCACGCCTTCTGCGGTGGGTGTTGCAGCCTGCTGCAGGCCGTGCAGTTCTGTACCACCAGCCGACCCTCGTTGCAGGCGTCCCAGAAGGGCTGGCTTACTTCGTCCGGTACAGGGGATGGTTTGGTCAAATCTCACCTCCGATTTAGTTTTGCGGACTAGTGGCGATGATAGGATAATCCACGCCTGATGTCAATGTTGACTACGTCTGTGTGAGACCGCGCGAGTGTGTAACGGACTGGGAAGGCGACGGGCCTTTATGTAACTCCCGGGTGCCACCATCCCAACCTTCCCCCGCTATGCGGGGGAAGGGGTTCATGCACCTGGGTGTGGACTCCCACCTGCATGGGAGTGACAGTCGGAGTGGTCGCGCCGAAGCGATTATGCGCACGCACTTGGATTCTTCTCGCCCGCGCATGGTGGGCGTGTCGAACCACATGAGCGTGCGGGCCGGGTTGAATGATTCGGCCTATCTCAAAACCGGTGGGCCTCCTCTCAATAGAAGAGAGGAGGCCCACACGCGGTAGTCCTGTATGCCGTGGCGAAGGCTTAGTCGGGGGTGGATCCCCACACAACGAAGTCGCCGCCGCGGGGATGCGGCCCGCCGGATACGCCGGTCTCCGCCGGTATCCTGATCTGCCGTGCGCCGGCGCGGCCCTGGATCTGCTGTATGCAGTCCGTGTGCATCCAGATTCTGGTGCGGCCGCTGCCTGCGTTGCCGCCGCTGGGCGACACGGGGTTCGGCCCCTCAATGGTGATGTCCGTCTGGTAGAAGTCCAGACCCTCGCCCTGCTTGACGCCCCTGTAGTTCAGACCCTCCATCATCAGATGGTGGAACAGGGTGTAGCCGTCATACATGTTCTCGAAGGAGAGGTCACTGGCGGTGATGCCTGCGCCTTCGTACAGACGCCTGCCCAGGCTCGCGGCAGAGTCCTCGCACTCCTCCAGCGTCAACTCGACGCTGCGGGGCTTCGGCCTGGCCTCCGAGTGGTTGAGGATGTAGACGGGCTTCTGCTTCATGTCCTTGGCTCGCTCGGTTGTGGTGAAGACGTAGGCCACGGCGACCGTTATTGGGATGTCGCAGTCGTACAGGTTCACGGGCTTGACGATCCAGCGAGCGGACAGGTAGTCCTCAACGGTGAGTTCCTCCGGCCGATGCTGCGCCCAGAAGCCCTCCGGGAAGAGGAGGCCGTTGCGCTTGGAGTTGACCACGAAGGGAGCCATCATGTCGTGGTTGCCGCCATACTTGTTGGTGTAGCTGGTGAACCAGTGGGCAGGGTAGTAGGGGCCTGTTGCGCCCCAGGGGTTGCTCCACTGGGCGTTGCCGCCGATGGTGTCCAGGGCGTTGTCGCCGCCCTGGGCGTACCGTCCCTCAAGGTTGTCCCACGCCTTCAGCACCAGGCAGGTGTTGGTCATGCCGTCACCGATGGCCTGCGCGGCAACGCATATGGCGTTGGACATACACGTGGAGCCGTACATACTGAAGTTGATGCCGCTGAGCTCCGGCATGTTGTTTACCAGCCACTCCGTGCTCAGGGCGCTGATGCCGTCCACCTTGTTGGCGCCCGGCTTGAAGGCCTGGGAGAACTCATCCGGAATGGGCCTGTCAGCCGGCCACATAGCGCCAGTAGTTGTGGACGGGTCCAGGACAAGGCCGTCAACCTGGTCCGGCGTAATGCCTGCGTCCTCCATTGCGTTCCGGAGGGCGATGATGGCGTAAGCGCCCACGCTGGTCTCTGGCCTGAGGTCCCAACGCCGGTCGGTGGGGGAGTGCCCGATTCCTACGGCCGCTACCTTTCCCTTGTGCTCCCACACCCCGAGGCCCTCTGTGCCTCTAAACGTGGAGGCTGGCGCTTGTGGAGTTCGTGAAGTTGTCATTGTCTACTCCCTTCTGATTATCTTGACTATATCTGTGATGGCAGGTGTTCTAGCCGACCACCCGCCACTCAGGGACCTTCTGGCCCGTCGTCGGAGTTGTCTCGAACTCCACCTGTACGCTGGCCCCTATCGGCACTTCGTCTACCGGGGTGCCTGGCAGGTGGGAGTAAAAGAGGATGCCCGGGTCCTCCTCCAGCTGTACCAGCGCAATGCTGAATGGCTGGTCCGGTTGCAGTATCCTGATGCGCGAGTCGTGCATGATGCCGTACGAGTAGATCTTGCCCCGACCGCTGACTTCCTTCCACTCCAGATTGTCTTTGGAGCCACACTTATAGCAGGTTGGCTCAGGCGGAAATTGTATCCTGTTGCAGGCTGTACAAGTCTGCATTACCAGCCGATCCTCGTTACAGGCGTCCCAGAAGGGCTTGCTTAGTTCATCGGGTACCGGAGACTGTTTGGGCAAATCCCACCTCCCTAAATATAGAATGGTACACCAAGGCGATTCTAGGATAATGAGGCCAAGCTGTCAACGCCGTATATTCTTGTAGTTTCGGATAGCATCGTTTACTCAGGTCTGGGCACACCATCGGGCCGTTGCCGGGCCGCGGAAGATGCCGCGTGTCAATCGACAGGTCGAGAATTGCGCCGCTTTTGGCGTTTCGCTTTGCTTGTTTTGGATGTTCCGGGGATCTTAGCGCTGCCGGGGAACTCCGTCCGTCACCAAAGCTCCAGTTGCGGCATGGCCTCAAGTGTGGCATATTGAGGTCGCTAAATGAGACAGGCCGGTTGCGGCCGTATTGCAATGCGGCAGGACGAAAGAAAGCTGGAGGTAAGAATGAAGATAGGCATCATCTCCGACACCCGCGCCCGCAGTGGAGAGGAAATACCACAGGAGGTAGCCCGGGCCTTTGAAGGCGTGGACAGGATATTTCACGCCGGCGGGATCCACTCCAAAGAGGTGCTGGACTGGCTGGAGCGCATTGCGCCCGTGACGGCGGCCGCCAGGCTGGAGGGCGGCCAGGCTGAGCAGCCCCAGCCTTTCATGCTGGAGGTCCCCGGCGACCCGCGAGTCGCTCAGCAGCAGGTCATTGAGCTGGAGGGTCAAACCATTGGCATGGTGAACGAGATATGGCTGCCCAGGTTGAGCGACGAGATCATGCCCGGCTCCATTGGGAGACAGCGGCTGCCGGACCAGCTTCTGACCCAAATGGTGAAGGACTTCTTTGAGACCCCGGTGGACATTGTGGTCTTCGGGCGCACCCTCTACGCCGTGGTGGAAGAGCACGAGGGCATTCTCTTCATCAACCCTGGCAGCCCGTCGCTGCCCAGGAACGTGCGAAGGCTGGGCCAGGTTGCAATTCTGGAGCTTGGCGATGGAAAGCGCGAGGCGAGAGTGGTGGAGCTGTCTGGGCTGAGCTAGGGGGAGACGAGTTTCCGTTGCCACAGCCAACTTTTCCCGGCAAGCGAAGGAAGGTAGGTTAGGGGGGCACGGCCCAGAGTTCTTGGACATTCTGTAAGTAAGCTGAAGACGGTAAACCGAAGGGCCTCCGATCCAATTGGATCGGAGGCCCTTCTTTTGGACTAGCTTTTCCTCTTTGGGAGGATTTAGCCGGGGGTGGAGCTCCAGACTGTCCAGTCTCCGCCCTGGGGCATGGGACCGCCGGAGATGCCGATCTCTGCCGGCTTGCTGATCTGGCGGTCGCCGGCCCGGCCCTGGAGCTGCTGGATGCTGTCGGTGTGCATCCAGAAGCGCGTTCGGCCGCTGCCGCAGTTGCCGCCGCTGGGGGATACGGGATGCGGACCAGAGATGCTGATGTCCTCGGACTCGTAGAAGTCCAAGACCTCGCCCCTCTTCATGCCTCCGTAGCGCAGGCCCTCCAGGTAGTGGTTGTGGAAGACCGTGAACCCGTCGTACATGTTCTCAAAGGACAGGTCGGACGACTGAATGCCCGCGCCCTCAAAGGCCTTCCGGGCCGTGGCCTCGGTGGAGAGCATGGCGTTCTCAAGACCCTGGTTCAGTCCGAACTTCGGGCGGGTAGTGACGTGGTTGAGGATATAGACCGGCTTCTGCGCCATGTCCTGGGCCCGCTCTGCGGTGGTGAACAGGTAGGCGGCCGTGCCCATGATGGGGATGTCCATGTCAAAGAGGTTCAACGGCTTGACGATCCATCGAGCGTTGATGTAGTCCTCTCTGGTTATCTCTTCGGGCCTGTTCTGTGCAAAGAAGCCCTCCGGGAACATCAGGCCGTTCTTCTTGGAGTTGACGATGAAGTTGGCCATCATGTCATGGGTCTTGTTGTACTTGTGCAGGTACTCCTGGAAGGTGAAGGCGTCCGTGGTGCCCGCTCGGGTGCCCCACAGCTGACCCCAGGCGTTTCCGTCCACGGTTTCCTGTGCGGCGGCGCCGCCCTGGTAGTACCTGCCGGCCAGGTTGTGCCAGCCCTTAAGCACCAGGCATGTGTGGGCCATGCCGTCGCCGACTGCCTGTGCGGCTACGACGATGGCGTTGGACATGCAACCCGGGCCGTACAATGTGAAGTTGATGCCCGAAAGCTCAGGCATGTTCTTCAGGATCCACTCGGCGCTCAGCTTGGCAATGCCGTCCAGGGGGTCGTCCGTGGCGTTGAAGGCGTTGACCACGTCCATGGGAATGGGGTCGCCCTCTTCCCAGTGTGCGCCTGTAGTTGTGCCGGGATCCATTACCAGCCCGTCAACGTCCGCCGGGTTGACGCCGGCGTCGGCGATGGCCTTTCGCAGGGCGTCAACGGCCAGTGCGCCAATGCAGTTCTCCGCGGTGCCGTCCCAGCGCCGGGAGGTGGGGGAGTGGCCTACTCCCACCGCTGCAACCTTGCCGCGGTGCTCCCACAGACCCAGTCCCTCTCTGTTGCGATACGTCGATGCAGGGGCTCTCTGAGTAGTCATTTATTACCTCTCTCTATGTGATTTCTTGCTTTCAGGTCCTAGGGCGGTCCTAGCCTACCACCCGCCACTCAGGGACCTTCTGTCCCGTAGCCGGGGTCACTTCGAAGATCACCTCGACGATTGCGCCAATCGGAATCTCGTCCACCGGGGTGTCCCGAAGGTGGGAGAGCATCTGGCACCGAGGGTCTTCCTCAAGGGAGATCACAGCCACGTTCAGGGGCTGGTCAGGCTGCAACTGCCTCTGGGCGGCGTCGTGCAAGATACCGTAGGTGTCGATGGTGCCGCGACCACACACCTGGTACCACTCAAGGGAGTCACCCGAGCCGCACCACACGCACGTGGGTTCCGGGGGGAACTGTAGCACAGTGAGGCCACGCCTGTCAGTGCAGGCCAGGCATCGCTGCACAATCAGACGGTCCTCGTTTGCTGCGTCCCAGAATGGCTTGGTTATGTCACCTTCCGCAGGTGCGGGAGACTGTTTAGGCAATTCTCACCTCCATCTATATTTGTGCTTTATTTAGCGCACTTCAGCAAGGTTACTGGATATGTTTTTTCTTGTCAAGGTGTTGCCGTAGTGCGACATACGCTGGACGTATTTCGTAGCGATTTGCCCTAATCTCAACGATTGTAGTTGCCTCTCTTAACGCCTGATTGCCGACGAAACACCTCCGTTTCCCCTGAGAGTTGCGGGTCCTTCTCCTAGTCCGGGCTGGTGCTCCATATCATGAAGTCGCCGGTCTGGGGCATGGGGCCGCCGGATACGGCGGTCTCCGGCCTGCCGTTCTTTATGCGCACCTGTCTCTGCCCGGCTCGCTGCTGAAGCTGCTGGATGGAGTCGGTGTGCATCCATATGCGCGTGCGACCACTGCCGGAGTTGCCTCCGCTGGAGGAGATGGGATGCGGTCCCTCAACGCTGATGTCGCCCTGGTAGAAGTGAAGAGCATCGCCCTTGCCGACGCCGTGCCACTGGAGGCTCTCCAGGTAGTAGTTGTGGAAGGTGGTGTAGCCGTCGTACATGTTCTCGATGTCGATGTCGGCTGGCGTGAGGCCGGAACCCTCATACAGCTTGCGGGCCGTGCTGTCCGTGGATGCCTCGGCGCCCTCCAGCGTCTGCCAGATTCCGAAATTGGGTTTGGTTGTCGCGTGGGTAAGGATGTAGACCGGGTCCTGCTTCATGTCCTTGGCCCGCTCTGCGGTGGTGAAGAGATAGGCCACTGAGACGCACATTGGTATGTCGCAGTCGTACAGGTTCAGGGGCTTGACTATCCAGCGCGCGGCCAGGTAGTCCTCTATGGTTATGACCTCGTCCGGCCTGTGCTGGGCGAAGAACCCCTCCGGGAACATGAGGCCATTGCGCTTTTCGTTAACGACGAAGGGAGCGAACATCTCCTTCTTGACGTTGTACTTGCGCAGGTACTGGGAGAAGCTCAGGGCGTCCCCGGTGGGACCGGTGGGGCCCCAGGGCGCCGTGAACTGTCCCGCTCCGGAGACGGTGTCCTGGGCGTTGGCGCCGTACTGGCCGTAGCGGCCCGCCAGGTTGTTCCGTCCCGTCAGCACAAGGCAGGTGTTGGTCATGCCGTCGCCTATGGCCTGTGCGGCGACACAGATGGCGTTGGACATGCACCCGGGGCCGTACATTGTGAAGTTGACGTTGGTCAGTTCCGGCATGTTCTTGAGCACAAAGTCCGCGCTCATCTGGCTGAGGCCGTCGTTGGGGTTGTCCGTCAACTGAAACATATTGGCGAAATCTTCGGGAACGGGCCTTGGAGACCAGGGCTCACCCAGGCTCCCCGGGCTGATCACAAGGCCGTCCACCTGGTCCGGGGAGACGCCGGCGTCCTCCAAGGCGTTGCGCAGGGCCATGATCGACCAAGCGCCCAGGCTGGACTCAGGGGTCTCGTCCCATCGTCGGGCAGTGGGGGAGTGGCCTATGCCGACAGCCGCCACCTTGCCGCGATGCTCCCATACTCCAAGCCCATCCTTGTTCCGATACATGGACGCTGGTGCATTCTGAGTCGGTCCAGTAGTCATTTTCTACCTCTCTATGCGGTTTCTATTCTCCAGGATTCGGAGGCGGCTTTACTCCACCACCCGCCACTCTGGGATCTTCTGGCCCGTGGCCGGGGTTACCTCAAACTCCACCTGCACCTTGGCTCCTATGGGGACATCGTCCACCGGGGTTCCGGGCAGGTGTGAGTACATCAGGACGCTGCGGTCATCCTCCAACTCTATTGCGACTATGTTGAAGGGCTGGTCCGCCTGTAGCGACCGGGTCCGGCAGTCGTACATTACGCAGTACTCCCTTACGTTGCCGCGTCCGCTCATCTCCAGCCATTCCAGCGAATCCGAAGCGCCGCATCTGACGCACGTGGGCGAGGGCGGGTATTGCAGGGCGTTGAGCCCGCGTCTAGCATCGCAGGCCTTGCAGTTCTGCAAGATCAGCCGCTCCTCGTTGCAAGCGTCCCAGAAGGGCTTGCTGAAGTCGTCAGGGACCGGTGATTGTTTGGGCAAGCGTCACCTCCAGTTTCGAATTTGGATGCCGAGGATATTATTGCAAATGCCCTTTTTCCTGTCAAGTTGTGTTGCATGCGAGGGCTATGCAGTGACGTAGTTCGTTACATATTGCCTGAGTAAAGACGATAGTAGCCATATTGGAGTTACGTGCGCGTTTGTGCGGTCTTTTTCATCCTGCGCACCATTGACCGGCTACGTAAAGGCTGCGGATCCGCATTATTAGTGGCCCTATGGGTTGTCAACCGCGCGCGGGCGCGCTTGTCTGCTCGCACTTAGCTTGTCGAAGTAGGTGAGCGGGTGCAACGACTTCTGCCGGGCCGTCACTCTCGCAGACTCGAGAGTCCACTCCCGTCCTACGCTATCCGCTCGAGTTTGCCTATCCACTCGCTGAATAGTGGACACTCCCCGCGAATGGCGTCTAGGCCAATTGCATTGGCGGCCTGAACGCCCATCAAGGGCTTCTGGTAGCCTGCGTACAAGTCCAGAACTCGCCTGGACGGTGCGGTCTCAGAGGAGTCGTTGATCTCTTCCGGTGAACTGAAGCCGGCGCGTATCTCCTGAAGGCTGGTCGCCAGGTCGGGCTTTCCAATACTACGAGCGAATTCAATCGGGTAGCTGAACAGCAGGCCTTCGAACTCGTGCATAACCACGTATGGAACAAAGCGTTGGGTTTCGGAATCGCTGTCAAGGGAATTGGCAATATCATCCAGGATAGCCCGCTCTACTCCGGCCGCCCGCTCCTTCGGGCTATTCAGGCTTCCTGCCTCCCGACGTCCCGGCCAAGTGTCCGGCAGCCCGTAGTAATCGACCATTGTAGTAACAAAAACAGCATTGTCCCCCTTCAGGTGATTCAGAATATCCGAGCGCGTGGAGGTCCATTGCCTTATGCCGCCGCGGCGGCTGCGTTGGCGGGCGTTTCCAAGCAGGCGCGCGCTGACGGCGGTGTAGCCGAAGGCATATAGATGCGGGGCTAGGACATGGGTTACAAAGTTCTCCTCCGTCTGGCCCTCTACCAGTGCAAGAATACGGGTCATTCCGTCACTCCGGCCTTGGCCGCCCGCCCAGTTCGTTTTTCTCCCACAGCTGGCCCAGGCTGTAACTCTCCAGCCAAGGCGCCAGCCGGGGTGTATAGAGCCGGGTGAATTCCGTGGCCCCATTTACCCGCTCCGCCACTAGAATCTCCTCTGGCTCAAAGTGGTCCAGGAGAAGGGACGACTGGGTAGAGACTACAACCTGCGCTTCCGTTGAAGCCTGCTTCATAAGCGACGCCAGCAGGGTAATGGCGTAGGGGTGCATGCCCAGTTCCGGTTCGTCCACCAGAATCACCGATGGCCTGTATTCCGAGGGTTGAAGGAACAGGGAAGCCAGCGCAATGAAGCGCAGCGTACCGTCGGATAGCGAGGACGCGTCGAAATAGGCGTCTGTGCCCTCGTGCAGCCACTCCAGCCGCATCTTGTCCGGGTTCAGCATCTGCGGCTCCAGCCGGAAGTCACGGAAGAAGGGTGCCGCTTGCCTAATTGCGCCCACAATCAGGTTATATGAATCCGGATGATTCTCCCGGAGCAGGTACAGGAACGGGGCAAGGTTAGACCCGTCCGGGCGCAGGTAGCGGTTGTCGTTCACATCCGCCGTTTTCTTCATTGGGGAATCAAAGCCGGTTTCGTGGAAGTGGTAGAGACGCCAGCTGTCAAGGCGGCGCTGCACGTATGCCACAACTCTTCTACCAAGTCGGCTTACCCCGGCTTCCAGCCCGATGCGGCTTAAGCCCTCTGAGTATGGCTCCTCCGGGTATAGCACTTTGTTCCAGAAATAGGCGACCTCACCCACCGGAAACAGCCTGTCCTCGTTATCGGGTTCAAGGCTGACTTCGTACTGGTCGACTTCATCTCTAAATGAGATGTGAAAGCGGACCCTTTTGGTAACCCTGGAGCCGAAGTGCAGGATCCTTTCCGCGCCTCCTTCCCTGAGGACGTACTCCTGCAGACGCCCCTGCCTTATGGCGTTCAGAAATGAGAACGCGCCAAGGAAGTTAGACTTGCCGGAGCCGTTGGGCCCTATGAGCGCAGTGAGGGGGCCAAGCTTCAACTTCTGAACGGACGCAATGCTCTTGAAACCCTCTATGGTAATGTAGTCAAGCTCGACCATTGCACCGCTTCTCTAACGCCATCTTTACCGTGAAGAGCCCGCCGCCCTACGTAATCGTCCCGCTAGAGGCCAGCTCCTCAATTCGCTCATGGTCTAGGCTCAGGACGCCCAGAAAAACGTACATGTTGTCCTGGCCCCTCACTGGAGAAGCGTCGCCGGCCCAGCCGGGCGTCTCCGACAGGTGTACGTTGACGCCTTTGAAGTCCATCACGCCCAGGCCCGGATGGTGTATGGAGACGATGGCCCCGGGCCGGGAGCGAAGGTGAATGTCGTAGTAGAGGTCCTCTCCGTTGGCCACTATGCCAGCGGGCACGCCGGCCTTCTGCAACGTGTTCATCAGCAGCCGGGGCGTCAGCCCGCGCGTCCACTCTCCTACGCCCCTGTCCAGGTCCTCCTTGTGCTCTATCCGGCCTGCGAGGGTCTGGAACCGCTCATCCTGCGCCCATGCGGGCCTTCCCATTGCCTGGACCAGCGCCTGCCACTCTTCGTCCGTGCCCACCTCTATAGCGCACCAGGCGTCGTGGCCGAGGCAGGGATAGACGTCGTGGGGGGCCTGGGTGTCGCTGAAGTTGCCCCTGGGCTGCGCTATGCGGCCGTTCGTCAGGTAGTCCATGTAGGCAACGCCCATCAGGTGAGCTGTCGCCTCAACTTGGGCGATCTCCATGTACTGACCTTCACCGGTCCGCTCGCGCCACTCCAGGGCGGCCACAACCGCCAAGGACGCGAAGGAGCCTGTAACGAAGTCCGGGTACGGCATCTTGATGCGGGTGTTGAGTGGCGACTCAGGATGTCCCCATAGGTGGGTGAGGCCGGTCAGGCCCATGACCTGCTGGCCGTAGGCAAGGTAGTCGCGTATCGGGCCGGTGCTGCCCATGCCGGGCATCGCAATCATAATCAGGTCCGGCTTGCCCCGGCGCAGGTCGTCGTAGCCGATGCCCAGTTTGTCCATGACGCCGGGCTTGAAGTTCTCGACGACAACGTCGCTGACATTCACCAGTTCCTGTATAAGCTCCTTGCCGCCGGGCATGCGGGCGTCGGCGATGCAGCTTAGCTTGCACCGGTTCAGCTCCTGCGGCTCCTGCGCCGGCGGAGCGCCAGCCTCCTCGATCTTGATGTCCTCAGCGCCAAACGTAGCCAGGTATCGGGTGGAGACGGGACCGGCCACGGCCCTGGTCATGTCCGCTACGCGTACGCCGTTCAGGGGCTTGAAGGACTTCGGGGCACGGGAGGCGTCCGCAGCGTCGGCGAAGTCCAGGCGACGAGGCTGAATATCGTTGATCTCCTGCAGGACCTCCTCCGTGTGCTGTCCCAGCAGGGGCGCAGGTCGAGTGGCCTGCCACGGGGAAGCGCCAAACTGCACGGGAGGGCCGGGTGCGCGGTGCCTGCCTATGACGGGATGGTCCATCTCCACGAAGAACTCCCGCGCTTCCGTATGGGGATGGTGAACGAAGCCGTCGACCGTCATAACGGGGGTGACTGGGATGCCGATGCGCTGGCCCCGCTCCACTAGCTCGTCGCACTCCACGGTCTCGGTGTACTCCTCAAGCAGTGTGTCGATAAGCTCCCGGTTTTCCCGGCGGACGGTCCGGTTCATCCAGACATCCTCCGAGAGTATGGGATGCTCCATAATGTCCCGCGCCAGGCGGGCGAAGTGGCCGTCGTTGTACACTGAAATGTTGGCGTACTTGCCGTCGCTGCAGAGGTAGGTGTTGACCGCGCCGAAGGGGGAGTGCTTGCCCTCCCTGCGGGTGATGACGTTCTCGTGGGAGTAGCGGTAGATGTAGGGGTGCTCCGACGATATGGTGGCCTCCTGGAGGGAGAGATCGACGTGCTGGCCCCGGCCGGTGATCCTGCGGGCGCGGATGGCCAGCAACGCGCCGAAGGCCGCCTGTACGCAGCCGACCTGGGCCGTGATCTCGTATGGCGCCATGCACGGTCTCGCTCCGTCGTCGCCGTTGGCAATCATCATGCCGGAGGTCGACTGGGTTATGAGGTCGCCGCCGCGGTAGCGGGAGTGGGGGCCGGACTGGCCGAAGGGCGTGATGGAGACGAAGACGAGGGCGGGGTTCAACTCCCGCAGCTTCTCATAGCCCAGACCGAGGCCCGCCATGTACCCGGGCGTCCGGTCCTCCACCAGGATGTCGGAGCGCTCCGCCAGGGCGCGCACGATGTCACGGCCCTCCGTCGAGTACATGTCCAAGACGACGCTGCGCTTGCTGCGGTTGGCGTGGATGAAGCGGAGGCTGCGCTCCGGCCCCGGCTCATCGCCGGCGAAGGGCGCCATGCGACGGGTGGGGTCGCCCTCGGTTGGCTCCACCTTGATGACGTCTGCGCCAAGGTCTCCGAGGGCGCGGGGGCACATTTGGCCAAGGCCGTTGGTGAGGTCGAGAACGCGGAGGTGGTCAAGGGCTGCGGCGGGCTGCGGTTGGGTCATGGGGCGTCCTCCTGGTCCGAAGAGCTATCAAGCATATCTTTAATGAACTGAAGGTCAACGGAGTGCTCAAGAAGCATCCGGGTGTGTTCGTTCATCCTGTCAATAGCTGCTTGGAGAGCCTCAGAGTGCTCAGCGAGTGTCCGGGAGTGCTCGTTCTGGGTGGCCATTATTGAGCGGATGGCCTCAGAGTGCTCAGCGAGCAGCCGAGAGTGCTCACCCAGAAGCTGAGAATGCTCAATGAGCAACTGAGAGTGCTCGCTCTGAGTCGTCATGATGTTCTGGAGGGCGGCAGAGTGCTCATCCTGCTTAGCCGAAATGCCGCGAAGCGCCTGGGTGACTTGTTCAAGCGCGCCTACAACTACGTCAAAATTATTCTCCAGGTTGCTGACCCTGTCCTCCAGTGTCATTCTGTCTCCTTTGGGCTTCTATCCACGGCTATCTCGGTGTCAATCATACAATACCCTGCGACACAGCGTCCCGTCCATTTTGGCTTCTTTTGTCCTGAGACGCGTCCTTGTGTGGCCTGGGCCTGCAGAGTGGGGGCACATCTGGCCAAGGCCGTTGGTGAGGTCGAGAATGCGGAGGTGGTCAAGGGCTGCGGTCGGTTGAGATTGGGTCATTGGGCGCCTCTCCTAAGAACATGATAGGGAAGGGTAGGTTTGGACTGGCGCCATTTTCTCAGGGGCCTGCCGCGGTGTCAACGAGAGGGAGGGGGTGGAGATGTGGCAGAGACTGTTGCCTATGAATTGAGATACAATAGCAGTAGAAAAATAAGATGGTGCGATTTAAAGATAGATGTAGATCCACAGTCATGGTTAAACGAGTCGAATTAAACAAGAGCGCTTCGCCGGCTCCAATTCCGCCTTTTGGACTTCTCATGTGGGGCAAGAATCTGATACATTTAGTAGCGCAGCTAGGTCGATTGTATCCGCGACACACTGGACTCCCAGAAGACAGGGAGAAATTGTATACATTAGTAGGGGATTCTTGTGGGAGATTATGGCGTGTTTCCGGTAGCCAAAGCTGAGAAGGTGAAGCTATTGGCCCTTGGCGGGCGAACGACGAAGAAGCTGTGCAATAGGAGAATCTAGCAAAGTGAAGATTGAACCTGAAATTACCAGTGTTTCGTTGGTCATGGTTGGTAATTTCAACCCATCGATACTTACTCCTGCGTGGTTTGCGTGGAGGGGTCTTCTTCCTGAAAGTACAGTCGACATCGCAGATCTGAAAGTTGCTCTTCCACAGATTACGATGTTCGAAGCGGAATGGCTCAACCTTCAAGTTATTCCTGAACGCTTTTCAGTCAGCACAACTCAGTCTCCATTTGTACGACTTCGAGACTTAGTTGTCCGTATATTCCGCGAACACCTTCCCCATACACGCGTAGGAGCTATGGGGATCAACCGCGAAGTACACTACTTGGTGAACAGCTTTAGCGTCCGAGATCAGATAGGCAGGTTACTGGCTCCTACTAAGCCATGGGGAGAATGGGGTAAGAAACTTGAACCAGACGGAAACCACGGTGGAATGACCTCCCTTACTATGGCACAAGTGCAACCGGAAGGCAGACCTTCTGGAGGACACATAAGTGTGACGGTAGAGCCATCGAGACGGGTCGGAGAAGGCCGCACGGGTATATACGTAAGAGTCAATGACCACTATGAAGTTGAAAACCCTGAAAGAGAGGGCGCGACCAGTGAGATTGTGACGTTGCTAGAAGACAATTTCGATGAGTCTCTTTGGCGAGCAGATCAAATTATTTATCATCTCATGTCGCTATGAGGAGAATGAAAATGAATGAGACCACATTTGCTCTTGTGGACAACAGTCTTCCTTACTCATCAGACGACAGTCGTCTTGCGGGTACTCCTCCCCCATTTGACCAGCTAATTCGAGAACTACATGCGAAATATGTTGAAATTGCCCTGAAGGATGACAGAGGCGTCTCTCCCCGCAATACAATTGCTGCGGAGTCTGATATCGATGGTCGCCAGACATGGTTTGAGCCCAATAGCAGTGTAGACTCCATAATTGGTTTGCCAAGTTTGGATCTCCTGAGACAAGCCGCCCGGCGTGTAATGTTTCATGCCTTACAAGAGTGGGAAGGGTATGTACTTGAAAAGGGAACCGAAGAATTTACTGCAAAGCTGATCGATTACAGTCACTCTCCCTTTGGCTCTCTTGCCATGAGACCGCGCGAGGAGGAAGAAGCGACAATCCCCTTGTCCGAGATTTCAGAGAATGATCTTGAACGGGTGCGTCCGGGCAGCATTTTCCGCTGGGTCATCGGGTATGAGCGGTTAGCAAGCGGGACCAAGCGGCGCATCTCACAGATCGTGTTTCGCGACCTTCCTGTAATGACCGAGAGAGATAGATCCGAGGGATTAGGATGGGCCGAGAGGATAACGCAGTCATTAGTGGACTGAACCCAATAAATCAGTCACCAAAGTCTGATGAAATTGAGATTAGCCTCTTTGGCCCTGGCTATGGAGAGTGTGCACTCATCCATATTGGCAATGACAACTGGGTGATAGTGGACTCGTGCCTCAACTCAGAATCTCAACCGGCAGCAGTAGCTTACCTTAGAGGCATAGGCTCGAATCCCGCGAGCGCAGTTCGGCTTATAGTGGCGACTCACTGGCATGACGACCATATACGAGGCGTTGGTGAAATGGTCGAACTCTGTCGCAATGCATCCTTTTGTTGTGCGAGTGCCCTATCCAAAACAGAATTTCTCGCGGCAGTAGGAGCACTTGAGTCTAACCCTGCAACGCCTAATGGCTCTGGTACAAGAGAACTGTACAAGGCATTCTCACTGCTGGAGCGAAGGAATACCAGGCCTGTATTCGCGTTTGCCAACCGTCGTATCTATAATCGAAATGGATGTGAGGTATGGTCACTTTCTCCCTTCGATAAGGAATACTCCGGGTTCTTACTGGAAATAGGTAGCCTTGTTCCGAAGGATTATGAAACAAAAATACGTATCCCTTCTTTGACTCCCAATAAAGTTGCTGTAGTCTTGCTGATCAAGGTGGACGAGACAGTATTACTCCTTGGTTCCGACTTGGAGCGGTCTGGATGGTTGGATATACTCGGTGCCAGCGAACGGCCAAATTGGAAGGCCTCAGTATTCAAGATTCCGCATCATGGTTCTGACGATGCGCATGAGGAACGCGTGTGGAGCGAGATGCTACTTGGTGAGCCAATGGCATTGCTTGCGCCGTGGCAAAGAGGCGGAAGGGAATTGCCGACAGAAGGCGATGTCCAACGCATTTTGTCGTATACCCCAGCTGCATATTCCACTACATTGCACAACAGTAGGCGAGTGAGAGTCGGGGATAGCGCTGTGCAAAGAACCATTAGGGAAATGGGCGCAAGTATTAGGCGAATAGATTCTTCGTTTGGAATGATCCGCCTACGCAAGAATTCAGATGTACAGACCGCCTGGAATGTTGAGATGATTGGGTCGGCAGGTCCGTTGGAAAGTTTGCAGTTCTGACAAGGGCCCACTATGGGGGGAAAGGACGTAGAGGGATTCTCCCTCAGCCAGCCGTCTCCATCACCAGTGGCGTGTGGTCGCGGTTGGCCCATTCGACCATGGAGCCGTCGTAGTTGCGTACGCGGTCGTAGCCCAGCAGGGCCAGGATGAACGCTCCGTGCGCCGCACGGATGCCACCCTGTCAATATGTGATCACCTGCTTGTCCGGCGTAACGCCGCGCTCCTCCAGCATCGCCCGCAGCTCAGCGGCGGGCTTGACGGTCTGGTGCTTGTCGCCGGTCACGAAGTTCAGCCACTCCAGGTGCACGGCTCCGGGCACGTGACCGGCCCGCTTGTTGCCGCGGGCGCCTGCGCCGCTCCACTCGTCGTCCGAGCGCACGTCCAGGAACACCGTATCCGGGTCCCCAACGCACGATACGCCGTAGTCCATCAGGCAGACCAGGTCGGGGATTTCCGTCGAGGTGAAGGAGGCCTCCGGCGGCCTCAGCGCGTCCGTCGACGTGGGACGACCCTCGTCGTGCCACTTCTTCCAGCCGCCGTTGAGCATCTTGGCCCTGGTGTGGCCGTAGTAGTTGAGCGCCCACCACAGCCGGGCGGCGCGGGTGCCCCCTCCGGCGTCGTAGGCCACGACCGTCGTGTCGTTTCCTATACCCATTCTGCCCATGAGCCGCGCAAAGTCCTCCGCCGACGCAACGAGGGGATAGCCGGCGGGGTCGCTGGCGTAATCCGGGTTCTTGATGAAGTTGTGCTCCGGGATGCCCACGGCGTTCGCGACGTGCGCGCGCTGGTAGAGGTCGTAGTTGTCGCAGTCCACTATGCGGATGTCCGGGTCGTTCAGATGCTCCTCAAGCCAGTCGGTCTCAACGAGGATCTCCGGCCGGGCGTAACCTTCGGTTGTCATGATTCACCTCCGTAAGGATGCTGGGGTTGCTTCGCTCCTAGTCAACGAACTCTACAAGGAATGAAATGGGCAGCACGGACCAGCCAATGGGGATATCGTCCATGTACACGGTGAAGGTGTACATGCCGTCCTCCTCAACCTCCATCTCCAGGTTGGCGATGCAGCGGTGCACCGACTCGCCAGGGGGAAGCTCGAAGCTCTCCAGGTCAACGGTGGTCGATATGCCGCCTTCGGGCCGCGTGATCTCCAGCTTGGCGTTGTGGGGTCCTTCGGGCGCGTTTATGCCCAGGACCAGCTTGAGGGGAAAGACCTTGCGGGGAACGGGCTGGCCGCGCGGGATGGTGCCCCTGACGTCCACGCCGTCCAGGACGCCAAGGATGGACGCCTGCCCGGAGCTCTCAACGAACTCCGAGCAGAAGACGGCGTATTGCAGGTTGGGCCGGAGTTGTTGTT
Organism: Dehalococcoidia bacterium; assembly: GCA_965218945.1. Classification (GTDB taxonomy): domain Bacteria; phylum Chloroflexota; class Dehalococcoidia; order Lucifugimonadales; family UBA2985; genus DAOUJW01. Next base: position 1,148,448 of record OZ244718.1, read on the forward strand.
CCATAGGCGTCTATTGTACCACCATCAAATGACATTGGCGTATCTCGCTACGTGCCCCCATCCCCGCATCAAGTGCGGGGCAGGCTGTAACCTTCCCCCGCGAGCGAGGGAAGAGACGTCTACTCCAGAGCCTCCGCCAACACCTCCGCGAGGTGCCTGGGTGTGCGGCCCGTGCCGTGCTGGACCTGCTGGCGACATGATATGCCGGAAATGACCACCTCCGCGTCTCGATCCAGCGCGGACACCTTGGGAAAGAGGCGCTGGCCGCCGATGGTCATGGAGATGTCGTAGTGCTCCTTCTCGTAGCCGAAAGCCCCGGCCATGCCGCAGCAACCGGCGTTACTCTCCTCCACCTCGTGGCCGGGCGGCAGCCGCAGGGCCGCCAGCGACGGCGCTGTGCCCACAAGCGCCCTGGCGTGGCAGTGGCTGTGAAACAGCATCTTTCTTGGGCTGCTATTGGGTGTGTCCTTGAAGCTGAGGTTCAGTCGCCCCTCCCGGTTGAGCATATCAAGGAACTCCTCCAGGAGCAGGGCCTTCTCTGCGACCATCTTGGATTTTTCGTCGTTCAGGAGGTTGGGGTACTCGTCCCGCAATGTAAGGAGGCAGCTTGGCTCGCATCCCACGATGTACGCGCCCTGCTCAACGTAGGGGTACAGCAGGTCGACGTTGTACCGGGCGTTGTCGTGGGCCGCGTCCAGCATCCCCTTGGATATCATGGGACGCCCGCAGCACTTGCGCTCAACGACCTCCACCCGGAAGCCTGCCGCCTCCAGGAGCTTCGTCGCGGCCACGCCGACGGACGGATAGTTGAAGTTCATAAAGGTGTCGTTGAACAGCACCACCAGACCGAGGCTCTGCCCGTCGTCCGCGGACTTCTCTCTGGAGCGGAACCAGCCGGCGAAGCTCTGCCGTGAGAAGGGGAGCATGGGCCTGCGCTTGTCTATCCGCAGGAAGCGGTCCATTGCCCATCGAGTCAGGGGCAGCCCGGAAGCCCAGTTTGTCAGCGGAGCCAGCGCCGACCCCACGCTGCTGAGGGCGGATATGTGGGCGAAGATGCGCTCGCGCATGGAGTAGCCGTGCCTCTGGTGATAGGCGTTCAGGAACTCGTACTTCATCTTTGCCATATCCACCTGGGAGGGGCACTCAGCCTTGCAAGCCTTGCACTCCAGGCACAGGTCCAGCACCTGGTGCATCCGCTTGCTGGTGAACTCGTCCTGGGGTAGAAGGCCGGATATGGCCGCCCTGAGGGCGTTGGCGCGGCCCCGGGTGGAGTGCTCCTCCTCACGGGTAGCCATGTACGAGGGACACATCGTGCCGTCGAGGGTTCTGCGACAGAGTCCGACTCCGTTGCACATCTCCACCGCGCGGTTGAAACCGCCCTCGGCGGCGAAGCTGAGTTTGGTGGTGGGCGTAAGGCTCGTGTAGGCAGGGCCGTACCTGAGGTTTTCCACAATACGCTGGGAGTCCACGATCTTGCCGGGATTCATGATGCCGGTGGGATCGAAGGAGTGTTTGACGTCCCGGAAGGCGTTGTAGAGGCGTGAACCGAAGACCTTCTCGTTCCACATGCTGCGGACCAGGCCGTCGCCGTGCTCGCCGCTCATGGCGCCGCCCATCTCCATCACCAACTCGCTGGCCTCCCTGGATATGTTGTACATCCGGTCCACGTCCGCCTGCTGCTTCAGATTGATGAAGGGGCGCACGTGTATGCACCCGACGCTTGCATGGCCGTAGTAGGCGGCCACCGTGCCGTTCTCGCGGATCATCTGGTCGACGCGGCGGATGTACTCCGGCAGCTTCTCGGTTGAGACTGAGCAGTCCTCGATGAAGGGGATTGGCTTGGCGTCGCCGCTGACTCCCATCATCAGCCCTATGCCGGCGCGCCGCACCTCCCACACGTTGGCCTGCTCCTCGCGGCCAGTCATCTTGACGAAGGCGTAGCCCATGCTCGCTCGTCTGAGGCTGCCCTCAATCCTGTCTATCCTTGCTTCAAGCTCCGACTCGGACTCTCCGGAGACCTCTATCAACAGGACGGCTTCCGGGTCTCCCTCAATGAATGTGCTCCTCCGGGCGTAGCCCACTGATATGCGCATCTGCTCCAGGATAACCCGGCCCATAAGCTCCACGGCCGAAGGGTTGTGATCCAGGGTCGCCACGGTGGCCTCCATAGCCTCGTTCAGCTCGTGGAAGTGCGCCACCAGCAGGGCGGTGGCTCTGGGACGAGGCACAAGGTTCAGCTTGGCCTCCGTAACGGTCGCCAGCGTGCCCTCCGAGCCGACGATGAGCTTGGCGAGGTTGAAGGGAGAACCGTCCGGGAACTGTTCGAAATTGTATCCGCCAACGCGTCGCATTATCTTGGGGAACCGCTCTTCGACATCGCCCGCGGCGCTCCTGAGGATGTCCGTCACTTCCCTGTAGATCTGACCCTCCAGTCCGTCCCTGAGCAGCTTGGCCTCCAGCCCGGAGGAGGTCAGCGGTCCCAGCTGGGCGACGTCGCCGCTGGACAGGACCGTCTCCAACTCCCGCACCTGGTCGACGGTCTTTCCGTAGACGATGGAGTGGGAGCCGCAGGAGTTGTTTCCGATTGCGCCGCCCACGTTGGACCGGTTGCTGGTGGCGGGATCGGGGGTGAAGAACAGGCCCGTGTCCCGGATGCGATGGTTCAACTCCTCCAGGACGATTCCGGGCTGCACCCGCGCCCAACGCTCCTCGGCGTTGACTTCCAGCACATTGTTCATGTACTTGGACATATCGATTATTATGGCCCGGCCAACCGTCTGGCCGGCGAGGCTGGTGCCGCCGCCCCTGGGCAGGATGGGCACTCCGTACCGGCGGGCAAGCTCTACCGTGGCTATCACGTCCTCTTTGCTGCGGGGCAGCACAACCCCCAGAGGCTCGATCTGGTAGATGCTGGCGTCCGTGCTGTACATAGCGCGTGAGTAAGGGTCGAATCTGACCTCTCCCGATAATCTCCTGCCCAACTCCTGCTCTAGCTGTGCCGTCTCCATTGGACTTTCCCCGCCTTATTGTTTAGACTGGTGCGCTGGATTATATTTAGCGTTATTATACCTCAAGTCTCAAGCTATGCTTGGGAGGATACGAGAGAAAACGTTCAGGATCCGGGTACGGGAAATACGTTACTGAATAGAGGTCTGGCAAATGGCAATGCGCGGGCAAGGTAGAGTGGAACGACGACGGGGTGAGCGACGAGTACGCAAGTTCACACCGAAGATGTGGCTTGGAATCGGGGGGGGCATGATGCTCCTGTTGGGATTTCTGGCCTTTCTGATACTGGCCTCGTCTGGGGGTGAGGGTAGCGGGCAACGCTATCCCCAGATTGGCGATCACTGGCACGCTCCCTACACGGTAATCATCTGCGGCGAGGACCTGCCGACGGACGAGGCTTCGGACGGCCAGGTGCATTCCCACGGCGACGGGCGGGTCCACATTCATCCCCAGTCCGCTGTGGACGTCGGACGGAACGCTACTCTGCAACGGTACTTTGCCAGCGTTGGTTTCGAGCTTGACGACGACAGGATAAAGCTGCCCAGCGGCGAGGAGTACTCCAATGAGGACGAGTGTCCCAGTGGAGACGCCGGTGAGGTGTTCCTTCGCGTGAACGGCATAAGGATTGTTGACGTAGCCTCCTTTGTGCCCAGAAACGACGATATAATTGAGGTAGGGTTCGGGGTGCAGTAGCGTGGGAGCGCCGTTACTGGCAAGCCAAGAGCGAGCCAAAGCAACCATGTAGGGGCGGTTCGCGGAGCTTGTCTCAGAAGTCAGGCGGGGTGTAATAAGTTAGGGTATAGTTGGAAGTGACAACCGCCGCTGGAGGACTAAAGATATGCCACTGCGTCCGATGGGTCGAGAGCAATCTTGGATACTGCCTCCCAGTCTTGATGAGTTGGCGCCGGCAGACCATCCGGTGCGATTTGTAGCGGAGTTCGTGGACGGCTTGAGTCGTGAGGAGTGGTTGGAAATGGGGATTGACGTGGATGGGGGTTTGATGGGAGCGCCGTCCTATCATCCCAGGGCGCTTCTTGGGGCGTGGCTGTACGGATTCATGCGAGGGGTGCGTTCGAGTCGGAAGCTGGAGGCAGCGTGTCGGGAACAGATACCCTTTCTGTGGCTGAGCGGGCGACAGTGTCCGGACCACAACACCCTGTGGCGGTTCTACAAGGGAAATCGGCAGGAGATGCGGAGGCTGCTTAAGCGAACGGTGAAGACGGCTGTGAGTCTGGAACTGGTGGAGTTGGCCCTGCAGGCGGTGGACGGCACGAAGGTGTGGGCGAACGCCAGTGGGGACAGGACCCTGGATGCGGAAGGTCTGAGGCGATTGCTGGAGCGGGTGGAGAAGGCCATAGAGGATATGGAGGCTCAGAACGAGGGTGGAGGGGAAGGCGGACCGGCACAGATGCCGCCGGAGTTGTCGGAGAAGATGGAGTTGAGAGAGCGGGTGCGTAGAGCGATGAAGGAGCTTGAGGAGGATGAGGGTTCCAACCGGGTGAACCTCACCGACGGGGACGCTCGGCTGATGAAGGGGCGAGAGAGGATAGGCCCTGGGTACAACGCCCAGGCGATGGTGTCGCCCACGGAGAGCGAAGCGGGGACTAAGGGTATGTTGATAACGGCGGTGGCGGTGACGACCGCCCCCAACGACCACTCGCAGTTGGTTCCGATGCTGGAGGTGGCGGAGGAGACGACGGGTGTCAGGGCTGAGGTGACGTTGGCGGATGCAGGCTATCATTCGGGGAGCAACCTGGAGGAAGGCGAAGTAAGGGGGCAGCAGGTGATGATGCCGGAGTCGCAGCAACGAGCGCTTTCGCACCCTTACCACAAGGACCGGTTCATCTACGACGAGGAGAGGGACAGCTACGAGTGTCCCCATGGGGAGCGTCTGCGGTTCACGCGGATGAAGAGCACGCGAGGGGTGCTGATGCGTCTGTACCGCTCCTCTGGGAAGGTGTGTCGGAGGTGTCCTGCCTTTGGGGTGTGCACAGTAGATGGTCGTCACGGGCGAGCCATTGAAGCGGGTCCCCACGAAGGGGCACTGCGTCGTCACAGAGAGTTGATGCTCACGCACCGGGCCAAGGAGAGCTACTGGCGCAGGAAGGGCCTCGTAGAGCCGGTCTTCGGGATTATCAAGGAGCAGTTGGGAGTGCGGAGGTTCCTTTTGCGGGGTCTTCAGAACGTGTCGGCCGAGTGGTCGCTGCTGGGGGTGGCCTTCAACCTGCGCACCCTGTGGAAGGCGTGGGCTGACCGGGGTATACGGAACAGGGGGGCCCGGACCAAGCATATTCCAAAGAGCAAACTCAGCCCACCGTGGGCTGTCATACCTACATTTGGCGCATACCCTCTTGCCTTACCCAGCCGGACCATCTACCTTATCCCCCAACCAGACCTGTGAGACAGACTCCGCGAACCGCCCCTACAACAACGCCTAGATTTGTGAGTTTAGGGCATCCACGTTGGGTCAGGCGCCCGCTCATCCCCGTATCAAGGACGGAGCTTGCCCAAGGAGATGAGTGGGTTGGTGGCAGAGTTTTTCGATTGTTGGAATATGTCATTCTGAGCCGCAGGCGAAGAATCTAAAATCCTTCAGCAAGAACTTGGTCCGAGTATTGAAGAGGAGGAATGGAGGCAAGGACTTTAGACCCTTCGCTGTCGCTCAGAGCCTGCCCCGTATCAAGTACGGGGCAGGCTCTGAGCGGGGAGTGACGCCTCCAATGGGAAGCCACGCGTTGACACATCGAGTAGGCTGCTCTAGGATTTAGTGGAAGCCGTGCTACATGGGGAGCTAGCGGTGCCCTGAACCCGCAATCCGCTACAGCGGGGTGGAACTCCCTCCCCAGGCTTGAGTCCAAGGCCTCTATCCTCCGGGTGGATGTAGAGAGCTGGGTCCTGGGCGGCGGAAGCCCGTGAACCCCGTCAGATCCGGAAGGAAGCAGCGGTAAGCGGAAGCTTACGGGTGCTCCAGGGAAGCCTGGCTCGAGTCGCTCGGTGGGGCATGTCTTGGGTATCCGGTCGAAGGAGGGTGCACGGCTTCTTTTCTTGTCGGTAGGCTACGCCGGCGGAGGCTGCAAGTTTGACTCACAATGTAGTTGGGGAAGATATCATTCACTGGGAGCGGTCGGAGCAGAGTCTTGGCATTGGCCTGACGGCGGCCAGGGGATGGGCGCTGTGACCGGCCCGTCCATCCTGGAACCGACCTCTGCCGCGCCGCGGAAGTCTCTGGGGCAGCACTTTCTGGTGGACCAGGGCGCCTTGCGACGCGTCCTTGCGGCTGCGGACATCCGGGCTTCTGACGTGGTGGTGGAGGTGGGGCCGGGCACGGGCCTCCTGACAAAGCTGCTGGCTGAGACGGGAGCCAGGGTCACCGCAGTTGAGCTGGATAACCACCTTGCAGCCAGCCTCAAGATCGAATTGAGCGGCTTTCCCAACATTTCTGTAATTCACGCCGACGCCCGCGAGTGGGACTCATCCGTGGTCGGCAGCCCGTACAAGGTGGTGGCGAATCTTCCGTACTATGCCGCGACTCCCATCGTGAGGCGGTTTCTGGAGAGCCCTCAACCGCCTTCCCTCATGGCGGTCACGGTGCAAAGGGAGGTGGCCCAGTCCATGGCTGCCTCTCCCGGCAAAATGAGGCTGTTGTCAGTGGGCGTGCAGCTATATGGAAGGCCGCGCATCGCGGGTTACATAAACCCCGGATCTTTCCGACCGGCCCCAAAGGTCACTTCGGCCATTGTCAGGATTGACGTGTACCCCAAGCCGGCGCTGCCGATAGACGACCGAGAAGCCTTCTTTCAGGTGGTACGGGCCGGCTTCAGTGGCCCTCGCAAGCAGCTGCGGAACTCCCTCGGCCATGCCTTTGGCCTGACGGGCGCGCGGGCTGAGGAGCTTCTGCTTGAGGCCGACATCGACTACACCCTAAGGGCAGAGGCGTTGACTTTGGAGGAGTGGGGCAGTCTGTACTCCGTCTTCAGGGAGCATGGACTGTGCTGACCGTCAGGGCCTACGCCAAGGTGAATCTCACGCTGGAGGCGCTGTCCAAACGGGACGACGGCTACCATACCATAGCGTCTCTGGTGCAGACCATAGACCTGTGCGACGAGCTGAGCTTCGCTCCTTCCGACCGGCTCACCCTGCGGTGCAGCGAGCCATCCCTGGAGACGCCGGACAACCTGGCGCTCAGGGCGGCCGCCCTCCTCAAGGAGCACACAGGCTACCCCGGAGGCGCTGAGATATACCTGGACAAGTCCATACCGATGGCCGCCGGCCTTGGCGGCGGCAGCAGCGACGCCGCTGTTACCCTCAAAGCCCTGAATGAGCTCTGGTCTTTGGGCCTGGGCCGCGATGACCTGATGCCCCTGGCCGCCTCCCTTGGCTCTGACGTGCCATTCTTCCTCCTGGGAGGCACGGCGATGATGGAGGGCAGGGGAGAGGTGGTGCGGCGCACTCTATCCATGCCCGCCTCGCATCTGTTGTTGCTGGTCCCGCCGGACGAGGTGCCCGACAAGACAGCCACCCTGTACGGTCTCCTGGACCCGTCTCACTACAGCAATGGATCAGCCTCTACCAGGCTGATGGCGTTTATCAGGAACAACGAAAGGCCCGGTGGCAAGCTGCTCTTCAACGTGTTTGAGGAGGTGGCGTCGCAGGTCTTTCCGAGCCTTGAGGAATACCGCCGCGCCCTCCTCGAGGCGGGAGCCGACACGGTGCATCTGACGGGCAGCGGCCCTGCGCTGTACACCCTGTGCGACTCCGAGGAGGAGGCCGTGTCCCTGGCAGATAACCTGCGAAGCGCCGGCTATGAGCCGTACGTTGCCTGCACCGTGAACGGCTCGCAGGGGTAGTGTGGCTTAGAAAGCGCCGCTCAGGTATACTGGGAAAGCTATGAGAATTCTGGGCAAAATCCTGTCTTTTGTTGTCATCGGAGCAGTCCTTATTGGTCTGTTTGCCCTCACCGCCGTAGTCTTCATTAACATAGGGCTGTTCCTGCTGTCCTTCCCAATCTGGCCCTATGGCATCAGCATCGCCGCGGCAATAGTTTTGCTGATTTTGTTGTCATGGAAGCGCAGTCGGCGGTCCCGGTGAGGACGGCCATCGCGGACTTTCTCCAATTGACGCTCCAATCTCCAACCGATTAAAATCTTCGAGATCCTCCAGAAAGGTCGTGGCCCTTGTACCCCTTAGACGAGCGCTCCGTACTTCATGACGCAATCCGTTAGCCCCCTGTGGCCTCGGCAGGAGGAGACCTGCGTCTCCCTGGACCTGGAGACAACCGGAATCAATCCCGACTCCGACGAGATAATTGAGGTGGGCGCGGTCAAGTTCCAGGGCGACCGAGTCCTGGATACATTCCAGACCTTGGTAAACCCCTACAGACCGCTGCCCCAGTTCATCCGCGAGTTGACGGGCATCACACAATTGCAGGTTGATGAGGCCTCTGCCTTCGCCTCGGTGGCCCCTGGCCTGGAGTCCTTCATCGGCGACTGCCCCATAGTGGGGCAGAACATCGCCTTTGACATAGAGTTCCTGTTGAAGAAGGGTATGCCTCTGTCCAACCCCCGCTATGACACCCGGGAGATGGCCTCTATCTTTCTGCCCAAACTGAGAGAGTACGCCCTCGCATCCCTGGCGGCGTCCCTGGGTATTCAGCATCCCAGGCCTCACCGCGCCGTGCCGGACGCCGAGGTCACCTTCAGGGTGTTCGACGCTCTAAAGGGAGTGGCCCTTGACATGGATGAAGCGGTGCTTCTGGAGATCTACTCGCTTCACTCCAGGGCCCAGACACACCTTGCCCAGCTGATTCTGCGACTTCAGGGCGCCGTCAGTCAAAGAAGGGTCGCAAGCCCGCCGGCCGTCGCGCCGGCCGTCCCGGAGAAGGTTCCGGCACCGGAGCATACCGCAGCGCCGCCGACCGTCGCACCGATTACGCCATTCGATGAGGAAGAAGACGCGATAGCCGGGTTTTTCCAGGAGGACGGCCCGCTGGCCCAGGTCATGGACAGCTACCGCTACCGGCCTCAGCAGGTGGAGATGGCCCTGGCCGTCGCACAAGCTATGGAGCAGAGCAAACACCTGGTGGTTGAAGGCGGGACGGGAGTCGGCAAATCGATGGCGTACCTGCTTCCTGCGGCGCTCTTCGCCCAGGCCAAGGGAGCGCGGGTGGTGGTGTCCACAAACACCATCAACCTCCAGGAGCAGCTGATATCCAAGGACCTGCCAACTCTGACCAGCGCCCTTGCCGAGTGGTCGCCGCAGCTTGGCGACATCTCCTTTGCCCTTCTGAAGGGGAGGGACAACTACCTGTGCCTGCGACGCCTGGGCTATCTGAGGGGAGAGGCGACCATCTCTTCTGAAGAGGCGAACCTGGCCTCCAAGGTGCTGGTCTGGCTCCAGACCACGTCCTCGGGGGACAGGGCGGAGATGAACATGACGCCCAGGGACGCCGCCCAGTGGAGCCGCATCTCCGCTGCCGAGTGCCCCGACTGGCGTGAGCGAGGCTGCTTTTTGAGGGCAGCCCGGGCAAAAGCGGAGGCCTCGGACATTGTTGTTGTGAACCACGCCCTTCTGATGAGAGACCTGGCGGAGGGCACCGGCAGCATTCCCGACTACGACTACCTGATAGTGGATGAGGCCCACCACCTGGAGGAGGAGGCTACACGGCAGTTCGGGTGGAGTCTGTCCCAGGGCATAATGGAGCAGCGCCTGGAGAGGCTGGAGGGCAGCCGGGGGTTGTACGGCGCGCTCAGGGTTGCCCTTGGCCAGCTATTCGCCTCACCCAGGGCGGCGGTCCTTGAACCCCTCGCAGCCGAGGGCGAGTCCCTGCTGCCCAGGGCCAGGGAACGCGTCGGCGAGCTGTGGGCCGCTCTCGCCGGCTTCCTGGGGCACCACCACGAGGAGGGCGACGCCCGCCAGCTTACTCTGCAGATCACCCGCGGCTCCCGGGCGCAGCCGGACTGGTCTGAGTTGGAGGTGGCCTGGGAGAACGCCGACCTGGCTCTCGCTGACCTGTACAGGAACCTGGAGAGGGTGTCGGTCGGTCTGTCCGGCCTGGACGAAACCCATGTTGCCGGCTTGGATACCCTGGTTATGGAGGTCTCCTCCTCAACCGGCGATATCGGGGAAGTCCGGGAGAGGCTCAGGTCGTTCGTCGCTCAGCCGGAGGACAACCGCATCTACTGGATGACCCAGGACAACAGGGCAGGGGAGATAGCCCTGAACGCCGCGCCTCTGGAGGTTGGGGAGCTTCTTCAGGAGCGCCTCTTCTCGCAGAAGGAGTCGGTTGTCCTTACCAGCGCCACCATGAGCACCCAGGGCAACTTCCGTCACATCAGCGAACGGCTGGGCCTTGAGGACGTGGACGAGCTTCTGGTGGACTCGCCATTCGATTACCCCAAGTCCGTCCTGCTGTGCCTGCCCGGGGACATGCCAGATCCCAATAACGGCGGCTATCGGGGAGCATTGCAGCAGGCGCTGATGGACATATGCCGCGCCGCAGGGGGCCGGACTATGGGCCTGTTCACCTCCCACGCCTCACTCCAGGCAACTCGCTCCGGGATAAAGGACAGCCTGGAGGGCGACGGGTTTCGGGTGCTGGCCCAGGGTGTCGACGGCCCGCCGCGTGCGCTGCTGGAGACCTTCCTGAAGGAGCCGAAGTCGGTGCTGCTGGGCACGGCCAGCTTCTGGGAGGGTGTTGACATACCCGGCGGCGCGCTGAAGGCGCTGGTGGTCGCCAGGCTGCCCTTCAATGTTCCCACGGAGCCGGTGTTCGCAGCCCGGTCGCAGTTGTACGAAGACCCCTTTAACCAGTACGCTGTGCCACAGTCGGTGCTGCGCTTCCGGCAGGGGTTCGGGCGCCTCATACGCGGCGAGGAGGACAGGGGAGTGGTCGTCGTGCTCGATCAGCGCATCATATCCCGGCGGTACGGCCGCGTCTTTCTTGACTCCATACCAGAATGCACCATGTCCAAGGGTTCCCTCAGAGAGCTGTCGCGAGAAGTGGAGAGATGGCTGGCAGTCGCTCCCTGAGCCTCCAGGTATCTCAACCTCTTGACTTGGTGGTCACCCTGGAGAGCGGCCAGGCCTTCCGGTGGCACAGGCGCGGGGAGTGGTCATACGGCGTCGTTCAGGGTAACCTGCTGGGCCTCAAGCAGGACGGCTCTCGAATAGAGGCGCGAAGCTCGCTGTCCTCGCCGGAGCCGGTGGAGGCCCTGCTGCGGGACTACCTGCGCCTGGACGACGACCTAGAAGCCATCTGCTCCGCAATTAACACCGACTCCTACATGGCTGGGTCAATCGACCGCTATCCGGGGCTGCGCATCCTGCGCCAGGACCCGTGGGAATGCCTGGTGTCCTTCATCTGCTCCGCAAACTCCAACATCCCGCGCATCTCCTGGACAATGAACACACTCTCTCGCGAGTACGGCGAATCCCTGGAATTGGACGGGTACGTGCATCACTCCTTTCCTACTCCTGAGAGAATCGCTGAAGCGGGGGAGATGAGCCTGAGGGCTTTGAAGATGGGGTTCCGCGCCAAGTACGTGGCCGAGGCCGCCGAGAAGGTGGCCGCTGGAGAGATCGATCTTGTTCCTCTGCGCGGCCAGTCCTATGACGTAGCCAAAGCCGTGCTGATGTCCCTGAACGGAGTGGGGGAAAAGGTGGCCGACTGCGTGCTCCTCTTCTCCCTGGACAAGATGAGCGCCTTCCCGATAGACCGGTGGATACGCCGTGCGATGGAGGATTGGTATCTGGACGGAGCTAAGCTAAACTACAAAACAGGCCGGATCTGGTCAGTTGAGAGGTGGGGTGAGAACGCCGGCTACGCCAACCAGTACCTGTTCCAGCTAAAGCGTTTGCAGGACAAGGGATAGGGAGTGTCCTCACGTAAAGCATCCTAGTCCCAAGGCATTCCGTTGCCAAGAATCTGTGCCTTGGCAAAATGTCCCCCAGCCTTGCGCACCGTATTGATGTTCTCCCGTAGTGTGACCTCTGCCCAGGGTCGGTCGTCGGTCGAGAGTTCCGGTGCCCAGAATTCGGAGGGAGGCAGGAGAATGTGTCCATCATCCGGGTCGCCAACCGCCACGTACTGCTTTCTGGCCACGCACAGAGCAGCGAGGGCACATATGAAAGCGGCGCGGTGGTCGTGATCCTTGATTGATTCAAGAGACTCCTTCAGGGACCGACCTGGATCTAACCTCTCGACGAGGCGCTGCATACAGTGCTCTCGGACGGCGGTTTCCCAGAGCTTATCGGATCGCTCGCCGCGTTTTACCTTGGTTGGAACATGCTCAAACGGCAGGAGAACAGCCAGGAATGAAGTAGGAAAGACTTCTAGGATGCGAGCCTCGTGAATAGAATCCGGGTGGTCGGCGTCTTGAAGTTCAAGATCCCCTCTGACTGAAGACTTAGTACCAGCATGGCTAACTTCGTGGCGTGGGCGTGGAGGTCTCGGCCAGTGGGAGAGTTAGTCGGGCCAGGCTTGCCACGGCGCTGGAATCGACCTCTTGAAAGCAGTGCATCGGCGCTGCGGTAATGGTCGACTACCTTTAGGTCACGGGCTAGTGGGCCGTCTATGCCCACGCCTGCTAATGATGCGCCCTTTGGCACGAGGCCCCGCAGGTCTTCCCACCGCTCACTCTCCTCGGTGCCGGTGTTGCAGCAGCGCCATTGGAGACTGGTCTGGTCAATGGTGATAAGGCAGAGTCCGGTGGTGCGGCGGGATTCGGAGTAACCGACGTCAATGCCGAGGTAATATTCAGGCATGGCTTGATTCCTTGACTATCCCGCCAGCTCTTCCACCTCGTACCTGTAGCTCTCGATGACGGGGTTAGCCAGCAGCTTGCTGCACATCTGCTCCACCTCCGCCTCCACCTTGGCGCGCTCCCGGCTGTCCAGCTTTATCTCCAGGTACTTGCCCGCCCGCACGTCGCTGGCAAGGTCGAAGCCCAGGGCCTTCAGCCCACCCAGAATGGTCTTGCCCTGGGGGTCGTTAACTGTGGGCTTCAGGGTAACGTACACTCTGGCCAGAAACATCATTGCACCAGTCGAAAGTCCTCAGGCCCCATGCCGAAGTGCGCCTGAATGAAGTCGTTGACCCTGGCCTCGCTGAGCTCGTCCTCCTCAAAGGCGTCCTGCCAGCCCCAGGCCGTGAGGGCTATCGTGGAGGACATATTGGTATAGGGGGCCAGTATTACGGCCTCCGGGTAGTTGTCCACAACCCTTTCCAGATTCCTCACCAGGTCCGGGCACTCGTCGGGGCAGTTGTACTGCACCATGACCGCGCCGCGCACCAGGTAGGAGACCTGCTCCTCTTCCTCTACCGGCTCGTCGCGGACACCCCAGACTATATCCTCAGTGGGGATGGCGTAGTACCAGCCCGAGGTGGGTGGGAAGGAGTTATAGGGCTGGTGAGACTCGCCCCGCTCTATCTCGAAATTGCCCTGGATTCGCACCTCACCGCCCGATTCCTCCGAGGTGGCGTTGCCGCCTCCGAGAGAGCTGAGATCCAGGTTGGGGGGTATGATCAGGGAGATCACGATAATCGTGAAGACCACGCCGACAAAGCCGCCGACAGTCCATTTCAGGATCTTACGGCGCCCGCGCCTTCTCGTACGCCGTTCCTCCCGGTGCTGTGCCCGGTCGTGGGCCCTTCGCCTGCGATCTCGCTCCCTGGCCGCCATTAGCCCCCCGGCTCCACGGATGCATTCCAGCCCTGGCCGGTGATGCGCTCAAACGCCTCAACGTACCGGGTCCGCGTCCTGTCGACCACGTCCGGCGGCAGTTCGGGCGCGGGAGGCTCCCGGTTCCATCCGCTGGCGGACAGCCAGTCTCTCACGTACTGCTTGTCGAAGTTGGGCTGGGACTTGCCCGGCTCGTACAGAGCGGCGTCCCAGAACCGGCTGGAGTCGGGCGTGAGCAGCTCGTCTATCAGTATCAGCTCGTCGTCCAGCATTCCGAACTCCATCTTGGTGTCGGCGATGATTATGCCATTGGCCCTGGCGTCGTCCCGGGCGAACTCGTATACGCTACGGGTGACATTCTCCAGCCTGGACGCCATATCGCTGCCAACCATGTCCCGCACCTCGGCAAGGCTCATGGGCATGTCGTGGCCGGTCTCGGCCTTTGTGGTTGGGGTGAACAGGGTTTCCGGGAAGGGGTCGCCCTCCCTCATACCCGCCGGCATTGCCGCGCCCCCCACCGTGCCTTCCGCCTGGTACTCCGCCCACGCGGAGCCGGTGATGTACCCTCGCACTACGCACTCAATGTCGATGCGGTTGGCTCTCTTCACCACCATAGCGCGGGCCGCCACTTCGGGAGGAAGGTCATCCAGGCCTGCCTGCTTGCCTGGCTCGTATGCCATAGCAACCAGGTGGTTGGGCACAATATGGCCCGTCTTCCCGAACCAGTAGGCCGAGAGGCGGGACAGCACCATACCCTTCTGGGGTATGGCCGTGGGCAGTACCACGTCAAAGGCGGAAATCCGGTCGGTGGCCACCATCAGAAGGAGGCCCTGGCCCATATCGTAGGTATCCCGCACCTTGCCAGTGTAGAGGCGGTTGGACAGATTGGTCTCTCTGACAGGCTCTAGCGACGTGCTGCTCAATTGCTTCCTCCCTCCTCGATTTTCAGCCGCATATAGGAGTTCTCAACGAACCTCATGTAGTAGTTGTAGTCGAATATGGCCTCCAACTCATCTCCCGGCAGGTGGTCCGTCACATCCGACTCATCCCGGAGAAGCTGGCGGAAGTCCAGGGACTCCTCCCACGACCTCATGGCGCATCGCTGGGTGATCTCGTAGGCCCTCTCGCGGCTGAGGCCGCTCTCCACCAGGGCCAGCATCACCCTTTGGGAGAACACCAGCCCCCTTGTCATCTCGATGTTCTGCTTCATCCTGTCCGGGTACACCCTGAGGCCGTTTATCACGCCTGTGAAGATGTCCATAATGTAGTCCAGCGCCATGCAGGAGTCGGGGAGAATTAGGCGCTCTGCGGAGGAGTGGCTGATGTCCCGCTCGTGCCACAGGGCCACGTTTTCCAGCGCCGTCACGGCGTGGCCTCGAATGAGCCTGGCCAGGCCGCACACCCTCTCCGAAAGCTCCGGGTTCCTCTTGTGGGGCATCGCCGAGGAGCCGGTCTGGCCCTCTCCGAAAGGCTCTTCCGCCTCCCGCACCTCAGTCTTCTGAAGGCCCCTGATCTCAGTTGCGAACTTCTCAAGCGACGCCGCTATCAGGGCCAGTGTGGTCACGAACTGGGCGTGGCGGTCCCGCTGCACTATCTGGTTGGATACGGTCTCGATGCCCAGGCCAAGCCTGGAGCACACCCGCTCCTCTATCTGGGGCGGGACTGTGGCGTAGGTTCCAACGGCTCCGGAGATCTTGCCCACGCCGGCGTTCTTCTTGGCCTCCTCCAGTCGATGCCGGTTCCGCCGCATCTCGTCCCACCAGATAGACAGCTTCAGACCGAAGGTGGTGGGCTCGGCGTGGACGCCATGGGTGCGGCCCATCATCGGCGTGTACTTGTGCTCCACAGCCCTTTTCTGGATCGCCTCAAGCAGGCAGTCGACGCCCTCAAGCAGGATGTCGGAGGCTTCGATTAGCTGGAGGCCCTGGGCGGTGTCCTGCACGTCGTGGGAGGTAAGGCCCATGTGTATCCAACGGCCCTCATCGCCCAACCCGCCAGTGACCGATTGCAGGAAGGCGGTCATATCGTGACGAGTGCGTTGGAACACCTCCTGTAGACGGACCGGGTCGTACTGCGCATTTCGCAGCTTGACCATGTCCTCAGAGGGTATAACGCCCTCCTCGGTCCACGCCTCGCACACGGCCAACTCCACTTGGAGCCACTTGTTGTTCTTGTTCTCCTCCGACCACACCATTTTCATGGCGGGGCGGGCGTACCTGTCTATCACCATTCACCTCTGCGGATTGATGGTTCCACGATATAGAATCATACCCCGTCTTCCCGTTGGTAACAAGATTTTTTGCTATGCAAAAGGGCGGAATATCTGTTGGGTTATCCAGGATGCAGCGGCTGTTCGCAAAGGTAAATCAGCAGTGCCACTGCCTATCGCATAGACCGCAGCTCATTCAGAAAGTCCTCCAGCACTGGCAGTCCCTTGTCCAGACCCGTGACCCGCCAGCCGCCGTCTGCGCTCTTCCACAGAGTGAAGGCCAGCTGCTCCTCCAGGGCAGTCCCATCGCTGCGCTCCACGGCCAGGTTTACTTGCACCGTAGCCACGTTTGCCTCATCCAGGTCGTCCGTTACGCTGGCAACGCCGTCCCGGATGTCGTAGATAACGAGGCCGCTCCGCTCCCATCGCAGGTTGTCTCCGGCCATGCTCAGGGCCTCCGTCAGCGCCTCGGCCAGCTCACGCCGCGACTCCAGCCGAATGCTCTGCTGACCCGGGTCCAGGTCGACCGGCGCAGGGCCAAGCGCCGGCAGTTCCCACATCTCCAGGGCCTGCCGGACGTCCCCGCGCTTGGTCTCGGAGAAGTAGGCGTCCACGACGTCCTCCGGCGGGGCCGAGCCGGAACATGCTCCCAGAAGAAGGGCTAGGACCAGCGCCGGAAGGAGGGCGAGAGGGACGAGGCTAGCCCGCGGCCAGACGTTCCCGGTAAGCTTCATAGGACTTTCTTATGTCCTCGTGCTTCAGGCCGAGGATGGACGCGGCCAGGTATGCGGCGTTGCGCGCCCCCCAGGGCCCGATGGATACGCAGGCCACGGGTACTCCGGGCGGCATCTGGACTATGGCGTGAAGGGAGTCCACGCCACCCAGCGCGCTGGAGGTCAGTGGTATGCCAATGACGGGGATGGTGGTCCAGGACGCCATCACCCCCGGCAGAGCGGCCGAGCCTCCGGCCGCCGCTATGATAACCTCCAGTCCTCGCTCTATGGCGCCCTTTGCGTACTCCCTGGCCCTCTCCGGGGAGCGGTGAGCCGATATGACCGAGACCTCGTTGGAGATGCCCATCTCTTCCAGGACCGTCACGGTGTCTTGGACTACCGACTCGTCAGACCGGCTGCCTATGACTACGCCTACCAACGGCATTACTCAACTCCTGTTCTCGCGGCAATGTCTCTTCGATAGAAGCCGCCCGTAAAGCTTATCTTCTCGATGTTCTCGTAGGCCCGATCCCTGGCCTCCGGCAGGCTAGAGCCTCTGCCCACGACCGTCAGCGTCCTGCCGCCGGCCGTCATGACTGCCTTGCCGTCATCGGAAGGCCGGGCGCCTGCGTGAAACACCTCTGCCGCCTCCCGGGCCTGGGAAAGCCCCGATATGGGGAAACCCGTCTCGTAGTTGCCCGGATAGCCTCCGGGGGCCATCACCACCCCGACGCAGGCGTCGCTGCTCCACTCTATAGCCGTTTCGCTTAGCCTACCCTCCAGCACGGCTACGAGTATCCCAGCCAGGTCGGACGACAGGCGCGGGATGATGACCTGCGTCTCCGGGTCGCCCAGCCGGCAGTTGAACTCTATCACCTTGGGGCCGTCATCGGTGAGTATCAGGCCGCCGTAGAGGACGCCCCGGTAGGGGTAGCCCTCACGAGCCAGGGCCCGCGCCGTCGGGGCCATAATGGTGTCTCGAATCTCCCGCTCAAGATCGGAGTTCCAGAACTCGGGCGGGCTGTACGCGCCCATGCCTCCGGTGTTGGGGCCGCGGTCGCCATCGTAGGCGCGCTTGTAGTCGCAGGCTGCGACCATCGGGGAGACCGTCTCGCCGTCCACGAACGCGAAAACGCTGACCTCTCTCCCGACTAGGCGCTCCTCCACCAGAACGCGGTCCCCGGATGGGCCAAAGACCCGCTCGACCATGCACTCCCGCAGGGCCTTGATGGCCTCCTCCTCGGTGCCCGCCACGGTCACGCCTTTTCCGGCAGCCAGGCCGTCCGCCTTCACCACCAGGGGAGGGGAGTGCATCCTGACGTAGCGCTCGGCCTCCTCGTAGGAGTCGAAGACCTCCGCGCTTCCCGTCGGGATGAAGTACTTGGCCATCAGCTCCTTGGCAAAGACCTTGCTGCTCTCGATACGGGCCGCGGCTTGTGTAGGGCCGAAGATGGAAAGACCGGCGGCCTGGAAGTGGTCCACAATGCCCTCCGCCAGTGGCGCCTCAGGCCCAACGACGGTCAGGTCCACACCGTAATGGCGCGCCGCCTGCGCCAGCCTCTCCAGGTCCGTGTCGGCAATGGGGAGGTTGGTCGCGATGGCCGACGTCCCGGCGTTCCCGGGCGCTACGTACAGCTCGTTTACCAGGGGGCTTTGCCTCAGCTTCCAGGCTATGGCGTGCTCTCTTGCGCCGCCGCCAACAATCAGCGCTCTCAAACTGCGCTCCTTGAGGCCCTCTTGCCCTTGGGAGGCGTTTTCAGAACGTATTCGAATGCCTTTTGCAGCCATGGCAGAAGCTCTTCGACCCCGCCTGAATCTTCGACCGGAAACTCCACCCACTCGCCGAAAGGTCTGCCCGGATGTGGGGTGAAGGGCCTGGCGCGCTTGCTGTCCAGGACCTGCGTGCGATAGGGATCCGGGAGCTTCGCGGCTACGACCCCCTTGTGGTAGACGGCGAAGAGGCGGTCTCCCACAAAGTACCCGTGCCCTCCGAACATCCTGCGAGTCGACACCTCGCTCCAGGGGAGGAGCATGGCGTCCAGGTCGCTCTGTACTGAGGCGTCAGGGGTCATGCGCGATACTCCTATTTTGGCGTTGCGCTTAGCCTCGCTGGGCCTATCCAGATCCCGGATTTCCGGAGAATTCTCGGCTGCGATTATATCACAGTCGCCCCGGATTCCTGCCAAGGGTGGAAACGGGCAGCTTCGCCCAAATTACAGTCCACCCCTGCGAAAGCAGGGGGTCTACCGGCCGCCAACAGGTCGCCGGCGTCCCGCTCCATCTCCCGCCGCAGGTCAGACTCATCGCGGAAGCCCAGCTCACGGTAGGACTCGTTGGCACCGTAGTCGCGCATCCGCACCACAATTGGCATAGGCACCGAGTGGCCGAATATAAGCGACTGCTGCTTGCTGTCCAGCTTGCTCAGCACGGACCGCAGTTCCCTGGCCCCGGACACGCCCGTCGTCACAGCGTCCACATTCTGGTATAGGCGTAAAGTCCTGCTATTATTACAAAAATGCTGCGACTATTATTATGAACAAAACGACAATTGACCATGCTATCAACCAGATGAATGGCGCCAGGTAGTCCCCATCGGGCACAGAAGCTGCCGACTGACGGGGATGTTCCTTATCCAGCGCGTATCTGTGACGAAGATTTCCTATGGACATCCTCCACGTATAGACGTTTATCGGCAGCATCACACTCGACACGACAAAAACTAGCGCAACCCTTGCGAAGGGCTGTGAGTGGGCCACAAGTACGTCTACGATGGACGCAATCAAGACGCCCACGTTGAATCCCACTATATAAAAGATGAACCAGATTGCATAAACCAGTACGTACACAGGCGCCACTATGAACACCGGGAGCGACCTGCCGAACAGCAACCTTACCAGCAGATAAACCCAAGGTAGAACCAACAGCATCGAATGCTGGGCTCCGGCTGCGGCATAAGATTCACCTTCCAGCTTCTTGAAGCGAGCCGCGAGCATGCAGGTCAAAGCCGCAGGCGGCACCCACAGCAACCCCAATACTGCGAGCAATACCACGGCAACAGGAATCCAGAAGGAGACTGCGCCGATGCTTTCCAAGCTATTCACCAATGGTTGATCAACAACGTTCAAACCCGCCCGCCGAACAGGTCGCTGGCGTCCCGCTCCATCTCGCGCCGCATCTCAGACACCTCACGGAAGCCCAGCTCTTTGTAGGACTCGTTGGTGCCGTAGTCACGTACCCTGACCACAATCGGCATCGGTACCGAGTGCCCGAATATAAGCGACTGCTGCTTGCTGTCCAGCTTGCTCAGTACCGACCTCAGCTCCCTGGCCCCGGACACGCCCGCCGTCACGGCGTCCACGTCCTTCTCGTTGTCCAGCAGGCAGGAGAGCTTGGTCCCAAGCTGGCTCATCACCTCATCCTCGATACCGCTTGGACGCTGGTCCACCACCAGCAGCGTCACGTTGTACTTGCGCATCTCCCGGGCGATGTTGCCGAAAGTAGTCTGGGACGCAATGCTTGGGCTGAGGAACCTGTGCGCCTCCTCTATCGTTATCACCAGCGGACGCGGCTCTCGAGAGGCGTCGCCCATCGCCTCCTCCTTGCGCCTCACGTACCGGTCGTGGATGCGACGCGTCATCAGGTTGGCCACCAGCATGTAGGCCGAAAGCTCGTGCCTGTATCGCCCGAACTCCACCACCACGTGTATGCCTCTGTCCAGGTTGCGCAGTATCTCCTCCACCGACTCCTCCGACTCCCTCTCGGTGATGAAGTGGAAGCGTTTGAGCCGGCCCAGCCGGTTGTGAAGGGTGGACAGGGCTCTCTCGTTGACGTTGATGTCGTTTGCCAGCTCTCGCAGGTCCTGGCCGCCAAGCTCCAGGAACTGCCCCAGCCATCGCTCCTGCCCGAATTTGCCTGCCAGGTTGTAGGCTGCGTCCGCGGCCACTTCCGATAGGCCGAGGGTCTCCCTAAGCAGCTCGATGTCCTCCGGCGTGATCTGGTTGTAGCCCACCCGTATCAGATAGTCCGGGGAAACACCGCGCCTGCGGCTGTGCTCATCGTCCAGGGAGAATACGGACACCTGGGATGGGAACAGCTGCTTGATACCCTTGACCATGCCCGCGCCCTCGGACGTGCCCATCCAGCCGTACTCGCTCTCCATGTCGAACACCAGGTTCACGGCCGCGCTCTTCTGAAGAATGCCCACCAGCAGCAGTCTCGTGAGGAAGCTCTTTCCGGTGCCGCTCTTGCCAAACACGCCGTTGGAGCGCTTGACGAACTCCTCCAGGTCCAGGCACACACGGGTCTCCATGTCCAGGGGGTTGCCCACCCAGAAGTGTCGATTATCCTCCGCGCCGAAGACCATCTGAACGTCCTCTTCCGAGGCCAGATGCACAGGCGCGAAGTGGGGAGGCACGGTCTTGGCGGGCGTTGGGCCGTCCACCGCGGCCAGCGCCCCTTCCAGGGCCAGCATTGGCAGCACGCGTAGCGTTGCGTACGTGGCGGTGTCGGCGACCACCTGGGCGACAATGGGGTTGGACAGGTCGGGAGGGCTTCCACGGAGGGACTCATCAGAGGACTCCAGGGCTACGTCGGTGATCACCCCGAAGAAGCGCCGGCTCTTGCCATGTATCACCACGTGCTGGCCCAGGGCCATCTCCTCAACTTGGGCCTGGGTGTCCAATCGAACGTCAACGCCTCTGCTGAGAGAGCCTCCCACAACCATACCCAGGTACTTGCCGGAGTTGCGGGAGTCCATCAGCGCGTTGCCCTCTTTAGAATGGCCTCCACTCGCCGGAACTCACCTGAGAGGATGCCCATGAGCTGCTTGCCAGCCTTGACCAGGAAGCCGCTGGGTTCGGTCTGCACCTCTGAGGCGAGGCTGAGACACGCTGCGACCACCTCCTCCAGGGCCGGGATGCCGGACGTGGCAAGCGGGCGCAGAAAAGCCGTGTTGGAGGTAAAACGCCTTATCTCCTCAGGTTCGCAGGCGTACACGAAGGCGTAGATGGGAGGCGGCGTCGGCGGCAGATGGTAGCGGGGTTCACCCTCAAGACTGTGGCCTACCATGATGGCCTGAAAGTCCGTGCGGAGCAGTTGGGAAAGCTGGGGATTGCTCAGGTAGACGTCCTCTTCGGAGGCTTCATCTGCGCCCCTGGCTACCGGCCTGCGGGAGGTGTCTATGCCCTGGGTGGACACGTGGTGAACCACCGCGTAGGCAGGGTAGGGGCCGCCCGTCCGCACCAAGGCCCCCAGGGGAGGCGACTCATAGAGGCGATAGCACTGGGCCCAGAAGCCGGTTGTGGACGTCTCCACGACCTCTCCAAGGCGCGGCTCAGTATTTACAGCCACTTCAGCCTCTTGGAACGGTTCTTCTCGGACGTGTATACTGGCAGGCGCTGCCTCTGCAGGGCGTCCTCCATGATCAGCCGGAACTCCTCCCGGTCTCCCACGGTCACAACCGCCTGTTCGTGGGCCTCTGATATGGAGATGGGGTAGCCGTGCCCCTTGCGGCACTGGTCCACCAGCGCGGCGTGGGTCAGCTCCAGCATGGCGTTGTCCTCGGCTACCCAGCTTGGAATCTCCACCCGCGCCAGCTCCGATCCTGCGTTCAGGTAAAAGAAGTGTATCTGGTGGTCTCCGTAGTACCGCTCCACGATTGATGACGTGCTGGCAAAAAAGTCGGAACGCTCATTCTCAGCCAGAAGCGCGCCGAACATATCCCTGTCCAGTACGCCTGACACGCCGTCGCATGGGCGCTGCCCCGGGCGCAGCGTCCGGCAGTGCATGTCGCAGTTGGCGGCCTCGTAGTGGCACAGGCTGGAGTCGAGGCGCAGGGCGTTTACCACCTCAGTGCTGCGGGGAAGGCTGATGTAGGATGCCAGGGCCAGTGGTCTGGACATCGCCAGCTGCCTGAGCTCCTCCATAGCCGGCAGGAACAAGTCCTCCAGCAGCGCGGTTCTGACGAAGTCTGGGTGTGCCTGTCCCGCCAGCCCCCAAAGTATGAGGGAGCCGTCGATAAGGGCAATGGTTGGGATGTCCGGGTCGGACTGCTTGGCCAGGGCTGCCAGGGCCCGCAACTCCTCGACGGCGCGCATGGCCCCCAGAAGAGGCCCCTCCAGAGGCCTGTACCGGCTGCCCTCCGGCTCGAAGACGTGCAGGCTATCGTCGCCCGCGTAGAGCCGGGGTTCGCTGTCCAGCCAGGCTCCCGGACTGGCGCCGTACTGTATCCGCACCCTGCCGATGTTTATGAGGAAGCACTTGACGGGAAGATGCCTGTCCACGTCTATGTGGGAGCCGTCTACTGCCAGGGCGGTGTAGCTTGTGGGGAGGGCAGGGGAGGGGTGTCGCCCGGAAAGCGACGCCGTGAGACCGGGAATGAGGAAGGTGGCCCTGCTGATCTGTCGCTTCTCCTCCAGCGACTCCGGCTGAGCCTTGGTGAGAACGTCCAGCGCCCGCCCCAGACGCACGCTTCTGTCGGCTCCCTGGGCGTTGAGGGCTGCGGCTGCCCCCTCAATCTGTCCGGCTACCTTATGTAAATCCAGGGACACTGGCTATCTCAACACCCGGTCGTCGCCGACGCGGCGGGTGACGCGCTGCTGGTCAAGGTGCTCCAGAAGGGACAGGGCATACTTGCGGCTGGTCTGGAACCGGTCTCGCACCTGTCCCACGTTCATCTTGCCCTGCTCCTTGATGGTGGACACGATTACTCCCACCATCTCCTCGTAGGCGGCGGTGTCGTAAACTACCGATTCGTTTAGCCTGATAACACGGCCTTCGTCAATCAGAAGGTTCAGCAGATCGTCCGAAATGGCCGTGTCCGTTGGAGGAGAGTATGGATTGGAGCGCAGCGCTGCCAGGTACGCCTCTATGCTGGACCGCTGCCGGTCGCTCAGGGCTATGCTGTGCTGCGGTAGACGGAGCAGGTTGTTGTCCTCCGCCACAACGCCGTCCTCAGTGAGGCGTGGCAGGACAAGCTGGAACTGCTGGGCAGTCAGGTTCAGCCGGCTTCGCAACTCCTCCTTCTGGATGCCTACGCGCAGTGGGCGCTCTCTATGGTAGGACTCCAGGACACCGCGCACCCTCCCGGACAGGGCGGCCCAGCCCTCCGCGGAGAACACAAGCGCTCTGGACCCGGAATCGAGGCTGCCGAGCGCTACCGCTCGTCGCTCAGAGGTCAGCTTATCCACCAGGGTCCGGGCGTCGGCCGGGGAGATGTTGCTGCGGTTGGCCAGCGTCTGGAGGTCGCACGGTTCGGCGGACTGCAACGTCTGGAGAAGCACCTCATCCTCGGAGCCGCGCTCCATCACCTCCAGGCGCTCCAGAGTGGGGCCGTGCCGACGACGGTGACGCTTGGCGTGGGGTTCCACCACAGTGCCGCCCCCGATTGTGGCGTCTGAGGAGCGTATGACAAAGTAGTCTCCCTTGACCAGAGGCATGGGACTCTCCAGGCGCACCTGCGCCCATGTCTCCTCGCCGGGCTGCGCCTCCTCCGTCTCCAGGAGCCGCACTCTCGCATTGGCCTCCCTGGACCCGGAGTGGAATGTGACCGGCCTGTTGTGCTTGAGGGATCTGGGGGCATCCGCCAGAATCTGGAGGCGGACATCCAGGGCGATGGTAGGTCTGAGCCAGCGCGGGATGGTGAGCACCTCGCCGCGTTGTATGTCGTCGTGGGATACCCCTGACAGATTCACCGCCAGCCGCCTTCCGGGAGATGACGTCTCTATCTTCTGGCGATGGCTCTGGAGCCCCCGTATCCGCGACACCCTCCCGGACGGCAATATCTGAACCTCCTGGCCCACGGACAGGGAGCCGTCGATCAGGGTGCCGGTGACCACGGTCCCGAAGCCTGGCATGGTAAAGGCGCGATCGATGGAGAGGCGCGGTCTTCCGGAGTCCTTCCGGGTCTCGGTGGTCTCCAGCAGGTCGTCCAGGGCGCTCAGAAGCTCCGGCAGGCCGTCGCCGGTCACGGCTGATACCGGGACCATAGGAGCGCCCTCCAGAGTAGTGCCCTTGAGCGCGTCCTCCACCTCCGCCATAACAAGTTCGACTATCTCTTCGTCAACAAGGTCCTTCTTGGTTACGACAACCAAGCCCTTTCTGACCCGCAGCAGGTCAAGGATGGCGAGATGCTCCCGGGTCTGCGGCATCACCGACTCGTTGGCAGCGACCACAAGCATTGCCAGGTCAATTGCGCCGACTCCGGCCAGCATGTTTTTGATGAACCGCTCGTGACCGGGCACGTCTACAATGCTGACTTCGCGGCCGCTGGGCAGTGTGAGCCAGGCGAAACCAAGCTCAATGGTGAGGCCGCGCTCCTTCTCCTCGCGCAGGCGGTCGGGGTCTATCCCGGTCAGGGCCTGGACGAGGGTGGATTTGCCGTGGTCTACGTGTCCTGCGGTGCCTGCAACATACATATGGAGAGACTCCGGGGAAGATGAGAGAAGGATAGCACAAGGGCAGGGGAGGGGCAATTTGAGGGTCAGGGGGCGGCTACATGATCACCAAGCCTTGGGTGAGTCCCAAGCGCTCGTGCCACGAAGGGACTTCGGCGGTAGGCTCAGGGCTGGCTGCAAGAGGCTCTTCATTCCAATGTTCCACCAGCAGTTCCACCAGCCGGCGTCCGTTTATGAGAGTCACATGGGGGGAATTGGGGTCATCGGCTGCTTCTATGGCCTTTTTGCGAAAATCAGAAGTTGTGATTATGGCGCCTTGGCCCCCACGGGCGTCTACGAGGATGGCCCGGTGCAGTTTCTTGACGTCTTTTTGGGGAACTGCTTTATTCTTGTAATGCTTGACTTGGACGTACATATTGACATTGACGAGGTTGGATTGCAGCACCCCTTTTACGTCCACGCCGCCGTCGCCGGCCCCACCAGTGTGATCCACATCCTCATAGCCCATGGCCTCCATTAGAGCGCGTATCAAATCCTCAAACTCCGTAGGGGTGATTGTTTGAATCTGGTCTAATACAACCCGGTAAGTGTCATACGGTGGCTTCTTCTCCTCACACTTCTCGCCGATTGCGACGAGGAACTCCTCCACGTGCCGGACCTCAAATAGCGTCTTGGCCGCGCTCAAGTTTTTCTGAAACGGGACAGATAGATTCTCCTTGATGATGGTGTTCTCAAGCCACTTGACCTTGCGCCGGTGGGGAAACGGACAGCCGTCAGTGGTATCCGAGTAATAGAGAGGCTCGTCCTCAACAGTGCCATAACGGTATCCTTTAGTAGGGTATCCCCACCGAGTCATGATGTAGTCACCGGGCTGAATATTAAGGATAAACTTTGCGAGTTGGCCAGCGTTGGCCCCAGCTTGGTAGGGTGTCAGATCAGGATTGGCAACGCTGTAGCGCTGGAGAATCTCCTCCCTACTGTGGGCAGACGTTAAGTCTTTATCCAGCCATCCAACAGCCGCATAGCCCCCATTGACGAAGTGCTCTGGGTACCTTCCATGCTCTGCGCTTACCATCCATATAGTAGACAAAGACCTCCTTTGCGTTCGTCAATTCGACTCCCTTTCCCTCTGGCTCACCTGCATCTCCGATTCCAGGAACTCCAGCAGCTGCGTTGTTGTCATGGCCGAGCGCTGCGCCTGCGGCGACCAGATGTAGCGTTCGTCATCGTGGGCGGTGTACAGGCGGTTGAATATTTGCTGGACGGACTTCACGAAGTTCTCCACGTCGCCCTTTCGCAGGGTCGCGTCATCGAATGGATTTCCGCCCAGCTGCGCTATGTGCTGGTCCTTCACCCGGATGAGGCTGTCCAGTGCGCGCTCCTGCTGCCCAAGCTGCTCCGACATCTCGGCCAGCTCCCTTTCCGTGGCGTGAGGCGCGAGGCTGTCTCTGTCGTCAATTGCGGTTTGCACTATCGCCGGCAGGCTGTTCGCCTCGCTGTTGCTGTCCATCACCTTGGAGAAGCGCAGGAGCACCGTCTCGAAGAGGGCGGCGCGTACGGGGCTGACGAAATTCCTCAACCTGTCGATGATCCTGACCGTTTCTTCCGTGGGCCACAACGCCTCCCAGACGGAGTAGTACACCAGGCCCCGGGAGATTTCCGATCCCAGACTGTCCAGCCGTCTCTTGAACTCGTTGCCCGTCATTTGTGCTGCACCTGCCTCACGTGTGCGTCGGTTACGCCTGGCATGACCTAAACGAAACGCAAAAACACCTCGTTGCCCAGTGGCCGCCCCTGACTGGTGAGACGGAGCGCGCCGTCACGAAGCTCAATCAGGCCAAGTCCGCTCAGCTCGTCCACCTGTTTACCGTACACCGAAGTAACGCTCTCTCCGAACCTGTCGTAGAAGTCCTGCAGGCGCACTCCGTCATTCAGCCGCATCCCCATCATCATAGTCTCGGCCATCTCCAGCCTCCTGTCTATGGCCTCTGTCGACGCCACGCAGGGGATTCCCAGCAAGGCATCGGAGGAGAGGGTCTCGACTTGGGATGGCGGAGCAGCCGCGTCGCGAAGACGGCCTATGTACTCCCGCGGCGAGTTGATGTTCTGGAATCGCCACTCGCCCAGATACGAGTGCGCTCCCGGACCCACTCCAAGGTATGGCTTGTTGAGCCAGTAGGTCAGGTTGTGACGGCTCTTCATGCCCGGCCTGGCCCAGTTGGAGATCTCGTAGTGGCGGTAGCCGGATGCTGCCAGCATGTCCTCCGCCAGAGAGTACATATCCGCTGCCAGGTCCGGGTCCGGCTCTGGCATTTCTCCCTGGCTGACCTGCCGCTCCATTGGCGTGCCGCCCTCCAGGGTCAGGCAGTAGAGGGACAAGTGATCCGGCGACAACTCCAGCGCCTGCTCCAGCGTATCCCGCCACTGAGCCAGGCTCTGGTAGGGCAGGCCGTACATCAGGTCTAAGCTGACGTTGCCGAAACCGGCGCGTCGCACCTCTCGATACGCCGTCACCGCCTCTTGTGAGGTGTGCCTTCTTCCCAGTGTCTCCAGCAGTGAGTCGTCCAGGCTCTGCACGCCTATGCTCAGGCGGTTGACGCCCGACTCGCGGAGGGAGGCAGGGTCTCCGTCAAGGAGGTCGCCCGGGTTTGCTTCAATGGTGACCTCGGCGTCAGGAGCGACACGGAATACGTCGTGGACGGCAGCGAGTATGTCCGCGATAGCCTGCCTGGGGACGTAGGACGGCGTGCCTCCACCGAAGAATATGGTGTTCACCTGAGGCGCGCCCAGGAGAGCGCCCCAGCAGCGAATCTCCCGCGCCAGCGCCTCTATGTAGCCGGGCATGAGGGTCTCAATTCCAGCGTAGGTGTTGAAGTCGCAGTAGGGGCACTTGGTGTGGCAGAAGGGGATGTGTATGTAGAGGCCAATGTCCCTGGGAGGGCTGTGTGCTCCGTCGTTTCTCTGGGTCATCGCGAGAGGCGTCCACACTTCAGGAAGCTCCTTTAGACCGTTGAATTGCAGGTTATTGAGGTACGCCGTCTTCAGACGTTGAACAGGAAGTTGACCACGTCGCCGTCCTGGACGGGGTATGCCTTTCCCTCCAGGCGCAGCAGTCCCTTCTTCCTTCCTTCGGCAAGACTGCCGCACTGTATCAGATGGTCATAGGAGATCACCTCGGCGCGGATGAAGCCTCTCTCAATGTCGGTATGAACCTTCCCGGCGGCCTTCACCGCCAGGGTGTCCCTGTCGATGGTCCAGGCCCTCACTTCGTCAGGGCCGACAGTGAAGAAGGATGCCAGTCCCAGGAGCTGGTAGGAAGCGCGTGTGGCGCGGTGGAGCCCCGGCTCCTGAAGCCCCATTGCGCTCCGAAACTCCTCGGCCTCATGCTCGTCCATCCCCGCCAGTTCCATCTCCAGCGCCCCGCAGAGGACTACAACCTCCACTCCGGGCCTGGAATACCGGGACTTCAGGTCCTCCTCCAGCGCCGACGCTTCGGACGCGTCCTCCTCCCCGATGTTCCAGACGATGAGCATGGGCTTTGCCGTCAGGAACTGGAAGTTGTCCAATAGCTTGGCCTCATTGGCGGACAGCTGCTGCTCCCGGATGGGCGTCTCTCGCTCCAGTTCGCCCTTGATCCTGTCCAGGGTGGCGTGTTCTCTCAGCCTGCTCTCCCTTTCCTGGGCTTTTGCGCCTTTCAGCTCGCCCTCCAGGCGCTCCACCCTCCGCTCCAGGATGGCCAGGTCGGCGAAGGCCAGTTCCAGGTCCATCACGGCCAAGTCCCGGTGTGGGTCTATCTCTCCGTCAAGGTGAGGCACTGTGGGGTTCTGAAAGGCTCTGACAACGTGCAGGAGGGCGTCCGTCTTCTGAAGCAGGTTGAGAAACTCTCCTGCGATTCCCTGGGACTTGGTCAGGCCCTCTGGAGTTCCGGGGAAGTCGGTGTACCTGACTTCTGCGGGCACCGTCTTCCGTGGTCGAAACATCTCTACCAAGGGCCAAAGCCTGGGGTCTTCCACCTTGGCCACACCCAGGTTGAGCTTGGTGGCTGAGACGGAAGACGGGCTTACGTCTGCGCGGCCGCTGCTAAGCGCGTTGAAAACGGTGGTCTTTCCACACTTGGCGAGGCCAACAATCCCGAACTCCAATTCAGCGCCTCACTCTACAGCGTAGAGCGAGCCGTCCTTGGAGGCCAGGTATAGGGTGCCTCCCGCAACCACTGGTGCGGATAGGCTGTGTTCGGCGACTGGCAGCGTCCATCGCTCCACTCCGCTTGAGGAGTCCACGGCGTGAAGGACTCCGTCGCGGTCGCCTACCAGGATCAGGTCGTTGACAATGGTAGGTGTGGAGAGGCTCTTGCCGTCGGTCTTGTACACCCACAGTCGGTCTCCCGTGTGCCTGTCGACGGCCATGAGTCTGCCTTCCTGGGTGCTGACGAACAGCGTGTCTCCGTCTACCGCGGGGGTGGTCAGGATGGTCCCGCCCAGCCGCGCGGACCAGTTAAAGCCTTTGGGCAGCCCCGGATGACCCATGAGGGCCCAGACGTAGAGCTGCGTCTTGAGCGTGAACCACTTGGCCGACAGGGGGAACTCAGTCTCATTGAGGTTAATGGATATGAGGCGGCCGTCGCGATACGGGACGTAGATGGAGTCCTCCACGATAATGGGAGACCCTACGACGCTTCGGTTGATGATCCTGGAGGCGAAACGCCTCTTGCCGGTGTCCGTGTCATAAATGGTGACGCGGCCGTCCATCGAGGCAACGACCAGCTTGTCGTCCGACAGGGCAGGAGTGTTGGTGATCCAGTCCAAGGTGGCGAAGCGCCATATCTCCTCTCCGGTGAGGGCGTCCAGCGCGTAGACGTTCTCGTCGCCGGAACCAATGTAGACCACCCCGTCCTCCACTAGGGCAGAGCCCATTGTGGGATTTGCCTCCGCCACGAACTCCCACCGGAACTCTCCCGTGTCGGCGTCCAGGGCTATGACCCGCTTGCCACGTGAGCCGTAGAATAGCATATCGTCCGTCACCGCCGGGGATGAATCGATGGGGGCGATGTCAATTTGCTCCCAGATGAGGTCTCCCGTGGCTGCATCCAGGGCTACGATACGCCGGTCGTGGGTGGTTACGTACACCCGGCCTCCCTTTACGGCGGGGGTAGAGACTATTGCGTCCGAGGCCTTGAAGGTCCACTTCACCTGGCCTTCGCTGAAGTCGCTGCGCTCACCCGGGACTGGAATGGGACCGCCGTAGGTGCGGTGTATCATGGCCCACTCACCCGGGCCTGAGATTGAACTCATTGCGGAAGCCGGCGTTGCCAATGGCGCCCTGATGTCCAGGATCTGTACGGCGGTGAATAAGGCTACCGTAGCCACTACCGATCCCAATGCGGCCTTGATAAGTCTGGTGTTCCGCCTCCACCTGCGCTGCCTCTCCTCTGTGGGGATGACAACCTGTCCCGGCGCTGCCGCTACTCGACCCAAAACGCTCCAGCAATCACTGCACCACTCCCTGCCTGCCGGGTTCGTCTGGCCGCAGACCGTACAGATAATTGCGGGGCCTTCTATGACGGGAGGAGCCGGCGGGGGCTCAATGCCCGGGAGGCTTCCCTGTAGACCCGACCTCTCTATGGCAGTAAACGGCGGGGAGGGCGTCTCCGGCACGGGCATCATCGCGGCGAAGGCCCCTACGAACTCCCGGGGGGTCTCATAGCGCCCTTCGGGATGAGGGGTGAGCGCTTTGAGGATTATGGCGTTCAGGTTCGCCGGAATGTTCGGGTTGACGTCGCTGGGATTAGGAGGTGCGGATGTGACCTGCTTTGCGTGCACTGAGGTCTTTTCGAGGGCATTGAAGGGCGCGGTGCCAGTCAGCAAATCGTAGAGGAGCACACCAAGGGAGTAGATGTCGGACCGCAGATTCGGAGGGGATCCCTGGCTGCGCTCCGGTGCGCTGTAGGTGGGCAGTGGGGTATTGAGGGCCGTTCTCATCCCCGGGGATGCCCCTTCACCAAGAATGACCATCCCAAAATCGCTCAGGACCACCCGGCCCGTGTCCGGGTCCAGGAAGATGTTGCCCGGCTTGATGTCTCCGTGGCTTATTCCCTGGCTGTACGCCGCCTCCACAGCATCTGCGACCTGCCTGAAGATCATGACGGCTTGGGCGACGGGTATGGGATGCTGGACCCACTGTCTCAGCGTGGGCCACGACACGTACTGCATGGCTACCCAGTGCATCCCGTCCTCCGTCTCCTTGGCGTACACCGGCAGGATGTTGGGATGGTCCAGCGCGGCCACTCGCTCCATCTCTGTGGCGAAGCGCTCCATGAGGGCGCTGTCCGTGCACAGATAGGGGCGGAGCACCTTGAGGGCAACTTCTCGATCCTGTTGAGGCTCCTGGGCGCGATAGACGGTTGCGAGGCCGGTGCTCCCCACCTGCTCAAGGAGCACGTAGCGGCTGATGGTCCTTTGCACTTATGGCTTCCTTTCGGCCTTGACAGCGCTTTCCACAAAGCTCTGCAAATTGTCGTGAAGATTCGTATTCCTGTCATACCTGCGGAAGCAGGAATCCAGGGCGTCGTATCTTTGCGGGCGGCGCTTTGTATTGCTCACTTCGCTGCGCTCAGTTTGGAATGACAATTGGTGCGCCTCTTGAATTCAGAGACGTTCCGTTATTTTGGGGGTTCGTCATCGACTATCCTGTAGCTGCTGTCCACCACCTTATCCCGCTCTTTACTTGTCTGGTCGGGGTTGGATCTTTTCCTTCCCTGAGACTGCATGACTGTCAGCACTATGCCTGCAAGAATAGAGACAATCAGGGGCAGGAGCAGAGTCCTGAGGATCGTGGCCGAGGCCAGGGCCAGTACAATGGGAATCGCTACTCTCAACATCTGAACTTCTCCGAGCTTTCTTGGCTCGCTCCGCACTATGCGTTGTTAAAAATACATTATACTTTAGATTAGACCCAA
Source organism: Dehalococcoidia bacterium (assembly GCA_965218945.1). Taxonomy (GTDB): domain Bacteria; phylum Chloroflexota; class Dehalococcoidia; order Lucifugimonadales; family UBA2985; genus DAOUJW01. The sequence continues at coordinate 1,180,403 of OZ244718.1, forward strand.
TTGGGAATGCACCCATCAGCGAAAACTATGCTTCATATTCTCTACGGCTCGGACGACTTCTCCATTCACGAGGCGCTGGACGACCTCAAGTCGCACGTTGGGCCTGTGGACGTGCTGGACGCCAACGTGACGGTGTCCCAGGCCTCCGCAATCTCGCCGGGTGAGCTTATTGCCATGTGCAGCACTGTGCCCTTCCTGGCGGAGCGTCGCATGACCGTTGTGGAGGGCCTGCTGGCGCAGTTCGAGGGCCAGAGGTCTCCCAGAAGAGGCCGCGGCCGCAATGTGGAGGCTGATTCTTCCTCCTGGCTGTCGATTGTTGAGCAAATACCAGGTATGCCACCGTTCTCGGATCTGGTGTTGGTGGACGGCGCCATAAGAAGGGACAACGCACTGTTGACGCAGCTTGCGGCCCTGGGCCAGGTCAGGGAGTTTCAGCAGCTCAGAGGCGCTGATCTGACTCGATGGATCGAGAAGAGGGCCGCAGAGCGGGGCTGCAACATCTCTCGAGCGGGAGTCAGGCTGCTGGCGGAGCTTGTGGGCGGCAACCTCTGGGCTTTGAGTGGCGAGGTGGAGAAGCTGTCCCTCTACTGCCAGGGTCGCACCGTCGAGGCTGAGGACGTGGAGCTTCTGGTGCCCCTGGCGCGGGAGATGAGCATATTCAACGCGGTGGACGCCGTTATGGAAGGCCGCTACGCAGATGCCCTCCGCACTATAAAGCGTCTCATGGAGGAGGGGGCGGGCGGCCAGTACATTATAGTCATGGTGGCTCGACAGGTCAGGCTTCTGCTGTTGGCCAAAGACCTGGCGGGTACCGGGGTCCCGCAGCAGCAGATGGGAAGACGCCTGGGACTGAACAGCGACTGGGTGTTGAGGAAGACCCTGGAGCAGGGTAGACGCCACTCCCGGGACGCGCTGGAGACCCTTCACAGAGGGCTGCTGGAGACGGACAGGGCCGTCAAGACTGGCCGCATAACCGAGAACTCGGTTGGGGAGTTCCTGGTGGAGGTATTTGCCAGGGTCTCCTAGTGGCCTGAGAGGCTTCAGTCCAGCGGCCGGGCCTTAGCCGTCGGGCCAGATGCGGTTTACGGCTGTGTCCAGACCCATCCGGGAGCCGTCGGAGAGCACCACGGCGACTGTAGCGGCCAGATTCGGACTGCGCCTCGTCCACCGAAGGATCTCCCGCGCCGCCGCGTCCCCCTTCTTTGGATGTTTGTGAGAGAAGTAGTGGGGGACATCGAAGTGGTCCAATAGCTGACCGGCGTTCTTGAACCGATGTCCGGCAGTTTCGTAGTGGTGCTTGCCCAGGTCCGTAATGCTCACCCTGCCGCTGTTAACGACGGCGGAAGATTGGACTGGCTCATCCGGGGCGGGGGCAGACGGCTGCTCGGCAGCGCCATGCCGCAGCCTTGAGAGGAGGCGGCGCTTTTCATCCAGTCGGGCTTCGTAGCCGGCCTTCTCAAGCTCCAGCTCGCGTATTTCTTCCTCAAGTTCCTTCTCAATCTCGCCCAGGTCGATTGCCACAGGTCACTCCTCAGGGAACAGCTAATTGCCATAAGGCACAGCCATAACGCTACCATAAGGCGGAACCCTTGTCAACCTATTGCCAAAGTTGTGTGCCATGGAAATGCCTTATGGCATTAGCGGTGTCGTCCAAGAGATTGCCTTATGGCAGACCTGACGCGGCAATATGGCAACAATAATCCCAGGAAGTTTTAAGGCAGCCGAGGAAGGATACAGAGCGCCCCGGGGCAAGCCGGGCTGTATCGGAACGTACTCTTCCTGGACCAGTCCGTGGAAACTATGGGGGATTAGGCTGAGCCACATCCATAGGAATACCTGCGGAATGAGAGCTTTGAACAACCTCGCTTCGGCGCGACCACCCCCGTCGTCACTCCCGTGCAAACGGGAGTCCAGGCGGGGTGGGCAATTCTTGCAGGATGACGCTATGGGTTATTCAAAGGCCTCCATAAGCGCAGGAATCTGAACATTTGGAACGGTGGCAGGTCCTTGCATTAGAGTGGGCCGTCAGCGAGGAGAAGACCCTGAGGAAACGGAAAGAGCTGTCGAGGGTTGAGCTGATGGAGAAAGGCAGTCCCGAATCGTCGGACTTGTACAGCCGGATAGCGTGAGGTAGATTCCTGCGGAAGCAGGAGCGACGCAGACTCTAGTCGTCGTACTCCATCTTATTGTAGCAGGCCACGAAGTGTCCCGGCTCGACCTCCTCCAGCGGGGGCTTGGGGTTGAGCCGGCAGAAGTTGGTGGCCTTGGGACACCTCGCCATGTAGGGGCACTGGTCCGGGAGGTCTATCAGGTCAGGGGATGAGCCTTGGATAGGCTGTAGAGTGCGCCTGGGGTCGTCCAGGCGAGGGATGGATTGGAGGAGCGCCCAGGTGTAGGGATGATACGGACGCTGGAATATGGTCTGCGTGTCGCTGTACTCCACCACTGAGCCGGCGTACATGACTGCCACCTCGTTGGCCACCTTGGCGATAACGCCCATGTCGTGGGTGATGAGGAGTATGGCCGAGTGCTTCTCCGCCTGCAGCCGCTTCAGCCTGTCCAGCACGTCGGCCTGAAGCGTGACGTCCAGGTTGGACGTGATCTCGTCTGCGATGAGGACCTGGGGGTCCCAGACCATTGCCATTGCTATCATCACACGCTGGGCCTGGCCGCCGCTGAGCTGGAACGGGTACTGCCTGAGAATGTGGGCCGGCGCAGGCAGGTCCATCTCCCGGAGCAGTTGGAGCGACCTCTCCCTGGCCTGCTGCTTGGACATGGAGCTGTGGGCCAGCATTATCTCCTCCATGTGGGTGCCGACGTTCAGCAGAGGGTTGAGGGCGGAGGTGGGCTCCTGGAAGATCATGGCTATGTCCTTGCCGCGAACCCTCCGGAGCTGCTCGTCGCCTACCTCCATCAGGTTCATGCCCTTGAAGTGCACCGCTCCCTTGGTGATCTTCCCGGGATGGGGCACCAGACGCAGCATGGAGAGGGCGGTAACCGACTTCCCGGAGCCGCTCTCTCCAACAACGCCAAGTATGCGGTCCTCTTTGAGAGACAGGTTGACCCCGTTTACCGCCTTGACCTCACCCTCGCGGGTGTAGAAGGAGGTGTGAAGGTCCTCTATGCGGAGCACCTCTCGGTTAGCTTGCGTCTCGGTTGCCATTCGCGTCCTGTCTCTGAAACTTCACCCCATCCAATGCAGGCAACTCCCAACGAATGGGAAGAGGCCTGTCGACTTGAGCCCGGGAAGATGGAGGACTGGGATTCAAGTAACGAGTCTGTCACTCTTTCTCGGTAAAGTCAAGAAGCGAGCGTCTGCGGAAGAGGGGCATACCACTACATTATGTAAAGTAACCCTGCGAATCCACCCTATAAATTGACATAACAAATATAGGGCGAAGTTTTATAACCCCTTCTCTACCCCTCAGGAAACAGGTATGTACCCCAGACCCTCGTTCCGGTCTTCCAGGTCGCCCATATAGATGAACTCCCCCTGGGCCGTGACCTTCTTGGCCCTTCCGTCTTCAAAGTCTATGTGGACCGTACCGCCTTCGCACTCCACCGTGACCTGGCCCGGCTTGGAGCTCGCTGCCTTCCGGGGCTTGGAGTCTATGATGTTCCTGTCGCCCAGCTCAAAGCGCATCCACGGCTCAATTGCGTCCAGGCGCGCTGCTCCACTCATCTCTCTTGAGTCCAGAATATCCAGCCCCTCGGGGGTGCAGTTGAAGAAAGGCCTGGAAGGCAGGCCCTCTATCTCCATAGTCATTTCAGGTTCTCCTTTTCTTGATATCGATGGTTTGCCCAGAACCCTGCATCGCTGCTAGGTTCTGGTCCTTTGTCTTTGAACAGATAGTCAACAGCCTCCAGCAGGCTGTCCAGACCCCATCCTTTAGCTGCCGACACCGCCACAATGCGGTCTTCGCTTCTCTCAGCCTTCAGGAGGTCTATCTGCTCCCGTATTTGCGCTTCATCCAGCAGAAGGTCCATCTTGTTCATGGCCCAGATACGAGGTTTGCCGTCCAGGTGGAGTTCGGTCAGCAGATCGTCCACCACCTGAACCTGCTCGGCGGCGTTCGGGTGCGTAATGTCGACAACGTGCAGAATGCCGTCCGCCTCCTCCAACTCCTCCAGGGTCGCCCGGAATGCGGCCAGCAGGCTTGGAGGCAGCTTCTGGATGAATCCTACCGTATCCGTCAGCAGGAAGAAACCCTCGCCGGGTAGCCTTATCCTTCTTGTGACCGGATCAAGCGTCGAGAACAGCTTGTCCTCCGCGACCACGCCCGCATCGCTGAGGGCGTTGAGGAGCGTACTCTTTCCCGCGTTGGTGTAGCCCACCAAGGACACGATTGGAATCCCCTGGCGTTTCCGACGGTTGCGGTACAGTTCCCTCTGCTGCCGCACCTCGTCAAGCTCTTTCTTCAGCCGCTGAATCTTGTTCCTGATCAGCCGGCGGTCGGTCTCCAACTGGGTTTCACCGGGGCCGCGAGTGCCTATTCCGCCGCCAAGACGCTCCAGGTGCGTCCACTGACCGGCCAGGCGCGGCAAGAGGTACTCGTGCTGAGCCAGCTCCACCTGCAATCGCCCCTCGCGTGTCCGCGCTCTCCGCGCAAAGACGTCCAGAATGAGCGCAGTGCGGTCGATAATCTTGACCTTGAGGGCGTCCTCCAGGTTGCGCTGCTGCCCAGGCGTCAGCTCGTCGTCAAAAATCACTACGTCGGCTTCCAGGTCCTCTCTGAGCGCCTGGATCTCCTCCAGCTTCCCCTTGCCAACGTAGGAGTGGGTAGCCTTTTGAAGGCGTTGCGAAAGTGAGCCTACTACTTCGGCGCCTGCTGTGTACGCAAGCTGCCCCAGCTCTTCCATGGAGTCCTCTAGCGTCCACAGGTGGGGTTTGTTCCTGGCGTCCACTCCCACAACGACAGCCCTTTCAGGCCGGACTTTTGTGGATATCGGAGTCTTGGGCGTGGCAGGGTCCTCCTTGTGTCTATGAGGGGGTTGGGGCCGGTATGCGCCACGATGACAGGCGCTCCAGCCCCTTCTCCAGCTGTTCGTCTGCAATGGTAAGGGACAGGCGTATGTACCCCTCTCCGTATCTGCCGTAGCCGGCGCCGGGGGTTACCACGATGTCCTTTTCCTCTATCAGTTTGGCGGCGAAGTCCGCTGACTTCCATCCGTCCGGCAGCTTCGCCCAGACGTAAAGGCTGGCCTTGGGAACGGCGACCTCCAGTCCGATCTGCCTCAGGGTTGCAACCAGCATGTCGCGCCGCTTCTGGTAGATGAGGTTGTGCTCTTCGATGCAGTCCTGTGGGCCTGTCAGCGCCTCTATGGCAGCGTACTGGATGGCCTGGGGTATCCCGGAGTCCAGGTTGGACTTCACACGCATGAGGGCGTTTATCATCTCAGCGTTGCCCACGGCCATACCTATTCGCCATCCCGTCATGTTGTAGCTCTTGGAGAGGGAGTGAAACTCTATTCCCACGTCCTTGGCTCCCTCCACCTCAAGGAAGCTCGTGGGCTTGTAACCGTCGTAGGCCACCTCCGTGTAAGGGGCGTCGTGGAGCACGGGCATGTCGTGCTCATTCGCGAAGGCCACCACTTTCTCGAAAAAGCCGGCTTCGGCTATCGCTCCGGTGGGGTTGTTCGGGTAGTTGATCCACAGCGCCTTGGCGTTGTGGATGACTCCCGGCGGTATGGCGTCCAGGTCCGGGATCCAGTCCCGCTCCTCCAGCAACGGCATCCAGTAACATTCGCCCCCGGCAAAGAGCGTACCCACGGAGTAGACCGGGTAGCCGGGGTCAGGCACCAGCGCTACGTCCCCTGGGTCGATGAAGCAGAGAGCGGCGTGCCCTATGCCCTCCTTGGCCCCAATGAGCGGCAGGACCTCAGTTACTGGGTCCAGCGCTACGCCGAACCTGCTCTCGTACCACTGGGCAATCGCCTGCCTCAGCTCCAGAAGTCCCTCTGACTCAGGATAGCGATGGTTGGGCGGGTCCTGGCTTGCAGAGTGAAGCCGGTCCAGTATGTGAGCTGGCGTGGGAATATCCGGGTCACCTATGGCAAAGGTGACCACGTCCGCTCCCTCAGCGCGCCTCTGGGCAATCTTGCGGCTGATTTCCACAAACAGGTACGGCGGAAGCTGCTCTATGCGATTGGCAAATTTCATTCATCGTCTCCTGGCTACCCGTGCCACACTCCGTCAAAGACGTCCTCGGCCGGGCCTACCATGTACACTTGGCTCTTTGTGTCCCACGATATGCTGAGGATGCCTCCTGGTAACGTTATGTCAACTTCATCTCCGGTGTAGCCCTGTAGCCGGGCTGCCACCGCTATGGCGCAGGCCCCTGTGCCGCACGCCATGGTCTCCCCCGCCCCTCTCTCCCACACCCGCGCCGAAAGCCGGCCCTCTTCCTTGACGTTCACTATGGAGAAGTTCACCTTATTGGGAAACAGGCCGTTGTTCTCCACCTGTGGCCCGATTCGATGCAGAGGGAATCTTTCTACAGGCGTATCTATGAAGGCGACGGCGTGGGGATTGCCCATTGAAACGAAGGTCAGATTCAGGTCCACGTCCTCCACGCTGAGGGGAAAGTCCAGCACCGGCCCTCCAGCCATGTCCTCTGAGAGAGCGACGGGGATCCGCTCAGGACGCAGCTCCGGCTCTCCCATATCCACCTGAGCGCTTGTTACCCTGCGATCGCTCCAGAACGGCTCCAGCTTGCGTACTCCCGCCAGAGTCTCCACCTCCAAAGTCCTCTTGTCTCGGCTCACGATTCCCCGCTCCAGGACGTACTTCACCAGGCAGCGTATGCCGTTGCCGCACATCTCCGCCTCTGATCCGTCCGGATTGAACATACGCATCCGCACGTCCGCGTCGTTGGAGGGCAAGACCAGGAGCAGGCCGTCTGACCCGACGCCAAGGCGTCGGTGGCACATATCCCTGGAGAGATGAGGCCAGTCAGCGTCGAGGCCGCGAGCGTCGATGACGACATAGTCGTTGCCCGCGCCGTGCATCTTTGTGAATTTCACGGAGACTCCTTCTGATGCTGATGCGCTTGACTGTGCAAGCAGGCGAAGCGCCGTTGGTAGGTCTTCATACGCTGACTAGATTCTATCATAGTTCGCTGCGGCTTGCGTCATAGTCTGCCGGAGGCTCGGCTATTGAGAGTCCCATAGCAAGGTCGCCTATCCTGGGCTTGACTCGCTCAGCGATGTCCGCGCCCGCCTCTATCTCCGCAACGCGCAGCTCGTACGTCTTCTGCAGGTTCATCCAGAGTTCAGGCGTAGTGCCAAAGTAGCGGGACAGGCGCAGGGCCGTGTTGGCGGTCATACCTCTCTGGCCCTTCAGGATGGCCGTGATGCGGTTGGTAGGGACTCCCAGCGCCCTGGCAAGGGCACTTGCAGACATACCAAGCTCCTCAAGCTCCTCTTCCAGTATCTCTCCCGGATGCACCGGCCTCATGCCGTTTCTCACGCTCATCTCACTCTCCCTATCAATGGTAGTCCACTATCTCCACGTCGTATGGCCCGTCTTCTCCCCAGCTAAAGCACATACGCCACTGGCGGTTGATCCTTATGCTGTGCTGACCCGCCCGGTCACCTGAGAGCAGCTCCAGCCTGTTGCTGGGCAAGCCTGCCAGGTCTCTCAATGAAGACGCGTTGTCCAGTACCGTCAGTCGCCGCGTTGCCTGACCTTCAAATGCGCGGAACTCACGGACATCATGTCCCTCAAAGAATCTTTGGGTACTCCTGTCCTTAAATCCTCTAATCATTATAATGCATTACGTAACAAATAACAAGGACTTGTTCTCAACATTTGGCCTCATCCTTTCCGGCAGCCGGACTTAAAGGATAAGTGTATGCTCCGGTCTCCCGCAACCGGGATTTCGCCGGTTCGGGACAGACATTTGCGCCTCAAAGTGCTATCCTATATTGCCAACAGCCTACGGGTTGAGAGTCTACGCTAGGAGGTAGCACGTGGAAGCGAATTTGGAGCCACAACCCCTATCTGACCTTCGTGTCATAGATCTTACTCACGGTGTGGCCGGGCCTTACTGCACCAAGATGCTGGCCGATTACGGCGCAGATGTGATTAAGGTGGAACGACCCGGATCCGGCGACTACGCCCGCACCCTTGGTCCTTTCCCCAACGATGTTTCTCATCCCGATAAGAGCGGGATGTTTCTGGCGTTGAACACCAACAAGAGAGACATTGTGCTGGACCTCAAAACGCCTGAGGGCTTGGCAACGCTGAAGGAGCTGATAGCGGGCGCCGACGTCCTTGTGGAGAACTTCCGGCCTGGCGTGATGGACAGGCTGGGTTTGGACTACAAGACCGTTGAGAGCATCAATCCCAATCTCATAATGACCTCCGTCTCCAACTACGGGCAGTATGGCCCTTACCGCGACTATCTGGCGTCGGAAATCACACTCTTTGCAATGGGTGGCCGGATGAACGCATCGGGTCTCCCTGATAGATACCCGCTGAAGCTGGGAGGCAACCACGTCCAGTTTCAGGCCGGCAATGTTGCGGCCATGGCGACGCTTTTCGCCTGGTACGGCCAGAAGTACGCCGGTATGACCGGGCAGCAGGTGGACGTGTCGATAATGGAAACTCAGCTGGCATCCTATAACACCCGTATGCCGGCCCTCCTCGCCTACCAGTACACGGGCGAGCGCGCAATGCGCCTGGGTGGGGCCAGGATGGGCTATCCGTCGGGGTTCTACCCTTGCGCGGACGGCTACATAAACATACAGGGCGGAGGCGCATTCTGGCCGAGGACTGTCGCCATGCTGGGTATGCCTGAGCTTCTGGAAGACTCTCCCTTCTCTCCTCCAATGGGTCAGCTGGACCTCGACCTGAGGGAGGAGTTTGAGGCCACTATTTGGCTGCCCTGGGTCCTCGAGCGGACTATGGTCGAGGTTCTGGAGCAGTGCCAGGCCAACGAAATCCTTTCGGGGGCCGTCAACTCCATCAATGACGTGATGGACAACAACCCACAGTTCGAGTTTAGAGGCTACTGGACTGAGGTGGAGCATCCCGAGGCCGGCAAAGTTCGACACACCGGAGCTCCCATCTACACCGAGGAACGCTGGTGGCGGATTCGGCGGCCGGCGCCTACGCTGGGCCAGCACACCGACGAGGTCCTGAAGGAGTCCGCTGCTTCCAAGAGCGCCTCTTCGACCCCGGCTGCGCCGGCCAGGACCTCCTCCAACGGCAGGAAGAGGCTGCCCCTCGAGGGGATTCGCGTTATCGACATGACTCTCGTCTTTGCGGGTCCGTACGGCACCATGTTCCTTGCGGATATGGGAGCCGAGGTTATCCGAGTCGAGTCGATTAACGTCTTCCCTACCTCGACGCGAGGCCAGTTCGCTCGCCCCAGCAAGGAGGCGGAGCAGAGGTCGGCCCAGTCCCGCTACCCCAACAGGGACCCCGGCGAGCGGCCGTGGAACAGGGTGGCCCAGTTCAACGCCCACTCCCGCAACAAGCTCTCTATGACCGCTGACCTACACACCCCGGAGGGCAGAGATGTGTTCCGGCGTCTGGTGGAGGTGAGCGACGTCTTTGTTGAGAACATAGCCCTGGGAGCGATGGCCCGCCTGGGCCTCGAGTACCACGTTCTCAGGGAGTGGAACCCCAGGCTCATCATGGTCTCCTCCATAGGTATGGGCCAGACCGGGCCTTGGGCCCACTTCAGGGGCTTCGGATCCCACTTCGAGGCCCTCTATGGCCACGCCTCGGTGACCGGCTACCCGGATATGGACCCGGAGGGCGCGCCCGCCTCAGTCGCCGCCGACGCCGCAACGGGTGTGGGCATCGGCTTCGCCACCGTCATGGCGCTCCACCAGCGAGAGAGGACCGGCAGGGGCACCCACGTCGACCTCTCCCAAGGCGAGAACTTCGTGCCCCATCTTAGCGAGCTGTTCATGGACTACGATCTCAACGGGCGCGTGGCTGGCCCCATCGGCAACCGCGACCCCTGGCTGGTACAGGGCGCCTATCCCTGCACCGGAGAGGACGAGTGGATCACCTTGTCCATCGGCAGGATTGAGGAGTGGCACACGCTGTGCCGCCTCATGGAGAGACAGGAGCTGGTGGAAGACCAGCGGTTTGAGGATATGAACGGTCTCCGCGCCAACCACGACGATGTTGACCAGATCATCGGAGTCTGGACGACGGACAAGGACCCGATTGACCTGTTCCACTTGCTCCAGAGGGAGGGAATCGTGGCGGGGCCCATATTTCACGAGCCTCACGCCTACGCCGACCCGCATCTTAAAGAGCGGAACTTCTTTGTGCCCATCACTCACCCGGAGATCGGCACACACCTGTACCCCAGCACAACATTCCAGTTGTCCAGGACGCCCTTCGAGGTCCGGAAGCCGCCCGTCAGGCTTGGGGAGGAAAACGACTACATCTACCGTGACGTGCTGAAGCTCACGGAGGAGGAGTACGATCACCTGAAGGCGCTGGGCCAGATTGGGATGGACTACGCCCCTCACATCAAGTAGTCCCGTCTTTTAAATTGAAGATTGAACAGGAGGTTTGAGATGCCATTTGCCGAAGTTAACGGCGTCAAGATCAACTACCGGGAGCAGGGCTCCGGGTTTCCGCTGGTGCTCTCCCATGGCGGCTACTCCGATTTGTCGGCGTGGGATGACCACGTCTCGACCCTTGCGGAGCGCTATCGAGTAATAGTCTGGGACAGGCGGAACTGCGGCGAGTCCAGCGCCGCGCCGGATGCGGACACGTTTGACTACTGGGTGGAGGACCTGCGTCAGCTGCTGGGCCACCTGGGGGTCGATCGCGCCTACGTGGGCGGCAGCTCTCTCGGCTCGCTAGTCAGTCTGGAGTTCACCCTGGCGCACCCGGAGATGGTGGAAGCGGCCCTGCTCTTCGCAGGCACTACCGCCGGATTCGAGCCCACAGAGCGACTCAGAGCGACCTTCCCGAACCGTCAGGGTCAGGTGGGCCACGTCACGACGCCGGTGCTTATACTCAACGGCGCTGACGATTTGGGGGCCACCTTTGTGCCAGACAACGCCAAGAAGGCTGCGGAGGAGCTTCCCAACTCCGAGCTGGTAATACTCTACGGCATAGGCCACAGCGTCAGCCGTGAGGCCCCGGACGTCTTCAAGAGCGTCGTCCTCGGCTTCCTGGCCAAGCAGGACGTCCGCAGGGGAGCGCTCGTCCACTGATAACCGCCTCAGAATAGTCAACGTCGGTAACTGCAATGGCCCCGCTCCAAGTGAGCGGGGCTTGCTTCTGTCTCTCTTAAGCTCTGGTCCAGGCTCGTTACGACAGCGCAGCCAGGAAGCCTTCAATCATCAGAGAGGCTTTGTCCACAAGCCCTTCGTCGTTGGCCTCCAGCCACTGGATGCGAGGGTCATTCAGCTTGAACCAGGCATACTGGCTCCTGGCGTATCTGTGGGTGGTAGTCTTGATGCGCTCCACAGCCTCCTCAAGGGACAAGTCCCCGCTGAGATACGCGGCCATCTCCCGATACCCCAGGCTGGACATGGAGGGCAGGCTTGGAGAGTACCCCATCTCCAGGAGTCGAGCCACTTCCTGCGGCCAGCCGGCCTCCACCATTGCTTCCACGCGACGGTCTATGCGTTCGTACAAAGCCTTTCGCTCGAGAGTGAGGCCAATGATCAGGCTACTGTATGGGGGCATCTCACGCCTCCGGGCTTCTGAGAAAGGCACGCCCGTCTCCTGGTAAACCTCCAGGGCGCGCACCAACCGCCGCACGTTGCGGTGATCTATGCGGGCCGCCGAATCAGTGTCCACCTCCTGGAGCCGCCTCCACAGGGCCTTGCTGCCCTCTTCAACGGCGTGTCTCTGCAGTTCGGCCCTCAGCGACGGGTTTGGAGGCACCTGCGGGGCTGAGAAGCCCTCCAGCAAGGCCCGGACGTACTGCCCGGTTCCACCTACAAGGAAGGGCAGCCTGCTGCGGCCGTGGATGTCCCGAATAGCCTGACTAGCCTGGTCAAGGTAGAGCGCCAGACTGTAATTGTCGTCGGGGTCTGCGATGTTCACCAGGTGGTGAGGGACCAGGCCAAGCTCCTGCTGCGACGGCTTGGCTGTGCCGATGTCCATGTGCCGGTACACCAGCCGGCTGTCCCCATTGACTACCTCCCCGTCGAAGCGCTGCGCCATTTGGAGCGCCAGGCCGCTCTTGCCGGCGGCCGTAGGCCCGACAATGGCGATGAGGGGGTGAGAGGCGCGCGCCAAGGTTATCTACCGTGGCATGAGGGTCATAAACAGTTCTGGTGCACCACCAACATTTGCCAAATAGGGGTGGCGGTCTTTGAGCTTTAGCAAGTTCAAGTAAGCTGAAACATGCCAATTCTGGTCATTTGATTTCGTGTATAGTTGGTAGCGTCCCCCTGTTGATGTGACCAGCTTACTACAGTCCGGAAACTGCTTAGCGTATTTTTGCGCTTGGGCTAGTGCATAGTGCATTCCTGTACCCATGCGCTTGGATTCCAGAATGACTTCTGGATGGGCGTTATGTGCATATACGTCCTTGAACATGGCGATATCCGTTTGCTTCCACTCAATCTTTATGCGTTGTTCTGACCATCCCAAAGCCAGTAACAGCGGGATGATGAGGAAGGTACGTATCTCATGCTCACTAAGGTCACGCCCACGCGAGGCGTACCAGCCAGCCAGGCGTCGAACATGTCTGATGGTTTGAATAACAGTTTCAGCATCCCCTGGACGCAGGCCATTCCCGATTAGTCTCTCCACTAAATCCTCGTCGTGCATTCCCTTGGCTGGTGTAGGAATCTCCGACGCTATAAACTCGTTGCCTTCCTCCAGCAGACGATATGCCTCATTCTGAATATGGCTATTGTGTATCCTGCTGACTGTGCCTCTCGCGAGGCCATTGATGTCTATCGGGGAGTCGGGTCGGAACCAGTTGACTTTCCTCCCGTGGCTCATGTCCCATCCTTCCACGTCGTCAAACGGCCCGAGAAACTCGTAGTCGCTTATGACGCGGCCGGCTGCCACAATTGCACCCTTTGTCCCCCACCTCTTCTTCATGACCACCACATCGCCGAGGTCCATACTCTTGGCAAGGGTGACAATCTTCCGCCGCCAGTCCTTCTTTCCCTCGTAGTTTTCCGGGTGCTCAGAGAACGAGCCAAGATGGCCGCTTCCCATCAGTATGACGCCGTATTGCAGGAACACATCCGAGAAGTCCCGAGTGCCCTCGCCGGCTGCAACCTGCCAGTAGTTCATAGGCTTGTGCCTGCTGCGACGCTATTCGGCGTCTCTTGGAGGCCAATATGGTATCCAGTTGCCCGTATCCATATCCAGCCGGTAGGTGTAGTACATTGTGCCCCTGACCTCCCCGGCCTCCACTCCTCCCACCTTCTCCAGGGCGTCCAGCACTGACGGAAATTGGTTGGGGTCCATACCCATATCTCCCACAAATTTCTCATACAGTTCGGCTTTGCTGTAGGCGTGCTTCCTGTCACCGGAGAGGAACTCGTATATGCGGTGCATCCACTCCTCTCCCTGAGCGGTAACTCCAATCTCAAACTGGCGTCTCGATAGGGGCATCTCTTCAACTCTCCTGCCGGAACCCAATCCTTCTTCGCGTCTCAGATTGGGCTATATTATACCATTTGCCTCCGTCGATAACCTCGGACTCAACAAGGCCGTCTTCCACCAGTCGCTCCAGCGCCAACACCACTTCTTCATATGCCGCAGTCCTCTGCCATACCCGCGCCAGTAACTCCATTACCTCCCCTGCATTAAAGGCAAACTCCCATTCTCTCTCCAGACTCTTGCGGATAGGAACAGCAATGTCAATGATCCTGGCGTGAAACTCCTCGGATGTTATCGGCATCCAGCCTTCCCCTACGCCACTGCCATACGCCGCGCTATCTCCACGAAGCTCTGGGCGTTGAGGCTTGCGCCACCCACCAGCGCCCCGTTGATGTTGGGCCGGCTTGCATACTCGGCGACGTTGTCCGGCGTGACGCTGCCTCCGTACAGCAGCGGCACGTCCCGCGCCGTATCAGCGCTGTACAGGTCCGCCAGGGCTTGACGTATGGCAGCCATCATCGCCTCGGCGATATCACTTGTAGCAGCCACACCTGTGCCTATTGCCCACACCGGCTCGTAGGCCACCGCGACCGTTTCGACGGACGATACGCCCTCCAGCCCGCCACGCAGCTGCTGGGTCACAACGTCCTCGGCCCGGCCTCCCTCACGCTCTTCCAGGCGCTCCCCAACGCACAGAATCGGTTTCAGACCAACCTCTATCGCGGCCTGCACCTTCCTGTTAATCGTGTCGTCCGTTTCACCGAATAGCTGGCGCCGCTCCGAATGGCCCAGGATGACGTACTGGCACAGTCCGGCCACCATACCCGGCGACACCTCGCCGGTGAAGGCTCCCTTTTCCGCGTGATGCATGTTCTGGGCCCCCAGCTTGATTGAGCTGCCGTCCAGGAGGCCCTTCACTGCCATCAGCGAGACGAAGGGAGGACACACCACCTTCTCCACGCCGCTTATGGCGCCGAGGGCGTCGCGTAACTCGGCCGCGAGAACAATGGCCTCCGGGACAACGGTGTTCATCTTCCAGTTTCCGGCTACTATTGGAGTGGGCATGAAATGACCTCCTTCAAGTCAGTTTTGTAGTTATGTTTAGGCTCCAGTGCTGTTCCGAGAGCGTCGAACCTCTCCCCTGCCCCATCGAGAAACCATCGCGTGACAGGCCTAAAGCTCCCTACGGCCCGAACTTGATCAGCTTGCCCGCGTGGGCCAGCGCCAGGAGCATCACCTGGGTTGCAGGTATGCGCCCTATAGACCCCAGGGCGCAGTTCCTTTCGTCAAAGGCCGCGACTCCTTCACCGAGGGTCAGGTTCGAGTGAATGAGCAGAGGGACGGGGTGCCAGCTGTGGGCGGCGAGAATGGAGGGAGTGGCGTGGTCGCCCGCCACAATGAGCGCGTCCGGGTTCAGATCAACGAGCTCCGGGATGAACTCGTCCACCTCCTCCAGCGCATGGACCTTGGCGTCGAAGTCGCCATCCTCGCCGGCGGCGTCGGCGTGCTTGTAGTGCAGGTAGAAGAAGTCGTGCTCCTGGAACTGGCTGCTGAGCGTGTCGACCTCATCGCGAAACGTGGCGCCCGTGGGAATGACAGTCATCCCGCAAACCTTGGCCAGGCCCCTGTACATGGGATAGGCGGCTATGGCGGCCGGGTTGAGCTGGTAGGTCTCTCCAAAACTGGGCAGCTCAGGCAGCTGCGAAAAGCCCCGCAGCATGACCATGTTGGCGCGGTCCCGGTCGGACAGTATCTCCCGCGCTCCCTCGATCAAGGCGTTGGCAGCGATGGCGGTCTGGGCTGCCTGGGGATCCAGCGCCTCGACACGCCTTGGCGGCACGCCGAGCACCTGTGGGTCGGTCTCAGTAACCCTCTCGCTCAGGCCCTGCCCGCGGAAGAGAGCCACGAAGCGGTAGTCTTTGACAGGAAATACCCTGGCTTCAACACCCGGCACCTCGATCTGGTCCATCTGCTCGCAGAGAGGGGCGCTCTCCTCAGAGCTTATGCGCCCGGCCCGCCGGTCCAGCAGCTTGCCGTCCCTGTCCAGGGTGCAGAAGTTGCCGCGGGCAGCCACGTCGCCTTCCTGCATATCTATGTCGACGCCCAACGCTTCCAGCACGCCCCGGCCAATCAGGTACTTGACAGGGTCGTAGCCGAAGAGGGAAAGGTGCCCGGGCCCGCTTCCGGGGGTGATGCCCGGCAGCACCGGCGTTGTGAGGCCGCAGGCGCTCTGAGAGGCCAGGCGGTCGAGGTTCGGCGTCCTTGCAACCTCCAGCTCCGACTTGCCCCTTTCCGGATGCGCCGCCCCGCCAAGGCCGTCGATGACCAGCATGAGAACCTTGGAGGATGTAGGGGTGCATATCTCGCTGATGTGGGGAAAATCTATCACGGCGTCATGCCTCCTTGTCCATTAGTGCGGCGACCCCTGGCAGTGTCCTGCCCTCCAGGAACTCCAGGGAGGCTCCACCCCCCGTGGATACGTGGGTCAATCTGCTCGACAGCCCAAGAGCGTCTACCGCCTCGGCGGTGGAGCCGCCGCCCACGACGGTTACGGCGTCGTCCAGGCTTGCCAGGGCAGCTGCCAACTCGCGGGTGCCGGTGGCGAAGGACGGAAACTCGAAGACGCCCATAGGGCCGTTCCAGAGTATTGTCTTGCCGCGGGCTACCTCACGCCTGAATGTGTCCAGGGTCTTGTGGCCGATGTCCAATATGAGCCATCCGTCCGGCACAGCGTCCACGTCCACGGTGCGGCTGGCTGCGTCCGGGCTGAAGGAGTCGGCGACCACTACGTCAACCGGGATGATGAAATCCACTCCCTTTTCCTCGGCGCGCCCAAAGACCTCCCGCACAAACTCCAGCCGGTCCTCTTCCACCTGTGAGCCGCCCACGGCGAGGCCCTTTGCCTTGAGGAATGTGGCGGCCATTCCACCGCCTATGAGAATGGTGTTCACCTTGTCCAGGAAGTTCTCTATGACCCCTATTTTGTCCGTTACCTTGGCGCCACCCAGAACCACCACCAGAGGCTCCTGTGGGGACTCCAGCAGGGATCCCAGCACGTCCAACTCCTGCTCCATGAGGAAGCCCGCGACCGATGGCAGGTATCGTGTCACGCCCTCGGTGGAGGCGTGGGCCCTGTGTGCTACGCCAAAGCCATCGCTCACGAACACGTCCGCCAGGGACGCCAGGGCCTTAGCGAAATCGGGGTCGTTTTTCTCCTCCTCTTCATGGAAGCGGAGGTTCTCCAGGAGAAGGACGTTGCCTGGCTGCAGGGCGTTCACCGCAGCCTCTACGCGGGGGCCTGTGCACTCATCAATGGAGAGGACTTCCTTCTGAAGCAGCTCCGACAGGCGATGCAGCACGGGGGTCAGTCTCATATCCTCCACCACCTTGCCTCCGGGTCGGCCCAGGTGCGAGCAAAGGACGATTCGAGCCCCCTGCTCCTGAAGGTATTGAATGGTAGGAACGGCGGCGCGGATGCGGCTGTCGTCCGTTATCCGACCATCCTCCACGGTCACGTTGAAGTCCGCCCGCATAAGAACGCGTTTGCCGCCGACCTCCATGTCTCGCACGCTCTTCTTCTGCATAGCTCCTCCGGGCGCTAGCTGTCTCTGGTCACAATGAACCGGGCCACGGCCTCAAGCCCCTCCGTCTGCTGAGATGTCAGGCCGGCATCCTTGAGGGACTGAACGGCTTCGTCGCACAGGGCGTCGGCCTTTGCTTGGCAGAACTCCCTGGCGCCCAGGGTCTCCAACACCTCAATGATCTTGTCGATGTCCTCCGGCTCCATCACGCGCTTGAAGTACACGTCGCCCAAGGTCCGCCTCTCCGCGCCGCTGGCGTTCTCAATGGCGTAGACTATGGGCAACGACTTCTTCTTGTTCAGGATGTCACCTGCGAGCGGCTTGCCAGTGTCCTGCTGCCCCCACAGGTCCAGGATGTCGTCTCTTATCTGGAATGCCGTCCCCAGCTTGGCGCCGAACTGCGCAATCGCCCGCTCTACCGGCTCCTCCACCGACGACATGACGGCGCCCAACTCCGCGGCGCAGCTGATGAGCGCGGCGGTCTTCCCCTCCACCATCGTGAAGTAGGCGTCCTGGGAGATGTCCACGCGCTCCTGGTATGTCAGGTCAAGGTACTGTCCCTCGCACAGGCGCAGGCAGGCCTGGTCGAGAAGGCCCACAGCTTTCAGGGTGCGCTCCGGCGACATACCTTCGCCGGTCTGGCGAAGCAGCGCCAGGCGAGCCAGGGCGTGCATACCGTCGCCTGCGTTGATCGCCTGAGCCGGCCCCCAGACCCACCACACGGTTGGCCTGTTGTGTCGCTCCGAGTTGCCGTCCTGAATATCGTCGTGGATCAGGGAGAAGTTATGCACCAGCTCGACTGCTGCGGCGGCCGGAAGCGCCGCCTTCACGTCGCCGCCAAGCGCTTCACAGGCCAGGAGGGAGAGGGTGGGACGTATTCGCTTTCCGGATTCCCCCTCAGCGGCCTCTCCGTATTCATCCAGCCACCCCATGTGGTAGCCCATCATGCGATAGAGAGGGAAGCCCTCTTCGAGGACCAGGGACTTGATCTCCGTCTCTATCTGGTCTCGAAAACGGTTGAAGGCGGTTGGAAGGCTCATGACACTTACCCGGAGCGAGGAGCCCTTGACGTCTCCAGCATGGAGGCCTTTTCCAGCGAGCTGATCTTGTCCACCCTCCGGGCGTGACGGCCACCCTCGAACTCCCCTTCCAAGTAGGCTCTTACTGTCTCCTGTGCGGCGTCACGCTCGATGTACAGGCCGGGAAGGCATAGGACGTTGGCGTCATTGTGCTCCCGCGCGCGGCTGGCGGATACGGGGTCCTGGCAGAGGGCTGCGCGAATGCCGGGCACCTTGTTGGCGGCAATGCTCATCCCAATGCCGGAGCCGCAAATGAGGATACCCTGTTCGAAGCGGCTTTCCCCGACTGCTATCGCCACTTCCTGCGCTACGTCCGGGTAGTCTACGGAGTTCGTGTCGTAACAGCCGAAGTCCTTGAGCTCGTGTCCCAACTCGTTCAACATGTTTATCAATTGGAGCTTAAGCTCCACGCCGTTGTGGTCACACCCTAGGGCTATCCTCAACTCTCGCTCCTTGTCTTCGTATTCTGCGGCAGTCCCCTTGTCAGGCCTCCGCAATGCCGGGGCAGAACCGTTCCAGTTCTGCCCTGGAGACGGCGCCCGCTCTCACAATCCGAGGCGGCTCCGCCGTCATGTCCACTATAGTAGAGGCCTTCGCAAGCGAGCATGGCCCCTCGTCAAGGACCACGTCCACCGCCTCTCCCAAGTGCTGGCGCACCACCTCCGCGGATACGGGGTCTGGCCCGCCCGACCTGTTGGCGCTGGTGCCCGTCAACGGAGCGCCTACCCCTTCCATCAGCGCCAGAGCCAGAGGGTGACTCGGCACTCTCACTGCGACGGTATCCCTCCCGCCCGTAATTGTAGACGAAACCGAGGGCGCTTTGTAAAGAACCATCGTCACTGCCCCGGGCCAGAACCGCTCCGCCAGGTCCCAGGCTGCCTGGGGAACATCCACTGCCACCCTGTCTATCTCCCCTGGACTGCCTAGGAGCAGTGGAAGCGCCATACCCTGTGGCCTGCCCTTCGCCTCGTACACCCTGCTCACGGCCTCCTCCGTGAAGGCGTGTGCGCCAAGGGCGTACAGCGTATCAGTGGGGAATGCCACCAGCCCGCCCCGGTTGAGGGCGGACACGGCCTTCTCCAGCATGTACGCAGGGGTTAAAACGCCTCTGAGAGTGCCCATTTTTGCCTTGACTGAGTATAGCACAGATGCTAATCTGAGGTCACCGTCGCATGAGTTCAGGAGAGAATGGTCTCAGAAAATAACGGCCCCACCACTCGGCGAATAGCAGCCGGCGGCGACGTAGAGGTTTCCACCTATCTGGAGATCGCCGAGGTAGAGAGGAGGGCTGCGACCCATTCCTGAGAACCCTCAAAAAGCCGGGACGAGTCTGTGGTGGTGATGGACTTCGGCTCCCAGTACAGTCGCCTCATAGCCCGTCGCGTCCGCGAGTCCAGGGTCTACTGCGAGATAGTCCCCCACGACTCTACCTGGGACCAGGTGGCGCATCTCAATCCCAAAGGCGTCATCCTGTCCGGAGGCCCCGCGAGCGTTTATGAGCCGGATGCGCCCATGGCCCCAATGTGGATCTACGAAAGACACCTCCCGGTCCTGGGGATATGCTACGGCCTGCAGGTCCTGGCGCACCAGCTTGGTGGCAAGGTGGTTCCGGGAAGCAGGCGGGAGTACGGCCACGCAGTCCTGCACCAGAACGCTGCGGACAGCCTCATCTTCGCAGATCTGCCCTCGTCTACAACCGTATGGATGAGCCACGGAGACCAAGTGCTGGAGATGCCGCCGGGCTTCCGCTCCCTGGCCTACACCGACAACTCGCCTATAGCCGTTATGGGCAACGATGAAGGAGTGCTTGGCCTCCAGTTTCACCCGGAGGTGGTGCACACGCCGGAGGGCAAGAAGGTCATAGAGAACTTCCTGTACCACATCTGCCGGTGTCGGGGCGCATGGACTGCCAGCAACTTCGTTGAGGAGAGCATTGGCCGCATTCGTGCAGAGGTTGGAGACGGGAAGGTGGTGTGCGCCCTGTCCGGTGGCGTCGACTCCGCCGTAGCCGCGACCCTGGTGCACCGCGCCGTGGGTGACCAGCTGACCTGCGTCTTCGTCGACAACGGCCTTCTTCGGAAGGAGGAGTCCCAGCGTGTGATGGAGACCTTTGAGCGCAACCTGAATATGAACATAGTTCGCGTGGACGCCACGGAGGTCTTCCTGACGCGCCTGGCGGGCGTGACCGACCCGGAGCAGAAGCGAATCTCCATCGGTGAGGAGTTCATACGCGTCTTTGAGGAACAGGCGGCCGGCCTGGGCCGCGTCGACTTCCTGGCTCAGGGCACCCTCTACCCCGATGTCATAGAGAGCCAGACGCCGGAGAACAAGGCGTCGGCCAAGATCAAGACCCACCACAACGTGGGCGGCTTGCCGGAGGATATGGCCTTCTCACTGGTGGAGCCGCTCCGCTACCTCTTCAAGGATGAAGTGCGGGAGGTGGGTCTGGCTCTGGGCCTGCCTGAGGAGATGGTTTATCGCCAGCCCTTCCCCGGCCCCGGCCTGGCCATCCGTATCATCGGCCAGGTCACGTGGGAGAAACTGGAGATGCTCCGCGCCTGCGACTGGATAGTCATGGACGAGATAGAGGCCGCTGGCCTGTACCGGGAGCTCTGGCAGAGCTTCGCGGTGCTTACCGACACACGCAGCGTGGGCGTGATGGGCGACTTTCGCACCTACGGTCACATGGTGGCCATACGCGCCGTCACCAGCGAGGACGCCATGACCGCCGACTGGGCCCGTCTCCCCTACGATGTGCTGGCCAGGATATCCAATCGCATAGTTAACGAGGTCCCGCAGGTGAACCGGGTGGTGTACGACATTACCTCCAAGCCCCCGGGCACCATAGAGTGGGAGTAGGGATGGGTTCGCCATACACCTCTGTCCGGGGTGTTCCGGGAGTCCTACTTGTACGCTGTATGGTTGCTTTCACGATAGCGGATTAAAACTAGTGCAAAAGATCCCTTCCCTCTCTTAGGAGACCTTTGAATAACCTTAAGTCCCTTCCCCCGCTTGCGGGGGAAGGTCAGAGCCTGCCCCGTACTTGATACGGGGATGGGGGCAAACAAGCGGTGTGTCCACACACGATTCACCCCCATCTCAATCTTCCCCCTCGAGGGGGAAGAGGCTCTGCGTCCCGACAAATGAGTTACGCAAAGGTCTCCTCTTAGGGGGAAGGTTAGGATGGGGGTATGACCACCCGAAGGGCGAGGGCGCTCCGAAGTAGCCTTACAGACGCAGAGCGCAAGCTCTGGTCCCACCTCCGTATGCGCCAGGTACGCGGCTTCAAGTTCCGCCGCCAGCGACCCATAGGCCCGTACATCGTTGACTTTGTCTGTCTGGAGAGACGACTCATCATTGAGGTAGACGGCAGCCAACACGCTCAGCAGGCTGCACGGGATGCCCGTCGGGATGATTACCTCACAGTCCTTGGCTTCAATGTGTTCCGCTTCTGGGACAACTCTGTATTGAAAGAGACGGGTGCAGTTTTGGAGGTAATAGCGCAGGCCTTGGAAGGCGAGGGAGACCCCCATCCTGCCCTTCCCCCGCTTGCGGGGAAAGGGACTACTCTCTCTTTGGTGGAGAGCGCAGAGGAGCAGGAACTACCATGAACGTCACAGAGTACATGGAGTCCGAAGGCCACGAGCAGCTTTGTGTGTTCGTGGACAAGGGAGTAGGTCTCAGGGCCTTCATCGCCATTCACGACACCACCCTGGGCCCGGCCCTCGGAGGTGTGCGTATCTGGCCCCACAAGACGGAGGACGAGGCCGTACTGGACGTGCTCCGGCTCTCCAAGGGCATGACTTACAAGGCCGCGGCCGCCGGGCTGGACTTTGGAGGGGGCAAGGCGTTGATAATGGCGTCCCCCCAGGATAAGACGGAGGCCATGATGAGGGCCTTCGGGCGCTCTGTGGACTCCCTGGGAGGCAGATACGTCACTACGGAGGACGTGGGCGCATCTGACCAGGACCTTGAGTGGATTGCGCTGGAGACTTCCCATGTCACGGGGTTGCCCATCAGCCAGGGTGGCAGCGGCGGCCCGGCGACTGCGACGGCCTACGGCATCTACAAGGCGATGAAGGCCTGCGCCGCCCGTCTCTGGGACAGCGACTCCCTTCAAGGTCGCGTTGTCGCTGTTCAGGGCTTCGGGAAAGTGGCGTCGACTTTGGCGCATCACCTGCGCGAGGAGGGAGCGCGGCTGGTCGTCGCGGAAATCAACCAGACTGCGCTGGCAATGGCCCGGGAGCAGGGCTTTGATGTTCTGGAGGACCCATCCCTCATCTACGAAGTGGAGTGCGACATCTTCTCCCCGTGCGCCCTTGGCGGCATCCTCAACGACCAGACCATACCCCGACTGAAGTGCCGTGCTGTGGTCGGCAGCGCCAACAACCAGCTCCTGGAGGAGCGTCACGGCGAGGCGCTTCAAGAGAGGGGCGTTCTCTATGCTCCGGACTACATTGTCAACGCGGGTGGGATAATAAACATCTCTATGGAGGTGGGTCAGCCCTACGAAGAAGAGGCCGCGATGGAGAGGGTCGCCCGCATATACGACACCATAACAAGGGTGATGGACACCGCCGACAGCCAGGGAATAGCCACCTCTCTGGCGGCGGACCGTCTTGCCGAGGAGCGCATCAACGCGATGCGCAGGGTGTAGGACCTCTACCGCTAGCCGTTTATAGAAGGCTCAGAGGCGCAAATTGCCGTTTCGTATAGCTCCCGTATGGCTCTGTTGCCCCTTCTGACGACTCAGTAAAGCCCCATTTCGTGTAGACGCTCGTCGTCTATTCCGAAATGGTGGGCAATCTCGTGGGCCACGGTCACCTTGACCTCCCTGGCTATCTCCTGCGGAGTGCGGCATACGGCCTCCACCGGCCCCTGGAAGATGGTTATCTTGTCCGGCAGCACCAGATTGTAGCCCTCCCTGTCGGTGAGCGGGATGCCCTCGTACAGTCCAAGCAGATCGCCCTTGCCCTCAAGCCCCGCCTCCTCAAGCTGAGCCCTGGTGGGCCACTGCTCGACTAAAATCGCCACGTTGGACAGACGCGCCAGCAGCTCTTGTGGCAGCTCCTGGATCGCGTCCAGGACCATATCCTCAAACTCTTCCTGTTGCATGGAAGCCTCCCGGTTCGGTGGTCCATCCGAAAGCAAACGCCTTCTTCTGAAGCGCCTTGATGGATATGTATGTTTTCGTTGGTAGTGGCCGCGCGAGCGCGATTATAGCACCTTGGTACGCTTGGCCGCGGTGTGTTGTACGTATTCATCCCAGTCAAGTACAATACCCTCACTTCTTGCCGTGCCATAGCGCCAAGCGCGGCAAAGGCTGGCAGACCGCTGGGGCTCTTCAGGGCACGCGCTCGGAGCCGGGCCTGGTTTGTAAGGACAAGGCCATAGAGGAGGAAAATGCGCTTCAGGGGCTTCCATGCCGCCGTCCTGTCCGCGCTCTCGTGCCTGCTCATTCTGAGCATAGCCGCCTGCTCCGACGACGTCGGGGACAGCTCTGCGACACCCGGTCAAGCCGCAACGCCCTTCGCGACTCAAGCCCCATTACCAACTCCTTCCTCGCCGCCCACTCCCACGACCGTGCCCGCGCCAACGGCGGCTCCAACGCCGATTCCCACGGTAGCGCCGACGCCGACTGCCACCCCCACGGCCGTGCCAGCTCCAACGGCGGCTCCGTCCCCGACTCCGACTCCGACTCTTACTCCAACGGAGACTCCGACCCCAACCCCAACGCCGGTTCCCACGGCTACACCTACGCCGATCACCTTCGCCTTCATCAGCAGCGGGGGTTGGCACACCTGCGCGCTCCGCGCTGACGGCTCCCCGGTCTGTTGGGGCGACGACGAAGTTGGCCAGGCGTCGCCTCCCTCCGACGAGAGCTTCACCGACATCAGCAGCGGATACTTTCACACCTGCGCGCTCCGCGCTGACGGCTCCCCGGTCTGCTGGGGCGACGACGAAGCCAGCCAGGCGTCGCCTCCCTCCGACGAGAGCTTCGCCTCCATCAGCAGTGGATACTTTCACACCTGCGCCCTCCGCGCTGACGGCACCCCTGTCTGCTGGGGCGACGACGGAAATGGCCAGGCGTCGCCCCCCTCCGGGGAGAGTTTTGCCTCCATCAGCAGCGGTGACATTCACACCTGCGCCCTCCGCGCTGACGGCTCCCCTGCCTGCTGGGGCCGCGACGATGTCGGCCAGGCGTCTCCCCCCTCCAGCGAGAACTTCGCCTCCATCAGCAGCGGCTTCGGCCATACCTGCGCCCTTCGCGCCCATGGCTCCCCGGTCTGCTGGGGCCACGACGAGTTTGGCCAGGCGTTGCCACACTCCGGCACGAGCTTCGCCACCATCAGCAGCGGATACTTTCACACCTGCGCCCTCAGCGCCCACGGCTCCCCGGTCTGCTGGGGTGACAACCAGCACGGCCAGGCATCGCCTCCCTTGGGCGCGCTCGCCGCAATCAGCAGCGGCGTCAACCACACCTGCGCCCTCCGCTCCGACGGCTTGCCGGTCTGCTGGGGCAACGACGAATTTGGCCAGGCGTCTCCTCCTCCCATCTCCACCCCTACAGCGACTCCGACTCCAACTCCAACGGCGGTTCCCACGGTTGTGCAGACGCCGACCGCCACGCCTGCCCCTGCGCTCGCGCTGTCCGGCTTCATCACCATCAGCAGCGGCGACGCCCACACCTGTGCCCTCCACCCGGACGGCTCACCTGTCTGCTGGGGTGACAACCAGTATGGCCAGGCATCGCCTCCACTGGACGAGCAGTTCACCGCCATCAGCAGCGGTGCCAATCACACCTGCGCCCTCCGCCCGGAAGGCTCACCGGCCTGCTGGGGTGACAACCAGTACGGCCAGGCATCGCCTCCACTGGACGAGCAGTTCACCGCCATCAGCAGCGGCAGGTATGACACCTGCGCCCTCCGTCCCAACGGTTCACAGCTCTGCTGGGGCGACGACAGGTATGGTCGAGCATCGCCTCCCTCCGGCGGGAGGTTCGTCTCCATCAGCAGCGGGGACGCTCACACCTGCGCCCTCCGCTCCAACGGCTTAGCGTCCTGCTGGGGCCCCGACAGGTATGGCCGAGCATCGCCGCCTTCGTTCGAAAGGTTTGAATCCATCAGCAGCGGCAGGCATCACACGTGTGCGCTTCGCTCCAACGGCTCAGCTGTCTGCTGGGGTTCGGATTTGGATGGCCAGGCATCGCCGTATTACGGCCAGACTTTCACCGCCATCAGCAGCGGTGGCGCTCACACGTGCGCGCTCCGTCCCGACGGCTCACCTGTCTGCTGGGGTTTGGATTCGGATGGCCAGGCATCGCCGCCCTACGACGAGGGTTTCATCGCCATAAGCAGTGGTGGCGCTCACACCTGCGCCCTCCGCTCCAACGGCTCAGCTGTCTGCTGGGGTTTGGATTCGGATGGCCAAGTATCGCCACCAACACCCTCCAACGAGGGCTTCGGTGTCATCAGCAGCGGGGACGCTCACACCTGTGCCCTCCACCCCGACGGCTCACCGACCTGCTGGGGCCGCAACGATGTTTACCAGACATGGACACCCTCCGGTGAAACGTTCACCACCATCAGCAGCGGGGGCGCTCATACCTGTGCCCTCCACCTCAACGGATCACCGGTCTGCTGGGGCCGCAACGATTTTGGCCAGGCGTCGCCGCCCTCCAGAGAGAGTTTCACCGCCATCAGCAGTGGGAGCTTTCACACCTGCGCCCTCCGCTCAAACGGCTCTCCTGTCTGCTGGGGTGAAAACGAGGTCGGCGAGGCGTTGCCGCCCTCCGGCGAAACGCTCACCGCCCTCAGCAGTGGCAGGCATCACACCTGCGCCCTCCGCTCCGACGGTTCGCCTGTCTGCTGGGGCGCCAACTCGTTCGGACAAGTGTCACCTCTCCCAGGCGAGAGTTTCACCGCCGTCAGCAGCGGGGACTGGCACACGTGCGCTCTCCGCTCCGACGGCTCCGCAGCCTGCTGGGGCCGCGACGAATTCGGCCAGGCGTCGCCGCCATCCGGTGAAACATTCACCGCCATCCGCAGCGGGAATTGGCACACCTGCGCTCTCCGCTCCGACGGCTCCGCAGCCTGCTGGGGCAACGACGAATTCGGCCAGGCGTCGCCGCCATCCGGTGAAACATTCACCGCCATCAGCAGTGGTGGCTCTCACACGTGCGCGCTCCGCTCCGACGGCTCCCCGGTGTGCTGGGGTTCCGATGAGTTCAGACAAGCGACACCTCCTCTGGTTTAGAGACCCACCGCCATCGCCGGCGAGGGCTTGGCGCGCCCGCGAACGCGCTTGTTCCCGTATCTCTCCCGCGGGCCCAGCTTCCGAAGGATGTCGGGCGTCGGCTCCTGATACACGTACTCCTGCGCCTCCCTGAAAAGCTTGCTGCACTCACCGCCTTCCCGCTGCTACCGAACTTTGAAAACCCCCTCTCCCTCTGGGAGAGAGCCGAGGTGAGGGCCTTTCGCAGCATTACGGAGGCTCTTGGGCGCTGGCTTTCGCCGGTATGACGGCAGTTACGCAAAGGTCTCCTGGGGCCTAGGCCGATTTTCGCTCAGGGTCCAACTTCAGAGCCGGGGCAGGCTCAACCGTTATGTCCTGTGACGCTGCCCCCGAGTCGCCCGGGGCACGTGCCCAACGTCCACTTTCCCGTCCAAATATTTAGCAATTCGTGTTTCGGGGTGTTCCTATAAGCGATTTGTGGTATTATAGGCCGCGAAGTGAGCGTTCTCGCGATACCCATCCGCAAGCCCAAGATATTTTACGGCTGGTACATTGTAGCCGCAGCTGCCGCTATAAACGTGTATGGCGCTGGTGTCTGGTTCTACGGATTCCCCATCTTCTACAAGGCCCTTCTGGACGAGTTCGGTTGGGCTGCTGCCGCAGGAGCCGCCATAATAGCTCTCTCACGCCTGGAGGGGGGCATTGAGGGCCCGATCATCGGGTGGGCGGTGGACAAGTTCGGGCCCAGGAAAATGGCTGTCCTTGGAGCGGTGATTACGGGCTTCGGCTTCATCGCCATGAGCTCTGTAGCCTCCTTCCAGGTTGGCCCCGTCCACATCAGCGCCCTCGTAGCCTTTGGCCTGCTCTATGCCGGATGGATGTCGATTGGCTACAACACCGGATTCGGCCACGCCAGTATGGCCTCCGTCAACGCCTGGTTCATCAGGAAGCGCTCCCGCGCCTTTGCCGTCTTCTCCTTGGGGGCCGGTGGCAGCGGCCTCACGGTCTTCGCCCTCGGCTATTTGGTGGACGCATACGGCTGGCGCACTACCGCCTTCCTGGCCGGCATCGGCATCTTTGCGATTGTCATCCCACTCTCCCTGCTGCTGAGGCACAAGCCGGAGCAGTACGGATACCTCCCGGATGGAGACGACCCCCACACGGCCGCCGTAAACGCTTCTGCCGCTCCGGCCCAGGGACGACGCGGCCCCTCCTCAATGAAGGTGGAGTGGTCCGAGCACGACTTTAGCGTCAAGGAAGCGCTGTCCACTAG
Source organism: Dehalococcoidia bacterium (assembly GCA_965218945.1). GTDB lineage: Bacteria > Chloroflexota > Dehalococcoidia > Lucifugimonadales > UBA2985 > DAOUJW01. The sequence continues at coordinate 1,208,126 of OZ244718.1, forward strand.
GTCTTTCTGGATGCTGATTTTGGGCACCGGCGCCAGGTCCTTCGCTATGACCTCTGTAGTTGTCCACCTGATTGTCTACCTAACCGCCGTGAGAGATATTCCTCTGGTGGAGGCCAGCGGGGCGCTGGGATTGATGGTCACCATCAGCTTGATTGGGCGCTTGGGTTTCGGACTATTGGGAGACTTTGTGGAGAAGCGGCACATAATGATCGCCACTCTTCTGCTCCAGACGGTGGGGATATTCATTCTGATGAACGCTACATCCATAACGCAGGTGTGGCTGTTCGTGGTGGTCTATGGCATCTCCTATGGCGGCGCAATCCCAGTTTACATGGCCATCGTCGGCGAGTACTTCGGCAGAAAGAACTACGCAACCATTCGCGGATTCAACCAGCTGTTCCACATTCCCACGACGGTCTCCGGTCCAGTCTTTGCCGGGTGGATTTATGATACCACCGGCAGCTACACTGTGGCCTTTACCAGCTTCATCATAGCCATGCTGATAGGTGTTGGCTTCCTCGCCTTCGCCAAGAGGCCCAATCCGCCCAAGTCTGCTCTCCTGCCAGATGACAGCGGCCCGCTCTCCGAAGCGCGGCCGTAGGGCTGCTGGCTCCAACCCAGTGCCCTAGGCTAGATTCCAAGTCTCCCCTCCCACACCCATGTCGCGGCGGTTGAATTAGCTCCGAGCGAGTTGTATTCTACAAGTGCCCCAAAGAGATCTCACAGCTTTGTTGCGGGCGTAAGTGTGAGGGCATCCACTCAAGGAGGTGTTCCAATGGAGACACAAATGCCGGGCGGTTACACCGGAAGAATACTGCGCATCGACCTGACCACGGAGCGCATCTGGACCGAGACGCTGACTCCCGAGGAGTGTCGGTACTACCTGGGGGCCGTGGGCATCGGGTACAAGATCCTGTGGGAGGAGGTGCCTCCTGAGACTGCCTGGGACGATCCTGAGAACAGGCTCTTCCTCGGCTCGGGGCCGCTGGCCGGCACGCCCGTTTGGGGCACGGGGAGCCTGACCGTCGTGACCAGGGGCGCCATGACCGGCGGCGCAGTCGTGACCAATGCCCAGGGCTTCTTCGGAGCCAACCTCAAGTACTGTGGCTACGACGGAATCGTTCTGCAGGGACAGGCCAGCAGGTGGGTCTACGTCCACATCAACGATGACGTTGTGGAGCTCAGGGACGCCTCTCACCTGCTCGGCAAGGACACCTGGGAGACCCAGGACCTGCTCCAGGGGGAGTATGGGCTGAGCGGCCACCAGATGAGCGTGTACGGCATTGGCCCTGCGGGAGAGAACCTGGTCAGGTGGGCCATAATCGAGGGCGACTACGGCCACGTGGCGAGCAAGAACGGCTGCGGCGCGGTCATGGGCAAAAAGGGTGTGAAGTGCATCGCCATCGTACGCGGTAGCAAGGGAGTCGGCGTCCACGACCCGGCGGGCCTGATGCAGGCCGCCGACATGATAAGCCACGAGGTCAAGGGCACTCCGACTTACGAGTACGGGACTTTGAACGGACCACTGCGCAACAACCGCTCGGGGGCGCTGTCCATCAAGAACCTGACCACCAACATCTACCCTGTTCTGCCGCGCCTGGACGAACTTGAGCCTGCGACCCTTCGCGGTAAGTTCCCGCACCGGGGACACCAGTGCAGCGGCTGCGGGATGAAGGGCCACTGCCACATCCTGGTGGTGCCTGAGGGAAACCACGAGGGCACTCTTGTGGACGAGGCGGAGTCCGAGGGAATAGCCATGTGCGGCCCGCAGATAGGAAGCGTCGACACTGCGGATATGATGTGGCTCAACACCCAGGTGGACAAGGCCGGCGTGGACGTAAACGAGTTTGGCTGGGTGATAGGCTGGGTCATGGAGTGCTACGAGAAGGGCTACATAACGAAGGAGCAGCTTGGAGGCCTGGAGATGAAGTGGGGCGATTCGGAGGCGGCCAACACACTGCTCCAGATGATAACCAGGAGGGAGGGCTTCGGCGACCTGCTGGCGGAGGGAGTCAAGCGGGCCGCGGAGGGCCTGGGCGGCGAGGCCTACGACTGCGCGGTCTTCGTTCACAAGGGTACCACTCCACGCGGCCACGACCATCGCGGGCGGTGGTCCGAGATGCTGGACGGGTGCGTTACCAACATCGGCACCATAGAGGGAGGTGGCCAGCAGTCCCAGGAGTTCGGACTGCCGGAGACCCACGACCCCTTCAATCCCGAGGAGGTGGCGTACATGCTCGCGGCCATGCTCGGCAAGAGGAACTTCGTAGATGCCCTGGGCGTGTGCAGCTTCACGGTGAACACCTACGTGGAGCTGATATGCCGGGCGCTGAACGCCCTTACCGGATGGGACTACACCAAGGAAGAGGCGATGGAGTTCGGTAAGCGGAGCGCCGCCATGTTCCGTCTGTTCAATCTCAGGTGCGGCATAGGCGTGGACCTGGAGAGGCCGTCGGAGAGGTACTGGTCCACTCCCATCGACGGCCCGGCGGCCGGTACCAGCGCCAAGGCCAACTGGGAGACGATGGTGTCCACCTACTACAAGACCGCCGGATGGGACAGGGAGACGGGTAAGCCACTGCCGGAGACCATGCGAGAACTGGGGCTGCAGTCCCTGATGCCTGAGGTGTGGGGCCTGGAGGAGGCGAAGGTCGGCTCCTGAGGCCCACGCCCTGTGCTACAGGCTTCTTGCGACGATGTTCTGGATTATGATCAGGATGAAGATGGCCACCATAGGGCTCAGGTCTATCATCCCGACGCGGGCGTAGCGCCGTATGGGCGCCAGGAACGGCTCTGTGATGCTGATCAGAGCGGCGCGTATGGGGTTGTCTGGCCGCATCACATTTCCAATGATAAGCCAGTCCAGGATGACCCGCCCCAGTATGGCCAGGTAGAGCACCGTTATTATGGCGTTGAGCAGGCTGGCCATTACTCCTCCTCACCCAGTGCTGCGGCCTTCTCGTGGGCCGCGATAACGCCGTTGATAATCGCGCTCCTCAGCCCGTCGTCCTCCATCGATAGAAGCGCCTCTGCCGTTGTGCCACCCGGAGATGTGACCATGTTTCGCAGCTCCGCCGGGTGTCTGCCGGAGCTCTTGGCCAGGGCCGCGCTTCCCAGGACGGTCTGCAGGGCCAGGGTCTGAGCCATATCCCTGGACAGGCCCAGGTACACCCCGGCGTCTATAAGCGACTCCAGGAAGAGGAAGACGTAGGCTGGCCCGCTGGCGCTGAGGGCCGTGGCCATGTCCAGATACTTCTCCTCCGAGACGTACAACTCCTCACCCAGGGACCTCAGTATCGTCCGGGCCGCCTCCTCGTGGTGGGTGGTGACCTCCGGCGACGCGGTCCAGACGCTCATCCCCTCCCCCACCTGGGCCGGCGTGTTGGGCATTACCCGTATGACGGCCTGGTGGTCCAGTCCCCTGGATATGCTCTTCATGGTGGCGCCGGCGACGATGGACAAAGCGGCCTGGGATGAATCCAGGCGGCCGCGTAGCTCGCCGAACACGTCTCCCAGCTGCTGGGGCTTCACAGCAAGAACGGCGATGTCTGCCCCCTCTATGGCCTGGATGTTGTCCGAGGTGGTGTTAACCCCGTACAGCTCGCTGAGGTAGTCCCTGCGACCGCTTACGGGCTCTCCAACGCATATTGCGTCGGGGGCCGCCAGCCCCTTGTCCAGCACGCCGGACAGGATTGCCTCGGCCATAGTGCCGCCGCCGATGAATGCAAGTGTCAGTTCGTCAGTCATACGTCCTCTTCAGAGTGTCGATTATAGCGTCTGTACGCGCCATGCCTCGCTCCGCTCAAATGGTTCGACAAGCTCACCATGAGCGGTGGGTCGTCCTGGACCTGTGTTATAGGGATGGCGGGCGTAGCTGTGCCTACTCCCTGGGCAGGCATCCGGTGTTCGCCATGATGGTGGCAACCTCAATTGCGTTCTCCATCCCTCTGGCGCTGGCTATGCCCTTGCCGGCGATGTCGAAGGCGGTGCCGTGGTCCACAGACGTCCGTGTGAACGGCAGCCCCAGGTTTATGCTGACGCTCCCCTCGAAGTCCTTCATCTTGATGGGGATGTGCCCCTGGTCGTGAAAGAGGGCCAGGACGGCGTCGTACCGACCGTCCACAGCCTGGGGGAAGACCGAGTCAGCCGGCACAGGGCCCGTGACGTCGATGCCCTGCTCGCGGGCGCTCTCCACCGCCGGCGCAATCTCGTCGATCTCCTCACGCCCCAGCAAGCCTCCGTCGCTTCCGTGGGGGTTAAGGGCCGCCACGGCAATCCGGGGCGAGTCGAATCCCCAGTCCTTGAAGCAGGTGTGGATGAGTTCCAGCTTGGCCAGCACGTTCTCCTTGGTGACGTAGGCCACCGCCTGCGCCAGGGACCTGTGGGTTGTCAGGTGCACCACCCTCAGGTTGCCCGCGGCGAGCATTGTGGCTACCTGCTTGGCCTCGCTTAGTTTCTGCAGAAGCTCCATGTGACCGATGTCGTTGTAGCCGGCGGCCTGGGCCGCTTCCTTGTTTATGGGAGCCGTGGCCATTGCCTGCACGTCGCCCGACAGGGCCAGCTCCCCAGCTCGCAGCACCCACTCTACGCAGGCCTTCCCAGCCCCTGCGCTGATATGGCCCGGCACAATGTCCTCCGGCCTCAGGTTGCCCGGGTCGAGTATGGAGATGGCGTTGTCCGCAGCCTCCGCCGCAGAGGACACGGGCGTTATGTCCAGGGTCAGGCCCAGGTCCACCGCCGTCTTCCGGAGCAATGGAGCGTTTCCTATCACCAGTGGGTGGCACTCCCGGGTTATCTCTGGGATGGCAAGGGCCTTGGCCACCACCTCCGGGCCGATACCGCACGGGTCTCCCATTGTGATGGCGATGATGGACTTGCTGCTCATATTTTGACTTCTCCTGTGGTTATCGAAAACGGATGCGTAGCTTCACTTCACGGCTCCCCCGGAGACCATTGAAAGCATTATATTGGGTGTTCCTCAATGGTACAATAGAATAGGCCCCGGGGTATCGGGGCCTTGAGTGCACGCTCTCTCCAGGAGAGCGCCGTTAGGGATATCTGCAGACGCAGAGCGTCCTACCCGTCGCGCCGCTCCCGCCGCTTTCCTCGCAGGGCGGCGCGTATTACTCAAATTTGGCCCCAATCAGTAGCCCATGAGGGGTTCCACGTCCCTCAGCAGGTTGATCAGGGTGTGCTCATACGAAAGGGGCTGTCCCGCCAGTACGAAGTCCACGGGCTGCTCATAGACCGGCCTGCGGTGCTTGAAGGGCTTCACGTAGCTCAGTCCCCGGAAATGGCCCTTTACGCTTATCACCCTGGGCCGGGTGCGCCAGTGGCCCTTGACCATGTTCCCCTTGCGGTTGAGGTGTGGCCTGACCCATATGGCGTCTACGTCTGGTCGTCCTTCCCTTTGCATGTCTGGTAAGCCTCCCAAATTTGTGAGAATTGGCTAGGCGAACTCCGCGAATTCAGGCGTAATACTTACCCGCACTTCTCGTAGCCGCAGCTGGGGCATCTCTCGCAGCCCTCCTGGTGGACCAGGAAGCCGTAGCAGTCGGGGCATTGGTCCCGCCTGCCGTTGCCGTTGGCCTCCGTCTTCAGGAACAGCTCCTGCTGAACCGCAATGGCGCTGGCGCTTTTGGGCTGCTGCGGCGCCTGGGTCTGGGTCTCCGGAGCATCGGACTGGCGACTGAGGGCCAGCGCCATTGCATCCGGGGCGGAGCGCACCATCGTGCCCTCGTCCCAAGCTGGGCAGCATGTGATGCCCCTCAGTTGCTCCACTATCTGCTCCTTTGCGATGCCGGAGCGCAGAGCCAGGGACGCCAGGCGGGATATGGCCTCCAGCTGCGCCGAATCGCAGCCCCCGGCCTTACCCAGGGTGGAGAACACCTCGAAGGGGTTACCGTCGTAGTAGGTGATGTTGACGTACATATTGCCGTGGCCGGTCCGCACCCTCTCGGTTACGCCCTGTACGCTCCTGGGTCTGTCCATGGTCACGCGGGGCCTTATCGCCATGGCCATCTGGGTGTCCTCCGCCAGGTCGGCCTCTCCCCTGCCGGCCACTCCGGACGTGAGAACCTCCGCCTCGCGGCTGCCTGCGCGGTAGACCGTAATGCCCTTGCAGCCCAGCTTCCACGCCAGGAGATACGCAGTCCGCACGTCATCCCTTGTGGCGGAGTTGGGGAAGTTGATGGTCTTGGATATGGCGGCGTCCACGCTCTCCTGGAAGGCTGCCTGCATCCGCACGTGGTCCTGTGGCGATATGTCCGCCGCGGTCACAAAGACCTCTCTCACCCACTCCGGGACGTCGTCCTCCCTGTCCTGGATGGAGCCGCCGTTGGCCAGGAACTCCATAAGGTCTTCGCTGTAGAAGTCGTCCTGGCGCGCCACCTGCTCGAAGTTGGCGTCGATGTAAAGCAGGCTCTGGCCCTCCAGGATGTTGTGCTTGTGGTAGCAGAGGGAGAAGAGAGGCTCTATACCGCTGGAGCAGCCGGCAATCATGGATATGGTGCCCGTAGGGGCCACTGTGAGGCGGCAGGCGTTGCGCATCGGGCGGCCCTGCTTCTGGTAGGTGCTTCCCTCGTAGGCGGGGAAGACGCCGCGCTCTTTCGCCAGCTCCTCCGAGGTGTTGTCCGACTCCTCCCGGACGAACTTCATAAGGCTACGCCCCAGGTTAAGGCCCTCCTGGGAGTTGTACGGTATGCCCAGCATCACCAGCATGTCGGCAAAGCCCATCACGCCCAGGCCGATCTTGCGAGTCAGCTTGGTCATGCGCTCAATCTCCGGGACGGAGTAGCCGTTGGCGTCGATGACGTTGTCCAGGAAACGTGTGGCGATACGCACGGCCTCTCTCAGGCCATCCCAGTCCACCATGGGCTGGCGGTCGTTGTCCACCACGAACTTGGCGAGGTTGATGGATCCCAGGTTGCAGGACTCGTACGGCAGCAGGGGCTGCTCTCCGCACGGGTTTGTAGCGGTCATGCGGCCTACGTGGAGTGTGGGGTTGTCGCGGTTGACCTCGTCCAGGAAAATTGTGCCGGGCTCGCCGTTGAGCCACGCCCCTTCGATAATCCTGGTGAAGACGTCCGCGGCGTTAGTCTTGCCCACCACCTGGCCGGTGCGCGGGTCTCGAAGCTCGTAGTCCTCGCCCCTTTCCACCGCTTGCATGAACTCCTCGCTGGCTCCCACGGATATGTTGAAGTTGTGAATCTGCCCCTCGGTGGTCTTGCAGGTGATGAAATCCATGATGTCCGGGTGATGTACGTCCATCACCGCCATGTTGGCGCCGTCGCGCTTCCCTCCCTGGGTCACCAGCGTTGAGACTGAGGAGAGGTGGCGAAGCACCGCCACGGGGCCGCAGGCCCTCCCGTGAGTGGTGGATATGGGCGCGCCCTTGGGCCGGATGTTGGAGAGTGCGAAGCCCGTGCCTCCCCCAAATTTCTGCACCAGGGCGGCCTCCTTGGCCGTCTCCATTATTCCTTCCATGCTGTCTTCCAGCCCTATGACGAAGCAGGCGGACAGCGTTCCCGCTCCCGTGCCGGCGTTCATAAGCGTGGGTGAATTGGGGACGAACTCCATGCGGGCCATTGGCTCGTAGAAGGCCTCCTCCCAGTGGGCCACGTCAGCCTTGGAGTTGTAGAGAAGCTCCGCTTCTGCGATGGCTCTGGCGACCCTCCGAAACATCTGGGCCGGGTTCTCGATGACCTCGCCATCATCGTTCTTGCGGAGGTAGCGCTTCTCCAGAACAACCATGGCGTTCTCCGAGATGACGGGCATAGTCCCCTTGACCTCAATGGCCTCCGCGCTGTCTTTTGGTGTTTTGGTTTGCTTATCGGAGCCGCCGTTGCCGTTGGGCTTGGTCAGGTTCTCGGCTATCTGCTGGGCCACCGAGGGGTCGGTGACCCCGGCAGCCTTCACGGCAGCCAGGACGTCCTCAGCTGCGATGGTCGGCTCGTTGCCGGTGGTATCCTTGCTATCCGCTTCTCCTGCGATGGTCATTGGTCCGTCCTCCCTTTGTTGTGGTCTATGGGTCAAGCCCTCGGATATGTGTTTGGCGTCGGTTGTGACTACGATGTCGGCGGCGTCTCGCCTCCCAGATCCATTGGCATACCGGGAGTGGCCCGTGGACGCCTGCCGCGACGCCGGCGGGCCGGCGGGTCTTCAGGAATCAGGGGCAGCTGCGGGCTGGGAACCTCCCGCTCCAGGGCATCCTGCAGCGCCTCCACCTCCTGCTTGAAGCTCTCGATGTCGGCGAAGTCCCGGTACACGCTGGCGAATCGCATGTAGGCAACCCGGTCCATGGTCCGGAGCCGCTCCATGACCATCTCTCCGATGTGGGAGCTTGGGATCTCCGCCCTGCCCAACTGCTGAAGGTCCGCCTCAATCTCATCCACCAACTTTTCGATGCGGCCAGTGGGGAGGGGCCGTTTGACGCACGCCTTGAGGATGCTGCTGATCAGCTTGTCCCGGTTGAACTCCTCCCTACGCGTATCCCGCTTGGCCACCATGAGGGCCGTGGTCTGGATGCGCTCGTAGGTGGTGTAGCGGAGGCCGCACTGCATACACTCCCGGCGACGGCGTACGCCCTCCGTGGAGTTCCGCGAGTCGATGACCTTTGATTCCGGGTGATTGCAGTATGGACAGCGCATTGGACTCTATTCTCAAGTTTAAGGTCTAAGAGTATTAGGTTTTGATAGAACAAAAACACAATATAGTGTGTCTGCCAATCCAAGCATGACAACATAGGGATTATATGCACTAAGCCCACGGGTTTCAATAGCCTCATTTAGGAATTTGGAACATTATGTGGCACATTGTCGGCCGTCCACTACCTGTAGGTGTCAGTGCTCGTTAGCAATCGCCATTTCGGGTTGGGCCTGTGCCGGCGCGGTTTACAATGGGAAGACAGGCGGAGCCCACGAGGTGCGTACCCGGATTAGGTCTGCCCGGACTACTGGGGGGATTGGGAAATGCCCGCCGAGGGGTCTTTCAGCAGGCGGCTGGCCAAGTCGAGGGCCTCTTCGCGGGTGGAGATCTCCCCTGCTCCCTGCGCCTCCATGAGGGCCTCCAGAAGGCGTCCCAAGGCGGGCCCGGGGGCTATGCCCAGTGTCTCCATGAGCAGGTGGCCGTCCACAAGCCTGGGCTTGCTTTGGAGGTCGTCGCGCTCTCTGAGACCCTGGTGGAGAATGTGGCCTATGAGTTGGCAGTGGCCCTGCCAGTCGTCCTTATCAACAATCCGGGGGCCTTTGGCCGACATGTAGTCAGCCATGTTCAGATAGAGCGTGTCTATGGCCGCGCTGTCAAGGTCACGGAAGAAGCGATATATGGCTCGTTGGGTCGGCATTTCAACGCCCTGCCGCATCTGCGTGGGACGCAGGTGGTGCTTCACCATAGTGCTCACCAGGTGAGTAGCGCGGCTGCTCATGCGCAGGCGGCGAAGGACCGTATCGCACACCTCTGCGCCCTGCACGTCGTGGCCTATGAACCGGATGCGTCCCGTTGGCTCAATGGTCTTGGTGGCAGGCTTGGATATGTCGTGCAGGAGGCATCCCAGCTTTAGGATGGTGCGGCGCGTGTGGCCGTCGCTGATCTCTTCATCGAAGTAGGTGTCCAGAGAGGCGTGCCAGGGAACGCAGGCGAGGACCTCGTTGTCCGCTATAGCGCCTCGGTCGGTGACCTGCTCCAGCGCCCCCGGAGCCTCTACACAGTGGTAGAAGACGTTCCAGTAGTGCTCCTTGGGCTGCTCCACATCTCTGGCTTCCTCCAGCTCGGGAATGAGCAGGCAGAGCAACCCCAGGTCGTCCATGAGGCGCAGGTGACGAGACGCCCCGGGCTCGGCCAGGGTCTTGAGTAGCTCGTCCCGCAGGCGCTCGGGGGCTACGGTGGTCAGCAGGTGGGCGTCCCTACGGATGAGTTGGACAGCGTTGTCGTCCAGGGAGAAGCCAAGCTGGGCGGCCAGGCGTACGCCACGAAGCAGCCGAACGGGGTCGTCCTGGAAGACGCGGTCGGAAGCAGGTCTGATGGTGGCCGCAGCCAGGTCTGCCAGGCCGCCGAGGGGGTCTATCAGCCTGTCTGAGGGCGATTCCGCCAAGGCGTTGTCCAGTGGAAGAGCCAGGGCATCGATGGTGAAATCCCTGCGGGCCAGGTCCCGGGTAATTTCCTCTTCGCAGGACGTCAGGTCCACGTGGATTCTGGCGGTCGGTCCGCCTCCGGCGCTCCACCGTTCGGGCAGCACCACCCTTGCCGTTGCGTGGGTCTCGTTCAGGGAGACGAAGCTGCCGCCCGTTACGGCTGCCAGCTCTCGCCCCAGCGATATTACATCACCGCTAACGGCTATGTCGATGTCGCCGGGTTGCCGCCCCAGGAGTGCGTCTCTGAGCGTCCCCCCTACCAGATGCGCCGTCGCGGAGCGGCCCGCGAAGAACTCCGCTAGGATGCGGAGCAGGGGCAGAGTCTCAGCGGACACCGGGGAGCCGGTGATTCTTGCGGGGCTGTGTGGGTTCAAATCGCTTCGGTCCGGGATCAGGCCTCTTGCGGCTCCAGCTTCCAGAGCTTGTCAGAGCTTTCCAAGTGGTCGATGTAGAGCGTCCCGTTGATGTGGTCCGTCTCGTGCTCCAGGGCCTGCGCTAAGAGCCCATCGGCCTTGATTCGCACCGTGTTGCCGTCCCGGTCCAGCGCTCGTACCCGCACCTTCAGGGAGCGCGTCAGCTCGCCTCGGTAGCCCGGGATGCTGAGGCAGCCCTCCTCTACCAACCTCTCCCCTTCCCGGCGTGTTATCTCCGGGTTGATGAGCACCAGCACCTCTTCCTCCTCCGGTATCTCGATTACGACGATCCTTTGGAGCACGCCCACCTGGTTGGCCGCCAGGCCTACGCCCGAAGCAGCCCTCATTGTGTCTATCATGTCGTCGATGAGCTTCTGAAGTGCGTCGTCAATCTTGGTGACCCGTCTCGCCTTCTGTCTCAAGACGGGGTCCGGCAGTGTGCGAAGATTCAATACAGTCAAGGGCCGCCTCCTGGCAAATTATCACTCCTCAAGCCAATTATAGTTGCGGGTAGAGCGCGTGTAAATCCAAAGTTCTGCTTCACGCGACTGACATCGGGTCTACGTCCACGCTCCAGCCCGGCGGAATCTGCGCCTTCTCCAGCAGCGACCGTGGGTCCTGGCCCCTGAGAATGATGTGCCATCGATACCGCCCCCTCAGACGAGGAGGAAAGGCGGGCGCCGGCCCCAGGATGTCGGTGTCGGTGAGGCCCCACGCATCGCGTTGCCGCTTCAGAGTGTCTCCCATGCGCGTCGCTTCCCGATGGCATATGGCCTGGTTTATGTCCGTGTACACCAGACGAATAAGGCGCGCAAAGGGAGGCAATGCCTGCTCCCGGCGGTAGGTCATCTCGTCGTCGTAGAAGGCCGCGTAGTCCTGGGCGGAGGCGGCGGTTACGGCGTAGTGGTGAGGCGAGTAGGTCTGAACTACGACCTGCCCTCCCAGGGGGCCCCTTCCCGTCCTGCCCGCCACCTGGCAGAGAAGCTGGAAGACCCTCTCTCCGGCGTGAAAGTCCGGGAGGAAGAGGCCAATATCGGCGCACAGCACACCCACCAGGGTCACGTTGGGAAAATGTAGCCCTTTTGCAATCATCTGGGTGCCCACCAGCGCCTGTGCGTCGCCCCGCAGGAAGCTCTCCATTATCCTCTCGTGGGACCCCTTTGCCGAGGTGGAGTCTCTGTCCCACCGAAGCGACTTGATATCGGGGTAGTCCTTCTGCAGCTCTTCGACCACGCGCTGCGTCCCCAGGCCCAGGTAGCGTATCTGGCGGCTTCGACACTTGGGGCACTGGCCTGGAGGGTTGCGGCGATAGTTGCACCGGTGACAGAGGAGTTTGCCTGCCTGGGCGTGGTGTGTGAGGGTAAAGTCGCAGCGGCTGCACCGCATGACGTGTCCGCAGTCGCGACACTGGACCATGCTGCCGCTGCCCCTGCGATTGAGGTAGAGTATCACCTGCTCGCCTGCCTCGACAGCCCGGCCTACCCCGCGGCTCAAAGCGCGGCTGAAGATGCTGCGGTTGCCCTCCTCAAGCTCCCGGCGCAGGTCTACGACCTGTACCGAGGGTTGAGATCCCGCGCCGCGGAAACGTGCGCCGGCCACGGCTGCTATGCGATCCGGCAGCTTGAGCAGACGGTATCGCCCGTTGACGGCGCGGGTATAGGTCACAACGTCCGGTGTCGCGGTGCCCAGGACGACCACCGCGCCGGTCAGCTCCGCCAGCTTCAGGGCCGCCTCCCGGGCGTGATAGCGAGGCGCGTCGTCCTGCTTGTAGGTGGGCTCGTGCTCCTCATCGATGACTATCAGCCCCAGGTCCGGCTGGGGCGCAAAGACGGCGCCGCGCGCGCCTATCGTCACACCGTAACCGCCCTCCTTTATGCGCCACCACTGGTCGAACCGCTCCCCCGCGGACAGGCCGCTGTGCTGGACGGCCACCTGGCCCGGGAAGCGGCTGCTGAAACGGTCGATGGTCTGCGGGGTCAGGGACAGCTCCGGCGCCATCACGATTCCCCGCTTTCCCCTGCTTATGGCGTGGGCAAGGGCGCGGAGATACACCTCCGTTTTACCGCTGCCGGTGACGCCGTGGAGCAGGAAAACATGGGAGGATGGGCCGTCTATGGCGCTCTCTATAGCGCTCACGCAACCTTGCTGGTCTGGGGTGAGAACGGGCGGGTCGTCCGGCGGGAAGACTCTGCCTCTGAGCGGGTCCCTTTCCACTTGCACTGCTACGCGACGGACAAGCCCCTTCTTCTCCAGCCCGCCAACGACGGACGCGCCGAACTCTTTGACGGCCTCCGCGTGGGCGAGCGGCTTCCGGTGTTCCAGCATGTTACGAAGTAGAGCGGCCTGCCTGAAGGCTCTGCTTTTGATAACGGCAGAGATATCCTCAGAGTCCGCCGAGGGCGATAACTCCAGATGAGGCACGTTCTTGGGTCGGACAGAGGGGCTCCGCCACTCCGAGGTCACCTCGATCAAGCCACGCCGCGCAAGGGAGTTCAGCGCGGAGTCTACCCTGGGCCCCAGCGCCCTGAGCAGTACGCCGCGCTCCACCCTCGTCCTGGAAGCCAGGTAATCCAACACACGGCGCTGGGCGGCAGACAACCCCCGTGAGGGCGCAGGCGCCGCGGTCGGAGAGTAGTAGCTGAGACTGCGCTCTCGTATGCCCGGTGGCATCATCAGCGCGGCACATTCAAAAAGGGGCGCCATGTAATAGTCGCTGATCCAGCGCGCTAGGGCCAGGTGATCGGGAGACAGAATGGGCTGGTCGCGGGATGTGCTTATTACGTCTCTGGTCTCAGGTACGGGAGACTCGTTGCTCAGCCCGAAGACCACTCCGGGCAGAACGCGAGGGCCGAAGGGAACTTGCGCCAAGTGGCCCGGGGAGATGGTCAACCCGGTGGGAATTGAGTACGTGAAGGTGCGGTCGTACCCCGTGGGGGCGTCTACGGCCACCTCGGCGTACTTCATCATCTTACGAGAGGGTTATGCTGGGTATGCCAGGCCGGAGGGAAATTGGAAGCTAGCCCTACTCCCTGGAGCGGCTTCTGTCTTCCTTGATCCTGGCGGCCCGGCCGTGGAGTCCTCGGAGGTAGTACAGTCGGGCGCGACGAACGAGGCCACGGCGCATCACCTCTACGGAGTCCACCACAGGAGAGTAGTAGGCGAAGGTGCGCTCGACGCCTATGCCGTGGGAGACGCGGCGCACGGTGAACGTGGACCCCGGCCCGCCGCCTCGCTTGCGGATTACCGCTCCCTGGAACGCCTGGAGCCGCTCTCGGTCTCCTTCCCTTACTCGGATGGTGACCTTAACGGTGTCTCCCGGACGGAACTCCTGTATCTTGGGGTTTTCCACAAGGGGGACGATTGCGTCTACATCCATGATAACGTCCTTCTGCGATTGCGCTGTCTCTATAATGTCTTGAAGAAATTCGTCTGACATTGTATATGCCACGCCCCGGAAGAGCAAGCCAATTGAGGACGAATTCGGAACATTCCGCCGTGATGCCCTATGACTGAGGGCTCAGTGTGCGGACCTGACGGATAGATAAACCCATCACTATGGCAAAGAAGATGACTGCTGCGCCTCCTATCGCCACCGCAAGTGGCGCGCTGGTATATTCGGCGATGGCGCCGGCCTGCATGGCGCCCACGGGCAGCAGACTCCACGTCATGCCGTATATGCCCATAACCCGGCCTCGCAGCTCGTTGGGGACCATCAGCTGCAGGGTGCTCATAATAGTGATCATGTATATGGACGTGCTCACCCCTGCGCAGAATATGAAGACCAGGCTCAGGGGAAAGAATTTGAAGAGCGAGCCTGTGACTGCGAAGAGTATCAGGAACGTGCCGAACAGCACTGCGCCGCCAAGTATCAGCCAGCCCTTGCGCTGGAAGTTGCCAAGGGATGCCGTTATGAGCGTGCCCAGCAGTGCGCCCGCGCCCGAGGCCGCGTGCAGTACTCCCAGGCCGAGTTCGCCCACATTGAAGATGTCCTTGGCAAAGACGGGAAGTATGAAGATGTAGGACATCCCGAATATGCTGTTGAAGAATGTCATACTGATCAGGAAGGCAAAGATTGTGTTGGTGCGCACGAAGTTGATGCCCTGGGCCATGTCATGGAAGAAAGAGGCGCCCTCGGCCCGCTGAATTGGGGGCAGTCTCAGGGTGGCGATCATCACAGCCATCACCAGGAATCCCAGGAAAGGGGCAAAGAAGCCCGGCGCAACCCCCAACCGCGTCCCGATGATGACCCCGCCAATGGCCGGCCCGATTACCCGCGTGCCCTGCCACACCATAGAGTTGAGGGCTACGGCGTTCAGCATATCCTCGCGGTCGATGAGATGGGGAAAGAGCGACTGACGTGTGGGGGTGTCAAAGGCCTGTACGGAACCGATGAGAAAGGCGCTGGTTATGATATGCCAGGGTTCCACCAGTCCCGTCAGGGTGAGGATTGCCAGAGCAAGCATGACCATGCTTGAGGTCGTCTGAGTGGCTATCAGCAGGCGGCGCTGGTTCACCTTGTCGGCGATCACGCCGCCGAACAGGTTCAGCGCTATTGCAGGCAGTCCCGCAGCCAGTCCCACTAATCCCAGGGCGATCTTGGAATCCGTCAGGATATATATCAGCCATCCCTGGGCAACGGTCATGATCTGAAAGCCAAGGACTGAGGCGACCATGCCAATCCAGAAACGGCGGAAGCTCGAATGCCTGAGAGCCGTGAACATTTGAAGGCGCGGACGGCGCTGAGTCCCGGCGGTCTGCATACTAAGCTCGCTTCCTATCCAGAGCCGTCAAAGGAGGTCCAGACGGCGGTTATGGCTATTCCTCTGTGAGTATCCCCGATTTTGGCGCTTTTGCCAAGCCGTTGCTCGTACTCGGGGCGTGAGACAGTTGTTAATTAGGTGCAGTTGGTCTGCGGTAATTGGGCGTGGCCCCCAAAAGAGCGCCGCCCCTCGAGAGGGGCGGCATATGAGACAATACTAGGCAGTCGAGTTTGTTTCGCTTCAGGCAGCCTCTGCTACTGGCTCTGAAGACCCCTGACGTAGTGGACCAGCGCCCACCGCTCATTCTCAGTTAGGAGCTTCCGGAAGACCGGCATGGAGATGGTGTTGCCGACGATGTTGGAGTCTTGGCCTGCCTGAGCTAGCGCAAGCTTTGTGGGTCCCCCCTCAGAGATTAGGCCGAACAGCGTCTCGTCGTCCCTCTCCACCGTCGCCGTACCCGTTAGGTCAGTAGGCGCGACAGCGTTCCACTTCAGGAGGAAGCTGTTCATAGCGCCGTCGCCCTTACCGGCGGCCCCGTGGCACACTGCGCAGTTGACGCCGTACAGCTTCTGGCCGAGGGCGGCGCTGTCGGCTGTGCTCTCCATTGCCATCATCTCATGCACGGCGAGAGGTCCTTCACCGACAGGCTGGAAGGGCATGGAGCCCTCCGGCGGGTAGAGACGGGGCGGCTCCTGGGAGCGGTACACCTGGGAGTAGTGCATCTCCCCAAATATCTCCACCTGGTAGGCTCCCCTGCCCCACGGCAGGCAGCCAATGGCGGCAACAGCCAGCAACAGGGCGGCCATCGCAAGCCCGGGCATGGGCCTTCTCCAAGCGGAGCGCGCCTTCCCGCTCTGATGACTTATCACGGCATCCAAAACGGCTTACCTCGCTCGTGGATTACGTCCACCGCGTTGCCCCGGCGCAGGGCCTGGTCAACGGTGTCCAGCCTCTCTTCGGGACACGTAACGAGCAGTCCAATGTACCCTTCCGTGATACGCGGGTCGTATGGGTCCAACCTGGGCCTGGGCAGACGGGACTCGAAGATGATGCCCAGAATGGTGAACAAGACCGCGCCAAGAAGGGTCGCTTCGTAAGATATGATGGCCATTGCGGGAATGGCCAGGATGGGCTTGCCGCCCGTCACCAGGGGATAGGCTAGCTGGGTCCCGGACGTGAGAAGTACGGCCACCGTGAGGCCCATCAAGGCGCCCACAATGGGAAATACGTAGACGTGGTGAGCCGGGGTTTTCTCCCCAAACGCTCCTTCCGGATAGGGGCTGCCGGTGAGGACATCGTAGTCCTCCTGGGAGCAGCCGGCCTCCAAGAGTACGTCGGTGGCGTCTGCCGCCGTGGCCGCGTCGCTGAAAAGACCTAGTATGTTTTTATTGGCCATAAAGGACCTCCAGTGGGTTTAATCCTCCCGCATAACGGCAGGAACTGTTACCTTTCCGATTTGAATTGAGTCCTCCAGGACTACGCCCTCTTTGGTGTCCCCTATAGGGATGAGGGGGAATAGCTTGGCGAACAGCAGTACCAGCATTGACACCAGCGCAAAGGTAGCGCCGATGATGATGACCTCCACCGCGCTGGGAGTGTAGCCTCCCCAGGTGAAGCTGAAATTCTGCTTCCTTGCCAGGCCTGGCACTATGATGATGAACCGCTCAAGCCACATACCGACATTGACCAGGACGGTGGTAAACAGCATCCACTTTATGCTGCGGCGCACCTTCTTAAAGAGCCACAATGGCACGGGGATGAAGTAGGACGCGAAAAGGAAAGTAATGAAGAAGGCCGACCAGGGCAAGTGGAATACCTGCATCTCTCGCAGCGCAATCTCCGGGGCCTCAAGGCTGTACAGTCCGAAGAAGAACTCCAGCAGGAAGAAGAAAAACCAGGTGGTTGCCACCACAATCAGCAGCTTGGCCAAGGCGTCCAGGTGCTCGTAGCGGATATAGTCCTGCCACTTGAAGATGTACCGGAGCACGATCATCACGGTCACCACTCCAGACACTCCTGAGTGGACCGCTCCGATGACGAAGTAAGGGGCGAAGACGGTGCTATGCCATCCCTCCACCGCCAGGGCCATGCCGAAGTCCCAGGACACAATGCTGTGAACCGAAACGAAGATGGGCAGTATGATGGCGGAGAGAAGTATGCCGGCGATGAGCTGCAACTTCCACTGCCGAACGCTACCCCTCCAACCCAGCGCCAGGATTGAGTACAGGATGTGACGCCAACCGGTGGTCCTGTCTCTGGCTACAGCTATGTCCGGCACCAGCGCTATGTAGACGAAGAGTATGCTGCTGGTGAGGTAAGTGAACACCGCTGCGGGGTCCCACACTAGCGCGGAGCGGATGTTGGGGTACACTCCCCGGGCCCAGTCGAATGGGAACACCCAGTAGAAGACTCGCCAGGGTCTGCCGGCGTGGATCAGGGGCATCATCATCGCGGTCATCAGCGAGAAGACCGTCAGCACCTCAGCGGCCCTGGTCGCGGGACGCCGCCACTCGGCCTGCACCAGTCGGAGGATGGCTGAAAGCATCACACCGGCGTGGCTGATACCGATCCAGAACACGAAGTTGGTGATGAAGAACCCCCACATAACGGGTCGGTTCAGGCCAGTCACGCCCAATCCCCTGTTGAACATATAGCCGGCGGCGCCAAAGGCAACCAGGACTATCGTGGCCAGGAAGCCCACCACCAGCCAGTACCACAGAGGGTTCTCCATTATGGAACGGAGAAGGTCACGGTTAATCTCGGCGTCTGTGAGCTTAACTCTTTCCTGCATCCTTTAATCTCCTAGTCTCTCTTTGGCCATATCGTTCGGGATTTGCTATCCCTACTCCGGCTTGGCCAACACCCTGACCTCGGTTTTCAGAAATCTGCGCATCCGCTGAAGTAACAGGCCTTCCTTCAACTCCCAAATCGAGGTTATAGGGAATATGCGAGTGGCCAGCATATAGAACAGGACTGCCCCTCCCAACGCTCCGGCTACTACGAGCACGTCAGGCAATCCCGGCAAGTTTGCCGGCGGGACGTTCTCCAAGGCGTGTAGCGTGGGGTCTTCGATGGAGAAGGCGGGAACGTACAGTCGAATCATATTGAAGAACGTCCCTGTGAGAACGACGATCCCTGCGAGGGCCGGTCCCCAGGCGGTCTTGCGGACCACGTTCCACATGAGAATTAGGAAGGGCAAGAGGGAGCTCAAAAGGAACGCAATTACAAAGGCCGGCTTGTAGCTCTCGAACATGAGAAGCTTAAGCACGGCCTGCTCTGCCGGTGTGCGTCCGTACCAGTAGGTAAAGAAGCTGGACCACCAGAAGTAGAACCACAGCAGAGAAAGGGCAAGCAGCAGCTTGCTCAGGCCCCAGAACTGGTCCACTTCAAGGTAGCTTCTCAGCCCGCCTGACTTCCGAAGGATGAATATGGTCACCAGTACTACCGCTACTCCGGACTGAAGCCCGCTCAGGGCGTGATGGGCCGGATAGATGGCGTCCTTCCAGCCAGGCACCAAGCTCATGGAGAAGTCGACGCTTATCATCATGTGCACGAAGATGAGGAACATAAAGTAGAATCCGCCCAGTGTGCCGAGTCCGGCGCTCAGAATCCTCCACTGCTTGCGCGTGCCCGCCCAACTAAGAGCCAGCTTTCGATAGAGGCCCTGGCGTTTGCTGGAGTTATCTCTAAGAGTTGCCAAGTCCGGTAAGGAGGCGAAGTACAGCAGCGCAAGGCCGTTAATCACCAGAAGACCCATTGCAATGGTGTCCCAGACGTGCGGGCTGTAGCCGGGCGCCTCGAACCACAGGCTCCTCCGCCCGTCGATGGAAGGAAGAACCCACAGCAGGGGTATCATCATGATAAATGCGAACACGCCCACCGCGGCAAACATTTCGGATATCCTTGCCAGCGGCCTCCGCCAGTGGGCCTTGACCATTCTCAAAGCCACTGACACCAGTACAGCCGACTGGGATACTGAGAAGATGTAGGCGAAGATGGCCGCGTAGTAGGCCCATGCGCCACGGTCCTCAAAGCCCTCGCCGAGCAGCATCAAGAACCCTATAGCTCCCAGAACCAGAAGGCCGGCCGCTCCGGCTGCTACCAGCCAGAACTTCTTGCCCGCCGACATGTGCCTGTTCAGGACGTCGTCGGTTATCCTCTGAGACGTCATGCTCAGGAGCGCCGGCTCCGGCATACGGTGGAGCTCATGCATGGCCGTCACCCGCCGTTTCAGCGTACATATCCACCTTGCTCAGGTAGATCACGTTAGGCTCCGTACCGAGGTACTCCAAGAGCTTGTAGCCCCTGCCGCCTTCGTGGTAGTGCTCGCTCTTCATCCTGGAGACCATGCTGTCGGGGTCGTTGAAATCACCAAATACGAGCGTATTCGTGGGACACGCCTGAACGCAGGCCGGGAGGTAGTTGCCCATCTTCATGTCCTCGTCCGATATCCTGCCTCCCTGCTGACCTTCGATGATGCGCTCCGCCCTCCGCAGGCGCTGCACGTTGAAGCTGCACTTCTCCATGATGCCGCGGCTGCGAACCGTAACGTCCGGGTTCAGTTGGTTCCTCAGAGATTCCGGCCAGACCGGCTCCCAGAAGTTGAAGAATCGCACCTGGTATGGGCAGTTGTTGGCGCAGTAGCGAGTGCCCACGCAGCGATTGTATATCTGTACGTTCATTCCCTGGTTGTTGTGGTAGGTGGCGTACACAGGGCACACTGGCTCGCAGGGGGCATTCTCGCAGTGCTGGCACAGAATGGGTATGAATCTGGCCTTCACATCGGGGAACTCGCCCTCCCAGTACCGCTCTACGTGGATCCACTGGATGGCGCGGCGCTGGCGGAAGAGCTCCTCGGTGTTCAGGGGTATGTTATTCTCAGCCTGGCACGCCACTACGCACGCCTGGCACCCGATGCACCGGTCTACGTCCACCACCATGCCCCATTTGTGATCTATGCGATTCTGGACCATGCTTCTCCTAACCCAGTCTACCTAGCTGGGGCCCGTGACTTTGATTATCACTCCCTTGTGAGGCTCCTCTGCGAACTGGTTTCCGGCGAACTTGGGTATGTCTATTCGCTCCCCCGTCTTGCTCACCCTTACCTTCGTAGCGGCCCACGCGAGGGCTTGCGTGTCCTTGTCGGTTACCGGCTCTATCAGGGACAGAGTGTTCGCCCCTACTTCCTCCGCATACTGTCCCAGGGCCGTGTGACCCTGCCCTATCGGCATAGAGACCGTCTTGGGCGGCACGCCCGGGTGCGGGAAGGCGGGAGCTTCCACCCTTCCGCTGCCGGACTCGACCGCCAGAATATCGCCTTCAATGATGCCCATTTCCTCTGCGACCTTGGAGTTAATCTCCACCCATGTGTGCCAGACCACCGTCGTGATGGGGTCCGGTGTTGCCTGTAGCCACGGCAGATTGGCTAACTGCCCGTCCCCAAGTGAATGGGAGAGGAACGGGACAAGGCTGAACGAGCCTGACCCGGGATCGCCGAGACCTGCGCCGTCCCACGCGGTGTCAAGGGGCTTGATCTCCGCAACTCCAGAGTCGTTTCTGGACTGGGTATCCCACCAACCGCCCCGCTGTAGCACGCCATTCCAGAATCCCTCAAAGCTGCTCGCCGTAACGGAGCCACTTTGCTTCGACCAGAGCTTTTCGACCCCGGCCTTGATCACGTCCTGCATTGTGGCGTCGGGCGTCAAGCTGAGCTTGCCCTCCAGTCCAAGGTCAAGCTCCCTGCCCAGGACGAGCAGCTCGTCTCCGAAGCCGCTTGTGCCCTCGAGGAATGGCCTGACCACCGGCTGCTGTATTCCAAGGGTCTGGTACTGCGGGCCCGGATCCGGATCGTTGTCGCCCCAGTCCTCCAGGTAGACATACTCCGGCAGGACCAGGTTGGCCATGCTCGCGGTCTCGTCCATAAAGCTGGAGAAGGCGATTACAAAGCCTGCTCCGTTAACTACATTGGAGAAATTGGCGCCCGTAGGCAGTCCGTACACGGGATTTGCTCCACGCACCATGAGCACATCCACGGAACCGGCCAAGTCGCTCCACTGCTGGAAGGAGGCCGGCATACCCATGCTAGCCACCTCGTTGCTGGACAACTCCGGCAGCGGCGGAGGCGGGTTGAAAACCACGCCGCCCTTCTTACCAACGTTGTCCACCAGAATGTTAAGGGCGTAGATGGCCTTGAGGTTGAACAGACCGCTTCTGTGAGCGCCTGCAGAGCCTCCTCCGATTGCCAGGCTGGGCTGGTGGCCCTCATCTGCGAAAGAGTGGGCCAAGTCCTCAATGGCTGCGCTCTCCATACCGGTGGCGTCCCTCACCATTGCGCTGTCCGGCGTGAAGGCGTTGAGAGCCTCGTGTCCCTGCCCGTCGGTCAGAGCGGCAGCGGCGTCGCCGTTGCCCATGCCGTCCCTGATGATGACATAGGCCATGCTCATCGCCAGGACGCCTTCGCCTCCCGGCTTTACCGGGACCCACTTGTCGGCGTTGGCTGCGGTCATGGAGAAGCGGGAGTCTATCTGGTAGTGTACTCCCCTCTTCCTGTCGCCCTGGCGGAACTCGCCGTAGCCCCTGGCGTACCTCACTGGTGACAGCCAGGTGGAGAGGAAGTCCGCTCCGAAGGAAAAGAGGTAATTCGAGTTCTCTATGTCGAAGTCCGGCAGCCTGTCCTGGTCGAATACGTCCTTGACTGCCCTGTGGAGGTTGACTTGCTCCAGCGACTGGAAGGCCATGTGCCTGCCACCGTACGCCTTTACGAACTCACTGGCGAGCAGAGCAAGGTGACCTCGTAGCGGCTCCGTCACCAGCAGAAACCTGCTCCTGTCCGAGAGGCTGTTCATCCCTGCGTTCAGTATCTCACGGGCGCGATCCCAGGAGATGGGCAGGAAACCGTCGCTGCGGTTGGCCCTGAACATAGGGGTCTCCAGGCGGTCCGGGTGATAGAGAGCCTGCAGGCCAGCTTCGCTACGGGCACTGTGTTTGCCCCGGTTGATGGGGAAGTCGGGGTTGCCCTCGACCTTCTTTGCTCTACCCTCCACTACCCTGATGATGACGCCGCATCCGCCGGGGTCCTGCCGGCAGGCAGTTGCGTACCAGTTGTCTATGCCCGTGACCAAGTCTTCCGGGAGATTGACGGGGCTCTCCACCTGAAGCTCTTCTTCAGGTATGCGGCAGCCGTTGAATACCACGGCTCCCAGAGCCGATACCCCCGTCCATCTCAAGAACTGTCTTCTGGTTATTCCCATAACTTAAAGCTCATCCTAATAGTGACAGGTTGTGCAGTCCGTAGGCGCATTGTTGTCCCGGTGACAGTCGACGCAGTCTCCCATCTTCAGGTTGCGCTCCTGCTTGACCTCGGCCATAGCGGCCACGTCTCCGTGGCAGGTGGAGCAGACGTCCGCGGCCACAAGAGCAGGCTCGCCCGCCGGGGTTTCTCCCCGCTCCAGGAAGTAACGTATATGGGCCTCGTGCACAAAGCGCACGTGGTCGGGCACCCTGTGCACCCTCTCCCATGCGACGGGTTCCTTGTTCTCCCAGGCGTCCACCAGTTTGGCCACCTCAGTCAACTCCTCGCCCTGAACGGACGCGTGGCAGAAGAGGCACTGCTCCACCGGCGGGATGCTGGCGGTTGCGCCCTTGTCCACGTTCCTGTGGCAGAAGGTGCAGTCGAGGCCGAGGCCGTACATCTCGTTGCCGTCTGCGTCCAGCTTGGGATTGCCCTCGGAGTCCGTCCAGACATCTATGCCGGCGTGTACCGTGTGGGGGAAGGCGATTGGCTGCTCAGGGGCTGCTCCGAAACCCAGTACTTCAAATGGCGTTGTCCACCACGCTCGGGCCACAAAGGCTGTTGCCAGCAAAAGGACAATGCCGGTAGCGCTTGCACCTACCGACACCACCAGCAGCAACGCTATTCGCCTTATAAGCACTTGGTCTCCATTCTCCTATCCAGTGTCAATTTACCTTACTGAAAATGGGTCCCTAAAGATCCGCTTGACCGCCTTCTTATATCCACCACCGGGGCCAGAACCCCTCTATGAACCCGGCTTTATCAGCGGCCCTGTTCAGGGCGAACACCACTACCGCCAACGCAAGAGCCGCGCCTCCGTAGAATACCGGGCGCGCCTTGTCCAGCCTTGCCGGGAGGTGTCCTGAGCCTACGAGGGAGGGAATGATGGCATGAGCCATCAGGAAGTTGAAACCGAATCCTACTGCTGCAAAGAAAAGAAGCCAAATGAAGGTGAGAATGTCACCGATAGCGCGCCAGTCGCTGCTGTTTATAAATTCTGGGTCCATTGTTATTCTCTACTCAATTACACCCACCTCTACCAGCCGATTCATCCCCTTCTTTACCATCGAGTTTCCAAGCTAGTCCCGCAAAGGACTTTGAAATAAACTTCACGTAGTGTACAATCAGCCTTGAGGTTAGTCAATAGCAATACCGAGAGTTTCGGACAATAAATTACATTCAATTTTCAGGAGGCAACCATGGCCGACAGGGCGGAGAAGGCGTCAACACTGCTGAGTCGAAGGGATTTCTTGACCAAGGCGTCGGTTGCAATGGCGGCCGCGGCTACGCTGACGGTTATGTCCAGGAATTTCTCCCCCTTCCGGAAGGCCCAAAGGGACGCATCCTCGGCAGGCTCCATGTTTACGCCGCGACCTGGATCACGGCTGAGATACTGGGGCAACAGGCTGGGCCGCTTCCGGCTGCGATAACCCCCGGGCGCTAGTACCTTGAACGGGTATGGCCGCAATCGTCGCAGGGATTGACGCATCAGTAGATTCGTATGCTATACTCCTTCTCGTTGTAGCCAGCGCAAAGTGTTGCTATGTTCCTCCTTATATAGACCATTGGATTGCGAGACCCATAATGCCTAAATCAGAGACAGTCACTTGCTGAGCCGGTTCTTCCGGCGGTGGTCAATGGTTGGCCTGCTGGTTATCGCTCTGGCGATGAGCGGGGCTTGCGTTACCGATGAGGTCGCAGAGGAGGCTGACTATATCCTCGGAGAGTTGGGGAAGGACTCCGCTCCCTCCGGCCCACTGACGTATGAGGGCGAGGTCATCGTATACTCGCCCGATGTGCAAGACCTGCTGGCGGTCGTCCGCTCCGAGACGCCGGAAGTTGACAAAAGGGATGTCGTAGAAGATTACCTGATCCAGCAGGATCGCATCGACTGTATCCTGGAGGACATAGCAGAGTCTGCGGAGAGCGATACGGACCTTGGCTGCCAGGGGACCATCCTGGTGAAGAAAGAGGGCAAGAACGGCCTCCCTGGCATAACCGAAGTCTTGGAGAGCATCAACACTAGAGAAGACGAGCCGACAAAGAGGGACTACCTGTCGGATTACATAGACACCTGGAGCGAGTACCAGCGCATAGAACGTGTGGGAGAGGGACTGGAGCAGATGAAGAGGACCAGTGAAATACCGGTATTTGGGTCCCTGGTGTCCGCTATACACAACTTCCCCATAATGTATGAAGGGGATATCCTGGTCC
This sequence comes from Dehalococcoidia bacterium, assembly GCA_965218945.1. GTDB lineage: Bacteria > Chloroflexota > Dehalococcoidia > Lucifugimonadales > UBA2985 > DAOUJW01. The sequence continues at coordinate 1,232,934 of OZ244718.1, forward strand.
CACAGGAAGACACCTCAGCCCTGATAGACGAGTACCACTCCTACGACACGGAAGAGGCCAGAAGGCGAACTGTATCCGACTACCTGAACAGGTAGACGCGCCTTCACTGCTTAAGCCCCCGTCCAGTCGGCTCTGAGTCGGTTTCCTCGCGGGCAGTAACCTCTGCAAACTCTCCCCCACTTCCCTTATCCCCCCCTGTTCCTGCCTTCCCCCACACATCTGGAAAGGTATATCATTCGCTCGGAACAGGTTTGCCCAGGGCTCTCAGGCAGAGGAAGGCGGAGCACCGGCGGCTGTGGATACAGGAATTCCCTGCCAATGAAGAATTAGGAAAAGGACGCAGTGCAGGAAGGCGGTTCTACCCTCTCGGAACAAAACCCCAAGCGCGTTGGGGTCTCTCGCCTGCTGCTCTCCTTCGAAGTCATCCAGTTCCGGTGGCTCTGGGCCAGCATATTCTTCTCCTCCATGTCCATGGGAGTTCGTATGCTCGGCCAGGGTTGGCTCGTGCTGGAGCTCACGGACTCCCCCTTCTGGGTCGGCCTGGTGGCAGGTCTGCAGGGTATTGGCCTGGTGGGGTTCGGAGCCTTCGGCGGAACAATCGTAGACCGGTTCGACAAGCGCAAAGTGCTGGCCGTGGTGCACTTCGGCAGCGGCGCGGCGGCCATCGCCGTGGGAGTGTTATTCGTCACCGGCAACATAGCCCTCTGGCATCTGATAGTGGCAGCCCTTGCACAGGGCCTGCTCATGGCGACCCAGCTCCCCGCCTCCAACTCCCTGGCGTACCAGCTGGTGGGGCCCGACCGTCTTCTGAACGCGATGGCAACCCGGCTCGCGGGGATGAACATAACCCGCGTAATCGGCTCGTTGATTGCAGGCGCTCTCATCTCCCGGTACGACGTCGGCAGCAGCTACCTCTTCGCCGGGTGCTGCTCCGTGGTCGGCTTGGGGCTGTTGTGGTTCATCAAGGGTAGCTTTCAAACGTCCATAGAACGGGAGCCCTTCTGGCGTTCCGTCAAACAGGGGATCAGGTACGCGTGGCGGGCCGGGGATATACGCAGGCTGCTGCTGCTCAGCCTCATTATCGAGGCATTCGGGTTCTCCCACTTCGTGATGATGCCTGTGATAGCCCGGGACGTGCTCCACGTGGGCGCCGTTGGGCTGGGGTATCTCTCCGCCGCCAGCGGAGTCGGCTCTACCCTGAGCACGATAGCGGTGTCGAGTCTGGGAGACTACAGGAACAAGGGGAAGCTGCTCGTGGTCACTGCCCTGGGAGCGGGAGCGACTCTGGTGCTGTTCGCCTTCTCCACCTCGTTCACGGCCTCACTGGTGCTTGTGGCGATGGTTGGGGGCTTCCTGATGGCCTACGACGTGACTATGGGCACGATGCTGCAGCTCCTGTCTCGCGACGAGATGAGAGGGCGCGTGCTGGGCATCTACGGCCTTACCTTCGGTTTCACGCCCGTCGGCGGGTTCTTCGTCGGGGCCGTTGCCACGGCGCTGACAACCTCCATCGCCGTGGCGACCGGTGGCATCTTCATAGTAGTGTACGTCGCAGCCATAGCCCGGTCCGCCCTGCGTATAACCAACAAGACCTAGTGCCCTGTATCCAAAGTACGCTGGCAAAAGCGGGCCACACTTGCTAGGATTTGGTCAGCGGTCTTGGTCCATACCAAGGGCTTGGGGTCTTCGTTGGTGACGTCCAGGTAGCGGTAGATGGCAGCCTCCAGTTCGGCGCTGCTCTGATGCACTCCCCGGCGCAACTGCTTTTCGGTGAGCAGACCGAACCAGCGCTCCACTAGGTTCAGCCAGGAGGCGCTGGTGGGCGTGAAATGAATATGGAAGCGGGGCCGCTTGGCGAACCAGTTCCGGATCAGCGCCGTCTTGTGGGTGGCGTAGTTGTCGGCAATCAGGTGCACGTCCAACTCGGCGGGCACCGCGGACTCGATGGCATCGAGAAACTTGCGGAACTCCAAGGCCCGGTGGCGGCGGTGGCACTGGCCAATCACCTGGCCGGTCCTGGCGTCCAAAGCGGCGAACAGGGACGTGGTACCGTGGCGCACGTAATCATGGGTGCGCCGTTCGGCCTGGCCCGGGCGCAGGGGCAAAAGCGGTCTGGTGCGGTCCAGGGCTTGGATCTGGGACTTCTCGTCTACGCACAAGACCAGCGCCCGGTCCGGCGGGTTGAGGTAGAGCCCCACAATATCCCGCACCTTCTCAATGAAGAGGGGATCCGCCGACAGCTTGAAGGTCTCGGTGCGGTGAGGTTGCAGCGCGAAGGCACGCCAGATGCGACTCACCGTGTTGTGGCTCAGACCGGAACGCCGGGCCATGGCCCGGGTGCTCCAGTGGGTGGCGTCCTTGGGGGTGGTCTCCAAGGTCAACGCAATCACCCGCTCAACGTCGGCATCGTCAATCATCCTGGGGCGACCGCTGCGCGGTTGGTCCAAAAGGCCGTCCAGCCGTTGCTCCAAGAACCGGGACCGCCATTTGCCCACCGTGTCAATGCATACCCGCAACTCGGCGGCCACCGCAGTGTTGCTCCGGCCATCGGCACAGGCCAGAACAATTCTGGACCGCAGGGCCAACGCCTGGGCCGTTTTGGGCCGGCGGGTCCATTGTTCCAAGGTTTCCCGTTCGGCGCCGTCCAGGGCCAAAGGCGCCATTGGTCTGCCTCTGCCCATATTCATCCTCCTTTTGCCAGGTAATCAGGAGGATACACCATAGCCGGCAAACATGCGACTAACTTTGGTTACACCACACTAGGCGCGCGCTGGCTTCGTGAGGAACTGCTGGAGGCGTGTGCGCAAGAGCCGGCGGTCAGGAGCGGTATTCCTGGATGGCCTGAAAGAGCACCAGAACTGACACCAGCGCCAGCACCGCGCCGATGAGCGTTCTCAACGAGGCCTGGCTTATTCTTCCGGTTGCTCTGGCTCCGAAGTAGGCCCCCACGCCGGCTGCAAGCCCCATAACCCCAAGCGCCGTGTAGTCCACCTGTCCGAAAGAGAGCCGTCCGACTATTGCGAACAGGGCGGAAACGAAGTTGATGGTCAGATTGGTTCCCACGGCTATGGGTGGGTACACCCTCAGAAGCTGCACCATGGCGGGAAGCCGTATGACTCCCAGGGCGAGACCCACCAGGGATCCCAGGAACCCGATCCCCATGCCGAGAGCAATTTCCAGTGGCAAGCTCCTCCGAGGGGTAGGGATTTGGGAGTCACCACCGTCGCCCTCCCTTGACTCACGCCGGCCCTGAACGAGAAACACCGCTCCCTGCCACAGCAGAGCTACCGCAACGGCTGCCAGGATGACCCAAGCGGGGATGGCGCTGCCCAGAAACCCTCCGGCAAAGGACCCGATCACCGACGGTATCCCTATCGTTACCAAAAGGCGGTGGTCCAAGCGGCCTTCTCGGAAGTGCGTCCACCCTCCCACCAATGAGCTGATAGCCGTGACCCCAACGTTGGTCCCCGCGGCTACACCCGGGGACAGGCCGATCATATAGATCAGTGGAAGGCGCACCACTCCCAGCACAAGGCCGACCAGGGTTCCCAGGTAGGCAATGACGAAGCTGGTAACGGCGTAAAGAACTAAGTCCGACATGATAGGCGGCTGTGGAAAGCCGGAGCTCTCCCCTAGCGCCTTCCGAACTCCCGCTCCAGGTGTGCGGCGCTGAGATGCACCATTGTCGGGCGGCCGTGGGGGCATGTGTTGGGCTGGCTGGTGGCCTCAAGCTGCGCCAGCAGGTGCGCCATCTCCTGGTGCGCAAGGCCCTTCCCTGCCCTGACCGCCGAGTGGCACGCTATGGAGCTTGTCATCCTCTCCTCCCAGTCGACGGCCTCCTTTCCCTGCCCCATGTCCTCCAGCACTGACAGGAAAGCCTCTTTGGGATCGGCGTCCGAGAGGAAGGAGGGAAGGCCGCGCAGCAGGAGAGAGTTCGGCCCAAAGGCCTCAAGCTCGAAGCCGTACCTGGTCCACTCCGAGCGATGCGCTTCAAAGGCCTCCTCCTGGAGGGGCGTAAGCTCGACTACCACAGGCTCCAGCAGCCCCTGCGCCTCCAGGCCGGTGTCCTCGATCTCGTTTCGCACCATCTCGTAGAGCACCCGCTCATGGGCGGCGTGCTGGTCCACCAGGTACACTCCCCCAGGCCCATCTGCGACTATGTACAGGTTCTGCACCTGCCCCAGCACGCGCAGCGACGGCACTATTTCTTTGGGCGTATGAGCGCCTCCCCTGTTGTCTTCGGGCGCAAACAGGGATAGAGCTTGCCGGGTGGTTCCAGCCTGTGTCGCGGGTGGGCGCGCCGCCGGGTCTTGGACGCTCAGCGTGTCCGGTCGCACAGTGGGCACCGGGGCGTGTGTCACGAGGGCGCTCCGGACCGCCCGCTGTAGTGTCGAAAACACCTCACGCTCCTCCCGAAAACGCACCTCCAGCTTGGCGGGGTGCACGTTCACGTCCAGCTCTTCAGGCGGAACGGTTATGTGCACGACGGCCAGGGGATGGCGGCGCTCCATGAGAAAGCCCTGGTAGGCCTCCTCCAAGGCGAAAGTCAGAGTACGACTCTGTATCCAGCGCCGGTTCACGATGATGTTGATGCTGCTCCGGCTGGAGCGGCTTATGTCCGGTGGGCTTATGAGACCGCGGACGCCTATTGAACTATCTCCCGGAGGGTCGGGGTATGTGGCGTCCAGCAGAGACCTCGCCGTCTTTGGGCCGTACACGGCGGAGCAGGCGTCGCGGAGGTCTCCACTGCCGGCGCACGAGAAGGCTCTGCGGCCGTCGACGTCCAGATGGAAGGCCACATTCGGGTAGGCCAGTGTCAGCTGGTGCATGAGGGTGCGCACTCTGGAGGCTTCGACGGAGGGAGATTTCATGAACTTGAGGCGGGCAGGCACGTTCCGAAACAGGCCACGCACCGTGACGGATGTTCCGGGCGGGCTTCCCTGGGGGGCGGCGCGGGCTATCTCGCCGTTCTCCACCTCCACCAGAACGCCGCCGGGCTGCTGGGCCTGCCGGGAGAGCAATGCGACCGTGGAGACGGCGGCGATGCTGCCCAGCGCCTCTCCCCTGAATCCCAGGGTGGTTATGCGGTCAAGGCTATCCGATGGCGACAGCTTGCTGGTGGCGAAGCGCTGGAAGGCTAGCTCCACCTCATCCGGGGGTATGCCCTCCCCGTTGTCCACCACTCGTATCGTCTCCAGCCCGCCGCCGCTGATCTCGACGTATACTGACGTTGCGCCGGCGTCCAGGGAGTTCTCCACCAGCTCCTTGACCACCGAGGCGGGCCTTTCCACCACCTCGCCCGCGGCGATCCTGGCGGCCAGCTGGGGAGCGAGAACCCGTATCGGCATGACAGGGCGGCTACACGTCGTCTGGAGAGAGAGGGTCTTCAAACTCGACGGGCCGGCTTCCGTTGGCGCAGAGGGCGGATATTACGTGGTAGACCTTGGACATCTCCGTGTCCGTCCGCCGCTCGTGGACGTAGGGTTTGACCCTGATACCGCCAAGCGTGCTCACTATCTCCGGGTAGTCGTCAATCACCAGGTCAGGCCAGGGGCTGAGGCCCGCCGAAATCATCCTGCGCTTGAAATCCGAGATTGGCTTGTGGAAGCAATCGGTGATGTACTGCTCCAGGCCGTGCTTTCGCACCTCGTACCAGCGTATGCCCACGCCGGACCAGACGTAGAGGGTGTGGCCGTCGTCCTTGAGCGCCTTGAAAAGCTCTCTGACTCCGGGACGGAGACTGCCGTCCCAAGCAATTAAGGTGTAGTCACAATCGAAGAATATATTCACGCAGTTTTACCGAGGCCATTATAGGCGGTGCATTCCATATCAGGCAAGCGCGAGGGACGCCGGGGTCTTTCGGTTGTTGGGATATGTCATTCTGAGCCGCAGGCGAAGAATCTAAAATCCTTCAGCAAGAACTTGGTCCGAGTATTGAAGAGTAGGAATGGAGACAAGGACTTTAGACCCTTCGCTGTCGCTCAGAGCCTGCCCCCGCATCAAGTGCGGGGCAGGCTCCGTTACCCGATCGTAGTCGGGGACAGGACTTGATGCGGGGGTGACAATCGAAAGACCCCGTACGAGGGACGCCGGGGATTGACACAATGGGTCAACCCTACCCTTCCTCTTCCTCCTGCGCCCTCTTCTGAAGGCCGTACAGGGCGTTGATGGCCTCCAGGGGGGTCATGGAGGAGACGTCCAGGCCAAGAAGCTCCTGCACAACCGGGTGAGGGAGGGTGAACAAGGGGCGCTGTCGAGGCTTGGGAGGCCGCCTCTCCCCGCCTTCAAGCTCCGAGAGCAGCTCCCAGGCGCGGCTCACCACAGGCGGGGGCAGCCCCGCCAGTTGCGCCACGTTTATGCCGTAGCTCCGGTCGGCGCCACCGGGCACAATGCGATGCAGGAACACCACGTTGCCGTCGCTCTCCACCGCGGCCACGCTGAAGTTGCGCACCCTGGGCAGCGTCTGCGGAAGCTCCGTCAGCTCGTGGTAGTGGGTGGCGAAGAGGGTCTTGCACCCCAGGCGCGGGCTGGTGTGGATGTGCTCCGCGGTCGCCCGTGCGATGGCCAGCCCGTCGTACGTGCTGGTGCCCCGGCCTATCTCGTCCAGGACCACCAGCGACCGCGGCGTCGCGTGGTGCAGTATGGAGGCCGTCTCAACCATCTCCACCATAAAGGTGGACTGCCCCGTGTACAGGTCGTCCTGGAGGCCCACGCGGGTGAAGACGCGGTCAACCAGCCCGATTGTAGCCGACCTGGCGGGCACGAAGCTGCCGATCTGTGCCATAAGCACGATGAGGGCCACCTGCCTTATGTAGGTGGACTTGCCGGCCATGTTGGGGCCGGTAAGCAGCATCACCTGGGCGTCCTCGTTGCTCAGGTACGCGTCGTTGGGAACGAACGTGCCGGGAGGCATGGTAAGCTCCACCACCGGATGCCTGCCCTCCTTTATGTCGATGACGCTGCCGTTGTCGAGACGCGGCTGGACGTAGCCGTGACGCGCCGCTCCCTCGGCCAGGGCTGCGTACACGTCGACGTGACCGACCCCGGACGCGGTTGAGGCGATGCGTTGTCCCATCGCCGCTATCTGGCTGCACACCTGCTGGAACAGCGACTGCTCCAGGTCATTCATACGCTCCTGAGCGTTGAGCAGAATGGACTCGTACTCCTTCAGCTCAGGGGTGAAGAACCTCTCCCCGCCAACGAGGGTCTGACGGCGTACGTAGTTGTCGGGGACCTGGGGCAGATTGGGATTGCTCACCTCTATGTAGTAGCCGAAGACCCGGTTGTAGCCCACCTTCAGGGACCTGATTCCGGTACGTTCCTTCTCCTTGCGCTCCAGGTTGGCGATGTACTCCCTGCCGTTCCTGGAAACGTCCCGAAGCTCGTCCAACTCCGGCGAGAAGCCCCGCCGTATGATGCCGCCCTCCGCAGAAGATGCGGCCGGTGCGTCCTCCAGCGCCTCGCCTACCAGCGTGACCACGGAATCGCACGGGTCCAGGCGCTCTCCCAGCCGCGAAAGATGCCCAGTGGAGCCTTCGATCAGCGTCTTCAGGCGCGCCACGGCTTCCATCCCGTCCTTCAGCGATGCGACCTCCCTGGGAATGGCTGTTCCGGTGGCTATGCGGTTCAGAAGTCGCTCAAGGTCTGGCACGGCCTTGAGGACATCTATGACCTCCTCCCTGCGTATCTGGTCTCTGAAGATGGCCTCCACGGCCTCCTGGCGCTGCTCAAGCTGGCTCAGGTCTAGTAGGGGCTGCCCTACCCACCTCCTGAGCAGTCGACCGCCCATAGACGTGCTCGTTATGTCCAGGGTTGCCAGGAGGGAGTGCGTTGTCCTGCCCGACCTTCCTCCCTGGAACAGCTCCAGGTTGCTGCGGGTCTGGTGGTCCAGGAGCATGAAGGCCCTGGGCGAGTATGTGTGAAGCCCCTGCAGGCGCTCCAGCCCGGCCTTCTGGGTCCTGTGTATGTAGCTCACTATGGCCCCCGACGCCCCTATAGCGAGGGGCATACCGTGGCACCCGTACGCCTCAAGGGTCGCCACGCCAAAGTGCTCCTTCAGCGCCTCCTCCGCCTCTCCGGGACGAAACAGCGCCTCCTCCAGAGCGGTGACGTGGTGCAGGGACATGCCGGAGGGGGTCTCCCGGTCTTGGGGAAAGAGCACCTCCGCGGGGCTTAGCCGCTCCAGCTCCAGGGGCAGATCATCCAGGGGTATCTGGGTTGTGGCGAACTCGCTGGTGGTAATGTCCACGTACGCCAGGCCTGCTTCCTCTTCGTGTACTATCACCGCGGCCAGGTAGTTGTTGGCGCTCTGGTCTAGCAGAGACGGCTCGGTCACGGTGCCGGGAGTAACCACGCGCACAACCTCGCGCTCCACTGGGCCCTTGGAGGACACCTCGCCCGTCTGCTCGCAGATGGCCACTTTGTAGCCGCGCTTGACCAGACGCGCCAGGTAGCTGTCCAGGGCGTGGTATGGTATGCCCGCCAGTGGGATGCGCTGTCCCCTGCCCATCTCCCTGGACGTCAGGGCTATCTCCAGCTCCCGGGCGGTTACCCGCGCGTCTTCGTCAAACGTCTCGTAGAAGTCGCCCATTCGGAACAGCAGGATGGCGTCCGGGTGCTGCTCCTTCATCTTCAGGTATTGCTGCCGCGCGGGCGTGATTGAGGCCATAGACTTGATTCTTCCTGTAGTGGGGTGCAAGGAGATTCTACAGGACGTGGAGTCTTAGAGGAATAGGCTTGCGCGGCCTCTGGCGGCGATTTTTGTGCCTGTTGGTATGCTATACGCAACGACAAAATGGGGTGCAGAAGAGTGGCGTGTGCATGCTATTCCTGCGGGAGGAGGGCTTTGCATAACTCCGGTGTATGTCTTAGAAGAGGCTATCTTCTTCGTCATTCCCGTGAAAAGAGACCTTTGCGTAACTTGTGCCGCAGCCCCATACTCCCGTCATTCCCGTGAAAACGGGACTCCAAGGCGTTACATTCAGGACAACGTAGCTTTGCAGGCAAAGGCTTTGGATTCTTCACTCCGCTGCGCTCCGCTCAGAATGACAGTGAAACGCGCATCTTTGGGGAAGATACCAGAGTTATGCAAAGGTCTCTGAAAACGGGAATCTAAAGCCCCTCTTCCAAGGCATCGTAGCCTTGCAGACAGCGTTCCTAGATTCCTGCCTCCGCAGGAATGACGATGAGGGCTATTCTTGCGGGATGACGCAATGGATTATCCATAGGTCTCCGGAAGCAGGAATCCAGGACCTATTAGCTGGCGGAGGGCCTAAGGTTCCTCGCGGCGCTCGGACTGACAAAAACGTAGGGGCGGTTCGCGAACCGCTCCTACCAAGAAGCTCATATAGTGGCTGGGTCTAGCCCTCCGCCTGGGCCACCCTTACGGGCGCCATGTCGAGGGTCGGCACCTTGGACATGGGGTCCGGGTCGTCGCTCTCCTCCAGGCGGGCGGCCAGTTCGCCGAAGAGGAAGGTGGCTGACACCGTATTGGGTGTCGTTGCCTCCGAGATGTGAGCCTTGGCCCTGACACGATCTCGTGCCGAGATTGCCTCTACCCACTCCCCTTCCCCGATGCCCAAGGAGGCTGCGTCGGAAGGGTGAAGTTGAAGTATCTCGTCACGCTGTATGCGGTTCTTCTCCCCGATCACCTCTATCTCAATGCCCCTCTGGGGCTGCTGCAACACCCGTCCGGGAAGGAACAGGAGAGGGTAGTCCGGCGTGGTCATTGCAGGGACGTCCTTGATCTCCATTGGCAGCAGCTTGTGCTTTCTGGCGTGGGAGTCCTGGGCGTAGAGGATACTCACACCAGGGTCGTCCGGAGAGGCGCTGGGCCACTGTACGCCAAAGTTCTGCCCTCCCTCGGTTGGATAAAGCTGGCTGGGCAGTGGATTATCGGGCATTCCGGCCGGCTGGAGTATGCTCTCCCTGGAGAGAAGGCGCTGGTAGGAGATGCCGGCGTACATGGGCACGACGCGGGATACCTCGTCCAGTATCTGGGCCGGGCAGTGGTAGTCGAATCCCTGGGCATTCATGGCCTGGGCTATCTGGCACAGCGTCCACCAGTCGGGCATGGCCAGAGTGTTGCCTACCTCCAGCACCTTTCGCAGGGGCTGGACGCGCCGCTCCAGGTTCGTAAAGGTGCCCTCCTTCTCTGCGAAGGTGACCGATGGCAGCACCACGTCGGCTGACTGGGCCAGGTCGGAGAGGAACGTGTCCTGCACGACCAGGAATTCCAGCTGTCCCGCCGCCTGCGCGGCGTCTCCAAGCTGGCCGTTGGTGAAGTTGGGGCTGTCGCCCACGACGAGCATGGCCTTTACGCGCCCATCCGAGGCGGCCTGGAAGACATCGTTGATTCCAAGGCCGGGGTTGGATGGCAGCTCTGCGCCCCAGGCTCCCTGGAGGCTTGCAGATTCCTCAAGTCCCATGTATCCCGGCAGCAGGTTGGGCACGCAGCCCATGTCCCAGGAGCCCTGGTCGTTGGTGCCGGGTCGCAACGGGAACAGGCCTGCATGGGGCTTGCCTATATTGCCCGTCATCAGAGCCAGGTTGGAGAGGGCCTGGACCAGATCGACTCTCGATGAGGCTGATACGGTGTCCAGGGCGTACAGGATAGCGGCGGGGCCGTTCTGGGCGAATGTGCGGGCAGCCTGCCGTATCTCCTCCTCGGATATGCCAGTCGCTTCCTCAACCTTCTTGAGATCGAAGTGCCACAGAGAGTTCTTCAGGGCGTCCAGGTTCTCGCACGAATCTCGCAGGAAATCCTCATCCTCCAGCACCTCGTCCATGATGACACGCAGGATTCCTCCCACAAGGACGGCGTCGGTCCCCGGCTCAGGTCGTATCCACATGGTCGCGTAGCGAGTCAGCTCCACCTCTCGCGGGTCGATGACGATGAGCTTCGCTCCGTTCCTCACGGCGCGCTTCACCGGGACCGCCGCTACGTTGTGCTCCTCAGTGGCGTTGGCGCCGATGACCAGGATGGACTTGGCGTTTTCAAGGTCCCAAATCGGGTTGGTGGCTGCCTGATACCCCAGCGACTCCTCCAGGGGCTGCGCCATCTCCGGCCTGGTGTTGGAGGAGTGGTCGACGTTGTTGGTGCCCATCACCGTACGGGCGAACTTTTGCAGCAGGTAGTTCTCCTCGTTGGTGCCTCTGTATGAAGCCACGGCGGCGAACTGGTCGCCCTTGTACTGGCCGAGCCTCTCGGCTACCAGAGCGATTGCCTCTTCCCAGGAAGCCTCCTCCAGGACGCCGTTGCGTCGTATCAGGGGAGTCTTCAGGCGAGCGCGGCTGTTGACGAATTCAAAGCCGAACTTCCCCTTGAAGCAGGCCTGGCCGTGGTTGGCCTCCGCCTCCAGGTCCGGGATGGCGCGGATAACCTTGCCGCGCTTGTTAACCTCCAGCTTCAGCTGGCATCCCACCGGGCAGTGCGGGCAGGTTGTGGAAATCCTCTCCACCGCCTTCTCCCACTTATACTCCGTCTCCACCAGCGCGCCCACCGGGCAAACGTCAATGCAGGCGCCGCAGAACTCGCAGCCGGACTCCAGAAGCGAGGAGCCATGAGCAGGCCCAACCAGGGAGACCCCTGCCCGCTCCGTAAACGTGATTGCGCTGTCGACCCGTATCTCCTCGCAGGCCCTTACGCAGCGCCCGCACACGATGCACAGGTTGTAGTCCATGTCGTAGAAGGGGTCTTTGCTCTCTACGGGCAGGCTCCGGTACTTGTAGTTCAGGGGCGTCGAAAGGCCGGTGCCTACGTATAGAGTGGTGTCCTTGAGCTCGCACCGGTCATTCTTGGGGCAGGCCACGCACCGGTCGGTGACGGAGACGTGGCGCAGGCATATGTCCTGGGGCCCGCACAGCTCGATACGGTGGCAGGTGAGGCAGCCGTGGGGGTGCTCCGATACCACCAACTCCGTAATGCCCTTGCGCAACTCCTGTATCTGCTCCGTGTTGGTACTCACCACCATGCCGTCGGCCACGGGCGTCGTGCACGAGGCGGGAGTGCCTCTGGTGTTCTCAATCTCGACCACGCACATGCGGCACGCCCCGTAGGGCTTCATTCCGGGGTAGTAGCACAGGTAAGGGATGTACAGTCCGGCATCCATGGCCGCCTGTATGACAGTCTTTCCCGCTTCGGTCTTTACTTCCTGCCCGTCTATGACCAGGCTAAGATCAGCGACCATAGTTCTCCTTAAATTCTGATTTCCAGCGGCTGCGGCTGCGCCGATGTCCAACGCGGCCTTGTGCGCTGGGGAGTGAATACGGGGCCGGTGCACTGGCCCGTCGGGCACCTGCCCTCTTCCATATGGGCTGCGAAGTCGTCCGGGAAGTGCTGAAGGGCGGACTGGACGGGGTTCCATCCCAGCTGCCCGTGTCCGCAGAGGGACGTCGAGGCCATGTTCTGGCCGACGGTACGCATGAGCTCCATATCGCTTGGCCGAGTCTGGAACGTGGAAATCCGCTCCAGTATCTCCAGAATGTTGGTCATACCCAGGCGACACGGGAAGCACTTGCCGCAGGACTCGTACTGGCAGAAGGCTATGAGGAGTCGGGTCATGTCCACGGCGCACGCCCGGTCGTCGGCGACTATGATGCCGCCGGAGCCAAGGATTGCGCCGGCCCGCTGCATAGCGTCGAAATCGAGTGGGATGTCCACCTGTTCCGCTGAGAGTACGCCGCCCAGTGGGCCACCCGTCTGAAGGAACTTGGCCTGCCTTCCGCCGGGGACGCCTCCGACAACTTCGTCGATGACCTCCCGGATAGTGATGCCCATTGGAACCTCCACCATGCCGGGCAGCGCGATGTTGCCGGACAGGCAGAGGATTGCCGTGCCCTTGCTGCTCTCCGTACCGATGCCTGCAAACCACTCCCCTCCCCTGGCTATGATCTCCGGCACGTAGGCGAGGGTCTTGATGTTGTTGATGTTGCTGGGAAGCTGCCAGACTCCCGCCTGAGCCGGGAACGGAGGGCGGTACCTTGGCATGGCGCGCTTCCCCTCGATGGACTCCATGAGCGCCGTCTCCTCACCGGCGACGTAGGACTCGCCCGTCAGGGAGACCTCCACGTCGAAGCTGAAGGAGGAGCCCAGGATGTTCTCTCCAAGCAAGCCCAACTCGTAGGCCTGCTCAATGGCCCGCTCCGTCCTCTCGATAGGCCCGTGATGGCCGTGTCGTATGAAAACAATACCGTTGCTTGCGCCCGTTGCGTACCCGGCCAAAATAGTGCCCTCAATGAGGGAGTGGGGGTCGCTTTCCAGGATGCCCTTGTCGTTGTAGGCTCCGGGGTCTCCCTCCTCGCAGTTGCACAGGATGTACTTCACAGGGCCGGGTGAGCGAGACAGGAAGCTCCACTTGGTGCCAGTTGGGAAGGCCGCGCCTCCCCTGCCCCGCAGACCGGAAGTTTGCACTTCCTGGACGACGTCCTGGGGTTCCATCTGCGAAACGGCCTTGGCGAGGGCCGCGTAGCCGCCGTTAGCGATGTACTGGTAGATGTCAAGTGGATCTATGTGGCCGCAGTTGCGCAGGGCAACCCGCACCTGCCGTCCCCACATCGGAAGGTCATCTAGGTGAGGTATGCCGGTCACCGGTCCGTCCCCCAGGTAGCCAAGGGCCAGGTCAGGCCGGGGGTCGTCTCCCACTAGGTAAGACTCTACGAGCGACGAGACCTGTCCGGGAGAGATGTTCTTGTAGAAGATTCTGGGTCTGCCGGGCTTCTGGATGTCCACCAGAGGCTCGGCGAAGCACAGACCCAGGCAGCCTACATCGCTTACGTTTGCGGCAATGCCCCTGCTCTCCAACTCGGACCTGAACGCCTCTACCACTTCCATAGCGCCCGCGGCCTCGCCGCAGACGGCGGTGCCGATGCGAATCCAGGGCTTGTCGCCGGCTTCAAGCTCCTGGTAGCGTCGTTGCGCCTCTTGCTGGATTTCTGCGTAGCCGGCCATAGCGTGAGGTCCTAGCTCCCGTTCCTGATGTTGCTTATCATGTTTGAGATGCTCTGGGACATGGGAGCCTCTTTGCCGTCGGCCAGGGCTTGCGGTCCCAGTATCTTTTCGTCTATGCGAACCACCGGGCCTTGGGAGCAGGCCCCCAGGCAGGTGTTGTACTTCAGGGATACCTTGCCGTCCGCAGTGTCCCCCTCTTCGGAAAGACCCAGGGTCTGGAGAACGGACTGCAATAGCTCCATAGCGCCCAGCAGGTGGCAGGTGGGTCCCCAGCACACCTCCACTATGTGCTCGCCGGGGGGAGTGAACCGGAAGTTGGTGTAGAAGGACGCCACGCCCCACACGTCGTTGACGGTGGAGTTGGTGAAGATGGCCACCTCTTCGATGGCCTCCTGCGGTATGTAGCCAATCTCGTCTTCGATGGCCAGAAGAGATGATAGCATGGTGACGGTCCTGGCTGTCTGGTTAGCCAGGGCGCCTCTAACTTGCTCTCTCAGGCTGCCGGTGCTGTTCACGATATACTTAGACCTCGTGAAATTTCTAACTATGCGGATGTTAGCACAAGGCGATGGATGGTTCAATAGTTTGCCCTCGTCTTGATGAGGGGGTATCTCGATAGTACAATAGCCCCGTTCAAACGATACGGGAGAGAGGGATATGTACAGCGCTGCAACAACAGTCGATGAGTACCTGGACGAGCTTTCGGAGGACAGGCGCGCCTCTATGGAGACTGTGCGCAAGGTGATCCTGGACAATATCTCTGAGGGATACGAAGAGATCATGCAATTCGGGATGATAGGGTACGTCATTCCCCTGGAGCGGTACCCGGTGACGTACAACGGCCAGGCGTTGCAGGCGGTTGCGCTCTGCTCCCAGAAGAACTACATGTCCCTGTACCTGATGAACGTCTACGGCGACAAGGACACCCAGGAGTGGTTCGAGGAGGAGTTCCGGGCGAGCGGTAAGAAGCTCAACATGGGTAAGGCCTGCATACGCTTCAAGAAGCCGGACGATCTGCCAATGGATTTGATTGCCAAGGCCATTTCCCTTACGTCACCGGACCAGTACATCGAGATATACGAGGCGGCCCGGGCCAAGACAAGCAAGCCGCCCAAGCGCTCAAAGTAGAATCCCCTTCTAGCTGAGCTCCCTCAGGTCCACCACCCGCGCTTCCCTGCCCCCGGGCGTCAATTCCAGTATTGCCACGGAGCCCAGTCTGCGCATCTGCCTTGGCAGCGACGGGCTTCCGGGGTTGATGAATAGCAGTCCCTGGTGCTCCTCCACCAGCGTGTGAAGGGTGCGGCCGAACACCACGATGTCCAGCGTCGCCCCAAAGTACTCCTCGACCATTGCGGGCAGCTTCCCCTCGGGCAGGCGGTGGGCCTCAATGATGCCGGGCAGAAGCTCGTCGGAAAAGCCGTCCATGAGCAGGTTGTTCACCACGCCTACCGTGTGGCCCTCCAGCTCCATGATCTGCTGCTGCGCCACCCTGGGGTCGCCGGCGCACTCTATCGCATAGGCGGTGGGGTGCTCCATGCGGTCGCCGTATATGGCCCCGGCCGCCTTCACCGGCGCGATGCGCTCCAGCCAGTCCAGGGTGCCAGTCCGGTATATGTTGCCGGCGTGAAGAATGAGATCGACTCCCTGGAAGGCGGTTGCAACCTGCGGCGGCACCTCCGTTGCGCCGCCGGGTACGTGGGTGTCCGATATGAGGCCTATTCGCAAGTTGGTCCCCCTTCCCTATCCCAGGTCCGACATTATCATGTCGGCTACCTGCTTGCCCATGCGCACGCTGTAGTTGGTGCCCCGGTCCTCCGGGTAGACCTGGGTGGTGTTCGCCAGGTAGAGGTCTTTGATTGGCGTACGGTGATCGGGTATCTGCTGGGAGTAGTTGGTCCCGATTATTGGTTGGGCCGCCGCAACCTTGTGATAGTGCCACTCCTCAATCCAGGAGGGATCGAAGCGGGGGTTTATCTTCTTCAGGTGCGGTGTGTACTCGTCAAGCAGCTCCTGCTCAGACATGTGGAACAGGGGGCTGTCCTCCCCCAGGTAGTTGGAGATGTACAGGATGTGCTTGCCTCCGTAGATGGAGGGGTCGACGAAGTTGGTCTGCTCAATGAGGCCCACAAATGGGATTGAGCGGTCGGCTATGTTCAGCCAGTAGATGGGCGACAGCGGCTCTTTGAGGACCAGGATGACCAGCACCGCCGACAGGTATGTGACGTTCTGTAGCTTGTCTACGTAGTCCTGCGGCAGCGACGGCACGAGCCGTGGAAACACGTAGGACGGGGTTGTGGCCAGCACCGCGTCGAAGCGACGGACTTCAGAGCCGCCGTCGGCGTTTGGTATCTCTAGGCCAACGGCCCGTCCGTCCTCCACGGTGATGGATCTGACGGGCGTGGAGAGATTCACTTCGCTGCCCTGCTCCCTGATGCGCTCCGCCAGCACCTCGAAAATCTCCGCGAAGCTTCCCATCGGATAACCCAGCCGCTCACGCTGCATCCCCTTCAGCCCCTTGCCGCGTGAGGCGAAGCGGGTCTGTATCTTGCCCCAGAACCAGGGCATCCCCACCTTGTCGAAGTGCGCCCCGAACTTGCCTCTGAGCAGCGGGCCCCACACCACGTCGTAGACGCCCTTGCCGGCGTACTTGCGGATCCAATCCGAAGCTACAAAAGGCTCAAGTTTACGCCAGTCCTTGTACCTGCGCAGGTACAGAGTGACCAGACCCAGCCTGAACCGGTCTATCAGGCTGAGGGGCGAGAATCGCAGGAGGTCGCCCGGAGTCACAAAGTTGTAGATCTTGTCGCCGTAGAAGATACCCACCTTGGACTCGATCCAGGCCATCCTGTGGCCCAGGCCAATCTCGTGGACCAGATCAACTATGTCCGTGTCGCTAGTGAACAGGTGATGGTATCCCCTCTCCAGCCGGCCGCCTCCCACGTCGAACGTAGAAGCCTGCCCGCCCAGGAAGGGCGCGCCCTCGTAAACCGACGCCTGGTGCCCGGCCTTGCCCAGGGTATAGGCGGCCGCCAGGCCAGCCGCGCCCGCCCCTATTATGCCCACTTTCATCGGGAATCCTCCGTTTCCGGTCTCGCTCCCGTAGTCGGATACGGCAACGGGGACGTCTGCATTTGGCTCTCTCGCGTTAGCTGGCCAAAGGATACCTTCTCAGCCCAGAGGAATACAAAGCCCAGCAACGTCACGGGTATGAGCAGCGCCGCGTGCACCACGATGGTGTACGCGCCCGCCGCGGACGCCTCCGCTCCCAGCAGCGTGAGGGTCGTGGCCGCCGCAACCTCGAAGGCTCCGACGCCTCCTCCGGCCGCCGGCACCGACGTAGCCAGGTTGGAGACGGCGGTGACCAGCAGTATGACGCCCGCCATCTCGGCCAGGCCGAAGGACTTGTCCAGGCCGAAGGAGAAGGCGACTATGTAGTACATCAGCGCCTCCATCAGCCACACCGGCAGGGAGAGCAGGAAGACCACCGCAAGGCGTCTGGGGTCCTTCAGCGACGCAAGCCCGTCGATGAACACGTTGATCAGCCCTCTCACCCGGTCCCTGACCCGGGCCGGAAGTATACCCGTCGTCCGGTCAATCAGCGTCTTGAACCAGGGAGGCGAGGACGCTGCGGCTATCATAAAGAGTAGCACCCCGACAAACGGCATCGACATCGCCAGTGCCAGCAACACCCAGGGGACTCCCGCCTTGTCCGCAAGCCCCTGCAGCAGTCCCACTATCGGCAGGAACAGGCCGACGACCGCGGCGAAGAAAAGGAGCGTGAGGCCGTCGAAGACACGCTCCACGGCTATGGTGGCGAGGGCGGAGACCTTGCTGACATTCTCCCGCTCCCCCACGTAGTAGGCCCTCACCACCTCGCCCAGACGCACGGGGAGAACATTGTTGGCCATATAGCCGACCACCACCACGGGGTAGAGTCGCCGGACGCTCAGGCCCTTCACCGGCGCAAGAAGGTACTGCCACCGGAAGGTCCGGAAGAAGACTGAGCCGAAGTAGACCAGAATGGCCGGTACAAGCGCAAAGTAGTTGGCCTCTCCCATCTTCTCCCACGTCTCGCCGATGTCCAGGCGGGACAGGAAGACGCCCAGGAAGAGTGCGCTTATCCCTATGGCAAGCCAGAAGCGGTAGGACTTGTGCAAACGCGAGGCTCCAAGCTCAGAGGTATGGTTACAGTTGCACCAGTATACCTACAATGTACGAACGAGGACAATACGGGAGGCCGCGCCGGTGTTCCCCGGGTCTGTTGATAATAGCGAACATCGCCGCTATGATACCCGCATGAATCTGTTGGCTATGGGGCCAATAAAACCGGGAGGGAAAGAAAATGACCCGTACACACACCACAAGATACATAACCCTGTTGAGCGTTGTCCTTGCGCTGGCCCTTACGGCGGCGCTCGCGGCCTGCGGAGGCGGCGAGAGCAAGGAGGACATCCTCACTCAGACCTGGGACTGCTGGGCCCAGGGGGACACTGAAGTCTTCGAGGCAAGCATGCTCATGACGTTCCCCACCGCCAACAATATGGACGAGGCCAAGGCGCAGTTCATCTATGTGAGTTCCGTCGCTCCGATCGAAGACCTGAAGGCGAGCCGCGACGAAGCCTGCAGTAACGTGCCTTCCTAGCCTGCCACCACGCTTCCAACGGCCCCGGCTACCGCTCCGGCCGCCACACCTATCCCAGGTTGTTCAGACCGGCCTCCACCAGACCGACTTCCCGACCCTCTGCTGGTTTGAAACAGATAGGCCCAGGATGGGCGGTGTCGTGCGCCATACCATACCCAACGCACGTTAGGAACACCGCTTTTGGTATTCCCGGGTTGTGTTGGCTATTGCGCATGGGCCGCCCGCTCATCCCAGCGGAAGCCGACATACCAACACATGTTTGGGAGTGGCGAAACGGGTGTCTCAGCATTGACACCCATAGAAACTTCGCTATGATACCCACATGAATCTGTTGGCTATGGCGTCAGGCAAAACCGGGAGGGAAAGAAAATGACCCGCACACACACGACAAGATACGTGACCATGTTGAGCGTTGTCCTTGCGCTGGCACTTACGGTGGCGCTCGCGGCCTGCGGCTCTGACGAGCCGTCCGGCGTGACAGGCCCCGACCGGACCGCGTCTACCCCAACGGAGACGCCGGCCTCCCCCGCACGGACGCCTACCACGCCAGTGTCAGGGGACGCGCCCACTGCCACCGATACGCCTGTACCTGCGGCTGCGACAGCGCCGCCCGCGGCCTCCGGCTCCGCAGAAACGGACCGGGAAGCGCTGGTTGCCCTCTACAACGCAACGGACGGTGAGAACTGGAAGAACAGCGACAACTGGCTAAGCGACGCTCCCCTCGGCGAATGGACGGGCGTTACCACCAACGACGGGCGCGTTGTGCATCTGTATCTCAGCACCAACGACTTGAGCGGGGAGATACCGGCGGAGCTGGGCAGCCTCTCCAATCTGGAAGAGCTGGACCTCAGCACCAACGACTTGAGCGGGGAGATACCGGCGGAGCTGGGCAGCCTCTTCTGGCTGGAAATTCTGCACCTCTACGACAACGATTTGAGCGGGGAGATACCGGCGGAGCTGGGCAGCCTCTCTAACTTGGAAGAGCTGGAGCTCGTCTACAACGACTTGAGGGGGTGCGTGCCAAGCAACCTGGAAGACCAGGTGGACTACAAAGAAATCTTTGACAGCCCGCCCTTCTGCTGAAGCCACGCGCCCTCAGCCGGGGAGGGACGGCGTATCGCCCGGGAGGCGCTGCCGGCGCGTGGTGACTATGGCGCAAACAAAACCGGGAGGTAAAGAAGATGATCCGTACACACACCACAAGATACGTGACCCTGTTGAGCGTAGTCCTTGCGCTGGCCCTTACGGCGGCGCTCGCGGCCTGCGGCTCTGACGAGCCGTCCGGCGTGACAGGCCCCGCCGAAACGGACCGGGAAGCCCTGGTTGCCCTCTACAACACAACGGACGGTGAGAACTGGAATGGAAGCGCCAACTGGCTGAGCGACGCTCCCCTCGGCGAATGGGAGGGCGTCACCACCAACAGCGACGGGCGCGTTACAGAGCTGAACCTCGGGGAGAACGCCTTGAGCGGGGAGATACCGGCGGAGCTGGGCACCCTCTCCAACCTGACATGGCTGGACATCAGAGACAACACCTTGAGCGGGGAGATACCGGCGGAGCTGGGCAGCCTCTCGAACCTGACAAGGCTGTACCTCAGCCGCAACGAGTTGAGCGGAGAGATATCGGCGGAGCTGGGCAGCCTCTCCAACCTGACACATCTGTTCCTCAACGCCAACGAGTTGAGCGGGGAGATACCGGCGGAGCTGGGAAGCCTCTCCAACCTGTTAGGGCTGGCCCTCAGCGCCAACGAGTTGAGCGGGGAGATACCGCCGGTGCTGGGCAGCCTCTCCAACCTTGAAGTGCTGAGCCTCGGCGGGAACGCCTTGAGCGGGGAGATACCGGCGGAGTTGGGCAGCCTCTCCAACCTGACATTGCTGCACCTCTTCGAGAACGAGTTGAGCGGGGAGATACCGCCGGAGTTGGGCAGCCTCTCCAAACTTGAATTGCTGGGCCTCGGCAACAACGCCTTGAGCGGGGAGATACCGGCGGAGCTGGGCAGCCTCTCCAACCTGACAAGGCTGGGCCTCAGAAACAACGAGTTGAGCGGGTGCGCGCCAAGCAGCCTGGAAGACCAGTTGGACTTTGACGTATCTGACCTTGGCGACCTGCCCTTCTGCTGAAGCCACGCGCCCTCAGCCGGAGACGGACGGCATATCGTCCCGAATGTCTCGCAAGGTATCCTCGGCAGGGATGGCGCCGGTCAACTTCGCGCCGCCATGCCGGCCCTCCCTCGCTGCGGAGACCTTTGCGGGACCCCTGGAGTCAGCCCCAAATAGGCTAGCCAAGTGTCATTCCTGCGGAAGGAGACCTTTGCGTAACATCTCGCGTCATCTGGGAAAAGGCGCGCCAGCTGTCATTCTGAGCGGAGCGCAGCGAAGTGAAGAATCCAAAGCCTCTGCCCGCAAAGCAGTGATGTCTTCAATGAAACCCTTGGGATTCTTCGCTGCGCTCAGAATGACATTCAACGGAGCCGCCGCGCGGGTTATGCAAAGGTCTCTGGAAACGGGGAGCGGGCATCCGGTGGGGCGAGGTGCGTAGCCTGCTCCTGGAGACTTCAAGGCTCTGAAGGCTCCTCCACAAAGTACGCGATGGCCCTGTGATTGAGATAATCCATGTCCGTCCTGCGATAGACGTAGTAGTCCAGGAAACCGCGCCACTTGTCCCGGCTGATCAGGCTGGTGAAGGTCTCGCCCAGGCCCAGGCACGGCTCGTCCCGCCTGTCGCTGCACGGCTTGTACCCCTCCGGAGGCCACCAGAGGTACATGAACTCCTCACCGGGGCCGTAGTTTCCGACGTATCTGGCCATCCTGTCCTTGTTGCGGTCGCTGATGAGCAGCACCGAACCCTCCGGCTCCTGGGTCGCATTGCCCGCATCGAAATAGTCGACGGTCTCGTAGTCGCGTATATACCAGACGAGGCCCCAGTAGATGTCCTTGTCCACGGTAACGCGCAGCTGGTCTCCCTCGCCTGTACTCTGGGCTAGTTCGCGTATATCCGCCATTATGCCGGGAACCTCACGGGAGTCCTGGGCGTAGACCAGCATCTCCGCCGGGATGTCGCCGTTGATATAGCTGGCGTGCCAGCCCGTCCTGACAGCCAACACGAGCAGGACCAGGGCGAAGGACAGGGCCACAATCCTCAGCCCGTTGCCCGCGCCAGAGCGCAGGACCAGGTGTACTCCCAGTCCCACCAGCACGAGGACGACTACAAACAGGGCCCAGAACTCAACGAAGTTGAAGAACCTGCCACGTTCTATGTCGAAGAGGATGAGCCTCACCAGCAGGTAGAGGAGAAGCGACGTTAGGGGGATGAGATACAGCCCTCCGGCGCTCAGGACGCGCCGCCACCGGACGGCCGCTATCATGTCCCCGATGAACTTCCCGGAAAGCACTATCATGGGCAGGGCTATGCTCGCCAGCAGCCAGGGCATCTTCTCCCCTGCCCACGTGTAGAGCAGAACGGTCGCGACCACCCAGTAGGACAGGAACCTGGTGAAGCTGTTGCCTCGAAGGGAGTAGTAAACCACTCCCGCTACGGAGAAGATCAGGGGCAGCGTCTCGTACAGAGGCGCGATGACGAAGTAGTAGTACCAGGGCTGGTCTCCCCTGTTCACGTCGTGCTGTACTATCCAGTATCCCAGGGACTGCCACATTCCGCTGGCAACACCCAGTGCGTTGGTGAAGAAGGTGGTGTACAGGAGCAGCCACACGCTGTAGAAGGCGGCGGCGCAGCGCAGCCAGACCTGCCTGTTCCACGAGACTCCGACCAGCGTCGAGAACCACAGCGCCGCGAACACCAACAGCGCGGCTATCACCATGCCCTTGGTTACGTCCACGCTCTGTATTGTCCAGAGCACGTCTCCGGCGGGTGCGCCTACCGGGTTGCCGCTGCCCGCCAGAACGACCCCGTAGCTCTTCAGCGCGCTCTGGAACAGGCTGACCAGCGCTACGGCCTGCGGAAGCAGCAGAGTCGACAGCAGGACCAGGAACACCCCAGGTCGCGAGAACGCCGATAGCCGGGCCCGTCCACGGGCGTGCCCGTAGCCGTATCCAATGCCCGGAGTATAGCGGTACTCGTCGTCCGGCTGGTCTGCGCCGGCTCCGGCAGCGGCAGGCCGGCGCAGCAGCCAGGGAACCCAATCCTTCGCTGCCGTTATCAGCAGATAGCTCCCCAGAATGCCTACGACGAAGAAGGTCGTCTCCTTGGTGGCGAATGCCATTGCGAGCGTCAGGGCGCTCAGGTACAGGTAGCGAGGCTTGCCTTCGGCCATGTATCGCCACAGCAGGATGATCAGGCCCAGTGTCCACACGGCCATGAAGATGTCGTTGCGGGCGTAGCGGCTGTAGAAGAGCATCATTGGCGAGAAGGCCAGAAGGACGGCCGTAACCAGCGCCCCTGCCCTGCCCAGATGTGAGCGGAAGAAGTAAGGGAGGGCTACCAGGACTGTCCCGAATATTGCCGCTGGCAGCCGCGCCGTGAACTCGCTGTCTCCGAAGAGGAAGAACATGGCGGCAATGCCGTGGTACTGGAATGGGCCATGGGAAAGGGGGTTGTGCTGGTAGCCGAGGCCCTCGGCTAGGCGGAAGCTGTAGTACAGGTGCAGACTTTCGTCGTAACCTATGGCCCTTGCGCCAAGGTCCCAGAAACGCATGGACGCGGCCACCAGTATCAACAGCGCGTACGCTGCCACCTCCCAGTGGGAAGCCAGCAGGGAGAGTAGGCTTCCCCTTTGCTCGTCCGCAGAGGCGACGCTGGACTCCTTCATAACGGCTCTGTCACTCTCGTACACGGTAAATTGTCACGTCCTCGCTCTCGAACACCGCTTCACCGATTCGCGGGAACTTGGCCAGTCCGCCCAAGCCATAGGAGACCCTCTCGCGTGGGCCTACCACCACGTACTGAACGTCGTACTCCTTCAGGAGGCGCACTGCCTCCGAAGCATCGGGTGTAGTGTAGATGGTTCTGACATTCTCTTCCCTGCCCTCGAAGGGCTCGCGGGAGCCGCGCCACTGGTGCTCGTGCCAGGGCCAGCCCAAGACGGTCGGCATCCCCGTGCTGGAGGAGACGCGGCCGTAGGGGCTCCAGCTGTCTCCAACCGCCTCTACAATCCCTTCGCCCTCCTTCCCGTTCTCCCGGAGCCACTGGATGGCGGCGTACTCTCCTGGGCTGGAGCGGGCGATGTAAGCCAGGCCGTCAAGGGTATTTTCACCGCCGTTCCCGCCCTTGGTGAGGACTGCCTCCACCGGATAGTAGAGCGATGCCAGAAAGAGACCTCCTGCCAGGACCCACCATCCTCTCAAGGCCCATTTGGAGACGCTCCCGGATGGGGGTTTTGTCGAATTCAAGAAGTATAGGCCAAAGGCGGAAGCTATAGCAAGGAGAGTCCAAGCCTGGTAGTACAGCTTGAAGATGGTGTTCATCCTGTTGTGGAAGAGGTCGTCCACGCGCAGGAACTCCGGCCCCAGCGCCAGGAGCAGCGCCAGCGACACAATGGATAGTACGAAGACCATTACGGGAGACACACCGGCCTCGGCGTACCGGATAAGGCTGTACAGGCTCACGAAGAGAATCAGGGCCAGTGGAGCGGTGTTCAGAAACCGCTCGCCCACCACTACTATGGGGTCGGTTGACCACGTCAGGGTGCTCCAGGCTAGTTGCCAGGTGGCCCACACGAAGAGCGGGGTGAGCACTACGCCCAGAGCTATGGTCGCCCGGGGCCAGAACTCCCTTGAACCCACGACAGGTTTGGCGCGCCCCCTCTCTGACTCTCCCTCTTCAGGGGGAGAGAAACCCCTTCCCCCGCCTTGCGGGGGAAGGTTGGAGCCTGCCCCGTACTTGATACGGGGATGGGGGCTCGTGGAAGTTATGTAGAGGTCTCCCTGAGCGTCGCTTTCGGCGCCCGCGCCCAGCGACAGCGCCTGCGGTATCTGCCTGAGCAGGAATGGCAGCAGCGCCACCATGAAGAGGCCCCAAATGATGAGGAAGTGCACCGGCCGCGTGCCCACCTCGCCCACAGGCAGGATGCCCGTTGCCTGGCTGTCCAGGCTGACATAGAAGGGCAGGTACAGGAGTATCGCCAGGGACAGGGTCGCTGCGACCGGCAGCCACGCCTGGAGCAGCGCTCTCGTCCACGCTCCATCCTCCTGGCGGACGGCCTTGAATGCAAGCAATGCCGCCCAGAGCGCGGCAAATGTGACTATGTCCCAGGCGTTGACAAAGGCGAGTCCGCCCAGCAGCAGCGCAGCCACGAGGACTGCGCCCGGACGCTCCACCACCCACCGCGCGCTCAGACGGGCCGGCGACATGAAGGCGCTGAGGCCAAAGGCGAGGAATAGCAGGACAAAGGGGATGGACATCACGTGAGGATGCAGGTCGCCCAGGAGGAAGCTGAAGAACGGGAACTCGGTTATGGTGTAGTCCAGGCTGCCTCCCTGCTCGTTGAGGCTGTCTATGACCCGTGTGCTTCGCCACCACCACAGGTGCTCGGTTGGTCGCCAGGAAGCCGCCTCAAGAGCGCCGAAGTCCTTGATTCCCAACCAGTCCCAGAACGACGCCGGCGCCCACTGACGGAGCCTTACGAACTCCAGTGCGCCCTGCAGGTTGCTCACGACTATCAGCAACACCGGGGCAATAAGAGCGAACCCCGTCCCTTTACGAGACGAGGCTCCGTGGGCGCGCGTCAGGTTGTACACCAGGCCGAAGGCGGCGGAACCGGCCATCGCCGGGATGAGGGCAAGGGCAAGGTTGTACGAAATGCGGGAAGGGATGAACGTAAGCTCCGTCAGGTTGCCCATCATCAGGTAGCCGAAATAGTAGTATGGCAGGTCGTGGCCTCTCAGCCACGGGTCCTCCGGCGGAAAGAAGCCGGCCAGGACGGAGGCGTTGAGGAATGCGAAGTCCATCGGCTTTTCGGTGGAATCGATGGAGGGGTCGTAGACCCGGTAGACGACCCATGCCCCATACAGGACTAGGAACACCACCTCCCCCAGCAGCAGGGCGCGCCTCTCCCGGCGGACGAAATCCAGCATCTCCGCGCGCCGTCGCATTGCGAACCACCCGGAGACGACTGCGAACAGGCCCAAGGCGGCCCAAAGGGTGAGGGGCGTGGTGGGCACAATGTGAAGCGAGCCTAGCATCCATAGGGGCCAGGACAGCAGGATGAGACCCAGGGGTTTGGCTACGGAGTATCCCCTGTCCCTGAGGCCGCTAAAGAGGGTAAATGCCAGAGGGAAGGCTATGATCCCGATAAGCTCTGCGGCCAGGAGCCAGGTTAAGGCGTTTGCCACGTGGTCAGTCCCCGTCTTTCATTCAGGGGTTCTTGCGGCGACGGCCCAGTTTTCCCATTAGCTTACGGGAGAGAAGAGCTCCTCGACGAACTCGGTGGGGTGGAAGGGCGCCATGTCTTCCATGCCTTCGCCTGTGCCAATGAAGAGCACTGGCAGCCCCAACTCCTGGACAATGGCAACGACGGTCCCGCCCTTGGCCGTGCCGTCCAGCTTTGACAGGAACACCCCGGTGCACCTCATAGCCTCGGTGAAGGAGCGTGCCTGTATCACTCCGTTCTGACCCGTGGTGGCGTCCATGACCAGAATGGTCTCGTGGGGCGCCTGGGGGTCGAGGCGAGACAGGACGCGGGAGATCTTCTTCATCTCCTCCATCAAGTTCTGCTTTGTGTGGAGCCTCCCGGCGGTGTCGACTATGACGGCGTCCATCCCTCGCGCCCTGGCGGCCTCAAGGGCGTCGTACGCAATAGCCGCGGGATCGCCGCCCGCCCTGTGTGCGATGACATCGACGCCTACCCGACTCCCCCAGGACTGGAGTTGCTCGATAGCCCCTGCCCGGAAGGTGTCGGATGCGGCCAGAAGGACTTTGCTGCCCTGCTCCATCATGTAGTGGGCCAGCTTGGCGATGCTGGTGGTCTTCCCTACCCCGTTGACTCCTATGGCAAGGATGACCCGTGGCTGTCCGGGGACGTGCGACTGCTCCTGCCCGCTTGCGCCGTCCGCAGCCGACAGCAAAGCAACCAACTCCGCCTTCAGCAGGTCAATGACCTCCTCGGCCTCCTTCAGGTTCCGGGACGACGCCTCGGTTCTGACCCTCTCAATGAGGCTTGTGGACGTGGTAACGCCCACGTCGGCGGATATGAGAAGCTCCTCCAGCTCCTCCCACAGGGACTCGTCCAGTTGTCTGCGCTGGACAATCTGCACCATGCGGGAGAACCAGGACTCGCGGCTTTTCTTGAGTCCCTCCTGGACCTTGTCACGCCTTCCCATTAACCTGTTGAACATCACAATTCATCATAGCACGGGCCTATGGCGGTCGCAACGCGGGCTGCACGCTAACCACCCTCGCGAAGCTTGTCCTCGTGGAACCGGGGAGCGGGGGTCTGGATTCCCGCTCGGAGCAAACTCTTGCATTATTTGCTCCCAAGCTCCATTTGCTGTCATTCCGAGCGCAGCGAGGAATCCAGAGGTCTTCACAATAGATACGGTAGCATTGCAGACAAAGGCTTTAGGGAAGGTCTGAACAATGTGTTGCCAGGCTGATTTCTTGATTGCTGGGTGCAGAAGCAGACTTACCCTCCTGGTTATTGGCCTTGGTTTTTGAAGATGCGGTTAATTTCGGCCCTCTTTGCCCTCTCCTCTTCGGCCGCTTTGCGGCTTCAGTCCCGCTTTTGGGCCTACTACCCCCCAGGTCAACCAGCCAAGAGGCCCCGGGCCCGGTTCAGGTTGGACAGCCCCAGCAGCAGCGCCAGCCGTTCTGTGTTCTTGGCCAAGCCCCGGTAGCGTACTTTAGCGTAGCCGAATACCCCCTTCACGTCCCAGAAGGGATGTTCCACCTTAGCTCGCACCGACGCCTTAGACTTCTCCGCTAAGGCTACCAGACTCCCCGAATCCAGCTTTCGTCGCTGTCCCGGCTTCATAGCCACCTGCCACTGTACCCCCAACTCCAGATTCTCGGACCGCTTCTCCACCCCTGTGTATCCGGCATCCCCCCATACCTGCTGCTCCCCACCATGCAATAGACGATGGGCTTGGGTCACATCATGCACGTTGGCCGGCGTTGTTGAGAAGCTGTGTACCAAGCCTGTCCGGGAGTCTACACCAATGTGCAGCTTCATCCCGAAATGCCACGCATTCCCCTTCTTCACCTGGCGCATCTCCGGGTCACGCTGCCCCGCCCCGTTCTTCGTTGACGACGGCGCTGCTATGATGGTGGCGTCCACTATGCTCCCCTCCTGCAGCCGTACCCCCTGCTTCTCCAGGTGACCTTTAATCTCCTCAAACAACCCCTGACCCAGTTGATGCTTCTCCAACAGGTGGCGAAAGTGTAGTATCGTGCTCTCGTCTGGCAGGTCTTCCGACAGCCTGAGACCCACGAACCGCCTCACCGACTCTGCCTCATACAGCAGATCTTCCATACCAGGGTCACTCAAATTGTAGCAGAGTTGGACTACGTGCACTCGCAGCATCACCGACAGGGAGTAAGGCCGACGACCCCGCTCCGCCTTAAAGTAGTGGGGCCGGATGCGCTCCTCCAACGTCTCCCAGGGTATCAGACATTCCATCCGCTCCAGAAAGACCTCTCGACGGGTCCTGCGCTTCTTGTGCCGGTATTCCAAGTCGGCGAAGGTGGGCTGGTCAGTCATGGCGTCCTCCCTGGCTTTTGCTTGCTTTGCCTAAATTATGCCATAATCAGGGACATTATTCAGAGATTCCTTAGATTCCTCACTCCGCTGCGCTGCGTTCGGAATGACAATGAGTGCGTCCTTTCTGGACATACACAGAAATTGCGCAAAAGTACCATCGGGGGCGGCGTGACGGTGAGTTGTTGCGCCCGCTCACACGATTCGACGTGGCTCACCACTGGCGCCCGCTGAATACGCGCCCCTACTCTACTCCCGTTCGGGCGGCTCTTCTGGAGGCGGCTCTACAATCTCCCTGGTGTACTGGCGACGTCGAATGGAGGGGTCAAGCCGGTTCAGGAAGCGGCGCAGCAGGAAGAGAACGCCTACAACCAGCAGAATTATAGGCAGGAAGACGACCAGCCAGATGGACAGCCTCACCAGCTCCCTGACCAGCGTCGAGAGCGCCCGCACCGCCGACTTGAAGGTGTCGCCAATGTCCCACCCGCCTACCAGGAAGCGCTCGGCCTCCGTCACCCGCACGTCGATGGAGTCGGAGCCGGAAACCTGGCCTGCGTCGCTCATGGCGCTGACCGTCAGCACGGCCGTGTACGCGAAGGGGCGGTGGTCGGCAAACGCGTGACCCTCATCTATGCGCGTGCTCCCCTCCTCCGGGTTGCCCGTGACCGTGGGAGAGCCGTCGCCGAAATCCCACTGGTACTGGTAGTCCCACAGCTCTCCCGGCCTTGTGAAGGAGGCGCTGTACTCCGTCAAAGCGCCCTCCTCTACGGTCCTGTTTTCTCCGGCGAACACCGATATGGTCGGCACGCGCCTCACCGACACCTCAAGGGAGTCGGAACCCTCGGCTATGCCCCCCTCGCCGGTTCCCTCCAGTGTAATGGTCGCGATGTACTCGGAATCCAGGTCCTCATTGTAGCTGCGCGTCACCGTGGCGGTCAGTCGCTCGCCGCTCTGGGTCGGTATCGTGCCGCTGCCGGCGACCGACGACCCGTCGCCGAAGTCCCAGACGTAGGTGTACTGGTCGATGCCCGGCGGGGCGACGAATGAAGCGCGGAACTTTACGGCTTGACCCACTCGCGCGGAGGTGTCCGGCCCGGCGTTCACGTCGATGGTCTGAGGGGCGAGTCTCAGGCTGACCTCTATCAGAGAGAAGGCCGCGGTCTGCGACAGGAAGTTCAGCCGTCCCTGGGTCTCCTCTATCCGCAGCTGGAGGTCGGAAAGCTCCTTCTGGACTAGCAGGGCGTCCTCCACACTGTCCGACTGTTCCAGGAATGACAGCAGCCGTTGCTCCGTTGCCTTCATGCTGACCAGTCGTGACTGGCTGTCCACGTATTCGTCGGTTACGTCCTGGCTGGTGATGGAGCGGGCCTCAACTTCGCCCATCTCCCCGATTATTCGAAGGGCCTCGTCCAGTGACGCGGCGGGCACTCTAACGGCAATGGAGCCGCTGTGACGGGACGAGCGCTCCGAGTTGACCACCCAGCCGCCAAGCCGGCTTGCCATGTCTCCCACGCGGCCGATGGTAAGGGCTACGTCGTCGGTGACCAGGGACATGTACGCCGTGTGCACGATGATGCGATCCTGTGCCGGAATCGACGGCTCCACTTTGGCGTCGCCGGCAGGCTCCGGGTCTTGAGAAGCCGCGTCTACAAATTCCGCGACCATCCAAACCGCATCAGCCTGCGGCGCCGGTGAGGGGGTTGCCTGTGGCTGCGGCTGTTGCAGCTGCTCAAGGGCCGCTCGCTCCGATTGGGCAGAAAATAACTGATAGGCATTGGGTTCTTCTTGGGCAGACTCAAGCCCATCCGCAAGAAAGAGCTGATCGGTAGAGGATTCTTCTGCGCTGCAACCGGCCAGCGTGAAGAGAAACGTAGTCAGAACCAGGGCAGCCAGCAAGATGGGCTTCATTGGGGTACGCTTTCCTTACACCAGGCTATGCCCGATAATAGCAATAGGGTACCCAACGGTCAATCTGCGAGAGCCGGTTGCACTCCGGTCCGCAAGCTGAAGCCGGATCTGGAGAGTCAGACCTGAAGTGAAGACAAACGCAGAGCCATGAAAGTAACTGCCTCGGCGAAATTCAGCGCCTTTCTGGAGAGGCGTTCCGGCTGGATAGTGTCCGGGGTGGGTATAGCTACCCTTCTGCTGATTGTCCCGCTCATAGCTCTGGCGCCCGACGAGCAGGCTTCGACGGAGCCCGGCGGGCCTATATTCGACCTCCGAGACCTAGTGGATGAGCGCTTTCCCCCCGCCTTCTATGTGCCCTCCTTCATAGTGGAGTCGAAGGATGGACCCGAGGGCGATGTTCTCACCCAGGCTGCGCTATGGGAGCTGTACCAGAACGAGGAGGCCCTGCGTAGCGCGGACGAGCGAGGAGAGTTGCGCCCGCCCAAGCTGGAGGCCCAGCCCTATCTGTACAAGGGCAACAACCCCAACACTCAGATTCCCATCCACGGCATGTACACCGTCGCCGACGCCGTTCAGGCTGTCCTGGCCCACATCGGCACAGACCTGGAACGGGCCAGTGACGAGGAGGTGAAGATCGCCCTACACTTCGTGCTGCTGGAGGGATCCCCCACCTTCAACCTCATGGAGTCCATATCGGAGAGGGCTACATTCACCCTGGAGGAGTCGGATAGGATTGGGCAGTACCGGCGCTGGCGTGCCCCCGCCATCATCAACTTCGTGATTGCGGAGAATGACAGGCTGGGCGGAGGCCCCCGGACCATCACCGTCGGAGGAGACGAGACCGCCGTGCAGAAGGAGCACTTTGGTCGAAACGTGCAGACAATCCTGAGGGGCGAAGAGCGGAACTACCGACTTTGGGGCGTTGCAATAGACCCAAACCTGGAGTCCCAGGATGAGGGGCGCACCACCGTACCCTTCATCTTTGCCACCGTCCTGGCCGTCCTGGTGGTAATCGGGATAAGCCTGCGCTCCTGGCGAGCGGTGCTTCTTTCCGCCATAGGGCTCGCGATGCTGATTGTGTGGCTCAAGGGTTTGTCCAGCCTCTTGGGGCTCAAGGCCGGCTTGGTCGTAGATCTGATTGTGCCCATAGCCATGATATCCCTTGGGGTGGACTTTGCCATCCACGCCCTTCACCGCTACGGCGAGGAGAGGGGCAAGGGACTCGGGCCCCGTCCGGCCTTGAGAGTGGGGTTCGCCGGCGTGATGGGCGCGCTGGTGCTGGCCATGCTCACCGACGGCGTAGCCTTCTTCTCCAACACCGTTTCCGGCATAGAGTCGATCATCGGCTTTGGCATAGCCGCAGGCATAGCCGTAGTATCCTCCTTCATCATCATGGGAATCTTCGTGCCCCTGGTCTTCATGCGGCTGGACGCCCGAAGAGAGGGCAGGCAGGCCGGCGCTGCCCCGGCATTGGAGACGGCGCTCTCTCCCGATGACGGCCCGCCCCGCAGCGCTCTCAGCGCGGAGTGGGTTGTGGCGAGGCTGGCCCGGAGTCGCGTCATTGTCCTGCCCGTGGTGGCCGCCGTGACGGTTGCAGCCCTGCTTTTTGCCATCAGGCTGGAGGCCCAGCTGGACGTCAAGGACTTCTTCGATAGAGGCTCGGACTTCGTGGTGGGCCTGGACAAGCTCGACTACCACGTCGGGGCCACCCAGGGCGAGCCCGGGATCATCTACATAGAGGGCGATCTGTCGTCCGGCGAGTCTCTTGAGGCCCTCCGCGAGTTGCAAAACAAGCTGAAGGCCAACCCCTACGTCGGTCAAGGGGCCGACGGAGAGCCGACCCTGTACAGCTGGACTATCTTTGATTTGATGGAGCTTCTCATCGGCAGCGAGTACGCGCGCTCCCAGGTGGAGCTTGTCACGGAGCAGGCCATCACGGACTCGGATGGGGACAGAATGCCGGACACCCAGGCCCAGGTCAGGGCGGCCTTTGACTACATTGTAGAGTACGGCATCCCGCTGGACGAGTCCACGCTCGCCTTCACACCGGGCCAGGTGCAGGGCAGCCTCTCCCACGATCCCACCGGCCGGGAGCCCGACGCAATCCAGATTCGGGTCGCCCTGCCCGGCACCAGGGAGCAATCAGCGGTGTCCAGAGCGCGGCAGGCCGTCGAGGCAGACCTGGAGTTCCTTGAGGACGTATCCTCCATCTCCAAAGCGGGACTCACCGGCTCTGCCTTCACCCGGGCCGCCTCCCTGGACGCAGCGGTGCGCTCTCTCCTCATATCGCTGCCCATTGCCGTGGCGGCCTGTTTCCTGGTGGCGGCGCTGTTCATGCGCTCGATACGATATGCCTTCGTCACCATTATCCCCATTGGCCTCGTGGTGACATGGCTCTATGCGATAATGTACCTGCTGGGGTTTGATCTCAACTTCGTAACGGCCACCATTGGCGCGGTCTCCATTGGCGTGGGTGTGGACTTCTCCATTCACCTCACACAACGGTTCCGGGAGGAGATGGCGCAGGTTGGAGACGGGATGCAGGCGATAGAACGGGCGGCCCGGAGCACGGGCATGGCCCTCATAGCGTCGGCGTCATCCAGCGTCGCGGGATTCACCATAATGGGGTTTGCGCCGATGCCGATGTTCTCGGCGTACGGCATCCTCACCGCAGTCATGGTCTTCATGGCGGCCGCGGCGGCCCTGCTGGTGCTGCCATCCCTGCTCCTGCTGGTGACGCCGCAGCGGCGACTGTCAGCTACTTGAGCCATTCCCGCTCATAGCCTACCTCGTTCCCCGATCGGAGTCGGGGACAGGACCTGATACGGGGGTGAGCGGTGTTATTCGCCTATGGCAGCTCACCCCAGGATTACCGCGGAATATGCATCGGATCACGCCTAGTTGGTAAAGCGGATGATTAGAGGTACTATGATCGCCGTGACTGCCAGGGTCCCGATCACCCCAGCGAAGAGAAGATAGCGGACGCCGTAATTCGACATGAGGGTCGGCTCGTAATACTTGTCGACATCGTTGTCGCGGTACATGGCGACTAAGCCGCCGAGTAGTATGCGACGGGTCCGCCTGCCCAGGACCAAAGCCGCCACTGCGACAACGTTGAGCAGTACCGTCATAGCGATGAACACGACCAATATGATGTCGTATGTGGCAGCATCACCCTCTATCGCGGCCTCTGTGGCCACGCCGAAGTTGATGGCAAGGACAATGAGGTTGAAGATAATGGCAGTGAGCACGAAGATGGTGTCCGTGCGACTACTCTCGCCAAGTTCGCTAACAATATGGTCATGGACCTGATGGAGCATCTCTATTCCTCCGATTGTCGTAGAAGGCCCAACAACTGGGCCGTATCAGCCAGTGCGGTCTGTCGCTCGCCAGTGGCCCCATATTAAGCCATGTCAACCTTCCAGCGCCTTCAACGCCTCCAGCGCGGCGGCGCGCTCCCCATCCACCTTGCGGCGCCCGGAGCCGAGGCCCAGGACACGTCCGTCCATTACGACCTCTATAGCAAAGGTCTTTTCGTGGCCGACGCCATCCTCTGAAACGGTGGTGTAGACGGGAGCCCCTTTTCCCATGCCCTGCATCACCTCTTGAAGCCTCGACTTGGGGTCTTTGGGCGCGCCCTCCTGTATTACCCTATCCAGCTCAGACTGCAGCAGCCGGAGGGTGACGGTGTAGGCGTCCTCTATGCCACTGTCCAGAAGGATAGCCCCTACAACAGCTTCCAGCGCCGCCGCCAGATTGGAGTCCCGGTCGCGCCCGCCACTGCCCTCCTCTCCCTGGCCCATGGACAGGTAGGAGCCGAGGGTTATGCTGCGAGCCACCCTTGCCAGGGCTTCGCCCCTGACCACAGACGACCGCAGCTCCGTAAGCTGGCCTTCCGTCATCTGTGGCAGTCCAAGGTACAGCTCCCGGGCTGCCACAAAATCTATAAAGGAGTCCCCCAGGAACTCAAGCCTCTGGTTGGAGGCGGCGAACTCCTGGGGGTCTTCATTAACAGCGGAGGGATGTGTGAGGGCTTGGGAGAGAAGCGTCCCGTCGGCGAATGAAATGCCCAAGCGCTCCTCCAACAGTTCCATCGCCACTTTGGTCAGCGTCTCCTCCGGACAGGAAATCCTCCACTTACTGGGAGGGATTGGGTATTGGGTTCCCCTGTTGTTGGACTAACACCTGCTGCTGTTGCTTCATGAACGTCGCACCATTGTGATTCTCAATAACCTTAAATGCGGAGGAGTTTGAGAGGGTTATGGTGAAGCAATGGTGGACGGATAACACCTTTTCCTGTAAAACGGGGCTCTCTTCTAGTCGTTCTATCACTAGCCCCATGTCTTCACACTCTTCGACCTCTATATGCCGGGAATGGCTCTTGTTCCCACTATAGTCGGACAACTTCTTGGTGATTTCGGTGGCCCTTTCGACTGCGTTTGGTGTTCCTGCGAACATTACGTTGGCTAACTGTTCTCTCACAAAGTCGTTAGACAACCTGACTGCGTTCTCACATTGGCTGAGAAAGGTTGGGCGGTACTGCCCAATGATGTTTTGCCAAACCAGGGCATTAGAGGGGTCTCTTCTTATGGCGCGAGAAGCTCGTTGGAATTCCTTAATCACGCCAACAGCAGGTATATCCCTCAGATGAGGATCAATTGGGCCTAGGTTCGAATGCAAACCCATCAAAATCGATTTACAAGAACATGCAATCATGGTTCCTGCGGACATAGCCAATTGGGGTACTATGGCCCGAATATCATTGCCAAACATTTGATGAAGGTAATGGACGATTGATTGCGTTGCAGTGACATTGCCGCCGGGAGTGTGCAGAATTAAGTCGAGTCCTATGCTACGGTCCAATCCATAAACAGCTGACATCAAGCCAGCTTTGTCCTCGTCGTTTATCTCTAGGCCGCTTATGCCAGGCTTTGGCAACCAGCCAGAGTAGTATGCTATGACATTCCTTCCAGTTTCCTCGTGCAAGTCATGAATATACTTCCTGCGGATTACGTTGTGCGCAGAGTTTCTTTGGTTGGGATTCTCTAGGCCGTATTTGTTGATTTCGTCTAGTATTTGGCTCCAGCTAGGCATTTGGAGTCGCTTCCCATGTTTCCGTTACAGTTACATCCTCTAGGACAGCGTCGGTCGCTATACTTGGAATGGTCACGAATGGAGAAGGCTGTTCCAAGGACATATTGTCCGGTAGAGGACGGGGCTGAAGCTTGGGGTCAACTGCCCGAAATATCTCACTATACTGGTCTTCCAATAGTGAGTGCTGCCTTTCAACCCTTGCCCTCGGGGCCTTGTCGGTTGCGTCTTTCTTGGGCATGATTCACCTCCCTCGCGGGTTGACGATTCCGCTACGCCAATCCATGATTATTATACCATAGAGACTACGAAATGGAACTTCGGTGTTTCCGTAGTCACCATTGACTGAACAGTTGAAAGGCATGAGTCTAACAGACGCTACATCGGCAACCTAAGGATTCTCTCTTGGTTGATCGGTTAGGGCGCGGATTGCGCAGGCCCCGCACAACCCCGTGATATAATCGGCAGAGGCAAAATGGTGAGGGATTCAGTGGATTTTATGCAGCTGCTGGAGTACGGCCTCCCTTCCGGGAAGCTGGAGCTTCTGAGGTCGGCGGGCCGGATTGCCCGCGACGAAGGCGTTTCCATGTACCTGGTGGGCGGCAGCGTCCGCGACATGCTGCTGGGCAGGCCCGTCGGAGACTTTGACCTGGTAGTGGTGGGCGACGCTGAGACTATGGCATACGTCGTAGCCAAGCGACTGTCCGGCCAGGTGGTGTCCCGCTCCCAGTTCTCGACAGCCAAAGTGAAGGTGGACGGCGAGTCCCTTGATCTCGTGACCGCCCGGACGGAGCGCTACAGCAGGCCCGGCGCTCTTCCTCAAATAGCCCACGGAACCATTGAGGAGGACCTGGCGCGGCGGGACTTCTCCATCAACGCTATGGCCGTTCCCCTTCATATGGACTCGAAGGACGTGCCGCTGGACCTCTTCAATGGAGAGGAGGACCTGCAACTCGGACTTGTCCGTGTGCTCCACGAGGGGAGCTTTGCGGACGACGCCACCCGCATATTGCGCGCCGTCCGCTACGAGCAGCGCCTGGACTTCCGGCTGGAGGAGCGCACGGAGGCACTGCTAATCGAGAACCTGCCCATGCTGGACACCATCAGCGGCGACAGGCTGTTCAGGGAAATCCAGCGCTGGCTCGCCGAAAAGGATGCCTCCCGGATTATCCTGCGAGCGGAAGAGTTGGGGGTAATGGCCGCCCTGTACCCGGCTCTGTCCAGGTCAGGTGAGTCCGTGCGCTCTGCGATGGAGAGAAGCAAGGGGCGCATCGAGGAGTTGGTGTGGGTGGGAATGCTGGCATATGCCCTCACTCCCGCGGAAGGCGAAGGACTAATCGAGCGCCTGCGCCTGCCAACGCGATGGGCCAGGGTCGTCCGGGACGCCATTGCCATCAAGGAACGGATGCCCCTGCTCTCCGATGAGCACATCTCTGAAGTGCAGCTGTACGACGTCCTGGCCTCGTCCGAGACCGCGGCCGTTCAGTCGTGCGCTCTGGCAGTGGCCCGGGAGACAGCCCGGGCAAACCTGGCCCTGTTCCTGGAGAAGCTCCGCCACGTCAAGCCTGCCCTGGGCGGAAGGGACCTCATAGAGATGGGAGTGCCTCAAGGCCCCGCCGTCGGGCAGATGCTGACAATGCTAAAGCGCGCCCGGCTGGGTGGAAGCGTTGGCAGTCGCGCGGAAGAGGTAGATCTGGTTCAAGAGGCCCTCAAGAGCGAGGGGGCTGGTTGACCGGAGCTCCCTTCAGCTAGGGCGTGTTCACACTAGAGTAGAGCATCGAATATGAGTGCGAATAAGATGAAGCCGATGAAGAGCACGTCCAGCTTCTCAAAACGTGAGAAAATGCGCCGATAGCCCTTCAAGCGACGGAACAGCCTCTCAATTTCGTTGCGTCTCTTGTACATCTCCCTGTCGTACTCCCACGGGTGAACCCTGGTGGGGTTAGGTGGAACAACTGGCGTGAACCCCAGAGCCAACGCCAGTTGGCGGGTCTCGTTGCCCTCGTATGCCCGGTCCATCAACAGGTACTGGTCCTGACCCTGCGGCCCCAGCCGGTCAAGCAGCTTGCGCCCCTCCGGCGCATCGTGGGCTTGTCCCGGAGAGAGGGAGAAGGTTATGGCCGTTCGAGCATCCGCAGCAACCATATGAATCTTGGTGGTCCAGCCGCCACGGGACTTGCCGATGGACTGGGGTCCGTTTTTTTTAACGCACCAGTGCCGTCGGGATGCACCTTGACGATGGTGCTGTCCATAGATACCGCCTCCAGCTTGATCCGCACCATCTGCTCTCGTTGCAGGTATTCGAACACCCTATCCAGCACCCCACTCTTCGACCACCGGTTCATACGGGTGTAGACCGTGTGCCACTTGCCAAACCGGGACGGCAGACCACGCCACTTGCACCCCTGCTCGGCCACATACAGAATCGCATTGAGCACTTGCAAGTTGGACAGGCTGACGTTGCCACGCTGAACAGGGAAGATTGGAGCTATACGTTCGTACTGTGCTTCTGTGATTTCCATGCCTGTATTATATCATGCGCAGACCACGTTGTGTGAACACGCCCTAGTCTATTATGTGCTGAGGAACTTGTCTCCGTTGAAATGGATCAAGTGGTCCGGAATCTCGGCGATCCAAACCTCTGTCTCCCAGGCGATGTTGCCCACATGGCGCTTAAACTGCTTGAAGTCCGGGAAAGCGGTCACATACAGACGCTTGGCTGTGCAGTTGCTGAGCGTAGCTTCTAGCTCCTCCACTCTTTTGGGACTCACGGGACCGTGAGAAGTGACGGCTTCTATTAGGAATAGCCAGTTCCGATCCTCATC
Organism: Dehalococcoidia bacterium; assembly: GCA_965218945.1. GTDB lineage: Bacteria > Chloroflexota > Dehalococcoidia > Lucifugimonadales > UBA2985 > DAOUJW01. The sequence continues at coordinate 1,270,994 of OZ244718.1, forward strand.
GTAGAGCATCACATCGGGTAGCTTGTCATGCTCGGTAAATGGAACGCGAAGCTCGTCAAGCTTCTCCCGGTCTATGTGAAGAAGCTTTTGGGCGGCATCTCCCAGATACAACAGGACTGACCCAGGAGCGAACCTACTTCCGAAGTCTGTCACCACTGCGGCCTGCAGCTTGTTGTGCCTACCTGGTGAGAGGCGGATTTCCTCGCCAGTGGAGGTGCGGACAGGAATCTCCCTCATCTGACGTCTCCTTCGGTATACTTCCAAGAGCGTACCTTGGCTTGAGCGGAAGGCGAGGAGAGCGGCTTCCCAGGCACTGCCTTTGTACAAACGGATCACGTTAAGTGCTTCGTCTGTGAGGCCGTAGTGAGAACGAGGGCTGTTGGTGGGGAGGTCTGGATCGTCTGGATTGCGGTCAGCTAATCGTGCTTGCAGGAGCTGGTGAATTACCTGCCGCCGCACAGTTTCTCGCGTGTTCTCCGCGTATGCCCTGCCGTAGGTCTCACCCATGAATTGCAGAATCTGGTGAATTGTGAGAGACGGTTTGGATGAACTCCTCCAGGGATCATCCTCAGAGAGTCCCGCAAGTGCCAAAAGTGTCAGGCAGGAAATGTCATTCTGTTGGGCCGGAGGCAACCCGAATTGCTCAAGGATGTCCCGCGCTTCATCTATCTTGCTCATATTGTAACCAACGATCGCCCATCTAAGGCTGCAATCAGAGGCCAAGAATCCTGGCAGCGAGAGCATCAATCTCGGTGAGGTCAGACCGCGGTCGGAGTCGCGCAATTAAAGCTGAGCCAATGGAACGTATTTGCTTTTCGGCTGGGAGTGGCATGATCCGCAATTCCGTAGCGCTGACTTGCGTATTGCCGTTGGAAAGTCGGAAGTAACGGTCTAGGAAAACGGAATTGAGAAGGGCCGCAAGTCCGTAGGCAAGATTTTCATCTAAGGCGCTCGAAACTCCGCGGATGTAATTTAGGTGGTTCTCCAGCCCCAACATTTGTGTATTTAGACAGTTCTGAATCAAGGGCGCGGCCACGAGTCTACGGTTCTCTTCTTTGGTACTGAAACGGCGCAACAGGACATAGGTTTCATCTGCCACTAAGAGCTTTCTTGCTCTTGTCGTATCCTTAATCCACTGTGGCTTGTCGATGCTTATTGAGGGCCATTCGACTCTCATGGGATGTACGTGATGCATCCACAGTAATGGAACTGTAGACGGCTCTGGGGCCTGTGCCAAGAGCTGCTTGGCTCTAAATGGCACCACAGGTCCAGTGGAGATATCCAAGCCAAGAGAATGTAGTGTGTTAGGCCAAGACCTGATTTTCTGTACCAACTCCAAGTCTCCTGCGTTAGCAGGAATGCAAAGTTCCTTATTTTCACTGTTCAAATCCATCACAGACTTCAACCCCACCGTGAGACTTTGTCGATGTGCGAGGTCGCGAGCGCCTTTGCTGTGGGTCACTACTACTTTACCCTCATCTGGGGCTTCGCCTTCCGCCCTTTTGCGGGCTGCTATCACAAGGTTCTCTTGTAGAACAGTCTGGTTTTTGAATACATCCTTACGGGAATCGAATAGGTGAATGGCGGTGGGGGCTACGCTCTCGAAGAAAACCTCTCGGAATCTCCTGAAGTATGGCCCTGCCGCAAAGCTTCTGGGCACGATGTACACAAGATTACCAGACTCCGATAAGAGCTCAGCAGAAACAGCCATGAACAGGGCATAAATGTTGGGTTGACCATGCACTACGGACGCTCCAGCTATCGCCCGTGGGTCATTCTTTGCTATTTTGAAGTATGGAGGATTTGAAATCACGAGCCCAAATTCGGGGTGGTGTTTATCGGGACTATATGCGCGAACTTTGGCCTTCGATGCGCCTTGAAGGACATCAGAATATGCTAAGACGAAGTCATCGTTCATCACGTTGAATGTCATGGTGACGCCGCTTTGAGCAAGCCATTCACGCGAGAAGGCTAAGGATATACGCGTTAGGTTGGCCAGCAAAGGATCCGTCTCATAGGCATCTATGTGCAGATTTCGAACTGTCCCCCTGATTGCTGCTGCCTCGCATACCGCAGCCGATAGAACGCCAGCGCCGCTCCCCGGATCCAATACCCGCAGATACGGTTGAGAATAGGCAGCGCACTCTGCCATAAACCTTGCAACTAAGGCGGGAGTCAGGTAGTGTCCGCCGTTCTTCCGGTCGCCGTGTTTGACGGACGACGAGTAGGCTTCTCCAAGAATCTCGGCGTACTCCACTGGAGTGGAGCCATCAATTGGCAGAGGAATGTTTAGCCCTGTCGGGAACGCTTCGGATGTAATGTTGGGATCCCCCGCTAAAGAAGTCCTCTTGATCGCCTGATTAGTGGTTGCCATGTGTAAGAAGCCTGAAGACTCCACAGCCATCCGCCCCTAGTCGCTGATAGTGCCCTTGGTGCTGGGCACGTCTCCGGCTATGCGCGGGTCGATGGCGACGGCTTGGCGTATCGCCCGGGCCAGCGCCTTGAAGAGCGCCTCCGCTTTGTGGTGCTCGTTGGCTCCGTAGAGGATCTCGGCGTGGAGGTTCAGCCGTCCCTCAAGGGCAAACACCTCCAGAAAGTGGCGCACGAGGTCTGAAGGCAGGTCCCCTATGTGCGAGTCTTGGAAGGGCGTCTTGATCACAGCGTAGGGTCTACCTCCAACGTCCACGGCAACCAGGGCCAGGGTCTCGTCCAGGGGAACCATAATATGACCCATTCGGACTATACCTCTTCCCTCCCCTATTGCCTGATGAAGCGCCTGTCCCAGGACTATTCCTACGTCCTCCACCAGATGATGCCAGCCCGGGGACGTGTCGCCCTTGGCGGAAACGGTGATGTCCATCAGGCCGTGTCTGGCCAGCTGCTCTATGAGGTGGTTGAACATCCCGTTGGGGGTGTCCACCGAGTACTGGCCCGTCCCGTCCAGGTCAATGGTCACGCTCACCTGGGTCTCCCGGGTGTCTCTTGTGAGGGAAGCAGTACGATTGCTCACTATCTATCTCCACGCTTGCAGGAGTCGTTTGGCTCGCATGTCAGCGCGCCTTCGGGAAAGCGGCGAGGCTTCACACGGGCTTGGACTACCTCAGCTCCGCGATTATATCCTCCAGGGCTTCTATGATGATATCAGTATGCTCCGGCTTTCCGACGGATATTCGCAGCGAGTGCTTCAACTGAGGCGTGTTGAAGTATCGCACAAAGATTCCGCGGCTCGCCAGTCCCTGAAACACCAGGGTTGCCTTGTCACGGGGCACGTCGAACAGCAGGAAGTTCCCGTGAGAGGGCCACACGCTGATCCCCTCTATGGCTGACAGCTTGGAGGAGAGGCGGTCCCGCTCCCCGACAATGGCCTCCACGTTGCGCTCCAGATACGGAAGGTCTCCCAGGGAGGCCAGAAGCGCCACCTCCGCCGCGGCGCTGATGTTGTAGGGCTGCTTGATGTCCATGAGCAGCAGCTGGAGTCGCGGGTCCATGATGCCGTAGCCCAGGCGCAGGCCGGCCAGACCGGCCCATTTGCTCAAGCTCCGCAGCACCACAAGGTTGGGATACGTCGACACCAGGTGCGCCACCGTGTGCCCGCTGAACTCGTAGTAGGTCTCGTCAATCACCAGCAGGAGGTCTTCCTCCAGCAGTCCCAGAACGACCTCCTCCGACACAAGGTTGCCGGTCGGATTGTTGGGAGAGGCCAGGAAGACGGCCTTCGTGTTAGGCTCAATGGCATCCTTCACCGCGTCCAGGTCTACGTTGTACCGGTCGTCCCTTGGGACGGAGACCAGCCTCCCGCCGTTGACCTGGGTGCTGAAGGTGTACATCCCGAAGGTTGGCGGGCAGTCGATAACCCCTTCCTCGGACTCCAGTGTAGCTCTCAGCAGCAGGTCGATGAGCTCGTCGGCCCCGGCTCCTACGATGATGTGGCTTGAGGGCGCGCCGGTGTACTCCTCAAGGGCGCTCCGCAGCGCATTCTGCCTGGCGTCAGGATAGATGTGGTAACCTTCGTGGCGGCCCAGCGCCTCCTGCACCCGCTTCGATGGCCCGTAGGGGTTCTCGTTGCCGTTCAGCTTGATGATCCGCTCCGGCGGTATCCCGGCCATCTCCGCCAGCGCTTCCGGCGAGTCCACGGCCTTGTAAGGGTTCAACTCTCGCAGGTCTCGGCGAAAGAGGGATGTGATGTCCATTCTTCCAGTTGCTCTCATTCTCGACACAGCCCGAAGCGTAAGCCGGGTTTGCCACCCATCTCAGGACGGCCTGTTCTGAAGCTCTGCCCTGATCTCCACCGCGCGTGCGTGGGCGTCGAACCCTTCGGCTCTGGCGATTGTGGCTGCGGTCTTTGTCAGGCGTAGGGCTGTCTGGGGGTCCAGGTCTACCACGGGCATCCTTCGCAGGAACTCCGTCGCTCCCAGATATGAGTTGAATCGGGCCGTGCCTCCGGTCGGCATAACGTGGCTTGGGCCTGCAACGTAGTCGCCCATCACCTCCGGCGAGAAGTCTCCCAGGAAGACGCCCCCGGCGTTGTGCACCTTGTCGACGCAGCGCCAGGGCTCTTTGACCATCAGGCACAGGTGCTCCGGGGCGTAGTGGTTGGCGAGATCCAGGGCATCGTCCAGGGTGTCCACCACCACGATAGCCCCCCTTGCCTCTATGGAAGCGCTGATGATCTCGTTGCGGGACAGGCTCTCCATCTGCAGCCGGAGCTCTTCCAGAATTAGGGGAATCAGCCTCTCCGACGTGGTAATCAGGACTGGGGTAGCCATCATATCGTGCTCCGCCTGCCCAAGAAGGTCGGCGGCGCAGAGCGCGGGGTTGGCATTGTCGTCCGCTACAATCAGGGTTTCCGTCGGCCCTTCCAGGCCATCGATCTTCGTTTCCCCGTAGACCATCTTCTTGGCCAGGGTCACGAAGATGTTGCCGGGTCCGCACACCATATCGACTTTGGGAACGGTCTCCGTGCCGTAGGCCAGCGCTGCAATGGCCTGTGCGCCTCCCACCTGGAACACCCTGTTCACACCGGCGATGAGGGCTGCGGCCATGACTGCGGGGTTGGGCCCTCGGTCACCCTGGGGCGGTGTAACCAGCACAATCTCCTTCACGCCCGCCACCTTTGCCGGGATGGTGGTCATAAGCACAGTGGACGGGTAGGACGCCAGGCCGCCCGGGCTGTAGATGCCCACACGCTCTATCGGAGAGATTATCTCCCCGAAGCCTCGCTCCATATCCATCCAGGACCGGGGCAGGCCGGCGACGTGAAAGTCGCGTATCCGGCCCACGGAGCGCCGTAGCGCCTCCCGCGTCTCCTGGGGGGCCTCTTCTGCAATTCGCACGACGGTATCTCGGTCAAGCTCCATGCCCTCAAGCTCTACTCCGTCAATGCGCCTGGTGTACTCGCGCACGGCGTCATCGCCGCGAAGGGCTACATCAGACACAATGCGGCTCACAGCTCCCTCCGGGGTCAGGTCCTCGCCGAAGATTCTCTTGATGCCCTCCAGCAGCTCCAGCGGCGTGGAGTTGCCTCCTGGCGTCCTTGAGAGGGCCTTCCTGCCCTCGTCCATACCACGAACTACCCTCACGGCAGATACCCTCTGGCAAAGCTCAGCAAGTCCTCAATGCTCCTCTCTCTGAACGCCACTACGAGCTCCTCTGGCACGGCGCAGTATATCCGCTCCAGGCCGTTTGCAACTGACTCCAGGAACTCCTCCGCCATTTTCTTAACAGGTTCTTCCGACTCCGCGCCTTCCTGCCGGGCGACTCTTCCAGCCATAAAAAGGAGCCTGTCCCAGTTGAACTCGCCGCCCAGGGAGTTCTGGACCCATTCCCGCCATTCAACAAGGGTTTCCGCAGATATAAAGCCAATGTCGACGTCCCTCTCGGCATTTGCCATGAGGGGCTTGATCTCCATCGTCCCACCCATCGCCAGATGCTCCCTGCGATCCAGCTCCAACTGAAGGGCGCGGTCCATCAGGTTGCCGAGCAGCTTGTCCTCGAACACCTCGCGGTTGCCGAAATACGGACGGTACAGGTTCAGTATCCACAGCTCGTCAGTGAACAGGTGACTGGCAAACCCTACGATGAACGCTTTGGTGGGCTCGTTGAGGTCAGAGGCTTGAGCCAGATTGGGGTGAGAGTGAAACAGACCCTCTATCCCATCCCCTTCCCTCTCGAAGTCCAGCGGGACAAAGTGGGTTTCGTCGCGCTTTCCCCTGGTGATTATGCGTATGTCCGGGGACACGGACCCAAGGAGAAGGGCGCCCATATTGTTGTTCAAAGTCGGGTGGTCCAGCCGCGAGGCGGCGTCCTTCGCCATTCCCAGGTGTGCGCTGAAGTTGGGCATTGCTCCCTCTAACCGACTAGCTTCCGCCCAGTGCCTGGAGCATCGTCTCGTAGGAAGAGCACTGGTCCTGAAATACGTAGTGGGCCTGGAACACGGTTATGCCGCTGCCGCCGATCTGACGCAGGTGGTCCACCGCCTCCAGCAGCCTCTCTCTGGGCACGACGGTGGTCACGGCGTACCACGTCTCCTCGTCTCTGCTGTACACCCTGGATATGGTAGGCCCCGTCAGACCCGCCACCTCCGGGCGCTGGGCTACGTGGGCCGCAACCTCCTCCGGCGTATCGCCTCTGATGTTGGCCGTAATGCTGAAGAAATCCCGGGCGCGCAGGTACGCCTCTATGTGCTCCAGCAGGCCCCTGGTCTCCAGGCGCGACGACTCAGCCTGGGCCAGCAGCCGCCGGTTGCCGATGATGCAGGCCTGAGACTTCAGGATGGTCCCGTCTACTATCATTTTGAGGCGGTTCTCCTTCATAGTGGTTCCGCTGGAGGAAATGTCGGCGATGATGTCGGCGAAGCCCATCGCGGGAGCGGCTTCCAACGTACCGCTCGACTGCACCAGCGAGAAGTAGTTCACGCCGAATCGATAGAGGTGACGTTGGACCAGCCGGGGATACTTGGTGGCGACCCGCAGGTCCCTTCCACGCTCCCGCAGCTCGATCGACAGGTCGGCCAGGTCGCTCATGGAAGTCACGTCCATCCAGGAGTCCGGGATGCCAATGACAAGCTCACAGCGTCCGTATCCCAGGTCCTCCTTCACCAGAAACGAGTCCCCGCCCTCCGCCCTAGACTCCAGAAAGCGGTCCAGCCCGGTAACGCCAAGGTCGGCGCTGCCCTCCTCCACCTTCAGCGGAATGTCCCCGGTCCTCTGGAACAGGACGCTGGTGTCGCGCAGATTGGGTATGGAGGCCGTGTATCGACGAGGGTTGGGGCGCTCTATGGGCACGCCGCTGCTTCGAAGGAAGCCCAGGGTCGATTCGTGGAGCTCACCGTCGCTGGGGATTGCTAGACGTAAGATGTCTCTCCTCCAATTCTCCTGACGGCAGGTCCAGAATGTTCTCTATCGTGTAGGCAAAGCCAAGGGCGGGCACGTCGTCCTCTCCCCCCAGGGCCTTCACCAAGCCGTTGTAGCGACCGCCGCCGCCCAGGAACACGGAGCCGTCCGTGGTCAGGGTGATGATGTCGAAGACCATCCCTGTGTAGTAGGCGATTCCCCGCACCAGGCCGATGTCCACGCGCACGGATGCGGAGGGGCAGCGCTCGTGGAAGCCGGCCAGCACATCCTCCAGGGGCGACAAAACGTCCGGGCTGAGGCCGAACTCCTTTAAAATGGAGCGTATCCGAATCAGTGCGCTCTTCTCCTCTATGGGTGCAAAGGCGAGATCAGAAAGCAAATCTATGCCCGTCGCTATCGCCTGGGGGTCGTCCACCCTCTGCAGCTTGTCCGTGAAGCGAGTCAGGATGTCCTCCATTGTGCGGCTGCCCAGGAGGCCGGTCAGGGACTCCTGGAACAGGTCCTGCAGCAGGTCAAAGGACTCCGCCTCGTCCCGACCTTCTATCAGCATTCGCAGTCCCCTGGCCGTGTCGTCAGATGTAAGCAGCCCCAGTGAGCGCGCCTGATCCTGCACGCGCCTGCTCCCCTCCTCCCCATCCCTGAGGTGGTGGAAGCTCGCAATCAGGAACTCCTGTGCCCTTGGGGATATGCCAAGGCCGTCCAGCATCCGGTGCAGCACTCCTATGTGCCCTACGATGCAAAGAGGTTGTGCAACGCCCAGGAGTGTGAGTCCCTCGCGCGCCAGGGCCAGTACCTCGGCGTCGGACGACGGCTCGTCGGAGCCGATGATCTCTGCGCCCATCTGGTGAAACTGCCTGTAGCCCGTCGACTCGTCGTACCGAAAGACGGGTCCGTTGTACTGGAGCTTCAGGGGCAGAGGCTCCGTGTCGGCCCTCTCCAGGTAGTACTGAATGGCCGATGACGTGAACTCCGGGCGGAGGCTCACCATGTTGCCGCCCGGGTCGGTGAAGGTGTACATGCGCGCTGCCAGCTCTCCGCCGGACTTTCGGAGGAAAAGCTCCGTGGGCTCCAGAAGGGGCGTGTCTATGCACTGGTAGCCGTGGGACGAGAAGAGTCCGCGCAGCGCGTCCTGGACGGCCGTCCTGCGCCCAAGCTCCTGGGGGCTCTCGTACTTCATCCCGGGCAATCTACGAATTGGCAGCATAACGATGGCGTACCTCTTGGATTATATGTGAAGCATTGTACAATAACCCTGTGGCTGATTCAACGCGAGGAGGCCAGGTGCATAATGTGGAATTACGCACTTGTCGGCAGCGAAGAAAATGAGGAAGACTTAGGTTAACCTATTCTGGAGGTATACGCTTGGCATTCGAAATGCCGATTGGTGAGACAGCGGTTGGCGCGGCCTTACCCTGTGCCCAATCCGTATGTCCATCCAGCTATGGCTCCATGCCAGCTTCGCGCCTGTACTGATGTCATCAAATCGTAAGGAGATCTCACAATGACCAGCAGTGCGACGGACCGCCACGATGGGGGCCTGGCTATTTCCCAATGGAGCGCTCCGGTGCTGCTCCTTGTAGCGCTGATTGCGGCTCTGACCCTGGTCGCCTGCAGAGGAGATGGCCGGCCCGGCGATTATGTTGGAGGCGAATTCGTAACCGTCAGCGCAGGAGGCGGCCACACCTGCGGGGTGAGGGTGGACGGCTCCGTCGCTTGCTGGGGGGCCGATAGCCTTGGCCGGACCACGCCGCCTGAGGGGGAGTTCGCCTCAGTCAGCGCGGGGTATCACCACACTTGCGGTTTGAGGGTGGACGGCTCCGTCGCCTGCTGGGGGAGCGATCGCTATGGCCAAGCCACGCCGCCTGAGGGGGAGTTCGCCTCAGTCAGCGCCGGGTATCACCACACCTGCGGTGTGAGGGCCGACGGCTCTATCGCGATCCAGGTGTGAGATACGCCAAGCGCGGAGGGGAATTTCTGCCCCTCCGCGCCACAGTATAGCCACCATGTCATATAGCTGGAACACTGCTGCCCGCCCTATTCGTCGGCGTTGGCAAAGCCCTCACTGTTATTGCGTAGGCAAGGCAATGCTCTCCCGGACCTCTTGAAGGAATTGTTCTCCCGACATGTCACGATATTGCGCACTCATGCCGGACCTGGCCTGTGACATAGGTGAGACCCGGTCCAAAGCTAACATAAACTTGCCTTGTGGACCGTTTATGATCGTATAATGGTTACCGTGAGGTGAATCAACCTGTCTCAGGAAGACGAGAGCTTCACACCCAACGGGCACTGCAGGGTGTGATTTACTCCAAAAGTGACCGAAGGTAATCTGAGCTTCCTGGATATCACCCTTTAGAACCTCGGTTACCTGGAAAGTGCTCACGATATAGCTCGGTGGCGCCCTGACTGGGAAATCTGTTTCTATTGGACCCTCTTCCGCCACGACTCTCCCGCGAGCAACGATTGGCGACTTCTCTACTAGAGTCGCCATGCTATCTGCCCCAAGGTACTCAAGCATGGGTCCACTGGGGGTGTTTTCAACAATGGTATCAATATCCAAACACGCCTCGCCAGCCGCGACCTCTTCTGAGGTGACTGGCGTCCCAGAATTCCCCCTTAAGTCGGCTGCAATTGCTCCAGCCACGGCGAGGACAATTATCAGTGGTATAGGAAAAATCGCCAGCAACGAAGTTCTCTTAGTCATTTTTCCCTTCTTTCTCTTTTCCTATGATGAGATTTCATCACAGGGTCATACTAATCTGTATGACCGTATAGTGCGTTCCACCCCAAAACATCAACATCTCTACTTTGTACGGTATAGTAGCCGTTCCAGTACAGATGCATTATTGCATCCGTAGATAGAGGAGCTGTGGAGTGGGCCAAGCCCACTGCATGCCCTAGCTCATGGGCGGCAACGCTTTGCCGAAAGTCCGACGGAAATCCATGATTAGTTATGGCGTCCTCAATAACATGAGAGTTGAGCACGATGTCTACCCATATGATATGACTCGCACTGGGTGTACTCAACGGAGGATTAGGGTTGACCCAGCCGGTCAACCCGCTATAGTCTACTTTGAACACAAACACTTCAATGTCTCCACCACCTGACGTTACTTTGTTGAGAGTAACATAGTCTTGGTTAGTAGCCGTCGTCCAGTCATCTGCAGCATCATCTTCGTGTTGCGTGCCATCTCGGGTTTCATCAGCTCCCTGCCAAGCACCGGAGTCGTGGCCTTTCGTAGCGTGTTCTATGGACAGGTGTATGATACCGTCGCTCCCGGCCGTTGCCTTACTTGCGTACGCCACTCTTGTAGTCCCTCACATGAGCAATGGATTCGATCTCTCTAAGTCGTTGGCGGGACTTTTTCGGGATGCACGTATGGCTGTAGAATGTCACGAATAACCTGTCTTTGGTTGGGATTGGATCGATAGATGACTAATCGAACACCGGGTGATTGTCGTCGTGCAAGATTGGAGTGGAAGTGCCTACGCCGAGGTGTGCGGCTAGGGATTCCTGCGTAGCCCACCCGTGAATCCTTGACAATCTCAAAGCTGACCGCTCAATGTGCTGGGCCGGTCAGCCCCACCGGATAAGAAGAAATGGAAAAAGCTAGAATTACGCTGAGAGTTCAACCCGGGGCCCGCCGTGCGGGAGTGACGGTGAATGAGGTAGGCTCTGTCACGGTGAGGGTGAACGCCGCACCCGAAAAGGGCAAGGCCAACGACGCTGTGTTAAGTCTCCTTGCCCGTTCCCTTGGGATTCCTTTGTCGGCTTTAGAAATAGCCCAGGGGCACACTTCACGCCAAAAGACGGTGTTGGTAGAGGGGTTATCTGATGAGGAGGTCATCAGGCGCCTCCAGGCCAGTGCCGACTCAGCCCTTTAGGTCTTCATCCCCAGCTCTTCCCTGATTCCCTTCAGGACGTCCACGTTGTCTTTGTCCGGGCCCTTGCCTTCCGCCCCCGGCACCTCCAGAAGGAACGGGACATCCCTGAAGGCGGGGTGCCCCATGATGACCCGGAATCCCTCCACGCCCATGTGCCCCTCGCCGATGTTCTCGTGTCTGTCCACGCTTCCGGCAAAGGGTATCTTGCTGTCGTTGGCGTGCACCGCCGCCAGGTTGCCCAGCCCAATCTCTCGGTCGAACTCCTCCATCGTCCGCTCAATGCCGTCCTGGGTCACGATGTTGTACCCCGCAGCAAAGAGGTGCTGCGTGTCCAGGCAAACCTTCACCTGCGGGCTGGCAACCGCCTTCATCAGCCGGCCTATCTCCTCGAACTTGGAGCAGATGTGGTCTCCCATACCGGCGCTGTTCTCAATTGCGAGAGAGACGTTCTCCGGGGATGCTTCCAGCACCTGCGCCATCGCTCTTACGGCCTGGTCGAAGACGCCGTCGTAGCCCGCCCCGCGGTGGCTGCCGGTGTGGAAGATGACTCCCGCAGCGCCTATCTCTCCCGCCGCCTGCATGTAGTTGGTGAGCGCCCCGACGGACTTTTGCAGGTTCTCCTCCGTGGGACTGCCCAGACTGACCAGGTATATGCAGTGGAGGAACGTGGGTGCTATGTCCGCCTGGATCGCCTTCTCCTTGAACTTCTCTATAAGTGGAGAGGCAATCGGCTTGAAGGCCCATCCCTGGGGCGACGAAATGAACATCTGGATGGCCTCTGCGCCCATCGCCTGGCCACGGTCAATTGCTTTGTCCAGCCCTCCGGCGGAGGAAACGTGGGCTCCCACCTTCATGGCGCCTCCTTATCGGTCGTCAAGTTGTAGACCCATTATAGTACGACGACGCCCGCAATCGAAGGGCATGTGAGAATGTCCGGGCGCAGCCTCTCCTCAGGGTGAGAGATATGCTATGCTGGTAGTCTAACTACGGACTGCCACAGAAAGACGAGGTAGACACAACTATGAAAGCCCTTGTCCTGGAAGAAGCCGGAGAGATACCTAGACTCACCATTGAGGAGAGGGACATCCCGTCCCTGGACGCCAAGGACGTGCTGGTGAAGGTGCACGCCTGCGGCCTCTGCTACCACGACGTGCTGGTTATGCAGGGCGTGCTGCGCCGCGGGGTCAAGGAGAGGGTGGTGCTGGGCCACGAGATCTCCGGCACGGTGGCCCAGGTCGGCGACTCGGTGGAGGGGTTCAAGGTTGGAGACCCGGTGGCCTCCATCTTCACGGAGCCGTGCGGCTACTGCGACCAGTGCCGTCGGGGTATGGAGCAGCGGTGCGCCAACGGCCGCGGCATAGGCCACAGAATAGACGGCGGGCTGTCGGAGTACGTGAAGCTCCATGAGAACGCCCTCGTAGCTCTATCGGAGGGCACAGACCTGGACGGGGCCAGCCTGTACAGCTGCCCCATCGGAGTGGCCTACAACGCTATCAAGGACGTGGCCGGGCTTCAGGCCGGGGAGCGGGCTCTTGTCACGGGGGCCGGAGGAGGCTTGGGGGTACACTCCATTCAGATAGCCAAGGCCATAGGGGCATCGGTCTTTGCCGTCACCACCTCGCCGGAGAAGATGGACCGCCTGAGCGAGGTGGGCGCGGACGAGGTGCTTCTGGTGGATGACCTGGATTTCAGCGAGCTGGTGATGGCTATGAGCGGAGACGAGGGCGTCAACGTAGTGGTGGAGAACGTGGCCGGAGTGACTTTCAACAGCTCCTTCAGGAGCCTGGCGCAGTTCGGCAGGATGGTCATTGTGGGAGCCATCGGGCCCGGTCAGTTGGCGCTGAACCCGGCTGAGATCATATTCAGAGACGCGCACATTATGGGGACCGGCGGCTCGACCCGCAAGCAGCTGCGAGAGGTGGCCGACCTCGTGGAGAAGGGTCACATCCGCCCCGTAGTCTCCCAAAGCTTCTCCTTTGACGAGGCGCTGGAGGCTTACAGGGCCATGCTGAACAAAGAGACCTTCGGGCGGGTTACCATCAAGCCGTAGGGAGGCGCTTGGATCCGGGCGACTATTACCTGCCCCTGGACGGGATTGGCAGAGGCAGCCTGCGGAAGAGCTTGCCAATGTCGCCGCTCTCCCACGCCAGGAGAGCCTGGCTGGCGATCCAGATGGAGCTGTACGTCCCGACGATGACGCCTACCAGGAGCACTACAAGGAAGTCCCGGATGGTAGGCCCGCCGAATAGCAGCAGCGCCATGATAGCGAACAGAAGCGTGAGGCTGGTGTTGAAGGAGCGTCCCAGTGTGTCCTGAATGCCGATGTTGATAGCGGAGCCCAGGTCCCTTCCAACGCCTCTTATGAGGTTCTCCCGTATGCGGTCGAAGACCACAATGGTGTCGTTGACGCTGTAGCCAATGACCGTCAGGATGCCGGCGATGAACAGGGCGTCAACCTCGAAGCCGAAGATCCGCCCGAATATGGAGTAGACACCCAGCACCACTACTACGTCGTGGACAAGGGCGATGATGGCCGATATCCCGTATCTGAGTGGAGACGGTACTCTTCGGAAAGCCCAGGTTATGTAGACCATGATGGCTATCGAGGCAATGAACACGATGATGATGGCGTTGCGCACCGTCTCAGTGGCGATGCTGGGAGAGACTGAGAACAGTTCCGAGCTTTCAACGCTGGATCTCAGGCCCGACTCAAGGCCGCTGACTATCATCTCCCTCTCGGAAGCGCCACCGCCCTCGGACTCCTCCAGGAGTCGGGTGCGCACGAAGAAGCTCCTGTCGTCCAGGCGCTGGACTACGGCATCGGTGTGGCCCAACTGGTTCAGCTGTCCGCGCAGGTCCTCCTGCTCCACCCCCTCTGCGAACTCCAGGGTCATTGAGGAGCCGCCGGTGAACTCAAGTCCCGCGTTGAGGCCGCCGGGCGCCACCAGCGATGCGATGCTCACAAGAGCTACAACAAATGAGGCGAGGAAGAACCAGTGCCGCTTACCTACAAAGTCCAAAGCTGTTTATCTCCTGTCTCCCAGCGGCGATCCTGGCCCGGGAGCTACGTCTATTCTACCCACTGGCGCATACAGAGATAGGAACCGCCCCAGGGGTGTGATTGCAACTATCCGCAAGAGTGTGCGGGTCACGGTGAGCGCCGAGAACATGCTCATGGCCACTCCAATAAAGAGGGTGACGGCGAACCCGGTCACCAGGCCCGTGCCCAGGCGGCTGCCAAACCAGAAGAGGATGGCGCATGTGATGAAAGTGGACACGTTACTGTCACGGATGGCCGGCCAGGCGCGGTTGAATCCCGTCTCCGTGGCCGCCATGAGGGAGCGTCCGCTTCGCAACTCCTCCTTGATACGCTCAAAGATGAGGATGTTGGCGTCTACGGCCATTCCAAGGGACAGGATGAAGGCGGCTATTCCTCCAAGCGTCAGTGTTATGGGCCAAAGCTTGATTATAGCGATGACTATTACCGCATAGGCTACCAGGGCGATGCACGCCACCACCCCGGGCAGCTTGTAGTAGAGGGCCATGAACAGCAGGACTATCCCCAGACCTATCAGCCCTGCGACAACGCTCTTCCTCAGGGAGTCCTCTCCCAGGGTGGCGTCCACCTCCAGCTCCTGGATAAGCTCCAGTGGAACCTGAAGGCGCCCGGATTCCAGCTGAATTGAGATGGTGCGTACCCGTTCAGGAGTGAAGTCGGGGCTTTGGATGAAGGCCCGGCCGCCGGAAATGACCTGGCGCGCTATGGGGTCAATGAGCAACTCGTCGTCCAGGAAGAAGGCCGTGCGACTGGTTGTGCCGGCAATATCCTGTGTGTGCCTTGCGAATATCCTGGCTCCATCGCCGGTGAACTCAATGTTCACTATAGGTATCCCCAAGGTGGGGTGAGAGCCGGCATAGGCCCGCGCCAGATCGTCGCCCGTAAGGTTGAGGGGAGTGTCCACGTGGTACTCGGGGTCTTCGCACCTCTGGGTGATATCTGCGGGGTCGTTGAGGCAGGTGCGTTCCATAAGCTCCAGTCGCGCCGTCTGCCCAATGAGCCGCTTGGCCTCCTCAACCCCTCCCGTTATCAGGAAAGAGAGGTCCTCTATATTGGAAGAGCTCAGCGAGGGCAGTTGCAACTGCAATGCTTCCAGAAGGGCAGTCTCCTCACCCGGCTCCAACGAAGGTATCTCGACGGTGAACGAAGTGTCCGATTGCCTGATGACAGCCGCGTCCTCCCGGCCCACGGCGGAGCTAACGACGTCGACGTCCATCGGGGCTGAGAATTCAAGGGTCATGGCGACGGCGGGAAAGGCTTCTTCCAGCGCCTGCTGAATCTCGTCTCGCTCGGCGATCCGGATCTCGTTTCCATCGGCGTCAATCTCCCGCGGTCTGAGGGAAGGAAGCTCGATAACATAGGAGCGGTTGTCTTCCTGCTCAATGAGAGCGTTGGAGCGTCCCAGATTGCCCAAAACGGTGCTCAGCTCCTCCGTCCCCACGTTCTGGTGGAAGGCGACCCTGGCTTTGGTTGTGCCCACACCCGGAAGCTGCACCAGCACCCGGTCCGCTCCCATGCTCTGGATGATAGGCTCGGCGACTCCAAAGGCGTTGACGCGCCGCTCTATGGTCTGGATGACCCCTTCCATCTGGTCCGAGGTTGGCGACTCGCTGCCATCTTCGGGTAGGGCCTGGTAGACCAGGTGGCTTCCCCCTTCTAGGTCCAGACCCAGTCGTAAGCCCAGGATGCTGTCTGAGCCACGGACGAAGTTGACGCCCCCGGCTGACACTCGTACCTCCTGGATAGCAAGAGATGTCGCGGCAAGGGCCACGATTATGGCGACCAAGATGAAACGTTTCAGGGGGAATCTTCGCATCAATCTTCCTTAGCGATAAAGTCTACTATATTCTACGCAACAAAAATCAAAAGGCAAGGGTTTCTGCCAATCTCTCAAGACGCGGTGAGGCCACCTACCAATTTAGGTGGCCTCAAGAATGCTCCCGTTATTTGGACGGGATATTTCTAGTAGATCCTCGCCCTCCTCTTGTTGTTGTTCTGCCTTCTGAGGAATGGGGGGATCTCCAACTCAGCGTCGTCGTGGATAGCGTCCATGACAAGCTGAGAGATGTGGTCGTCGTCATTCTGAGGGACGCGCTCCTCTGTAGAGAAGCCGGTGGCAATAATTGTGATCTTTACCTCGTCCTCCATTTTCAAGTCGGTGACCATACCGAAGAAGATGTTCGCGTCTGGGTCAGCGGCCTCGCGGATTACATCGGCGGCCGCCTGGACCTCTAGGAGAGACAGGTCTGTTCCCCCGGTGACGTTGTAGAGTATTCCCTTGGCGCCCTCAATTGACACGTCCAAGAGAGCGCTGCTAACGGCGGCTCTTGCGGCGTCGGCGGCTTTGTTTTCACCGGCGCCGCGACCGATGGCCATCCACGCAGCCCCTGCGTTGCTCATTACCGTCTTCACGTCGGCAAAATCGAGGTTGACCTCACCGGGCACCGTCACAAGCTCTGCGATGGACTGCACGCCTTGTCGCAGCACGTCATCCGCCAGGCGGAAGGCGTTCTCCATTGTCACCGTCTCGTCGCATACGGCGAAAAGACGATCGTTGGGGATGATGATCAGGGTGTCCACCTTCTCCTTCAGCCGGGCTATGCCCTCCTCGGCCAGCTTCCGGCGGCGGCTTCCTTCGAAGCTGAATGGCTTTGTAACGACGGCTATAGTGAGGGCCTCCGCCTCTCTTGCTATTTCGGCCACCACCGGCGCTGCGCCGGTCCCGGTGCCGCCGCCCATGCCTGCCGCCACAAAGACCATGTCTGAGTCCTTTATAGCCTCATACAGCTCTTCGCGGCTTTCCTCGGCGGAATCCTTGCCCTTGTCGGGGTCTCCTCCCACGCCCAAGCCTCGGGTCAGCTTTTCCCCCATGCGGATTCTCAAGGGTACTTCGGAACGCATGAGAGCCTGGGAATCGGTGTTGACACCGACGTACTCCACTCCCTGGACCCGCTCCCTGAACATCCGGGAGACTGCGTTGCAGCCTCCCCCGCCTACCCCCACAACCTTGATCCTGGCTATACCATCGTTCTCATAAGACTGGCCCGCCATAATACTCCTCCTTTGCTATACCTGTGACTTACGTGAAAAAATGCTTAGCCAGTGCTTTCCACGTTGGCTGCGCTTGGAGTGACCATTGCCGTTGGCCCCGTGTTGCTGTTTTGCATCCCAGAGGAGAAGACCCAGAGCTGTAGCGAAGGAGGGGTCCTCCAGGTCGTCCGGGACCCATGTCGACGCTGTGGGCACGCCGATCCTTACCGGCCCCGGCCAGATGTTGTTTGCCAACTCTTGCAGTCCGGACAGCTTCGCCGAGCCCCCCGTCAGAACGAGTCCTCCGGGGGGAACGCCTTCCAAACCGGAGACGCTCACCTCTCTGCGGATGATACGCAGAAGCTCGTCCATTCTCTCATTGATTACCTGGCACAGGTCCTGCCGTGAGACCAGACTTGCGTCCTGATTCCCAAACCCCGGCAGGTTTACGTCCTCCTCAGGGTCTACCGAATCGGGGATCGCGTGGCCGTACTGGAGCTTCGCTTCCTCGGCTGCCAGGAAGAAAGTAGTAAAGGCTATGGATATGTCACGAGTTAACTGAAAACCGCCCACGGGAATGACCTTGGAGTGCCAGATGCTGCCGTCCATGAATATGGACACATGAGTGGTGCCTCCGCCGATGTCGGCCAGGACCACGCCCATTTCCCGCTCATCCTCGGAAAGGACGGCCTCCGCGCTGGCCAGAGGGTCCATTATCAAGCCCTTGAGCCTGACCTTGGTCCTGTGGAAAGCCTCTACAAGGTTGTCTATAGCGGTGGGGTCTCCCATAACCACGTGGCTCTCCACTCCGACAGAGGAAGCGTACATTCCAATGGGATCGCGTATGCCCCAGGAGCCGTCCACGGAGTAGTCCCTGGGTATCACGTGGAGTATTCTGGAGTCGTTTTCGTTGTGATTGGCGTAGCAAGCCCGAAGCACCTGCTTCAAATCCTCAGAATCTACCGGGCTGTCGTATTTGCGATTGCCCAGAGAGGCCCGGGAATTGACACAACTGATGTGGGAACCGGATACACCTGCACAGACGGAAGTTACGCGTATGCCGGACTGGGCCTCAGCCTCGTCCAGGGAGGCCTGGATTGCCTGATTGAGTTCGGCAATGTTGCTGACGGTGCCCTTCTGCATTCCTCGCGATGGCACGTTTCCGACACCCAGGACCTGCATATCGTCGGGTCCCTGGGAGCGTCCGATGAGAGTACAGACCTTTGATGTGCCTACATCTACAGCAACATGTAGCGTTTCGTTCTTCATCTGTTATACCTCCCTTGGGTATATGGCTTCCCAAAAGAGAATCCGACTGGCGTTGGGGGTGAGGTCTCCGGGGCGAGAGGGTTTTTACCGCAAAGATTTAGCTACTTGGCGTCTGCCCCAGTTAGGCCTAGTATTTAATACTCCGGCGACCTTACCCCCATACCAGTACTTGGATCTGTAGAAGGGTTGTCCCCTTCTAAAATGCGCTCCGCCACCCGTAACCGGGCGCTTCGACTTCTTGGGTTTGTCCGGACCTCCTCTTTGGAGGGGGGAATAATCCTTATGTTGTCCCTGTGCAAGGTTCGGGCTTTCCTGTCGGCGTATCTCAGGAAGAGCTTCACAATACGGTCCTCCAGGGAGTGATAGCTGATAACCACCAGCTTGCCGCCGGCTTTGAGAAGGGAGACCGCCTGTCCCAGAACACTCTCCAGGTTGTCCAACTCCCTGTTCACCTCTATGCGAATGGCCTGGAAAGTGCGTGTGGCAGGGTGAATGCGGCCTAAGGGACGCCTCGTTGCCCTCTGCACTACTTGGGCGAGCCGGAGAGACGTGTCGATGGGCCTGCTGTAGACTATTGCCTTTGCAATCCGGTTTGACCTTCGCTCCTCGCCGTAAGTGGAAAGGACTCTGGCAAGCTCCTCGCTGGAGTACTCGTTGACCACGTCCCAGGCCGTGAGCTCCTGCCGGTTGTCGAACCGCATATCCAGGGGCTCCTCAGTGCGGAAGGAGAAACCCCTTCCTCCACCTTGCAGCTGTAGCGAGGAAAGGCCCAGGTCGAACAGGATCCCGTCGACCGGAGTGAATCCGTGTCTCTCGGCTACCTGTTCCAGGTCCCGGAAGTTTTCGTTTACCAAGACTGAGGAATCTCTGTATGACCACAGAACCCTTTCCGCCGTCTTGAGAGCCTGCAGGTCCATGTCTATGCCCAGCAGCCTGCCGCCCGGAGAAGCGGCCTCCAGGATAGCGGAGGCATGACCACCTTCACCCACAGTGCAGTCTACGTAGCTGCCGCCAGGCTTCACCTGGAGGGCAGACAACACCTCTTGCACCAGGACAGGAACGTGGTAAGGCATAGCAATCACACTCATTAGCGTTCCTCGGACGTCTCGGCTATAAGCCAGGCCTCCTGCTCCAGGGACTCGCTTTCCTGGAGCCACGCCTCTTTGGACCATATCTCAAGGAAGTCTCCCATACCTGCGATGACCACCTCGTCGTCTATCTGAGCATAGCTTCTCAGTGAGACCGGCAGGAGCACTCGCCCCTGTCTGTCGGCCTCCAGCTGATAAGCGGATGTAAACGTTACTCGTCGCATTCTTCTGTTCTTTGCCCTGTTCATTGGGAGATTGGCCATATCGCTGGCCACTGCTTCCCATCGGGAAGGTGTGTAGACGGAGATGCAACGGTCGTATCCCCGAGTGAGAACAACGCCTCCTCTGAAGGCGTCCCGGTAGCGGGCCGGGAGGGATATGCGACCCTGGGGGTCCACCCGGTGCTCCTGCTCTCCGAAGAATGTAAAAAGACCACTTTGCACCTTATTTCACCAGAAAAACCCTATTTGTTCCTAACGACTCCAAAGTTACCATACAACACCTCTTAATGCAATACCCGTTTTGAGAAATCTGGGGCCAATTCCCGGCGAAAAACGGGGTTAACGCTGAGTTGTCAAGGGCCGCTTTTAAGAGCGGCGAGCGGGCCGTTCAGACGTAGTTTAGTGCGTAGCGGACAGATTTTAGCTACGGAGTTATCCTGAGGAGTTGGGGCGACGTTTTGGGTATCCGCTCAATGGCTCCACGGGCTTCCAGGTCAAGTTTGACCGTCTCTACGTACCACTTCACTGAGCCGTCAAAGCCGCCTTGGAGCCTCTGCTCTACGCCCTTCACCAGGTCGGTGTGGGTCGTATCTCCGGCGGCGAGGGTGTCGATGATCGCTGCCCTCATAGCATCGTACTTCCGCTTGCTGATGTTGACGCCCTTCTTCCCCAGAGGATGCCGCGTCAGTATCCGCTCCTCCATATCTAGCTCCCCGCCTCTTCCTCAGGGTCTGCCAGGAGGCGAAGGTCCTCCGGGCTGAGTGACGCTTCGGCGAGAAGATCCGGGCGCTGTCTCAGGGTGCGGCGCAGCGACTGCCTTCGTCGCCACCTGCGTATGGCTTCATGGTTACCCGACATGAGCACGGGCGGCGTCGACCAGTCTCGATACGTAGCGGGCCGGGTGTACTGGGGGAACTGGATCAGACCGGAGGCATGGGTATCGTCCCCAATGGATGCGGTGTCTCCCACTACTCCCGGAATCAGGCGCACGGTCGCATCCACCAACACCATCGCCGGGATCTCCCCGCCGCTCAGCACGAAATCTCCTATGCTTATCTCGCGGTCCACAAGGTGCTCCCTTACCCGTTCGTCCACGCCCTCGTAGTGGCCGCAAATCAGGATGAGGTCCCGGTGCAGAGCCAGACCACCGGCCGTTTCCTGGGTCAGGACGCTGCCCTGGGGTGTGAGGAGTATGACCGGCGCTTCGGCGGCCCGCTCGGGGGATTTCGTCTCCGCAATGCTGGACTTGACGCTCTCCACCGCGAGGAAGAGGGGTTCAGGCTTGAGCACCATGCCGCCTCCGCCTCCAAAGGGGTAGTCATCGACAATCCTGTGCTTGTCCTGGGCGTAATCCCGGATGTTGTGAATGTGTATCGACGCCAATCCCTTATCCACGGCCCGCTTCACGATACTCTCGTCAAAGGGCCCGCGAAACATATCCGGGAAGAGGGTCAGGATGTGGATGTCCATGCCTATTGGGTTGGGTGGCGCTCCACCCTCGCCATCTTGAGGGTCTCCAGGGCGTGGGGGATAACGCCCATCACAGCCTCCAGGTTCTCCCTTACGGCCCTGGGGCTTCCCGGCAGGTTTATGATGAGGCAGCTGCCGCGGATGCCGGCGGTGGCCCGACTCAGCATTGCCATAGGAGTATGGCCCAAGCCTGCTTGGCGCATCGCCTCCGGGATGCCGGGGACCGGACGCTGGATGACGGCCTGGGTCGCCTCCGGCGTTACGTCCCGGGGGCCCAGGCCTGTTCCTCCAGTGGTGACGAGCAGGTCAACCTCCCCGCTGTCGGCCCACTCCTTCAGCCTGGCGGAGATGACCTCGGCTTCATCCGGCACGATTTCGTAACGCGTCACGGAGAATCCCAGTGGCGCGAGCATCTCTCTGATGGCCTGGCCGCTGGTGTCCTCCCGCTCCCCTTTCGCGCCCATATCGCTGCTGGTCAGTATGCCTAAGGTGAACATCTCTCCTCATAGTATGCGCGTTTGCCCAAACTATATCACACGCAAAGTGTCGAATGTAGCGCCGATGCGCTTAGAGGAGGTTGGCCTTCGCCTCCGTATGCCAAGCCTTGACCTCATCTGAGGTATGGGCAATAATGGTCTCAAACTGCGCATAAAATAGATAGGAGCGCTATGTATCGAAGAGAACTTCTCAAGGGCAATACGGAGACGCTGCTGCTTTCCCTGCTGTCCTTGGAGCCTATGTATGGGTATCAGATGGTTAGAGAGATGGAGAGCAGGAGCAAGGGGTACTTCAGGTTCAAGGAGGGTACTCTCTACTCAGCGCTGCATCGTCTGGAGGGGGACGGACTCATAGACGGCAAGTGGCGCACGTCCACCAGCGGCCAACAACGGCGCTACTATTACATCACCGTCAAGGGTCAGAACTTTCTGGAGAGCTTGCAGGAGGAGTGGAAGAGCTTCTCACAGGCAGCGAACATGATCATAGAGCAGGGAATATCCTGAATGATTTCAATGAGCACGGACTTGAAGGTCTACTTGAATAGCCTCAAGCGGGCACTTCACCTGGAGCCCCGGCAGGAGAGGGAGATCCTGTGGGAAATTCAGAGCCATGTCCAGGAGAGGGCCCAGGAGTTGCAGGACCAGGGTATGTCCGCGGACGACTCAATGGAAGAGGCACTGCGAGATATGGGAAATCCCCACGATATAGCTCAGGGGATGTACACCACCCACAGCCGGACTTCCTGGGGTGACGCTGCTCTGGCCAGTGCTCCCCATATTCTTGCCGCGCTCTATTTCTCACTTCATCTGTGGTCCAGCCTCGTCTGGATAGTGCTTGGCTACGCCGCCATCCTCGTCATAGGAGTGGGAGGCTGGCGTAGCGGCAGACCGACTTGGGTCTATCCGTGGCTTGGCTATAGTTTGGCCGCCCCGGTTGCGGTGTGGTTCTTTGCTTTTCTTGCTCTGGTCTCCGGCGTATGGAGCCTCTTGACGCACGGTTCCATGCCTCTGCCAATCCTGGCGTATGTGGGCATGCTTATCTACCTGCCGCTGTCCCTCTGGAGTGTGGCTGCCGTAGTAGTCCGGGTCATCAGGAGAGACTGGATACTAGCGTCCCTCATGGCCCTCCCCTTCCCCTTTATAGCCACGTGGCTGGTGTTTCTCCAGGGTCACGGAGGATTCCTTGCGTATCGAACCGAGCAGTTTCAGGAGACCGACGTCTATACGGCGCTGGGTCTGCTGGCCCTGGCAGTCACCACGGCCATATTCTGCCGTATGACCCAGAGGATGCTGAGAATAGGCCTGCTCCTTGTAGCGATACCGGTTGTCTTTGCCCTGGTCTACTTTGGCTACCAGAGCGAGGCTGGCCCTCTGGGACTGGTCGTAATGTCTGCGATATGCCTTGCCTTCCTGCTGAGCCCGTACTTCCTGGAGTCCAAGATAGACTACGAGGACGAATGGCAGGACTCGGCGGACGTTGGAATACTCCCGGGGGAGCAGGCCGACCACGCGGTATAGCTTTACCCTGCTCTAGCCTTACATTCCCGGCTGAGGGTGTACACCTTGCGACCGAAAGTAGCGCTGGTTGTTGATAGCGCCGTTTGTCTGCCCGCCAGCCTCGTGGACGACCTCAACCTCCACGTTGTGCCCCTTCAGTTGTCCATTGACGGAAAGACATATCGAGACAGGGTGGACATCTCGCCCAGCGAGTTCTACGCTCTCCTGGCTCACTGCGAGAACCTCCCCGTAACCTCCGCCCCCAGCCCCGCCAGTTTTATAGAGGCCTTTACAGCCGGCGCGGCCACCGCCGAGAGCGTGCTCTGCCTTACGGTGCTGTCTACCATCAGCGCCACATACAACGTGGCCCTCGCTTCCGCGGAAATGGCCCAGCAGGCCCTACCGGAGACCAGGATAGAGGTCATGGACACCTCCACCGCAGCTGCGGCTGAAGGACTGGTCGCCCTGGCCGCAGCGCGGGCGGCCGCCGGAGGCGCGGACCTCGACCAAGTCAAGTCGGAGGCTAAACGAGTGGCGCGGGACGTCGATCTGGTGGCCTTTCTGGACACCCTGCACTATCTCTGGAAGGGCGGGCGCATCCCGGGGATAGCGGCCTTCGCCGGCTCGGTCCTGAAGCTGAAGCCCCTTCTGGAGCTGAACAACGGGGAGGTCCGACCCCTGGAGCGGCCCAGGACGAGGAAGCGGGCGATGGAACGCCTGCTGACCCTGGTTCGGCAGCGCGCGGGCGAGGAGCCTTTTCGGGCCAACATTATGCACGCCATATCCCCAGGCGATGCACTTATTCTGAAGGAGAAGCTTCTTTCAGAGTTCAACTGTGTTGAGGCGCTGGTGAGCGAGACCACCCCGGTCATGGGGTCCCATACTGGCCCCGGCCTTATGGGCATAGCCTTCCACCCAGCGGTGTGAATGGGGTATAAAGCCGCTTACACCCTTCCCTTCGACTGTGCCTAGCATAGACGTCAGTTGCACAGGCTCGCAGCAGGTTGTTCAAAGGTCCGCCCTATAGATATGGGGGAGTCGCTGATACAGCGACTCCTTCTTGGTATTGGATAAGGCAGTTAATCGGAAGGCGTCAAGTCGTGGTTAGGTGGGCGTGGCGCGGCGAAAGACAGGGCGGGTGGATTGACAGCTTAGGATCACGAGACTAGGCTTAGTTCTATGCTAGTCTTCATTGATGAGAGCGGTCATCCGCATCCGAACGATTCCAGCACACGCCCTGTCCTCGCTGCTGTTTGTTTTCCACAACGAGATTCGCGGAGTATAAATCGGCAACTCTTCAGGACCAAAAGGTCACTAATGGGCAGTGAGCGAGCTAGACTAGAATTGAAAGCCCACGACCTTCTGAAGAGGAGTACATTCAGAAGAAAACCTGATCTTCATGAATTGGTGGAGAGTGTCTTCGACCAACTCCGCAATCTGCCTCTGACCATATTTGCGGTTATAATGGACCAACCTACCCAAGTGATTCCAAGGCAGACCATCCACCTGCCTCGTCAATACCGCTATATTCTTCAACGCGTTAACACGCTTCTATTGGACCAGTCATCAATGGCCGTTGTCTTGGTGGATGGGGATGGAAGCCAGTACGGTGGATTGTCCGGGAAATTTGAGCAATACCTTAATCGACATCGTGAGGGTCAGTCCATGGCTAACGTCGTTGATACCCCTTACTTTGTTGACTCCAGATTCACAATGGGGATTCAGTTGGCTGATCTGGTTGCAGGAGTCATTAGGCAGTACGAGGAGGCGGAGCTATTTCGCAATGCCCCTTCCGACGCCTACCTTAGCTCTATAGCTAGGTACTACGGGGTAATAGCTGAAAAGACGAGAGATTTGGTTGACCCAACGGGCAGATTTGCATGGCACGGTCTTCACCGAATGCCGGAGCGTCTCCATTACTTTGAGCCGGAGGAAGAGGAGGAAGAGGAGGCAGAGGAGGAGGAGAGCTAGGGACCAGAGAAACCAGAGCGCCAGATGTGACGCTCTCAGAGCATCACCACTGGCACTAGCTTTATTGTAGCCAGTCTCAGATGCACCTGTCAACCCGTTGTACAGCGGGGTTCTACTCGGTAGTTGATGATAACACGGGCTATACTGAGGTCTTGGGCAACAAGGATGGCAATGAGCCATTACCACACATGTTGCCATTCCCCTCCCCTTCGTTGCCTGAGCACAGCATATGGGAATATAATGGACGACGCATGACCGGAGCCGCCACCGGGCGAACGACGGGAAGCTTACGGCTCTATGAATAAGGCTCTTCTCTCGGACGACGTAAACCTGCTGCAATGGCATCTCTCATCGGTGCCTGAGCCTCTACCACGAGGTGTGCTGGTGGTGGTAAGCGGACTGCCGGGGACCGGAAAGTCTTACTTCAGCCGTCGCCTGGCCGAGCGGTTCCCAATAGCCGTCGTTGAGACGGATGTCATGCGAAAGGCCCTCTTCCCTACCCCGGCCTACACCGCGGACGAGAGCGCCCGGCTCTTCAGGGCCTGTCACGCCCTCGTAGAAGACATGGTGCGTAGGGGTATCCCCGTGCTGCTGGACGCCACCAACCTTGTGGAGTCGAATCGTGAGCGTCTCTACAACATAGCGCACAGGGTCGGCGCAAAGCTCATCCTCGTGCGGGTGGAGGCGCCCATAGAGGTGGTGGCTGAGAGGCTCAGCCAGAGGGACGAAGGCGCTGCCGACCCGGAGGACAACTCCACCGCAGGCCGGTCCGTTTATGATCGGATGGCGTCTTCGGTGGAGCCGATAAGGCGGGACCACCTAGCCGTAGACACATCCAGGGACATCACCCCTGTTATAGAGAAGATAGTTCGAGAGATAAAGCGATGGGTGAGGGTTTAGAGCGCCCGAGCTCATCCGGAAAGGAAAGCAAAATGGATATTAAGGCCGTCTCCGGTGACATAACGCAGGCAGACGCAGGCGCGATTGTGGTCAACCTGTTTGAGGGGGTGCAAACCCCCGGAGGCGCTACGGGCGCGGTGGACATGGCAATGGACGGGGCCATTTCCAAGCTCATTGCCGACGGCGAGATCAAGGGCAAGAAGGGGGAGATAACCGTAATCCACACCTTGAGCAAGATACCCCCTGCCCGCGTGGTGGTGGCAGGTCTGGGCAAGGCTGACCGCTTTAATGCGGAGGTGGTGCGCCAGGTGATGGGCGCAGTCTGCCGCAGGCTGCGAGGCGTAGGCATAGAGAAGGCCGCCACCATTCTTCATGGCGCAGGTATAGGCGGGATGGACGTGGATGAGTCGGCCCAGGCCATCTCAGAGGGGAGTTTGCTTGGACTGTACACATTCAAGAGGCATCTGACCAGGCAGGAAGACGACGAGAAGGGGTTGAAGGAGTTGACGGTAGTCGAGTCGGACTCCGCCAAGCTCTCCACGCTCCAGCAGTCCCTGGACAGAGGAAGGGTGTTTGCGGAGGCGGCGATGCTGGCCCGGGACATGGTGAACGAGCCCTCCAACTTTATGACACCGACCCACATGGCGGAGGTAGCCACATCGGTTGCCGGGGAGCATGGCTTGGAGCTGACTGTTCTGGACAGGCCAAAGATGGAGGAGCTTGGCATGGGCGGTCTTCTGGGCGTGGCCAGGGGCAGCGCTGAGCCTCCAAAGTTCATCGTGATGCAATACAAGGGAGACCCGGACAACCCTGACAATAACCTGGGGATACTGGGCAAGGGCATCACATTCGACACCGGAGGCATATCCCTGAAGTCCGCCGCCGGCATGGGCGAGATGAAGGGCGACATGTCGGGAGCCGCCGCCGTCATCTCCGCTATGAAGGCCATTGCTCAGCTTGTGCCCAGGCTGAACGTCACGGCCATCGCCGCGGCCACGGAGAACATGCCCGGTGGCTCCGCTCAGAAACCCGGCGACGTGCTGCGCACCATGAGCGGCAAGACTGTGGAGGTGGAGAACACCGATGCCGAGGGTCGCCTGGTACTCTCCGATGCCCTCTGCTACGCCCGGCAGATGGGGATTACGAGGCTGGTGGACGTTGCCACACTCACGGGCGCAATCGTGACGGCTCTTGGGGACGTTTGCAGCGGAGCCTTTACCAACAACCAGGACCTGCTGAGCGCAGTAGCTCAGGCCGGGGAGACGTCGGGTGAGCGCATTTGGGAGCTGCCGATGTTCGAGGAATACAAGGAGCAGAACAAGAGCCAGGTGGCCGACGTGAAGAACACCGGCGGAAGGAAGGCTGGCTCCATTGCGGCGGCCCAGTTCCTGGCGGAGTTCAGCGAGGATACCCCCTGGGTGCACCTGGACATCGCCGGGACTTTCATGTCCGAGAAGGAGTCCGGGTACCAGGTCAAGGGGGCGACCGGAGTGCCGACCCGGACGCTCATCAACCTGGCCGAGTCCCTGGCACAGAAGTAGCGCGCCCAGGGGTAGAAAGGGCGAGTTCGTAGCTGAGCTTATGCAAAACGAAACTCGAAATCAGCCTTCTTGTGGCGATTGAGGTCAATGAGATGCAGGAGTCGAACGCCGTCATCCCGCCAGGACTTTTGATCAGGGACGAGCTGGAAGCTAGAGGGATGAGCCAGCGAAAACTGGCGGTTGCCATGCGGAGGCCGGTAAATACCGTACACGAGATTATACGTGGCAAGAGGGCCATAACCCCAAGAACTGCACTGGAGTTGGAGCGCGAATTGGAAATCCCCGCCCACATCTGGGTGCGCCTGGAAGCGGATTACCGCCTGGCTTTGGAGCAGCAAAAGCCCTGAGTCAATCGACAAAATTGGCTGTGGTCAATACAATAAAATGTGGAATTTGAGTGGGACGAGGCGATATGCCCAAACTTAAACCGGATACCATTTGGCCCACTCCTGAAGAGGACGAGGAGATCAACCGGCAAATCGCCGAGGATCCGGATGATTTTGAGTTGGACGGCGACTGGTTTGCCCGCGCCCGCCCCATAACAGATGTTATGCCTGTATTGGTGGAGTACTGGCGCAGAACACAGAGCAGGCATAAGATGCCGCCCAGGGACCCACAGGACCCGGACGCCGTCTATCCCCCGGGACCGTTGCTCAAAGCCGAGCTGGCAATCAGGGGAATGAGCCAACGCAAGTTGGCGGCGGCAATGCAGCGGCCGGTCAACACCGTCCACGAGATCATCCTCGGCAAGAAGGCCATCACCCCGCGAACTGCGCTGGACCTCGAGCGGGCGTTGGAAATCCCCGCCCACGTCTGGATGCGCCTGGAAACCGACTACCGTATCGATAAAGAGCGGCAGAAGGAGCGTGAGGCGGTTGCCCGGTAGTGTATAATTGTCTTTGGCTCGTTTTCGGTCGTTCGTGGTGGGCGTGGCCAAGTTAGGTCTAAGGCGCCAGGTTGTGGCCCTGGAGATCGAGGGTTCAAATCCCTCCGCTCACCCATTCACCCTGCACCCCGCGATAACCCTATTGCTGACGGAGAGTGAGTAACCATTGGCTACAGTAACGGAAACCATAGCTTGGAACAGGTCGGCCAACCCCTACCTTGAAGACATACAAGTCCTGAAGGAGGGCGAGAAGAGCGGGTACGGAATCGTGGCCCGTTTCGCCCTGCAGAGCGGCAGGCAGGTCTTCGTCATATCCCTGCCCCACCACTATCGCTCCAGGACCGGGCCTACGTGGGCATACCTGACGGACTGCCAGGGATGGACGCTCATCGACGCCGGCTCCCACGGAGCGCTGGACACCCTGAAGGACGGCCTTTCGACCCTTGGCCTGGGCCTGACTGACCTGAAGCGCGTAATCATTACCCACGGTCACCAGGACCACGACGGCAACGTATACGACCTCTTGAAGGCCAGCGGCGCAGAGCTGTGGGCCCACGAGATGTACTTTCACTTCCTGCCCTACAGCTACCATAACGGCAGTTTTAGTGAGGCGTCGCCGCTGCACCGGGTTATCAAGGAGTCAATGGAGCAAGAGGAAGCCTTTTACCAGAGCAGGAGTAGCCCTGAGGACAGCGCGCGCTTCCATAGTCAGATCCAGGGCTACATGCGAGGACGCCAAAGCATCCTGGGAGAGAAGCTGCCCATACACCCCCTCAGGGACGGCGAGGAGCTTGACGGCCTGAAGTTCATGTACACGCCGGGCCACGCCGTTGACGAGATTAGCATAAGCCTCGATGGGGTCGTGTTAACCGGCGACCACATCCTGCCCCAGATATCGCCGCACCCAACGTACAAGCAGGCCTATCCAAAGGAGCTTGTAGGCGTGATACCGGAGGAGTATGCCGACAGCGGGGAGTGCTACGGCCTGGAGAGCTACCTGAAGTCCCTGGGCAAGGTGCTGAGTCTGGACTACCATACGACGGTCTTCCCTGCTCACCGGCTGTACACCCACGACCGCTTTCACATCCGGAACCTGCGGCGGGCACAGGACATAGTGCGCCACCACGTGCGAAGGCTTGAGCGCATGATGGGGATCATGGGTGAAGGCGCGGACACCGTGGCCAAGGTGACGGAGAAGCTGTTCCCACCCCGAAAGCTGTCCGGCGGAGGGTTCTTCGCTGCCGTGCCGGAGGTGGTGAGCCACCTGGAACTCCTGGTCGATACAGGAGACGTACTGGTTGGCGAGGACGGTAGAGTACTGAGGAGCGGGACGGACAACTTCTACTCCGCAATTGAGGCGATGACGTCATACTCGACCGCCAGAGATACCTCATAGCGGCGGAACACCTCCCCTGCCCTATAGCCGGATTATAACGTTGCCCTCTCTGGACCACCTGGCGCGCAGGAACTCGCTGGTGTCCAGTAGTCGTTGCAGTGTCTTGTAGGGCGAGCTCTTAAGGTTCTGGACGCTAAGGGCCTGTGCTGCGTCCGAGGCTGCCCGTTGGCCTGGAATACGCCCACCGGGTTCACCCGCCCGTACCTGCCAGATGTCATCTACCCTGGCCCACACATCCGCGTCGGCGTCGACAGGCTCCTCTGCCTGGGTCGGCGCAGGTTGGGTCGGCAGCGCCTGTGTCGTTGGCGCCTCTGTCGGCGTCGGTTGGGCCGGTTCCGCCTGTGTCGTTGGCGCCCGGGTCATTGGCGCCTGGGTCGGCTCCAGTTGGGTCGGCGCCGGTTGGGTCGTTGGTGTCTGGGTCGGCAGCGCCTGGTCCGCCAGCTCCACGGTAACGTCGCCCGCTCCCCTTGGCCGGGTGACCTTCACCTCAGACGACGCCTCAAGATACTTTGTAAATGTGGAGTGACCCATAGCTCGGAAATTGAAGCCCGGGTCAAGGCGCTGGATGGTCTGGTGAAGCCTGCTTCCCACTACCTTCCCGTGCTCGTCTATGGAGGCTTTCACAGCGCGCGCGAGAAGGTCGTTGATCGGTTGTTGCTGCTGCTGTTGACGCTTGGGTGGTCTACCCGGCCTTGCGCGCCTGGGTTGAGACTGGTCCTGCTCAAGGTACAGGTAACGGTCGCAGGATATGACCAGGGTGCGGGAGGTCGCTTCACGCCTTCCGGCCCCAAACACGACCTTTCCTGCTGCCCTGAGCTTGCTCACCAGGGGGGCGAAATCGCTATCAGACGAGGCGATCACAAATGTGTCTACGGGAGACTGGTAAGCCAGTTCAACCGCATCGATTACCAGACGGATGTCGCTGGAGTTCTTGCCTGCCGCTGCGGAGGGAGGTCGGTGTATGGGTTCTATGCCAAGCTGTAGAAGCTGGTTGCCGGCGGCCTTGTTTCGCGTGTCGGCCCAGTCCGCATAGGCTCTCTTCACGGTGATCCTGCCTATGTCCGACACCTGGTCAAACAGCCACTGTATGGAGCCAAGACCAACGTTCTCAAAATCGATTAGAACGGCGATTTGCCGCTCTGCTGACGCATTAGTAGTCATCTCACGAATTCAAGCGGGCCGGTCGGATCGCAACCCGCAACCTCCTTGGATTTACTGGGATTTACTGCCATTTGATCGAGATCAGCTCTATCTCAAAGGTCAGGGCCTGCCCTGACAGCCGGTGGTTAGCGTCCACAGTGAACGTATCCTCCGTAACCACTGTGATAACACCGGGAAAGCCGTTTTCAAAAACCACGTTATCCCCTTCATTGAGGCCTTCAGGGAGTTGGTCAATTGGCAACTCCAGGACGTAGTCGTCACGTCGCTCGCCGTAGGCCTCGAGCGGCTCCAGGCGCACAGTGATGGTCTCGCCAAGCGCCAGCTTCCGCACAGCTCTGTCGAATCCTGCTATCACCTGGCCGCTGCCTACCACGAAGGAGAAGGGTTCCCGCTCTCGCGACGAATCGAAGACTTCGCCATTGTCCAGAGTGCCATGGTAGTGGACCTCCACCGTTTCGTTGTCTTGTGGCATTCGCGCCTCCGTGGCAGAGGGTGTGGAGACCTGCGCAGCCGTGGGCGTAGGCGTTGGGTCTGGCGTTGGTGTAGAATCTGGGCCTGAGCAGGCCGCGAATAGATATACGACCAGCAGGAGAGCCGGGATTGAAGTTATCCGCTTAAGCACACCCCATTATAGCGTGTTCAGAGCGCATGGCAACACCAGGCGCGAGGCGCCGCGCCTGCGCCGTCAGTTGTGCCGATCAGGTCCGCCTAAAGCCACTGTTTCTGGCCGGTAACGTAGATACTCTGGAAGTCTTCATCGGACTTGGTCAGGTAGATAATGCCTTCCACCAGCCCGAGTATACCGGCCGACATCAGAGCAATATAGCCAACCGCGTACAGCAGTAACCCAATGAAGACGCCAATGCCGAAAATCCCCAAAGCTAGGAATATATTGGCCACAATCAAAGCCAACACCAAGCCGCCGCCGCCAACTGCCAGCTGTATGGTTGCGGGCCTCTTAATACCCAGGTAGAACTTGTGGACGCCGGCCCAGCCAAGGAATATCCCCAGCAGCCCGGCAACCACCTTGGTTTTGTCGGAGCCCATCACGCCCTCAAGGGCGCCGCCAATTCCGGCTCCGGAGGCCGACATAGCACGGTAGATGGCCACGGCATCGCTGCCCTGCGCCTCGAAATCCACCCGCATTCCCCTGTTGGGAATGGCCTGGTCTTTCCATTCGGCTCCAACGAAGTTATATCGGTTGCCGTCATCCCCCGCGATTAATCCCGAGTTGGTTTGAGGGGAGTAATCCAAGATTTGTCCATTCATTCCATGGCCTCCTTTCCTTACTGGGACCTGACGAGTTGTCCCGGCTGACTACCGCTCTATGTCAGGCAGTCTGATTATGAAGCCCTCCGCATAGCCGTACTCCTCATCCAGTTCAACGCCGCCAGCCGCGTCGCGGTAGCTATCTCGCTACGCTCTGGGAGCAGGGATCGTAAAGGACATCGCGGATGTGGGGGAAGATCGGCAAGAAACATATCGGCCATCCATCATATGGTAATGTCCAAGCCGGGGCACGAACCCGCTTGCACACTGGCGCTCTAGTATGTATACGCCAAGAGAATATCAGGTATCCCATAGCTTGGCAACGGCGCGGGCGCCGACCGATCCCGCTCAAGGTGAGCTTGACGAACCACGTGGGCAGTGCGCCTCACCAAGCCTCCTTAATTGCAACCAGCATCACTGCGTGTTAACATGGGGACGCTTGGCAATTCTCCGCCCTTAATGGTGTGACCCTGGAGAAATTTGCGAAACACGGCGATAAAACCTCGCCGATTTGCCGACAACCTATCATCGTTGTGGAGGTGAAATCGTGGAGCTTCAGGACGTTCAATTCGAGGTGCAAGACGGAGTCGGCATCATCACCATGAACCGCCCGGAGAGGCTGAATGCCTCCAGTTCGAACATGACCCAGGGTATGATCCACATACTGGAGAACCTTACCCCGGACGTGAGGGCCATTGTCCTCACCGGAGCCGGGAGAGCATTCTCCGCCGGAGGAGACGTTAAGGGGATGAACGAGAGCCTCAACGACCCGGACGGGCGGCCTGCGTGGAGGCGCAGTCACCCGGAGGACGTGGTGTCGGTGGCTTTCTGGAACTGCGACCGCCCCATCATCGCAGCCGTCAACGGTCATTCGGTTGGGATTGGACTCTCCTACGCCTGTATGTGCGACATCAGGATCGCCTCTGACAAGGCCCAGTTTGGGGCCTTGTGGATACGGCGGGGCTTCATGCCCGACGGCGGCGGCACCTTCTTCCTTCCCTTCATCCTCGGCGTTCCCAAGGCGCTGGAGCTTATCTGGACCGGGGACATTATCGACGCAAACGAGGCCGAGCGCATTGGACTGGTGAGCAAGGTTGTTCCCCACGAAGATCTATTGCCGTCAGCTATGGAGCTGGCAAAGCGACTTGCCAACGGCCCCACCGTTGCCATGGGAATGGGCAAGAGGGCCGTATACAAGAGCCGTATAGGGGCGCTTCAGGAAGCGCAGGAATTCGAGTCCTATGGACAGGCCATGCTCCGCAACACGGAAGACCACGCTGAGGGCGTGAGGGCCTTCGTCGAGAAGAGGCCCGCACAGTATAGCGGTCGGTGAGAGCAGGTCTATTGACAGGTTGCCTGTAGTGTATCGCAGGAGGTGAAATCGTGGAGCTTCAGGACGTTCAATTTGAGGTGCAAGACGGAGTTGGCATCATAACCATGAACCGCCCGGAGAGGCTGAATGCCTCCAGTTCGGACATGACCCAGGGGATGATTCACATCCTCGAAAACCTTACCCCGGACGTGCGGGCAATCGTGCTCACCGGAGCCGGGCGCGCCTTCTCAGCCGGAGGCGACGTCAAGGGCATGAACGAGAGCCTAAACAACCCGGAGGGTCGGCCCGCATGGAGGCGCACTCACGCGGAGGACGTGGTGTCGGTGGCTTTCTGGAACTGCGACCGCCCTATCATCGCGGCCGTCAACGGGCATTCGGTTGGAGTTGGACTCTCCTACGCCTGCATGTGCGACATCAGGATCGCCTCTGACAAGGCCCAGTTCGGTGCCTTGTGGATACGAAGGGGCTACATGCCGGACGGCGGTGGAACGTTTTTCCTGCCCTTCATATTGGGCGCTCCCAAGGCGCTGGAGCTAATCTGGACCGGCGAGATTATCGACGCCACCGAAGCCGAGCGCATCGGGCTGGTGAACAGGGTTGTACCCCACGAGGAGCTGATGCCGGCCGCTTTGGAGTTTGCCAAACGGCTTGCCAACGGCCCCACCGTTGCCATGGGAATGGGCAAGAGGGCAGTCTACAAGAGCCGCATAGGGGCGCTTCAGGAAGCGCAGGAGTTTGAGTCTTACGGACAAGCCATGCTCCGCAATACGGAAGACCACGCTGAGGGCGTGAGGGCCTTCGTCGAGAAGAGGACCGCACAATACAGGGGTCGGTAGGCCAAGGCAAGACATTTGCCCGCCCGCAGCGAGAATAGAGGAGGTGGACTATACCGCCGGAAGTTTTAACTGACGGACTCCAGTTCCCTGAAGGCCCGGTGTGGGCCGACGGGACGCTGTATGTAACTGAGACCGGCGGCAGTAAGATCACTGCCATTTCTCCCGACGGCTCCAAGCGCACCTTCGCCGAGACGGGCGGCTCCCCAAACGGCGCGGCCCTTGGGCCGGGCGGCTATATGTACGTTGCCAACAACGGCGGCGCAGAGCCGGGGTACATCCAGAGGATTGACCGTGACGGCCGCATAGAGACCCTGTACGGCGACTGCGACGGCCAACCCTTTCACGGCCCCAACGACCTTGTATTCGACGCGCACGGCGGGTTCTACTTCACGGATCCTGCCTACGCAACACGGGAGGGAGTGCAGTCCGGCCACGTATACTACGCCTTAGCGGACGGGACCGGGGTGAAGAGGCTCCAGTACTACTTCTACTTCCCCAACGGCATCGCCCTCAGCGCGGACGGCTCCACGCTATACGTAAACGAGTCCCTGACCAGCCGTATCTGGGCCGTTCCCATCGAAAGCCCGGGTGTCCTGGCCCAGGTGGACGCAGGGGCCCGCGCCTTTGCGCCTCGCAACGGCTGGCCCAACAGGGCGCTGCTGACGACGGTCCCGCAGCCTGCCCAGCCCGATGGCCTGTGCCTGGACGAGGCCGGCAACCTGCTCATAGCTGCCCACGGCTCAGGCATGGTCTCCGTCCACGCGCCCGACGGAACGCCCCTCGCGCGGATCGAGGTTGGTGACGAAAGAGTGACCAACTGCTGCTTCGGCGGGGACGACTTTCGGACGCTGTACATCACCCTGTCCGGCGTAGGCCAGGTGGTCACCACTCGCTGGGAGAGGCCGGGACTAAAGCTGAACTGGCAATAGCCTGTAATATCTCAGTCTGCCTTTGGTTGCTTTGGGAAATCATGCCTGATTACATATGTAGCGTCAAAAACTCTTTACAATATATTCGCATGCGGGTATGATTGGAGCATCGTGTTCCCGCGATGGGAACGAGTCCCCGGCATAGTAGTCAATCAAGGGGACGGAAAAGGGGGTGATGGCGATGGTTCCAGTTAGTAGCCATCGGCGTCGCGCCCTGAGTTGGCCCATATCCACATCATAATTCTCCTGCTCGGCGCGACGCCGACGGCTTTTTGCAGCAGCCTAGTTCCTGGGTATTCCACTACATCGAAGGAGCGACATGACTGCAAGAGAAAGGATTATCGCTGGGGGTACCACCTGTTGGTGTTGCTGTCCCTGATGCTATGGGCATCTGTAGCTCAGGCCACGGCCAAAGACAAGACGAGTCTTGAGGGCGATTCTGTCGTGACCTACGACGGAGATGTGGAAACTTGGCGTGGTGAGTTGGATTCGGAAGGCGGGTCAGTAGTACGGCACACGGTCTATTGTCAAAGCAGGAGTTCCGGAGCGCGGGGATACAATAACATACATTTCTATAGCTATACGACGTGTAGCCATGAAATGCAGTCCATCAGGGTAATTAGTTCACTTCAACAATCGTTTGGTTCAGGTTCCTCACAGATCTGGGTTACTGTTGCTCAGGAGAGCGAGTCTTGTGACGGTGCGGGATGCAATGCCGTTTTCGCAAGAGGTATAGATAATGACCCTACCCCCGGAACATATCGTGTTGCAGGTGAACACTGGGTGCAGTGGCCGCTGGGTCATTCTGGTACGACTTATGGCGAAACGTTATCCGCCGAGTTCAGTTATCCGGGTGGGTCTTAGGGAAACCCCTCAAGGAGTGGTGACGTGCATGAGTCTCCGATGGCCCAATTTCAAGAGGTGGACGTTGTAACCGACATCGCAATCCACGATGCCCTTGCACTGAGCCAAAATCCCTGTATGGTTCACGCGCTTGGAGCGCTGCTCTATCGTGTGCGGGATGCCGACCCTGGCTTTGCGGCCAGGGTCGGCATCGACTTTATCGCTGTCAGAAAATGGGCCACTCAAAATTTGCCCCTGATATCCTCTGGCTATAAGCCGTATGAAGGGCCGCTGGATTTTGAATACACCTTCAATCTCTACGAGGAAAAGGGCCACCACCGTGTGAATGTGCGGCGAGTGCATAGACCTGTCCGCACCCGCGCAGCGGAGCAAACCCCTCAAGATATGCATAAGGACTCGGTGCAAGGAGTTGGTATATTCCGGGTGGCTACCGAAGACTCCCCGCCTGCTACAGGGATTAGAATGGTGATTGTGTCCTTAGACGAGGTAGCTAAACCGAATGGAGGTCCTCCTGAGCCGACCATTGTCTCTCTGCAACGCCTGCTGCCCCGTATTCTGGAGGACCAGCAGGTTTTGGCCTGTCTTGCCGACCATGGACTTGACCCTAGTACGTTGGTTAGCGCTTGGCCGGCTTAGGCGTGTTCGTTGTGGCCGTGGTACTGAGCCTTGGCCCAGTTGTAACAATTCTCAGCCTGTTGGATGCTGGAACCCATGACACCCAACTTCACCGACAAGACCATCTGGACGGGCGATAACCTGGACATCATGCGTGGTATGAACAGCGAGTCGGTTGATCTCATCTACCTCGACCCGCCGTTTAACTCCAACCGCAACTATGCCGCCCCAGTGGGCAGCCAAGCAGCAGGGGCAGCATTCAAGGACACTTGGACGCTCTCGGACCTGGATGTGGCCTGGATGGGCCTCATTGCCGACGAGCAGCCCGCCACCAAGTGCTCCAAGCAGCAGGTCTCACCCACGGTAAAGGGATGCAGTCCTACCTGTGCATGATGGGTGTTCGTTTAGTGGAAATGAAGCGAGTGTTAAAGGACACGGGAAGCATTTACCTCCACTGCGACCCGACGGCCAGCCATTACCTGAAGCTGCTGATTGCCGCTCACGGCTCCAGGTCGATCTCGGTACATGCGCCGGACGGCGCGCCCGTCTCCCGGATCGAGGTTGAGGACGAAAGAGTGACCAACTGCTGCTTCGGTGGGGACGATTTTCAGACGCTGTATATCACCTTGTCTGGCGTGGGCCGTGTGGTTACGGTCCGCTGGGAGAGGCCGGGACTTCGGCCGAATGGGCTGCAGTAGCCCTGTATCCGGGTGTGCAAGGGGTCTTGAAAGCCTCAAAAGATGGTAGAATTATACATACGCGCCCGTAGCTCAGTGGATAGAGCATCGGTCTTCGGAACCGAGGGTCGTGGGTTCGAATCCCTCCGGGCGTACCAATACCAAGCGGGCTATTCCTTAGTCATTTAGGAGGAGACATGGGTCAGAAGCTGCAACAGGGTGACAGGTTCCCTTCCCTCACGTTGAAACTGGTGGGCGGTGAGACCGTAACAATCCCCGACCAGATGTCGAGCCGCTACGTGGCGCTGCTCTTCTACCGCGGCCACTGGTGAAGCTACTGCAAGCGGCAGTTGGCCGCATGGGAGGAGCGCAAGTCGGAGCTGGAGGAGCTTGGCGCTACCGTATACGCTATCAGCACAGGCGCCCTTGAGGAGTCGCAGGAGGTGGCCGACCGTGGCCTGACATTCCCCATCGCCTACGGCGCGACCCGCGAGGACGCCGACCTCATCGACGCCTGGTGGGACGAAAACCGCGGCGGCTTCATTCAGCCGGCGGAGTTTCTCCTGGGACGCGGCGGCGTGGTGCTTGGCGCCATGTACGCTTCCGGTCCGGTAGGCCGGATGGGAGTGGAGGAGGCTGTCCGTCTGATCACCAGCCGCGAGCAGCGACGCCGCGAGCAGGAGCAGGCTGAGACGACGGCCGCGCGGTAGCCAGAGAATGTACATGCAATCAAACGCGGCCCACACAACTTCTGTAGCGAGGACTAGGCCATGACCACCGGCCCTTTGCGCGTCGGCGTCATAGGCGTGGGCTTCGGGGCTACTGTGCAGATACCCGGCTTCCAGTCGGAGGGAGCGGAGGTCACGGCGGTGTGCGCCCGCCGCCCGGAGCGTGCGCAGGAAGCGGCGGACCGGTTCGGGATCCCGCACGTTTTCACGGACTACGAGGAGATGGTGAAGGCGGACTACGTGGATGCCGTCAGCGTCGTCAGCCCCGTTAATCTCCATCATCCCATGACAATGGCAGCTCTGAACGCGGGCAAGCACGTGCTTTGCGAGAAGCCCTTTGCCCTGGGCCAGGGTCAGGCGCGGGAGATGTGGCGGAAGGCGCAGGAGACGGGCGTGACGACTATGATAACCCACGAGTTCCGCTTTGCGTCGGCGAGGATGCGCGTGAAGGAGCTCATTGACGAGGGCTACCTTGGCTCTCTGAACATGGCGCTGGTGAGGTTGGCCAACGGCCCGCAGAGGGGATTCCGACCTCGTCCCATGTCCGATCGGGACGACGCCAGTCTGGGAGGCGGCTTCCTGGGCGCGCTAGGCTCACACTACATCGACTGCCTGCGCCACTGGTTTGGCGAGGTGACGTCGGCTTCAGGCCAGGCGTACACCCACTACCCGGAGCGCACTGACCCAGACTCGGGCAGTAGCGTGCAGTCCACCGCAGACGACACCTTCAACTTCACCCTGACCTTCGAGAGCGGAGGATGGGCCAATATGACGGGCACCAACGTCGCCTCTTTCGGACCGGGTGGCAGTATCGAAATATACGGGCGGGACGGCACACTGGTGACTCCCCACACCGGCAATGGTTACAACCCACCGCCTCATGGCACGCTGCTGGGAGCCAAGCCGGGGGACGAAGCACTGGCCCAGCTGCCCATACCTGATAGATTGGAACCCTTCGCCGATGACCGGGACGACAGGCTCATGCCCTTCCGTCTCCTTGTCCGGGAGTTCTTCCGCGGCATTCGTGAAGGGACGTCGCCGGCGCCCAACTTCTACGACGGCTATCGATGCCAGCAGGTGCTGGACGCCGTCCGGGAGTCCTCGGCAACGGGACGTGTTGTGCATATACCAGCGGAAGATGACAAGCCATGAAGAAAGGATCGCTTTAGCATGGAGATTTCTCCTGGGGTCCATCGCATAGAGAACGTAACTGGGAGTAACGCCGTACTGTTGGTGGATGAGCAGATGGCTGTGGTAGACACGGGAATCTCCGGAAACGGGGAGGCCATAGTCGACTACATCAGGAAGATAGGACGAAGTCCCAGCGACCTTCGCTGGATTCTCGTTACCCACTTCCACTTCGACCATTCCGGCAGCGCCGCTGAGCTCCACGATTTGACAGACGCGGAGGTAGTCGCCCACAAGAACGAGACGGAGACGGGGCCGGACGGCAAGTTTCTTCTCATAAAGGGCGACGAAGGAGAAGCTCCTCCCATTTGGTACCGCTGGGCGCAAAGAGGTGTGGGACGCACCAGGGTACGAAGGGATATCCACGACACTTTCGTGGACACGACCGTAGATGACGGCGACGTGATTCCGATACTTGGCGGAATGCGCATCATCCACACTCCGGGGCACACGCCCGGCAGCATCTGTCCCATTCTGGAGGGACCCCAGGTGCTGTTCCTGGGAGACTCCGTCCTCAATAACGTCGACCGGCTGAGCCGTCCGCTCATGTGGGACCGCCGCAAACGCCGCACCCTTGACTCCTCCCTGCACATGCTAAGGGAGCTTGAGGCGCATGTGGCCTGCTTCGGGCATGGCCCCCCTCTGACGGAGGAAGTGATGGATAGCGTTCGCGGCCTCACCAACCGCCCCTACGACCTTCCCACCTGGCGCATTGCCCTCAAGAACTGGGGCACACTCCGAAGATGGCGCGCCAGCACCAGAGGCAAGGGCCACTGGGGCGCCAGTAAGCGGGATTAGACAGGGTCTCAGCGCAGGCTGAGTCTGCGCAGCACCAGCGATCCCAAAAAGGCAATTACGCCAACAATCACTAAAGCGACGCTGGAACTCCTCACCCTGCCGCCCAGGAATGAGTCCGCTACGAGTTGGACGGTGGCAGAGGCCTTGTCCACCACCAGCGCCAAAGTTGGTCCCGGGTTCGTGTCCCTCAGCGCCTCCTCGCGCCAGCTTGTGACCAGCCCCGGGACTACGGCGTCCAATATAACCGAATAGGTTATGGTCGCTATGGCGGCGGATATGCTGAGCACAACGCTGGCCCAGGCGAGCCTGCTCCACCAGTTCCTGCCGCCCAGAAATCCAATGGCCAGCAGCAGGGCGACAGCCAGCAGGAAGATGATGACGCGTACCAGCCACGCACGGCTTAACTGGTCCCGTATGCGGTCCAGTTCCGCCACCGCCTCCTCGCCACCGCTCTCTCTCAGGCTGCGCCGCAGGTCGGCGTCCGTGAACGTCCACCCGTCGCGGAGGGCCGTTCGCAAGTCGTCCAGCGCCTCCACGTCGCCGCTGCCGCCGCTTGACATGAGATCGGAGCGCAGGTCGGCGTCGGTGTAGGTCCATCCCTCACTGAACACCTCCCTCACGTAGTCCAGCGACTCCAGGGCGTCCTCGCCGCCTGCGTCCTCCAGGGACTCGCGCATGTCATCCTGGGTGTAGACAATGCTGTCCGGTATATCGTAGCCAAAGCCGCCGAGGAGCTCATCCAGGTCTACGAATTCGAGCTGTGAGACGAGAAGCCCCGTCAGCATATCCAGGGTCATACTCGCAGGGACGCACTGGGGCAGTCCGCCTTGAAGCATATCCTCCAAACGGAGGGTCGGCAGGCCCTCCTCGCACTTAGGCAGCTCGTCGAGTATACCGCCCAGCTTTATCCGGGCAAGCGCTGCGATGACCTCGTTTGCGTTGCTCTTGCGTTCAGCTATAGGAATGGTCACCTGGAATGTGTCGGTCTCCCCTATTACGTAAGGCCCTGCCGCGTCTACAACCGCCAAGGCTTGCTCCTTAATCCACTCCGGAGGCACACTGTCGAGGAAAGCCAGCTTCACCTCCTCACCCGTGACGGTCACGTCAAGAGGCAGGAAGATTACCTCAGGAACGTTCTCGTCCAGCACGGGGTTGATCACACCGTCAAAGACAATCTGGAAGTCGTCGGCCTTTTGGAGCAGTGACTTGACTTCGGCCAGCGCTGTGTGAGAACGCTCCTCCAGCGCAATCTTGACCTCCAGGGTGTCCTTATCGCCGACAAGGTATGCCGTAGCCTCTTCCAGGGCCGCGTCCGCCTGACCGCTGACCCACTCCTTTGGAAAGGCCCTCTCTATTGAGCCGGCCACGTCCTCCGCGTCGATTGGCGCATTGAAGGGCGCTGCGTTCTTGTCTTCCAGCGCCTCGTCTATGCCCGGCTTTACCAGGTCGTCCATGACGTGGTCGTACAAGGTGGCATAGGGTATAAGCAGCCTGACCTCCTGGCTCAGGGCAGTCGCCCGGTCTCGCAAAGGCACATTGATCTTGAAGTCGTTCCGCTTCCCGGCCATATAGCCGCCGAACTGGTCCAGGACCTGCTCGACCTGCTCCTGGAGCCATGAAGGGGGAATCACATTGGTCAAAGAGGCCGGAACATCGTCAAGTATGACCGGGAAGACAACGTCCGCCAGAGTGTTGTCCCCGAGGTCGGCGTCATTCTCTCGCAGCTCGTCTATCGCGGACCGGGGCAGGTCCTCCAGGATGAAGTTGTACACGTCCGCCTTCTCAAGTTGATCCTTATGGAATTCCGGCGACAGCAGCGATCCCTCAAGGTGGATAAGGAGCAGACCACCTATCAACAGCCACATGAAAAGGAGGCTGAGTGGTATTGCCAGCAGGCGTCTTACCCAGATCATCTACGGCTGTCCTCGATGCCTCGATCCATTGACGTTTCGTCCCCTTGCGGCCAACTGATTCGCTCCGTTCCGGCTTGAGGAGTGGGATACAAGTATACAGCATTCCTTTTTGTGGTGAGGTTGGCCGCGGGTCTAGTTCAGCAGTTTGGAAGAAAGCGCCATATTGCGTATGAATCAACTGAAGCCCCAGTAGTTAGCGAAAAGTATATGGACTGAAATTGCGTATTGGAGGATAATCTGATACTATAGCATCCGCAAAGTGCTGGGCGTCACAAACGCGACCCCAAGATTGGGAAAGGAGTCCGGTAAGTCATGGCTATAGAGAGAGCAGCCTCCAACAAGAAGCTGGAGGAGCTAGAGAAATTGCGTGAACAGTCCGCTTTGGGCGGCGGCCAGCGGCGCATAGATCAGCAGCATGAACGAGGCAAGCTAACCGCCAGAGAGCGGATTGACGTCCTCATGGACAAGGGAACCTTCCAGGAGTTGGACACGTTCGTTACGCACAGGGCCACTGACTTCGGCCTTGGTGAGAGCCACCACCCGGGCGACTCCGTGGTCACCGGGTACGGAAAAGTAAACGGAAGACTGACATTCGTTTACGCCCACGACTTCACCGTAGTGGGCGGTTCCGTCTCTGAGGTTGTAGGCGAGAAGATTTGCAAAGTAATGGACCTTGCGGTCAAGAACGGCGCGCCCATAGTTGGCCTGAACGACTCCGGAGGCGCCAGGATACAGGAGGGCGTTTCCAGCCTTGCCGGCTTCGGCGAGATAATTCTGCGCAACACCCTGCTTTCCGGTGTTATACCACAGATATCGGTCATCATGGGCCCCGCTGCCGGAGGCGCGGTCTACTCCCCTGCCCTCACCGATTTCATCTTCATGGTGAAGGGCACTGGACAGATGTACATCACCGGGCCGGACGTAATCAGAGCCGCAACCGGCGAGGACATTACCCATGAACAACTGGGCGGTTGGGAGGTCCACTCCGAAGAGAGTGGTGTCGCCCACTTCGCTTACGACAACGACGAGGAATGCCTGGAAGAGGTGAGGCGCCTCCTCAGCTTCCTCCCTCAGAACAACGGAGATGACGCCCCTTATCTGCCTCTAATGGATCCCGTCGACAGGACCGTCCCGGAACTGCGGGAGATAGTGCCTGAAGAGCCGTCCAAGCCCTACGATATGAAGGACGTCATACGCCGGGTAGTGGACCAGGGTGAATTCATGGAGGTGCATAAGGACTACGCCAGAAATATAGTGGTGGGCTTCTCACGGATGGACGGCAAACCTGTAGGCATAGTCGCCCAACAGCCGCTCTACATGGCCGGCGTCCTGGACATCAAGTCATCCATCAAGGCGGCGCGTTTCGTCCGCTTCTGCGACGCTTTCAACATACCGTTGGTGACGCTGATAGACGTGCCCGGCTTCCTTCCAGGGTCGGACCAGGAGCGCGGAGGGGTCATTTTCCACGGCGCCAAACTGCTCTACGCCTATGCGGAGGCCACCGTTCCCAAGGTGAGCGTGCTCACTCGGAAGGCCTACGGAGGCGCTTATATTGTTATGAGCAGCAAGCACCTGAAGGGTGATATCAACTACGCCTGGCCCTCCGCTGAGATTGCGGTTATGGGACCTGACGGGGCGGTAAACATCATATACCGGGATGTCATCAGGCA
The DNA here is from genome assembly GCA_965218945.1 of Dehalococcoidia bacterium. Lineage (GTDB taxonomy): Bacteria > Chloroflexota > Dehalococcoidia > Lucifugimonadales > UBA2985 > DAOUJW01. Next base: position 1,315,036 of record OZ244718.1, read on the forward strand.
GGCAGAGAACGAGCAGGAGACCCGGGATAAGCTGGCCGAGGAGTATCGCGACAGGTTCAGCAACCCTTACATAGCTGCCAGCCGGGGCTTCATAGACGACATCATAGATCCTGCCGAGACGCGCCCCAAGATAATACAAGCGCTGGAAATGCTTCAGAACAAGCGGGACACCCTGCCGCCCAAGAAGCATGGCAACATACCATTGTAGAGTGGCCTGACCCCTTTCCGGGCCACTCTCCTCTTCAATACCCTTCCTGCGGCGGAGGGGGAGGCGATGACATCTAGCAAGGCTCAAACTACTCTCAAAATCACCGACACCACCCTGCGAGATGCTCACCAGAGCCTTGCGGCCACCCGTATGCGCACCTCCGACATGGAGCCGATAGCTGCGGAGATGGACAAGGCCGGCTTCTGGTCGGCGGAGGTTTGGGGAGGCGCAACCTTTGACGTTACCACCCGTTTCCTGGCGGAAGACCCCTGGGAGCGGGTGCGAGTGCTCAAGAGGCTCATGCCCAACACCCCCCTGCAGATGCTCCTGCGCGGCCAGAACCTGGTGGGATACCGGAACTATGCCGACGACGTTGTGGTGGCCTTCGTGGAGCACGCGGCCGAGGTGGGCATAGACGTATTCAGGATATTTGACGCCGTCAACGACGAGCGCAACTTTGAGGTTGCAGCCAGGACCGTAAAGGCCGTCGGCAAGCACTTCCAGGCAGCCATATGTTACTCGGTTACAGGCCCTCGAATGGGCGGGCCTGTGTTCAACCTGGACTACTTCGTCAACAAGGCCCTGGCGCTCCAGGACATGGGGGCGGACACTCTCTGCATCAAGGACATGGCCGGGCTGCTGGCCCCATACGACGCCTATGACCTGATTAAGGCCCTCAAAGAGAAGATACACATTCCCATACATCTCCACACCCATTACACCAGCGGGATGGCCTCGATGACGCTCCTTAAGGCCATTGAAGCCGGAATCGACAATGTCGATACTTGCCTGTCTCCCTTTGCCATGAGGACCTCCCAGCCGGCCATTGAGCCTCTGACGGTAACCCTGATGGGCACGGAGCGAGACCCTGGCCTGGACCTCAACCACCTTCTCAAGCTGTCGGAGTACTTCGAGTCTATTGCGCCCAGGTACAGGGAGCACTTCGACACATCCAGGGCTTCCGTTGTGGACACAACGGTTCTGAGCCACCAGGTGCCCGGCGGAATGGCAAGCAACCTGAGCTCCCAGCTCAGAGAGGCCGATGCCCTTGATCGCCTGACCGAGGTGTTTGAAGAGCTTCCCACCGTTCGCCGCGAGCTGGGGTATCCACCTCTGGTTACTCCTACGAGCCAGATAATAGGTATCCAGGCGGTGCAGAACGTCCTTTTTGGCCGTTATGCTATGGTATCCGGCCAGGTGAAGGACTACGTCTACGGCCTGTACGGCCGCACGCCAACTCCCATAGACCCCGATGTAGCGAAGCAAGTGTTGAAGGACTACGAGAGAGGTCAGGAGCCCATAACGGGAAGGGCGGCCGACTACCTGGAGCCGGAAATGGAGAAGGCTAAGGAGGCCACTGAGGGCCTTGCCAAGGATATCGGGGATGTCCTCGTCTACGCCCTGTATCCCGTTACGGGACTGCGGTATCTTCAGTGGAAGTACGGCCTGGAGCCAATCCCGGACGATGTAAAGCCCAAGACACTGGAGCAGATCAACGAGGAAGCCGAACTTGTTTCCAAGGCCAAGGCCGGCTTGCTGGTTGAGAAGGGTTCACAGGCGGCGGCGGAAGCGCCCGTGCAAGTGGCGCCTCAAGGATTGCCGAGGGCATTCACGGTCTACGTCGGCGGTGAGCAGTACCAGGTGGAGGTGGAGCCGCTGACCAACGGCCAAGGGACCAGAGTCGCATCGCCGGCCGTATCCGTCGTATCGGCGCCTGCGCCCCCGAGGCCGTCCGCGCCGGCTCAGGCTGCGCAGCCCCCTGCCCCACCACCGGCTCCCGCGCCGGCCGCGCCGCAAGCGGCCCCGGCCGCAACCTCGCCGGAGGTTACGGAGGGCACGGTTATCAGGGCGCCAATGCCCGGGATTCTGCTTCGCTACGCGGTGGAAGTGGGACAGGAGGTAAAGGAAGGGGCCACCGTGCTTTTCCTGGAAGCAATGAAGATGGAAAACGCCCTCTCCTCTCCGGTTGATGGGACGGTAAAGGAGCTTAGGTTGCAGCCCGGGGCCAGGGTGGTGAAGAACGACATTCTGGCCGTTATAGGCTAGAATGAATCTGGACAACCGTCCGACGGAAGTGGCGATTGGCCTTGTGTCAGCGCGGCATCTGCTGGACAATCGATTCTAGGCAAAGGAGGCCGGAATTGGCAGACAAACAGGTAATTGAAGCGGCTAAAGAGCACTTCGGCAAAGTGTTGGAGGGCCAGTTGGAGCGTGTGGAGCGCCTCAACACGGGTACCGAGTGGACGGATTTCGGGAGTGTCAGGCCAATTATCATAGGCATCTTGGGAGGGGACGGCATCGGCCCCACAATTGTAGCGGAGGCCCGGCGAGTGCTGGAGTATCTGCTGCAATCGGAAGTGGATGCCGGAAAAGTGGAATTCCGCACTATAGAAGGACTCACCATTGAGAACCGCGCCGCCCAGTTGACGCCAATTCCTGACGACGTTCTGGAAGAGATCAAGAAGTGCCACGTTACTCTGAAGGGTCCGACCCATACGCCGGAACAGGGCGACGGCTGGCCGAACATCGAGAGCGCCAACGTAGCAATGCGCAAGGCTCTGGACCTGTTTGCCAACGTCCGACCTGTCCGAATTCCCAGGGAGAAGATAGATTGGATCATTTTCCGGGAGAACACTGAGGATGTGTACGCCGTCGGCAGCCAGGGCATCCACGTGACGGAAGACTTGGCCGTAGACTTTCGTGTCATTACCACCCCGGGTTCCCGGCGCATCCTGGAATTGGCCTTCGACCATGCCAGGCGGGCCGGCAAGAGCAAAGTCACCGTGGTTACCAAGGCCAACGTAGTCAAGGCTACGGACGGCAAATTCTTGGACGTGGCCAGAGAGGTGTCCATCAACTACCCGGAAATCGAATGGGACGGCTGGTACATAGATATTATGACTGCCAAGCTGCTGGACGTGGAGCGCCGCCACGAATTCCAGGTGATAGCCCTGCCCAACCTGTACGGCGACATCCTATCGGACGAGGCCGGACAGATCCAGGGAGGTGTGGGGACCGCCGGTAGCGCCAACATCGGCAAGGAGTACGCCATGTTCGAGGCCATCCACGGCACGGCCCCCCGTATGGTGCGGGAGGGCCGCGACCAGTACGCCGATCCCAGCTCCGTGCTGAGAGCGGGGGCCATGCTCCTGGAGCACATCGGCTTCACGGAGTTGGGGAGCAAGCTGCACAAGGCTCTGGACGTCTGCGGCCAGTACGACCGGAAGGTGGTAATGACCGGACGGAGCACCGGCTCAACGGGCAAGGAGTTCGGCGACTATCTTATGGAAACAATTCAGGAGCCGGACCTGGAGGAGCGCTGGGCCCGGTACATAGGCGGCTAGAACAAGCATTGCGCGCCCGGTCTGCACCCACGGGTTTGCTCGAAAGCGGCACGCATCCAGCACAGATTGAGGAGAGATGGAGTTTACATGCGCAAGAAGATAACGGTAGTAGGGGCAGGCAATGTGGGGGCCACCGCAGCCCAGCGCCTCTTTGAGCGGGGCTACGCAGATGTGGTCCTGGTGGACATTGTGGAAGGACTGCCCCAGGGGAAGGCTCTGGATATGCTTGAGTCCGGCCCTGTCCTGGGAACGGACAGCCAGATAATCGGCACCAACTCCTACGAGGACACCACCGGCTCTGACGTGGTGGTCATCACCGCAGGCGTGGCCCGAAGGCCGGGCATGAGCAGGGACGACCTCCTGTTTACCAACATGGACATCGTCGGTGGCGTTACCGAGCAGATAGCAAAGCACTCGCCGGATAGCGTCATCATCGTGGTATCCAATCCCCTGGACGCTATGGCTCAGCAGTGCCTGGAAGTGAGCCGCTTCCCTCGAGAGCGCGTCGTTGGAATGGCGGGCATCCTTGATACGGCCCGCTTCCGCACCTTCCTGGCCCAGGAGTTGAGGGCGTCCGTGGAGGACGTCCAGGCCTACGTTCTGGGAGGCCACGGCGACACTATGGTGCCACTGGTGGACTCGACTACCGTGGGCGGCACACCCATCTCCAAACTCATGCCACAGGATGTGGTGGATCGCATAGTGCAGAGGACTCGTGACGGCGGAGCGGAGATAGTGGGCCTTCTGAAGACGGGCAGCGCCTACTACGCTCCATCAGCGGCCGCGCTCCAGATGGTCGACTCCATTGTACTGGACAAGAAGCGCATCCTTCCCTGCGCCGCATTTCTGCAGGGCGAGTACGGCATAGACGGGCTCTACATAGCGTACCGGTCAAGCTGGGCGCCGGCGGCATCGAGGAGATAATAGAGGTGCAGCTCTCTCCTGAGGAGAGGGCCGCCTTGGACAGTTCCGCAGGCGCCGTCAAGGAGCTTGTGGAGGTTATGCACAACAGGGCCGCATCGGCGGGAGGATCATAGCCTTATGAGAGATATCCAGGTATCAGAGATAACCGAGACGGTTGCGCGCCTGTGCCAGGAGGCCAACTACTACCTGCCGGAGGACGTCCTGACCGCTCTGAAGAAGGCGCGACAGGATGAGGAATCGCCCAGGGCGCAGGGTGTCCTGGACATCATTCTCCAGAACTCCGACATTGCCCAGGAGAAGCATATAGCCCTCTGCCAGGACACGGGCACCACAGTGCTGTTCCTGGAGTTGGGCCAGGAAGCCCACGTATCCGGGGGCGATCTGAACGATGCCCTGGCCGAGGGAGTGCGAAGCGGGTACAAGGAGGGATTCCTGCGGAACTCCATCGTACGGCAGCCCTTCTCACGCCGCATCAACACCGGCGACAATACCCCTCCGATAGTCCATACCGAAATCGTTTCGGGCGATCAGCTGAAGATAACGGTTATGCCCAAGGGGGGCGGATGTGAGAACATGAGTCGCATGGCCATCCTCAGACCGGGAGACGGAAAGCAGGGCGTCATAGACTTCGCTCTCCGCACCATCGAGGAATCCGGCGGCAACCCCTGCCCTCCCCTAATCGTAGGCGTTGGCATTGGAGGCTCCGCGGAGTACGTCATGTACCTCGCGAAGAAGTCGCTGCTGCGCAAGGTCGGCGAGCACAACCCCGACCAGGAGGTAGCGGAGCTGGAGGAAGAGCTTCTGGAGCGCGTCAACGCTACAGGGATAGGCCCCCAGGCGTGGGGCGGCCTTACGACTGCGTTGGCCGTGAACATCGAGACCTACCCCACCCACATCACCGCGTTGCCGGTGGGAGTCAACCTTCAGTGCCACAGCGCACGCCAGAAGACGGCGGTCATCTAGTACGGCCGTCTGCCGGTCTTACAGGAGATAAGAGTATGAAGAGAGTTTTCACACCCCTGACCGACGAGGCTCTGGCAGACCTGAACGCCGGCGAGCAGGTGCTTCTGACCGGGGTGATATACACGGCAAGAGACGCCGCACATCGGCGCCTCCTGGAGGGCGTGGATCGCGGCGAAGAGCCGCCCTTCGACCTCAAGGGGCAGATTTTATACTACGTCGGCCCAACGCCGCCGCGTCCGGGAGACGTCATCGGCTCAGCCGGGCCTACCACGGCGTACCGGATGGACCCCTTCACGCCCAGGATGCTGGAGCTTGGCATAAAGGCAGCCATTGGCAAGGGTGGAAGGAGCAAGGAGGTGCGGGAAGCCTTTGTGAAGCACCACGCCGTGTACTTTGGGGCCATTGGCGGTTCCGGCGCATTCCTCTCAGGCGCCATCAAGAAGGTGGACGTTGTTGCCTACGACGACCTGGGCACGGAGGCCATACGACGGCTTGAGGTGGAGGACTTCCCCGTCATAGTGGTGAACGACACCCACGGCAACGACCTACTTGAGCAGGGAAAGATGGAGTGGAAGCGCGAGGTCCCGGCCAGGGCTGAGTGATGGAGGGCGGCTTGTCCGCTTGATGGCTGCACGGAGGGGTACTACTGCCATTGAAAATCTTGCCGCCTTGTGCTATAATTAGAACGTAGAGATTAGCAATTGGCTTTGTTTGTTAAGGGTCGGCGCTCTCAGAGTGGCGGCCCGCTTTCTTTATATTCCCTGATTCTTACGTTGTCATGCTGTTTTCTGGATTTGCTCTTTTGTGGAACCTAAACTGGAGCGAATAGCCGAAGAAGGAGGGAAAAGAAAATGCGCACTAACGTTGCTGGATTCTCAGATGATGAACTGATCGTACTGGATATACTCAGGACTAATATCCGTACTGGCAGTAGCGAGGCCGAGGAGTATAAGCAACATCTACCTGAACAGGCTGTACGCAATGCTACTCCAGATTCATTGCGCGCATTCATACAGGTTCACAACACTCTAGCTGATCTGGTTGGTAATGACCACTATAGAACGCGACATACAGGTCGTACCTCAACACGCGGATACGGCATTGCTTACTACACACATCCATTCGGTAATCGCCAAAAAGGACGGGGAGAGATTCAAGGTATTCTGCTACCAACCCGCGATGATTACAGTGGGTTACTAGAAGCCTATTTGGTAGGTCATAGACATGCACCAGTTGAAGGTGCCATCCATACTGGTGAAACCAGGGCTGGATTTCCTGTATTTAGAGTCACGTTAAGACCTAACCCTGACTATGTTAATAATCTCATTAACGAGTTCAGAAATAGCACACTCTTCCCGGATATCCGGGGAATCTTCGGAGGGTTAGTGTAGCATGGGCATATTTGAAGTCAGCCTGGGCGTAAGGGGCAAGAACGGTGGCGGGCCCGTGGAAGTTCTGGCTATGGTGGACACGGGAGCCACGGACACGGTTATACCGCCCTCCATACTGATGGAGGTGGGCGTAGAGGTGGAAGCGCGGCGGCGCTTCACTCTGGCCGATGGCAGCCACGTTGAGTTGGGGGTTGGTGAAGCGCGTTTATCCCTCAACAACCAGGAGTGGACCTGCCCCGTTGTCTTCGGTACGGATGAGGAACAGGTCCTCCTGGGCGCCACCACTTTGGAGATTTTCAACCTGATGGTCGATCCCGTGCTGGGCGAACTGGTCCCAAGGGAGCTGCGCGCAAGGCAGATATAGAGAGGATGCCCCTCCTCGTTCCCCCTGGATTCCTGCCTTCGCAGGAATGGTGGCTACCGCCATGCCCGGTGCCCTAGACCTCCACAGCCACCTTGGTGAGGAGCTTGCCGGTGGATATGATGTGCTTGTTCAGCCCCATAGCCTTCGGCTCCATGCCCATCGCCAGGCCGACCATCTGCGGCAGGTGCAGTATGGGCAGGTCTATCTTGGTCCGCTTCGAAGCGGCTGCTGCGGGCTGGAAGCCGTCCAGGTTGAGGTGGCACAGCGGGCATGGGGTCACCATCGCATCCGCGCCCAGGTCCTTGGCGTCCATTGTGTGGTTGGCCACCATCGCAACCGAGTTGGCCTCGTTTATGGTCAGTATGGGGAAGCCGCAGCACTTGGTCTTGCCAACGAAGTCCACGACATCTGCTCCCAGCGTCTCAATAACGCGCTCCAGCGAGTCCTCCCGCTCCGGGTGCTCATCGAAGCCCAGGGCGTTGGTGGGCCGGATGATGTAGCAGCCATAGAAGGGCGCTACTTTCATACCGGTCAGGGGCCTGTTCACGTATCCCTTGAGGGTCTCCAGCCCGATGTCCTCCACCAGGATCCACAGAAGGTGCTTCACCACGACCGTGTTCTTGAACTCCAGGCCTTCCTCCGCCAGCGTCTGGTTGACTTCGGCCATGTACTCCGGGTCGTCGGTCAGGCGCTTGTGTGCCTGTGCCATTGTGCCCTGGCAGGTGCTGCAAATGGTCATGATGGGGAGACCCATAGCCTCAGCCATAGCGAAGGTGCGGGCGTTCAGCGTGTCTCCCAGCTTCTGGTTCTTCTCCTGGAGCACGCCTGCGCCGGTGCAGGATGCGCCCTCCATCACCTCAAGCTCCAGGCCCAGGCGTTCGCAGACGCTCACAGCGGAGGGATACAACTCCGGGCAGCCGCCGCGTGAAACGCAACCGGGAAAGAAGGCGTATTTCATTTCTCACTCTCCGCTTTGTTGAAAATGCGCCTGACATTCTCAGCGCCGGGGATGGCCTTGTGGAAGGGGCTGGGCATCTTGCCCCGGCGGAAGGCCCTCAGGCCAACCGGAATCATCCCGATCATAGCCTGGATGTCGAACATACTGAAGGTCCTCATTGGCAGCTGGAGCTCGTCCAGGCGGCCGCTGTGTTTCACTAGGTCCGAGAACCCCTTAGTGTGGCGCGCGCCGTTGTTGTTCGTGAAGCCGGCCTCCATAGCCTTGTCTCTCAGCACCATTATGCGATCCATTGGCGCAACGCCCTTGGGACAGACCTGAACGCACTCCATGCAGCGAGTGCAGTCCCATATCCCTCCGTACTCGCTGTACTTCCCAAGACGCTCCTTGTCGGCATCGTCTCTGGGGTCGCCAACGAAGCGATACGCCTTGGCAAGTGCCGCGGGGCCGAGGAAGTTGCGGTCCACCTCTAGCACCGTGCAGTCCGAGGAGCAGGCGCCGCACATGATGCAGCTCATTACCCCTGTCAGGTGGAGCATGTCCTCGCCGGGCGCTACGTACTCCTCCTCAGGCTCTGGGCCTTGGGGTTTCAACCACGGCTGCACTGCCCTCACCCTGTCCCAGAAGGGCTTCATGTCGGAAACCAGGTCTTTAACCACAGGCATGTTGCCCATAGGCTCAACCGTTACGTTGTGGTCTATGGGCGCGACATCCGAAATCTTGGTCTTGCACGCCAGCTTGGCGTGGCCGTTGACCCGCATCGAGCAGGAGCCGCAGATGGCGGCGCGACAGGAGCAGCGGAGCGCCAGGCTTCCGTCCACTTCCTCTCTGACCTTGATGAGAGCGTCAAGGACGGTAACGTAGTCCTCAACCTCCAAGTTGTATTCCTGGTAGTAAGGCTCTTTGCTCTCCGCCTCAGGATTGAACCGTTTTACCTTAAGGGTTACTTCCATTACAGGTCCTCCCGTAGAAGGGGCTGACTCTCATCTCGGAGAGTCAGCGGTTATGTCGAGATATGCTTGTCCTGCTTGGTGGTGAAGAGAATTGGAAGCTCCAGGGACACCGCTAGTACGACCTGACCTGGGGCTGCCATTGAGTTACCGTAACGGGCGTATATTCCAGCGTGGGCCCGTCCGGGGTGTATTGCACCGCGATGTGCTTGATCCAGTTCTCGTCGTCTCTTTCCGGCTTCTCCAGAAGGAAGTGTGCGCCTCGGCTCTCCTTCCGCTCCAGTGCGCTCATGGCGATGGTCTCTGAGCAGTCCAGCATGAAACCCAGCTCAAGGGCGAAGATGAGGTTGGTGTTGAAGACGCTGCCCTTGTCCTGCACCGGGACCCTCTTGAACCTGTCCTGCAGCTCCATGAGCTTGCTCTGAGCCGTCTGCATCCCCTCCGCAGTGCGGAAGACTGCCACATGCTCGTTCATGGTGACGCCCATCTCGTAGCGTATCTTGGCCGGCGTATCTCCGTTGTCCCCTCGCGCCAGCAACTCCTTGACGAGGTCATCGTCGACGGACAGCCTTGTCTCCGATACGCCTCTGTCCGGTGTCTCCTGCGCGTAGACTGCCGCCGCCTCTCCGGACCTGCGCCCGAAAACGATGGTGTCCAGCAGCGAGTTTGCGCCCAGCCGGTTCCCGCCATGTACGCTGACACAGGCGCACTCGCCTGCGGCGTACAACCCGGGTATGACGGTTGCGCCATCGACGTCCGTCTTGACGCCGCCCATCTGGTAGTGCATTCCCGGTCGAACGGGCACGGGCTGCTCGGCAAGGTCTATGCCCAGGAAGTCCATAGAGACCTCGTTGATGTACTGGAGCCGCTCGTGTATCTTCTCCCGACCCAGGTGACGAAGGTCCAGTAGTACACAGCCGTCAATGTCTCTGCCGGCGTTTATCTCCGTCTGCTCCGCCCGGGAGACCACGTCGCGGGAGGCCAGATCCAGCATATTGGGAGCGTACCCCTCCATGAACCGTTCTCCCTTGGAGTTGAGGAGATAAGCCCCCTCGCCCCTGGCGGCCTCGGTGATGAGAACGCCGTTGCTCTTTAGAGTGGTGGGATGGTACTGCACCATCTCCATGTCCATTAGAGGCGCTCCGGCGCGGTATGACAGCGCCATGCCGTCGCCTGTGCATATCAGGGCGTTGGTTGTGGGCTCGAACGCGCGGCCCAAGCCTCCGGCGGCCATTATGACAGCCTTGGCCTTGATTACCTGTAGTTTGCCGGTCATCATATCTATCGCGACCGCGCCCCTGCACTCCCCGTCCTCCATGACCAGGGATGTGATAAACCACTCCTCGTACACCCGGACGCCGGCCTTCATTATCTGCTCGTACATGACGTGGAGCATAGCCTGGCCGGTGAAGTCCGCCACGAAGAATGTCCTGGCCCTCTGCTGGCCTCCGAAGTTGCGGGTGCCCAGATGCCCGGTCTCGTCGCGGTTGAAGATGACGCCCATGTGCTCCTGCTCAATGATGGCCTGACCGGCCTCCTGGCACATTATCTCGATGGCGTCCTGGTCTCCCAGGTAGTCGCTGCCCTTGACCGTCTCGTAGGCGTGCTCCTCCCAGTTGTCGCCCCGGTGAGTGAGGGCCGCGTTGATGCCTCCCTGGGCGGCGTTTGAGTGGCTGCGAACGGGATGTACCTTGGTAGCAACCGCTACGTCGGCTCCCTTACTGCTGGCGGCCAGAGCGGCCCGTAGGCCCGCCAAGCCTGCCCCTATCACCAGGACATCGTGCCCTAGCATAGCTAGACCCTCCTCATACCCTGTGAAAAATCTCCATAGACTATATCAAATAGTGAAGGATTTTACAATGAATTGCCGTATATGTGCATCGCCATCAGGAGCGCGGAGGCCCTGCGGCAGGTATCAGAAGCCACGTGGGTAGTTACCTTCCAAAGATTGGCCGATGGTTCGCATTTGCCTTATGGTCGTGTCGTGCCATTCAGCTAGGCGGCCATTGCCTGCGATAGGAGCAAGCCGTTGCAAAATGCTGACAGCTTCCTCTTCGTCAAACCCCGACAACACGGCCTGGAACCGGACATCATTTTTAAAAACTCGCGCTATACAATAGCCGCGCCTTGGGCCTCTCCAGTAGTCCAGTACCGCCGAGGTCCCCGGAATGGCGTCAAGAGCGACAGTTCGCTTATCCAAGTGGTGGAACCATCGCTCTCTATCGCTAGAAGCGTACAGGTTCTGATTCAGGGATAACAATTGAGCCTCCTGGCACCCTTCGTCCGACAGCCGATGATCCAGCCCTCTCCTGGAACCCTCTCCTATGTCAACCTGCTCCAGTTCGATGGCCTTGGTAGAGTTCTCGAAATGAGGGAATGCGTAAACCATGCGGACGTAATTGATTGGCACTGTCCCTCCCGTCCTGCTCGGCCCCCTTCGTCCCCACTGCTGAAGGCGGAAACTGAAGTCCAGGTCTTGAATATCAAAGGCGTACAGGGTTGCTTGCCTGGTGCAGTCCTTCGGTTGGGAGCCGAGTACCAGTCATAACTGCCTCGCATAGTCTCGCGCAACCGCTGCAAGAAGGGCGGCCAATTAACCCAATGAGACAACACCTTTATCATACTTGACGCTACCCGTATATGTGGATAGCCATCAGAAGCGCCGCAATGGACTTGGAGTCCTGTATTTTCCCTGAGCGGATGAGCTCCGGCACTTGGACAAGTGGAACGGGCTCCACCTCTATGTTCTCATCCTCGTCCGGCGGCAGTGTTGAGTGGGTGAGGTCTGTGGCGATGAAGGCGTACATGTACTCGGTGCAGAAGCCGGGGGCCATCCAGAAGCCCCCCATGCTCTGGAGACTGCCCGGAACAAAGCCGATCTCCTCCTGAAGCTCCCGTATCACCCCCTCTTCCGGCGTCTCACCCTCCTCCAAACCACCGGCTGGCGCCTCCAGAAGGGCCTTCTCAGGCGGCTTGCGGTACTGCCGGACCAGGATCACGCGCCCCTGCTCGTCCACCGGCACGACAACCACCGACGCCCCGTGCTCGACTATCTCGCGCTGGGACGTTCCGCCGTCTGGCAGGCGTATCGTGTCCACTCTGACGCCGATGATCCTGCCGTCGTATATGCGGCGGCTCTCTATGGTCGGTTCATCCAGCATTTGGCTCCTACGTGAAGGACGTTACTCGCGGGATCGCAGAGCGGAAGTCGGGGCTGAGGCGCTCCGTCAGGTTGGCGTAGAACTGGTTGGGAGGGCCGGAGCGCAGGAAGGTGGCTGTGTAAGGGCTTCTGTCGATATGGACGACTGTGCCCGGCTCAAGCGCCATGTCCATCCGTCCGTCGACGCTGAGCATCGCCTGGTAGTCCGAGCGAAGAGCGACCTCGACGCTTGAGTCCGGTGATAACACAAGCGGCGTATGCAGCCCCAAGTGGGTTGCGACGGGGTTCAGAAGCAGGTCGCGGGACTGGGGGTGCAGTATGGGCCCGCCCACCGATATGGAGTAGCCGGTGCTGCCCGTAGCGGTGGCTACGATAACCGCGTCTGCGCGGTACGTGGTGAGCGGCGCGCCGTCGATGTGCACCTCAAGGTGCACCAGCCGGGACAGGGCGCTCCGCCCCACAACGACGTCATTGAGGGCGTGGAAGGTCTGTACGGGCACGTCGCTTGCTCCACCCATCACCAGTTTGGCCTGAAGCATGGAGCGCTCCTCCACCCACACCCGCCCGTCAAGGTACTCCCTTACTCTCTCCACAGCTTCCTCGGCCTTCAACTCAGTCATGAAACCGACTCTTCCCAGATTCACGCCCAGGATTGGTATCCCGCTGGGAGCGGCCATCTGCGCTGCCCAGAGTATAGTGCCGTCGCCGCCCACGGTGATTATGAGTGAAGTGGATGGAGGTGGCTGTGGGGCCTCCTGGTCAAAGGTGGAGACGATACACGAGTCAACAGGTATGCCGAGCTTATCAGCCAACTGCCGGGCCAAAGGCTCAGCCTGGGGTACGCGGTGATTGTAGACTATGCTGACATTATGCGGGCTACTCATCGCAGCCCCTTTCTCAGCAAAGGCGTAGTGTGCGTCCGTACAGGATAATCTGATTCCGACATTAGCAAGCGCAGTCTAGCATCAGCCATATGGGGTGTCAACGAGATGTACTGGACAGCCCTGATGCCCGATGCTACATTAAAAGGGTAGTTGGTTGCCGCACGGCGGGTTGTTACTGACAGCGGCAATACGCGAGAAATCTACTCCTGGAGGACGTGGCGAAATGTTGGAAAGACAATCGACTTCATCGGCCTTCAGGCCTTTCCTGAAAATCAACGGCTGCGACGTGTGCGAGAACTTCGAGTGGCATGTCAACCTTCATGAAGTGGTCCGCTACGTCAGCCGCGACGAGTCCAACCGGTTACACCTGGTGCGGGAGGAGTGGACCGGGAACGTGAGGATGGACGTTACCCACTCGGTCACCACGCGAATCAGCCTCGGCTCCCGGGCGCAGTGGGACGACAGCTACCGCAACCAGCCTCAGTATCCCTACATTATGGAGGGGCCGTACGCCGTCCATCAATTCGCCGACGACGATGAGCAGGCTGCCGCCACGTTTGCCCAAGTCTTCGGGGCAACGATCATCCCCCACGATGAGCTTATGGCGAAGGTTACTGTTTCGGAGTAACTGGGGCGACTGAATTTCGCGCCAGTCCCTGGTACTGAGTCCTGCTAAGACGCCTCCTTCACCCTCTCCAGCGACTCCGCTATGGCAATAATGACCTCGTCGCTGAACATGGAATCCCTAGACACCTTCAGGCATGTGTAAGAATCGAGGATTCGCAAGCTAAGGGAGTCTCTCCCGGGCCAGTCCAGTATATGCCCGAGTGCTCCGTTAACTGTGACCTCCCGCCGAGCCTCCTCCACGAATTTCCGATACTCAGCCGCATCTGTGGGAGGGTCAACTCCTCCTCGTGTAGAGCATTCGGGATGTTGGATCTCAAGCCACGGACTCAGGGAGTCCTCGGACGTGTATTTTAGTGTGACACTGCACGGGAGGTACGGCGCGCGCCGGTCGTTCTCCTGGCGTTTCTCATCGATTATCACGCTGGACAGGTCGAACCCCTCCGGAAGCCGGGTGGGTACCTGCAGTGAGGGAAACTTGTTGCGAGCCTCGTGAATGCTTATGATACGCGTCCTGCCCTCCAGGCGGCTATCCATCAGGTCAATGAGTTCCAACATATCGAGCGTGAAGCTACGGTGTTCGTCAGAAACGAAAAACGTGTGGCACACCTGGGAGTCCGGCACGCGTTGCAGAACTGATACGGAGGATTCGTCCTCGGGAGCCCTGAAAATACACGCAGTGAAAAGGAGTGCTGTCACCGTACACAACAACAGTACATTGACCACTCCACGACCCCGGAGAAAAAACACTGACATGTTACCAGTATGGGAGGCTGAAGAAGCTCTGACTGGTCTAGTCGTCTTAAAGGAAAAGGGCCGCGGCAGCCGCTTCCGCAAAGTCGATCAGGGGCCCGGGGAAGATGCCCAAGGCCAGGATGCCAAATCCGGCGACGTACAGGGCCACCTGGGGCACGTATGCCGTCGTCACTCGCTCCTCCGACTCCGGCTTCTCCATGTACATGATCCTGATGACCTTGACGTAGTAGTACGCGGAGAGGACGCTGTTTATCACTCCAATCACCACCAGCCACACCAGATCGCTGTGCACGGCTGCGCTGAACAGGTATAGCTTGCCCATGAAGCCCGCGGTGGGAGGGATGCCGGTCAAGGAGATCAGGGAGAAGGCCAGGACCAGCGCCAGTATAGGCGCTCGTCTTCCCATCCCGGCAAAGCTGCTGATGAGGTCGCTGCCCGTGCGGCTGGAGATTGCGATTATGGCAAAGAAGGCCGCGAGGTTGGTCACAGCGTAGGCCCCAAGGTAGAAGAGGACGCTGCTTGCGCCGATGGGGGTCTCCCCTTCAGGCACTCTGGCTGCGATTGCCGCCAGGCCCACCATGAGGTAGCCGGCCTGGGCGATTGTGCTGTACGCCAGCATCCGTTTGATGTTGCTCTGGGCAATGGCCACCAGGTTGCCCACGGTCATGGACAGGGCGCTGAGCGCGGCGAAGAGTATGCCCCAGTCCAGGCTTATCTCGCCAAAGGCCAGGTAGAACACCCTGAGTATGACCGCGAAGCCCGCCGCTTTGCTGGCCACGGACAGGTACGCCGTGATGGGTGTGGGCGCTCCCTCGTACACGTCGGGGACCCACATCTGGAATGGCACCGAGGATATCTTGAACCCGAAACCGGCCACTATGAGTATCACACCCAGGAACAGAGCGTGACTGCCGAAGGACACTCCGGGATCCATGGAGGAGCCAAGACGCTCGAATATCTCCGATAGCTGGGTGGTTCCCGTGAACCCGAATGTCAGCACCATGCCGTACAGAAGCACCGCGGAGCTCATTGCGCTGAGCAGCAGGAACTTCACGCCCGCCTCGCTGGAGCGGGAGTCCCGCAGGAAGGCGGCCAGGGCTGCCAGCGGCAGCGCTGTCAGCTCCAGGGCTATGTATATCGAGATAAGCTCAGTGGTTGCCGCCAAGAGCATCATGCCCCCGGCGGAGAACACCATCAAGCCGTAGTACTCGCCCTGGAAGTGGCGTATCCTGGACACGTATTCGACCGAGGCCATTATGACGAGGGCAAGTATGCCAAGCACCAGGAACTTGAAGAACAGAGCGAACTTGTCCACAACCAGGGTGCCGTATATACCCGTCATCTGCTCGTTCGGCTCGCCGCTCAGGTCGCCAAATAGAGCGACGCTGAAGGCCAAGGGTACCGCCAGCCCGACTACGGCCACGGCCGCCAGCACACCCTTTTTCTCAATGACTAGGTCAAGGAGTATTATTGCCAGCCCTACGGCTGCCAGAGAAAGCTCCGGTGACAGGAGGTATACGTCGTGGAGTGTCATGGTATGTTCACCTTCATGGCGCTCCTGAAAGCTGCAAGGATTGGATTATAGGCTCAAGTCCCAGTTGGAAAACGTCAGTGAGCACGGCCGGGTAAATGCCGACGACCATGATGGCTATCACCAGGGCAGCCATAGGGATCATCTCCACCGGCGTGGCGTCCCCTATGTCTGCGAACCGCTGGGTCTGCGGCCCGAAGAATACCCGTTGCAGCGTCCACAGGATGTACCCGGCAGTAATGACGATGGCCAGGACTGCCAGCGTAGTTAACCAGGCCCACACCTGGAAGGTGCCCAGGAATATCAGAATTTCGGAGACGAAACCGCTGGTGCCAGGCAGGCCAAGCGAAGCCAGTCCGGCTATGACGAACACGGCTGCAGTTATGGGCATTCGGTTGGCAAGTCCGCTCATGTCGGGAATGTGCCGTGTGTGCGCCTTGTCGTACACCATGCCCACCAGCAGGAACAGTAGTCCTGTGATAGTGCCGTGGGTGAACATCTGCATCGCCGCTCCGTTCAGTCCCACGGGAGACACCGTGCCGCTTACACCAACGACTGAGGATATGCCCAGCAGCACGTATCCCATGTGGCTGATGCTGCTGAATGCGATGAGCCGTTTGAGGTCGGTCTGGCGCAGGGTCACCACTGCGCCGTATAGCACGCTGATGACAGCCAGGGTCGCCAGCAGCCAGGCGTACTCCTGGGCCGTGCCTGGGAAAATCCCCACGCCGATGCGTATCATCCCGTAGCCGCCCATCTTCAGGAGAACTCCGGCCAGCATAACGCTGACCGCAGTCGGGGCGTCGGTGTGGGCGTCCGGAAGCCACGTGTGGACGGGCCACACGGGCAGCTTGACTATGAACGCGATCATGAGGAGGCTGAAGATGGAAACCGCCGGAATGAGAAGACGGGCTCCATCAACGGCGGATGGCAGCTCTACGATGTTGAAGGTCCCGACGGAGAAGTAGAGCGTCAGTATGCCCACGAACATGAAGGCGCTGCCCATGAAGGTGAAGACCAGGAATTTCATTGCGGAATACTGTCTCCGTCCGCTGCCCCACTTGGAGATGAGGAAGTACATCGGCAGGAGCTCCAGTTCCCAGAAGATGAAGAACAGGATCAAGTCCAGGGATACGAACACTCCCATGACCGCTGTCTGGAGTAGCAGCAGCCACATGAAGTACTCCTTGACCTGGTCTCTGATGCCGTGCCAGGAGGCGAAAACGGCACACATGCCCAGAAGGGCCGTCAGTAGCACCAGGGGCATACTCAGGCCGTCCACGCCAAGGTGGTACTGGATGTTCAGGGCGGGGATCCAGTCCTCGTAGCGCTCCACCAACTCCATGTTCCCTTCCTTGGCGTAGTCGCCCGTCCTGAACATGACGAAAGCGACGATAGCCAGGGCCAGCTCTGCAATAGTCACCAGGGCAGCCCACATACGAATGTGTCTGTCCTGCTTCAGCAGGAGTACTACCAGCGCCCCGGCAAGGGGTAGAAAAACTAAGACAGAGAGCACTAATCTACCTCAAAATACCTTCTATCAACCCCATATCAAGAACCCTATCATAATGAACAGCACGCCCGCGGAGATGCCGATGCCGTACGCCTGCACCTGTCCGGTCTCCAGCGTAGCTACGCCACGCCCCAGGTTGCGTCCCATGAAGCCGATGCTGTCAACAATACGGTCGACAATATTCTTGTCGAACCAGTCCGTACCGGCGGCCAGCGTGCCGTAGAACCCGCGTCGGGTAATCCAGTCCTCGTACACCTGGTCGAAGTGGTACTTGTCGTATGCGGCCACGTACGCCGGCCTCAGGGCTGCCCCGACCGCCTCGGGTCTAACCGCGCGGCTCTGGTACATTAGATAGGCCAACCCGATGCCGGCAAGGGCCACCAGCGTGGACCCGGCAGCAATTGTAATGTCAAAAGGCTCCGGCTCAACGTTCACCAGGTCTACGTAGCCCATTAGGTGAGCGAACCAGTGGGATGGGACGATGCCAAGACCCCAGGCTGCGTTCAGGGGGTTGGCCAGGAAGCCTGCTACCACCGAAGGTACTGCCAGGACGATCATGGGAAGGGCCATAACCCTCGGCGATTCCGCCAGGTGCACCGAGTCGTCTCCGCCCTGTCCTCCAGGATCTGCTTCAACACCGCCCCTGAACTCTCCGTGGAAGGTCATGAAGAGGGCGCGGAACATATAGAACGCCGTCATAAACGCGGCCACCAGGGCCATAGCGAAGACCAGGGTGCCTATATCCCCGCCGTGATGGAACGCGCCTGCCAGTATCTCGTCCTTGCTCCAGAAGCCGGCCAGAGGGAATATGCCGGATATACTTAAAGCGGCTATGAGGAAGGTGGCGTAGGTCCACGGCATGTGCTTCTTCAGTCCGCCCATGTACCGCATATCGAAGGTTCCAGAGGCGTGCTGGACGCTGCCGGACCCAAGGAACAGGAGCGCCTTGAAGAAGGCGTGCGTGAACAGATGGAATATGGCGGCCTCGTAGGCGCCGACGCCCAGGGCCAGCATCATGTACCCCAACTGGCTCACAGTCGAGTAGGCCAGCACTCTCTTGATGTCGTTCATCACCAGTCCCATGCTGGCGGCGAAGATGGCGGTGAACCCGCCGATTAACGCCACCGTGTTCATGGCGGTGGTCGAGGCTTCGAACAGAGGGAAGAAGCGTGCCACAAGGAACACCCCTGCGACCACCATAGTAGCAGCGTGTATAAGGGCGCTGACGGGAGTGGGACCTTCCATCGCGTCCGGAAGCCATACGTGGAGCGGGAACTGGGCCGATTTGCCAACCGCCCCGGCGAAGATGCCCAGCGCAATCCATGTGACTACCCCGCCGCCCAGGGCAATGATCTGCGCCCCTGCTAACTCGCCACCGGCAGCCATGAGGTTGATGTGGGAGATTTCAAAGGGGTTGAGACCTTGGGATATGAAGGCGTCCTTGTGGAAGAAGAGGTACAGAATCGCCAGCAGGAAGCCCACGTCGCCCAGACGTGTGACGATGAAGGCCTTCTTTGCCGCGGCGGCAGCCGAAGGCCGGTTGTACCAGAAGCCAATGAGAAGGTACGAGCAGAGTCCCACAAGCTCCCAGAAGAAGTACAACTGGATGACGTTTCTCGCCAGCACCAGTCCCAGCATGGAGGCCGTGAACAGGGACATGAAGCTGAAGTAGCGGGAGTAGCCCGTATCCCCGTGCATGTAGCCCTGGGAGTATATCTGGACGGCCAGGCTAACCCCGCAGACTACCACCAGAAGGACGGCTGTGAGCGGGTCCATGAGGATGCCGATGGAGATCTCCAACTCCCCGATTACAATCCAGGAATGGGGGTCCCAGCCTATCTCGCCGTGTCCGTTCCAGACCGCGGCCAGCGCCCATATGGACAGGAGGAGGGCTGTGCCGATGGCCGCAATGGTTACGTAGCCGCTAAAGGCTTCGTAGCGGTTGAAGAACGGCCTGATAACAAAGGCTATAAGTACAAAGGAAGCCAGAGGCAGGAAGAAAATGGCCCAAGCCGCTCCCTCACTCATAATCTCTTACGCCTCTCCCTTGAACATAGTTGCTTGCACTTCCCGCAAGTCCTCAGACGAAGACAGTGTTATCGACGCTGCGCATACGCGCAGTCCTTCGTTTCTTATATGCTGATTCGCGCTCATAGATTTGACGTCTACAGCTTCCTGAGTATCTCTTCTGCTACGTGTTCCCTGCCCCTGGGCACCATCACGCGAAACGGCACCCGCTCTCCCCATGAGAGTATGTCCCCCTCCGGCATCAGATGTGTCGGCAGGCCCTCTCCTTCGAGGAGCTCCTTCCACATCTCGGCTATCATCAGGTTTGGCGCTTTCTTGAAGTCTACCCACATAGCTTGCTAACCCCTCATCAGATTGGCCCGGGTTACGTCCACGGTCTCCCTGTTGCGATACAGAGCGATGACTATCCCCAGCCCCAGGGCAACCTCCGCGGCCGCGACGGTTATTACGAAGATGGCGAATATCTGGCCTGTGAGCAGAGTGCTCAGCACCGTCTCTCCCAGGGAGGCGCCTTCGGCAAGAGCCCTGGCCACCTCGTTCTCGGCGGCCACCGGATCCACGGCTATGCCGCGCGGCACCACGTATCGCGCAAAGGCAATTGCGGCTATGTTCACTGCGTTGAACATAAGCTCAATGGACATAAGCACGGCTATGACGTTCCTCTTGGCCAGAGTCCCGTACAGGCCGATGCTGAAGATGATGCCTGAGAGAATGAGGATGTTCTCGAGACTCAAACCTCGTTCTCACTTTCCCGCACCAGGGCCAGCGCGCCTATTACCGCCGCCAACAGCACCACAGAGGCCACCTCAAAGGGCAACACGAACTCCCTCAGCAGGAGACGAGCTATCACCGGCGTTGTGTTTCCGAATACGTCACGGACGCCCTGCTCGGTGCTGCTCAGGTCCTCGGCCGGGTCCCCTGGCAGCACATGCAGTCCCAGGCTGTCCCAGGTGTTCCAGTCGGTGCTCACCGCTACGAAGACGATGGCCACCAGCACCAGCGTCGCCAGTATGCGAGCCGGGTGGTCAAAGCCGTTGGACGGGTTTCCCTCCTGGACGTTGCGCGTAAGCATGATGGCGAAGATTATCAGTATCGATATGGCTCCGACGTAGATGAGCACCTGTGCCACGGCCAGGAACTCGGCGTTCAGCAGCACGAAGAGACCTGCCACCACCAGGAAGGAAACCACCAGGAGCAGGGCTGCTCTGAAGATGTCCTTTACGAGCACCACACCCAATGCGGACGCCACCATCACTGCCGACATGGACCAGAAGGCCACATCCAGAGGAAGCATCTAGCGTCCCACCTCGTCCCAGGAAAGTGGCTGCCCGTTCTGTGGGTTGTACTTCTTTGCCTCAAGTTGAGGGCGGAACCAGGTGCTTGGGCGCTTCTCCGCCTCCTTAAGCTCCTGTAGGTCGATAACCAGGTCGTCCCGTCTGTATCGACCGCGCTCGAATCCGCTTCCCATGAACAGGGCATCGTAGGGGCACGCCTCCACGCACAGGCCGCAGAACATACACCGGCCTATGTCGATGTCGAATACGTCAACCGTGTATGACTGCCCTTCCTGCATATTGAGGCCGCCGGGGTGTGTCACTATCTTGATGATGCCCAGAGGGCAGTACTTCGCGCAGCTTGCGCAGCCCGTGCACCGCTCCTCGTACCAAACGAACTCCTCGCCGCGAAAGCGCGGGGCCTGGGGAACAGCCTCTTCGGGGTACTGGATGGTGAAGGGCTTTCTGGTCAGATTTCTCAGGGTCACAAGGAGACCCTTTGCAATACCTAGTCCGTACATCTATCTCACCTCGCTTGTTGCGCTGGTGCCTCTGCCCGGGGCGGTCGCCAGAGGTGGCCGGGTCGTTATCTTGTCTCCCGCCAGATGCGAGAACAGGACCAAGCCGCCGATTGCGATTACCCAGTTTATACCGGACATGAGCCACAGTTCTGCCACAGTTGGGTCTTTCCAGATGAGCACCTCGGTAGCGGTTACAAAGAGATTAACTATGCTAAGGGGGAAGAGGAACTTCCAGGCGAATCCCATTATCTGGTCCACGCGCAGCCTTGGGAGGGTTGCCCTAATCCAGAGCAATATTAACCAGAAGAAGGACATCTTGATGAAGAACCAGAGGTGGGACGGCAGGAAGGGGCCTTCCCATCCCTTCAGGAATAGAGTGGCTATAATCGCCGCCGTGCCGAAGGGGGCGATGAACTCTGCCAATTGGAAAGTGCCCCACTTCATACCGCTGTACTCCGTGTGGAATCCGGCTACAAGCTCCGAGTCCGCCTCTACGATGTCGAAGGGAGAGCGGTTCATCTCCGCGGAGGCCGCCACTGCGAAGATGAAGAACCCCAGAGGCTGAACGAATATGAACGGGATGGTCTGAGCTTCAACCATGTCAACCAGGGATAGAGAGCCGGCCAGCAGCAACACACCGACGATGGACAGCACCATTGGGACTTCATAGCTGATCAGCTGTGCCACTCCCCTCATTGCGCCGAAGAGAGAGTACCTGTTCCCGGAGCCCCAACCCGCCATGAACATGCCGATTGTCGGCACCGTGGTTACGGCGATGATGAAGAGTATACCGATGTTCAGGTTGGCTACGTAGGTGTTCTTGCCAAATGGAATGACCGCGAAGACCAGGATTACGGGCATGATGAACACCAGGGGAGCCAGGTTGAATATCCAGGGGTCGACTCCCTCGGGCCTGGTGTCCTCCTTGGTCAGGAGCTTCACGGCGTCGGCTACGGGTGTGAGGAGTCCCCAGGGCCCCCACCGGTTGGGTCCCAGTCTGGACTGGATCCGGCCTATGAGCCGGCGCTCCACCCAGGTTCCCAATGTCGTCACGATCACCACGGCGTTGACGACTATGAACACAATGAGGAACCCGGCCAGGAAATAGGCCAGCCAGCTCGGAACGGGGGATACTCCCCAGAACGTCAAGTCGTCAAAGAACTGGTACAGATTGCTGTAAAAGGAGTTAGCGGAGGTTATTGGCCCCATTACCGGTCCACCTCGCCCATGTTTATATCCACGCTGCCGAAGGTGACTATCATGTCCGCCAGCTTCCAGCCCAGCAGCATATCCTTGAGGGCCGTCAGGTTAATGAGCGACGGAGAGCGTATCTTGCAGCGATACGGGGCTATCGAGCCGTCGCTGACCAGGTAGAAGCCCAACTCGCCCTTGGGCGCCTCCACGTGCCCGAAAGCGTCCCCCACCGGAGGCCGTATTAGCCAGGGCGCTTCCGTTCTCACCGGCCCTTCCGGTATCTGGGTCACGCACTGCGCGATGATCCGCAGAGACTGGCGCATCTCGGCAATGCGCATCAGGTAGCGGTCGTAGTTATCCCCCACCGTCCCAACCGGCACATCGAAGTCCAGCCGGTCGTAAATCTCGTAGGGGTCTGCCTTGCGAAGGTCCCAGCTAACGCCGCTGGCCCGCAGCACTGGGCCGCTGACTGAGCAGTTGATGGCCTGCTCCGCAGAGAGTATGCCTACGTTCTTGGTCCGGGCGAGTAGAATCTCGTTGCCGGTTATGAGGCGTTCGTACTCGTCGATGTAGTCCGGCATGTAGCCCAGAAAATCTCTCAGGGCCGTCCAGAATTCAGGTGGAGCGTCCTGGAAAATGCCTCCAACCCTCATGTAGCTGAGGGTGATGCGCGCGCCGCACAGCATCTCGAAGAGGTCCAGGATCTTCTCTCGCTCCCTGAAGCAGTACATCAGAGGTGTGGCCAGCGCTCCCAGGTCGTTGAGGAAGAAGCCGGTAGCCACAAGGTGGCTGGCAACGCGCTGAAGCTCGGCGGCTATGACGCGCAGGTACATCGCCCGTTCGGGGGGCTGGATGCCGGACAGCTTCTCGGTTGCGAGCACGTAGGCCAGGTTGTTGGACATGGATGACACGTAGTCCAGCCGGTCGGTCAGGGTTACCACCTGGGCGTAGGTGCGCTCCTCGGCCAGCTTCTCCGAGCCTCTGTGGAGATAGCCGAAGATAGGCTCCACGTCCAGAATAACCTCACCGTCAAAGGTGATGCGCATCCGGAACACCCCGTGAGTGCTGGGGTGCTGCGGCCCGATGTTTATTGTGATTGGCTCTGTGCGTATCGCCATACCGGATATCTACCTCGGAGCCTCCAGATAGTCCTTCCTGTGTGGATGACCGGGGAATCCCTCCCACAAGAGGAGCCTTTTCAGGTTGAAGTGGCCTTCAAAGCGGATTCCCATCAGGTCGTACACTTCCCGCTCCTGAAAGTTCGCGCCCTCCCATACGTCCACTACGGAGGGCGCCGTCGGGTTCTCCCTGTCCCAGCACCGGGATTTGAGCACCATTCTGTGGTTCCTGGCAATGGACACCAGGTGATAGACCACTGCAAAGTGGTCGATGTAGTCTATAGCGGACACGGCTACCAGGTAGTCGAACTGAAGGTCTGGGTCGTCCTTGAGAAACCTGCACACCTCCCGGATTGACTCCGGCTTTACCCACACGTCATTGGAGTCAGACTCCTCCACAACGCCCGGGACGGCCTCTGCCACCCGCCGTGCGATGTCCTCTGCTGCCAGGGCAATCGTCATCTATCGTCCTCTTACCTGTTCGCCAAACTGTTCTTCTTGATCTTCTCGTGGAGCTGCATAATGCCATACAGGAGGGCGTCCGGGCGCGGCGGGCAGCCGGGAACGTACACGTCCACCGGCACAATCCGGTTGACCCCGGGCACCACGCTGTAGGCCTGGTAGTAGGGGCCGCCGCTGGTGGCGCAGACACCCATAGAAATGACCCATTTCGGTTCCGGCATCTGGTCGTACAGCCGGCGAATAGCGGGCGCCATTTTCCACGTGACGGTACCTGCTACTATCATCAGGTCCGCCTGCCTGGGCGAGGCGCGCATGGCCTCCATCCCGAAGCGCGAGATGTCGAAGCGGGACATGGCGCTGGCGATCATCTCGAAGGCGCAGCACGCCAGTCCGAAGGTGAGTGGGAACACGGAGGACTTTCGGCCCCAGTTCAACAGGGCGTCGATGGATGTGACCACCACGTCCCGGCCGAGTTCAGAGGGCACCTGGATGGAGTCCACTGCGTACGGGCCGATGTGAGTGGCCTTCATGTCGTTGATTGTGGCCCCCTCCTCCCTGTCCATCTCCCACGTGGTGTCGTGGAGCGGTACGGGAAGGTTCGTCTTCATCTCCACAACTGACTGATCAGGTCTACTCTCTTCAGTCATATGTTACCTCCATTCCAGTGCCTTGTATTTCAAGGCGTAAGCCCACCCAACTACCAGAATAAGCACGAACACCAGCATCTCTATCAGGGCGAAGAGACCCAGTTGATTGAAGTGCACCGCCCAAGGGTATATGAACACTGTCTCTACGTCAAAAACCACGAAGAGCAGGGCGAACATGTAATAGCGAAAGTTGAACCTGGGCCATCTGTCCCCAATGATTTCCATCCCGCACTCGTACGGGCTGAGCTTGGCGGGATTGGGCTTGTGGGGGCGGATCCTGATAAAAGAAAAAAGCCAAGAAAGGACTAGCAAGCTGGCCGGCATAATCACCGCTATCGCAGTGAATATTGCTATGAGCCCATACTGGCGGAAGTAGTCCTCAAGCATAGGCTAGCTCCTTCAATCTCATAGACTCACGATAATATAGCATAGCGCCTGTGGATTATCAAGTGAAATTCTACACAATCGCGACGCCTTCTCCCCAGCCGCGCGCGTATGGGTAAGGGACCGGCTTACCCAGTTCAGTCGTTGCTGATGGTCACAAACCCAGTCTGTCCCTCGTAGGTGGTAGTGAAGTTCTGTAGGAAGGTCCTGCCGAGCAGAGCGTAGTGCTGCTGGCCGCTGGCGGCCAAGTGGACTGCGGCGAATCTCCCATAGACGGTGAAGCGCAAATCCGGGATATAAATCTGGGCAAGGCAGACATTCACGGCAAGGGATCCATGCACACCAGCGATCTCCCGACGATCAACAATTGGCAACTGAAGAAGATTGATCAGATGGGAATCAATGCAACTCTCAGTGGCGCCCGTATCCACTAGGGCCTGCAGACGGTCCTCCGGCAGAGTTGGACCGACTGACCCCCCAGGCTGAAACGCGGCGTCAAAGCCGACCTGCACAAGCAGGGTTGGCCCCTGCTCCACGAGCGTGCGTCGGTCCACCCCGGTCCTGAGCGTTGGCATTTACATGAGCCCGTACAGTACGGAAGACGGCAATCTTATCGGTCCGGCACCCACCTCTCGGATGAGGTACGGCCCCCGGCCAAACCGCTCGACAGCCTCCGCGGCCGCGTCCTGAAAGTCCTCGTACGTGCCTATGAGCTGCTCATCGTGTACAACCACCCACTTGCCGAAATGGTCAGCTTCCAAGACGTCGCGCATTCTCTCATAGGCGGCTATCTCCATGCTGAGCAGTGCCATAACTGCCCTCCTGTTCAAACGCTCCACAGACGGTTGGCAGCAACCCTCGCCCCAACGCTATTTCAATGTACTCGTTGCGCGCGAAAATGGCAATGGGTGAGTGTGAACACAATCGCGACGCCTTCAATTCCCGTGATTCCAGGGACGCAGGAACGGCCCATAGCGGATGTGTTAAGATTGATATACAGCCTTGGCGACGGCCTGATATGAGTCCAAGAACATTCAGAATAACCGCTTCCCTGCTCTTCCTGGCACTGGCCTTGCTCGTCGCGCTTGCGGCCTGCCGCTCTGCGGCTCCAGGTGAACCCACGCCAGAGCCACCCTCCGAAATCAACGAGGTTGTGGATGTCTGGCTCAGGTTGTCCGAGTCGGAGTCCACAACCAAAGACATCGCCATCGTCCAGGTCTGGAACAGCCTGTCTCAGCAGTTCGTAGAGAGGGATACCATAGACGCAGCAACCCTTGGAGAGGCGGCTATTGAAGCCATGCTGGACGCCGAGAGAGATGCGGGTGCTGCGCTGGACCCAACGGTTCTCAGTGGCGTGGCAATAGATGCAATGCTCGACGTCGTGGACGATCCATACACCGTTTACCTGGACCCGGAGCAGTACGATCGATATCTGGAGAGCAGTAAGGGAGAATTCGAGGGTATAGGAGCGCGTGTGGAACTCATCGACGGTCGGCTCACCGTAGTGGCGCCCATTTCAGATACCCCTGCTGAGAGGGCCGGTCTTATGGCAGGCGACGTTATAGTGGAGGTGGACGGCGTCAGCACCAAGGGGTGGAGTCTGTTAGAGTCAGTTTCTCGTGTTCGAGGTCCAAAGGGCACCTCCGTTAGGCTCCTGGTGGTGCGAACCGGCAACCCGGAGCCAACCATCGTTGAAGTGGTGCGGGACGCTATTACCATAGACAGCGTACAGTGGGAGATGCTGCCCGGTGGTACAGCCCATCTTAGGATCACATCCTTTGCTCTCAATACCGATGAGGCATTTACCGAAGCGCTTGAGGATATGATTGAGCAGGACGTTCAGGCGATAGTCCTGGATCTGCGGAACAACCCGGGCGGCTCCCTGGAGACGACTATCAACGTAGCCAGCGAATTCCTTGATGAGGAGCTTGTCCTGTACTTGGTCTACGGCAACGGAGACAGGTACGACTTCACGGCAAAGGAGGACGGGCTGGCGCTGGACATCCCCTTGGTTGTGCTGGTGAACAATCGCAGCGCCAGCGGCAGCGAGGTGCTGGCGGCGGCCCTCCAGGACCGGGGCCGGGCTACGCTCGTTGGGACCACCACCTTCGGCAAGGGCAGCGCAAATCTCGCCAAGTCCCTCAGCGACGGCTCCGGGTTGTACTTCACCACCGGACGCTGGTACTCTCCGGACGGGCGTCTGATCGAAGGGAAGGGCTTGGCCCCCGACGTCGTGGAAATGGACGGGCCTGACGGCCATGATGACCCGCAGTTGGAAAGGGCCTTGGAGCAACTTGGAATAACCGCAGCGCCGGCGTCTCGCTGAGCGCTGCTTGGGAGCTACTGAAAGACCATGACTGCCGCAAAACGTTCGAAGAAAGCTAATGACCCAAAGGTCAAAGACCCATCCCGGCCCGTCACGGTAAACCGGAGGGCTTACCACGAATACGACATACTGGAGACCGTGGAGGCGGGGCTTGTCCTCACCGGCACCGAGATCAAGTCCGTTCGAGACGGTCGTGTGAACATACAGCAGGCCTTCGCCCGCGCGGACGACGGCGAGATGTGGCTTCACAACGCCCACATTGCCCACTATGCACAGGGCAACATCCACAACCACGAGCCGACGCGTCCCAGGAAGCTGCTGCTCCACAGAGGCCAGATTGCGGATCTCGCAGACGCTGCGGGACAGAAGGGCCTCACTCTGGTGCCCCTGAGAGTGTACATCAAGAATCACGTGGCAAAGGTGGCGCTGGGCCTGGCCCGCGGACGCAGGATATACGACAAGCGCAAGGCCATAATGGACCGTGACCAGGATCGGGAGATAGGGCGGGCAATGCGTGAAGCCTCCCGCGGCTAGGGAGTGTGGTATACTGGGACTATCATGGGGACGCGTGGTTTCGACAGGGGGTGACTTCGCAGGATTGCAGGCCGAGGTGTCGTCAACCTCGTTAATCAGGCGGCAAAAAAGTAACTGGCGAGAAAAAGCTCGCACTGGCCGCCTAACTAGGCAGGTCACGTCCATCCCCTCCTCTCCTCGAAGGCGGGACATGGGCGCCATTAAGTCGAGGTGCTGCTCTTCCTTACACCGATAGGGAGGAACCAAGATCTATCGGCTGGTTCCCAAGGGACCTGCGCCGGTGGGGACCTTGGGAGCGAGAAACAAATACCGGATAAG
Source organism: Dehalococcoidia bacterium (assembly GCA_965218945.1). Classification (GTDB taxonomy): domain Bacteria; phylum Chloroflexota; class Dehalococcoidia; order Lucifugimonadales; family UBA2985; genus DAOUJW01. The sequence continues at coordinate 1,343,409 of OZ244718.1, forward strand.
CCTGTAGTATATTCTAGTGGAGAGCTCTTTGGACGGGGAGTTCGACTCTCCCCCGTCTCCACCAAAACCTATTTCGTCATTCCCGCGCAAGCGGGAATCCATGTGTACGGATGTCGACAGCTCAGCACTAACCTGCAAGGCGGGCATTCATGGAACTGTGAAGGCTGATATCTGATATAAGGAGGCAATACATGACTGAGAACACGCTGGAATCAACCAGGCAGGCCATTATCGATCGCCTGAACGGCATACGGGACGGCTACGATATGTGCCTTTCGGACGTGTCCGCCGAGGTGGGCAACAACGGCACAGAGTGGTCAATGGTCGACCTGCTCAGGCACACCACGGCCGACTACCTCCGGAACATGGTGAAGCGCGTGCTTGATGAGGATAACCCTAATCTTGGAGGCGGCGGCTTCGACCCGGAGGCTGGGTGGCGACGAATAAGGGACAACATCCTCGCGGACATCGATAGCGCCGTCACTATGGTTATGGAGCTGACCCCGGAGCAGTTGGAGCGGAAGGGCGATCGAAACGGCGAGACCGTCACTCCCTTGAGCCTCCTCGAGATGTGGGCCGGCCACTATGAAGAGCACCTGGCCCAGCTCAGGGACGAGATTCGGCCCAGAGAGGGCCTCCCCTCCGTCTAGCCCTGCGCCCTGATTCAGGCCGTTGCAACCATTCCTGCGGAGGCAGGAATCTACGGCTTCTATGATGGGCCCGGCAAACCCTGCTGCCGCAGGGGTGACGGAACGCCCCGATTGTTCCTGGTGTCGGGTGTGGGTTAGACAGGATACTGGGCACCAACACATGGCAACGAAGAGACTCCCTGGAGCAAGCGGCCTCTATAGACCTGCCAGGGAGTCTTTGCTATTATCCACGTTGGACGCCCATTAGCTGCAACAGAGGGCGTCCCGCGAAATGCATTGTAGCCGTCCATAAAGAAAAAGAACCAAGGAGGCAAGTATGTGGAACCAGTTTGACACTGGCGCTTATAGCGGTATGTTGGCAGAGACGGTGACCATGAAGGGGCACAACGGCGACCTTATACACGCCTACTTCACCCGTCCTTTGGGAGCGGGTCCATATCCGGGCATTGTGCTGGCGCACCACCTTCCGGGCTGGGACGAGCTCAACAGGGAGATAGCCCGCCGCTTCACTGAGCACGGCTTTGTGACGATATGTCCCGACCTGTATGATCGATCTGGTCACGGCACGCCGGACGACGTAGCAGCCAACGCCCGCGCGGCCGGTGGCGTCTCCGACGAGAGCGTAATCGGCGACTGCGAGGCGGGGATGCAGGTGCTCAAGTCCCTCCCCTACTCCAACGGCAAGGTCGGCATCATCGGCACGTGCTCCGGCGGACGCCACTCCGTCCTGGTTGCTTCCAGCGTCCAGGGCTTCGATGCCGTGGTGGACTGCTGGGGAGGCAGGGTCGTCATGGCTGCGGAGGACCTGACCCCGGCGATGCCAGTCGCTCCTATCGACCTCACCAGCCAGCTGTCGTGTCCCATACTGGGCCTCTTTGGCAACGACGACCAGGGCCCGACGCCGGCGCAGGTGGACCAGCACGAGGAGGAGCTGAAGAAGCACGGCAAGACCTACGAGTTCCACCGCTACGACGGCGCAGGCCACGGCTTCTGGTACTACCATCGCCCCAACTACCGGCCGGAGCAGGCAATGGACTCCTGGGAGAAGGCGGTCGAGTTCTTTGGCCGGAACCTGGCGGGCTAAGAAAACCCGCCGGCGCGGCGCGGGCCATCGGACCCATTCACGCAGGAGGTAACGAGCCATGAATGACGGCAGCAGAGAGGTAGCTACGCTGGCAGGCGGGTGCTTCTGGTGCCTGGAGGCGGTCTACGAACAATTGATTGGGTTGGAGAGCATAGTGTCCGGCTACACGGGCGGGCATATAGTCAATCCATCCTACGAGCAGGTGTGCACCGGGAGGACCGGGCACGCGGAGGCCGTGCAGGTGACATTCGACCCACAGACCATCTCCTACAAGGACGTGCTGGGTGTCTTCTTCGCCATCCATGATCCCACCACGCTGAACCGACAGGGAGCAGACGTCGGCCCGCAGTACCGGTCGGCGATCTACTTCCACGACGAGGAGCAGAAGGCCGCGGCTGAAGAGATGATTGCTGAACTTGAGGCTTCCAAGACATGGGGCCGCCCCATAGTGACCGAGGTAACCGCCCTGCCAGAATACTATCCAGCAGAGGACTACCACCAGGAGTACTACAGGCGGAATGCCGGCCAGCCGTACTGCCAGATAGTAATCTCGCCCAAGGTCGCCAAGTTCCGCAAGGAGTACCTGGACAGGCTGAAGCCGGCGGCTGCGAGAAGCTGAACCCGCATTAACCGCAAGCCCAATCTCAGGAGGTGCGCTATGCCGACCGTTAACACCGTCCTCGGACCCGTGGACGCCGCTGAACTGAAGTTCACCCTCATGCACGAGCACGTCATGGTCAGCTCCGCGGGCATCCCCCACACCTTCCCGGAGCTCATAGACCGGGACAGGTTTGTCACACTGTCCGTGCAAGCCCTTAAGGAAGCCGCCGCCGATGGAGTGAACACCTACGTCGATGTGACCACTATGGACCTGGGCCGCGACATGGACGTTTTGGAACGGGTGGCTGAACAATCGGAGGTGCACATCATCCCCTGCACGGGGATATGGCTGGACATTCCAAGGGCCATCAGCCGCATTACGCCGGAGGAGCTGGCCAGGGTGTTCATTAGGGAGATAGAGGTTGGCATCGAAGGCACGGGCATCAAGGCCGGTGTCATCAAGGTTGCTACGTCCGAGGAGGGCGTGACGCCGGCGAACGACATAGTCCTGCGCGCTGCGGCAATGACCTGCAACGAGACGGGCGTGCCCATCTCGACCCACACCGCGGCACTGGCCAAAGTCGGCAACGACCAGATAGCCATCTTTGAGGAGGAGGGCGTCGACCTCAGCAGGGTGTACATCGGCCACAGCAACGACACCGCGGACCTCGACTACCTGTCCGGCATTGCCCGCAAGGGATGCCTGCTGGGTATGGACCACTACCCCGGCGGGCGCCCCGGCGGGCTGAACTGGGAGGAGCGCACACAGGTCGTGAAGCTGCTGCTGGATATGGGCCTGGCAGACCACGTTACACTGTCCCACGACTTCGCTCTCAGCTATGCCGACAGCCCAGAGGTTGAGGAAGACCGCGCCACGTACAATCCCGACGGCATCTGCTTCATACCTCGACGGGTGCTTCCCAGGCTGAAGGAATTGGGCGTCACCCAAGAGCAGATCGATGCGATGACTGTGGACGCCCCGCGTCGGTACTTCGGAGGGGAGTAGCGTGCGATGCGCCGAATAAGCCCTCTTCCCCTTTCAAGGGGAAGATCGAGATGGGGTGAAGCGGCCGCGCAGGCCGCGCATCGGACGCCACCATAACCAACTAAGGAGGACAACATGTTCAAGGGCATCCGGTACTTTTCCGTAGCCGTCACCAACCTGGACGAAGCCATAGAGCGCTACGAGAAGCTCTTCGGTCTTCAGGTAATGACCCCGCCCAACGAGCGTAGATACGGGTTCATATCCGCAACCCTGGGCAACGGAGAGCAGAGTCTACTCGAACTGATACAACCCTCGGGCGACGACAGCAACCTGGGGCGGTTTATGAAGGAGCGGGCTATTCCCTCCAACCCCAACGGCGAGGGCATCTACATGGTGAGCATAGAGGTGGACGACATCGAGAAGACGGTGGAGCAGATCAAGGAGAGCGGTGGCAGGATCACTCAGAACGAGCAGACTCCCAACGAGGCCTGGGTGCACCCGACCTCCGCCAACTTTGCCTTCATGGGCTTGGTACAGCCGAATTCCTAGCCCTGAAGGAATTCCCCTTCCCCCGCCCAACGGGGGAAGGCCGGGATGGGGGTGATGACAGCGTATCGAGGTAGGTTACTCGAAGTTCTCTCGCCTCCGGTGGTAGTCCACAAAACGCCGTATGGCGCGGGCGGCCCTGCCCGTCGTGGGGAAAACAGGCAAGCCAGCTTGGACGCACGTCTCCCTGAACTCACCTACGGCCTGCTGCTTCCACTCATCCTTGGGCAGATCGGCTCCCAGCACAACTGCCATTGGCTTTGAGGTCTGACGGCTCACTTCGACGAACATATCCACAGTCTGCTTGGCTCTGGGCACGTCTTCGGGCCGGTTCAGGTTGAACTGCTCGTCAATGCCGCAGACCAGCATATCGAAGTCCGGGTGGTCCGCTATCAACTGAAGTATGTCGCGGAAATTGAAGGGCCCTGCGCCGAGAATGGACACGTCGATAGGGTTCCCTATCCACTCCCAGTTCACAGGGTCTCGAGCCTTTAGCTCCTCCTGTATGTCCAGAGGCAGAGGAATGACTCGCAGTCCGGCCTCTTCAAAGGCGTCCGCAGACTGCACGCTCATGCCCCCTCCCCCACCGCCCAGCCCCACCCGCAGCCCCTGAGCGGGCCGCATGAAGCGGAATGTCACCATCAGGTCGATAAGCTCATCCATGCTGGACACGGACAGCGCGCCAGCCTGCCTGCACATGGCCTCCCACACCTCGCCGGAGCTTGCCAGAGAGGCAGTGTGGGAAGCGATAGCCTTGGCGCCTGCCTGGGTGCGTCCTCCCTTGAGGATGATCACAGGCTTCTCACGCGCCGTGCGACGCAGCACATCGAAGAAGCGGCGTCCGTCCTTCACGCCCTCCATGTAGGCCGCGACGATCTCCGTCTCGGGGTCCTCGGCCAGGTAGTCCAGGAGGTCCGATTCGTCTAAGTCCGTGGCGTTGCCGTAGCTCAACACCTTGCTGAATCGGACGCCACGCGCCGCTGCCAGGTTGACTATCTGGGCGCTGTTACCCCCGCTCTGAGAGATGGCGGCAACCGGCCCCGACTCCGTCGGGAACCCCGGCTTGAAGGTCAGACCCTCCTTCGGGTAGTACATGCCCATACAGTTCGGGCCAATCAGCCGGATGCCGGCTCGCCTGGCTCGACGCAGCAATTCGTCCTCCAGCAGTATCCCCTCCTCGCTTCCCGTCTCCTTCATCCTGGCTGTGTAGAAGTGGATGACCTTCACGCCCTTCCTGGCGCACTGGTCGACAAGCTGGAGCGCCCGAGTGGCCGGAATGGCGGAGATGACGTAGTCCACCGGCCCGGGCACGTCCTCCACCGAGGGAAAGCACGATACCCCCTCGATCTCCTCCGCGTTGGGGTTTATTGGGTGCAGGGCGCCCTTGAAGGGGTGGCCCAGCATGAAGCGAAAGAAGTCGTTGCCCTGGTTGGCGCTTGTGGATGCTCCCACTACCGCGACGGAGCGGGGATGGAAAACGTAGTCAAGCTCAATGCCCATAATTCACCCCCTACGGATGGAGTACATAAAAAAACACTGCCTTACTATGGCGCACCGGGTCCAACGGACGGCAAGGCAGCCAATCCCTCGGCGTCTATGATGTAGTCAAATGTTTCGCGCACCCGGCGTTCTATAGTCTGGCGCGGCTCACACAGGCCGAGGTAGAAGCACTCTCCGTGCAGGGTGGTCTGCCTCGAGAGGTATCTGCCTGTGAGTATCCTGAACCGGTTGTCGCTGTCTGCCAAGATGTCCAACTGTATTCGCGTCTGCGTTGAGGTTACCGGCATAATACCCGTGAGCGCCAGGACTAACGCCTGTGTCGCTCGTACGGTGGCGCACCAAGCCTTCTCCGCAGCATCTCGTATGTCCCCCTGTTCCCACTGCTCAAGAGCAGAACTGTGCATATGGCGCGCGTCACCAAAAATGTCTATCACGTCTAAGGTCATAGCCATTGTGTGCCTCCCCCGATCAACCGGCTTCTACTCCACACTGCCGCAACATAGCGGGGATGAAAAACGTAGTCAAGATCAACGCCCATAGATCACCCCTATCAGTGGCTTTCGGGAAACTGGTTGTCTTGCTAAGGTGCGGTGGTCTCGGTGGATTAAAGGGCAACCAGCTCGTCGGCGTCACGTTGCCTTCTTTATGCGTAAAATCATTTGCCCAATGTCTTAGGGAATAGCCGACCTATTATTTGGAGTCTGTGTGACGCATTCATCATCTCCAACTCAATATTGGTGTGGGAAATGCTTCGCAGATAGCTCGATACAGAGAAGACCCAGAGCTCAGAGAAATCGCTGCCGGGACTAGGAACTCTGAACAGGTGGTTGTTAACTTGGTCACTTGGTCCCAGCGCTTCCCAGAAGATAAGTAATGGCCGGACATCTTCGGCGTGCTCTTCCAGGTCCCCCAGGAGTTTCATAGGCACCAACACCTTTGCAGTGAGCGCAGTTTTTAAGGTCTGTTGCTGTGAATCCCACCTCATTTCCCAACGCCTTCGTTTGTAATCAGCCACTCTCTCAGGCGTTGCTTCAATGGGAAGCGTCTCGCCGCCAATCGCGTGGGCTGACCAGTTCTTGATTTCAGTTTGAAACACAGTCTTGTGCCCCTCCGGCCAGTCCACCACTATCCATCTATCCAGTTGCGGACCTTTTCTCTTGCCAGTGGTTACAGGATGAGGCATCAAGTTGGCAGAGGCGCCTATGGACCTCAAATAGTGCTGAAAGCACGCCGCATTGAGATCCTCGCCAACCACGCCCACTATGCTTGTAGCTTGTTTGATAGACCAGTCGGGTTTTTCGTCAAAGAAACGGAGGATTTCTCGGACGTCTATTGTTACGGTTGGCGAATACGATTCGCTTGTCACACTGTCAACTCCCCTCGCAGAGCGATGGTGGCTGATAAGCCAGGGCCATGATACCATACAATGTTTAGACCAACAAAGCGTTGGCTAAGGAGTCTGCTTAGTTTAGTATATCAGTAATCTTCCAACCAACATTTACGGAGAGTGAACATGAGCACAAATGCAAACATCAGGATTGGGCTTGTGGGAGCCGGGGCCAACACCCGTCTTAGGCACATACCGGGCTTCCAGGCCATCGACGGGGTTGAGGTTGTGGCTGTGGCTAATCGCAGCGCGGCCTCCGGCCAGCGCGTCGCCGACGAGTTCGGCATACCCAGGGTGTTCGACAACTGGCAGGACTTGGTCAACTCCCCGGACGTGGACGCCGTCTGCATAGGGACGTGGCCCTACATGCACTGCACCGTCACCCTTGCGGCCCTGGACGCCGGCAAGCACGTCCTCACGGAGGCGCGCATGGCTATGGACGCGGCGGAGGCCAAAGCAATGCTCCAGGCCTCTCGCAACCGCCCCGGCCTTGTCACTCAGGTTGTGCCCTCCCCTTTCACATTCAAGGTAGACCGCACCGTCCAGGACCTGGTTGCGTCGGGTTATCTGGGCGACCTCATTGCGATTGAGGCGCGGGTGACCCAGGGCGGCTTCCCGGACTTCCGCGGCCCTCTCCACTGGCGACAGGACCGTGTCGTCAGCGGGTACAACATCCTGACTATGGGCATCTGGTACGAAGCCCTCATGCGATGGGTAGGCCCGGCCACCGAGGTATACGCAATGACGCGGGTGGTCGTTCCCCAGAGGTTCAGCGAGGACGGTCAGATGACCCCGATAACGGTGCCGGACCACGTGGATGTGCTTTGCACCATTGGCAGGGCGCAGGCTCACCTGGCCTTCAGCGCCGTCACGGGCTTGGGGGCCGCCAGCGAGGTCTGGCTCTTCGGCACGGAGGGTACAATCCACCTGGACGCCCGGACGATGACCCTTTCCGGCGGCAAGCTAGGCGATCGCGCCCTGGCTGAGATAGTCATAGACCCTCAGAAGGAGGACAGCTGGCGCGTAGAGGAGGAGTTCGTCAACGCCATCCAAGGATTGGAGCCGGTGACGCGCACCAGCTTCCAGGATGGCGTGGCCTACATGGAGTTCACCGAGGCTGTCACCAGAAGCGCCCAAGCTAAGAGGCCGGTCGCCCTGCCTCTATAAATGAACCTTTGAACAACCTGGGCTCACACACAGAATCCCTTCCTCCACACCAATGAGGGAAGGTTAGAGCCTGCCCCGTACTTGATACGGGGGCGGGGACGCAAGAATAACACCGCTCCACGTCATTCCTGCGGAAGGAGATCTTTGAACAACCTCGCTCTGGCGCGACCACCCCCGTCGTCACTCCCGTGCAGAGAGACCTTTGCGTAACCCATAGCGTCATCCCGCAAGAATTGCCACACCGTCATTCCTGCGGAAGCAGGAATCTAAAAACTCTGTCTGCAAGGCTACGATGTCTTGGAATAGGGGCCTTAGATTCCCGTCCCCGTATCGGAGTACGGGGCAAGCTTCACGGGAATGACGGAGAAGATAGCCTCTTCTAGGAGATACACCGGAGTTTTTCACAGGTCTCCGGAAGCAGGAATCTGGCTTCCCGCTCGGAGCCTGCCCCGTACTTGATACGGGGGCGGGAATGACCAGAAAGGGAGGAACTCGCCCAGCTAGGAGCTGCGAGTAGGGGGCTGGCGGAAGCCGAAGATGTGGCGACGGAAGCCCTCGGCGTACTTGTAGCCGTAGCGCTCGGCTACCTCTGACGTGCGGTTTTTCATACGCTCTTCAATCCCGTCCGGGTCCGCAATCTGGCTACGGTGCGACTTCAGCGCCGTTATCCTGGTATCGATCACGTCCGACACGTCAATGACCACCTCAGGGTCTTCGCCCATCGTCGTGTAGATCTCCGTCACCTTGTGGGTCTCAAAGCCCTCTCTCAGGTGCTCCGGGAAGTGAAGGTGGTCCCTGGCGTAGGGGTAGCAGGCGTCGAATGTTGCTTGGCCTGCCATTCGATGGTCGCGGTGGTTGTGGCGGCCACGCCAGACCGGGTCCTGGCAGAAGATTATCTCCGGCTTGAAGCGGCGAATCTCCCTGACAATCCTGCCGATTACCTCGCGGCTAGCCTCCAACTCTCCATCCCCATATCTGAGGAATGTGACGTCGGTGGTGCCGGTGATGGCGCTGGCCTCCCGCTGCTCCTGCTCACGGATAACTGCCAGCCGCTCCGAGGTCATCTCTGGATCGCCGCTGCCCTTGTTCCCGTTTGTACACAGGACGTAGGCGATCTCCATGCCCTCTTTTACCAGCTTGCAAAGCGCGCCCCCGAATCCGAACTCCGCGTCGTCCGGGTGGGCGACGACTATCATGGCGCGCTTGTAGGCAAGCCAGGGCTTGTCGGGCTGTTCGTTCAATTGTGGTTCAGTAGTCATTCCTCATCCTGGGCATCGGCCACGCTTCGAGTCTAAAGCGATGCGCTCTTTACGGAATTTTGCGGTGGGACGGCTCCCGCCATGTATTTCGCGGGAGCCGTCCCACTGAAGTTACAGGTTGGTCGTTGATCTAGCTGCCGTTGGACTCCTTGTCCCACAGGGCTTCCAGAATGGCTCCCGGAGACATGGGCAGCTTTTCCATCCTCACGCCAATGGCGTTGTGAACGGCGTTGGCTATGGCGGCCATTGGAGGCACCAGGGGCAGCTCGGCCACGCCACGGAGGCCGTACGGATGGCCGGGGTTGGCCACCTCGACGATTACGGTGTCGATCATGGGCAGGTCAAGGCTGATGGGCATCCGGTAGTCCAGGAAGCTGGAGTTCATCATCTGACCTTCGTCGTTGTAGAAGTACTCTTCGTTCAGCGCCCAGCCTATGCCCTGCACCGCTCCGCCCTGAATCTGGCCTTCCACGTAGCCGGGGTGGATTGCCTTGCCGCAGTCCTGGATGGCGGTGAAGCGAACCACGTCCACCTTGCCCGTCTCAGGGTCCACCTCTACATCCGCTATGTTGATGGCGAAGGCATTGCCTGCTCCGCCGGGGTTAAGGTTGGCCCGACCGCTAATCGGGCCGCCGGTGGCATTGAGCCTGGAAGCCAGCTGCTTGAAGGTGAGCCTCAGTTCCGGGTCGGACTTGCTCTGGAGGACGCCGGCGGCGTACTCCACCTCTTCAGCCGGGACTTCCCATACACTGGCTGCGCGCTGTATCATCTGGCGCTTTACATCCTCGCCCGCTTGAACGCATGCAATTCCTATCTTCTGGGCCACGCTGCTGCCTCCGGCGCCGGTGCTGTAGCCGATGGAGTCGGTGTCCCCTACCGAGGGCCTTACGTCCTCAGCGGCGAGGCCCAAGGTCTCAGCAAGGTGCATGGCCATAACCACTCTGGTCCCTCCGATGTCGGGAGCGCCGCCCACCAGGCTAACCGTGCCGTCGGGGTTTACGCTGGCAATGGCGCTGGCCGGGCCGGAGCCGTTGCCCCAGAAGCCGGCTGCGACTCCACGGCCGCGGTTCGGTCCCCCCAGGGGAGCGGAGTAGTGGGGGTGGTCCTTGGCCGCTTCAAAGGTCTCCACGCAGCCAATCTTCCCGAACACCGGGCCGGTCACCTGCCTCGTTCCCTCTTTGGAGGCGTTCAGCAGGCGGAACTCCATCGGGTCCATGGATATCTTTTCGCAGATCTCGTCGATGACCGTCTCGACGGCGAATGCGCCGATGGGGGCTCCGGGCGCGCGGTAGGCCGCCGTCTTGGGTGTGTTCACCAGCACGTCATAGGCTTCGATGTAGCCGTTGGGGATGTCATAGGGCGCCAGCATGCAGCGCGCGCCTCCGCCCACGGGCGAGCCGGGGAAAGCGCCCGCCTCGTATATCAGGTGGGCCTCCGCCGCGGTGATGCGTCCGTCCTTCGTCGCTCCAATCTTCACCCTGAGGTCGGCGCTGGAGGTCGGGCCGCTGGCCACGAACACCTCGGTCCTGTTCATCTGCATCTTCACCGGCCTTCCGGTCTTCCTGGAGAGTAGGGCCGCCACAGGCTCCAGGTACATGCCGCCCACGCCCTTCCCGCCGAAGCCGCCGCCGATCTCCATTGCGACGGTCTTCACGTGGGATGTGGGAATGTCCAGCACTGCCGACGCGCTGTCCCGCACGCCGAACAACTGCTGGGTGCTCGTCCAGATGGTCAAGTAGCCGTCCTGCCCCCACATGGCGGTTGCTGCGTGGGGTTCGATGTAGCCCTGGTGCACCCGCTTGGTTGAGAAGTCCCGCTCTACGACCACGTCCGCCTCGGCGAATCCCTTGTCCAAGTCTCCCAGCCTGTGCTCGAAGTGGTTGGCGATGTTGGAGGGTTTTTCGCTAGGCGATTCACCCCACCCTCCCGCTCTCAGCGTGGCGCTGGACTGCGTGACCAGAGCTTCGTGAAGGGTGGGGGCACCCTCTTTCATGGCGTCCAATGCCGTGAGGACGGGCTTCAGCACCTCGTACTCCACTTCGATTAGATCAAGGGCCTCCTCGGCTACGTGAGCGCTGGTGGCGCACACGGCGGCAATCGCATGGCCCTTGTACAGGGCCTTCTCCCTGGCCAGGATGTTTCGGGAGAAGAAGCCGTAGTTGGTGGTTGCTCCCTCCTCCATGTCCACGAGCTTGGCTGAGATGTTGGGCATGTCCTCCGCAGTGACCACGGCCAATACCCCCGGCAACTCCAGCGCCTTGCTGCAGTCAATGCTCTTGATCCTGGCGTGAGCGTACGGACTGCGCAACACCTTGCCGTGCAGCATACCCGGCAATTGCATGTCCGCGCCGTACTTGGCGCGGCCGGTTACCTTGTCCGTGCCGTCGTGCCTTATAGGCCTGGTGCCTACTACGTTGTACTCCTTGGTCGATAGGACCATGTTTGGCTTATAGTCCAGCATATTACCTCCCGTGAATTCTTCTGAAATACTGGTGATAATTTACCACATATGGGCTGACTTGACCAACCCCATCTCACTTATTGACCCTTAACGTCCAATTCCCTACACTACAACCATCGCTGATCACATCTGAAAGGCGGAATCATGGAACCAAATGAAACCGAGGCCATACGCCTGCTGCTGGAGAGAGCGGGACTGACCCTCACCGACGAGGAGTTAGAGAAGCTGATCCCCTACTATCAGAGAAACCTGGAACGTCTGGAAGCGCTCCATTCGGCTGACCTGGAGAAAGAAGAGGTGGCCGGCGTGTTTCCACCTCAGTGGAGCGCCGACTAGGGAGGTGTCGCTGTGAGTCTAGACCGGAAAGAGCTATGCACCCTGACCATTCACGAGGCTGGCCTTCTGATAGCGTCCGGCGAGATATCGCCGGTGGAGCTGACCAAGGCCTTCCTCGAGCGCATCGATGAGGTGGACGGTAGGCTTCAGTCCTACGTGACGGTCCTGCCGGAGGCGGCCCTTGCCCAGGCGCGTGTCGCCGAGGCCGAGGTCCTGCAGGGGCTGTACAGAGGACCCCTTCACGGCATACCTATCGCCCTCAAGGACCTGTACGACACCGAGGGCGTGCGCACCACCGGCCAGTCCAAGGTGCTGGAATACCGCGTTCCGTCGGAGGACGCCACTACGACCCTCAGACTGAAGGAAGGCGGTGGCGTTCTGCTGGGCAAGCTGGCCATGCACGAGTTCGCCCTGGGAGGACCGAAGACCAGCCTCTTTGAGCAGGCGCGCAATCCCTGGAACCTGGACCACGTGACCGGAGGCTCCAGCAGCGGGTCAGGCGCAGCCGTGGCAGCCGCCCTGTGCATGGGGTCCCTAGGGTCCGACACCGGAGGCTCCATACGAGGGCCCGCCTCTCTCTGTGGCATTGTGGGCCTGAAACCCACCTATGGCCGCGTGAGCCGCTACGGAGTCATACCCCTTAGCTGGTCTCTGGACCACTGCGGCCCCATGACCTGGACTGTGGAGGACGCCGCCCTGATGCTACAGGTCATCGCAGGGCCCGACCCCAGAGACCCGACCACAAGCCAGGCGCCGGTCCCGGACTACTTCGGCCATCTGAGGGGCGACGTCAGGGGCATGGTCATCGGCGTGCCGCGTCACTACTTCTTCGACACGGACTCCGGCTTGGATCCCGAGATCTTGGAGGCGGTTGACAAGGCGTTGGCTGACCTGGAGGCGCTGGGGGCGCGCCTTGAAGAGGTGGAGATTCCCAGCCTTGAGCACGCCGGCATATCCAACACGGTCATTATGCTGAGCGAGGCCTTTGCGTACCACCGTGACAACATGGCGTCTCAGCCTCAGAACTTCGGGGAGATGGTGCGGACGCGATTCTACCAGGGCAGCCTCTTCACGGCCCACGACTACATCCAGGCCCAGAGGGCCCGCAGCCTTCTAAAGCGTGAATTTGCCGAGACGCTGCAAAGGGTGGACGTCATAGCTTGCCCCACCTCCGTCACGCCTGCGTCCACCTTCGAGGGGCTTGATCCACTGGCTGCTCTGGGACGGCCCAGCTATTCAGCGCCCTTCAATCAGACTGGACTTCCCGCCATCTCCGTGCCGTGCGGCTTCACAGGCGCAGGCTTGCCCATCGGGTTGCAGATAGCCGGAAAGCCCTTCGACGAGACCACCGTAATGAACGTGGCCTACGCCTACCAGCAGCATGCGGGCTGGTTCGAGAGGCGACCGCAGCTGTAAGTTCTCCCACGGCTATTTTGACCCCATTCCTGCTGAGGGAGACCTTTGAATAGGGAATTATATACAGTTTTACCCTATGCTTAGAAAACCAGCCGTCCAAGATGAACAGCGATGGCAGCTACTATGAGAATTACAGGAACTCCTACCCCAGCCACCACAAGCGGCTCGGTAATCTCGTTTAGCGAATTCCCTCTCCGCCTATTGTAAGAATTCCAGCTACTCTTTCGATACATATTAACCCTCTTTACTCCTATTATACTCCGGGTCTCGGATTTTTCTCCTACGTTACGCCTTAGCTCACAACAGAGCAGTAAATGGAATGAAGATTGCGCCATCACTGGAAACAAAGCTCTCCCTCCGCTCTCCAGTGAAACAATGAGTACACTCGATAATCAACCATCGCTTCCCCTTGGGCCGGGACGCTCTGGCTCTCTGCCATGCTTGTTCCCTTGACGGAATGTCATATACACGCTCGGCATTCTTAGAGCTGGCCCTGACCCCTTTGTTCAGTTGATAGCAACCGTCGTGATGAATGACTGCTTGATAAACAGGCCAGTTGCAGTTGAGCACAAACATCAGCATAACTCCTGAATGACAAAATCCCCTCAGCCAATCCGACTAAGGGGATTGAGAATATGAGATGCTGTGAAGAACCTACCGGAGAAACCGCCCCAGCTTGCCTACTAACAACTCTACTTGAGATAGATTAAGAGCTACAACAGCTTGTGACATTCGCCCTTCGTAGAAATTACTATGAAGGCTATTAGCTGCATTATACGAAGTGACTAACTCGGGGTCCTTTGTTTCGTTATGCAGATTACTAATAGTTTCAGCAATCAGATCATGGTGCTTGTGATCCCAGCCTCGTTTCTCAGCCACAGCCTTCACCATCTGAGCCGCTGCGCCCCAGCCCTTCTCAGATGCCTGATAGAGATTACCTTGCTCTAGGTACTTCTTCGCATCCTCCAAAAAGACTTGACACTGATTCTTATACTGCTGTTGCTGAATCATCAATCACCTCAAAGCACAATAAATCAATATACGTAGAATATAGTAAAAACACTGTAGAGTGTCAACTATTGCTTCAACTGGTGTCGGTTTGCTCCTTTCGTGGTCGTTCATTCTTCTCTTCCTCCAACATCTCCGCAATCTCCTCCGGCGTCCTTGTCCTTACTACTGCTTGCATTATCTCTTCAAATGAGGCTGGCAGTGGTATTGGGTTGTGCTCTGGTGGACGCCCTCTGGGTCTCTTCTTGCGCTTTTCGGCTGCCATGTTATTTCCTTCTCCTGAGAGTGGATTCAACCACTACTAGCCCTTCTTCCAAGTCACAATTTGGACAAGTTAGCGTCGATTCCAACGCCTCTTCTTTGGATCTTTCGGGCAAAATACGTCCCTCTTCTGTGTACGGACAGCTCCGACATTTCATTTCTGCTTCCCAATACATTATTACGGACGCCTCCTAACTTGTTCCTACGCTATCAGGTCTACAAATCGCAGACGCTTGCCGTGCATCCTCTGTATAATGCTTGTAATCTGTCCCATTGTATCCGAATTTCGGTCGCTATGCCTACCTGAAAACTCCGTAGTGTACCGGTGCAAGTGCTTCTCGCTAACGTGATGGTACACGCCAACAATTCCCCTCTTGAGCATTGCCCAGAAAGACTCTATGCCGTTAGTGTACGCCTGTCCGTTGACATACTCCCCAACACTATGCCTTACGGCCTGGTGGAGATGACTCGTGAGTCCCTCGTATGCCCTGGCCTCGTCAGTGTATATCTGTATTCCAGCTCCGATATGAGTCTCTATGAAGCTGTGCAAGGTAGGCTTGTCAGGATTCTCAATCGGCTTGGCGATTACCCTGTTAGACTCTCGGTCCTTCGCTCCAACTACAGGAACCTTGCCTACCGTTCCACGTCCAGACTTGAGCCTCTTGTCAGAGTGCTTGTTCTTTTCCTTCCCGCCAATGTAGGTCTCGTCTACCTCTACCGGGCCTCCAAACATTCCCTCTGGAGACTCCATTGCTCGCCTGATTCTGTGAGCCAAGTGCCAAGCTGTCTTCTGAGTCACTCCCAAGTCCCTGTGCAGCTTCATTGAAGAGACACCCTTGAGATTGGTGCTCATAAGATAGATTGCCAATCCCCACTTGCCCAGGGAGAGGTTAGATCCGTGCATCAAGGTCCTAGTCTTTACCGAGAAGTCCTTGCCACAATCGTTGCACCTGTAAGGCTGGGGCTTGCGTGTCGCCCTCTCCTTGACTTCCATAGACCCACAGAAGGGGCAGGCTACGCCATTAGGCCACCTAGCCTCAATAAACAACTGCTCAGTGCTCTTCTCATCCGAGAAGTACATCACCGCTTCCGTAATCGTCATTCCCTTCCTATAGAATTTGCCCGGTCCCTTTGCCATTCGTATCTCCTGTCCGTATGTTACTATTTTCTTATGTCAGGTAACATTATACCATAAAGCAGCCGTGAAGTAAAGGCTCTTGTGTTCAATAGCAGGGTCTTTCGATTATATAAGAAGAGTGTTAGAGTTAGCGGATGAATGCGGAGGGACTGGGAGAGAGCCTACTCAGAGTTCTGGAGGAAGTGCCTGATCCCCGGTCCAGGCATGGTCGTCGCCATGCGCTGAGTGCAATCTTGGCGTTATCGGTGTGTGCAATAGCAAGTGGCGCCCGTAGTCTATATGCCATAGCCCAATGGGGAAGGATGCAAGACCCGGCTACACTGAAAGAGTTGGGGTTCACCAGAGACAGGACTCCTGCGATATCCACGTTGCATAAGGTGTTCAGCAGTATAGACGTGAATGCGTTCGAGAGTGTGCTTGGGGAATGGGTTGAATCTCAGTTGGGAACAGGAGAGGAGGCAATAGCAATAGATGGCAAGGCGCTTAGGGGGATACACGGGGACGAGGTGCCTGGAGTCCGCCTTGTGGCTGCCTATAGCCATCGCATGGGCTTGGTGGTGAGTCAAAAAGGGGGGTGACGGCTGAGAAGCGTCAGTCGGAGTTGGCTATGGCAAGCTCGCTGTTGGAGACGACGATCGTAACAGACAGGGTGGTGACTGGGGATGCGCTGTACTGCCAGAGACAATTGTGTGAACAGGTGGTTGGTGGGGGTGGCGACTATCTGTTGATAGTCAAGAGCAACCAGAAGAGCCTATACGAGGACATAGAGTTGTGCTTTGAGACGCCTGTGGTTGGTGAGACATATGGATATGCCGAGACCGAGGACAGACATGGAGAGCGTCGAGAGTATCGCAGGCTGTGGGTTACAGACACACTGAAGACCTATCTGGAGTGGCCCGGACACCGGCAGGTGATCAAGGTGGAGTGTTGGCGCAGCATCAAAGGCAAGACCACTCGACAGGTGCGATACGCTATCACCAGCCTTGGGACTCAGACTCCGGCTGATAGACTGCTCCAACTGGTGCGCGGCCATTGGCGCATTGAGAATGGCCTGCACTATGTGAGGGACGTGACCATGGGGGAGGATGGTTCCCAGGTACGCACCGGCTCAGCGCCACAGATGATGGCAGCCCTGAGAAACGTGGCGCTGAACACCCTCCGACTGAGCGGAGCTACCAACATCGCAGCAGCCATCAGGAACATCGCATGGCAGCCCCACGGCGCTCTCAGATTGTTAGGATTACTACCATGACAACAATCGAAAGACCCTGTGTTCAATAGGGACCAGTGTTACACTAAAACCGCTACAGCGAGGCATCAAGCCTCTTACATAATCTTGTGCGAGCCGACTGGGGGACATGATGATTGCTATTTCCTGTATTCAGTTGCATCGCCCCTTTCAGGCTCGCATGAGGTTTGTGACTCGCTGTAGCAAGTAAGTCCTACCTGGTCTGAAAGGGGCGGAACCTTGCTAAGCACTAAAAGCAAATTCGGCACATGGCTCCTGTGGTCACTCATTCCCAACGGCCTATTGGGATTCATATCCCTCCTCATCGGCTTCCCCTCCGAATCCACGGAACCGTCCGTGTGGGGCGTTCTCATAATAATCTCCTGGCCGACGTGGTGGCTATCCCTCGTTCTCGGTCTCACACTCAAGTTCTGGGCCGGGATGGATACCCGCCGTAGCTATCGGGAAAGTAGACGTTATGCTGACCTCAACGGATGGCAGCCACTATCAGATGTGGCATGGAAAAACTTTAAGCGTCGTGGTGTGACTTTCAGTGTACAACCAGCCTATGAACAACCAACCTTCCTTCTTCTAATCGACATTGACGGCGAGGTTATCAGTACAGAAGGTTTCTCCAAGTCCCTTTACGCCCTGCGCTTCGCTGACTACCTAAGGGAACACTCCCTCGCTAACATCGACACCATCACGAAGGCAGAGGTAGTGCAAGAGCAGCGAGTGTGGGAGCAAACACAAGCCCTAGCAGTCAGACGTTAGACAAGATGATGAAAGGAGACTCAATGGCACACTCACGATGGACTGACAACCCCTTTAGACGGCCTGACATCACCCCTGAACAGTTGGAATGGATTAAGAAGCGCAATGAGGCTACTCGTATCTTCCAAGAAACGGGAGATGATACAATGGCTATCGAGATTGGCCTGTTCCCTCCTCACGAAGAAGAAGGAGAAACAAAGCAAGAGCAAGACGACTCTACTACAAAAGGAGATTAGCTATGATTCCGTTTCATCTACCTGTCGGTGAAATCGGCGATGTACAGCTCCATCCTCATAACCTACTACCTGACCATCTGGTCCTACAAGTTTTCTGGACCAATAAAGATATGGAATTAGTAGAGGGTCATTTAGAACTTCTTGAATATCACGGTGACCACCCCCAAGAGATGACATTACTCCTGAGTCCAGAGGATGTGACCCGCCTGCGTAACCTCTTCCAATCCATCCCTGCATAGCTTCTCTAACCATTCTCTCTACCTCCTATTACACGCCAGTCCCTTGAAAGAAACGGCGCTGGGTAAAACTGTATATAATTCCCTTTGAATAACCCACAGCGTCATCTCGCAAGAATTGCCCTCACCGTCATTCCTGTGAAGCTTGCCCCGTACTCCGATACGGGGACGGGGATCTAAAGCCCCAGTGCACAAGGCTGCGATGCATTGAAAGAATCGCCTTGGATTCCTCGCTTCGCTCGGAATGAAGCCTGTAGGGGCGGTTCGCGGAGCCTGTCCCAGAATGATGAATTGGTGACTATTGGTGAGTCGGTCGTGCCAAGTCCGAGTCTGTTGTCACAGTCGGAGCGATGTCTTGACCGTCATTCGATCTTGCAGGCGGCGCGGATTAGGAGACATGGTTGGTTAGGCCGTCGTCGGTCACCCCCTCATGGCCCTGCTATCGCCGCCTGCGCCCATCTCTGGTTCCACCTGGGTCTGCCCCGGTCGCGCCATACGCGCCACAGGGTGCGCAGGTTGAAGCTCGTGGCCAACAAGACCCATTCGGCCGACACATTGACAATGCCACGGAGCAAGAACCGCCGAGCGCCCTGTTGCTCTTTGAGGATCCCAAAAGCCGGTTCTGGCAGTTGCTTACGCTGCTTGTACGCCTCTTTGGCCTCCTCAGTAGACATCCATACCCGATGACGACGCAGGACAGCTTCGTGAGGACCTACCTCCAGCCCACGCCCATGACGCCCATCCTTGGTGCAGACCCCGAAGGCCGGACACACCTGGCAGACGGCTCCGGAGGCTCGGTACAGACGCATGAGCGTTCCCCTGGTACGCTTGAGTCGGGTGAAGCGCAGTATCTGGCCCATGGGACAGGTGTAGCTATCCATCTGCTCATCGTAGCAAAAACGGTCCTTGTGGTAGGGGTGTTCAAGGGCCTTGTGCTGCGACTCCGGCATGATCACCTGTTGTTCCCGTTGGGCGCACGACTCCAGGTTGGCGCCGGAGTGATAGCCCGCATCGGCCAGCGTTGCCTCCGCCCTGTCTCCAATCATCTCCTCGGCTTGCTCCAGCATTGGAGTCAACTGACCACTGTCGTTGGCCTCACACACCACCTCCGCTGCGGTGATGACTAGCCCCGTGCCTTCGCCGGCGCCCGGCTCCAGTGGCGAGACCATCGCTTGGGCATTGTAAGCAGCCACGATGCCTCCACCAGCCTTCATCAGACTCGCATCACCATCGGTAAGATTGATACGTTGCTGTCCCTCTTCACCTGCAAGTTGTTCCATTGCCTGCTGCACCTGTTCTCTCAGCGCCTTGTTCTTGGCAAGCTCCTCCGGCAGACGCACAGAGACAGCGTCTTCCCCAGCCTCGTTCTGCGCCTCAAGATCACTGATCGCCGCGTCCACCCGCTTCAGCAACCGTTGCAACCCTTCAGCATCAAAGCTCCTATCCTTCGCTGCATTGGCAGCTATCTTCGTCCCATCCACAGCCTGCACCGCCAACTCCACCAAGCCCATGGCCACCATCGTGCGCACCGTTCGCTTAAAGAGCCTTCTCATCGCTCCACGATGGTCTCTGTAGAACCGCCACAGGGTATTGTGGTCCGGGTGCTGCCAAGCTGTCAGCCAAAGGTACGGTATCTGGTCTCGGCAGGCCGCCTCCAGCTTGCGGCACGAGCGCACGCCGGTCATGAACCCATACAACCACACGCTCAGCAGCCCGCGAGGATGGTACGATGGCGCTCCCAATGCCTCACCATCTATCTCAACTCCCAACTCAGACCATCCCGAACGCTCCAAAGCGTCCACAAACTCCGCCACAAACCGCACCGGATGGTCTTCGGGCACAACTTCCTCCAGTGTAGGAGGAAACAACCACGGCTGCTCTCGGTTCAGTGGGCGACGCGGCATTGAACTCTCCATCAATCAATTCTTGGCCACAATTCTAACCCGTTTCACCCACATCCGAAAATACACACCCTTTATGAGACAGGCTCCGCGAACCGCCCCTACAGGAACTATCTCTGACACCGTTCATCTGGTTCGACAGGCTCCACCCGCCTCAGACCAGCACCCTCTCATCCGTCAGGTGGGCAATCTCCTCCTCGGACATGCCCAGCAGGTCTCTCAGGACTTCCGTGTTGTGCTCGCCCAAGTCCGGCGCCCGGTCGTAGTTCGGAGTCGGCGCGTCGCTCATGTGCCAGGGCTGGGCCACCTGCGTGTACGGATTGCCTTCAACCTCTCCGAGGGGTATGAACCGGCCCCGGTCAATAAGGTGCGGGTCATTCACCAGGCCCTCAGCGTTCAGCGACGGCCCGGCGGCGACTCCCGACTCTTGCAGAATGTGCATCACCTCGTAGTCGGTGCGCTCCGAAGTCCACTCGGTGATTAGCTTGTCAAGCTCATCCTGGTTATGCCAGCGGCTGAGGGAATCTGCAAAGCGCGGATCTTCGGCCCACTCTGGATGGCCCGCGACCTGGCAGAGGGAGGCCCACTCCTCCTCGTTGCTGACGGCTATGGCGACCCACTTGTCGAAGCCCTGGCAGCTGTACACACCGTGAGGCGCCATTGCCAGGTCGCGGTTCTCCTCAGGGGCCTGGTGCCGTCCGTTGACGGTGTAGTCCAGGAACCGCTCCGGCAGCGCGGCTATGACGTTCTCGGCCATGCACATTTCGATGTACTGACCCTGCCCTGTCTTCCGGTGGTGGCGAAGCGCAGCCAGCACCGCGAACACGATGAGCATCCCGGTCAGGTGGTCCGCCCATATGCCTGCCACCTGCCCCGGCCTGCCGTCCTTGAAGCCTGTGAGATAGGATAGGCCGGCGAAGTTGGCAACCTCGGCGTAGTAGCCTATGGCGTTCTTGTACGGCCCCCGGCGCCCCAGGCCGGTGCTGCACAGCATGATAACGTCGGGTTTCACCTTCTTCAGGTCCTCGTACCCAAGTCCCAGCCTTTCGATAACGCCCGTCCCGAAGTTCTCTACCACCAGATCGCTGACCTTCACCAACTTCTTGGCGACCTCCACGCCCCTCGGGTCTTTCAGGTCCAGGGTGATGCTCTTCTTGCTGATGTTGTTCCTGACAAACCCGCCTGCAATCCGAGTGTCTCCAGGGTGACGGCTTGCGGTCTCTATCTTGATCACCTCCGCGCCCATCACTGCCAGCATCATTGTCGAGTAAGGCCCTTGCACCACCTGGGTGAAATCGGCAACTCTTATTCCTCCCAATGGTAGTCGGCTCATATCGCTCCCTCCCGTGTGACTTTTGCTATTCTGCTGCGAGATTATACGACGCCCATCTGACGCATACGCGCCAGGTCGTCCTTCGAGTACCCCAGTCTATTGCATAGCACCTCTTCGTTGTGCTGACCAAGCGAGGGCGCAGGCGACGATACCTGCCAGGGCGTCTCGGAGAAGCGGTAGGCCGGCCCCGGAGACTTGAACTCGCCTATCTGGGGATGCTCCATATCCACGAAGGTGCCCCGCTCCACGAAGTGAGGATGGTTCACCACGTCCTCCATGGAGTGAACTGGGGAAGACGGGATGTGCCCCTCCACCTGTAGCATCTGGTACAGCTCCTCCATAGTGTGCTGCTGAGTCCACTCCTCGACCAGGGGATAGAGGGCATCCATGTTGTCTCTGCGGGACTCGCGTTCGTTGAATATTTCCCATTCCGTCCACTCCGGGTGTCCCAATACGCCCTTCAGGGACTCCCAGAAGTGGTCTTGCACCATCGTCAGGGTCACGTAGCCGTCCTTGGCCAGGAACGGCTTTCGGCCTGGGACTCGAAGCGCCAGGGCCGCTATCCTGGTGGGCGTCTCCCTCCTGTTGGTGTGGGCAATGATGTCGGATCCAATGGCCGATAGCAGCGGCTCCTGAATTGATACGTCCACGTGCTGACCCTGGCCGGAGAAGTCCCTGGCGAACAGGGCGCACATGGTAGCCGAGGCTGCGGTTATGCCGGCCTGGACGTTGCCCTGGTGACCGGCTGCCTTGAGGGGCGGATGTGTCTCCGGCTCCTCGATTTCACCCGGGGTCCCGTAACCCAGTCCGCCTGTGTGGAATGAGACGAGCTCCGTCGCTTTGTAGTCCCGGTACGGCCCCGTCTGACCGAACGGCGTGATGGACGTGACGATCAGCTCCGGGTTGACATCCTTGATGGAGTCGTAGTCCAGTCCTAGCTCCTCCATCACCCTTGGCGGATTTGCCTCCACCAGCACGTCGGCGTCTTTCAACAGCTCTTTGAAGGCCCTCTTCCCCAGAGGTTTCCTGACATCCAGTGTAACGCCCATCTTGCTGGTGTTCATGTAAGCGAAGAGTAGGCTTCGCTCCGAGTGAGGTTCGTCGTTGGGGAAAGGGCCGTAGCGTCTCGCGGAGTCGCCGGCGCCCGGCGGCTCGACTTTGATGACCTCCGCGCCCAAGTCGGCCATGAGCTTGGCGCAGTATGGCGCGGCAATGAAATCGCCGAGCTCCACGACTCTCAGTCCTGATAGCGCACTCTCTGCCATTTTCACCCCCTCGATAGAAGGCTAGCCAGGAGCTATTCCTCGGTCCCTCACTGAGGAATATTCGCAGCATCCACCTCTCCTGGGCATCGCCCGGTTGGTGACTCTATTTTACGCAATTTCGACCCTCTTATGTAACCCTTTCTTCCACACTTGACGCAGATTGAATGCGCCTCCCGCCTGTGAGAAAGACAACCGAGGGTAATTTCGTAGTCCATTGCGCAAATCGCTTTGTACACTATCCGTCATTTCTGGGTAAGGCGACCCCTGCATAGCTCCGTGTATCATCACGTGAAGAGGCGCGCCTACTGTCATTCCGAACATAGCGCAGCGAAGTGAGGAATCTAAAGCCTCTGCCTACAAAGCTGCATTGACTTGGATGGAACGCCTTGGATTCCTCGCTGCGCTCGGAATGACATATAACGGAGTTTCGGAGCAAGTTGCGCAAAGGTCTCCTGAAGCATGTCCTCGCACTTGATACGGGGACAGGAATCCAGGATGCCTGTGATAGGGTTCGGTAGACCACTGCTCTCCGTTCCCACGAGGACAAGTTCCGCAGGGGTGGTCTATGGGTATGACGTAGCTGCCATACTCACACTGGCTGGAATGTAGCCTCGAAGAAAGTCGCCCAAAGGTCTCCTCACCGGGCTGGGGCGTGAGAAACCTCTCTACAGCTCAGGCCGCTCCAGATGCCAGGATGTGGCGGTCTGATAGGCGTGGGCTGCCTGGAGGACAAGCGCATCCGCCAAAGGCTTCCCCACAAGCTGGAAACCTATGGGCAGGCGCTCCTCAGTAAGCCCGCACGGGATCGAGATGGCGGGCAGGCCCACCGCGCTGAAGATTCGCGTGATCCGCAGCAAGGCCTCCCTGGTTGATACGTCCTGCCCGCCGACGGCAACGCGCTCCTGTTCGATTAAGGGCGCAGCTATGGAGGTAGTGGGTACGGCCAGCAGATCTACCCGCTCCAGGGTGTCCAGGATACTCTGTCTGCACATGGCCCTCACCCGTTGAGCGGTCAGGTACGCCTCAGCCGGTACGAATAGCCCGCTCTCGAAGCGCCTGCGGATGACGGGGTCGTACCGATCCCCCGACGCCAGCAGCCGTGGGCGATGAATTGTAGCGGCTTCGGCGGTCTGGACCACGCTTCCCGCCGGGTTGATAAGCTCCAGGTCCGCGATGGACACCTCACGCACCTCTGCGCCCAGGGACTCCATAACGGCCATAGTCTCATCGAAAGCTTTGTTCACTTCCTGGTCTACCATGTCCCATACGTACTCCCGCGGCACACCGATGCGCATTCCCTTCACCCCGCGGTCCAGGTTCAGTGTGTAGTCCTGTGTCGGGACGTCTACTGAGGCCCGGTCTCTTGGGTCGTGTCCGGCCAGCACGTTCAGCGCCAGGGCCGCGTCCTCCACAGTTTGAGCCAGCGGGCCGACGTGGTCCATGGACCAGGACAGCGGAGTGACCCCGAAGCGGCTGATAAGGCCGTAGGTCGGCTTGAGGCCGGTGATACCGCACAGCGCGGCGGGTACTCGTACGGAGCCGCCCGTGTCTGTGCCAAAGGCTATCGGCGCTTCCCCGCTCGCAACCGCCACTCCCGACCCGCTGCTGGAGCCACCTGCCATACGCGCGGTGTCCCAGGGGTTGCGAGCGGGGCCGTAGTGGTGGTTCCGGCTGGTGCCGTCGAAAGCGAACTCCGTCATGTGGAGCTTGCCGATGCAGTACGCGCCTGCCGCCATCAGCCGTGAGGCTACGGCAGAGTCCTCAGTGGGAACGAAATCTGCGTCCAGCAGCGAGCCGGAGGTGGTCCGTACGTCTTTGGTCCAGAAGAGGTCTTTAAGGCCTACAGGGATGCCGTGGAACGGGCCGCGGTACTCCCCTGCCATGATTTCGGCCTCGGCGGTCGCGGCTGCTCGACGGGCGTGGTCGTCAAGGCGCGTGATGAAGGCGTTGAGCTTCGGCTCCACGGCCTCTATGCGTCGCAGGAAGGCCTCGGCGACCTCTACAGGGGACACCTCTTTGCTCCGAATGCGTTGGGCCAGCTGGGCGACGGTGAGCCGGGTCAGGTCCTCCATAGACTCATCTATCCCTCTGAAGCGGCTTCAGGCGACGCCAGAGGGGCATCAGGCCGGTAATCGACGCTCCGAAGCAGGGCAATGCGCTGGAACATGACCTCCACCTCGCCGAACAGCTCCCGCAGGTGCGTTTCATCCATAGCCAAGCCCTGCTGCTCCGCCAGGATCAGGAACGCTTCGTAGGTCAGCCTGGGTTGTTCGGCCATATCGGACGCGCTGTGTGGTTCGCCTTTTCCTCAGCTATTCAGCTTGTAGGAGGGTTCCACCTCTTCAACTCGCCCTTCCTTCTTGAGCTTGTCCAGGTGGGTACGTACGTTGCGCGCCGCGCCGTCCCGGAGACCCTTCTTGAGGTTCTTTGGGTAGATGTCCTTCACCATTTCGTCAACCTTGGTGATGCCCTTCCCCAGTGACGACAGCACCTCCTCTTCCCTCTGGCTCCGGTGGTTCATGTACCACTGCACCAGCCGCCTACCCCTCGGGGCGGGCACTACCGCGCCGTGCGCCGGGCAGATGACGTCGTGCCGGAGCTTGGTCAGCAGTTGAAGCGATTTCATGTAGGCTAAGAGGTCCGACACGGTGGCCGACGAGGATCCCAGAATCGTGTCGCCCGTGAAGAGCACCCGCTCCCCGGCGAAGTGGAAGCACACGTGGTCAACCGAGTGGCCCGGCGTGAAGATGGATCGCAGCGCCGCGCCTCCGCCCGTCCTCAGCACCTCTCTCGATCTCAGGGGCACGATCTGCTCCTTGGGAACCAGCGTTTCCAGGGTCTTGACCAGTTTGGGGTGGCAGCGGACTTCGGGTTCACCCATTGCGTCGAATACCTTGTCCAAGCCGCCGTAGTGGTCTGCGTGGCCGTGGGTTATGGCGATGCCGGCTATCTTCGGCTTGCCCAGCTCCTCGTAGTAGTCGATTATCTGTTGAGTCCAGGAGCGGTCGTGCTGGCCCGTGTCAATGAGGATCATCTCCTCGGTGGGGTCGCCGACAAAGTAGTTGTTGCTCCCTCCCGGGTGTCCCACCGCGCCGTCGTCGACGTGGCACGCATAGACGTGAGGTGTTACTTGCATGGGTGTGTCCTCCTAAGTCCTGTCTTTGGCCGGATACTGCCTAACCGGCTGCAGTGTCCTTGATGGCCTGCTCCAGCCGGCCTCCGTAGGCGTCCTCCGTTTCCATGATGTGCTCCAGGACCTGGCGCATCGACCACTCCCCTTCCGGGGCTCTGTCGAAGTCCTCGTCGGAGAGTCCGACCAGAACTCCTTCCAGCCGCCCGCGCGCCTCCTCAAGCCTTCCCAGAATGGCCTCGGCCTCCGACTGAGCGATGCCTAGGTCCCGCAGGGTCTTCACCGCGTGGACTGTGTGCTCAATCTCGTGGTTGATGAGTTGGTAGAATATTGACCGTAAGGGCATCTGCCGCTGGCCCCATGCCGCCACCTCTCCCATTTGCGCCTCCGGCACGGACATCAGGCTCTTGACCAGATCGTCGTGCTTGGCCCGCATACTGGCCATGAACTCATCCTTACTCGACATTTCGCACCTCTGTTTTCGGTATGGAATGACATCTTGAAGCTCTGCTTCGACGCTCATTTTAGGTCAATGGCAGTTGCAGTGCAACACCACCCGCTTCCACCACTCTTTCAGCCGGCAGCGCGACTCGCGTCCCTTGGTTAACGCTTCTTCAAAAACTGTCCAGAAACCGACCAATGGTACTCTTGACACTCCAATCGTGGGAGGCCATATCATCCTAATAGCAACTTTTTCGGGGAGGATGGCTCCCTCCCCAAGACTTCCAAAGCCGCCTTATTGTGCTGGCTATTGGCTTTTTTGAGGCCCCATTCCCGGCCACGGCCTTTTGTATCAGTGTGCCCCGGTTAGCGGATTGTTATTTTCTATTATCTTGTGCTGACCAGCATCAAAAGGGGGAAATCCCATGGTAAAAGCGGGCGCTTCTACCGTCCACCTTCTCAGCGATGGAATCATAAAATACGACGGTGGGTCCGTTTTCGGCCAGGTCCCGAAAGTGCTGTGGGAACAGCAGGTTAAGCCCGACAGGTGGAACAGGGTAAGTTTGGGGCTGAACTGCCTTCTCATACGTACTGAACACGAGAATATCCTGGTGGATACGGGCGTGGGAAAGAAGGAGACCAGCAAGCTGAGAGAGGTGTACGGCCTCTCCTCCAGCAAGCTGGCCAAAGGTCTGAAGGAGTTTGGACTTGCTGCCAAGGACATTGACAAGGTAATCCTGACTCACCTGCACTTCGACCACTCAGGAGGCTGCACCAAGATTGACCGGTCCGGCGGGTGCATTCCCGTGTTTCCCAAGGCGACCTACTATGTTCAGAAGACCTGCTGGGAGGATGCCATGGCCCCCAATGAGCGTGGCAAGTCGTCCTACCACATGGAGGACTTCTCCTGCCTCAAGGATTCAGGCCAGCTTGCACTGGTGGACGGCGACGCCGAGATTCTGCCGGGACTGTGGGTCAAGGAGACGGGAGGTCACTCTCGTGGACACCAGGTTGTGAAACTCACCTACGGCAGCGAAAAGGTGGTCTTCCTGGGAGATCTCATTCCCACGTCTCATCATCTGTCCCTGCCTTACATCGCGGCCCACGACCAGTATCCTGAGGATACCCTGGAGATAAAGCGTGAGATGCTGGAGCAGGCCGCAAAAGATGGCTGGCTGGTGATCTTCGGGCATGGCTGCGATGAGAGAGCGGGGTACCTGGAAAAGCGCAACGGCGGGATAACCCTGCGCCCTGTAAGCCTCTGAGGCTTGGACTCGGCAGGCGCGCCTACGGCAATACTGGTACTGGTCGCTAGACTGGCGCGCCGATGAGGTGCGGGCCCTGTTGCTCCAGGAGTCTAGTGTCCGTGATGTGGTTGCCCAGTTGCCGCGTGTCGTTCGCGTACACCCGTACGTAGTTGTCGGTCAGCCCTGACCAGAGCCATTGATCGCCGTCCTGCACTCGCTCCTCCCATAGGACGGGGCGCACCTGGCCCAGAAGGCATCGGAGGAAGTCTGCGGCGTGGTCACGGGCCAGATCGAGCAGCAGATCCATGCGTTGACCTTTGGTCACAGGATCAACCCTGTCTACGAAATGGGCTGCGGAGGTGCCAGGCCTTACGGAGTACGGGAAGACGTGCATGTTGGAAAAGCGCATCTCCCGGCAGAGCCCGTACGTCTCCTGGAACTCCTCCTCGCTCTCTCCCGGGAATCCCGTCAGTACGTCCGTTGTTATGGACGCCCCGGGAATTCCGGCGCGGATAAGCTCGACCGTTTGAGCGAAGCGCTCCGCCTTATACCGCCGTCTCATGCGCCGCAGCACGCTGTCGCTCCCGCTCTGGAGTGGGAGGTGAAAGTGCGGGCACAATCGAGGGTCCTCCCATAATCCCAGCAGCCCATCCCCTACCTCCTGAGGCTGAAGGGAGGACACCCGGATACGCGGAATAGTGGTTTTGCGCAGGATGCTTTCTACCAGGCGCTCAAGGCCGGCGTCGGGAATATCGAAGCCGTATGAGCCGAGCTGTGTGCCTGTGAGCACCACTTCCTGGAATCCCTCGTCCTCCAGCGCGTTGATCTGGGCTATCAGGTCGACCGGGGGAATGCTCCTCTCCCTGCCCCTGACCTTGGGCACTATGCAGTAGGCGCACACCTGGTTGCACCCCTCCTGGATTTTGACCATAGCTCTGGTGCGATGCACTGTTTCTTGTGCCCTCACCTCATCGACTACGTCTCCGACCGCGCAGGGGGTCGAAGCGTCTCTTCGAAGCTCCGTGACCTGCTGCACCAGCACGCCTTTATCGGTGTTGCCCAGCACCAGGTCGACCTCTTGCAGGGATTCCAGCTCCCCGCGAGAACGTTGTGCGTAGCACCCCGTCGCCACGATGAGAGAATCGGGATTGCTTCTGCGGGCAGCCCTGAGGGTGCGCCGAGCCTTGCGGTCTGCAACGTGGGTGACGGTGCACGTGTTCAGGACGTACACGTCGGCGGGCTGTCCGGTGTCCACAACCAGGTATCCGGCGGCAGCGAAACGCCGGGCCAGCGCCTGGGAGTCGGCCTGGTTCAGCTTGCACCCCTGGGTCTCGATAGCTACAGTGGGTAAAGGCGTCTGGTGAGTCATAGCAGTGGCATTATAGTGACTACCTGCTTCGCGGACAACGCAGTATTTAGAAAGAGCCTCAGCCTCGCGGTGAAGATTATTTACAACTTGCATAAGGAGTCTGGTACAATATTCACAATATCTTGCCTTAGGAGGCAGCATTCTCAAGCAGCTGCGCTGCTTTTTGAAAGGAATCAGACCAGTGACAAAACGAGTAGTAATTACAGGGCTGGGGATCATTAGCCCGGTTGGTCTAAGCGCCGCCACCACTTGGGAGTCCCTTCTGGCGGGAAGGTCCGGCGCGGACTACATAAGCGATTTTGACCCCGAACCCTTTCAGACAAAGATCGCAGCCGAGGTCAAGGGATTCGAGCCTACGGACTTTCTCGACCGCAAGGAAGCCAGGCGGATGGACCGGTTTGTCCAGTTCGCGGCCGTGGCCTCCCAGGAGGCCGTGGCCTATGCCGGCTTGGACCTGGGCAAAGAGAACGCCGAGAGGGTGTCGGTTATGATAGGCAGCGGGATTGGTGGTATACGGACACTGTCTGAGGGCTTCGAGACGATGTTTCAGAAGGGGCCGTCCAGGGTCAATCCATTTCTCATACCTATGATGCTTGGAGACATGGCCTCCGGAAGGGTGTCCATGCTGATGGGAGCCAAGGGCCCCAACTACAGCGCCCTATCCTCCTGCTCGACCGGGGCGGACACCATTGGAGAGGCCTCATTGGTGATTCAGAGGGGCGACGCCGACGTCGCCATCACCGGAGGCAGCGAGGCTGCCATATGCCCCATCGGTATAGCGGGATTCAACGCCTGCAACGCCCTGTCCAGCAGAAACGACGATCCACAGAGAGCTTCCCGCCCCTTCGACGCCGGCCGCGATGGATTTGTGATGGGCGAGGGGGCCGGTATTCTTATCCTTGAGAGCTTGGAGCACGCTCTGGACAGGGGCGCCACTCCTCTGGCCGAGCTTGTAGGGTACGGCGCCACTGCCGACGCCTACCACATAACCCAACCCGCGCCGGAGGGAGAGGGAGGGGCAAGGGCCATGAGAATTGCCCTGAAGAAGGCCGGGCTAAGTCCCAAAGATGTCGATTACATCAACGCCCACGGCACATCCACTCCAATGAACGACAAATTCGAGACAATGGGCATCAAGTCCGTCTTTGGCGAGGAGGCTTACAAGATACCAATCAGCTCCACCAAGTCCATGACAGGCCATCTCCTAGGGGCTGCCGGAGCGCTGGAGGCCGCTATAGCCGTCCTGGCTATCCGCAACGGCGCCATACCACCCACCATCAACCTGGAGGAGCCCGACCCGGACTGCGACCTGGACTACACGCCATACACGCCCCGCCGGGGCAGGGTGACGACCGCCATATCCAACTCCCTGGGCTTCGGTGGTCACAACACCTGCCTTGCCTTCAGGAGCTATGAGGGCTAGGGGCGGACTGGCGCTCAGTTTCCGCTCATGGTGAGCCTGTCGAACCATATGAGCGGCACATTGTGTTGTCATCTCGCTCACTCCCTTCGACAAGCTCAGGGTGAGTGGGCAAACCGGAGCATGGCAATAGTCGAAACCGTGCAACGGACGGACAAACCTTGACCGGCCGTAGGGCGTGGCGGGTAGCGTCTCGAGCTCCCGCCGATGTAAACGCCAGGCTGTCCGCCTACTCCCCGTTGGCGGCCCAGCTCCTCTACAACCGGGGCGTAACCGACCTGCCCTCGGCCAAGGCCTTCCTCTCCACAGACGAGAGGCTGTTGGAAGACTCCCTCCTCCTTCCCAACATTCAGTCCGCCGTATCCAGGATTCACCGCGCCCTCCGCGACGGCGAGACCATTGGTATATTCGGGGATTTCGACGCCGACGGCGTCACCGCCACAGCCCTGCTGGTGGAGGGCCTTGCCAGGCTGGGCGGTAGGGTCATTCCCTATTTGCCGCACCGTGTGAAGGAAGGCCACGGTCTGAACTCGCAGGCCGTTCACGCCCTCCGCGAGCAGGGGGTAACTCTGCTGATCACCGTGGACTGCGGCGTAACCTCCGTCGATGAGGTGAGCGAGGCTGCATCACTGGGCATGGATACCGTCATCACTGACCACCACACTCCCCTGCCCCGTCTCCCCGACGCCTGTGCGATTGTGAATCCCAAGCTGGACGGCTCCATTTATCCCTTCCCGCACCTGGCGGGCGTGGGACTTGCATTCAAGCTGGTGACCGCCCTGTACGCCTACATGGACAGGTCGTGGGACGAAACACTGCTGCAACTGGCTGCTCTGGGCACTGTGACCGACGTGACTCCCCTCGTGGGCGAAAACCGCTACATTGTGGCAGCGGGCCTGCGCTCCCTGAACACCAACCCCAGGCCGGGCTTGAAGGAGATCGTTCGGCTGGCCGGCCTGGAGGCCGGTGAGCTGGACACGGAGACGATAGCCTACACGCTGGGGCCGCGCCTCAACGCCCCGGGCAGGCTGGAGCACGCCAGTAAAGGCTATAACCTCCTTCGCGCCGCGTCCACGGAGGAAGCGGCTCCCCTGGCACGCGAAATGGAGCGCATGAACCGGGAGCGCCAGGGCCTGACCCAGAAGGCCCAGGACGCGGCAAAGCGCCTGATGGGCATCGAGTCTCCCACTATGCCTATAACTGTCCTCTGGAGCGAGGAATTCCAACCGGGGATAGTGGGTCTGCTGGCGAGCCGTCTGGTGGAGGAGAGATGGCGGCCTGCTGTGGTGGTGGCCCTGGACGAAGACCTGGGCAGGGGCAGTTG
This sequence comes from Dehalococcoidia bacterium, assembly GCA_965218945.1. Lineage (GTDB taxonomy): Bacteria > Chloroflexota > Dehalococcoidia > Lucifugimonadales > UBA2985 > DAOUJW01. Next base: position 1,375,111 of record OZ244718.1, read on the forward strand.
CCGTAGCATCCCGGAGTTCGACCTGGCGTCCGCGTTGACGGAGTGTGGCGACCTCTTCGATCGATTCGGCGGCCATCCCAGGGCTGCGGGTTTCGTCATACCCAGGGAGAAGCTCCCATTGCTGAAGGAGCGGCTGGAAGCGATAGCCGTCAGGGAGCTTTCGGGTATGGACTTGCAGCCTGCCATAGACATCGATGCGCACGTACGCATATCGTCACTTATGGGCGACAACTTCCGTTTTCTCCAGAGCCTGGCGCCTTACGGGGAGGCCAACCCCAAGCCGGTGTTCCTGACAAAGGGAGTGAAGGTGCTTGACGCCCAGCCTGTGGGCGCTCAGGGCAATCACCTGCGGCTGAAGCTGCACCACGAGGGATCGGTGTGGGCCGGAATGGCCTTTGGCTTAGGGGCGGACTGGAGCGGGGAAACGGAACTCCTGGACATCGTCTACAGCCTGAGCGTCGACACTTGGGGAGGGTCAAGGACCCTGAAGCTGATTATCGAGGACTTCCAGCCTAGCCGGAGCGTCTGATGCTGCCGCGGCGACCTTCTAGTGCCACGGTCGCCATCTGCCGCCCATTGACGTGTGTTCCATCTCGTCCCGCGGCACCAGGCGCCCCACAAATATTAGAAGAGGCAGAGCAATCCCTATCACTACGATAGCGATGATGTGCGCCTCCTGGAGGCCGGCAAACCAGACCTTGTCTTCTCGCAGAAAGCTGATGAAAAACCGCCCGAAAGAGTACAGGCCAATGTACATGGCAAAGAGCATGCCGTCCGGCCGTATGCGTCCTCGCATCTTCCAGACTATGCCGAGCACCACCATATTCCATATCATCTCGTAGACGATTACGGGGTGAGAGGCAAGCATTCGGTGTACCTGGTAGGAAAGGCTGTCAGGGTGGCTGTACACGAATCCCCAAGGCAGGTCCGTGACTTTTGCGATGTGCTCCCCGTTGATGATGTCGCCAATCCTGCCTACGGTCTGGCCTACTAGAATGGCCGGCGCTGCCAGGTCAGCCAGCTTCCCGATGGGATAGCCCTGGATCTTGGCGTACAAGACTCCGGCCAGCAGGCCGCCTATTATGGCTCCGAAGAGGGCGATGCCGCCGCTCCAGATGGCGAGGATCTCCGCGGGGTTGTTGCCGTAGACGTCCCATCTGTCTATGACGTGGAATATCCGCGCGCCCAGGATACCTCCGATGATGGCCCAGATGGCGGTGGCGTAGACTACGTCCGGCTCTATATCCTCTGACCGGGCCCAACGGGCCACCAGAATCACTGAAATCACTACGGCTACAAACGAAAAAAAGCCGTGCCAGGTCAGGATAAAGTTCCCGGCCTGAAATATGTTAGGGTCAATTCCAATGTGGAACATCCAGACGTCAACCTTTCCCCTTCAGATGGTAACAGGGAGGATTCTACATTTGGGCTATAGGGCTGTCAAGGAAGTGTACTCGTTCAGTACATATGAGACAGTAGAGGTCGAACGCCGGGGCGTAGCGTCTGGCGGACTCGTTCCCGGTTTCCATCCACTGTCCACCTGCGAAAGTATTTTAGACCGTTTGCCAAGGCGGCTGATAGTGCGGGGGCATCCGCCATTGACTACCTCTTGAAGGTTCACACTGCATGGTCTTCCTCCGGGCTTGTGCCGGGAGTAGCGCTGTCAGAACATCTTACTGGTAGTCAGTCCGGCCGTTTGAATTTGGTTTGTGTGTCATCCGTGAATGTCAATACAGGTGCAAGACTTTGAAAACACCCTCTTAGACATGGAATGGCCCACTCGCATGCTTATTGTTTTGTTCGTCGTGCCACTTGGCAAGTTCACTGCCTGGGGTAACCAGGGTCAACCGCTGCCGCAAAATCTCTAGCGCCTCGTTCTCCGTAAAACCGGAAAAGATGGCGCGCCAGACAACGTTCCCAACGAACGCGCGGAACATCTGATGGTTACGCTGGAGTCCATGCCAGCTATCCATAATAGTTGTAGTTTCAGGTAATGCTTCTAAGTTGAGGGCTCGCTTCCCTGCGTGATGGAACCAAAGTTCTCGATTGTGAAACGGATACAGGTTTTGATGTTCCTGCAACTCAACCTCTTGCCGTCCCTCGTCCGAGGAATCCCAATCTGGGATAACCTTGGAACTGTCCAGGTCGCGTTGGAGTATTTCGATACTACGGGCAGGGTTGTCAAAGGATGGGACGGCGTAATAGCTCAAGATAACCGTGCACCGCCCCGTGGTCACAACGCCGCCCCATTGCCCGATCCGGAAACTCATGTCCAGCCCCGTCACATCCAAAACCGTTGGGACAAAGCTGAAACTATCTGAACACACGTATTGAGGCGGCGAGATGTGCGGTGGCTCCATTCTGCTCTTTGCTTTCCTATGACTTGCTGAACTCAGGATGCGACGCAGACGTTGCATAGAGTAGGCCGAGCATTCAGATGCGTATGTTCAGGCCACTAATCAATCTGTATCCATGGGTCAGCGCTGACACCAACTTCTTGACCAGTGGGCCAGAACACCCCATGCGTAGTCTCCACTCTATACCATCCCGGCTCAAGGGTCTCCGACACATAGTAGACCTTGCCTGTAGGGATCTGCCATGACCCTGCCCCAACATTTCTGCCGTCGTCCAGATACTGTTCAATGCTGGGGTCGAGGCAGATGAACCACATCCACGTATCGCATCTGATCAACTGCGCAACCATGGTCTGCGAGGTAGCAGGAGGCGTGCAGGACATGAAAGACCTACCGTAGATAAGCGCGGTGTTTCGCAGTCTCTCTGCTATTTCCGTAACATACCGGCTCCAAACTGCTGGCGCTTGCACTGTCCGAATCGCTGGCGCTTTTATACTTGGACCCGGTAGCCCAGTCAGTAGGGCCATCCGTAGGCGCAGCTCCAATAGAAAACATACCCAACGTGAGACATAGAAGGCCCAAGATCACCATCCTTGAGATATGGCATCCAAGAAGCATTTAGAGCACCTCCAGGTGTCTGCACGGGCATTAGACTAGTAGACAGAAGGCTTACTCGTCAAGGGAGTGTAAGAACCCGGGCGTCTATTGGCTGCTATCAAGAACGATGTGATAGAATATGCTCCATCAAGTCTCACAGGCGAGAGTGTTATGAGGGAAATGGTAAGAGCCTTTCTGGACTACCTCACATCTGAGAGGGGGTTGTCCGGCAATACGGTTGCCGCCTACGGCAGCGACCTGAACCAGTTGGTGGACCTGATGGAGGAGCGAGGCTTCAAGGGAGACTGGGATTCCATGGACAGATCCCTGCTGACCAACTACGCTCTGGAACTTCAGGAGAGGGGATACTCGGCCACCACCCGCGCCAGGAAGATCGCATCACTGAAATCCATGTTCAACTTCCTGGTGGAGGAAGGTGTAGTCGAGGAGGACCCGACGGAGTCGCTCTCGTCCCCTCGCATAGGCCGGGCGCTGCCCAAGTCGCTAAGCGAAGAGGAGATGGCCCTGCTGCTTCGGGAGGCGTACGCCGGAGAGGCCGTCGAGGCCCGGAGAGACGTGGCGATGATCGAGCTGATGTACGCCTCCGGGATGAGGGTAAGCGAGTTGGTCTCCCTTGCCGTGGGAGACCTGAACGTGAAAGAGAAGTACGTGCGCTGCTTGGGGAAAGGCTTCAAAGAGCGACTGATTAGCCTGCACGACCAGGCTGTAGACACGGTTGACGCGTATCTGGCGGAGGTCAGGCCGGAGATACTTGCTCCACGCGGCAAGGACGGTGAGAAGGAGGACGCTCTGTTTCTCAACCACCGAGGGGAGCGTCTGACTCGACAGGGCTTCTGGCTCATCCTGAAGGGCTACGGACGCAGGGCGGGCATTCGCACTCCCATCACTCCACACACCCTGAGGCACAGCTTCGCCACGCACATGCTGCGCGGTGGAGCGCCCCTGCGTTATCTTCAGGAGCTCCTGGGCCACGCCAGCATATCCACAACCCAGGTGTACACCCATCTGGCCGAAGATCAGGTTGAGAGAGACTACAACTTGGCCCATCCAAGGGCCTGACGGAGAGCGGCAGATGAAGATAGCTGTCGGAAGCGACGAGAGAACTTCCCTGACGGACGCGGTGGTTGGAGAGTTGAAGGCCAAGGGGATGTCGGTTGAACTCGTGGGCGCCCTTGAGGAGGGCGACGACCCCGCGTGGCCGGAGGTGGGGCGCAGCGTAGCCGAAAGGGTGTCGAGCGGAGAGGCGGACCAGGGCATCCTCTTCTGCTGGACCGGGACTGGTGTGAGCATAGCTGCAAACAAGGTTCCCGGCGTGCGAGCGGCCCTCTGCACCGACGCCTCCACAGCTTCCGGAGCCCGTCAATGGAACCACGCCAACGTTCTGGTCATGGGACTGCGGCTCACCTCGCCGGAGGTGGCGCTTGAGATGCTCAACGCCTGGTTCTCCACGCCCCCGGGCGACGGAGAGAAAGCCGAGCTGGTGGACAGGCTGGAGGCCATCGACAAATCTTACAGATTCGCGGATAGGAACTCAACGTAGGAAAATATTCCAAATTCCGCCCGGTGTGTCTTCCATTATTGCCCTATCGTCATATATGCTGTGAGTATACCGGTAAGCCTCACCGCTTGAAGCGATAAACTGAAGGAGAGTCTAATGCCTAAGAAATCGCGGCGAGTTGCCGTGAGACAGGCGGAGCTAGGCCAGAGAAAACGAAGGTTCCACAGGGCTGGAGCGCAGGCCCAGGGCCCAGCAACGCAGGTCAGCGCCCCCACCGTCCAGAGCACAGAACCGATAGCCGCTACTTCGGAGGCACAGGCGGTCCCGCGGGCGGCCTCTGTACCGGAGACGCCGAGAAGCGCCCCACAGCCGGTGCCCGCCCCCACCCCTGCTGCCCGCGCCGCTGCGCCCTACATGTGGCCTGAGCTGAAACGGATTGGGGTCATAACGGGCGTGATGCTGGTCATCCTGGCCGTCCTCACTGCTGTGCTGAGATAGGCTCCGGCGCGTGCCGGCCCCGCTGTTAAGGGGCAACCGCGGCGCTCCGGCGTGTAGTCACTTCGAGCTGACGGTGGACTTGAAGTAGGGAACTGAGACGTATGGACGTATTTATTACGAGCCTGAGACTATTGACAGGACTGGCGCTCGCAATAGTCTCCTTTGGGATCTTCATACCCTATTCTGTTAGGCCCGAGCGCTTTTTTATCAAGAGACTCAGGCCGACGAGCGGTCACAAGATCACCCATAGGCAGCTTCTCTCCAGGGCTTTTATTGGGGCCGGACTGCTTCCCGCCGGCGCTTGGATGCTCGGCTACCTGCTGATTGTCCGTAACGTTACCGGCATGTCGCTGCAAGACCAGATTACGGTGTGGCTTACAGTGACCTTGGTCGGAGGTCCGATTATAGGCTCTCTCGTCTATTCACACTTCAGACTCCGTAGATACCACAGGCTAACCCCTGGCGAGCCGGCGAACTTGGAGGCAGGTTTTGTGCTACGCAAGCCGTGAGCAATGAAACACAGGATTAGAGCCGCGTCCCTGGTTGTCCAGGACGACAGGCTCCTGCTCATAAAGTCACGTATCCCCCAATCGGGTGAGATCTGTTGGATACCTCCCGGCGGAGGACTGTCGGGTGACGAGTCCATTTTCGATTGCGCCAGGCGGGAGACTTTTGAGGAAGCCGGCATCGCCGTTGACCTCGACAGGGTGGTCTACCTGGGACAGTTCGTCGATGAATACTTCGACACACACAACTTTGAGGTGTTCATCCTGTGCAGCTCCTTCTCCGGGGATCTCACTATAGAGAACAACGTCGGAGAACCCGACGCGATGGACGTTCTTGAGGCCAAGTTCCTGTCGCGCCAGGATATGAGAGACGTAGTAGTGTACCCGGAGATACTGAAAGACGAATTCTGGGAAGACCTTGCAAGAGGCTTTCCGGAGGTCAGATACTTTGGCGTCCGGAGCGGCTAGCTGAAGACGAGATCGTGTCCCGGCGGCTAGCGCAGGGATTTGGGAAGAAGGAAGCTAACGTTCTCCTCCATCACTTCCACGCTGCGGACGGCTGTGGGTTTCAGATACTCAACCACCCTGTTGACCAGCAGCTCGGGGGTAGAAGCGCCGGAGGTGATCCCCACGCGCTCTGCGCCCATTAGCCAGGAGTCCTGAATCTCATCAGGTCCATTTATCAGATAGGCCGGCGCCCCTTCTGCCTCGGCGACTTCCCTCAGCCTGGCGCAGTTTGAGGAGTTCTGAGCTCCAATGACCAGCACGAGGTCTACGTCGCCTGAGATCGCCTTTACCGCCGCCTGCCGGTTGCTGGTAGCGTAGCAGATGTCATTGCGGGTCAGCATGTTCGGGAATCGCTCTTCCAGCGTCTTGACGATGTCTGCGGTGTCGTCAACACTGAGGGTGGTCTGGGTCAGAACAACAACCTTGTCCGGGTCCGGGACCTCGACGCTGCGGGCTCGCTCCACGTCATCCACAAGCAGTGACACGTCAGGCGCCTCTCCCATCGTGCCCATGACCTCGTCGTGACCCTTGTGGCCTATCAGAAGGATAGAGTAGCCCTCCCGGGCGTACTTCAAGGCTTCCAGGTGGACCTTGGTGACCAGTGGACAGGTGGCGTCAATCACCTTCAGCCCCCGTTCGCGGCTGTCCTGCCATACGGCCGGAGACACCCCGTGCGCGCTGAAAACCACCATCTGTCCCTCAGGGACTTCGTCAAGCTCTTCGACGAAGACAGCGCCCTTGTCCCGAAGCTCGGAGACAACGTACGGATTGTGCACTATCTCGCGTCGGACGTATATCGGCTTGCCGAACCGCTCCAGGCAGAGGTCAACCACATCAACGGCCCGGATGACGCCGGCGCAGAATCCCCTGGGTGCAGACAGCAAGACTTCCATGACTACCTCCGGTAGGCATTATAAGAGAAGAGTTTTCAAAAGCAAAGCGTAGCCGGTATTGACTCAGTTTGAAGAATTTGCAAGAGGGAGCCGGTCACCTAGATAGCGGTATCGGCAAGCTCCCTGGCATCCGCGATATATTCTCCAGTCTCACGAATGCGCCTCTCTATCTCCCCTTGCGGTTCACACAAGCCTAAGTGGAAGCACTCTCCGTGCAGAAGCCCATGGCGGGTATAGTAACGCCTCACCAGAGACTCAAAACGAGTGGAAGCCGCGCGGAGTCTATTCAATCCCTGGCTTGTCACCGGAGTCTTCTCCGGCGATACGCCGGTCTGCGCCAGTATCACGGCGTTGGTGGCTTGCAGTGTGGAGCGCCACGCCTTCTCCGCAGCATCCCGAATATCTCCGCCAATCATCTGTGACATGGCCGCGTCATGCATTGTGGTTGCATCGTCGAAAAGGGCTTGCACCTCAAGAGTCATCGTCATTTTGTTCTCATTCAATCTGGTATGCCGTCATTGTTGCACGGGGCCCACAGAGCGTCAAGAACGTTTTGAGTGGCCCTTATTGCCCACCATCGTACCTTTGAGCGCCCTGCTATGCTAAACTTGTGACGCTATGACCACAAGGAGTTTGCAGGAGCAGTTGAAGGCCACCCCCACGAAGCCCGGCGTCTATTTGTTGAAGGGTGGGCACGGAGAGGTGCTCTACGTGGGCAAGGCCGCCAGCCTCCGCAATCGGCTCCAGTCATACTTTGGTTCACTCTCAAACCTGGAGCCGAAGATTCGTCATCTGGCAAGCCGGATCGCGGACTTCGAGTTCATTGTCACGGAGTCCGAGGCGGAGGCGCTGATTCTGGAGAACACCCTTATCAAGAAGCAGCGGCCCAAGTACAACGCCCGCCTCAAGGACGACAAGACGTACCCCTACCTCAAGATTGGCCTCAATGAGGATTTCCCCCAGGTGTACATAACAAGGCGCGTGATGAACGACGGCGCCCGCTACTTCGGCCCCTACGCCAGCGCCGGTTCCGTGCGCAGGACTATGGACCTGCTGAAGAAGCTGTTTCCATACCGCTCTTGCACCAGGGTCATCACCGGCAACGACGCCCGGCCTTGCCTGGAGCACTTCATTAACAGGTGCGTGGCGCCCTGCATAGGGGCCGCCGACAAGGAGGAGTACCGCAGGGTTATCGACCAGGTGGTTATGTTCATGGAGGGTCGCACGGAGGCGGTGGTGCGAGACCTGCGGCGCAAGATGGACGCCGCCGCCGAGCTAATGGAGTTCGAGAGGGCGGCCGTCCTGAGAGACCAGCTTCGGGCCATTGAGCGGGTCACTGAGGGGCAGAAGGTGGTCTCCATGTCTGAGGACGACCAGGACGTTATCGCCATGGCCCGGGCCGGCGACGAAGCCTGGGTGGAGGTCTTCTTTGTCCGCATGGGCAAGCTCATCGGGCGTGAGCACTTCATTATGGATGGCGTACAGGACGAAACTCCCAACCGCATCCTGTCGGACTTCGTCAAGCAGTACTACGACTCCGTGCCACAGATCCCGCCGCGGCTGCTTCTCCAACACCCGCTTGAGGACGGCGGTCTGATACAAGAATGGTTGGAATCGAAGCGCGGCAAGAGGGTCGATCTGCGCGTGCCGGAGCGCGGAGAAAAGCGCAAGCTGGTGCAGATGGTGGCGGAGAATGCCGGCCAGGGCCTGGAGCAACTCAAGGCCAAGTGGGTCTCCAACGCGGACGCCCTGAGGTCGGCTATGGAGGAGCTTCAGGAGCGACTCAACCTGCCCCGGCTGCCCCTCAGAATAGAGTGCTACGACATCTCCAACATCCAGGGCACTACGCCTGTGGGCAGCATGGTGGTCTTCGAAGACGGACGGCCCAAGTCGTCGCACTACCGCCGCTTCAGCATCAAGACGGTGGAGGGAATCGACGACTACGCTATGATGCAGGAGATGCTGCGTCGCCGCTTCCGTCGCATGGGCCGCACGCGAGACGACGACAAGGCGGATGCCGAGTCGACATCTGAGAGAGGCGGACAGCAGAAGCAGTCCTGGGGAGTAATCCCCGACCTGGTCCTCATCGATGGAGGCAAGGGGCACCTGAACGCCGTGGTGGAGGTGCTTCTGGAGCTGGGCGTTGACGACGTGCCTCTGGCCAGCCTGGCCAAGGAGAATGAGGAGATATTCGTCCGCGATACCCCCGAGTCCATAATGCTGCCCCGCAACTCACCTGCCCTGTACCTGGTGCAGCGCCTCCGGGACGAGGCCCACCGATTTGCCGTTACATACCACCAGAGGAGCCGCACCAAGAAGGGGATGCAGTCCGCCCTGGACGCTGTGCCGGGCATTGGACCCAAGCGCAAGAGGACTCTGCTGCGGCGATTTGGATCTGCCAGGGGAGTCAAGGAGGCCTCTCTGGAAGAGTTGTCGGCCATTCCGGGGATGACCAGGACACTGGCGCAGAAAGTGAAGGAGCATCTGTAAATGGTCAAATACGCCTTCATGGGCTTCGGCATAACCTTTGTTTGTCTTATTACGATTATCATACCAATAGTACACTTCGTAACAGTGCCACTGGCCCCCCTGATCGGCGGCTGGTTTGCCGGGAACGGCGCGAAGGCGAAGCCGGAGACGGCGATAGGCATAGGCGTCCTCATGGGAGTATTGATGCTAGTTCCGGCTATCCTCGCGGTGGTAGTTGCTGCGACCGTTGTGGACGCGGAAGACTGGGTGCTGAGGGTCTTGGGCATTGGGATCCCGCTGCTGACTGTATTCCTTGGCTCGATTGGCGCTATGATAGGCGGCGCCATGTCCCGCTCCTGACGCCGTGGGCGAGCGGATCGCCTGCTATGGCTGCGGCGCTCTGGTTGATGACACGCTGGGGACGCCGCACAAATACCTTGGGGCCGCTTGGGGCTGCTGGGAGGTGTTTGGGCAGGTCCTCGCCAAGGAATACTCGGCCGGCGCTCTTGATACAACCCACAGGCTGACGGTTGACGCGTATTCTTTGCAGCATCCCGGAACGCCGGGCAGGCAGACAATTCAATCCCTGAACGTGCATCTTGTCAGCCTGCACTTGATCCTGGAACGGGGCGCGACTGCCTCTGAAGCGTTGCTCGGCATCAGACGGACCCTCAAGGCCTCATCGCAGTTTGTGTGGTTTGAACCACCCGTCCCAAACGGAACAACGACTGTCCTTGACGTGGCTCCTGCCCGCGATATGGATGATCACAAGAGGCGGGTGGATCTGTGGGCGAGGGACGTCTGGCAAGCCTGGTCAGGGCATCACGACCACGTCAGGGAGTTTGCCAGGCGGAACGTGGGGCTGTAATTGGGTCCGGCTTCAAGCCGAGCACCAACCTAGCTCACGTCCGTTCCAGTGCCCGCGGCCCTTTGCATCTCCGCCTCTTCCAGCAGGCGTTGCAGCAGCACACGGGCCTCCCTCTTTCGTAGATCCAGGCTTGAGATACCGACGGCCCGCCACAGCGCGCCGGTCGAGACCCTTGCCCTTACGGACTCCCCTACTGGAGGCAGCTCCACACCCAAAGCCTGGGCTACAAAGGCGGCTGTCCAAGTCCCCACCTTGGAGGCGTGGCACTTGGTGACGGCCTTTCCGTTGTGCAAGACCGCCAACCCGCTCTTGCCCCTTTGTACGGTCAACACAATGTGGGCCGATGGCGTCTCCAGAAGCTGATCTGCGTACTCCTGGGCCTTCTTCCGGCTTATGCCCATAGCATACGACCTCCGAGTTTGAGTTGAAGAGGCATCTTAGCCCTATGCCGAACTCCCATCATTTTGCTATGGGAGAGAGATAACAGCAAGGGGTTGTCTGAAATCCCGAGACGGCATCAAAGAGTGGACGCTTACAATCTCAGCCGCATGACGTGCCGACGCGTTCCTGCCCTGCCCACCTCCTCGAACCCCAAACCGGCGAAGGTCGGGATCACGCCCATGAACTTGTAGCTTGGCGATTCCGGGTCCACCGGGTACGCCTCTACTACCGACGCTCCCCTGCTGCGGGCCTGCTCCACCGCCCCGGACACCAGCAGCTTCGCTATCCCCTGCCCTCGCAAGTGCCTTGGCACGAACATGCAGACCAGCGACCAGACCGCGTCCGGGGACTCCGCCGGGTCTTCCAAGCCACCGAGTTTGCGATAGGTGGGGCGAGGCGCGATGGAACACCACGCCACGGGCTCGTCGTCTGAGTAACCCACTATTCCCACCGGCTCCCCTCCGCGCGCCAGGCGTTCCATAGACGCCTTCTTTTCCCAACGGCCCTGTCGTCTCGCTTCGCTGGGCATTGGGCGCCACAGCATACACCAGCAATATTTTGGCCCGCCCGGCGCCTCAAAAAGACGCTCCAGGTCAGGCCAACGGTCGGGGATTACCTCGTGGAAGACCAGTCGTTGGGTCGTGGAGGCGTGTGGGGGTATTCGGCTGGCCTATTGTGGCGACATGGATTCGATGAGAATCTTCGCCACTTCCGGTCGTGTGAACTCCTCAGGCGGCATCTGGCCCTGGCTCAGCATCTCCCTGAATTGGGCGCCTGTCAGGCTGACCCTCTCGTCTGGGCCGTGTGGGCATGTCCTCTCGGTGGCCATGCTGTGGCAGCGGCGGCAGAAGAAGGAGTTTTCGAAGAACATCGGCCGTATGGCCAGGGCATCAGGATCGAACTCGCTGAAGATGCGCTGGGCGTCGTAGGTGCCGTAGTAGTTCCCCACCCCGGCGTGGTCCCTGCCCACGATGAAGTGGGTGCAGCCGTAGTTCTTCCGAACCAGGGCGTGGAAGATGGCCTCCCTGGGACCGGCGTAGCGCATGAATGCAGGCAGCGCCGAGAGAAGCACCCTGTTCTTGGGGTAGTACCCCTCCAGTAGCGCCTCGTAGCAGCGCATTCTGATCGACGCGGGGATTTCGCCCTCCCGGGTCTCACCCACCAGGGGATGCAAGAGAAGACCGCCGACAACCTCCAAGGCGCATTTATGGATGTACTCGTGGGCCCGGTGCACGGGGTTGCGGGTCTGGAAACCCACCACGCTGTTCCACCCCTGGTTTGCAATGTACTCCCTGGTCTGGGAGGGAGTGCGATGGTGGGACGCAATATCCTCGTCCATGCTGGGCGCGCCCTGGAGCATTGTTATCTTCCCTGCCAGGAGCACGTCTCCGTCATGATAGAGGTTGGCAACTCCGGGGTGTCTGTCTTCCGTCGTCCGGTATACCTTCTGGGCCTCCTCCTCACGATCGCGCCTGTATTTGCCCTGCAACAGCAGGACACCAACGGTCTCACCCGCCGCATCGGCGAGCGCGACCCTGGCCCCCTCTTTCAGGTCTGAGCCCAGGAGAGTATCCACAGCCAGAGTTACGGGTATTGTCCAGGGTAGCCCGTTGGAGAGGCGCATGTCGTTCACAACGGATATATACTCCTCGTGTCCCATGAAGCCCTCCAGGGGGCTGAACGCCCCCTGGGCTATCATATGTGCGTCCGAAAGCTGTCTGTGGTTGAGGGGGACCACCGGAAGGCCCTTGGCCTCTTCCTGTAGCGACTTGGCTCGCTCCCCCTCAACGTAGCCGTTTATGAGAGTGCCTCCGTGAGGAGGTATCATCTGCTCTTCTCCGCGGCGGCGGCCTTGATGCTGTCCAGAGAATCAATCAAGTGCAGGCCGCACTCCCTGGAGTTGGGGTCGAGCTCCCACCACCACCTACCGGCCCTGGGGTCCTCGTCCGGGCTGACAGCGCGGGTGCAGGGGGCACATCCAATGCTGGGGAATCCGTTGTCGTGAAGCTCGTTGTAGGGCACGTTGTACTCGCGGATGTAGTCCCACACCTGCTCCCATGTCCAGTTGGCCAGGGGGTTGATCTTCACGCGGTTGCCGTGAGCTTCGTCCAGCTCCACCTTGCCTATGTCTGTACGGGTCACAGCCTGGTCGCGGCGCAGGCCGCTTATCCATCCGTCCAGGCTGTTGAGCGCCCGCTCCAGTGGCTCCACCTTGCGAATGCCGCAGCACAACTTGCGAAGCTCCTCCGACTTGTAGAACAGGTTGAAGCCGTGCTCCGCCACCATATCGGATACCTGCTTCAGGTCCGGGTAGTACGGCTCAAACACGAGGCTGCCGTATCGCATCGTAATCTGGTCAATAAGGGTGTAGGTCTCGGTGGGAAGGCGCAGGGTCTCCAGAGTGAAGACGCGGGCTTCCGGGTTTATGCGGTACAACATATCGATGAGCACCACATCCTCAGCGCCGAAGCTGGAGGACAACCCCAGTCTCGGGTGAAACTCCCTTAGCGCCCACTCAAGGATTTCCTGGGGCGACTTGCTCTCCAGTTCCCGGTTGGCGACCTCTATCTCTTCAGCAGTCAGGGTCTTTTCCGTTGGATCCAGCAATTCATCCCTCCGAAGCTTCTAGCTTTCCAATACTATAGCAGATTGAGTCCTACGCCCATCAGCACGATTGCCACCCCTCCTCGGAGCGCCTTCTCCGGAACGTGTGCAGTCAACCGGCTGCCCACCAGCACACCCGGTATGGAGCCTGCCAGGATGTTCGCCGCCAGGATCAGGTCGACGTTGCCGACGGCCATGTGCAGCACGCCTGCTCCGGCGGTGATGATGGCCGAGTGAGCGACGTCTGTGCCCACAATGGTTCGCATTGCCATTGGAAACAGCATTGTGAGCATGACGATGAACAGGGTGCCGCTGCCTACCGAGGTTAGCCCCACCAGCAGACCCACGATGGCCCCCAGCCCGGCAATCGCCACCGCCCTTCTGCCCTTGAACTGCTGCCCCTCCCAGGAGAGTTGGCGGTGCGCGAACTTCTTTATGAGGATCAGTCGAAACAGAAGGGCCAACCCCACGATGGTCAGCACGCCTCCCAGCAGTCGAGTCAGCAGGACATCCGTGGAGACGTTGAAGTGGTCCCTGAGCACCACAAGCAGCACGACTCCGGCAAGGGCGCCGGGGAGGCTGCCCAGCGCCAGCCATATCACCAGCTTGTAGTCGACGGAACCCTGTTTATGGTGCTGCCACGCCCCGAAGGACTTGGTGAACATCATCTGAAAGAGGTCGGTGCCCACTGCCACCGTGGGACGGATTCCAACAAGGATGAGGAACGGCGTCATAAGCGCCCCGCCTCCCATGCCGGTGAGGCCAACGAGAACCCCTGTGAATAGCCCTGCGAATACTATTACTGGTTGTATTTCCATCTGTCTGTAAGTCTTGTTCTGTCTGGTGCGTGAAACAAGGCAAAATTAAAGCGCCCCTTTCAACTATTGCTGAAAGGGGCGCTCAATGGCGTACGTAGACTGCCTTCAGCCCCCTATGGCTCTCCCGTACAACAGCAGCTTTTTGCGAAGAAAGTCACAAGCATTTCAGTAGGAAGCTAGCACAGAACTATGGGCTTGTCAGTACCCTGTTTACTCAGGCCTGCCGTTCCAGGGCTCGCTGGCCGTAACGTCGTCCATCCACATGAACTCAAACCCCGCCTCCAGGGCAAACTGGCGGTCCAGATCTCTGTCGCCCATGTGGAGGTAGTAGTCGGCCTCAAATCTTTCCTTGATGCCGATAAGCAGATGCTTCTGGGACACGAAATCTACGACGATGTTGTGCCTGTCCCACATATCCTGCTGTGCCCTTAGAGAGCGGTCGGATGCGCTGCCGATGATGCACCCTATCTCCTGGGCGTGTCTCACCATATCCATGGTCACTGGACCCGGCGGGTCGCCGGTCTCCAACGTGCCGTCAACATCAAAACTAAGCAATATCTTCAAAAAAGGTCATCTCCTTTCGCCTTGGTGAATTAATACGCCGATTCTCACTGCAAAGCTCGGCGCACCTAGACGGCTCGTCAACCCATCCCCTGGTAGCCCTGAGCTTGCGGGTGTCCATGGCAGGAACGCTCTGCTCCGAGCGATTGTGCCACTCTGAACAAGCCAAGGGCTATCTTAAGACAGGGCGTTTTCTTTGTCAAGGCGCAGAGCCTGTAACCACCAATTCGTCCGCGCCACCTAGAAGTTCAGCACTGCCTTCAGGCCATCCATCTGCCCGCGGGCCTCAAAGGCCTTGGGAGCGTCATCTATGGTGAAGCGATGTGTGGTCAAGTCCTGCGCGTGAGGCATGTGGTTCAGGAGCTCCAGCGCCTTCTCATAGTGCTCAGGGTTGGCGTTCTGGGTGCCTGTAATCCAAAGCTCGTCGTAGTGGACGCGGTTGGGGTCTACCGGCAGGACGCTTCCCGGGGGACAGCCCCCGAATATGTTGACTATGCCCTGCTTCCGCACGGCGTCGACACTGCTCTGGATAGCGTCCACGTTGCCGACGCTGGCCACCGAAGCGTCAGTGCCAAGGCCGTCGGTCAGCTTCATGACCTCTTCCTTCACACTCTGACGCTGTGGGTTTACCACCGCCGTCGCTCCCAGCTCGTCGGCGACCGCCAGACGCTCCTCCACCGGGTCAGCGACGATTATCGCGCCGCAACCCATCGACCTGGCAATGAGAAGGTGGGTCAGTCCCATAGGTCCCGCTCCCACGATGGTCAGGGATGTCCCCGGCCCTATGCCGCACACCAGCATGGAATAGAGGGCGCAAGCAAACGGCTCCACTTGGCAGGCTATCTCCCAGGGCAGGCCCTGGGGCAGCTTCAGAAGGTGTCCCAGTGATACCAACTGCTGCGGGACCAGCACGTATTCCGCCAGCCCGCCGTCGCCGTCGTATCCCAATGTTTGGCGGTTCAGGCACCTGTTGCGCTTGCCTCGAATGCAGAAGTGGCAGGAGCCGCACGCCATAATGGGACAGATGGCAACTCCCTGTCCAACCTCCACTTCCGATACGTCCTCCCCCAACTCCACTATCTCTCCCGCCATCTCGTGGCCCAGGATCACCCCGCTCTGGGCGTACTTCTCGCCTTTGTACACCCGAATGTCGGAGTAGCATAGAGACGCGGCCTTTGTCTTGAACAGCACCTCACCCGGACCCGGGCGGCGCACCTCCCGCTCCTCCACCTTAAGTTCGCCGGGGCCATGGAAAACACATCCCTTCATACCTTCTTACCTCTTTTCTTGACTATTGGCACTAGGCCACAATGTAAGGGTTACACTAAATGGATCGATGGGATAGTTCGCGTGTCGATGTGATCTACTGCTTCCCCGGCCCGAATAGCTTACCTCAGCGTGATTATAGTCAGGTAGGAGCGTACTTTGCAATTGTGCGCCCGCAATCTGGCGACTGGACGTAGCTCGTCCTGCGGCTTTTTCCAACGATCACTCCCCGTCCCTGCGGGGCAGCAGGACTTCCACGGTGGCTTGTAGTGGGCGCTCTCCCCTCTGGTTGACAATGAAGGCGTCCAGCGTCACCAGGCCCCGTTCTCCGCCGGCCTGGGTGTCCGTTACCACGGCCTGGCACTCCAGCCGGTCATCCGGCTCTACCCTTCGCCGGAACGATACGTCGAACTTGGAGAGCGACCCTTTTTCTCCCATCCAGTCGGTGAGCAGCTGCGCGAGGTAGCCCATGCTCTGCCAGCTTGAGACCAACATCAGATCAGCGCCCTCTTCCCTGGCGCCTTCTCCGCTGACAAAGCGCCCCGACAGATGGGATAGCTCAGCGAAGACCCGCGTCTCCTCGACGCTTGGCTGCTTCACCAGAGGGCCGATCTGATCTCCCGGCTCAACGTCCTCAAAGTAGACCTGGCTCATTTCATCGTTTCGCTGCGGACGTTGGAGCTTTCCACCGCCATTACGGTGCGTCCGTGCTGGTTGCTGTATGTGGTGCGAGTAACCACGAAGACCAGCTTGCCGGTGCGTCCGGTCTTGGCGTACACCTGGTCGATGCGGGCCTTGGCGGAGATGGTGTCGCCGGCGCGAATCGGCTCGAAGTACTCTATGTTCTGACCGGCCATGTAGCCCAACCTGTTCTCGTGCACCCTCAGCCTGGGATTGGGACCGGGCTTGAAGCGCATGTAGGTGTAGAACCCGGCGGGCGCGATAACGGCCCCGTATGGGCCTTCCCTGGCGGCCTCTTCGTCTACGTAGAGGGGGTTGGTCTCGCCCAGTGCCCTTGCGTAGGCGATGATCTCCTCTTTGGTCACTTGGTAAGAGCCGATGTCCACGTCCACACCCAGGACGCTTCTATCGAAATCCAGCGTATCGCCTGCATCCGCCTCTGACATATCGCTCTCCGAAAATGGACATCCTGGACGTTTGACGAGGTGGTGAGAGTATAGTGCAACTGAGCGCTCTCAGCCAGTGTTTGTGGGTTGCCCTCTGAGCAGCCTCAATGAAGTTGGCCTTGACGCAACAGCGAAATAACATTACATATAATATAGGGTGTTGAAGCGGCGCTTTGAGCTATTGCCCGCGGGAGATCTGTAGTGGGATCTTTTTTTGACATGCACATACACACCACCGCGGGCAGCCCCGACAGCTCGCTGTCGCCGCGGGAGTTGGTGTCAGAGGCCCGTCGAATAGGGCTTACGGGTGTGGTGATTACCGAACACAACGGCTGGCCTCGCCACGATTTTGAGGACTTTGCCCGCGACCAGGATATTGTCCTGATTCGCGCCAACGAGGTCTACACAAATATGGGGCACGTCATCACGCTGGGCCAGGACAAGATTGCCGGCATGGTCACAAGCGTCCAGGACCTGCGAGAGGCGGTGGACAATGCGGGTGGCTTTATGATAATCGCCCACCCCTTCAGGTATCTCTTCGAGCCCTCCGGAATCCTGTCGCGCAATGTCCTCTTCGAAGACCCCCTGTCGATTCCTGCCACGCCAGAGGAAGCGGCTGAGCACACAATATTCAGCCTTGTGGACGCGATAGAAGTGGTCAACGGAGCCAACAACATTGCTGAGAACCGCTTTGCCCAGGAGGTGGCCGCAGTGCTGGGCTTCAAGGGCACCGGAGGAAGCGACGCCCACTCCAAGCAGGGCATTGGCTTGGGAAGCACGATGTTTCACGGGGACGTCAGAAACGTGAGTGACCTTATGGAGGCGCTCAGGGCGGGAGCCTACACCCCCTGCTACGGGTTCAACAAGAAGCAGGTCTCGTACTACGGGGAGCTGCCGGCTCTATACGACTCTGCTCCCCCAGAGAATCCTGCCTAGCCTGACCATCGTTGCCCCCTCTTCGATAGCCACTTCGAAGTCGTGGCTCATTCCCATCGACAGCTTGAGGCTGCGGCCCTGGAATGGCTCAAGCTGCTCCAGTCCGTCTTTCAACTCCCTAAGCATCCTGAAGTAGGGTCTCGCGCCCTCCGGGTCCTCGGATTCCGGCGGGACGGTCATCAGGCCCTCCAGTTCAAGGTTCTCACACCCGGCGAGCATCGTCGCAAATTCCGTCAGACTGTCCGGGGCTATTCCGTTCTTGGATTCCTCCAGCCCAATGTTCACCTCGATGTACACCGGGAGCCTGCGGTTCATCTCACCCGCGATCTGGTCAAGCCTCTTCGCAAGGCGCGGGCTGTCCACCGACTGAATGACATCGAACAGTTCGACGGCCCGTCGCGCCTTGTTGGTCTGAAGGTGTCCAATGAGGTGCCGGGTAACGCGGCTCTCCGAGAACCCGGGGTGGTTGAACTTCTCATCGGCTTCCTGGACCTGGTTCTCTCCCACGTGGCTGATGCCTGCGGCAATGACCTGCAGGACTCTCTCCGGCTCGACCTGCTTGGAGGCCCCCATGACGGTGACCTCCGCTGGGTCGCGCCCAGCCCTCTCAGCGGCCTGGATCACCCTCTGGCGAACTGCGTCTATATTAAGTTGAGTGCTGGTCTGTGTCATGTCTATGTGGCTCCTTTGGGGTGGCTCTTCAACTTCAATTATAGCCGGATTACGGCTGTTCGGAAACTCCGCTAAGGAGATAGGGGGATAGCGGAGTTTTCTCATTGACAAGAGCGTGCTCAGGCGTCATAGTGTGGGAACTCTGAGAGGCTATGAGAACGTAGAGGGGGGGCAGCCCTGTCCAAGAAAGTTATCATTGCAGCACTGGCTCTACTGATCGTGTTTCTTGGGGTGATTGCAGCGGGCGTGGCGGTCTATACCGGCCTCATTTCAATCCCATGGCTTACCAAGCCGCCTGAGCATTCGGCTCGATACTATCCAACTGATACTCTGGCATACACTTGGTTCACCCTTTACCCGTCCTCGGACCAGCGCAGGGTGGCAAGGGACATCTGGGGTCGCTTGGATGACAGGCGCGCCTTTCGCAATTTGGTAGAGGATTTTGAGGATTTGGTGGAGGAGGAAACCGGTTTCGAGATAGAAGAAGATATTCTGACATGGATTGGCGCAGAAATCTCTGCGGCCGTTCTGGACTTCGACCTAGGGAAGGTCTGAACAATGTGTTGCCAGGCTGATTTCTTGATTGCTGGGTGCAGAAGCAGACTTACCCTCCTGGTTATTGGCCTTGGTTTTTGAAGATGCGGTTAATTTCGGCCCTCTTTGCCCTCTCCTCTTCGGCCGCTTTGCGGCTTCAGTCCCGCTTTTGGGCCTACTACCCCCCAGGTCAACCAGCCAAGAGGCCCCGGGCCCGGTTCAGGTTGGACAGCCCCAGCAGCAGCGCCAGCCGTTCTGTGTTCTTGGCCAAGCCCCGGTAGCGTACTTTAGCGTAGCCGAATACCCCCTTCACGTCCCAGAAGGGATGTTCCACCTTAGCTCGCACCGACGCCTTAGACTTCTCCGCTAAGGCTACCAGACTCCCCGAATCCAGCTTTCGTCGCTGTCCCGGCTTCATAGCCACCTGCCACTGTACCCCCAACTCCAGATTCTCGGACCGCTTCTCCACCCCTGTGTATCCGGCATCCCCCCATACCTGCTGCTCCCCACCATGCAATAGACGATGGGCTTGGGTCACATCATGCACGTTGGCCGGCGTTGTTGAGAAGCTGTGTACCAAGCCTGTCCGGGAGTCTACACCAATGTGCAGCTTCATCCCGAAATGCCACGCATTCCCCTTCTTCACCTGGCGCATCTCCGGGTCACGCTGCCCCGCCCCGTTCTTCGTTGACGACGGCGCTGCTATGATGGTGGCGTCCACTATGCTCCCCTCCTGCAGCCGTACCCCCTGCTTCTCCAGGTGACCTTTAATCTCCTCAAACAACCCCTGACCCAGTTGATGCTTCTCCAACAGGTGGCGAAAGTGTAGTATCGTGCTCTCGTCTGGCAGGTCTTCCGACAGCCTGAGACCCACGAACCGCCTCACCGACTCTGCCTCATACAGCAGATCTTCCATACCAGGGTCACTCAAATTGTAGCAGAGTTGGACTACGTGCACTCGCAGCATCACCGACAGGGAGTAAGGCCGACGACCCCGCTCCGCCTTAAAGTAGTGGGGCCGGATGCGCTCCTCCAACGTCTCCCAGGGTATCAGACATTCCATCCGCTCCAGAAAGACCTCTCGACGGGTCCTGCGCTTCTTGTGCCGGTATTCCAAGTCGGCGAAGGTGGGCTGGTCAGTCATGGCGTCCTCCCTGGCTTTTGCTTGCTTTGCCTAAATTATGCCATAATCAGGGACATTATTCAGAGATTCCCTAGATGACGGAGAGGCGGACGCGGCTATAACCATAGACGTGCGCGATCGTGACGTTGCTGCCGACTTCCTATCGGACTGGCGGGACTACCTGGAGGACAGTCACGGCGCAGATTACGACAAGGACACTATCAACGACTATGACGTATGGTTGGACGAACGCAGCGACTTTGTCCATGCTTTGACCCCGGACTTGATGGTATTCGCCACCAATGAGAGGACATTGGAAGATGTTCTTGACCGCGTCGCCGGCAAGAGCAGCCGCACCCTGGCCTCTAACGAGCAATTCATGGAAGCTAGAGCGGCTCTCTCGGAACCACGATTCATGTCAGCCTATGCAGACTACGGCGGTTTGATCGATGTGCTGGACTCCGAAATAGGTGGCGGAGTCCTTGACCTAAACGCGCTGGAAGATTCCTGCAACGAGGCCTTCGCCAGTACGCCTGACTGGTCCGCGGTCTCGGCCGCCTGGGTAGATCGCGGGCTCGTATTTGACTTCGTATCTCCCACAGTCAACTCTTTGTGGCCCGCTTCTCCAAACGTTGTGAACGCGGCAGATCTGCTACCGCAGGGCACTCTAGGGTTCATCTCCTTAGGCTTCGACCCGAATCTGGACAACTGGCGCGAGCCTCTGCGCAACTGCCCAATCGCCGACCTCATACCGGACTGGGATACTCTAATTGAAGACGTAGATAGGGGCATTATTGACCTCATTGAGTCCGTCAGCCTGATTGAAAATCCAGATCTGGTTCCCGTGCCTGGGCTTGACCAAAACTCCACCCTGGCGGACGCTCTTGACTTGGGGCTGTGGACCACGGATCAGTTGGTGGGAGTGCATCCTGAGGAGGATTTCCTTGACTACCTCGCCGGTGACCTCATAATTGCAGTCCACGACGTGGACGTAGACTCGTTGGGCTCCAGCAATGCCGACATCGACTCAATTGATGTCGTATCTATGCTGTCATACCACCCAGAAGACGAAGAGGCGCTTAGGGCCACGCTGGAAGACCTTGCCGCCAATCTCGATGACTTGATAAACAAGCCTTCTGTTGAGGTTAGTGTTGGCGCGGAGAACCCGGCCCGTATATATGAATTCGAGGAGTCGCCTGTTGTTCTGGGCTACGTATTCCACCAGGGCTACTTCACCTTCGGCACGGCAGAAAGGGCTCTGGAGGCCACTGTGGCGCTCCAAAACGGCGACGGTGAATCTCTGTCGTCGGACGCGGAGTACTTGCGAGTAGTAGCCCATCTACCGGAAGAAAGGCAGTTCCTGATGTACGTGGATGTTGGCCGCGTTATTGACAGATTTGACCTGGGAGATCAGATTGAAGACAGCGATTTGGAAGAGGTGCTGATCGACAGCATTAGCGCAGCCGCAGTGAGTACCCACACCGACTCCGATTTCAGCCGGGCAACCCTGATTTTGACGCTCTTCCCAGGCGAATAGCGCAATTCAGAGCAGAACGCTCAAGATGTGCGTCCTTACCTGTGCAAGAAGCGAATGCCAGTAAGCCTCAGGCTATCCGCCGCTTGCGGTTGGAGACGTAGTCCACCAGCACGTATTCGCCCAGCTTCTGGGGCGTTGAGTAGAAGGCCCGGCCCTTGTTGATGCGCATCATCCTGTCCACAAAGTCGATGAGATAGGAACTGCTCTCCAGCATGAATGTGTTGATGGTTATGCCGTCCTGGGTGCAGCGCTTCACCTCTTTCAGCGTCTCCTGGATGGTGCGATGGCTGGGAGGATAGTTGAAGTAAGCGCGGTCGCCCTCCAGGTGTGTGGTGGGCTCGCCGTCCGTGACCATGATGATCTGCCTGGTCCCCGTCTTGTCCTTGGAGAGCAGCTTGCGCGACAGCAGGAAGGCGTGGTGCATATTCGTTCCCGAGACCCAGTCGTTCCACGATACCTGGGGAAGCTCATCCTCCTTCAGCTCAATGGCGTAGTCGGAGAACCCAACAATGTAGAACTTGTCCCTGGGAAACTGGGAGCGGATGAGGGATGCCAGGGCCATCGCCACCTTCTTGGCCGACTGGAAGCTGCCGTAAAGCCCCATAGAGCGGCTCTGGTCCAGGAGCAGCACAGTGGAGGCCTGGGTCACGTGCTCCGTGCGATGCACCTCGAAGTCCGCAGGCGTCAGCTTGATGGGAACGCCGCTGCCGTCTCTCAGCAGGGCGTTCCTGACCGTCCGCTCCAGGTGAATATCGAAGTTGTCGCCGAACTCATAGGTCTTGGTCTCGCCCGTGTGGTCTCCACCTGCGCCTCGCAGGTACAGGTCGTGGTTGCCAAGGCGGTCCCGCTTCATCTGGGAGAAGACGTCCTTCATCGCCTTCTGTCCTATCTTGCGAATGCCCTTGGGTGTGAGCTCCAAACGGTCGCCCTTGCGCGTGACATACCCGGCGTCCTCCAGCATCTTGGCGAGGCGCTGTAGCTGCTCAAGGCTGCGTCGGCTCTCCTCGTCCACCAGCGCCTCCATATTGTCCGGATCAATATCCTGGATGTTGCCACGCTGCATCGCCTGCTGTATCTGCTGCTCAAGCTCGTCCATGCCCTGGAGCTGTCCCATAAGCTCCATAGCCTCTTCGTAGGTCAGGGATTCCTCTCCCATGAACGGGTAGCGGTTTGCCAGCTCGTCCGGCGGATATAGCTGGTTCATGGCCGCCGCCAGCTGCGCCATCTCGTTCAGCGTCTCCTGGTCCATCGCCGATCCCATGAGCTCCTGCAGCTCCTGGCTCATCTCCGGCGACATACTATCCATCAGAGACTGGGCCTGGGCCATCTGCTGCTGAAGGCGCTCCATAAGCTCGTCCAGGTTCTGCGGCGGGTTGTCCCCGAACATCTCGCCGTGCTTGTCCATGAATCCCTGAAAGTCCGGATCCTGTCCCTGCATCCGGTCCTGTAGCATCTGGTTGAGGTCCCGCAGCATCTCCCTGAGCGCAGCCATATCCTGGGGCGTCATGTCCTGCAACTGCTGGCGCATATTCTGGAAGGTATTCTCCATCATCCTCTGCTTCAGCATGTCCAGAAGCTCCTGGAACTGGCTCTGGGCGTCCGGGTCCATGAACTCGTAGTCGGTAAGCTCCTTGACGGCGCCGCCCAGGTTGGGAGGCAGGTTGTCCAGGGTCTCCTGATTGCGCGCGGCCCGATCCTCAAGCAGCTTCATTGGTTGTTCCCTGTCCGCGGCCTCTTCAGGCGAGGATTGCTGCATCTGCTGGCGGGCTTCCTCCAGACGGTGGTCTATCCCCTGCCGCTCGGTGTCGACAACCTTGTCCAGCCGCTCCTTGAGGTCGTCCATCACCGAGTCTAGGTTGTACTGCTCAAGACGGTCCTGGCGACGAGAGCGCAGGCGGTCCAGCATGTCCCTCATCCCCTGCATACGCTCTCCCATGTCGCCCTCCATCCCGCGCTGAAAGAGGCTGCGCAGCGACCGCATCACGTCGCCGTGGTTCATGAGGTCGTCGGCCATTTCCTCCATGATTTCGTCCTCAGTTGGCTCAAAGACCTGCTGGGAGCCGTCCCATTGCGAATACCTGTAGTTGTTCATGGCCGTCCTCTCGAATGTGGGGACTGAGTGGTGAATGGATTCGCGGCTATGTTACTACACGCAGCCTTGGGGTTCAATGACGGAGGCGCGCGGCTTTGGCTCAAGAGCTCACCTCTGCACTCGGCCCGTGATACAATTGGCGTATCTAGGAGATGCAAAGCAATGAATAAGGTCACAGAATGGAGCGAGGAAGAGCTTGAGGAGTTGTGGCAGACACTAGAGGGGATGTATTCACTGGAGACTCTCCGTATCCATACACAGCACGAATTCCCTGGAGACGATCGTTTGTATGAAGTCCCCCGGAATATTCTTGATTATATGCTTCCCACGCCAGTCCTCGAAGAGGGCGAGGATTTTGCGAAGCGGAGGCGGAATTTGGCGGGTGCCCTGGAAGAGCGCAACTTGGATGAAGATGGTGAAGGGAGAGCGCAATTCACAGGCGATGTCCTGACTACCTGCATAGATGCGGCCGGGCAAGGCGGAAAGCGTTGGGGTCCAGGTGGTGAGGAATTAGAAAAGTTTCGCGCATTGCACAGCTTCCTGCGAAAGTATTATGGCCTCCCGCTCCTCGCAAACCCCTTTGAGCAGTTCATCGCCGAGATGCCGGCCGAGGCGGGCCTGTACATTCTCCGAGCTTTCACGCCAATGGAGTATCGCATTGCCTCCTACATCCTGGAGGCGTACAACATTAACGTGTGCCATTCCCCTTAGCGCGCCTCTCAAGTTCTTTCAGACCGGCGCACTACTCGCGCCGTATGCTCCTGAGGCCGGTGAGGAACCTGTCTACCTCCTCTACGCTATGGAAGTAGCCGCCCAAACCCTCTGCACTCTCCCTCTCTTCAGGGGAGCTACCCGCCCAGTGATTCACATCTCGTTTCTCAGTGTTATCCGGCAGCCATTCCCGTAGCTGCTCCTTGCTCACTTTCAAGTAGTTATTGAATCGGGTAACGTGTAAGGTAAACGGCATACCCTGATGCTCTTCATCTGGAACAGAATAAACAATCAGCAATGCCCGTTGCCCGCCGTCTTCGAGCCTCGCACCGTACCAGATCCTCTGGAAGTATGGCCGGGCGAGTAGTATGTCTCGGGTACCTTCTCTCATCCGACCGAACATTCCGCCGATTCCGTTTTCTTCAGCCTCTGCCTGGAGCTCCGTCAGTGTAGTCGACCTTCTCCTGGAAGCGGATCTGGACCTGGCTTCAGCCACCTCAGGCTCTATCAGATACACCTGGGCAAGCATCTTGCGGCCTTCTTCATCCCTGAAATGCTGCACCGTGGCCACGTTGATAGGCACTTTCAGCTCAGA
Source organism: Dehalococcoidia bacterium (assembly GCA_965218945.1). Lineage (GTDB taxonomy): Bacteria > Chloroflexota > Dehalococcoidia > Lucifugimonadales > UBA2985 > DAOUJW01. Next base: position 1,400,339 of record OZ244718.1, read on the forward strand.
CAAATAGCGGACTATCCTCTCTGTGCTGGCGTCTATCTCCTCGGCAACAACCAGGGAATGGTGGCCAAGGTTGAGCTCGCTCGGAAGCTCTTCCTCAAATTTCTTCTGAAATTCTGAGTCCAGCAAACTTTTGCCTGGGATGCGAGCAAAGTATCCATTCGCTATTTCCGTTATTCGTTCTGCAGACAGGCCCTTAACCCAAGACGCGTAGTCCAGGGCTTGCGCGGTTACTTCCCTTGGGGTTCTGCCCTTCTTCAACTCCACAACTACGGTGTCGCCTGCGCTGTCCAGGCACAGCAGGTCTATTTCCCCACCATGATCAGTGCGTACCTGCCTGCCAATAACCAACAAATTCTGGTTCAGTACGGAGATATCTTTTTCCAACCAGTCTTCCAAACGCTCCTCCAAAGGGATCTGGTTGCCCGGTATTTCGACAAGTTCATCTTTGGGCGTTATCTCCCATAGGCGTATTTTCTGCATGGTAACCTCCTTTGTTTCCGTTAAGGAGCAGCCGGGACTGCCTTAATTTGCCTTATCCTGCCTCTCCAGGAACTCCAGCATTGCCCGGTTGAACTCGTGCGGGTTCTGGTTGTTGATGGTGTGGCCGCCCTCCAGCACAACCAGCTCTGCGTTGGGCATCCGAGACGCCATCTCCTCGCCATGCTCCGGCGGGAACGTGGCGTCGTTGGTGGCCTGCACCACCAGCGCCGTCGTCTTGATCTCCGATAGCTCGTCCAGCCTGTTGGGGAAGTACATCGACCTCTCAGAGGTCTTCTCCCTGCCCCGCGCCGTCGCGCTGACTATCAACGCCGCTCTGCACATCTCCTGGTATTTCAGTAGGAACTCGATTAGCAGCATCCCTCCGTAGGACACGCCGCCCAGGTAGGCCCGCTCCAAGCCCAGGTTCAGCATGAATCGTCTGAGGTCCTCCACCCACAGCTCGGCTAGCTGAGGCACGTCTTTGGGCCGGGACCGACCACACCCGCGCCGGTCGTACCGTATAACCCGGAAGCGTTTGGACAACGCCTCCACCTGAGGGTCCCACTCCGTTATATCGCTGAATCCGCCGTGGCCCAGCACGATGGGATAGCCTGCGCCTGCCTCCTCGTAGTACAACTCTATCTCGTCCAGCTTTGCGTATGGCAAAATTGCCTCCTCCAAGTCATACTATCTATAATACATCAGCAGCTAACCGCCCCCGACTTCTCCCAAGGAGAGACGAGGTCGCAGACGACCTCATTGACATGTACCAGCACAAAGAAAACGGACTGCGCATAGTAACCATTGGCGGAGGCACCGGGCAATCGACTGTGCTGCGGGGCCTGAAGCGCAAGACAACAGATCTTACGGCGATAATCCCCGTGTCCGACGACGGCGGGAGTTCCGGCCGTCTGCGGAAGGACTTTCAGATGCCTCCACCGGGAGACGCTCGGAACTGCCTGGTCGCGCTTTCAGAGGGAGATCCCATGATGGAGGAGCTCTTCAACCACCGATTTAACGGGAACTCCTCTCTGGACGGCCACAGCCTGGGCAACCTCCTGCTGGCAGCCCTGTATGAGAAGACCGGAGGCTTTAGAGAGGGCCTTGAGGCTGCGGCCAAACTCCTGGCCCTGTCTGGGCGGGTTGTGCCGGTGTCCAATGAGACGGGTCTGGTGTTGATGGGCAGGACGATTTCCGGCGACGTGCTTGTGGGCGAGTCGTCAGTGGGACAGGCGCCTGATCCCCTGGAGCGCGTCTGGACCGAACCTGAAGGAACAGCAGCCGGCGAGGACGCTCTGGAAGCCATCGCCCGGGCAGAGCTTATCGTCATAGGGCCTGGAAGTCTCTACACCAGCGTCATCCCCTGCACTCTGCCGCAAGGTATTGGCGAAGCGATCACCGCCTCCCAAGCGCCGAAGGTCTTTGTGTGCAACGTCGCTACCCAACCCCACGAGACCGACGGCTATGGCGTCCAGGAGCACCTGGATGCGTTCCAGGCTCATTCGGGCGTAGCAGTGACCCACGTCCTTGTGAACAACAACGTTGAAGACCTCCCGCACGATTGGGGCCAGACGGCCATAACCCCCGTTCGGCGCATTGACGGCTTTGGAGGCGAGGTGGTCCTCGCCGACGTTGTGGATGAGGACATTCGGACGCGCCACGATCCGGAAAAGCTCGCAACGGCGCTCATGGAAATCGCCAAGTCTCGGCCCGGCGTCGAGAGTGCGTTGCCCTGATGCAGCCTGGCAGGTCGGAGCGCCGGTGGTCTATGACCTTGAAACGGCGCCCACTGACTGGAGACCGGGAGCGCAATGGATAGCCCGTGGCTGATAATCGGCTTCACCACCTACTTCACTCTGCTGATTGTCATAGCTCTGGTGGGAGCCAGCCGGATGCGGGACATGTCGGAGTACGTGCTGGGCGGCCGGCGGCTGGGCAGCTTCACGGCCGCGCTCAGCGCCGGATCTTCTACGACCAGCGCGTGGACAATGCTTGCGCTTCCCGCCCTGGCCTTCACCTACGGCGCAGTGTCGGTGTGGGTCCCGATCGCCGCCGCCACAGGAGTTCTGCTGAGCTGGCAGGTCATCGCCAGGAGGCTGCGCCGCTACACAATTGAAGCGAACAACGTCCTCACCATTCCGGAGTTCTTCGAGGTGCGGTTTGGAGACAAGACCGGAATCCTGAGATCGCTCACTTCGTTCATAACCGTCTTCTTCGTGGTCTTCTACGTTAGCTCCGGCCTTGTGGGCGGCTCCAAGCTGCTGGAGACGGAATTCGGGGTTGAGGCAAACACCGGCGTCCTTCTTACCTTCTTCGCCGTGGCCTCCTACACCCTGATTGGCGGATTCCTGGCGGTATCCAGGACTGACGTATTCCAGGCGCTGCTGATGCTGGTCAGCCTTCTATTAATCGCCGTCGTTCTGACCGGTTCGTTGGACGGCCAGTTCACGGACGCGGGAGGCCACGCCGGAAACTTCCTGAACCCCCTCACCGGCGAAGGTGGAGCGGCCATCTCCTTTGTCTTTCTGCTTTCGGCATCGGGATGGGCTTTCGGCGCTTTTGGCGCGCAGCGAATATTGCAGCGCTTCATGGCGATTGAAAGAGAGGACCGGATTGCTCAGAGCCGGAACATATCCATGATTTGGCTAGTATCCGTTTATGGGCTTGCGATAATGATCGGCCTGCTGGCCCATACCTCCCTGGCCCATTCGGGAACGGCTGCGGACCTAGCCGACGCAGAGCGCATCTATCTGATGGTGTCAGAGGTCTTCTTCCATCCCGTCGTGACAGGGGCGCTGCTGACAGCGGTAGTCGCGGCCGTGATGAGCACAGCGGACTCTCAGCTGCTCCTTGCGTCCGCCGTCGCCACAGACGATATGCCATTCATCAAGAAAATCGCTTACGGGATCACTGCCAACGCACGGGTGTGGCTGGGACGGCTGCTGCTGGTGGTCATAGGCTGGATTGCAGTGGCGATATCTATACTGTGGCCGGAGTCCATCTTCGACCTTGTCAGCTACGCATGGGGCGGAATGGGCGCAGCCTTTGGGCCGGTTACGATACTGGCGTTGTACTGGCGCAGGTTCAACTTCTGGGGAGCCGCCTCGTCCATCGTGGCGGGCACGGCGCTTGCCTCGATCTGGTGGTACATGGACGGCGGCCCCTCCGGGATATGGGACATACAGCCGGCCACCCCGGGCTTCCTGGTAGCATTGCTGGTGGCAATCGCGGTCTCCCGTTTGACACCGGAGCCGTCCAAAGAGGTACTGGAACTCTTTGACAGCGTCAACTCAAATAGAGGACAATTACAAGAGACGTCCCGATGAGGGAGCTTTAGAACGCATGTAAAACTGTGGTTATAGATCGAGGAGGTGTTAAGACAGTATGCTTGTACTAAACCGGCTTCTGGCAGTCTATCTCGTCTTAACGGCTTTCGCCGTGTTCTTCAACCTTATACTTACCCCGTTGTACCACGACGGCTCGTCTGAGTACCCGGTCTGGCAAATTCTCAACTGGTTCATGGCGGCCGCGGTGGTCCTGTCGCTGATAATAAACTTCAGGCGGAGGTTCGCCATAGGCGACTGGAGGTACACCGACATTGAAAACCTGCTTGTCAGCACAACCTACTTCGCCGCCATCGCGCTCGCTATGCTCTTCTTCTGGGGGTGGCTCTGGACGCTGAACCCCGACAGCGAGACGGGGGACGCCGTAACCTCTCACTTGATTTACTTCCCTCTGGTGGACACCATCTTCGTGATAGTCAGCTTGTCCACCGGACGCTATCTATGGAACACGGCAGACGCCGGTAACTAACAGGCGTGGAGGTAGGGGCGCTGTCAATTGACAGCAGACAATGGTCAACCTAGAATGAGCCTCTAAAAGGTGGGCTTTGGCCCCAGGCTGATGAGGTAGCTGACGACCCTCAGCGTAACGCACACAAGAACTCTGGAGGCAAGGAGGGATGCAATGGGTACGAAGGCTTATGTCCTGATTGAGACGGCGGTGGGCAAGACCAAGGATGTGCTTGACGCCCTTCGGGGGATAGATGGCGTTAGAGAGGCCGATGCCGTTACCGGGGAATATGACATCGTAGCTGTAGTTGAAGCGGACAGCCTCAACAACATCGGTGTGCTGGTGACGGGGAGCATCCACACCATCGGCGGCATACAGCGCACCACCACGTATCTATCGGTGAATATGGGATAGCAGCTCGGAATCTCCCCGTCTCCGGCCTGTGGAGCATGGGAGGGGCTGCGGGTCCATAGGAGACTCAAGCGTGGCTGAGGACTGCATCTTCTGCAAGATTATCGGCGGGGAGATACCCAGCGACACCCTGCACCGCGACGACGCGGTAATCGCCATTCGGGACATCAGTCCAAGGGCGCCCACCCACCTTTTGGTGATACCACTGGAGCACATAACGTATCTGGACACTGTTTCCGCAGACAAGGAAGCCCTCCTGGGCCACCTGCTCCTCGTTGGAAGGGACATGGCCCGCTCGGAGGGGTTGATAGAGAGCGGGTACAGGCTGACCATCAACCAGGGGCAGGACGCGGGGCAGATGGCGCCACATCTGCATCTGCACGTGCTGGGCGGCCGTACCCTGGGGGCGGAAGGCTGAGGCAATCTTCAATCAGAAAGGCCGTGAGTTGCAGGCAACAGAGGTCAAACTACTAGAAGACAAGATTCATGTTCTGTGGGACGACGGCCACTCCAGCGAGTACCCACACCGGTACTTGAGAGGCGAGTGCTGCTGCGCCGCCTGTGTGGAGGAGATGACGGGCCGTCGAAGAGTTGCGGAAGAAGACGTGCGCGAGGACGTTCAGGCACTGGACTGGATGCAGATTGGACGATATGCCCTGCAATTCCTGTGGAGCGACACCCACGATTCGGGCATATACCCATTTGAGCTGCTTCGCAAGTTGTGCCGCTGCGCAGAGTGCTACGCCGGCGAGGAATAGAACGTATCCCATCTGTGCGGCCAGCTTCCCTCCTTTGTAAACTTGAGAGGCTATACGCCTTCGCACGCTCCTCTCTATTGTAGGCATTCCCGCGGAATCAGAAATCTAACGGCGCGTCACAGGAAACTACACACGCCGTGGATACCGCGCTCCATTCGGCAGACTCTCGGGGCTAGCAGTGTAATGCAGCTTGTCCTCTCTCACGCTCAGCCTGAATCAGGCTCCACGCGCCCTTGAAAACTAGCTGGGGATCCGCGCTTTTTGGCCCTTCCCGGCCCTGCCCGTCCTTGACACCCTCCACTGGGTAGGATTACCATTGCCCTATGCCCTTGCTTTGCGGGCATGTTAATTTTCCAGGCCAAATACGGGCTTGGACAGAAAGGAAGGTGAAGGACAGTGGAAGCGCTTATACTTGTCCTTGCCGTCCTGGCCGCCCTGGGGATAGGGGCAGCAACCGGGTTCTTTGTCAGAGCTGGTGTCGCAGGCAGGCGTGTGAAGTATGCCGGTGAAGAGGCATCCCGCATATTGGAGGATGCCGAGGAGGAGAAGAAGGTCGTTCTTCTTGAGGCCAAGGAGGAGGCCATAAAGATCCGCACCTCGGCGGAGGAAGATCTTAGGGAGCGTCGGTCGGAGCTCCAACGGCAGGAGAGAAGGCTCTCCAACAGAGAAGAGAACACGGAGAAGCGTGCGGACAACCTGGATCGCCGGGAAAAGGCACAGGCAGACCGAGAGAAAGGCCTTGAGGGCAAAGAGGCTCATTTAGAGGAGCTGAAGCGCCAGGAATTGGAAGTCCTGGAAAACTTGTCAGCCCTTTCCATAAACGATGCCAAAGAGCTTCTCCTTAGAAGGGCCGACGACGAGATCCAGTACGAGGTGGCGCGTCGCTACCGGGACATAGAACAGCACGCAAGAGAAGATGCGGACCAGAAAGCCCGCAAGGTTGTGACACTGGCCATTCATCGCCTGGCCTCTGACGTAGTCTCTGAGAACACGGTTAAGGTAATACCCCTACCCAACGACGACATGAAGGGACGTCTCATAGGGCGCGAAGGACGTAATATACGCGCTATAGAAAGCGCGACAGGCGTCGATCTCATAATCGACGACACCCCGGAGGCCGTTACGGTCTCCTGCTTTGACCCCGTCCGGCGGGAGGTGGCGCGGCAGGCCATCACCAAGCTCATATCGGATGGCCGGATCCATCCTGCTCGCATAGAGGATGTGGTGGAGAAGACCCGACAGGAGGTGGAGGAAAACATCCGCGAGGAGGGAGAGAAAGCGGTATTCGACGCCGGTGTGCGCGGCATGAACCCGGAGTTGGTCAAGCTCCTGGGCAGGCTGAAGTATCGCTACAGCTACGGAGAGAACATCCTCCAGCACAGCGTGGAGGTCTCTCTGCTGTCCGGGATGCTCGCCGCCGAGGTGGGAATCAACGTAGAGGTTGCCAAAATCGGCGGTCTTCTGCACGACATAGGCAAGGCCCTGACCCACGAGGTGGAGGGCACCCACGCGGAGATTGGCGCAGACGTAGCCCGCAGATACGGCATTCCCCCGGAGGTTGAGCGGGCAATCATGGAGCACCACGACGAGGAACGCGGGTCGGAGGAGGCATTCATCGTTGCCGCCGCAGACGCCATCAGCGCTGCCCGACCTGGCGCCCGCAAGGACACCCTGGAACACTACGCCAAGCGGCTGGAGGCCCTGGAAGATGTGGCGCAAAGCTTCCCCGGTGTGGAGAAGTGCTACGCCATACAGGCGGGCCGGGAGGTGCGGATCATGGTGAAGTCCGGGGAGGTCGACGACGTAACGGCATCCAAGCTGGCCAGGGACGTTGTGAAGAAGATAGAAGAGACCCTGGTCTACCCCGGCCTGATAAAGGTCACAGTTATACGCGAGACACGCTCGGTGGAGTACGCTCGGTAGGAGAGGACTGCCTTTGAGGAAAGACCTCTGCATCGGCTGTGGTCGATGAGGTGTGCTCTGCCCTGTTATGGCATTGTGCCGGAGATAGATAATTGCGAGTCCTGATGGTTGGGGACATCATAGGTAAACCTGGAAGAAGGGCCGTCCAGGCCCTTCTTCCAGGTTTACGCCAGGAGTACGGCATCGACCTGGTTGTGGCAAACGGAGAGAACTCTGCCGGCGGTTTCGGCATCACCATAGACGTAGCCCAGGAGCTATTTGACCGCGGCGTAGACGTCATCACCTCCGGCAACCACATCTGGGACCAGAAGGAGATTATCCCCTATCTGGATGAGGACTTCCCCATCCTGCGCCCCCTCAACTACCCACCTACTACGCCCGGCAGGGGGTGTGTCGCTGTCGGGAACGCCCTGGTGGTGAGCCTGATTGGCCGTGTGTTCGTGGGCAACTTCGACTGTCCCTTCAGGGCTATGGACAACTTGTTGGAGCGAGTGGGCGATAGCTACAAGGTTATCCTGGTGGATTTCCACGCCGAGGCCACGTCTGAAAAGATGGCCCTTGGGTGGTACCTTGATGGCAGGGTTACGGCCGTAGTGGGCACCCACACCCACGTGGGTACAGCCGACAATCGACTCTTCACCAAGGGGACCGCGTACGTCTCTGACCTTGGTATGGTCGGGCCAAGGGACTCGGTAATCGGAAGCGCCGTGGAGGACGTACTCGTGCGCTTTCTGGATCAGACGCCCAGGAGGCTGACCGTGGCAGGTGGGCCGCTTCAGTTCAACTCTGTCATGATGGAGATTGACGAGGACTCCGGTAGCGCAACCGCCATTACTCGAGTAGACAGGTGGATTGACTAGCGATGGCCGAGGTAGACCTGCACCTGCACACCACCTACTCCGACGGTCGCTTGAGCCCGACGCAGCTTGTCGACCTGGTTGCCCAGCGGGGACTTCGGGTTGTGGCCATCACTGACCACGACTCCACCGAGGGCCTTGGGGAAGCGCTGGAAGCCGCCGAAAAATACCCCGGCCTTACCATCATACCAGGCATAGAGCTAAGCACAGATATCCCCGGCAACGAAATCCACGTTCTGGGCTACTTCATAAACTACGAGGACGCCGGCTTTCAGGAGACGCTGTCGGAGTTTCGCGAAGGCAGATTAGATCGGGGACGACAGATGGTAAGAAACCTGGAAGGACTTGGCGTCAGCATCGACTGGGAGCGTGTACTGGAGATCTCAGACGGCGGCGCCGTGGGACGCCCTCACATCGCTCAGGCTATGGTGGAGAGAGGGTACATAACCTATCCCCAGGAAGCCTTCGATAAGTACATAGGGCGCAACGGTCCGGCCTATGCGGAGCGGCCCAAACTTGCGCCGGGAGACGCGGTGCGGATGATACTGGACGTGGGCGGCCTGTCAGTCCTTGCGCATCCGGCTCGGTACGTGAATAACCCCGAAGGGCACCTGCCGGTCCTGAAAGGGGCGGGCCTCGTGGGCATGGAGGTACACTACAAGGACTACACGCCAGGAGAGGTTGAGGAGCTCCTCGGCCTCTGCCAGAAGTACGATCTCATCCCCACGGGTGGCAGCGATTACCACGCCCTCGGCACACCGGACGAAGTGGAGCCGGGCAGCGTTGGGCCTCCCCTGGAGATCGCCCGAAGACTGTTCTCCCTTTCTGGACGAGAGGCCGGCGTCAGCCTCTAGCATCGTCCATGTCTCAACCCATGCACTTCACGTTTCGGTCGACCATAACCCGCATGTCAGTTATTTCTGTACCCCTCCCCTGCCCCACCTTTGCAGGCTCCACCCATTAGTTTACAGTTGATACCACGTTTGGAGAATTTCATCTGAAAAGACTGGTCCTATGAAGGAAGCAGCGATAATTCTCTCGGCCTATCTGGTGGGATCCGTTCCCATGAGCTACATTCTTGGACGGGCCGTCAAGCAAATCGACATTCGAAGCTACGGCAGTGGGAACGTGGGCGCGTCCAATGCCTGGGTGCACGTGGGCAAGTGGACGGTTGTTCCCGTGAGCGCATTCGACTTTCTTGTGAAGGGGTCACTGCCCGTCTATATTGCTCAACGGCTTGAAGTCTCGCCGTGGATTGCAGTCGCTGCAGGAATAGCCGCCGTAGTCGGCCACAACTGGTCGGTCTACCTCAAGTTCACCGGAGGAAGGGGCATATCGGTTGTCGTGGGGGTCCTGTTGGTCCTTGCGTTGAAAGAGGTGCTGGCCGGGGGGCTTGTTGTGGTCGCGGGCTGGCTAGTATTCCGAAGCTCTGGCCTGTGGGTTGGAATCGGGGTCGCGACGCTCCCGGTTTGGAGTGTCGTATTCGGCTCCCCGGATCACATCACGGCGCTTTGCGTCGGTCTGATCGTCGTACTGGCGGCGAAGAGGTTATTGGGCAACAGAGACGTGCCCGCCATTGGAGATGGCGGTTGGAGGATGTATATGCATCGCCTGCTCTACGACAGAGACGTTTCCAGCAGGGACGAGTGGGTCCACAGAGCGCCCGGCGAGAGTCAAGAGGATGGTTGAAAGAGAGCCTACCTTTTGTGCACGCCATCCCAGGGTTGAGTCGCGACTGGCTTGCGGGAAGTGTGGCGATTTCATTTGCCCCCAGTGCCTCGTGCACACCCCGGTAGGCGCCAGATGTCCCGAGTGCGCCAATGTCCGGAAACTGCCCACATTCGAGCGCGGAGCCTCGACCTATCTCAGGGCAGTGGGAGCGGGAGTTGTCCTTGCGGCAGTGACCGGCGCCATCTGGGGATTCTTCTTCTTTGAGATAATTCGCGTCCCCTTCCTGCCGTGGGTAGCCACAGTGGGAGTTGGCTTCCTGATTGGTGAGGGCATAAGCGTTTCGGTGAACCGCAAGCGAGGGCGAGACCTGCAATATATCGCGGGAGCTTGCATGGCCCTCAGCTACGTGGTGGCAGGATTTGTCAGCCCATTCCTCTTTGCCATCTCCTTTGGCAACCTGTTTTTACTTCTGTCGCTGGCGATAGCTGTATTCATGGCTGCGAGCCGTGTGAGGTAAGCTCAACTTGTACTGCGCTTGCGCGTACGCCTGGCCTTTGCTATATTGTGCGGGCGTGGGGCTGTAGCTCAGCTGGGAGAGCGCTTCAATGGCATTGAAGAGGTAGGGGGTTCGAGTCCCCCCAGCTCCACCAGGTCCTTTCAAACGGCTGGGTCCCGTTGGGAAGGTTCGATGACTCCCCGCCGGGCCCCAACACCGTTACTGGCACTCCCGCATTACGTCAGGTCGTAGCGATCCAGATTCATCACCTTCTGCCACGCGCTCACGAAGTCGCCTACGAACTGCTCCTGCCCGTCGTCACACCCGTAGACTTCCGCGAGGGCTCGGAGTTCGGAGTTGGACCCGAAGACCAGGTCTACCCTGGTGCCGGTCCGCTTGGCCTCACCGGTCTGGCGGTCGCGTCCCTCGAACACGTCCTGAGACGAGGAGGATGGACCCCACTCGGCGCTCATGTCGAGCAGGTTCACGAAGAAGTCATTGGTCAACGTCCCCGGCCGGTCGGTGAAGACTCCGTGCGCAGACTGCGCGGTGTTCGCACCTAGCACGCGCAGGCCGCCAACCAGCGCCGTCATCTCGGGGGCGGTGAGCGTCAACATGTATGCCCGCTCCACCAGCAGGTCTTCCGGCTTTCGTGTCTGCCCTGCCTGGACGTAGTTGCGGAACCCGTCTGCGGTGGGTTCGAGCGCGGCGAACGACTCCACGTCGGTCCACTCCTGCGACGCGTCGGTGCGCCCCGGTGCAAAGGGGACCTGCACGTCATGCCCAGCGTTCTTGGCTGCTTCCTCAACACCTGCGCACCCGGCTAGAACGATCAGGTCAGCAAGAGAGACCTTCTTCCCGCCGGACTGCGAGCCGTTGAACTCTGCCTGGATCCCTTCCAGCGTCTGCAGCGCCCCGCTGAGCGCTGCCGGGTCGTTCACTTCCCAGTCCTTCTGCGGCGCGAGGCGAATGCGCGCTCCGTTCGCTCCACCGCGCTTGTCGGTGCCACGGAACGATGCCGCCGACGCCCAGGCGGTCGAGACCAGTTGGGAAACAGACAATCCAGAAGCGAGGATTTTCGCCTTGAGGTCGGCGACGTCCGGCTCGCCGACCAACTCGTGGTCGACGTCGGGTACAGGGTCCTGCCACAACAGCGCCTCTTCAGGGACCAGTGGCCCGACATACCGGCTGCGGGGCCCCATGTCGCGGTGGATCAGCTTGAACCACGCCCTGGCGAAGGCGTCTTCGAAGTCCTCGAAGTTCTCGAGGAAGCGCGTCACTATGGGCGCGTACGCTGGGTCCACCCTCAGCGAGAGATCCGTAGTGAGCATCATGGGGGCGTGCTTCTTGGAGGGGTCGTGCGCGTCCGGCACGGTGGCCACTGAGGCTGCATTGGTGGGCGTGTACTGCGACTTGCCAGCCGGGCTCTTCGTCAGCTCCCACTCGTGGCCGTGCAAGTTCTCGAAGAAATTGTTGTCCCACTTCACTGGGTCGTTGGTCCAAGCGCCTTCCAGGCCGCTGGTGATTGTGTCACCGGCCTTGCCGCTGCCGTGGCTGTTCCTCCAGCCGAAGCCTTGTTCAGTAATGCCGGCCTCCTCCGGTTCCGGACCGACGTTGCTGTCAGGGGCAGCGCCATGCGCCTTGCCGAACGTGTGTCCGCCGGCGATGAGCGCAACCGTTTCCACGTCGTTCATCGCCATGCGCTTGAATGTCTGGCGGATGTATTTCGCTGCGGCCACTGGGTCCGGGTTGCCGTTCGGCCCCTCCGGGTTGACGTAGATCAGGCCCATGTGGTCGGCGCCGAGGGGTCCCTGGAGTTCTCCATCGCTATCGTGGCGTCGGTCGTCAAGCCATGTTTCCTCAGACCCCCAGTCGGTCTCGTCAGCTTCCCAGACGTCCGGGCGTCCGAAGGCGAAACCGAAGGTCTTGAAACCCAACGATTCCAGGGCGCAGTTGCCGGCGAAGATGATCAGGTCGGCCCAGGAGAGGTACCGGCCGTACTTCTGCTTGACCGGCCAGAGTAAGCGGCGCGACTTATCCAGGTTCCCGTTGTCGGGCCAGCTGTTGAGAGGCGCGAAGCGCTGGTGGCCTGAGCCTCCACCGCCCCGGCCGTCACTGGTGCGGTACGTGCCCGCTGCGTGCCACGTCATGCGGATGAAGAGAGGCCCATAGTGGCCGTAGTCGGCTGGCCACCAGTCCTGCGAAGTGGTCATCACCTCTTCGATGTCCTTCTTCAGCGCATCGACGTCGAGGCTCTTCACCGCCTCGGCGTAATCGAAGTCCACGGCCATCGGGTGGGGCTGGGAAGAATTCTGGCGCAGAGCCTTCAGGTTCAATTGATCCGGCCACCAGTACTGGTTGGAAGTCATTTTGTCCCTCCCTTGAAATCTTCTGAGTATCGCGCGGCCATCTGGGACGACCGTGGCGCGCCTACCACAAGATAGCATCAATCGTCAACCTGTAAAAGGGGATGGGACAGATCTGCCAATGGTGGGCGAGCCGCGAGAGGCGCCATCGGTCTGCCCCGATTGGAGGGGTACCTCCAACTCAAACATTCGCAGTTGAGCCAGTCTTAGATGGATTTGATTTGAAGCAGGAAGTCATCAACCCGACGCGCATGACGTGAGCGCAGCCCGGTGAGCGGGTTCCATGACAGGGGCACTAGCTGATTCCTAGTCCCAGCGGCTCTTTGGCTTTGGCTCAAGTACACCGTCGACGTAGACGTCGGCTTTGCCCTGGGGGAAGCAGACGTATCCTGCGATCTTGCCTGCCTCTGGCGTTGGGCCGAGGTACGTCCAGGCTACGTCCTCAAACGTTTCTCCGTCGGCGTCTACGTGGAAGTAGCTGGCCTGACCTTTGTAGGGTGAGCCAATAACGCGCTCGCTGGGCCGCAACAACTCCTGCCGCACGTCCGCGCTGGGGATATAGAAGCGGTGCGGCAGTCCGGTTTCCAGTAGCAGTACGGGCCTGTCCGTCTCCGCCACCGTCACCCCATTCAGATCCACGCGCACGTGCCGGGAGCTTGCCAGACAGTCCACACGAGTATACGGGTCCTTGGGACCGATGAAGACCTCTTCGTCCTCTTCATACCACCCGTCCATCTTGTTCCAGTAGAACGCCACGTAGTCGCGGACGTCCACACTACCATCCAGCGGCTCGGGGTAGCGCCAAACGGCGTTGTCCTCCACGCGATCGCCAACCCTGACGCTCCAATACTGAGCGTCTCCCTTGATGGGTCAGTGGGTGGAGTGGTCGGTCTTCTCCAGCAGGTCCATCCGCACATCGGTCATGGGGAAATAGTAAACTGGCTGGTGCCGCGTCTCGTGCATGATTAGGGCATTGGTAGAATTGGCGATGGTCTCGTCGCCAAATGTGACCCTGATGCGCTTTGGCGTTGGCTCCAAGGAAGCGAGGTGGTCCTCTATTCCCTTGGCAGCGCCAAACTCATACGCTCTGTAAAACTGTGTCATAGCTTGTCCTCCTTGAACTGGTCTCGCTCCGAGCATCGGGGCGAGGCACCCTTGGTAACGTCGCCGTAGCCTGCGTCCCAAACGCGCCTGGAATCCACTCCGCGTAGCCGTTTCCAGCAGCGCTGCGCTAAGGCGAAGAGAATGGAGCGATTATACTTGAGTTGATGTGGGCTGTCCACGAGGTGTTCGGGGTCAGGACAGGGACGGGTAGCAGTAGCCGTCTGAGGCTCCTTGCGCTGGCATAGCCGAGCATCAGTCCCTGGCATTGGCTCAGGCGAGAATCTTGCTATACAATTCCGAAGTATGCAGGAGAAGACTTGTCTGATAACCGGCGGCAGTGATGGTATCGGCTACGCGGCTGCGCGGGAGCTGGCCCAGTTGGGCGCAACTGTGCTTATAGTCGGCCGGAACGCGATGAAAACGGCGACGGCAGTCGAGCGCATCATCGAGGAGACCGGCAACGGCGCAGTTCGTTACCTGCTGGCCGACCTGTCGTCGCTGGGCGACGTGCGCCGGCTGGCGGTTCAAATCAAGGAAGGGATTCCGAGGCTGGATGTTCTGGTGAACAATGCCGGCGCCATATTTCTTTCCCATCGCCGCAGCGTTGACGGCATTGAAATGACATTCGCACTGAATCACCTGGGCCATTACCTGTTGACCACTCTGCTGCTGGATCTCCTGAGAGACTCTGCGCCGGCCAGGATCGTCAACGTCTCGTCGGGCGCCCACTTTTCGGCTGGCACCTTTCGACTTGAGGACCTGCCAAGGCCCGGAAGTAACGGCGGTTACCGGGCATACGGGCGCTCCAAGCTCTGCAACATCCTGTTCACCTACGAACTGGCGCGCAGGCTTGAAGGATCGGGCGTGACGGTCAACGCTCTGCATCCCGGGCTGGTCCGCACCAACATAGCGCGAAACAACGGTCTCCTGGGCCGTGTGGTCAACATCTTTATCGGCGCTCGCGGTGTCGACGCCGTAAAGGGAGCGAAGACGCTGAACTACCTCGCTTCCTCGCCCGAGGTCGAGGGGCTCACGGGCAAGTATTTTGTGGACTGCCGCGCTGTGCCATCCTCTGCTCTTAGCTACGATGATGGGCTGGCCTCAGACCTCTGGGAGCTAAGTGAACGACTGACAAAGCCAGGCGTTAGCATAGGAGAAGATTAGCAGCGACTTCCCGTCCCGTTCATTGGGCCGGGGGTGCAGCATCCGTCTGTTGGGGCACTGGAGTTGAGACCTATGGAGTGAGAAGGTTCCTTATGTCCGGCTGTTCCATTCGGCTCACCAAGATGGGTGCAGGCTGCCGGCTGACATTTGGGCTGGCGTTGGTCAGGCGCTTTCAGAGGATTGCAGGTCAGTCGGCGATGAGCTTGGGAGTACATCTCATCGCGATCCTGCTTCCAGGTTCCCGAAAAAATCCGGCGAGCGCCGCCACTCCAGCCCCTATGCCCCCGCTTCCATCGTCCCTGTTCGTTTGCGCGGGTTGACTTCGTCGAACAGCGCCGCCACCTCGGGCGACGGACCGGGCGTCAAGAGCGTCGCCGCCAAGGATGCCGTCATGCCAGCCGTAAAACCTGGAGTGCACACCATGATGTCCCAGACGCCACCCGGTCCTCCCGACGCGAACCCCCAGATAGATGACACCACCGTCCCTGCAACTATCCCCGACACCGCTCCCCAATAGTTAAACCGCCGCCAGTACAACGCCAGGATGATGCACGGGCCGAAGGCCGCTCCCATCCCGCCGAAGGCATACGCCACCAACTCCAGGATCGAGTCGGGCTTGTACATGGCGATCGCCAGGGCCACCAACCCGATCGCCACCAGCAGCAACCGTCCCAGCCAGATGCGCGACCGGGTCTGGATGGAGTAGGTGAACCTCCGCAGCAGCGGCAGGTCGCTGGTGGCCACCGCCGATCCCAGCAGCAGCTGGGAGTCCGCCGTACTCATCACCGCGGCAACCACCCCACACAGCAGCACACCCGCCACCAGCGGATGGAAGAACACCTCCGTCACCACGAAGTACACCTTCTCCGGGTCCGCAACGGCCGCCGCCAGCATCCCCGTCTGCTCCAGCGCCGGACGAGCCGCCCATCCGATGACCAGCCCGAACACGGTAATCAGGAATAGCCAGGCGACGCCGATGTTCCGGCTAGCCGGAATCTTCTCCTCGTCTTCGATCGCCATGTAGCGCTGCAACACCCGCAGAGACCCCCACGCCGCGATCGCCCAACCCGGCAGCGACGCTACGTAAACCCAGGACAGCGCATTGCCCTGCGCATCGTTGAACGGATTGAGGAAACCCGACCCTCCAGCCAACATCCCCGTCAGCGGGTTCTCCGTCACCTGCAGCAGCATGGCTGGGATAATGGCGAAGGAAGCCAGCATCAGCAGAGACTGGAACACGTCAGTACGCGACACCGCCAGGAATCCCCCCACCAGCGTGTACGACGCTACCGCGATTAGCGTCACCACCATTCCAGCGTTGGGCTCCAGCCCGAAGGTCTCTTGGAGCAGCTTTGACCCTCCCACCAGGCCGGATGAGATGTAGATGATGACGAAGAACAGCGTGACCACCGCCATCAGCGACCGCAGCGTCCCCGTCCGGTCGTCGAACCGCCTCTCCAGGAACTCAGGGATGGTCAGCGAGTTGTCAGCGGCGAAGGTGTAACGCCGCAGCCTCCTCGCCAGGATGGTCCAGGAAAACACCGCCCCTACGAAGATGCTCCCCGCCAGCCATAGCGTCGCCCCGCCGTCAACAAACGCCAGCGCCGGCACCACCAGCATGGAACCGCTGCTCACCGCCGAGGAGCCGGCGCTCAGGGCCGACGTCGCAGCGCTCAGCCGACGGCTTCCCAGCACGTAGTCCTGCATCTCCCGCATCTGCCGCGACCGCACCACTGCGATGACGATGAGGATGGCAAAGTAGGCTGCAAAGACGCAGATGACCCAGAAATTTAGGAACGTCACTACGCTTCCATGGATTCCCTCCAAACTTGTAATGGCGAGGCCTATCCTACAACATGGGCAGGAGTATGTCAGCAATCACTCCTAGTGTGGTTTAACTTAAGTTAGCCCATTAATACTAGCTATGGTGTATCCTCCTGACTCCGCGGCAACTAGGAGGATGAATATGGGCAATGGGGGACCAACCCCACCGTTGGCCTTGGACAGGCTGCTGGCCTGTAACTGCACGTACAAGGCTGTGCGACCCCATCAAGCCTTGGGTTACAAGACCCCGGACCAGTTCTATCACCACTGGCTGGATACTAATGCAACTGGAAAGGAGGTCTTGTCCGATATCTCCTGACCCTACACACGGGGATGTCAGAAGGTGCCCTTTGAGGTTATACTCGTCTGGAATTTCTCGCGCCTCACCCGCAAGAGGGAGCAGGACGTGGCCTTCAAGTCCATGCTCCGGCGCCAATAAAGGTCGTCTCCCTCACCGGCAGGCTCATGGAGGCCATCATTGAGAGCGTGGACGAGTTCTACAGCGAAAACCCGGGTTCACAGGGGCATCGGCGGGGGCCGCTCCAGCCTCCCGGCTGAAAACAGCGTCCGGGGGAACTCCACCTAGTGGAAGGAGGTATCCAATGAAGATTCAGACCATTGGGCTCGGCGCTCTGGTCGGTGGCTTGCTCATTGTGCCTATGGTTGCAGTGATGTACCTGGCGGACAATTTGCTCAACTTCTCATTCGCACCCTATGACGTCTTCGACTGGATTGCCCGAGTTCTGCCTGGGGCGGTCGTGACGTTCGGCATTGATCTGATGATAGATAGCCTGCAAATGCTGGGCCTCAACGTCGCAGACACTGCGAAGACTGCCGAACATATCCAGGCGGTGCTAGTGTTCGCTATCGCCGGAATCGGGGCAACCATCATTGTATATGGTGTTGTTGGACGCCGACCTGCCGGTAGCGGACCCGGTTTGGGCCTCCTGGTGGGCGCCGTCTTGGGCTTGCCGATAGCGATGATCTCGGCAAGCATGTCACAGTCCTCGACCCACGTGTCGTTCATCTTCGTATGGGTTCTTGGTATGTTCTGCGTCTGGGGCGTCACCACGGTCGCCACGGCCCGCAGACTGCTGCCTCAGTTCTCCTTAACGACTGGCGGCTCGTCGTCGCAGATAGAGACGAATTCCGTGAAAGTCGTCGGCAGGCGGCAGTTCCTCATCCAAATGGGGGCAGCAACGGCCACCGTCACGGTTGTTGGCGCCGGCTTGGGGCGCGTCCTCGAAATAGACGAGCGCAACCGCTTGGAAGCCGAATTGGAGGCGATGAAGGCCTACATGTCCGCGACCCCGTCGGCTATCGAGCTGCCCAACGAAAACGCCACTCTCAAACCTGCTCTCGGAACGCGGCCCGAATATACCGCCGTCAGAGACCACTACAAGGTCTTCATACGTTCGGAACCAACGGTGATTGATGGTGCAACATGGACCCTGCCGATCACCGGCCTCGTGGATAACCCGGTGACTTTTACTCTGGACGACCTCCGGACCAGGTACGAGGCTCGCAATGAGTTTGTCACTTTGAGTTGCATCTCCAATCGGGTAGGCGGCCCCCTGATAGGCACCACCTACTGGACAGGCGCCAGCCTACAGGACATCCTTGCCGATGTTATACCACGGAGTGATGCGCGCTATCTGTTAATAACTTGTGGTGATGGTTTTTATGAGACAGTCGATCTTGATTTGATCAACTCCGACAAGCGGATCATGCTCGCATACAACTGGGACGGCAACCCGATACCGTTCGATCACGGGTTCCCGCTGCGGATCTGGCTTCCAGATCGCTTCGGCATGAAGCAGCCCAAGTGGATCACCGGAATCGAGGTGATAGGCAATTATGAGCCGGGTTACTGGGTTGGACGCGGTTGGTCCAAGGAGGCGCTAGTCAAGGCCACATCTGTGGTGGATACGGTGGCGGTGGACTCGGTGATCGAGGACGGTGACCGTAAGCTGATCCCCATTGGTGGAATCGCCTACGCTGGTGCGCGAGGCATCTCCAAGGTGGAGGCGCGTGTGGACTTCGAACCCAACTGGCACAATGCGGAATTACGCACCCCGCTGTCGGATGTTGCCTGGGTAATCTGGCGCTACGAGTGGCCGTTCGAAGAAGGACGCCATGACTTCCAAGTCCGCTGCGTGGAGGCGGACGGAACTCCGCAGATCGAGGAAGAGGGCCCGCCTAGACCGGATGGAGCAACCGGACTCCACACCAAGTCAGAACGAGTGGAGGCGATATAGACGACCCGATTAACCTCACTGCTCAGCCTGTCAATCGCCAAGGTCTTTATTCCAGCAATCGCCGCGGCCATTGGGCCACTTGGGCGCCTGGTATATAGAATTAGGTTATTGGTCAGAGGTCAGTCACCTCCTTGGGACCAAGCAGAGCCCGGTGCGAAGACAGCCGCTCCCGGTAGCTGGTGTTGGCCAGACCGTCCAGAGCAAGGTGGCTTCGCTCATCCCATGCCTTCGACATTACTCCACTGTCTTGGCCCCTGCCTCAGCCTCGTTCAGGACCGGCTAGGTTCTGCTCCTCTGTGTACTTCTTCCCTGCCATGAGCCCTCCTTACTATGATGCCTATTTTACCCGGAGGACTCTCCTTGCCACTGCTACTGTTTTATGGGGTAAGGTCAGCAAGACCACAAACAACGGCTACAAGAGCCTTGCCAATGTACACGGGCGTTGAGAGAAATATGCGCCTGCTACTTTCCTCGGCAATCCCTCCGTTTCACTGGTGAATAGAGGAGTTTATCTCCTTTCCTCTGTGGTACACTTGGCTGGGCCATTTCTCTTCAGAGATAACCTCTAATCGCGGGGTGCGGACATTGAACCTACGTTTTAAGTCGCCCAACCAGGTTTTCTACGGCTGGTGGCTGGTAGGTATAACCCTCTTTACCCTGACGGCAATCATCACTCCCATCTTCCAGGGTCTGGGCTTCTTCTTTGTGGCCCTGGAGCGTCACTTCGGGTGGAGCCGGGCCGTCCTCTCGGTTCCCTTCTCTCTCAGCCGCGTGGAGGGCGCCATTCTGGGACCTATCGAAGGGTATCTCACCGACCGCTATGGAAGCCGTATCATGATCCTCATTGGGCTTGCGATCCTTGGCGCCGGGTTCGTTGGCTTCAGCATGGTGGAGGGGGTGTTGGGGTATTATGTCACCTTCCTGGTGATCTTTGCTGGAGCGGGCCTGGGCGGCTTTATACCTCTTATCGCAGCCATAAACAATTGGTTCCACCGGCACCGGACCAAGGCGATGGCCATAGGTATGATTGGCATCAACCTCGGAGCCCTTCTTGCGCCATTTATAGGACGCGCCATGGACCTGTACGGCTGGAGGACTCTTGCCCTGTGGCTTGGCATAGGCGTGTGGATTTTCGCGGTCCCCATAGCCGCCTCGGTACGCAACCGTCCCGAGGAATACGGCCAGCGTCCTGACGGCGATTCTATTTCAAACAGGCTGGAGTACTTGGAAGAGGCCGGATTGGACGACGAGGTCAACTTTACGGTGGGGGAAGCCGTGAGGACGCTGGCCTTCTGGGGGATTACAGCGGCTCATGGGTTCTCCGCTATTGCGACCGTAACGATCGCCGTTCACATCGTTCCCGCCATGACGGACATAGGCATGTCGCTGCCCCAGGCGGGGACGGTTGTACTCACCTATGGTGTCTCGGGCGGCATCAGCCAGCTCGCAGCGGGCTTCCTGGGGGATCGTTTGCCGAAGCAACCGTTAATCGCTATCTTTGTGGCTATTCAGGGCTTGGGGATGTTGGTTGCGGCGACTATCTTGACATTTTCAGGCGCTTACATATTCGCTGTGCTGTATGGAATAGGCCTCGGCGCGCGTGTGCCACTGCTTACTGCGATACGAGGAGATTTCTTCGGAAGAAGTAACTTCGCCACGATTATGGGAGTCTCGCAAGTACCCATGAATATTGCGATGATGGGCGCTCCTATAGCGGCGGGGTATCTGTTTGACGCTCTGGGGAACTATACAATTCCATTCCTGGCGTTGGCAATGTTCAACTTCCTGGGAGCCGGCATGATCCTGATAGCTAGAAGACCCACACTGCCTGAGCGTCAGCAGAGGAGACTCTAGCAGGAACAACGCGGGGCACTCCACAACGCCAGACTAGCAGGCTGTCTGAGTATTATCGTATCAGGCTTTCGGTTGAGCCGAATGGGGCCGGTTGGGGCTGCTTCGTTGCCGAGTTCTCGCAAATTCAGGGCCGTTGCTGACCGGAGTTTGAGTGTCCAATACACTCAGGCGGTGGCTCTGTGGGCGGACCGGAACAACTTGAACAGGTTGTGGCCGGTGCAGATGAGCAGCCACTCGCGGTTCACTTTCTCCAGTCCCCGCAGCAGGAACAGCCGGAAGCCACGAGCCTGTTTGATCTGCCCGAACACCGTCTCCATCCGCAACGCATAGCGCTGCCGTCCCAGTTTCGCAGCAGCCTGCTTGAAGTAGCCGACCGGGTCTCCATCGTTGTATATGGGGCATTAACGGCTCAGTGCAAGCCATCAGGGCTTGTTCCAGCGAGTCAGCGAGCGGTGGGTGGCCCGGCCTCCTCCATTTCCTCGTCAATACGTTGCTGCAGGGTGGTGACCGGGCCACCGTCGAACCAGTCACCGCATGTAGCCCGCGCTACAACGTTGTCCCGCACGCGACAGGACAGCCTTGCCGTCTTCATACACGAGGCGACCGTCCTGCGGTCTATGCCTAACTGGCGGGCTGTTTCTGAACTGTTCTGACCACATGCTTACCACGTCTCTATGATAGTCCGTACCGCTATTCTTGGCGTATCTCATTCTACTCACCCTGTACCATATGCTGTGAGAGAAAAAGTTCATCTTGTCTGGCGCGCCTCGCTAAGGTAGACTACATAATCACACATCCGCAACCACCAATAGGAGGATTTATGGCTACTTCTTCAGGCGGGTTGCACTATTCCCGCGATGAGACAGCAGGAGTACATGAGCCGCAACTGGACTATTCCAACCCGCATGGCCAGCGCGTGGGCCCCCGGTGGGTTCGTGGAGAGGTTGTCTTCGCAATGCCGTTGGGAATCGTCAACGTAGACCCAGAGGCGCAGAAATGGGCTAACGAATACGTAGTGGTCTACACTCTGGACGGTCCAGATGGGCGCCCCGAACGCGTGCCAGGACAGTTTGGGATATACGATTCCAAACCTGGGGACCTAAACTATAGCCCTATCTGGCGCTACAACTACGTGATTGCCCCCAGGGATTATGCAGCTAACACCCTACGCTCAGAGGACGACGCCCTATCGAGCGGCTACGAAATCGTCCAGGGCGACACATACACCAACTGACCAATACTGTAAATGACCAGCGTGACTGGTCTTCGCCACGGCGATTCGTTGAGGCTATTGGAGCGAGGCGCTGTTGTCAATCAACAAGAAATGGGACAGATCTGGACCAGAGAAGATTCGGGACGTACGGGCGCCTTTGGTCGGCCCATCGGGAGCGTCCAGGCCATCCAACACCACTGCGCCAACATACTCGTAGACGTGGAAACCGCTCGCTATCTTACGTGCCAAGAGGTATCCAAGGCCTGGGCCAGCGATGCCCACCGGCTCGTCGCGGCGCTGGCCCACCAGTGTCATGGGGCCATAGGCTTCATCAAAGAGATGGACGTTCACCTCTCCCACAAGACGGCAAAGGTGAGTGCTCTCCTATTTGGGGGCTCCGCCTTCCACTTGGAGGGGTGACCCGCGCGTGGTAGGGCATGTCGCAGAAGGTGGTCGATTTCTGTACAATACCCAAAGCACTACAGACCGTTTGGAGGGGAGCGTATTAGATGGAATATCGAAATCTGGGCTCGTCCGGGCTCAAGGTATCCGCCGTCGGCTTGGGGACCAACAACTTCGGGTTCAGGATGGACGAAGAGAGCTCGATCAGAGTGGCCCGTCAGGCCCTGGAAGATGGGATAAACTTCATAGACACCGCCGACAGCTATGGCAGAGGGCTGTCCGAGGAGCGAATTGGCATGGCTCTCAAGGACAACCGCAAGGACGTTATCATAGCTACCAAGGTGGCCAATCCAGTGGGAGACGGCCCAAACATGCGGGGCAACTCCCGCCATCACATAATGAACCAGGTGGAGGCCAGCCTCCGCTTCCTCCAGACCGACTACATAGACCTCTACCAGATACACAGACCCGATCCCACCACGCCCATAGAGGAGACCATGCGGGCGCTGGACGACCTTGTACGCCAGGGAAAAGTCCGCTACATCGGCTGCTCCAACTTCGCCGCTTGGCAGGTGTGCGAGGCCGTCTGGACCTCAAAGGCGCACAACCTGAACCCTTTGGTCACCGTCCAGCCCGAGTACTCGATGCTGAACCGCAGTGTTGAGTCGGAGTTGGCGCCCTTCTGCCGCGAGTACAACATTGGGATACTCCCCTTCTACCCCCTTGCCAGCGGATTCCTCACGGGAAAGTACCGACAGGGAGAGCCCGTGCCGGAGGGCACCCGACTGGCCGGCAACGAGCGGGCCCAGAATAACACCCTGACCCCCAAGAACTTTGCCATGCTGTCCAAGCTGGAGAACTTCGCCGCGGAGCGGGGCCACCCAATGGTGGAGCTGGCCATCGCCTGGCTGCTGGGTAACAACACGGTAAGCTCTGTAATTGCCGGGGCAACCAAGACGGAGCAGGTGACGGCCAACGCCAAGGCCGCCGACTGGCAGCTAACCGCCGAGGACATGAAGGATATAGACGAGATCCTCCGCAGCGGCGACTGAGGCCTCCGTCGAGCTACCTTGACCTTGACCTCACCGCCCCGGAGAAGAAACCAAGCGCCCCAGCCGTCCTCGATGATTCGGGACGGCTGAGCGGGTACGGCGTCCTCGCCACTGACCAGGACACTCCAGGGATAGTCTGAATAAGTCCAGAAATGTCCGCAGGCGGCCCAGTGTTCCTCAGTTTGTGGTACAACCATAGGGGCAGGTCAGAATCACTTATGTGATAAGAAATGTGGGAAGCGCAGGCTAATTCCCGCTATTTTGTCGGGCGGAGCACCGGTGCAGAGTAGAGACACGGATAGCCGGCGGCGTCGGCCGCCAACTGCCTACCTGACAGGAGGTGTGCGGCCTGGGAGAATGAACCCTTGAAGGTTGCTAGCTCCTAAAGCCCGCTAAGCCAGGAGAACATCGTCTCAAACAGCTCTTCCTCGCGTCCCATGTAGCCGTGGTTGGCTCCGTCAATCTCGCTGACCCGGACGTGTGAGTAGCCTGCGGCTCCCACGCCGCGCCGGGCCGCGCCGCAGACCGGAAGCTCCTGTGGCCCACCAACGGCGCACTCCTCCGAGCCGAATATGAACAGCGTGGGGCAACCCGTGTTCGCCGCGTGCATAGTCACGCTGTAGCGATTGTCCCGATTGAAGCAATCTACGTAGGTGCGAGCGCTCCACGTTGATCCCCAAGGAACCCCCGGACGAAGTAACGCGTCCGGGAGGCCCTCCGCTACGTTTCGCTCAGACTCCCGAAACGGCCCCAGGAAGTCCTCACCGTGCAGTGCGATCACCCCCTCGTGGTTGTACTCGCCTGGCGACACCGGGATGACCGCTACCACGTTTGCGAACCTCTCATTTGCCTGCGCGTAGGTGGCACGCACTGCCCCGCCGCTGTGCCCGCCGATGGCTATTTGGCTGTGTCCCCTCTCTCGCAGCAGCTCCAGCCAGGCCCCGTAGTCCGCACGCGAGTCATCGACGGACTCGAAGGCGTAGCCGGCCAGCGGCCCTCCCTTGGCGCCGTTTGCGACGTGGTCGTGGCCCCGGCGGTTAGCCGCCAGAAAAGCAATGCCCCGCTCCGCAAACCGCTGGCCCAGCCAGAGATAGAGTGGATTGTAGAAATGGCCACCATCGCCGTGAAAGTAGATTAGAGCTTCCACCGAGGAGGGCCGGTCCACGCTGGTTGGGGCGAAATACGCCCCGGACAGCTTAATCCCCTCAGATGTGTCAACTTCTACCAAGTCTGCAAACATATCGCCTCCCTTTCTGTCTGATCAAGGCCCCGTGTACAACTCCGTGTCCGGGTGGAACTGGAACCATCCGAACCAGAAGGACATGTGCGTGGGTATCCGTGCCAGCCTCTCCGACTCGTCTGACATGTTAACCAGAAACTCCTCGGTCACCCGCGCCTGCCCACACCAGCCGGCGCCACGCCTATTACTACCAGGAACCTTATCGCCTAAACTAACAGGAGCGCCACGAGGCCCTGGGGTGGTGGATGAGGGAACTGGAGAAGGGGATGTGCGGCGCTCCCATCCATTGCAGGCAGGACCCCAACAACGGCCCTGCCCGGCGTAAGGCATGAGGCTCAGCAGAATGGTAGACCGCTGTAGTAGTCGTCGTCGCTATTCAGTACTCCTCGCAACTCTCCTGGTATGCACCCGGTCAACTGGTTAAAATCTAAGCCCAGAATTTCCAGGTTGGAGAGGTTGCCCAGCTCGGACGGTATCTCCCCACTCAAGTCGTTACCATATAGCTCCAGAATTTCCAGGTTGGAGAGGCTGCCCAGCTCGGACGGTATCTCACCACTCAAGCCGTTACCGCCTAGCGCCAGACGTTTCAGGCTGGAGAGGCCGCCCAGCTCGGGTGGTATCTCCCCTGTCAACTGGTTACCGTCTAAGTGCAGAAATTCCAGGGTGGAGAGGCTGCCCAGCTCGGACGGTATCTCACCACTGAACTGGTTGTCTTCAAGACGCACACTGCCTAGTCTGGGGAGGCTACCCAACTCAGGCGGTATCTCGCCGCTCAACTGATTGCCGTGGAGTTCCAGGGCTGCCAGGTAATTGAGGTTGGCAAGTTCCACTGGAATCTCCCCGCTCACCTGGTTATCCCTGGTTCCCAGTATTATCAGGTAAGTAAGGCTGCCCAGTTCGTACGGCAGCTCCCCGCTCAGCTGGTTGTCGGTAAGGCGCACATTAAAAACACGCCCGTCGCTGTTAGTGTGGACCCCGTGCCATTCTGTAAGGGGAGCCTCGCTCAGCCAGTTTGTGTTGTTCGTCCAGTTGTCCCCGTCCATAGCGTTATAGAACGCGACCAGGACTTCCCTATCCGTGGCAATGGAGCCCAGGGGAGGCGCAGACTCGCTTCCGGCCCCCTCAGTTGCCGGCGCAGCGGCGGTCCCGGACGTGGGCGAGGTCGAAGTCGCATCGGAGCCGCAGGCGGCGGTCAGGGTCGCCAGAATCAATGCCAAGGCGCAACTGTGCAGGGGACAGCCTCTTGTTATCCGTCGCAGTATTGTCATGCTTATGATTCACCTTTCGCAGAGTATATCAAGTATATAGTAAGGGCTGAAGCGTATATTTAGAACCCTCTGCCGATTTCATGTAACTGTTCCGGCCGGACCGGTCTCCCTGCCCCCTGCCCTCTCTGGAATGGCTGGGGAGGAGCGTGGGAGCGTCTCAAGCGATGGTGAATGCGAACAGCGAGGGCGGCAGTGGGGAGTCCACAAACCGAGGGCTTTGCGTCCAGGACGGGCGCGGGACGTGAGCCTACGGCAGTTCTGCCGGGGTCGCCGTAGGCCAATCGAGACTACCTGCCGCCAAACTGGACGTAATCGAGATCCTTAGTGCTGAGGTTCATCATAGCATGACGATATTGCTCTTTCCCTGAAAGACTTCTGGCGACAATGCTGTTGGAGACAGCGGCAGGGTTCCACAGTTGGCCGTGTAGAGAAGCGGGCTTTCCTGTATTATAGACCGCAAGTCGGACAACCCGAGCCTGGTGCGGGGAGACCTGCGATGGGCAGGAAGGAAGGAGTCCTATGGCGAGTGTGTTGGCAACGCTGGCGGGCCTTGTTGTCATTGGTTTGCTGTTCGCGATGGACCCTGGCGGAGCCATCGAACAGAGTGGCTTCCCCGAATACCGGGATATGGGTTGGAAGCAGCTCACGGTCTGGGGCTTCCGCACGATTGGCGTCGGCGTCGGGCTGCTGCTCGTGCTGGTGCTGTGGCTCAAGTACCGACGCAGGCATGGGATCAGGCCTCGGGACCCATTGGAGTCGGGGACGCAGCAGCGCACTGGGATGCCGGCGGCAGTGGTGTCGGTGCTGGAAGACCGGGAGGTCAGCAACCGAACGCTGCTGGCGGCGATAGTCGAGATGTGCCAGCGCGGCGCGTTGCAATTCCAGTGTGTCGGAACGAGGAGCGGCTTCCTATACCAGCCGTCGCAGCAGGGCCCCGTGCAGTTTGAGTGGGAACAGTTGATATGCGACAGCTTGCCATCGCGCCCCACATCGGTTCAAGCGCTGCGTGACCTGATGGACGGGCATAAGGATGCTATCGGGGACCAGTTGGGGGAGTATCTGCAGCGCCAAGGCCTTTTCCATGACAACCCGATACGGATAAGGAGGGAGCGTCTCGCGGATGGATTCGGATGGGCGACGTTGGCAGCGGCCTTGATGGGCGTTGGCAGCGGGCTTTGGCTGGCTTTATGGCTGACCCAATGGTGGGCGAACTCCCTATTCGGCGCCTTCATCGGTTTCATATACTGGCTCATTGCGGTCCCGATGCACACGGGTATGATGCCTCCAACGGAGGCGGGGGCGTATGAGATAGGTCAGTGGCTTGGTTTGAAAAAATCTCTGACCGGGCCTGACCCAGCGGCCGGACGGGGCGAACCCGATCCCATGCTGGCCTATGCCATCGCACTGGATGCGGCTCAGCCCTGGCTGGACGATTCAGTCTCGGCTCCACCATGGTTTGGCTCCGGTGAGGCAGCCTCCTTGCGAGCCTCAGACCTGGACGTGGCCTATCACGGCTTTATGTCCGCGCCGGAGTGGGGCCTGACAGGACGGTCCGAAGGCGGGGCGGAAGCGGCTGCGGGGCCAGACGACGCGGCGGAGCGGGAGCTGTCCCAATTGGAGACGTTGCGTAGCGAGCAGGCTGAAGGGACGGCGAACCGAGAAGTAGCTGCCGAACATTGGCAGGTCGCAAGCCAGGCAAACGCTCCCGAACCGGATCAGACGCTCTATCAAGACGGAAAAGTCCGGCTTTCGCAGCGACGTCTGGCGCTGCCCGGCAGAACCATTGACCTCCGCGTGATTTCGTCGGTTTGGGCTGACCAACAGCGTGTGAAAACGGGCGGGTCAAACTGGTTCCTGAAAGCGCCCGGTTTCTTGATCATGTTAGGCGGGGGCCTGATGTCAGCTTCCGGTTCCCTTCTCTTGCTGTGGTCGCTGCTGTTTCACGTCCTGTATTTGTTTGGCCTCTTATCAAGCGCGAATGACCCCGATCCTTTCGAGCCTAATTCGGCGATTGAGTGGGCTATCCACGGCGCGGTTATCGGGGTAGCGCTCCTGATATTCTACGTGGGGAACTGGTTGATTGACAAGAGCGCTCGAACACAGAGCATGCACTGCGCTGCGGTAGCGGTTGACGGCGAGAGCGAGACAACGTATTTCGGCCACACCGCAGATAGTCTGTCGGCGGAAATGATGGTGGCGGAGGTCCGCAAGGCCCAGGCTGCCGCCCGCAGCCCAGACGACGCGAAAGACGGGTACTGATGCCACTGGTCAATAGAGATTAGGCTGAAACGACACACGGTTAACCCACCCCATCCTGGAAGCTCGAAATCGGATAACCAGGGACAGCCGTCAACGCACCCGGAAAGCCCCATCCCAAAAGCCGTGCCTGGAGAGAAAGAGGCCGGGTAAGGGTTGTAACCCCTACTCGGCCTCCTATCGTGTCGTGCTTGGACGGGCGTTTATGGGACTCGCTTTATGTCAACCCTACCGACCGCCAGCCTTCGCCGATCATGTCCTAGTCATCAGATAGAACCCCAGGCCGACAGCCCCGTAGAACATAACCAGGGTGAAGGCATACACTACCTTCCTACTCTTGGTAACTATGTAGAGCAACCCCCCTATTAGAAAGTAGGCCAGGATGACCAACATAGGCCCGAGGAATGCCCACGGACAAGCCGGATTACACGGTACCATTGTAGGACACCTCCTTCACGGCCATACACTCAGCCCCACTAAACCGCCTCACATTCGCAGGCATACAGCCGCGCATAGACAACTAAACCATCCGGCGACACGTCCAAGAACGCCAGCCGCCCTTCCTCCGGAAGCTCCAGCTTAAGTATGGACAGGGTACACCGCATCTGCCGGCAGAGCAACGGCGGACATGGCTCAACAGGAAGCGCATTTACCAAGAATAATGTCGAGGAGATTACTATAGCCGCAATCACGGCTATCCCCAAACCTCACCCGGCCCCCCGAGGCGGAGCGCATCGCGTGGGAAGTGGTGGAGTCAGTTCCACCCAAGTCCGCGCCACCCAACTGGACAAGACCTGGCGCCTTCGTGTTGAGGTTAAAGCCGGCCTCGTGATAGGCGTCCAGACCCCGACGGGCCAGTCTCCAATCCCAAACCAGCTATCTGAAGACTTTATAACCGGATGGACGTACTGGTACAATGAGGTATTCGCAGAGAAGCGATGAAGGAGGCGAAATGTTGCGACTGGTATTGGCCGGCTCTGTCGCCGTGCTGACCGTACTGATGGCGGTAGCTTGTGGAGGTGGGGACTCCCCCACATCAACCGTGGCTCAAGATGGCAGCGGTGGGTCCGAGGTCACAGCTGTGCCCACATCAACCGCGGCTCAAGATGGCAGCGGTGGGTCCCTGGCCACGGCTGCGCCCACATCAACCGTGGCCAGGGACGGCAGCGGCAGCTCTGAGGTCACGGTGGCCGCGGTGGCCGAGTATGCGGTTTGGTGCGGGGAGAGGGACTCGCAAGAATTCGACATTACTACGTGGGGGCAGTCGGAAAAGTATTTCGCCGAGGAAATAGACGCCTTCGAAGACAAGTCTGCGCCGGAGGAACTGAAAGCCTTTCACGCCGCCGCCATTGCATTTCTAAAGGCCATGCATGATTTCGCCCGGATGCAAGACGCGAGCGAACTGATTGACAACGCAGCAGCACCGAACGATGAAATCAGAACCCGGATGGAAGCTTTGCTCGGTGTAGCCGATACTCTGGACGACGAGACTTTATCACAACTAACTGATGTAGACTGCATTTATTCTTAAACCCCCATGAGAACTGGCGCTATCCTGGAAACTCGCAACCGGATAACCAGGGACAGGTGATAACGCACCCGGAAAGCCCCATCCCAAAGCCGTGCCTGGAGAGCTGGAGAGAAAGAGGCCGGGTATTCGCGGGACCGCAGGTATCCTCGGGACGTGTTGGTATTAGCAAATGACACGATCCTAGAGTCAGACCACCCCTGCGAAGGCAGGGGTCTATAGTCCCATATTAAAGGGGGCGTGGATTCCTGCCTCCGCAGGAATGGGGGATAGAGAGGCCTAATACCCCAACGGAGTCGGCAATACCAACACCAACCAGGAATACCGGACCGCAGATCCGACTCGATGTTGGGGACTGCCGCTCAATGTCGACTCCTGCTATAATGCGATTGCCTAGGGAGGGTGCAGACCTGACGCTGGGCCAAACCCTAGGCTTGGTTAGAGTCGGTGAGGTCGTAGATTGAAGATAGAGTTCCGTGACAGCTTTTCGCTGCAGAGGGCACGGAGCAACCAGCAAGGGGGTTAGACCATGGCGACGAAAGAAGTGCGCGACCGCGTTGATGCCCAGTGGGGACAGCAAGCTTCCGCATGGGGTCAGGAAAACCACGACCGCGAGCGCAAGCTGATTTATGACTACGTGGACCAGGATGAAAGCATCATGGGGCTGGTGGGCTGTACCTGGGGGCCCGCGTCGGCATTCGCCGAGGGCGCGGGACTTATAATGCGGCAGCAACGGCTCAAGGGTGTCGCCGTCGTCACCGACCTCAGCGTCCACTTCGTCGCCCACAAGGGCCTCAACAAACTTGTGACTCAGATGCCATTGCCCAGCATCACGGCAGTGGAACAGGCAGGCGGAGTAGTGACCGTGGCCGGCGCCGGTATCCATAATTGGGCCGGGATGGGGCAGGACGACCCTTTCCAAGTCCGGGATATTCAAGACGACTTCGGCAACTTGGGCGCCCGCTTCGCCGAACTGGTGCAGCGGCTCCAAACCGAGCCTCGCTCAACTGTCGCTCCCTCAACTGTCGCTCCCTCCTCCTCCGGTCAACACTTCGGAATGAGCAAGACCGAGCGCATTGACGCCCAGTGGCAGGACCGTTCCTCAATGCCCGGTCGAACGAATCCCGGACTTCTTGCCGGCCTTCTTAGCAACCTCTCGGGCGCAAATCTCAAGAAGTACGAAGGCGAACGCAAGAAGCTCCACGAGATCCTTGATGGCGACGAGAACATCGAGTACTGGCTGGGAGGCCGCTGGGGTTTGCCCACCGATTTCGAGGCCTCCACCATCCGTGGGGGGGGCAAGACAGGCCACGAGGGTATCGCAGTCGCTACAGACCGCCGGGTCCTCCTGTTGCAGAGTGGCGCGCTCGGCTCCAGGGAAATAGAACTGCCCTACGACCGCATCGATGACGTTGAATACAACGATGGGATGGTCTCCTCCGGCGTCAAGTTCCAGGGCAGTACAATCGCACTCTACAGTTTCTACTTCGACCACAACAACAAAGCTGGCGTCAAAGGCCAAGCCCGGCGTCTTGTAGATTGCGTCCGGCAGCATCTGGCCGCGCCTCCAGCCACAGACGCGAATTAGACCTCCCACCCCGCCGGTTTGCTACTCAGGCTCCCAACACCGTGAGCCCCGATGGGATGGAAGACAGCAGATGACCTCGGGTCGCCTCTCCTAGTGTTGCTGACGCCAGTTTCAACTCCGCCACCCAACTGGACAAAATCAAGAACCTTTACACTGAGGTTCAGGCTGAACGCGTAGCCAAGCCCTAATCTTCCTCTGCCGGGCGATACCGACCACGAACGGACTGGGCTGGCTCACTCGACCACCGATGGAGTAAACAGGTAGTTGCCGAGGGACAGAACAGAACCTCGGCAACTGGAGTCCATGGTCGCGCCAGACCATTGGCCGATTGGCGCATCGCTCAGCCAGTTCGTGTGTCCCTCCAGTTCGGGCCGTCGGTGGCGCTGTAGAGGGCGACCAGCGCAGATTCATCCGAAGCCGGGCCCGTGTGGCGCGGCCGCTAAAGTCGGCGCACTTCCACAGGCACTGCTTCACGGACTCGTGGACGGTCATCATGGGTTTGGAATGATATACGATCATTGCTCCCGTTCATGTTGGCTGCCCTAGCTCAGGCGGGTACCCCGTTCACTTGGCGCTGGCATGGCGATCAGTTTACAAAGAAGGTGCCAAAGGAGTAGTAGGCCAACTCCCTTCCTGCTTCAAACTGGTCGGCGGGGAACGTGTAGGCGATGGTGATGATTACCCCGTCATCCGACACGTAAACCAGCCAAACGCCGGCCTCCTCGTCATACGACCATTCAAACAGTACGACCGGAAAGCCCTGCTCCGTCTCCATCGTGTTTCTCGAGAGGACATTTATGCCCTCGTCAAGCCACACGGCTTCAAGTACGTCAGCGTACTCTGTCAAAGTAAAAAGTACGTCTTCCTCAACGTATATGGCGACGCTACTTCCCGCTAGGTCGGAAGCCTTGAAAACCTCGAGTTCTGACGTGTCCAGCTCCTCTTCTATCCAGGAGAAAGGCCTCTGCACCTGGAAGTAGCCCGCCGGGTCTACGAAGACCTGCATGCTCCCAAAGGGTGACAGCACTACCCGCGCCGACGGTATGAAATCACCCAGGGTCGCGTTGCCGCTGGCGTCCTCGGCCCAAATGGCATAGTAGTACTGAATTAGCTGGCCAAACTCGTCCTCGAACTCAAGAGACTCGAGTTGGAAGACCGGCTCCTGGACGAAAGTTACGATGTCGCTGGCCTCGAACCAGCTGTCGTTGGCCGGGTCCTCCAGGCTGAAGCCGAAATTCCAGAATTGGACCTTATCCCCGTGGGCTATCTGCAAAGTCGCTTTGTCGAACTGGACCGTGGCCTCTTCATCGTCGGGACCGGAGTACAGGAGCTGATAGGTCTCGATGTAGTAATCCACGATCTCCCAAGACTCGTCCACGATTAGCGTCATCGTAGCGAGGTCATACGGGAACTCGTAGCCGCTGTAGTCCTTGTCCGCCTGGTAGTAATCGATTTCAGCCGTGTAGAGCTTGTACTCGCGGCCATCCAGCTCAAAGCTACCAGTGAAGAAAGCGGGTATCCAGGCGGTGTCCTCTCCCGGGTCATACTCCACCGTGAACCACAACTGGTCCCATGCGGAGGCGAAATAATAGTACTCGATCTCAGTGGGATAGGCTTGCTCCTCAGCGACAACCATGAAGAAGTCTTCAATCGAGCCGTCTTCGACCTCAACAGGTTGGACGAAACCGTAGAGGGTGGTGACTTTGGCTAGATTTTCGTCATACACGGTGGCGAACGTCTCATCGGAGTCCGTGTACTCCCCGATGACCTCCGGAGGTTCAGTGTCACTCAAGAGGAAGTCGATATACGCGCTTTGGAAGTCCAGCCACTTATCATTGGTCTTGTAGGCCGAGTATTCGGCGTCCGCGTTCTCCGGAGCATCTATAGCAACCCCAAAGGAATTGGGCTTGGAGCCGTCGTGGTTGGAGTGGACAACGAATCGATCAACCGCGTCCATCAACTCATCCAGGCTCGATCCAATCTCTGTGGTTGAAAGTTGTTCCGCCAATAGCTGGGTGAAGTGCTTCAGATCGATGGAGGTCCGGGAGTCGTCCCTTTCCGAAGCGCCATAGGATTGGGCTCTGTAGGAGCCGATGATGAGGCTATCGGAATACTCCTCGTTGTAAAGCAGCTGCTCGCCGAAGGTTGAGACCACCGGGTCCAGTGCCGTTACCAGTTCGTCGTACTGGCTCAGGTCCAGCAATGAGAGGGTCTTCCCCGTCGATTCGGAATCATGTACGTCTTGGACGAAATTGTCGACCATTTGCTTGCCGGCCTCGGTGATGCTGCCTTCCTGGGCGTATAGTTGAATCACGGCGTTCCACAACCACCCATGCCCCGGCTCAAGCGCCTCAGATGCAATCATGTATTTCGCATGGGGCTCAATTACTTTTGCCACCTCCACGGATGCCATAAGACAGGCGTCGAATCCGATGAGGTCGAAGGTGCCCGACTGGCTGCGCTGGAACGCCCTCTCTATCTCGTCCATGAGCAATGCGTCCCCATTGAAGTTGGTGTCGTTGCCGAATCCTATGTAAGAACCGCCGTGGTCCCAGAAGGTGAGGAAACTCTGGTCGAAGTTTA
Organism: Dehalococcoidia bacterium; assembly: GCA_965218945.1. Taxonomy (GTDB): domain Bacteria; phylum Chloroflexota; class Dehalococcoidia; order Lucifugimonadales; family UBA2985; genus DAOUJW01. The sequence continues at coordinate 1,434,427 of OZ244718.1, forward strand.
CGTACCCGTCTCTCAGGTAATCGAGGAACACCTTCAGCGAGCTCTCGTCCCCCATGTGCGCGCCATCGGCCTGATAGAGGTAGGCGTTGGGACCGGTTTCGTTGCCGAACTCCAAATCCTGGACGTCGGTTGCAAGCTGGGACATATTGGCGAACTTCATGCCCCGCCAGCCGTCCGTGCGAGCGCCCCCAAAGGCGACAATTACCTCCACAACCCCAGGGTTGTCCAGGGTGGAGTAACCTGTGGTCAACTCCCATAGGTCGATTGTGCCGGCCAAGCCAACTTCCTCCAGGTCACTTCCCACCATGTAGATCGCCAGCAGCTTCCTTCCGGCGCCGTCAATCTCTTCGGGTCTGACGTACGGACTCAATACGCCGTGGTCACTCGAATAGCCTCTTTTACTCTGGACCGGACGGTCTGTTCCCGCTTCAGGTTTGGGAGTTGTGGTCTGAGTAGCGGTTGGTTCCGGCACGGGGGTGTTCGCTGGGACCGCGGTCGGTGTGGGCGTTGGCTCCGGCGTAGGAGTGTTTGTCGGGGCAGTTGTGGGAGTGGGCGTTGGAATAGCCGGAGGAGCCGTGGACGGAGTGGCCGTAGGTGTCGGCGTGGGTGTGTTCGTTGGGGTAGCCGTAGGAGCCGTGGCCGGAGTGGCCGTTGGTTCCGGCATGGGGGCCGGATCGTCGCTACAGGCGCTTAGAAGCACGGCAATGGCCAGAACTGCCGCGACTGCGAGCCAGCGGATACGAAGAGTGGATACGGTCATTTCGATGGTCTCCCTTCATCTCGTGTTGGAATTGCCGGGAGCGAAACAGGCGGCGGACTGATGATGGACTTTGAGATTTCCGTCCTCCCCTGGTGCGAGATTAAGCGCCAACAATCGCGTCTAGATTAGCCCTCCACATGACCCGCCGTAAGGTTCGTTTGTACCTAATTCGAGGGGTACTTTTGTACCTGTCTGATGGGGTATGATTGAACCTTGCCGTCGTCGTCGAGCGGCGTTCATCATTTGCTCTAGTCGAGGCTTGAAAATGCAGATTACGCCGCGGGATGCGATTGCAGGGCTACGCCGGGAGCCTGATCTGACCGATCCGGACGACCTGCGATACAGCCTGAGGATTTCGGTATGGGTGCGATGGTTTCTTCTGATAGCCTGGCTGTTGCAGTTCAACTACCGGCCCAATTTCGGAGACCCTGTTTATATTCCGACCACACTGTTTGCAGGATCGTTGCTGGCCCTCAACGGCTATGTTCACTATCGCATACAGTCGAATCGGACGGTCACGCGGCGCTGGGCGCTCGCTCTCAGCGTGATGGACGCGGTGATGGTTACGGCGGGCATCGCCATCTCATCCAGTGGCTTTCAGAACAGTTTCTTCGTGCTGTATTACCCTGCCCTCGCCATGTTCGCCGTGGTGTTCACCTCCTTCAGGCTCAGCTTCGCCTGGGCCACGATGGTTGCGGTCGTGTACGCGGCGTTGAGCCTGGTGATGGAGCCGGGCGTCGAATACGAGATGAAGGAGGAGAAGATATTGTTCACCAGGATTGTCGTCATGTACGCGGTAGTCGCGGCGGTCAACCTGGTCTCCAGGTTCGAGCGGATCAGGAGGAGAGAGACAGCGGAGAGGGAAGGTGAGCTTCAGCGGGAGCGGATCGAACTCTCGCAGAACATTCATGACACCATCGCCCAGTCCGCCTACATGATTGGCTTGGGCATCGAGACCGCGATAGAGCTGGCGAACGCCCCGAACGACGAGGGTCGCGACGAACTGATCGCCAAGCTGGAGGCGATTCATTCCCTGTCGAAATCTACCATGTGGGAGCTGAGGCATCCCATCGACGCCGGACCGATATTCGAGGGCAGAGAGCTGGGACGTGTTCTGAGGTCGCACGCTTCCACGTTCACCACCATCACCTCGATCCCCACTGAGGTTGTCCAGACAGGAGAGGAGCCGCAGCTCTCTATGGTCACCCGGAGGTTGCTCTTTGCGGTAGCGCATAACGCGTTGACAAATGCGTTTCGGCATTCCAACGCCACTAAGGTGACGATGGCGCTGCACTTCGAAGAAGAGAGGCTCCGCATGTCCATTGCCGACGATGGGATTGGCCTCCCGGACGACTACGAAGACCGCGGACATGGCTTCAGAAACATGAGAAACGACGTGGAGCGGATGGGGGGTGTACTTGAAGCCGTTCCGGGAGAGTCCGGGCTCGGGACGGCCGTCACCTGCACCATTCCATACGCGCCAACTCAAGGAGGCCGATAGTTTGACACCACCCAGACTACCCAGAGTAATGCTCGTAGACGATCACGAAATAATGAGGGACGGACTTCGAGAAGTCCTACAGCGCTCCGGCAACTTCGAAGTGGTCGGCCAGGCCGGCGATGGTGTCTCAGCGGTGAACATCGCACTGGAGTTGAAGCCGGACGTAATCATCATGGACGTAATGATGCCTCTGAAGAACGGTATCGACGCGTGCAGAGAGATAACGGAGATGCTCCCAGACACAAAGGTGTTGATGCTGACGGCCTCCGCGGAGGAGGATGCCGTGATGGAGGCGGTGGCCGCAGGAGCGACGGGCTTCCTTCAGAAATACTCCGGCAAGGAGAAACTCCTGGATACGGTCCGGGAGGTTGCTGACGGCGAGTACCGAATCCCGAGCAGCGTCTTGCGAAGCGTGTTCGCGGGAATCCGAGGAACGGCTGAACAGAAGACGACCGACGGTCCCAAGTCGCTCACACAACGGGACAGGGAGATTCTGACGCTCTTTGCCCAGGGCCTTTCCTACGCGGAGATAGCAGGGGCCAGGAACAACCAGCCGTTGACCATAAGAAACGCAATTTATAGCATTCAGGACAAGCTCGGTATCGATACCAAGCAGGAGCTTGTGGTGTGGGCGGTGCGTAACGGCCTCCTGGACGATTATCAGATAGGGAGATGAATTTCATCGCTCTCTACTCAATCTTGGGTTGCGCAGAGAGCGTACAGCGCCAGAGATTCCGCATATCCTGTGGAACTCTGTTGCGCCATGCCTATGGTTGACACTACCCAGGTTCCTCGGTATGGTGACAGGCGCTACACTTGGCAGAAACCAGTCTGGGAACGCTTCGATGCCACTCAAGCTCTCCAAAATCCTGAAGGGCAACTAAGCGCTTCTGGGTCGCTCCTGACACTACGACTGGTTCAAAGAATGGGGCAGAAACCAGGCGCCGAGTTTGCGGCAACGCCATACTACGGAATGGATCGGGTGAACAATGTCCTCTCCAACCAATCCACATGACGTAGAGCGCTCCCTGTGGATGAAGTGGAGACTGGCTGGACTGGTCACCGTCGGAATCCTGGTAGCGCTCTTCATTCTGTACCTCGCTCGAGGAGCGCTGCTTCCGATTATCATCAGTGTCGTCGTGGCTGAGCTTCTGTTTCCGGTGGTTTCTTTCATGGAAGGACTGCTGCCCGGCCATAAGCGTCACCCACGGGCAGCCAGACTCTTCACTATTGCGACAATATACATGGCCTTTCTCGCGCTGATAGCGGCGCTTCTCTTCCTCACTATCCAGCCCATAGTCAGAGAGGCCCAGGAATTCATAGATACCGTGCCGCAGATATACGAACAGGCGAAGGAGACAATCGAGAAATCGTTGGGAGAATTCGACAGGCAGGTGCCGGAAGAGGTGAAAGCGCAGCTGGAGGAGTGGCTCCGGTCCGCGAGCGGTGCAATCGGCAAGGCGGCGCTGACTCTTCTGACAAGGACGCTAAGCGGCATTACCGGGACAGTATCCCTCGTAATCGGCCTCGCGACAGTCCCATTCTTGCTGTTCTATATGCTCAAGGACAAGGAAGAGTTGGTCGGCGCGATGTACTCCATACTTCCTGAGAACGTCTCTAGACATACACGCAACGTTCTAGCCCTCATCCATGGTGTCATCGGCTCGTACGTTCGCGCCCAGCTCATCAGCGCGACTATAGTCGGAGGCTTTGTATTCCTTGGGCTTGTCTTTCTCGACGTCAGCTTTGCACTCACTTTGGGTCTGCTGGCGGGCGTACTTGGACTCATCCCCATCATCGGCGCTTACATCGGAGCAGTGCCGGGACTGCTCGTTGCGCTGGCGACCGATCCCAGCAAGTTGGTCTGGGTCGCGCTACTGTATATCGTTGTCCAGTTCATCGAGAGCAACATTATCTCGCCCCGGATTCAGGGAAGTGCGCTCAGACTCCATCCCATATTCATAATGGGAACCTTGGTAATAGCCAGCGACATAGCGGGTCTATTGGGAGTGCTTGTCGGCGTACCGCTGGTGGCAGTGGCAAGGGACATTTTCGCCTACTTCTACAGGGAGTGGAACGACCGAGGCGTTTCCGAGCCGGAATCGGAAGACGTGGAGGAGCCTGATTCCCTGGAGGTCGCGACCGAAGAAACTGCGACCTAGCCCTCTGTACGGGCTGCCTCAACTGTGTCCCATTATCGCTGGCGGTCTACACATCGCGGCTAACGGTACTGTCCAAAGACTATGCTTCCCACCTTCATGAATCGCATCGCCTCGGCAGCGGCGTCCGCAATTAGCTCGCCGCTTCGAGCCGACGCCTCATCCAAGGTCATCGGAGCGCGGAAGATGGACGCCGCCGCATCGATGCCCTCCGCGTGAACGTCTTCGAAACCTTTGCCCAGAGAACCTGAAATGGCTATCACAGGGATACCTCTTTGTTTCGCCAGCCTTGCGACCCCTATCGGGGCCTTGTTGTAGACCGTCTGAAAATCGAGCCGGCCTTCACCGGTGATTACCAGGTCGGCCCCTTCCAGCTTTTCGTCGAGTCCGACGTGGTCCAGTACGATGTCCACACCCGCCCGCAGTGAACTTTTGAGGAACGCCATCATCCCCCCGCCAAGGCCACCCGCCGCGCCAGAGCCGGGAACGGCTTCGATGCTCGTTCCGATATCGCGTTCAACGATTTTTGCAAAATTCTTCAGGGCGGTGTCCAGCTGCTCGACCAGATCGGGTGTCGCCCCCTTCTGCGGGCTGTACACCGCCGAGGCGCCCTCAGGGCCGGTGAGAGGATTAGATACGTCGCATGCTACTGAGAACCTGGCCCCAATCGCTCGTTTGTCCAGTCCTGACACGTCTATCCTCCGGAGGTCGGCGAGCGCCGATCCTCCCAGTGGAAGGTCTCTCCCAGTCTCATCCAGCAGGCGTACGCCCAGGGCTTGGGCCATCCCCGCCCCACCGTCGTTCGTTGCGCTTCCGCCGATTCCGACGATGAAGCTGCGGAAACCGGCGTCAAGCGCCTCGCGAATTACCTCGCCGAGCCCGTACGTGGTCGCGCGCAGAGGGTCGAGTTCAGTGGGCGAGAGCAGCACAAAGCCTGAGGTACGCGCCATTTCGATCACGGCGGTCTGCCCGTCGCCGAACGCGCCCCACTCCGTTGTGACTGGCTTTCCGATGGGGCCGGTCACCGTCGCGGACCGAATGTCGCCGCCCGTCGCTTCGACCAGGGTCTCGAGTGTTCCGTCGCCGCCGTCCGCCACCGGCACGAGAACAGTCTCGGCTTCCGGGACAACCCTGAGCGCCCCTTCCTCCATAGCCTTGGCGGCATCGAGCGCTGAGATGCTTCCCTTGAAGCTCTGCGGTGCGATGACGACCTTCATTACTTGCCTTCCTTTACGGGGGGACTGTGGGGATTATATACCAGTGGCATGGATGCTTGCGCAGCGTGCAAAAGGTGATGGCAAAGTTTGGCAAGGAAGCGGTGGTGGGACAGCTTGCCGCCGGTTTTGAGGTTCCGGTTGTCGGTGTAGTAGGAGGCGCCCGGCCCCGGAGCCGAGCGCTCTACGGGAACGCCTTGGTCGCGCCATCTACCTTCGGTCACCGCTCCCTTAAGCAGTATGCCTTAAACGCAACCAATCCACTTGACCTTGGACGAGTGGATGTGTAACGATATTACACATATCCCTAACCCGACCGGAGGGCGACATGGCCAGAGTGCAGTTGGTAATGCCTGACGAGGACCGAGACCGCTTTGTTCATCAAGCAAAGCGGGAGGGTATGTCCCTCAGCGCCTGGCTGCGAGCAGCCGCCCATGAGCGCCTTGAATCGCGCCAGAGCGTCAAGCTGTTCGAGTCCCCGGAAGACGTGAAGGAGTTCTTCAGGTCATGCGCCGCGCTGGAAGGTCCGGAGACGGAGCCGGACTGGAGTGAGCACCTGCGCATCATGAGCGAGTCACGTGGACGAGGGGTGACCGCAACGTGATATTCGTCGACACGAACGTCTTCATATACGCGGTGGGACGCCCTCATTCACTTCAGGCCCCTGCCCAGCGCTTCTTCGTCGAAGCCAACCGGAGTGGCGCGCCCCTATGTACTTCAGCAGAGGTGATGCAGGAACTGGCCCATGTATACCTGCCCACCGGAAGGCTGCAAACCTTCGATGCGACGCTGGAGTTGATGGCGAGAGCCGCAGTTGAAGTCTGGCCGTTGGAAGAGGCCGACGTGGCCCTGGCTCGGCAGCTCCACGAGCAGTATCCCAGCCTGCAGGCCCGGGACCTCTGCCACCTGGCCAGTTGCCGGCGTAGGGGTGTCCGGGAGATCAAGACCTTCGACCAGTCATTGGCGGCTGTATCCGGCGACCCGTCAATCCCATAGGGACAGGGAAACTGGACGGGTGCCCATTCGCTCGAATAGTGACTAAACTTGCTCAGTAAGCGGCTTCCCGCGCCAGACCAGAGGCTGGCCAGTGGGGAAAGGAATGTTTGTCGCAGTCGATGAGGTCATTAGGCAAATACAGGGTAATGAATATTCCAATCCTTAAGTTCGGATGCTATGAAGTCCATTACCCTGCAGATTCGCTCGATCTCTTCTTTGAATGCAGCCTCCGATAGTTTGAATGAGAAGACAGTGTTCTCAGGGCGAGGACCAGCTAAGCCTTCAAGGGTTTTAGTTCGTTCAGGAGATGGACGGGGCGACCAAGGAATACTGTCTGCCTCCGGTCCAATTATCTGTCGAAGGAGTGACAAATACCCGTGAGATAGTGCGTCCCTGGAGAGGGGTATCAGTGCTAAGTCGTTCCGCAGTTGTTCTGACAACCGGGGTTGGAAGCATCTTGCAAATTCTCTGCGCAGGGATTCTGAGGACAGGGCTTCTAATTTAATGGTGGTGGCGCGGGTTAATTCAGATGGGAGATGTCTGCCGTTGTCTATCGTGCAACGCTCCCTCAACTCTGGACTGTCATATAGACAGACGGCCGCGACCATTTGGCTTTGCAGCCAGAGAGAGGCTGTTAGGAGTTTGCCATGCCGCACAAAGGTTGGCTGTTCATTAAGCAAGTAGAGCAGAAAATGCGGCGGCATTCCATCGGCCATCGGCTTTGCGTCAAATACGGTCTTCCATACTGCTTTAGGCTCAGGTCTTATCTGCTCGATCTTGGGTTTCTTTGATTTCTTGCTCATGTGTTAAAGCTCCTGATACTAGGATACTACCGCTTCGGGTACCTAGAATCAAACTGCTTAGTGCATCTCTCTTGAGAACCCCACCCCCACCAGCCCCAGTATCCCTGCGATGCGCCGTGCGGTGTCGGTGAAGTGCTGCACTTCTTCAGGTCGAAGCGGTCTGTTCAGGACGCCGCGCTCGCGGTAGGAGAGCCACTTCTTGAGGACTTGGTACCCGCCCAGCTTGTAGCTCCAGACCGCCGACGGGACGTTGCGCCAGTAGGCGCGGTCGTTGAGGTGGATGTCGAAGGTGGTGTTGCCGAGGGTAAGATTTGCTGTGGTTGCAGGCATAGCCTTATTCTACGCCATAGTCGTGTGTGACTACATCCCCGTGCAAGAGTCGGGCTACCCCACTGGCAGGGGACGCGAAGACGTTGAAGACTGACAAGAAGTGTCGCCTACGACTGCAAACGCATCCCTTATTGGATAGACCGGTGATTGACATGCTTCGCAAGACCTGAATATGATGCTGGCATCTCGTTTGGATTGCCCTCTGAGCCTGAAGACTGCCAGTATGGGAAATCCCGGACAAGATAGTCCCGCGCCTCCTGTATACGCCGGCCGGGGGCCGAACAAACGTGGAGATAAACCGCCCAGTGGATACCGTTGCCGCTCCGTTAGACATCCTGAAGTCGCGCTTTGGCTATGACAGCTTCCGGGGTCTGCAGGAAGAGATCATCGCTAACGTGCTGGCCCGCCATGACAGCTTGGTGCTGATGCCCACGGGGGCGGGCAAGTCCCTCTGCTACCAGTTGCCTGCGCTGATATTCAAGGGGACCACCCTGGTGATCTCGCCCCTGATCGCCCTAATGAAGGACCAGGTTGACGCCCTGAACGCCAACGGCATCCCTGCCCGGTACATCAACAGCTCTCAACCGTCGCGGGAAATCGAGCAGGCGCAGTCTGAGGCTCGCCAGGGACAGGTCAGGATGCTCTACGTAGCCCCGGAGCGGTTGGCCCTGTCCGGCTTCCGAAGCTTCCTCCACAGCCTGGACCTGAGCCTCATCGCCATCGACGAGGCCCACTGCATCTCCGAGTGGGGCCACGAATTTCGCCCCGACTACCGCAACCTGCTGCAGATGAGGCAGGACTTCCCGGAAGTGCCCGTGATTGCCCTGACAGCCACTGCCACGGAACGGGTGCGAGAGGACATCATCAGCCAGCTTGGCCTGCATCGCGGCCAGGTCTTCCTCTCCAGCTTCAACCGGCCCAATCTCAGCTACTCGGTGCATCCCAAGTCCGATTCCCTGGCGTTGCTGATGTCCATGCTGCGGAAGTACCGCGGGCAGTCCGCCATTATCTACTGCTTCTCGCGGCGGGAGACTGAGGAGTTGGCCGACGACCTGAACAAGAGCGGCTTCGAAGCGCGCCCCTACCACGCCGGACTTGACGCCGAGACTCGCAGCAAGAACCAGGAGGACTTCGTACGCGACCGGGTCCACATCATCGTGGCAACCATCGCCTTCGGCATGGGAATCGACAAGCCGGACGTCCGCCTGGTAGTGCATAACAGCCTGCCCAGGTCCCTGGAGGGTTACTACCAGGAGACGGGCCGGGCAGGTCGGGATGGTCTGCCAAGCGAGTGCGTCCTCTTCTTCGCTTACGGTGACAGGGCGCGGCAGGACTACTTTCTCAACCAGATTGAGAGCGCCGACGAGCAACGCAACGCCCGCGAGAAGCTAAATCAGATGATGGACTACGCCCAAACCCCCACCTGCCGGCGTCGCACCCTTCTGGAGTACTTCGGTGAGGAATGGACCGAAGAGAATTGCGGCGGTTGCGACGTTTGCCTCCGTCAGGCCGATGACTTCGACGCCACCGAAGTCGCCCTGAAGATACTCTCGGCGGTAGTCCGCACCGGCGAGCGGTTCGGGGCGGTCCACATCATTCAGGTGCTCACCGGCAGCCGCGAGAAGCGCATCCTGGATTTTGGCCACGACCGTCTCAGCGTCCACGGCATAGTCAAAGACTTCCAGCGCGCCGAGTTGCGCGAAATCATTGGCCATCTCCGAGCGCGGGGCCTGCTGGCTCTTAACGAGGGTGAGTTCCCAACCTTGGCAGTCACCCCCGGAGGCCGGGAGTTCCTCCAGCAGCGGGAGAAGCTGACCTTACCTCGACCGCAAACTCCCGAGGCAAGCGATGACCGCCGGCCCGGAAGTCGCCGCCCAACCGGCGCACCAGCCTTGGGAGAATACGATGAGAAGCTGTTCGACGAGCTGCGCACGCTGCGCCGCCGTCTGGCCGATGCCCGAAACGTCCCGCCCTTCGTAGTCTTCGGCGACGTAAGTCTGCGCCACATGGCCGCGGTAATCCCTCAGACCCTGGAGGAGTTCGGACGCATATCCGGCGTGGGTCAAGCCAAGTTGCAGCAGTACGGCGCTGACTTCCTGAAAGTCATCTGTGCCTACGCAGAGGCCAATGACATCCCCGCAGTGACCTACGACGTACCAGTGAGCGAACGGCGTGCGCCGGACCCCCAAGAACGCGACCGCGGGCATAGGCAGCGAGGGCGGGGAGCCACCTTTGAGACTACCAGGGATCTCCTGGCCCAGGGGCTCACCGTCAGTCAAATCGCCGAGCATCGGGGCCTCGCTGCCACCACAATCCTCGGACACCTTGAGCGCATTAGCGACCACGGCGAAGTCCTCGATCTGGCCCATCTCCTGCCCCCAAGCGAAAGGCTTGACCAAATCGAGCTCGCCTTCCGCACCTGCGGCAGCGCCTTCTTCCGCCCCGTCTGGGAATACCTTGGACCCGATTTCACCTACGACGAGCTGAGGCTGGCGCGGATACACCTGCGCCAGCAGGGGCGCCTGGAGGAGGAGTGATGGACTGACCCCTCCATTCCGACCGGCCGCAGCTAGCAGGGGTTAGTGGATGCAACGTGGACGGTAGGCGTGGGACGCAGCCATTTCGCTCACCGCGCGGGCGTGGTGTTCCGCGACACCAAGTCACTGCGAGACGGGCTGACGCTCTGCTTCGAAGGGCGGTTCGCAGGCGAGGCGAGGCGGCGGGTATCGCTGCCGGGCTATCCTTTCCAACGCCGGCGTCACTGGATTGAGGCGCGAAGGCGACCGAATCCACAAGTGGGGAGTTAAAATATTGCGGGATAGTGGAGGAGATGGGCATCGTTTTTTGTCTTGTAGCGAATGGCATGAGCACAACAGATTGACGTTAGCGGATCACGAGCGCTTGGCCGCGGCCCCCGCGGGTATCCCTAAGGCGTGTCCTACGGCGGAGCCTTAACATGATTAGCGCTTGTGGCCTGCAATCGTACAATTGGGGCTGGGTTAATGGGTAACCTGCATCCCGACCTGAAGCTGGGCTTGGTGCTGGCCGCGTCGGCCGTGCTCCTGATGCTTGGGAATCCCGGGAACCAATTGTTGGCTGGAGCTGTTCAGCGGTTCGAGCTCTCCGCATCGACTTTCGGCTTGCTGACATTGGTGGGTGGTGTGGGCGGGTTGGCAGTTGTCGCCGCGGCGATTTGGGTGGACCGGCGGCCACCGCATAGCATGATGGCGGCCGGCGCGCTCATATCTTTGCTCAGTCTAACTGTCTTCAGCCTGTCCAGCAGATTAACGGTCTATGCCGTAGGCCTGTTTATATCCGGAGTGGGCTATTCCGCGCTCTCTGCATTGATATTCTACGCCATTGTCGCCAAGGGTGCGACGCGACATCGAGGTCTTTTGATCGGGGTTCTTGCCGCCATTTTCTCAGTCCCCCTCAGCATCAGCCGAATGCTCGCTTGGTGGATAGATCAACCCGTGTCGATAATTGCGATTAGTGCTCCATTTACCGTAGCGTGCGCAGCGTTAATCTTTATTCTGCTGCCTCGTGTATACACGGGCAGTTATAAGACTGGTCAGACGCTCCAGGGGGAATCGGGGACGCCGGGGGTCTGGAGCGCCTTTGCGTGGGCGACGGTAGCATACTCCGTGGCTAGCATGGCCAAAACCGGCTCCGGTTTACTACACCGCCCTGAATTTATGACAGGTTCGTTCTCAGCCCTCGATGGCCCGCTGCAGCCTCTGACTACCCACGTCTTCATTGGCTTCAGCGTTCTGCTTTGGGGAAGTGCAAGTGACTTCATCGCCGTTCGCCGGTTGTTTAGCCTCACTGCGCTCGCGCTAATTCTGGGGACGGGAGTTCATTGGGTGGCCGGCGATCTTCCTGTATCCATTGTTGGTATTTTTATGATTAGGTTTGCCTCTGGCGGCCTCATCTGCCTCCCCTGGGTATTGATGGTGGATATATTGCCCACTCGACACTTTGCGAAACTGTCGTTTTTCGTCCAATTTGTCGGAGGTCAGCTGGCAGCAGCGCTGAGCGCGTATGTGCTGTTCCCACTCTACTTCGCCGAGAGCTCCGTCCCCGTCTTCTCGGCAATTGTGACTGAGGGGATCGCGCTTGTCATCGTAGCTGCTCGTCTACCGCGACCGCGGGCATCCGAAGAACGCGACCCCGTTACTGAGAACTGACGAGGAGGCGCGAATCCCGCTGCTCCTACGAAGCTAGTCAATGATCGTCATCCTGGGAAGTAAACGCGCCGAACGCGGGCCGGACCGGTTCGCGCCGCATTAGCCCTTGGGCGCTGTTTTGCCCGAAAGCCGAACACACACGAAACCCTTAGGTATAGAACGCCAAATACGGAATTTGCACGGCGACTGAGACTATAGTAGGATGCACTTACCTTGCGTTGCGAGGGTGTCACTCGGCATTTGCAAGGCCGGAATCCGCGCTGAACCCGAAGGGCCATCGCCTGATGGCAGAGTGCGCTTGGTCAAAATGCAGGCAGGCTTCGTTTCTAATAATGTTGCCGCCTTCTCACCTGACCCTGGATGAAGGAGATGATGAGATGAGATTGTCCACGACGTTAATACGCTGGCTGTCAATCACCCTGTTACTTATCGGTTCCCTGTTCCTGGCAGCGGCGTGCTCAGAGGAGCCTACGCCTGCTCCCACCACTGCACCCACTGCTACTCCCGTCCCCACGCCCACCCCAAGTGTGGACGAGTTCCTTGCGGCGGTAAGGGCGAGTATAACCGGAATGGAGACGGCAAAGTTCGGTTTGATCGACGAAACGGAAACGGGAGCTCTGTTCCTTGGAATGACTTTCAAGAGCATGGAAGCAGAATTGGAGACCCCCAGCAGCGTTAGGATGGTGGTGAGCGTAGGGGCTTCCGGCTTCGGTTTTGTGGAAATCGAAATAATAGAGGTCGAGGAGCAGGCATTCTTGAAACCTTCCGAAGGCGCGCCGTGGGCCCCATTGCCACCGGACCAGGTGCCCTTCGATTTTGCGGGACTGGGTGTGGTTTTTGCCACTTTGCAAGATACAATCCAGAACGTGGCCATGACAGGTCGGGAGACCTTGGAGGGCAACCAGACCATTCGCGTAGAAGGAGTTATTCCGTCTGAGGCCCTGTTGCCTCTTATCACGTCCGCGGATTCCGGGCATGAGGTGACCCTGACCTTGTGGATTGATGAAACAGAACTTGTCTTGCGACAGGCAAGGCTTGCGGGCCAGATTTACGACGCCGACGCCCCGGAGACCACCCGTCTTCTAACCATTGAAGACATCAACGTCCCGGTTGACATCGAGCTTCCGGATATAGCCTCAGGCCCGTGAGCGGCGTGAGGTCTACCCTCATCCGTCTGGGGTCTTCCCAGCCGGTTGTACTGGGGATTCTCTGCCTGGGGGTATTTTCGACTGCCCTGGACCAGACCGTTGTGGTTGCCGCCCTGCCGCTCCTCATGGTGGACCTGGAGATACCCCTAACGGACCTGGACAAGGCCTCCTGGATCATAACCGGGTACCTGATCAGCTACACCGTGGCCATGCCGCTGGTGGGACGTCTCTCCGATGTCTACGGCCGCGTCAGAATGTTCCAGGTGTCACTGGTTGTATTCGCCCTTGGGTCGGGGTTGGTAGCGCTTGCGCCGAACTTCACCTGGATTGTGCCCGCCAGAGTGATTCAGGCCGTAGGGGGCGGAGCCACGGTCCCGATAGGTCTTGCTATGGCCGTGGCAGCCGTATCGACGGAAAAGAGGGGGCTAGCCATAGGACTGGTTGCCGCCTCGGCTGAGGCCGGGTCAGTTGTGGGCCCTCTCTATGGGGGATACATCATCGAATGGATTGGCTGGCGATGGATCTTCTGGTTCGACGTGCCACAGAGCCTCCTTCTGATAGGGTTGATGGCCATTCTGCCAAACCGCGCCAACCCTGACGCCAAGATGGACTACTTCGGGGCATTGACGCTTGGAGCGGCACTCACGGTTTTGACTGTTGCACTGGCACAAAGAAGCATCTTCACCGCGGAGTCCGTCTACCCGTACCTGGCGCTGGCTGTAGCAGCCGTCCTCATCGCCGTCCTCATCGCCGTGGAGAGGAGGGCAGTCCAACCTCTGCTGGCATCCTTCCTGTATACCTCCAGGGCGTTCCTGTCATCCAACATTGCACAGTTCCTGGTTGGGATCGCGCTGATCATGGCTCTGGTATGCGTACCCCTCATGGCCGGAACCGTCATGGAGAAGGGGCCGCTGGAAAGCGCGCTCAGCCTGGTTCGGCTTACGGCCGCCATTCCGGTGGGGGCATTGGTAGGAGGCTACATTCTTCGCTGGACGGGCGTCAGAGAAGTGTGCATAGTCGGTCTTGCGTTGATGGGAACGGGCCTGCTCTTCATGAGCGGATGGGAGACGGAAGTCGGGGAGGTCAGGCTAACCTTGCCTCTGGTGGCAGCCGGTTTGGGATTCGGCCTGGTCATTCCTCCGATAGGCGTGAGCGCTTTGAGCGCAGCGCCCAGCGACTATTGGGGAGCAACGGCCTCACTGGTCACCGCATCTCGAATGGTTGGAATGGCGCTGGGGCTGGCGGCGCTGTCCGCGTGGGGTATAGAACGCTTCTACAGCCTGACCGCCGACGTGAGTATCGGATCGAACTTCGACGAGACCGAGGCCATCCTGATAGAAGCCGGCGTTACCGTGTTCCAGAACCTCTTTATGATATCGGGGTTCCTGTCCCTGATTGCAATCGTGCCGGCCCTGCTAATGAAGGTGGAAGATGCCAGAGAAACGAATGACCTTGCCTGAGGTTGCGCCTGACGAAGAGTGGCAAGTCGTACAGGCGACCGTCTCAGACTGGCCTGCGGACATAGTCGGTGGTAGGGTATTCGGCAATAGCGATAGGCGAGGTATCTTGAGTTCTTCGATATCGAAACCGCCACGCCATGCAGACGTGGGACCAGGGACACGACGCTTTTATCAGAACCTAGACCCGGGAATATGCGGCGCCCGACTTTATACCCGTCACTCGGCCGATGGTTTCCACGCGGCTTCACTCGTCGTACATGGGCGCCGCCTGCACTTTCACCTGCTCCGACTGGCGGGAGGATTCCATCCCAGGAATGAAGTGGCAGAGACATCCGCTGCGCCGGCATAGCCTGCCCTTGTGGAAACTGGGGCCTGCTTTCCCTGAGAGCGACCATGATTTGGCAACCAGTCTGACCCGCGCCTGGGACACTGCATCCCATCTCGATAAGCTCTGTGTTGGGCCGCGTGCAAATCTCCCTGTAACCGCGGCAGTCTCCCTCTCGCTTCTTGTCCCGTGACCAACGGATGTCGGAAATGCAAACAATATGCCCCATATATTGACTAGTTTCAGGTATTTCGGCATAATACCGAGTGGCTTCTAATATCAAAAAGGGAGGTAAGATTTGCCGAAACAATCGCCGATTCCGGAAGATGTGGACAGGGGGTTCTGGGAGGCCTGTAACGAAGACAGGCTGGTTGTACAAAACTGCACTGCCTGCGACAGGTTGCAGCAGCCGCCGGAGGCGACCTGCTACCAGTGTGGTTCTGCGGATCACTTCGAATGGAAGGAGATGCCAGGCCGCGGAGTCATTTACACCTACGCGGTGATGTATGACAACCCGGTACCGTTGCTCTTTGAAGACCAGCCCTTCAACGTGGCTGTAGTATCGTTACTGGACGACGCTGGTAATGACTCTGGCATGAAGTTGCTGTCGCATCTACCGGGGACTCCCCTGGACGAGGTGCCGATAGGGGCCACCGTACAGGTGGAGTTCGAGGTGACCGGGGGGACCGGCCAGAAGGTCCCAGAGTTCAGGGTAGTATAGGCTAGGCCTGCCCACCGTTTCAATTGCGATAGGGATTTAAGTAAGGGAGGTAATCCAATGGCACCAGAAGTTCAAAATATGCCGGCAGAGTGGTACCGAACTGAGGAGGGATTGGGAGTATGGGAAGGGAGAGGAAAGGTGGCGGCCGTGGGCGTAGGGCTCTCCCCCACAGACCGGCGCTGGGACAGTGACCCCCAGACCAGCGTGGGCGCCTATGCCCTTATAGCGATTAGAAGGGCCATGGAGGACGCAGGGGTAACACCTGAACAGGTGGACGGGCTTGTCGTGGTACCAGATACCACTACAGGGCGATTCGACTGGCCGCAGCCCTGGCCCGACGGCCGGGACATCCCCGGGGAGATGGCCGCTGCTTTCAAACCCACTGACGACGAACGGGACGGCATAGCCAAGTTGAGTGCGCAGTGGGTGATGAACAACATGCCGGAGCTGACGAACCTCCAGTTCGTGATGCACGCTCCGGGTGATACGGCTCCGGCCCTCGTTGCTGCCAGCGAGGCAGTGTCACGAGGTCTCACCGGTGTCTGCGTGGTGGTGAGGGGCTGGCACAACTTCTCGGGTCGGTACTACGTGGGGCAGGGCAACGCCCGTGGAGACACCATCTCCACGCGTGAGAAGTGGACTACCGGATGGGGCATCGTGGGCGTTTACCCGGAGGCCACCCGCTTCCAGCGTTATCTGCACAAGTACGGGAAGCGCAAGGAGATGTTTGCCAACTTTGTGGTGAACTCCAAGAAGAACGGCCTAAACTTCCCGGAGGGATTCTTCGCCCAGCACCGGCCGGAGGATCAAGTGAGCAAAGAGGACTACCTAACCGCACGGTGGCTGGCCAAGCCGGCCAACCTCTACGACGCCGACATACCGATCTGCTGCGTCTCGGCCTACGTTATGACCACCCCGGACCGGGCCAGGGACATGAAGCAGAAGCCCGTCTACATCCTTGGCCATTCCTCCTCCACCGTCAGGCCCAGGAGCCTCCAGCATACCCTGGAGGAGAGCGAAGAGGGCGCTGCCAGGACCGGTCGGCTGTACCAGGAGGCCGCGGGTATCAGCGTAAATGACCTCTCCTTTGAGAACATGTACGACGGCTATGGCATGTTCCACCTGATACACTTGGAGGGCCTCGGCGGCTACGGCGGTATACAGAAGGGGGATGGCCTCGACTACTTCGAGAGTCAGGACATCAGCAACGATAGCAGGTATCCCATATCCCCCAGCGGCGGCAATATCGGCAGCGGACGCACACGCTTCTGGCTGCACGTCGACTCCATCCAGCAGATACAGGGACGCGCAGGGGCACGCCAGATGAAGCATCCTGCAGAGGTGGGTATCTCCGCAGCTACCTTCCCCCATAGCGGCATCGCTCTGGTGTGGGGCGCCAGCGCCGACTAGGGCAGTACAGGAGAAGACCTCGTTCCTACTGGAATCGAGAAGCGAGAGGCCCGGACTTAGGTCCGGGCCTCTCGTTGTTGAAGGGACATACCCTGGGTACGGCCCGTGAGAAGACGAGGTTCTGCATGGGCCGCGACAACGTTGGTATGCTCTGCGACTATGAGGCTAAGGACAGTGCCCCCACCCGCTGATGAGTCTGGTATACTGGACGGAGTGAAGTGATTAACTAGCATTAATCCGCCTACGAGAATACGCATATGTCCATGCTGGCTCAGCTTCCCATAAAGGAGCGTAATCGACCGTTGCCACCCAAAGCACCTAGGGAAAGGATGAGATAGTTGGGATGATTGCCGAATCGGCCGACGAAAATATAGGCGCTCCCAGCGATGAGGTCAAATCTGTCCCCGACATCATTACTGATTTTGTAGGAGAGACAGCTATTCCGGGCATACCCGCACCGGTCAGGCGAAACTTTCTCAAGGCAATTGGACAATTGTGTTCTGCAGCAATTGACATTCCTGTTGCATACCTTACTGGAAAAGCGGATGAGCGACGTGCAGAGACAACGGCTCGTATCAAGCTCATCGACACATCAGCTGCGCAAATTGCTCAGCAGATGCAGACCGACCCTGAGTATGCACGCGTAGCGGTCCAGAAGTTCGGGCAACGAGTTCTTCGTGAGCAGGTTAACCTAGACATGATAAGTCAGAGAGCTGCAAGCGAAATATTGGATGCTGGTGATTCCACCGATCAATCAGCGCCGGAGGAGTCGGTCGACACAATCAACGATGATTGGCTGAACGCATTTGAGACGGAAGCAAGACAGAAGAGTACCGAAGAAGTGCAGGCTTTCTTCGGAAAGGTATTGGCTGGGGAAATCATAAAACCAGGCTCCTACTCGACAAGGGCAATCAAAATCTTGGGCAGTCTTGATCAGAATATTGCCAACCACTTCGCGAGGCTGTGCTCCATGTGCATCTCACAATTTGATAGGACTATAGTTCTCTCATTAGGTGGTAACGCTGGCGAAAATGCGCTTCAAGAATATGGACTGAACTTTGCTACGCTTAATCTTTTGAATGAATATGGCCTTGTAATCTCTGAATACAATTCTTGGTGGGAATCTACGCCTTGTCTCGCTGCTCCGGGCGCAGCACAGCAGGCAATATGTATACCTTTGAGTTACCAAGGAAAGTACTGGGTTATGGAGCCGATGTCAAAAAGCAGTGTGGGCAAGCCACTAAGAGTATATGGAGTCGCTCTTACTCAATCTGGCCGTGAGTTGTCTAAGATTGTGACGGTCGAATCAATGGACAAATATTCGCAAAAACTAGCCCAGTTTCTTGAGGGGCAAGGGTTTCGGATGACCGAAGTCGGCGGCAGAGAACCGCGTGTGGTTAGCCTGAATGCTGTCACGGGAGATTGACTTGCAATGAACATGATAGCATTCTATGGCGTCCGTGGCTCACGCCATGGGGGTTACTTCTTAATCCGTTAATAATTGCATACTATTCCCTTAGTGTAACTGTCGTGAGTCCTCTGAACGCGTCCGTCTGCGCTGGGGGATACGGCGTCCATTAAAAGGCGGTCAAACGCGATCCTCGGCTTGCTGCGGGAAGCGCTCTGCTGGTCGCCACAAGCTTCCTGGGAGATTGGCGGTAAACCTGTCAGGGGCAGGCGCTCCCGCTTCCCACAGGTATGGGATTGCGGACCTGGAGAGCTAGCTGAGGCCGGCCAGCTCGATGATCCTGGCTTCGCGGCTCCCCGGTGTCAACTCCAGGATTGCCACCTGGCCCAGCCTCATGGAGTTTCTGGGCAGCGTGGGGCTTCCGGGGTTTACAAACAGGACGCCTTGGTGTTCCTCCACCATGGCCTCCAGGGTGCGCCCGAAGATCACGATATCAATAGGACTGCTGAATACACTCTCCACCATCTTGGGTACAGCCCCCTCCGGGAAGTTTCGAGCCGCTATTTTGCCGGGGAATACGTCGTCGTTGAGTTCGTGCAGGTCCAGGCTGTTCACCATGCCAACGGTGTGGCCCTCCAGCTGCAGGATATGCCGCTCGGCGACTCTTTGGTCCGCTGTTTCCATGGAGAAGGGTATGGCGGTCTCGAACTGGCGGCCCTGGATCCTTCCCACGGCTTTCACTGGTGCGATCTGCTCCAGCCAGTCCAGCACCCGTGTGGCTTGGATGCCCCCTGCATGAAGAATCAAATCGACTCCCTCAAAGGCGCGGGTCACCTGCTGCGGGACCTCGGTTGCGACCCCTGGGATCCGGGTATCCGAAAGAAGGCCTATTCTCATTGGTTTCTCCTAAAGCGCCGTATGGTCTTTTCTAGTTGGTCACTGGAGTGCATAGTAGCCCCTATCGGTTTTCTCTGCAAGGCCAATGGATGAGCCGGGGCTCCCAGGGTGTGTTGGTAATAGCAAATACCACCACCCAAGCGCCAGACCACCCCTGCGAAGCTGGTCCTCGTGGAAACGGGGAGCAGGGGTCTATAGTTCCCTATTGCAGGGATCCTGGATTCCTGCTTACGGAGACCTTTGTATAATCCGTACCGCAGCCCTATGTTTCCGTCATTCCTGCGTAAGCAGGAATCTGGAGCGTCTCATGCGAGACAAAGTAGCTTTGGATTCCCGTCCCCGTATCGGAGTACGGGGCAAGCTTCACGGGAATGACGGTTGGAACGCCTCTTCCAGGATTAAGCGAGGAGTTATTCAAAGGGACTTATCCCTTTGTGTCCATTTTGAAGGTTCACCCACCCTCGGTGGGACTTGAACCCACGACCTACGCCTTGGTAGGGCGTCGCTCTATCCACCTGAGCTACGAGGGCAAAGTAGGATAGTCAGGAGGACAGAGAAACGTAACTTGGGGTCGCTGGTGGAAGCTGGCGGCCCCAGGACTAGACCAGCCGATTAGTAGTTTAGGAGGGAAATAGTGGCAAACGAAACAGGGAAACCGAAGCAACGGGAAGATGGGAAGTTGCAGGAGAGTGAGGAGCGGAATGAGGGTCTGCTGAATAGGGCTGGCAGAGCAGTTGAGCGGAATGCCTCACTGCTCCGCAAGCTGGTGGGGAGGTAGGGGTTATGGCGTTAGGACTTCCTTGTCCACATTGTGGTGATTACATCTTCATAGACGCATTCATTTACGCTAGGAGTTCTGAAGAAAGGCTTGAGGTGGAGGAAATTTCTCAAGAATCTCTTGAGCGACAGCGCGTAGTTCATCAGGTGAACAGCAAAAAAGAATTCGAATCTCTCGCTCATCCCAAAGAGCTAGGGCAGCACTCGCTCCCAAGGGAATAGAGTCTAACTCGGTAGGGTGGTACTCGTACTTATAGACACGGTAGTCAGTTAGATCACGGGCACCGAGTGGCTTGCCGTGTCTAGGGTCTCGTGACGGTCTCTCGTCTTTGTCAGGCTTGGGTTGCATTGATTCGGTCTCCTTCTCTAGCTGTCCATCATTCGGTCTGAGCGTGTTGTTCTGAACTCGGGTTGCAGGCTCGGATCGCAGTAAGAGCATTGCAGGGTGCGTTCTTCTTTGCCTTGGTAGCGGGTGATTGTAGCCCATAGAGAGTCGTGCCCACACTTGAGGCAGAATCCTGCATCCTCCAAGGTGGTGTCTATCTTGTTTGGGTTCTCTTTCACCTCCTTCTTTTCGTCGGGTATGTGAGTCAGCCATTTGGCGATTCCCCGAATCAGTAGGACAACGATTAGTGCGAATGCTAGTGGAACAGTGGTATCAGCATAGGGAACATTCGCATGTAGGAATATGGCGAAGTCTCTCAGCAAGGTACGCTCCCTCCAGACCAGGCGGACTAACTTGCTAGAGCGAGTCGAACCTCATGCGAGCCTGGAGGAAGCGATGAAACGGAGGGAAGTGGATATCAATCATTTATGTCTCCCAGTCGGCTCGCATAAGATTCAGTATGAGGTTTTTCACCTCGCTCTAGCGTCTTGAGGATAGCACGGGACTGGGAGTCTGTAAAGAAGTCCTTGACAAAAAGGCGTGTTGCAACGACATAATGGGTATAGAACCGTAAGGAGAAAGCTATGGCAAACAAGAAACCGCGTGGAAGACCTGCCCAGCCGATGATTCAGCAGATAGACGCTTCTCCGGAGGAGATAGCGGAAGCGGTGTTGAGCGTCCCCTTCAAGGAGATTAAGCCCCTGCTGGACGAGTTGGAGAAGAAGCCTAGCGAATAAGTCTGCTATACTGGAGACGCTTGCCGACTGCCCTCTGCACCATACCAGTCATCTGGTCGGCAGTATCCAAGGGGCGGTCATTCTGTCTCCCTGAGAACTCCCCCACGTACCTGTGAAGGTGCTTAACGCTTACGTGGTGGTACGTTCCATCGATGCCCCGCTTGAGCAGTGACCAGAAGGACTCCATGCCGTTGGTGTGCGCCTGCTCTTTCACGTACTCCCCTGCGCTGTGTTTGACAACCTCGTGTTGGCGATTGTACAAGCCTGTATAGGCGGGGTGTTCATCCGTATAGACGACTGAATTCGGGTCCGTATGCTCCAAGACGAAGCTGTGCAGTGTGGGCTTGTCGGTGGAAGGTGTCGGCTGGGCTACCACACGTCCGGTCTCCCTATCCCGTGCGCCAACTACGGGAGTTTTACCCACAATACCACGACCAGCCCTGAGCTTCTTGGTGCTGTGTTTGTTCTTTTCCTTCCCGCCCATATAGGTCTCGTCAA
Organism: Dehalococcoidia bacterium; assembly: GCA_965218945.1. Classification (GTDB taxonomy): domain Bacteria; phylum Chloroflexota; class Dehalococcoidia; order Lucifugimonadales; family UBA2985; genus DAOUJW01. Next base: position 1,456,143 of record OZ244718.1, read on the forward strand.
CCTCGGTGGGGCCGGCGAACCGCATTGTCGTATAGTCCCAAGTCCTGCGTATGCGGTGTGACAAATGCCAAGCGGACTTGTACGTGATCCCCAACTCTCGGTGCAGTCTCATACTGGACACGCCCTTGAGGTTGGTTGAGAACAGATAGAAGGTTATGCCCCACTTGCTGAGCGGGAGTTTGGAGTCGTGCATAATTGTATGGGTTTTGACCGTGAAGTCCCGCTTGCAGTCGTTGCAGTGGTACGTAGTGGTCTTCCGTCCATTCTTGCGGGCGAGAATCTTGAGACTCCCACACTCCAAGCAGGCTATCCCGTTGGGCCAGCGACGGGCTACGAACCATGCCTCCGCCTTTTCCTCGGTGTCGAATAGCTGAGCTGCCTCCAGAAGGGTGATACCCTTGCGGTGCGCTCTACCTGGTGCTTTCTTCTGTTCGGTCAATTCATTCCTCATTAGCTTTGATTTATGGTATTAGTGTACACTAGCCGATCCAGGTTGTCAATGATTTATTGCATTTGGTATACTTATGCGCAGGGTGTGTGATGACGCAGAACGGGTTGAAGCAATCAGATGTTCGCTCTCCGCTCTGGTATTTGTTACACGATGCGGAACGGGAGAGTCGTTACTATGGGAGGTTAGCTGACCGCAGTAAGAAATGGCACTCAGGGTTGTCTATAACGACAATGGTTTTGTCGCTTCTTGCAGGTGTGACGCTTTTTATTCCTGTAGAGCACTGGGTGCTACCTTACGCAACTGCTTCGCTGTTCTTAGCCGTGAGTTCTTTGACGGCAATTGCGATTGTGTATGATTATTCTGGACGTGCTACCTCTGCTCGCATAGCGAGCGATTTGATACGGGGGCTTTGTACGGAGGCAAAACAGGCTTGGTACAGAGGCCCTGAGACGAATCTACCTGAATATGTTAACGCCTTAGAGAGGAGACTAGATGCGCTTACACGAGTTGATCTCACCGTTGACGACAAGCTCAACAAGCAGTGTGCAGACGATGCCTACGAAGTTTTACGCAATGAGCTTAATAGGCGAGGAGCGGGAACGTCCGTCACAGCCGAGTCGTGACCCAGTTCCTACACCGCCACCACCTCCTGAACCCGATATACCTGCCAGCGTACCATTTAGAAAAGACGCTCCAGAAGTTCGACCGCCTGACCCACCACCTCCGCCTCCTCCACCTGAAGAACCACCTCCTAGTAGCGATTAAATCCCGAAACACCAAGCCCGCCCTCGAATTGAGAGCGGGCTTTTTTGTTGCGAATCGACTCTTTGCGGACTATCCTACATTGAGTTATAGGCGTGGAGTGTACACAAGGATATAATTCCCTATTCAAAGGTCTCCAATCATTAGCGGCGTGACGCGCCTCGATGGCTAGAGCCAACCCGCGAGGGACAGCACCTCACGCGCGACCTCGCCGACCGAGCGGCCTGGACCATTGTCTACGACGAAATCCTCAACACCTGCCCGTTCCAGGATGTCAGCGAGTTCTGCAGCGCGCCTAAGCGCCTGGTCTAGGAACATGCCCGGCTCACGGATGCGAAGGCGTTCGTGCATCAGTGTAAGAGGAGCGGTCAGCCGGCACACGATGGGCAGGGCGCCTGGCACAGCGGCCCGGTAGTGGTCGAGCTCCGCGCGGTCCTCGACCACCCTGGCGACCATCAGCCGCTCAGCCCCAGCGGCAGCGTAGATCGGGCAGACGGCGGAAAGGTTTGCTAACGCCAGGCCCTGGCCATGAGGCTCACATTGCGGGTGCATCACGGAGAGCCAGTCGAGGTCGATAGCCGCGTGGGCAGTACCTGCCTCCGCCAGCAAGTCCGAGGCCTCGGAAAGTACTGTTGTCTTTCCTGTTCCCATGGACCCGGAGATGACAAGAAGCGGAACCGTCGTAGGCGCCATGTGTCTACCGGATATCAAATAAGGTGGTTGAGGACGTACAAATATAAAATCATTTCGGTTTTCGGTCGCGAGCGCCAAAGGCAGGGCCAGTTGTCCATCACCAAGCAATCTAGATCCGGCGCTCTACCATTCCACTAGGCAGGAAACCACGCTATCCGGGCGGTCAGCCGACTGCACAGCCTGCTGAATGGCGTTGAAATTCGCACCCCTTTTAAGAAAAGCGTTCGATTTTCACTGAGGGATGATTGGCCTGGATATCTGCTGAGAACCAGGAACATTGGGCAAAGTGAGGAAACATGAACTCCACACTGTGCCTGTCGCCCTTGGCGCTCGACGCTGAGGCCTTGCCAGCATACTTGCCGGCAAGGTCCCTGAGGGTGTCGCCCAGGTCTCCGGAGCTTTGCTCATTGCTATAGGAGATTTCCAGGTAGTGAGGCAAGGTTCTTTCCCTTACCTCCCTGATGCCAGCGTCTGACTCAATTGGGGTGTCAATTTGACCCCTTTATTCTTTCCCATCCTGCTCCCACAACGCCTCGAGGATGTTGCCCGGGGACATTGGCGTCTGTCGCATTCGTATTCCCACTGCATCGTAGATGGCGTTAGCGATGGCCGCCACCGGCGGAACTATGGGGATCTCCCCTACCCCGCGCGCTCCATACGGATGGCCCGGATTCGGCACCTCAACCAGGATTGTATCAATCATGGGAAGGTCCAGAGATATCGGCATCCTGTAGTCGAGCAGACTGAAGTTCGCCATCTGTCCCTCGGAGTTGTAGTAGTATTCCTCGTTCAGAGCCCAGCCGATGCCCTGCACGGCGCCGCCCTGCACCTGCCCCTCAACGTAGCTGGGATGAATGGCGGTCCCGACGTCGGTGACCGCGGTGTACCTGAGGATGTCCACCTTGCCGGTCTCCGGGTCCACCTCCACGTCCACTATGTGAGTGGAAAGGGACGCCCCAACCCCTTTTGGACTAACCGTAGCGCTGGCTATGATGGGGCCTCCGGTGTCCAGCAACCTCGCTGCCAACTGCTTGAAGGTCAAGGTCTGCTCGGTGTTGGCCGAGTGCCGGAACTCTCCGTCGGAGAACTCCACCTGGTCTGCCGTAGTCTCCCATATCAGCGCCGCTCGCTCCTTCATCTGCCCCACCACGTTGTGGGCGGCCTCATAGGTTGCCCAGCCAGTGGCGAAGGCGGTACGGCTTCCGCCGGTGACCGCCGTGTACCCGATAGCGCCGGTGTCGCCTACGATGGGGTGAACGTCCTCAGCCCTGATTCCCAGCACCTCGGCGGCGTGCATCGCCGTAGCCGCTCGCGTGCCGCCAATGTCCACCGACCCCGTCACCTGGTTCACCGTCCCGTCGTCGTTGACGCTCAGTGTAGCGCTTGACTCCAACCCGGCGTTTCCCCAATAGCCGCTTGCCACTCCCCTGCCCCGGTTCTTGCCCACCAACGGCGTTTGCCAATGGCTGCTTTCGAAAGTTTCCTGGAGTGTCTCAGCAGTACCGATTCGACCGTGTACTACGCCGTCGCCGCGTCGGTCTCCCTCCTTGGAGGCGTTCTTTAGCCGTATCTCTATCGGGTTCATGCCGATGCTCCTGGCTATCTCATCCAGAATCGTCTCGACTGCAAAGGAGCCGTGTGTAGCGCCCGGAGCGCGATATGCCCCGGTCTTGGGTTTGTTGACGATAACGTCGTAGGTCTTGAGGTTCAGATTCTCTACGTTATACGGGGAGAACATACACCGGGCGGCTCCGCCAACCGGAGAGCCGGGGAAAGCGCCGGCCTCGAAAGCCAGGTATGCCTCTCCGGCGATAATCTTGCCCTCCTTCGTGACGCCTATCTTCACCCGCATGAAGGAGCCCGACGTGGGGCCTGTGGCCTCCATCACCTCGGCGCGGGACATAACCAGTTCTACGGGCTGTCCCGTCTTGCGAGAGAGGAGGGCCGCCGGTACATCCAGATAGCAGAGTATCTTGCCTCCGAACCCACCGCCTATCTCCATGGGTATGACTCTGACCTGAGACTCCGGCAATCCAAGGAGAGCCGCAGTGGCTCGACGAACGTAGAATGGTCCCTGGTTGCTGGTCCAGACGGTTATCTCACCGTCCGCATTCCAGAAAGCGGTCGAGTTTGTGGGCTCAATGTACCCCTGATGCACCGTGGGTGTGGTGAACTCATGCTCGACGACTATGTCCGCCTCCTCAAATCCCCTCCTCACGTCGCCAAGGTTGTACTCTTCGTAGGCCGCGATATTGCTCACCTCTTCGGTAACGCGGCCCATGGATTTTGTCCTAAGGTCTTCTAGGATGATGGGCGCTCCCTCCGCCATGGCCTCCGGCGCCGTCAGGACATAGGGCAGGACCTCGTAGCCCACGTCGATGAGAGACAGCGCCTCTTCGGCTACGTGGGCATTGATGGCTGCCACGACCGCGACGGGGTGTCCCTTGAACAGCGCCTTATCCGACGCCAGTATCATATCGCGGTAGTACTTCAGGTTGATGGCCCCTCCCTCGCCCCCCGCTATGGACACGGAACCGGTGAGCTGGGGCATATCCTTACCGGTTATCACCGCCTTTACCCCCGGGTGAGCCTCAGCTTTGCTTACGTCAACGTACTTGATCCTGGCATGAGCATGAGGGCTGCGCAGGACCTTGCCGTACAGCGTTCCGGGCAGGTTGATGTCTGCGCCGTATTTGGCCCGCCCGGTCACCTTATCGACACCGTCGTGCCGGATTGGACGGGTCCCAATCACCTTATATTCCGCCGGCCTGTTCTCAGCTATCGTCATTTGGCTTCCCCTCTTTCCTGGTGTCAACCCTGATAAGAGATGACCCTGACCGAAATAAACTCTCAATACAAACGGCTTTCAGCCAATTATCTGATGCGTTGAACCTAACACAGACCTTTATTGGTAGTCAATCGCCCGTTTCTTCCGTCCTCCACTCGTCCGATGTTCAAAGGACGCAAAACTCCGCAGACCGGAGGCCACGACTGCTAGCCGGGTACACGCATTGAACAGAGTGGCGCTGTAGTATGATAAGCTTCAGCGATAAGGACATAGGGGGCAGTCCAATGAGCCATTCACACACCTATTCAGGTAATCCTTTGGACAGGGGCGAACGAGAACGCCGCGACGAAAACTGGATAACGGCTACGGCCAACGACCCGACCAGCCAATTTCTTCCTATGAATGACTTGAATGTCCTGGTGCGCCAAGGGTCTCAGGACACTCTGGGCTGGTTGAGCGCAAAGGAAATGCAGAGCTTTGGCAGTTACAGCAGGGTTTTCCTGCTTGGGCTGCTGGACGGGATAGCGTGTTACGTGGTTGACGTCTCAGAAAACGGACAAGCTATCCCGGGTTCGGGTGGCAGTGGCGAATACAGGTACGTGGATGTCAGGACGGCCGCTGGGAATCTCAGCGGCGCAGATTCCGGGATAGTCGCTCAGGCGCGGGCCCAGGTCGATTGGCACAACCGAAACGGGTTCTGCTCCACCTGTGGTCACGAGACAGTCGTCAGACGCGGCGGTCAAACGCGGCAGTGCGCCAGGTGTGACGCTATACACTACCCGCGCACCGACCCCGTAATCATATCTGTGGTCTCCGACGGTGATAGATGCCTGCTGGGTCAAACACGGGGACGTGCGACGCAGACGAACAGGTACTCGGCATTGGCCGGCTTTGTCGACCAGGGAGAATCGATTGAGGAGGCCGTAGCCAGAGAGGTGATGGAGGAGTCGGGAATCGTCATCGGGAACGTCCGTTACCACTCCTCTCAACCCTGGCCATTCCCCTCCTCTCTGATGATCGGTTGCCACGCCGAAGCGGTCACAACCAACATAAACATAGATGATGAAGAGATGTCAGACATCCGTTGGTTTGAACGCGATGAGGTCCTTAAAGCGCTAGATGGAACAAGCGAGAATCTGGTCGTACCGGGTCCAATGGCTATCGCTCACCAGATCATCAGAGCATGGGCTACCAAGGAAGCGCCTTAGAGCGGCCCGTATTATTGGAGTGAACGCTGCCTGTCCTCAGCGAACTACTGAAGTTCGATAAACACTTCCCCGGCTGTGCCGTCGACGGTAACGATAGAGCCGTCCCTGATTATATCGGTGCCGTTGCCAGTCCCAACCACGGCAGGAATCCCGAACTCCCGGGCGACAACCGCCCCGTGGGATATCACCCCTCCGGAGTTGGTTACAATAGCTCCGACAATGCCAAAGAACGGAGTCCAGGGCGGCGTCAAGGCCCGGGCCACGAGGATATCCCCGTTCTTGAGGGTGCCGGCCTGATCCAGCGACTGGATGACTCTAGCCCTGCCGCGGTAGACCCCCGGCGATGCCGCCATACCTTTGACCGACTGTTGGGCAGCGCCTTCGGCCGGTATATCATCGGGCGATTTAAACGTCTCCGGCTTGAGGCCTAGGTAAAGCGGAGGCAAAATCGAGCGGTACTGGTCCTGCAAAGCGCGGCGGCGGGAGACCTCTTCCCTGGGTATGCCGATACCTTCCTCCAGGGCTTGGATTAGCTCCGACCTTTGATAGAAAAAGACGTCGTCAGCAACACTCAGAAAGCCTTGCTTCTGGAGATGGCTTCCTATTACCAGCCATCGCGCCCTGGAAGCGGAGACCAGCCTTTGGTCGCACACCAGGTTATGGTCCTCAAGATTGGGAATGAGCTGCTGAGCCATCTCCAGCAGAAGCGCCAGGTCTCTGGTGTCTGTGTCGTCGGACGGGCTGTTGCGCAGCTCCGCCTCCAGTTCCGCGCGGCGACTAGCCTGCTTAACAGACATTCCCACCGGGCTCTTGGAATCATCCTGCGTGGAGTATGCCCGTATCATTGCGAGCGGCACAGGCGACCCATCGCGCCAGTTGGGCAAGTCCTGCAGGCCGTTGTTTGTAGTGTACCCAAACTTCTCCAGCATGCCGGCAAAGCTATCTCGAAACGCCTTGGCAGCAGGCGTGTCCGGCGACGGGGGGCCACTTTCCAAAAGGGTTTGGAGGGATTCATCGGCGCGCACCAAGCGACTCAGGTCCCAGAGCGCGGCGGCCCGGTCAAGCGAAAGATGCGGCAATCCCAGCAGCAGAGCCATTGCGTCGTGGCGGCGCTCCTCTCCGAAGCGTTTCACGTACTCGTCCGTAAAGCGCGTTGCCGCCGCTCTGGCCGGCCCCACCGCCGTACGGTGGACTCCCCCAAAGACGCGCCTGTACTCCTGGTCCTGCGAATCCAGGACCTCGGCCCAGTCACCTGCCGGCACAGTCGTCGGATCGAAGTTCTCCAGCATGTGAGCCACATTGTCGATCTCGGGCGGCCACTCCTGTCGCCATCCCGTGAGGTCTTCCACCGTCTCCGGCGCAGGCATTGTCCCGAATGGAGACGGCGCGCCGGTGGCGTTGGTCACCTGGCGGGCGTAGTTATACCCGTTTATAGTGATGGCTGTGGGATGACCATCCGTATGAACCACAGCGCCGGTGGGACCTGCGCTCGCTATAAGAGGTGGATGAGATGCCGGGTTGTGCTCATCCTGCAATATCCAGGAGTATATTTCGTAGCTGGGATCGGGCAGCGCAATTTCCGTTCCTTGAGACATCAGGCCTCCGTCAACTGGATATGAGCGGCAAATATGGTCACAAACACCAAAATCTACAGGAATCTCGCCCTGGTCGCGAATATGAGATTTCATATTAACACGATAGAGGAAACAAGTGGAATGCCCATTTCTTCGCTGCGGATGATATACTATTGCACTATTGACGAGGTCAATGCCCCTGGACGGTTTTTGGCTGGACAGTTCATAGCTGGACAACCAAGCGATTCAACACATCACTCGTTGCCATAAGTCATGGAAAGAGGACACGGGTTCATCAGAGCGCACAGGGACAGTCCGAAGGAACAGGAACACATGACCATTCTGTGGTTGGGAGAACCCCGCTGTAGCGACCCATCCCTGGTAGGCGGGAAGGCAGCGAATCTGAGCGTTCTTGCCGAGAGCTACGCCGTTCCGCCCGGATTCGCAGTAACCTCGGAGGCCTTGGATCAAGCCATTAAAGGCGGATTCACCGTCGATACTACGGTTGTTGAAGTACACCTGATTCCGCAGACTCTGTATGAACTAATTTGTGAGGCCTATCGCGCTTTATCCAAGGCTTGCCACCAGGAACAGGTTAGCGTGGCGGTTCGCTCATCCGCTTTGGATGAGGACGGCAGTGCAACCTCGTTCGCGGGTCAGCATTCCACATTTCTGAATGTATCAGGTGAGCAAGCGGTGGCCGGCGCTATCGCCGAATGCTGGCGCTCGGCCTTTAGTGCGCCTGCCCTGTACTACCGGAGCCAGCAGGGCCTTGACTCGGACAATATTGGAATGGCTGCCCTTGTGCAGCAAATGTTGCCTGCAGACGCGTCTGCCGTCGTGTTCAGCGCAAATCCCGTTACGGGAAACCGGGATGAGATTATGATTAACGCCAGCTGGGGTCTCGGCGAAAGCATTGTCTCAGGCACGGTGACACCGGACACATTCGTGGTCCGCAAGTCCGGCATGACCATTATTGCCACAGAGATAGGTGAGAAAGCCACCATGACGGCCCCAATGCCAGGGGGCGTCGGTGAAGTCGATGTGCCGGCGCAGTGGCAAATGCAGCCATCAATTACCAATGAACAGGTCGTAGAGCTGGCGAAACTGGCCGTCGAGCTGGAAGCCGGAATGGGCTGGCCCGTTGACATCGAGTGCTCATACTATCAGGAACGCCTCTACCTGCTGCAATGCAGGCCAATCACAACTCTTTGATAGACTTGAAGGCCAAGACCATACCTCGTAATCCTATGTGCTATATAGTATTATGTACCCACTGGTTCTACTCAATAAACCCTGCCAACCTGAATCTTCATGACTAGACCACAGCGCTACTGTCCGCGCAGAATTCGCAATACAACACCGCAGGCCAATCGATCGCGCGGTGGGTGTGATGTAATAGCGGGACTTCAATGATACAGGGTATCACAGCAATTATTTTGACGAAATTCCGTGACTAAGGAGCTGTAGATGAATAGTGGGACCCCTGCCCTGCAACCGGCCCGACCTGTAATACGCACACTGGCGGTGTTTGTCGTTCTAACGCTGATCGCTTGTGTGGTGGCCCTGGTCTCCTCGCGTCCCGCGTTGGCGCAGGAGGACCTGACCTGCCAGGCGAACCACCTCGGCACGCTTGGCGACGAGGCGGACAGCAGCCTGCGGACGGCCGGACGCTGGACTACCAACGACTGTGATTCACGCTTTCGAACCGATAGCGATGCCCACACCTATCGCTTCAACGTCCTTGAGGGTGGCCGCATCAGGATAGACTTGAAATCAGCTGATCGTGATTCCTATCTGTATCTTATGGCTGAAGATGGCAGCCGCGTCACGGACAGCGACGATGGCGGAGCGGGTCTTGACGCGCGCGTTGAGTACGATCTGACGCCCGGCGTCTACATCGTGGAGGCCACGACGGTCGGCGGTCGCGAGCGCGGCCCGGCGTCCTTCTCGCTTTCCATCAGCCGGGTTACTGGCTGTGATCCGGAGCATCTTGGCGCGCTTCAGCCGGGCGTAGACCTGACCGCATCCGGTTTTTGGACGCTTGACACCTGCGGTTCGCGCTTCGTAGTGCAGCACCCGGCCCACAGCTACTACTTCGACCTGCCGCAGGACGGCCGCGTCGTAATAGACCTCAGATCCCAAAACGGCGATCCCGTCATGTCCCTGGTGTCGCTCTCCAGAGGTGTGATCTCCGCCAACGATGACGGCGGCGGAGGGCGTAACTCGCGCATCGAGCAGTATCTCATGGCAGGAACGTACCTGATTGAGGCAACGACCTACCTGGAGCGAGACCTCCAACCCCTGTTTGCCGACTTCACTCTTGTGGTGCATCTGATTGACGAGGAGGAACGGGAGGCCAGTTTCAACATTAAGATGGAGGAGATCCACGTCCCTGCCGAGGTAGTAGCAGGCGAGCCTTTCAATGTCCACTACCGCGTCGGCAATCTGGGCCGTGGCGGCTTGGATGATGTCGGCGGCCGTGTAGTTGTGTACGTGGTTGGGCCTCGCGTGTTTGACCGGACGCCCTTCATTAACGCATCGGAGGACCGATGGCAGGCCGGGGTCTCATACCACACCGGCCCGCGTACCGCGACCCCGTTCAGTGTGGCTATTGACGAGGTGGAGGCGTTTGAGGTCACACTTGACAGAACAGGCCCGTCGTGGGTGTTCGTCGCAATCAATGCTCACGATTGGACGGGCGAAGAGGTGGCGTTCCACGGCGTCTGGCGTAACCTGATGGTGTTGAGCGGCTTGACGTTTGATCCGGTCACGGTAAAGGTGGACGACTTGGACTACGAAGTGTCGGCTACGGCTAACACAGGTGGATATGTGACGACTTCCGTGACATCCGTTGCCGACCCCGACGCAGCCGTCGACCCGGAGATGCGTGCAAAGGCTATCTACGCAGCGGGCGTCCGCACGCAGGTGCTGGACGGCATCTTCGAACGCCCGGAGATTGCCGCCTTGTCCGCGTCCGCGACTGCAGAGCCGGAGCCGGTCAGCGTGGCGAATCCGTCTTCGGACGCCCTGGCGGAGATTCTGGGTGACCAGTATGCAAACGATGTCACTGCGTCCGGTCTGGTTGATGCTCTGGGCGCCGGAGAGGTTGTTAACCCGGTCACTGTTGAAAATATGACGCTGGGCGCGGCTCAGACGGCAGCGGCGCGCTATGCCTCTTTGGCCGCATCATGGAGCGCGCTTCAGGAGAGGATCGACAATGGCGAAGCGCTGTCCTTCGATGAGGCTTTTGCAGTCCACTCCCAGCTCGCCTATGCCGAAAGCATCATACCCTCGGCTGTGACGGCCGGCGAGACCGTGGAGGCGGCTAGAGCGGCCGATATGGGCTGGGAGGCCCCTGAGGTACAGGAGATGGTTGCAGGCTTGGCTCGACAAGGGTCCTGCGACGATGAAGAGGCGACACTGAGCGCCGCACTGGAGGATGCCAGAGTAGCGGACGCCGAGGCGCTACTGGCCCTGGACGACGAGCTACGTGCCGTGCTGCCCGTCTACAGCCTGGCGAACGACAGCGCCCGGTGCGCCGCGTCGGACGTAGACGCAGCGACCTCCCGGTTGCTGCAGAGCCTCTCGATAGACCGCAACGATGAGCTGCTCCGGCTGCTCATGCCCAGGCCGTCGACGGTGGAAGCGCCTGCGCCGCACCGGCTGCGCATAATCGCCCAGCTGGACGAGAACGGCAGGGTCGAGCACGGCGTGGAGATCTCCAACGGCGAACAGGTTATGCCGTCGGCGCGGTTCCTGTCCCCTGAGACTCCTGTAGATGTGTGGCTCGTCAGCAGCGACGTTGAGGTGGATGAGAAGTCAATCGGCAATATTCGCTCGCGGCGCTTGGAAGACGGCCGCATAGAGTTGGGATTCATAGATGCCCTTGGTGAGGAGGTCGCGCCTGAAATCCGTTACGTCGCCGCCAACTCCCCCGCCGGCGTATGGCTCCGCAGTGGAGAGATCGAGGCGCCGCCGGCTCCTCCATCCAAGGACCGGCCGGCCGATTATACCCAGGCCCTTGTGCGGCAGGCTATCGAACGCTACGAGGAGACTGGCAAAGAGGCGACCGTCGCCTACTACAACGACCCTGAGAGCCAGGACGGTCAATGGTACGTGTTCATCCTGGACCAGGACGACGTGATGGTCTCACACGCCGGCGACCCCAGTCTGGTGGGCCTGCACGCCTCGGAGGTCCTGGGTCCTAACAGCTACCCTGTAGGCGAAGGGCTCGTGGCGGTTGCGGACGAGGATGGCGGCTGGTTCGACTACACCTACCCCAATCCCACCTCCGGGGGTGTGGAGACCCAGCACTCCTGGTTGGTAAGGCATGAAGGGCTGGTCTTTGGCTCAGGGTGGTACGAGCCTGGGCCCAGCAAGTCTGACGCCCCCGCCTACACCCAGTCCTTCGTCCAGCAGGCCATCACCCTGTACGACGCCCTGGGCTTGGAGAAGGCCGTGGAATACTACAGCACGACGGAGAGCGTTGACGGCCAGTGGTACGTGTTCATCGTCGATGAGGACGGCTACACAATAGCCCACCATAACGCCAACTTCCTGGGACGGGACCCAAGCCTTCGAGTGGACGCCAACGGGCATTTCTACGGCGACGACCTGCTTGGTGCTACTGAGGAGGGCAGATGGGTGGACTACGTCCTGTTGAACCCGGAAACTGGAGATGATCGTCAGAAGCACACCTGGGCCGTGCTCTATGACGGGCTGATTTTTGCGTCGGGCTGGTACGAGTAGCAGGAGACCGTCGCATCGGCAGAGCGTCCGCTGCTGCGGGGTCATTTCGGGACATCCATTCCGAAAACCCGCAGTGCGGCGCTCTTAACCAGGAAGGCGCTGCGCCGTGATTCCCGTTTTTGTATGCCAAGAAGTATGATAATATGTATTCGAAATTCATACGGAGGCAATCATGCGTATCTCCGAGCGAGGCCAGATAACTATCCCAAAGCACCTGCGCGACCGATTCGGTATGAACCAGAACGTCGAGGTTGAGATTACCCCAACAGATAACGGGTTGCTTATAAGGAAGCGCACAACTGAGGTCCATCCTGTAGACCGCGTATACGGAATCCTTGGTAGTGATGCCTTGGGTGAAGGTGTCAGTATTGATGACTACATTGAGGAAATCAGGGGAAGGTGATAACTGCCGTAGACACCAACGTTCTGCTGGATGTATTCATACCCAGCGATGAACATGGGCCACAGTCTAGAGAGTGGTTGAGCGCCGCCTACAATGCCGGCGCTGTCATCGTCTGCGACCTCGTTTATGCGGAGCTAGTGCCTGCGTTCAGTTCAAGGGTGTCGCTGGACAACGCGCTCAGGGAGATAGGGGCTGCGTTATCCCCAATCAACTCCTCTATCGCCTATGAGGCGGGGCTGTGCTGGAAGCTGTACCGAGAGTCTGGCGGACCGCGGAACCGGATTATCATCGACTTCCTCATTGGCGCACACGCCGCGTCCACTGCGGATGCGTTTCTTACGCGGGATAGAGGATTCTTCGCTACCTATTTCCCGGATCTGAAGGGGCCCGAAGTCCTGTGACCTCTATAGCAGCCAAGCCTGCCAAGGGGGGCGCACCGACGAAACTCTACAGCGTCCCCTTCGACGATACTACTATAGAGTACGACGTGAGACGCAGCCGGCGGCGTAAGAAGACGGTGCAGGTCAGGGTGGACGGCAACGGCGTGCACGTCGCTGCTCCAATGAGGACGACGCACAGCGCGCTGAGGGATATAGTGCTCAAGCAAGCGCCCTGGATCCTCAAGCGCATGTCCCTAGCCGTGGAGGAGGTCGCTCCCAAACGCTTCGTAACCGGCGAGACGCTGCCTTATCTTGGGCGCAGTGTGAAGATGATAGTCGAAACGGCGGAGGTGACCGCGCCGGAGGTCCGATTCGATCACTGGCGGTTTCGAGTGGATGTGCCGTGTGATCTTGATGACGTCAAACGCGAAGATGCAATTCGACACTCTTTGATTGAATGGTACAAGTCCCGCGCCGCGGACAAGCTGGCCGCCGGTCTGGAGCGTTGGTGGCCCAAGCTGGGTCGTGGAGAGAAATCGCGTATACTCATCCGCGACCACCGGCGGCAGTGGGGAAGCTGCGCCGCGAACGGCACGCTGCGCTTCAACTGGCGATTGGTGATGACAAAGCCTGCACTCATTGAGTACGTAGTAGCCCATGAGCTTGCCCACCTGACACATCGGAACCACTCGGCGGACTTCTGGGATCTGGTGTATGAGGTGATGCCGGATGCGCGCCAGAGACGGAAGCAACTGGACGAGGCAGCCCGACTGCTCCCCGTTTTGTGAGGCCGGTTCTCCCATCCTCGCCAAGCGTGTCAGAATTTGCGCGTCCAACGGCTACTCAACGGACGTTACACGCAATATAACTTAGGGCCATACAAATGGAGTGAAATGAGAAAGCTCGTTGTCCTGCTGGCCATAGTTGCCCTTGTATCGGGGTTGACGGCGGTCCTGGCCGGGTGCGGACCGACTCACCGACGGACCAGCGCCTGTTCACACAAAGCAACCTGAATTTGATACAATACAGGTATGGAAATTACAGAAGCTCAGTACGAACGCATAGCTCCAGTCTTCCCTGTTCAGCGTGGCAACGTGAGGCTGTCCAACCTTCAAGTGCTGAACGCCATGCTGTATGTCGCCGAGCAGGGGTGCAAGTGGCGGGGGTTGCCCAGCCGGTTTGGCAACTGGCACACTGTATACACTCGAATGAACCGATGGTCGAAGAACGGGGTGCTCGACAGGGTGTTCGAATACCTGCAACGAGAACAGATAGTGCGCATCAAACTGGAGGCGGTCTCGATGGACAGCGCCATTGTCAAGGTGCATCCTGATGGCGCTGGTGCGTTAAAAAAAACGGACCGCAGTCCATCGGCAAGTCCCGGGGCGGCTGGACCACCAAGATTCGTATGGTTGCCTCGGATGCTCGAACAGCTATAACCTTTTCCCTCTCTCCGGGCCAAGCCCACGATGCGCCGGAGGGGCGCAAGTTGCTCAGCCGGCTGGGACCGCAGGTCCAGAACCCGTACCTGTTAATGGACCGAGCATACGAGGGCAATGAGACCTGCCAGCTTGCATTGGCCTTGGGGTTCACTCCCGTTGTTCCGCCCCTCAGCACCAGGGTTCATCCGTGGGAGTACGACCGAGAGATGTACAAGAGACGCAACGAAATAGAGAGGCTGGTCCGGCGGTTGAAGGGGTTTCGTCGCATCTTCTCACGTTTTGAGAAGCTTGATGTGATCTTCCTTGGGTTCATCTCATTTGCACTCATCTTCGACGCACTTCGCTTTGTCTGAACACGCCCTAGTGTGGTGTAACCAAAGTTAGTCGCATGTTTGCCGGCTATGGTGTATCCTCCTGATTACCTGGCAAAAGGAGGATGAATATGGGCAGAGGCAGACCAATGGCGCCTTTGGCCCTGGACGGCGCCGAACGGGAAACCTTGGAACAATGGACCCGCCGGCCCAAAACGGCCCAGGCGTTGGCCCTGCGGTCCAGAATTGTTCTGGCCTGTGCCGATGGCCGGAGCAACACTGCGGTGGCCGCCGAGTTGCGGGTATGCATTGACACGGTGGGCAAATGGCGGTCCCGGTTCTTGGAGCAACGGCTGGACGGCCTTTTGGACCAACCGCGCAGCGGTCGCCCCAGGATGATTGACGATGCCGACGTTGAGCGGGTGATTGCGTTGACCTTGGAGACCACCCCCAAGGACGCCACCCACTGGAGCACCCGGGCCATGGCCCGGCGTTCCGGTCTGAGCCACAACACGGTGAGTCGCATCTGGCGTGCCTTCGCGCTGCAACCTCACCGCACCGAGACCTTCAAGCTGTCGGCGGATCCCCTCTTCATTGAGAAGGTGCGGGATATTGTGGGGCTCTACCTCAACCCGCCGGACCGGGCGCTGGTCTTGTGCGTAGACGAGAAGTCCCAGATCCAAGCCCTGGACCGCACCAGACCGCTTTTGCCCCTGCGCCCGGGCCAGGCCGAACGGCGCACCCATGATTACGTGCGCCACGGTACCACGTCCCTGTTCGCCGCTTTGGACGCCAGGACCGGCCAGGTGATTGGCCAGTGCCACCGCCGCCACCGGGCCTTGGAGTTCCGCAAGTTTCTCGATGCCATCGAGTCCGCGGTGCCCGCCGAGTTGGACGTGCACCTGATTGCCGACAACTACGCCACCCACAAGACGGCGCTGATCCGGAACTGGTTCGCCAAGCGGCCCCGCTTCCATATTCATTTCACGCCCACCAGCGCCTCCTGGCTGAACCTAGTGGAGCGCTGGTTCGGTCTGCTCACCGAAAAGCAGTTGCGCCGGGGAGTGCATCAGAGCAGCGCCGAACTGGAGGCTGCCATCTACCGCTACCTGGACGTCACCAACGAAGACCCCAAGCCCTTGGTATGGACCAAGACCGCTGACCAAATCCTAGCAAGTGTGGCCCGCTTTTGCCAGCGTACTTTGGATACAGGGCACTAGGCTATCACCGGCCTGACCAACGGTACGGAGTACGACGTGCAGGTGCGGGCGGTGGACAAAGACGACGGCGCCTGGTCGGGCACAACCAGCGTAACTCCGGCTGACCACGGCGACACTCGTGCCGCAGCCACCAGCGTGACCACGGGCGCCAGAGTATGGGGAGCCATTGACCCCGCCGACGATGAAGACTAATTCAGCTTTAGCGTGTCAAGCACAGCCGACTACTGGATATATACCCTGGGCGACCTGGATACCGTGGGAGAGTTATTTGACAACACCGGCATGTCCATCGACATCAGCGATAGAGGAGGTGTGCTGCCCAACCCGGACAACTTCTTCCTGTGGCGGAAGCTCCAGGTCTGGGACGTACTACATCAAGGTAACCGGCTACGGACCTACTGACGAACCGTATATCCTTCGAATAAGGGAGTTCACCGACACCACGTCCAGGAGCAACGCTGCCACTCTGAATCTCAACGGTTCCGCAAGCGGCACAATTGACCCCGAAGACGACGAGGACTACTTCAAACTGGAGCTCTCCGCGGCAACAGAAGTTGCCATTCGCTCCTCCGGGATCCCCGACACTGTTGGCGAGCTGCAAAGGAGCAACGGCACGGTGATTGCATACAACGACGACGGCTATCTTCCCGGCGGCAGCAGGAATTTTCTCATCCGGGAGAGCCTAAACGCCGGTGTGTACTACGTCAAGGTGAGTTCATTCGCTGACAGTTCCGATGGGCCGTATTCAGTGTACGCCGCGGCCATTACAAAACCGGGCAGCGCGATCGCCGACGCTCAGCCGCTGATCCTCGGCGGCACAACAGGCGGAATCATAGACCCGGCTGACGACTTCTTCTTCTTCAGCCTTACCCTCGAAGAGACACCGTACGTGACCGTCGGTGGAGTGAGCGAAGGTATTAAGATCAGCGGCAATCTGACCGATGAAAACGACCTCGCGGCCCCGGTAGACTCATTTCACTTCGCCGAATTTTTTCTTCCAAGGCAGACTGGTCTCGGGTACATACTATTTGAAGGTGACGGGGGATGACACAGAGACGGGACGTTACACCGTCAGGGCAATTGAGGAGGGTGGGTACATTTCTTTCGTAAACTGCTGCTCCAACATTTCCAGGAGCGCAAGCATAAACGACCCGCTCTACGGATGCCAGTGGCACCTGAACTATGACGACCAGTTTCGCAACAGCGCAGGTCAGGACATCAGGGTGGAGGAGGCGTGGCCCACCTACACAGGCTCGGGCATAAACGTGGCGGTGGTGGACGATGGAATGCACTATCAGCACGAGGACCTGACCGACATATACGATCCATTCGAGGACCACGGAACCGCCGTGGCCGGTCTTATCGCTGCGAAGGACAACAGCCTTGGTATGCGCGGCGTAGCCCCTGAGGCCAAGATATACGGATACAACTATCTGGTGGAATAAACCAATGCCAACGAAGCGAACGCCATGTCTCGCAACGCCGTAACCACGGCCATATCCAACAACAGCTGGGGTCCAGGAGAATCGGGTCAACCTGAGCCTGCTACTGGACTTTGGGAAGCGGCGGTCGAGGACGGCGTTACCACCGGATACGGCGGGAAGGGCGTTTTCTACGCCTTTGCTGGCGGCAATGGAGGAATCTTCGACTACTCCACTCTGGACGAGTTTGCGAACCACTATGCCGTGACTGCCGTCTGCGCCGTGGGGCACGACGACTTAAGAAGCAGTTACTCGGAAGCGGGCGCAAACCTGTGGGTGTGCGGGCCGTCCAACAGCGGGAGAGTGGGGCAGCCCAGAATAGCCACCACCGATAACGGACACCGGTATACAGGGAGTTTTGGCGGAACCAGCGCCGCCACTCCTATAGTCTCGGGCGTGGTAGCCCTGATTCGAGAAGCAAACAGCGCGCTGACCTGACGGGACGTCAAGCTGATCCTGGCGGCCTCCGCCCGGAAGAACGACCCGGATACACCGGCTGGGAGGAAGGAGCTTTCAAATACGGGTCCACCACGGACCGCTACAACTTCAACCACGAGTACGGCTTTGGGATGGTGGACGCAAAGGCCGTCATCAACCTGCCATCCCCGACTTCCCGTCGTTCGGGACGCCTACCACGATTACTTCCAGTCTGAACGTAGACCCTTATGTAGAGTTCGTTGAGTTTGTGGAGGTCAACGCCCATTTCAACCACTCTAACTTCCGGGACCTGACCGTTGAGCTTGTCTCGCCCTCCGGGGCCGTTTCAACGCTGTCCACTTCTGCTCCAGTAGGCGGGGCGTTGACCACCGAGTTCCGCTTTGGTTCGGCCCGCCATCTGGGCGAAGACGCTGCCGGCGAGTGGACGCTGAGGGTGAAGGACGCTCAGAGGGGGGATAGCGGGATTCTCAGGTCGTGGTAGGGCCAGAGCCGACGGCTACACCAACGTCGGAACCGACGGCAACTCCAACAGCCACGCCCGTACCAGCGACTATGCCCTCGCCGGAGCCAACTGCAACCACCGCGCCCGAACCTACTGAAGCGCCTGCCATCGAGCCTACCGCTACACCAACGCCTGAAACAGCGGCCACGGCCACGTCAGTCCCGAAGCCAACTGAGACTCCCACAAAGACGCCGCCACCAACCTATAGGACGACCCCGGAAGCGGTCCCCACCGCTCCGTCGCCAACTCCTGAGACGGATGTCGCGGTAGAAACAAGTGGCCCCGGTAACTTTGCCGTGGCTGCGGCGGCAGTCCTGCTGCTGGCTGTCGGCTTCTTTGCCGGATACCTGGTTGGCAGGAGAAAATCCACTTGACGGCACAGGGCCGCCGGTTCGCGCCTCAGAGTTTTTCGCTCTGTGATCGGATCTTTCTAACCCGTGTTCTCCACACCGGCCTCTTTAGACCTGTACAGAGTCCGGTTCCGGAGCCTCCCAGAAGGACAGACCGAGATCATCAAAGTCGCTCTCCTCAAGCTCTTGCAGTGCATTAGGTATACACCCGGTGAGCCGGTTGCTTCCGCCCAAGTACAGAGCCTGCAGGAATTCGAGGTCTCCAAGCTCCGAAGGTATATCCCCACTCAGCCGGTTCTCCTGCAGCGACAGCCGTTCCAGGTACGAGAGGCTGCCTAGCTCCGGCGGTATCTCACCGTCCAACTGGTTGTCATGAAGGTCCAGTCGCAGGAGGAAGGAGAGGCTCCCAAGCTCTGACGGTATCGCCCCGTTCAAAGCGTTTCCCGAGAAGTCCATATCTTGCAGATAGATGAGGCTGCCAAGCTCCGGTGGTATCTCCCCGCTTAGCTCGTTGTCATCGAGATGAAACTCTTGAAGGAATACAAGGTTGCCAAGCCAGCCGGTATATCCCCAGTCAACCGGTTTCCACTGAGGTCCAGCGTTGTCAGTCCAGACAAGGCTGCCAATCCCATCTGGTATATCCCCGCTCAGCTGGTTCCCACCGAGGTCCAGAGTAACCAGGTCAGACAGGCTGCCGAGCTCAGCCGGTATATCCCCACTCAACTGGTTTCCACCGAGATCCAGAGTCGACAGCCCAGACAGACCTCCAAGCTCAGACGGTATATCTCCAGTCAGCTGGTTCCCACTGAGGTCCAGAATTGCCAGCCTGGAGAGGCTGCCAATCTCTGTGGGTAAGCCACCACTCAGTTGGTTTCCACTGAGGTCCAGAATTGCCAGCCTGGAGAGACTGCCAAGCTCAGAGGGCATCTCTCCATCAAAGTCGTTTCCAGAAATGTCCAGAGTCGCCAGGTTGTAGAGGTTGCCGAGCTCTAAGGATATCTCCCCGCTCAGCCGGTTTCCGTTGAGATCCAGCGTTACCAGGTTGGCTAGGCTGTCAAGTTCCGATGGGATCTCGCCGCTCAATTCGTTTCCACTGAGATCCAGCGATTGCAGGTAAGGGATGCTGCCAAGCTCCGGCGGTATCTCCCCACTCAACCTGTTAGACCTGAGGTCCAGTCTGGTGACGAAGCCGCCGCTGTCAGTAGTGACGCCATGCCACTCCCCGATATGAGCCTCGCTCAGCCAGTTCCCGTTGCTCTTCCAGGCGTCTCCCCCTGCGGTTTGGTAGAGAGCTACCAGCGCGGCCAACTCTACGTCGGAGACTGGAATGGGCGTAGGTGTGGCAGTAGGTTCAGGCGTAGGCGTGGATGTGGCGGTGGGTTCTGGTGCAGGAGTGGGTGTGGGAGCAGGTTCCGGCACAGTAATAGATGTGGCAGTCGAGGTTGGGCTGGGCGTAGGTGTCGTTTGGTCGCAGGCCACGAGTGCGACGACCGTCGCACAAAGCAACGCTGCGAGGCCGAATCACGCGTTGATTGGAACCCCAACGCAAGAGAAGTTGAAGTCCTTTCTAGCGTCGGCGCTTCAATATCAGATACAGGTTCAGCGCTGCAATCGCCCCTGCGACTGCCCATAGAGCTGTGCCCAGAACTGGGTTGAGTTGCAGTCCTATTCCCAGTCCCAAGAAGAAAAGCAGGCCCGCCAACAGGAACAGCAGCACGTGAGTGGCGGATTTGACTACCGTTGCCATAGCTGCACGCTATCCTACCATCCATTACATTGCAGTGATAGACCGTCCCTGCGATTTATCCCGTGGTACAGGCTCAGGCTACGCACCCCATCGCTCGCATCACCCATCAGTCCCTGCGGTTAAGCGCCTGAGCGCCCGGTGCCAGTCACTGTCGAACAAACTGTTTGGGTCGTTGTGGTCCTTCAAGTCCAGGAACCGCCGTATCTCCGGGTAGGCGCGCTCCAACTGGTCTCTCCTTGCCCACCGATGGTATGTCAAATAGTAGCATCCGTCCTCATCCAGGGCGCAATCGATTAGCGCCTGAAACTGGGAGCTGGCTCGGTCAATGCCTTCGGTCGTGTGCTCAACCAGCAGGTTGAATATGATGCAGGCGTAGTACCTCTTCGCCCACCGGAGCATCGTCTCCTCCTCCGCCTCAATGAGGCGGACCGTTCCGTACACCAGGTTCGCGCCGGTTTCCAGGACGGCCCGGCGCGCCGAGGACATGAACCCCTCGAACCGCTCTCGCGGGACGTAAAGCTCCGATATCATCAGAGAGGCAAAGGTCCTCCAACCCAGGTTTCGGGCCAGGAGTCGACCGGCCTCCGGCAGATACGGGCTGAACTGGTGCTCGTCCGACCAGTAGACCTGGCCGTCGGTCTGGAGGTAGTGGCCTGCATACTGGGCGTAGGCCTCGGCCTTGTCGGTATGAGCCAGAACATAAAGGCGCATCCAGTCCTCGGTCGACAGCCCGAGCCTGCCCTCCGGGATTGCCGCTATTGAGCCTGTGGGCGTATAGGTGGACAGAATGCCCTTGGCCATGAAATCATCCGATGTCTCGTCCGTCACGTACTGGAAATCGCCGTAGGTGGCTCCCAGACGCATCTGCTCCTCCAGCGCGTGTATAACCTCTGAGGTGGGCAGCTCCCTGACGCGCCGACTCACCTGATGTCTCGGCTCCAGCCTTAGCTGTATGGCATCGATAACTCCGAATAGGCCGTAACCTCCGACTGCGGCGCTGAAAAGCTCGGTGTTCTCTGTTCGGCTGCAAAACGCCCTGTCTCCGCTGGGCCCAGTCATGTAGAACGCCTCTATATCGTCCACGATGGGCTTACGGCCCAGGACCCTTCCGTGAATGTTGGAGGAGAGCGCTCCGCCCAGAGTCATCTCGTCCGCCCCGGTCTGCTTCTGGATAATGGTTAGCCCATTGGCGCGTCCATCCTGCTCGGCGCGGAGCCACCCGACAAGCTCCGTCCATGTTACGCCTGCCTGCACCCAAACGGTCCCGGTACCGGCGTCAAGTGGGCCTATGCCCTTGAGTCTCAATGTGCTTATCGATACGCCGCCGCTTGCGAACTGCTGGCCGCCCATTGAGTGCAGCGCCCCGGCGGGACACACCGCCAGGCCCGCGGCCGATGCCTCCGCTATGGCAGCACCGACTTCTTCAGCCGTTGCGGGCGCGACCACACGCGCAATTTCCGTCTCGTTGAGTTGTGAATGGACGTCATTCAGAATGGGCATCTGGGCGCTCCCATGTGCATCTATTGGCTACCGGCGTCCTAAGCAGGATTGTCGCTAGCGGACTCCTCTTCCTCATACCGTCGGTTTTCTATCTCTACAACGCGCAACCCCTCGCCCACGTTGACTCGTTGCAGCACAATGGTGCCGGCAATGATGATCAGCAGTATCGCCGTGACCGCAACGCGTGTGTCGAAGATGGCGGTCGCAGCTATGTACAACGTGGGACCGAACACGGACGAAGCTCTGGTGATGAAGCCAAAGAAGGAGAAGAACTCCCCGCTGCGCCATTGCGGTGTTATCTGGGCAAAAAGGCTCCGGGCCAGCGCCTGGCTGCCCCCGATTACAAGGCCAACGGAGAGACCAAGGAGCAGCCACTGGTATCCAACTTCAAGGCCAAGGGGGGCCCAGAGCGCGCCTCGGACAATAGAAGGCCACCAGTCTATGAGGCCCCGGCCCAGCAGACTGGGATGCGCAGGACCGACTGCGGATTCGCCGTCCATGCCGCCGCCTCGTATCGACAGGCTGTACTTCACGTCGTCTGTGCTCCGTACCGCCTCCGGCAGGTTCAGGACGGCCTGGGGGCTCAAAACGACGCCTTCGCTGAAAGTCCACTGCTCACCTTCCCAACGCAACTCCGTATCGGAATCCGGCGCAGCATCCACTATGTAATCGCCCGTATCTTCTCGATAGCTGAGCCGGAGGTCGAAGTCCTCGTGTTCGCTTGGGGAAAGCGGGACAATCGCCACACCCAACAGGATGATGACAATCCAGCCGGCCAGAGCCACGGTCAAGGCCGACTTGGTGGAGATTCGCCTGGCGAGCCGCCCGAAAGCTATGGCGCCCGGCACACCCACGAATTGGATAATCACAATCGTCGCCATGTTGAAGGCCAGGGATATGCCCAGGGTGTCGGCGGCAAAAGCCCCGGCAACGGCAATCACCGTCTGAAGGCCGTCGTTGAACAGCAGGTATGCGACCAGGTACACCACCACTACCCTGAACCGCGCAAGCTCCCGGAACGTCTGCCCAAGCTCCCGGAAGCCCATTGAGAGCGCCGTGACTGCGTTCAACCCGCTAACGGGACGCCGAATGGGCGGCTCCGGCACCACCCGCAACGTCCATAGCGCCCATCCAAACCACCAGAGGCCAATGGATGCTATCGCGGCCCTGGTGACCAGGTCTTCTATATCCGAGTCCTGTGTAGTCAGTATCAGGGCCAGGTGTATCAGCAGGATCAGCCCGCCGCCCGCGTAGCCGAAAGCAAAGCCGCGGCTGCTGATGTCGTCCAGCAGATGCCTTGGCCCCAGGTGCGGCAGGAAGGAGTTGTAGAATACCAGCGACCCTACGAAGCCGATGTTGGCAAGGATGAACGTCCCGAACAGCCACGCCCAGGGTTCGGACGTGTACGCGGAGAAGAAGACCAGCGCCGTAAAGACTGAGCCGGCGGACGCGTAGATCCACAGCAGCGTCTTCTTGATGGGGATGCGGTCTGAGATAACCCCCAGCAACGGGCTGGAGACGGCGACTGTCCCGGTGGAGATTACCACGGCCAGGCTCCACATCGAGCTGCCGGTAAAGGTGATACCGAGGAACTGGGCGCTCTCCCCTACCGCCTCCTTGAACAGGAACACGAAGTATACCGGAAAGATTGCCGCAACGCCGGACGTCGCGAACGCGGAGTTCGCCCAGTCGTACATACACCAGGCTCGGATGATCTTTCGCTGGCGCTCCGTTAGGTCTCTGATCCTCATAACAGGTCGATATACTTGCAGGTTTAGCCTTGGGTCTACCCTATCCTAACTCATTCCGCGTCCTTTCGGTGTGTCCTGGACAAGGGTGTTTCATTGAAACTTTGGAAGGCCCTCTCGCCGACCGGTTGTAAATATCCAGGGCTGAATCATTCACACATTCGGCCGAAACAATCCCAATTTGGCAACTGACCCACGCTAGGTACTTGGGTCTACCACGCGCCCTACGAACAGGATAGCCTCGGTCTCTATGTCCCGAATCAGGAAGATGAAGGGTCTGTCGATTGTAACCTGGGGAGGCATCGACGTAGGGCCCATCAATACGCCTGTGGCTGCCGATGCCTCCGTACCCTCCTCGTCAACCGACACGAATCCCTTGTGAAATACGTCAGTAACTATTAAGCACGCGGGGTCTTCGGTGCACTTACGACCGTCCATCCCTGAGAAGTCCGCGTCAGTCGAACTGAAGGCGTCCTGCATCCCCATCGCTTTCAGGGTTTCCTTGAGGCTGACTTGGGACTCAAAGTCGAACAGTGGCATCGTCAGGTCCAGTCTCTCGGGCCGTATGTTCTTCAGAATACTTCCAACGCTGCCTGCGTCCAGCGCAGCCTCGAATTGGCTGAACTTGTTTTCATCCGGAACCAGGAGCGTCATCGACATCTCCTCACCCATATACAGCAGATCGATTGCCTGATAGCCGTCTCCCTGCAAATAGCCGAAGGAGGCCGTCTGGGTCATCATCGGGGTTTCCACGGCTGCTCCGTCAAGCAAATGGAAGGTGCGATCTCTGGTAGCTCCCTCCTGGAAGGGGATGTGCCACGCCGCATTGAAGTAAATCGCGTTGGTGAGCGCCAGCCGGGTTTTCCAGTCAATGGCTCCTTGAGGAATGAGGTCTTTGATCCTCTCTTCGGTGCGCTCTGCAACCCAATCGTTGATGGCCGTTCTGGACTCCTCCGGGGCCTCCGCGAAGTTCAGAGGTCTCAACCCTGCGCCGTAGTTCAGGGCCAGGACGTCCAGAAACTCAGGGTTGAACTCGTACCCGGACTGTCCCCATATCGCGTTCGCTATGTTCAACCGGAATCCCTCGCCGTCCTTCTCGCGGGAGGCCATCTCCAAGTCCAGGGCGTTCAGCGCTGGATGCAACTCCTCCTGTGAAAGGCGATAGTGCAGCGTCTCAGCCATCTGACGCTCAGTCTCAGCCCTCGCGCCGGCGAATGTCATTGCCAAAGCAACGGAGATGCTGTAGGGCGAGTAGAACAGGTTCCCGCCCTCCTCACGCAGGGCGTGGTAAAGGTCGAAGGCAAACGCGCTGTTTCCAACCACGAGGGTTGCCATGTCTGAATCGGGAACGGCCAGATCAGTGATACGTTCCTTGTCGGAGCGGACCTCTCCCGTCGATGCGCCTGGCTCGGTAGGCATTACGGAGGGCGTAACAATAGGGTCCGGGACAGAGGTATGGGAGGGCGACGGCGTAGGTGTCGGGTCTGGGACCGGCGTGTGCGTAGATTGCGGAGCGAGAGTTGCCGTCGAGGTGGCCTGTGGCTCCGCTACGTCCACTGTGTCTCCAGTGCACCCGAACAATCCTGGCAATAGAATGAAGCTGAAAGCCAAAAACAGCATCCCGAGTGTCCTATAGGGCAGCTTAGTTCGTAAAAGCAAATCCGTCGTGTCCAAACTTCCTCCGGCGGCAACAGAGCCGTTTAGTTTCCGCTTACCCATTATAACGCAGCAACCCACAACATTTTTGCTACCCAGTAGCCACAAACCCCCTTCAAACGCTATAATCATAGCCGTTGCTCCGGAGCGGCTGAAGCGCCCCGGCAAAATGGCACAGCATACAATAATTACCCTGTTAAAAAGAGGTGTCGACATGTCCAAGACTATGGTAGAGAAGATATGGGACTCCCACATAGTCCACGAGGAGCCGGGCCAGCCGGCCATCCTGTACGTAGACCTGCATCTGGTGCACGAGGTCACTTCGCCCCAGGCCTTTGACGGCCTCAGGATGGCGGGCCGACACGTGCGACGCCCCGACCTCACGGTTGCGACCGTCGACCACAACGTTCCCACCTGGGACCGGGCGTTGCCCATCACGGACGAGATCTCCCTGAAGCAGATACAGGCTCTAGTCCGCAACTGCGAGGAGTTCGGCCTCACCTTGTTCGATATGAACAGCCCCGGCCAGGGCATCGTCCACGTCATAGGCCCGGAGCAGGGCTACACCCAGCCGGGCAAGACCATCGTGTGCGGCGACAGCCATACATCCACACACGGGGCCTTCGGCGCGCTGGCCATGCCCATAGGCACCACCCAGGTGGAGCAGGTGCTGGCGACCCAGTGCCTGGTGCAGGCCAAGCCCAGGACTATGGAGGTGCGGGTTAACGGCTCCCTGCCCGCGGGGGTCACCGCCAAGGACCTGATACTGGGCATCATTGGTCAGATAGGTGTGGGTGGCGGGATAGGCCACGTCATAGAGTACACTGGCGAGGCCGTCCGCTCCCTCTCGATGGAGGGCCGGATGACCATCTGCAACATGTCCATTGAAGGCGGCGCGAGGGCCGGGCTGATAGCCCCGGACCAGACCACTTTCGAGTATATGCGAGGCCGTCCACAGGTGCCCCAGGGCGACGCTTTCGAAGCCGCGGTGGAGCAATGGAGCGCCCTCGCCACGGACCCGGACGCCACCTACGATACTTTGGTGGAAATTGACGCCTCTGCCCTTTCACCCTTCGTTACGTGGGGCACCAACCCCGGTATGGTGATACCGGTTACGGGACGAGTCCCGGACCCGGCTTCGCTGGCATCCCCCACAGAGCGCGCCGCCGCCGAGCGTGCGTTGGAGTACATGGGCCTTCAGCCGAACACGCCCATGCAGGACGTCTTCGTCGATAACGTGTTTATCGGCTCATGCACCAACTCGCGCATTGAGGACCTCAGGGCCGCCGCGGCCGTGGTGAAGGGTCGCAAGACACATCCCAAGGTGCAGGCGATGGTTGTGCCAGGGTCGACCGCGGTGAAGATACAGGCGGAGTCCGAGGGTCTGGAC
Source organism: Dehalococcoidia bacterium (assembly GCA_965218945.1). Lineage (GTDB taxonomy): Bacteria > Chloroflexota > Dehalococcoidia > Lucifugimonadales > UBA2985 > DAOUJW01. The sequence goes on from OZ244718.1 coordinate 1,482,939, forward strand.
CGTATCTTCAAGGACGCGGGCCTCGACTGGAGGGAGGCCGGCTGCTCCATGTGCCTTGGTATGAACCCGGACATCCTTCAGCCGCAGCAGAGGTGCGCCTCCACATCCAACCGCAACTTTGAGGGGAGGCAGGGGCCCGGTGGACGCACCCACCTGGTAAGCCCGCAGATGGCCGCCGCAGCCGCGATTGCAGGCCACTTCGTGGACATCCGAGAATGGGAGGTGGTCTAGTATGACGATAGAAACGGGAATTGGGGATGGCGGCAGGTCCGGCACCTACCGGGCGTTGCCCACGCTTGAGGATGAGGTGATGAACCTCGTACTGCGTTACGCCGTGGGGCCGATGGACATTCTGCTGGGAGACGAGCTTGACACCCTGGACGCCCTGAAACGCATCGACCAGGAGTTGGCCGGGCTGGGAGAGGCCAATCCTAACTTGGCCGTGCTCCTGCGGCGCACCGTCGAGGCTATTCACGCTGCCCTGGACAAGGCGGTTGACAGCGAACAGATGAAGGTGCTTATTCGTGTAGTTGCTTACACCAACGCCTTTACGATACTGCGAACCCTGGATATGCAGATGAGGCGTATGCAACCGCGGTAGATCAAAGGCCACCGCCCCATTCCTGCGAAGGCAGGAATCCAGTGGGGCAGCCGCGACAGAGCGCACGAGAATCATACAGAAAACAGCAAGGAGCAATCATGGAGCCATTCAACAAGATGACGGGCGTTGTGGCGCCCCTGGACAGGCAGAACGTGGACACCGACCAGATAATCCCCGCAGTACACCTGAAGCGCATAGAACGGACAGGGTTCGGGCAGTTCCTGTTCGCCGCGTGGCGCTTCCTCCCGGACGGTCAGCCCAACCCGGACTTCGAGCTAAACTTCCCACCCTACCAGGACGCCGGGATACTGGTTGCCGGGCCAAACTTCGGTTGCGGGTCTTCGAGAGAGCACGCCCCCTGGGCGCTGCTGGACTACGGGTTCCGGGTCATCATCGCTCCCAGCTTCGCCGAGATTTTCCACAAGAACTGCTTTGACAACGGGATTGTTCCCGTCCACCTGTCGGAGGAGCAGATCAGCAAAATCATGATCAAGGCCAAAGAGGAGCCCGGCTACTCGATGACCGTGGACCTGGAGGACTGCGAGATCAGGGATGAGAGCGGGATGAGGATTAGCTTCAAGGTGCACAACGACCCGGAGGTGCACGAGTTTCGACGGCACTGCCTGCTCAACGGCCTTGACGACATTGCCCTTACCCTTCAGCACGAAGACAAGATACAGACCTATGAGACGGCCAATTCGCCCAAGCCGTAGAATTAGGAGGCTGAGCTATGGCCTGGACAAAGATCATCGGTCAGGATGAGGCGGCCGGCGACCTCAAAGGCATCTACGAGCAGATGAAGGCCAAAGGCGCCATAGTGCAGGCGGAGGCGGTGACGGTTTACACCCAGGAGCCAAATCTGTTCCGATGGCTCAGCGAGGGATTGCAGCTGCCCGGCTCCGGCTACGGAGTCAATGCTATAGACCGGACGCTGGTCAACCTGATAGTCGTAGCGGTGTCCGCAATCAACGAGTGTGGAAACTGCGTGACCGCTCATACCCAGGTCCTTAGGCAACTGGTGAAGGACGACAGCCTTGTTGACCAGGTAATCGAGGACTACACCGGGGCAGATCTGGACTCCAAGACTATGGCTGCCCTGGACTATGCAGCAAAGGTGACGCGCAGCCCGTCGAGCGTAGAGGAAAGCGACATCAGTTGCCTGAGAGAGGCCGGTTACTCCGATCAGGAGATTGTGGACATAGCTCACGTGACGGCCTGGTTCAACTATGTCAACAGGGTCGCCTTGGGTTTGGGAACGCAGCTCAGAAGATAGGCAGGCTAGGAGTATTTCTATGCAGTTCAATATCGCCCTTTTCCCCGGCGACGGCGTGGGCCCGGAGGTAATAGCCGAGGGAGTTAAAGTCCTCAGCAAGATTGAGGAGAACACCGAAACGTCGTTCCAGCTGGAGTACGGCCTGGTAGGCGGCACGGCCATAGACCAGGTTGGTACGCCCTTGCCGGACGAGACCCTGGCGACGGCCCGCAGAAGCGACGCCATCCTCTTCGGAGCGGTCGGCGGCCCCAAATGGGACGACCCCAGAGCGCCACACCGCCCTGAGGACGCCATCCTCGGTCTGCGCAAGGCAATGGGATTCTTCGCCAACCTGCGCCCGGTAAAGGTCTTCCCTCCCCTGCTCAACTCCAGCTCCCTCAAACCCTCCGTTATAGAGGGCGTAGATATCCTCATGGTGCGAGAGCTAACGGGCGGGCTATATTTTGCCCGTCCCAAGAAGCGGTGGCAGACCGCCCGCGGCAGGCGCGCAGTGGACACCCTCCGCTACACCGAGAACGAGATAGAGCGAGTCCTGCGCGTGAGCTTCGAGCTGGCCCAAAGGCGCCGGAAGAAGCTGACCTCCGTCGACAAGGCGAACGTTCTGGAGAGCTCTCGCCTGTGGCGAGAGATCGCGATGGAGCTTGCCGGCGACTACCCGGACGTGGAGCTTGAGCACCAGCTTGTGGACTCCTGCGCCATGGCCCTGGTGAGAAACCCGTCCCGGTTCGACGTACTGGTGGCCGAGAACATGTTTGGAGACATCCTCACGGACGAGGCAGCGGTGCTGTCCGGCTCCCTTGGGATGCTTCCCTCCGCTAGCCTGGCCGGCTCGCCCAGAGAGGATACCGGCAGCCGGCGTCGCTCCATTGGGCTGTATGAACCCATACACGGCAGCGCCCCGGACATAGCCGGTCAGGGCAAGGCCAACCCAATTGCCACAGTTCTCACAGTTGCACTGATGCTGCGGTATTCCCTGGGGATGAACCGGGAGGCCTCGGCGATAGAGGCTGCTGTGGACAAGGTGCTGGCCGATGGCTATCGCACCCCGGACATAGCCGAGGAGGGCGCGACGAGCGCGCTCACCACCACCGAGATGGGACAGCGCATAGTCGACGCCATAGACCTCTAGAGGAGGTGTTTTCGTATTCTGGCAGAGCGACAACTCACGGCAAATCATCCGGAAGTGTGCGAGTTGGCTCCGCATGAGCCCAAAAACGCTTGACAACACCTTTTGCTGCCAAATATCATCTTGAGTGTGGGGATGTGAAGTGGTGACTGTTCTGATTGCTAACGTCACGCTGGGGGTTCGTACCGCAATACTCCCGACTCCAATCAACCTGAGGCTCTTTGTATGAACATTGCGGGCATGGTGCTTGGCATCATAGCGATCATGTTTGCCTGGATACCCATTATAGGATTCATCTCCATACCGCTGGTGGTCATAGGGTTGCCTCTCTCCTTCTTTGGCCTGCTCAGGAGCCGCAGGAGGAAAAGTGGAGTTGGAATGGCTGTTACCGGGTTGGTTACAAACCTGGCAGCGGTGAGTTTCATTATCTTCTATGCTTATTCCCTTGCCACTCGCTTAGAGGTAGAATCATCAGTATCAAGTTTGCTGTGATAGAGAACGGTTCAAGGGCAGAAGCCCTACAAGCTACAGGCGCTATAACCACTGGAGTGGCTCTCTACTCTTCTCCCTCAAGATTGACTACTCAATATCCGTGTATGACGGAAACGGGCGCTAAACGAGGAACAGGGTTACACTGATGGCCAAGTACATATTCGTAACAGGCGGCGTTGTAAGCTCCGTTGGAAAAGGGATAAGCGTCGCCTCAATCGGGCGGATACTCAAGAGCAGGGGCATATCAGTCTCCATTCAGAAACTTGACCCCTACCTCAACGTGGACCCGGGCACCATGTCCCCCTATCAGCACGGTGAAGTGTTCGTTACAGAGGACGGAACGGAGACCGACCTGGACCTGGGACACTATGAGCGGTTCATTGACGAGGAGCTCAGTTCGCTGTCCAACATCACCGCCGGCCAGATATACAGTTCTGTCATATTACGAGAGCGGCGGGGAGACTTCCTTGGCGGGACAATCCAGGCGGTGCCCCACGTAACCAACGAGATAAAGGAGAGGATAAAGAACCTCGCCGCAGTCAACGACCCCGACGTAATTGTGGTGGAGGTGGGCGGCACCGTTGGAGACATCGAAGGTCTCCCATTCCTTGAGACCATACGCCAGATGAGAAACGACGTTGGGCGAGACAACGTTTTCTACATACACGTGACGTTCCTCCCGTACATATCCTCCACGGGGGAGCTGAAGACCAAGCCAACCCAGCACAGCGTGAAGGAACTCCGGGGCATTGGCGTCCAGCCCGACGCCATCATCTGCCGCAGCGACCACCCGGTTTCCGAGGAGATAAAGGCCAAGATCTCGCTTTTCTGCGATGTGCAGGATCACGGTGTGATCCCACTGCCCACAGTTTCCAACGTCTATGAGGTGCCCTTGATACTGGAAGAGGCGGGCATCGGCGACCTGATAGTCGACTATCTGGGATTGACCTCCGGTAGGAAGGAAATGGCGGACTGGCGGGAAATGGTCGACCGCATGAGGGCACTGGACAACCCCCTGAGCATTGCGTTGGTGGGGAAATACGTAGACCTCCATGACGCCTACATATCGGTGAAGGAAGCCCTCCGACACGCCGGGCTTCACCACAACAGGGACGTGCAGATTTCCTGGGTCCACTCCGAGGACATAGAGCGGGACGGGGCGGAGCCGCATCTGAACTCGGCCAGTGGCATAGTCGTGCCTGGAGGCTTCGGCACTCGTGGGACGGAGGGGATGATACAGGCCGCTCAGTACGCCCGGGAGCGTAAAGTCCCGTATCTGGGGCTGTGCCTTGGGATGCAGATGATGGTGGTGGACATTGCACGCCATGTCCTCAACTCCCCCGACGCCAACTCCACCGAATTCAACCCGGACACCCCTCACCCCGTCATAGACCTCATGCCTGACCAGCTTGCTGTGAGAGGCAAAGGAGGCACTATGCGGCTGGGGGTGTATCCTTGCAACCTGGTGGACGGCACCAAGGCCGCCAAGGCCTATGGCAAGCTGGAGATTGAGGAGCGACACCGCCATCGCTTTGAGTTCAACAACGCCTACCGGGAGCGTCTCCAGGAAGGTGGACTAATCGCCAGCGGGCTATCCCCGGATGGCAGCCTGGTGGAGATATCCGAGATTGTGGGGCATCCCTTCATGGTGGGTGTCCAGTTTCACCCGGAGTTTCTGTCCAGGCCGAACCGGGCGCATCCCCTCTTCAGGGAGTTCGTCGGCACGGCCAAGAGCACTATCAGAGAGGGCGGTCAGCATCCACTTCCCCTCTACTCAAGAGAGCAATGAGCGCGAATCGACAGGCTTTCGATGAACGGTATCGCCCCGGTTGCGCCTGAGCATTGAAGGATATTGCAAAACGATTTGCGTGTGTATGGACGAATACGCTACTGGTATGTTAATGTAAGGAGGCTCCCCTCATGCTGATTTTCCTCGATACCGCCAACCTGGAAGAGATCGACCACGCCAACCGACTTGGTGTCCTGCGCGGCGTCACAACCAACCCATCCCTGGCTGCCAAAGAAGGCATAGACGACACCGCGACCTACCGGGAAGTGGTGCAAGAGATAGCGGACATTGTTGACGGGCCCGTTTCCGCCGAGGTGATCAGCACCAACGTAGAGGGAATGGTTGCTGAAGGTATGGATATAGCAACCTGGGCGCCCAACGTGGTTGTCAAGATACCCAGCACACTTGAGGGCTTGGAAGCCATCAGCATACTTTCAAAACAGGATATTAAAATAAACCAGACCCTGTGCTTCTCGGTGAACCAGGCGCTTCTGGGGGCTCTGGCCGGATCCAGCTTTGTAAGCCCCTTCGTTGGGAGGCTGGACGACGAAGGCCACGACGGGATGCAGCTGGTGCGGGACATCGTGCAGATCTTCCAGGAGTACGATTTGGAGACCAAGGTGCTGGCCGCCAGCATACGACACCCCCTTCACTGCGTGATGGCGGCCGAGGCGGGGGCGGACATATCCACCATACCCTACAAGGTGCTGCTGCAGATGATGCACCATCCATTGACGGACGTGGGTGTGGAACGGTTCATTCAGGACTGGCAGAGAGCGGTCAAGGTATAGGGTTGGCCTTCCACCGGCAAAGGCGTTTTCCCTGTACACATCATCGATTCCACGAATTATGCGGGGCTACCCCTGTACACTCAAGCCGAAACAAGAACAGAGCTTTGAAATGCCCCTCAACGGGGAAATAGCATTTGGGAGAACGTTATGAACTTAGTTGAACTGGACGGAAAGACAAAGCAGGAACTTCTAACCATGGCCCAGGATATGGGCGTCGAGAACGGCCTCGCCTCCCTTCCAAGGGGGGAGATCGTTTTCCGAATGATGCAGTCCTACGCAGAGGAGCAGGGCTACATCCTGGCCTCCGGCATCCTGGAGATAATCAACGATGGCTACGGTTTCCTCCGCCAGCCCAACCTAAGACCCAGCGCCAATGACGTGTACGTCTCCCAATCACAAATACGGCGCTTCGCCCTGAGAACGGGTGACCAGGTGATGGGCCAGGTACGGCCTCCCAAGGACAGCGAGAAGTACTACGGCCTGGTGAGAGTTGAGGGCGTCAATGGCATGGACGCCGACGCTGCGCGAAACCGGCCCCACTTCGAGAACCTGACGCCCATCTTCCCCGACGTACAGATAACGCTGGAGACCACCAAGGATAACCTCTCCACTCGTCTTATGGACCTCCTGGCCCCCATAGGTCGAGGACAGCGCGGCCTGATCGTCTCCCCTCCCAAGGCCGGCAAGACCACTCTGCTCAAGCACATAGCCCAAGGCATAACCGCCAACGACCCAGACATTAACCTGATGGTTGCGCTCATTGGGGAACGACCGGAAGAGGTTACGGACGTCAAGCGCTCCGTAGACGGTGAGGTCTTCGGCTCCACATTCGACGATCCGGTCGAGGACCACTGCCGCGTGGCTGAACTGGCCCTCGACCGCGCCAAGCGTATGGTGGAATCCGGAAAGCACGTAGCAATTCTGCTGGACAGCATTACGAGGCTCACCAGGGCCTACAACCTGGCGCTGCCAAGCAGCGGCCGGACCCTCTCCGGCGGAATCGATCCGGTTGCTCTCTACCCCCCCAAGAGGTTCTTCGGAGCTGCCCGCAACACCGAGGAGGGAGGCAGCCTCACCATAATGGCCGCCTGCCTCATAGACACCGGCAGTCGTATGGATGAGGTCATCTACGAGGAGTTCAAGGGTACCGGCAACATGGAGATACACTTGGAAAGGAAGCTGGCCGACCGCCGCGTCTTCCCGGCTATAGACATCCCGCGCAGCGGCACGCGGCGTGAGGAGCTTATGCTGGACCAGGAAACGCTGAGGCAGGTGTGGCTGCTCCGCCGCATGGTGTCCATGATTACATCCGGTTCAATGGAGTCCACGGAGGCTACGGAGAAGGTGCTGGAGCGGCTCTCCAGGACCAAGACCAACAAGGAGTTCCTCACCACCCTAACCAAGGATATGTAGACCACCTCCCGCCTCCCCACAGCGCAGGCAATCTCTGCTAAGACCGCTCTCCTCTATTTACAAGCGCCATTTACTGCCGAACCTCTTCAGCGTCCATCACCCGCTCCGAGCTTCTTGGTGCAGCTAGACTCCAAACCCTGCTGAGTCCCCGTCTACCGCCGGACACGCCGGCAGGCGTCACTATCTTCAACAGCCCGGCTGGCCGTGGTTGCCGCAGCACAGGCTTAGCGTTCTAGCCTTGCGCAACATATTTTTGACCCAGAGAGCAGACGCAGTATGCAACGGAAGGCCACTCCAGCGCATGTTCCTGAGTAATCCCTGGGCTCTATTGTAGAAGCCTCTCAAAAGAACAACCTCGACCCTGAACTCTAGCAGCGTCCAGATGCAGTTCGCGACGAGAGGTGGACGCTTCAGACTCGCGTCCATTGTACAGCACTCGGCTTCTGGCGCAAGCGTCGTTCCGCGTCCGTTCCCGTACGCGGCACCTCGATTGCGCTTGACCTCCGTCCGTATCTTGTCGTCACCTTGGGACTGTGATTCACAACCCCACTGCTGATCCCAAAACCCCGGTCTTGATTCAAAACCCCTTGACCAGCCCCTGCGCAGTGTGTATAATATACTTATAGACAGCGGAGAGGTAATCAGGAGACTGGAGCGGGACGGGTGGGATCTCAACCGCGGGCGGGGCAACCACCACCAGTTTACCCACAGGGACAGGCCGGGACGGGTGACGGTCGTGCATCCTCTTGCTGACATACCGACTGGCACACTACGCAACATCTTCCGGCAAGCCGGATGGGACTGGAGGGAACGATAATGCGATTCGCAATTGTGATACACCACGAAAATGGAAGTAGCTACGGGGTCTCGGTTCCGGACCTGCCCGGGTGCTTCTCAGGAGGCCAGACGCCTGAGGAGGCTTTTGTCGGCGCTCGTGAGGCCATACTACTACACCTGGAGGGTATGGTGTCCGACGGGGAACCCCTGCCCGAGCCTCAGCCTCTTGAGGAGCATCTGGGCAACGAGCACTATCGAGATGGTATCTGGGGACTGGTGGACGTGGACGTGGCCGACCTTCCCGACAAGGCCGTGCGTGTCAACATCACGGTGCCGGCCAGGGTGCTTGCCACAATCGACCAGTGGGCCAAGCGGGAGAGCGAGACCCGGTCCGGCTTTTTGACCTTAGCCGCGCTGGAGCGTATCAGAGCCAAGTCATCGCACTAGCCCTGGCCCACACCCCAAGGGATTTCGGATCAAGAATCGACCCCTGATCCAAATCCACTGCGGACAGGGCTTTTTGAGCCACAACCGTCGCCTTGGTGACAAGTTCAGGTCAGAAGAGCCATAATAGCGAGAGCCGAACGGAGAGAGAGTATGGCAGGCAGAAAGTCGCCCGGAAAGCGCCTGGACCAGACCATGATAGACCACGGGCTTACCGACAGCCTGGAAAGGGCGCGCGCCCTGATCATGGCTGGTCAGGTGAAGATGGACGGTCGGACGGCTACCGCTCCCGGCGCGAGGGTGTCGCCGGAGTGCGCCTTACACCTGGACCCGGGCCCCGAGTACATTGGCCGCGGCGGCATCAAGCTCGCGGCTGCCCTGGACCAGTTCCGGTTGAACGTGGACGGGGCCATAGCCCTGGACGTAGGCGCGTCCACCGGAGGCTTTACTGACTGTCTATTACAGCATGGCGCAGCTCGGGTCTACGCGCTGGACGTCGGATACGGACAGCTGGACTATCGCCTTCGCCAGGACTCCAGGGTGACGGTTATGGAGCGGGTAAACGCCCGCTATCCCTTTCCCCTGCCGGAGACGGTTGACCTGATTACTGTCGACGTGTCCTTCATATCAGTGACTAAACCCCTGCCGTCTTTGACTGAACATCTGAAGGAGAACGGGCGTATTCTCCTGCTGGTAAAGCCGCAGTTTGAGGCGCGCCGGAACGAGGTTGGACGGGGCGGCGTCATCAGAGATTCCAGGATACACGCCCGGGTGCTGGCCAGAACAATAGCCTGGGCCGTAGGCAGCGGATACCGCATCAGAGGACTTACCTCTTCCCCGATTACGGGAAGCCGGGGCAACCGCGAATTCTTCGTTTTGCTTAGTCCTCCCAATCGAGAGCGACTGTCGTCTCAAGAGTTCTCCACGGAAAATCCCCGCAATGGCTGAAGACCAGCATACCGGTGCGGAGCCGCCTTCCGTAGAGGAGAGGACACGTGAAGAGGTGGACCGCGTCTTGAGGCTGCTGGAGGACGGTGACAGGGTCGAGGCCGTAGCAATGCTGAAGGAGCTGCATCCCGTCGACCAGGGCGAGGTGCTGCTGGAGCTGGACCAGGCAGTACTGACCGAGCTTTCGGTGGAGGAGATCGTCCAGATCCTGGAGCGTTTGGACCCGGACGAGTCCTCTGAGATAGCTGCCGGCATCGATTCCAGGGCGCTTGCCGGCATCCTTGACCGGACCCGCTCGGACATGGCCGCGGACATCCTGAGACATCTTCCCGCCGACCGGGGCCGAGAGACCTTGGCCGCTATGACAGAGGCCGACGAGATAGCTCCTCTGCTGGGTTACTCGGACGAGACCGCCGGCGGTTTGATGGTCCTGGATTATCCGGTGGTGTCCGACTACATGACGGCGGGCATTGCCCTGGATGTCCTGCGCCTGCTGGGACGCAGGGCCGAGGAGTTCGGCGCAATCTTCGTGGTGGACGCTGAGGGTGGGCTGTTGGGTTACATAACAGTCACTCGACTGGCCCTCTCCCCTATCGATGTCGCTGTCAGGGACATAATGCGTCCTGAAATTGTCTCCGTGCCGGTTGAGACCGACCAGGAGGAGTGTGCCCGCCTGATGGAGCGATACGACCTGAGGCATCTTCCGGTCGTGGACCCGGAGCACAAGCTTATCGGCATAATTCAGGTGGAGAACGTGGTGCACGTCATGGAGGAGGAGGCCACGGAGGACATGTTTCGTATGGCGGGACTGGCCGGGGAGCGTGTGTTGTCGTCCCTGGGGAACTCGGTACGAAGCCGCCTGCCCTGGCTGACCACCAACCTGGGGACGGTGTTTCTGGCGGCCTTGGTCATCAACCTTTTCGAGTCTACAATCGCCAAGGTGGCTGTCCTGGCGGTTTTTCTTCCCGTGGTGGCCGGGCAAGGAGGCATAGCCGGAACTCAGACACTCACGCTGGTGGTGCGCAGCATGGCCCTGGGCGAGATCAGCAGGCACAGCGGCATCCGGCTCATAGGGCGAGAGCTTCTGCTGGCCCTGGTCCACGGCCTGCTGCTGGCGGCAGCGGTCGGGGTGGCCGCTTACTTCTGGAAAGGGTCCATCATGCTGGGGGTGATAGTGGGTGCGGCGATGCTGGGCAACATGTTGGTGGCGGGCCTGGCCGGAAGCAGCGTGCCTCTGCTGCTGAAGCGGTTCGGGATGGACCCGGCAGTGTCCTCCGCCGTTTTTGTGACCACCTTTACGGACGTGCTGGGGTTCCTGATATTCCTTGGTATGGCCGCGCTGCTTATTGAGCGCCTGGCCTGACAGGGTGAGCTCGCGCGGCTCCCGTTAGCCTTGCTGAGTCTTCGTCAGAGGGGGTTGCGCCAGCGGAGGCCGGGGAAGCGGCTGAAGTCGACATCGTTGGAGTGGAGTTCCGCCTGGTACTCCATAGCTATGGAGGCCAAATGCGTGTCCGTCACCAAGTCTGCGCCGACACCGGCCGCGACAAGGCTCCGCCGGAGGTGGGCAAGGTGATCTGATCCGGGGTTGATGGGCATGACGTGGGAAAATCGGAACCACTCCTGAACATAGTCAATCGCTTCCGCCGGGGTCGCCGGATTGGTGACTACCCTGGGATGGGTCATCAGCCTGACAAAGCCCGTTGCCACAACCCATGGAACCCCCACTCGCTCCGAGCCGTTGACCAGACCTTCCCACCAGCGCTTGGCAGCCTCGTGGTGAGGCGCTCCGTCGTAGTGGGCATAGACAAGCAGATTGAGGTCCGGGATTATCAACTTGCGCCCGTCCCGTCCTTCCCGAGGAACTCCTCAGCGACCAGTTGGTCGTTGAGCTGGTTCAGTCTGAGCGGATCTACGCCAGGGGCTAAGCCGCCGTGCCTGGGAACAACGCGGTATTCCGGCCGCGCGGCCTCCCCCGCCCTCGGCGACATGCCGCGCCTTAGGGTGTCGTTCACCACCTGCTTGAACGGCGTGTCTGTAAGCCGCGCCCGCTCCCGCAGGGCGTCTGCTACGTCATCATCCAGCGTCAGCGTAGTCCTCATGCGAGCATCATAGCAGCCTATACTTCTGATGTCAAGATGCCCCCAAGCATTTCCCAACCCCACAAGTCTGGATTTCGCAGTGTGAGTTTGCGCGGGTAGCTACGTCCGCGGCTGCCAGTTCAGCGCCTTCTCCAGGTTGGACAGGTACTCTGCGAAGGCGCGGCGTCCCGTAGGCGTCGCCTGAATCCAGGTGTGCGGCTTGGAGTCCTGGAACTCCTTGGTGATGGCTAGAAAGTCGGCGTCTTCCAGCTTTCGCAGATGGGTAGTTAGGTTCCCGCCTGTAAGGTCCAGCGTCTTCTGGATGAACCCGTAGGCGAGCCTGTCAGTTTCCGGCATAGAGACCAGCATAGTCATTATACGTAGGCGTGTGGACTGGTGGATGGTCTCATCCAGAACAATATCGTCGTCAGTCACAGGACGCCGCTCCTGCGTATCCACGCTGCGCTCAATGCGACTACGATCAGTATCGCAACTGCTGTCACCACAGGCGCGGCGTCGCCTGCGAGGTAGTCGGGAATATAGAACGCCGCCGCGATGCCTACGCCCACCGCCGCTATCACCGGTCGGAGCATTATTCCAAACAGGACGTGGCCCAGCGCCACTACGCCAATGGCGACGTGGGGTATGCTGTCAGCGTCGTCCGCGTTCCACATTCCTGCCGCCGCCGGTATGAAGAAGGCCGCGGCCAGGACCGCAAGCCAGAAGAGGAACACCCTGATGCCGGCGCCGCGCATGGCGTCGCCGGCCGCTTTCTCCCTGCCTGCGCGGTGTCCAATGATGGCGCTGCTCACCATCCCGGCCGTGGCCAGAACACCCCACACCGGTCCAGGGAACCACGGACGTTCAGCCGAGAACCCGGGCGCGAATGTCTCAATGGCGTACTGTGAGAAGTATCCCAACGAGGCTATTACGCCCCAGAGGAGCAAGATAGTCGTTGTCCCGGCCAAGTACATGGAGCTCCGAGCCGTCTCCATAGTAGAGTGGATAGTGTGCCAACTCTCGTCTGGTGAGAGTGGCCTCTCTTCGCTGCTGGATCCTTGCATCTTGCGCCTCCTTGCTGTCATCTGGCTTTAGCACCGCCATGCAGTTTGTAACACAAACTAGTTTACAGCAGTTAAACGGACAATGCAATACCTTTTAAGTGACTTCAGTCCGCGGCTCCTCCGGCTGAGGCTCGGCGCTTGTACGACTGATACAGAAGGTGGTAAAACTATCGGGAGGCTGTGATGCTAATGTGACATATCCCGCACCGGAGCCCGACCGCAAACGGAACGCTAACGGACTGTCAGGAGGACAAATATGGCCAACATTGTATATGTGCTTACCAATCCGGCAATGCCGGGGATTGTGAAGATTGGGGCGTCGTCCGTTTTGAATTCTCCGAGCATCCCTTATCCTCTTCGTTCATCTAATCCCTGCAAGTTCTCATAACTTCAAAGGGCTTATTTTGTAGTGTCCGCTTCCGAGATTGTCCGAGCCGACCTAGATATTATTCTCCTGCTATTCTCTTTCTCTCTCCACTTCTCTTCTGCTTCCGTTTAGCTAATATATGATTTCCCAAGATTAGTATAGCTACTATGGCAATGCAAATGTACATTACTAGTTGGAGTTCAGAAGACTCTTCATAGGCTGCTCTCTGAAGTTCAGTCAATGTGGGAGGAGGATTCATTGGGCCTTTCCTCACTTTGGGTTCTTCTGACCATTTTAGTTCTCAATCAACGTATTTCAAAGGGCAATCTTTGTAGTGTCCGCTAGGGTTTATCGGTTATCTCTGGCTAAAGGCTTACCAGCATATTCTCAGCTTCGGACTCGCAAAATAAGAAGAGATGATTGGCAAGGTCTCTTGCTACGGTATAGAGCTTTCCTTCGTAACGGACCGGAAGTTGGAAGAATCGCAGCTAAATGCACTGATCGGATGGCTGGAGGCGGTCATTGCAACAATACGGGAATTCGAGAACGTCAACCAGGAAGAAAGATAGCGGGAGGTCGCTAGCAGAGATTGGGGAGTACCAGAAGTATCAGTCGGTCTGACGAAGCTACCCCAAGCCCTTTAGACTCGCCTGGAACGACTTGTCGCTGCGGAACGGCCCCACAACCGCCAGGTTCAGCTTCTCGTTGATCAGCACGTCTTTGGCCACTCGCTGAACGTCCTCCGGCGTAATCGCATCGACACGGGCCAGCACCTCGTCCACCGTTCGGATTTCGTCCAGCAGGATTTCCTGGGCGCCGAGCCAGGCGGCCACGCTGCGGCTGTCCTCCATTCTCAAGACCAACCGCCCCTTGAGGAACTCCTTCGCCTTGTGCAGCTCCTCTTCCGAGACAAGCTCCTTGGCCCTGTTCAGCTCACGGAGAACGGAGTCGATGGCTCTCTTTGCATTCTTGGGATCCACACCGGCGTAGGTGGCGAAAGAGCCGCAGTCCCTCAGGTGGGTTGAAGTGGTGTGGACATCGTAGACCAGGCTCTGCTTCTCCCGAAGCTCCAGGAACAGCCGGCTGCTCATCCCCTCACCCATCACCGTGTTCAGCAGGTCCAGCGCGTACCTGTCCGGGTGCACCGACGATAGTCCCTTGACGGCGAGGCAGAGGTGCGCCTGCTCCGTCTTGCGGTTCTCCATCTTCATCGAAGGAGCCGACTGGTCCTCTTCTACAGGGAACCAGGAGCCCGCTCCGTGGGAGGTCCAGTCTCGAAAGTGAAGGGCCACGGCGTCGACCACCTCTTCGTGGGATATGTTGCCTGCCACGCTCACCACCAGATTGGGGCTGGTGTACTGTCGCTGCATATACTCCATAATGGCGTCCCTGGTGACGCCTGTGACGGACTCCTTGGTGCCGCCCACGTCGCGCCCAAGGGGCTGATTGGGCCACATTACCTCGTCTATGAGAAGATCCGCCCTGTAGCTGGGGATGTCATAGCTCATGGAGAGCTCTTCCAGGATGACGGACCGCTCCTTCTCCACCTCTTCTGGTTCGAACAACGGCTCTCGAACGATGTCCGCCATCACGTCAAGGGCAAGTGGCAAGTGAGCGATGGGAACCTTGCACCAGTAGGAGGTCAGTTCCCGGTCTGTGGCGGCGTTGAACACGCCTCCCACTCCCTCAATGGCCTCGCTGATTTCCTGGGAGGTTGGACGGCGGCGCGTCCCCTTGAAGCACATGTGCTCAACGAAATGGGAGACCCCTGCCACCTCGTCGATCTCATACCTGGAGCCTGCGCCCACGTACAGCACGACGCTCGCCGACTGTGTATGGGGCATCTGGCTGGTGAGGATTCGAAGTCCGTTGTCGGCTACCGTCTTTTTGTACATATCTTGTGTGAATCGCGTCCTTTATGGAGTCCGAAGTTGTGAACCTAGGGTATGGGAATTCTGGAGCGGAGTCAATTGGATTGAAAACGAATTCACAAACGGATTCCCGCCCACTCCGGCTGAGGAGCGCGGCCCATGAGCGCCGCAACCGCCTGGCGCGGGTCCACTCCGTTGAACAAAACATCGCTGATGGCCTGGGTTATGGGCATATCGACTCCGAGACGGGATGCCAGTTGCAGTGCGCCAACGGTCGTATCCACACCCTCGGCAACATTGCCCATATAGGAGAGTATTTCCGGCAGACGCTTTCCAGCGGCCAGCTGCTCTCCGACGTATCTGTTCCGGCTGAGGGGACTGGCACAGGTGGCCGTGAGGTCGCCAAGGCCGGCCAGCCCTGCGAATGTGAGCGGGTTGGCGCCGGCCGCCACGCCCAGGCGGGTTATCTCCACCAGGCCGCGGGTTACGAATGCCGCTTTGCCGTTGTCCCCGTACCCGAAGCCGTCGCACACCCCTGCGCCAAGCGCGATGATGTTCTTGAGGCTGCCGCCCAGCTCCACGCCCACCACGTCGGTGTTGGTGTACACCCTGAACATGGAGGACATGAAAATCTCCTGAGCCTTGACTGCGTTGCTTTCGTCGCGGGAGGCGACCACGGTGGAGGCCGGCTTACCCTCTATAATCTCCTTGGCGAGGTTGGGGCCGGAGAGAACGCATATGCCGGCGTGTAAGGCCTCCGGCAGCTCCTCCTCCAGGATTTCGCTCATCCGCTTTGTTGAGTCCTTTTCCAGGCCCTTCGTCGCGCTCAAGACCAGGCAGTGCTGCGACAGGAAAGGTGCGAAGCCGCGTACGTTCTCGCGTAGGGTCTGGGACGGCACGGCGATAACGACCATATCCACCCAAGAGGCTTCCTCCCTGGACGATGTGACGCGAATGTTCGACGGAAAATGGTATCCGGGAAGACGTCTCTTGTTCTCACGAGCGCTCTCCAGGCCTTCGGCCTCCTCCCTGGTGCGCGCCCACAGCATCACTTCGGCGCCGTTGTTCGCCAGGATGGTGGCAAGGGTCGTCCCCCAGCTGGTCGTCCCGATTACGAACGCGCTGGCTGCCACGCGATCACGCCCTGTCTGCAATCCCGGAGACGGGTTCGCTCAATTCAACCTTCTGGCCAATTCTGCGCTCCTGGCCCTTGAGGATTCGCTGAATGTTCTCCCGGTGCTTGAACAGCACTATGGGCGTCCCTATAGCCGGATACAAGATGTAGGTGAGGGAAGGCACGCCCAGGGTGAGGTTCGGAGCCAGGACGGCCAGCGCGGCTATAGACCCAAGGGCTGTTGTAGCTCCCATGATGGATCCTAGAGAGACGTAGCGCGATACCACCAACGGCGGCAGGGATAATGCCGCAACAATGAGTGCGGCTGCGGGAGAGATGGCGAGTACGGTGCCCAGTCCCGTGGCTGTCCCCTTCCCGCCCTTAAACCGAATGAACACCGACCAGTTGTGCCCCGCAAGCGCTGCCAATGCGGCGGCCACCTCCAGTGCAGGCGACGGCTCGACGGCCCGGGCCAGCAGGACAGCCCCTATGCCCTTGCCCAAGTCGAGGCCCAGAACTGCCAGACCGGGCGCAACACCCGTCGTCCGCAGCACGTTGGTCATACCCGTGTTGCCGCTGCCATAGCTCCTCACGTCAACTCCCTTGGCAAACCTCGCTACGAGCAGTCCAAAGGGCACGCTTCCCAGCAGGTAGCACACTGGGATAAGCACTACATAAGGCGTCACCGACCACCTCGGGATGAGGAGAAAATCAGATGGAGGGGATTACCGGCAAAGCCGAAGGTGGCTCTGAGGCGGTTCTCCAGGTATCGCTGGTAGGAGAAATGGACAAGCTCCGGGTGATTGACGGGCAGAATGAATGTGGGCGGATGTGTCCCCTTCTGATAGATCCGGTGCACCTTGAGGGAGCGTCGTCCCTTAGTGGGTGGGGGGTGGGCCGCCAGCGCTTCCAACAACGCTCTCTCTAGGGCGCCCCTGGGAGCGATTCTGGCTCCCTCCCGGTACACCCTTATGGCCGTCTCCACCACCTGCTGAACGCCGGTCCCGTTCAACGCCGAAGTGAAGCAAATTGGAGCGTATGGAATGAACTTGAGCTTGCGGCTCACTTCCCGCAGCGCCTCGGCCTTTTGGATTTTTCCCTCCACCATGTCCCACTTGTTTATGACTATCACCACGCCCTTGTAGGTGTCCAGCACCTGCCCGGCTACGTGGGTGTCCTGGCCGGTTATGGACTCCGTGGCGTCAGTGACAAGGATGCAAACGTTGGAACGCTCAATGGCCCGCGCCGCCCTCAGCACACTGTATTTCTCTATGCCCTGCTCGATACGTCCTCTGCGTCGCACTCCCGCCGTATCCATCAGGATGACGGGCCTGCCGTTGAAAGAGAGGGAGGTGTCGATGGCGTCCCTTGTAGTGCCAGGGACCTCGGATACAATGGCGCGCTCATCTCCCAGGATGGCGTTGAGGAGCTGGGACTTGCCCACGTTGGGGCGCCCAACTATGGCCAGCCTCGGTATATCAGAGGTCTCATCCTCCTCGGGCGCGAAGGGCAGCTTGGACTCAATCTCTCTGAACAGGTCGTCTATGCCCAGGTTGTGATAGGCGCTGATGAAGACGGGGTCCCCCAGACCCAGTTGATGGAACTCCACAGCCTCCAGCTCCCTCCTGGGGTTGTCCACCTTGTTCACCACAAGGAGCAGGGGCTTCTCCCTCTGCCGCAGCGACTGCGCTATCTCGCGGTCGCCCGGGGTGATGCCCGCCATCACGTCCACTAGAAAGACAATGGCGTCGGCCTCCTCCATACCCACCTCCACTTGGGCTTTCACCTGCTCCCACAGGTCCGAAGTCGGCGCGAACTCCAGCCCGCCGGTGTCAACGAGAGTGAAGGAGCGTTCTCTCCATGAGACGGTCGCCATTACCCTGTCCCTGGTTGTGCCGGGTATGTCTGAGACTATGGACAGGGACTGGCCCAACAGACGATTGAAAAGGGTGGACTTGCCCACATTGGGCCGTCCGACTATAGCTATCAGTGGTCCGGCCATACGCTTACGCCTCTAGGCCAGTATCTCTACAAGCGCCGCTTTTTGGGCGTGCAGGCGGTTCTCGGCCTGGTCGAAGACCACCGACTGCGGATGCTCCAGAAGACCCTCCGAGATCTCCTCTCCAGGGTGAGCCGGAAGGGGGTGCATGAACAATGCTCCGTCGCCGGCCAGGGCCAGAAGCTCCGGGTCAACGTGGTATCCTTTGAAGGCCTCCCGCCGGCGCTCCGTCTCCTCCTCCTGCCCCATGCTCGTCCAGACGTCGGTATACACAACGTCCGCGCCCCTTACCGCATCCTGGGGGCTCTCCATTAGCGTAATCCTGACTCCGGTGATTCTTCCCCTTCTTATAACCTCCTCCATGGCGGCGTCCGGCATATGATAGCCGGGCGGAGCAGCTATGGTGAAGTTGGCCCCCACGGACACGGCAGCCAGGGCAAGGCTGACGGCCACGTTGTTGCCATCGCCAATGTAGGCGATGGTTGTCCCCTTTAGTCCGCCCTTCTTCTCGTAGACGGTAAGGAGATCGGCCAGCGCCTGGCAGGGGTGCTCGTCGTCGGACAGGGCGTTGATCACCGGCACGGAGGCGTACTGGGCCAGCGTCTCCAGCGTGCTCTGGGCAAAGGTGCGCACTATGATGACGTCGACGTAGCGGGAGAGGATGCGAGCCGTATCGGAGACAGGCTCTCGGACTCCCATCCCAACCTCATCTTTTCCCAGGTAAAGAGGATGTCCTCCAAGCTGATGCACAGCTATGTCGAAGCTGACCTTTGTCCTCAGAGAAGGCTTCTCAAAGAGCAACGCCGCCGACTTCCCTGCCATGACCTGGGGAGACGGCCCGCCCTTGAGGTCTGCAGCTCTACGAATAAGCGTCTCAACCTCCTCAATGGAGAGATCGGTTATGGATAGAAGGTGCTTGCCTTTAGTAGCGGTCGTCATCGAGTCTAGTCCTCTATGGCGTTGTTATGGGCTTAGTATATCAGAAGGGGGATGTAATCAAAACTGGGTCCAGATGATGCCCAGGGGCTTTCGATTGTCACCCCCGTACTTGATACGGGGACGGGAACGACGGTATCTGAGCGGCGCGCGCCCTGACCATGCTCGCGAACAGAGACCTTTGCGTAACTCCTCGTGGTATATCAGCAGAGGCGCTCTTGCTGTCATTCTGAACGGAGCGAAGCGAAGTGAAGAATCCAAAGCCTTTGCTCGCAAAACTGCGCTGTCTTGGGATGAAACCCTTTGGATTCTTCGCTGCACTCAGAATGACATTCAACGGAACTGCCGCGCTGGTTACGCAAAGGTCTCCGAACGCGGGCATCCAAGGGTGGGGCGTGCCGGGTTTGCTACGCCCCCTGTTGCTGAAGATTTCGCAGGCGCTCCGGGGGTTTCGGCGGGTATGAGAAGAAGCAGATCACCGCTCCAAGGACAATGGTAAAGACAAATGTGATGAAAGCAATTTGATAGTTCTGGTTTATGTCGTAAATTATCCCGGCGTAGACCGGCCCTATCACGGTGCCGATAGCCACGATGGACTGCTCGACGCCGGCGATGGTGGCGAAGTATTTCCTGCCGAAGTAGTCCGCCCTCAGTGCGAAGAGGAGATTGGGCGCTCCCCAGCCCAGGCCGAACACGACGGTGAAGAGGAACACCTGCTGGATGCTATCGGAGGTCAGCAGGATCAGTATGCCTGCCGCCTGGAGCAGGTAGGCTATTGCCAGCAGGTACCGCTTGTTGAAGTAGTCGCCCAGGAACCCAAATCCCACTCTGCCGGGTATGCTCATAAGGCCCATCAGCGCCAGGATTCCCGCGGCGGCTTGCTGGGATATGCCGTTGTCAGTGAGAAAGGGTATCTGGTGGATGACCGTGGCCGATATCGCCATTGTCCTCAGACCAAAGGCCACGGCCAGCATCCAGAACACCGGCGTCCGCAGGGCTTCCCAGATTGTGAAGTCTATCTCCTCCGCCGGAGCGTTCGACCTCGATCCTTCACCGGAGCTTCCCCCTGCGCCGCTCCGGGCCGCGATGATCTCGTCCTGGGATTTGGCGTTGTCCGGCAGGTAGCCGTACTGCTCCGGGCGATGCCGCACAACGAATGCCAGGGGAATGCCGATGGCGAACAGGCCAACCCCCAGGAACATCGCTGCGCTCCTCCATCCAAAGCCGAGAATCAGCGCCGCGATGAGCGGGGCCATTATTGCGCCGCCAAAGCCGTTGGCTGTGCTGAGCAGACCCAGCGCCCGCGACCGCTTTCGTATGAACCAGTTGGCCACCGCCGCCTGGGCGGCGACGAAGAACCCGGTGTTGAAACCTATTGCCAGGAGCAGGACGTACACCAGGTAGAACATTATGAGGCCGTTGATCATGCTCAGGGCCAGAAATCCTATGCTGGCGAGGGCAACGCCGAACAGCATCAGCTTCCTCGGGCCAAATTTGTCGACCAGCGGCCCGACGATTGGCCCCTCTATGAAGCCCTCCGCCTGGGACAGTGATATGGCTCCTGCGGTCAGGGCGCGCGACCAGCCGAACTCCTCGCTAATGGGCTTGAAGAAAGCGCTGAATCCGAAGAAGAAGGCCCCGCCGCCGTAGAGGGTGACGGCCCAGCACGCCAGAACGATCCACCAACCGTAAAAGACCCTGTTCATTCAAAGCTCACGCAGAGGTCCGCCTCCAGGGCACATCAAGACTAAAGGGATTCCACGGGTTGGGTCTTCGTAGCGTCAGGGTACAGTTTGCCTGATAGGGAAAGCGGGAGGTATCGCCGGCTACCAACGCTCGGCCAGCTGGAAGTACTTGCCTTCCGTCTTGATGGTCGGAGCTACAACCATCTCGGCCTGTTGCATGTCCGGTATGCTGAATGCGCCGCACATTCCCATTGCCGCCCTCAGAGCGCCTTCCAGGTTCTGCGTGCCGTCGGTCATAGAGGTTGGGCCGAAGAGTATCTTGTGGAGAGATCCCTTGCTTCCGACGTTTATCCGCGTACCCCTTGGCAGCGCCGGGTGGAAGCTCGCCATGCCCCAGTTGTAACCCATTCCGGGAGCCTCCTCCGCCTGGGCGAAGGTGGTGCCCAGCATCACGGCGTCCGCTCCGCTGGCGAAGGCCTTGCAGATGTCGCCGCCCGTCCGCATACCGCCGTCCGTAATAAGCGATACGTACCTGCCCGTGCGCCCGAAATACTCCTCACGCGCAGCGGCGCAGTCCATTGTGGCAGTGACCTGGGGTACGCCAATCCCTTCCACCTCTCGCGTGGTGCATATAGCTCCGGGGCCGACGCCCACGAGGACGCCATCAACCCCCGTATCCATCAGCTCCAGGGTCGCTCCGTAGCTGACGCAGTTTCCCACCACCACGGGGATGCGCACCTGCTGGCAGACATCCGCGAGGACCAGACCCTGCTCGCTCTTGGAAATGTGTCTTGCCGTGGTAACTGTCGACTGGATGAACAGGATGTCCGCGCCGGCCTCGACTGCAATGGGCGCAAGACGCTTGGTGTTGGCCGGTGTGAGGGAGACGGCGCAGGTCACGCCACCCTCCTTTATCTCCTGTATCCTCTGCCCCACCAGGTCTTCCCGTATTGGAGCGGAGTATACCTTCTGGAGCAGCGGCGTAGCCTCTTCCTGAGGCGCTTCAATTATGTGCTGGATGACGGAAGCGGGGTCATCGTAACGAGTGTAGATGCCCTCCAGGTTCAGGACACCCAAGCCTCCCATCTGACCCAGGCATATGGCAAACTGGGGGGAGACTACCGCGTCCAGGGAGGACGCAAGAAAGGGTATTGGGAAGGTATAATCGGCAATGGTGAAGTCGATGATGGTCTGGTCCGGGTTAACGGTCACGTCACCGGGGACTATGGCCACCTCGTCGAATCCGTAGGCTCTTCGGAGTTCCTTGAAACGAGGTACTTCCACGAATTATCACCTACCAGTTATGTTTGTGAGAATATAGCACTGGGGTCTCCCGCAAGTCAATGTGGTTCTTTTCGAGTTTCGCCGTAATTCCACACTGCTCGTAGACTGCCGCAACGGCTGCTTTTCGTTGAGTCGAAGTGGTATTCCCGTCAAAAATGGCCCTTGACGACCAAAAAGGAGTGATGCTAAGCTAATTGTTGACCTAGTTGGTCAACAATATTGTGCTATAATTAACAATGAGCGTCGGCAGCAGGTGACTGCCATATTCGTCATCTCCGGGACAGACTCCCGGGGAGCTAAGGAGATAAGGCCTGTGACCACTACAAACCAGGTTGTCAAGGATGTGGCAGTACAGGAGTACAAGTACGGCTTCGTCACGGATGTCGAGGAGGAGGTAGCTCCCAAGGGCCTGAACGAAGACGTAGTCCGATTCATTTCCGCCAAAAAGAACGAGCCGGAGTGGATGCTCGAGTGGCGTCTCAAAGCGTACAACTACTTCCTCTCCCTGCTGGACAAGGAGCAGATGCCGGACTGGGCCAACATCAAATATCCGCCGGTGGACTTCCAGGACATCATCTACTACGCAGCCCCCAAAGCCAGTGAGAAGCTTGAGAGCTTGGACGAAGTCGACCCGGAGATTCTGAAGACCTACGAGAAGCTGGGCATACCTCTTCAGGAGCAGAAGCTACTGGCCGGCGTGGCAGTGGACGCTGTTTTCGATAGCGTGTCCATCGCCACTACATTTAAAGCGGAGCTCGCCAAGCAGGGCATAATCTTCTGCTCCATGTCTGAGGCCGTTCAGAACCACCCGGACCTGGTCCGCGAGTACATAGGTTCCGTTGTGCCCTACACCGACAACTTTTACGCGGCGCTGAACTCGGCTGTCTTCTCCGACGGCTCCTTCTGCTACATTCCCAAGGGTGTGCGTTGCCCGATGGAGCTGACCACCTACTTCCGCATCAACAGCCAGGGGTCCGGTCAGTTCGAGCGGACGCTGATTATCGCCGACGAAGGCAGCTACGTGAGCTACCTGGAGGGGTGCAGCGCTCCGATGCGGGACGAGAACCAGCTGCACGCCGCCGTCGTGGAGCTCATCACCCTGGACAACGCCGAGATCAAATACTCCACGATTCAGAACTGGTACCCGGGCGACGAGGAAGGCAAAGGCGGCATCTACAACTTCGTCACCAAGCGAGGCAAGTGCCAGGGAGTCAACTCCAAGATTTCCTGGACCCAGGTGGAGACCGGCTCAGCGATTACCTGGAAGTACCCCAGCGTCATTCTCTTGGGAGACAACTCCATCGGCGAGTTCTACTCCGTCGCGCTGACCAAGGCGTACCAGCAGGCTGACACTGGCACGAAGATGACCCATCTGGGCAAGAACACCCGCAGCACCATCATTGCCAAGGGCATCTCCGCCGGCCACGCCCAGAATACCTACCGGGGGTTGGTAAGGATTATGCCCAGAGCGACCAACGCCTGGAACTTCACCCAGTGCGACTCCCTGCTGCTGGGCGACCAGTGCGGCGCCCATACCACGCCCTACGTCGAGGTACGCAACAGCTCGGCCCACCTGGAGCACGAGGCCTTCACCTCCAAGGTGAGCGAGGACCAGCTTTTCTACTGCAACCAGCGGGGCATCTCCATAGAAGAGGCGCACGCGTTGATAATCAACGGCTTCTGCAAAGAGGTGTTCAAGCAACTGCCTCTGGAGTTCGCCGTAGAGGCCACCAGGCTCCTGGAAATGAACCTGGAAGGCACTGTAGGATAACCGAGAAAGGGTTTGTCGATGCTTGAGATAAAAGATTTACACGCCTCCATAGGCAATGTCCAGATACTAAAGGGGGTGAACCTCCACGTAAAGGCGGGAGAGGTTCACGCCATCATGGGACCCAACGGGTCTGGCAAGAGCACCCTGGCCAACGTGCTGGCAGGCCACCCATCCTACGCCGTCACTTCCGGCGAGGCGCGCTTTGAGGGCGAAAACCTCTTGGGTATGCTGCCGGAGAACCGGGCAAGGGCGGGCATATTCCTCTGCTTCCAGCACCCCATCGAGGTGCCCGGTGTGCGCCTGGACCACTTCATGCGGGCCGGCTACAACGCCATCCAGAAGAGCAAAGGGCTTGAGGAGATGGACGTTCTGAAGTTCGACAGGATGCTCAACACCAAGGTGGACGTTGTGGAGATGGACCGCAACCTCACCAAGCGCTCCGTCAACGAGGGTTTCTCAGGGGGCGAGAAGAAGCGCAACGAGGTCCTGCAGATGGCCGTGTTCGATCCCAAGCTCTCCATACTGGACGAACCTGACTCCGGGCTGGACGTGGACGCCCTGCGTATAGTCGCAGGCGGCATCAACCAGCTTCGGACGCCGGACAACGCTCTTATCCTAGTCACCCACTACCAGCGAATCCTGAACTACGTCGTACCCGACATGGTCCACGTTCTCATCAACGGGCGTATTGTGAAGTCCGGCGGTAAAGAGGTGGCCCTTGAAGTCGAGTCCCAGGGCTACGACGACCTGGAGAAGGCAGCCGAAGCCCTCCAGTCCTCAAGCTAAGCACATGACCCAGCGCCAGCGCCCTGCAACTCAAGAAGAAGCGTACCTGGCGGCCTCCGAGTCGTTTGAGAGTAACGGCGCGGCGCGCGACCCATCGTGGGCGCGCGAACTGCGCAAAGCCGCCATCTCCAGGTTCCGTGAGTTGGGCTTCCCTACAGCCCGCCGCGGCAACGAGGAGTGGAAATACACGGATGTGGGACCCATTGCCAGGGTTCCCATCCAGCCCGCGACCTCTACCCCACAACTGAGTCCCTCGGACGTGGAGGAGGCCGGATTCGGAGAGCAGGACTGGCCCCAGCTTGTGTTTGTCAACGGAAGGTACAACAGCGGGCTGTCCTCCTTGGCCTCTCTTCCCAACGGCGTGACAATAGGAGACCTGTCCGAGGCTATGCAGTCGTCGCCGGAACTGGTGCAGCAACATCTGGCGCGCTACGCCGACTACGAGAGCAACGCATTCACCGCTCTCAACACGGCCTTCGTCCACGAGGGCGCGTTCGTGCACATCCCGAAAGGCGTCCAAGTAGAGAACCCCATCCGACTGCTCTTCCTGACCACATCCGAAAATGAGGAGACAGTCGCTCATCCTCGGGTCTTAATCGTTGCCGGTGAGGATAGCAAGGCCACCGTGATTGAGGCCTACAAGGGCGTCTCCGACGGCCAGTACTTCACCAACGCCGTCACTGAGGTCCTGGTGGGCGCGGGCGCGAGGATGGAGTACTACAAGGTGCAGAGACAGAGCGAGCAGGCGTTTCACATAACCACGACAAACGTGGCCCTAGACCGCAACAGCTCCTTCGCTTCCGTGAACATAGACATGGGCGGCAGGCTGACCCGTAACAACCTGAACCTCCTCACCCTTGACCAGGATTGCTCCTGCACCCTGGACGGGTTCTATATGGTGAACGGCTCTCAGCACGTGGACAACCAGGTAATCATCGACCACGCGAAGCCGTACACCACCAGCCGCGAGCTGTACAAGGGCATACTGGACGGCAGATCCCGGTCGGTCTTCCACGGCAGCATAATCGTGCGAGAGGGCGCGGTGAAGGTCAACGCCAACCAGGTTGACAAGAACCTGATACTGTCGGACCAAGCGGAGGCCGACACCAAGCCGGCATTCTGGATTTACTGCGACGACGTGAAGTGCGGGCACGGCGCCGCCTGCGGCCAGATAGACCCGACCGCCATGTTCTACCTCAGGAGCCGGGGCATCGATGAGCAGGCCGCCAAGAGCCTGCTCACTAAAGCCTTCCTGAGCGAAGTCATACAGAGTATAGGCAACCAAGTCTTCCGATCGCAGATCGACGCCCTGGTACAGAACACCCTGCGCGAGTGGCTCGGAGAGTAGCCGTCAGTTCGCCAAGCCATTCGCACCCCCTGCTATAATGGGGAGGATACCATGCTAGACACGACAGCAATCCGCAAGGACTTCCCGATACTATCCAGAGAGGTTTACGGCAAACCCCTGGTCTATCTGGACAACGCCGCAACCTCTCAGAAGCCCACCCAGGTCATCCAGGCTCTTGTGGAGTTCTACGAAAAGTACAACTCCAACATCCACAGGGGCGTCCACGCCCTGAGCATGGAGGCCACGGACAGGTACGAAGAGGCCCGGCAGAAGTGCGCTGACTTCATCGGCAGTCCGTCCACGACGGGCGTGGTGCTGGTCAGGAACACCACGGAGGCCATCAATCTTGTGGCGCAGACCTGGGCGCGCAGCAACATCGGCCCCGGGGACGAGATACTCATCTCGGAAATGGAGCATCACAGCAACCTCGTGCCCTGGCAGAAGGTCGCCCAGGACCAGGGCGCGGTACTGCGTTTCATGCCGCTGACCCCGGAGCAGACCATTGATCTCTCCAATCTGGACAACCTCCTGACCAGTCGCACCAAGCTGCTGACGCTGAACCACATGTCCAACGTCTTGGGCACCATAAATCCGGTGAAACAGCTGATTGAGGCGGCCCACAGGGTCGGGGCCAAGGTCCTGGTAGACGGGGCCCAGAGTGTGCCTCACCTGAAGGTGGACGTGAAGGACTTGGACTGCGACTTCCTCGCTTACTCCGGCCACAAGATGCTGGGGCCAACAGGTATCGGTGTGCTGTACGTCAAGGAGGAGGTGATCGAGGACATGGAGCCGTTCCTCCGCGGCGGCGAGATGGTGCGTCAGGTGTGGGACGACCGGGCCACATGGAACGACCTGCCGCTCCGCTTTGAGGCTGGCACTCCAAACATAGCCGACACCATTGCTTTGGGCGCGGCTATCGACTACCTGAACGCATTGGGAATGGACAACGTACGCGAGCACGAGATTGCAATCACGGATTACGCCCTCAACGCCTTCCAGGAGCTTGAAGAGGTCAAGGTGTTCGGCCCCAGGGACATGACACAGCGGGGCGGCATTATCTCCTTCTACTGCGACTTCGTCCACCCCCACGACATAGGGACTATGCTGGACAGGGAGGGCATCGCCATCAGGACGGGCCATCACTGCGCCATGCCACTCATGGGCAAGCTCTCCGTACCCGCCACGGCGCGTGCCAGCTTTTACATCTACAACACAGAGGAAGAGGTTGACCTGCTGGTGTCCACCGTAAAGGGGATACTCAAGTACTTCTCCAGGACACCAACCAGGACATAGCCGGAGTGCCCGGTATCACAACTATGCAGAATTTCGACTTCTCAGATGTGGACGATCTCTACCAGGAGATCATCCTGGACCATTACCGAAGCCCCAGAAACCAGCATGAGCTTGAAGAGGTGGACATCGAGACGGAGGGCGTAAATCCCTTCTGTGGCGATGAAGTGTACCTCCGTATGAAGCTGAACGAGGGGCTGGTGAACGCCGTCAGCTTCAAGGGAAGCGGGTGCTCCATCAGCCAGGCCTCCGCCTCCATGCTGACGGAGGCTATCAAGGGCAAGAGCCTGGATGATGCGGAATCGATCTACCTTCTCTTTCGGGAGATGATGCAGGGCAAAGACCCCTCCGACGCGGAGCTTGAGACGCTGGGCGAGGTGGAGTCGCTGGCGGGCGTCAAGAAGTTCCCCATCCGCATAAAGTGCGCGATGCTGTCCTGGGCCGCCCTGGAAGAGGGCATCAAGAAGCACCGGAAGCGCGCAGCCGACGGCGAAGGCGGAACGACGGAGCGGGCTGCATTCTAGGCGCGGGCAAGCCGACCAACATTTACCCAACGCCCTCCGCCTCTTCCCTCGGCCTCCTCAGTGAGGGGTGCAGCAGCCCGAAGAGTCGCGGGCGCCTGCCGTCCCTGATTCGCTCCAGGACCCGGTTGTAGGCCGCTGTCAGCGCCAGCAGGTAGAATGCGCCGTAGCTGTAGCCGCCAAGGACGTCGATGAGCCAGTGGCGACCGTCGTATATGAGCCACGGCCCAGTAACCAGGATGTACGCGCACACCAGCGCGAATATGGTCCGCACCAGGGCCGGGTTGGGTATGTATAGGCGCGCGAGGAAGAGCAGGAACCCGTAGAACAGGACCGCGTGGACTGCATGGCCGCTGGGAAAGCCGTAGCCCTGTACGCCACCGTAGCCAATGACCACCTCCACAATGTCGTCGGTGGGCCTGGGCCGCCCTATCAACTCCTTGATGACGATGTTCAGCAGGTCCGGCACGGAAGCCAGAGCCGCGAACATGGCCTCCAATCGCCAGCGCCGGAGCCACAGCGCGACGCACACCACCAGCAGCGCCGCCCCTGCTACTTCCCTCACACCCACCCAGAACAGCACACCTCGCAGGAAGTCGGCCGACCCAAGTGTGAATCCCTGGAGCCAGCGGCTGAACTCCAGCTCCCAGCTGTAGTAGTCGACCGTCAGCGCTGCGTAGGTCAAGACCACCATCGCCATGAGCGCAACGATGATTCCGGTGTGCAAAGCAGTAAATCTCGTGGTTCTCTCCTGAAGAGGCATTGCCTCTGACTTCTGAGCGCATTATAGCGCAACCGACCAGAGACCCTCGGCCAGATATGCAGCATTGCTCTATGTGGCGGGCTGTTGACCAGTTGGGACCAGACGGCTACCATTTGTCCATACATCTGCGAGCGACCACTTGAGGAGACCGTATAGTGAATAGAGACGTCATCGAAGGGGTTTCAATCGGAGACCTGGTCTTTCTGGGCTCGGCCCTCCTGTCCGCCCTTGTAGTCTCCTTCGTGGTGCGAGTCATATTCAGAATGATCAAGGGCAGGATGCGCCGGGAGAACCCGGACAGCATCCGCGCCAATCTCATAGACGACGTCGATGGGGCGCTGTCTCTCCAGATCATCCTTGTAGGACTTTACGCAGGTATCATTTGGCAGCCGTCTCTGAGCGACTACCAGTCCTTGATCACCAACGTATACGCGATCATAAGCGTTCTGGTGTTGATGTACGGGGCAATCAGGGTACAGGACGACGCCATCAGGTGGAGTCTTGGGCGCGTGGGCGCTGGAACTCGACAGGAGCGCGTGATGGAGTCCTTGTCCCCAATGGCAATCCAGCTGGCGCGCTTCTTCACCGTTGCGATGGGATTCCTGATCATACTCGACCAGCTTGGCATATCCATCGCTCCACTGCTGGCCGGCCTCGGCATCGGCGGCCTGGCCGTAGCCCTCGCACTGCAGGGAACTCTCACCAACATGTTCGCCGGTCTGAGCGTGATGACCGACGGCTCCATCCGGGTCGGCGACTACGTGGAGCTGGACGGCGGGATGATTGGAAGGATAGACACCATCGGATGGAGAACGACGCGCATTCGCCTGCTGTCGGACAACACTGTGATCATCCCCAACTCCAAGCTTGCCGACAACGTCGCCACCAACTACAACCACCCGTTTGAGGAGATGTCCGTGTATCTGCAGGTGGGCGTGAGCTACTTCAGCGACCTGGAGCACGTGGAGCGGGTGACCGTGGAAGTGGGCAGACAGGTCCTTGCAGATACCCCGGGGGCCGTGAAGGAGTACGACGCCTCCATCTGGTATACGGAGCTCGGCGACTCCAACATCAACTTCTGGGTGGTCCTGCGGTCCGACAACTACGTGGACTCCTGGCTGATAAAGCACAACTTCATCAAGGCCCTGTACCGCCGCTACGAGGAGGAGGGAATCGAGATATCCTTCCCGGCCAGGAACGTGTTCATGCGGGAGGGAGCGCTGGACGCCAAGCCTGACGGCGCGACGCAGTAGGCAAGACGGCCGACAAGCTCATCGCCGTATAAAGTGATGGTTAGGCATAAGCGGTGGGGCCTGTGTCCTACCAATTCGCTAGGTCTCTCATCGTAAGCAGCCACCTCCAGCGTCGCTCCCGTGCAGAGAGACCTTTGCGTAACTCGTCGTGGTATATCAGCAGAGGCGCTCTTGCTGTCATTCTGAACGGAGCGGAGCGAAGTGAAGAATCCAAAGCCTTTGCTCGCAAAACTGCGCTGTCTTGGGATGAAACCCTTTGGATTCTTCGCTGCACTCAGAATGACATTCAACCGGGCTGCTGCGCTGGTTACGCAAAGGTCTCTGCAGACGGGAGCCTACTCCCTTGCCCCTCCTGGATACCCGTCCCCGCATCAAGTGCGGGGCATGCGCCACGGGCATGACGGAAAGATTAGCTACCTCTCTTACCTACTGCTCCTTCTCCCGCCTCTTGCGCAAGGCATTCCGCACCAGTTCCGCTAGCCGCTTACCGTGCATCCTGGGGCCGTAGCGACCCTTGCGGCGTCTATCCTCCCGCCGCTCTCCCTTTGTGTTATCCCTTTCCTCTGCCATCGCGCGCTCCTGCCGTCCAAGACGCACGAGGGGCGGGCCTGAAGACCCGCCCCTCGAAGCACTGTGTTCCGAATCCTGTGGCCCCTAGTCCAATATTGGCTCGGGGTACTCCTCCCGGAGCACCCTCTTGAGCACCTTGCCCATGGGGTTCCTGGGAAGCTCGTCCACAAACACCACGTCCTCGGGCCTCTTGAAACCGGCCATGCGAGGCCTGCAGTGTTCCACCACGTCCGTCATGGAAAGCTCCGCGCCGGGCTTCTTCACAACCAGGGCGCGAACCCTCTCGCCCCACTCGATGTCCGGGATGCCGATGATCGCGGCCTCGTCTACACCGGGGTGTGACATGATGATCTGCTCCACCTCTTCGGGCGCAATCATTTCGCCGCCGCGCTTGATAAAGTCCTTGGCGCGCCCGGAGAGGAAGATGTAACCGTCCTCGTCCCAGTATCCCAGGTCGCCCGTGTATAGCCAGCCGCCCCGGAGGGTCTCCTTGGTTGCCTCCTCCCGGTTCCAGTACCCCTTCATCAGGCGCTGGCCCCTGGCCACAATCTCACCGTTCTCGCCCTGGGCCACGTCAGCCCCTTCCTCGTCGACAATGCGCACTTCCACGTCCGGCAGGGGCTTGCCGATGGATGCCAGGCGGTTGAGCTTCTTCTCGAACTCAGGGTCGTCCTCGCTGATGTTGTGGTCGTCCGGGGGAAGCATGGTGATGGTCGATGCCGTCTCCGTCTGGCCGAAGGCGTTGATGAACCGGGTGCCAGGGAACTCAGCGATTGCCTTCTTTATGACCTCCAGTGGCATGGGCGCCGCGCCGTAGGTGATCACCTGGAGGCTGGAGAGGTCGTAGTCCTTGAAAGTGGGCTGGTCCATCAGGCGCTTCAGCATGGTGGGCACCATCATCGCCCGGTTGACCTGCTCATCCTGCACCAGCTTCATCCACCCCTCTTCGTCGAACTGCCGTTGCAGCACGAGGGTGCGGCCTCCGTAGATGGCGGCCATGACAGCCTGTACGCCGGCGATGTGGTGCAGAGGCACAGTGAGAATGTTCTTCTCGGCGAACTCCATGTCAACCGATTCCACGTTGGCCAGGATGTAGGAGCTGAAGCTGTCGTGGCTCAGCATAACGCCCTTGGGAGTGCCTGTTGTACCGGCGGTGAACATGATGATCGTGACATCATCCTCGTCCGCGGTGGGGAATCGCTCCTCGTCGGAGGCATTCGCGAGCAGGTCGTCGTAGAACAGGAACCCTTCGCCGGGGCCCTCCAGGCTGATGCGGTGCTCCAGGGTCGTCAACTCCGACTCGATGGACCTGAGCATGTCCTGGTATCGCGCTCCAAGAATGATGAGCTTGACGCCGGAGTCGTTGAGCATGAAGGAGAGCTCCTCCGACCGCGCCCGGAAGTTGATGGGCACAAGAATGGCGTCCAGCTTGGCGGTTGCAAAGTAGGTCTCAACGTGCTCGTTGCAGTTGACCTGCATTACGCCAACCCGGTCTCCCGCTCCCACGCCCAAGTCTCCCATAGCGTTGGCCAGCCGGTTCACGCGATCCGCCAGCTCTCCGAAAGTCATGTGCTTGCCATCAAAGATTATGGCGTCGCGGTCGGGCACAATAGCCGATGTTATAGTCAGAAGGTCCGTTGTGTTCATGTGTTACCTCCAAATATTTGTCTTCTTGGAATAATCACTCTTGTGCCGTAGGGGGCTACCTGGTCGCGATGGCCGCAGCTGCCAGGCTCGTCTCCATATCCAGCGCCCGCTCCAACGGCATATCCAAGCCTCTAAGTAACGCCTCCTTCATCGCTTTCAGCAGATGCGCCGGGTATGACGCAAGCTGCCTGGCCTGGGCCAGGGCCTCATCAAGCAGAGTTTCCCTGGGCACAACTCTGTGTACAAGGCCAATATCCAAGGCCTTGGCGGCGTCCATGCGCTCGTTGCTCAGCAACGCCTCCAGCGCCCGTGACCTGCCCACCGTGCGCGGGATGGTCTGTGTACCTCCGGCCGCCGGCAGCATACCCAATGCAGCCTCCGGCAGTCCAAAGACCGCATCCTCGGAGGCTATTCGTATGTCGCACAACATCGCCATTTCAATACCTGAGCCTATCACATAACCGTGCAAGGCTGCAACGATGGGTTTGTCCAGCGACAGGAATTGGCCCCAAACGTCCCGCTCCCATCGCACCTGTCGCGCAATCACCCGTGAGGGCGCAGTGCCGAACTCCGTCAGGTCCGCGCCGGTGCAGAAGGCCCTTTCGCCTTCGCCGCGCAGGAGGACGCAGCGCACGTCGGGGTCGACCTGGACAGCCTCCAGCGCCTGGCTCATATCGTCCCGCATCTGCATGTTGTAGGCATTCAGCACCCTGGGGCGGTTCAGCGCTATCTCCGCCACGTCGCCGCTCTTGCTGAGAATTATGGTCTCAAACGCTGAGGTCACGTTTATCCCTTCTACTATGCAGACAAGATGCCGAAGATACCGGTAGTCCAAGCAAATATACCGACGGCGCCTACGATGACCTCTCCCTTCCCCAAGGCTACGCCGCGCAGCCTGCTGCCATACACCTGGCCCCAGTAGTAGTTTATCCTTGGCTGAGCGTGAAGCACCATCCAAACTCCTGCGATAATGGAGGCCATGCGCAAGAACAGCGACATGATCAACTCTGATCTTGTGGGGTTTATTACTTCTGTAATCTCCGCTCCGGTGACGGGATCTATCGCCGGCTCTCCAGTGAGGGGATCAAGCACTGGCATAAACTCAACGCTGCTCACACCACCAGCCACGAAGGAGAGGATCCAGCCCGAAAGCACTGCAATAAACGCCAATCGGGGATTAAGGCGGAGCTCCAGCCCAGCCCGGCTGGCCAACTCTCCAAAAGTACGCAGGTGGGCGTGGGCCCTGAAAGAGCCGTATATCGGGACAAGCCCGGTCAGGCCATGCGCAATTGGGTGCGCCGGTACGCCCGAATGGTCGTGGTAATGCTTCCAGGTCTTGTACAGCCAATAGAAGAGATAAAGGCCAAAAGACAGGAAGCTCATGAACAAAATGCGGCCAGGGGAAATCAGGTACGGCGCCGGGGCGGAAGATTCCGCGCCGCCGACAATCGGACGGCTGCAACTGGGGCAGAAGAGCGCGTCAGTCGTCGCTTGTGCTCCGCAGTGTGGGCAGTAGTTCGTGCTGGACAATTCCATATTATCTATCTTAGCATGGTCTGCCGGATTTCAGATTCATTCTTTCGTGCATGTGGCCCCTGCGCTCATGCAAGGAGGCTACGTCGCCGCTCTTGCTGACTATTATAGAGCAAAATGTCTAGGTCTCTGCGCGCTTCCTATGGCTATTCCAGGGAGAATTTGATGACCAATATTGTGTAGAGAGATGCCAGCATTAGGAATCCCCAGATTAGGGGACCCGAGATCATCAGGAGAATCTCACCAGCGCCTACCGGAGCGCTCTTTAACCTGCCACCCCATACATGTTGCCAGTAGGTGTTAATGCCGGATTGTGCTTGGAGCATCATCCATACCAGCGCCACGAACCCAGCTATTATGAATCCAGCAATTAGAGCGATCCCAGGTTTGATCAACAAGAGCATCGGTACACCAAATGTGCCAGATAACACCACTCCAAGGGCATAATCCGGTGACAAGCGGGTCGGTACACCTAGAGCTGTGGCCCGTTCGGCAAAGGAGCGCATGTGAGCATGGGCCCTAAATGCGCCGTAAACTGGGACAAGCAGCGAGAGACCGTGCCAGACGGGGTATGCTCTCGCTCCAGTGTGTTCCTTGTAGTGACGCCACGTCTTGTAGAACCAGTAAAGAGTATAAAAGCCAAATGACAAGATGCACATTACCACGATGCGAGCGGGGGAGATCAGTAAAGGCAGAGTTGTGGATTCTGCCGGTCCCCCAACCAGTTGCCGTCTGCATCTGCTGCAGAAGAACGCATCCGGCTGTGTCTTCGCTCCACAATATCGACAGTGGTATATGCTGGACATCTCCAGGGCGGCCCATCTAATCCAGTCGACTGGATTGCAGGCTCACTCCCCCGTGTAGGTTGGTTCCCTGCGTTCCAGGAAGGAGGCGACCCCTTCCGCCCTGTCGCGGGTTGTCTGTAGTATAACGTTCAGGTCAGTCTCCAGCCTGAGACCCTGCTCCAGGGTCATGTCCATCCCTTTGAGGACCACTTCTTTGGCGTACCTGGTGGCTATCGGGGCCAACGCCGCCATAGTCGAGGCCATCTGCTCCAGGCGGCCAGACAATTCGTCGGGCGGCAACACCTGGTGCACCAGGCCGATCCTCAACGCCTCCTCGGCATCAACGATTCTTCCGTTCAGGAGCATGTCCGTTGCCCAGGCTCGCCCCACAATGCGAGGCAGTCGCTGTGTGCCACCGTCCCAGGGGATAGTCCCCTGGCGAATTTGCGTCATCCCGAGCTTTGCGTCGGATGCAGCGATCCTGATGTCGCAGGCCAGCGCCAGCTCCAGGCCGTGACCCAAGGCATCTCCGTTAATGGCCGCTATCAGAGGTTTCTCCACGCCGCCCAAGAAGGAAGCCGCTCGTCGAAGATCAAGGTAGGCCCTGATCTGCTCCACACTCGCATCGCTCGACAACCCCTGCGGCTCTTCCTCATCGCCGGCGCAGAAGTTCTCCCCAGCCCCCGTTATGACAGCCAGCCGGACGTCGTCGTCTTGAGCGATAGCCTCACAGACGCCCCGTAATTCGGCGCACATACGCAGATTCACCCTGTTTTGCGACTGGGGTTGGTTCAGCGTCACCCACGCAACACCGTCTTCTTTAAGGTAGAGTACGGCTTGCCCTTGCATTGAACTCATGTACTCCTTTGAAAGCGCCCCAATACTCCCATCTTTGCCCAGGGGTGTCAAGGCGAATGGCCCGTGACGAGGGGTCTTTCGATTGTTGGAATATGTCATT
Source organism: Dehalococcoidia bacterium (assembly GCA_965218945.1). GTDB lineage: Bacteria > Chloroflexota > Dehalococcoidia > Lucifugimonadales > UBA2985 > DAOUJW01. Next base: position 1,518,216 of record OZ244718.1, read on the forward strand.
CTGAGCCGCAGGCGAAGAATCTAAAATCCTTCAGCAACAACTTGGTCCGAGTATTGAAGAGAAGGAATGGAGGTAAGGACTTTGGTCCCTTCGCTGTCGCTCAGAGCCTGCCCCGCTCCCCGATCGGAGTCGGGGACAGGACTTGATGCGGGGGTGACAATCGAAGACCCTGCTGCGTGACGGGGTATGGGTGAGGATTCCCTACCCGGGTAGCTCAGCGATGACCTGGCCGGTCTGAGAGGTATCGTACCCGCCCAGATTCGTCACCTGTTCCTGGAAGTCAGAACGACGAATGATCTGCAGGAGAGGCTGTAATAGCTGGCTCTCGTAGTAGCGCTTGGGTATCACCAGATCGTAGCGTTCCTTCAGCAGCGGTACGAAGTCCAGATCCAGCGCCCTCGCGGCTGCCAGGATGCCCAGCCCGACCGACGCTGTGCCGCTGGCCACGGCCGCGGCCACGCCCGTATGGGTGTACTCGTCACGGTCGTAGCCCTTGATACTTTCGACGGAGATGCTCGCCAGTTTCAGCTCGTAGTCCAGGAGCAGCCGCGTCCCGGAACCCCTCTGCCGGTTCACAAAGGACACGTCCTCCCTGGAGAGATCAGACAGGGTTCGAATGTTCTCGGGGTTGCCTTTGGGGACTATCAGACCCTGGTCTCTGTACGTCAGGTTCACCACCACAACCTCACTGTCTCCCAGGACTCTGCGGATGTAAGATATGTTGTACTCACCCGTATCCTCATCCAGGAGATGGGTTCCCGCCAGGTGCGCCTCCTCCCTCCGCAGCGCCTGCAGTCCGCCAAGGCTGCCCACGTTGGACGACGCCAGGCTCAGCGCGGCGTTGTCCTTATGCAGCAGGCTGCCCAGCAGGTCCAGGGTCATATCATGGCTGCCTATGGCGACAATCGTATTCTCCACCTCTTCCCTTGGACGAAGTAGCTCCACCTCCACCGCAGAACCAGCCTCCAGTCCTTCGGAGAAGCGCGGGATGCGCACCAACCCATCGGCCCTCACAAGCGACATGATTACCCCCGCGCCTCGCGTGAGTGGCGTGGCGATGACGCGCTCCCCTACCCTGCCCACCTTCACCCGCATAAACTCGTCCTCGCCCATGGGGGAAAGGACCTTGCGGCTCATCGTAGCCTCCAGCCTGGGCCTGACTGGTGGCAGGACTCCCAGAAGTCGGCTGATCAGGGGCTTGGCGATAATGTCCATTGTCAGCACACAGGAGACCGGGTAGCCGGGCGCGCCTATCAGTGGCGTGCTGCCGGCCGCGCCGAGCACCACCGGATGCCCGGGCCTGACCGCAATGCCGTGCACCAGTAGCTGCCCCACCTCAGACACCACCTGAGCGGTGTAGTCCTCGGAGCCGGCGGAGGAGCCGGCGTTCATAATAACCACGTCCGAGGTCTCCAGGGCCTGCTGCACCGCCTCTTTGATTCGGGCAAAGTCGTCCGGCACAATGGGGTGACGCACGGGTCGGCCGCCCCACTCCTCCACCTGGGCGGCCATCATCAGGGAGTTGAACTCTACTATCTTGCCGACCTCCATCGGCTCTCCGGGCCTTATAAGCTCAGTGCCTGTGGGGAAGATGCACACCACGGGCTTCCTGCGTACCTCCACCTCGATCAGGCCGGCGGCGGCCATAGCTCCCAGGTCGGATGGGCCGATCCTGTGGTTCTCGGGGAGCACCAGCTCCGTGGCGACCATGTCCTCACCCAGCAGGCGCACGTGCTGCCAGTCGGCGACCGCGGCCATGATCTGGATATCCTCGTCGCCCATCTGCTGGATGTCCTCGACCATGATGACCGCGTTGTACCCGGGCGGGATTGGATCGCCGGTGTCTATCCAACGAGCCTGATCACCCAGCTTGAGGGTCAGCGGAGAGGTCCTGGATGCGCCGTGGGTGTCCTGGGCGCGCACCGCCACGCCGTCCATAGCCGCCGAGTGGTAGTGAGGCGAGGACATTCTTGCCCACACTGGCTGGGATGTCACGCGTCCATGAGCTTGGTCGAGTGAGACGGTCTCCCCCGGAGTGGGCTTCAGCCCCCCATTCTGCTCCAGCGCGCCGTAGAATCTGGCAATGGCCTCGTCCAGAGGAATGTTTTCCAGGTACATTTTCCTCTGCATAGCCGGATCCCTAGAAGAGCCTCACCGAGACCATATCGCCCTTGTAGAGACCGGCCTTGTCCAGAGGGACCTTGGCCATCCCGTCGGCGTTTATCATGGTGGAAATGAGATTGGATTCCCCGAACACGGGCACGGCCGCGACGCCGTCGTCGGTGCTCTCCAGCTTCACAGGCACGTAGTCCTCGCGCCCGGGGATGGATGCGACGTTATGGGTGAGGGACGCCGTCACCGTGAAGCGCGCCGGAGGGGACTCACATCCGGCCAGCCAGTACATTGCCGGAACGGCGAAAAGCTCAAAGATGACCAGCGCCGACACGGGATTGCCCGGCAGGCCGATGGCCGGTTTGCCCTCCACCGACGCCAGGATGGTGGGTTTGCCGGGCTTGATGGACACTCCGTGCACAAGCACTCCGGGTTCGCCCAGGGAGGCTATCACGTCCGCGGTCATGTCTCTTGTGCTGACGGAGCTTCCGGCGGATATCACGAGCATATCGGAGTTCTGTATGGCCTTCTCAGCCGCCACTTTCAGGTCCTCAAAGCTGTCCCCTACTATGTCCATCGTGAGCGGGACAACCCCCGTCTGCAGGGCTATGGAAGACAGGCTGTAGGTGTTGATGTCCCGTATCTTGCCGGGCGTCGTCTCCTGCTCCGGAGACACAAGCTCGTCGCCGGTGGAGAGGATGGACACCCTGGGACGACGTGACACGGTGATGCGGTTGATGCCCAGGCCCATCAGTCCGCCTATGTCCTGGGGCCTGAGAAGATGGCCCGACGGCAGCAGGAGCTGGCCGTCCTTCACGTCGTCTCCGACCTGGAGCACGTTCTCACCGGGAGCGACGGGGCGCACCACCTCGATAGTCGTGTCGTCGACCACCTGGGTGTTCTCCACCATGACCACGGCGTCCGCGCCATCCGCGAGCATTCCGCCGGTGTGCACCTTGGCGACGTCGCCTCGGCTTAGGCCCAGGCCCGCGGGTCTTCCCATAGGTATCTCTCCAACCACGTTCAGATAGGCCGGAATGCCCTCGGTTGCGCCGTAGGTGTCAGCCGCTATGACTGCGTATCCGTCCATTGTGGAGCGCGGGAAGGCCGGAAGCGCAGCGGGGACATGTATATCCGCAGCCGTCACGCGCCCCAAGGCCAGGTTCGATTTGACGTCCTCGCTCTCGACCCTGTGGCTGACGTGGGCGCGTAGCCTCTTCAGCGCTTCGTCCGGCGTTACTACGGTGAACAGCTCAGGCATAAGAAATCGTTTCAGACATGGTGTATATATCTGCTCCGCTGAATCATAGGATATAGCGCAGGCTTGTCTCCTGCAACCCAGGCCAGTCTCTGCCCCCGCTCATGCTGAGCCTGTCGAAGCATATGAGCGGAAATTTGAGGTCACCTATGATCCCGGATTGGCGAAATTAACTGCTCTGCGCCGCAGGAGGCGCAATCCCCAGTTCCTCAGGTGTGGCATAGCGCTTGATTTTGGGAGGACGCACTATCCACAACAAGAATGCCGCGACAGCGTAGAAGCCTATGAACATCAGGTACGCCGGCTTGTACGACCCCACCAGGTCGAAGATGCCGTTCATGAATATGGGGCCCGCGGCGCTGAAAGCGAAGACGATGGGGAAGCCGGTCGAACGCACTAGGCCGAGACTGAACCTGCCAAAGTAGTTGGCCCAGAGCACCTCCTGCACCACCATGACCCCTCCAAAGCCTCCTCCGTATACGATGACCGCCAGCCAAAGGAAGACCGGATTGTCGGCAAGCAGAAACAGAAAGGAGCCAAGGCCCTGGAACATAAAGGGCGCTACCCGAACCCAGGGGAGATGAGCGCGCTCCCCCACGAATCTCCACACCGGAAGGGCCGCCGCCATCACAACAGCCCTGAAAGTCACCACCGTGGCTATCAGGGCATCCCCGTAGTTCAGGTCCTGCATAAAAGGCGCCAGACTGATGTTGATTCCCTGGAAGGCCAGGTTAGCCACGGATATGCTGGCGATGAGCAGCCAGAAGGGGGCCGTCGCCATTACCCATCGCCGTGTCCACACTGGCTCCAGGGAAGAGGATGCGTCGGACGTGGCGGGATTCTGTCCGTCGCCCGGCTTCGTCTCACTCGCCTCCACAGCTGGGTCGATGCCGTCTGGGTACAGGCCCAGGTCTTCCGGCTGGCGTCGCATGAGTATCGCAGAGGGGATGAGCACCACAAGCCACGTCACTATGGCGAAGACCACGAAGCTGGTGCGCCAGTCGTACACGGCCAGTATCCACACGGTCGCGGGAGTCATTATCACGTTCCCTATGTTGCTGCCCATGCCCGCAAAGGCAATGGCCCGGCCTCGCTTGCGGACAAACCACTTGTTCACGGCCACATTGGTCACCATGTGGCCCATGAAAGTGAACCCCACGGCTACCACCACGCCTCGCAGCAGCCAGAACTGCCAGATAGTTTCGATCTGCGTAGTGGCCATCATCGCCAGGCCGACTATCACTGCGCCGATGGGCATCAGCGCCCTGGGGCCGTACTTGTCGATGAGGGGGCCGATGAAGAACGTGACCCCGGCCTCCACGAACCGGGCGATGGTCTGCACCAGGGCAACCTGGGTGCGGCTCCAGCCGAACTCCTGGTTGAGGGGTCGCATAAAGAAGCCAAGCACCGAGGAGTGGTGCTCGGCGTAGGAGAGGTGCGCCAGGAAGGAGGCCCCTACTATGTTCCAGCCGTAGAAGTAGCGGGGCCTCTTTCGATTATCTTTGTCTGCTTTCACTAGCCCTCATAATTGCAACGCCTTTGACATAGGTTCGCGCTCGCGCGTCTGAACATCATATTCCTATGTGGGAGAGCCGTCAAAGTGCAGCCGTCGCCTCTCGCAAGACGGGCGATTCATCATACTCAAGACATCATCTTGATGGGAAGGGTGTAGCCAATCACGACTCACGTAGGGGCGGTTCGCGGAGCCTGTCTCATAAAGGGTGTGTATTTTCGGATGTGGGTGAAACGGGTTAGAATTGTGGCCAAGAATTGATTGATGGAGAGTTCAATGCCGCGTCGCCCACTGAACCGAGAGCAGCCGTGGTTGTTTCCTCCTACACTGGAGGAAGTTGTGCCCGAAGACCATCCGGTGCGGTTTGTGGCGGAGTTTGTGGACGCTTTGGAGCGTTCGGGATGGTCTGAGTTGGGAGTTGAGATAGATGGTGAGGCATTGGGAGCGCCATCGTACCATCCTCGCGGGCTGCTGAGCGTGTGGTTGTATGGGTTCATGACCGGCGTGCGCTCGTGCCGCAAGCTGGAGGCGGCCTGCCGAGACCAGATACCGTACCTTTGGCTGACAGCTTGGCAGCACCCGGACCACAATACCCTGTGGCGGTTCTACAGAGACCATCGTGGAGCGATGAGAAGGCTCTTTAAGCGAACGGTGCGCACGATGGTGGCCATGGGCTTGGTGGAGTTGGCGGTGCAGGCTGTGGATGGGACGAAGATAGCTGCCAATGCAGCGAAGGATAGGAGCTTTGATGCTGAAGGGTTGCAACGGTTGCTGAAGCGGGTGGACGCGGCGATCAGTGATCTTGAGGCGCAGAACGAGGCTGGGGAAGACGCTGTCTCTGTGCGTCTGCCGGAGGAGCTTGCCAAGAACAAGGCGCTGAGAGAACAGGTGCAGCAGGCAATGGAACAACTTGCAGGTGAAGAGGGACAGCAACGTATCAATCTTACCGATGGTGATGCGAGTCTGATGAAGGCTGGTGGAGGCATCGTGGCTGCTTACAATGCCCAAGCGATGGTCTCGCCACTGGAGCCGGGCGCCGGCGAAGGCACGGGGCTAGTCATCACCGCAGCGGAGGTGGTGTGTGAGGCCAACGACAGTGGTCAGTTGACTCCAATGCTGGAGCAAGCCGAGGAGATGATTGGAGACAGGGCGGAGGCAACGCTGGCCGATGCGGGCTATCACTCCGGCGCCAACCTGGAGTCGTGCGCCCAACGGGAACAACAGGTGATCATGCCGGAGTCGCAGCACAAGGCCCTTGAACACCCCTACCACAAGGACCGTTTTTGCTACGATGAGCAGATGGATAGCTACACCTGTCCCATGGGCCAGATACTGCGCTTCACCCGACTCAAGCGTACCAGGGGAACGCTCATGCGTCTGTACCGAGCCTCCGGAGCCGTCTGCCAGGTGTGTCCGGCCTTCGGGGTCTGCACCAAGGATGGGCGTCATGGGCGTGGGCTGGAGGTAGGTCCTCACGAAGCTGTCCTGCGTCGTCATCGGGTATGGATGTCTACTGAGGAGGCCAAAGAGGCGTACAAGCAGCGTAAGCAACTGCCAGAACCGGCTTTTGGGATCCTCAAAGAGCAACAGGGCGCTCGGCGGTTCTTGCTCCGTGGCATTGTCAATGTGTCGGCCGAATGGGTCTTGTTGGCCACGAGCTTCAACCTGCGCACCCTGTGGCGCGTATGGCGCGACCGGGGCAGACCCAGGTGGAACCAGAGATGGGCGCAGGCGGCGATAGCAGGGCCATGAGGGGGTGACCGACGACGGCCTAACCAACCATGTCTCCTAATCCGCGCCGCCTGCAAGATCGAATGACGGTCAAGACATCGCTCCGACTGTGACAACAGACTCGGACTTGGCACGACCGACTCACCAATAGTCACCAATTCATCATTCTGGGACAGGCTCCGCGAACCGCCCCTACAATCTTTGTAATGCTAAGTCGCGCTCTGAACGACTGGACGAGCGAGAGGCGAGCAGTAACTTGGAATCATAAATAGGCAGATTCCTTCTTCCGCTGAAACTCCCTGTTAGGCTGGCGCTTCATTGGCGCAGCCGCATTTGCGTAAAATCTCCAGTGAGGTAAAATAACGGCGCGGATTCCAAACATTAGCTACTGAGAGGTGAAAGTATGGCGCAAGTAATGGAAGACAGAGTTGTCGTAGACTTTTCGTCCGGCTGGCCTGGCTCCGTCGCCACAATGGTGTTGTCGGATTTTGGAGCGGAGGTCATAAAGGTTGAGCCGCCCTCCGGAGACCCGTACAGGGAGTTCCCCCAGCACTTTCTGTGGAACCGTGGGAAGAAGAGCATTGTTCTGGACCTGGAGACGGAGGAGGGCAGGGCGAAAGCCCAGCAGCTTGCCGCCCAGGCCGACGTGGTAATCGAGAGCTTCGCCCCCGGCCAGGCCGACGCCCTTGGCATCGGCTACGATACCCTCAGCGCCAATCGACCCGACCTGGTCTACTGCTCCATTTCCGCCTTCGGCCCCAAGGGGCCGTACGCCAACTACAAACCCTACGAGAGCGTCGTCGCCGCCAAGGTGGGGAGATACTCGGTCTTCACCGGACAGGCGGGGCGACCCGGTCCCCACTACGCCGCGGTCAACATAGCAGGTCACGGCACGACAATGGCCGCCCTTCGAGGCATCCTGTCCGCCCTCATCGTACGCGACAGGACCGGAGTGGGGCAGAAGGTGGAGACCAGCCTCATGCAGGGAATCACCGCTTTCGACATCAGCAACTGGCTGATATGGCAGATGATGATCAACTTCCCGGACAGGTTCCAGGACGACCCCCAGTCGGACCCCAACCGGCAGCCCGGTGTGGGCTACCAGCCCATCCGCACCAAGGACGGGGAGTGGATACAGATGGCCAACATAATTGTCCGGCTGTTCCGCTCCGCTATCGAGAGCATGGGCCTGGGCGATGTGCTGAAGGACCCGCGCTTCGAAAAGGCCCCTACCCTGATGCCCGAGGAGCGCGAGGAGCTGCGGGCCATGGTAATCAAGCGCGGCCTGGAGAAGACCAAAGACGAGTGGATGGACATCTTCGTCAACCAGACCTCCAACGTTGCAGCCGAACCCTTCCACACGACGCAGCAGGGGCTAAACCACCCCCAGGTTGTACACAACAGGCACGTAGTCGAGGTCGACGATCCCAGGGTGGGCAAGATGAAGCAGGTCGGAGTGCTGGTGAGGATGAGCGACACCCCCGGCTCGGTCAAGGGGCCAGCCCCGGACCTCGGGCAGCACACCGATGAGGTGCTGTCCCGGCTGGAGAGCGCTCCGGCGCGCAACGGGAACGGCGCGTCGTCCGCGGCGGCGCTGCCGGCGCATCCCCTGGAGGGCATTACCCTTCTGGACCTCTCCACCGTCATCGCAGGCCCCCTCGCCTGCTCCCTCACCTATGAGCTTGGCGTGCGTGTGATTCATCTGGAGACCCTGGAGGGCGACACAATGCGCCGCAACTTCGACGGCCTGGGCGGCAACCGCACGCAGGCGGGCGCGGAGAACCTCTCCATCAACCTGCAGACCCCTGAGGGTAAGGAGGTCTTCCAGCGACTGGCGGCCAAGGCCGATGTCATTGTCCACAACATGCGCCCCGGCGCGCCTGAGCGACTGGGCGCAGGCTACGAGCAGGTGCGTGAGATTAACCCCAACATCGTGTACATTTACGCAGGCGGGTACGGCGATTCAGGCCCTCACTCCCATCGACCGGCGATGCACCCCATCGGCGGGGCGGTGATTGGCGGGGCCATGAACCAGCTTGGCCGCGGCGTGCTTCCGCCCGCAGATCAGCCCATGTCCGTGGAGGAGATTCAGGAGGCGGCGCGCAGGCTGGGTCGCGCCAATGAGACCAATCCGGACCCCAATTCCTCGATGGTCATCTCCACCGGTGTCCTCCTTGGCCTCTACGCCCGGGAGAGGTTCGGCGGCTCCCACTACATCCTGTCCACAATGATAGGCGCCAACGCCTACGCCAACGCGGACGACTTCTTCTCATACGAGGGCAAGCCCGACAGGCTCGCGCCCGACGCCGACGGCTACGGGCTGCACGCCCTGCATCGGCTCTACGACGCTCAGCGCGGCCACGTCTTCATCTCCTGCCCCTTTGAGGAGGAGTGGCAAGCCCTGTGTAACGCCCTCGGCCGCGGTGACCTACTAGAGGACGCCAGGTTCAAGACCCGCGCCGACCGCATGGAAAACGACGACGCCCTAGTGGAAGAGCTGCAGAAAGCCTTCGTAACTCGGCTGCCCAGAGAGTGGGAAGAGAGCCTGATAGCCGCGGGCGTCGCTTGCGTGGAGGTTGAGGACAGCGGAATGTTCAACTTCTTCTCCCAGGACCCACACGTGGAGGAGAACGGCTTCATCAGGCCGGCGAACAACCCCCGCATAGGCGACTACTGGCGGTACAGCCCCATGGTGGAGCTGTCCAGGACGCCCACCCGCGTGGGGTCCGGCCCTCTGAGAGGCCAGCACACCCGCAGCATCCTTGAGGAGCTTGACTACTCCGAAGAGGAGATAGAGACCCTCTACACCAACCGCATCGTGGACTCGGAGGAGCCGACGGTCTGGGGCGAGGCCGGTCACTAGGGTCTGAACAAAGCCGTGAGGTCAAGAAATGGTATCTCCCTCCAGAATGGGGACAGCGAACTTGCGCTGCTCTACTTTGTGTGCGAATGAAGAGCCTTTTCGGAATGCATTTGCATTTTGGTATGCATATCCGCTACAATCTAGGCCGAGCAATGAAGAGGATGCCATTTGCCACCGGATGGCTGGGCCCGCTGGGTCTTGTTGTAGCGATGGTTCCTCCGGTAGTTATGGCGGCCTCCGGCTCGGAAGAGCCGACGGTCTGGGGGGAGACGGGTCACCAAGACATGCTCGCTTGATGATCCGTGCAGCCTTAAGCGCGCGGCGCTCTTGAAGAGCCTCGCCCATATAATACCCCTTCCCGCTTAATGAAAGCCAAGGGGTAAAGATAATGACAGGTACGCGAATAACTAGATGGGTTACCTTGCTGGGACTTGTCCTGGTGATGGTTCTTCTTGCGTCTCTATTGGCGTGCGGTTCAGAGGAGCCGACTCCCACGCCGTCGCCTACCATTGAGCCCACACCCACACCTGCGCCCACCATTGAGCCGACACCCTCGCCCTCGCCTACCATTGAACCTACGCCGATGCCTACGCCCAGCCCCACTCCGGAGGCGACCTCCACCGAAACAGACCGCGAAGCTCTGATTGCCCTTTACAACGCCACAGACGGCCCCAATTGGACAAACAACACAAACTGGCTGAGCGAAGAGCCCGCCTGGGAATGGCACGGCGTTACATGTGACGCTAACCATCGCGTAACTGCATTGATGCTCCGGGATAACTGGTTGAGCGGAGAGCTACCTGGGGAGTTGGGCCGGCTATCCAAACTTGAACAGCTGTACCTGAGCGGAAACCGTTTGATGGGGGAAATACCACCAGAACTGGGAAGTCTAATAAATCTGAAGTATCTATACCTCTATGGAAACCGGTTGAGCGGGAAGATACCGGGGGAACTGGGCAATATCGCCAACCTCCGGAGTTTGTATCTCCACGATAACGAGTTGGTCGGAGAGATACCGAGGGAGTTGGGTCGGCTATTAAAGCTGGAACAGTTATTCCTGAGTCAAAACAGGTTGACCGGTGAGACGCCCAGTGAGCTTGGCAACCTCCCTGAACTGGAAGCCCTGTACCTGTTTGGGAACCACTTGGATGGGGAGATACCTGGTGAGCTTGGCAACCTATCCAAATTGATAGAGTTGCATCTCGATGAGAATCACCTGAGCGGTCAGATACCGATGGAGCTGGGTCAGCTCACCGACCTCGTACAGTTATCCCTGAGTGGAAACATATTGAGTGGGGAGATACCGCCCGAACTGGGCAACCTATCCAATTTGCACTATCTGTACCTGTTTGGGAACCGGTTGGACGGATGTGTACCGGCCAATCTGCGAGTCGGATTGAGAATCCGAAGTTCCGATTTGGGCGGTCTCCCCTTCTGCGCATGACCCGGTTGCTCAGCCCGGGGTAGCCAGCATCTCGTCCAGAATGTCGCGCAGGATATCCTCGTCCCGGATGGGGCCGGCGAACTTGCGCGCCACCCTGCCCTGCGCGTCGATGAAGAACTTCTCCGGGATACCCTTCACGCCGTAGTCCACCAGTATCGCGCCCTCGGAGTCGCGGCCCGAGGGATGGGCTACGTCGAACTCCTGGAGGAACTGCTCGCAGCCCTTGGTCGTGTCCCAGATACAGACGCCCAGAAACTCAACGCCTCTTTCTCGGTACTCTTCGTACACGCTATTGAGGATGGGCGCCTCCTCAATACACGGCGGGCACCAGGATGCCCAGAAATCCACAAGCGCCACCTTTCCGCTGAGGTCGCCAAGGCTGACTGAGCCGCCCTGCAGAAGCTCCAGGGTGAAGTCCGGCGCGGGCTTCTCCTCGACGCTAACCTCCCCGAAGTCCTTGTTGACTCCCAGGGATCCGGGCTCTCCGCCGGAGCGGAAAAGCGCCAGGCCCAGCAAGGCGAGGAAGGCGGCGAACACGACCACGGACGACGTCAGGATTACGGCGCGCCCGCTCAAAGCCCTGCCTCCAATCGGGAATCCAGAGGTGTTCCACCGGCGTCGGCATCCGCCTTAGATTCCTGCTTTCGCAGGAATGACGATATAGCGCGCCAACTGTCATTCCGAACGTAGCGCAGCGGAGTGAGGAATCTAAAGCCTCTGCCTGCAAAGCTACGGCGTTTTGTATGAAACGCCCTGGGTTCCTGCCCAGTATCGGAGTACGGGGTATATTTTCGCGGGAATGCCAATGAGGTGGAGAGCAGTATTCTCGTCATTCCCGCCCCCGTATCGAGGTACGGGGCAGGCTCCGGGCGGGAACCCAGGTGGAGATGGGTGTGGACTCCGGCCTTCGCGGGAGTGACGAGAAGAGGATTATGCAAAGTTATCCCTTCGCAGAAATGACGGAGCAAAGGTACTGGAATGTCAAAGCGCCCGCTCAAGGCCCTGCCTCCCCGCCCTCTTCGGGCTGCGGCCCCGAAGCCATATAGTTATCACCGGGATTTCCTATCCCGCGCAACGCCTGGTCCTTAAGCGCCCGTCTCTGATGCAAGTAATCCCCTTCTTCAAGCTCTCGGCGCTGGAAACTGTCGTCCAGACGCGCCATAGCTTCCACCAAGGCGCTGCGTTGAGCTGGATCGCCCAGCGCCCCTGCCACCGCGACAGCAGGCTCTCTTCTCTGGAGCAGAACGTAACCCAGAAGGGAAAGCAGGGCCACACCAAAGGCCGATGGAATAGCGATCTGAACAAAACCCTCCTGAGACGCCGATTTCTGCCATCTCTTCCACAGTGGCGGCTGCGGCAGGCCGGAGAACTCCAGGTCCACCTTCGCTCCCACGTCCATGTCTTTGGCTTCCAGCTGTGTGTAATCCTGATCGCCCAGAGTCGCCGGTTCGGTCTCCTCCAGGCCGTTGCCGCTCACGCTGCCCAACCCCGAAAGGAGCAACACGCGGAAGGTGTCTGCGCCAAAGGGGAAGGACTGGGTGTAGGAGAGCTTGCCGCCTTCATAGGCCGCCTGATAGGTGTAAGCGATCTCGTAGGAGCCCGGTGGGATCGGCGTCGTCATGGCGAAACCCAGGTCTATCTGGATAACGCTGCCGCCTCGCAGGTTGCTCTGAACGTCCACCTCTCCCGCCAAAGGGGGTAGAGAGAACCTCAGGAAGCTCATCATGCCGGCTTGAGGGGCGTCCGGAACGAAGGTGCGGTCTCCGGAGTTCTCAAGGCCCACCAGCGCAAGCACGTTCATAAGACCGGTATCGGCGTCTGCCCCGTTGACCACCAGGGTATGCACGTTCACTCTCACCGCCTCGCCGTCGCTGGTGCTCTCGTACACCAGCAGCTCCACAGGCTCCTGCGGCAGCGGAAAGTCCTTCTCGAAGAAGTAGAAGCCCCCGGCATACTGGGCGCTGAGAATGTAGCCTATACCGAACCCGCCGGGCACACCCTCGAAGCTAAAACCGCCGTCGGCGTCGCTCACGGTGTTCGTGGACTCAATCCGCTCTCCCAGCCGGTACACGTCCAGGGTCACCGTCAAAGCGACAGGGACTTCCGCCCCGGGAGTGCCGTTGCTTATGACGCCCTGGACTGTCGTCGTATCCTGGGCGTATACGGAGGGCTGGGGTAAGCCCAGCAGCAGGAGAAGCGCCAACCCAAGCAGGCCGCCGCTTACTGCTCTGCCCACGACGCCTTCCCCTCCGCTGAAGTAGTTTCCCCGCTTGCGGTTTCTTGACCCAGTGGCAGCTCACACCTTGGGCACAGCCCAGCCGCCGCGTCCACCTCCCTGTCGCACACCTCGCAAACAACCGTCTCCTTCACGCTGCCCCACGACCTGCGCAGCTCCAGCACCTCTGACTCCAGCGCGTCTTCCAGAGTAGCTTGACTCTGCTGTAGCTGCTCCTGATCGCGTATGGCGCGCGCTGCGTCGATGCGGTACGCTGCCAGCTTCTCCTCGTACTCCTGGTCGGGGATGTTCCCAAGCTCGTGGTCCAGTACGAGGGTCTTGATGTCGTCGTATATCCGGCTGCGGCGCAGCGCCACCTCGCTAAGCGGGCCCTGCGACGGCGCTGTGTTCGGCGCTGCGCGGCTCCGCCGGAGTACAGGCCATGCCAGGAGCAGTATGGCGAGGAAGGCAAATGACAGACCCAGAATGAAGGCCATGCGCCGTCACCCGTTTGAGGAACAGGACTCTGGAGTCTTGCTCGTGGGCATGGCGCTCACCTGGCAACAGCGCCGGTTTGAGGTACCGCGTCGCCGACGGGCGCGCGGGCGTAGAGGGTCGCAGGCTCTCTCTGGGGCCACAGGGCCACCAGCACGCCCAAGATAAGGAGCGGGCCGGCAACCCACATCCACATCACCAGGGGATTGACGAATATCCTGAACAGGGCGCGCCCGTCGTCCAGAATCTCGCCCGGAATGATGTACAGGTCTTCCACGGGCGTAGAGCGAATGGCCGCCTGGGTCGAGGCCATATTGAAGCTAGGGTAGAAGTCGCGCTTGGGGTAGTAGGCGCCCAGGAAGCTATCGCCTCTGAAGACGTGCACTTCCGTCCTTGCCTCAACGCGGTCCACCCTGTCCACAGCCGAGGAGCCTATGTATTTTATGGAGTACTCCCCTATTTCCGCGGTCTCTCCTGGAGAGAGTGCCACGTCCCTCTGTATGCCGTAGAAGGATGAGCCGGCTACCCCCAGGGCCAACAGCACCACAGCAAGATGCACAACATACCCGCCGTATCTGGGACGGTTTCCGGCGATGAGCCTGGCGAAGGCAATCGGGTAGCTCTCTCCCCGGCCATGTCTCGAAATCGCGCCTCTTGCCCACTCCCGCACGATGCCCGCGGTGACAAAGGAGCAGAGTCCGAAGGCCGTCACGGCAAACGGATTGCGCACTCCCAACGCCAGCAGCAGCGCCACCACCAGAACAGCGACGGCAACGGGCGCGAGGAGCGCCTGTCGCACTGTCCTCCAGGAGGCCCGCCGCCAGGGAAGGAACGGAGCGACGCCCATCAGGAAGATCAGGGCCAGAAAGATCGGACCGTTCACCTGGTTGTAGAATGGCTGCCCCACGGTGATGGTCTCTCCCTGGAACAGTTCAGAGATCAGTGGATAAACAACTCCCCACAGCGTCACGAAGGCCACGCCAAGGAACAGCAGGTTATTTACCAGGAAAGCCCCTTCTCTCGACAGGGCCGATTCCAGGGTCTGGGCGCTCTTCAGGCTGTTGTATCGCCAGAAGAATATCGCGAAGGAAATGAGCATCGTGACGCCCATGAACATTAGGAATATCCAACCCAGCGTGGATGCGCCAAAGGAGTGAACCGACGGAACCGGCCCTCCCCGGTTGATGAACATCCCGAACTGGGCGAACCCAAAGGCGATGATCAGCAAGGCCAGGTTCCACATACGGAACATCCCTCGGCGCTTCTGCACCATTATGGAGTGAATGAAGGCGGTAGCGACAATCCAGGGCATGAATCCGGCGTTCTCCACCGGGTCCCAGGCCCAGTACCCGCCCCATCCAAGGATGGTGTAGGCCCACCAGGCCCCCAGCAGCAATCCAATTCCCAGGAGCGCCCACGACAGTATACCCCATGCGCGGCCTGCGTCCACCCACTCGTCGCCCGTCTTCCCGGACAGCATAGCGCCCATCGCAATGGCGAAGGGTACGGTGAAGGAGATTAGCCCAGTCATCAGCATGGGCGGGTGTATGAACATGCCCGGATGGGTAAGCAGCGGGTTTATCCCCCGACCGTCCAGCGGCGGGAAATCAAGGCGAGCGAAGGGGTTGGCCAGGAACACCATCACCGCCACGAAGAACACCAGGACCAGCATGAGGACGGCGTTGACGTAGGGCAGGCTGGGCTGCAGAGCCTTTGGACTGAAGAATACGGCGACGGCCGCCAGAACGGCCAAAGCAAAGGCGATGAACAGAATCGAGCCCTCGTTGCCGGCGTAGAATGCAACCCATATGTACTGGGGGTCCATCGCGCGGTTGCTGTGCTCCGCCACGTACTGCACCTGGAAGTCTTTGGACACGAACGCGCCCACCAGACCGGCCGTAGATAACCCCAGTGCAATGGGCGCGAGGTACGTGGCGTTGAGGGCGCTTCTGACAAGCTGTGGAGCGCCCCTGCTCGCCCCCACCAGCGATCCCATCACCGAGTAGGATGCCAGCACCAGAGCCAAGAGCAGCGTGATGTAACCCAGATCCGCCAAGGCTAGACCGTCCTTTCGCCGGAGGCTTCCTGTTCTGAGCCATCCGTCGTGGTGTTCGAAGAGGCCGACTCGCCCAACGGGGCAAGCCCTTGGATTTCCCTGTCCACTGCGGAGAGATACGGCTCCAGGCCCGCCTCATCCGCCCGGCCGTCCTCCGGAGCATCGGAGTCGTGTGACCTTCGCATCGCCCGCAGGGCGACTGCCAGGACCAGGCCCCCGAATACCAGTGCGATGGGCGGAACAACCCACACCAGCAGGTTGAACCCGCTTCTGGGCGGCTCCGCGAGCACCCCGGTCCCGTACCTGTCCACAAAGAACTGGAATATCTCCTCCCGACTCTCCCCAGCGGCCAGCTTCTCACGCACGATGTCTCGCATCTGCTTGGCAAGCTGCACCTGCGACTGATCGATGGTCTCGCTAGGGCAGACTGGGCACATGAGACTCTTGTCTATCCCCTGGGCCAACTGCTCCATCTCCTCAGCCGACGTTGTCTCCGTTTGAGTGGCGCAGCCCGCCACAAGTACAGCCAGACCTGCGATAGAGATGATGGTCAGCAGCCGGCTCGTTGTCCACTGCGGAGTCGAAGCGACCGTACTTTCTCCCGGACGGCGGTTCAAGGCGCAGGCTCCAAAGCGCCCACACGCTCAACGATTTGTCGGGCTGCCCTGTACTCCTCCTCAGTATCCAGGTCCATGAAGGAAGTCAAATCCGGGTCCAGGTCAAGGAAGTCACTGCCATCTATGGAGTGGAGTTTGCAGGCTGCAAGCAGGGCTTTCAGTGACGTATTCCCCTTATCCAGCAGCCCTAACGCCATGGGCAGGCATCCGATGGAGTAGAAGGCGTGCAGGGATTGAGTGCGCCCCTCAACGTATGCCGCCAGCACGTCACAGTCACCGAAAAAACTTGCCATACGCCGGATGACCCGCGGCGACAGGAAGGGCATATCGCAGCCCACCGCAAAGCACCACGGTGCATCGGAGGCCGAGAGTCCCCGGGCAAGTCCCACCAGGGGGCCTTGTTCGTCTCGATCGTCAATGAGCAGCGTGACGTCCAGGCCGCCCAGCCGTTCCCGGTCGCGGCCCACCACGTACACTGTCTTGAACACAGGTCGCAGAGTCGCGACCACCGTCTCAATGAGCGTAGCGTTGCCGAATGGCAGATGAGCTTTCGGCGCACCCATACGTGCGCTTTGGCCTCCTGCAAGGACTATGGCGTCCAGGTCTCGCAATTCAGGTCGGCTAGTCACGCCAGTCCGCACTTCTCCAAAGCTGTAGACATATCTAAACTATTGTAGCACACCGACCGCGCGGGGAAGGTGGGCAGTGGGCCACTATCTCATCTAAGTTGACGCGCTTTAGCATTATAGGAGCAGGCTAATGCTAGCCGCACATTGCACTAATCTGATTCCAACCCTATTGACCATTATGGCGTATAGCCGTAATATGTTGTTGCAACCCATTGCAGAAGACACCTATGACCAGACACAACGCCGTATTGGAGACGCTCCGGGAGGCGGGATACCGCCTGACCCCTCAACGCGTGATGGTGCTCCAGGCCATCGCTGAGAGCGATGTACACCTGACGGCCGAGGCCATCCATCAAAGCGTCATAAAGCTGTACCCGTATCTGGACATCGCCACCGTTTACCGCATCCTCCAGCTTCTCAAGCGGCTGCATCTGGTGACGGAGATCGACCTGGGGGACGGCTCGGCCCAGTATGAGGTGGCGGAGCCCAACAAGCACCATCACATGGTCTGCCGCGGGTGCGGCCGCACCTTCGATCTGAGCCCCTCGTATCTGGAGGAGTTCCGCACGCGCCTGATAAAGGAGTTCGGATTTGAGCCGGACCTGGAGCATTTCGCTGTCGGTGGAGCCTGCGCCGAATGCGCGCCCAAGTAGCAGAGAGCGTACACTTGCCGGGCCGGGTCGTGGTCCTGGTGATAGCCCTGCTTCTGCTAGCTGTGGCCTGCACCCCGGGCGAGGAGAGCGACGCCGTAGAAGAGACAGGAGACAGGTTAAGAGTGGTAACCACCGTATCCCCCATCACCAGCCTGGTTGAGAACATCGGAGGCGCACGCATACGCCTGGAGGGAATCGTGCCGGAGGGCGTCAACTCACACACCTTTGAGCCGTCGCCGTCGACCGCAGCCATCCTGTCGGAAGCCGACCTGTTCGTTGCCAACGGCCTCTTCCTGGAAGAGCCCTCCATAGAGATGGCCCGCGCCAACGCCAAGGACGGCGCAGTCATGCTGACCCTGGCAGACAAAGCGATCAGCACAGACCAGTGGGTGTTTGACTTCTCCTTCCCGGAGTCCGACGGGAATCCCAATCCCCACCTGTGGACCTCTCCCCCACTGGCGCTGAGATACGCCGAGCTCATTAGAGATGAGCTGGCCGCCCTCGACCCGGACAACGCCGGCTACTACGACGCCAACCTGGCCGCGCTCACGGAGCGCATTGAGGACTTTGACCGCAGAATAACCCAGGCGGTCGCCACCATCCCACAGCAGAACCGGAAGCTGCTGACCTACCACGACTCCTTCCCCTACTTTGGCCCCAGATACGGGTTCGAGATCATCGGCGCGGTGCAGCCTTCGGACTTCACGGAACCCTCGGCCCGAGAGGTGGCCCAGCTGATAGACCAAATCAGGGAGTCGGGCGTCCCGGCCATATTCGGCTCGGAGGTGTTTCCAAGCCCGATCATGGCTCAGATAGCGAAGGAGGGCGGAGCCGAGTTCGTTGACCAACTGCGGGACGACGACCTGCCCGGCGCGCCCGGCGATCCGCGTCACACGTACCTGGGGCTGATACTGACCGACGTGGAGATCATCGTCACCGCGTTGGGCGGCAGCACCGAAGCCCTGGAAGGGTTTGACACGAGCCTGGTATTTGAAGAAGACAGCGGGGCGAAATACCCCCAGTAAGGTACGCAATTGCTTCATCCAGTTCCACACGAATACAGACAAGAGCCTCCCATCGTAGAGTTGAAGGGCGTGACCTCCGGCTACGACGGCAGGCACGTGCTCAGAGACGTTAGCCTGAGCATCATGCCCGGTGACTTTGTTGGCCTGCTTGGTCCCAGCGGATCGGGCAAGAGCACGCTCCTGCGCTGCATCCTTGGGACCGTTGACATCTACCGAGGCGAAGTTGTGGTTGAGGGCCAGTCGGTGACCCACAAGAGGCCCCGCGCCGGGTACGTGCCACAGCTGGAGACCATCGATTGGAACTTTCCCGTGACGGTGCGTGAGGTGGTGATGATGGGATGCACAATGGATAACGCCCTGTTCCCCTGGCACCGCCGCCGCGAGAAGGAGCGGGCCTCGCACATAATGGACCGGCTGGGCATATCCAGGCTGGCGGGCAGGCACATCCGGGAGCTGTCCGGCGGCGAGCAGCAGAGGGTATTCCTCGCCCGCGCCCTGGTCAGCAACCCGCGCCTGCTTCTCCTGGACGAGCCAACCACCGGGGTGGACATCAAGACCAGGGACGACGTGATGCACCTCCTGGACGAACTCAACCACGAGGACATCACCGTGGTCATGAGCACCCACGAGATCAACTCTGTGGCCGCGCACCTGCCGCGCGTGATATGCCTCAACGGCCGTCTCGTGGCCGACGGCCCTCCGGGCGAGGTCTTTACCAGCGATATTCTCAGTCATACATACGGGGCCGAGATGCCCGTGACACAGTACCAGGGCATCACCCTGGTGGCAGAGAGTCCCCACTTCTTCGGCAGAGACAACCGCGCGCCGGCGCACAGAGAATCATCAGGGCACGGAGGGTAGACCGGTGCTGGAGCCTCTTCAGTATGAGTTCTTCGTGAGAGGGCTTGTTTCAGCCACCCTGGTGGGTGGGCTGTGCGGCTTCATCGGAGTGTACATAGTCCTCAGACGCATGTCATACATAGGGCACGGCCTCTCCCATGCGGTATTCGGGGGGGCGGTGGTCAGCTACGTAATGTCCATCAACTTCTTCGTTGGGGCCAGCGTCTGGGGTTTCGTATCGGCGCTTCTCATCAATATGACAACGCGCAAGCGGATGATAGGGGCAGACGCCGCCATAGGCATTGTCACCACTGCCAGCTTTGCCGTGGGCATAGCGCTTATCAGCCGCTTCAGGACCTTCACCCGCAGCTTTGACGCGGCTCTGTTCGGCAACATCCTGGGCGTCACCGACGGCGACCTGATCGCCATCGTTCTGGTTGTTCTGGCTTCAGCCCTGATAGTGCTCGTGGGCTACAAGTTCTTCCTGTTCGCCACCTTCGATCCGGAGGTTGCCCGGTACTACGGAGTGCCGACCGGCTGGGTCGACTCCATGCTTGCGCTTGTTTTGGCGGCGACCATCGTGGTGTCGATACAGGTGCTCGGCGTGACGATGATAGCGGCCGCTATTGTCATACCTCCCATAGTAGCCAGGCTGTTGACCAACAGCTTTGGCAGGATGATGACGCTGTCGGCGGGCGTTGGCGCTTTCTGCGGGATGGGCGGTATATACCTGAGCTACTACGTGGACGTGTCCTCCGGCGCAACGGTGGTGCTCTTCTCGGCAACGCTGTTCATGCTGGTGCTGACATTCACCGGGATCCGGGCAAAACTGGCCTCCGCCAGGGGCAAAGCCGCTGCCAAGTCATCCCTCATGGACATGGAGTCAGGCTCGTTTCACTAGAGGAACTGAAGCAGGACAGACAAGCAGCCGGGACACGCTCCCTTTGTGCTATAGTGACAGCTACACAGGCGTGAGCCATCGCCAAGCCTTGGGAAACGCGCCGTAGAATCCACAGAGGAGCAAACATCATGCAACCAAGGTCATACGTGGGAACTGCCGATGCGCCGGACTTCCCCTCCGGCCTGGAGTGGCTCAACAGCCAAGGGGCAATCAGCCTGAAAGACCTGTCGGGCAAGGTGGTGCTGCTGGACTTCTGGACATACTGCTGAATCAACTGCATGCACGTACTTCCGCAGTTGCGGAAGCTGGAGCAGAAGTACCCGGACGAGCTGGCGGTCATTGGCGTACACAGCGCAAAGTTCCCGTCGGAGAGGAACACGGCCAGCGTCCACCAAGCCATAAGACGGTACGAGATCCGACATCCCGTGGTCAACGACAACGAGTTCCAGGTCTGGCAGCAGTACGGCGTAAGGGCTTGGCCGACCATCGTGTTCCTCGACCCTAATGGCCGGATCATCGGAGGCATCTCCGGCGAGGCCTCTTTCGAGAGGCTGGACGGCATTCTACAGGAGATGATCAGTGAATTCGATGAGAAGGGGATGCTGGACCGCACTCCCCTACATCTGCCGGGCAGCCCGGACGAAGGCGTCGGCCAAACGGCCCTCTCCTTCCCCGGAAAGCTGATAACGGACGAGCCGTCCAACCGTCTGTTCATCTCCGACTCCAACCACAACCGCATTATCGTCGCAACCCTCGACGGAGAGGTGAAGGCTGTCATAGGCAGCGGAGAGCAGGGAATCCAGGACGGCGACTTCTCGTCGGCGCAGTTCCACCATCCCCAGGGTTTGGCTCTGGCGGGTGAAACGCTTTACGTGGCGGACACGGAGAACCACGCCATCCGCAGAGTCGATCTGGCAGGCGGCGCAGTGGAGACCGTCGCCGGCAGCGGACAGCAGGCGGGAGAATTTCACATGGGGGGCGACGGCAAGGAAGTTGAGTTAAACTCGCCCTGGGACTTGGTGCACGACGACGGCTGGCTGTACATTGCAATGGCCGGCTTTCACCAGCTGTGGGATATGGAATTGTCCTCCGGCAAGATTCAACCCATCGCCGGGACGGGCCGCGAGGGTCTGCTTGACGGCCCCGTGGAGTACGTCTGGCTTGCGCAACCCAGCGGCATCACGACAGACGGCCGGAGGCTCTACTTCGCCGACAGTGAGACCAGCTCTATCAGGATGATGTCTCAGGGCGAGGACGGCCGCGTTGACACTATAGTAGGCCGAGATTTGTTCGAGTTTGGGGACGTGGACGGTGTTGGAGACGATGTGCGCCTGCAACACCCCATTGGCATCGCGATCATTGAGGGCGCTCTGTACGTGGCTGACACCTATAATAACAAGATCAAGCGGGTGGTCCCGGAAGATCGAAGCGCTGAGGCTATTGCGGGCAATGGCGAGGTGGGGTTCCGTGACGGATGGGCAGGTGACGCCTGCTTCGACGAGCCGGGCGGGATTCACGCAGCCGGCAACAAGCTCTACATAGCGGACACCAACAACCACGCCATCCGCGTGCTTGACCTGGATACTGAGCAGGTTAGCACCCTGGAGCTGTCCGGCCTGTAGGTGTTGCTGCTCGCATTTGACGGCAGAGTCCCTGGAGCACGTTGCGCTCTCCCTACAACCTTGTTGACGGAGCATTTGCGTCTGGATATACTTGCATCTGGAATTTGTAAGGCGTGAACGGAACAACGGCCGATTATACGGCGATTGTTTCTCAGGGTAATGCCTCCGGATTCTCGTCGGTGAGTAAACACTAGGATAGACACCACAATGAAAGTAGGCATCCCCAAAGAGACCGCAGCCAACGAGCGACGGGTCGCTTTGACTCCAGACATGGCTACCAGGCTCGTGGGGGCGGGGCTGGAAGTGTCGGTGCAGTCCGGGGCCGGGGAGGAATCGTTCTTCACCGACGAAATGTACACAGGGGCCGGGGCCACTGTTGCGCCCAACGCGGCCGCTCTCCTGGGCGGAGCGGACGTTATCCTGAAAGTGCAAAGCCCGTCCGTCGAGGAAGTGGATATGATGCCGCAGGGATCGGCCATCATCGCCTTCCTTCAGCCTCTGACCAACAGGGAGCTGGTAAAGAAGCTGGCTGAGAGAGGAATAACCAGCTTCAGCATGGACACCGTCCCGCGCATTGCCAGGGCGCAGAGCATGGACGCCCTCTCTTCCATGAGCTCCCTCGCCGGCTACAAGGCTGCGCTTATAGCCGCTAACTCAATGGGCAAGTACTTTCCCATGATGATAACGGCCGCCGGGACCTACGCTCCGGCCAAGGGGCTGGTGCTGGGCGCAGGCGTCGCCGGTCTGCAGGCCATTGCGACGTCCCGGCGTCTAGGCGCGGTGATGCAGGCCTTCGACGTCCGTCCGGTGGTCAAGGAGCAGGTGGAGAGCCTGGGCGCAACCTTTGTCGGCATGGCAGAGGAGCAGCACGTGGAAGACGCCGGGGGCTACGCCAGGGAGCTAGCCGAAGAGACCCAGCGCAAGGAGAGGGAGCTTATCCACACCCACGCCAGGGACGCGGACTTCATCATCAGCACTGCCCTGATACCGGGGAGGCCCGCCCCCCTGCTTATAACCGAGGACATGGTCAAGGACATGAAGGCAGGCTCCGTAATCATGGACTTGGCAGCGGAGACGGGAGGGAACTGCGAGCTGACGGAGCCCGGCTCCGAAGTTGTCAGGTACGGCGTCACCATAAACGGGCCCCTGAACCTCCCCAGCAGTATGCCGGTCCACGCCAGCCAGATGTACTCGCGGAACATATACAATCTGCTCACACACCTTGTGAAGGACGGAGAGTTGAACCTGGATTTCAATGACTCGATAACCCAGGGCTGCTGCATCACCAACAATGGAGAGATCGTCTACGGTCCCGCGCAGGCATCCTGAGCGATGAAGCGGGCTGTGACCAATGAATAAAAAGGGAATGAGGTAACAGGCATGAGCGAGATTACGCTGTTGTTCTCTCTGTACGTGTTTGTCCTGGCCATCCTGGTGGGGTTTGAGGTGATAACCAAGGTCCCGCCGATTCTTCACACTCCCCTCATGTCCGGTTCCAACGCCATATCCGGCATCGTGCTGATAGGCGCTCTACTGGTGACCGGCAATGACGGCGCGCCGTTGGTGACCACCATATTGGGGGTGGGCGCCGTGGCTCTGGCGACGATCAACGTTGTGGGCGGATTCATGGTCACTGACCGGATGCTCCAGATGTTCAGACGACGGAGGGACGAACCGAGCTAATGGACCAGAACGTCATCTACCTCTCATACCTGGTCGCTGCAGTCCTCTTTATCTTCGGCCTCAAGCGGCTGAGCTCCCCTGCCACGGCCAGGTCGGGGAACATGCTGGGCGCCACCGGTATGCTCCTCGCCGTTGTGGTCACCCTCCTCGACCGGGAGGTGTTGAACTACATCCACATAGCGGGTGGAATGGTTGTGGGCGCGGCCATCGGCGCTGTCATGGCAAGGTCCATCAAGATGACGGCTATGCCCCAGATGGTGGCGATATTCAACGGCCTGGGCGGCGGCGCATCTGCGCTAGTGGCCTCCGGCGAGTTCAGCAAGCTCGCAGCCGAGTCCGGCAGCATGGACGCCGACGTTTCCATAACGATAATGCTGGGCACCTTCATCGGCGCTCTCACCTTCTCCGGCAGCCTCATTGCCTTTGGGAAGCTCCAGGACCTGGTCACGTCGAGGGCCGTGAGCTCTCCGATAATCAAGGTCCTCAACCCCGTCATGTTCCTGTCGATACTGGGCATGGGAGCCTACCTCGTCGTAGTGTTCAGCCAAGGCTCGGCGGTCCTCTCCGAGGTCTCGCCGGTCTTCATAGCCCTTGTAGTCGTATCCCTGCTCCTGGGTGTCCTGCTGGTGATGCCCATCGGCGGGGCTGATATGCCCGTTGTCATTGCTCTGCTCAACTCCTACTCCGGCCTGGCAGCAGCAGCAGCCGGGTTCGTGCTGGACAACCCCATCCTTATTGTAAGCGGCTCGCTGGTGGGGGCGTCCGGGCTGATCCTGACGACAATTATGTGCAACGCCATGAACCGCTCCATATGGAACGTTATCTTCGGGGCCTTTGGCGCGGAAGTGGCGGCGGTCGGTGGAGAAGCGGCGGATGGCAGGCAGGCACAGTCCACCTCCGCCGAGGACGCCGCCATAATCCTGGCATACGCCAAATCGGTCATCTTCGTGCCGGGGTACGGCCTGGCAGCCGCGCAGGCGCAGCACCACGTGAGGGAGCTCGCAGACCTGCTTCAGTCCCGGGGTGTCGAGACCAAGCACGCCATACACCCGGTGGCCGGCAGGATGCCGGGACACATGAACGTGCTGCTGGCCGAAGCCGACGTGCCCTACGATCAGCTTTACGCTATGGAGGACATCAACGACGAGTTCGAGAGGACCGACGTAGCCGTGGTGATAGGAGCCAACGATGTCACCAACCCGGTCGCACGTGACGTTCCCGACAGCCCCATCTACGGTATGCCCATACTGAACGTGGACAGGGCCAGGAACATCATCTTCATCAAGCGAAGCCTGAGCCCGGGTTTCGCTGGTATAGACAATCCCCTGTTCTACAACCCCAAGACCAGGATGCTCTTCGACGACGCCCGGCGGGCCCTCGTAAACCTGGTCAACGCCATCAAAGAGGCGTAAGGCGCTCCCCTGCCCCATTCCTGCGGAAACAGGAATCCAGGACACCTGTGATAACGCCCAGTAGACCCCTGCTTTCGCAGGGGTGGTCTATGAGTATGGGAAGTTACACAAAGGTCTCCGAAAGCAGGAATCCAGGACACCTGTGATAAAGCCAGTAGACCCCTGCTCTCCGTTTCCACGAGGGCAAGCTTAGCAAAGGTGGATGCAATGCGCGTCTCCATTCACTGTCATTCTGAACGCAGTGAAGAATCCAAGTGGTACGACTAAGCGCTGCGTTCAAGTTGGCCAGACCCCCGGCCATAGTCAAAGGCTCTGGATTCTTCGGCGCGGCGCGCCTCAGAATGACAGTGGACGCGCCCGCTGAAGCAGCTTAGCAGCGGGGAATAGGCAGATAGGGCTACAGGTATTGTACAAACTTGTTCTGCTTGTCCACCAGGATCTTGGTCGCCTCGATGGGAGCGTCCGTTAGCTCATAGCCCATAATGATAAGCTCGTCCCCAACGTTAATCAGGTGCGCGGACGCCCCGTTCATCCTTATCGTGCCGGACCCCCTCTCCCCCACCATCACGTAGGTCTCCAGCCTGGCGCCGTTGGTGTTGTCGGCAATCAGAACCCTTTCGCCCTCCCAAAGTCCCGCCAACTCGATGAGGTCCTCGTCAATGGTGATGCTGCCCACGTAGTCCAGATTGGCCTCGGTTACCGTAGCTTTGTGAATCTTTGACCTAATTACCCAGCGCATACGGGCAGCCTCCTGATCGACAGTGTTCGGATATGTCCCATTATACAGGACTCCGGCGCTATCCATAAACAGAGAACGCCCCAGCCGCATTGGCAGGGGCATTCTCTAAGGTGAATCGTTGTACCCTGCGACCGGGCCCGTGCAAGTGAAAGCAACTGAACTCTTACCTGAAAGTCTGTCGAACCAAATGAACTAAGGTAATTGGCTCATTACTTGACTTGAACGGTACGGCATTGATAGCCGTTAGCATTGGTGCTAGACTATCCCCATGACCACCATGGAAGAGCGCGTTAGCAGACTGGAAGGCGCGTACGAGCAGGTGGATCGTCGCCTCGGCGATCTGACGGAAGCCGTTACTCGCGTGGAAGTCAAGCTTGATTCCCTCCGCAACGACATGGACGCCAAGTTCGATGCCGTACGCAGCGACATGGACGTCAAGACAGAAGCCATCCGCAGCGACATGGACGCCAAGCTCGAAGCCATCCGCAGCGAGATGAGCGCCAAGTTTAACACGCTGATCATCGTCATGGCTACTGGCGCCGTAGGGATCACCGGCGCTCTCATCACCATCGCCTTCAGAATATGACCGGCGCGGCCTAAGCTGACCCCCCTATCGCTCATGCCTTCGACCTCTCTAGTACCTTAAACAGAGAACGCCCCGGCCACATTGGCCGGGGCGTTCTTGCATGTGAAAGCGTTGTGGGACCGCGGGCGCTAAATCGCCGCTTCGCCGCGTTCGCCCGTACGCACCCTTATGACATCGTCCACGGTGCTCACGAAAATCTTGCCGTCACCAATCTCTCCCGTGCGAGCGGTGTCTATAATCACCTGGCACACCATTTCGGTATCCGCGTCCCTGACCACCAACTCCAGCTTGGCCTTGGCCAGCATATCTATGACCACGGACTGCCCGCTCCGGCCCGTGTGAACGATGCCTTTCTGGGCGCCTCGGCCTGTCACCGAGACTACGTTCAGCCCGACGAAGCCCGCATCCGCCAGAGCGTCTTTCACCACGGTCACCTTCTCCGGGCGGATAATAGCCTCTACTCTTTTCATACGTCAGCTCCTTCTAATATATGGGCGCCGGACTATCTCCAGCACTTGCGCCCGCCTTCTCTAAGTTTACCACAAGCCCAAGCCTATTGGCAGGCGAACAAGAACGCGCCCGCTATTGCGTAAACCTGTATGCCGGCTCGTCATGCTGGCTGACGTCCAGCCCCGTCTCTTCTTCGGCATCTGACACCCGCAGACCTATGGTCGCCTTGATGGCGAAGAGGATCACCGCCGTTACTCCGAAGGCCCATGCCCACGTTACGCCAATGCCGACCAGTTGGATCCCCACCTGCTCCATACGACTGCCCGCGCCTGAGAGGTCGCCAAAGCTCAGGTATCCAACGCCGACAAAGAGGCCCGTGGCCAGCGCGCCCCAGGTGCCTCCCACGCCGTGGACTCCCCAAACCGCAAGGGAGTCGTCCACCTTCAGCTTGCCCAGCAGTATGGGTGCGCTGAAGCAGAGGATGCCCGCAACCAGGCCGATTAAAATGGCGGGCATGGCCCCGACGAACCCGGCGGCCGGGGTGATCGCTACCAGGCCGGCCACGGCCCCGGAGGCCGCTCCAATGATGCTGGGTTTGCCAAAGATCCAGGACATGCCCACCCAGCCCAGTACACCGGCGCACGCGGCGGTATTGGTTACCACAAAGGCGTTGACGGCAGTGCCGTCGGCTGCGAGAGCGCTGCCGGCGTTGAAGCCGAACCACCCGAACCAGAGCAGCGCCGCTCCAAGGACTACCATTGGAACGTTATGAGGCTCCATAGGCTCCCGGCCATAGCCCAGCCTCCTGCCGAAGATGATGGCCGCCGCCAGAGCGGCAACGCCGGAGTTGATGTGGACAACCGTCCCGCCGGCAAAGTCCAGCGCACCCAAGCCACCCAGCCATCCGCCCCCCGCCCACACCCAGTGGGCTACCGGGGCGTACACAATGGTGACCCATAGAACAATGAATATCACAAAGGCGCTGAACTTCATTCTCTCCGCAAAGGCTCCGGTCACCAGGGCCGGGGTGATGATTGCGAACATACCCTGAAATATCATGAACACCTGATGTGGCATGGTGTCAGAATACGGCCCCGCCTCTGTGGCGCTCACGCCACTCAAGCCAAACCAGGAGAGGTCTCCTATGAACCCACCTACGTCGGGTCCGAAGGCCAGGGTGTAGCCCCACAATACCCAGACCACTCCCACGATCCCGATGGTCATAAAGCTGTGCATGATGGTGGCCGCGGCGTTTTTGCCTCGTGCCAAGCCCCCGTAGAACAGCCCCAACCCGGGCGTCATAAGCAGTACCAGGGCGGAACAGACCAGAATCCAGGCTATGTCTCCAGTGCTCATTTTTGCCTCCTTTCTGAATGCCAAAAAGAATAAGCAGGGTTTCTCCCTTGCTGCGGAAGAAACCCTGTTATGGAGATTACTTAGTTAGCGACTAACGCTATCTACTTTGCCTTGCGTATCCGGCTGGGCAGCACAACCCACATCGTGAAAAGTCCACCGAAGGCTACTGCACCCAGAATTGCTTCCATTTCGTTTCTCTCCTGTTTCGTATTCTTGTCTTTGTCTGTTTTGCCGTCCAGCGTTCTGCTGAACTTGAATCCTATTGTGAAGGAGTTTTGTTTCGCCATTATTGCCGTAATGTTAACTCCATGTAACATCTCGCCGGTTTGGTTTAAGGTCTCTGGATCCGGTTTCCAGTGCGCGTTTGACTTCAAAACCACCCTCTCTCTGCCTTCTAAGCCGAAACGCCTTTGCATAACTCCGGCTTTTCACAAGAGGTGCACGCCTACTGCCATTCTAAAAGGAGCGCAGCGAAGTGAGGAATCTTAGACCTTTGCCTACAAAGCTGCGTTGAATTGGATGAGATATCTCGGATTCCTCGCTGCACCCGGAATTACGGAGAGACGGAGCTTCGCAAGAGTCTTGGATATCGGATAATGGATGGCTAGCGCCAGCCAATCGCAAGGTATCGACATATCAGTCCATGACTCCGCCCGAAATGTGCCGATAACCTGCGTAACAAGAACTTAATGCAACGGAAACACGGAAGTAATAAAACGGCAACACAGAGGAAATAACCCGGTGCTTTACTTGTGATGTTTCGCGCAAAAGCTATTGCGTATTATAGGAGGTTTCAGTCATGAACGCTGTGTCTAGTATGTCTCGGTTAACTCCATTCAGGCTCAGGATGATCGCGCTGATGCTGTTGGGCATTGGCATATTCGCTGGAAGCGGCGGTTTAGCCCTTGCCCAGGACACCGACCCCATCTCTGCGGTCAACGATAAATTAGACAGCTTCATCCTCGTGGTGGCAGCTGCCCTTGTATTCTTTATGCAGGCCGGTTTCGCGTTCCTGGGAGCCGGACTGATTCGATCCAAGAACACCGTCAACTACATGACCAAGTCCTTCCTTGACTTCTGTATAGCCTCTCTGGGATTCTGGGCCTTTGGTTTCGCCCTGATGATGGGAGGCGGGGCCGCCTCCGGCTTCATCGGGTCCGACGGTTTCTTCCTCATTGACTTCAGCGACGGCGAACTGGTTGGCTGGCTCTTCCAGATGGTCTTCGCCGGCACGGCGGCCACCATCATAGCCGGCGCTATTGCTGAGCGGACCAGGGTCAACGCCTACTTCGCCTACAGCTTCATCGTTGGCGCGGTTGTCTACCCGATTTACGGCCACTGGGCGTGGAGCGGCGAAGGCTGGCTGACCCAGATAGGCCCCGGCTTTGCCGACTACGCCGGTTCCGGTGTGGTCCACATGATCGGTGGCTTCCTGGCCCTTGCCGGCGCCATCGTTGTCGGTCCTCGAATCGGCTTCCGTGAGGGCGCGGATATGAAAGGGCACAATATGCCCTACGTCGTCATCGGCACATTCATCCTGTTCTTCGGATGGTTCGGGTTCAACATCAACTCCGATACCCTTGGCCTCAACGCCGTCAACACCCTGCTGGCGGGCGCTGCCGGCGCAACCTCGGCCATCTATGTGACCATGATGCGGACCGGCAAGGCGGACATCGAGATGGGCGCCAACGGCTCGCTGGGTGGTCTGGTGGGCATCACGGCTGGGTGCGCATACGTTGACCCGTGGGCTGCCGTGGTGATAGGCCTTATAGCCGGCGTCGTCATGCTGTTCGGCGTCGCCTTCATAAAGGACGTGCTCAAGGTCGACGACCCCGTTGGAGCGATCGCGGTACACGGCATCTGCGGTGCATGGGGACTCATAGCGGTCGGCATCTTCGCCGCAGGACACAACGGAGTGGAGGGACTGATAGTCGGTAATACCGAGCAGATAGTTCCTCAGGTAATCGGTATGCTTGTCGCCATTGGTTGGGGTCTGGGAGCGGGCTTGGCGCTCTTCAAGTTCATCGACATAACCATTGGACTGCGTGCCTCCGACGAAATGCAGATGGAGGGCCTGGACATGCCGGAGCACGGCGCGTTGGCCTACCCGGAACTGCAGTAGGCACTAGTCCCAAAACCACGGTACACAGAGCAAATGGCCCGGTCTTCGACCGGGCCATTTGTGACATGAAATACACACTCCCGTAACACGCCTGAAACATACATGAGTCAAACTGAAGACAGCAAATCCAAGAACGAGGTGAACTGATATGGAAGCAGCACTTGGCGCAGTCGGATTCGGTGTACTTTTCTCGCTTTGGGTTATCCTTCCCAGCCGCATCCGGAAGCAGAGCCGCGACAACTAAATCAATCCCCCGCTTGACATCGCGGTCGCGAGTCCGCTAGTCTAGTCAGCGCAAAGGCGAAGACGGAGACGAGTACGGGACGAAGGATCTCCCAGCGAGTCTGGTACGGTGCAAGCAGATGTGGCCTCCTCCCCGAACATCCCTCCCGAGTCGCTCCCCAAAAGCCCTGAAGGGCAAGTAGGCGGAGACGGCAGCCACCGTTAAAGGGCAAGGACGTGACAGCGTCCTGAAAAAGCGCCCCGAGATATCGGGGAAAAAGGGTGGTACCGCGGGCAATCTCCCGTCCCTATGGGGCGGGTTTTTTTGTTGGAGAAAATAATGGCACTGATCTACGATAAGGAAGTCCGAATTTACAGGACCCTCTGCGGCTCCGATAACAACAACACCTACCTCATAGTGTGCCCGGTGACTATGGAGAGCATCATCATCGACGCTCCACTTGACCCCGGCGGGCTTCTTCAGGAGGCCAGGGACACCCAGGTCAAGCTGGTCCTCATTACCCACAGGCACAAAGACCACTGGGAGGGGCTGAAGGAAATCAAAGACGCTACCGGCGCTCCGGTGGGCGCTCACACCCAGGACGCCTTCGACATACCCATACATCCGGATATTCTGATACCGGACAGGGCCGTTCTCAGAGCAGGCACAATAGAGGTGAGGGCTATACACACACCCGGTCACACTCCGGGCTCCGTGTGCTTCTTGGCGGGCGACAAACACCTCTTCTCCGGCGACACCCTATTCGCCGGAGGCGTTGGCCACACCCCGTCCGTCGAGGAGCTTGAGCTGATGTACCGTTGTATAACGGAGAAGCTGTACGTCCTATCTGACGACACCCTGCTCTTCCCCGGCCACGGCGCGGACAGCACCGTTGGCATCGAGAAGGAGGAGTACAGGGCCCTTCGCGCCGCGCACCCCGACATTCTGCCGCCCATTCCGGGCGACCCTTCCGGGTAGCCGTTGAAGCCTTGCCAGGCATGGAATCGGGGTGGTGACGAACTCCTCCGTTACTTTGCCAGACCCCAAATTCGGCTCGGACTGACACGAGCCTCCAAAATAAGGAGCAAGCTGGCATGACAACAGACCAGGAAAAATCGCAGACCCTGTTCAAGCCCGTCTCCAGCAGGGTGGACTTCCCGCAGATGGAGCGCGACATCCAGTCATGGTGGGACCAGACCGGGATGATGGAGAAATACCTGAATCGCAACAAGGACTCGGACAGGCGATGGTCCTTTATCGACGGGCCCATAACCGCCAACAACCCTATGGGTGTCCACCACGCCTGGGGCCGCGCCTACAAGGACCTGTTCCAGCGCTACAAGACCATGCAGGGCTTCAAACAGCGGTATCAGAATGGGTTTGACGGCCAGGGTCTCTGGGTGGAGGTTGAGGTGGAGAAGGAGATGGGGTTCAACTCCAAGCAGGACATCGAGGCCTACGGAATCGACCGCTTTGTGGAGGCGTGCAAGGCCCGCGTGCGCCATTTCGCCGACATAATTTCGGAGCAGTCCATCCGCCTCGCCTACTGGATGCATTGGGACGACTCCTATCACACCATGTCGGACGAGAACAACTACACCATCTGGCACTTTCTGAAGACGTGCCACGAGCGCGGCTGGATCTACGAAGGCACGGACGTCATGCCCTGGTGCCCCCGGTGCGCCACCGGCCTTTCGGAGCACGAAATCGTCACTGAGGGGTACAAGGAGGTCGTGCATCCGGGTCTCTTCACCAAGTTCCCGCTGGAGGACGCCGACGGCGAGTCGCTGCTGGTGTGGACGACCACGCCCTGGACTCTGACCTCCAACGTCGCCGCCGCCGTCCATCCGGAGATGGCCTACGTCAAAGTGAGGCACGGAGACGACACGCTCTACCTCGCCAAGGCCCGCATTGAGGTCCTGGGAGGAGACTACGAGGCGCTGGAGGAGACCACGGGCGAGAAGCTGGTGGGCCGTCGTTACCGGGGCCCATTCGATGATCTGCCTGCACAGCAGGGCGTCGAGCACAGGGTAATACCCTGGGAGGAGGTAAGCGAGGGAGAGGGAACCGGCATCGTGCACATAGCGCCCGGCGCAGGAAAAGAGGACTTCGCCCTGGGCAAGGAGTTCAGCCTGCCAACAATCGCCCCCCTGGACGAGTTCGGAAACTACATCCAGGGCTTCGACTGGCTGACCGGGCGCAACGTCGCCGAGGTGAACCGGGACATATTCGGCAATCTGCGGGAGAAGGGCGTCCTCTTCAAGGTTGAGGACTACCCGCACCGCTATCCCATCTGCTGGCGCTGCAACACGGAGCTGGTCTTCCGGCTGGTGGACGAGTGGTTCATCTCAATGGATGAGCTTCGCCACCTGATAGCCGACGTCACCCGCAACATCAAGTGGATTCCCTCTTTCGGGCTGGAGCGGGAGCTGGACTGGCTGCGCAACATGGACGACTGGATGATCTCCAAGAAGCGGTACTGGGGCCTGGCGCTGCCAATCTACAAGTGCGACTGCGGCCACTTCGAGGTCATAGGCAGCGAGACTGAGCTTCAGGAGAGGGCCGTTGAGGGCTGGAGCGATTTCGAGGGTCACTCGCCGCACAGACCCTGGATCGACAACGTGAAGATAAACTGCTCCCAGTGCGGCCAGACGGTCTCCCGAATAAGGGACGTCGGCAATCCGTGGCTGGACGCCGGCATCGTCCCCTACTCCACCATCGGCTACAGAAACGACCGCGAGCGCTGGAAGGACTGGTTCCCCGCCGACTGGATTTCGGAGAGCTTCCCCGGCCAGTTCCGCAACTGGTTCTACTCCCTGCTGACCATGAGCACGGCGCTGGAGAACCACGAGCCCTTCCGGTCCGTCTTCAGCTATGCCCTGATGAGGGACGAGAAGGGCGAGGAGATGCACAAGAGCCGCGGCAACTCCATCGACTTCGCGGAGGCAGCGGACAAGATGGGCGTGGACGCTATGCGGTGGGTCTTCCTGCGCCACAACCCGGCCCAGAACCTGAACTTCGGCTTCGGTTCGGCGGACGAGGTGCGCCGTCGCTTCCTCCTCACGCTGTGGAACACCTACTCCTTTTTTGTCACATACGCCAACATAGACGAGTTCCGCCCGGAGAACGGAGCGGCTGTCGCCCCTTCCTCCGAGATGGACAGGTGGATAACCTCCGAGCTTCAGTCGCTGGTGGCCGGCGTGACCCGGGCAATGGACGAGTTCGACTCCGCTGACGCCGGACGCCGCATCGAGGAGTTCGTCGAGCTTCTGTCCAACTGGTACGTGAGACGCAGCCGCCGGCGCTTCTGGAAGAGCGAGAACGACCAGGACAAGCTGGCCGCACACAACACCCTGTACACCTGCCTTGTGACCCTCGCCAAGCTGATGGCTCCTCTTGCCCCGTTCATTTCCGAGGAGATGTACCAAAACCTGGTGCGCTCCGCGAATCCCGACGCCCCGGAGGGCGTGCACCTTGCGGACTACCCCGTCTCGGACGCATCCCTTGTGGACGACCGCCTGTCCCAAGCCACCCGTCTTGCGATGAAGGTGTCCAGTCTCGGCCGCTCCGCCAGAAGCAAAGCCGGGGTCAAGGTACGCCAGCCCCTGTCCAGGGCGCTGGTGAAGCTCGCCTCGCGGGAGGACGAAGCGCTGCTTGAGCAGGTCGCCTCGCAGATAGTGGACGAGCTGAACGTCAAGGAGGTGGCCCTCATAGACAGGGAAGAGGACGTGCTGGACTTCCAGGTGAGGCTCAACATGGCCCTGGCGGGATCGAAGTTCGGCGCGGAGGTGCGAAACGTCGGCGGCGCCCTGAGCGGCGGCGACCCCGTTGCAATAGCCCTGCGGGTCCGCGGCGGCTCCCCCGTGGAAGTCGGAGGCTACGAGCTACAGCCAGAGGAGATAACCGTCGCTACATCAGACAAGCCGGGCTTCTCGTCAGCGGTGGAGCCAAGCCTCATGGTGGCCGTGTCCACCGAGCTTACGGATGAGCTTGCCCAGGAGGGCGTGGCCCGTGAGCTTGTGCACCGCATCCAGAACATGCGCCGCTCGGCCGGGTTCGACATTGCAGACCGCATTGTCACCTTCTATTCCGGCGGTGAGGCCCTAGCGGAGGTTATGAAGCGCTTCTCCGACTACATCAAACACGAGACCCTGTCGGAAGAGCTGGCAGAACTGACGGCTGGCGCACCCCCGGAGGGCGCCCACACCGAGAGCCAGAGCATGGACGGCGTGGACGTAACCCTAGGCGTAATGCGGGTGTGACCACTGACGGCTAGGCGGACTTAATCGTCATTCTCGCGAACGCGGGAATCCAGGAGGAGTGGGGATATGGCCCTCCCCACTCATGGTGAGCCCGTCGAACCGATTTAGCGGGGTGTTTACCCATAGTTCCGCCCGTTCATATTCTTCAACTAACTCAGGATGAGGGGCGCTGTTCTAATCTCGCACAATGAGATGGATTACCTACACCGTATCAAGTACTGGGACGGCGAAGCGGCTGTCCGCTTCTATATGTGCCGACTCGCCAGAGCCACTCTACAGGTCCGAAGAGGAAGCGACCCAGCCATGCCGATGACCACCACATCTGAAGCGCCCACACTGCGAACACAAACACCAGGACAGCGCTTCGGTTTACGGAGTCGACATCGCCCAAGAGGACTGTCAAGACTAGCACGCCCAGAACCGACTGCAACAGGTAGTTGGTCAGCGCCATCCTCCCGACTGCTCGTAGACGCTGCTTGAGCCAGTTATCCGTGCGGTTGTTCCAGAGGATGATGAGACCCATGTATCCCAGCGAGCAGGGAATCGTGCCGAGGGTGTTGGGAATCTGGCCGATAAAGGCGACCTCGCGAGAGTAGTCGTTCACTGCGGTAATGATGACGCCAGCGGCGGCAAGCGGCAGGCCAACGGCCAGCCCGGCCATTGCGGTAAGTCGATATACTCTCGCCGGCAATCCTCCGTTCATAAAGCCCGTGCGATACAAACCGGCGCCGACGAGAATAAGCCCCAAGGCGCGCAGGAAAAAGCCCAGAAGGAAGGGAATCCAGACAAACTCTTCGTCCGAAAGCTCGCCCGGTGTCCAGAGACCGGACAGTGATTCGCTCGTCGTGTCGGCCATATACTGCGCCAGCAGCGTAGTAGCAACGGATAGTGCGAACACGGCGAGTCCAACGGAGATGAGCATCCGATTCGGCAGCCTTCGCAGCGCTATCAGAAAGACCGATGATACTGCGTAAACCATCAGCACGTCGCCATCCCACAGCTGGTAGTGGAAAACGCCGATTAGCAGAAGCAGCGCGTTGCGCCACAGATTCAGCCCGACAGCGCGCCTTCCTCTGCCGCTCGCGCGGTCGATGAAGAGAATCATCCCCGCGCCGAACAGCAGCGAAAACAGCCCCATGAACTTCTGGTCGACGAAGACTTCTCCGAATATGCCCACAGCCCAGTCGAGCCACGTCTCTGAGCCGCCCGCGCTCAGGTTGAAGTAAGGCACACGGCCGAACTTGAAGTTAACGGCGTTCATCAACAGAATGCCGAGCACCGCAACCCCGCGTATCAGATCGAGGCTGGTTATTCGCTCGGACTCGCGAACGGGGCCGGTTTCAGTGGGCTGGGGGCGTTCTGACAATGGGTACTATGCCTTGAGTCATATTGTGGGGAGCTAGCCCGGTCTAAGGGGTAGCTTGCGGTTGGCTGAATTTCGCGCCCGTCCCGACCACCGAGGCTCAACCGACCTGAACGTGGACTGAGGCGGGGTCTTTGCCGAGATACTCCATAATTGCTATACATCGGTCGACATGGACTCTTCGCGGGCCTCGTCCACAGAGAAAAAGCCCACTGGACAGTTGTTGTGGGGCATAAAACTCTGTTTCATCGGGATGCTTGGGCTGCAAATGAATGGCATTTCTTGCTGGGTGGTTACTGTCAGGAATAGGACATCTGGACGGGGTCAATGTCCGGCTACGTATCAGCCACTCCGATAACTCAATCAATATGTCTAACCAAATTGCAACTGGCTTTTCTTCACCAGTGGGAAACTTCACCGAGAAAGGTCGTTTTGAGCCATATTTTGTGGGCACATCCTTTAGGGCAACCCAAGCCGTGTTAAGGGGTTCTCGAATTACGACTTTAGGACTGGTACTGGTCCTCTGCATAACTGGCATAGTAGAGGGCTTAAGAACGCGGACGGAGGTGTCATCAGTTCTTGCCGCAGTGGTTGTGTCCCTGGTGTGCGAAGCAGTATCTAGTCCTAGAGTATTTCGAGAGAGTTCTGACAGTTGTTTGGCACACTCAGTAGAAGGGTCGTCGGTAATAGACACATTAACGATGCGGCGTCGTTCTATTGGAACGAAAATTGAATTATCATACATCTCCCACTCTCTGCCATTTGTCAGCGCAGGAAATCTTACCCCGAGTTCACTTGCGTAAGAAACAACTTGTGACCTGTGGTTTGATAATGATTCACTTAACCTCTTGGCTTCCAGAAATACTACGACATTTCCTTGAGTATCAAGCAAAGCGTAGTCAGCGCGTTTACCTCCAACACTGTACTCAACCCTGACCGCCGCAGGGTCTCCTGTGTCCCAGCCCAACGCCCGCAGCAATGGGTCTATCAAGGACATCCGCGTCTGAGCTTCATTGCTCTGCAACACGACGCGGTGCTTGTCTATTCTGGATTTCAGCGTCTCTACAACGCTTACCAGTTCATCAAGCAAATCGGCAACTCCTCGTTGAGATGGCAGCCCCTAGTTGATAACCCCCTCCTCCACCAGCCGGGCAATCTCATCCTCTGAGAGACCCAGGATGTCGTGGAACACCTTTTCGTTGTCCCTATCGAAGGCGGGGGCCGGGGAGTAGCGCCGCTCCGGTATCGCGCTGAAGATTCCCTGCATCGCCATGCTCAGGCGCGGGCCTGTATGCGGGTTGTCCATCTCAAAGAACTGGTTTCTGTGCTGAAGCTGGGGGTCGTCCATGAGCTCCAGGGTGTCCTGGGACGGACCTGCCGGGACTCCCACCGCCTGGAGCTGCTCCATGATGCTGTGACCTGGCTGGGGCAGGGTCCACTCAGTTATGAGGGCATCAAGCTCAGCGCGGTTCTCGCGCCTCTTGTAGATGTCCCTGAACCGCTCGTCGTCACGCCACTCCGGGTGGCCCGCAGCATGGCAGAAGGCGGCCCACTGGGTTTCGTCGTGGATGGAGATGGCCACCCACTTGTCGTCGCCCTCGCACCGGTATACGTTGTGAGGCGCGGCCAGATCGTCCATGTTACCCTGGGGCTGTGCCACGCGGCCGTTCATCGTGTAGTCCAGCAGCTGGCCGGGTATCATATCCATCACGGCCTCAGCCATGGAGAGGTCCAGGTAGATGCCCTGGCCCGTGCGCTTGCGATGGTAGAGTCCGGCAACGGCCAGATACGCCATCGCAACCCCCATAACGTAGTCCGGCCAGGTGCCGCCCATGCTCGCGGGCGGTCCTCCCGGATAGCCCATCATCGAGGGCAGACTGGCGAAGGCCTGGTTGGCCGGGCCGAATCCTGTCACGTCCTTCAGAGGGCCGGTCTTGCCCAGGGATGAGACGGAGACCAGGATGATGTCCGGCTTGATGGCCTGAAGCTGCGGAAACGTAAGCCCGAACCGTTCCACGACTGGCGCGGTGTAGGCCTCGACGACCATATCGCTGGTCTTGATAATCTCGTAGGCAAGCTCCTGCGCCTCCGGCTTGGTCATGTCCAAGCAGCAGCTGTACTTGCTGTAGTTGAGGGAATTGAAGCCCCCGGTGCAGTTGAAGGCCGGGTCTTCTCCCGGTATGGCCCCTCCGTGAATTCCGCTTCGCAGGGTGTCGGGGTGCACCTTGCTCTCTACCTTGATAACCTCAGCGCCCATAGTGGCCAGCCAGGCGGTGCCCAGTGGAGCGGTAATGATCCAGCCGAAATCGGCTACGCGTATACCTTCAAATGGCAGTTTGCTCATCTCATTCCTCCTTTTTTGACCCCAACTCGACTAGATTACCCCTGCCTGGCGCAGCTTGACCAGGTCTTGAGGGCTTCGCTTCAACATCTCGACGTACACCTCGGTGTTGTGCTGACCCAGCAGCGGCGCGGGCCGGTGCAGCGCGGGCTGATGGTCGGTTATCTTGAATGGAACTCCCGGGTAGGGATACGTCCCGGCCTGCGGGTGCTCGACCTCCTCGAAGAAGCCGCGTGCCTTGTACTGCTCCGTCGTGTATACATCTGCAACTGTGTTGACGGGGAAGCAGGAAAGCCCCTCCCGCTGCCCCATCTCGAAGAGTTCCGCCTTGGTGTAGTCCATCATCCAGGACATTATCAGGGCGTCCAGTGTGGCAATATTCTCCCGCCGAGAGATCATGGTGGCG
The DNA here is from genome assembly GCA_965218945.1 of Dehalococcoidia bacterium. Taxonomy (GTDB): domain Bacteria; phylum Chloroflexota; class Dehalococcoidia; order Lucifugimonadales; family UBA2985; genus DAOUJW01. The sequence goes on from OZ244718.1 coordinate 1,557,133, forward strand.
CACATATCCCAGGTCGTCCACTCAGGGTTGCCCATGATCCGGCACACCTTCTGCCACATGACGTCCGTCCCCTGCGCGCCGTAACCCGCAAAGTAGCCGTCCTTGCACGGCTTGAATCGGGGTATCCCCGTTCCTTCGCGGCCTGGAAGCTCTTCCGCATAGGAATATCGGGTGATGTTGGGTCTCTGGGTGCTGGCGATGGCCTCGTGCTCCGATATGTCTATGTGCTGGCCCTCGCCCGTCATCTCTCGGTGATAGAGGCCGATGAATGCGCTGGTGGCGGCCAGCCAGCCTGTGACGAAGTAGCTCTGGTACCCCGGCCCTTTCAGCGGAGGTTCTCTCTCCGGGTCGGTCACGTCGCCGGCCGGTGTCTCGTAGCCGATGCCTCCCATGTGGAAGAGCACAAGCTCGCTGCCAACGTAGTCGCGGTACGGCCCGGTCTGTCCGAAGGGACTTATGGACACCATGACCAGCTTTGGGTTCTGAGGCTTGAGGTCGTCGTAGGTAAGCCCCAATCCCTCGACCACGCCGGGCGAGTGGCTCTCGATCAATACGTCCGCGCCGGCAACAAGCTCCCGGAAGATGCGCTTCCCTTCAGCCTTGTCGACGTCCAGCGTAACGCCGCGCTTGTTGCAGTTGAGGTACATATAAAGCCCGCTCTTCTCGATGTGAGGTACGTCCTGAGGAAACGGGCCGACTCGTCGCGCCGAGTCTCCAGAATCCGGCGCTTCTATCTTGATGACATCGGCGCCCATGTCCGCGAGCAGCCGAGCCGTCCAAGGCCCGGAGACCAGATCGCCCCACTCTACAACCCTGACTCCCTGGAGAATGCCTTCTTGCATAGCCAGTCCTCCACTCTCGCAAACCGCTCAAAAGCCACTCCCCTGCCGCCTGAATCCTGCACACTGGAGCCTGCCCCTGAACGGCCCGCACAAAATTGCTCTAATGGAGGCTAATATACCATATCAAGCCAATACGTTAGCAAGGCTGTGAGCTTTCGGAGAATGCGCGGATGGGCTATCATTACCTCTACTGGAAGGTTATGCAATGCAGTCGAAAAGTATCCTGGACCACATAGGCAACACGCCCCTGGTTGAGGTATCCCGCATGAGTCCGAAGCCGGGAGTGCGCATATTCGCAAAACTGGAGGGTCTCAACCCCAGCGGCAGCATCAAGGACCGGGTTGCAAAGTACCTTGTCCAGCAGGCCGAGGAGTCCGGCGCGCTGAAACCAGGCCAGACCCTGGTGGAGGCCAGCACTGGAAACACGGCCCTGGCTCTCGCGCTTATCGCCAAGCAGAAGGGTTACAATCTGAAGGTGGTTATCCCCCACAGAGCGACCCCCGGAGTGGCAGACCTCCTGGCAACCTACGACGTCGAAATCGTTTGGTGCGACCCTCTTGCCGGTATGAGAGGGGCAATCGAGCTGGCGAGGCAGTTGGGACACGAGAAGGGATGCTTCAACACCTGCCAGTTCGAGAGCGAGGCCAACATCAGGGCGCACTACGAAACAACCGGTCCGGAGATTCTCAAAGCCCTCCCAGACCTGGACGTCTTCATAGCCGGTATCGGCACCGGCGGCACACTCACGGGAGTAGGCCGGCTTCTGAAGGAGCACAACCCCGGAATAAAGGTAATCGGCGTAGAGCCTCGGATGGGAGACCAGCTACAGGGGCTGAGGAACCTGGAAGAGGGCTACATACCACCGCTGCTCGACCTGGACAGACTGGACGGCAGATTCCTGGTAGACAGCGCGACGGCCTTCGAGTGCGCCCGTTCTCTCCTACAGAAGGAGGGCATCTTTGCCGGCGTCTCCGCCGGCGCGGTGCTGCACTGCGCCCAGCGCATAGCTGAGCGTATGGACGGCGGCAACATCGCGGTCATCTTTGCCGACGGCGGGTGGAAGTACCTGGCAACAGGTCCGTGGAAGGAGGAGATGGAGGCGCGTATGATCCACCCGGACGACACGGCCTGGTGGTAGGTCAACGCAGATTTTATGCGAACCAAGTGCGCTTTTGACACCCTCAGCCCACTCAGTTTGCCATATAATCTTGCAATTGGACGGCACAAACATTGCAAATAGACGCACGTAACCTTGCAATTGGACGGCACATAACCTTGCAATTGGACGGGCATAACGTTACAATTGTCCCATGGTTCAAAGCGGTCTCCATACACGTCTTATAGAGCCGCGGTTCCTTGAGGCGTTGGAAGATTCCCCCGTTGTCTTAATCCAAGGGCCGCGCCAGTGTGGGAAGACCACCTTCGCGCAAATGGTGTGCTCACCAGAGTCCCTCCCGGATAGCGCAGGGCCGTTCCATTCCGAGAGCCGCGGTTACAGCTATCTCAACTTCGACAACGACATTGTTCGCGCCGGCGCATTGGCCGATCCCATGGGCTTCATAGCCGATCTCCCGGAGCGCGTTGTTCTGGATGAGGTGCAGCGTGTGCCCGAACTCTTCACTTCTCTGAAGCTGGAGGTTGACCAGCGGCGCGTGCCAGGCCGATTCGTGCTCACCGGTTCAACGGACGTGCTGGCGATCCCAACCGTGCAGGACTCTCTGGCCGGCCGTCTGGAGACAATCCGGCTACATCCCCTGACCCAGTGTGAGTTGCACGCCGGCCACACCGCATCTGACGGGTTCATCGACGCTCTGTTCGGGGACAACTTCCCTATCCGGCAAGCCGAGAGACTAGGAACGGAATTGGTCCAGAAAATAGTGGCGGGAGGCTATCCGCCGGCCCTTGCCAGGCCCGCCGGCCGCAGGCGCGCAAACTGGTACAGGAACTATATAGACGCGCAGGTACAGAGAGACGTCGGATCGCTGTCCCGCATCAGCGGCTTGGACGCGTTGCCAAGGCTCCTTTCCCTGGCGGCAACGCAGACTGCTCAGCTGTTCAACCTGAGCCGCCTTGCCGCGCCTTTCCAGCTTAGCCGTCCGACCATCGGCGACTACATAGCCCTGCTGGAGCGGGTATATCTGTTGGAGAGGCTGCCGCCCTGGCACAGCAATCGAGGTAAACGCCTTATCAAGACTCCAAAGCTCCACGTAGGCGACACTGGGCTTGTCTGTACGCTGTTGGGCGCGTCCGTACAGACACTTCAGACGGATCGTACGCTACTGGGGCAGCTTCTGGAGACCTTCGTGTTCCAGGAACTACGCAGACAGGCCACCTGGTATGCCGGTCCGGTGGACTTTTTCCACTACAGGGACAAGGACCAGGTTGAAGTCGATATTGTTATGGAATACGGCAGCCTGGTAGCCGGTGTAGAGGTCAAGACAGGCGCGACGGTCACTCCATCCGACTTCCGAGGACTGCGCAGGCTCAGGGAGGCCAGCGGGGAACGCTTTGCCTGCGGGGTGGTGCTCTACGACGGCGAAACTACCGTGAGCTTTGGGAGCGGCCTGCATGCGGTCCCCGTGCGCCGGCTATGGGAAACGCCATAAGCGTTTCGCTCGCTGTAGCGGTCGGGGCGGCTAGCCCTGCCTATCGCTTCTTGCCAGGAAGTACTCCATGCTGTCCGCCAGAGCCATCCAGCTTGCCTCGATGATGTTGCCAGAGGAGCCTACGGTCTGCCACCTGGACTGCCCGTCGGTGGACTCAATAAGCACCCGCACCACGGCCCTCGTGTCCTGTCCCTGGTCCACCACTCGCACCTTATAGTCCACGAGCTTCACCTCGTCAAGGGACGGGTAGGACTCCAGTAGGGCCTTTCGAAGGGCGTTGTCCAGGGCATTCACCGGCCCGTTGCCCTCGGCCGCGGTGTGCATAAGCCTGTCCCCTACCCTGACCTTCACCATTGCCTCCGCCAGCATATCCTCCTGGTCGCCGTTGCTGGGAGACCGGCGTCGGTTCTCCACAATAACCATAAAATCCACCAGCTCAAATGGGGGACTGTAGCCTTCCAAAGTCCTTCTGACCATCAGCGCAAAGGAGGCCTCAGCGCCTTCATACTGAAAGCCCTTGCTTTCCTGAGTCTTGATTCTCTCCAGCAGAGCCGAAATCTGGTCGCGGCTGACCCTGCCGTCCAGTCCCATCTCCCTGAGGCGGTACTGGATGTTGCCCCGGCCGGAAAGCTCCGAGATGACCACGCGGTTGACTGCTCCGACCTTCGCCGGCTGAATGTGCTGGTAGCTCTCCTCCAGCTTGGAGACGGCGTCTGCGTGAAGGCCTCCCTTGTGGCTGAAGGCGCTGGCTCCCACGTATGGCTGGTTGCTGCTGGGCGGTATGTTGACTATCTCGCTGACGTAGTTCGACACATCCCTCAGGGACGCCAGTTGCGTGTCCGTGACGCAGGAGATGTTCATCTTCAGTTTCAGGTTTGCAATGATAGACAGCAGGTTGGCGTTGCCACACCTCTCGCCGTACCCATTGACGGTGCCCTGGACGTGAGTGGCCCCCGCCGAAATCGCCGTCATGGTATTGGCGACCGCCAGTTCAGCGTCATTGTGGCAGTGGATGCCCAGGCGGGTCTGAACCTCACTCCTCACACAGGCCACTATGTCTGCGATCTCGCTGGACAGCGCGCCGCCGTTGGTGTCGCACAGCACCAGGCAGTCGGCTCCGGCGTCGGCGGCTGCCTTGACGCTCTGAATGGCGTACTCCCGGTTGGCCTTGAATCCGTCAAAGAAGTGCTCGGCGTCGAAGAAGACGATGCGCCCCTGGCTCTTCAGGTAGGCGATGGAGTCGGCTATCATAGCCAGGTTCTCCTCCAAAGTCGTCCCCAGCACCTCCCGCACGTGGAGGTCGGAGCTCTTGCCCACCAGGGTAACGGCGGGTGTGCCGGCCGCCATGAGAGCCTGGATGCTGGGGTCCGTCGCCGCGTCTGCCTTTGCCCGGCGTGTCAGCCCGAAGGCGGCGACGCGGGCGTTGGAGAGAGTGAGAGACTTTACCTGCTGGAAGTAATCCTCGTCCTTGGGGTTGGAACCGGGCGTTCCTCCCTCAATGTAGCTTACTCCCAGTTCGTCCAGCCTGCGGGTTATCTTGAGTTTGTCCTCAACAGATAGGGAAATGTCATCCTGCTGGGCCCCGTCTCTAAGTGTGGTGTCGTACAGCTCTATATCCATGTTTCACCTGCAAATAGAAATCCCGCCCCATGAGGGACGGGATTTCGGCTCCCGCGGTACCACCCTCTTTCCCCGATAAGTTCGGGGCACTCCGTCAAAGTGCCATTATGCCTTGGTCACCGGTAACGGCGGCTATACCCGACTCAGCCTACTAGCCCGACTGACGCGGACTTTCGGTGAGTAGCTCAGGAGGGATTTTGGGAGGGGTCTGCCGCGTCTGCTCTCACCGTACCAGACTCGCTGGGCGCAGGTAGCCTCCTACTCGTCTCCGTCTTCGCCTCTGGGCAAAACACTAGCATATACGCGCATAGGCGTCAAGGCGCAGGGGCCGGAAGCAGATCGGGCGCTACCAGAAGCTCTTGTACGCTAATGCTTAGAGCATGAGCGATTGCGCTCAAAGTCTTGTGCCTGGGCGATTGCTCCCCGTTCTCAATCCGTATAAGGGTAACTCGGCCGATGCCGGCTGCGCGTGCAAGAGCCTCCTGGGTAAAGCCCGCAGACTCCCTGAGATTGCGGACGCGCTCGCCAAGGGTCTGTCTCCCTTGCATTGCTATCGCTTCAACAGTTGGGCGGTAGGACTCGTCGCAGAAGTGCCGGGCGAAGTCCCAAGGGACCTCAATACGCTCGCCTGCGACTGTCTCCAGGATCATCTCGTACGGGTTAGGCAGCTCAATGGCAGCCAGGCCCGCTCGATCCCTGATCTCAGGAAATTCTGCGAAGGGAACCAAACCCCTGCACCCGTCTGCAAAGCTCAACGCGATTCCGTCATCCAGCACGCTAGCGGCCATCATCATCCTGTCAGCGTTCTTAACCAGAACGGCGTCCATTGGCTATACTCCGTGAATAGTTTCCCAAGTCTTCCTGATATCCTCAGCGTATCTTGCGTACGCCTGCATAATATCCCGGACGTTTCCGGGCGGAGGAGCCTCCATAAAGGTCCCTCCGTTCAACTCTATACGGCATACGTCCTCATTGCCCACCCAGACGTGTACATGAGGCGGTTCGAAGCTGTTCTCCCTGGTGTTGACGACAAAACTAAACCGTCCCTCAATTGCCACAGCAGGCATTCAGAGTCCTTGAACAAATACCTATCCGCCTTTTTGCCAAGCACTTATAGTGTATCATAAAACGATACATTGGGTGAAGTCTTGTGCTTAGCAACCCCGGTCAGACGAAGGAGCAGTGTTGTCTTTTTAGATGGTCGGCAGGCTTATGCCTTAGTCCACAACCGGATAGTAGTTTGCGCCCCAGGGTTCGTCCGGGTGGTCCATCGTCACCTTTACAAAGGCGGGCATGAGAAAGACCATTATCGCCGCGCCATCCCACCCGCTCGCGGGTGACGGCTTATCAAAGCAATCTGGCGAGCCTCTCTCACGCTGTCTGTAGCCCTGTGCTGGCCTAGTACGGCTCGGTGGTAAATATCCGGGCCAGAGTGCCGGGGGAGGCTTCCCGACACTTATTCAGTGCATTCGTCAAGAAAGGAGGATTGACGTTAGATAAATGCACTACCCTGCACAGATTTACCGTCGCCAGCTACGCTCAATATGCCGTCACCCGCGAGCAGGCGGAGTAGAACTCCTAGCTGTCCAGCCTGCCGCCGACGTCCCTGAGGAAGCGTTCCACGTCCGGAGAGAGTGGGGGAGTTTCCTCTTCGGGTTGGGTTGTCTGCTGGGAGTCGTAGTACTCCTCAAGCTGGGAAACCAGCGACTTGACCTGAGCGTTGCGCTCCACCTCGGAGGCCACCTCCCGGTACTGCTTCTCGCCGCGCTCGGTCTCGGCCAGATGCTTGGGGAAGTCGTAGAGGTTGCAGAGCACCTCCATCAGCCGAGCCGTGCCCGCGTAGTCCTCTTCCAGGCTCAGATAGTGGGGCAGGTGCACCATGAAGCTGATATTCTCCGTTCCCAGCTTCTCCAACTCCTCCGTCACGGAGTTCATTATGCTGGTGGGGCCCTGGTACCCTCCGCCGGGTGTGCGTGGGGTTATGAGGCCCGCCATGCCGGGCAGCTTCTCCAGCTCCGGTGAGCCGGTGACTCGCAGGGGGCGGGTATGGGGCACGGCGTTGTACATACCACTTATTCGGCAGTAGCGCTTGATGTTCAGCGTCTTGAAGAGTTCCACTATCGAATGAATGTACCTCTCCGCATAGGCGTGAGGCTCCATCAGGTGAACGAACAGCAGATCCTGGCCGCTCTCTTGACGGACGTAGTAGAGGTTGGTGTTGGGCACGACGACAACGCGCTCACCATCAACAAACTTGGACGTGGGACGATACCGCGTGAAGTCGAAGAAGTTGCCGGGCCGGTGCAGCTTTCCGAACTCCTTGGCTTCCAGGTGGCGCTCCAGCCTCTCCAGGGCCAGCGTCCCTACGCTGCCTGCATCGACCCAAGGGTGAAGAAGGGCGATGGCGTGAAGGTCTTTGAATTCCGGAACGGGCTCTTGTATCTCGAAAGCACCTATCCTCATAATATGTATATCTTGACACAGCACACAGATTTTGGCAATCCGCTGTCATTCGTATTTTTGACCTTCTCCGACGACAATGCTAGAATCGGTGTGGGAATACGTCCCAAATTCGATAAAGGGTACAAACTATGTCAGGTCATTCTAAATGGTCCACCATCAAGCACCAGAAGGGAGTCACCGACGCCCGCCGCGGCCAGCTGTTTACCAAGCTCGCCCGCGAGCTCACCGTGGCCGCCAGGCAGGGCGATGTGAATCCCGATATGAACGTGCGCCTCCGACTGGCCGTGCAGAAGGCCAGAGATAGCAACATGCCCCTAGATAACATCGAGCGGGCTATCAAGCGGGGCGCCGGAGGCAGCGACGGGGCCGGGGACTCCCTTACAGAGGCGACTTACGAGGGATACGGGCCGGGCGGCGTAGCCATCATGCTCCACACCCTCAGCGACAACAAGAACCGCACCAGCTCCGACGTGCGCTCCACTTTCACCAAGGGCGGCGGCAGCTTGGGCGAGGTGGGATGCGTCTCCTGGAACTTCGAGTCCCGTGGGGTCATAACGGCGGAGGTGGACCCGAAGGAGGGTGAGGACATGGCGCTGGTGGCCATAGACGCCGGGGCCGAGGACTTCAACCTGGATGGGTCTTACCTGGAGATATACGCCGGCCTGGAGAGCTTTGAGCCTCTTCGCAAAGCCTTGGACGAGATTGGCGTAAAAGTCACGTCCGCAGAGCTGTCCATGGTGCCCAAGAGCACGGTCGAATTGGGGACATCGGAGGCCGTCCAGGCACTCCGACTTCTGGACCGGCTGGATGAGCTGGACGACGTACAGAAGGTGTACACCAACGCCGACTTCCCGGACGAGGCCATGGAGCAGTACAAGGGCTGACCTCGCGGTATAACTCACCTCCCAACCCAATGGCATTTCCAGAGACTTCCTCTGGAGAGAAGCCCTTGCATAACCAACCGTGGCATCTCAGAAGAAGCTCTCTTATCGTCACTCCTGCGGAAGGAGACCTTTGCAAAACCCCGGTGTATCTCCCAAAAGAGGCGAGCTTCTCCGTCATTCCCGTGAAGCTTGCCCCGTACGCCGATACGGGGACGGGAATCTAAAGCCCTTCTTCCAAGGCATCGCAGCCTCGCAGACAGCGATTTTAGATTCCTGCTTTCGCAGGAACGACATATAAGGTGCCCTCTTTTTTGAATGAAAACCAAGTCACTCAAGGGTCTCTGAGGACTCTACCCATGACCACTTTCGACCAATGGGCCGGCATCTATGACTGGGTCTTCGCGGAGAAACAGGACGACATACCCTTCTACGTAGAGGAGGCGGTTAGTTCAGGAAGCCCCGTCCTGGAGCTAGGCAGCGGAACCGGCAGGATAGCCATACCCATAGCCAGGAGCGGGATAGAGATCGTGGGGCTGGAGAGCTCGACCGAGATGCTGAAGGTGGCCGAGGCCAAATCGAAGGCCCTGGGCGCCTACGGTAGCCGCATTACGTGGACATACGGCGACATGAGGGACTTCTCCCTGGGTCGCGAGTTTGCCCTGGTAATCATTCCCTTCCGAGGTTTCCTTTCGCTCCTGAGCGTGGAGGAGCAGCGCAGCTGCCTGCGGTGTGTCAAGGACCACCTGGCGCCCGGCGGCAGGTTGGTATTCGACATATTCGTTCCGGACCTGGATATGCTGACAGACGACGGCAGCACGCCGTTTCACTTTATGGACGTTCCTCATCCTGAGACGGGAAATCGCCTCGTGATTTGGCATCAGAATCGTTTCGACAACCACAGCCAGATCAACAGCGCACGCTCCATCATGGAGGAAGTGGACCCGGACGGTGAGGTAGTCAGAAAGCTCTACCGCGAGTACCAGCTTCGCTACATACACAGGTTCGAGGCGCAGCACCTGCTGGAGCTGTCCGGCTTCCGCGTGGAGGACCTGTACGGTGATTTCGACCGCAGTCCCTTTGACGAGGCCAGCCCGGAGATGGTCTGGGTAGCGACACCCGACCCGGGAATTTGATATGCTGATAGCATATGTGAGCAGAGGCTGAAGAGAAGATGCCTGAGTTCAAAATCGTATCGGACTTCCGGCCCACCGGAGACCAACCCCAGGCGGTGGACAAGCTCGTCGAGGGGGTGGAGAAGGGTTACGCCCATCAGACCCTCCTGGGGGTCACCGGAAGCGGCAAGACCTTCACAATGGCCAACATCGTCGAGAGGGTGCAGCGCCCTACCCTTGTCATCGCCCACAACAAGACCCTGGCGGCGCAGCTGGCAACCGAGTTCAAGGAGTTCTTCCCCGAAAACTCGGTGGAGTACTTTGTGTCCTACTACGACTACTACCAGCCGGAGGCCTACGTGCCCCGGACTGACACCTACATCGAGAAGGACGCCGACATCAACGACGAGATAGACAAGCTACGCCACTCCGCCACCCGCGCCCTGCTAACGCGCAGAGACGTCCTGATTGTCGCCTCCGTGTCCTGTATATACGGCCTTGGAGAGCCGGAGGAGTACCAGAGCTTTGTCATCTTCCTCAGCAAGGGGGAGCAGACCAGCCGCACAAAGCTCATCCGGCGGCTGATAGACCAGCAGTACGAGCGCAACGACATGGACCTCTCCCGAGGGAAGTTCCGCGTCCGGGGCGACACTCTGGAGATACTGCCCGCCTACGAGGAGGTGGCAGTGCGAGTCCAGTTCTGGGGGGATGAGGTGGAGCGCATCACGGAGTTGGACCCGCTTACCGGAGAGGTATTCGGGGAGCGGGATTCCATAGACATCTACCCCGCCAAGCACTTCGTCACCTCCGAGGAGAAGCTGAAGCTGGGAATACGGGACATTGAGCGGGAGCTCAATGAGCGAGTCCTGTGGTTCAGAGACCAGGGAAAGCTCCTGGAGGCCCAGCGCCTGGAGAACCGCACCAGGTACGACATTGAGATGCTGAGAGAGGCCGGCTACTGCTCCGGGGTCGAGAACTACTCCGCACCGCTGGGTCGGCGATCGCCGGGGAGCACGCCCTGGTGCCTGCTGGACTACTTCCCGGACGACTACCTGCTGCTGATAGACGAGAGCCATATGACCGTTCCGCAACTGCACGGGATGTACCACGGGGACATATCACGGAAGAAGACCCTTGTGGACTTCGGATTCAGGCTGCCGTCGGCGCTGGACAATCGCCCTCTCAGCTTCGAGGAAATCGAGAAGCACTTCAACCAGGTGATATACGTATCGGCCACTCCCAGCGCCCACGAGTATCGACATAGCCAGCAGGTGGTGGAGCAGGTCATCCGACCGACCGGTCTCCTGGACCCCACCATCGAGGTGAAGCCCACCCAGGGGCAGATAGACGACCTGCTGCACCAGATACGGAATCGCGTGGAGAAGGGCGAGAGATGCCTGGTCACCACTCTCACCAAGCGCATGGCCGAGGAGCTGTCCGACTACCTGCAGGAGATGAACGTCAAGACCCACTACCTCCACTCGGAGATAGACACCCTCCAGCGCAGCGAGATACTTCGGGACCTCCGCCTGGGCGTGTACGACGTGGTCGTGGGCATCAACCTTCTCCGGGAGGGACTGGACCTGCCTGAGGTCAGCCTGGTAGCCATACTGGACGCCGACAAGGAGGGCTACCTTCGCTCCCAGTCTTCTCTTGTCCAGACCATAGGGCGGGCAGCCCGCCACGCCGAGGGTCACGTGATCATGTACGCCGATGCATCGACCGAATCGATGCAGAAGGCCATCGGTGAGACGTACCGCCGCAGGGACATCCAGGAGGCCCACAATGTGGAGCACGGCATCACCCCCCAGGGCATCAGCAAGGCCATCCGAGACATCACCGAGCGCGTCAAGGCCGTGGCGGAGTCCCGCCCCTCCTACCGGACGCGCCGGGACATGCCAAAGGACGACCTGCTGAGGGTTATCAAGGACCTGGAATCCCAGATGAAGCTGGCCGCCAGGGCGCTGGAGTTCGAGAAGGCAGCCCTGCTTCGCGACGAAATGGTGGAGCTTCGGAAGGTGCTGGCCTCCGGCAAGGAGCCGGAGCAGGACGCCAAGCTGGTGTCCAATAAGTTGTGAGGCCGTGTCACAAACGTTGGATGACCACCTGGCGAGCATGACCAGGTAGCGCAGACGACCCTCACCGCTCATTTGGTTCGACAAGCTCACCATAAGCGTGAGGTAGGGGCGCTTCGCGGAGCCTGTCTCATAAAGGGTGTGTATTTTCGGATGTGGGTGAAACGGGTTAGAATTGTGGCCAAGAATTGATTGATGGAGAGTTCAATGCCGCGTCGCCCACTGAACCGAGAGCAGCCGTGGTTGTTTCCTCCTACACTGGAGGAAGTTGTGCCCGAAGACCATCCGGTGCGGTTTGTGGCGGAGTTTGTGGACGCTTTGGAGCGTTCGGGATGGTCTGAGTTGGGAGTTGAGATAGATGGTGAGGCATTGGGAGCGCCATCGTACCATCCTCGCGGGCTGCTGAGCGTGTGGTTGTATGGGTTCATGACCGGCGTGCGCTCGTGCCGCAAGCTGGAGGCGGCCTGCCGAGACCAGATACCGTACCTTTGGCTGACAGCTTGGCAGCACCCGGACCACAATACCCTGTGGCGGTTCTACAGAGACCATCGTGGAGCGATGAGAAGGCTCTTTAAGCGAACGGTGCGCACGATGGTGGCCATGGGCTTGGTGGAGTTGGCGGTGCAGGCTGTGGATGGGACGAAGATAGCTGCCAATGCAGCGAAGGATAGGAGCTTTGATGCTGAAGGGTTGCAACGGTTGCTGAAGCGGGTGGACGCGGCGATCAGTGATCTTGAGGCGCAGAACGAGGCTGGGGAAGACGCTGTCTCTGTGCGTCTGCCGGAGGAGCTTGCCAAGAACAAGGCGCTGAGAGAACAGGTGCAGCAGGCAATGGAACAACTTGCAGGTGAAGAGGGACAGCAACGTATCAATCTTACCGATGGTGATGCGAGTCTGATGAAGGCTGGTGGAGGCATCGTGGCTGCTTACAATGCCCAAGCGATGGTCTCGCCACTGGAGCCGGGCGCCGGCGAAGGCACGGGGCTAGTCATCACCGCAGCGGAGGTGGTGTGTGAGGCCAACGACAGTGGTCAGTTGACTCCAATGCTGGAGCAAGCCGAGGAGATGATTGGAGACAGGGCGGAGGCAACGCTGGCCGATGCGGGCTATCACTCCGGCGCCAACCTGGAGTCGTGCGCCCAACGGGAACAACAGGTGATCATGCCGGAGTCGCAGCACAAGGCCCTTGAACACCCCTACCACAAGGACCGTTTTTGCTACGATGAGCAGATGGATAGCTACACCTGTCCCATGGGCCAGATACTGCGCTTCACCCGACTCAAGCGTACCAGGGGAACGCTCATGCGTCTGTACCGAGCCTCCGGAGCCGTCTGCCAGGTGTGTCCGGCCTTCGGGGTCTGCACCAAGGATGGGCGTCATGGGCGTGGGCTGGAGGTAGGTCCTCACGAAGCTGTCCTGCGTCGTCATCGGGTATGGATGTCTACTGAGGAGGCCAAAGAGGCGTACAAGCAGCGTAAGCAACTGCCAGAACCGGCTTTTGGGATCCTCAAAGAGCAACAGGGCGCTCGGCGGTTCTTGCTCCGTGGCATTGTCAATGTGTCGGCCGAATGGGTCTTGTTGGCCACGAGCTTCAACCTGCGCACCCTGTGGCGCGTATGGCGCGACCGGGGCAGACCCAGGTGGAACCAGAGATGGGCGCAGGCGGCGATAGCAGGGCCATGAGGGGGTGACCGACGACGGCCTAACCAACCATGTCTCCTAATCCGCGCCGCCTGCAAGATCGAATGACGGTCAAGACATCGCTCCGACTGTGACAACAGACTCGGACTTGGCACGACCGACTCACCAATAGTCACCAATTCATCATTCTGGGACAGGCTCCGCGAACCGCCCCTACAAAGCCATTCCTGCGAAAGCAGAGCTTTGCGTAACTCATTTGTCGGGACGCAGAACCTCTTCCCCATCGAGGGGGAAGATTGAGATGGGTGTGAATCGTGTGTGGACAGACCGCTTGTTTGCCCCCATCCCTGTATCAAGTACGGGGCAGGCTCTGACCTTCCCACGCAAGCGGGGGAAGGGATTTAGGGTTATTCAAAGGCCTCCGCAAGCAGGAATCCAGGCCCCCTATGAAAATGCACAATAGACCCCTGCTCTCCGTTTCCACGAGGACAAGCTTCGCCGGGGTGGTCTGGCGGTGAGGCGTAGTTGCCACCGCTCATTTCCTTCGACCTGCTCAGATCCCGCCCAGCACTAAACACGGGGATGAGCGGACACTATCCACTGGTTTCCCATCACCTTGGCAAACTTGCTAGCTAACAGACTGCTCTAAGTGATAGAATGTTCGCGAATGCAGTCTCCAGCGCCGCGATGAGGGCTGGAGATATTTGCATATGCTCAGGCCTCAAGGGGGCAAAATAGGTGGAAACGATGAGTCCGGACCGCCCCCACAGCTTGCAAGCCAGCAGCCTTGTCAGGCTTGTATCATCAGTTGTGGCCGTATCTCTTGTGGCCGCCGCTGGGGTGGTTGTGATTGAGTCCCAAGGCCAGATCAGGCCGCTGTTCCAGATTCCGGCGGCAGCGCTGACACTGGGCGCAGGGGCGCTCGCCATTTACGCGGGCTCACTTGCCGTATCGGGACGCCGCGCAGCAGCCCAACTCTGGTGGGCAGTCTGCATAGTCGCGCTCGTACTGCTGCCCACCTTGCAGGTGCTACCCATAGTGTATGACACCACTGCCCTCCTCGACCTCAAGGCGCTGGCGCCTCCGCTGTGGCCCTATGCCGTGGCCGTTCCCCTACTGCTTTTCCTCATCCTGGAGACCTCAATCCCCAGCCAGAGAAGCGATAAGACCTCCAACCTCTTTCTCGTTCTGGGGCTCCTGTCGGCTGTAATATTCCTGTTCTTTGCCACGGCCCTCGTCGGGCACATAGCCAACCGCTCGATCCTGATGCTCGTTCCCCATCGACTCTTCCTTAGCGTGCTGACTCCCGTAGGCATTGGCGGGCTGATAGTCCTTGGCACGGCGCTTGTGCGCAAGGGCTTTGCCAGGGAAGGAATAGCCCTGCTGCTGGTAATCGGCCTTGGCGTAGAGTGGATGTCCACCTGGTCCTACGACGGCCCTCACTTCATCGAAGAGGCCTCCTACACGCCCTACTCCCGCTTTCCTCTGCTGCCAGTGCTGGCTGGCACTATTCCCGGTATCCTCACAGCCATAGCGGGCCTGGTCGCTGGCTGGGAGGTGTACGTCCGGGGTTATGAGGAAGACGAGGAAGAGGAAGACGCTCAGGCCCCAACCCTCGACTTGGCCCAAGCAGGCTAGCCTAATGAGACCACAGCGATTACACGCCGTCCTGGCGCTCCTGTTCCTGTCCCTGTTCCTGTCTCTGGGAACCGGCTACGCGATCTACTACAGACTCCTCGCGGTTACGGCGCTGGTCCTGGCAGGCAGCGCTCTCTGGGCGAATTTGAACCTGTGGGGGACCCGGATCACCTTTCAACGAACTTTCGGGAAGCTCCAGGTGGGTGAGTCTGTGGACAGCCGGATAACCATACACAACTCCGCACCCTTGCCCAAGCTGGGACTGGAAATTGACGACATGCCGGAGCTGCCGGGGCACAACTCGGGCGCGGTGGTCAACGTGCCCGGCTCCGGTGAGATGACACTGGCGTCGAGCATACCTCTCAGGCATCGCGGCATATATCAGGTGGGAGCGCCCACGGTCACCAGCAGCGACCCCTTCAGCTTCGTGCGGCTGCGGCGCAGGAACCCCGGCGAGCAGCAGTTCGTGGTGTACCCCTACATGGTGGAAATCCCTCCCTTCTCCATCACACGCGGCGAGATCGTGGGAGAGGGCGACGTGCAGGGAAGCAGCCCGGAGGCGACCTCCTCCGTCTCCACAATACGGGATTATCAGCCCGGAGACAGCTCCAAGTACATTCACTGGCCCTCCACGGCAAGGAAGGGCAATTTCATGGTGAAGCAGTTCGACACCGGCATGGAAGACCTGGTGTGGATTCTCCTGGACCTGCACGGCGAATCGCACTACGGCGAAGGACCGGAGAGCACCGAAGAGTACGCCATCACCGCGGCGGCCTCCGTTGCCAGAAGCTACTCGGAGGCGGCATGGGCCGTAGGCCTGATGGCGCATGGAGACCGCTCCTACACAATGGCGCCGCAGGAAGGCGCACCGGCCCTGGACAGGCTGCTGCTGGCCCTTACGGAGGCGCGGGCACAGGGAAACCTGCCCCTCAGAGAGCTTCTTACACTCTGGCATTCCCAGATCTCCTCACAGGCGGTGTCGCTTGTAGTGGTTACCCCCTCGGTCGACCCTGCGTGGATCCCGCTGCTGGAATCCCTGATCCACCAGGGCATATCGGCAACCGTGGTGGTGGTAGACCCCAAGTCCTTTGGAGACCGAAGAGACCCTGGCCTCCTGCTCAACCAGCTCAACCAACGGGGAACGCCTATCTACCTGTTGCAGCACAACGAGGACATAGCCCAGAGTCTGCGATACCGATGGCGCTCCACCGGCAACATGGCGCCGCCGGCAGAGGTCTCAGGGGCGCGAGCATGATTTACCGGATAAGGAGCCTTTAGCTTGTCTCGGATAGTCCGGCTGAGGAATATGCTGGAGACGCAGGGATTGACCCTGCTGCTCCAGGTCGCGGTGCTGGCGGTTGTCGTCAGGTCTGTGGAGGCAGCGCAGTGGGTGGAATCTCCGCCTCTCGTCGTCATAGTTTTGGTGGCCGCGTTGCTGGCGGCGATTGTCGGCAGCAGGAGTAGGCAGAGGTTTGGCTACCACCTGATCGTCCTCGCGCTGGGCGCGCTCGTCGCCTATCTCTCGGCGGTCTACCTGACTGAGGCCCAAAGTTGGGATCTCAAGATCGATGCGCTGCACAGCCGGCTGGCCGAGTGGTGGCTGGCGGTAACGGGCGAGGACGCCACCAACGATACCCTCCCTCTATCTCTGATACTGGTTATGATAGCCTGGCTGGCGGCGTACGTAACATCCTGGATTCTCTTCAGGTACGGCAACGTGTGGATTACCCTCTTCTCCATAGGCACAGGGATGCTTATCAATCTCACCTACCTGCCTGATAGCTTCTTCATATACATGCTCGCCTTTCTGTTCCTCGGCCTTCTGCTGCTGGTGCATACAACCGGCCTGAAGAGGCGCGAAGTGCTGCAAGCCCAGGGCAAGACTTATCCAGCCGCGATGCACCGGCTGTCTCTGCTCATGGGCCTGTTGCTGAGCGCCGTGACCCTGGGAGCGACCGCGCTGGTCCCAATGGCGGACACGGACACCAAGCCTCTCAAATGGGCTCTCAGGCCGATAGACAGCGCAGTGGACGACGTCCGTGGGCAGCTGCATCGAGTATTTGCCTCAGTCCCTGGGCACAGACTCGCATCCCTTCGATTCTTCGGGCCCGTGCTGCCCCTGGTGAGGCCCGTGCCCACCGGGGAAGACCCGGTCCTCTCATCCAACTCCCGCTTTCCCTTCTACTGGCCTGCCGTCGCCTACGACGAGTACACGTCCAAGGCGTGGAAGGTCGAGAACACGGAGGAGCGGCCCCTGAGCACCTACGGCCCGTCTCAGCCCGAGGAAGAGGAGGAGGGACTGGAGATTTCGGCGTTCACGGACTCCTCACTGGCGTACTGGGTGGAGATGCACGTGGACTCGCCATATCTCATGGTGGGCGGCACGCCCGTCCTTGTAGAGCCGGGCGCAGAGCAGCATATTCCCGTCACAGAGTCCTTTAGCCTGGACCTGCTCAACGTGGATGTGAACGAGGGTCTGCCGCCGGACGTGATGGCAATGGCGACAGATATGTCCGCAAGCGCCGCCGGAGCGGGCGAACTGGGCTTAGCAGATATCCCGTCGGACTTGATTGTGGCGCGGCTGACCAAGGAGCTTTCATCGGGCAGCACGTACGAATTGAACATCGAGTACAACTCGACCTCCTACTATTCCGAACTCGGACAGGCGCTGGAAAGGCAGGGCAAGACCGTGGGCATGGAGGTCACGCGCACCCCCCCGGGGATCTCCCCTGTGCTGTACAAACCCGTCGAGCCGCTGAGACCCAACAGCACCTACAGGATCGTTGCCGAGCTGGACCTGGCAAGCGAGGAAGCCATGCGCAACGCCACCCAGGACTACTACCCCGGCATCCTGAACAGGAACCTCCAGGTGCCTGACACCCTGCCCCCCAGGGTGGCGAGGCTGGCTGCGGCCCTTACTGAAGGGTCTGCAACCCCCTACGACAGCGCAGTAGCTATAGAGGGGTTCCTGAGGACAATGGAGTACACCACCGTGCAGGCCCCCATCGACCACGATGCGGACGTGGTCGACCATTTCCTCTTTGAGTCCCGGAGGGGCTACAGCGACCACTTTGCCTCATCAATGGCCATGATGCTCAGGACGCTGGGCATTCCCACCCGGTTGGTTCTGGGTTTCGGGCACGGCACCGCAGACCCGGAACAGGATGGATTCCTGGTGAAGGACAGGGACAGCCACTCCTGGCCGGAGGTGTTCTTCCCCAACATCGGGTGGGTGCCCTTCGAGCCCACACCCATCTACGACCTGAGACCAAGAGCCCTCCCCGGCGGCGGGTACAACTTTGCGGACCTTGGCATCGGAGAGCTGGGGCCGGATGCGCAGACCTCCGTGAGCGAGTTGCTGCAACCTAAGGATGAGGTCCAGGAAAGGGACGACTTTGGAGGGGAGCTGCCTGGAGGACAGGGCAACAGAGCTCTGCCAATTCGTCATTTCGGCACTCCGTTGGGATCGGGTGGATTTTTCTTCGTTGCCTTCATGGCTATAGGGATACTCCTCCTGCGTTTCTTCTGGACGAGACAGTACGGCGAGTTCAGCACCCCGGAGATGGCCTATAGACGCATACATCGTCTCGTGGTCTTCCTGGGTATCCCCTGCCCTACCTCGCAAACGCCCTTTGAGTTCGCAGACTTACTCTCCGGGCTGCTGCCCGGCAACAAAGAGGACATAGACCTGATATGCCGCACCTTCGTGGAGAAGCGGTACGGCGGAAAGAACCCCTCCGCTGTGGAGATAGTCCGGATGCTATGGGCCTGGAATCGTATCAAGAGGGCGCTGATGGACCTGCGATTGCGGCCTGAAAAGGCATCCGTATCTCCGGTATAAGCGCCAGCCCCCCTAAATCGCAACTAACATTCCAACGCGCCTTCTGGTAAACTGGTACGGTGTGGGACTACTAGGGCGCAGGTGACTAAATGAATAGTGTGAATCAGCTAAGCGAAGCATCGGCAATTGCCCAGAACCTGCTGGATAGCGTAAAGCGGGTCATCATTGGAAAAGACCACGCCATTGAGCTCAGCCTGGTCGCCCTGATCTCCGAGGGCCACCTGCTCATTGAAGACGTGCCCGGACTGGGAAAGACCACGCTGGCGAGAGCCATAGCCCTGTCCACCGGGTGCAGTTTCAAGCGCATCCAGTTTGTGCCCGACCTCCTTCCCAGCGACATAACAGGAGTGAACGTCTACAACCAGAAGAGCGGGGACTTTGAGTTCAGACCCGGGCCGGTCATGGCTCAGGTGGTGCTGGCCGACGAGATCAACCGCGCTCCCTCAAAAACCCAGGCTGCCCTGCTTGAGGCAATGGAGGAGCATCAGACCACCGTGGACGGCGTGACCTACCCCATGTCCAGGCCTTTCCTGATCATAGCCACTCTGAATCCGGTGGAGTACCACGGCATCTTCCCCCTGCCGGAGGCCCAGTTGGACCGGTTCATCATGCGGGTCAACCTGGGATATGCCAGCTTTGAGCAGGAGCTGGCAATCATAGAGAGGCAGGAGAAACACAACCCCATCGAGGATGCGGCCCCTGTCGCCACGCCCGAGCAGGTGATGCTTCTACAGGAAGAGACCAGGGGCATATACGTCGACCCCCTGGTCCGGCAGTACATCGTCTCACTGACCCAGACCTCCCGCCAGCACCAGGACATAGTGCTGGGCGCTTCTCACAGAGGCTCCCTGGCCCTCTTCCGTACATCCCAGGCCCTGGCTTTGATGCGAGGCAGGGAGTATGTCGTGCCCGACGACGTGAAGGAGCTTTCTGTTGGCGTTCTGGGACACCGGCTCATCCTCACCCCAGAGGCCCGCGCCCGCGGGCTGGACGGACAAAAGGTCATCACCAGCATAGTGGACAACCTCCCGGTACCCGGCGTCTCTAGCTAGCCTACCCCCTTACACCGCCATTATGTGGTAGCCCGCGTCCACCGGAATAATGCTTCCCGTTATGCCACTGGACAGGTCACTGCACAAGAACAGCGCCGTCTTCGCCACCTCCTCGTGGGTTATGTTGCGCTTGAGAGGCGCCTTCTCGGCGTGAATCTTCCGCATGTCCGGGAAGCCGTAGATGCCCCGGGACGCCAGGGTCTCCAGAGGCCCCGCGGAGATGGCGTTTACCCTGACGTTCTGGCGACCGAACTCCTCCGCGAGCTGGCGCACCTCGTTCTCCAGGGCTGCCTTGGCCGTACCCATTACGTTGTAACCGGGGAACACCCTCTCCGACGCCTGAAACGTCATCGTGACCACGCTGCCCCCTCCATCCATGAGAGAGGATGCGTGCCTGACTATGGGTATCAGCGAGTACGCGCTTATGTCCAGGGTCATCAGAAAGCTGTCCCTGGCCGTCTTCGAGAACTCCCCTTTCAGGTCTTCCCTGTTCGCATAGGCAACGCTGTGCACCACGAAGTCAATGCCGCCCAACTCTCGCTTCATGCTGTCGAAAGCGGACTCTATGGACTCGTCCTGTGAGACGTCGCACTCCAGCAGATGCACGTTCTCCATAGCCGAGGTTATGCGCGCCACACGCTCTCCCAACCTGCTGTTCTGGTACGCCAGGGCCAGCCCCGCGCCGGCGTCGTGCAGTATTCTGGCGATGGGCCAGGCTATGCTGTGTTCATTTGCGACACCAAAAACTACGCCGTTCTTGCCTTTCAGATCTATCTCGTACATAAAAGCACCACCCTGCTCAGACTTGGCAATTCAGGATAACAGATTCTCCACGCATTTGGAAAATGGTCTGGTACAAGACGCCGGCCTGTTCACTCAGAGAGGCTTGGTGTATCCTTAGTGGGCTTATGGAACTGCTAGACCTGCTGGCGACTTTCGCCGCCGCCATGACCCCTATAGGCGAACTGCGCCTGGCTATTCCCCTTGCGATATACACCCTTGAGATTCCCTGGTACGTTGCCCTGCCCATCGCCATAGCGGGCAACATGGTCCCCGTGCTGGCGCTTGTGCCCGGGCTGGACCGCCTCTCCAGGTTCCTTCAGAGCTTCCCCAATCCAGCCGGGAGGCTTCTCGCCTGGCAGTTGGAGCGCCTGCAAAGAGTGCAGGGCCGCCGTTTTCACACCTACGGCGACATGGCCCTGGTCCTCCTCGTGGCCATCCCGCTGCCAATGACGGGGGCTTGGACGGGATCCATGGCCGCCTGGGTCTTCAACATACCGGCGCGGCGCGCCATCCCGCTGATTGGCTTGGGTGTCGTCATTGCGGGGATAATCGTCACCGCGCTTACCCTGAGCGGCATCCGGCTGGGCGGGATTATACGGACGGGCTAGCGACACCTGAACCGGCCCCACATGTAAACGCGCGCCAGCCGGCTAGCTCGACAATTGCCGCCGGAAAGCGCGAGGCTGCTGAGAGTGCTATTATACTGAGAGACGGCTCCCATCAAGCGGAGGACAAAAATGAATCTGGATTTCTTCAAGAAGGTACGCAGAAACCACGCCCTGGAGCACGCCACCATCGCCATTGCGCTCTCCAAGTCGGACAAGCACGGCGTAGTCGCCGGGAACTCCACCCAGGGAGGATTCTTCGTCTACGGAGACATTCCCGACGATGTGCTGTCGGAATCAGCGTCGGAGGCGCTGGAGAGACTGAAGGCCGGTGAAAAGGATCTGGCCATATCCCCCTATTGTGGCACCAACATTGTGGTGGCCGCCGGACTGGCGGGGCTGGCGTGCGTCATAGCCGTCGGCAGTGAGAGGCGCTGGCGAAAGCTGCCCAACGTCATCTCCGCCGCCACGATTGCCCTTCTGGCCGCCAGACCCCTGGGATACCTGGTGCAGAAGCACCTCACAACCGACGGCGCGGTCGGCAGGTTAAATATCAGGGACATAAAGAAACTGGGCATTGGAAGAGCAAGAGTCCACCTGGTGCGGACGCACTCGGAGGACTAGGCGGGTCCGCGAAGCGCATTCGGAAGCGACCTGTCATGTGCGGACGATTCACTCTGACTGCGGACATAGGAGAGTTGCAAGCGCGGTTTGAGTTTGACGGCGCCGGTCTAACCCACGCGCCCAGCTACAACATCGCCCCCACGCAACCGGTGCTTGCCGTGCTGAACGGGAGCGGAAGGCAGGCACATCTATTGAGATGGGGGCTGGTCCCGTCCTGGGCCAGGAGCGCTTCATCAGGCAGACCCATGATCAACGCCCGCGCGGAGACGGTGGCAGAGAGGCCCGCTTTTCGCAGCGCGTTCAGTCGCAGACGCTGCCTCGTCCTCGCCGACGGCTATTACGAGTGGCGGCGCAGCGGCTCAAGCAGGACGCCATACAGGATAACGATAGCCTCAGGGGAGCCGTTCGCCTTTGCCGGACTATGGGAAACATGGCGGGACCCGTCGGGCGAGTTGGTCAGGTCCTGCGCCATAATCACCACGACCGCCAACAGCTTGCTCAAACCCATCCATGACCGGATGCCCGTCATATTGCCGAGGGAACGTGAGGAGCTCTGGCTTGACCATAACGTGCAAGACCACCATCTGCTTGGCAGCGCCCTCGCCCCCTACCCTGCCGACGCAATGGAAGCCTACGAGGTATCGCCTCTTGTAAACTCCGTCGCCAACAACGGCCCGGAACTGGCCGCTATGAGAGCACAAGACGAGGTCAATCTGGGACTTTGGTCGCCTGCCCGTCAGAGCGAAACTGAGTGACACCAAACACCCGGACACCGGATCCGCAAATATGCACCTTGGCGCACGGCGTTTCAGTTGTTAAAATGTAGTTGGTTTCTTCAGCCCCAGTAGCTCAAAGGATAGAGCAACGGCCTTCTAAGCCGTAGGTTGCGGGTTCGAGTCCTGCCTGGGGTGCCAGCGTCACTCTTGTAGAGAGTAATCATACCCACAGATTCTGTGGAAGACCGGCTGGCCAGCCCGCAGTCCGCCTCCTCCAAACTCTTCTCCCTATTGGAAGCCCGCCAGTTTGAGTTGGACCGCCTCACCCTGACTATCCTTGTGTCGGCGATCATCGAATCCGGACACACCCACTCCGACCAGCCTGAACCTTCTATCCTGGACCAACTCGGATTCCAGCAGCGCCCCGGCGGCGCGCGCTATATCCTCCGAGGACTCCACGGGTTCCGAAAGGGTCCTCTGGCGAGTTAGCGTGGTGAAATCGGAGAGCCGCAGCTTGATCTTCACAGTGCGGCCGCGCAGGGCGCTGCCTCTCAGTCCACGCGCTACGTCCTGGCTTAGCCTGCTCACCATTTCCAGGAGCACATCGCGGTCCCCGGTGTCCTGTGGAAACGTACTCTCTGAGCTAACCGACTTAGTTTCCCTTTCGACCACAACCGCGCTATCGTCGTTGCCCAAAGCGAGTGAGCGTATACGACTCCCCGTCCTTCCGAACACGAGAGTGAACCACTCGTCCGTCTGAGACGCCAGGTCTCCGATTGTATGTATGCCTTCGGCGTTGAGGCGTTTTACACTCTTGGGGCCCACACCCCATAGCCGTCCCACCGGCAACGGCTCCAGGAAGTCCCGCTCAGAACCCGACGGAACGACTTTGAAGCCGTCCGGTTTGCCAATATCTGAGGCTATCTTGGCCACCGACTTACTGGTGGCAACTCCCACGGAGATGGTAAGCCCCAGCTCTTCTTTGACTCGACTCCTGAGCTGGCGTGCGATGTCTACGGCGTCTCGTCCGGGTACAACCGATGCGGTGACGTCCAGGTACGCCTCGTCCAAAGAGAGCGGCTCCACGAGCGGCGTATACTCACGAAAGATCGCCATCACCCGGCGAGACACCTCACGATAGCGGTTGAAATTGACAGGCGCCCTTACGGCGTCCGGGCAGAGCCTGAGCGCCGTCCGCATGGGCATTGCTGAGCGGACGCCAAAGCGTCGCGCTTCGTACGACGCCGACGCCACCACGCCTCGATCTTCAGGACTTCCTCCCACGACCACAGGCCTGTCGCGCAAGTGAGGGTTGTCCAGTTGCTCGACAGAGGCGTAGAAGGCGTCGAAGTCGGCGTGAATGATCTGCCGCATACGTTGCACTCCTTAGAGGTACCATTCTACAACATATAGTCTGCAGCCTCATTCGACGACTACCACATCGCCATCGTGGAGGGCTTTGAACAACATCTTGTTGTCTATGAAGTACTCGACCGCCCTGTCTATCAGCTCCGACTCTTCGTGGCCCGACTTGTAGTGCGGAGCGATACAGTAGTCTATCAGGGACAACCCACTCCATATAACACGTTCATCGTACCCCTCCGGCGTTTCATGCGGATCGTCGACGAGATCGATCCCCCGAAGTGTAGGCGCGAGTACGCACACCCCTGCGCTATAACCGGCGTAAACGAAGTCATCATTGCTTCTGTTTTCTTCCAGGAATAGATCAAGCCCGCTCTGGTTCATTGCTCTTCTCAGCACGAACGTGTTCCCGCCAATAACCCACACCAGACCAAAGTTGGCCATCTCCTCTTTGAGCGACTCAGGGCGTCCGAAATAGAGACGCAGATCAAACCCGACGGCTTCAATACCCAGTCCGGCAAGAGTCTCAATCTCTCGATTTACGGCGGCCTGCTTTCTCTCAGCGTCGCCGGAGGAATCCAGGGCATTGATTATCACGGCTGCCCTCTTGTTATCCGAGAGCATAGATATCAGCTTGTCGGACTCAGTACCCAATCCGTTGGAGGACAAATACAACTTCATCGCTTCGCCCAATCTTGTCAGTTCATGTTAGTTGCCGAAATATGTGCATTCCTTGCAGCCATTCCAATTTTAAGAGAAACTAGACGAGAATGCCATGCACAGTCTGCCCGGCACATCGCTAATATGGGGTAAGAGGTGACCGATTCTAGTGGGTAAATTGCTGGAAGTCCTGCTGGTTGCAACCCGCCTGGGGGTTACGTCCTTCGGTGGCCCCATAGCCCACATAGGCTACTTTCGAGATGAGTACGTAACCCGGCGGAGATGGCTCGATGAAGAGACCTTCGGAGAGCTCGTCGCGCTCTGCCAGTTCCTGCCGGGCCCGGCTAGCAGCCAGCTTGGAATAGCGGTAGGCATCAGGCGCGCCGGCTTTATCGGCGGCTTCCTGGCGTGGCTGGGTTTCACCCTTCCGTCGGCGGTTGCCCTGATCCTGTTCGCCTACAGCGTGCAGGAGTTCAGCGGAGAGATGGGCGACTGGCTGCACGGCCTGAAGATCGTAGCTGCCTCGGTCGTCGCGCTTGCCCTGTGGGGAATGGGAAGGAATCTCGCTCCGGACAGGCCGCGCATCACCATCGCCGTCCTTGCGGCGGTCGCGGTCCTTCTGACGGGGGGCATAGCGACGCAGATGTTGGTGATCGCCGGCGGAGCGGTCCTCGGTCTGATATTCCTGCGCCCCCCGGAGGCGCAACCGCGTGGCGAGACCGGCCCCCGGGCCGGGGCCCGCGTCGCTGCGGTGGCGCTGATACTGTTCCTCATTCTCCTGCTTGCCCTTCCCGTGGCGAGTCGTCTCACGGACAATACGCTGATCGCGATGACCGACAGCTTTTACCGGTCAGGGTCCCTTGTATTCGGCGGCGGCCACGTCGTGCTGCCTCTGCTGGAGGCTGAGGTCGTCCCGCCGGGTTGGGTGACAGAAGACGAGTTCCTGGCGGGATACGGCGCGGCTCAGGCTGTGCCCGGCCCGTTGTTCACCTTCTCCTCCTACCTGGGTACAGCGATAGATGCCACGACGCCGCGATGGCTCGGGGGCCTGGCGGCCCTAACAGCCATATACGTGCCATCCTTCCTGCTGGTCATGGGAGTGCTGCCCTTCTGGGAGCGGCTAAGGGGATTCACCAGAGTCAGGCAGGGACTGATGGGAGTGAACGCGGCGGTGGTGGGTCTGCTCCTTGCCGCGCTCTACGACCCGGTGTGGACCGGCGCAGTCAAGACGCCGGAGGACTTCGCCCTGGCGGCAGGAGCGTTCGCGCTCCTGGCGTTCTGGAGAGCGCCGCCGTGGCTGGTTGTCCTGCTGACAGCCGCCATAGGCGCGCTGATTGCACTCTACTAGGACTGCGGGGCCCGCCAACCCTGGACCAAGTAGGCGCTCTCCGCTGCCGGTTGCGCGCTTACGGCGTTTAGGATCGTGAAGGAGGTATGCGTATTCCCAGAAGCAGCAACGCTCCCGATGCGTTGAATACTGCCAAGCCGAGGAACGCAAGCTGGTATGATCCAAGGGTATCGTACATCAACGCGGCAACAAGAGGACTGATGAAGACAGCCGCGCTGCTTATTGGGTCCATGAGCCCGGCCAGGCGAGAGAAGTTCTCTCTGCCAAAGACCTGGGCTCTCAGCACGGTCATAAGGGTGCCGCGAGTCCCAAAAGCGACTCCGAAGATGGTCGCGAATACCATCACCTGTGTCAGAGATGTGGCAAAGGCCAGAATAGTAACCGAGATTCCCTGGAAAATAAACGCTACGGCCGTCACCTTTCGTGGTCCCAGCCAATCGCCCAGGAAACCTCCTATCACCCGGCCTACCGCCGCAACCCCCAGGGTATAGGACAGTATGCCGGCTGCCGCCAGCTCATCCAAGCCTATGTCAACCAGCGCCGGTATCTGGTGGACCTGGAGCGCCCCCCACGCCGTTATTCCGGCGGAGTGGGACAGGGCCAGGAACCAGAAGCTGCGATCTCGCAGGGACTGGCCAACCGTGACCTTTTCCTCTCCGGCATCCGCTCCTGAAGCTTCTTGGCTGTCGGGTTGCTTCCCGTCCGGCAGGTATCCGTAGTCCTCCGGCCGGGCTCTCATCACGGCCGCCAGGGGAAGGCCGACGATAATGGTAACGATTCCTACGGCAAGCGTGGTTGGGCGCCACCCTAAATATAGAATCGACCAGGTAAAGGCGGGGATCAGCAGCGCTCCCAGGCTCCCGCCCAACTGATAGATGGCGATGGCTCTCCCTCGCCAGGAATTGAACCAGTTGATCAGTACAGTGACTATCGGCAGGAATCCCGAAACGCTCTGACCCAGAGTTATCAGAAGGAATGATGCGTAGAAGTGGTATAAGTTCTGAGACAGGCTCAAAAGTATGAAGCCCGCCCCGAATACGACCCAACCCCCCATCATGTACCGGCGAGGCCCTATCCAGTGTATGAGATACCCTTCGAGTGGCCCCGTCAATCCGCCCTCAAGTCTTCTGAGGGAGAATGCGACCGTGATGGCGGTCCGCGTAACCCCAAACTCCCTCTGTAGTGGAAGGAAGAGCGCCTGGGCGCCGGAGTTGAACACAGCCGACTGGATGGTGCTTACCAGCGCCGCCGCGGCAACGATCCACCATCCATAGAAGACGCGTGGCCGTTCCGAAGGATCTGATGCTAAATTGGTAGCAGGCCTTCCACCCTGGCTGCCTCTACTTGGAGGGTCGGGGTCCAAAGGTCTTCACTCTCTCCTGTGGAATCCTCTGACTTAGAGTCGGCAGAGGGTTTGGGATAAGGGCGCGTCCATAATCCAATGTAGCCCTTGCTGCAAGAACAATACCACATTTGGTATCCAACTGTCACCCTCGAGAACGTATTCCAACTACGAGACACCCGCTGACGGCTTCTCACACATGCCAACCGAATATATAATCAAGCAATGTCTTCTAGTTTAAGTCAAGGGATTTCCGCGCCCTGGACAACCCGCCTTCCATTCTTCTACGGATGGATCATCCTTGGAGTTACCGGGCTGGGTATGTTCACGTCCGGACCCGGGCAGACCTACACTGTCTCCGTTTTCGTGAACCCCATAATAGAGGATCTCGGGTGGTCCAGAACAAGCGTATCCGGGCTTTACACCGCAGGCTCGCTCACAGCAGCAGCAGCCATGTTCCTTGTGGGACGCCTGCTTGACCAGTACGGCGCGCGGGTGGTGCTGCCGGCCGTAGTGGTCCTCTTTGGGTTCGCCCTGATATTTATAGGCCAAGTGTCTCAGCAGTGGCACCTCTACGCAGGTTTCGCCCTTATCCGTATCCTGGGCCAGGGATCTCTTACCCTGATTCCAACCACCCTGATAGCCGTCTGGTTTGTCCGTCTTCGAGGAAGGGTGATGGCGTTGAACTCCCTTGGGGCCGTGGCGAGTCAGGCCGCGTTCCCCCCTCTGTTACATCTGCTCATCTCAGCGTATGGCTGGCGCAGCGCCTGGGTCGCACTGGGGCTGATCGTCTGGCTGCTGATGCTAATGCCGGCGATCCTGTTGGTCCGCAGGAGCCCGGAGTCCATAGGGCTGCTTCCGGATGGAGACGGTGTTCCATCTGAGGGTCAGATATCTTCAGCCGTTACAGACGAAGTCAACCTCACCCTTTCTGAAGCGCTCAAGACCCGCGCCTTCTGGCTGCTGATATTCGCGGGGTCCTCCCAGTCATTGATAGGCACCGCGCTCGTGTTTCACCACGTGTCCGTCATGGACAGCCTGGGTCTGAGCACAGTGGTGGCAGCCTCAGCGCTCAGCGTAATCGCGCCAGGGGCTTTGTGCGGAACCTTCATAGCGGGTTTCCTGTGCGACAGGTTCCCCAACAGATTCGTGCTGGTTGGCGGTCAGCTGATTCTAGTCTTCGCCATGCTGCTGACATTCGTAATGGCGCACCCCTGGCACGCCATACTCTACGGGCTCTCACTGGGTCTGGCCGGCGGTACTCTAATGACCACCGCCGCGGTCATCTGGCCCAACTACTTTGGGCGTACCCACCTGGGTTCCATTCGAGGAGTGGTCACCGCGGGCATGGTGGCATCCGCCGCTCTGGGCCCACTGCCCTTTGGCTTTCTGTTCGATATCTCGAACAGCTACACCGTGGCCGTAGCAATATTCCTTGCCCTCCCCGCAGCGTGCGCGGTTGCGGCGTTTGCGGCAACTCCGCCCCGTAGGCGCGCCTAATATCCACGCGCAGGATTGAGATGTTATGGACACAACTCCGGACAACAAATCGGCCACCACCGGATGACTGGTCGTCCTCTGGTCGGACTCTACAAGGGCATCGAAGAACTCGCCCCAAGCCGGTATCGGTATGAGACGCGAGACGCGCCCTGCTACATGCCCCGCCCGGTTGCCAGCCCTCTTTTCACCGTAGCCGCCGCGGCGAACATCAGTGTCGCGACCAGAGCCATCGCCGGCCCGGATGGCAGGTCGGCGTGGAAAGAGAGGTAGAGTCCGGCCAACGCTGACACCGCTCCGACAATGGCCCCAATCACCATTACGCCTACGAAACGCCTTGCCAGCAGGTACGCCGTTGCCGCGGGCGTGATGAGCATCGCCATTACCAGAACTATCCCGGCGGCCTGGATGCCTATGACTATGACCAGTGCAAGAAGCGCAAGGAGTACGTACTCCACCAGACTGGTCTTGATGCCAACGACTGATGCCCCCACCTCGTCAAAGGTGGTGTAGACGAGCTGGCGATGAAAAGCGTACAGCCCCACCAGAACCAGGGCGGTAAGTACCAGCGAGATGTAGACGTCCGTTTGGGACACGCCCAACACCTGACCAAGGAGCAGGTCCTCGATGTTGACGTTGACGTTGGTGGCCTTGGAAAGCATCACAAGCCCCAGGGCAAACATACCGGCAAAGATGATGCCTATGGACGTGTCCTCGCTGATGCCTGTTCGCCTGCTGACGGAACCCATCAACAGGGCTATCAGGATTCCGGCAGGCACGGCGGCGAAGAAGGGGCTGATCCCCAACAGGAAAGCGATCACCATACCAGGCAGCACCGAGTGAGCCAGGGCATCGCCCATGAAAGCGCGCCCGCGCGTTATGACGTATGCGCCGAGAATGGGGCACATTATCCCAACAAGGACCGAGACCACCAGCGCCCGCACCATGAATCCGTACTGGAACGGCCCTGTTATGTAGTCCATTACGCCCCTTCCTCGTGTGAGTGCGCGGCGTAGTGTTCTGGGGTGAACTCGATGCCGTGGGAGCCGTAAAGCTCTTCCAGCACCTCCGCGGTGAACACCTCGGCGGGAGGGCCGTAGGCGCAGACGTGGTGGTTGATGCACAGGCACTGGTCGAAGCGTTGGGACAGGTTGGTGAGGTCGTGAGTCGCCAGCATCACCACTTTGCCCTCGTCCCGCAGGGACTGGAGGACCTCCACAATCCCTTCCTGGGCGCCAACGTCCACGCCGCTGAACGCCTCGTCCAGCAGGATGACGCTGGCTTCCTGTGCAAGCGCGCGGGCTATGAAAACCCTCTGGCGCTGGCCGCCGGAAAGCTCGGTAAGCAGGTCGGAGCGATGCTCCCAAAGTCCGACCCGCTCCAGGCACGTCCGGACCATCTCCTTGTCCCTTTTGCCCGGCTGGCGGAGCCATCCAATGTTCCAGGTGCGCCCCATAGTCACCACGTCCAGCACTGTGGCGGGAAAAGCCCAATTGATCAGGTCGCGCTGCGGTACGTAGGCAAGCGCGCCCTTCTCGGACGCTGTGCCGTGCAGTTCAACCCTGCCATGAGTTATGGGCAGAGTCCCTGCAATCGCTCCGAATAGCGTGCTTTTGCCCGCGCCGTTGGGGCCGAGGACGCCCATAAGGGTTCCCTCGGCCACGTCAAAAGTGACGTCGGTTAGAGCGACGTGCCCTCCGCGCACGACGGTCAAATCCTCGACGGTTATGCTCGGTCCTGCAATAGCCATTCCTGAGTCCTCCCCTCTGGCTCGAATCCGACAGGCCCGGGATACGATTGCATCACTTTAGAGCCTCCACTATCCGCTCTACGTTGGTCCTGAACATATCGATGTAAGTCTCCGCGCCGCTGCCCTCAGCGCCAAGAGAGCCTGAGTAGAGCCTGACCAGCTGCGCTCCGGTCTCCGTTGCCACGGTTTCGGCCAGCCGCTCGCTCACCGTCGTCTCCCCAAACACCACCTTAGCGCCGGATTCCTCTACATCGTGTATCAGCTCGGTCAGGTCTTCAGCCGACGGCTCCGTTTCGGTGGTTGTGCCCAGAATGACCCCCACTACATCGAAGCCGTACTGGAGCGCGAAGTATCCAAAGCTGTCGTGAGAGGTCACGAAGAGCCTGTTGTCCTCCGAAATGAGGCCCACCTGCTCCTCCGTCCAGGCGTGCAGCTCGTCCAGTTGAGCGTTGTACTCAGAAGCCTGGCTGCTATAGACTCCGCTGCTGTCCGGGTCAATGGCCGACAGGCGAGCGGCTATCTCATTAACCGCTGTCTTAACGCGTAGCGGGTCAAACCAGAAATGGGGGTCGTAAACGCCGTGGCCGTGGCCTCCGTGCTCATCTCTTCCTTCACCTGCAATGGCTTCTAACTCCTCTATCGCTTCCACAGCGTCCAACTGACCTGCATCAACCTGGCTGAGTATTCCGCGCACCATGGCGGGCGGTTCGTCCTCTTCCTCCTCTCCGTGATGCTCGAGGCCTTTCATCAGCTCTTTGATCTCTTCCAACCCCTCTTCCGGGCTGATTTCACCCTCCTCCACCTCATGTACAGTGTGAGCGAGCGACTCCAAGAATTCGACGTCCTCGGCATGAGTCTCTGAGAACTCTATGGGATCGATAAGCTCGCCCATCTCAACTATGCCCGCGGGGTCACGCGCCGCGTTCTCCAGAAGCTCCTTGAGCCATGACTCCTCGAGGCGCAGCCCTACGCTCAGCACAAGGTCGGCGTCGGCGATTCTGGCAATGTCCTGAGCGCCAGGCTGAAATGAGTGAGGATCTGCGCCCTCCGGAACCAGGCTGAAGACCTCAACACGGTCCCCACCGACGATCTCAACCCAGTCCGCCATGATGTTTGTTGTGACCACTACCTGAATAGGAGTAGCGGTTTGTGCAGGCGGAGCTCCTCCTGAGTCCTCGGAGCATGCCGCCAAGGCCAGGAGCAACGCGACTGTTGGGAAAGCCGCTTTTGCCAGTCCTGATATCCAGCTATTCATACTCAGTCTCATAATCAGCCAGATTTCTTCCGTTTTCTTGTTTGTGCATATTTGGGTCTGTCTGAAAGAGACTTAATCTCAGCTACTGATATGCACTCTCATTCAACGCCGTATAGGTCTATGACTACACTGTTCGAGACTAATGCTCCCCACTGCACGGGGCGAAGCTGAAGCCCATAACTACCCGGACCGCACATCCTTTCCGAACCGAGGCTCTTCAACAGCCCTGGTTCGGGCTTAATAGATCGCCACCCTCGCCTATCTGGGAGGGCTGGAGAGGTCTGTCGAAGTATTGAGGGTTTCCTTATGATACTCAGTCTCAACAATGCTCCCGCTCTTCAGAGGGCTGGTTTCGGGTTTCTCAATTCTTGCACCTCATACGCCGGCCTGTCAACCCCGTTGGTTTTGTGCTCAGCCGGTGTGTGAGATACAAGTGCATTGAGATTGAGTCTGAATAGTGTAGTCTGCAGGTGAGACAACCCTGGGAGTTGCTAAAATTGGTCTGTTATGCCAACATATGACTATGAATATCGGAGCGTTTGAAATCCAGGAACCCCTTCCGGAACTGAGAGACCCCCACGTTCTTTCCCTGCTGGTTCCGTGGGTGGACGCCGGCAGCGTCGGCACCCTTGCCCTGAGCAAGCTGGAGACCCACTTCGACTCACAAGAGCTTGGCAAGCTGAGCGCGCCCGGGTCGTTTTTCGATTTCACCCGCTACCGTCCCATCACCCACACCGTCGAAGGCCAGCGACTCCTGACCATCCCGAACAGCCACATCTACTACACCCGCCAGGATGACGGCCCCGATTTCCTTTTCCTCCACCTGCTGGAGCCTCATGCCAACTCGGAGGAGTACATAGGGTCAGTGGTGGAAATCCTGAAGCGACTCAAGGTCAAGCAGTACTGCCGCATCGGTGGAATGTACAGCTCCGTGCCGCACACGCGACCCCTGCGCGTGACCGGGTCTCCTGGCATTGAGAAGATGGAGAAGCTGAAGGGCCTTGTGACAGCCCGCATGTCGAACAACTACCAGGGGCCAGTAAGCATCATGGGCCTGATAGGCGACGAGCTGGAGCGGGAGGGCGTAGAGACCCTCAGCCTGATGGTGCAGCTGCCACACTACCTGGACGTGGAGGAGGACCACGCCGGAGCCGCCCGCCTCCTGCAGGTCATCTGCGCCCTGTATAACTTCCCCGGCCACCTGGCCGACCCGGAAGAGGGGCGCAAGCAGTACATGGAACTGGACGAGGAGATAGAGGAAGATCCGGAAGTCCGGGAGATGGTGGTCCAGATGGAGGCCGCCTACGACGCGAGGGCAAAGGCGCTCTTTGAGAACGCGCCTCAACCCCCGCTATCGCCCCAAGTCGACCAGTTCCTCCGGGACCTGGACCGGCGGTTCGACGACCGCTAGACCACGCCTCCTTCGGCAAGAACCGCCAGTTCCGCCCTGGTCAGCCCAAGCTCGCCGCACAGCACCTCTTCGTTGTGCTCGCCAACCAAGGGCGCTCTCCTGGAGATACGCCAGGGCGAGCCGTTGAAGATGCCGGCCGGCCCGGGATGCCGCAGCTTCGCTCCCACCTCGGGGTAGTCCACCTCAGCCCAGAAGTCCCGGTCCTGCAGATGCGGGTCCGCCAGAACTTCCTCCGGCGACCGCACAGCGCCCATATTGAAGCCGCGCTTCTGCCCGCCGTGGTACACGTCGTCCCTATCCATGTTGGCGATGAAGTAGAGGAACAGCTCGTTATCGGTGATGGAGTCCGGGTTGCGGTACTTCTCATCCAGTATGTCGCCCGCAAGACCCTGCTCCGTCATCCAGTCTCCCAGGATCTGCAGCCTCTCGGAGGTAAGCCTGTTCACAATCTGCGCGGCGACGTTGATGTATTTCCCGTCGGCACACGGGTGCTGGCTCTTGTCCGTGGGAGTGGGCGAAGCATGGCGGCCGGTCTGCCGCCGGACGATCTGGCCTGTGTAGATGTAGCGAGTCACGGCCGCCTCAGTGGTCAGGGCGCAGGCCTCGTGGACTGAGGCGTCGATGTACTGCCCTTTGCCCGTGACCGTCCGATTCAGCAGGGCCGCTCCAGTAGCCATCATCGCAAAGTGGCTCCCCATGTGCCAGGCCTGCCCGCCGCCGGGAGCGATGGGCGGCGCGTCCGGCTCCTCCTCCTCCGTGTACCCGCAGCCCGCCATCTGACCACCCGCCGCCAGATGGAGCAGGTCGCTGGTCTCGTAGTCCTTCCACGGCCCATCCTGACCAAATGGGGTCAGCGAGCACATTACCAGACGGGGATTGTCCTTCTTCAGGTCATCGTAGCCCAGACCCAGGGAGGCCATGTAGCCGGGCCGGAACGTCTCCAGTATCACGTCGGCCTGGGCCGCCAGACGCCGGAACAACCGGCGACCGTCCTCGGTCTCCAGGGACAGGGTTATGCCGCGCTTGGATGTGTTGTAATGCCAGAAGGAGAGGCTCCTGTCCCTGTTGGGCATATCCTGGAAGAACGGCCCAACCGTCCGCGTCTCCTGGCCTCCCGGCGGCTCAATCTTGACGACGTCGGCGCCCATGTCGGCCAGCAGCTTGCCGCACCACTGCCCCTTCTCATCGGCGAGCTCCAACACTCGAATTCCGGAGAAGGGCCCCTCCGGCTCAGCGCCAGGCGTATGCACAGGCGACGGCGCGGGGTTCCCTCTCGGGTCGTTACCCGTCCACTCCGCGGGCGCGTCCGACTCAATCATCTCCTGCAGATACGGATAGGGTTCCATGCTCATGTCTTTGGGCCAGAACGTGCCGTCCTCAAAGCCGTCCACAAGCTCCTGGTGGCTGATTCCCAGCAAGCCCTCGAAGATATCCTTGTTGTGCTGGCCTATCAGGGGGCCGGAGCGGCTGTTGAACACCGGCGTCTCCGACATCTTGAATGGAGCGTTCTGAAGCGGCCACGAACCCAGCACCGGATGCTCCACGTTCCGATACATCTCCCGGTGCTTCAGGTGCGGATCGTTGTCGAAGCGGTCCTGGCTGCTCTGCACAGGCATAGCCCGCACGCCGGCCGCCTGGCACAGCTCCATGACCTCGTACTTGCCCAGGGTCTTCGTCCACGCCTCGATTCCCTGGTCAAGCTCCTCCTGGTGTCGCAGTCTGCCATCCAGGGTTGCGAACTTGTCAGAGACCGCCCATGCAGGAGAACCCATCACTCCGACCAGCCTGCGCCATTCGTCGTCTGAGAAGCAGGCGATGGCGCACCAGTCGTTGTAGTCGCCGGGAGCGGTCCTGTAGGCGTTGTGGGGCGCTACCGTACGCCCGCGGTAGTTGCTCACCAGCGGTGTGCCGGGCCAGTTGGCGCGATTCCCCGACGGATAGCCCTCCCGGTACGTGGTGCGGCCGTTGGCCTGCATATCCAGGAACACGGGGCCGTTGAGGGCCACGCCGGTTATCCACTGCGACTTGTCCACGTGCTGACCCTGGCCGGTGGCATTCCGCCGGTACAGCGCGCTGAGGGCGTAGATGGCCCCGTACATTCCGCCGGTATCGTCCATGTAGGACCAGCCCCAGCCGGCCGGGGGCTTCCCAGGCAGACCGGACAGGTAGGTCAGGCCGGACAGCGCCTGGGCGATTGGCCCCATCGTCTGATAGTCCCGGTTTCGACCTGTATGGCCGAAACCGGACATGGAGAGGTACACGATGTCCGGTCGCAGCTTCTTCATCTCCTCGTAGCCGATGCCCCAGTTGTTCAGCACGCCAAAGGCAAAGTTCTCGATTACGATGTCGGAGATGGACACCAGCCGACGGATGAGGTCTATGCCGCGCTCAGTCCTGGTGTTCAGCGTGATGCTCAGCTTGTTGGCGTTGGTGTCACTGAAGTGGCCGTTGGTGTTGAGGTTTATGGGAAAACCCTCGGGCGTCCCCTGCCCCGAAGCGATGTTCTCCCCTCGAGTGCTGGGATTCTGGGGCCACTCCACCTTGATCACCTCCGCTCCCAGCGCGCCCAGCCAGCGCGTGCACCAGGGCCCGGCCCTCACCCAGGTGAAGTCCAGCACCCGTATCCCCGCCAGGGCTCCCGCTTTGGTGGTCGTCGGATCGGCTTGGGTCTGTACCATCTCTTACCTCCTATTCAGGCTACGTCGCAAGACGATTTCATCCCCGTCAGCGGTCAGCGCCGCGTTGAACAGGTGATGAAGGCTGCCCTATTTTAGCCTGAAAACGGACTAGCAGTCGAGGGGAGGTTTTTGGTGGCAGCACTCGCTACCACCTAGGAGAGGTCAATAAACTCAACCGAGGAGTAGAGAAGGTATCTATCCTCCTCCACCTTTACTCCCCCTGCGAACATGACCCTTCCGTCTGGAAGGAGAGTCGCTGAATGGAACGACCGCGGCTCAGATAGACCGGGGCCCGGCGTCCACAAGTTTGTGGCCGGATCAAATATCTCCGTGGTCGAGAACTGACCTTGTTGGATCCCGTCAGGGTGTTCGCCTCCCGCTATCAGGACTCGACCATCGGAAAGCAGCGTTATTGTAGCGCCGATTCGCGCCTGCGTCATATTGTCAACAGCGGCCCACACATCCGTAGCAGGGTCGTATATGAGAGACCGTTGTCCAATTGCGAGCAGTCTCCCGTCAGACAATTGGATGGCATACTCCCGATGATCATAGGGGTCCAAACTACTTAAGACGGTCCACGTGCCGGTTGCAGGGTCATACACCTCAGCGTGAGCATAGGGATCGACCGACCCCAGCGACATCACACGCCCGTCATTCAACAGGAAGAGCCGGTGGGAGTTGAAGAGTTCGTTTGGAGATGTCCTTTCCCATATTCCGGAAACGGGATCTAAAATCGTGAACTCGTTCGTACTAGGAGACGATGGTGACGTGGAGTCGCCGGAGTCTGAAACGACTGAGACCATCACGCGCCCGTCTTCCAGCAAGAGCATGGCCGGGAGCTGTGAGAAAAATCCGGGGCTGGACATCTGCGTCCATGTCTCTTCAGTGAGGTCAAACACATTTACCACACCCGATAGCTTTATCTGTTCTCCGACTTCCTTCGCATCGAAGCCAACGAAAAGCAGCCTACTGCTAGACAGCTGGATTGCCAAGAACAGATAACCCAAATGCGCCTCCGGCTCGACCGTTGACCAGCTATCTTTTTCAGAGTCATAAAACTCCAGGGAATATATGGGCCAATTGTCTATAAATTTGTCTTCGGTTATGTCAGTGTACCCACCGAGCACAACAACGCGCCCGTCTTCCAGTAGTACCCCCTGATGCGCATACCGCGGATTGGCCAGGGGTGGACCGGGTATCGCCGGAGCGTACGTCTTCAGAGTTGGCGTGGCTGTAGGCAACGGGGTAGGCGTTGGAGGTGGTGTGGGAGTTGGGGTAGGAGAAGCCATCAGTGTCGGCGCTGGCGTTACTGTTGAGGGAATCGCTAAGGGCGTTGGAGTGTTTGTAGCCTGTGCTGTTCCAGGCATTTCAGTTGGTGGCTCGGGCGCGGGACCTCCGTCACATCCAGGAATCAGAAACGCGAGCGCCAAGCCCGGCAGCCCTGCCCAGACAAGTCTTCGAACACCAATTAGTAACCCTTCGTATACATCAAGCATCATCACTCCGTCAGCCTTCATTCCGCATTCGTTGCTCCAGCCTACCTCCGCGCCCGTCCCGGCATTCGTCATCAGTTCAATCTGACTTGCAGAAGTTTCCTATAGGAGAATCAGCGGTGGATGACTCCAGTAGCATAGACAAAACAGATAAAGTTTCGGCTTAGCACGACGACTTTACGGATGAGGATCTGGACTTCATAATCAACTATGACATCAAGCATCACATGAGGCAAGAGGGGTAGGAACAAGGACACCAGGGAGACCAAGATGGAATTGTACCAGTTAGACTACGTTCTGCACGAACCCTGTGAAGAGCAGGGGTGGCTCTACATGGCCGAGAATACCGGAACTACCCGGATGCCGAGCGTGGGCGGATACCGCCAACGAGGCTTTGACCGAACTTTCCACAGTGGCCAAACAGTTCATTCTCTCTTACAAGGACCGGGGCAAATCCCTTCCTGCGGGGATAGCCCCATCTCTGGCCGGGCGGGACAAGTAGCATCGCAATGCCAATTGTAATGACAGAGGGCCCTTACCGTTTCTTCTTCTATTCAGGAGACCGGGAGGAGCCGCAGCACGTGCACGTGGCGCGCGATAGTCGGATCGCCAAATTTTGGCTTGATCCCGTGAGAGTGCAAAGGAGCGGTGGAATGCGGAGGCCTGAGATTCTTCGTATACTACAGATAATC
The DNA here is from genome assembly GCA_965218945.1 of Dehalococcoidia bacterium. GTDB lineage: Bacteria > Chloroflexota > Dehalococcoidia > Lucifugimonadales > UBA2985 > DAOUJW01. The sequence continues at coordinate 1,595,123 of OZ244718.1, forward strand.
GAGGAGAACCACAGATTGCTGATGGAGGCGTGGGATGATTACTTCAACGATTGAGGTGCAGATACCGAATGCCGAAGACGTGACCGTGACCGAAGACACGCTGACGGCGGAGCTCTCTGACGGGCGCACTATATCAGTGCCATTGGCGTGGTACCCCAGGCTGATTCACGCCACTCAAAAAGAGAGGGACAACTGGGAACTGATAGGCAATGGGCAGGGAATTCGCTGGCCGGACCTGGACGAGGATATCAGCACAGCGGGGTTGATTGCCGGTCGTCCCTCCGGCGAGAGCCAACGTTCATTCAAACGCTGGCTTGAGGCAAAGCGGGAAGGCCGTAGCGTAGCCCTCGTAGACCTGCAGAGCGCTGAGACAAAGGCGGCCGGGAACGACCAGACACATTAGGGCGGTGATTGCGACACCCTGCCCCTTCACAGCATCAAGGCGGGCTGACCCGCCGTTGGGAAGACCCCCCTTTCGCCCCCGCATCCGCCATCAGCTCAATGGCCGATAGCGCCATGTGCCTGCCGCCGGTTGCGTTGTGCAGAGCGACCAGCGCTTCCCGGTCGTAGGTCTGTCCAGCCTCTTACCCGCAGAATGGCAGGTCTCCCAGGTTGGAGCGTTCCACATTCAATTGACCCTGCAGAGCGCCGGGGATGCACCCGCTCAAATCGTTATTGTTGAGCCACAACTCCTCCAGGCTGGAGAGGCTGCTCAACTCCGACGGTATCTCCCCGCTCAACTCGTTATCGCCGAGATCCAGTAGCGTCAAGTTGGAGAGGCTGCCCAACTCCGATGGAATCTCTCCGCTCAAACTGTTGTCGAGAAGGGACAAATAAATCAGGTTGGATAAGCTGCCCAACTCGGACGGTATCTCTCCGCTCAACCCATTCCGAGAGAGGAACAGCGTCTCCAGGTTGAAGAGGTTGCCCAACTCTGAGGGAATATCTCCCGATAGCCGGTTTATGGTGAGGACAAGGCGCGTCAGGTGGGTCAAGTCTCCCAGTTCGGAGGGTATTTCCCCGTTCAAACCGTTATCGCGGAGGTATAGCTCTACTACGCGGCCGGATGGGGCAGTGGTGACGCCATGCCACTCGCCTATGGGCGCGTCGCTCAGCCAGTTATAGTTGTTGGCCCAGTTGGGCCCGTCCGTAGGGTTGTAGAGGGCAACCAGCGCTACCCGATCCGTTTCGGAGAAGGTCGCTGTGGATATTGGAGTGGTTGTGGAGGCAGGCTCGGCCCCGCAGAAGGGCAGGCCGCCGAGGTCGGAGAATGCCATTATCAACCGGTCTTGCAAACTGCTTGGTACGCACCCCATCAACTCGTTATCGCTGAGGACCAGCGATTCCAGGTTGGAGAGCCGGCCCAGTTCAGATGGTATCTCTCCGCTCAACTCGTTATTATTGAGCCTCAGCTGATTCAGGCTGGAGAGGCTGCTCAACTCCGACGGTATCTCCCCGCTCAACCGGTTATCAGAAAGGAACAGACTCTCCAGATTGGAGAGATTGCCCAACTCCGGCGGTATCTCCCCGCTCAACTGATTCACCCAGAGATACATCTCTTCCAGATTGGCGAGGTTGCCCAACTCCAGAGGTATCTCACCGCTCAACCGGTTCTGAGCAAGTTCCAGGCTTTCCAGGTTGGAGAGGCTGCCCAACTCCGGCGGTATCTCTCCGCTCAACCGGTTCTCGCTGAGGTACAGCCATGTTACGCGGCCGTTGTCGTCAGTAGTGACGCCGGACCATTCGCCGATTGAAGCGCCGCTCAGCCAGTAGTTTTCGTTCGCCCAGTTGGGCCCGTCCGTGGCGTTGTAGAGGGCGACCAGCGCCTCCCGGTCCGTCTCGGGCGCCGATGCACAGAACGGCGGTCCGACGGGATTAAACAACTGGTCTTGCAGACTGGTCGGTACACATCCCCCCAGCTGGGACCTATGGGCCCGAGGGAGGGACAGATCTTCCAGATTGGCGAGGTTGCCCAACTCCGACGGAATCTCTCCGCTCAACTCGTTCCCTCTGAGGGACAGATCTTCCAGATTGGCGAGGCTGCCCAACTCCGGCGGTATCTCCCCGCTCAACCGGTTATTAGAAAGGCCCAGCGTCTCCAGATTGGCGAGGTTACCCAACTCCGGCGGTATCTCACCGCTCAATCGGTTCTCGTAGAGGAACAGCCATGTTACGCGGCCGTTGTCGTCAGTCCTGACGCCGTACCACTCGCCGATTGGAGCATCGCTAAGCCAGTTTTCATTGTTCGCCCAGTTGGGCCCGTCCGTTGCGTTGTAGAGGGCGACCAGCGCCTCCCGGTCCGTTTCGGCGTCCGTTTCGGCTGAGACATTGGAGACGCAAAAGGGCAAGTCTCCCAGGTTGGAAGATTCCGTGTCTAACCGGTCTTGCAGATTAGCCGGTACACATCTCAACCGGTTATAGCTGAGGACCAGCGATTCCAGGTTGGAGAGTTGGCCCAGTTCAGATGGTACCTCACCGCTCAACTGGTTCTCGCTGAGGTTAAGCACGTACAAGTTGGCGAGGCTGCCCAACTCCGGCGGTATCTCTCCGCTCAACCCATTCCGAGAGAGGAGCAGCGTCTCCAGGTTGGAGAGGCTGCCCAACTCCCGCGGCAGCTTCCCACTCAGCCCCATATCGAAGAGATTCAGGCTGGTTACGCGTCCGTTGTCGTCGGTAGTGACGCCGTACCACTCGCCGATTGGAGCGTCGGTCAGCCAGTTGTCGTTTCTCTCCCAGTTCTCACCGTCCGTTGCATTGTAGAGAGCAACCAGCGCCTCCCGGTCCGTCTCGGCGGAGGTCTGAGCAACCATAGAAGTGGGAGTTGCCTCTTCAGACGTAAGCGTGGCCGGAGGCGCATCAGGGTCGCAAGCCAGGAGAATGACCGGAAGTATAAGCACAATGGTGACGCGCAGCAACGTCAAACGACTTGTGATTAGGGGCATTTCGCGCTCCAATCCTTGCCCAAGGAGAAAAACCTCTCCCTTGTGGCGCACAGTCACGAGTCTGAAAACCTATTAGCCTGTCCGCATCGGCTCCGGCAACCTACATTAGAGGTCTTTCTAGCTGCTGGGGTCTTTCACCTTACGCAGGTACGGCTTGACTGTCTCCCAGCCATCCGGGAACAGCTCCTGAGCCGCTTCGTTGTTCACCGCAGGAACTATGATCACATCCTCGCCGCTGTTCCAGTTGGCAGGTGTCGCCACCCTGTGCTCGGCGGTGAGCTGGCAGGAGTCAATTACCCGAAGCAGCTCGTCAAAGTTGCGACCGGTGCTCATGGGGTAGGTGAGGCTCATCTTAATCTTCTTGTCAGGGCCTACCAGAAACACCGAGCGGACAGTCTGGTTGTCGGCGGCCGTTCTGCCATCGGAGGAGTCTCCCTCCTCCGCCGGCAGCATGTCGTACAGCTTGGCAACCTGTAGGTCCTCGTCTGCGATGACCGGGAAGTTCATCGGCGTGCCGGCAAGCTCTTCAATGTCGGACTCCCAGCGCTGCTGGTCCTCCACTTTGTCCACGCTCAGGCCTATCACCTTGCAGCCCCGCTTGGCAAACTCCGGGTTCATCTTCGCCACGTACCCCAGCTCCGTTGCGCACACGGGCGTGAAGCTCTTGGGATGCGAGAAGAGCATAGCCCATCCATTTTCCATCCACTCGTGGAAGTTGACCGTCCCTCGGCTGGTCTTCGCCGTAAAATCAGGCGCCGTGTCATTGATGCGTAGCGACATTGTGTCACAAACCTCTCTTCTAAAATTGGCCGTCGGCTTAGATTGGCCGCAGCGCCCATAGTATAGCCACCCCGCCAAATGTGGGCAACTGGGTAAGGCCTGGCAGCTTCCCTTTGAAGGACTTCCACCCCACCTACTCGCCCTAGACGTTGAGTAGACGCTGTGAGACTTCCCTTGCTTCGTTCAAATCCGCTACAAACTGATCTTCGGGAACACGCTTCAGGACGTTGAGCGACAGAAGGGCGGTCTCCGGCGCGCCTGTCAGCCCCATCACAATGCACTCCGTGTCTTCAGCTATGGCGATGTCGATCATCTGCTCCACCACCAGAGCCGCGCTATCGTCAATGGACACGGTCCCGGAGAAGTCCAGGATGACGATCTCATGTTCCTGAATGTCCAGGCTGATGGCGTTGACTAGCTTGACGGACGACGCCACGGAGAAGCTCCCCCTGAGAGCCACCAGGCCCACGCGCGCGGAGAATTCATCCACATCATCACCGTCTTCCTCAACCATCAGGAAGGTTTGGTCGCTCAGCGGCACGGACACCACGTTGTCAAGTTCGAGCCGCTCGAGCTGGCGGGAGTAGGCCATGCCCGCAGCTATGAGGCCTACGACCACGGCGGTGACCAGGTCTACGAATACCGTGAGTCCCATTGTGATCACCATCACCAGAAGGTGTTCCCTCTGGACGCGGTGGATACGGGTGATAAATCGCCAATCTATGATGTCCCATCCGACCTTCATCAATATGCCGGCAAGGACTGCGTGAGGGATTACCTCGACGTATTTCCCAAGGCCCAGGACCAACGCCAGCAGTATTGCTGCGCGCAGCACTCCCGATACCTGTGTACGGCCCCCGGCGCGTATGTTCACCACGGTGCCCAGGGTAGCCCCGGCCCCAGGCAGACCCCAGATGAATCCCGCAATCATATTGCCGATACCCTGGCCTATCAACTCGCGGTTAGGACTGTGGCGCGTACGGGTAATCGCATCGGCTATCAGCGATGTGAGCAGGCTGTCTATCGACCCGAGCAGCGCAAGGGTCAGAGCCGGCTGGATGGCGCTCGTCAGCAAATCGACTGAGATCACGGGCAGCTTCAACTCCGGCAGCCCGGTTGGCACATCACCAATGACGGGCGTGTCGGTAAGCCACAGGATTCCCAGCGCAGTGCCGGCCATAAGCGCCGCCAGGGTGGGAGGCAAAACCCTGTGTAACTTGGCCGGCCACAGTATTCCCACGACAAGGGTGACGGCGGCGATGGCAAACGCGCTGATGTTGACGTCCTTTATGACATCCGGCCAGGAACGGACCGCGCCCATCGGGCCGCCCATCGCGACGGACGCGCCCAGAAACGGCAGGGTCTGCAGCAGAATTATGATTACGCCGATGCCCGACATGAACCCGGATATGACGGAATATGGCGTAAATGACACGAACCGCCCTATCTTCATCACACCCAGTAGAATCTGGATAAGGCCGGCCATGATGACCACCGTAAACGCCTCGGCGAGGTTGTTCGCGTAGCTGGTGACTATGACCGCCATAGCCACTGCCATAGGGCCGGTTGGGCCGGATATCTGAGACTTCGTGCCGCCGAACACCGCGGCAAAGAATCCCACCGCTATCGCTCCGTATATGCCGGCGAGCGCCCCAAGGCCGGACGCCACTCCGAAGGCCAGCGCTACCGGCAGCCCCACCACGGCCGCGGTGACGCCGCCAAATACGTCCCCGCGAAACGTCTGAAGATTGTAGCTAAACCTGAAGGGCATCTATGTCCTGCTCACACACAACCGTTTCATTGCGGCTGCATAGACTAGACTAGCTCCATCAATGCATCAGACCGTCCTGCAGACGGAGTGACGCTCACAGATTTGAAGATACCATCTTCACCTGTAGTGCAGAAACATGACCAAGGTATCATAACCTCTGACAAAAGAATACCCAAGAGGAGTCCTTGCTAGAATCCCTTGAAATATGGTACAAAACACGGAGGCTGTGGTTGAAAATGCCGGTAGTCCATCAGTCGGAATATTCGAGATGACCTGCTAGCAGAGGTATCCGAAATCGGTTAGGAGGCAGGCATGGCTCAAACCAGTCAAGTGGAAACAGCCGAAGGAACCGGAACGCCGCAAAGCGCTCAGGTACATCTCTCACGCCTCTACCTCTGGGCCATCGGCGTAGCTGTAGTTGCACTAGTGCTGCTGGCAAGCCTGCTGATGTGGGGATCTGAGATGGATTTCCCCACCAGGCTGTCTCTTGAGACCTCCAGCGACGGCTCAGTCAGACTTGAAAGGACAATCCGTAAGGAGGCTTCCCGGACCATTGACGATGCGGTTGGCTGGATGACCATTGAGGGAGCCTGGCTCTTCGACGGGATAAGCGACGCCGTCAACTTCGCGCTGGTTCGCATAGAAGGGGTACTCAAGTGGTTGCCGTGGCCCTCCCTCGTGGTCGCTCTTGCCTTGCTGTCCTTGAAGGTGGGTGGACGGTATCTCCTGGCATTTACATGCATTGCCCTTCTCTTTATGGGATTCATGGACTTATGGGAGAACACCATAGGCACAGTCGCACTCATGATTGTGGCAGTCGTTATAGCGGTGTCAATCGGCTTTCCGCTAGGCATTCTAGGAGCGCGCAGCCAAATGGCCGACAACCTGATGCGTCCCATACTGGACGGGATGCAGACCATGCCCAGTTTTGTCTACCTGCTCCCGGGCATCCTCTTCTTCGGCCTGGGCAAGCCCGCTGGCATATTCGCTACCATAATCTACGCGGTCCCACCGGTAATCCGGCTCACCAATCTGGGCATACGCCAGGTGTCCCCACAGGCCCTGGAAGTCGCCCGGGCCTACGGCGCATCTCCCCGCCAGATCCTGGCCAAGGTCCAGATTCCAATGGCGCTCCCCACCATAATGGCCGGCATCAACCAGACCACAATGATGGCGCTGGCGATGGTGACAATAGCAAGCCTTGTTGCCGCCGGAGGACTGGGCGACAATGTTAACCGTGCGCTTCAGAGGAACGAGCCCGGCAATGGCCTCATCGCGGGTCTGGCTATCGTATTTCTCGCCATCATAATCGATCGGTTCACCCAGTCGGTGGCACGCGGCCGGCAGGAAGCCTTGAGAAGAGTAGCGGGCTAGCATCTAACCCAGGGCAATGGCATAATGGGTGCTGCGAGGGGTAGTTCAAGGAGGAGAGACTCCAGACTCTGCACAATTAGGAGGAACACAATGACTGTCAAATACAGGTTATTCGCATTGATAGCATCGATTGTGGTCGTCTTGGCCGCCTTGGCCTGCGAAGAGGAGAAGGAGCCCATTGTCTTCAGCGATCTGAACTGGACCAGCGCCCAGTTTCAAAACCGCGTTGCCCAGTACCTCGTAGAAGAGGGCTACGGCTACACAACGGACGTCGTATTTGGAGCCACGATTCCGCTGCTCAACGGTCTTGCCAATGGCGACACCCAAGTCACCATGGAGATCTGGCTCCCCAACCAGGAAGAAGCCTGGACAAGCGCCGTTGAGAAAGGTGAAGTGGTCCCCATAGGGGAGAGCTTGGGGGAAGATTGGCAGTCTGCCTTCGTCATACCGGCCTATCTCCAGGAGCAGTACCCCGACCTCGATAGCATCGAGGACCTGAAGGACGATAAGTTCAAGGAGTTGTTCGCCACCTCTGAGACAGGCGGCAAGGCCCGCCTGGTGTCCTGCGTAATCGGCTGGGCGTGCGAAGAGGTCAATGCCCAGCAGATCGAATCGTACGGGCTGTCCGACCACATCCACATCATCAGCCCAGGTGACAGCGCGGCTGCCAACGCAGACCTGTACGGCGCCTACGAGAAGCGGGAGCCCTGGCTTGGCTACCAGTGGGGCACCAACGATCCCACCGTAGAGCTTGGCCTTGTTCGGTTAGAAGAGCCGCCGTACAGCGAGGAATGCTGGTCCACTACCAAGGCTTGCGCCTACGGCCCCGCCAACATAATTGTAGCGGTGCGTCAGGATCTCATAGATAGAGCCCCTGAAGTTGTCGACATACTGCGGGCCTGGGACATGAATATTGAGCGCTACCTGGAAGTCGGGGTATGGCGATTTGAAAACAAAGACGCCAGCATCAACGACACCGCCCTCTGGTGGCTAAACGGCAACACCGACGTATGGAGCAACTGGGTCACTAACGACGCCGCGGACGCCATCCAGGAGGCCCTGGACGCCAACGAGACACCCGACGGCTGGCCGACAGGGTAGTACACCGGATACACACCCCATAGACTACTCCTTCAACCAGGACTCTAAGAAGCCGGACCTGCTCAGGCAGGTCCGGCTTCTCGCTTGCCAATCGAACGGGTGTACTTTAGAATTGGGATAGGATACAGCGCGATACAATGATTCAAGGTGCGGAAATGGCTAACTGGGAGCACTGCTCCGCCGTAGAACGGGACGCCGATAGGGTCAGTGGAGCATGGGTCTTTCGCGGGACGCGTGTACCTGTATCCGCCCTTTTCGAGAACCTCAAAGACGGCTCCACGGTTGAACAGTTCCTTGAATGGTTCCCCGGAGTCGACGGCCGCGCGGTGGAAGCTGTTCTTGCCCACGAGGTGCAGGCCCTGGCGGATGCGGCGGGGAATTGAAGATCTTGCTGGACCAGGGCAATTCGCCCCGGCATCAACCAGAGCACGGCCGTCAATGTACGCCGCTACGTGGAAGAGGCCGCCCACAACCGGCGATTTCTGGGGTAAAGGGGTTGGTGTCAGCCGACCGCGTAGGGGCGGTTCGCGAACCGCCCCTACAGGGACGAACATGCAACGTGGGTTAGGTGACTTGATGAACCGCCGATATGACCCAGGCCTCCACCACCGCAGGTCCATCCGCCTGAAGGGGTACCACTATGCCCAATCCGGGGCTTATTTCGTGACGATTGTTACCCAAGGCCGCATACCTCTCTTCGGTGAGATTATAGACGGTGAAATACAGCTTAACGATACGGGACAATCGGTTGCAGTTGCCTGGGAATGGCTGGCAACCCATTACCCGCACGTGAAGCTGGATGAATACGTGGTCATGCCAAACCATCTGCACGGGATCATCGTCATGGCTGATGAACGTAGGGGCGGTTCGCGGAGCTTGTCTCAGAAGTCAGGCGGGGTGTAATAAGTTAGGGTATAGTTGGAAGTGACAACCGCCGCTGGAGGACTAAAGATATGCCACTGCGTCCGATGGGTCGAGAGCAATCTTGGATACTGCCTCCCAGTCTTGATGAGTTGGTGCCGGCAGACCATCCGGTGCGATTTGTAGCGGAGTTCGTGGACGGCTTGAGTCGTGAGGAGTGGTTGGAAATGGGGATTGACGTGGATGGGGGTTTGATGGGAGCGCCGTCCTATCATCCCAGGGCGCTTCTTGGGGCGTGGCTGTACGGATTCATGCGAGGGGTGCGTTCGAGTCGGAAGCTGGAGGCAGCGTGTCAGGAACAGATACCCTTTCTGTGGCTGAGCGGGCGACAGTGTCCGGACCACAACACCCTGTGGCGGTTCTACAAGGGAAATCGGCAGGAGATGCGGAGGCTGCTTAAGCGAACGGTGAAGACGGCTGTGAGTCTGGAACTGGTGGAGTTGGCCCTGCAGGCGGTGGACGGCACGAAGGTGTGGGCGAACGCCAGTGGGGACAGGACCCTGGATGCGGAAAGTCTGAGGCGATTGCTGGAGCGGGTGGAGAAGGCCATAGAGGATATGGAGGCTCAGAACGAGGGTGGAGGGGAAGGCGGACCGGCACAGATGCCGCCGGAGTTGTCGGAGAAGATGGAGTTGAGAGAGCGGGTGCGTAGAGCGATGAAGGAGCTTGAGGAGGATGAGGGTTCCAACCGGGTGAACCTCACCGACGGGGACGCTCGGCTGATGAAGGGGCGAGAGAGGATAGGCCCTGGGTACAACGCCCAGGCGATGGTGTCGCCCACGGAGAGCGAAGCGGGGACTAAGGGTATGTTGATAACGGCGGTGGCGGTGACGACCGCCCCCAACGACCACTCGCAGTTGGTTCCGATGCTGGAGGTGGCGGAGGAGACGACGGGTGTCAGGGCTGAGGTGACGTTGGCGGATGCAGGCTATCATTCGGGGAGCAACCTGGAGGAAGGCGAAGTAAGGGGGCAGCAGGTGATGATGCCGGAGTCGCAGCAACGAGCGCTTTCGCACCCTTACCACAAGGACCGGTTCATCTACGACGAGGAGAGGGACAGCTACGAGTGTCCCCATGGGGAGCGTCTGCGGTTCACGCGGATGAAGAGCACGCGAGGGGTGCTGATGCGTCTGTACCGCTCCTCTGGGAAGGTGTGTCGGAGGTGTCCTGCCTTTGGGGTGTGCACAGTAGATGGTCGTCACGGGCGAGCCATTGAAGCGGGTCCCCATGAAGGGGCGCTGCGTCGTCACAGAGAGTTGATGCTCACGCACCGGGCCAAGGAGAGCTACAGGCGCAGGAAGGGCCTCGTAGAGCCGGTCTTCGGGATTATCAAGGAGCAGTTGGGAGTGCGGAGGTTCCTTTTGCGGGGTCTTCAGAACGTGTCGGCCGAGTGGTCGCTGCTGGGGGTGGCCTTCAACCTGCGCACCCTGTGGAAGGCGTGGGCCGACCGGGGTATACGGAACAGGGAGGCCCGGACCAAGCATATTCCAAAGAGCAAACTCAGCCCACCGTGGGCTGTCATACCTACATTTGGCGCATACCCTCTTGCCTTACCCAGCCGGACCATCTACCTTATCCCCCAACCAGACCTGTGAGACAGACTCCGCGAACCGCCCCTACAGAGCGCAAACCATTAGGGCGTTTGGTAGCTGCATTCAAGACCGTTACCACAAAGCAGCTCAATCTTGTCCAAGGTACACCCGGTCAACTGCTCTGGCAGCGCAATTTCTACGAGCACATCATCCGAAACGACGACGAGATGGACCGAGTCAGAGAGTACATAATCGGCAACCCTATGCAGTGGGAAATAGACACCGAGAATCCAGATGCCACCGTCAAGAGTGCTTAGTCTCAGACATTGGTAGGGGGATTCGCGAACCGCCCCTACAGGGAAAATGCTTAAGCAGTCTTAGATTGATATCCCAAACCAACAATAGCCCTCACATATGACCCAGAACGACGAGCTACGACAAAGAATTTTAAGTGGCAGGTCTGATGCTAACATCCGCTTCGATGACCTGCGGCTTTTCTTGTCGCGATTGGGTTTCGTTGAAAGAGTACGTGGAAGTCACCACATTTTCAGGAAGGAAGGCGTCCGAGAACTGATAAACTTACAGCGTGACAGGAGTCATGCCAAGTCCTATCAAGTGAGACAGGTAAGGCAGATAGTCCTGAGACACCAGCTTGAAGAGGTAGACTGATGCACAAGTACGAGATCATCATCTATTGGAGCAATGAAGACGGCGCCTATGTAGCCGAAGCCCCGGAGCTTCCGGGATGCGCCGCCCACGGCGATACGCAGGAGGCGGCGCTGAAGCACATAAACGAGGCGGTGACTCTGTGGCTGGAAACGGCTAGGGAGTTCGGAGACCCCGTTCCGGAACCGAAAGGCGAACGCTTGATGCTGGCGTAACTCCCCTCCCCCCTACCCTCCGCGCTCCTGCGAGCCGCGTCCCCACATTGGATGGCGAAATGATGGATTGGCGTTTGAGTGCCACGACCGCTGTCCCGGCGGGGCCGCCGCGGTCACAACCTCCGCTGTCTCTGTCGACGGCGCGGGAAGCTGCCTGCGGACCGGCCAGTTTGTGGTCAGGCCGTTCAGGTGGAGCGCCAGGTCCAGCAGCGCCGCCAGATTGTGCACCGGCAGCAGATCGTCGATGTGTGGCGCAGCGGCCTGCATACCCCGGGTCAGGGGCTCGTAGTCCTCCGCCCCGGCCAGCGGGTTGAGCCAAATCAAACGCCGGCAGCTACGTTGAAGGCGCGCCATCTCGTCGCCCAGCGCTTCCGGCTCGCCGCGGTCCCAACCGTCCGACACAATGAGCACGATAGACCCCCAGCCCAGCGTCCTCCGCGCCCATCGATAGTTGAACTCCCTGAGCGCCTCACCAATGCGCGTCCCGCCCGACCAGTCCGGGACCGCCTTGGCGACCTCGCTCACGGACTGGTCTATGTCCCGCTGCCCAAGCTGCTTCGTAATGCGCGTCAGTCGGGTAGCGAACAGGAACGCCTCCACGTGGTTCTCCAGCCCCTCATAGAGACTGTGGATGAAGTGTAGCAGCATCCGCGTGTACCGCTCCATTGAGCCGCTCACATCGCAGATAACCACCAGCCTGCGTGGCTTCTCCTTCCGCCGCCTGGTCCTCAGGTGCAGGAACTCGCCCCCGAACTGTGCGCTATCCCTCAGCGTCCTCCGCATGTCCAGCGCAGGCCCTTTTCCCCGCTCCTTTCGCCGCCCTCGACGCACTCCGGGATTCCACTGGAGCGACGCCATAAGCTGCCTGGCCTGCAGCGTCTCCTCCGGCGTGAACTCCGCGAAGTCCTTCTCCCTGAGCACCTCCCGCGTACTGAAAGTACGCGTCAGGTCGATCCGGTCGTACTGCTCATCCGGGTCCTGGGCTTCTGCATCAGATTCGCCCGTCGACTGTCCCGGCGGTGGAGGGCCGGCCTCCACTCGTCGATAACGTCGCTGCTCGCCCATAGAGCGCAGGTCAAGCGATGACATATGGTCTTTGCGCTGGCGCCAAAACACCTCAAACGCCTCGTCGAAGAGCGGAAGGTCGTCCTTTCGGTGCACCAGCAGCGTACGCAGCGCCGACCACACGTCCACCCTGCGCGATACGCCGATGTCCTCCAGTACACGGATCGCGTCCAGCATCCGCCCTTCGTGGACGTTCAGGCCGAGACGTCTGAGCAGATGGCCAAACAGGAGCAGATTGTGGAGTAGATGGCCGGATTCGCCGCTAGCCACGCCTGCCACCGCGCCGCGTGCCGCGCTGCAACGCCCGGTTGAGCAGCGCGCGGGTCTGCTCTCCCCTCACCGTCTGAACGTCCTCCCGGTACTTTAGCATGACGCCCAGCGTGTCGTCAATGACCGAGGGGCTAAGCTCATTCTCGTTCAGGCTCACGAGCGCCGCCGTCCAGTCAAGGGTCTCTGCGACACCGGGCACCTTGTACAGATCCGTTCCCCGCAGCTCCTGAACGAAAGCAGTCACCTGTTCCGACAGGTTCTGCGACGCCGCCGGCACCTTGCTCCGCACTATCTGCATCTCTTTATCAAGGTCTGGGAAATCGATCCAGTAGTACAGACACCGCCTCTTCAGAGCGTCGTGGATTTCACGCGTCCGGTTGGACGTGATCACCACCACCGGCGGTTCATCCGCCGTGTACGTGCCAATCTCCGGGATGGTGATCTGAAAATCGGACAGCATTTCAAGGAGATAGCCCTCGAACTCTTCATCGGCGCGGTCTAGCTCGTCGATCAGCAGCACAGTCGGGCCGATGCCCTCAAGGGCCTGCAGAAGGGGTCGCTTGATCAGGAACTCCTCGCTGAACAGCTCCCTTTCAGCGCCCTGTCGGTCGACACCGCCGGAGGCCTCAAGCAGCCTGATGTGCAGCAGTTGGCGGGAGTAGTTCCACTCGTAGACCGCCTGGCTCACGTCCAGTCCCTCGTAGCACTGCAACCTTATAAGGCGGGCGCCCAGCGCGGACGACAGCGCCTTGGCCACCTCCGTTTTGCCAACGCCCGCCTCCCCTTCCAGGAACAGCGGACGCCTCAGCTGCAAAGCCAGGTAGACGGACATCGCCAAGCCTCGGTCAGCCACGTACAGCTCTTTGCCAAGCGCGGCCTGCAGTTCGTCAACCGAAGCGGGCGTGGAAACAGCGCGGGTTTGCTCCAACTTTTGCGTCCTTTGTCTCTCTCGGATGTGCAGTGGGAGTGTTGCGGGTTTGTGTTCTGAACGGGCTGCGTTGCGTTTAGGAAACCCTAGCGTGCCCGAGACAGGGCAACTCCGAGAGCGCGGCGCAGGTACACCGCCGCCATCGCTTTCCTGTATTCCTCTGAGGCGAAGATGTCGCTCATCGGGTCGCCAGCGAAGTCGCCCGCAAGCGCAGCCGCAGCCACGTCCAGCGCGCCTTCGCTCAGGTCCGACCCCGTCAGCGCCGACTCAACGGACGATGCCCTGGTTGGCGTAGTCTCGACGCCTCCTATAACCACGCTTGCGGACGAGCAGCTTCCGCCCTGCACTGCGACGATGACCGCTGCGCCAACGACGGCGTAGCGCGAGGCGGGATGGGGAAACTTGACGTACGCGGACCCAGCGCCAGATTGGACGGATGGAACTGACACGCCGGTGAGAATCTCGTTCTCCTGCAGGGCGTTCTCCAGCAGCCCCGTCGCAAACTCGGACGCCGCTATGCTGCGCTCGCCACCTGGCCCGCTGACGTTGTAGGTCGCGCCCAGCGCGGTCAGCGCCGTCGGTGGGTCGGAGGCCGGATCGCCGTGGGACACGTTGCCCCCGATGGTGCCGCGGTTCCGTACCGCCGGGTCTCCCACTATCCCGGTAGCCTCCGCCAGCAGCGGGGCGTGCGCCTTGACCAGGTCGCTCGACGCAACCTCCGCAAAGGTCGTCAGCGCGCCAATGGAAAGCGCGCCGCCGTTTGCAGTGATACCCTTGAGCGCCTCAATGTGCCCGATGTCCACAAGAGCGCTGGGCATCGCCAGGCGCAGCTTCATCGCTGGAATCAGGCTGTGTCCGCCAGCCAGCACCTTCGCTCCCTCATTGCCGGCGAGAAGCTGGACCGCCTCGGCCACCGAGCCGGCGCGATGATAGTTTGTGTTTGCTGGATACATGGCTAGCCTCCGTTCCGCGTGTCCTGGATAGCCCGCCACACCTTTTCGGGCGTCAACGGCATATCGATACGGGTGATTCCCAAGGGCCGCAGTGCGTCCATCACCGCGTTGTAGACCGTGGGCGTAGAGGCGATGGTCCCGGCCTCGCCCACGCCCTTCACCCCAAGAGGGTGGTGCGGCGATGGCGTGGAGTTGGACTGCACCACTATGTCCGGCAGGCCGTCCGCTCGCGGCAGGGCGTAGTCCAGCATGGTCCCCGTCAGGGGTTGGCCGTCGTCGTCATAGACGACGCCCTCCCACAGCACCGGCCCCACTCCCTGAGCGACGCCGCCGTGCACCTGGCCTTCCACGATCATCGGGTTGATCTGCACGCCGCAATCGTCGACTGCGTAGTACCGCTGCAGGTCAATCTGGCCCGTAGACGGGTCTACCTCGACCACCGCCAGGTGCGCGCCGAAGGGGTAGGTAAAGTTCGGCGGGTCGTAGAACGCGCTCGCCTCCAGGCCCGGCTCCATGCCCTCCGGCATATCCCAGGCCACGTTTGCCATGAGCGCAATGTCCTGTATAGTCTTGTGCTGGTCGGGAGACCCTCTCACGAAGAATCGACCGTCCTCGTACTCAATATCCTCGGTGGCGGCCTCCAGCAGGTGCGCCGCCAGGGCCTTGGACTTGTCCTTGATCTTGCGCGTCGCCATCGTCACCGCCGCGCCCGACACCGCCGTCGTGCGGCTGCCATAGGTGCCCCAGCCCATCGGCGTCAGGTCCGTATCGCCGTGGATGATCTCAACGTCGTCCACGTCCACACCCACCTCCCCCGCCAAAATCTGGGCGAAGGTGGTCTCCTCCCCCTGGCCGTGCGGCGAGGAGCCAATCATCACGTTCACCTTGCCCGTGGGGTGGAAGCGAACGATGGCGCTCTCCCACAGCCCACCCTGGAAGCCGACCGCGCCCGCCACCTGCGAAGGGCCAAGCCCGCATATCTCCACGTATGTGGAGACGCCGATGCCAACGTAGCGGCCCGCCTGGCGCGCCCGCTCCTGCTCCTCACGAAGCGAGGAGTAGCCCGCGGCGTTCAGGCAGGTTTCCAGCGTTGCCTCGTAGTCACCGCTGTCGTAGGTGAGGCCCGTTGCAACGTCGTGTCCGTTCTCGAATTTTGGTATGAGGTTCTTCCGGCGAAGCTCAACCGGGTCCACTCCCAGCTTCGCCGCCAGGAGATCCACCAGACGCTCTATCAGCGTTGTCGCCTCTGGGCGACCGGCACCGCGGTAGGCGTCGACCGGTGTGCCGTTGTTGAACACCCCGTAGATGGTCCCGCTGATGTTCGGTATGTCGTATGCGCCCGAGTACATCAGCCCGTGCAAAATGGTCGGGACGCCCGGGCCGGCGGTCGAGAGATACGCGCCAAGCCCCGCGTACACCGTGGTGCGGAGGCCCGTTATCTTCCCGTCCGCGGTGGCCGACATCTCCACCTCTTCGACGTGGTCGCGGCCCTGGGAGGTGGCCAGGTAATTCTCGCTACGGGTCTCAGTCCACTTCACGGGTACGCCCAGACGCATTGAGCAGAACGACGCGATGGCCTCGTCCGGGTAGTACGGGATCTTGCTCCCGAATCCTCCGCCAACCTCCGGCGCAATCACCCGTACCTTGTGCTCCGGCACTCCCGTCACAACCGACGTGAGGAACCGCGCGATGTGCGGGTTCTGCGATGTGCTCCACAGCGTCAGCTCGCCCGTCGGCGCAACCCACTGAGCGATTGCCGAGCGCGGCTCCATCGGGTTGGCGATGAGCCTCGGTAGCGTGATGACGTCGCTGACGGTAACGTCCGCCTCAGCGAATGCCGCGTCCGCGTCGCCGCCGGCCACCGCCCACGTGAAAGCGATGTTATTGGGAGCGTCGTCGTGAAGCTGCGGCGCGCTGTCCTGCGCGGCCGCTTTTGGGTTGAGGACGGCGTCCAGCGGCTCATACTCCACCACGATGTGCTCCAGAGCGTCCTCCGCCTGATAGCGGGTCTCCGCAACCACCACCGCAATCGCGTCGCCGACGTAGCGCACCCTGTCTTTGGCAATGGCGGGATGCGCAGGCGTCTTCAGGTCCGAGTTGGGAATCAGCCACGCGCAGGGAATCCCGTTCAGCGCCCCCTCCGTGTCTGCGCCCGTATACACCGCGATGACGCCCGGCTGTTTCGCGGCCCCACTGGTGTCGACGGACCTGATGTTCGCGTGGGCGTACATACTGCGAAGGATCGCCGCATGCGCCATGCCGGGCAGCTTGATGTCGTCCGTGTAGGACGCACGCCCTGTGATGAGCCTGGGGTCCTCACGGCGACGAATGCCGGAGCCGAATGATCGTGTAGTCATGGCCTAACCGCCTCTCATCGCGCCGGCGGCGTCTTCAATCGCCAGAACGATATTTTGATAGCCGGTGCATCGGCAGATGTTGCCCTCCAGGCCGTGGCGTATCTCCTCGCGCGTCGGCGACGGGTTCTTTCGAAGCAGCTCATCCGCCGCCATAATCATTCCAGGTGTGCAGAACCCGCATTGCAGGCCGTGCTTGTTCCAGAACGCCTCCTGTAGCGGGTGCAGGTCGACCCCGTCCGAGAGCCCCTCGATTGTCCTGACGGTGCTGCCCGACGCCTGAGCGGTGAGGACAGTGCACGCCTTCGCCGCCACCCCGTCCAACTGCACTGTGCATGCGCCGCACTGGCTTGTGTCGCATCCCACCTTCGTGCCCGTCAGCCCTGCGTTCTCCCGGATGAAGTGAACAAGCAGCTGACGCGGTTCAACCTCCCCGGTGTAAGTCTTTCCGTTGATGGTAATTTCCACTGGAATGTTCACAATGCATCACCCCCATAGACACGCTTTCCGGGGCCTTGCGCACGCCTGCCCTGGTCGCGGGAAGTGTAGCAAAAGCAGCCTGTAATGACAAGGGAATGCACGCCTCAGACCGACTGGGGCGGGGGGTTCGATGACTGGCGATGTGCCCCTGCACAATGCACGCGCTCCATGCTATAGTTCTTCCATGAAAATCAACGGGACATACCGCTTCGATGCCCCTCCCGAACGCGTCTGGGACGCTCTCCTGGACCCCGCCGTGGTGAGCGAGTGCATCCCGGGCGCCCACAAGTTCACCATCGTCTCGCCCGACAACTACGAGATCGAGGTAGGCGTCAAAGTGGGCGTCTTCTCAGGCTCATTCAACGGCACGCTGGTAATCTCCGAAAAGGACGCCCTCTCTTCATACCGGATGAGGGTCAAGGGCTACGGCCCGATGACGAACCTGACCGGCGAGGCCGTGGTCTCCCTCACGCCGGAAGGCGACGCGACCTCCGTCACCTTTGACGGCGACGTGACGGTAACGGGCGCGCTCGTGAGGGTCGGCCAGCGGTTCATGAGCAGCGCAGCCCAGTCCCAGTTCGACCGCTTCTTTGAGCGCCTGCGCGAGAAGGTGGGGTAGGAGAGCAGGGGAGGTGGAGGGCACCATCCCTAGCTTGAGGCCTTCTCCTCAATTGCCATAGTAAGATGGATACACAAGTAGGAAACACTTACGAAGTAGCACTATCTTTCGCAGGCGAGCAGCGTGGGTACGTTGAAGAAGTAGCACGGACCCTCCAAAGTCGAGACATAGCTGTGTTCTACGATGAATTCGAAAAGATACAGCTTTGGGGCAAATCCCTAGCGGAGGAATTGCAGGCTGTATACGAGCACAGAGCTAACTTGGTGGTGTTTTTTGTATCCAAGGCATGGGTGGATAAGGCATGGCCACGGCAGGAGCGGAGAGCGGCTCTCAGCCGAGCAGTTCTGGAACGAAGAGAGTTTGTCCTACCGGTCCGCTTTGATGACACACCGGTTCCAGGACTATCTGAAGACATCTCATATGTTAGTGCAAAAGAACACTCGCCTGCCGAGCTCGCTTCTATGATTGCCGAGAAGCTCGGGATTATGCCCTTCGCTGGCAAGGCCTCGGATGTACCGCCCCCTCGGATGACATCTTTTGTAGGCGAGGCTGTGTTCAACTACAGCAACCATAACGGACGGTACGTCATTGGGCGTGAAACTTTGGAATTTGAAACCAAGTGGAGCAAGGCGAGCAACGTTAGCATATATGTTCTCAACGATCCACCCTCCATTAACGGCGTCGCCCTCGGTCCCCTAGAATGGACGGACATTTCCCAAGTGGTCAATGCCGCAACCTTGGATTACACTTCCCGCTCTAGAACTCCACGTGTCGGACAGATTGTGTTGTTTCGAAACAAACACGGATTTTACGCCGCTGTGCGCCTGTTGGAGATCAAGGACGACACCCGGGGAGACGACCACGACGAGCTACGTATCCAATATGCAATACAGGCTGATGGATCGGACAACTTCGCTGAATTCACCACTTAACGGTACACTGGCTGTGCGCTCTGGACTTTGGTTAGCGACCATTACATTGACTTTCAGATTGAAGAATCGGAGCCAAGGTATTGGGCTTGAAGTGTAATGCAACTCCCTGAAACCATTCCTAAAGACGACCCACAATTTCTATGGGCGTTGCAGTTGGAACTTCTCTCTATGGCTCAGTCCATTCTTGGAGACCGTGACCTGTCAAAAGTGCTAGGCCGTCCGCTGTTCACTGACGGCGGTCCCAATATACGTAACACTCTGAATTTGGATGGAGCATGTGCAGAGTTAAGTCGAGCGGCGGAGTTCAATTGGGCTGAGGTGGTTTTTGAGATGGCTCACGAGACTGTTCACCTACTTAATCCTATCCCCGGCGACACCAACAATCTCGAAGAGGGTGTCGCAGTTGCATTCTCACTATACGTTCAGCCTTACTACGGTATTTGCGTTCGAACTAATGAGGCCCCCTACCTATATGCATTCCAACTTGCCTGCGAACTACCTGAGGGCCCACTAGAATCGGGACGTCGCATTCGCACCCGATTTGGTGCCCTTAGCGCCGTCACTACTCAAGATTTGGCTGAACTGTTTCCAAATGTAGACACAGTTGTCCTAGAATCATTGGTCGAGCGATTCATCCGAAAGGGTAATTGACGGGAGTGGGCCTGCCGGATGCGTTGTTTCAGAGTTGCTCCAACTCGCCGAATAAGTGAAATCGCATGTCTCCAACACAAGGAAAGCACCCCAGGCAGGACTCGAATCCGCAACACACGGCTTGGAAGGCCGTTGCTCTATCACTTGAGCTGCTGGCCCAATGTACAGAAAAAAGGAGCCGGTGAATCACCTCACCACTTCTACCTCGCGACCGACGACTCCCTCACTCGAAGGGGTTCAGTGTAGGGACTCCCGTCGGCTCGAAGTGGCGGGCATTGCGGGTAACGACTGTCAGGCCGTGTTCCAGAGCCGTAGCTGCAATCAACAGGTCTGCGCCGTCGTGTCCAAGAGTCGCCGACAACCGTCCCCATCTACGCGCCGTATCCGCATCTACGATAAGAATCCGGTCGCTGTACCAGGCCAGCACCCGGTCCAACCAGAGAGCCAGCTCCCCGGCGAAAGATGGATCGCGTGGCTGCTGTCGCGTAATGCCGCGCTCTATCTCCCCCACGGTAACAACGCTTATGTACAAATCCGCTGTGCGCTGTGTCTCCACCCAACGGACAGCCCCAGGATGCCGTTCACGACTGCGGAGCGCCGACAGCACGTCGGTGTCCAGGAGAAACATCACAGGTCGAATGACCGGGCGGTAATAGGCAGCCGCTTGAATTCCTGGTCGTCCTGCGGGATTTCAAGAAGCAGCTCTCTCAGAGTAGGAGCGTCAGCTCTCTCCAGCCGGCAGAGTCTTTCGTACTCCTCCGCCGCCAGCACGACCACGGCGGGCTGTCCCCGGCGAGTAACTCGCTGTGGTTCACCGGCTAGCGCGGCGTTGACCAGGGCGCTGAACTTGTTCTTCGCATCTTGTAGAGGCCACTCTGCCATGACAAACTCCGGCTAGATGTTCTGGCTAGATTATACGGTACCTCGTGTCTGGTTGTCACTACCGGAAAGCTGCCCAACGCCGCCGACAGGTATCCCAAGTCCGGTTTCGGAATACGTTTTGAAAATGGAAGTAAAACCCAGCAATTGGTCCAACTTCCTGTTATCATAGGATGTCATTGTATTTGAGGAGATTAGATTTGACCGTCTGCCAAAACAACGCCATTCGCAACCTGGCCATCATAGCTCACGTCGACCACGGCAAGACCACTCTGGTCGACGCTCTGTTGAAACAGGGGCAGGTCTTTCGGGACCACCAGCAGGTGGGCGCTCTGATTATGGACACCAACCCCCTGGAACGGGAGCGCGGCATTACAATCCTGGCCAAGAACGCCTCGGTCTCCTACGGCGGTGTCCGGATCAACATTATCGACACGCCGGGCCACGCCGATTTCAGCGGCGAGGTGGAACGCGTCATGAATATGGCCGATGGCTGCCTGCTGTTGGTGGACGCCGTTGACGGCCCCATGCCCCAGACCACCTACGTGTTGCGCCAAGCCCTCCAGCAGAACGTTAGGCCAATTGTCGTCATCAACAAGATCGACCGCCCTGAGGCCCGCGTGACTGAGGTGGTCGCGATGGTCCAGGACCTGTTCCTGAACGTGGTTACGAGGGATGACCAACTGGATTATCCGGTGCTGTACACCTCGGCCCGCCAGGGCTGCGCCACCACGGACCCGAACGTGCCAGGGGTGGATATGCAGCCTCTTTTCCAGGCGATATTGGACTCGGTGCCGCCGCCCACCGGCGACCCCGGCGCACCGCTGCAAATGCTGGTGGCGGCCTTGGACTACGACAACTATATGGGCCAAGTGTCCGTGGGCCGCATCTCCAATGGCACGCTCCGGCTACGGGATGCCGTGGCTCTGCTGGGCCGCGACGGCCAGGCAACCACCCACAACCTTGAGCGCATCTTCGTGTTCCGCGGCATGGAGCGAGTTGAAACACCCGAAGCCCACGCCGGGGACATCGTGGCCGTGACTGGCCCTGAAGACGTGTCCATCGGCGACACCATTGCTTCGCCGGAATGCCCGGAGGCCCTGCCGACTATCGACATCAACGAACCCACGGTGCGCATGACCTTCGGCGTGAGCAATTCTCCCTTCATGGGGCGGGAGGGTGACCACTGCACTTCCCGCAATCTTCACGAACGGCTGATTAGAGAACTGCGGACCAACGTCAGCCTGCGAGTGGATCCCACCCCCAGCGCGGACGTGTTCGTAGTCGCGGGACGGGGTGAGTTGCACCTGTCCATTCTGGTCGAGACAATGCGCCGTGAACAATTCGAGTTTCAGGTGTCCCGTCCCACTCCAGTCACCAAGGTGATCGACGGCAAAGTACACGAACCCTACGAAATTCTGAATATCAGCACTCACGAAGAGTATGTGGGTGTGCTGACCGAGTATCTCTCCGCCCATTTGGCTCAGCTCCGGGACATGCGGTACGACGAGAACGGTTACGTCCACATGGAGTACAAGACACCTACCCGGGGGCTGATAGGATTCAACGCCTTCTTTCTTCGGACCACCCGGGGCGATGGAGTGAAGAGCAGCTTCTTCACCTCATACGAGCCTATGGAAGGTGAAATCAGGTCCCAGCGCGACGGTTCACTCGTGGCGTCCGAGGGCGGCGTGGCTGTCACTTACGGCCTGCTCAACGCACAAGGTCGGGGCGACACCTTCATCGATCCAGGCATTATGGTCTATGCAGGGATGATTGTCGGCTCCCACCGCCGCGAAGGCGACATTGAGATCAACGTCTGCAAGGAAAAGAAGCTGACCAACATGCGGTCGTCGACGTCTGAAGTGACCAAGCGCCTCAACGCCACTGTGAGGATGAGCCTGGAGGAGGCCCTGTCGTTCATCTCTGACGATGAACTGCTGGAAGTCACACCCCTGAATCTTCGTCTTCGCAAGGCGGAACTCTCTGCCTTGGACCGTAAGCGCAAACGCCGGGACGGAGTCCGAAGCCGGGATTAAGCCATCCGTTTGCGCTCCGCCGTGAACTCCGTACCGCAGCTAACCGGAGTGGGTCAAGTCAAAGTTGCGAGAACTCCCTTCAGCGCCGAGCTGAACTCGCGCTTCTGCCAACCACGGACCTCAGGGCTAAGGAGTTCGGAGTGCAAGCCACCTGGGCGCCGAGCCAGGCGCTCCAGACTCACGGCCGGCCACAGCAGGGCCGAGTCCATAGCCAGTTCCTTACCCAACTGGTTGCGCCACGTCTTGAGACTCTTGGAGCGAGTCTTAACCACCTCTCGCTCTGCTGGGCTCAATTTCTCTTCACTCCGTGTCCCCCTCGGCCGAGTCACTGGGCCGGACCTGAGCCCTTCGTGGATGGCGGCTTTCAGGCCTCTGTTGGCAGGGGGGTGACCGTACCGACCCAGCCCTTTGACGGTCGAGAGGTCGGCCTCGGGATCAGACGACAGCTGCACCAGCGCGGAATCCGGTATCACTTTGAAGAACGGACGGTCTAGACGCTTGGCCTCTTGTTCGCGGAATTGGTACAGAGAGCGCAGGATAGCCAAACCCCTCCCGTCCAGATCGCGGCTACCCTTGATCGAAAGAAAGGCCAACTCGCGTTCGGGAGGAGTATGCCTCACGTTCTCTTGGCGTGCGAACTCCTCCTCCGCCCACGAGAGCCGCGATAGTGTCTCAAGCCGCGCCGAAAGTGATTCGCGGACCTGCAGAAGGTGCAGGACGTCGTCTGCTGCGTACTTCAGCGATTCAGGGCTTAGGGGCCGCATCGTCCAGTCCGACCTCTGGAGGTTCCGGTCCTTGACCAGTTCCACCCCCGCGTGCTCCTCCACCACGGACTGCAAGCCCAGCTGCTCGGAGCCAACCAAGGCGGCGGCAATACCGGTGTCGAACAGGTTGTTTACCCGGAATCCCCAGTCCCTGTCGAGGCTACGGAGGTCGTAGTCGGCGGCATGGAAGACCTTCTCGACCGATGGGTCACCGAGCAGATTACCAAGGGGTCGGACATCGTCTATCGCCAACGGATCGACGACGAAGACGGTTTCGGCTGATGCGAGCTGCACGAGGCAGACGCGCTCGTGATACCTGAAGAACCCGTTCGACTCGATGTCTACTGCTACTCGCGGCGCCCTCGATATATGATCGACGACTTCGGCTAGGCGTGATTCCTCAGTTACGAACTCAATTTGGCTCATCTACGTAGCCAGTAGCGTAAGTTATAAGTGGCTGCTCAGTCAAATGCCAGCGCCGCGATCAACCGGCGCGCCGCCGCGGTCGATGTGTTAGTAGACAAATTCCCGCAGGCCCAGGTGTTCTGCGCAGGCGAGCGGGCCGGCATTAGCCACAAGGCGGTGGTCGTCAAAGACGATGCGGATTATGCCGTAGCGCCCTCAAACGATATTCGACCTGATAGCTAACTTCCCGTGCGGTACTTTTCGTCAAACGCTCGTAATGCTTCAGTAAAGCATTCCATCGGGGGATGGGAAAGCGTGCCACCTATGATTGGATACCCCGGGTCTTTATGTGCTATAGCCGTGTCTACTATAGGAAGAATCCCGGTTTGAACTACTTTCCGGATATCGATCCCCACAGCCGGTCCTTTGAAGTCGAGGGCCGGTATCGGAAACTCTGGACTCAGGTCCACTGTAATTTCGCGCATGGCATGGGTGTAGCCCATTGCTTCTTCCAGCGTTCCGCCAACCAGGGGGAGAATTCCTGGGGCGCTGCCCAGCAAGAACCCGCCCAAACCCAACGTCTCAATAATGGCAGAATCTCCCATATCCCGGCCGGCGTCACTTCGACCGAATCCTGGCAGAAAAAGCCCATCAAGCTCCGAAGCGCGAGCAACAAACCATTCAGAGTCCAAGCCACTGACCTGGATACCAACCTGGTAACCGTTCCTGGACATTACTGTCACCACAGTGGAGTAAGGAATCCCCTTCGCGGTGTCCGCTGTAGCTTTTGCAGAGGCCATAACCATCCCCATATAGAGCAACTCGTGGCTGGCCATAAAGTCGATGGTACTGAACAGGTCATCCTGAGGAACATCCGCCTTGATCATGGGAGCGACAATCGCATTCGCAAACATGGAAGTCGCCGCGGTCGTGCGGTTGTGCAGCTCATCGCCCATCTGTAGCGCCTTGGCCGTCAGCGGTTTCAAGTCCAGGCCACCGATGTGCCTAATCCCCTTGGCGATTGAGGGCGCCCAGACGTCTCTCCACATTCGCAGCTCGTTAACGGCTTCCTCATCGAACGCGCCAAACTGCTGTCTATCCTCTACCAGCCGGCAGTAAGCCCTGTTCCCAAAGGCCCGGTTCTCTACGACATAGACCGGCAGCGATTTGGAGATCGTGCCGGCCATGGGGCCCACGGCGGAATGGTGATGATTGCTATCCAGCCCAATGTCTCCGCTGCTTAAGAGTCGCTCAGCCTCCTCTCTGGAGGAAGCCCACTCCTCGAACAGCGCCATTGCTATGCAGGCACCTTTCTGGGCCCCGCTCATGCGCTCCCAGTCAACCGGGGGGCCTGAGTGCAGGACCATACGGTCTTCCAGCCCCGGTACAACATCTCCTGCCCGGCATACATCAAGGAGGACCGGATCGGCCCGGTTGATTCGGTCAAACGCTTCGCGGTTCGCCTTTTCTATCTTCTCTTCTATAGTAATAGCGCCGTACCTCCTGTCCTCAAGTTTATTTCAAGCCGTCAACATTCCGGTCGACTGTCCTAAGCGCACAATCCCACCTTCATGCGCTACCAACCCTGGTTATTGCCAAGTAGCGGCCATGTCGTCGGGCCGATTTCACCCTGCCGGATTGCGACCTCGTTGAACGCCGTACCAGGGAGGATCATGTCTGGGATTCAAGTGCAGATGCCAGAGCCAGCAGGATACCATCATCAAAGGGAGAGGCCACCATCTGAGCGCCAACCGGCAGTCCATCTTGCGTAAGGCCGCTGGGCACTGAAATCGCCGGAACTCCTATGAAGCTCCAGGGAATACAGTTGGTGGAGAGAATTATCAGATATGCGTCTGCATCCTCCAACTTTGGGGCCGCAACCTTGGTGGTGGGCATGATGAGAGCGTCGAACCCCGACAGATGGGCTAGCATGCGTTCCTGAAACTCGGACCGGAAACGCTGCGCATTTATGTAGTCCATGGCCTTGACCTTGGACGCCTCATCCAACTGCTCAAAGACCGGACGGGTGTAAAGAGAGCTTGCATCGGAGAAGGAGTGGTGGTAGGCCGCCGCTTCACTTCGACTCACGATGAGCCCGAGAGATGTCGCCAGGCGGTAGTCCTCCGCCGACGGAATCTCAGTTTCTACCACTTCTACACCCAATGAGGCCAAGGCTTCCACGGTCTTGCTGAAAGCTGCAAGCACGTCCGGATCAACATCATTCAGGCCGTTTACCGCCAGACCCACTCGTAGCCCGCGTACATCCCGGTGCAGGTAGTTCGTGTAGTCGTCCCTGGGACGATCCAAAGACGCAGGGTCCTTGGGATCAACTCCCTGAAGCGCGTTCATCATGTGCGCCACGTCCTGAGCGGTCTTCGCCTGAAGGCCGGCGTGGTCCATGCTCCAGGAGAGTGTAATAATGCCGTCTGTGGACACGAGTCCGAAGGTCGGCTTGTAGCCCACAATGCCGCACAGCGCTGCGGGGACGCGGATGGATGCCCTGGTGTCAGAGCCGAGGCTCAGAAAGCTCATCCCGGACGCAATAGATATGGCGGAACCTCCGCTGGACCCGCCCGGGTCTCTGGTTGTATCCCAGGGATTCCGGCTTTGGGAAGTGGTCACGCCCAGAGCAAACTCGTGAGTATGGACCTTGCCCATCACAATCGCGCCCGCCTCTTTGAGGAGCCGTACCGGGGTGCCATCGTCCTCCGGCATATAGCCCGACAGGACCTTGGAACTCGCTGTGGTGGGCATTCCCTTAACGTGCACAATGTCCTTAATGGATATTGGAATGCCATGCAGAGGCCCCCGCAGCCCTCCCCTTTCCCGTTCCCGGTCGAGCGCGTTTGCCTCCTCCAATAACGCAGCATCAGGAGCTACGTGAACAAAAGCGTTGAGCGACTCGTCTTTGGATTCGATAGCGGCCAACGCTTCTTGTACCAGCTGTGATGCAGAAGTCGAACCCGCTGCCATGCGACTTGCCGCATCAACCAGGGTTCCCTCTTTGGCGGGGCCCGGCGAAACCCTTGGTAAGGCCCTCACGTCGCGGCGATTAGTGTCCTCATTTCGCGACAGGGAATAGATGAACGCAGGTCGACGGGAAAGGCCATCGACTTGATATGCCTGAAGATCGGCCAACGCAGCTTGAAAATCGTCTCGTGCAGACATGTAACGCTCCCTAGTTTGTTATGCCCATCGCTGCCAGAAATTGCTTGGAATCGGCTACAGCGCCAAAGACTCCGCCCTGCATCTTGATCATCTTCAACGATGATTCATAGTTCCCTTCGTCGGTGGCCCCGGTACAATCGGAAAGAAGAAGACACTCGTAGCCGCGGTCATTTCCTTCTCGCATAGTGGTGTGGACACAGACGTCCGTAGTGATGCCTGTCAGCACCAGATGTGTGATGCCGCGGTTCCGCAATACCAGATCCAGGTCTGTCGCGGTGAAAGCGCCCTTGGTGGGCTTGTCTATGATCATCTCCCCTTCTACAGGAGCAAGTTCATCAATTATCTCCCAACCCTTTTCACCGCGGATCAGAATACGACCACAGGGGCCCGGGTCGCCGATGCCTGCGCCAATCTGCTTTGACCGCCATAGCTTGTTGGGCGGGCAGTCGGACAGATCCGGCTTGTGGCCTTCCCGAGTGTGGATCACGGTGAATCCCTGGATAGCGCGACAGGCTTCCAGCACTTTTTGGGTCGGAGCTACACCGCGACGAGTTGCACTTATATCGTAGCCCATAGTGTCGACGTACCCACCGGGGCCACAGAAGTCATGTTGCCAATCTATCAAGATAAGCGCTGTTTTGGCAGGATCGATATCGCCATCATACGGCCAGAGATAGGGATCTGCGCCAATTACCTGCGCCATTAGTGCCCTCCTTTGTTGACAGCTCACCGCCTCAGCCCTTTATTTGGAACTGAGACGGCGAGTGTCGTAAGATCCGCCGGTTAGTTCGTGCTTCCTGAAACCCCTTCGACCAGCCAGTCAATGATCTGGAGATCTTCGTCAGCCGGCGATTCACCGGCAGCAATGCGGACAGTGCCGCTCTGGTCAGATATAGGACCAAGGAACGGCTGTATACTGCCGTCACGCAGACCTTCAACCGTGGCCAGCACCTCCTGCTGGATCTCCTCCGGGACGTTTGCGCCAAAGGGTGCCAGCTTTACAAACCCCTCTTCAAGGCCGCCAAAGAAGACGTTGGTCTTGTAGGTGCCATTCTTGATTTCGGTCATCAACTCAGAGTAAACCGGGCCCCAGTTCCAAACTGCGCCGGACAGCCACCCATTAGGCGCTGCAGGACTGGCATCCTGGTGATAGCCCGTAACAAAGATTTCAGCGCGTTCCGCTGCCGTGGTTATAGTGCCTGTGCAGTCCTGGTGCTGGGTGATTACGTCCACCCCAGCGTCCAACATGGTCTGGGCAGCCGCGGCCTGCTTGGCCGGATCGCACCAGTCACCAAGCAGCACGAATGTTGTACTGACATCCGGATTCACAGAGAGAGCGCCCAAATGGAATGCATTGACGTTGAGCAGCGTCTGAGGGATGGGGAACGCAGCGACGAAACCAAGCTCGTTGGTCTCGGTGGAACGCCCCGCCGCTTGACCCATCGCGTACTCCAGCTGCCAGATGTTGCCGAAGTATGCTCCGTAGTTTGGCGTGCTCTCCAGGTCCCCCTGGTGGAGGAAGATAATCCCGGGATGCTGCTCCGCAAGCTCCTTCGTGGCATCCGAGTATCCGAAGCTGGTGGCGAAAATCACCTTGGCTCCCTGCTGAATCATCCCTTCCATAACCGATTTCACCTGAGCGGTCTCCGGGATGTTCTCAGCGTACAGTATCTCCACATCCGGGTGCTGTTGCATGAGGAACTGGCTACCTTCATAGGCGGCCTGGTTGTATCCCAGGTCCTGCTGAGAACCCACAAAGATGAAACCAATCTTCAGTGTCTCTCCTTCAGGCAGAGGCATGGCCGCGTCGGCGTACTCCGAGGCAGCCTGGGCCGTGCTGGTGTTTATGGCGTTCTCAAAGATCCTGGCGAACCCCGCGGGGGAGCCTCCGCCCAGGTCTTCGGTGGTCGGAACGTAAGCAACTGGAGCCATAGCGGGAGCCGACGTCGATGTGGCCGCCGGGGCGGCAGTGGGGGGCGTGGTGGGAGTGGGATCTTCACTTCCGCACGCGATAGACAATACCAGGATTGATATCATCGCTACCAGAAGCATGGGAACCTTGGATTTGAATGAACGGAACAAGCTAAATCCTCCTAACGTCAGGTAATCTCTACTGCAAAATATGGTGTTACGGTGCAACTTCATAGGGGTACGATACCGAATCACCCCCCTTCCTTCAGAACGCGTTTGAGGCCCTCAGGCATAGCTCGAAGGGTCGGGCCGGTCCAGATAGCCAGCACGCCCAGGGTGGTGATGTAGGGCAGCATCTGAAGATAGAACGGCGATACTGGCGCATCTACGGTCTGGAGCTGCAACTCCAGGCCAATGGCTGCGCCGAACAGAAGCGCTCCGGCCATGGCTCGGAGCGGCGTCCACATGCCAAAAATCACCAGCGCCACAGCTATGAATCCCCTTCCGGCCGTCATCCCTTCGGACCAGGACTGTGTAAAGGCCAGGGAGAGCTGCGCACCCCCTATGCCTGCTAGGACCCCACCCATAGCAATGGCTGCATATTGCACCATCGCCGTATTGCGCCCAGCCGCGTACGCCACCTCCACGCTCTCTCCCACTGCTCTAAGACTCAGACCCCAGCGCGATCGGAATAGCACAAACCACAGCGCGGGCCCCAGAGCATAGGCGATATAGGCGAGTATATCCTGGTTAAAAAGCGCCTCACCGATGATGGGTATCCGGGAGAGGAGCGGAATGGCTATCGGATCGAGCCCGTCTATGCTGACTCCTACATACGATCGCCCGGCCCAAGACGTAATCCCAGCTCCAAGCATGGTTATAGCCAGCCCGGTAGCCAACTGATTAGCTCTACGGTTGATAACCATAAACGCGAACAAAAGGCTCAGACTGCCCCCCGCCAATGCCCCAGACAGCACCCCAACTGCTTCGCTCCCGGTCTCAGCCGCTGCGATGAAGCCGAAGCACGCACCCATGAGCATTGCTCCCTCAACCCCAAGGTTGATCTTGCCCGAGCGCTCGGTTATGACCTCTCCGTATGTGGCATACATCACCGAGATACCCGGACCAACCGCGCCGGTGAGCACTCCTTTGATGACAAGCCAGAAGGTGTTCAATGGCTGGTCGCCGCACGATAACCGAATCCCAGGACCATAAATAAGATCAACGCAATGAGAATGTTGGAAGCTCCGGAGGGGACGTCCGCACTGAACTGAAGCAGGTCTCCACCAACCACCACGAGCGCCAGCAAGAAGCCGCTGCCAATTATAGCGAGGGGGTTATGTCGAGCCAGCCAACTCGCCAGGAAACCCAGGAACCCAAGATTGTTGGATATCTCAGGCCGAAGGTGGTGCTGCACGCCGGCAACCTCTACCATTCCTGCAACCCCGGCTATGCCGCCGCCTGCCAGCATCGCTACCAGCAGGTACCGGCCCACGGGTATTCCCCTCCTCTGTGCTGCATCAGGGTTACCGCCAATGGCCCGGATATTGTACCCCCAGCGTGTCTTGGCAAACACGAAATAGAGGACAAAGACGGCAATGACCGGCAGTACGAATCCCCAGTGGAACCGTGTGCCGCCAATGTCTGGAAGGATTGCACTGGGGCTGAAGTTGGCGGTGTATGGATAGCCGAATCCGTCCGGGTTCTTCCACGGGCCAAACACAAATACGTTGACAAGCAAGATCGCAACAAAGTTTAGCAGCAGCGTTGAAATGACCTCGTTAACATTCCGCCAGTATCGGAGTAACATCGCAACGCCGGCCCAGGCCGACCCACCGGCAAAACCCGCGAGCACCATGAACGGGATTGTAATAAACAGAGGCCCGCCGGACGCGTAGAGCGCCACTCCAGTCGCGAGCCATGCTCCAAAGTGAAGCTGGCCTTCGCCGCCGACGTTTATCAGACCAACACGCGCAGGAAGCGCAGTTGCTAGACCTGCAAGCACAAAAGGGATCATCCGGACGCCAATCTCACCCAATCCGGTCTTGCTCCCAAGGGTACCGTTGTAGACCTTGCCATAGGCGTCAAGGACATCGCGGCCCATGAGCGCAAGGAACAGGCCGAAGAGAGCAATGGCAACAAGAATCAGTCCAATGTTACGGGCCAACATGGGGAGGGCGCCCCCACTGTTGAACCAGAGCATTGGAGAGGGGAGAATGCGCTGCGTCATCCTAGTCCAAATGGCCGGTCATCAACATGCCTACCTGGTGCGCAGAGGTATCAGCCGGGCTGGAATGCCCAACCACCTCCCCACGATGCACGACCATAAGCCTGTCACTAATAGCGAATAGCTCATCCAGGTCCTCAGAGATCAGGACCGTTGCGGATCCGGCCTCCCTTGCCTTTAAGAGAAGAGCGCGGGTTATTTCCGCAGTATTCACATCCAGACCGCGGGTTGGGTAGTACGCAACCAGGACCCGCGGGTCTCGAGTAAGCTCCCTATTCAGCACTACACGCTGCATATTCCCACCGGAAAGTGTACCGACCTCCAGGCCTGGCTCCGGCATGGTCATGGGGAAGGCGGAAAACGAAGCATCAATCCGTTCCCGAATGGCTCCCCAATCCAGGAAGACATTCTGGTTTGCAAAGCTGTGAATCTCTCCCAACACCATGTTCTCTTCCACCCGCATGTCCGGCACAAGCGCCATTCCAATAGCGTCTTCCGGAATATACCCAACGCCCGCGTTAAGGATGGCGGAAACGGACCATCCTTCCACACTCCTGCCATGTAGTATCACAGACCCAGACTGCTTGCGATGCAGGCCCAAGAGAACTTCCCCAATCTTCTCCTGGCCATTGCCAGACACTCCCGCGATGCCCAGAATCTCACCAGGACTTACACGAAAACTAAATTGCTTGAGGCTAACTCCCTGATCCCCAGAAGGTGTAGTAACGTTATTGAACTCCAGCGCAATCTCAGTTGCCACCTTCTCAGCTCGGTTATCCTCAGCACGCACAGCTTGTGGTGGAGCGCTGCCTATCATCATGGTCACCAGCTCCGCAGTAGTTGTCTCCTTCGGTGAAACAGTGCCCACCACCGCTCCATGTCTCAGCACGGTGATTCTGTCTGCCGTGGCCATGACCTCGCGAAGCTTATGAGTTATAAAGAGGATCGCGTATCCGTCCGCCTTCAGCTCATCGAAAACCTTGAACAGCCCTTCAACCTCATGGGGCGCGAGGACGCTGGTAGGCTCGTCGCAAATAAGCAGCCGAGCATTCGCGATGATGAGCTTAATCAACTCCACCTTTTGCCGCTGGCCCATTGACAGAGATCCAACTCTTGCGCTTGGATCCACCTCTAATTCGTACCTGTCGGAAACCTCTTGTATCCGTGCTGAGAGAGTCTTGTGGTTCAGCACCATCCCCTGGTCCGGCCAGAACAGCGCTACGTTCTCTGCCACAGTCATGGCGGGCACCAGGGTGAAGTTCTGGAACACCATGCCTACTCCTGAGCGTATGCTATCCTGAGGTGAACGGAACCTGGTCTCCTTACCGTTCATTCGGATAGTGCCCGCGTCAGGCTGGTAGTACCCGTAGATGATTTTCATCAAGGTGCTTTTGCCGGCCCCGTTCTCTCCCAGTATGGCATGCACCTCTCCGTGTCTGAGTTCCAGATCAATGGCGTCGTTAGCCATCACGCCAGGAAAGCGCTTGGTTATGCCTTGCAGAGATAGCAGCGGCGCGTTTGCCACTTCTGCCTCCTCACTGGCACCGGGCAAAGAAACATCCTCAATGATCTGAGAGTCAGATGCCAGAGAAAGGTCAAGTTCATCGACAGTGCGCTTATTGCGCCACGGGACGTTAATCATAACTGGCATTCCTTAAGACATAGGATTGGATGCAAAAGCATAGTAATCGTGAAATATCTCACAATTGTTACCGGCGT
This sequence comes from Dehalococcoidia bacterium, assembly GCA_965218945.1. GTDB lineage: Bacteria > Chloroflexota > Dehalococcoidia > Lucifugimonadales > UBA2985 > DAOUJW01. The sequence continues at coordinate 1,627,789 of OZ244718.1, forward strand.
GTTACATTCTTGTTACGCGGACAATTCTCGCCCCACGTTGTCGACCAAGTGACGTACTTGTAGAAGTTCAGCGCGTTAGATTGGATGGCATGTTTACCGAGGGGGATGAATCTATAGTTTGCAGCTAACAAATCTCCCGATAGCGCCGTCTTGTTCCAGACTGCACCATTCCTGTCGAGAATCAGGCGGGATACGCAGCATTTATCCTGTGCATTTCACCCCATTTACACCGGGTCGTCCCTTAGAGCCGCTCAAAGGGGAGATGCACACGGAGGTCAGCCGGTGAGCAGTGATATATGCGACTATGGAACCCTTCAACAGGGAGCAGCAATAACTTGAAGCTGCGTGAAGTACGGCCCATCGTCAAGCCAGGCCGGAGAAAGTGGACCGGTAATACCAGGTCAGAGGAGCACAAGGAGTGTAGGTTGTCAGCGATAGTGGGACAACAAAGGGGGTAGAAAAAGTCAGTAGGGTGAGGTATGGTTAGCTCCTTTGATGGGGTAGATTACTCATAGAGAGGAGTGTTGACCGTCAGCGATAGTGAGACCATTATTGGGGTAGAAAGACCCAAGAATTCCGAGATATTCTGTGCTTCGCTTCAAGTTTCGCAGTTCCACAACCAGCGCAAACATGTTACTGCTTTCAGTCAGCTTAGGCCTCCCGGAAAAACGCGCCCGTATCCTAAGCCATTGCACCGACCTTCGCAACACTTGACCTGTCCCAAGGAGTGTCTATCAATAGGAGAATGGCGGCACGATTTCTGGTGACCAGCCGCGATAGGCCACACGTTGCGGGTGAGCTTCGCGAGACTTCACAATCCGCAGAGCGAGTTGTTGAGTGTAGGTCATTTTGGAGGAGGCGGATCACTGTTTCCAACTAATCTTGCGACCCGTACGGCCAATTCCCATACAGCGATCTTATTGGTATGCCACAGTAAGGTCTCGTACGTCTCCTCAAGCGTGAGACACTTATGCTCTATGTGCTCGTCGGATAACCTGATAGCTCCATTGAACTTCACTCCAAACGTATACTCGGGAATGACTATCACCTCTTGCCCCCATAGGTGTCCCGAGAAGGAACGGGCACTTCGGCGCCGCAAAGGGTTAACTTCCCTCATGGATACGTGGACATGAGACGGATCAGTGAGCCCGGCACTGTCCAACACGGGCTAGGAACGTGCTAGCGGCCCTTGAAGTTGGGCCTCCTCTTCTCGATGAAAGCGCGAACGCCCTCCTTATGATCCTCTGTAGCCCGTGCGATAGCCCCAGCCTGGGCATTGCTGGCGAAATGCTCTCGGAAGGTCTGATGGGTGGCTTTGTGAGTCATCATTTTAATGAGGCCCATCTGGACGGTAGGCCCCTGGGCCAGCTTTGTAGCCAACTCCATGGTGGCATCCATCAACTGCTCGTGGGGCACGACTTTGTTGGCCAGCCCAATGCGATAGGCCTCCTCTCCACTGATAGGCTCGCCTGTGTATGACATCATCAGGGTGTTGGAGATGCCCATGAGGCGCTGGAGCTGCCACAGGCTACCGTCTCCCGAAACGATACCGTTGCGGATGAAGGCTTCGCAAAACGCGGCCTGCTCCGAGGCGATGCGGAAATCACACGAGATAGCTATGCCATCCCCAATGCCGTAGGCGGGCCCGTTAACCGCGGCGATAGAGGGTTTCTGTAGGTTCCACAACTTCCAGACGATGGATGGGCCTTCGAACTGCCCATGCTCATAGGCGTATCCGGCCGGATCCATACGTTCCCAGACGCTAGGCTCCGGAGGTGGCGCTGCCGATTCCTCACGCTCACGGATGCTCTGATTGAAGCCTTTCACATTAGCGCCAGAGCAAAATGCGCGCCCCTCTCCTGTGATCACCAGGCACCGGAGATCGGGATCTTGGGCCAGACGGTCGATTTCTGATTCTGCCTCTTGGGCTAGTTGACCACCCCAAGAGTTCCGTGTAGCGGGGTCGTTCAGAGTTAGAATAAGCACCCCGTCCCTTGTTTCTGAGCGAATAAACTCGAAGGCCATGATTCCTCCATCCGTTAATGTACTCACGGGAGTGCCGGAGCCACGGAAATTATCTTATGTTGCTTACGGTATGTCAATTTGCTGATGAAGTTGGGTAGTGTGCAATAGGAATGAGAGGGCGTATCTTTCCAAAAAAGTCAAAAACTCAATGGGAGTTGCAGAGCGAGGTCAAAGGTACAAGAGAAGTGGTGAAGAGATGTGAAAGAGCGGGCGCTGAAGGGAATACACAAGATAGCTCTTGACGTTCTGGCGCACAGGTCTTATGTTAACTGCAACCCATGCATCGGCTGAGGCGGGAGCCTCTAAATTGGGGATGCAGTTGCAGTGCAGTAAGGAGGTATTCTATGGACTTTGCAATACCATACACCGAGGAGCAGGAGCAGTTCCGTCAGGAAGTACGAACATGGTTGGAAGAGAATATTCCCGATGAGATGAAAGAGCCGATAGATTCTAGGGACATCACCGAGGAGATGTGGAAGTTCTGGAGGGGGAATCACAGGGAAATGGGAGAAAAGGGGTGGCTCTTTCCTACCTACCCCAAGGAGTACGGTGGAGGCGGTCTAACTGCGGCCCACGCGACTATTCTCGAGGAAGAGCTTACTCGTGCCAGGGCTATCCGGTCCACCAGCACCACCTTTGTCTTCGACGACCTTATAGTGTGGGGCACGGAGGAGCAAAAACAGAAGTTCCTCGTTCCCATGCTGAGGGGGGAGAAGACCAATCACCAGAAACTCACGGAACCCAAAGGCGGAGCAGATCTGGCCAACTACCTGAGTAGGGCTGTACGGGACGGCGACGGCTGGATCCTCTCAGGGCAGAGCGTCTTCATCAGCGCCTGGGGTGACGAAGACTACTTTCCTGGCCCAATGCTGACGGACCCCGACGCACCGCGCCACCGGAACTTGGGATTTTTTATGATACCCAACCCCTCCCCCGGCCTAGAGGTCAGGGCGATGGATCTTCTCTCCGGTGATAGGCAGAAGGTCGTCTTCATGGACAACGTGAGGGTGCCGGGAGACCACCTCATCGGAGGCGACCACGAGGGATGGCAGGTGATGGGGACTCACCTTGAGGCTGAGCACGGTGGCCATGGCGGGGCTGCCCCTAGGCATGAGGATGTGGACAACCTTGTGAGCTACATTAAAGAGAAAAGGCATGACAGGGGCACCCTGGGAAGCGATGACGTAATCCAGCAAGTGGCCATGGATGCCGTCATAGAGGCTCATGTCCAGAGCCTCTTTACCAAGCGGACCTACTGGATGTACCAGAACGGGATGAATATTCAGTACGAGGGTAACCTATCCGACGTGTACGACAGGGAATCTGGCTTGCGCAACGCTCGGAGAGTGAGGGAGACATACGGGATGTACGGACTCCTGGGCGTAAGAGAAACCACGGCCCCGCACGGTGGCGCGCAGGAGGTGAGCCAACGCAGCGCGGCTGGTCAACGGCACGCCGGCGGGAGCACAAACATCGCGAAGGTGGTCCTGGCTCGGCGTATTGGCATTAGCCGCACTCAGGAACGCGCTGCTCCTACGCCTTCAACCACTTCAAGCTAAGGGAGAATATGAAGGAGTTACCAAAGCATCTTTGTAACGGGGACGTTCTACCAGGCTTCAGGGGTGTTCCGGTTACAGCGTAATACCCTAGGCACCATTGGTCAGTTCTTCTGCAATTGCAGGCAGACCGGTAGCTATTGGAAAGGAGTGGAACAAGATGGCGATCAAATCGTTGGATGCAGTTAAACTCTCTATTGATGGTCCAGTGGCGATCATAACCTTGAATCGACCAGAGCGCCTGAATGCCGTGAATACGGAGTTGAGAGAAGGCCTTCACTCTGCCCTGGATGAGGTGGCAGTCAATGACGAGGTTCGCGCCGTCATCCTCACAGGCGAAGGTAGAGGATTCTGCGCCGGGGCAGACGTTACTGGAATGCGCGCTCAGGCAGAAGGGAACCAGGAGGCCTTACGTCAACGTCGGGAACAGGAAGCACAGGGTGGCATGCAGCGGTACCCGGCCCGGGCGCTGCCGGTCCACATTCGGGCAATTCCCCAGCCTGTCATCGCTGCGCTGAATGGCGTGGCTGCGGGCATGGGCCTCTCCATCGCCCTTAGCTGCGATATTCGTGTCGCTTCGGAGCAGGCTCGCTTCGCCAGCATCTTCATCAAGCGATCTATAATGCCGGACACGGGAGCAACCTACTTCCTGCCCCACATAGCGCCAGGCGTGGCAGCGGAGATGGCCCTTACAGGCAACGTATACGATGCCAAGTGGGGCTTGGAGAAGGGTCTGGTCACCAAGGTCGTCCCCCACGACTCTCTTCTGGCAGAAGCCAGGGCATATGCCGAGACCATCGTGGGCAATCCACCAATCGGGGTGCGTATGACCAAGTACCTAATCCAGCGCGGGATGGATGCCGACCTTCAGCAGGCCTTAACCAATGAGAGCTATTACAACTCCCAGGCTGCTCAGACCGACGACCGCAAAGAGGCAATACTATCTTTCCTGGAGAAACGAGAGCCTCAGTTCAAGGGAAGGTGATATCTTCCTCTCTGTGCTGTAACGCAGTGTACAGAGCCGACTGCGTCTTCATGTCGCGAATCTCAGCCGATCTGTTGGCAACCAGCAAGAATGGCACACATTGAGACCCGAGAGATCAGGGGTCGGATGGAGGTTTGGTGAGCTCGCTGAGGGCCCTGTTGTGCAGTCTTCGTCGTTCGATGCTCCGATGGGCTGTAGATCTCGAAGCGCCAAGGCAAGTCAGATTGGAATAGGAACGTAATTCCGCTGGGACGGCTCCTATCTTGGGTTCGAGTCTCGCTAGGTGGGGCCGAAGCGTACTGAACTGCGAACTTTTCGGTGGGTCGTGCCAATATAGACGGAACTCCTAAGAATCACTCTGAAGCGCTACAAAACTCTGCAGTTTCGGGAGACCTACGTGTATTGCTCGCAAATCGAACTTAGGGCCTAGCATTCACGTTCTAATCTGCCCAGAGAGACCAATCTGAGTGAACTCTTTTAGTCGCTAATACTTGCCTAAGTCAACTAACGGGACCAATTTCGGGCGCTTTGCCTGGTCATGCCGCGTTGACGATCTGTAAAGGCTATGCAACTAAAATCCGCTGTCTCCCGAAGAGAGCGCATTTGACAGTGTTTCCACCTCGGCCCGATAATGCAGCAGTTTCCCACTTTTTGCCTTGCCTGGAAGGGGCTTCCCTTGCGATACGCGGCATAGTGTATCTTGGTCCTGGCCAACATTGCTTGTTCCAACCTATTTGCGCCCACTCCCACGGATGAACCATTAGCCGCAGCCCGATTCTGCCGCGAAGCGACAGATATCCTCGGGCCGGGAAACGCACTCTGGGAAGAGAGCCTTGAGCACATGAAGGTAGGAGCGGAGACTGCGGGACTTCTCGACAATCCCTCCTATACGCGTGGCGCTTCAGAAGTGAAGTCCAATTTTTGTGAAATCGCAGGACGCCTCCGAAATCTTCAGGTACCTCAATCTGCAAGACATTTGGAAGGACTTATTCAGAATCTAGCGGAGGGCTTCGAGCAACTAGGAAGCGACTATGAGATAGCAATACAATTATGGATTCTGGAGTCGGCCAGAGCCGTTATGGAAGATGTAACAGCCGGAATGGAGCGTGTCGTTTCACTGTTGAATAAGTTCGTTGAGGAGCTTAGAGGCGTTTGCTCTTAGAGTATGAGTAGGGTCACACCCTCGAACCTGTGCCCAACGTCACCGGGGAGCGGGCGAGCTAGCGCACAGGACAGATAGCCCACTTGCCGATGAGCACAAGAGTACTCCGTCGCTGATATGTGGCTCGATGCCTTTGATTCCTCTGGAATAGTGGGGCGGGCAACCTGATACTGTTTATGTCATCCTTAGTATGATGCTTAGAAGGGAGAACCGGACAAGCTCAAGTATAGTTTGTGGCAATAACTTCCTTCTGAACCCTAATCTTTTCCTCCGTGAGCCTGTGGAGACGATGATCTAGGCAAATGTAGGCCAGCTCCGTGGCTCCGCTCCTCCAGATGTTCGGGATCTCGCTGCTGAAATCTACAGAAAATGCAGGCACTATTCGCGAAGTCATCAAGTCCAGCAGGTATCAGGCTCGGATTATTCGGAAATGATCTCCAGATACTGACGCTTTGCCATCGGCGTCGCATCGTGTGACTTTGACTCTGCCCTTCGGGATTTTCAATTCGAGCCAGCAGTATGAACCGTCATCTTTAGTCATCCAACGAGGCCAATTCTCAGTCTTCAACTGCTGAGGAATGCGAGGGGACAACAGACAAAAGTGGGGCACGACACCGGGATACCGTTCACCATCAGGTCCAAAGATTACCCTCAGACGGTCGGCCTTCGATTGCATCTGGTCATTTTTCCAACCCGTAACTCCCTTGGCCTCTGCCAGGACTACGTGGGCCTGCTCCCCTTCATCAAAGGCAATTAGCAGGTCAATGTCTTCCTGGTTCCCTTTGATGACCTGTTGTCCCGGGTTGTCAAGAATCCCGCCGGTCGCGCCACTCTTGTAAGCATAGAGGGCCGCAGTTAGCCAATCCAGATGGTAATCCATTGCGATCAACGCTCCCTCGGGTATGGTGAGGTCGACAGATCGGCCCAACTTCGCCCGGAAGTCGTCGTTCAGTTGAGACCTGCCCAAGGCTTGGCTGATGAGAAAGAAACGCTCCTTACGGTTAAAGGATTCCAGCAATTCAGGGAGGTTGATCATTTCCAAAAGCCTCCTTCCAACTTTTTTGTGTAGGAATACCAAAAACCTAGTCGATACGTGGGTGCAACCCATGCATCTGAGAGAACTTAACTTGAGTTTTGAGGCGACTCAAGAACACCTCCACCGAGGTCAGGCCTCACAGCTCCCTGAGGGGAAGAACACCCAAAGAGTTTGCTGAGTCAATGGCTGGACTCTACTAGCCAGTGACACTAATCTTGGGGTAAGGTCACGCAGGCGTCCGGCCCAACGGCTAGAGGATGCCATTGGCCTATTGGGGGCGTCAAATGGCTGTGCCCATGGTGGAACCGGCACTGCTGTTCAAGCTATGGCTATCATAAATGTGTACGGTCCGGTGTTCCCGTCGCCGCTCCCCATGGCAAGGAAATACTCGCCGGAGGAGGGAGCAGTCCAAGTAAACTCGGATTGTTGGGTGTCTCCGTATGCGTCGGTCCATGTCTCTTTGCGTCCCGCCGAGTCGTACACGCCGACTGCAGAGTCGGGCAGAGTATAGGAATCCACGATGATCCAGTAATTCTGACCCTCCTCAGCCCGGAACGCGAAGTAGTCGAAGTCGAGGGCGCTTTCTATCCAGCCCATCACCACCTGTTCGAACATGATCTCTGTCGCGGACGCCGGGTCGTCTCCGTGGTCATCCTCTCCCATCCAGAGGGAAGCGCTCAGGGTATACGTTCCGGTATCTAACGACCGACCACAATTACGTAAAATATACTAGCGCTAGGAGCTATCCAATTGAGGGTCAGCTGCGAGTTATCCCTCCTCTGATAGTCAGATGTTTGGAATGACCCGTTGGCGTCATGTATTCTGATGCTCATTAGGGAGCCTTCCCCGTCCAAGGTTGTCGGGGTCATCACCTTAATCTGGTATTGCTTGCCCTCCTCGGCTTGGAAACTGAAGTAGTCCTCGTCCCTAATATAATCCAATTCCCCCTCAACGGTTTCACCGAGGGACAAGAGAGTAGCATCCTCAAATGAGTTGCTGTGGTCGTCGCTTACATCCGCAACAGCTACGGTGAGCCTGTACGGGCCCATATTCTTCGAAAAGTTCGACCGCACCACAGCAACGAAACTTTCGCCTGCTAAGGGGGCTTTCCAAGTAGTGCTAAACACAGGGGAATCCCGATTCCAAATGCCAAATTGAAGCGACTCGTTTGCGTCATGAATTGTCATAAATAGAGAGCTCTCCTCCGTGGTCTCTGGGACTACCTCTATCCGGTAGAACTCCCCCTTCTCCGCTTGAAACGTGAAGTAGTCTACGTCGTTATCATACTCCCACTCCCCCTCCACGGCTTCCCCGACGGTTAGGGATGTGGCGTTCTCAAATGAGTCCCCATGGTCGTCCTCAACCTCTGCAACCGAGACAGTCAGACTGTAAGCGCCCGTAGTTCTCCAACCCCGCGCGTTAGCGTAATATCTTCCTGTACCCGGAGCTTTGATTATAGAACTCAACGCAGGCGACTCCAAAAAGTCCCCATGGCCTAGCACATCCACACTTACTGCGCCGTCTGGTAAATCCATAACGTCACCATACAAGCACACGCGCGCATCGCTCAGCGCGTTATGGAATGCATCCACCCGGTAGAACTCACCCTCTTCAGCCTCGAACGGATAGATGGTCCGGCCGTCTAAGTTGACCACCTCGTCCTCGGCGAATTCGACAAGGGCGCCGAAGTTTGCGTAGTTGCCCCCCACGTCAGCAACGGAGAAGCTCAGGTAGTAGTCGTCCGTCTCCCTACTGCCACTTGCTTTAAGATAGAGCCTCCCAGTGAGTGGAGCTTTGATGTCAAAACTCAACGTCGGCGTACCCTCAGGTGCGATGTAGCCTAGTGGAGACTTGTCGGCGTCGTAAAGATCTAGGATGAAGCCGTCCAGCGCCTCAAGAGACATATCCACCCTGTAAAATTCTCCCTCTTCGGCGTGAAACACAAAGTAGTCGTGGTCATTGTCGTACTCCCATTCGCCTTGTATAGTCTTGCCGAGGACTATCTCAGTGGCGTCCGCGGATGAGTTGCCATAGTCATCGTCCACGTCGGGAGAGGAGACAGTCAGGGTGTAAGTGCCCGTAGACCTTCCCGACCAACTCGACACTTCAACGTAGAGTCCACGTGAGTCCTGAGCCAACCAGGTGAAGCTCCAATCCTGGTAATAGTTGCCGAGGTTAGAGGTGGATGAATACCTGTTGTCATACTCCACCACCGCATAAGCGTTATCCAGCGTTCCTAAGTCCAAGTCTATGCGGTAGAATTTCCCCTCCTCGGGTTGCAACATAAAGTAATCCAAGTCGGAGCTGTATAGCTCGCCCTCTACGGTTTCGCCGAGTGTGAGAGCGGTGGCGGACGCCTGATCGTTGCCGTGGTCGTCCCCTTCGATTTCAGCAATGGTCAGGGTGTACTTGCCGGTGTTGCCGTCTGCACTCTTTACGCCAAGGAAATAGTCGCCGGAGCCGGCCGCCGCCCACTTGATCTGAGACGCCAGGGTGTCGTTGTAGTTGTCGTTCCAACCTATTATGTATTCATCTGAGTCAAAGAGTGCCAAGGCGGAATCCGGAAGCGTACCAAGGGCCACCTCTATCCGGTAGCCATGTCCCTCCTTGGCCTCAAACAAGAAGTAATCGTAGTCAAGTGCGTACTCTATCGCGCCCTCGATCGGCTCACCAACCGTCGTCTGCGTGGCGGAGGCCAGGTCGTCGCCGTGGTCGTCCGCCACTACCGTGACCGTCGGCACATCGGCTGCCTGCGTGGGCGCGGCGGTAGGCTCAGGCGTAGACGTAGGCTCGGGAGTGGATATAGACTTTGGCTCAAGAGTTGCCGTGGGCGCTTGAGTCGGAGTGGGGCTGGGCATTTCGACTGTCGTGGGTGAAGGCGCGTCGGTTGGCTGAACTGGCTCAGTCTCCTCAGGGTCGCAGCCGACGGCCGCAGTCATCAGCGCCAGCATCGCCACTATGGCGACTAAGTAGGAAACTGTCCTGTTTAGTGTTGATGTCTCGGGTCTCGCGTAGAGGCGCATAGTTTCTCTCCTGGAAATGGTACACCTTAGCCTACCAAACTGCGAACTTTGATGTGTTGGCAACCAGCAAAAATGGGACACATTGAGACCCGAGAGATCAGAGGTCGGATGGAGGTCTCATGAGCTCCCTGAGGGCCCTGTTGTGCTGCCTCCGCCGTTCGATGGTTTGAGCCTTCACCTCCCTTCTCCGTCGCAGTATGTCTTCTCGCCTGCCCCTTAGCACGTCGGAGGGCGTCACGTTCCCCAGGGCCTTGTGATAGCGCCGGTAGTTGTAGTAGCTGACGAAGGCGACGATGGCCGCGTCCAGGTCCGAGGGCATCTCATACGGCAACTGGTTCACGTCACGCTTCAGAGTCTTGTGGTACCGCTCCAGCTTCCCGTTGGTCTGAGGGTGGAATGGAGCAGCCAGTATGTGCATGATGCCCACCATGCCCAGGTAGTCCCTGAAGGCTCTTGACACGTAGCCGGGGCCGTTGTCGCTCAGCAGCCTGGTGCGGTCCGTTGCAGGGATCTCGTCCATGCACGTTCTGTCCACTGCCTCCTGCACCACCTCGATGAAGGAGTCGGAGGTCATGTCCCTCTGAAGCCTCCAGGCCAGTATAAAGCGGGAGTAGTCGTCCATTACAGTGACCAGGTAGTAGTAGCCCCAGCCCACCACCCTGAAGTAGGAGGCGTCGGTCGCCCACATCTGGTGGGGGCCCGTGGTCTTCCGATGGTACTCCTTGCCCGCAGCCAGTCTCATCTCAGGCCTCATCAGTTGTCCCATTATCGCTGACGACTTACAGTCGTATGATTGCCTGGACTCTTAAGTTGCCCACGGCACGGCTGGCCACCCGTAAGGCAACCTTCGCCACCATAAATCGTATTGATCCTCCAAGCCGGATGTAAGGAGCAAACGTCTATTTGGCACTAGGCATTTGACTATAGAGGTGGCGTAGGCAAATGCCTACCAGGGACCTATTAACATGTCGCGGCAGGTCTTGACCCAGCGTGGTTAACAAGCCACTTGGACGTTCAACAGTACTCGCATCGGCTATCGGACGGAAATGGGGAGGGATCTGGGGAGGCGGAGCCGTCAGCGGCGGTCTGAAACGAGCGAGAGGCCCCCGCCGTTACAGCAGGGGCCTCGTCGCTGCTCGCTCCGTTGCCTGTCGGACCGCTTCGTAGATTCTTGGTGGACCGCCGGCGGGGCAAGGTCGGCGTCAGATTACAGCGCCAACCTGAAGCTCAAGGTGAAAGTTCTTGATTTCGTCAAGTCTGGTGGGTTCCTTTTGACGATAGCCACAACCATATTCGAGATGTGGCTCGTCCTGGCATGCTCCTACAGATCTGTTGCCCTACGTTTGTGACAGTAGTGCACGTCTCGCGTCTATGCGAGGGCTATACCGATGCCCGTTAATCGGACTTTCATCGCTCCACGGATTCAGAACCCTATCCCTAAGACATACTGCAGACGAAGCGAGGCTTGGCTAAGACCGTACCTTAGTGGTCGAATACTTGCCTAACTCAACCTGGAGAGGCTGTCGAAATGGCACTGCTTATCTGTGATGCCCACTGTGCGAACTCAGGCGACTGCAATAGTGCTCTCGCTGCTAGGAACGTACCTCCCAGGGCCACTGGATGCACAAACTCCAAGCGGTCATTGGGCGTGTGAATCCGGGAATAGTCGGAGGCGAAGAAGATTAGCACTGGAACCCCCGCGTTCTCGAATGAGGTGTGATCGCTGAAGGCTCCCCTCGGGGGAGAGCCAAGGTGCACTTCCACTTCCATCTCATTGGCCGATTCCAGCGCCAGCGCCGTTAACTCGTCATTGGCTGACGCGACCATCCTAGCCCCTGTTCCTACCGTGTCGAGATTCAGCATCGCCGCTACCCGATGCAGTTCTGCGTCGCCAAGAGTCGTTACGTAGTAGCGGCTGCCATACAGCCCCAACTCTTCAGCGCCAAAGGCAATGAACCTGAGAGTGAAGGGCATAGGCCGCCCGGAGAATGCATTCGCCAGCGCCAGTAACACGGCAATGCCCGAGGTGTTGTCATTGGCTCCAGCCGTTGTCTGAGGCACTACATCATAGTGGGCGCCAACAATGACCACGTCTTCCGATTCTCCCTTCAGTTCTGCCACCACGTTTCGTGACTCCAGCTCGATGGTGTCTATTTTTACCGACAGAATGACCTCCCCTTCTGTCAACAGGTCAGTCGGGGATCCTCCAAAATCCTTGGAAACAAGCAGCGCTGGAATTGAGGACTCGGCTTCCAGTAGCGGGCGATAGCTTTGGAGACCTGCAAATCGTCCGGATATGACGGCGGCAATGGCTCCAGCTTGAGCAACATCATTGACCTGGTCCTGCAGGGCCTGCAAGGTCTGTATATCGTCTAGCTGAATGATCCCATGTTTTATCAGCGCGACTCTTCCTTTCAGTTCATCCTTCTGCAGTTCACCCAGACCGTCCAGATTCACCGGAGTTAGCGGGCCGGAATCAACTCCCTTCGGAGGCGCAATTGTGAGCAACAACCCGGGTATTCTCATCTCCGTGGGTGACTCCACCACGACCATTGCGTTCTCTCCTCTGCTTCGGGTCCAATGTTCCAGATCAAAGCGTTGGGCGGTAAAGGATTGAATCCTGGCGCTATAGCCCATCTCCTCAAACCGCTCTCTAATGTTCTGGGCAGCCTGAAGCTCCTCAGTAGTACCACCCTCCCGATGCCCCAGCTCGGCCACGAGTTCCTCTACGAGGCTGAATATCTTCTCTGAAGCTGCTGCCAGCTCGTTCTGGGCCGCCGGTTCAGCGGTTGGCAAGTCGGTAGGGACGGGAGACGGCAGAGCTGTAGCCGTGGGAGTCGCAGAGGGTGTCGCATTGGAACAGGCAACGGACGCGGACACCACAAGAAAGGCCGCAAAGATGACGAACCAGCGTCCGGCCGCGGGAGATGAGACAGCAGTCAGAAATCTATGCGTCACCATTTGATTGCAGTGATTTACCCGGTGGTCCTGGGGGAGGTTAGAAGAAGGCTTGACTTCCATTGTAGGGTGTAGAGAGAAATCATGCCAGGCAGCGGAGCGCAAGATCCCCCTGGTAGGAGACGCGCACCTGGGGATTATTGACGTCTTCGATTGTCGCCTTTGGCGGCTCTTGCAACTACCAGCGCTATCACAGAGCCCTGGGATGCGTGACACCGTCAAACGGACTCAGAAGCAGACGCGACGAGATAGCATAAAGCAGGTTAGGAGGCGCAGGCTCAATCCACAGAACGCAGAGGATGCCTGAATGGGACCCCCACGGAGACCACTAATCCTCTAGCAGCCCGTCCGAGGATTATCTAACGGTGCATGCGGGTCAGCGACAATGGATCGCGACAACTAATTGTGCCGGTTGCCCCAGCCAGCCCCCAGATAGCTTTGCGAATAGCGCCGTGCTCATTACCTCGGCAAGAGTTCCTGATGCGTTGGGCTGGCCCACCGCCACGTGCTTTCCTGTGAAGATTGACCCCAAAGCGGAACAGTTTGAGCAGGTTGTGGCCCGTGCAGATCAGCTACCATTCGCCGTTCACCTTCTCCAGTCCCCGCAGCAGGAACTGCCGGAATCCCCGGCCCTGCTTGATCTGGCCGAATACCGGCTCCACAGTTTGCATCCGCAAAGCGTAGCGCTGCCGACCCCGCCTGGTCTGTAACTTCCGTCGCATCCGGTCCCTGGGAGACAGATGGATGGGTATGCGACCTCGGGGCGCGGGTGGCACAACCCGGCCGTGGCGGGTCTGCTCCGGCGCGACGAACGGGTCCACGCCCAGAGCATAAAGCTCATCGACTGCCTTTGCCGAGTAGTAGCCGGCATCGGCGGATACTTCCCTGGGGACTGCGCCGACGTTGTCGATGGTCTCCTCCATCATCGCCGCAGCCTGTTGCTTATCCGAAGTCTGGTTGGTGGCCCGCGCCGCCACGATCACCTGGTGAGCGCTGTCCACCACCGCCTGACAGTTGTACCCTTGCAGAAAGTCCTTTCCTCCAGGTGCGGGGATGATGCGCGACTCGGTGTCGGTGAAGTTGCGCTGGGCCTTGTCGTCGGGCACACCCGGGTGCTTACCACCTTCGGCCTCGGCCTGTTCGCCAGCCGCCTGCGCCTCGGCTTCCAGCGCCGCCATGGCTTCCCGTATCTTCTCCAACCGACCCTCTCGAAAGGCCAACTCCTCCGGCAACTCATCTCCACGCTTGTCTTTGCCGTACCGCCGGTCTTCCTCATCGTCCGCTGCCTGGGCCTGTCGCAACAACTCCGCTACCTCCGCCGCCAACTGTGCTTCCCTCTCCTTCATCCGTTGGTAACTCATCGCCTTATGCTTCGATGCGTTGGCCTTGACCTTTGTGCCGTCCAGCGCCACGTGCCCCAGCTTCACCAGCCCCGCCCGCTGGCACAACGCCAGTACCTGTATGAACAGGCCCGACAGCGCATCCAGATTATCCTTGCGAAAGTCGGAGATGGTCCGGAAGTCCGGTGTGTTGTTCGCCGCCAACACCCTGAAGGCGATGTCCTCGTGGAGACGCTGGGCGATGCGGCGTGAGGACGTCACCCCGACGCAGTAGCCATACAGCAACACCTTGACCATCATCCGTGGATGATACGGCGGCCCGCCACGCCGTTCCCGCTCGTAGCGAGCGGTGATCTCCGACATGTCCAACTGGTCCACCACGTCGGATATGAAGTAGGCCAGATGGTCGTCAGGCAGCCACTCCTGCAACGCCGCTGGCAACAGCAACTGCTGGTCGGGTTCGTAGGGAAGGTAGGTCTTGCTCATCAACGACTCCCCGCTACTGGACTGGACCCATCATACACCCAACCACTCGCCAACCGTGTTTCTCGGACAGGCTGCTAGTGTGGTGTAACCAAAGTTAGTCGCATGTTTGCCGGCTATGGTGTATCCTCCTGATTACCTGGCAAAAGGAGGATGAATATGGGCAGAGGCAGACCAATGGCGCCTTTGGCCCTGGACGGCGCCGAACGGGAAACCTTGGAACAATGGACCCGCCGGCCCAAAACGGCCCAGGCGTTGGCCCTGCGGTCCAGAATTGTTCTGGCCTGTGCCGATGGCCGGAGCAACACTGCGGTGGCCGCCGAGTTGCGGGTATGCATTGACACGGTGGGCAAATGGCGGTCCCGGTTCTTGGAGCAACGGCTGGACGGCCTTTTGGACCAACCGCGCAGCGGTCGCCCCAGGATGATTGACGATGCCGACGTTGAGCGGGTGATTGCGTTGACCTTGGAGACCACCCCCAAGGACGCCACCCACTGGAGCACCCGGGCCATGGCCCGGCGTTCCGGTCTGAGCCACAACACGGTGAGTCGCATCTGGCGTGCCTTCGCGCTGCAACCTCACCGCACCGAGACCTTCAAGCTGTCGGCGGATCCCCTCTTCATTGAGAAGGTGCGGGATATTGTGGGGCTCTACCTCAACCCGCCGGACCGGGCGCTGGTCTTGTGCGTAGACGAGAAGTCCCAGATCCAAGCCCTGGACCGCACCAGACCGCTTTTGCCCCTGCGCCCGGGCCAGGCCGAACGGCGCACCCATGATTACGTGCGCCACGGTACCACGTCCCTGTTCGCCGCTTTGGACGCCAGGACCGGCCAGGTGATTGGCCAGTGCCACCGCCGCCACCGGGCCTTGGAGTTCCGCAAGTTTCTCGATGCCATCGAGTCCGCGGTGCCCGCCGAGTTGGACGTGCACCTGATTGCCGACAACTACGCCACCCACAAGACGGCGCTGATCCGGAACTGGTTCGCCAAGCGGCCCCGCTTCCATATTCATTTCACGCCCACCAGCGCCTCCTGGCTGAACCTAGTGGAGCGCTGGTTCGGTCTGCTCACCGAAAAGCAGTTGCGCCGGGGAGTGCATCAGAGCAGCGCCGAACTGGAGGCTGCCATCTACCGCTACCTGGACGTCACCAACGAAGACCCCAAGCCCTTGGTATGGACCAAGACCGCTGACCAAATCCTAGCAAGTGTGGCCCGCTTTTGCCAGCGTACTTTGGATACAGGGCACTAGAGCAGAGAGGGTAGAACCTACCCTCTGACACCCTTTAGGTTTCCCCCGTATGAATGACGGAGGGAGAAAGGGAAGAAGAACGATGACTTACTGGGTCTACGAAGACGATCCTACCAACAGGGCGCGCGTCCACAAAGCGACGTGCGGCCGCTGCAACAATGGCCAAGGTGTGAGGGGATCGCGTCTTCGCGACAATCGGTGGCACGGTCCTTTTGGAACCGAACTGGAAGCCATTGACTACGCACTGAGCACTGGTCGCCTGGATACCAAGGGTTGTTGGTTCTGTCTGCGTCGACTGGGAAGCCTTCGATAGCGGCTACCAAATAGTTCCAATCAAGCAGAGTAGGGTTCCACTTCCCTTACAGCATGCGAGGCTCCAGCCTGTGAGGGGTGGAAGCTCGTCGCGAGTGTACCGGGTGTCGCCGTCTGGCTCGCAATATCCGGACCTCCCAACGAACAGTTCGCAGTTTAATGGGATCCGGCCCGGACTTACGCAGCCTTACCGATCCGGAACATCCGTGTGGAGCAGACCGGGCATACGCCCTGGGTGGCCGGGCGGCCGTTCTTCATCGTAATGGCCTGTGGGTTGCTCATCTCCCTCTTGGACCGGCACTTCACACAATACGCTTCCATGGGTTACCTCCTATCCTGCAGTTGTATGTGTCATCCTACAATATGACCAGGTGTGAGTCAGCTATTGCTCCTAGTGTGGCTGGAATAGAGCCGTGTGTGTCCACTATCCTGGACCTTGTCCAGAACTTTGACTTTGAACTCTTCTCTAAACCTGTTCTTCTGATGTTACGCAGGTCTACCTCCGGACTTGCTCTTATTGATATAGGCCGTATACCCCGGGTCAAAATAGAACCCGTGGTACACGGCCTTTTCCTCTTCCTCGTTCTCGCTAGCAGCCCGTCTGGTCCGCAGGCGTCAGCCCCAGTCCTTGGGCGCTCCCGTTTCTGCTCCGACACGCTTGCCTCACCCGTCCATATGTGTTTGCTTTTTCCTTTGTCCGACAAGCTGAGCGACGGTCCTCCATTCAACTCCCCGACTCGTTCGCTGCGCCGGCCTGCCCCGAACACCAGTCCGTTGTGCTCGACCACGCCGTTCACAACCCGCCCATGACTACGGTGTCCGTGGCCGCGCTGGTCAACGACTCCTCGTTGCCCGCATCATCAGTGAAGGTCACCCGCACTTGGATAGTCTTGCCCTGTTGGGCGGTCACAAGCGTGTAGCTGGAACTGGTAGCCCCAGATATGTCGGCACCGTCAGCCAGCCACTGGTAGCTGTAGGCTACCCCGGTCAAGCCATCCTCATCTGCAATGCCGGACGTGTCCGCCGTCAGGGTTTGCCCCACCTGCGCCGTGCCGCTGATGGTGGGCGCGCCGGTCGCGACAGAGTTCGCGGCGCGGGTCACAGTAAGCCTGTAAAATTCGCGATGGACCAATTCTCGATACACATGGACCATGATGACATTCTCACCCTCGTCCAGGTCTACCTGAAAGCCGTCCGTGTCGGTATCGGCGTCGGTCAGGGGGTCAACACTATCGCCATCAGCGTCCTTATAGGTGACAGTGCATCTCCCACCCAGGGGGCAGTCGTGGATAGTGTAGGTGGCCCCCTTGACGAAGACTATGGAATAGCCGTCCTTCGCGGTGGTGGTTAGGGTCATACGGTCATTGGCGTTGGCGATGTCAGGAACGGTGTATATTGTGGTATGGCTGTGGAATGTGGGGTCGAGTGCGCCGTGACTCACCGTAAGCGAGGTGAGCGGCGGCTCTGACGAATAGGTTCCAGGCACCAACCTTCTGTTAGATCCAGTAGAGGTGGAACTTTCGTCATGTGGGATACTTACATAGCTGCTCAACCTACCGGGATCTCTTCCGCAGCGCACCTCCACATCGAACGTCAAGCCTTTGCCTTGCAGGTCGGAGATTGTGCTGGTTATCTGAACGTCATCCGAGGCGGCGGAACCCAGATGCCTCTTGGGTATCCCGTCAATAAAATCGGTCACGTTGCTGATGTAGGCGTTGTAATCGCCGCGAGAGCAGGCGATGGTAGTGTGAAAGTCGATGGTCAAGCTGGTGGCGGGGTTATCAGCGTCTGACAGGTCATCAGCCACGACCACAGTCATGTACCCTTGTTGGAGCGGGTCAGCTCCCTGGGCGTCAACGAACTCCACTCCTTGGAGCCAGATTAGTCCGGTGACTCCGGCCAGCACAGCCGCAAGAAGCAGGCGCATCCGCCATCCGAACATCCCCTCTGTCTTCCCGGCACCGATTGCGGTGGTTCTCATATTCAACTCCCCGACTCGTCGCTGCGCCAGCCTGCCCCGAACACCAGCCCGTCGTGCTCGACCACGCCGTTCACAACCCGCCCATCACCACGGCCTCCGTCGCCGCGCTGGTCAGCGACTCCTCGTTGCCCGCGTCGTCGGTGAAGGTGACTCGCACCTTGATGGCCTTGCCGTTGTCGGATGCCTGGAGCGTGTAGGTCGAACCCGTCGCCCCGTCGATTTGGGTGTTGTCAGCCAGCCACTGGTAGCCGTAGGTCACGTTGCCCAAAACGTCGGCGTCGGAGATTCCGGTCGTGTCGGCCGTAAGGGTCTGGCCTACCTGCACCGTGCCGCTGATGATGGGCGCGCCCGTTGCGGGCATATTCTCAGCGCGGGTCACCGTCACGGTGTATGTCTCGGTGGTCTCTCCATCTTCGGCGGTAACCTCTATGGTGATGACGTTGCTTCCCACACTCAGTGAGACCACGCCGTCAGGGGCGGTCACGCCGTCGAACCTGACGACATAGCTCGCCTGGGAGTTGCTAGGGAGGGCATCAACAGTCAGCGTCGACACGAAGTTCGGCACGTCCACGTCCCATGTCGTGTCCGGAGGCGCTATCACCCATAAGTGAGTTTCGTTCTTCACCAGCAGAACGCTCAGTGTCGCGTCCGCGGAGTTGGCATGAGCGACGGATTGCCACATCACAGGCGAGGCCAACCAAAGCGCCGCTACCAATGCGGCTATCGTTCCAATTGCGGCCAACCGTCTTAGTCTGACCATCTCACCTCTCCTTTGATTCGAATCATGGTCTTGCGTCGAACACGTCTGCAGGCAACGTGCTCAGACTACTGTTGGCCAACTGCAAGGTTGTCAGGCTGGAGAGTCCGTGGTCGCGCTTAGCCCTGGCACCGTTCACAACCCGCCCATGACTACGGCCTCCGTCGCCGCGCTGGTCAACGACTCCTCGTTGCCCGCATCATCAGTGAAGGTCACCCGCACCTTGATGGTCTTGCCGTTGTCGGATGCCTGGAGTGTGTAGGTGGAACTCGTCGCCCCATCGATTTCGGAGTCCCTGCTGGAAAGCCACTGGTAGCTGTAGGCCACGTTGTCCAAACCGTCGGTGTCGGCGATGCCAGACACGATAACCGTTAGCGTTTGCCCCACCTGCGCCGTGCCGCTGATGGTCGGGTCGCCGGTGGCCGGTGTGTTCCCGCCTGCTCCATCCGTCCCTGCGGGAGGAAGGGTCAAACCCTCTCCGATTCCTGCCTGGATTCCTGGGTGCACTTCATCGCTGACAACGAAAGTGACCGACTCCACGTTCACCGTGCTGCCGCTCGCGCCGCGGGTTACAGGTACGACCGCGCTCTCGGTGGCGCCCGCGGCGATCTCAGCGGTCGTGGTGGAGAGTGTGCCTCCCTGAACCGACAGAGAAGCCGTCATACCGAACGGCGCTCCCTCGGCGACCTTGACCACGACACCCTCGTCCCGCTGCTCCAGCTCCGCCGTGACAGTGAACGGCGAGCCGGGGTTGTTGTATATGCTGAGCGACCCCAGGCTGGTCACGCCCTTGAATACGTCGTCGGGAAGGGAGTTCAGATCGTTGCCGCTCAAGTTAAGAATTACCAGGCTCGAAAGTTTGCCGAAGACGCCGTCGGGCAGAGCGGTCAAATCATTGTCGTTCAGGTACAATTGCCCGAGGTTGGAGACGTCGTCAAACATGCCGTCCGGCAGAGAATTCAGGCCATTGCCGTTCAGACCCAGCCATGTCAAATTCGTGAGCCCGTCGAACACACCGTCGGGCAGCGTCTGCAACTCGTTAAAGTTCAGATAGAGCCAGTTGAGATTCGTGAGGTCCTGGAACACATCAGCCGGCAGGGAGTTAAGATCGTTGCGCAGCAGGTACAACTCGGTCAGGCTGGTGAGTCCATCGAACACGTCAGCGGGCAGCGTTTCCAGGCTGTTGCTTTCCAGGTAAAGCCTTTCGAGACTGGAGAGGCCCTGGAAATCCGATGCCTGTAGGGTTTCGATACCCTTGGCATTGAGGCCGAGGCCCCCCGCGATGCCGGACAGATGCGTGTCCGTCACAGCCGAGCAGTCGATGTTGTTGAGCTTGTCGAGAATCGCGTCGCGCACCTGCTGGGTCCGGTCGCAGATGCCCGTGCCGTCTGTCTGGGCTGACACCGCGCCGTTCTGAGGCAGGGAATGGACAAGGACGGCGCAGACAGCCAACAGGGCCGCCGCCAGCAGAGTGCTTTTCCATTTGCGCCCGACCAGGGGCAGACTCAACTTGCTCCTCATCTGATAATGCCTCTCCCTCTACATCTCTCTACCGGTCCCCTCAGCTCCCCGACTCGTCGTGACCGCTGTGCCAGCCGGAGCCGAACGTCATCCCGTCCTGGCCAAGGACCCAGACGCGCACGTCTTCCGTGGTCACCCAGTTGCCCTCTGCGGTGGCCTCGAACGTATCCGTGCCTAGCAGGTCCTCAAGGCTCTTTCCCACGTTTGCTTTGTCGTAGTGGTCTATGACCGTGCCGCTTTCGTCGGCTATGAACGCGAACCAGTCCCCTTCAACGTTTTCGGCGCTGTTGTAGTAGGCGATGACCGCGTACAGTCCCGCAAAAGCGATCTCGGGGCTGGCGAAGTAGGCGATGGTCCCCTCCAGCCCTACTTCACGGAATACGCGGGCGGCTGTGTCCACCAGGGACTTGGTGAACTCGTCGGCGTTGATGTACCAGCCGGAGGCGAACAGCAGCCCGTCGTGCCGCACCACCCAGACGTTCTTGAGCTCCAGGTGATCGAAATCGATGCCAAGACCGCCGCTCTCCGGGTTGCGGTAGACGTAGGACACCCACTTGCCCTCCTCCGTCGCCGACAGCATCTCCGGCCCGAAGTTGTAGCCGTTGGCATCGGTGCCGACCCAGCCTTTCAGGTCCAGCCCCAGGCGGCGGGCGTCGGGATGCCCGACTACCAGGTCGTCCTCGTCGATGATGAACGCGTACCACTGGTCGTCCACGCTCTCCTCTCGGTTGTAGTAGGCGATGGTCTCCTCCAGGCCCAAGGCGTCGTACAGGTTCGTTGCCTGCTGCACGAACGCCCTGGTGTAGGAGGGAGCGTCCGATTTGTCAGGGCCGCGCTCGTACCAGCCGGACCCGAAGATCAACCCGTCGTGGATGATCACCCAGGCGTGCTTGGTCTCCAAAGCGGCGGAGGCGGGATTGGCAATGGTGTAGTCGAACCATGCGCCGCTCTCCGTGGCGGAGGCGGCTAACGCAGACCCCGCGGGGTAGGAGTTGGGACCGAGCGCCTGCGAAGCGTGCTTGCCCACGAGGTCCGGGGACGCGGCGTGAGCCACGACGGTCTGGTTCTCGTCGGCGATGAACACGTACCACTGGCCGTCGATGCTCTCCTCGCGGTTGTAATGGGCGAGAGTGGCGTCGAGCCCCTGGGTCTCGTACATGCTGATGGCGTTGTCGACGAAGAACCTGGTGTAGTCGGCGGGAGCGGACTTGGGCGGAATGGAGGCCACCACGCCGCGCGCTATCCGCTCCGCCTCGTTGGCGGTGAGTCCGGGCGCCGGCTGTGGCATGTCCGCCATCGCGCTGCGGATAGCCTCCTCCACCTGGGCGGTGGTCAGTCCCGCTTGAGGTTCCGGCATGGCCGCGATTGCACCCTTGACTATCTCCTCAACCTCACTCTCGGTCAGGCCGGGTTCAGGCTGGGACATGTCCGCCAGGGCCGTGCGGATGGCCTCCTCCACGTCGGCGGACGCGAGTCCCGGCTCCGGCGCGGGCGCATCGGCCAGCTCCTCCTGCACTATCTCCTCCACCTCGGCGCGGGACAGTCCCGCGTCTCCGTCTCCGCAGGCAGCGAGGATGAGCGCGGTCAGAAGGGCTAGCGCCGCCAATGACAATGGGACCTTGGCAATATTCATGTTAGTTGTCCACTTCCTTCATCATGTATTGAGCCGCGGTACGGGGCGCTCCCTGGAGGCCTATAGCCCTCCGGGAGCGCTCACCTTGTGCTCCGGGTCGTCGGCGACGGCGTCGTGAGTCAGGACCGCTGGATTTCCAACCGAGTTGCTGATGAAACCGTCGTTCAGGGTCAGTTTATTCGCGCCTATGGCTATGCCGTCGCTGTCCATGTCGCCGCCGGCGACCACGTAGGTGAAGGTCAGCGTCGCGCCGGCGGGAGGATGCAAGTCGGCGGCCCTGGCTTCGCCGCCGACGTTCAATTCGATCTGCGGCGTGCCTCTTACCCCGACAAATTCGCTGAACGTCACCGAAACGGTTACGGAGTCTCCAATCCCGTAGGTATCGTCATCCCCGGGATCGGACGTGATTGCGACACTAGTTATGGTGGGAGCCCCGGCCGGGTCGGTTCTCTCCACCACGTCAGTGACAGTCACCGTGACGTCCAGCGAGCCGTCCTTCATCCCCGGTACAGACGCCGTCACCGTGATTTCGTACACGTTGTCGCCGTCCGAGTCGGCAGGGTCCTCGAAATCGGGCGGATTCTTGAATGAGAGGGTCCCATCGGTGGTGATCTCGAAATCCCCGCTGTCGTCGCCCGTCAACCCGAACGTCGGGTCCTCCTGTCCGTGGAAGCCGGTTGTCTGGACGTAACTTCCTATCGCTCGACGGTGGTTTTCGCGCACCACCGGGGACTGATCGCCGTACAGTTCCAGGGTGGGAGAGCCGTCGACCCTGTGCCCGGCATCGTCCTGGACAGCGTCGCTTGAGAGGACCAGGTCTAGTCCGGCGGCGCTTTGAAGGCGTGCGCCATTCGGGTTGAGCGCGTCGGCCTTGAACGAGATGCCGTCGGCGTCCTGGTCGTTCCATCTCACGTAGTACAGAAAGAGGTAGGCGTTTTGGGAGCTGCCATTGGAGATGGCCACTCTGTCCCCATCTCCAATCACGAAGTTGAGCTGGGGTCTGCCACCCCTTGCGCCAACGTCGATATTGAAAGACACTTTGAATTCAATGGTGTCCGTTCTCTGGTAGGTGTCGTCGTCTCCCGGGTCGGAAAAGATCTCGATGCCTGTTATGACCGGCGTCACGCCAACCCTGTGGTCGATGTCATCGTCAAGGCCGTCGTGGGCCAGATTGGCCGCGTTGCCGTCAGCATCCTCAATGAAACTACCGCCAAACATCTGGAGGGAGTTTGCCTTGACGGATACGCCATCGGTGTCCAGGTCAATGTTGCTGACCCAGGCCGCAAATACAGCCTCTGCGCCCGATGCGCTTTCGTAGCGGGCTTTGGCCTCTCTATCCCCAATTACCACCTTGAGGCCAGGGAATCCCTCTACGACGACATCCTCGCTGAACGTCACAGTGACCCTTATGTAGTCCTCAACGCCGTATACGCCGTCGTCTCCGGGATCGGACGTGATCTCAAGCGACGATACGGTAGGCGCGGCGGCATCATCCGCCGCTACGGATTGAGGCGCTTCCCCCAAAAGGGTGAAAGAGCAGATGGCGGCCAGGAGCATTAGCGCGGACAACAGGCGGATCCCGCCGTGTCTCTCCAGTCCGGCTCGATTGCTATTCGGGTTTCTCATTTTTACTCTCCTTCCATGCTGGCCAAAAGGCGCCAAGGACAACTTGCTCAACTTCCGGTTCATCATCAGTCTTAGCCTCCACGAGTCTTTACAGGCCTCCAACCTGAGAGTCCTGGTCTTCCACGAGGACGCGAACCTCCGCAAAATAGGTGGTGTAATCGTCCCGGTCGTAGTGCCACACTATTCCCCAGGCATCGAGCGAGTCATCATCCTCGTAGGTGGATACCGTCACCGTTTGGGGCGTGGTCCAGTTCTCCGGGGTGAACGTCAAACTGGCAGGCGTTGACTGTACGGTCTGGTACGCAGCCACTACGACGGTGACGTCCTCCGGCGGCTGCGAGACGAGGGAAACGGTGTACGTTGCGCTGCCGCCTTCCGCTATCGTCAGGTCTTCCGTGGACAGTTCGAACACGGGCGCCCTGTCGGGACGAGGATAGGTTCGAGCGTCGTTCTGGACCGCCTGATCGGAAAAGAGCGGAACGGCATTCCCGGCAGCATCAACGAGGATGCCGCCCCCGTTTTCGGCAAATATGTTGTCGTAAGAGACCCGTAGCTCCTGGTGACCGGATACAGCGAACGACAGCTGCAGCCAGAGCTCGTTGCCGGAGATGTAGTCGTTGTCCGACAGGACGTCATCATGGCCGTCCACGGTCACGTCCATGACCGCTTTGAAGAAACGGTATACGGGGACGTTGTACTGCTGTATGGCGTACGCGACCTGCGGACTGACGGTGATCTCTTCGCTGAAGGTCACGATGACATAGCCTCCATCGGTCCTCGCGCTCTCGAACACCGGGGCGACGGTGTCGGGTTCCTCATCGGCGTCCTGCGCCTCCGCCGTGGAGAGCAGCAGGCCGAGCGCGGCGCCCGCCAGGGCCAGGACCGCGATGGCGGCAATCAGGAAGGGGAATCGTCGTCTACCGATGCAGGTCATTGCTCCTCTCTCCTAACGTCTTATGATTGCCTGGACTTTTCGTTGCCCATGACAAGGCTTGCCGCCCGAAAAGCAGCCCTCGTCAACATAAATCGTACTGAGCCTTCAGGCCGGATATAAGGAGCAAATGTCTAAATTGCACTAGACATTTGTCTACAGGGGGTGCGTAGGCATGTGCCTACGAGGGGCCTATGCCCCATGTCGCGTCAGGTCTCAGCCCAGCGTGTTCAGGAAGCGGCGTGGACGCTCAACGGGACTCCCATCGGCTGACGGCCGGGGAATGGCGGGGAGCGAGCGCGGGGCGCAGCCGTGAGCGTTGGAATCGCTGCGGCGCTTTGGAACAAGCCGGAGGTCCCCGCCGTTACAGCAGGGGCCTCGTCGCTGCTCGCTCCGTTGCCTGACGGTCTGCTTCGCCGGTTCCCGGCGGACCGCCAGGGGGCAAGGCAGGCGTCAGATTACAGCGCCAACCTGACCCGCCTGGCAATTCCGGTATTAGGGCGGGGTGGCCTGACCAACATTACTGCCTGCCCAACTCTCGTTGGAGCCCCAGCATACGACGGCGCCGCCGGTCCTTAGACCGCAGGTATGGTACCCTCCGGCAGTTACCGAAACGAAGGCGCCGTCCGGCGGCGTGGCCTGGCCGACCTCGTTTCCGTGAAAGTCCTCGTTGGAACCCCAACATTCGACCGAGCCGCCGGTTTTCAGTCCGCAGGTATGAGACGCTCCGGCGCTGACCGAAGTGAAGGAGCCGTCCGGCGGCATGGCTTGGCCCATGACATCGCCGATCAGATTCTTGTTGGAACCCCAACATTCGACCGAGCCGTCGGTTTTCACGCCGCAGGCGTGGTGCGCTCCGGCGCTGACCGAATCAAAAGAGCCTGTGGGCGCCCTGGTCTCGCCTGACTGATTGAGCCCCCAGCATTCGACCGAGCCGTCGATCCTCAATCCACAGGCGTGGAACCCTCCGGCGCTGACTGAAATGAAGGAACCTCCGGGCTGATTGACATACTCAAAGCCCGAGTTCCTCGCGAAAGTCCTGACATCGCCCCAGCATTCGACCGAGCCGTCGATCCTCAATCCACAGGTAAGGTCCCCGGCGCTGACCCATACGAAGGGGCCGACCGGCGGCGTAGCTCTGCCATCTGGGCTAATGCCGCTCTCCTCCGTGCATTCGAAATGGTCGTAGAGGTCGAGACTGAATCCGCAAGTGATATCCCCACCGATGCTGAACGAGGCGAAGGAGTCGCCCGGCGGACTCGCTTGGCCCGAGCCATACGGGCTTTCGTTTGCGCCCCAGCATTCGACCGAGCCGTCGGTCTTCACTCCGCACGTGTGCTCCCCTCCGGCGCTGACCGAGGCGAAGGACCCGTCCGGCGGACTCGCTTGGCCCAAGCCATACAGGCTTATGTCGGAACCCCAACACTCGACCGAGCGGTCGGGCCTCACGCCGCAAGTGTGATATCCACCGGCGCTGACCGAGGCGAAGGCATTTGCGGGGGTGTCGGTTAGATCCTGAGGCAGGAAAGTCGGTAGGCGGTGTGCCACCTCCACAGGCCATCAGAGCGATAGCGAACAGGCAGGTCAGTCCGACGCATCCAGCCGCCAACAGGTGCTTTGCAGTCAAGTGGAGAAACTCCCAAACTCTCACTACGCTCCCTCCTACGACAGGGCAAGCGGCATGTCCATCACTTGGACTGGCCATCTCCGTCAGCCGCCCGGCAGTGCGGTAAGCCCACGGGCTTGTGCACCCCAGCAGGCAACGGAGCCGTCAGGCCTCACCCCGCAGGTGTGGTCCTGCCCGGCACTGACCGAAGTGAACTCCCCGAACGGCGGCGTGGCTTGGCCGACCTCGTGTCCGTACCCGGACACATCCTCGTTGGAGCCCCAGCACTCGACGGAGCCGTCGGTCCTCACCCCGCAGGTGTGGTCCAACCCGGCGCTGACCGAGGCGAACTCCCCGGACGGCGGCGTGGCCTGGCCGACCTCGTTTCCGTCGAAGTCTTCATTGGAGCCCCAGCATTCGACGGAGCCGTCGGTCCTCACCCCACAGGTGTGGGTCCACCCGGCGCTGACCGAGGCGAACTCCCCGGACGGCGGCGTGGCCTGGCCAATCTCGTTTCCATCGGAGTCTTCATCATCGCCCCAGCATTCTACCGAGCCGTCAAGCCTCAGTCCGCAGGTGTGGCCGCCCCCCCCCGCTGACCGAGGCGAACTCCCCGGACGGCGGCGTGGCCTGGCCAGATAAATCAAAGCCCCAGCATTCGACGGAGCCGTCGGTACTCACCCCGCAGGTGTGGAACCCCCCGGCGCTGACCGAGGCGAACTGTACTTCCGACGTTCCGTCGCCGTCGTCACCTCCGCATGCGGCGAACGCGACGGCCAGGACCAGGATAGCGGCGAGCAAGGCGGACGACCCTAGATGGCGAATCACTCCGCTGGGCTCTTCAGGCGAGATGGGGACATATGTCTGGGCCATTGGCGGTTGCCTCCCTGAAGAAAAACAAAAAGGGGGGATTGCTGTCTCTGTTCCCTTGAGGACTGGGATTCCTCGTCTGCCGGTACGAGTCATCACGGCTCCTCTCGCCTAACGCCGTATGATTGTCTGGACTTTTCGTTGCCCATGACAAAGCTGGCCGCCCTTAGAGCAGCCCTCGCCAACGTAAATAGTAGAGAGCTTCCAGGCCGGATATAAGGAGCAAATGTCTATTTTGCTCTAGACATTTATCTAGACATTTGTCTATAGAGATTCGTAGGCAGATGACTACTAGGGGCCTCTATGCCCATGCCGCGTCAGGTCTCAGCCCAGCGTGTTCAGGAAGCGGCGTGGACGCTCAACGGGACTTCCATCGACTGACGGTCGGCGAATGGTGGGGAGCGCGCGAGACGTGGGAGTGAGCGTCGGAACCGCTGCGGCGGTCTGGAACAAGCCGGAGGCCCCCGCCGTTGCAGCAGGGGCCTCGTCGCTGCTCACTCCGTTGCCTGTCGGCCTGATTCGTCGGTTCCTGGCGGACCGCCGGCGGGGCAAGGCAGGCGGCTTGCGGCGCGAATGCTGCGGAACGGCCTTACCGTGCGACGTTGGGCCGGCGGTGGAGGCGCTATCGAGTCATGGGGAGTTGGTGCGGGAGAAACTCAGTCGAGCTCTCGGTCCACCAGTCCGTTTCGCACGGCCCAGACGACGATCTCCTGCTTGCTGCCGAATCCCAGCTTGTCCTGTATGTGGTAGATGGTGTTGCGGACCGTCGAAGAGCGGTTGCCCCTGGACTCGGCGATGGCGGCGTACGACATCCCCTGCGCGAACTGCGCGAGTATCTCCTTCTCCCTCGATGTCAGCTCCTTACGCCTTGGCGAATCGATATCCTCCGGCAGGTGGCGCAGCCGCCTGAACACCCGTTTCATCACGTCCCGGGGCATCCGGTATTCGCCTCCGGCTACGTCCCTGACCATAGCCAACAGCTGCTCCGTCCCGGTGAACTTCTGAAGGTATCCGTCGGCGCCGGCGGCCACCGCCTCTATGACGGCGTCCTTCTCGGTGGAAGCGGTCAGCATGAGCACCCTGACGTCCTCCAGCGCGTCTATGATCTCCCGGCACGCATCTATCCCGTCCCTGCCCGGCATCAGCACGTCCATGATTATGAGGTCCGGGACCACCTCCTTCGCCACCCGCTCCGCCTCCTCGCCGTCCCCCGCGTGTCCCACCACCTCGAACTCGCCGGTCCGCTCCAGCAACTGCTGGAGACCGTCGCGCATCACCGGGTGATCATCCACTAGCAAGACTCTGACCCGTGTTGAAGCCATTTCAGCTCCCTCCTCTCATGTGTCTATAGGGAAGCTCGCAGGTCACCGCGGTCCTCCATTGGGGCCCGCTCGTCTCCACGACGAGGCTGCCGCCCAGGCGCTCGGCCTCCTCCCTCATGTTCCTGAAGCCCTGGCCGCGCGTTGCGTAGTCGTCTGGGAGGCCGGCCCCGTCGTCGGCAATCGACATCCGCAGGCCGTCCCGCTCGAAGTCGAGGCCGACGCGTACACGACTCGCATTGGAGTGGCGGAGCGCGTTGGTCAGGGCGTTGAAGGCGATGGAGAACAGCGCGCCCCGCGTTGCGATATGCAGGGGCGGCTCGACGCCCGACTGCACCAACTCGGCGGGTATGGAGGAGATGGTCGAGAAGGTCGCCGCCAGCGATTCCAGCACCCCGCCAAGCTCCATCCCCTCGAAGATCTCCCCGATCTCCATCGGGTGCCTCATCTCCCACATCGCCGACCTGGACAGGGCCGAGGTCTCGTCGAGCGTGAACATCAGCTCCTCGTCGGACCTGTCGGCAAGCTCCTTCGCCCGCTCGATGCCCACCCCGATCATGTAGGCGGACTGTGCCATCGTGTTGTGGATGGCGTGGGAGAGCTCAATGCGCTCCCGCTGGAGCGCCCGCTCCCTCTCCACCGCCTCCATCCTCCTGATCCGCTCCACCCTGGAGATCAGGTTGACGACAACCACCACCGTGTACATCCCGGCAACCCGTATGAGCAGTATCTCCTCATCATTGGCCGAGAAGTCCAGACCGGGCTCCACCGCGAGGCAGAGCGCTGCGTAGACGGCCGCCGCCATCGTGACCCAGACGAGGGTGAGCCTGACCGATCCGAAGACCACTGCGAACATGGCGAGGGACGGGTAGTACCCCACGAAGAAGGGGGACTCGAACCCCCGGTGCGCCGCAACGCCGCCGCTGAGCATCGCCAGGTCCAGGGCGCTCAGCGCAAGCATCCACCGCCAGGACACGGTCCTTTCCGTGGCGAGCCGGTAGTGCAGGTATCCGTTGGTGGCGAACAGCAGCATTGCAAGGGCTACGTTCGGCCCATACACCACCTCGTCGACGTTGAGTGGGTACAGCCAGGCGAACGTGGCAATAGACAGGACGAACCAGCGTCCCCAGACATAGACCCTGGCCACGCGGCGCAGTTCGCCCGGCTCCGGCAGGTCGAAGCTCCGCAGGAAGGCGGGAAGCGCGCTGGCCGCTGTGCTCACTGGATTCAGGACTCGTCTCCATCGGATTGGATTACGGCAGATGGCGGCTGGAGTGAGGTATGTCCCTCCACCCGGAGCGGTGGGCTCAGCCTCGAAAGGAGAGGGTCTAAGTAGTCAAACCGGCCAGGTGGGAATACACGTCCAGCAGTCATCTATTTCCTAGAATTTAGTCCAATATGCTGAAGGCATCAAGGGCCTATGAACCACACCGATTATAGGCATTTGTCTATACCTTGCCCGGTCATGAGGGGCAGTCTGCGGGTCATGCCGGAGAGTTCGAGGAGTTCGAGGTGGTCGGGCACGCCGGGGACGGGGAGGAGGCGGTGGGTGGTCTGGGCGGTGCGGAACGGACTGCTGGGCGAGTGGCGACGGGGACTGCTTCGGCGACTTGCAGCGAGTGCGCACTGCGGCGAAGCAGCTCCGCCGCAAGCTGGGCGACGACAATGACCATCCCGCCTACACCTTCATTGAGCCCAGCGTCGGCTACCGGATGGAGAAGGGGGAGCCGAAGGAGGAAGTCGGCTAGGGAGCATCAGGGGGATCACCGGCCTCTCTTTGGAGAGAATGGCCGTCTACCTGGGCGTGGCCCCGGCAGACGAAGCACTGGCGGGACGTCGGAACGCCCAACGGCGGGAGCCATGCCGTCACTGGTAGAATAGGCCATGCGAGTGCCGGAGGGTCTGGGGCGCTGCCGAACGAGGGCCTGATACGGGTCCACAGAAGGAGGAGGTGGGACTATGGACTCACGTGAGCGGACAGAGGGCTCTTACCCGGAGCTCTTCCCGAAGGACTATCCGGAACGGCTGGAGAGGCTCATAGAGCTCGCAGGGCTGACACGGGAGGAGTTCGCGGAGCGCCATCGCCCTCAATCAGCCCTTCCCGGAGCCTTTGGGGAGGCCGCCGCTTGCTTGCCCAATGGCTCCGGCGGCCTCCCCCAGCTTGATCCATATGTGCGGGCTTTTTTCGTTGCCCTCTACCGGCCCCGACCGCTGACGGCCAGCGCCAACTCGTTGGACAGGTTTCTGCCGTCTCTCGTGCAGACGGCTCCCTCGGCGTCGCAGTCCTCGCTGCCGGCTACGGCGCCGCGGGGGTGTAGGCCCGGACCCAACTGGAGATCTCGCTTATCTCTCCGTGCTCGTTGATCGCCTTGATCCGGTACACGTATCTCTTATCCGGCTCTGCCGTATCGTCGGTGAAGGTCGTCTCCGCAAAGCCGGTGTCGGACGTGACGGTGAAGAACGTTCCCTCCTCGGGTTGAAGGTCCTTGTCGCGCCTCAGGATCACGTAGCCGGTGATGCTGTCGTCGCCGGGGTCGTCCCAGGTGAGGGTCACAGAGTCGTGTGAGAACGTGGCGGAAAGGCCCGTTGGCTTGGAGGGCGCCTCCGGCGCGGGGTCGGGGACTGCGGGCGTGTAGGCCCGGACCCATGAGGACGTTTCGCTCACTCCGCTGGCGTAGATGGCCTTGATGCGGTAGACGTAGCGCCGCTCCGGCTCGACGCTGGCGTCAACGTAGGTCGTCTCCGACGAGCCGGTGTCAGGGGCGACTGTGAGGAACGTTCCCTCCTCGTGGATGTCCTTGTCGCCCCTCAGGATCAGGTAGCCGGTTATGGAGTCGTCATTCGGGTCGTTCCAGGTGAGGGTCACCATGTTGTGGGAAACCTCGGATGAGAGGCCCGTTGGCTTGGCGGGCGGCTCCTCGAGCTCCCTCTGTTGTTGCTGAGGCTCCGTCTCTTCCTCCGGGCCTGGGATGGTGCGGGTTGCGGGCGCATCCGACAGCGTTGTCCCGTCCGCGGCGCAGATGCCGCCCGCCTCGCAGGACCGGCCGCTAATCAGGGTGAAGTGGATGTCGTCCGTTCCCGCGGGGTCCAGGAAGAATACCCACGCGTGCTCCAGTCCGTCCTCCTCGTGGGCCCGCACGTTGGACACCGTACCACCGGTCACCAACACGGAGGGCGTGGTTTCGGCAATCGATGGAACGGCGCGGTTGAAGGCCACTATCACCTGGGGACGGTCGTTCGCACCCGTATGGGACGGCGACTGGAACGGGCTCTCCGGGAGCTCGGCCGTCAGTGGCTGCGCCAGCACCGCCACCGCGTAGCTGGTCAGGGATTCTTCGTGGCCCGCGTCGTCAGTGAAGCCTACTCGCACCTTGATGGCTTGGCCCGTGTCGGCGGGCGCCACGGTGTAGCTGGCGCCGGTGGCGCCGCCAATGTCAGTGTCTGTGCCCGTCCCGAAGTCATGGCGGACCCACTGGTAGCTGAAAATCGCCCGGGTCAGACCGTCCTCGTCCGACATGCCCTGCGTGGTGGCCGTCAGGGTCTTGCCCACCCTCGGCGTGCCGCTGATGCCCGGCCCGCCGGTGGCCGGGCTGTTCTCCGCTTCATCCCGCTGCGGCGACGACCCCTGTTGCGGCGGAGCGTCCGGGTTGCACCTGTTGGTGCCGGAGCTTCCTTTCTCCTTCACACAGAGCTGGAACAGACCGGTGCGGTCGCCGCTGTTCGATCCCACGGCAATGTAGTAGGCGCCGTCGGCTGGAGGGGTGAAGTCCACGCTGACCTCCATGTCCTCGCCGGCGCTGGCGGTGTCCTCGATCACTGCGCCATTCGCATCGTGAACGCCGGCTATCCTGGGACGCGTGAGCCAGTGCCGTTCGTCGATCGGAATCCGCCGTTCCTGCCGCCTTCCGTCAACAACCTCGTGCACCAGGTCGTACGTCAGGGGCTCCAGGTCGATCTGGTACTCGACGCCCCCCGTAAGGTCAATCCGGAACCAGTCTTCATCGTCTCCCGGGGCCCCGTCGTCCCCCAGGTAGCCGTACATGCCCTCGATGTCCAAACGAGTGGTGATCCTGGTACTGGTATCGGCTGGCACATCGTGGCCGCCATAGCCATCCGGACCTCCACCGGACATTCGGTCCTGATTTACCCGCAGCTCCAACCTGTAGGTTCCTGTGCCATTGTCTCCCGATGCCACTTCGAAGCAGTACACGCCCGGCAAGGAGACCCAGACGGTGCGCTCGACGTTGCGGTTCCCGGAGGCCGGGCTCGGCGCAGGCAGAGTAACGTGGTATAAACGCACAGCCGCTCGCCACTGCAACAGGGCCGGGTCTTCCAGCGTACCGTCGCCGGTGTCGACGCCCCTGATCTCGATGACGTGCGACCGATAGGGTTCCAGGTAGAAGTTGAACCACTCGGTCCGGCCGGCCGCCTCGATGTTGCCCGAATACACTGTGCCCACAACCATGGAGGGGCTGTCGCTGCAGGCGGGCAACCCGGCGCTGGTACGTTCCTCAATGTTCATCAGAGTGATTGTCGCCGTAGCCGGCGACACCGCTATGAGCCGGTCCGAAAGGGTCCCGAAGCCGAGCGTCACCATCTCGCCGTCGTCTTCCACGGTGTCATCGACTGCGGTCACCGTGAAGGTCTGTTCGGTTTCGCCCGCGGCAAAATACAGCTCGTCCGGCACTCCCGACCAGTCATCGCTGGTAGCCCCGCTGCCGCCTTCCGCCGTCAGCGGGATAGTCTCCCCGTCCGGGAGAGGCTTGTTCAGCCGCACCGTCACAACCGCGTCGGCTTCGCCTTCAGTGGCTGAGTAGCTGGAGGAGCCAAACGACACATGCACCGAGTCGATGATTCTGACATAGGTCCGGCTGTTGCTGCCCGCGCTGACCCCGTCCGGCAGCGAATCGAGACCGAGCCAGACCTGTTCGTCCTCCTCCACCACGGCATCGGCTACGGGATATACCCAGAAGTAGGCGTAGGTTTCCCCCGCAGCGAAGGTGATGCCGTTGGGAACGCCTGAATAGTCCTCCGCGCCGGCAGTGCTCTCGGGGAGCACGACGATGGGTATGGTTACGTCGCTCTCAAGAGCCGCACTCAGCAAGAGGCCCACGCCGACGCCGGATGCTCCCTCGGCCAGATTGTGGTAGTCCTTCTCGAACGACACGGTCACCCCAGGCGGCGTATCCTGGTCATTCTCGGTGACACTCACCGTCACCCCGGCGGCGTTCAGTCCCTCGTAGTCGCCGCCAGCGACGGTATGGGTCAGAGTCACGGCCGGGTCCGCGTTTGTGTCGTCATCCTCGCCGGCGGACACGGTGACGGTCTGAGCCGTGTCCCAGTTCTCCGCCGTGAAGGTGAGCGCGTTGTTGGTCAGCGTATCGCCGGACAGGGTGATGTCCGTGCTGGCATGGCCCGCGATGGTTACGGTCACGCTGGAGGTGGGCTGGGTGTCCAGCACTACCGTGTATGTGTCGCTCCCGCCCTCCGCGATGCTCAGGGCACTCTCGGAGACCGTCACTCCCGCCGTATCGTCGTCGGTGATGGTCACCGTGGCCGTGGTCCCGGCTGAGACCCGCTCGGGCATCGTCCCGAAGCCCAGCGCCACGCTCTCCCCGTCGTCGTCTATGTCGTCGGCAGCCGCGCTGAAGGTGAACGACTTCTCGGTGTCGCCGATTTGGAACACCAGGCTCCCAGGTACGCCGGAGTAATCGCCCGAGCTGGTGTCGCCCTGGGGATCGTGGGTCAGCAGGACGGTGACCTCACGCTCGGGGTCGGCGCTCAGGGTCACCGTAACCTCCACCGTGCTCCCCTCAGCCACGCTGTAGGCGGACTGTTTGAAGCTGGCCGTCACCGCAGGGTCGTCATCGTCGGTGATTGTGCCGGTCGCGGCCAGGGTCGACGCGCCGCCGGACAGGGACGCCCCCTGTACGTTGCTCAGCGTCAGCGTGAAGGTCTCCTCCTCTTCCTCGTCCACCGCGTCGTCGGCGACCGGCACGGAGATGGTCTGACTCGCAACGGAGCTGGCCGCGAAGGTAAGCGTGCCGGTGGTGGATGTGTAGTCCTGGCCCTGCGTCGCAGTAACGTCGGAGGTTGCGTAGGCGACCGTCACCTCTTGGCCGCTCGCTGCGCTGATGCTCACGGTGAACACCACGTTCCCGCCGTCCTCTGCGGCCTCGGCGTCGCCCACCGACAGAACCGAGGCGTCCTTCTCCACGATGGTGACCGTCACGCTGCCGGCGGTGACCCCGGCGTACTCGCCTGTCCCTGTCACCGTGTGTGTCAGAGTCACGGCGTCGTCGGAGGCCGCGTCGTCATCCTGGGCCGCGGTCACCGTCACGGTTTGCGCCGTGTTCCAGGTGGCGGCTGTGAAGGTGAGCGTGTTGTTGGTCAGGGTATTGCCGGTCAAGCTGATGTCCGTTCCCGAATGGCCCGCGATGGCGACCGTCACGTTAGCCGTCGGCTCCGAGTCCAGCACAACCGTGTAGGTGGCGCTGCCGCCCTCGTCGATGCTCAGGGCAGTCTCTGAGACCGTGACCCCGGCCGTGTCGTCGTCGGTGATGCTCACCGTGGCCGTAGTCCCGTCTGACACGCCGTCGGGCAGCGTCCCGAAGCCCAGCGCCACGCTCTCACCGTCGTCGTCTATGTCGTCGGCAGTCGCGGTGAAGGTGAACGACTTCTCCGTGTCTCCGATTTGGAAGACCAGGCTCCCAGGTACGCCACTGTAGTCGGAGCCGGTCACTCCGCCCTGATCGGTCTTGGTCAGGTTCACCGTGACCTCACGCTCCGGGTCGGCGCTCAGCGTCACCGTAACCTCCACCGTGCTCCCCTCAGCCACGCTGTAGGCAGACTGTTTGAAGCTGGCCGTCACCGCTGGGTCGTCATCGTCGGTGATTGTGCCGGTGACCGCCAGGGTCGAGCCGCCGCCGGACAGCGACGCCCCCTGTACGTTGCTCAGCGTCAGCGTGAAGGTCTCCTCCTCCTCCTCGTCAACTGTGTCGTCGGTGACCAGCACCGAGATGGTCTTGCTGGCAACCGAGTTTGCCGCGAAGGTAAGGGTGCCAGTGGTCTCGGTGTAGTCCTGGCCCTGCGTCGCAGTAACGTCGGAGGTTGCGTAGGCGACCGTCACCTCCTCGTCGCTCGCTGCGCTGATGTTCACGGTGAACACCACGTTCCCGCCGTCCTCTGCGGCCTCGGCGTCGCCCACCGACAGAACCGAGGCGTCCTTCTCCACGATGGTGACTCTCACGCTGCCCGCGGTGGCCCCGGCGTACTCGCCAGTCCCGGTCACCGTGTGTGTCAGAGTCACGGCGTCGTCGGAGGCCGCGTCGTCATCCTGGGCCGCGGTCACCGTCACGGTTTGCGCCGTGTTCCAGTTCTCCGACGTGAAGGTCAGCGTGTCGTTGGTCAGGGTATCGCCGGTCAAGCTGATGTCCGTGCTGGCATGGCCCGCGATGGTTACGGTCACGCTGGAGCTGGGCTGGGTGTCCAGCACTACCGTGTACGTGTCGCTGCCGCCCTCCGCGATGCTCAGGGCGGTCTCCGAGACCGTCACTCCCGCCGTATCGTCGTCGGTGATGGTCACCGTGGCCGTGGTCCCGGCTGAGACCCGCTCGGGCAGCGTCCCGAAGCCCAGCGCCACGCTCTCCCCGTCGTCGTCGATGTCGTCGTCGGCCGCGGTGAAGGTGAACGACTTCTCGGTGTCGCCGATTTGGAAGACCACGCTCCCAGGCACGCCGGAGTAGTCGCCCGAGCCGGTGTTGCCCTGGGGATCATGGGTCAGCAGGACGGTGACCTCGCGCTCGGGGTCGGCGCTCAGAGTGACCGTAACCTCCACCGTGCTCCCCTCAACCACGCTGTAGTTAGCCTGTTTGAAGCTGGCCGTCACCGCTGGGTCGTCATCGTCGGTGATTGTGCCGGTGACCGCCAGGGTCGAGCCGCCGCCGGACAGCGACGCCCCCTGTACGTTGCTCAGCGTCAGCGTGAAGGTCTCTTCCTCCTCCTCGTCCACCGCGTCGTCGGTGACCAGCACCGAGATGGTCTTGCTGGCAACCGAGTTTGCCGCGAAGGTAAGGGTGCCAGTGGTCTCGGTGTAGTCCTGGCCCTGCGTCGCAGTAACGTCGGAGGTTGCGTAGGCGACCGTCACCTCCTCGTCGCTCGCTGCGCTGATGTTCACGGTGAACACCACGTTCCCGTCGTCCTCGGCGGCTTCGGCGTCGCTGACCGACAGAACCGAGGCGTCCTTCTCCACGATGGTGACCGTCACGCTACCGGCGGTGACCCCGGCGTACTCGGCAGTACCCGTCACGGTGTGAGTCAGGGTGACGGCGGCGTCCGATGCCGCGTCGTCGTCCTCGCCGGCCGTCGCCGTCACCGTCTGCGCCGTGTCCCAGTTGTCCGACGTGAAGGTCAGGGTGTCATCGGTCAGCGTAGCGCCCGTGAGGGTGATGTCCGTTCCCGAATGGCCCGCGACGGCGACCGTCACGTCAGCTGTCGGCTTCGTGTCCAGCTTCACCATGTATGTGTCGCTCCCGCCCTCCGCGATGCTCAGGGCGGTCTCCGAGACCGTCACTCCCGCCGTATCGTCGTCGGTGATGGTCACCGTGGCCGTGGTCCCGGCGGTCACGTCGTCCGGCATCGTCCCGAAACCCAGCGCCACGCTCTCTCCGTCGTCGTCGATGTCGTCGGCTGTCGCGGTGAAGGTGAAGGACTTCTCCGTGTCTCCGATTTGGAAGACCACGCTCTCTGGCACGCCGGAGTAATCGGCATCAGAGACTCCGCCCCGGGGATCATGGGTCAGCAGGACAGTGACCTCGCGCTCAGGGTCGGCGCTCAGCGTCACCGTCACTTCCACCGTGCTCCCCTCAGCCACGCTGTAGGCAGACTGTTTGAAGCTGGCCGTCACCGCTGGGTCGTCATCGTCGGTGATGGTCCCGGTGACCGCCAGGGTCGACCCGCCGCCGGACAGGGACGCCCCCTGTACGTTGCTCAGCGTCAGCGTGAAGGTCTCCTCCTCTTCCTCGTCCACCGCGTCGTCGGTGACCAGCACCGAGATGGTCTGACTCGCAACGGAGCTGGCCGCGAAGGTAAGGGTGCCAGTGGTCTCGGTGTAGTCCTGGCCTGCCGTCGCCGTGCCGTTGGAGGTGACGTATTCGACCGTTACCTCCTCGCCGGCGGCCGCGCTGATGCTCACCGTGAACACCACGTTCCCGCCGTCCTCTGCGGCCTCGGCGTCGCCGACCGACAGAACCGAGGCGTCCTTCTCCACGATGGCGACCGTCACGCTGCCGGCGGTGACCCCGGCGTACTCGCCTGTCCCTGTCACCGTGTGTGTCAGAGTCACGGCGTCGTCGGAGGCCGCGTCGTCATCCTGGGCCGCGGTCACCGTCACGGTTTGCGCCGTGTTCCAGTTCTCCGACGTGAAGGTCAGCGTGTCGTTGGTCAGGGTATCGCCGGTCAGGCTGATGTCCGTGCTGGCATGGCCCGCGATGGCGACCGTCACGTCGGCCGTTGGCTCCGTGTCCAGCTTCACCGTGTATGTGTCGCTCCCGCCCTCCGCGATGCTCAGGGCGGTCTCTGAGACCGTCACTCCAGCCGTATCGTCGTCGGTGATGGTCACCGTGGCCGTAGTCCCGGCTGAGACGTCGTCGGGCAGTGTCCCGAAGCCCAGCGCCACGCTCTCTCCGTCGTCGTCTATGTCGTCGGCAGTCGCGCTGAATGTGAACGACTTCTCCGTGTCCCCGCCCTGGAACACCAAGCTCTCAGGCACACCGCTGTAGTCGGAGCCGGTCACTCCGCCCTGATCGGTCTTGGTCAGGTTCACCGTGACCTCACGCTCCGGGTCGGCGCTCAGCGTCACCGTCACTTCCACCGTGCTCCCCTCAGCCACGCTGTAGGACGCCTGCCCGAAGCTGGCCGTCACCGCTGGTTCGTCGTCGTCGGTGATGGTCCCGGTTACTGCCAGGGTTTCGCTGCCGCCGGACAGCGACGCCCCCTGTACGTTGCTCAGCGTTAGCGTGAAGGTCTCCTCCTCTTCCTCGTCCACCGCGTCGTCGGTGACCAGCACCGAGATGGTCTGACTCGCAACCGAGTTTGCCGCGAAGGTAAGGGTGCCAGTGGTCTCGGTGTAGTCCTGGCCCTGCGTCGCAGTAACGTCGGAGGTTGCGTAGGCGACCGTCACCTCCTCGTCGCTCGCTGCGCTGATGTTCACGGTGAACACCACGTTCCCGTCGTCCTCGGCGGCTTCGGCGTCGCTGACCGACAGAACCGAGGCGTCCTTCTCCACGATGGTGACCGTCACGCTACCGGCGGTGACCCCGGCGT
Source organism: Dehalococcoidia bacterium (assembly GCA_965218945.1). Taxonomy (GTDB): domain Bacteria; phylum Chloroflexota; class Dehalococcoidia; order Lucifugimonadales; family UBA2985; genus DAOUJW01. The sequence goes on from OZ244718.1 coordinate 1,666,484, forward strand.
ACTCGGCAGTACCCGTCACGGTGTGAGTCAGGGTGACGGCGGCGTCCGATGCCGCGTCGTCGTCCTCGCCGGCCGTCGCCGTCACCGTCTGCGCCGTGTCCCAGTTGTCCGACGTGAAGGTCAGGGTGTCGTCGGTCAGCGTTTCGCCGGACAGGGTGATGTCGGTGTCGGCATGGCCCGCGATGGCGACCGTCACGTCAGCTGTCGGCTTCGTGTCCAGCTTCACCATGTATGTGTCGCTCCCGCCCTCCGCGATGCTCAGGGCGGTCTCCGAGACCGTCACTCCCGCCGTATCGTCGTCGGTGATGGTCACCGTGGCCGTGGTCCCGGCGGTCACGTCGTCCGGCATCGTCCCGAAACCCAGCGCCACGCTCTCTCCGTCGTCGTCTATGTCGTCGGCTGTCGCGGTGAAGGTGAAGGACTTCTCCGTGTCTCCGATTTGGAAGACCACGCTCTCTGGCACGCCGGAGTAATCGGCATCAGAGACTCCGCCCCGGGGATCATGGGTCAGCAGGACAGTGACCTCGCGCTCAGGGTCGGCGCTCAGCGTCACCGTCACTTCCACCGTGCTCCCCTCAGCCACGCTGTAGGTAGACTGTTCGAAGCTGGCCGTCACCGCTGGGTCGTCATCGTCGGTGATTGTGCCGGTGACCGCCAGGGTCGAGCCGCCGCCGGTCAGCGACGCCCCTTGGGCGTTGCTCAGCGTCAGCGTGAAGGTCTCTTCCTCCTCCTCGTCAACCGTGTCGTCGGTGACCGGCACGGAGATGGTCTGGCCGACAACCGAGTTGTCCGCGAAGGTCAGGGTGCCAGTCGTGGATGTGTAGTCCTCGCCCGCCGTCGCCGTGCCGTTGGAGGTGGCGTAGGCGACCGTCACCTCCTCGCCGCTGGCCGCGCTGATGCTCACGGTGAAGACTACGTTCCCGCCGTCCTCTGCGGCCTCGGCGTCGCCGACCGACAATACGGAGGCGTCCTTCTCCACGATGGTGACCGTCACCGTCTCCTGTATATCGACGTAGCCTCCGCCGTTGGCAGTGTGGGTCAGCGTGACGGCGGTGTCCGACGCCGCGTCGTCATCCGCGGTCGCGGCCACCGTCACGGTCTGCGCCGTCTCCCAGTTCTCCGCCGTGAAGGTCAGCGCGTTGTTGGTCAGCGTATCGCCGGACAGGGTGATGTCCGTATTGGCATGGCCCGCGATGGCGACCGTCACGTCGGCCGTTGGCTCCGTGTCCAGCTTCACCGTGTATGTGTCGCTCCCGCCCTCCGCGATGCTCAGGGCGGTCTCTGAGACCGTCACTCCCGCCGTATCGTCGTCGGTGATGGTCACCGTGGCCGTAGTCCCGGCTGAGACGTCGTCGGGCAGTGTCCCGAAGCCCAGCGCCACGCTCTCTCCGTCGTCGTCTATGTCGTCGGCAGTCGCGCTGAATGTGAACGACTTCTCCGTGTCCCCGCCCTGGAACACCAAGCTCTCAGGCACACCGCTGTAGTCGGAGCCGGTCACTCCGCCCTGATCGGTCTTGGTCAGGTTCACCGTGACCTCACGCTCCGGGTCGGCGCTCAGCGTCACCGTCACTTCCACCGTGCTCCCCTCAGCCACGCTGTAGGACGCCTGCCCGAAGCTCGCCGTCACCGCCGGGTCGTCGTCGTCGGTGATGGTCCCGGTTACTGCCAGGGTTTCGCTGCCGCCGGACAGCGCCGCCCCCTGTACGTTGCTCAGCGTCAGCGTGAAGGTCTCTTCCTCCTCCTCGTCCACCGCGTCGTCGGTGACCAGCACCGAGATGGTCTTGCTGGCAACCGAGTTTGCCGCGAAGGTAAGGGTGCCAGTGGTCTCGGTGTAGTCCTGGCCCTGCGTCGCAGTAACGTCGGAGGTTGCGTAGGCGACCGTCACCTCCTCGCCGCTCGCCGCGCTGATGTTCACGGTGAACACCACGTTCCCGCCGTCCTCGGCGGCTTCGGCGTCGCTGACCGACAGAACCGAGGCGTCCTTCTCCACGATGGTGACCGTCACGCTACCGGCGGTGACCCCGGCGTACTCGGCAGTACCCGTCACGGTGTGAGTCAGGGTGACGGCGGCGTCGGACGCCGCGTCATCGTCCGAGGCTGCGGTCACCGTCAGCGTCTGCGCCGTGTCCCAGGTGGCGGCTGTGAACGTGAGCGTGTCATTGGTCAGCGTTTCGCCGGACAGGGTGATGTCGGTGTCGGCATGGCCCGCGATGGCGACCGTCACGTTAGCCGTTGGCTGCGTGTCCAGCACTACCGTGTACGTGTCGCTGCCGCCCTCCTCGATGCTCAGGGCAGTCTCCAAGATCGTCACCCCGGCCTTGTCCGTCTCGCCGATGGTGACGATAACGCTGTCGGCGGTGACCGTCGTGTACTCGCCGGTCCCCGTCACCATGTGGGTCAGAGTCACGGCGTCGTCGGAGGCCGCGTCATCGTCCGAGGCTGCGGTCACCGTCAGCGTCTGCGCCGTGTTCCAGTTGTCCGATGTGAACGTCAGCGTGTCATTGGTCAGCGTTTCGCCGGACAGGGTGATGTCCGTATCGGCGTGGCCCGCGATGGCGACCGTCACGTCAGCCGTTGGCTTCGTGTCCAACACCACCGTGTAGGTGGCGCTGTCCCCCTCGTCGATGCTCAGGGCGCTCTCCGAGATCGTCACCCCCGTCTCGTCGTCTTCGGTGATCGACACCACCACGTCATCGGCGTTCAGCCCTTCGTAGTCGCCGCCGCTGACGGTGTGAGTCAGGGTAATGTCAGGAGGGTCCGTGGTGTCGTCGTCGTGGGCGGCGGTCACGGTTACTGCTTGCGCAATGTTCCAGTTGGCCGAGGTGAAGGTGAGCGCGTCATCGGTCAACGTATCGCCGGACAGGGTGATGTCCGTATCGGCATGGCCCGCGACGGTTATCGTCACTTCGCCGGTGGGTTGGGAATCGAGTACCACCCGGTAGCTGCCGCTCTGGCCCTCGACCACCGACACCTCCGTGGGCGTGACGGTCACCCCGGCGACGTCGTCGTCCCTGATGGTGACCTGCTCTCTCGACACCTGCAGCGGGGCTGCGGAGCGGGACCTGGTCGTCGATCCCCACACCTCCAGGGTCTCGTCATCTTCGTCGATGTGGTCGTCCGTCGGCGCCAGCACAATGTCAGCCGTGCCTTCACGTTCGCCCGCTTCGATGACCAAATCGCCGGCCAATGCCCAGTAGTCCGCCGTCGTAGCGGTGCCGCCGTCCACCCTCAGCCTGACCGATGTATCGACGGTCCGCCTGCTGTTTCCTTCCAATGCGGCCGTAACGGTCAGCCACTGCGAACCGCGGTTCTCTTCGACGTAGTTCTTATTGAGAGACAGGGTAATCTTCGTCGGCTCGGCGTCATTGTCGTTGAGGTCTACCCGGACTCCGTCGACGGGCAGGCCCGGCTCCGCGTTGGACCCGCCGATCGACAACTCCTCCTTGCCCTCTGCGAGATTGTCGTCCACCGGCGTCAGCGTCAGCTCGGCTGTGTGGCTCAGTTGACCGGCGGGGATGGTGAGCGTCACGCCCGTTTGGGCGGTGAAGTCGGCGCCGGCCGTAGCAGTCACGCCCTCGACGGTAAGGGACACGGCGGTGGCGGAAGTCCGGGAACCTCCCCCTTCCAGCGTCGCCGTGACCGTCAGGGTGGTGGCGCCGTCGCCCTCCTTCACCTCCGCGGGACTTACCGACAGGCCGATTCGCGTTGGCTCCTGGTCGTCGTCCTCGATGGTCAGCCCCGCCGCCGTCACGGTCAGGCCCTCCGCGGTCCCGGTGACCTCGGCGGTCTCATCGTCCTCGACCATCGTGTCGTCCTCGGGGGTGAATGCCAGGGTGGCCGAGCCGCTCGTCCGGCCGGCGGGGATGGTCAGGGTCACGGCCACGTAGGTGAAGTCGTCGCCGGTCGCGGCGGTCGTGCTCCCGTTGCCGTCGTCCGGTGTCAGCGACACCCCTTCGACCGACAGCTCTATCTCGGTGTCCACGATGCGCGAATCCCCGCCAGTCAGCGTCGCCGTGACCGTCAGATCCGTCTCGCCCGCCGCTTCGCCGATCACGGCGGGCGCCAGCGTCAGGGTCACGCCGGTGGGAGCGGCATCGTCGTCGGTGATGGTCACCTCGGCGGGCGTCACCGACAGGTCGCCGGCGGTCCCGGCAATGGTCACCGTCTCGTTGCCTTCCCATACGGTATCGTCCACCGGCGCCAGGGTCAGCGTCGCGCTGGCGCTCATCCGGCCGGCGGGGATGGTCAGCACGGCGGTCGCAGGCTCGTAGTCGTCATCCGCCGCCGCGCTCCCGTCTTCCAGGGCAAGCTCCACCCGGGTATCGCGGGCCAGCGACCGTTGGCCGTCCAGGGTTGCCGTGACGGTGATCGCCATCGCTCCCGCGTCTTCACCCACCCGGTCTGGCGCCGCCGTCAGCGTCATGCCGGTCGGCGCGATGTCGTTGTCCCAAATCCTTCCGATCGCCGTAGAGGCCCCCAGCGGCAGATCGTCCAAGGCTGAGGAGCGGGCCCTGGTCAGGTTCACGCGGAAAGTCTCGTCTCCCTCGGCCGCCAGCGCGTCCTCGTTGGTCGCGACCGTAATGACGGCGGAGGTCAATCCCGCGGGCACGGTCAGCGTGCCGCCGCCGGCGGTGTAGTCGACGCCCGCGGTTGCCGCGGCCCCGGCCCCCGGGTCGTCCGCCGTCCCCCAATCCACCGTCACGTCGTCCTGGCTGGCGAGGGAGAGCGTCACGGCGAAGGACAGCGTCCCGCCCTCCTCTGCTTCCGCGGATGCCACTGAGACCGTCATAGTGCCGGATTCCACGATGGTCACCGCGGCGATTGGGTCCGGGATGCGCGCCTTCCTGCTGCCCGACGCGCCGGACACCAGCGTCACCTCCACCGTTTCGTCGGGGTCCAGCGCAGAGTCCACCAGGACCGGGATGGTTATCGTGCCGGTGTCGCTGCCTGCCGCTATGGTCAGCGTGCCGCCGGTAGCGGTGTAGTCGTCGGGAACGGTGTAGTCGTCCCCGGAGGTTGCGGTCCCGGCCACCGTGTATTCCAGGACCGTCTGCTCCGTGGTTACGCCGCCGGACAGCCGCACCTCGAAGACCGCGTCGTCTCCTTCGATTACGGAGTCCGTAACGGGAGTGATAGCGGCCGTCAGCCGCTCGTCGTCCCTGATGCTGATCTGGACCTTCCTGCGGTTTTCATTGGCCGGGAGTACCAGGCGGCGCCCTTCAACAAGCTCAACGGTAAAGGTCTCGAACTCCGGCTCCAGCAGGTCATCGTCGATAAGATCGACTTCGAGAGTCGCCGTGAGGTGCCCTATCGGTATGTCGAGCGTGCCGCGCTGCTGAGAGTATGGCTTGGCGTAGTCCTCGTCCTGGGTGGCCGCGTCCTGGGCGGCCGCGCCCGGCTTCACCTCCCAGAACAGCTTCGTGTCGCGCTCGCTCCCCAAAGTGTCGGCGTGGACCAGTTCCACCGCGAACAAGACTGCGCTGCCCTGGTTTTCGTCGACCCGCCTCACCTCCCTGACAATCCGGACCTCCATGGGGTCGTCATTGTCCTCGATGGAGCCGGTGGCGGAGGCATCCGTCACCCAGACGTTGGATGTCGGGCGGAACAACATCACCGTGAAGTCCTCTTTCGACTCGTCGATGTCGTCGTCCACCAGGGTCACGGTGAAGGTCTTCCCGGTCTCTCCCGGCTCGAAGACCAGGAATTCCGTCTTGGCCTCGAAGTCCCTGCCCAGGCTGGTCTCAGTGATGTTGGCGTCCGAGGTGGCCTTGCCAGGCACGGTGAACACTTCAACCCTGACTCGATTCTCCGCCACCGCCGACATCGTGACGGTGAAGGTCATCGAACCCTGGCCCTCACCCGCCTCGGCATCGCTTATGGAGAGGATGCGGTCGTTGTCCCTGAGTCGCACAGTGGCCGTGTCGGGTTTGCCGGGCGAGTAGTAGTACAACGCTCTGATGGTGGCGGTCACCGAGCCGTTGGCCTCCACGGCGCTGTCGTCGATGGTGTCAATCGCCACCGTAACCTCGTTAACCCCGGCGGGAATCTGCGTTAATATTTTGGCTGGCTGCAAGGACCACAGGAACTCTCCCTCCTGGCTGATCTCCAGTTCGACGTACATGGCGCCGGTCCCGCCCACTCTTTGCAGGAGGAACTCCGCCGGTTGGCCCTCCTCCGTCCCTCCGTACGGGCCTCGCGGATAGATGGTCACCACCGTGCCCTCGTCATCATCCTCTATGACGCCGATGCCTTCGTTGTCGCCCGCGACAGCGTTGACCATGCTGGTCGCGGACAGGGCGACCTTGAAGGTCTCCTCGGTCTCGTTGAACTCGTCGTCCAGCACGTCCACGGTGATCTTCTTGATCGTCTCGCCGACGGCGAAGGTCAGCGTCCCGCTGGCGGCGTCGTAGTCCGTGCCCGCGGTGGCCACTCCCACGCCGCTCTCGGCGACCGTGTTCCAATCGACGGTCATCTCCCGTTCGTTGGGCGCGACGGTGACGAAGAACTCCATGCTGCCGTCCGCCTCGCCGGCCCGCGCGTCGGAAATGGACATGGCCGGCGGGTAGTAGTCGTTGTCGGTGACCCGCACCGTCCCCGTTTCGAAGGGAATGAGTAGTTGCTCTACCCCAACCTCGTAGGACGAGGGCTCGTCCACGTCGATGGTCTCGGGCGGGAGGACTCTCAAGGTGATGGCGCCGTGGCGCTCGTCATCGTCGTCGTCTGTGGTGGGTATGCTCAGGGTTATGGTCTTGTCGGCCTCATCGACGGCGGTCTCGGGCCATCCCCTGAACTTCACCGTCTGCGGGGGCATCCCCTCGATGTACTCGCCGTCCTGGGTCACCTCGATCCAGACGGTCAGCGGGAGGTCATTGCTGACGGGCGTGCCCCCGATGCGGGTCAGTCGGAAGACGGCGGCTTCGCCCTCCTCCACCTCCGCCTCGACCGGTTCGACCATGATGCCGGCGAACCTGTTGTACACCTGTATGACGCCCGATGAAGGCGTGCCGATGTGGTACTGGGGAAATGTGTAGCAGTCAGCCAGGACGTCCTCGCCGCAGTAGTTGGGCACAATGAAGACTGCGGACTCGCCGCCCAAGGGTCCAACAAATCTCGGAGCAAAATTTCGCGTGAAGCTTGACTCACCCGGTAAGAGCGAAAAAGAGTCGTCTGCTTGCTTCGGTACACCGGTGTTGGTGTAAAGACTGTCGGGTATGGGCGGCGGCCAGCGACGGAGCTGCCGGGTTGAGGTGAACACATAACTCCAGGTTGACGTGTAGCTGTCGCGGTGAACAGTAAACTGCGGGCCGCCGCCTTCCGGGTCCTCCAAATGCTCGCCTGTTTCAGGGGTGACCCACACCGTGGGGATGTCGTCGTCCCGCACCCACCCCTCTCCTACAGGCGGGTATCGGTGTTCGTAGGTACTGCCAATTTGGTACCCCCAATAAATGGAATGTACGTCAGGTCCGTCAGGCAGAAGGGTGTCCAACACCAGGTTTATTCTGTACTGGCGGTTCCCGTCGTTGAGCTCATTGTCTTGCGTGGGCACGGTGAAAGTGGTTGTAAGCGACCCGGGTTCGAAGGTCACTTCGTGATAGGAGTAAGGTATGAACGACGCGAACTTTCTTACCCTCATTTGTAGCTGGGCGGTAAGGCTGCCCTCGGCCTCCCCGGTCCTGTGCAGGGTGAAGACGAGGTCTCCCCCCTCCACGACTGTGCCGGCGTCATCGATGTACACGTAAGGGAAGTCGGCGAAGTCCTTGACAACCAATGTGCTCGCGCTTGCGGGGTCGCCGGTTATGTAGTCGTCCGAGCCGGCAAGGGCGACATGCACCCAGGCCCTGTCCATGCTGAAACTATGCCCTCCTTGTGAGAAGTTTCCCGTGGTCGTCAGCCTGAGGTTGGTCGTCGAGCTCCCTGCTTCGAACGTAGCCGTGGACGGCCCGGTGGCAAAGGACGCCGTGTCGGGAAGCGGCTCTTCATCGTCCAACACGCCCGTCTGCGTGATGTCCAGGCTGACGGTGAGGGGATCGGACGGGTCGCCCTCCCGCGTCAGGTTGAATCTCACCGAGCCAAACTGCTTGGTCTGGTTGGCCGCCCGCAAGGTCACTGTCGCCACGTCGTTGTCCAGCACGGTGATGAGGGCCGAGTTCACCGGGGGCAGGTAGGTGCTGGGCAGGTTGAAGTCAGCGGGGTCCCGGACTATCGCGATGATCGTGAAGGGCGGCGCGTCCAGGTCGTCGTCTTCCGTGTCATGGTCCAGTTGTACGCTGGTCTTTCCCGCCGGGATGGTCACGCTGTGGTCCAGCAGCTCGGCGAGATCAGAATCGGGCCTTCCCACGAGAAGCGACACCAGCACGGAAAGCTCTTCCGTGGTGTCGCCGTAGCGGTTGACGTCGAAGGATGCCGTTTCGCCTTCCGTGATCTCTCCGTTAGCGGCGGTGACGATGACAAAGGGTTCGTCGTCCTTGATAGTCACCGTGGTGCTCCGCGAGCGGCTTGGCAGACGGGCGTTGCGCGCGTTGCTCAGCACGAGGAAGAAGGTCTCGTCCGGCTCCGGCAGCGAGTCCTGGATCACCGGCACGGAGATATACAGGGGCTCTTCCCCCGGCTCGAATGTGAGGGTTCCGCTGACGACGGTGTAGTCCTCTCCCTCGGTGGCCGTACCGCTCACGATGGAGTAGTCCACCGTCACCTTCTCATCCCTCCGCGGCGGGCGCTCGTCGAAGCTCACCACCAGCCTTATATTGCCGTCACCCTCGGCCACGGGCGGGGCAAACGCGAGAAGGGTCGGCGGCGGGTCCGTGTCGATGACCGTAAAGGAGTCAGCGGCCTTGTCCGGGTCTATGACGTAGTCTTCGCTCGGCAGCAGCTCCAGGGCGACGGCGCCGTCCTCCTCATCGCCGTCGCCCTTTCCAATCCGAAAGCCGTCGTCCCTGCTGCTGGTGGTTTCCCATATAGATAAAGTGCGTTCCCCGAACGTGTATTCGGGAAAGTAGTTAATGACCCTGCCGGTCTGCGTGAGCCGGACGCGGACCGGCAGATCGCTGTTCGTCTGGCCCTCCCGCGTCAATCGGAAACGGGCGTAGTCCCCTTCCTCGTAGGAATCGGAAAGCGCCTCGATGCCGACCCGGGGCAGGTCGTCGTCCACCACGGTGGCGGCGAGGGTGTGCGGCGCCGCCACCGTCCGGTAGTCGGTGTCCCGGTTAGCCACCCGTATCTCGTACACCACGTCGGCCTCGTCCAGGTCGTCGTCTTCCGTCGCAAACTGGACGGTCTCCATCGTCTTCCCCGCCGGGAACGCCAGCCACCTCGACCGCTGCTGACCTTGTAACCCCGCATAGACCACCACACTCACCTCATGGGTGAAGTCCACGGTGCGGGTCACCGTGAAGACGACGGTCTCCCCCTCGGTCAGCGTCTCCTCGTTGACGCTCAGCTCGAACACGGGTTTGGTGTCGTTGTCCAGCACGGTGACCGAGGCGGAAGAGGTGTCCCCGGGCCGGTAGATATCGTTGTCGCCCGGCTCGATTGTCACCGTCAGGTCGTCGTCCGGGATGTCGCGCCAGTCGTCGCTGGTGGGCAGCGACAGGGTGGCCGTAGCTGAGCCCGCGGCGAACTCCACCGTCGTGGGCGGTTGGGGATCGGCCCAAATGTGGTTCCCCCGCATGAAGTTGCTCGGGTCCTCGACGGAGACGCGGACGGCGAGGGCTTCGGACGTGTCGCCGGGCCGGGTCAGGGTGAAGGCGGCCGTCTCGCCCTCGGTGATGCCGGTCTGGTCGGCGGCGATGGTCACTCGGGGGCCGCCGGCGTCCCGCACCCTGACGGTGACGCTGCGGTCCCAGAACACCGTGAAATACTGCGCATTTTCCACTTCGAGTTCGAGGGGTTCGCGCAGGTTGTTCTTTTCGATGCGTTCGATAGTGAACGTGTAGGTCCAGTCCCTCTCGGCCTTGTCGTTGTCCTCGGGCGCGTCAACGTCTATTTCGAGGTACCAGTCTCCCGGCTCCATCAAGGTGACGTCATGGTCTTCGACGGAAGACACCCCGGGCCTGGTGGTGTTGATGTGCCAGGGGATGCGCTCCTCGTAGGCATCGATGTCACTTTCAGAGTCGTTGCGCCATATGGTGAACGTTACCTTCTCCCCTTCGGCGACCTCCTTCGTGTCCCTGCTTCCTGAGAGATACGATGCGAGACCGCCGTCCGCCAGGGTGACGGCGGCCGATTCCGGGATTACGTAGAGAATCGATGCGAAGTCGTTGTCCTCCAGGGTGACCCTGGCCGAGTCCGGGTCTCCGGGCCGGTAGCCGTTCTTGTCGATCACGGTCACCGTCACGGCGGCGCCGTCGGGCACGTCGCGCCAGTCGTTGTAGATCGCCACCGCCAGGGTGGCCGTCGCCGAGTCCGCCTCGAACGTCACTTCCTCCTCGTAGGTCGGGCCGTCGCGGCAAAAAGACCTCCAGTACACGTGGTCGAAGCACCGGATCATCTCCGGGTCATCGACGCGCACCGTGACGGTGAGCTCCTCCGAGGCGTCGCCGCCGCGGGTCAGGGTAAAGACGGCGTCCTTGCTCTCGCCATCTTCCAGGTCATCCTCGACGACGGTGTCCTGGCCGGCGGCGACGGTCACGTCCGGTATCGTGTCGAAGATCTTGACGAATACGGGTCCCGTGGTCTTCCTCTTGTACTCGCCGTCAGAGGCTTCCAGAAGCTCCGCCTGGAGGAAGTTGTCCGACCCCTCGTCCGTATTGTCCTGGACGGTGTCGACCGCCAGGATCGCTGTACTGGCGCCGGCGAGGAAGGTGACGGTGCGGTCGAGTTCCGTCGGATTGGAGCCGAAGGTCGCAAGAGGCGAGTTGGGCTCCCGGGTGTTCACGCGCACGGTCAGCTCCGAAGATGCGGCGCCGGTCCGGGTCAGCTCGAAGCGCGCGGCATCCCCTTCGATGACCTCGTCGTCCAGGGCCGTCATCCTGATTTCAGGCCGGTAGTCCACGGTGCCGGTGGCCGAGATACTGTCCCCGCCTCCGGACAGCGCGGCGTTGACCGGGTCCCCGAGCTGCAGGTTGAAGGTCTCATCCCGTCCTTCCGCCGTTTCGGGGAGCAGGGGCACAGTGATGACGCCGCCTGTCTCTCCCGCCGGAATGGTCAGCGTGCCCTTGGTACTGGAGTAGTCCTGCCCCGCCGTGGCCGTGCCGTCTTGAGTGTGGTAGTCGACCGACACGTCCCGGCGCGACGGAACGTCGTCGGCGAAGGAGACCTGGAAGTCGATGCTGTCCACGCCTCCCTGCGCCGTGGTGTCCGCGATCTCCAGCACGGGCGCCGGGTCCAGGTCGCGCACGGTGACGGTTATGCTGGCGTTGTCCTGGTCTATCGTGTAATGGGGACTCTCCAGCAGGGTGAAGGTCACCGTGGTGTCCGGCTCGTCGCCGTCGTTGGTGAGCGTCGGAATACCGAGTTGGTTGAGTCCTTCGATCGCTGCGACCTTGGTGTGAATGGAAGCGGTGATTCCCAGCCGGCCCTCCGGAACGCTCGAGCCGTCCTGGGAGATAAGGACCTTGACGTTCAGGGGGTCGTAAGGCGCCGAGCTGTATTCTACTTCCGGCTGTACGGTATTGACGCGGATCTGGTCGCCCTCATCCACAGCAGATGTTATGGCGACGATGCCGATTTCGCGCAGGCCGCCCAGGCCGTCGTGGTCCACCCTATCGTCGACGATGTTGACTACGGCGCGATGGGGGTCCCCTCTCCGGAAGAGGCTGACGTCGATCGGGGAGACATGGGCCTCCAGCCAGTCGCCGCTTTCCGCCACGCCGTCGTCTTCGACGTCCACGGTCAGGGTGGCAGTGTCGGACCCGGCGGTGAAGGTGACGTTGTGAAACTCCGCGCTGGGGTTCTCGTCGTCGCCAGGGGTCCAGTCGGGGTGGTGGGGCTCCTCAGTGTGCACCCAGGCCGTCAACGTCTCAGAGGTGTCGCCGCCGCGGGTGAGGGTGAAGGTGGCTTGCTCGCCCTCTGCTACGGTGGGCACACCGCCCTCGCCGCCGGCGCCGGCCGCAATGGTAACGGCTGGCAATGCATCGTCCGGGGCGGATGGATCGGAGCTCTGGTGGACCGGTCTCTGCCGGACCGTCACCACTACGGGAGGTCCCATGTCGACACCGCTTGAAGCGCTCGCGAATCTCACGTTCATCAAGAAGTCCTCATCAAGGAAGTCGTCCGGCCGAAAACTCCACTCAAACCCCCTTTCCCCTGCAGGTATGGGATATACCACCGAATAAGGGAGCAATGCATCCGCCAATTTCTTTTCCTGGTTAGAACGAATACCGATAAGTTTCCGGTAATTCCATTGCATCGATACGCTGATGGTCCTCTCGGCAGAGCCGAGTCGGCTGATGTCAAAGAAAACCGTCTGCCCTTCGAACACCTCGTCCTGCCGGGCGTTGATGAAGACCATGGGTCTCTCGTTGTCGAGGATGGTCCCGGTTGCGGCAACGGAGCTCGCGCCGCCCGGCAGGGCCGCGTTGGAGGGGTTGCTCAGGGTGAGGGTGAAGGTCTCGTCGATCTCCGGCACACGGTCGTCGTGAACGGCCACGAAGATGAAGCTGAAGGTGTCGCCGCGCGGGATGGTCAGCGTGCCGCTTGTCCCGGCGTAGTCGTTCCCCGCCAGGGCGTCGCCGTCTGAGGTGGCGTAGTCAACGGTCACGACCTGGGCGGCGGGCGCTCCGTCGGCGAGGCTGACCTTGAACTTGAGGCGGCCCGCGTCCTCGGAGGCGCTGACATCCTCGATTTGCAGCGTGGGTACCGCCTGGGCGTGGGCGGACCAAGGCATTGCCGACAGAACGGCGAAAAGGGCCAAGAGTGCGGCAAGCAGGAACGTAGGAAAGGCGCGCCGTCCGATGCGAGTCACGACGCGGCTCTTGACTTGCGCGAGGCGGGGGCCCCGGCAGTGACAGAGCATATTGTTACAACAAGGAGGCTCCTCCTCCCCGGTCAGCGCGTCTCTGGAACTATCGAAATCCATGCTGAAAACTCCTCATCTGCGGTCAGGACTAAATCGAAGACGCCTCAGTTCGCAGAGTGCTGACGGCGCTGGCATACGTACCTCCGGGCTCCTGACCATTGATCCGGGGACGCCGGTAGAAGCAACGGCAGACTGGGACTCCAACAACATGTGGCACAGTATCCTGCGGCGGGCCAGGTAATAGGAACCCGAATAGGCGTAGGATAGGGGCGAGTAGGGGTAGGATTTGGTTGGGAGGAGTTGTGGGCTAGGTGGGCCCGGCCGCCCCGCGTCCTTGGCTTTGCTCAGGACGGCAGGAGGGGAATCGAGGATGAATTGGGTTGATCCGCTGGGACTGGCGCGGCTGGGGCGTTCGGAGGGTTTCCGGTCCGCTGGCAACACCAGCTTCGGCGGCGGGCTATTATTCTTGGTCTATGAGGCACACCCTTACGCTATCAGGCAAGAACGAGACGTTGTTATCCTGCTCTACGGGGAGTCGGGGTCTCCTGCGTCGCAGCTGGGAGATGAAGTCTCCCACATTGACGGACGAGCGGTCAGTCAGGTCCTGGGAGACAATCGCTCGAAGCTCACCGGTGGTGAACCGCCGACCTGGGTGCCGTGCGTATATGCACAGAAGGGAGAACGGGCCGCTTCGGATACCGGTTGAGGTGTCGTGTATGCGGAAGTCCAGGCTGGTCCACGTCTCGCCGGTTCTTAGGAACGCGCTTCCTGCCACCCTGTCTACAAGCAGCCCAAAGTCTTGAAGCAGGTGATCCTTGTCTGCGACGAGGCCCTCGTACTGTCTCCTCGTAATGCGAATCTCATGGCCGCTAATCACAGCGACATAGTCGACATCTTCGGAACCGGGTGGGTGGGCGGACTCTAGCTGTAGGGCCACCCGTGCGACCCACGCAGGGGCATCCAGGTACCGGCTGGGCGGTGAGCGTGGCGCGTCGTATTGTGGCGCCCGCGTCCACCTCAGGATCGCACCTAACATGCTCCCGCCGACCACGACGATCAGGAAGCCCGACCCCGTTAGCACGAATCCCACCAGGGCGGAGCGCCGGTGCTGTTGGTACTCCTCAGGCGGATATCCCAAGTCGGCCCAATCGTAGTCCCACGTCCAGATGAGGTTGCCCGACGGCGGCGCCTTCTCTATGACGTACAGCATGAACATAGCACCGATTGTAAGAATGAGGGCCACCAGTATCCACGCAAGAGCGGCGATGAAAAAGTACCGGGCCAAGCTCGGATCGAGCTTCATCTCAGGGTCTCTGAGGGCGTGAATGACGCACAGCGAACCAGCCATCAGTCCCGGTATCGCTATAAGACTCGGTTTATCTCCGCTGTGGGCCAGAACGATCATCGGTGCGTATGTAAGAAGCACAGGGGCACACATGAAAACCGCGCCCCTCCTAAACGGGCCCCAGCCTTCCCCAGTGAACCACGCCTGACGTCGCCAGAGCCACCGGTAGAACCCGTATCCCGCAACCGCCATGCCGGAGTTCAGCAGTGTGGACAGCACCAGTGGCAGCGGGTGGGCGGACACTGGTTCCAGGGTGAAGAAGCCGTACAGGTCCATCCCCGTGTTCAGACAGTAGAACAGGTAGAGGTTCGGCATCACCAGCAGGGAAACGAAGAGCAGCACACCTAGTCCTGCGGTGCCCTGCGTATCGGCCGAGGACCCTCGGCGGGCTTCAACCCGATCTGCATCAATGGAGTTGGGCTCTTGCACGGTTTCTCTTTGTCCTCACGGACACGTGTGTTGAGATCAGGGGGGCGTCTGTGCTAGGCCGCGACTGTAGGCGGACCGGGTCGCGGAGCTCACGGCAACACGGGCCGCCGCGACGGCTGTCTCTGCTCCGTCGAGGACTGGTCTTCCTCGTCTACCGGTACTGGTCATCGCTCCTATCGCCTAACGTCGTATGATTGCCTGGACTTTTCGTTGCCCATGACAAGGCTTGCCGCACGAAAAGCAGCCCTCGTCAACATAAATCGTACTGAGCCTTCAGGCCGGATATAAGGAGCAGGTGTCTAAATTGCACTAGACATTTGTCTATAGGGCCCGCGTAGCCAAATGCCTATCAGGTGCCTATACCCATGTAGCGACAAGTCTCAGCCCAGCGTATTCAGGAAGCGGCGTGGACGCTCAACGGGACTCCCATCGGCTGACGGTCGGGGAATAGCGGGGGCGCAGCGGTGAGCGTCGAAATGGCTGCGGCGGTCCGAGACAAGCCAGAGGCCCCCGCGATAACGGCGGGGGCCTCGTCGTTGCCAGGTACGTTGCCTGTCAGGCTGCCCCGTCGGTTCTCGGCGGACCGCCAGAGGGGCAAGGCCGGCGTCAGATTACAGCGCCAACCTGACCCGCAAGGTGAAGGTTCTTGATTTTATCAAGTCTGGTGGGTTTGAGGCCACTCAGAATGGGGAATTACGGGATCTGTTTCTCTGCATCGACAAACGGTCCGCCGTGTAGACGCCTGAAGACGTCTTTGACCTCATCGAGAAGCTCCGGCGGTGTGTGCTCTAGAAACACCTGGTAGACTTCCTCGTCTCTGGGGCTATCCGATGTGGACACATACAAGCTTTCGTACCCGAATTCCTGGTAGAACGCTCTCAACGCCGACATCCACGTGTCTTCGCCCATTGTTTCACGCAGGGCCATCAGGAAGTGCAGGCCCATGGAGTACCTGCATGAATCCCAGAGTGGGCCACCCCCGATGTCGTTCAACGCTTGAAGATTGCTGAGCCCCTGCTCCGCGCAGTAGACAGGAAACTCCACCACCGGAACAATCCCGTCGTTGGCTAGGTAGACCCTAACGAACTCCGCTCCGCCTTCAGAATACCAGGAAGGTCCTGCGTGAAAGAAATAGTGGGCAACTTCGTGATTGACAACCCCAGGCGAGACCTTCCCTCCGTACGTGTAGAGGAAGACTATTCGGCCTATAGTTTTCTCGCGACATTCCAGGCGGCCTTTCAGGGCACATTTCTGCGAGTCCTCTAGGAACATGATCACATTATCGACGGGGAACGGCAGTTCCATGAATTGCTCGTTTCCCTGGACAGCCTCTTCCACCTGCGCAAGTATGTCTTGTTCGTAAGGAATCGGGCCATACTGCACCACCCAGAGGTTCACATCGCCAGAATGAGGGAGAGAGATCGTAGAGGATGCCACGGTGTAAGGCTCGAATAGCTCGTCCCACCGTGCGGCACCACTGGCGGCAATCAGGTAAATTCGCTCTTCCTCGTCCAAGCCGTTGACGAACCACGATTCCTCCAACAGGCGCTGAAACCCGTCAGGGTACGACTGCCGAATGTGATTCAGTGCCGACACCAGGTAAAGGTCAGTATCCTTGGGCGGGTAGTCGATCAGGCTCATCATCTGCCGCGCAAACTCCGGGCCATGCGGAAGTCCGCTTTTGGTCGATACGCGGCCATCCGTAACGTCTAGGGAGCCGAGTTCCTGTTCCCCAGAGATTTTGCTCAGCGGGCCTATCCCGAAAAACACCTCAAGGATGGTGACTCCGTCCGCGACCCAAGGAACGGTTGCCAGATCCACTGCGAAGTCTAGGTCGTAGTGGATGGCCGTAGTGTACAGGTCGCTGGCAGCGCGGGACTCCCAACGATCGATGCCGTCCTGAATCCATGGGAGATCAACTATTCGCGGCACGAACTCGGGGATCTTCTTGTCAAGTGCAACTATGTACTCAATAACCCCTGTCTCACGCGGGTGCATGTCTTCGTCGAAAAGCCAAGCCCATCTCGACATTAACTTGGCCAACTCCGGATTGTTCCTGTCGATTTCGTCCAACGCCCTGAGTGCACGGGGCTCGGCACGATAAATGGAAGCGTGATCTAGACCGTCCAGATACCAATCGGAGGCTTTCGCTATCTCCACCAGAGAGGGAGTGGGTATGAGCGCCTCTAAGAGCCCGTAGAGCGTGATTATTTCCACCGCTTCGTCCCTGCCTAGCTCAACATTGAGGTAGTCGGATACTGCCGAGACCACCTCGCCATGCTCGATACTGCCGTTGCTATTGGCATCGTAGCGATGACCAAGGCTGTCCACAACGAACTGCGATGGTCCTCCTACGGACATCAAGGCGGCAATCCACAGCGTTGCCGACTTGCCTCCGCTTGAGAAACGAACAAGCTCCTGTATTATCGCAGTCTCTGGCACATCCAGGCCGTCCTCAATCCATGACCTCTCTACCACAGCGCGGAAGAGCTCTCCGGGATTCCCCATTTGAGCCAGATCGGCCAATGTGCGTAGGGTTTCGACATCGGCCGACTCTATCGTGTTCAAGAACGGCATGCGAACGATCCGCTGTCCTTGGGCTTCGCCATACGCTGTGAGGACCAGTAACTCTGCCATAACCGAGAGCTCAATCTCATTGACGCCGTTCGAGACCCAGGGCTTGTTCACGATCGCAGGGGTCGACTCGCTCCCGATTAGAGCCTCTATGTTCACCAGCTCCTGCACAGCCTGCCGTTCGGCGTCGCCGATACCATCTCTTACCCAGGGTAAGGACCTGATCCCAGCCGCCAAAGCTGGCTTGTTCTCCTCCAGCCAAGTGACGTTTGAGAGACTTCGCCAGACTGCCGCGTAGGGTATGGCCGTGGGTGTGGGCGCTGTCGTGGGCGTAGGTGTGGACGCTGTCGTGGCCGTGGGTGTGGGCGCTGTCGTGGCCGTGGGTGTGGGCGCTGTCGTGGCCGTGGGTGTGGGCGCTGTCGTGGCCGTGGGTGTGGGCGCTGTCGTGGCCGTGGGTGTGGGCGCTGGTGCGGCCGTGGGTGTGGGCGCTGGACTAAGGGTATCCGACGGCTGCGATGTAGGAGTGGGCGGCGACTCCTCAACACATGCCGACAACAAGGCTGTGGCTGCAAACCACAGCAGGCCAATCAACGCTAGCCTGCTGACGGTTCTTGATAAGTTGATCCGTACTATGTAAGTGAGCGCCAATTCAATTGCCCCATGTACACTCCTTGCCACGAAGCCCCACTAACCCTTTAACTCTATAGCATTATACTGAATCTCAACGCGAAGGTTCTTGATTTTATCCAGTTCGGTGGATTCTACTAGCCATTGATACTAACCTCAGGGGTAAGGTCATGCGTTCCACACTCGTGGCCGAACCTGTTTCCCGGCCGTCTTAAACCTAAGCCCCTGACCCACGTTGGTACAACGGATGTGCAGAAGAGCCATTGGTCTTCTCCACTCATTGTCGCCTGGGCTGAAAACGAACTTGCAAGACCCCACAGTCCTGTCCCTCTCAACAGTATGTCGCTGGTATCTTCGTGAAAGCGTCCATCCATTTCGTCCCTGATACCTTCGCCAGCTCCCTCATACTCTTGATTATATCAATGTGTCCCAAGCTGAAGATGGCGTGCGTTGGCGATGGAAAATTCGCTGGCCGAGAACTCTACCACTGACATGGCGGTCCTACGTGTACCAGCGAGCGGCTCAACACGGTACACCATCACCAGTGTCTCCGGCAGACCCATCGTCCACGAAGGCAGTCTCTAAGGCCAGCCCTGGACATTCCAACTCCAACTACTGCCGCTGGTCAGCTGTGATAGGGATCGTTGTTCTCAATTTCGTGGACGTCCTTTCGCGCCTTGACGTACCGCCAATCATAGCGGACCAGGATCTCGCCTCTATCACTACTAGTAACTTTGTTTCTGTAATCGGGTTCGTAAACGCCAACTTCTATTGATTGAGGCCGCGGAGTACCGGCGGGTGTCTTGCGCCCACTTAACTGCGTCCTCGTCGTTCCGCAACATTGGCCACTGCCAAAGATAACTCGGCAGGTTTTCCTGATCCAACAAATACGTGCCTATGTACTTTCCTTTTTCGAGCGCGACGCCTATTTCCAAAGGCACCCACCACGAGGTCTTGGTTGTGTAGGATACTAATGCCATCAAGCCTTCACATTGTCCGATAATCCCTCTAAGGTAGCTTTCCAAGTCCTCACTATCACCGTCCACGTTTGGATCGAGAGTGTCTAGATAGCAGGGATAACCTCGCATGCTGAGCCTAGTGGCCACTCTCTCGGCTGCCCTAGCATCTCCGCTTTGATGTGAAATGAAGGTGGTGTTGGAGGGCATTGAAATAGTATGACCTGCCAAAACGCCCTTTGACACTGTGAAACTGGAAACATCCCTCGACTTACGAAGGCTCTGATATCGCAATTCTCCATCGACGAAGAGTCTGCCTTGGTTCATTGCCGGCTAGTCTCCTTTCCCCTTGAGCGCAAGTTCGCGCGTACCATTGTGGCGGATGCAGGTGTGACGCATCATACTCTGTGCGCACTCTGAATCTTCTATTGACACTTTCGCCGGATGAATGTCCCCGTCGTCCGACCGTAGTCGTGGATTGAGTCGTCATCGGGGAGGAAAGGCGTAAACATCCGGCAGGGCCGTCTCTTCCATCATTCCTAGTGTTCGCGACTGTAGCCCACGAAGGTCCTGTTTGTCTGTCACACGGTAGGCGCGAAAATCTCCTCAATCTCATCTGCCAGTTGGCTGTCCTCGAGCTTGCTAGCGATCTGCCCCGCCTGGAGGGCTGTCGACGCGTATTGCCACGGCTCAGTTTCGAATACGAGCATGCGACGGTACAGGTCCAGAGCTACGTCGCGGTGACCCAAGTACAGATTAACCTCAGCCTGAGTCGCGACGCTCCAGGCGTCCGCATTAGCGAGAGAGGCATTCTCAAGAGCTAACCCCGCCATCTCTCGCGCTCGCTCGAAGCGATCAAACGCCACGAATTCCAGAAACGCAATGTTGATTGAGTGATAATGAATCTGGCTCACGTCTTCTTTCTTAAGTGCGCCCTCGAGCGCTTCCTGGTATAGAGCCAGCGCATGCCGGGCGAAGCCTGGGTCCTCATTTTCCAGCCACATGCGCTTAATGCGACCTGCCAGGGTACCTTGGACATCGGTTCCAAGCGCCTGGTAGCGCTGCAATAGAGCCATTGCTTCGTCACGTTTGTCGTTTCGCTCCAATGCAAGAGCGGCGCGCACAACATCCGGCTGAGATAAATCGTCGCCGCGTCCTTTGATAAGCTCTGAAGCTGTAGGGTCTGGTATCTCTGCTGCGAGTACCAGAGGAGCTGTGGCCTCATCCACCATGGGTAAATCGGACAGGACTGATTTCAGTAACCTTACGCTCGGGGAATCGGTATCGATCACTCGCACCATCGAGAAGTGATCTCCAGGGACGACACGGTGGAACTGGCGTGGGAAGGGACCAAGGCTGGATTTGGGAGGCACGAACTGATCCTGCTCGCCCGCGACGACCTTGAGGTCAAAACCCGGCTCTGATTCGAATCTGGCAGCCCAATCCCGTCTGAGTGCCGTAATGAAGTCGCTGCCTTCCGCCATGTTCCTCAGCTGACGTTTCCAGAAGACCAGCCAAGTTGCCTTGCGGAGACCTGCACTTGGTGTGCCGAACAAGATCACTTTGTCCGTGCGATCAGCCAACTCAGGATCATCGACCAACGCGCGCTGCACGATGAGCCCTCCCATGCTGTGGGCCACCAACGCAAGCGACCCGTAGCGCCTTAGTGGATCGATGCTTGCCTGCGTCGTCATCATGGTAGCAAGAATAGGGAGGTCTGGGTCGGCGGGCCATACGCCAAGAAAGTCTGGAAGAAACGTGGTTACATAGCCCAGCGTATGAATATCCCAATCTGCAACAGCAGTACCGAGCAGGCCTGGTAGGCGATCCCACGTATCATTCCGGTCGCCTAAAAAGCCATGTAGAAAGACGACCGCACGCTCGCAATCGGGCTGGCTGCGGATCGTTTTGAGGGCTTGCAGTTGAAATTCGGTCATTGTCTCAGCAGTCGGTACGGCTCGGCACGATCACGTAGCCAAGCAAGAGGATTACCTTCAGAGTCTCAATGACCGATGTGCGATCATACTCCCTCTCGCCGTCAGGGAGGTCTGCATATAGCACCAGGTCAGGATGAGTCTTGAGCTCATCGTCCCTCTGCGGTCCGTAGGTCCACCCGCACTCGATGCGCCGACGTGCCCAGTGGTCATGGTTATTCTCCGCAAGTTGCTCGACGAGCCGGGTGAGTTCCGGTGGAAGCGAGACACCTTCCGTGGAGATGGGTATCGGAACGTATGGAGTCATTGCTGTCGATGCTCCTTTGGACTTGCGACATGATCGGCATTAGTCCGGTCTGGGATGATATCACCACTGTGCACTTATAGCTAGCCTAAACCTTACTCATATCGGAGAGCCAGAGTCAATCGCGGATCCCTGACCCCGGTAACGAGAATTGACGTGGTGTCTGCCTCCGGAACGACACGACACCCTTGACAACGCCAACCTCGTTGGGTACTTTCTATTGCCCGCCCTTTAGTCATCGATTGAGAGAAGAGGAATGCCCAAACAACCCCAGAAGAAGAACTCAAGCGCCAAAAAACGTCGATCGGTCTTCTTGTCATTTGAGTTTGAGAAGGACGCCGGACGGCGTGGGGCTTTCATTGGTCAAGGAGAAAAACATTGCGAGTTTGCCATTATTGACAAATCTTTGCCGAGCGCCCAGCACGACGAGACGTGGAGGAAGGAGGCCAGAGTAAGAATAAGAGCGTCCCAAGTCGTCATAGTCTTGCTCGGGCCAGATACTTATAACGCCCCAGGGGTTAAGGACGAACTGAGCTTGGCCGGAGAAGTCCGTTGTCCAGTCGTGCAGCTAATGCCGCAGGATAAGAACTATGGCCTCGTCGCCAAGAACGGAGCAGTTTGCGAGTACAAGTGGGATACCATCGATCGGATGTTAAGAGACCCACGGGCGTTTGCCGATGACGCGATGAACCGAGGGAACTAAATCGTCTGACTAGGCCAGCGAGGAGTTATGAATTCAGTACGCTTAGGTCGAAAAAAGTGAGCCTAAGCGTACTGAACTGCGAACTTTTCGATGGGAAGTCCTAATATAAGGGAACTATATGCGGCTTTACCCATTATCTAGGATGCTCACTTGAAGAATCCTTAGAAACAGGTAGAATAACGCAGCGACCACTGCAAAAGACGCCGCGCGCTCTACAATTTCATCAAGTAGAGCCCCTCTCCCACTATTGTGCGAAGTCCGGCGACATCTTCGAGCCATAGTAATCATCTTTACCTCTATTGTACGCCGGGTTCACTCAGAAACCGCCTACTTGCTGAAACGCTCGATTCCCTTGGGTATTTTCATAATGAGTGGCTACAGAGTTGCAGGCAGGCGGTTACTTATTGACCTGCCAGGTACTACCCCAATTGTGAAGCTACCCCGGCTTAGTCCCCACGAGCCTACGCCCGTCAGAGTTGGAGGTTTCTCTATCCCAGTCGTCGGCCCCGCCGGATCCCACCCAGGGGGTATGACGGCAGTGCAGCCCACATTATCGCCGCTGCACACCTGCGAGGACAAGATCGATCAGGATGTTAGCAAGAAACCCGAACCAACAAATCACGGCGGCCAGGAACGAGAAAGAAGACAAGTCACTTTGAAACGGATAGACTGAGTAGCCCGGCCCGTACCGGCCGATGCCCAGCGCCACCTAAACGCCTTTACGAACTGTAGGGAATTGTGATGCTCTGGGACGTGCTAAGAGGCAAGCAAGGAGAGATATTAAGACGCGGAAGGGAAGTGCAGGCTCAATCAATCGAGCGGCGAAGACAACACTACAAGGCTCTCTGGGAATTAACGACACGTCCATAAGACCCCTGATCTATCGGGGCTTAAATTTTCCCAATTTCGCTGGTTGCCAACCCACTGGACATCCTAAACCCCGTTGCCTATACTGGCTATCGGTATCAAGGCAATGTCTTTGGTTCGCCTTCCTCTTAATCTGATGAGCGAGTCATAGTTAGACAAACCCCGGCATCAGATTCGTGTGCAGTCTGCTAGTATGAATCTGATCGTAGACACTGGACTTGTATGGAATCGCTGATGACTGATTTCAATCTATATGGACTGTTGGCAACCAGCAAAAATGGCACACTTTAGAACCCGAGAGATCATGGGTCGGACGGAGGTCTGGTAAGCTCCCTGAGTGCCCTGTTGTGGCGTCTTCGCCGTTGGATTGTCTGAGCCTGCACCTCCCTTCTGCGTTGTAGTATCTCTTCATGCCTGTCCCTCAGCACGTCCGAGGTCGTCACGTTCCCCAGGGCCTTGTGATAGCGCCGGTAGTTGTAGTAGCTGACGAAGGCTACGATGGCCGCCTCCAGGTCTGAGGGCAGCTCATACGGCAACTGGTTAACGTCCCGCTTGAGGGTCTGATGGTAGCGTTCCAGCTTCCCGTTGGTCTGAGGGTGGAAGGGAGCAGCGAGTATGTGCCTGATGCCCACCATGCCCAGGTAGTCCCTGAAGGCCCTGGACACGTAACCCGGTCCGTTGTCGCTCAGCAGCCTGGTGCGGTCCGTTACGGGGACCTGGTCCATGCCAGTCCTGTCCACTGCCTCCTGCACAACCTCGATGAAGGAGTCGGAGGTCATGTCCCTCTGAAGCCTCCAGGCGAGGATGAATCGGGAGTAGTCGTCCATGACGGTGACTAGGTAGTAGTAGCCCCAGCCGACCACCCTGAAGTAGGAGGCGTCGGTGGCCCACAATTGGTGGGGTCCGGTGGTCTTCCGCTGGTACTCCTTGCCCGCAGCCAGTCTCATCTCAGGCCTCTTCACCGGTCCCTCTCTCCTCAGGATTCGGTACACCGTAGACTCCGACACCGAGAACCCCATGTTGTCGGTTACCCACGAGGCCAGCTGTCTGGGACTCAGCTCTGGCATCTCCCTCGCCGCCGACAGAACATGGCCGACTTCCCGGAGGGTCAGTCTGTTCCATGGTGGCTTGCCTCTTCCCGCATCATCATCCAGTCCTCGCTGCTCACTCCGTCTCAGCCACCGGTAGTATGTGCTCCTGGGCACTCCAAGCTCTCTCAGGACCTTACGCTTCGGCATGGAAGACGAGGTTACCTTGACGAGAACCTCTGCCTTCTCCACGGCGCTCATCCTCTGGTACCGGCGGCGTCGTGGGGCATCGGTATAGCCGTTCTTTTGAGGCGGTATCCCTCCAGGGACACTTCCGCCACCAGCTGCTTCAGTTCTACGTTCTCTCGCCTCAGCCCCTGAACCTCCTGCTGCGTGGCGTCCCGCACCATGTCGCGGGTCAACCTCTCCCTCCCAGCCTCCATGAACTCCTTCGTCCACGCATAGTAGGAGTGTGGCTTGATCCCCTCACGCCGGCACAGGTCACTCACTGTGACCTCCCCGCGGAATCCCTCGAGCACGATGCGGATCTTCTCCTCCGGAGTGTACTTGCGCCGGGCAGCAGACTTCACCGTGCGCACGAAGGACCTCGTCTCCTCCGTCCGCTCCTCTGCGGCCACCGCCTTGGCTGTCTCTGTCTGGGACATTGTTGCTCCTCTCTATGAAGTACTCTACCTCATCCAGGGAGCCAACCTAACCTCAAATCTCTCGGGTTTTCCTACCCCATTCCGTGTCCCATTTTCGCTGACAACCTACACTCGCGCAGTTCGCGCAGGGCATGTCGTACGCCGCCATCGCCGAGTCCAGGGGCAACCGCTCATCGACGGTCCGCAACACCATCTACCACATACAGGACAAGCTGGGATTCGACAGCAAGCAGGAGATCGTCGTCTGGGCCGTGCGAAACGGACTGGTGGACCGAGAGCTCGGCTGAGTTTCTCCCGCACTAACTCCCCATGACTCGATAACGCCTACACCGCCGGCCCAACGTCCCACAACAAGGCAGACCCGCAGCATTCGCGCCGCAAGCCTCCTGCCTTGCCCCCTGGCGGTCCGCCAGGAACCGACGGAGCAGGCTGACAGATAAAGTACCCGGCAGCGACGAGGCCCCTGCTGTAACGGCGGGGGCCTTTGGCTTATTTCAGACCGCCGCAGCGATTCCGACGCTCGCGGTTACCGCCCCGCGCGCTCCCCGCTATTTCCCGATCGGTAGCCGATAGGAGTCCCGTTGAGCGTCCTCGCCGCTCCCTGAACACGCTGGGCTGAGACCTACCGCGACATGGGCATAGAGGCCCCTAGTAGTCATCTGCCTACGAATCTCTATAGACAAATGTCTAGACCAATTCCTAGAGCAAAATAGACATTTGCTCCTTATATCCGGCCTGGAAGCTCACTACTATTTACGTTGGCGAGGGCTGCTTTACAGGCGGCCAGCTGTGCTATGGGCGGCGATAAGCCCGGGTAATCAGACGACGTTAGGAGACAGGAACCATGATGACACGCACCGGTAGACGAGGAATCCCAGTCCTTATTGCCGCCCTGGCCGTGCTGGCCCTGGCCGTTGGGGTGTTCACAACCCACGCCCAGCCGGCATACGCCGCAGACGCCACCATAACCTCCCTGCTGTCCCGGCTGGACGTGGGATTTTCCGAAACCGTTCAAGGGACCTACCACAATCAGACTGTGGGATACGACTACGACTCGGCACTAGCACTAGGAAGCATGAGTCATGCGGGATTCAGCTACCCTGCCGGGTTCGGTCCCTTGTACACGATTGAGAGGCTTGTCGTTGACCAGGAGGGCAACACAGGCGACATCGAATCGACGGCCCTTACTCTCGTCGTGCGAGGCGCCGTGACTGCTGTCACTGGTGAGAACGCGGCGCACGTTTTGCCACCGGACGCCGGCATCACCCTTCATCTCGAGACAGATGACTTCACCAGGTCCTATTCCCTGGACAATCCCACAATGAGAGAAAGTCCAGTTTGTGTCGACGAGGATGATAATCTGAGGCTTTGCCGCGTTGGTGAGATTAGGACGGAGACATACACGTGGACCACCAACCTCCCGCCGCTGCTTGCCGACGACGAGTCGATCCTTGTGCGCCTGAGGTACACGGCGCCGCGGCCGGGCAAGCCCGGGACGCCGACGGTGACGGTACCGACGGGCAAGTCCGGTGCGCTGATCGTGAATTGGACCACGCCTTCGAGCAACAACCCGGCGGTCCTCGGCTACCAGGTGGACGTTACCAGGGGGAACCAGTTGCGGCGCAAGTCCACGGACGCCTCGACCACGCGCCTGCCGGTGCTGCTGCTGGAGCCGGACACCGCCTACGACGTGAGAGTGCGGGCGCGCACGGCCCTTGCCACCGGTCCCTGGTCGGACACGGCGCGAGCCAGGACCAATCCGCTGCAAGGGACGAACAGGCCGCAGGTTACGCTGGACCTCAACGGCGTGACGCAAGTCAAGGAGGGCGACGGGCTGCCCAAGCGGCTCAAGGTGACGGGGATGCCGAACCTGCACCTCGGCGCGTTCCCGGAGAGCATTCCGTACAAAGGTCAAAACTATGTTCAGAGCAACTTCGTGGAGTTCCGGGTGCTGGACGGCATCGCGGACTCGTTCACCTACGAAGACCACCCGGGCGGCGGCAGCGTTGGCGCGTTCTACGCCGGCGCGCTGACCATCGGCGAGGACGGGGAGGTTTACCACGACAAAGGCTACCTGGTGATTCCCGATGGCATGTCGGCATACGGGCCGTTGTATGTATGGCTCGGTCGCGCGGGCACGTCGCCGGAGGACGGCAGCACGGTGGTCAACACGGGGAATGTCACCATCGGAAGCACGGAGCGGCAGTGCGTGGAGATCGCCGATAGCTCGAACACTGTCCCGACGGGCCGCACTTGCCCCTCGGGAGGGATGTCGGGCCACGCCGTGGACCGGCTGACGGCCCGCTTCGTGGGGGTTCCCCGGTCCCACGACGGCGAGAGCGAGTTCACTCTCCGGGTGGCCTTCATAAAGGACGTCGGCATCAGCCCCACCTCGCTGCGTGAGGACGCGCTCACGGTGACCGGTGGCACGGTCACCCAGGCGCAGCGGGTGGACGACCGCAGCGACCTGTTCGAAATCACGGTGGAGCCTGCCTCGGACGAGGACGTGACCATCACGCTGGCGGCCGGCAGCGATTGCGCAGTGGCCGGGGCAGTCTGCACCGAGGGCGAGGACCCCAAGAAGCTTTACAACAGCCCTGCGGCAACGGTGTCCGGCCCCACCCTGACGGCCAGCTTCCAGGGCCTGCCGTCGCAGCACGACGGGGAGACGGCTTTCAGCTTCAGGATCGCGTTCAGTGACGACATAGCGACCGGAGAAGAGGAGTTCCGGGACCACAGCGTGGAGGTGTGGGGAGGCCGGGTGACCCGGGCGGAGCCGGTGGACCAGCGGCGCGACCTCTGGGAAGTCGAGGTCGAGCCGGCGTCGGACGACTTGGTGATGGTCTCGCTCAGGCCGTCGCTGTCCTGCGACGAGACGGGCGCGGTGTGTACGGCGGGCGGGCGTCGCCTGTCGGTGAGCCCGGCAACGATGGTGGCCGGCCCGGCGACCTGGCCGGTGCAGGTCAACGGCGAGGCGCAGGTGGGGAAAACCCTGACCGCGGACACGTCGAACATCTCCGACCGGTTCGGAGTGCAAGTCACATCCATGACCTACCAGTGGCTGGCCAATAACGCCCGCATACCGGGCGCCAGCGGCCAATCCTACACCCTTGGCGAAGGCAAACAGGGCAGGAAAATCAGCGTGATGGCGACCTACACCGACGACCGGGGCAACGAGGACACGGTGACCAGCGGGCCCACGGAACCGGTGGCGGCCAGGGAGCGCAACAGCCGCGCCACGGGCCTGCCGCTGATCAGCGGCAGGGCGCTGGTGGGGCAGACGCTGACGGCGGACACGTCGCTCATCTTCGACGCCGACGGCCTGGGGAATTCCGTCTTCTCCTACCTGTGGGAGGCGGACGACGACAGCATCCCGGGGGCGCACGACCCCACATACACGCCGGTGCAAGCCGACGTGGGCAAGGTGATCACGGTCATCGTGAGTTTCCTGGACGACGCGGGATACTCACAGTCCATGACCAGCCCGGACACGATGGCGGTGACCACGGCGGAAGCCGCGGCGGCGGTGAAGTTCGCCATTAGCCTCAGGTATGCGGCAAATGCGGACGGGTCGGTGACCCTGTACTGGAACGCGCCCGACGACGAGGTGACCGGTTACCGGATTTTCCGGCGGCGCTATTCGTTGGGCGAGCCCAAGGGGCTGGTGTACGTCGAGGACACGGGCAGCACGGCGACTACCTACACCGATACCGAGGTAACGGCAGGGGCGCCGCACAGCTACCGCGTGCAGGCGATCAGAGGCGCGGAGCTGGGTGAGAAAACCAAATTCTTCAAAACCAAAGTCTTTCCGCTGAGGAAGGCAGCCAACAGCCCGGCCACCGGCGCGCCCGCCATCAGCGGCGTCGCCCAGGTGGGGGAGACGCTGACGGCGGACACCTCCGGCATCGTCGACGCGGACGGGCTGGAGAACGTCACCCAGAACTATCTGTGGGGGATAAACAAAGGCCTCATCATCGGCGCCGTCTACGGCTACCAGTGGCTGGCCGACGAAGCGGAGATCGAGGACGCTACAGGCTCGACCTATATTCTGGCGGACGGCGACGAGGGCAAGGCCGTCAAGGTGCGGGTATCTTTCACCGACGACGGGGGCCATCGGGAGACGCTCACGAGCTCGGCTACGGCGGCTGTGACGCAGCCCAACACTCCGGCTATCGGTCTGCCAACCGTCAGCGGAAATGCCCGGGTGGGCGAGACGCTGACGGTGGACACGTCGGGCATCTCCGACGAGAACGGGCTGGACGATGCCACCTTCACTCACCAGTGGATAACGGACGATTCAGTCGTGGTAGGCACCGGGACCAGAGCCTACACACCGACCGGCGGCGACCAGGGCAAGGCCGTCAAGGTTCGGGTGAGCTTCACCGACGACGCAGGCAACTGGGAGACTCGCACCAGCGCACAGACGGCGGCGGTGGAGGCGCGGTCCAACAGCGCGGGCATCTGCGACCGAACCGAGCGGGTGAGGGACAACATCATCAGCCTGCTGAACGCGCAAGACCTGGGCAGTTTGGGCATCAAGGACTGCAGCGAGGTGACGGACGAGCATCTGACCAGGATCAGGTTCCTGGACCTGACCGGTGGAGGGCTTGGCCAGAAGATCACCTCATTGAAGTCCGGGGATTTCGAGGGGCTGTCGAGGATGACCGAACTGGGACTGGAACACAACAGCCTGAGTGAACTGCCTGAGGGCGTCTTCGACGGGCTCTCCAGCCTGGCAATACTGACGATGCACGGGAACGACCTGGGTTCATTGCCTGATGGCGTGTTCGACGACCTGACCAATCTGGATGCCCTGGCGCTGTACGACAACGACCTTGCTGCATTGCCGGATGGGGTATTCGACGAGTTGACCAGGTTGAGCACGCTGGCTATTTCCGACAACAATCTGACTGCCCTGCCCGGCGATGTCTTCACAGGACTCGCTGGCCTGACTCGTCTGGTGGCATCGAACAACAAGCTCACTTCGCTGCCAGATGGCGTGTTCGCTGGTATGTCGAAGCTGCAAACGGTGAGCTTATCGGGCAACCCGGGGGCCCCCTTCACCCTAAGGGCGGACCTGGAAAAAGAGGACGCCGGTGGAGTTGTGGTCAAGGTTGCGGAGGGCGCGCCGTTCGCCATGACCGTCACGCTGTCGGCCGAAGGCGGAACGCTCTCGGCCACGACGGTTGTGATCGACGGCGGCGACACGGAAAGCGCAGTTCTCACGGTCACGCCAGAAGGCGCCGGGGCGGTGACGGTGAGCGTGGATTCGGCTGCTTTCCCCGATGCCGGTACGTCTCACGCAGGCATCCAGGCCGGGGTCGGCGAAAGCCTGACTCTGGAGGCCGCTGCATCCGGCATCTGCGACCGCACTGCACAGGTGCGGGACGCGATTCTGGAGATGCTCCCGGACACCAGCGATTGCGCACTGGTGACCGAAACGGACCTGAGAAGCATCGACAGGTTGTGGCTTAGGGAGAAGGAGATCACCTCGCTGAAGTCCGGAGATTTCAGCGGCCTGTCAAATCTGCAACTCTTGCACCTGGCCAACAATGAACTAAGCGCGTTGCCCGACGGCATATTCGACAACCTCACCAGTTTGCAGAGCCTGTACCTGTTCAACAACAGGAACAGGCTGAGCGAATTGCCCGACGGCATATTCGACGACCTCACCGGGTTGGAGGTGTTGCATCTTTTCGGCATCGGCATTCGCGGACTGCCCGACGACATCTTCGATAACCTCAGCGGGTTGCGGTCGCTAAGGTTAGGCGCTAACTGGATAAGCGAACTGCCCGACGGCGTATTCGACAACCTCACCGGATTGGAGTCGCTGAATTTAGGCATTAACGATTTGAGCGAACTGCCCGACGGCGTATTCGACAACCTCGCCAGGTTGTATTCGCTGGGTTTAGGCGGTAACGATCTGGGCGAACTGCCCGACGGCATATTCGACAACCTCACCGGCCTGGGGGCGCTCACATTAACCAACATCGATTTGAGCGAACTGCCCGACGGCATATTCGACGAGCTCACCAGGTTGGATACGCTGGTATTAAGCGACAACGATCTGAGCGAACTGCCCGACGGCATATTCGACGAGCTCACTGGATTGTGGACGCTGAAATTAGACGGCAACGATTTGAGCGAACTGCCTGACGGCGTATTCGACAAGCTCACCAGGTTGCGATGGCTGACTTTAGACGATAACGACTTTAGCGATCTGCCCGACGGCGTATTCGACAGCCTCACGAGGTTGGATATGCTGTACCTCCACCGCAACGAACTGAGCGAATTGCCCGACGGTGTATTCGACAAACTCACCAAGTTGGAGGATTTGTACCTTTTGAGCAATAAGCTCAGCCGACTGCCCGACGGCATATTCTATGGCCTCGTCAGTCTGGATGTCCTGAACATTGATGACAATACGGGGAGCCCGTTCATCCTCACGGCAGAACTGGAGCGGACAGGTGAAAACACCATAGTGTTAAAGATCGCTCAGGCGACGCCCTTCGACATGGAAGTAACGCTTTCGGCTGAAGAAGGATCACTTTCCAGCGCAACCGTCTTTATACCCGCAGGCAACGTCAGTTCAGCGCCGGTCAACGTAAGCCCTGATGGTGACGGCCCCGTCACCATCAGTGTAGTCTCCGCTGCCTTCCTACTAGGAGAATCCCAAGAGGCAAAGGGCATTCAGACAGGTCTCGGGTCCCCCCTTGCATTGGGAGAGGATTCGGACACCAACACCCCGGCCACCGGCGCGCCCACCATCAGCGGCACAGTCCAGGTGGGCGAGACACTGACGGCAGACACGTCCGACATCGAGGACGCCAACGGCTTGGCGAACGCCACCTTCAGCTACCGGTGGGTATCCAGCGACGGAACAACCGATACGGACATAGAGAAGGCGACCGATTCAACCTACAAGCTCGTAGCAGACGACGCGGGCAACGAAGAAACCCTGACCAGCGCACCCACGGCTCCCGTGTGGGGCGACGGCCCACCGGGAGCGCCCGGCAACCTCACCGTCACCGCCGGAGACCAGGAGATCACCCTGTCCTGGGAGCCGCCCGCCGACAACGGCAACGCGCCCGCGAAGAGATACCGCATCGAGTGGAGGATGGACGGCAAGGACTACACCAGGTCGCAATGGGGCACATCGGGAAGTACAACCTATACGAAGACCGACCTGGCCAACGGAGTCAAGTACGTCTTCCGGGTAAAGGCCGAGAACGGCACCGGCAACTACGGACCATACGGACCGGCCTCCGAGGAGGTGAGCGCCACTCCCACCTCCGGTTCGGCGGTGGACCTGGGCACGCCGGTGCTGTCGAACACGAAAACCCTGCATCACGGCATGGTGAGGCTGGACTGGGAGGACATAGAGGACGCCGGCTGGTATGTGGTCCAGTACTACCGCGTCAAAAGTGGGGAGTGGTTGGACCTGCCCGCCGAGGGAGTCGACATCGCGTTCCACGGTTCCAGCGCGGTGGTGAGCAACCTGCATGGGCTCTCGTGGCTGCGGGTTCGAGCGATGAGCTGTGCGGGAGAATCGGAGTGGTCGCAGATCGAGCAGTTGTTCGGGACCAATGCATCGGACTGGGACGGGGTGCCCGTACCGGAGGTAGCGGAGGGCGACGAGATCGAGCCATGCCCCGTGGTCCTGGGCACTCCGGTGTTGTCGAACACGAAGACCCTGCATCACGGCATGGTGAAGCTGGACTGGAAGGACATAGAGGACGCCGGTTGGTACGTGGTCCAGTACTACCACGCCAAAGGTGGGGAGTGGTTGGACCTGCCCGCCGAGGGAGTGGACATCGCGTTCCACGGGTCAAGCGCGGTGGTGAGCAACCTGCATGGGCTCTCGTGGCTGAGGGTTCGAGCGATGAGCTGTGCAGGAGCATCGGAGTGGTCGCAGATCGAGGAGTTGTACGGGACCAATGCATCGGACTGGGAGGGCGTGCCCGTACCGGAGGTGGCGGAGGGCGACGAGATCGAACCGTGCTCCGAAGACGGTGACACGACGGACAACAGTCCGGCGACGGGCGCGCCCGCCATCAGCGGGACGGCGCAGGTGGGTGAGACGCTGACGGCGAACACGTCTGGGGTCGCCGACGCCGACGGGCTTAGCAACGTCCAGTACGAGTACCAGTGGCTTGCAGACGACTCCGACATATCGGGAGCTACGGGCTCCACCCACACCCTGGCCGACGCCGACGTGGGCAAGGCCATCACGGTGCAGGTGAGCTTCACCGACGACGCGGGCAACGAGGAAACGCTGACCAGCGCAGCGACGGCAGCCGTGGCCGGTGCGCAACCCACGGAGCCGCCCACCAAGCCCACCGGCCTCTCCGCCACGGCGTCGCACGACTCGGTGACCCTCACCTGGGACGACCCCGGCGACGACTCCATCACCGGCTACGTGATCCTCAGGCGCGTCCGCGAGAACAATGTCGGGGGCGAGTTCAGTGAGCTGGTGCCGGACACGGGCAGCGCCGCGACCACCTACACCGATGACACAGTGGTTGCTGGCATTACCTACACCTACCGCATCAAGGCCATCAACGGGGCCGGAACGAGTGAACGCTCCCACTGGTTCCACATCGACATTCCGGCAGCGCCCGTACCCGATAAGCCCACGGGCTTGTCCGCCACGGCGTCCCACGATGTCATCACTCTAACCTGGGAAGACCCGGGCGACGACAGCATCACCGGCTACGTGATCCTGCGGCGCCTCCGCTACGACGACCCCTCGGGCCACTTCGATGAGCTGGTGGCGGACACGGGCACGGCGGCGACCACCTACACCGACGACACCGTGGCGGCTGAGACTAACTACACCTACCGGATCAAGGCCATCAACGCGCACGGGTCGAGCGAGCGTTCGCGCTGGTTCCACATCGACACCCCGGCTGAGCCGACTCCGGAACCGACGCCCGAGGCCGGTCCGGTCGT
This sequence comes from Dehalococcoidia bacterium, assembly GCA_965218945.1. Taxonomy (GTDB): domain Bacteria; phylum Chloroflexota; class Dehalococcoidia; order Lucifugimonadales; family UBA2985; genus DAOUJW01. The sequence goes on from OZ244718.1 coordinate 1,699,823, forward strand.
GCGGTTCCTGTCTCCGCCCGAGACCATCTCCGAGGACGTGACCGGCCCCTACTACATCGCCGGCGATGCGTCGAGGAACGAACTTATCTCGATCACAACCAACACCGGCTTCATCCTGTCGGGAGGAGCCGACACCAATATCCACTGCCCGATTTACTTCCAGCGCCCAGGCGGCAACCTGGAGCTCGCGCCAGTAGTCGACGGTTACGTTCCCACCGAAAACGGCGAACAGATACATTACCGGGACGGAGAGCCAGTCACCTACAACGTTGACGATTCCTACATGACCATGACCTATTTGAAAGCCAGCACCGAGGGCTTCTACCTGCGCAATTGCGCGACCGAACCCATGGACGGCTACGTGAGTGTCACGACATACCGGGACGACGACGTCAACCACCTGAGCCGGATACGCATCACCCAGCCTTCGCCGTTCGTGGTTACAACGGGCGCCCCTCCGGACGATGACGACCAGCACACGGCCGACCGCAGCACTAACGGGACGGTGGCGGACACGGGGACGGCGGCGACCACCTACACCGACGATACGGTAAAGGCCAATACTTCCTACACCTACCGGATCAAGGCCATCAACGGGGCCGGAACGAGTGAACGCTCGCGCTGGTTCCACATCGACACCCCGGCGGCCCCGTAGCAGATATCGAGGACTGCGACGCCGAGGGAGCCACAAGCACAAGGAGGAGCCATGATGATTCGCACAGATAAAGGAGGAAGCCCGATCCTCGACGGAGTAGAGACAGCCGTCGCAGCGGCCCGTCTTGCCGTGAGGTCCGCGACCCGGTCCGCCCTCCATCGCGGGCTCGCACAGACGCCCCGAGTTTTTTCGGGGCCGCGCCGGAGTTAAGCCGATGATTCCTTCAAGCAAGGCTGTCAGGCCTGCCCGGCTCCTGCGATCCCTCGCTCTCGCAGCGGCCCTCTGCGGCGTCCTCTTCGCGGCCTCGCTCGTCATCGCGCCGCCGGCCTCCGCCGAAGACGTGACCATCTGGTCCGCCGACCTGGAGGTGAAAACCCTCAATGCCGCCCAGGACGAACTCGGTTGTTCCGAGAGTACCCCCTTCAATGGGCAGTGCCTCAACTCCAATGTTCTATCCGACGACGACTTCAGCTTGCACGGCAACGCATACACAATCACGAGGATCGAAGACGACGGCAGCGAGCTGGAACTGACTCTGGATACCGCCCTTCCCTCGAACGTGCTCAAGTTCCTGACCCTGCACGTGGGCGATGATAGCGAGCTGGCCTTCGAGGACGCCCGCGTCAGCTCCAGCAACAAGCGTTACACCTGGTCGTCCAGCCCCTCCTGGTCTTTGGACGACGACGTGGACCTCAGCATCACGGACTCCAGCGGGCCGTCCCTGGTAAAGAACACCTCCTTGGATGATAACGAAAGGAACCTTTTTGAAAATGGCCATCGAAGTGCGCAAGCATTCACGGCCGGGACCTGGGCGCGGGTCACATTAATCGGAATCGGGATTGGAGATGAAGTCGATGACGACGTCGAGGTCACATTGCACAAGGGCGGTGGAAGCAATCCCGGCGACAAACTGAAGACGCTGGAGAACCCCTCGAGCATCACAGCGGATTCGGTCAACGTGTTCACCGTTCCCGACGGCGGCATCGTGCTGGAGGCATCGAAAACGTACTTCGTGGTGGTCAAAACGACCTCGAGCGACAGGGTAGCCGTTTCCGTAACCGGACCCCTTTCGGGCGGCAACGCCGAAGACGACGGGGCCGCTGAGAATTGGACCATAGACAATGGTTCGCGGACAAACAGGCCTTCGATCGGTACATGGCAAGCAAGCAATCAGTCGATGCGAATCGACGTCAAGGGTGAGGTGCTCCTGGACCCGCCGACCAACCCGAGCGCTCGTGCAGTTGCGCCGATGCGGGTCACGCTCGAATGGGACAGGACCTTACCGTCTCCGAAAGGCACGATCGATCGCGACGACGGCTACAAGATTGAATGGTCCGCCGACGGCAGCACGTCGTGGACCTCGCTGGTGAACTACACGAACCAGTACGTGACCGATAGCGACATCTGGTGCACGTGCTATCCCACGCGATTCAACGACAACACCATCACGCCCGGGACCACGCGCCACTACCGGGTCAAGGCGGTCGACGACGGCGACGAGAGCCCCTGGTCCGACGTGGTCAGCGCCACGACGCCGGGGCTGGTGGACTCCGACGGAGGACTGATCGTGATTGGCGCCGTGGAGTCGGGACTCGACGCGCTCAACGATCAGAAAATGTTCCGAATCGGCCTGGAGAGCGGGGAGTACCGGTTCATGATCCGCGGGAAGGCGCCGAAGCACCGGGTGATCGTGACCGATCCGGGCGGCACGGAGATCGAGAACTTCGTGCTGGTAGCGAACAACACTCTCTTACCGAGATTCACGACGCAGGCAGTCGGCATACACCAGGTCAAGATCTCGCACGGCGGGAGTCCCGGACAATACACGAGCCTGAACGCGGGAGGGTTCCACTTCGTGCTCGTGCCAGTGTTCGAACCCAGTCTGTCGGAACTTACTTTTGCTCCCGGCGAAGAGCCAGACGGTGTCGTACTCAACACCTACGGAGACGTTGACCGGTTCGGATTGCGGGTGCAGCCGGGCAAGGCTTATCGAGTGCGGGTCGTGGGCAGGGAAAACGACCCATTCTTCACCGCCGCGACGCCGCGGATCGTGCGCGCCAGGCCGCCGTCGACGACCCACGTGTACAACATGGGCAAGCCGTGGGTGGAGGGCGTGACCACTGCCGCGTCGTCGACCATCTGTCATGAATTTACTGAACCGGAGAAATGCGAGTATCAGGCCTTCGTCATCGACCTGCGCGGGCAGACCGGGGCGGAGCAGACGTGGCGGATCGACGTCACACCCACGGCGCGACCCCGCACCAGGCCGTACCGTGTGGGCATCTACTCAGTACTTCTGGACGAGCTTTCGGCCACCGATCTGGCCGGCGTGCGGATACCGCTCAGGGCGTGGTTCGCGTCGCAGCCGACGCAGCACGACGGGTCGGAGCGGATCAAGGTACGGGTGGCGTTCAGCGACGTGGTCGATGAGAGCCCGGAGAACGTAGGTGAGCACAGCGTGAGTGTGGACGGCGGCGAAGTGACGTCGGTGCGCCCGGTGGACGGACAGGCAACGGGCGGCTCCAAGGCGAGCAAGGGAGCCCGCTCAGCCGGCGGTCAAGGAGACGACGCGGAAGACCGGGAGGTCGTGTGGGAGCTCGAGATCAAGCCGGACTCGGACGAGGACGTGACGGTGTCGCTGGCGGCGTGGCGTCCGTGCGACGAGACGGGCGCGATCTGCACCGCCGACGGCCGGACCCTCTCCACGGCGATCTCGACGACGGTGCGGGGACCGGACGAGGCGACGGCCCCCGAGCCGCCCGCCAAGCCCAGGGGCCTCTCCGCCACGGCGTCCCACGACTCTGTGACCCTCAACTGGGACGACCCCGACGACGACACCATCACCGGATACGTCATCCTCAGGCGCGTCCGCGTGAACGATACCGGGGGCGAGTTCAGTGTGCTCGTGGCGGACACGGGCACAGCGGCGACCACCTACACCGACGCTACCGTAAAGGCCAATACTACCTACACCTACCGCATCAAGGCGATCAACGAGCACGGGGTGAGCGAGCGCTCCCGCTGGTCCCACATCGACATACCGGCGGCCCCCGAGCGGCCCGACAAGCCCACGGGCCTGGACGCCACGGCGACCCACGACCAGGTGGTCCTCACCTGGGACGACCCTGACGACGACACCATCACCGGCTACGTGATCCTGCGGCGCCTCCGCTACGACGACCCCTCGGGCCACTTCGATGAGCTGGCGCCGGACACGGGCAGCGCCGCGACCATCTATACCGACGACACAGTGGCGGCTGAGACTAACTACACCTACCGCATCAAGGCGATCAACGAGCACGGTGTGAGCGAGCGCTCCCGCTGGTTCCACATCGACACGCCGGCCGCGCCGGAGGCCGTCAAAGGCGACGACCAGGACAGGGAGGACGGCGGCGGCGGCGCGCCCGGCCATGCCACGCCGCCCGGTCCCGGCGGGCGGGCGAACGTCTCGGAGCCCGACGGCGAAGACCTGCCCGAAGGCACCACCACCACCGGCGAGGTGGACGTCGGTGGCTCGGTCACGGGGAACGTCGATAGGGACGCCGACGTCGACTGGTTCCGCGTCGAGTTGGAGGCGGACACGAGATACCAGTTCGACGTGGAGGGGGCGGATACCGGCCGCGGCAACTTGGCGGATCCGTTTCTTTGGGGGTTGTATGATGCGGGAGGACAGGCGATATCCGGTGCGAGGAGCAACGATGGCGGTGTGGGCAAAAACGGCCGTGTTATCTACACGCCCACGGCGGACGGCACCTACTACATAGCTGTGTCCGGCACAGCCACCACGACCGGCACCTACACGCTGTCGGTGATCGTGCTGGGCGCGAACGGCGTCTCGGAGGCCGACACGGACTTTCCCGCCGACAACACGACCTCTGGCCGCGTCGACGTCGGGGCCTCGGTCACGGGCACCATCAGCAACGGAGACTACGACTATTTCCGCGTCGATCTGGAGGCGGGCAAGACCTACCAGTTCGACCTGGAAGGGGCGGATTCCGGCCGCGGCACCTTGGTAGACCCGTTCCTGTCGCTCTATGACGGGTCCGCAACCTTCCTTCTCGTAGACGACGACAGCGGCACGAACCTCAACAGCCAGATGGTCTACAAAGCGGCCTCGGCCGGCGCCCACTACCTCAGGGCCACCACTGGTGCTGCCAACCTCACGGGCACCTACACGCTGTCGGTGCGTGACATCACGCAGCCGCTCTCGACGGACGCGACGCTGAGCGGGCTGTCGCTGGGCACGGGGGTGACGCTGAGCCCGGCCTTCGCCTCGGGCACGGTCACCTACAGCGTCGACGAGGTGACGGTGACGCCGACGACGAACCACGCCAGCGCGACGGTCGAGATTCTAGACACGGACGACCTCGCGCTGACGGACGCGGACAGTACGGAGGACGGTTTCCAGGTCGCGCTGTCGGTGGGCGACACCGTCATCAAGGTGAAGGTGACGGCCGCGGACGGCAGCTCGACGCAGACCTACACGGCGACCGTGACGCGCGACGACTTTCCCAACGACAACACCACCACCGGCGAGGTCGAGGTGGGCGGCACAGTAACGGGCAACATCGGGACGGTCGGCGACTACGACCGGTTCAAAGTGGAACTGGAGGCGGGTACGCGATACCAGTTGGATCTGGAGGGCGCGGACACCAGCCGGGGCACCCTGGCGGACCCGCACCTGGGCCTCTACGACAATATCGGGAACCAACTTCAGGGTGACAACGGCCAACTGGGCGACGACAACAGCGGCGTGGGCGTCAACGCCCGGATGATCTACACCCCGGACGCGTCCGGCGACTTCTACCCAGTGGTGACCGAAATCAATGACAATCGTACAGGCACCTACACGCTGTCGGTGATCCTGCTGGGCGCGAACGGCGCCTCGGAGGCCGACACGGACTTTCCCGCCACCACCACCACCTCCGGTAGAGTTGAGGTCGGCGGCTCGGTCACGGGCAACAGAGGCTCTATCGGCGACACGGACTGGTTCGCGGTCGTGCTGGAGGCGGGCAAGACCTACCAGATCGACCTGACGGGCGAATATGGCGGCGGCGGCACCTTGAAGGATCCTTATCTGGACAATATCCGCGACTCATCCGGCAACCGGATTAGCAACACCTTCAATAACGACGTCGACTTCGCAAACGACATCTTCGACAGCCAGATAATCTTCACGCCGACCGCGGCCGGCACCTACTACCTCGTAGCATTCGGGAATGGCTCTATTACAGGCACCTACACGCTGTCGGTGCGTGACATCACGACGCCGCCGTGCACGCTGAACACGGGCGACCTCTGGTGCGGCGTGGTGACGGTAGCCGAGATCAAGACTACCGGCGACGCGCTTGTCGGACACGGTTTTGCTGATGGAGCCGGCCTCAGCGCGGGCGGCCTTGCCGGCTACCCTGACGCCACGATGTTCTCGGTCGGGGACAACGACTACACGATCAGTGCCGCTTATATCCAAGTCCCAACTGGGTCCACCGTCACGGGCGCCCTGTACGTCTTGCTCAGCGCCGATCTCACCGACGATGACAAGGCGGGCCTGGTGCTCACGGTCGACGACACCACCACCACGTTCGCGTTCAGCGGTGCCACGAAAGGCACCACCGGCCTCTACTCTTGGGGTCTGTCGGGCCTGAGCTGGTCTGCGGAGGACACCGTCACGATTCGTGTGCGGCGCCCGCGGACGCTGAGCGTCGCGGATGCCTCGGACGCCGAGAACGATGGGGAAGTGGAATTCACGGTGACGCTGTCGGAAGCGGCCACAGAGGAGGTGACGGCGACCTGGACGGCCTCGATCAAGACCGGCGACACGGCGGCCGCGGCGGACCTCGGGTCGATGAAGACGGGGACGGTGACCGTCGCGATCGGCGACACGACGGAAACGTTTACGGTGCCGGTGGTGAACGACGACGCCGACGAGGGCGACGAGACCTTCACGGTGACGCTGTCGAGCCCGTCTACGAACGCGAAGCTGGAGACGGACCCGACGGCGAAGGGAACCATCGAGGACGACGACCCGACGCCGACGGTGACGGTGGCCAACGCGGCGGCGACCGAGGGTGACGCGGTGGAGTTCGTGGTGACGCTGTCGGCGGTGAGCGGCCGCGACGTGATGGTGGACTACGCGACGTCGGTGGCGACCGGAGACGACGCCACCTCGGGCGTGGACTTCACGACGAAGAGCGGCACGCTGACCATCGCGGCGGCCGACAATACCGCCACCGGGACGATCCAGGTCCAGACGACGGAGGACGACGCGAACGAGAGCGCCGAGACCTTCACGCTGACGATTTCAAACCCGGATAACGCGACGCTGACCACGGACACCACCGCGACGGGCACGATCAACAACCGGGCGACGGCGGCGGTGGCACTGGTGGGCAACACTACGCAAACCACTACCTTCGAGCAGACCACCGTTGGATCAATCAGCTTCGCTGTCGGTCTTCAGATTGGCGATGACGATGGCGGCTACGCGCTCACCGCGCTCGATTTGATGTTTAGCGCCAAGCCGGTCGTTCCCGTTACGGTGTCTCTTTGGGACGGGTATAGACCAGGTGGTAATGATGATGGAGATGATGATTGGCGACCGAATAATAAATATTTCGAGTTCGATAATCCATCGGCATTCAAAGACGGTAACAACCAAATCAACACCTTCACTCCGCCCGAGCCCTTTTACCTGCACGACGATAGGGTCTACTTCGTGGTCATCGAATCAGATGGCTCGGGCAGCACGGAATATTACATAACGAACACTGACGCGGACGGTCAAAGCCGCGTTGACAGCAACTGGTGGATCCTTAACTCAGCCGTGCGATACCAGGATCTAAGCAACCCCGACGACCCGTGGCCGGACTCCGTCACGCAAACCCCGACGCGGATTCCCGTCTTCACGATCCACGGCTACGATCTCGACCGGCTTACCTACACCACCAGTGAGAGTGATCAGGACAACTTTAAGGTGGGTGAAGACAACTATAACTGGTGGGCTCAGAGTTTTAATGTCATCCAGGGGGCTGACAGCTTCATCGGCTTCAAACTGCACAGCGTTGCATTGGCCCTTGAATACATTGCATCCGCCGACTCAGGTATACCGGACAGCCCGGACGAAATCATCGTGTCGCTTTACACCGGAAAACAAGAAGGAGGCCCATCAAGCGATCCGGTTCCCGACGAAAAATTGTTCGACTTTCGCGATCCACCGGCGTTCAGGGAAGGCCATGACAACGCATTCACGGCGCCGGAAGGAACGACGCTCAGACCACAGGGGAGGTATGCGATCGTAATCCAACGTCTCGGTGGCGGTTGGATACGACTCCGGAACACAGCAAGCAACGACCAGGATGGGAACAGTAACATCTTTGTGGCCAATGAGTCACAGAAGTCCAGGGACGGAACAAACTGGAGTGGCGAGAATTGGGTGGTGAAGATGCTCGTTTACGGCAAACAGCGCACCGAAGCGATACCTCTCTCGACCGGCCCAACGACGCTGAGCGGGCTGTCGCTGGGCGCGGGGGTGACGCTGAGCCCGGCCTTCGCCTCGGGCACGGTCACCTACACGGCGTCGGTCGCCAACAGCGTCGACGAGGTGACGGTGACGCCGACGACGAACCACGCCAGCGCGACGGTCGAGATTCTAGACACGGACGACAACGAGCTCGACGACGCGGACGACATGGAGGACGACTTCCAGGTGGCGCTGTCGGTGGGCGACACCGTCATCAAGGTGAAGGTGACGGCCGAGGACAGCACCGCGACGCAGACCTACACGGTGACCGTGACGCGCGACGACTTTCCCAACGACAACACCACCACCGGCGAGGTCGAGGTGGGCGGGACAGTAACGGGCAACATCGGGGTCGCCGGCGATGGGGACTGGTTCAAGGTCGAGCTGGAGGCGGGTACGCGATACCAGATCGACCTGGAGGGCGTGGACACCGGGCGCGGCACCTTGCCGGACCCGGCCGCAAGCCTCTACGCGACTAGCCTGATTAGTGGTAACGATGACGCGGGCGTGGGCAACAACGCCCGGATTATCAACACGCCCACGGCGACCGGCACCTACTACATAGCTGTGTCCGGCGCAGTCAACACGACCGGCACCTACACGGTGTCGGTGATCGTGCTGGGCGCGAACGGCGCCTCGGAGGCCGACACGGACTTTCCCGCCGACAACACGACCTCCGGCCGGGTCGAGGTCGGGGCCTCGGCCACGGGCAACATCGCCAGCACATCGGATAAAGACTGGTTCCGCGTCGATCTGGAGGCCGGCAAGGTCTACCAGATCGACCTGGAGGGTTGGCCGACCGGCCGCGGCACCTTGTTAGACCCGTACCTGACGCTCCTTGACGGGTCCGGAAACCTCATTGAGAACAACGACGACATCAGCACCGCGAACCTAAACAGCCAGTTGGTCTTCACGCCGACCGCGGCCGGCACCTACTACCTGGTTGTCGAGACCGCGGCCCCCACTACTGGCACCTACACGCTGTCGGTGCGTGACATCACGCAGCCGGCGCCGACCTGCACGCTGAACACCGGCGACATCTGGTGCGGCGTGGTGACGGTGGCAGAGATCAAGACCAGCCCCGGCGACGCGCTTGTCGGACACGGTTTTGCTGATGGAGCTGGCCTCAGCGCGGGCAGCCTTGCCGGCAACCCTGACGAAACGGTGTTCTCGGTCGGGGACAACGACTACACGATCAGTGCCGCTTATATCCAAGTCCCAACTGGGACCACCCTCACGGGCACCCTGTACGTCTTGCTCAGCGCCGATCTCACCGACGATGACAAGGCGGGCCTGCTGCTCCCGGTGGACGGCACCACCACCCCATTCGAGTTCAGCGGCGCCACGAAAGGCACCACCGGCCTCTACTCTTGGGGTCTGTCGGGCCTGAGCTGGTCTGCGGGGGACACCGTCACGATTCGTGTGCGCCCGCGGACGCTGAGCGTCGCGGATGCCTCGGACGCCGAGAACGATGGGGAAGTGGAATTCACGGTGACGCTGTCGGAAGTGGCCGCGACGGCCGTGACGGCGACCTGGACGGCGTCGATCGAGACCGGCGACACGGCGGTCGCGGCGGACCTCGGGTCGACGAAGACGGGGACGGTGACCGTCGCGATCGGCGACACGATGGGAACGTTCGAGGTGCCGGTGGTGAACGACTCCACCGACGAGGGCGACGAGACCTTCACGGTGACGCTGTCGAGCCCGTCGTCGAACGCGAAGCTGGAGACGGACCCGACCGCGACAGGAACCATCGAGGACGACGACGAGACGACGCTCTCGACGGACGCGACGCTGAGCGGGCTGTCGCTGGGCATGGGGGTGACGCTGAGCCCGGCCTTCGCCTCGGGCACGGCCACCTACACGGCGTCGGTCGCCAACAGCGTCGACGAGGTGACGGTGACGCCGACGACGAACCACGCCAGCGCGACGGTCGAGATTCTAGACACGGACGACATGGAGCTCGAAGACGCGGACGACATGGAGGACGACTTCCAGGTGGCGCTGTCGGTGGGCGACACCGTCATCAAGGTGAAGGTGACGGCCGAGGACGACACCTCGACGCAGACCTACACGGTGACCGTGACGCGGGCGGCGGAGATGACGCCCGACGATCCCCCGGACGATTCCGGCAATGTCCCGGATTCCGTCACCGACCTCCTGAGCAACCTCGGGCAAGCCAACAACCTGAATTTTGCAATAGCCGTTGGCGATTTTGAGAACGCCCAGGGGTTCACCACCGGCTCAGATAGCTACGGATACTTCCTGGCCAGCATCAACTTGGATGTGGTGGACACGGTCCCCAAAACCCCGGCCGACGTCACGGTCTCGCTGTGGTCCGCGACCAGCGACTCCCCACCGGAGCCCGACGCCCCGGTCGCCACACTGACGCATTCCACGGGTACCTGGGCCACCGGCGTCAACACGTTCAACGCCCCAGGGGGCACGGTACTGGACCCCGGCACGACGTACTTTGTGGTTCAGTCCTACAGCGGCGCTCGGGCGCATCTCAGCCTACGCCCAACGGCTTCAGGGTCCGCTGACGACGATTCGACGGGATGGAGCGTCGCCGGTGCGCGGCTAACCCGTAGTCGCACCGACCTAGGCGATTGGTCGGGACAAAGCGGCGAGTATACGAAGTTCAGCGTCAGCGGCGCGGCCGTCCCCGCGCAAGGGGTCGCCGAGGGCGCCACCGACCTGCCCGCCGACACCTCCACCGGCGGCGTGGTCGAGGTGGGCGGAGTCGGGGCCAGGGGCGCCATCCACGAACCGATCCATAGGCCAGATAACTACCGCGACTTAGACACCGACTGGTTCGCGGTGGAGCTGAAGGCGGGCCGGACCTACCGGATCGACATGAAGGGCGCGATTCTCACCAGCCCCGGCCCCAACAACTACGCCGACCCCGAGCTCACCCTGCTCCTCCCGCAGATCAACGCGATCTACGATGCGGACGGGGACTACCTTCTCAACACGTGGGGGGCGGACGAATCAAGCGCCCACCACCTGTTCCGTGTGACGTTTCACGCCCATGCCGATGGCACCTATTACATCGCGGCGAGCGGCGAGTCGTTCGAGTGGGGCGGCTACGAGCTGACGGTCATCGACATCACGTAGGATGCCGACTAACACACGGCCGACCTCAGCAGGGTATCGAGGACTGCGACGCCGAGGGAGCCATCGGCACGAGAGACGGCAGGATGCTGTCCGACGAGTAGGCACTGACCGTCAGCGGTCCGGGCTAGTAGAGGGCAACGAAAAAAGCCCGCACACATGGATGACGCTGGTGGAGGCCGCCGTAGCCCTTCGGCAAGCAGAGCGGCGGCCTCCACCAGGGCTCCGGGATGGACTGACTGCGTGAGCTTGCGCTCCGCACACCGTCCTGCCTGGGGATTCCGGACGGCCCGGACATCGCAGTAGGAGGGAGATTGCAGCCGTCTTCCTGAAGGACACGGTTGATGCCGCGACAGCGCACACAGTACAGAAGAAGGACCTACGACTTTCCCGACGACTTCCCGGAGCGGCTGAAGCGGTTCCAGGAGGAGTCGAAGTTGCCGTGGGCGGAGATAATCCGGCGTCTCGGCACCCATCCCGAGACCGTGAGGCGCTGGAGGGACAAGGACGTGCTGCCCAACGTGGAGCACTATGCAGCGCTCCTGAAGGAGGCGGACTCCCTGGAACTGGGCCACCTGTTCAGGGAATAAGACGGCTACCGACTAACAAGCTACTCAGTTAGTCGCCTGTACACGGCCCGGACACGGGCCTAGAGCTGCTGAAACGCAAAAGGGGCTGCATACATGGCCGTGCGAGGGGATGGCGCCCGGACCGGGCGCCATCCCCCCGTATCTTGCCTCCTAGCGCCCCGCGCGCTCCCCGCCACTCCCCTACCGTCAGCCGATGGGAGTCCAGTTGAACGTCCCCGCCGCTTCCTGAACACGCTGGGCTGAGACCTGCCGCGACATGGGCATAGGCCCCTGGTAGACATGTGCCTATGCAATCTCTATAGACAAATGCCTAGATAAATGCCTAGAGCAAAATAGACATTTGCACCTTATATCCGGCTTGGAAGCTCACTACTATTTATATTGGCGAGGGCTGCTTTTCGTGCGGCAAGCCTTGTCATGGGCAACGAATAGTCCAGCAATCATACGACGTTAGGCGATAGGAGCGATGACCAGTACCGGTAGACGAGGAATACCAATCCTCGACGGAGTGGAGAAATTGGTCGCACCGGCCACGTTCGAGACTGCCCTCCGTCGCGGTCTAGCACAGACGTTCACCCCCCCCCCCGATTTTCCCTCCGCTCTGGCCCCCTCGCCGCCTCCGGCTCATACCGGCAGGCCCGATCCTCTCCCATCGCCGCTCTCTCTGCGTGCGCCCGAAGTTCTCAGTGTCCTCGAAGGACGCCTTGCGGCGGGCTTCGCACGTCCCGCACTCACCCGAAACAGCCTTCGACCATGCAACGCCCGACGCCCGCGTCCTCCGCGTCCGCTGACGCCTGGGGACGGGACGGGCTGCGTCCCGTATCCCCGCACAAGCACAAGGAGGAGCCATAATGATTCGCACCGATAGACGACGATTCCCCATCCTGATTGCCGCCATAGCGGCGCTGGCCCTGGCGATGGCCCTGCTGTTCTCCCCGGTCCAGGCCCAGGAGGGCTCGGCGCCCGACAAGCCCACGGGCCTCTCCGCCACGGCGTCCCATGACCAGGTGGTCCTGACCTGGGACGACCCAGGTGACGCCAGCATCACCGGCTACGTCATCCTGCGGCGCGTGCGCGTGAACAATACCGGGGGCGAGTTCAGTGAACTGGTGGCGGACACGGGCACAGCGGCGACCACCTATACCGACGCTACCGTAAAGGCCAATACTACCTACACCTACCGCATCAAGGCGATCAACGAGCACGGGGTGAGCGAACGCTCGCGCTGGTTCCACATCGACGTCCCGGCAGCCCCTGAGCCGGAGGAGGAGCAGGCTGCCGAACCGCCCGACCAGCCCACGGGCCTCTCCGCCACGGCGTCCCATGACCAGGTGGTCCTGACCTGGGACGACCCGGGTGACGCCAGCATCACCGGCTACGTCATCCTGCGGCGCGTGCGCGTGAACAATACCGGGGGCGAGTTCAGTGAACTGGTGGCGGACACGGGCACAGCGGCGACCACCTATACCGACGACAGCGTACAGGCCAATACTACCTACACCTACCGCATCAAGGCGATCAACGAGCACGGGGTGAGCGAACGCTCGCGCTGGTTCCACATCAACGTCCCGGCAGCCCCTGAGCCGGAGGAGGAGCAGGCTGCCGAACCGCCCGACCAGCCCACGGGCCTGGACGCCACGGCGACCCATGACCAGGTGGTCCTCACCTGGGACGACCCGGGCGACGCCAGCATCACCGGCTACGTCATCCTGCGGCGCGTGCGCGTGAACAATACCGGGGGCGAGTTCAGTGAACTGGTGGCGGACACGGGCACAGCGGCGACCACCTACACCGACGCTACCGTAAAGGCCAATACTACCTACACCTACCGCATCAAGGCGATCAACGAGCACGGGGTGAGCGAGCGTTCCCGCTGGTTCCACATCAACGTCCCGGCAGCCCCTGAGCCGGAGGAGGAGCAGGCCCCCGAACCGCCCGACCAGCCCACGGGCCTCGATGCCACGGCGACCCACGACTCGGTGACCCTCACCTGGGACGACCCGGGCGACGACACCATCACCGGATACGTCATCCTCAGGCGCGTCCGCGTGAACAATACCGGGGGCGAGTTCAGTGAGCTCGTGGCGGACACGGGCACAGCGGCGACCACCTATACCGACGACAGCGTACAGGCCAATACTACCTACACCTACCGCATCAAGGCGATCAACGAGCACGGTGTGAGCGAGCGCTCCCGCTGGTTCCACATCGACACGCCGGCCGCTCCCGAGGCCGTCGAAGGCGACGACCTGGACGGGGAGGACGACGACGGCGCGCCCGGCGGTCCCGGCAAGCGGGCCAACGTCTCCGAGCCCGATGGAGGCGACTGTCCCGGCCTCAACACCACCACTTGCGAGGTGGACGTGGGCGGCTCGGTCACGGGCGACATCGAAACCGGGACGGACCGGGACTATTTCCGCGTCGTCCTGGAGGCGGGCACGAGATACCAGATCGATCTTGAAGGTGCGGATACCAGCCGCGGTACCCTACCGGACCCGAGGATGGGTCTCTACGATGGTAGCAACACACTTGTCGGTTCTTTGAGCAACGACGAGGGCGTGGGCAATAACAGCCGGCGGATTTACACGCCGACCGCGGCCGGCGCCTACTACGTGCGGGCACAGAATGCCAATGGGTCAGATACCGGCACCTACACGCTGTCGGTGATCCTGCTGGGCGCGAACGGCGCCTCGGAGGCCGACACGGACTTTCCCGCCACGACCGCCACCACCGGCCGGGTCGACGTCGGGGCCTCGGCCACCGGCAACATCGGCACCGACGGTGACGCGGACTGGTTTCGCGTCGACCTGGAGGCGGGCAAGACTTACCAGTTTGACCTGGAAGGACCGTTTAACGGCCGCGGCACCCTGGAAGACCCGCTCCTTAAGCTCTTCGAGTCCGGAGTCCGCATTGCGCTCAACGATGACAGTGGCGCAACCTTCGACAGCAAGATAATCCACACGCCGACCGCGGGCGGCACATACTACCTAGAGGCAATAGAGGCAGGTGAAGGTGTAAGTAGCGTCACGACGGGCACCTACACGCTGTCGGTGCGTGAGATCCCGCCGTGCACGCTGAACACCGTCGACATCTGGTGCGGCGTGGTGACGGTGGCAGAGATCAAGACCAGCCCCGGCGACGCGCTTGTCGGACACGGTTTTGCTGATGGAGCCGGCCTCAGCGCGGGCAGCCTTGCCGGCAACCCGGACGACACGATGTTCTCGGTCGGGGACAACGACTACACGATCGGGGCCGCTTATATCCAAGTCCCAACTGGGTCCACCGTCACGGGCGCCCTGTTCGTCTTGCTCAGCGCCGATCTCACCGACGATGACAAGGCGGTCCTGGTGCTCACGGTCGACGACACCACCATCACGTTCGCGTTCAGCGGCGCCACGAAAGGCACCACCGGCCTCTACTCTTGGGGTCTGTCGGGCCTGACCTGGTCTGCGGGGGACACCGTCACGGTCCGTCTGTCGGCGCCGCCACCCGACGACTTTCCCGCCGACACCACCACCACCGGCCAGGTCGACGTCGGCGGCTCGGCCACGGGCAACGTCGAGTCCGTCGGCGACGCGGACTGGTTCCTCGTCGAGCTGGAGGCGGGCACGCGATACCAGATCGACCTGGAGGGGACGCCTACCGTCCGCGGCACAATGTCGGACCCGATTATCAACGCAGTGCGTGATGCGGGGGGCGATACGATCGCGGGCACGCGGAACGATGACAGCGGCGTGGGGAACAACGCCCGGACGATCTTCACGGCGACCGCGAGCGGCGCTCACTACGTAGTCGCCGCCGCGTACCAATCGACGGGCACCTACACGCTGTCGGTGATCGTGCTGGGCGCGAACGGCGCCTCGGAGGCCGACACGGACTTTCCCGACACCACCGCCACCACCGGCCGGGTCGACGTCGGGGCCTCGGTCACGGGCAACATTGAGAACAACGCCGATTATGACATGTTCCGCGTCGACTTGGAGGCGGGCAAGATCTACCAGATCGACCTGGAGGGAGCGCATAACGGCCGCGGCACCTTGCCGGACCCGTATCTATTAGTCTATGACGGATTGGGAACCGCCCAGGCGCAGTACAACGACGTCGACAATAGCCTGGGCAATCTCAACAGCCGAGGGGCTTTTGCGCCGACCGCGACCGGCACTTACTACTTAGAGGCATCAGAGGCCAACAGCGCCAACACGGGCACCTACACGCTGTCGGTGCGCGACATCACGCCGCCGCCCGACGATTCCGCCGACCCGCCAGCCGATTCCACCAACGTCTCGGAGCCCGACGGCGAAGACCTGCCCGAAGGCATCACCACCACCGGTAGAGTTGAGGTCGGCGGTTCGGTCACGGGCGAAATCGCCCCAGCTCTCGACGTCGACTGGTTCGCGGTCGAGCTGAAGAAGGGCAAGCGATACCAGTTCGACGTGGAGGGGGCGGATACCGGCCGAGGCAACTTGGCGGATCCGCATCTTTGGGGGTTGCAGGATGCGGGAGGACAGGCGGTCTCCGATGCGAGGAGTAACGACGGCGGTGTGGGGAAGAACGGCCGGGTCATCAACACGCCCGACGCGGAAGGCACCTACTACATAGCTGTGGCCGGCGCAGCCAGCACGACGGGCACCTACACGCTGTCGGTGATCGTGCTGG
Organism: Dehalococcoidia bacterium; assembly: GCA_965218945.1. GTDB lineage: Bacteria > Chloroflexota > Dehalococcoidia > Lucifugimonadales > UBA2985 > DAOUJW01. The sequence goes on from OZ244718.1 coordinate 1,716,357, forward strand.
GCGCGAACGGCGTCTCGGAGGCCGACACGGACTTTCCCAGAGACACCACCACCACCGGCCGGGTCGAGGTCGGGGCCTCGGCCACGGGCAACATCGACCCTGGCGAGGATTTGGACGGGTTCCGTGTCGATCTGGAGGCGGGCAAGCGATACCGGTTCGACCTGGAGGGCGCGGACACCGGCCGCGGCTCCCAGGCGGACCCGATCCTGGCGCTCTACGGCGACTCCTTCAACGTCTCCCACTACATTGATGAGGACGACGACGGCGGCGAGGGACTTAACAGCCGACTGACCTACACAGCGACCGCGACCGGCATCTACCACCTGGAAGTAGCGGGCTTGGACCCAGGCACCTACACGCTGTCGGTGCGTGAAATTTTGCTGGCAGTTGCCGTTCCGCCCGGTGGTCTGGGCCCCTCGGAGATCCCGGGCGCGGTCCGCATTGTGTCGGTGTCCTACTCGCCCGTCAGCGGCATTGGTGGGCAAATCGTGTGGTGGGACGCGCCGGACGAGACCGGAACCGGCGCGCAATGGATCACGGAGTTCCGCATCTACGGCTCAGCCAGCGAGGGCTGCGGCGGCTACCTGCTGGACGAATACGAGGTGGAGCACCCTGGATCCACCACGCCACCAGAGCACCCCGACGGCACCCCGACGGGTTTCAAATACTTCAAGATCGTCTATGTGGGACCCGTCAAATTCGGTGTGGCGGCGGTCAACGAACTCGGTGAGGGGCCATGCGTGGAAGGGCCCGAGCCGCCGCCGCCGCCGGACTCTCCCTGATGGCATGTGGCGTCGGAAGGAGAGGAAGGGCCGCGCGGGTGTACGCGTACCCGCGCGGACCCCGCCCGCAGGAAGGGCAACAAGAAAGCCCGCACACATGGATGAAGCTGGGGAGGCCGCCCCAGCCCTCCGACAAGCAGAGCGGCGGCCTCCACCAGGACTCCGGGACGGGCTGACCGCGTGAGCTTGCGTTCCGCATACCGTCCTGCCTGGGGATATCGGACGGCCCCGGACATCCCCGTAGGAGGGAGCTTGCAGCCGTCTTCCGGAAGGACCGATGCCGAGACAGCGCACACAGTACAGAAGAAGGACCTACGACTTTCCCGGCGACTTCCCGGAGCGGCTGAATCGGTTCCAGGAGGAGTCCGGGCTGTCGTGGTCGGAGATTGCCCGCCGCATCGGGACCTATCGCCACACCGTATGGCGTTGGGCTGAGGGCAGGGTGCGGCCCAACGTGGAGCACATGTTAGCGTTGCTGGAGCTGACCGAAGACCTGGGACTCCGCTACATATTCACCGAGTAAGCAACGGCGCGCCAGTGAGGGGCTGTAACCGCAGGCCATGAAACGCAAAAAGAGTGCATACATGGCCGTGCAGGGGGAGGACACCGAATCACAGTGTCCCTCCCCCTGTGTGTTGCGGTCTAGCGACTCGCGCCGACCGGCTCCCGCTCTTGCTCCATGTTGAGCGCCCACTCGAACATCGAGAGGGTGGCGGGCTGGGGCTTGCGGCTGTGACCCCTAGAACAGCCTCAGCGTCTCGGGTTGCTGCTGGTCGTCCGCCCCTCCCTCGGCGGCCCCCGCCTGCGGCGACCCCTGCCCACTCCGGGGCCGACGCCTGGCCGGGGGAGCGGGTCTCGCGTGAGCCGGATACCTGGGTTCGTCCTCCCACTTGGCTTTCGCCCGTTCGGTCACCGCCAAGACCTCCTGCGTCAGGCCGGACAGGTCCCAGTCGTCGAAGATCTCGATGTGCGGGTCCGACGAGGGCCGTTGCACCCCGATGGTGGCCCTGCCTCCCTTGATGGATACGACGACCTTCAGGTCCTCCGGCGAACCGGCCTGCTCCCCGGCGTCATCGGCATCCTGCGGGTCCTGTTCGGTCTCCTCGTTGGCGTCCTGCTCGTCGACCGCAGCGGCTTCCGTGTCGTCCGCCACTTCGCCGAAGAGACTGTCGTCTGAGCTCGGTGCGTCCGAGCGGGTTGCTTCCGTTCCGTTCTCGTCAGGCATGGTGTCTCCTCTCCTTGATTCTTCTCTGACTGCATTCACGATCCCGACTGTCTCCTGATCTCGCCGAGGGTCTGCGGCTCCCAGTACAGGTCGCGCTCCACGGCGGGGACGCTGCCGAACACGGTTACCTCCGCCAGCTCGGTTAGGTCGAAGTATCCGAGCTCGGTCTCAAACCCTTCGACGAGGCCGAAGCACAGTCCGGTCTCGGCGTCCCACTCGGTGATGTACCAGGTCCATCCGCTGTACGGGCTGAACAGCTTGGCCGGGGCGAGGACGGCGTCGTAGTCTGCGGCGTCCTCGTTGGCTCCCATCGCGGGGATCGTGTCCCCCAGCTCCTTCGTCATGAGCTTGTGCCCGCGGCGCCCGCTTTGGTTGTCCTGCCAGGTCGTGACGGTCTTGGTGGTTCCTTTTTCGTCAAGCATGTCTTTCCTTCTCCTTGTTCTCTTCTCTAACTGTGTTCGTGTGCGCCGATCACCGGGGCGGCTAGGAGTCCGACCGCGCCACCCGCGCCACCGCCTCCGGCGTGACGTAGTTGGGGGTAACCGTTCCCATCTCCATGTCCAGGTAGAGGCCCATGAAGGGGCAGGTTCCCGCCGCCATGCGGCGGACCACCTGTAAGACCAGGGACGCCATCATCTGGTTGATGGTCGGGTCCTGGTCGGTGAGGTCGAGGGCCGCCGCGCAGTCCACGTCGGGAGGCGTGGTCGACACGGCCGTCAGCAGATCGGGCCGCTGCACCGTGGGCGCGGGGAGCAGGTGGCAGGTCTCGCCCACGAAGGCTTGTTCGTCCCCAAAGTCCCGGTCGGCAACATTGCCGATCAGCACCTGTCCCCAGTTGGTGTCGTTGCCCGCGTCGATGAGCCACCGGCGCGGGTCGCCCGGCAGGGACTCGGCCATCGCCCGCCGTGCGGCGGCGTTGTCGGCGCAGCCGATGAGCAGGGAGTTCCCGTAGGCGGGAAGGCCGGGATAGCGGCCCCCATCGGAGCCGGAGTCCTCCTCCCGGAAGGCGTAGACCGAGTAGCCCACGGGACGCCGGAAGGCCCGCGCCAGCCGGTCTGCGAGGGCCTGGCTCTTGAAGCGGCCCACGTCCTCGGCATAGAAGTTCTGGCGCAGCAGGTTGTGGGTCTCCACCCGGTCGTGGTCGACCAGGACGATGGTGGCCTCCCTGCCCTGGAAGAGGCGGCAGAGGCCCTCGGCCACGAAGCCGCCCGTCCCGCCGCAGCCGACCACGGTGATCCAGGGGTTGTCGAGCAGGAACGCGTTGTCCAGGTAATAGGGCATGTGTTGTTACCTCCCTGTCGTTGGGTTTGTGTCTTGCGTTGACTCCGGCTTTTCGTCTAGGAGCCGAAGCCTTGGCTGCGGGCCGCCGAACACCTGGGGCCAGCCCACCGGGGCGAAGTGGCCGGAGACGCCGACCCGGAGACGCAGCTCCGGCCGGGGGGTGTCGAGGCGTCCGACGACGCCGTAGATGCGGAAACCCTGCTCGTCCCGGTCGTCGGTGGCCGAGAAGAAGGCGGAAGAGATTCCGTGAGAGTGGAACTCGGCGACCACGCCGGCTGGGAGCCGGTAGGCGAGGGACGCCGCGGTCCCGGCCTGTGCGGGGACCACCAGCCGGTATGCCCGCCCGTCCCACCGCACGGCGAAGAGCCGCTCGGTGTCCGGGTCGTCCTGGAACCAGCGCAGCCCCAGCTCGAAGAGTTGCGCCGGGATGGGGCCGTGAGTGAGTTGCAGCTTCTCGTCCACGGGAGCGAGCCCCCGCACCTCGCCGGGGGCGACCGGCACCCGCGCCGTCAGGTGCGCGCCCTGGGACTGGACGTAGACGCCCCCCGATCCCAGCACGTAGTCGTAGCCGATGCCGTGGACACCCGCGAGTCCTGCGGGGTGGTTGACCAGGTAGCCCACCGGCCCCGGTCCGGCGCTACCGGTAGCCACGTCTCCCCTCGGAGACCGCCATCGCCTGGCCCACCGTGCACTGGGGAACCAGGTCTTCAGTCGGGTATACAGTTGTTCCATCGAGCTCCTCCCATAGCGCTTGCAGGTTGTCGGGGTGCTTCTTCGAGCGGTCCCGGGTGTCTCCGGTAAGGGAGAAGAAGGACTGGAAGAAGCCTTCCGGTATCAGGTCCACCTCCTCGGGGAACCTGTGGCTTCCGGGGCAGACCCGACCGTCCCTGAAGACGTTGAAGGCCGGGGCCCGGAAGAGGAGTTGCTCGGGGTCGTTTGGCCGGCCAAGCGCGGCGTAGACCCAGGGCGCACGCCCCGGCGAGCAGACGAAGACCAGCCCCGGCATGGGGAGCCGGAGCCGGGCGGGTGGCTTGAACGCCTCCCGTTGCAGGGCCACGGACCAGACCTGCGGAGGCCGCCAGAGGGCCACCACCTGCCCGGTCTCGCCCTGGTTCCACCAGAGGGCCTCCTGGGGCAGGAGCCCCGAGGAGAACCCCAAGTGCTGGGTGAATACGTTGGCGATCTCGTCCGCCGAGACGGTCCTCACCCAGTTTGAGTCGTCCTCGAAGCCGCGCAGCAGGATGGTCTCCTTGTAGACCTCCAGTTGCATCTGGAGCTCGTCCCTTGCCGCGTCCGCCGGACCCGGCAGGGACCACTGGGTCTTATCGACTTCAACACTCATCGCTTACCTCCTTCTTGTGATTGGGGAGCCGCCCCAGGACGAAGTCCAGCATCTCGGCGAAGCGGGCGGGAAGGTCTTCCTCCAGCCAGTCGGTCAACCGGCTGACCGCGTCCATGAGGGCGCTGGCCTTGCGCCACTCCTCCGTCCCCTCCTGGATGATGTCGTCGTCCCAGGGGTCGGAGAAGCCGTCGTACGATCCGTCCTCATAGGTGTGATCGAGGAAGAAGTTGCCGGTCTCGGCGAGGACCCAGGAGCAGGCCTGCGCCGCCCCCTCGAACCGGGTCTCCTTGAGTGCCTCATTTAGGGCATCCAGGGGTATTCCGCCCTAGGGAATCCTCTCCAATGTCTCTTGCGGGATGCGTTCGGCGGCCGACTCCAGCCACGCCACCCGCAGCCCGTCGGGTCCGTCGTGGTAGGCGTCGGCGGGCTTGGCCAAGAGGACGAGGGACGAGAGCCCCTCGCGATAGCCGTCCCACATCTCGTGGAGGCCGTCGTAGCCGAAGCCCATCAGCTCGAAGGGGATGCCCTTTCGCAGCCAGGTCCAGGGGGGTTCGTCCCCCTCGTCCATGAAGAACTCGAAGAACGGAGCGTAGAGGGGGAAGTGACGCTCCCCGAAGAGCTGGGCGAAGCGCTCCACCCTCGTGCGTACGTCGGGGGCTGCCAGCGCCGCCTCCGCCTCCTGGGGAAAGAGGCGGCGCACGAGCCCCGCGAACCAGGCGCGTAGTCGTCGGCGTAGCCGACGAGCGTCACCAGCTCCCGCAGCGACGGCGGACGCCGCAGGAGCAGTTCAGCCAGGCCGCTCAGTTGCGGCGGGGCCGCAGCTGCCATCGCATCGCCTCCAACAGGCGGCCCGTGGCCGCCGCGTAGTCCTGCGCCTGGACGCAGGCCATCTCCACCTCACCCTGCCGTGCGGCCGCGGCGTCCAGGTCGAAGGAGCCGTCGGGCCGTGTGAGCTCCGCCGTGAGCTCAAGGATTCTCAGGTCCACCGGCGGTGTTGCCGCCATCAGACCGGCAAAGGTCCGGTTGTCCATCGGATGCCTCCTTTAGTCCCGGGCGTGGGCGCCCTTGATGTAGTCCCGGGCGTGGGCGCCCTTGGTGCCCACCCGCCGCTGGAACTCGTAGATTGTGTCTTCGCCGCGCTTGGTCTCCTTGACCGAGGCGTTAGCTATCTCCCCGTAGAAGTCGCTCAATGTCGCCTTCACCTGGTCGACGCTCATCTCGGGGTCCGGGTCGGGGAACTCGCGGTCGTCGTAGACAAATACTCTTGCCATCTCTTCATCTCCTTTGTGAGTCGTTGTTGTCCTTGCTGCGTTGCCATCTGCGGGGAGGCCGTCGCTTTGTGTAGTGCGACCTCCCCGTGCCCTTGCGGTCTAGCGTCCCGCGCCGACCGGCTCCTCCTCCCGCTCCTGTTCCACCGCCCACTCGAAGAGGGACGTAGAAGCGGGCTTGGGCCTCCGCCCCCGGCTCTCCTCTCGCTCCTCGGCCATGAACTCCGCCCAGGAGAAGAGCGACTGCTGGGACTCATCCTGGCCGGTGGATAGCTCCCCACCTTCACTTCCGCCGTCACCTGCAACAATCTCTGTGACGGCCCCGATCTCCCTTCTCCAGCTGCGAGGGACTTCCACAGCCTCGGATTCAACCTCCACATCCCTCCATTCCTCGTCCACCAGGTACTCCTCGGCGTTCGCCTCAGCGTCCCGTGCCTGGGCGAAGACCGCCTCCACCGAGTCGGCGTCCTCCTCCTCTCCGTTGACGATCCTCCTGGCCAGGGCCAGCATCAGGTCGTCCCCGTCGTCCCCGTAGGCCGCCAGACCGTCCTCCGGCAGCTCGCCCTCCACCGCCAGGGAGCTCTGCAGCTTCTTCGCCACCAGCTTCAGGGCGTCGGCCTGCAGGGTGTTCCGGTAGGCCATGAACACTATCTTCACCGGGCGGGTCTGCCCGATGCGCCACGACCGCCGCGACGCCTGCCTCATGACGTAAACGCTGTAATCGCACTCCGTTCTGCAATCGACATGACATCCTCAGTCGGGATGGCCAGGGTCAGGTTGACCTTGTTGTGCCGGTCTATGGTCGCCCCGTCCAGAAGCAGCTCAAGCACCTCCCTGCGTCCCTTGTCCGACAGGCTGTCCAGCTTGTCCCCTGCCCGGCGCGCCCACTCAAAGATGCGCTCCGCCAGCGCCCGCTTGTCCGCGTGCTCCATTTCCCTGGCGCGATGGCCGCCCAGGTTGGCCCTGAGCGTCTCAAGCCGCTCGGTGATGAACCTGCGCTGGTGGTCCAACTGCTTCTCGGTGATCTTCCCCGACACGAATATCCTGATGGCCCGGTCTTCCTCCATCTGTACCTTCTGCAGGTCCCGCTCTGCTTTGGCTATCTCGTCGGCCAAGCCTCCGTCCTCCGCCTCGGCATCCAGGGCCTCGATGCTGGCGACGATCAGGCCCGGGTTCTCCAGCACCTTCTTGACATCGCTCCAGACCACCGCCTCAAGCCGCTCCGCCCTGATATGGGAGTGCTCCCGGCATTTCTGGCCCTGGGTCATCATTCCGTAGCACATGTAGTAGCGGCGTGGAGGGTCCAGCGCAATCCTGTAGACCTTGCCGCCGCGCGTGGTGGTCTGGCGTCTGTTGGCCCGGCAGCCCATGAGGAGACCGCACTCGGCACACCTGACCAGGTGCTGCAAGAGGTAGAAGATCTTGGTGTTGCGGCCCGACCGGGTCAGCCGGCGCTTCTTGGCCTCCTGCGCCTGCTCCCATATCTCATCGTCCACGATCGGCGGGAAGGGAACCCCGACCCACTCGTCCTCCGGCCGGTTGTATCTCCTCATCCCGTGCTCGGTGGCGACATGGCGGCGCTTGCCGAACCACCAGGTGCCGCGGTATGCCTCGTGCCTCAGAATGCGGGTGACGGTGCCGTCCAACCACTTCCCGACAGCCCTCGGCGTGGGGACGCCCTCGGCGGTCAACTGCTTGGCAATGGCGGGAGCTCCCATGTCTTCGCGGACGCACATGTGGAAGACGCGGCGGACGACCTCGGCCTCGGACTCTTCCACCACCGGCCTGCGGCCCTCTCCGAGTCTGTAGCCGTAGGGGACGTTGTTGACGGGGATGCGTCCCTGCTTGGCCGAGCCGCGCTTGCCCATCGAGGCCCTCTCCCTGAAGTTGTCCAGCTCAATCTTTCCGATGGCCGCCATGAGGCCGAAGGTCTTCATGTCGATGGCGTCCAAGACGGCCTCCAGATCTATCTGGTACGCCTCGATGACCTCCATGAGGACGGCGGCGGGGTACATGCCCCGGCTGAGGCGGTCGGACTTCCAGCAGACGATGGTGTCGAATCGTCCCTTTCTGGCGTCGGCCAGCATCCGCTGGAACTCGGGGCGGTTCTTCGACCAACCCCGTCCCACCTCCTGGTAGCGTGCGGTGATGGTCAGCCCCCGGCGTTCGCAGTGGGCCTCCATGTCGCTTATCTGCTCCGATATGGAGGTCTTCTCCTCCGTGTCCTGGCTCTTGTCCGAGACGCGGGCGTAGATGGCCGCCCGTTTCGTTCCCGTCTTCCTATCGGTCGTTCTCGCCATGATTTCCTCCTCTCGAATCTCCTGAAACAAAAAAAGACCCGCCTCCTGTCGGAGCGGGTCTGCGAGTAGTACAATTACTTCGCATCACCTGTTCGCGCAGGTGGCGCCACGGCCCGGGGTGTTCACGCACCGCCGGGTCAACTTCTACCCGCCATTTTACCGCGTTGAACGGGAGGCCGTCAAAGCGCGTCCGTGCGGTGCTCCATCGCCTGCCTCGTCCGGTCGAGCTCCGCCGCCAGGGTCTTCTCATCGGGCAGGGCGATCCGGTACTCCGCGGCCAGCACGTTGCTCGACAGCCCCTCAAGGGCATACTGCGCCAGCGCCTCGTCCTTCTCGGAGCAGAGGATCAGGCCGACGGGCGGGTTCTCTCCCTCACGCATCCAGTGCTCCCGCGCATAGTTCAGGTAGAAGTGCATCTGCCCGGCGTCGGCGTGGGTGAAGCCGCCAACCTTCAGGTCGATGACCACGAGACATCTCAGGCTCCGGTGGTAGAACAGCAGGTCCACCCGGTACCACCTGCCGCCGACGCGCAGACACCTCTGCCTGCCCATGAAGCAGAAATCGTCTCCCAGCTCCATGAGGAAGGTCTCCAGGTGGCGTATGAGGGCCTCTTCGAGGTCGCTCTCGGAGTACTCGTCCTTGAGATCGAGGAACCCCAGGACGAAGGGGTCCTTCATCTGCTCGCCGGGGAGGGCGATGTCCTCTGGACGCTTCCTCTGCCCGCCCGTCAGCATGGCGGCCCTGTTCTTCGAGAGGGCGGTGCGCTCGTAGAACTGGGAGCCGATCTGCCGGTCGAGCTGGCGGACCGACCACCCGCCTCTCAGCGCCTCGGTCTCGTAGAAGTCGCGGGCACTCTCGTTCCTGACGGACAGGAGCCGCACGTAGGCGGACCAGGGCAGCGGAAAGGCCGCGAGAAGGTCGTCGAAGCCCGCTTCGACGGACGGGGGATCGAATTCTCCAGACGCCGTCTGGAGAATCTGTCGCCCGTGGGGTGGAGCCGATTTTCCAGACAGTGTCTGGAGAATCTTCTCGGGCGGATATGAGAGGTAGAAGAGGCGCATGTTGTAGATGTTCTGAAGGGAGAAACCGCGTCCGAACCGCCCGGTCAGGTCCTCGGCCAGCCTTTCGATCAGGGCGGCCCCGTACTCGGCCCTGTCTTCTCCCGACTGCTCGAACTCGACGATGCGCCGCCCGACCAGCCAGTAGGCGGCGTTCACCGAGCGGGCGGCCGACTCCCTGGCCGCGTCGATGATCTTCGACACGTCTCCGAAGACGGCCCGGTACGGAGCGTCCAGCTGCGATGCGTTTGATTGCATCGCTCGGCAGAGAGTGTGAACAACCGGATCGCCCCGCATAACTACTTAGAGGCGTACCCACATGTGCGCTCCTGAAGGTGTGCTCACATGTGCGCCCCTGGAGGTGTACTCACATGAGGGGTCTTCCAAGCCCTTATGCAGACGCCCCCATCCGTGATGTCATTGGGCTGTACAGAGAAATGAAGGCAGTTGGAAAAGTCCAAGTGGGGTCGTGGGCAAGCTGAAACAGGGGTAAATCACCCCCTACAGGAGGTAAACAGTGAACACTTTGACTTGCGGGTACGTTCCGGACTGCACTCGGGTAAGCCGAAGCTGGAAGTTGGGTTCTTCCAAGGTCTGGAGGCAGGACTGGACTTGGACTGGCCCCGTTGGAAACTTGGAGGCCTTGAGAGAGGAGGAGTGACCGATGAATACGGGAAAGCCGGTGTTCGAGAAGAGCAGGAGCGTCCAGGACATGCAGCACATGCGGCTGATGGCGCTGCTGAACGAGTTGGTGCGGGACAAGGGAGTGATGAAGGCGACGCAGCTGTTGGGGGTGGACTACAAGACCCTCACCGCCAGCATGGAGCGGGGCAGGCTGTCCAGGCGGATGCGCAGCGTGTTGGAGAAGGCGCTTCTGGAGGGGGAGGGCTCGCCGGCGGCCGAGCAGAGGGAGCGCAACGACAGCCTCGATGGGCGGCTGACGGAGGTCGAGGGCCGGGTGGACGCGCTGGGCAGGGACATGAGCAAGGGCCTGTCGGCGGTCCGGGGCGACGTGAAGGCGCTCGGGAACGAGCAGGCCCAGATGGGGCGGCGGCTGGCGCAGCTGGAGTCGGGCCGGGCCGCTCGGGACGGGGCCGCGCCGGGAGCTGGAGCGCAGGCGAAGCGGGGGTCCCCGGTCAGGCGGGAGTTTCCCGACCTGGTGACCCGTGAGCCTGCCGAGGACGACGCGGACGTGTTCGGGAACGCCTGGCCCCTGATCGTCGAGTGGCGGGAGCTGAAGGCCGCGCACCCCAACGACGGCAGGGGCCTCGACTGGCTGACCGACCATGTGCGTCTGCTGGAGGTGGAGCTGGCGCTGCTTGAAGAGCACGGCATGACGCTGCCCCCGGAGACGTACCCGCTGCGTGACTTCGCACGGGACGGGCAGACCAGCTGGCGCAGGACCGCGCTCTACGACACGCGGAGAGCGCGGCGAAGGCGGGAGCTTCTGCGCAAGGTTACGTTCGGACTCTGGCGTTGGTAGCCGGGCCGGGCGTGCTGCGGCTTTGCAGGCAACTTTAGTGAACGATTTGGCGGCAATTCGCCTGGGGGGTCTTGCAGGCCCTCTTTTGCGGGGCCGTGAGCGGTGATAATGAGTGCACTGTTTGGCTTTTGACCAAGGTTTCCGACCATAGAAACCTGGGTGCGCGATCCCTGTCGCACGGGCATGACCGGAGGATGATTCGCTCTCCCCTGGTTGCTCACGAGGGAATGCTGCCGAAGCGGATTTGACCTGGCTCTCCGCAGGAGGCAGCGCGGGCAGAGGCTACGGAGTTGACGCTGGTCCTTCGTCCTCGGTCCAGTCCGGCGGTTGGAGTGACAAACCCTTCTCCCGCTGGACACCCGTCCGGCGAGTCGGAGTTGATCGCTTCGGTCGCTGGACATCCGCCTGACGGTTGGGGTTGATCGCTCCTGCCGTTGGGTAATCGTCTGACGGTTGGGGTTGATCGCCTCATCCGCTGGACTCAGGGGACGGAGCGCTCTCTGCGCCTCGTTCTCACTTGGTCGGTCGGAGTGCGTCTGCCTGTTGCAGACAGGTCTGTCGCTTCGACCGGCTCCTCATGCCCGCGGCATGGCTGACTGACAGCTAGGCCGCAGCTTCGACATGCGCCGGTCTGCCGTTCTGAGCAGGCTGGCCGCTTCATGTCTGGCAGTTCTCCCACTGACGTTGTTCACCCTCGTATCAAGTACGGGGCAGGCTCTGGGCGAGCTGCGTCTTTCTCTCATGCGCTGGCCTGCGATGAGGTCGTAGGACAGCCGCTTCCCCCATAGCAGTTCCCCCGGAGTCGATTCCCCGACGAATCACCCCCGTATCAAGTACGGGGCAGGCTCTGGGCCGAGCTGCGTCTTCCTCACCCCCGCTCCGTCTCCCGCGTCCGGCATCCGGCCGTGGGCTGAGTGCGTCCAGCGTCAACCCCATCACGAAGTACCCGCCGTAGATGTCCTGCGCGGGTCAACAACAGAAAGGAGGAGTCCATGCACGTCAACGAGGTCCATCGCCGCTGACGGCTGGGCCTCCGGGTCTCACAACACATCCCCATTCACAAGGGCCGTCTCCACACACGGAGGCGGCCCTTCTTCTTTGCCCGCAAGCGGGCGCAACCAAGGCAACACAACACAGCAGAAGGAGGACTGACCGATGACGACGGCAACGATGGCAACCGGAACGAGGACGGCGGAGAGCGAACTCAGGGCTGCTGCGAGGCGGCACGGGATCACCATGAAGGAGCTTGCGGCCATGATGGGCGTGAGCGCGGGCTACCTGTCGCAGTTTGCGAACGGGCGCAGGCCGTGGACTCCCAAGATGCGAGAGAAGGTCGCGGCGGTGCTGGGAGAGGTCCCCGGCCAGGGGATCGTCTACCGCCAGGGCGGCGCCGTGACCGGCGAGAGCAGCTTCATCCGGGAGCGCGCCCGCACCCTGGGCATGACCATGCATGACCTGGCCGACCGTGTTGGCGTGTCCTACGGATACATGACGCAGGTTGCCCGTGGCCGCAAGCACATGGGCGTCAAGGTCCAGGCCAGGGTCGAGTCGGCGTTGCACGCTCCGGCGAAGATCGCCCCGGCGCAGTGCGCCAACCGCCAGGGGGACGTGGTGAGCAGCGAGTCCAGCTACATCCGGGAGCGGGCCAGGGAACTGGGCATGAGCATGAGGGAGCTGGCCGACCGCGTGGGCGTCTCCCACGGCTACATGTCAATGGTGGCGCGGGGTCGCGGGAACATGGGCGTGAAGGTCCAGGCGCGGGTCGCGTCGGCGCTGGAGGATCCGGTGAAGGTCGCTCCGGCGCAGCCCGCCAGCATCGACCGGGAGGCGATGTGGGGCCGGATGGACGCTCACGGCTTCAGCCAGAACGAGGTCGCCCGGCGAGCGGGCATCAGCTCCTCGTACCTCTCCCACATCATGAACGGCAAGTCCACTCCATCGGCGGGCGTGCTGAAGGGGCTGCACGGCGTCCTGTTCCAGCCGACGAAGGCGGAGCGGGTCATGCCCGCCGAGGTGAAGGTGCTGGGCTGGCGCAAGGGCGAGCGCAGCGGGATGGTGGTGCACGGCGCGGGCGGGCCTGGGCGCCGGGGCAAGTTCGGAGGCCCCGCCATTCGGGTCGGCGGGCACGTGCCCTGGGGCGCGAAGGCTGAGTTCGCCTACCGCGCCGGGTACGACGGCGCGGGCCGCGTGTCGGTGACGCACGTCGTCGAGAGGGGCTACTCCGCCATGTTGAAGCAGCCGGAGATGGCAGCCGCCTAGCGAGGTACGGGCGACGGCCCGGCGTAGTACCGCCGGGCCGTCGCTCAGGGGGAAGGCCGTCGTCATTGCGGCGATGGCCTCCCCCGGCGTCCCATGTGTGCGGGCCTTTTTTGTTGCCCGAAGTCACCGGGAGGCATGGGTTAGGGGGGCGTGCAGGCTCGACGCTCACGTGCGGGCGGCGGCGCGGCAGCGCCGCCGGGTCAGCGTCCGTCCCCCTCCGCCTAGACCTCGCGGGCGCAACCCATCGCCATGCGCGGGCGCGGCGTCGTCCGCGTGCGCCGCCCTCGTTGCGTTTCAGCCCCTGCGGTGGCGGCCGCCTCGCCGACGCTCGGCTTTCCTCCCAGGACTCTCGCACCCGGGCGGGACGTCTTTGGCTGGCTTCTCGCGCCCCGCTTCGTCCGGGAGGGTCCACGCGGTCAGCAGGTGGGCGAGCCCCAGCTCGTCGGCCAGGTCCAGCAGCGCCATCTGGTGCCGGAAATGGGGCCGCGCTCGGCCTCTATACCAACGCCATACGGTGTAGGGATAGGTCCCGAGACGGCGAGCGATCTCCGCCCACGGCAGCCCCGACTCCTCTTGGAGCAGCTCCAGTCGCTCCGGGAAGTCGGGAGGCACGACGTAGACTATTCTGCCGTGGTCAACTGGCTCTCTCGGCATTGTCCGATCCTTCCGCAGGACGGAAACCCCAGGCGGGACGGTGTGCGGAGCGCAAGCGTCCGCAGTCAGCCCCGTCCTGGAGCCCTGGGGGAGGCCACCGCTTACTTGCCAAGGCTGTGGCGGACTCCCTATCTCCTTCCATGTGTGCGGGCTTTTTTCGTTGCCCTCGACCGGCCCCGACCGCTGACGGTCGGCGCCAACTCGTTGGACAGCTTTCTGCCGTCGCTCGTGCAGACGGCTCCCTAGCTCTCGCAGCCCTCGCTACCCGCTACGGAGCCGCCGGGATGTCGATGTGGAACCAGCGGGACCGCTCGCTCGTTCCGTGCTCGTTGATGGCCTTGATGCGGTAGGTATAGCGAGTCTCAGCCGCCACCGTGTCGTCGGTGTAGGTGGTGGCGGCGCTGCCCGTGTCCGCGACCAATACACTGAAGTCGCCCCCGGTATTGTTCTCGCGGACGCGCCGCAGGATCACGTAGCCGGTGATGGTGTCGTCGCCGGGGTCGTCCCAGGTGAGGACCACCTGGCCGTCCGACTCCGTGGCTTCGAGGCCCGTGGGCTTATTGGGTACGGGCGCTGCCGGAGTGTCGATGTGGGACCAGCGCGAGCGTTCACTCGTTCCGGCCCCGTTGATGGCCTTGATCCGGTAGGTATAGCGAGTCTCCGCCGACACGGTGTTGTCGGTGTAGGTGGTGGCGGCGCTGCCCGTGTCTGCCACCAGCTCATTGAAGTGGCCCTGGGGGTCGACCCCGGGAATGCGCCGCAGGATCACGTAGCCGGTGATGGTGTTGTCGCCGGGGTCGTCCCAGGTGAGGGTCACCGAGTCGTGGGTCGCCGTGGCGGAGAGGTTCCTAGGCTTGGCCGGCGGCTCCGTGGGTTGCGCACCGGCCACAGCAGCCGTCGCCGCGCTGGTCAGCGTCTCCTGGTTACCGGCGTCGTCGGTGAAGCTCACCTGCACCGTGATGGCCTTGCTCTCTTCGGAGGCTTGGAGCGTGTACGTGGAACTGGTCGCCCCTCCGATTTCGGTGTCCCGGCTGGACAGCCACTGGTAGCTGAAGGTGGCATTTGCAAGACCGTCAGCGTCGGCGATGCCCGACGTGTCGGCGGTGAGTGTCTGGCCCACCTGAGACGTGCCACTAATGGTCGGCGCTCCAGTGGCGAGGTTGTTGGTCACGGTGACCGTCACCATCCCCGAACAGTTGTTGGTGGTATCGGACTCACCTGCCACCGAGTCCACACACGCCCAGTAGGAGGATGTGCTAGGGGTCGAGGGCGCCGTCAGCCTAATAATTTTGAAGCTGCCCTGTGGACGGGTAAGGGCCCGCTGAGCGGCCGTGCCAATCTCCGTGGTCGTCCCATCCACCAATTGCTTCCACCGCAGCGTTGTTGCCGCCGACTGCGCATCTCCCTGGTTGGTCACCGTCACCCCTATCCGGAAACTTCCCCCCGTCACTATGTTGTCGGTCGCATCTATTCCTATCACGACCAAGTCCGGTGCAGGTTCCGACATGATGAGCAGATGCGCCGACGAACAGTTGTCGGTGGTATCGGACTCATTCGTCACCGAGTCCACGCATGCGCCGTAGTAGTATGTGCCCGCCTCGGATGGCGCGGTCATCCCGCCAGCGTGGTCGCTCCTGCCCGCCGCCGCGAGCGCGCCGACCGATTCGGATCCCTGCTCCGTGTCCGAACTCGTGATCGTCGAGTCGGTCGACCGGTAGTAGCGAAGCCTTGTCGCCTCCGACGCCCCGTCGCCCGCATTGGTCACCCTGATCGACAGCGTGAATCGCGACCCCGCGGGAAGTGGAAGTGGTCGCCGGTGCGCAACCCACGGCGTCCCCACCTCCAAGTCGGGAGCCGACTTGGCGTGGACGGGCACTGCCGCCACGACAGGCGTCGCCGCACTGGTCAGTGTCTCCTCGTTATCGACGTCGTCGGTGAAGCTGACCTTCACCTTAATGGCCTTGCCCTCGTCGGTATCGGCCAGGGTGTAGGTCAAGCTGGTAGCGCCGGCTATTTCGGCGTCGTCGGCCAGCCACTGGTAGCTGTAGGTAACGCTGGTCAACCCATCGGCATCCGCGATGCCCGACGTGTCCGCCGTCAGGGTCTCTCCCACCTGTACCGTGCCACTGATGGTGGGCGCGCCTGTGGCAGGGCTGTTGTCAGATGTGTCCGCATCTTCTGAGCACGGCTCGATCACGTCGCCCTCCGCCACCTCCGGTACGGGCACACCCTTCCAGTCAGACGCCTTGGTTCCGTACAACTCCTCGATTTGCGACCACTCCGATGCCCCGTCGCAGCTCGCCGCACCAACCCGCAGCCACGAGAGCCCATGCAGGTTGCTCACCACCGCGCTGGAACCGTGGAACGCGATGTCCACTCCCTCGGCGGGCAGGTCCAGCCACTCTCCGCCTTTGACGTGGTAGTACTGGACCACGTACCAACCGGCGTCCTCTATGTCCTGCCAGTCCAGCCTCACCATGCCGTGATGCAGGGTCTCCGTCTCCGACAACACCGGAGTGCCCAGGACCACGGGGCATGGCTCGATCTCATCGCCCTCCTCCACCTCGGGTACGGGCACTCCCTCCCAGTCAGACGCCTTGGTTCCGTACAACTCCTCGATTTGCGACCACTCCGATGCCCCGTCGCAGCTCATCGCACCAACCCGCAGCCACGAGAGCCCATGCAGGTTGCTCACCACCGCGCTGGAACCGTGGAACGCGATGTCCACTCCCTCGGCGGGCAGGTCCAGCCACTCTCCGCCTTTGACGTGGTAGTACTGGACCACGTACCAACCGGCGTCCTCTATGTCCTCCCAGTCCAGCCTCACCATGCCGTGATGCAGGTTCTCCGTGTTCGACAGCACCGGCGTGCCCAGGTCCACCGCCGAGCCGGACGTGGGAGTGGCGCTCACCTCCTCGGAGGCCGGTCCGTATGGTCCCTGGCTGTTGCCGTCACCGTTCCCGGCCCTTACCCGGAAGAAGTACTTGACTCCATTGGCCAGGTTGGCCTGGTCGTTCGTCGTATAGGTGGTACTTCGCGCTGTGCCCCATTGCGACCTGGAATAGTCCTTGCCGTCGACCCTCCACTGGATGCGATAACTCTTCACTGGCGGGTTGCCGTTGTCGTCGGGCGGCTCCCAGGACAGGGTGACCTCCTTGTTTCCGGCGGTGGCGGCGAGGTTGCGGGGCGCTCCCGGCGGGCCGTCGCCCCACACGGGACCCGTGGGCGCGCTGGTCAGGGTCTCCTCGTTGCCGCCGTCGTCGGTGAAGGTCACTCTGACCTTTATGGCCTTGCCCTGGTCGGCGTCTACGAGCTTGTAGGTCGAGCCCGTCGCCTTCTCTATATCCGTATCGGTTGTTCCGTCACTGGATACCCACTGGTAGGTGAACGTTTCGCCGCTCAGACCGTCGGCGTCGGCAATGCCCGTTATGCCCACCGTCAATGTCTCGCCCACCTGCGCCGTGCCACTGATGGTGGGCAGACCGGTCGCGGGGCTGTTGGATACCGACTCCGGCCCGGCCCTCACCCAGTCCGAGCCCTCGCCCGGGCCGGCCTCGTTGCGGGCGCTTACCCGGTACTCGTACTCCACGCCCTTTCCCGCGCTCTCATCGGTATAGTCGGTATCGGCGCTGCCGGTATCCTCCACCAGGGTGTGCTGATCTCTGGGACTCCCATCGGAACGCTGTTGATCGCTGCGGTCCTCGCCGGCGAGGCGGCGCTTGATGCCGTAGCCGGTTACCCTTGAGTTGTCGGGCGCTTTCCAGGTCAACTTGACCGCGCCTCTCTTCTGTGAGACCGCACGAACGTTGTCTGGGGGCGGGGGTACCGCTGACACCTTGTGCCCCGGGTCGTCGGGAACGGCGTCATGGGTCAACTCGGCATCGTTACCTGCGGCGTCCTTGATGGCACCGCCGTTCAAGTTCACTGCGTCGGCGCCGACGGCAGCTCCATCACTGTCCGAGTCGCCGCTCAGCACCGTATAGTCGAATCTCAACTGGATGCCTCGTACAGCCCAAGGTCCTGGGCTGAAGCCGCAGAATGGTCCCTCACATTTGGGATCGGCGTAACTGAAATCGGCCAATTTGACGGTACCCTCGAAATCAAGCTCCAGTTGGGGACCGCCGGAGACGACAACGTCCTCATCGAAGTCCACTGAAGCGGTGAGGGTTTCCCCGGCCGTGTAGACGCCATCAATTCCTCCGGTACTTGAAACCAAGGAGACGGACGATATGGTCGGGCGAACCCCGTCCACCTTGTGCTCCGTCTGTGCCGACAGCGCGTCATGGGACAGGTTGGCTGCGTTGTCTGCCGCATCCTTGATGCTACCGCTGTTCAGTGTCAGCTTGTTGGCGCCTATGGCGATCCCGTCGTCGTCCAGGTCGCCCTCTGCCACTGTGTAGCTGAAGACCACCGCGCTTCCCGCGACGCTTTCGTACTCTGCTGCATCACCCGTTCCATCACCGATGTCCAGTTCAAGTTGGGGCGTGCCGGTAACGCTAACGCTCTCGCTGAACGTGGCCGTTACCTTGATACTGTCGCCGATGCCGTAAACGCCGTCATCATCGAAGTTGGTGTCGTCGTCACCAGTGTCGCTGGTGATGGCAAGAGACGAGATGGTTGGAGCCGTGTTATCGGCCTGAGCCGAAACCGGGGATGGGCCATTGAACTGGAACAGCCCAACCAGTGCAGCAACCATTCCGGCCACCAACGCCAAGACGATAATTGGTCGGAGCGTTGTCGTTCGCAGGTTCATCTGATATCACCCCTTCTGGAGAATCTACTTATGCTGTCTTTTCTATTGCCCGTTCCTGCGTCCGCGATTGGACGAAGCCGGACGCGGCCCGTCCGGTCCGCAGGCGTCAGCCGATGGCGGCGCGGAGGGCGCGTGGCATAGGCGTTGCATGGTTGAAGGCTGTTTCGGGTGAGTGCGGGACGTGCGAAGCCCCCAGGAAGGCGTTCTACGAGGACTCTGAAGGCTTCGGATGCACGCTCGGAGGGAGCGGAGATGAGAGAGGACCGGGCCTGCCGGTATGAGCCGGAGGCGGCTAGGGAGCTAGAGCAGAGGGAAAATCGGGGGGGGGGGGGGGGGGGGAACGTCTGTGCTAGTCCGCGATGGAAGGCGGCCTCAAGCGCGGTCGTCGCGTCGGCGGCAAGAACCGCCGGTGCGTTCGCCGTCTCTATACCATCTACTGGCCTGTCGAGTGCCAAACAGATCTCTCCCACAAAATGGGCAGTCATCCACCGCATTTTACCAAAACGCCTGTGAGGTAACTGTGAGAGTAAAGACTTTTTGCGCCGAATCTGTTGTGAGTTTTTCCTGGGCCAGCTATAATTTGGGGGCTGGCCGAGCCTAACGCGTCCTCGCATCCCGCATCCGGCGCGGCGGCGCCGGGCAACCTCAGAGTCATCGGCAGCCCGGTTCGAGGAGGGAAATGGAACAAGCAGACGATCAGGCGCGGGAGATAGCGGAGCTGCGGGACCGGCTGTCCCGCCTGAGCGAGGCCAGTCTGCGCATCAACGAGAGCCTCGACTTCGACACGGTGCTCCAGGGGGTGCTGGACTCAGCCTGCTCGCTGACCGGGGCGCGCTACGGCGTCATCACCCTCCTCAACGAATCGGGGCGGATACAGGACTTCCTCTATTCCGGGCTGACTCCCGAGGAGAGCCGGCGGTTCGCCGAATTTCCCAACGGGATGCTGTTCTTCGAGTACCTGAGCAGCATCGGCGAGCCGCTGCGGCTGCGGGACTTCCACAGCTACGTCAGGGAGTTGGGCCTGCCCGAGTTCCACCCGCCGATGGCGGTGAGCTCCCCCCTTCCCTTCCTGGCCGCGCCCATCCGCCACCTGGGGGAGAGCGTCGGGGCCTTCTACGTCGGCGAGAAGGAGCGGGAGTTCACCCCCGAGGACGAGGAGACCCTGGTGATGTTCGCCTCCCAGGCGGCGCTGGTCATCGCCAACGCCCGCAGGCACCGGGACGAGCAGCGGGCCAGGGCCGACCTGGAGACCCTGATCGACACCTCGCCGGTGGGCGTCCTGGTGTTCGACGCGAAGACGGGCGGAGTGACGTCGGTCAACCGGGAGGCCAGGAGGATCGTCAGCGGCCTGCACATGCCCGATGGCTCTGCGGAGCAGCTCCTCAACATGCTGACCTTCCGGCGGGCCGACGGGCGGGAGGTCTCCCTGGAGGAGTTCCCCCTGGCCCAGGCGCTGAGCACGGGCGAGACGGTGCGCGCCGAGGAGATCGTCATCGAGGTCCCCGACGGGGGGAGCGTCACCACCCTGGTCAACGCCACGCCCATCCGCTCGGAGGGGGGCGAGGTCGTTTCAGTGGTCGTCACCCTACAGGACATGACGCCGCTGGAGGAGCTGGAGCGGCTGCGGGCCGAGTTCCTGGGCATGGTGAGCCACGAACTGCGGACGCCGCTGGCCGCCATCAAGGGCTCCGCCGCCACGCTGACGGAGGCGGCGTCCGACCTGGACCCCGCCGAGATGCTCCAGTTCTTCCGCATCATCGGCGAGCAGTCCGACCACATGCGCGACCTGATCGGCGACCTGCTCGACGTGGCGCGCATCGAGACGGGCGATCTGCCGGTCGCCCCAGTGGCTGCGGATGTGGCGAGCCTGGTGGACGAGGCCAGGAGCAGGTTCCAGAGCGGAGGGGGCAGGAACAACCTCCGCATCGACCTCTCGCCGGAGTTGCCGCTGGTCATGGCGGACGGGCGGCGCATCATCCAGGTGCTGAACAACCTGCTCTCCAACGCGGCCCGGCACTCCCACGAGGCGTCGGCCATCGGGGTGGCCGCCGTGCGTGAGGGCTACCACGTGGCCGTCTCCGTCACGGACGAGGGCCTGGGGATAGCCGCCGAGCGGCTGCCGCACCTGTTCCGGAAGTTCTCCCGGCTGGAGGGCGAGGACCGGGGACGGGACATCGCGGGGTCGGGCCTGGGCCTCGCCATCTGCAAGGGGATCGTGGAGGCCCACGGGGGCCGGATATGGGCCGAGAGCGACGGGCCGGGCCTGGGGGCGCGGTTCACCTTCACCATTCCGGTGGCCGGGGTCGCCGCTATCGGGGCCGCCAATCTCCTGGTGCGCTCCAGCCGGGTGGAGAGGGAGCGGACGCGCATCCTCGCGGTGGACGACGACCCGCAGACGCTCAGGCACGTCCGGGACGCGCTCACGAATGCGGGCTACGTCCCTGTTGTGACCGGAGACCCGGAGGAGGCGCTCAGCCTGGTGGAGGCGAACGACCCCCACCTGGTGCTGCTGGACCTGATGCTGCCTGGGACCGACGGCATCGAGCTGATGCGGGGCATCCTCGACATGGCGGACGTGCCGGTCATCTTCCTGTCAGCCTACGGCCAGGAAGAGACCATCGCCAGGGCCTTCGAGAAGGGGGCCGACGATTACGTGGTCAAGCCTTTTTCGCCGACGGAGCTTGTGGCGAGGATCAAGGCGGCCCTGCGCAAGCGGGAAGCGCCCGAATGGGCCGAGCCGTCGGAACCCTTCGTGCTGGGGGAACTGACCGTCGACTACGCCGAGCGCCGCGTGACGCTGGCCGGGCGTCCCGTGCAGCTGACCGCCATCGAGTACGGGCTGCTCTTCGAGCTTTCGGTCAACGCCGGTCGCGTGTTGACCTACGACCGGCTGCTGCGACGGGTCTGGGGCCTGCGGAGCTCCGGCGACTCGCGGCGGGTGCGCACCGCCGCCAAGCAGCTCCGCCGCAAGCTGGGCGACGACGCCAACAACCCCACCTACATCCTCAACGAGCCGCGCGTCGGCTACCGGATGGCGAAGGGTGATGCGACGGGACCTGAGACGGGGCCGTGACCTTCAAGGACTACACTGGCAATGTCGGGTCTGTCGGACTCTCGCCTTGTGGGGAGCGCCCAGCGAAACCGCCGTTACCGTCTTGTCTTCGCGGGGGCGCAGCAGCAATAATAGGGGCTGTAATGCCCTCGCGCCCGCTGGTGGAGTGTGGCGTGGCCGCCCACGACAGATATGGAAGAGCCTCCAACCCTGGCGGGCCGGAGGCTCGTGGGCCAAGCCGGGGCTCCCAACCTGCTCCTTATATAAGGACCTCCCAGCGAAAAGCAACCGTCTTGAAAGTCAAGACGCAGGTGTGATCGGATCCCAATGTTTCCCTGTTTTCGCCATGCTGTTGAGCATGATCAGCAACTTCCGCATACAGGCGGTGAGAGCCAGTTTCTTAGGCTTCCCAGCCGCCAGAAGCCGCTGGTAGAACTGTCGAATGACTGGGTTTCGGCGTGCCGCCACCAAGGCTCCCATGTACAGCACGGCCCGCACTCGGGCCCGTCCGCCCCAGGTAGTACGCCTCCCTCGGCGGTTTCACTGGCGTCGACCTGGCGAATGGGCACCCTCGTGGTGATGCTCATGGCGGGTCTACTGATCGCGGCGGTGGGCATGGTGACCTATTTCTCGCAGCAGGCGGTGCGCGAGTTCTGGGCGCATGGACGTCGGCTGTGGGCGTTCAAGAACCGAACCGCGTAGGAGTGTCGATGGACCGGGGCGGTCGGGGCCGGAGTTTCGCAATTTACTCTTAATGTGTAGACGCCATTGACGGCAAGACCTCTGTTGCGCTACCGTAATCGACCAATGACCAAACCGTCGACCCGTAGATTGATGCCGGATTTTTCCTTCCGACGCCAAACTAGGGAGCGATTCCAGCAGGTCTTTGGTCACGTCACATCATCCAGGTCTTCATCGCCGACGTGTCAGAAGCGGCCTGCACTCAAAACCGCATACTGACGGTTTCAATTTTAGGTTAACGAATGAACGGTGCAGCAGGCAAGGCAGTAGTATACCTAATCGGGGCCGGAGCTTCGCACGGGTCTGTAAAGCAGGCCCGCAGCGATCATGGGATTTTGATGCGCGATTTAGGGTTGGCACTCAGCGAGAGGCTCCAACAAGTTATACACTTGGATTTCCCGAACAACCGTGCGTTGATGGATTTGGCCAACGCTGTAATCAACGAGAACACGGACTTCGAGCACGTGATCACTTTCTTGGATGACTCTCCGTCAAAGGTCCATCGACAGTTTGCTGACAAAATGAGGACGATATTCCAGGAAGTACTCGCTGAGCGTTTGAATTTGATCCGGCAGGAACTCGGGGAGGATCCTGTTGATCTGTATACAGCCTTGTTCGATATGTACGAGGTGCCAGGTTGCTCGGAAGACCTAGTCGGCATCATGACGCTCAACTACGATGAATACATAGAGAAAGCCGCAGAAAAAGTACTCGGGAGGTCAGTAGATTTCGGGTTCAATTTGCAAGGGATTCAGCTATCCGTAGATAGCAGGCGGCGGCTATTGAAATTACACGGGTCGTTTGGTTGGGAGGATACTTGGCCCGCGGTGGTCGGCCAAGGAGAACGTCCTCTTTGGATCCCCCCAGGGATCCAAAAAGCGAAACAAGGGTATCCGTTCAATGTCTTATGGGGTCTGGCTAGAGAGATGCTGTCTTGCGACGTGCTGCGGATCGTCGGTTGCAAATTGGGGCCAAATGATTGGGATCTCGTCTCTCTGTTATTCACCTCTAGACACGTCAATGACCAGTATCTGCCTTACCAAATCGAGATCATTGACTCCCCGGGTAATGCGCATAGGCTCAAGCAGCAATTCCCGTACCTTGAGGTACGATCAATCCTAGAAATCGAAGAGATCGGAAAACAAATCGTGGGTGAACTCATTCAGGGCGAGCCCACGGCTTTTGACGATTTGCCCCACGACCAACGAGAGTGGTTAATCAGCGATGAGGGTCCATCGGCCAATTGGTTTGCCATGTGGTTGGAGCAGATGGCCGAACAAATGGTGACCGATTTAGGTTCTGTGGGTACTGAAACGGGTCATTTTGAGCGTTTGCTGCAGAGGGGGTAGCATGCACAAAACTATATTTCCATGGTCCGTGAAGACGCTCAGCGAACAATTTCAGCAGATTGAGTTTCCAGATTACCAGAGAGAGCCCAACATTTGGGCTCTCTCTGAGAAACGACGGCTTATCGATTCAATGATTCGCGAATTCGATATAGCATCCCTGTATTTTTACCAACACGAGAACGGCGTATTGGATTGCGTAGATGGCCGTCAGAGAATCGGAACGATCATGGCATTCCTGGGCATAAACCCGGACGACGCTGATAACAAATTTGCACTTCGCCTATCCAATGAATTTTCCGACGATGAACACCCGCCCGAAATTGCGGATTTCGATCGCAAAACTTTCGATGAAATAAGAAAAACAGGCGACAAAGGGAACCCTCATGCAAAATCGTTCGTAAACCAACTGCTAGATTATCAACTCTCCGTAGTGCAGTTGTCCGGGAGCCGCTTACCAGAGGAGTTTAACCTACAGTTCACGCGTTTGAACTTGGGAACCATACTGAATTCAGGTGAGCGGCTGAACGCGATGGTCGGCGATATGCGCAACGAATGTTTTGATGCTGATGGCTTAGGCAAACACACATTTCTGGGCGCCACGGACATACCGGTCAGGCGTTTCGCTCGGGAACAGGTCGCCGCTCAGATTTTGGCTCAAGTGTTCTCACTGCAGGAAACGGACGAGTACCGCCGTACTAGGCACTTCGACTTGCAAAACTTTTTCAAGCAGCATCGAAGCTTGGGTGATGAACAACGAGCGTTGATCAAGCAGGTTCACGATGTGCTGGATCTCCTCGACGCTCCGTTTCATGAGTCGAGGGCCCTCAGGAATAGAGCTGTGACCGTGTCAACCGTTTTGTTGGCCTGGAAGGTCCAAATTGGAGACCAATTACAGGCAGAGCGGCTCAAGGACTTCATCGAAGAATTCCAATTCAGGTTGAGGTGGCAAATTAAACTTGGGTTGGATATGGACCATGAATACCGACATCTCGTCGATTTTCAGCGCCAAATTACGCAAGCCTCATCCGAGAAGCCAGCGCATACTCGGCGCGCTTCCAGATTAGAGGAAGACTACGCTCTTTGGAGCGAACGAGGAGAATTGACAGGAGATTCGGAATGGAAAGTCGCCCACCCGGGTCGAGATCCGAGCCAGGAATCCCGTGCCGCGGCGGACTGATCTCCAGCACTCAGTGACAAACGGCGTTTGACGGTAGATTCGCTGAACACCGGGTAAATTGCACCGGATGTTTTCAGTTATTCGAGCTAATCGTCACGATTCGTGCTCTCAAATTGGACAAGCTAACGGCGTGGCAAGGCCGATAAACAGTCCTAGCCAATGCTGGGTGCCTGAAAGTTAACCATGGAAGATCCGTGTGTGGCGATGTCCGCAATTGATAAAATCACCGAAGATATACAGTTGGCGGAGCGGTCAAGCTATCAGACTCATCGACGTGCGTTTAGCGTCAATCACGACTTGCGCCGCAATTTTGTGAGCTATCAGCGCGACAAAGCGGCACCAGTTTCGCGCTGGTGCAGGTACAAGGAAGCTTTCTCCGCCGATTTTGTCCGTTACGTCATTGGTAGATTAGACGTCAAACAAGGTCGCATCGTGGACCCATTCGCCGGCTCCGGCACCGCGTTGTTTACATCTGCCGCCTTGGGGTTAAACTCCATCGGCATAGAATTGATGCCGAACGCGATGGAAATTATCGAAGTACGCAAATCGATATCAAGTTTGAATCCTCGGGAAATAGCCCTTAAACTTGACAGGTTTGCGCACGACCGAAGATGGAAGTTGGACGGCCCTTCCATACCATTCAATCACCTCGTCATTACGCGAGGTGCTTTCCCGTCAGAAGTCGAGCACCAACTGGGCCGCTTTCGTCACGAAGTTGCCCAAGTTTCCGACCCGCGTCTCCGACGCTTATTGAGTTTCGCCGCGATGTGCGTGCTGGAGGACATTAGCTACACCAGCAAGGACGGGCAATACTTGAGATGGGATTCGAGGGCACCAGAACGACGTGCCCGCAACACTGGATTTCGCAAACGTGCAGTATTGAGTTTTACGAGTGCGATATGCCAGAAACTCCGCCAAATCTCTGAGGATCTACAAGATCCGACCGTTTTGTCGGATCACCTCACCCGGTCGTCGCCCAGCGGTCAAATCTCAGTCATCCCAGGTTCCGCGTTGGATGTTTTGCCTGATATGGATTCGCTATCAGCCGACGCCGTGATCACTTCGCCTCCGTATTGCAACAGGTACGATTACACTCGTACCTACGCACTGGAACTTGCTATGTTGGGAATACGCGAGGACGAGCTAAAACGACTCAGGCAATCGATGTTGAGTTGCACCGTCGAAAACAAAGAGAAGTCGCACCTGCGTGAGAGAGAAGGTCAAGAGTTTCGCCGTGCCGTTAGGGCTTTCGAACGTCAAGATGTATTGGGGTTGATCCTGTCATTCCTTCAAGTTTGCCGATCAGCGAACCTCCTCAACAATAACGGTATCGTGGCGATGCTGAACAATTATTTTAAGGAAATGTCGTTAATCATTTTCCAATGTGCTCGTATCTTGAAACCAGGTTCCCCGCTGATAATGGTGAACGACAATGTACGTTATCAAGGTGTCCACATCCCAGTAGACCTAATTTTGGCGGATATTGCGCTGGAAGCCGGATTCGAAGTCGAGCATATTTGGTTGTTACCTGTAGGAAAAGGTAGTAGCAGTCAACAGACCATTGCCCATGGTCGCGAAACGGTTCGCAAGTGTGTGTACGTTTGGAGAATGCGTTGACCCTCAGACTTTCCTCTGCTGGCCAACAGTGTCGGGACGCTGTCCAAGACGCACCGAATACACCCCTACGACCTATTACTCGGTCAAACTTGAATTGGCATATGAAGACTGAAATGGGATAAGGTTGTTACGCTGACCGTCAAACTGAAGTAGGGGAGGTGCGGCAGCCATGGCTCGGGAGAAATTTGCGGTACAATTGTCGGAGGAAGATTGGAACCAACTGGACCTTCCCGAAGGAGTCCTGGTGGAACTGAATATCCAGACGCTCGATGCCCCAGGCCGGATGCGCCGACGGACGGCCCCGATTAGGAAGAAGACGCCGGGCCGTTGCGGGGCCTGCGGGACTAGCACGGACGCTAGGTATCATGCCCAATTCAACCGCGACCCCAGGCGGTTGCGAAACTCGTCCATATCCCACAGCATGGAGCAGACGATTTTAGAGTCGAAGGCGGCGTCCAGTCTTGCTGCCACCGATGGAGTCAGACCATTAGGTTTTCAGGGATGTTAGACGTAGGCTTACGGTTGCGCTGAACTTGGCAGCGTGGCCGGACTGTTCTTTACAGAGCTAACTCCCACCGGAAAGTTCGCAATACAGTACACTTAGGCCCACCAAACTTGACGATAGACAGAACCATCTTTGAGATGTGGCTGGGCCTGGACGGCTCGCCAAAGTCTGCTACTGCGCGATCATAACAAGGGCGGCATGGGCGGCTTTCGGGGAAACGTCGCCGTCCATGCCGTCAGTCATCCAGCAGACCGTTCCGCACGGCCCAGACCACGATCTCCTGCTTCGTGCCAAGACCCAGCTTGGTCTGTATGCTATAGAGGCCGTTCCGGATGGTCACCGGCTTGACTCCCCTGGCCTCCGCAATCGCGCTGTATGACATGCCCCGGCAGAACGACACGAGCATCTCCTTCTCCCTCTCCGTCAGATCGTCCTGCTCCTCCTCCGCCTTCGCCCCCCTTCGTATCCTGGCGAACACCCGCCTCACCACGTCGGGAGGCACCGGCATCTCACCCGCAGCCACGAGCTTCAGCGTGCTCAGGAGCCGGTCCATCCCGGACAACTTCTGAAGGTAGCCGGTGGCTCCTGCGGCCACCGCCTCTATCACGGCGGCCTCCTCCGTCGAGGCGGTCAGCATGACCACCCGCACGCCGGGCGCAGCCTCCATGATCTCCCGGCACGCCTCCACCCCGTCCTTCTTTGGCATCATGACGTCCATGACGATAACGTCGGGCGACAGCTCGGAGGCCGCCTTCACCGCCTCCACTCCGTCCCTGGCCGAGCCCACCACCTCGAACTCCTCGGAATCCTTCAGCATCGACTCAAGCCCTTCCCGCATGATCGAATGGTCGTCGGCGAGCAGCACCCTTATGCGGCGAGACTCTGTTGACAATCTATCCCTCCTGTCCTCTGCGGCCCAACGGCATCACGCAGGTGACGCTCGCGCCCCCGTCCGGTCCCCTGGGCTCGACGACAAGGCGCCCGCCCAGACGCTCGGCATCCGCCCGCATGTTCGCGAAGCCGTGGCCGCGTTCCTCGTAGTCGTCGGGAAGTCCCGCCCCGTCGTCCGACACCGATAGCCTGAGCTCATGCTCCCCGAAGTCGAGCCCGACCAGCACCCTGCTCGCCCCGGCATGGCGGAAGGCGTTGGCGAGCGCGTTGTGCGCTATGGTGAACAGCACGGTCTTGGCCTCCATCGAAAGAGGTGGCTCCATCCCGTTCTGCGTCAGCTCCGCCGCCACTGACGTGACGGAGGCGAACGCCGCAACGTGCGAGCCCAGGGTCCTGCCCAGATCACTGCCCTCGAATATGCTGCCCATGTCTATCGGGTGTCTCAGCTGCCAGATGGCGGTCTTGGACAGCCGTGAGGTCGCTTCGAGCCGGGCGGCGAGCTCCTCGTTGGAGTCTCCGGCCAGCTTCCTGGCGGCGTCGATGCCCAGGCCGATCATGTACGCCGACTGCGCCGTCGTGTCGTGAATGGCCTGGGAGAGCTCGATGCGTTCCTGCTGCAACCGGCGCTCCCCCTCCACCGCGGTCTGCCTCCTGACGCGTTCGAAGCGGGCGATGAGACTGACGCACAACACCAGGGCGTACATCGCCGCCAGCCTGACCACCAGCTCCTTTCCATCGTCCGCGATGAGGTTGAGAGGGGGACTGACCGTCAGGACTGCGACGGCATAGACGACGGCGGTCATCGTCGTCCAAGCCAACCCGAGCCACAGCGACGGGAAGACCACGACGAACAGCGCAAGGGCCGGGTAGTAGGCCACGAACACGAAGCCCTCCTCGAACCCGCCCTGGAAGACGACCCCGGTCGTGGCCAGGACTATGTCCATGGCGCTGAGGAGGAGCAGCCAGCGCCAGGTAACGGGTCTGCCCGTCACGAGCCGGTAGTGCACCAGGCCGTTGAGCGCAACCAGCAGCACCAGCAGGAGCGGGAACTCGAAGTTGTCGGGAAACCAGAAACGAAAGCGGTAGGCAAACTGGAACAGCGTGACGAACGAGATGAACCAGCGGCCCCACACCGAGACCCCTGCGGCGTACCGTACCGTGTCGGCGTCGAGCCCATTGAGCGTCCAGCCGCCCGTCCGAAAGACGCCGGCTGCCGCCCTGATTGGATGAAGGCCCCGGCTCTGGCGGGTTGCCTGAGACATCTCCTCCCCGGTCTGCGCGTGAGAACATGGAGTGTTTGGTGGTCACGGCGGAGTGTATTTGACTACCAATTTAGCTACCATTGCTTGCGTCCGCAAGAGCGCTTTTACCTGCTGAAAGTAGCACATCTACACTCAGCGCGAACATATTGATATTAGCAGATAGCAATACTGTCCTCAAAGAGCTAACAAAGTGTCATTGGAAAAGTAGCGTCTCGGCCTTACCAAGTCGATGAAGAGTCTTTACTGTTTTTATGGGTGACGCCGTTCAGATGATAGCCGGAAACTCGGGCCGCCACGTTCGCCGTGGGCGGCGCTTGTTTGCAGACAAACCGGCCCGGCTGGTCGTCAATCCGGGGTTCCGCCCGACAGGGGAAGATGCAACACAAGCAGGGAAGAGACTATCCGCCGGTCCCAGCGATGCCGGAGGTCGCCGTCCATGGCGACGGCAGGCTTCGACGGCCCGCACAGGAAGCAGCGCGTCCGGCCACGACGACCGCGTTTGAGGCCGCCCTCCCAGTGAGGGTAGCACGTATGTTCACCCCCCCCCCCCCCGATTTTCCGGCTCCCGTAACCCGCTACACCCCGCCTACTTACCTCTCCACAGCGCGCCCGTGATTATCGAGCGCGCGCCTTCAGGCTCCAGGAGTCCCTCCGCGACTTCCCAACAGGGCCTGTCTCTATTCGGCTTCCCTGTTACCGCCAACCCCTCCGGCATCCGCCCGGACGGAC
Source organism: Dehalococcoidia bacterium (assembly GCA_965218945.1). Lineage (GTDB taxonomy): Bacteria > Chloroflexota > Dehalococcoidia > Lucifugimonadales > UBA2985 > DAOUJW01. The sequence continues at coordinate 1,746,085 of OZ244718.1, forward strand.
CATTACCGCTTGGAACTACCGTGACGCCGTCGCCCCGCCAACGGGCGATGGGTGACGCCCTCGATTCCGGGCGAAATCAACATGAGGTGACGCATGTCCAACCGTAGCTTCCATTTCGCCAATCGGTTTCAGACCATGATTTCCGCCATAAGAGGAGCTCCCCTTCGAGTCCTGTTCCTGGCGGTCGCCGTCGCCATGGTCGGCCTCATGACCGTGACCGACCTGACCCCCGCTTCCCCCGTCCATGCCCAGGAGCAGGCGGTCACCGCAACCAGGAACGCCACCGGAGAGAGCCCGCCGGCGAGGCCCACAGACCTCCAGGCCTTGGCTGAACCCGATTCGGTCAGCCTCACCTGGACGGCGTCAACGGACCAGACCGTTACCCACTACGCGGTCCTGCGCCGGGACCGGGACAAAGCCGATGCCGGCGTGTTCAAGGTCATCGACGGCAACGCCGGGTTCGCCACCAGCTACGCCGACCGCTCGGTCTCGCCCGAGGGCAGCTACGTATACCGGGTGAAGGCGGTCAGCCCCACCGGCGTCAGCCAGTGGTCGAGCTACGCCAGGGCCGACATCCCGGCGGACCCCGAGGACCTGGCCCCCAGCGGCCTGTCCGCCAAGTTCGTCTCCGGCGACGATGGAGTCATCGAGGGGGTGGCCCTGGCCTGGAACGCCCCGGCGGCGGACGCCGAGTCCGTCACCGGGTACGAGATCCTCCGCGCCGTGGGAGACGGGGACCTGGCGACCCTGGCCGCCGGCACCGGGTCCGCCGGCACGACCTACGCCGACGACACGGCCACCGAAGCGGGGGAGAGCTACGCCTACAGGGTCAAGGCCCTGCGCGGCGAGGAGGCAAGCCAGCCCTCCGACCGGGCCGTGGCGTTCATCCCGAAGGTAACAACGGTGGATCCCCAACCCGGCATCGCGGAGGAGCAGAGCGGGACGACGGCCTGGGTCTCCAACACCGCACAGACTCTGGCCTCTAACTGGATCAGTCTTGGAAACACGGACAAGAGACACTCTCAGGGTTTCAGGACTGGGGCGGAAACGGGCGGATACAGCCTGGGTTCGGTCGGGGTCTATGTCCGCGACGAAGACCTCGAATCCGGGGAGACATTCACCGTCCACATCTACACCGCGAACGCGACTGGCGCCATCGATACCTTGGTGCACACCCTGATCTCGCCGGACAGCTATGCGGACGGCGCGGTCAACCTGTTCACCGCGCCGGCAGACGCCACGCTGGCCGCAAATACCGACTATCTGGTCGTGTTCGAGGCGACCGGCAATGAGGTCGGCGATTTCCAACTCGGTCGTACGGATTCGACATCGGAGGACTCCGGCAGCGCGACGGGGTGGAGCATCGAGGATTCTAGGCGTTTCGACAACAGTACCTCCAGCGGAATCTTTGTCATCAGCGTGAACGCTGCGGCCGAGGCGTCGGCGGTAGTGTGGTCCGCGACGCTGACAGTGGGGGACGTAAGCTTCGCCTCCAAGGGATATCAAGATCCCGTCGGCACTCTCTCCCCTGCCAGTTTCGACATCGGGGAGACGTCCTACACGGTCACGCACCTTAGCGATAACGACGACAGCGGCGGTTTGACCGGGATCAAGATCACTTTCCAACCTGCCCTTACAGTGGAAGACGCCAGCGGCCTGACGCTCAATCTTGGCGACGACGCCTCGCTTTTGTTCGCCGATGCCGCTCCAACCGTGCTTCCGACCGTCTCTCAGTACCAATGGCCTCTTGCCGCCCCCCTGGGCTGGAGCACGGGCGACTCCGTCGCGTTGACACTGACCATGTCGGCGTCCGACGACGCGACACTGAGCGCGTTGTCGCTGAGCGACGTCACGCTGTCGCCCAGCTTCGCTGCGGACACGCTGGCCTACACGGGGAGCGTCGGCAACTCGGTGACCTCGACCACGGTCACCGCAACGGCGAACCACGACGGCGCCACGGTCGCGATCGTCCCCGCCGATGCCGACGACACGGCGGACGGCCACCAGGTCGCGCTCGACGTCGGCGAAACCGTGATCTCGGTGACGGTGACCGCCGAGGACGGGACCACCACGCAGACCTACGCGGTGACCGTGACCCGGGCTGTAGCCGCGGAGCAGAACGAGGCCGTCTGGTCGGCTACTTTTACCCCAACGACGCGCGGCAACCTTGTCGGATGTTCCGGTGACACTGATCAGGAGGATGAGTTCTGTTCTAATAGATTGACCGACAATACGTTCGATTACGACGGAACCACTTATACCGTCACTGACCTCTATCTCACTAGTACGGCGACGTTGGAGTTCGCGCTTATCCCCAACCCCACGGCGACCACCATCGCCGAACTGACGCTGAATATCGGCGACTCGCCATTTCCCCTCTCGTCCGCGACGGAGTCTGGGTCTCTATTAACGTGGGCTAGCTCCGGCCTGACCTGGGCCGCAGACTCCGACAGCATCTCGGTGTCGTTGACCGAAGCGGCCGCGGCCCCGGTCGTCAGCAGCGTCGAAGTCACCTCCGAACCGGGCGACGACGACACCTACGCCATCGGCGACACGATCCAGGTCACGGTGACCTTCGACCAGGCGGTCACGGTCACGGGCGCGCCGCGCATCAAACTGCGGGTCGGCGGCGGCGACGCCGTGCATCAGAAGTGGGCGGACTACACCAGCGGAAGCGGCAACGAGGCGCTCCTGTTCGCCTATACGGTCCAGGCGGACGACTTCGACGACAACGGTATCTACATCGCCGCGGACGAGCTGGAGCTCAACGGCGGCACGATCCAGTCCAGCGGCGGGACCGACGCCAACCTCGACTACCCATTGCAGGGCGGCCAATCGGGCCACAACGTGGACGGCGTGCGCCCGACACCCGAGTTCGCCGTGACCTCGGTCGACGGCAGCTCCGTCATCATCGTCTTCAGCGAGTCCCTGTCCGGGACCACCGCCCCGGCATCCGCCTTCACCATCGGCGTGGACACGGGCACGGCGCCGGTGGTCAGCAGCGCCACGGCGACCGGCAACTCGGTGACCCTCGGACTGGCCAGCGCGTTGACCAGCGGCCAAGTCGTGACGGTGGCCTACGTCGACGCCACTGCGGGCAACGACGCCGCCGCGGTCCAGGACGCGGCCGGCAACGACGCCGCGAACTTCACCCAGACGGTCACTAACAACGCGGCCATCGTGGTCTCCGCCGACTGGGGTCTGATACCCACCGGCCTGGGCGCGGGCGCCGAGTTCCGGCTGCTCTTCCGCACCTCCGGCACGCGCAACGCCGCCTCAACCGACATCGCTGACTACAACACCTTCGTCCAGACCGCCGCCGCAGCAGGCCATGCGGACATCCAGAGCCACAGCTCCACTTTCCGTGTGTTGGGCAGCACCGCCGACGTGGACGCCCGGGACAACACCTTCACCACCTACACCGCCGACGACAAGGGCGTGCTCATCTACTGGCTCGGCGGCGCCAAGGTGGCGGACGACTACGAGGACTTCTACGACGGATCGTGGTCCAACGCCGACGGCGGCAAGGACGAGCACGGGGCCGACCGCGCGCCCCCAGTGATCGCTCCTAATGTATCAGGCACTTGGACGGGCAGCGCGTCCAACGGGACGGAGGCTATCACCGGTAACGACGCGTTCGCCCTGGGAGCGTCCGATGTGAGGATCGGCCAACCGCTTGACAGTACCCTCTCTGGCGGCAACACCCTCGTCGCGGCGTTCTACGGCCTGTCGGGCGTGTTCCGGGTCTCCGACCAGGTCGTCACCAACACCGCGCCGGAATTCACCAGCGACCCCGACTTCTCGACGAACGAGAACCAGGCGGCTACGTTCCAGGTGACGGCCGAGGACGCCGACGCCGGGGATGCGGTGACCTATGCCATCACCGGCGGCGCGGACCTGGCGTTATTCTCGATCAACGCGACCAGCGGCCTGCTGGCCATTCCCACGTCGGTCGACCACGAGAACCCCGCCGACGCCGATGGCAACAACACCTATCTGGTGACCGTCACCGCCACCGGGGGGACGGACGCCCGTGCGCTGACGACCGACCAGGCCATCACCGTGACCGTGAACGACGTGGACGAGCCGCCCTCGTTCCCGGCCGCCCCCACGGTCTCCGCCGTGGACGGCAGCAGCGACAGCCTGTCTGTAACGTGGACCGCCCCCGGCAACAGCGGCAAGCCGGACATCGAGTCCTACGACCTGCAATACCGCAAGGGGACCACCGGCAACTATATTGACGGCCCGCAGGACGTGACCGACACCACGACCATCATCGGCGGGCTGGACGCCGACTCGCTCTACCAGGTGCGGGTGCGGACCACCAACGACGAGGGCGACAGCCTCTGGTCGAGCGCGGGCAGCGGCACCACGAACGCGTTGGCCGGGCTTTGTCTGCTGCCGACGGGACCGCTCTGGAGCGCCTGCCTGACGGTGGGGGAAATCGACAGCACCGGCAGGTACGGATACCAGGGCAGCCTTTCTATTGGCAGTCTCGCCCCTGCCACGTTCGACGTCGGCACGACCACCTACACCGTCACTCACCTTTTCGACAACGACAACGTGGGTGGCACCACCTATGTCCGGATCATCCTCTCACCCATTCTCTCGCAAGATGACGCCGGCAACCTGACGCTCCATCTCGGCGACGACACCTCGCTCTCTTTTGGCGATGCCACCTATTCGACAGGGACGGGCATTTCCAGACACCTATGGACTCGTTCCGCCGCCCTGGGCTGGTCGACGGGCGAGACCATCGTGGTGGGCATCACCCAGGAGGAGCAGGCCAACACCGCCCCAAGCTTCCAATCGGAGAGCGCGGCGCGGGAGGTGGCGGAGAACAGCGCCGCCGGCTCCCCTGTCGGAGGCCCCGTCACGGCCACCGACGGCGACGACGACACCCTGACCTACACCCTGGAGGGGACCGACGCCGCCTCGTTCGACATCGACTCCGAGAGCGGCCAGATCCAGACCGAGACCGGCGTGACCTACGACCACGAGTCGCAGCCGGAATACTCCGTCACGGTCAAGGCCGACGACGGCAACGGCGGGACCGACACCATCGCCGTGACCATCGACATCATCGACGTGGAGGAGCCCCCCTCGGCCCCGGCAGCCCCCACGGTCTCCGCCGTCTCCGGCACGACCGACAGTCTGGAGGTGGCCTGGACCGCCCCCGTCAACACCGGCAAGCCCGCCATCGAGTCCTACGACCTGCAATACCGCAAGGGGACCACCGGCGACTTTACGGACGGCCCCCAGGACGTGACGGGCCTCACCGCCACCATCGGCGGGCTGGAAGCGGACTCGGCCTACCAGGTGCAGGTGCGGGCCACCAACGACGAGGGCGACAGCGTCTGGTCGAGCGCGGGCAGCGGGACCACGAACGCGCCGGCCGGGTGCGGGACGCTGCCGACGGGACGGCTCTGGAGCGCCTGCCTGACGGCGGGGGCAATCGGCAGCGGCGGCCCGTACGGGTACCAAGCCAGTGATTCCACGGGCAGTCTCGCCCCTGCCACGTTCGACGTCGGCACGACCACCTACACCGTCACTCACCTTTTCGACAACGACAACGTGGGTGGCACCACCTATGTCCGGATCATCCTCTCACCCATTCTCTCGCAAGATGACGCCGGCAACCTGACGCTCCATCTCGGCGACGACGCCTCGTTCTCCTTCGCCGATGCCACCTATTCGACAGGGACGGACTGGTCCAGATACTCATGGGACCTTCAGACCGCCCTGGGCTGGTCGACGGGCGACGCCATCGTGGTGGGCATCACCCAGAAGGCCAACACCGCGCCAAGCTTCCAATCGGAGAGCGCGACGCGGGAGGTGGCGGAGAACAGCGCCGCCGGCGTCGACGTCGGAGGCCCGGTCACGGCCACCGATACCGACGACGACACCCTGACCTACACCCTGGAGGGGACCGACGCCGCCTCCTTCACCATCGACGCGTCTACTGGCCAGATCCAGACCGAGACCGGCGTGACCTACGACTACGAGTCGCAGCTGGAATACTCCGTCACGGTCAAGGCCGACGACGGCAAAGGCGGGACCGACACCATCGCCGTGGCCATCGACATCATCGACGTGGAGGAGCCCCCCTCGGCCCCGGCAGCCCCCACGGTCTCGGCCGTCTCGGATAGCAGCGACAGCCTGTCGGTGAGCTGGACGGCCCCCGGCAACAGCGGCAGGCCCGCCATCGACTCCTACGACCTGCAATACCGCAAGGGGACCACCGGCAACTACATTGACGGCCCGCAGGACGTGACCGTCACCACGACCATCATCGGCGGGCTGGACGAGGACTCGGCCTACCAGGTGCAGGTGCGGGCCACCAACGACGAGGGCGACGGCGCCTGGTCGAGTCCGGGCAGCGGCTCCACCAACGCGCCGGCCGAGGAGATGGCGGAGACGACGGTCCCCGCCGACTGGAGCCTGATACCCAGCGACCTCGGCCCGGGCGACAGCTTCCGGCTGCTGTTCATTGGGACAACCAGCAGAAACGCGAGTGACTCGGACATCGACGTCTACAACACCTTCGTTCAGAATCTGGTGGCTGCGAGCGGCCATGCGGACATCAAGGCCCTCAGCGGAACCTTCCGGATGCTCGGCAGCACCGAAGACGTCGATGCCCGGGACAACACCGGCACGACGGGCACGGGCGTGCCCATCTACTGGCTGGGCGGCGCCCAGGTGGCCGACGACTACGCCGACTTCTACGACGGCGACTGGGACGAGGAGGCCACGGGAAGGAGAGAGAACGGCGATTCGGTGAGCATTGGCAACAATTGGAAGATCTGGACGGGCAGCGCAGAAGACGGTACGGAAGCGATGAACGACACCAACACCGAAAGCCGCGCCCTGGGCAATTCCGGCAATCACTGGGTCATGCAGGGCAGCCCCAACGGCAGTGACAGCGCCCACGGCCCCATACAGAGCAACACGGCAGGCAGGGGCACCAACAGAGGCGTCTATGGCCTCTCGGGCGTGTTCACGGTCTCCGACCAGCCCACCGCCAACGACCCGCCGGCGTTCTCCAGCGCCGCGTCCTTCTCGGTGGAAGAGAACCAGACGGACGCCGGCACGGTGATTGCCGCGGACCCCGACGCCGTGGACGCGGTGACCTATGCCGTCACCGGCGGCGCGGACCGGGCGAAGTTCGACATCGGCGAGTCCAGCGGCGATCTGACGTTCAAGGACGCGCCTGACCACGAAAACCCCACCGACGCCGGTAGGAACAACACCTATATGGTGACCGTCACCGCCACCGGGGGGACGGGCGACCGGGCGATGACGGCCGAGCAGACCATCACCGTGACCGTGACCGACGTGGCCGAAACGCCCGCCGTGGACGATTTGGACGTCAGCTCGACGCCGAAGGCGGATATCGACACCTACGGCCGGGAAGAGACCATCGAGGTCACGGTGACCTTCGACCAGGCGGTCAACGTCACCGGCACGCCGCGCATCCGGCTGCGCATCGGCGGCGGAATGCAGCAGCACTACCGGTGGGCGGACTACGACGGCGGTACGGGGACCACGGCGCTGCGGTTCACCTACGTCGTTGTAGAAGGCGACATGGACACCGACGGCATCTACATCCTGGAGAACGAGCTGGAGCTCAACGGCGGCGCGATCCAGGGCGTTGACGACGACGTGGCCGCCGATCTCGACTACCCGAGGCAAGGAACACAGAGCGGGCACAAGGTGGACGGCAGCCTGAAGTCGGACAACACCGATCCGGCCTTCGACCAGGAGTCAGCCGTGCGCGGTCTGCGGGAGAACACCGGCGCCGGCGAGTATGTCGGCGACCCGTTCACCGCCACCGACGAAGACGGCGACACCCTGACCTACAGCCTGGAGGGCGACGACGCCGGCTCCTTCGTGATCAACTCCAGGACCGGCCAGATTCTGACCAGGGAGGGTGTGACCTATGACCACGAGGTCACCACGGAGTACTCCGTCACGGTCAAGGCGGACGACGGCGAGCGCGGCGACGCCACTGTCGAGGTGGCGATCCTCGTCATCGACGTGAACGAGCCCCCCCTGGCGCCCCGTGCCCCGACCCTCTCGGACGGACCGGACGACAGCGGCAGCCTGGATGTGACGTGGAAGACGCCGGACAACAGCGGCAGGCCGGACATCGAGTCCTACGACCTGCGCTACCGCAAGACCGGCGCCGAGAACTGGAGGAACGGCCCCCAGGACGTGACGGGCCTCACCGCCACCATCGGCGGGCTGGACGCGGACTCGGACTACCAGGTGCAGGTGCGGGCCACCAACGACGAGGGCGACGGCGAGTGGTCGCCCTCGCGCAGCACCACCTACCCCACGGGGCCGGTGATCGAGGTGGACGACAACGGGGACGGCGTCGTTGACGCCGACCCGGAGGTGACGCTGGTGTTGGGCAGCACGGTCAGCTACCGGGTGCGGCCGGGCCGGTGCGAGGGGTACAAGACCCTCACGGTGCAGAGGATGAGCGGCGCCTCGGAGGGTGCGCCGCCGCATATTCCGGTGGACGCGTCGCAAGAAGTGTCTCCGATGCCGTGCATGGGGGAAGACGACCCCGGCGAGTGGCAGACGGTGACGCTGGCCGTGCCGCTCGATCTCTGGCTGGAGCTGCTGCTGGAGACGCGCTTCGAGGCGTCGGTGGAGCACTCGGTGTACTACCGGCGGTCCCTCACCGATCGGTATTCCCCTCTGCTGCTCTGGGGTCATCTGGTCAGGGTGCTGGCGCCGGCGCCGGAGACCCTGAACCCCGTGGGCTCGCTGACGGTGGCGCCCGACGCCAGGGACTACCCGCGCGTGACCTGGAGCGCCGTCCCCGGCGCGACGGGCTACCAGGTGCAGTGGCGCTGGGGCCCGGACGAGGAGTACGGGCGGGTGCACCGTCAGGAGGGCTCGACCTACTCGCGGGAGAAGCGGACCGGGGAGACGGCCTATACGATACCGATCAGCGAAACGGTGCCGACGACCGACGAAGGTGTGGAGCGCAGCCAGCCGATAACGGTCCGCGTGCGGCCCTACGACAGCAAGGGCCTGGCGGTGGGTCCGTGGCGGGAGGCGTTGCTGGCGGAGCGCACCGAGGTGCGCAAGGTGCTGGCCGGCTTCTCGCTGTTGGACGCAGACGGATCGTCGCTGGCGGCGCTGACGGACGGCGCCACGGTCGAGCTCTCCGATCCCGACGGCGGGTCGTACGCCATCCGCGCGGAGCTGGTCGCGGGCGAACTGGCCGGCAGCGTGCACCTGGAGCTCAGCGGCAAGAAGAGGGTGAGGTCCACCGAAAACGACGCGCCGTACCTGCTGGCGGGCGGCGAGGGAATGGCCCTGCCCGCGGGCTCGTACACGCTGGAGGCCACGGCATACGGCGGCCCCGACAGGACGTACGCCGTGCAGCACACCCTGGAGGTGTCGTTCACGGTGACGGCGGCGGCATCCGGGCAGCCGGGGAGCGGCGAGTTGAACGTCGAGGAAGATGAGGAAGAGGAGACGGAGCCGCTGACGGCGCGGTTCGAGGGCCTGCCGGAGGCGGGCCACGGCGGAGGGGGGACGCCGTTCGCCTTCCAGCTGGTGTTCAGCGAGGCGGTGTCCACCACCCCGGAGGCGCTGCGGGACCATGCCCTGGCGGTGACCAACGCCACCGTCGAGGCCGCAAGCCGGGTGGACGGCCGCAGCGACCTGTGGGAGGTCCGGTTGACCCCGGAGTCCGACGCCATGGTGACGGTGTCGCTGTCACCGCTCGCCGGCTGCGACGCGGCGGGGGCGGTGTGCACCGAGGACGGCAGGATGCTGTCCGTCGGCGCCGCAAGAGTCATACCTGGACCGCCCCCCAACAGTCCGGCCACCGGCCAGCCCACCATCAGCGGCACGGCCCAGGTGGGCCAGACACTGACTGCCGACACGACGGGCATCGCCGACGAGGACGGGCTGGACAACGTGACTTTCAGCTACCAGTGGATGGCCGACGACACGAACATCCAGGGCGCGACCGGCTCCACCTACACCCTGGCCGATAGGGACGAGGGCAAGGCCATCAAGGTGATCGTGTCCTTCACCGACGACGCGAACAACGAGGAATCGTTGCCCAGCGCCGCGACGGATGCGGTGACGGCCCTGCCCGGCAAGCCGCAAAGCCTCGCCGGCAAGGCCACGACGCAGGAGATACAGCTGGCGTGGAAAGCGCCTACCGGCCCCGCCGTTGTCGAATACGTGGTTTACCGCGGCATCCTCCAGAACGGCAGCATGAACGGACAAGCATTGTCGAAGTACGCCACCATCGACGCGGCCGGCAAGGCCATGACCTACACCGATGGCAACGTGGAGGAAGGCGTGGAGTACCGCTACCGGGTGGCGGCGGTGAATGCCGACGGGGAGGGCAAGAAGTCCACCTGGCTCGATATAACGGCGGAATAACCTTCTCCGTAGGGTTCAAGACGGCCTCGATGATTGAGCCTCGACCGGATGAATCGCCGCCGCCGAAACCGGTAGGCGAGAAGCGACGAGAGCGCCGATACGAACATTGAGAGGGGCCATTGGCTCAACCTGCATACTGGCGCCCGGGGAGGCCGTCACACAACCCTGCGGCGGCTTCCCCAAAGAAGCAAGCACACATGCATGGACGGGTGAGGCAGGCGCACAGGCCGGGAACCGAACCCCACACGGTATGAGGCGTGAAGGAAATGGAACGCCTGCCCTCCCGTAGGAGAGAGTCTGCGGCGGTGCACCGGGAGGACCCGCGTCATGCCGAGACAGCGCACACATCACAGCAGAAGAACCTACGTCTTCCCCGACGACTTCCCGGAGCGCCTGGTGCGCTTCAAGGAGGAGTCGGACCTGCCGTGGGCGGAGATCGCCCGCCGCCTCGGGACCTATCCCCACACCGTGAAGCGGTGGTGGAAGGAAGGGGTGCGGCCCCATTTCCGGCATCAGATGGCGCTGCTGGACCTGGCCGACGACCTGGACCTGGGCCATCTGTTCACCGACTGGAGCATCCGGCGCGAAACGGGGAATGGGACGCCCGGCTCCGCCGGGGGCGAGCGGAGCTCCGCGAGGGTCGTCAGACCGGCCGCCCCGCCGCGCTGCAAGAGCCCGAAGCGAAAGGCGGCGCATCGGCGAGGCGGCCGCGACCGCAGGGGGTGAAACGCAAAAAAGGCGGCATACATTGGCGTGCCGGGGGAAGGACACCGAATCGCGGTGTCCTTCCCCCGTGTCTCTAGGCGGCGGCCATCTCCGGCTGCTTGAGCATGGCGGAGTAGCCGGGCATCAGGACGGGCGTCATCGACAACCGGCCCGCGCCGTCGTACCCGGCGCGGTAGGCGTACTCCGCCTTCGCGCCCCAGGGCACCCGGCCGCCGACCCGGACGGCGGGGCCTCCGGACCTGCCCCGGCGCCCCGGCCCGCCCGCGCCGTGCACCACCATGCCGCTCCGCTCGCCCTTCCGCCAGCCCAGCACCTTCACCTCGGCGGGCATGACCCGCTCCTCCGACTTCGCGCGCCGGAACAGCACGGCGTGCAGCCTCTTCAGCACGCCCGCCGACGGGGTGGACTTGCCGTTCATGATCTGGGAGAGGTACGAGGAGCTGATGCCCGCTCGCCGTGCGACCTCGTTCTGGCTGATCCCGTGAGCGTCCATGCGGTCCCACACGGCCTTCGTGTCGACGCAGGCAAGCTGCGCGGACGCGACCGTCGCCTCGACCTCCAGCGCCGCCTCGACCAACGCCTGGACCCTCACGCCCATGCCCCTGCGGCCGCGGGACACCTCCGACATGTAGCTGGCGGACACCCCGACCCGCTCGGCCAGCTCCCGCATGGTCATGCCCAGGGCGCGGGCGCGCTCCCGGACGTAGCTGCTCTGCCCGCTCACCACGCTCGCCGGGCGGTTGGCGCACTGTGCGGGAGCGATCTTGGCCGGGGCCTTGAGCGCCGACTCGATCCGTGTCTGGACCTTGACGCCCATGTTGACGCGGCCACGGGCCACCCCCGTCATGTATCCGTAGGACACCCCGGCGCGGTCGGCCAGGTCCCGCATGGTCATGCCCATCTCGCGGGCGCGCTCCCGGATGAAGCTGCTCTCGCCGGTCACGACGCCGCCCTGGCGGTAGACGATTCCCTGGCCGGGGACCTCTCCCAGGACAGCCGCGACCTTCTCCCGCATCTTGGGCGTCCACGGACTGCCCCCGTTGGCGATCCGCGACAGGTATCCCGCACTCACGCCCATCAGGGCCGCGAGCTCCTTCATGGTGACCCCCCGCCGCCTCGCAGCCGCCCGCAGCTCGCTCTCCGCCGTCCTCGTCGTCGTTCCGGTTGCCATCGTTGCCGTCGTCATCGGTCCGTCCTCCTTCTGTGTTGTGTTGCCTTTGGCCTGCGCCCGCTTGCGGGCAAAGAAGAAGGGCCGTCCCCGGATGGGAACGGCCCTTGTGCGTTTGGATGTGTGGTGAGAGCCGGAGGCCCCGCCGTCAGCGGCGATGGACCTCGTTGACGTGCATGGACTCCTCCTTTCTGTTGTTGACCCGCGCAGGACATCCACGGCGGGAGTCGTTCGTGACGGGGGTTGACGCTAGACGCACTCCGCCCACGGTCGGATGCCGGACGCGGGAGACGGAGTGGGGTGAAGAAGACGCAGCTCGGCCCAGAGCCTGCCCCGTACTTGATACGGGGGTGATTCGTCGGGGAATCGACTCCGGGGGGCTACGAGGGGAGCGGCCGGCCTACGACTTCATCGGAGGCCAGCGCATCGGAGAAAGACGCGGCTCGCCCAGGGCGCAAATGGCCGTGGGGGAAGCTGCGAGAGGTGAAGCGACCAGCCTACGACGTGACCGCAGACCGGCGCATGGGAGAAAGACGCAGCGCGGCCCAGGGTGAACAACGTCAGTGGGAGAGCTGCGAGACGTGAAGCGGCCAGCCTGCTCAGAACGGCGGACCGGCGCATGTCGAAGCAGCGGCTAGGCTGCGTGTCAGCCATGCCGCAGAGCATGATGAGCCAGTCAGAGCGACAGACCTGTCTGCAACAGGCAGGCGCATTCCGACCGACCAAGTGAGGACGAGGCGCAAGGGGTGCGGTCCGTCCATGAGTCCAGCGGGAGAAGCGATCAACTCCAACCGCCAGACCTGAGTCCAGCGAATGAAGCGATCAACTTCAGTCGCTGAACGGGCGTCCAACGGGCGAAGGGCTTATCACTCCATCCGCCGGACTGGACCGAGGACGAAGGGCTAAGTCAACTCCGTCGTTTCGGCCCGCGCTGTCTGCGAAGGACCAACGTCAACTCCGCTTCGACAGCATTCCCTCGTGGGCGACCGGGGGAGAGCGAATCATCCTCCGGTCATGCCCGTGCAACAGGGACCACGCACCCAGGTTTCTATGGTCGGAAACCTTGGAGAAAGCCAAACAGCACACTCATTATCAACGGCCCGAGACCCGCAAAAGAGGGCCTGCAGGCCCCCTTCCGCAGATTGCCGCCAAAGTGTTCACAAAAGTTGCCAGCGACTCCCCGCGCCGGGAGCCTGCTACTTCCGCCAGAGCCATAGGGTGAGCACGCGCCGGAGTAGCTCCCACCTTGCCCGCGCTCTCCGCGTGTCGTAGAGCGCGGTCCTGCGCCAACTGGTCTGGCCGTCGCGGGCGAAGCCCCGCAGCGGGTACGTCTCCGGGGGCAGCGTCATCCCGTGCTCTTCCAGCAGCGCCAGCTCCACCGTCAGCAGCCGCTCCTGGGTCGCCAGCCACGACGGACCCCTGCCCCGGCTTGGGTGCGCGGCCTTCAGTTCCCGCCACTCGACGATCAGCGGCCAGGCGTCGGCGAACACCTCCTCGTCGTCCTCGGCGGGCTCGCGGGTCACCAGGTCGGGGAACTCCCGCCTGAGCGTGGCCCTCCGCCTGGGCTGGCCGGGCCTGGGCGGAGTGGCATCGCCCTGGGCTGCCCCGTCGGTCCGGGGCTGCGCCAGCCTTGTCTCCAACTCCCTGAGCGCCTTGGCCTGCTCCTCCCGCCCGGCCCGCATTGCGTCCTCCAACGCCCTGCGTCCCACCCGCATCTCCTTCCCCTGCGCCTCGACGACGCCCTCCAGCTCCTCCAGCCGCTTCTCCAGACCGTCGTTGCGCTCCCGCTGCCGGTCTGCTGCGGAGCCGATGCCCTCCTGCAACGCCCGCTCCAACGCTCCCCGGACCCGCCGGGACAGCACGCCATCGTCCAGGCTGGCGCCCAGCGTCCGGTGGTCGAGCCCCAGGACCGCCGCCGCTCCCTTGCGCCCGTGCTCCCGCTCCAGCTCTTGGAGCAGCGCCATGAGCCGCACGTGCTGCATGTCCTCCACGCTGTTGCTCTTTCCGAAGACCGGCTTCCTCGCTTCCATTCGCCACGCCTCCATTCCAGACTTTCGACCCCGGCCCGGCCCCCAGACGCCGGCCCCAATTTCCACGGGCTGCGTCTTGTCGACCAGTGTGGGTGGTTTTGCTCGATTTCGCCGTTTTTCCGGGCTGCGTTTTGTTCACCACTATGGCCCGTTTTGCACCCCGGGGCCGGAACGTGCCCTTACGACAAAGTGTTCACTTTTTACGTCCTGTAGGGGGGGATTCCCCCCTGTTTCAGCTACGAAACCACCACCCCAGACAAATTGTCGCCAAAGTCCTTTCTCTGTACACCCCAATGACATCACGGAAGGGGTGTCCAAACCAAGGGCCTATAGGGGCCCTCATATGAGTGCCCCTTCAGGTAGTTATGCAGGGCGCCCCGGTTGTCCACACTCTTTCGGGACAGCGGCGAATCGTTGATTCGCACTAGACGGCAGGGAGGTGAACGAGTTGGCTCTGAAATCGAAACTCCGGTCTTTCAGGCGGTTTATTCCCCTGGCATCCGCGCTGCTTCTGGCGGCGCTGGTGGCGATCCCCGCAAGCAATATCGCCCTGGCCCAGACCCCGCCCCGCGGCATCGTCCTGGTCAACGCCGACCGGGATTTCGTTGAGCGCAAGGGCGGCGGCGAGTTCGTCGCCCGTCCCGTCTTCGACCGCAAGATCGTGGTGCTCCACTACGCCGTCCGCGACGCCGACACCGGCGACTGGATCAGCGCCGTCTACCTGGTCAGCGGCGGCGAGAAGGAGAGGAGCGACGGCTGGGAGTACTCGTGGGAGTACCCCGACCTGGACGAGCAGCCCGACCTCGACCGGGACCGGGCCTACCTGCTGGTCATGCTGGTCGAGGACGAGGACGGCAAGAGGGGCGACTTCTACGCCGTCGTCCCCATCCACCAGCCGGGCCGCATCTGGGACAAGGTGCTCGCCGCCCTCAACCCCGGACGCTGGGCGAGGGCCTTCGCCGGCTGGATGGTCGAGGGAGTCCACGGGACCCTCTGCGGCGTCGTTGAGCGGGCGTCCGGCGAGGACGCCGACAACTGCCGGAGGGACTCCGGGTCATGAGCGACATCCTCACCGGCACCCCTGCGGACCTCACCTACGCCCACCACCTGGTCCAGCACGCCTGGATGGTCGTCTGGGCCATCACCTCCGGCGCCCTCGTCGTGATCCTCGGTTGGATGGGCCTCAGCCTCATCGTGAGCGAGCACCTGGGCCGCCAGCAGGCCGGATGGCGGGAGATGGTGCCCCGCCTGGTGCTTGGCCTCGTCGCCGCAGCGTCGTCCCTCTGGTGGTGCGCCCTGGTCCTGGACGTCGCCGACGCCGTGTCCGGCTTCATAGCCGTCTCCCTGAACGTCACCGCCGGAGACATGCTCCGCTCCACGCTGAGAACGCTGCTGACCGCCGTCAACGCCGGGAGCGTGGGCATGGCCCTCCTCCTGGCGGTCCTCTACCTCGTCTACGGCTTCTTCGTCCTCTACGTGATCGTCCAGATGGTGCTGCGCCTGGCCCTCATCGACATCCTCCTGGCCCTGGCGCCCATCGCGTTGGGGCTGTGGATTCTGCCCCACACGGCGGGCTGGGGACGCCACTGGCTGCGCCTCTTCATGACCACGGTGTTCCAGCAGGCCATCCAGCTCATCGCCCTGGCCCTGGGCTTCGGCTTTTTGAATGAAGTCGCCGCCATCGCCGCCTTCGAGCCGGTGCAGGACCTCATATGGAAGCTGCTGTTGTCCCTGGCCTTCGTCTACATGGCGACCCGGGTGCCCTCGATGCTCGGCAACGCCGGGACCTTCGACTCCTGGCTCTCGATGCTCTACTTCGGCATGAACCTGCCCTCCTCGATGGTCAGGTCGGCCAAGACCATCGGGATGTTGGCGGGCGGGGCGGCGGGAGGGCCGGGAGGCATGGCGGTGGGAGCGATGGCGGCCAGCGCGGGCGTTTCGGCCGCCGCCAGCGGCCTCAGCTCGGCGGCCTCGATGGCCACCCCATCCGCCGGGGGAGACGGGGGCGGCGAGCCCAGAAGCAGCGGGGAGTAGCTCAGGAAACGACTAGCAAGCCAACGATGGAATTCGCGTCGATAAGTAAAGCAAGGGAGGGAGGAGCGATGTGCAGATAACGGGGAGTCACCGAGGCGAGAGAACGAAGTGATGAACGCCGGGAAAGCGAGCAGCGTCCGGCGGAAGAGAGGAGAAAGAACGAATGGAACAACTGACACAGACCATATCGAACCTGGTGGGCATCCTGCTGGGCGTCGTGGGAGCGATAGGCGTGGGCTTCTTCATCTACGGTGCGTACCTGTACCTCACCGCCAGCGGAGCGCCCCACCAGATGGAGCGCGGCAAGAGCGCAATGATGACTGCCCTGGCGGGCATCGTCCTGGCCCTGGTCGCCTACGGCGTCGTGGAGCTGGTGATGAACGCGGTTGTGGACCCGGGAATCGACATCGACGACGTGCTGCCCGACCCCACACCCCCATCGGACAGCTAGGCCGGCGTAAGGAGGGAGGAACAGAACATGAGAGAACACGAGGTACCGACTCACGTCCAGGCCGAGGACCGGGTCTTATTGGGGTTCACCTTCCCGCAGATCGTGGCGGTGATGGCCGTATTCGCCCTGTCCTACGGGGCCTACCGCTACGCCCCCGTCGGCCCGTCCGAGGTGCGCATGGCCCTGGCCGTCGTCTTCGGACTCGTCGGGATGGCGATGGTGGTGGGGAAGATAGGCGGTCGGCGGCTGCCCCTGGTGGCCGCCGACCTGCTGAAGTACCGGCTGGGGGCTCGGCTCTACGCCGGGCCGGTGTCCCAGCTGGTGAGAGCGGAGCCGCCCGCGCCGGCCCAACCGGTGCGGAGCGGCCCCGGCCCGCTGAGCCTGATGGCGAAACGCGCCGGGCGCGGCCTGGGAAGGCTGCGCAAGAAGAGGAAGACCCGCAAGAACAAGGAGCGCCGCAACGGGCGGATGCGCTGGTTCGGCAAGCGCAGGGGGAAGGACGGGGGGAGGGGCCAGCGTCACGACCACCGGGCCGAGACCCTTCAGAGCAGACGAAGGAAGCCCCGCATGGGCTGGATTCCGGTGGTGGCCCTGGCCGTCCTGATGGCGGCTGTCGTGGCCGTCCCGGAGTCGGCCCTGGCCGACGACCACGAGCCCTGGCGGGACGAGATCGACTTCGAGCTGACCGAGCCGGTGGAGGGACGCCGGATATTCGTCGAGGCGCTCACCGTCTCCGGCGACCGGGCCGCCGTCACCCTGCGGGCCGCAACCGTCCTGGACATCCGGGTGCGGGCCTTCGGCGGCCCGCAGGGAACCTGGCTGCGCTTCTGGGGATCGGCTTCCCTGGCCGAGGGGGAGAGCATCGACTACTCCCTCCCCCTGAACGGCCCCGCCCCGTCCTTCACCGTCTCCTGGGAGGACACCCTCGGCCAGGCCGGGGCGCTGACCGTCGAGCACGAGCAGATCCCGTACCCCCTCCCGACCATCGACGGAGAGCTGTGCGACCTGCGCATGACCTCCCTGGGCTGGACGCCCGGAGCGGTCAGCGGCGTGGTCGCATCGGAGTGCGTGACGAGCATCGAGCACCCTGTGGAGCTTCAGATGGTGGCGGGACACGCCAGCGTCACCGAGACGGCCCTGATGGACGCCCAGGTGACGGCGGTCACGGGGACCATCGCCGCCTCGACGGGAGCGTCGCATACCAACGTCGCCTTCGTCCCCGGCGGAGAGACCAGTTTCCGGCTTCCCATTGCGGTTGGGCAGGCGTTTCACGCCGTGAGCGTGGACGTGAGCCTGGAGGCGAGCCTCCGCATCCCCATCCCTCCGCTGACGCAGCTCACCCACCACCCGGAGCGGGTGGAGCAGGTCACCAGGACCGTGCACCTCTACCGCCCGGGGGACAGCGACTACGACAGCGAGACGGTGACGGTCACCTGCGACGACGGCGCCGAATCATCCGCCGCCACGACGTCGTCCGCCACCGCGACGGCCTACGCCTACGTCCCCAGCGCCACCATCGCCAAGCAGGTCACGGTGGACGTCCTGCACAAGGAGCACGTCAAGGCCGAGACGGTGGAGCGTTCGCCCATCGCGAGGACGAGGGGCCAAATGCTGGCCCTGGCGTCCGGCGTCGGCAGCGACGACCCCTTCGAGGCGCTGGTCCTGCCCCAGCCGGAGCCGGAGGACCCGCCCGCCGAGCAGGAGCCCGCCGACGGCCTGCGCCAGTGGTTCGACCTGCTGGGATGGGAGTGGCCCTGGTGAGGCGCGCGATTGCGGCAACCCTGCTGGCCGGGGCTGCGCTGGCGACCACCGGCGCGGCCCCGGCGGAGGAGCAGGAGATGCTCCGCCAGTTCGACCGCGTGCTCACGGCGATGGCCTACGCCGCCTCCGGCCTCTGCCTGTTCGCCATCGTCTGGGCCGGCTTCATCCTCATGGCCGAGGGCGGCGAGGAGCGGGGCGGGGGCAAGGCCAAGACCGCCGTCGTCATGGCGGTGGTCGGGCTGGTCCTGGCGCTCTCGGCCAAGGGCGTGGCCGCGCTGCTCAGCAGCGGCCTCGTGGACTTCCCAACACCCTAGAGAAAAGGAATCTACGGAATTGAAGAAGCTGATTGAACGAATCACGAAACGCGGAGGGGAGACGCCGGAGGGCGGACTCCCCACGGAGCCGGAACCCGGCGCAACGACGGAGACCCCGGCGCCCAAGCTCCCGCCCGAGCTGCCCCTGTTCTTCATGCTCTCACACCTGGACGACGACGGCCCGGTGCGCCTGGACGGGGTGAAGCTCGGCGTATGCGAGGTGATGGGTCTTGAGATCGACGAGCCGAAGCTGGGGGCCTTCGCCGGGGCGCTGAACGCCCTCGACTTCCCGGCCCAACTGCTCATAAGGCAGCACCCGCCACGCCTGGAAGGGATGAGGGAGAAGCTGAAGGAGGCCCAGCCGGAGGACCTGCCCCCGCAGACGAGGGCGGCCGCCGAGTCCCTTGGGCGCCTGTTGAACGATCTGGAGGCAAGGGACGGCATCCTCGACCGGCGCTTCTACGCCGTGTGCGAGTTCGCCCGCATCGACGACCTTCGCGGCCTGCTGTCGCGGGCCGGATTGTCGGTCCACCCGCTGAAGGGCAGACAGCTTCGCATGATGCTCGTATCGGCCGCCCTCGGCGGCTCACCTTCCGGGTTCGACGAGGAGACGCCCGTCGAGGTGGAGATAGGACGCCGCGACGTGCGCGTAGGAGACCGCTTGGTCCGCTCCCTGCACCTGGGCAAGTGGCCCCGCTCCCTGGCCCCCGGCTTCCTCCAGGGACTCATGGCTGCGGGCGCGCCGATGGACCTGTCCGTCCACGTCGGCCCGATACCGGCGGAGCAGGCGGCGAGGACGCTGGAGTGGCAGAAGGTCAGGTTCGAGTCGGCGCAGAGCCTGTCCTTCAAGCGGGGCCGCACCATGTCCCCGGAGGCGGAGATCGCCCTGGAGGACATCACCCGCCTGCGCGACGAGGTGCAGAGAGGCAGGGAGCGGCTGTTTCACGCATCGCTTTCCGTGACCCTTCACGCGAAGGACGAGGCGTCGCTGAGGGAGATGACCCAGAGGGCCAAGGCCCACTTCGCCGCCACCCTGGGCAAGCTGGACAACCTGGCCTTCCGCCAGCGCGAGGGGCTGATTTCGACATTGCCGCTTGCCCTGAACGCCGTGGCCGAGTGGCGCAGCCTGGACACGTCCAGCATCGCCCGCCTCTTCCCCTTCTCGCCGCCCGACCTGGACACCCGCTCAGGCACCCTCTACGGCATCGACATGCGGGCCTGCTCCCCCGTGGTCTACGACCCCTGGGACGGGACGCACCTGAACGCCAACACCGCCGTCCTCGCACGGTCGGGCAGCGGCAAGAGCTTCGCCACCAAGCTGGGCGTGCTGCGCGGCATCACGCGCGGCATCACGGCCTACGTCATCGACCCGGAGGGCGAGTACGCGGACATGGCCCGCGCTGCGGGCGGGAGAGTCCTCTCCCCCGGCGTCCCCGGCCAGGGCATGAACCCCTTCGTCATCGAGCGGGGCGACTCCGAGGAGATGCTCCAGCGCATCGGCAGCCTGAGACGCCTCATCGAGGTGATGGTGGGAGAGAGTCTCGGCGCGGAGCGCCGGGCATCCCTCGACCACGCCCTGGCGGGCTACTACGCCAAGCCCCGCGAGCGCACCGGCTTCCGCGATTTCTACAAGTATCTGCAAGAGGACGAGGCGGGAGACCCCGGCCTCGCAAGGCTGCTGAGGCCCTTCGCCACCGGCAGCCTGCGTCATCTTCTATCAGACGAGGGCGACGATCTCCTCGGCAACGAGGCCCTGGTCACCGTATTCGACCTGCGGCTGCTCGAACCGGAGCTCCGGCCCGCCGCCGCGATGGTCTGCACCGAGACGGTGTGGGCAGCAGCAGCCCAGGACCCCAAGCCGAGACTCCTGGTCGTGGACGAGGTGTGGAGCATCATGCAGCACCCCGAAGGCGCGGCCTTCATGGTCAGCATGGCGAAGCGCGCCCGCAAGCACCGGCTGGGGTTGCAGTTCATCACCCAGGACGTGCAGGACCTCCTCTCCGAGGACACGTCGAGGACGATCACCGGCCACTCCGGTCGCGCCCTCCTCCAGAACGCCGCATTCAAGCTGCTCTTGCAGCAGGACGCCGCAGCGATAAGCACGGTCGGCGACGCCTTCGACCTGCCCCAGGACCTCCAGCGATGGCTGCTGTCCTGCCCCAGGGGAGACGGCCTGCTTCTCGCCAAGGGCAACCGCTTCCCCGTCCGCATCGAGGCCACCCCGGAGGAGACGGCGGTAATCGAGTGGCGGCCGGGCCAGCACAGGTAGGCAACGAAACGACGGACACATAGAGAGAGGCCCATAGAGGAAGGAGTAGAGCATTGAAGCTGAACACGAAGGACCTTCTATTCGGAACCGATAGAGAAGAGAAAAAGCCCGTCCTGCTGGCGGTGACGCCGCCCCGGGCCGGGGAGCGCACCCTGCTGGGCGTCGAGAACCTGCTCCAGTCCATCGCCGTGCCTGAGCCCTTCTCCCTGGAGCTGGCCGCCGACATGGACGGCGTGACCCTCATGGCCCGCTGCCTGGACGGAGCGGTGGTGCGCGGCCAGCTCTCCGCCCACTACCCCCAGGCCCGCATACGGAGGGTGGACGAGGAGGACGACCCCCTGCGCCTCGAAGAGGGGGAGGAGGCGTGGGGCATGACCCTGCGGGCCGACGGCCCCGAGTACGTGCCCCTGCGCACCTTCCGGGACGACGACCTGCTCGACCCCGGCTCCGACCCCCTCATCGCCCTGATGGGCGCTCTCTCCGAGCTGAACGAGGGGGAGCGGGTGGTGGCGCGGCTGATGCTGCGCTCCCTCGGCCCCGACTGGTCGCAGGCCCACATGGAGAAGGCCCACAAGCGGCCGGGCATGGAGCCTCGGGAGCCTGCCTACACCTTCCAGACCAAGCCCCTCCAGATGGACGGCGTGACGATGGCCGTGCTCGGCCTGGGCGCTCTGGCCGCGCTGAAGGGCTACCTGTGGGTGCAGGACGGGGAGATATGGAAGGCCGCGCTCCTGGGGACGGGCACGGCCCTGGGGCTGGCCGCCGGCGGCTGGGCCTGGTGGCGCTGGAAGAAGGCCAGAAGCCGCGTCCACGACCCGCTCCTCATACAGGAGAAGGTCTCCCGCATCGCCTTCGACGCCGAGCTACAGGTGATCGCCGTCCTGCCGCCAGACACGATGCCGCAGCGGGCCGGGGAGCTTCTGGGGCCGGTGGCCGCCGCCTACCGCCACTTCGACAACCCCGCAGGAGCGCGGTTCAAGGTGGGGAAGGTGAAGCCCGCCGTTCCCAACCCCGACATGATGAACCCCGCAGGCCCCGGCCTGTTCGGAAGCCGCAGCGTCCTTGGAGTCCGCGAGGCGGCCTGCCTGTGGCACCCGCCCGGCGCAGGCGACGAGACGCCCCTGATCGAGCGGTCCGGCGCACGGGCGCTCAATCCCTCCGCCAGGGGCGTGAGGGGAGGCGCGCTGGTGGGAGACACCACGGCGGGCAAGCCCAAGCCCATCCGATTCCCCGAAGACCTGCTGCGCCGCCACCACCTCTACGTCGCCCGCACCCGCATGGGCAAGTCCACCCTGATGCACCACGTCGCCGCCCACAAGATGCGGGAGAAGGCCGAGGGCAGGGACGGCGACGCCATCGTCGTCATAGACCCCCACGCCGACCTGGTGGCCGGGCTCATGGAGCACGTCCCCGAGTCCCTCATCGACCGGGTGCGGCTCATCGACCTGGCCGACCGCAGGGGAGCTCCCGGCATCAACCTGCTGGACACCCGCATCTTCTCCGACCGCGACCGCACCGCCGACTCGGTGGTGCGCGTGGCGAAGGGGCTGTGGGAGCAGTGGGGGCCGAGGATGCAGTCCATCCTCGAGCAGACCGTCAAGACCCTTCACGAGGCCAACGAGCACCCCGAGACGGACGAGGGCAGCCAGCACACCATCCTGGACGGGCTCAAGCTCCTCTCCGACCGGAAGTTCCGGGACGGCGTGCTCAAGAGGATCGAGGACCCCTACCTCCTTGAGTGGTGGGCGCGTGACTTCGGAAGCTGGCACCAGCAGTACCGCGCCGAGGCCCTCGCCCCCGTGCAGACCCGGCTGTCCTACTACGCATCCTCCAAGCGGGCGCGGGCCATCCTGGGCCAGCGCCGCTCCACCATCGACCTGCGGGAGACCATCCTGGAGGGCGGCATCCTGCTGGTCTCCACCGCCCAGGGAAGCGTGGGCAGGGACGTGGCTGCCCTGGTGGGGGCGTCCCTGCTCAACCTGGTCGATTCAGTGATACGGGAGCAGGAGAGCCTGCCCCTTGAGAAGCGCAGAGGGGCGCTGGTGGTGGTGGACGAGATGCAGTCGATGCCCGGCGTGGACTACGAGTCGATGCTCTCGGAGCTGGGCAAGTTCGGGGCGTCCTTCATCCTCGCCACCCAGAGCCTCGCCAAGCTGGACGACCTCTCCCGCACCATGCGGGACACCCTCCTCGCCAACGTGGGCTGCCTGGCCGTCTTCCAGGTGGCCGGGAACGACGCCAGGACGCTGGTCTGGGAGCTGGGCAAGGAGCGGGTGACCGAGGACGACATCACGTCGCTGCCCGTCCACCACTGCTACGTCCGCGCCACCGTGGGAAAGGAGCGGATGCCCGCCTTCTCAATGATGGTGCGAAAGCCGGAGGACGGAGACCCCGCCGTCGCCGACCGCATCCGCGCCGCTGCCTCCAGGTACACCCTGACGGCCCACGACATCTCGGACGCCGACGCCGACGCTCAGAAGAAGGCGAAGGACTTCCGGGACAGGGCCGACGCCATGGAGAAGGGCGAGCAGGCGGAGGGGCAGGCCCCGCCGCAGGACCCGGAGCGCAGGAATCAGGTCAGCAAGCGGAACCGCGCTGCCGCCGAGGAGAACACGGAAGAGGAGGCGAAGGAATGAAGCCCGGCGGATGTGAAGAGGAGCTGCTCCGCGCCCTGGCAGAGATGCCATTTCTCGACCGCCTGGAGATGGTCGCCGTCTCCGGCTGGTCCAGGGGCGCGGTCTACGAGGCCGTCGAGAGGCTGGAGAACGGCGGCTACGCCGCATCGGTCCCCCACGCCACCGACCTCGTGCCCCCGACCCGAAGGTTCCACCTCACCGCCGACGGGCTTGAACGCCTGGCCGGGGAAGAGAGCGCGACCCCCGACGAGCTGGTCCGAGACCGGCCCGTCTCCACCGCGTGGCGGCGCATCCTGATGGAGCGGCTCGACGCCCTCGCCGTCATCTACCGGCTGGCCGCCGCCGTCTCCGGCGTCGCCTACCCCATAGGCTTCCGGTGGTTCCGGGCCAGCCCCCTGGACGCCTCTCTCGCCCTCCCCGACGGGCGCACCGTCGGCGTCGTACGCCGGGGTCTCACCGCCGACAGGTCGGCCTTCTCCAACCGGATGCGGAGGCTGCGCGACGGCCCGCTCCCCGGCGCCGTCCTCGTGCTCATGCCCGACGAGGTGGGGCTGAGACACGCCCGCAGGATGCTCACCGGCGCTCCCGTTCCCTGCTTCCTGGCCCTGGAGCGGGAGGCGGTCGCGGCAACACCCGGCGACCCGGTGTGGAGCCCGCCCGCCGTCCACGCCGCCATCGACCTGCGCTCGCTCCTCGACCGGGCGGAGCCGGGAGGCACGCTTCCGGAGGAGCCCGAGCCGTCCCAGGCGTCGGCGCCCGCCGACCTCGCCGTCGAGGGTCCGGGCTGGAACGTCCCCGACCATATGCTGCCCTGCTTTCTGAAGCCCGCCGAGAAGCGCGCCCTCGACCTGCTCTCCGACTGGCCCTGGATCGTCCTCAAGGACCTGGCCGGACTGCTGGGAGTCTCGGCTCCGAGAGCGTCCCAGCTGGTCAACCCCCTGGAGGGCTTCGGCCTGGCGACCCGCGCTCCCGGCGCGGGCGGACGCCTGACCCTCACCGACCGGGGGCTGGCGGTGCTGGCCCGCAGGGACCGCACCTCCGTCGCCGTCGCCAGGAAGCGGTGGAGCGTGGCTCCCCTGGTCCCCAAGGACCCCTTCGACTGGCGCAACGTGTCGGGCGGCAGGAGCAGGCAATTGCTCAGGAACGTCGAGCACACCGCAGCCGTCCACGGCTTCGTCGCCGCCCTGGCGCGGCAGGCGGGCTTCCTGGGCTGGGAAATAGCCCAGCTCGACCCGCCCCGGAGGGCCTCCCGCTACTTCCGGCACGAGGGCGGGATGCGCTCCATCCACCCCGACGCCTTCGGCGTCCTGCGCAAGGACGGGACGGCCTGGCCCTTCTTCCTGGAGTGGGAGCGGAGGGCCGTGCGCCCTTCAACCATGTCGGAGCGCCTCGCTCCATATCTGCGCTACTACTCGTCTCACAGGCCCACCGACGACCACGGCGTCCGGCCCGACGTCCTGGTCGTCTTCGACGACGACATCGCGGCCACCCACTTCCTGCGCGTGGCGCGGGAGGAGATGGGGGCGAGGGGGGTGACGGTCCCCCTGTGGGTCTCCCACGGGGCCGCCATAGGCGAGCTGGGGCCGCTGGGACGCGCCTGGCGCACCCCCGGCGACTGGCAGTCGCCCCAGGCCCTGCCGCCTCAATGAACGACAACCAACGGACGGGAGGGGAGCCTCTGCGCCGCTCCCCTCCCGATAGGAGAACGAGAACCTATGCGCCCAAACACCGGCGATTCGAGCGGCCCCCGGAGGCGTCGAGGACGGACCGTCGTCCGGCTTGACACGGCGGCCGTCTGGAAGCGGCTGGCTCTGCTCAACCGCTCCCAGAACTGGCTCGCCAGGGAGATCGGGGTCAGCCCCGGTTACGTCTCCAAGCTGGTCAACGAAGGGCGAGCGCCCTCGGGACGCATCCGCGAACGGATGCAGAAGGCCCTCGGCGTGAACGACTTTCACCAGATTTTCAGATTGGAGGTAACAGATGACGAACCACAACGCTGAACCCCGTTTCGACGGGACCGACCGGACCACCGGACACGGACGGATGCTGCCCTACCAGAGCGGCGTGCTGTCCGCAGACTTCAAGGACCGCCTGGAGAGCCTCAAGGAGGCCAGCGGCCTCACCTGGAGCGCCTTCTCCCAGACCATCGGCGTGGACCGCAAGCAGGTGCGCCGCTGGCGCAGGAAGGGCGTCGAGCCGTCCGGGGGAGCGATGGAGTCCCTCTACCGCTTCGCGGGCCGGTTCCCCGGCGGCCTGGACATCCTCATGGGCGACGGCTTCCAGATGAACCTCTGGGAGACGGACGACCAGGAGGAGTCGGAGGACGACGAGGACCAGGAGGAAGAGGAGCGCTAGACCCGGCCCGTAGGGGCCGCCGGCATTCGCCCGGTCCGTCCGACGCCGGCGGCCCATTTCCAGACTCGCAACGAGAGGCCAGCGGCCCCACGACCCGCCGCTGCGACTACCCACCATGAAAGATGACACCGGAAAGAATCAACACAACAGACGGGAGAGGCCGGACGGGGAAGCCCCGGACGAGACCCTGGACGAGCTGTTGGCGGGATACACCCCCAAGCAGCGGGAGACCTTCCTGAAGGGGTTCCGCATCCTGGCGGACGTCGCCGTCCGCGCCCACATCGAGCGGCAGGCGCCCGCTTCGTCGGGGGAGGACGCCGAGCCGGGGCCGAACGAGGAGGAGGGGTGATGCACACTCCTCCGAGCCTCACCGTCATCAGCCTGGGCGGAGGCGTCCAGTCCTCCGTCATGGCGCTCATGGCGAGCGGGGGCGCGTTCGACCGCGTTCCCGACTGCGCCATATTCGCCGACACCCGCTGGGAGCCGCCCAGCGTCTACGAGCACGTGGAGTGGCTTGCCGGACAACTCCGCTTCCCAGTGCACGTCGTGGACAACGGGCGAAGCCTCCGAGAGGACGTGAAGGCCCTCACCAACCACTCAGGCTCCCGGAACTACGTGGACATACCCGTCTACCTGAAGGGAAACGACGGCGAGGGCGACGGCATCGGACGGCGGCAATGCACCGACAACTACAAGATCAGGCCCATTCGCAGGAAGATACGCGAGCTGCTGGGGTTGCGACCACGGCAGCGCGTCCCCGCAGGGACGGCCGTCGAGCTGTGGCTCGGCATCTCCACCGACGAGGCCATCCGCATGAAGACCTCGCGGGACCGGTGGATGACGAACCGCTACCCGCTCGTCGAGGCGGGCATGTCGCGCAGCGACTGCCTGGAGTGGTGGGCGGCCCGCTACGACAGGCCCCTGGAACGCTCGGCCTGCGTCGCCTGCCCCTTCCAGTCCCGCCACAGATGGGTGGAGACCAAGCGCAGGTGGCCGGAGCTGTTCGCCGAGGCGGTGGAGATAGACGCCGGATTGCGCGAAAGGCTGGCCCTCGACAAGACCCCCTTCCTTCACTCCCTGCGGATGCCCCTTGCCGAGGCGGTCGCGCTGGACGAGGCGGCCCTGGGAGACGACGGGCAGGCGGACGGGTTCGGCAACGAGTGCGAGGGGCACTGTGGGGTGTGAGGCCGGGGCCGAAGCCCCCGTAGGAGTCAGGAGGTCGGCATGGCGGCCAGGTGCGGGCAGAATGCGCGCAGAGAGCGCCGCAGCGTCCTAGTACAGGATCATATGAGTGGGAACCAGCCGTTGAGCCTCCGGGTCCACCGCCAACGCCAGACCCTCCAGGGTGTAGGCCCCCAGCAACGGAGGGGCCTCATCTTCCCCGAACACTACGATGGTCGTCACGGTATCGCCGTCGATGGTTGCTCGCGCCTCCCCGTAGTCCATCTCGATACGCCGGCTGTCGGCCAGCAGGAACCCACGCTTGCCCATCGGCTCGATGCCCAGCTCCCGCAGAAGGCTCGAAGGGAGCGTCGTGAACGATGCGCCGGTGTCCACCGTCGCCTCTATCTCCCGCGCCCGTTGGCCGTCCATGCTGGCAATGCGCAGCGGCCACTTGAATGTCCCCATAAGGAAGCCTCTCCGTCCCAGTCTCTACCCTCCCATTCTACCCGATTTGAAGGCCCTCTTACAGATGCCCGGACCCTTGACAACGACAGGCCGGTTCGTGCATGATAAGAGTATGACTAGGTATTACTACAAAGGGTAAAAATATGCCCAGGACCACGAAGGTCATCAGCTTCTCCATGCCCCCGGAGTTGGCGGAGCAGGTGCAGCAGATGCTCAAGGAGGATGACCGCACCATGAGCGAGTTCCTCCGTGAGGCCATCCGCCTGTACATGGAGGAGCGGGAGTGGCTGCGGCGGGAGCGCCGCCAACGGGCCGAGGCCCGCCGAAACGACCAGGAATGAGCAAGGAGGACGCACCCATGAATGATAAGACCGACTACACCCCCGCAGCGCTCTATGCCAGGGTCTCCAGCGACCGCCAGGACGTGGACCTCTCCATCTCCGCCCAGCTGCGGGCGCTCAGGGACTACGCCGAGAAGAACGGCTACATCGTCGCCCGCGAGTACGTGGACGAGGCCGAGAGCGGGCGCATCGCCGACCGCCCCGAGTTCCGCAAGATGATCGACGAAGCCGCCAAGCCCAATGGCCCCTTCCAGGAGATTCTGGTCTGGAAATTCAGCCGGTTCACCCGAAAGCGCGAGCACGCCGTCGCCTTCAAGTCCATGCTCCGGCGCAAGGGCGTCAGGGTCGTCTCCATCACCGAGCACGCCGACGACACCCCCACCGGCAAGCTCATGGAGGCCATCATCGAGAGCGTGGACGAATTCTACAGCGAAAATCTTGCCCAGGAGGTCACGAGAGGGATGCGGGAGGCGGCGTCCAGGGGCTTCTGGGTCGCCAGCAGGGTGCCCTACGGCTTCCGCAAGGTCTACGTCCAGGACGGAGCCAAGAAGCGCCCCACCCTGGAACCCGACGAGGATGCGGCCCGTGTCGTCAAGAGCGCCTTTGACATGGCCGAGGCCGGTAGGGGGATGCTGGACATCGCCCGCGCCCTCAACGACGAGGGCATCGCCAGCCCCGCAGGAAAGCTCTGGTCCAAGAACGGCGTCCATCTCCTCCTCAGAAACGAAGCCTACACAGGCGCTCTGGTCTGGGGCACGAACGCCAAGGACAAGGCCGACCCGGTGCGCGTCGAGAAGGCGTTCCCCAGCATCGTCTCCAAGGCCCAATTCCGCCGCGTGAAACGGCTGATGCGCTCCAGGGCGCCCAAGAGGACTCACCCCCGCCGCGTCGGGAGCACCTACCTGCTCAGCGGTCTGGTCAAGTGCAAGGAGTGCGACCGGGCGTTCAGCGGGCAGGAGGCCAAGAGCGGCCAGTTCTCCTACTATGTCTGCCAGTCCATCATGAAGCGCGGCAAGGAAGCCTGCGATTCGCCCAGGATCAACGCCCGGCGATTCGAGGAGATGATCGTCGGCAACATTCGCTCCAACATCCTCACCGACGGCAACATCCGCGCCCTGGTAAAGGTGGTGGACGAGCGGATGGACGGCGTTGCCGGCGAGCAGCGCAAGCGGCTGGAGACCATCGAGGATGAGCTTGAGGACGTGAAGCGCAAGCTGGGCCGCATCTGGCACTTGGTGGAGACCACCGACACCGACATGGCCGACGCCTCAGACCGCATCAAAGAGCACCGGGAGCGGCAGCGGCGCCTAGAGGCTTCGGCGGAAGAGGCAAGGGCGATTCTCTCCCAGCGCAGGGAGGTCCTGGACGACGTGGAGACCATCACTACCTACGCCCAGGACATGAGCGAGTTCCTGAAGGATAGCGAGCTGACCGAGCGCAGGGCCTTCATCGAGACCTTCGTCAAGGAGATCGTCGTCATGCCCGGCAAGGCTGTCGTCCGGTATACCGTGCCCATGCCGGACGATAGCCCCATACCGGGGAAGAGAACCGAGGACATGGCCCTGAACGGCTCGGTTCTGTCTACCGTCAAGTCAGGCCCACCTGAGAAGGCTTGAACTCGTAGGGGAGGTCGGCGGATATATCCTTCGATCGATTGAAGGAAGGTAGGGCTCTGTCCTCCTCCTCCCCAGCCGGTTGATGTCTATCAGAGCCCTGCCGCATTCAGATCGACCGCCCATGAGAACCGTACTTTTTTGTGTTGATTGGAAGACGGAGAACTCTGTCTCGTACCAGCAGATGGTGGGGAAGGCGATGAGGTCGAGGCCGGTCTGCACCAGCCTGGGATGGCAGATGATCACGTCGATCCCCTGCTTCACCTTCTCGGCAACCCACGCCTCGCGGCGGTCCGGGGCCACGGCGTCGGCCTTCATCACCGCCACCCTGAACCCGTGGCGGCTCAGCATGTCCTCCATCCGCCCGGTGATGTCCCGCGTTCCCGTGTGCGTCGCGTAGACCAGCACCCTCCGTCCCTCCATCCTCTCGGCCGCCACCAGGTCCACCAGCGCCTTCTCCTTGGGGTACAGCCTCTCCTCCGATAGGGGAGGCATCTGCACGATGGGGACGCCCGTCCCGGGGTCGAACACCGTCTCGCCCCTGGTGCAGCCGTCGGGGTAGGCCAGCAGGGTCTGGAGGTATGTGGCCAGGAGCCTCTTGGAACCCTTCGCAAGGGCTTGGGCCAGAGCCTGTCTCAGGGCGTTGAACACCATGTCGTAGGCGCCTCTCTGGGAGAACCCCGTGTGGTCCTCCTCCCGGTCCATCGCCGACAGCAGGACCTGCTCCTCGTAGGGAGGCAGTCCCGACGCCACGTCGGAGAGCCTGAGGAACACCGAGTTGCCAATGAGGTGGAATAGGGCGGAGGGCGCCAGGCCAGGCCTCTCCTTCACCACCTTCCTGTACTTCCTTCTGTGGCTGTTGCGGCCGTCCTCCACCGGGTCATCGTCGGACTTCCCAATGGTGTGCTCCTCGAAGCCGTATCGCTGCACCCACCGGTGCTCATCGGAGCGCCCGAACTCCGTCCTTATCTCAGGGGAGAACCTGTAGAGGAGGTGGAAGAGGGTTGAGGAGTAGCCTCCCAACAGGGTGCCAGTGAGGGTCAAAGATTTGCCGCAGGCGTCGGCCAGTATGCCGGCGGCGATGCCCTGGGCGGAGCCGCGTCCCTTGTACTCATGCACCTCGTCGCCTATGAGCAGATCGAAGAAGCCCTTCATCCTGTTCTTCACGTAGTCCGCCAGTGGGTATCTCCGTGGTCCCGCGTTGTCGGCCCGCCAGAGGGGGGAGCCGCACCTCGTGCAGGACCTCCTCTTGCGTTTGAGCTCCTCCGCCGTGAGGGGAGCGCCGTCCCTGTCCACCACCTGAGCCGTGCAGTCGGGGCAGGTGGGAACCCTGAATGGCTCCCCCGCGTCCTCGGTGCGCATGAGTCTGCCACCTGCAATGGCCCACCGCTCCACGGTGGCGGGGAGCCACCGGTAGGAGAGCTTGGCTCGCTCCCTGGACATCACCGCGAAGAGGGGGCCGGAGCCGGTGAGCATTCTCAGCCGCTCCAGGTCGGTGATGGAGGAGACGATGGCTGTTCGTGCGTAGGGTATCGTCTCCTCCACCTCCCTCTTCCATTTCCGGGTCAGGTGGGGAGGACAGACGACAAGCACCCTCCTGAAGCCCGCGGCGTGTGCCGCAGCCGTGGCTAGTAAGGTAGGCCGCCGGCGAGTTACTCCGAGTTATCGGAGCACTTTTCCGTCGGCCCCCTTCCGAACCGGACGTGCGGCTTTCACCGCATCCGGCTCTCTAGTGTCGAAACAGTGGTAGTGGTTGGGAACCTCTCACGCGGGAGCGTGAGATTGTGGTTCTCTTTCGGCTTATCTGCGGCGGCGGGATAACCACAAACCGCCGCTCGTGAGACCGCAGAGCACCGCTAGAGCGATGAGAACCGGACCTGCGACGGCGGTGCCGCAGCCGCAGAGGGGTTCGAGTGCGGCCACCACGAGTGCGCCGGGTGCTACGAGTATGTTGAACAAGAGGGTGATGGGGAGCGCAGCCAAGGTGACCACTAACTCGGTGACATTGGCAAATTCGCCTAACGTGATTGGTAGTTTGTTCAGGACGGCGTTAATCCAGTCCTGAATGAGCCAAACGACCGCGAACGTTGTCAGCGCTGCCGTCAGAGCTAGTAGAACTCGCAAGACGTTACTCCTTTACGGCCCAGACCCTGATTTGAGACTGGGTTTCCTCTTGATAAGGGTTGGGGTTGAGTATACCAACCCGCGTTGAGGGGGAACAGCGTTAGGGCCGTAATCACCCCCTACGTGTGGCACTACCTTACTATTGCTTGCGCGGTTTCCAGCTGCCGTCGTGGGCGTCCATGTGACACGTCCGGCAGACCGCGAGGGTCTTGCGTTTTCGCGCCGCCATGATTTGTACCCACTTGGGCTTTTCTCGTTGGCCTTTCACGTTCAGGTCGCGAAGTGCGCGGATGTGGTGGATTTCCACTTTCACCGTTGAGTCGCACATCTCGCATTTGTCCGCTAGGAGCCGTTTGGTAAGCTCGTTGCGGCCAGCCCTGTACCGCTGAGGCTGTTGGTCTACGAGAACTGCCTGCCGTTGCCGTTTCAGGGGTATGCCACCGAAGTACGCCACTTTAGGGCGTTTGCCGTTGTCCTGCTGCTTGACGACCTTGAGACAGACACGCGGCCCGTGCTCGGTTTCCGCGACGCTCTTATACTGGCGTTGCATCTTCCGTGCGGTGGACTTGTGCTTTGCCGCAAGGGTCCGTGCCAGCGACATCTCCATGACCGATTGCAGCCGCCCAAAACGGGAGACGTTGTAGGCCAGAAGGTAGTAGTTGACGACGCCCCGGAACTCCGACTGGTACTGTGCCACGATTCCGAAATCTTCATCGTGGAGTAGGTAACTGCGGTGTGCCGGTTTGCCTTTGCGCATGTAGGCTTGGCAGTGTTGTTCGATGACGTCGGCGGGGACCCGCAATCCGATTTGGCCGTTGACCCTGCGCCGACCATTGCGGTCAACCTGGTCGTTGGCTTGTTGGTTCACGAGTTCGTAGCCGAGGAACCGCGCCGCCTGACTGGTGGCGTGGGTTATGAGAGTTTTCTCCCTGGATAGCTCCAGCTTGAGCGAGTCGCGCAGGAACGTCTCCAAGGACTCTTTCACCTGTTGGGCTTCGACCTTTGGCCCGATGAAACCCAGCACGAAGTCGTCCGCGTAGCGCACGTACCGTAACCGGCGGTAGCCGGGGTCGTAGGGGTCACGTGACGGCAGTCGTTGCATTTGCTTGCGCAGTTGCAGTGCCTCGGCGTGGTTCCCCCGCTTCCTCTGGCGGGCCGCTTGGTTCAGCAAACGTGTGTACTCGCGGTTGTCTCTCCGGTCTGAGCCACGGGTGTGGGCTGGTATCAGCACGTTCTCGACAAACTTGTCCAACCGGTCTAGGTAGATGTTGGCGAGGATGGGACTGACTATGCCGCCTTGCGGTGTCCCGCTCAGCGTGCGGCCATACTTCCAATCCTCAACATAGCCTGCTTTCAGTAGGTACCTCAGCAAGCGTAGGAATCGGTTGTCGTGGAGCTTCTCGCCGAGCACCGACAACAGGACATCGTGGTCGATGTTGTCAAAGCACCCTTTGATGTCGCCCTCGACGAACCAGCGGACACCAGTCCAGTGGGTGGTCACGTTGCTCAAGGCGGTGTGGCACCCCCGGTTGGGCCGAAAGCCGTGGGAGCGGTCGGAAAACTGCGGCTCGTAGTAGGCTTCCAGAATCATCCGGATGACCTCTTGCAGCAGCTTGTCCGGCCCCGTCGGTATGCCCAGGGCGCGGGTCTTGCCGTTAGGCTTGGGAATGTTGACCCGTCGCACCGGCGTCCACCGGAACCGCTCGTAGCGCAAGGCTTCGATGATGCGGTCGATTTTCGCCAGTGACATACCATCCATGGTCTCTGCGGTGACTCCTTCGGTCGTAGCCCCCTGGTTTGAGTAGATACGACCGTAGGCCCGCAGATACAGGTTCCGGTTGTAAAGCAGCCGATAGATGTTCTCCAGCGGCAATCCTCGTTCTCCGCGTTCGCGTATGACGTTCAGTACAGTTTCGGCTTGTTGCATTCTGCATACCTCTCTGTGTTTGTTCGTCGAAACCACCTGTCCTCCTTCGCCATGTGGACGGCTTTCCCGCCCTCGGACTACTACGAGGACTCCGTGACCATAGGGGTCTCCCCCCGTAGGCCATCCCGCGTTCCGTTGACATAGGACGTTCTAGCGCGACTGTAGGTGCCCCGTTTGTTCCCTTGAATAGACCGCATCGGTCATCGTCCACTCATCGGAGTTGCATTGGTACCTTCATCGTACCGAGGCAATGAGTGGCGCCGGGTTACAAGCGTTCTACCGGCGGGTGGCAAGAACACCAACTGGGAACTGGGGTTCAGGCAGTCTAGCTTTCACCGTATCGCGCGGGCCTTGCGGAACCAGTCCTACAACGCTTTGGGACTGTAGCCGCTTTACCGACATGCTGTTGTCCCCCTAGGCTTTCGCTTCGAGGTAGGTCGGTTGGCCCAAGAACTTTCTCCGAGTTCTTCCTAGCTGAGCTAGGTATCCTATGCCGCGTAACGCGGCGCACTGAAGGTCTTGCCGGTGCCCATCTCGCCGACGACGGTGGTGCCCCGGTGGGCTTCGAGGGAGAGGGCCGCTCCCTTGATGGCGTCCTCCTGCGCCCCCAGGGGCTTGCGGAGCAGGCGGGGGAGCTTGTGCCCGTTCTCCTCCGAGGGCCGGTAGAGGGGCGGGTAGGACTCGACCACCCGCTGGGCGATGGCTTCCTTGAACGTGTCGATGAACTCTCCGAGGTTCATGTCTTTCTCCTTCCTTCATGAGGGTGCTTGGGGTTGGGCGATAGGCGATGCTCCGCCGTTCCTGGGAGGGAACAAGCGGGGCATCGTAATTGCGGCTCGGTGGGATGAGCCGTCTAAGCGGCGTTCGGGAGGGTCTCCCGTCGCTTGGCATCGTCGTAGCGCCTGCCCTGCAGGTGGTACGACTTCACCGGGGAGGAGACCGCCCTTCCGCCGATGATGTCCACCGAGGCGGTCTGCATGGCGGGTTCGCCGGGGGCGATGGGCTGCCCGCACCGGGCGCAGGCGTCGAGGATCATGGTCGTCTGCATCGTTCATCCTTCCTTTCCTTATGGGTGGGTGGTTCTGAATCGTTCCGGTAAAGCGAAGGCCCCGCAGGTCGAAGGGACCAACGGGGCCTCGTGGGTGCGGCTCGGTGAAGTGAGCCGTCTATGCTGCGATGTCGGTGATCTCGCCGCCGCGCAGGTCCAGGGCGACGACGGTGGTCTTGAGCTTCTCCCGGTGGACCTCCTTCTCCGGGGAGTCCTCCACCATGACCATCTCCTTCGAGGTGCGGCCCTTGACCAGGATGCGCCGACCGTCGGCTTCCAGGCAGAGGTTGTCGAGGAAGCCCGCCGCCACCAGCATCGCCATGTGCCCCCGTCGCAGGGGCATCAGCGGGCGGGTGCGGCTGTCCCTGGCGGGCCAGAGGGTGTCGGTTATCTCCGTGCTCGTCCACAGCCCCAACCGCCGCGCCTCCAAAGCGGCAGCCACCGGGTCCACCGTCCTGGTGGTGAAGAGCACGTCCCCGGCTCTTGTAGCGGGAGCCGTGTAGACCGGGTGGTCGTGCCGGTACAGAGCCGCCGCCTCCCCGGATGCCCACTCCAGTATCTGCCCCTCAGCCGGAGTGTCGGGGCTGGGTTCGGGCTTGCGGCGCCCAATGAGGACCACCTGGTCGAAGGCCTCCCGCTCCGGTTGAGGGAAGGTAAGGTAGGCCGCCGGCGAGTTACCCCGCGTTAGCGGAGCACTTTTCCGTCGGCCCCCTTCCGAACCGGACGTGCGGCTTTCACCGCATCCGGCTCTCCAGTGTCTTTATGAAGGGTAGTGTTAGGGCTGTGTGGGCGGTCTAGGAATCAGCCGACTTCGGGTGCGAGTCACACTTCATACTCCAGTGTCATTTCGTGCTCCTCGGCATGTCCAGCAGAGAACCCGCCGGTACCCGAAAGCCCTGCTAGCTCGTCTGTACCTGACCCAGGCACCACCTCGTACTCCGCCGTGGCCTTTTCTCCGTCGTAAGACCCCGTGTGCCGTAGCACGAAGCTGCCGGTTCGCCCACCTAGGTTGCCCACAACCTTTTCGAAACCTGAGAACGTGGCGACCTCACTGTTGAGGTACGTCATTACGTACATGAGGTTGCCTGTCCCGGATAGGTCACCGTGGAAAGACTTCTTCACGTGTGCCCGGGTTAGCTTTGGCCCGTCCTCGGGTTCGTCAAATGGTTCCTCGTCCCAGCTTACGATCTTGAACGTGGCTTTGGTGTGCATTTTTCTCCTAGATGGGAATGGATGGCACCAGTTTATCACACTACCCGTACTTCGCAGTTTTGGCACTTAGGCTGCCTGCGCGTTCTGCTTCAGCGGTCGTCCGGCATGGATGTCCGCATGGCATGGCGCACAGACCACGAGCGTCTTTCGACGCCGCTGTGCCATCATCTCCACCCAAGCGGGCCGTTCGGCCCGCCCTTTCTTTCGCAGGTCTTTCATTGCTCGTATGTGGTGCACCTGTACCTTGACCGTTGAGCCGCAAAGCTCGCAGGTGTCGGCCAGCAGGCGCTGCACGAGTTCCGTCCGACCGTTGAGTATCGGGGGGTGTTTGTCGATCAGGGTTGCCGTGTTGTCCCGCGCAAGCGAAACGCCGCCCCAGTACGTCACCAGCGGCTTTTTGCCCGGCTCGTCCACCTTCACCATCAAGACCTTGCGAGGCCCGTTGTCCGTCTGAATCGTGGTCTTGTACCGCTTGAACACCTGCGAGACGCTGATCTTCAGCTTGCTTGCAAGCGTCTTGGCGAGAGACATTTCCATGACCCAGCGTAGATGGTTCAGTGCGCTCAGGTTGGTTGCACGCCGGTAGTAGTTGACGACGCCCCGGAACTCCGCCTGGTATTGCTCCACGATGCTGTATGGCGAGTCGTGAAGCCGTTCCCCGCGTTGCTGCGGTTTGCCGTCTCGCATGTATGCGGCGCTCTTGGCGCGTACTACGTCTTGTGGAACGCGCAGCCCGATGATGCCGTTGACCGACCGACGGCCACTGGCGTCGAGCTTGGTGTCGTTCCCTTGAACGACGACCTCATAGCCGAGGAACCGTGCTGCTTGGGTTCGGCCGTGGGTGACCAGGGTTTTGGCGTCGGATAGCTCCAGCTTGAGATTATCTCGCAGGAACATACCTATCCTAGCCTTGATCTCATCGGCCTCATCCTTTGGCCCCGCAAAGCCGAGCAGGAAGTCGTCGGCGTACCGTATGTACCGCAGGCGGCGGTAGGCAGGGTCGTGGGTGTCGTTGGCAGGCAACGACCGCATGAGGGGGCGGAGAGCCGCCGCCTCTTTGCCACGTCCAGCACTCAGAAAGTATCTGGCCCTGCTTTCCAACCTTTGGTACTCTTGGTTGCGCTTCCGCTTCATGCCACGGTTGTAATCGGGCAAAAGCACTCCCTCCACGAACCTGTCCAACCGGTCTAGGTAGACGTTGGCGAGTATGGGACTCACCACACCCCCCTGCGGGGTGCCACTGTAGGTGGCGTTGAGCTTCCAGTCCTCAAGGTAGCCAGCCCGGAGGAGATTGGAGACGAGCCGCAGGAAGCGGTTGTCCTGGATGTTCTCACCAAGTATTTCCATCAACACCTTATGGTCGATGTTGTCGAAGCAACCGGCGATATCTCCTTCGATGAACCATGTTGTGCCCGTCCAGGTGCGGGTTATCTCCGTGAAGGCCGTGTGGCATCCACGGTTGGGCCGGAAGCCGTGCGACCGGTCGCTGAACTGCGGTTCATAGTACGCCTCCAATAGGAGACGCATCACTTCTTGCAGCAGCTTGTCCGACCACGCGGGGAGTCCGAGTGGCCGCCGCTTCCCGTTGGCTTTCGGGATGTATACGCGGCGGGCCGGAGTCCATCGGTAGCGCTCGAAGCGGAGGGCCTCGATGATCGCGTGGATGTCGTCCATCTTCGTCCCGTCTGCGGTCTCCGGTGTTGCGCCTGGGGTGAGCGCGCCGTCGTTCTTGGCGATGCGCCCGTAGGCCATCAGGTACAGGTTCGGGTTCCAGAGTTGGCGGTAAAGGTCGTTCACGGGCAGTCCCCGTGTACCTCTGTTGCGAATGATTCCCAGTATGGTTTCGGCGTTGCGCATCTCGCGCACCTCCTTTTCTGAGTCTCGATTGACACCTGCCACCCTTCGCCATGTGGACGGCTTTCCCGTCCTCGGACTACTACGGTGGCTCCGTTCCCATAGGGGTCGCCCCCATTAGGGAATCCCGCATTCCGTCGGTATAGAACGTGATAGCGCTACTTAGGTGCCTCGTTCGTACCCTTAACTGGCCTCATTGGCCAACGCCCACTCATCGGAGTTACTTCAAGGCTGGACCCAACTTGAGGTAATGAGTGGCTCTGGGTTTCAAGCGTTATACCAGAGGGAGGCGCTAATCTCCGACCGGATACTGAGGTTCAGGCAGTGTAGCTTTCACCATATAGCGCGGGTCTTGCGGAACCGGTCTTACAACGCTTTCAGACCGTAGCCGCTTTACCAACATGCTGTTGTCCCCCGTAACTTTCGCCTTGGGGTAGGTTGGTTGACCCAGAAACGTACTCCGAGTTTCTCCCGATTGAGTCGGGGATTCTATACCGCGTTAAGCGGCGCACGCCCAGCAGCGCATCCGCCCGTAGTGGGTGGACAGGTAGCGGGCTGAGACCCCAAGGCGCTGCCTGGGAACGATGAAGACCAGCAGGCCGCCGTCGGCCAGGTAGCGGGTGCAGTGGGTGAGGAAGGCGTGCTCCGTCCGCTTGTCTTCGGAATCGTAGTCGTAGGGCGGGTTCAAGAGGAGTAGCCCGAAGGCCCCGTTCGCTATCGAGGTCTGGAACAGGTCGGAGGCCAGGGCGTGGTCGAGCCGCTCCTCCGCCTCCTGCGCCCGGTCCCGGTGCAGCTCGACGCCGTAGGTCTGGATGGGCAGGGCGTCGGGCCTGTCAAGGCGCTGGGCCAGCTGCGCCAGCGCCTCACCGGCCCCGCAGCACGGGTCGAGGATGCGCAGCGTGTTCCGGCCCCGGTTGTAGTAGCCGGAGGGGGTGTGAATCAGGTCGGCGATCAGGT
Organism: Dehalococcoidia bacterium; assembly: GCA_965218945.1. Lineage (GTDB taxonomy): Bacteria > Chloroflexota > Dehalococcoidia > Lucifugimonadales > UBA2985 > DAOUJW01. The sequence continues at coordinate 1,784,953 of OZ244718.1, forward strand.
CGACGACCCTGGGCGGCGTGGGGTAGAACCCGCCCTTTGCTTGAGCAGCAAGTCTCATGGCGTTTCTCCTTTCATGTCTTGTCCGGTGTCGTCCGCCGCGTCAGGCGGCGGCTTTCACGTCTCCGCGTTTGATGCTCACAACCCGACCAACTCGCCAACGCCCACGTTCCTCTGGTAGCAGAGGACTTGGCACGTCCTCATTTCCTCGGCGCACGGGACGCAGAAGGCGGTGATGAGCTCGGCGTGGTTGGCGACGACCATGCGCCGCACCAGCACGGAGCTGCCCTTGGGAAGAGCCTGCCCCGCACTCGATACGGGGGTGTAGCGATAGAGCTGAACCGTGGGGTCACGCTTTTCCTCCTCCGTGGCGGGCCGGTAGAAATGGGGTTGACCCGACTGGCAGAGGTGCTGCGCCCCGCTGTGCTTGCAGTACCTGCAGGTCGTACCGTCCGGGCAGAACCGCCGCCAGGCGCTCCCGTTCCGGTCCCGCCTGCGCTTGTTCCTGCGGGTCGCCTTCTTCAGCATCCTATCCATTGATCTCTCCCTCCTCCCTGGGCAGGGTGAGCCGGCTCGACGCCACCGCATCCGAGAGGTCCTCCCGGAGCTTGCCAGCCCTGGGGGAGCAACGATAGGCGGAGACGCCTACCGACTGGAGGGGGACTATCTCCCCGTTGTCCAGGCCCCTCCGCCACAGCCAGTCCGCCCAGGAGCCGTGCAGGGGCAGCGGGCTGCGCTTGTCGAGGAACCGGTGATGGAGCGCGGGAGCTTCCTCATCGGTCTGCGCCAGCAGCAGGAAGCTGTCCCTCTCGAAGCCGTACTCCGCGGTCTTGGTGTACACCAGCGCGTGCCAGCCGCCGGACACCGGCAGGCGGGCGATCTTCGTCGTCCACGTGCCTATCGTCTCGTGGGGAACGACGCACCGCTTGTAAGCGCCCGAGAGGGCCATGCCGTCCGCGCCCTCGATGATGTGGGCAACATCCGGCGGCTGCTTGAGCAGGGATGCCCAGATCGCCTTGAGCGCCGTCTGGGAGCCGACCATCGAGACGAACCAGAGGCTGTCCGTCTCCTCGTCGCGGGCGAAGGCGTCGGCGGTGGCCGAGAAGCCCCCGGCGCTAATGGTATACAGAACTTGCCCCGTACTCGATACGGGGGCCTGCCCCGCGCCTGATGCGGGGTCTTCGGGGTCGATCGCGTGGATTGCGAGCATGTCATGTCTCCTTTCCGTGTGTTATGAGGGAACGCGCGGGGAGCCGTCTCCCCCGCGTAATAGGCCGGTCGGCGTGGGCCGTCAGGAATCCGTATCGGGGTGCGGGTCAGGCTATGAGACCCCGCTCCTTGAGGCTGACGAACCGCTCGCCGCCGATGACCACGTGATCCAGCAGCTCGATGTCCAGCAGCTTGCCCGCCTGGACCAGGTCTCTGGTGAGGGCCGCGTCCTCGGGGCTGGGCGTCGGGTCCTGGCTGGGGTGGTTGTGGCTTATAATGATGCTGGGGACGGCCTCGATGACCGCCGGGCGGAAGACCTCGGCATTCCTCACGATGGCCGAGGATACGTTGCCCTGGTAGATGACCCGCTGGCCCACAACCTGGTTCCTGGCGTTGAGAAGCAGCACCCGCATCTGCTCCTGGGCCAGGGGAGCCATCTCCGGCCCCAGCAGCCTGCGCACGTCGTCGGGGCCGGAGATGACGGGTAGGTCTTCCGTGGGGCGCTCCGGGTGGAACTCGACGGCGTAGCGCGCCGCCAGTTCTCCCAGCAGGTTCAGGTTGCTGCGAAGCGCCTCAAGCAGCGCGGCGTCCTTGGTGGTGGTCTTCTTCGTGGTCATGTCGGCCTCCTTCGCTATCGGTTGGAACAGAGGCGGGGCCGCCCCTGTAGAGGGAAGCGGCCCCGTGGGTGCGCCCTCGGGAAGGCGTCGCTATGCGGTTGTCGGACTAGAAGGGAGAGGCGTCGTCCGCCTGACCGTCGTCGCCGTCGTCCTGCCCGCCGTTGCCACCCCTGGAGTCGAGGAATACGACCTCGGAGGCGTGAATCTCGGTGCGGTAGCGTCGCTGTCCGTCGTCCCCCTCCCAGCTGTTCTGCACCAGCCGTCCGGCGACGTATACCCTTTGGCCCTTGCCGACGTACTCGTTCACCGCCTCGGCGACCTTGCCCCAGACGACGATGCTGTGCCAGTCGGCCTCGGTCTCCCCGTCCTGGCGGCGGCGGTCGGTCGCCAGCCGCAGCTGGGTGACGGCCGTGCCGTTCGGGGTGTACTTCATCTCCGGCTCCGTGCCGACCCTGCCCAAAAGCTCTACCTTGTTGATGGTGCGTGCCATTTCGGTTCCTCCTGAATGTTGTGGCGCGGGCGTTGCCGCGCCCGGTTGAACGAACGCGGGGCAGTTCCCTGTAGAGGGAAGCGGCCCCGTCCAGCGCTCCCTATGGGAGCGTCTAGCTGACCCGCAGGTACTCCGACTCGCTCTCGGTGACGATCTCGGCCCGGACGTCCGGGGCGAGAAGGTTGTTGAGCCGCTTGTAGTCCACCGAGTAGCGGCGGGACTTCACCATGCCAACGGAGCGGGTCTTCTCCCGCCCTTCGAGCTTCGCCTTGTCCACGCCCTGCTGGCCCAGCCAGGCCCGGAGCCTCTCCACCACCCACCGCTTCTCGTCCTCGAACTCGCGGATGGTGTCCTGGATCTCCTCGTACTCGTGGAGGGCATTGCGCGCCTCCTCGTCGGTCACCGGCGCCGCAGGCTCGGCGGCGTCTGCGGCATCCCCCTCGCCCCCGGCCTCCGCCGCCATCCCCGGCAGGCAAACGTTCAGGAAGGGGCAGGACCGGCACTGCCAGCTGTCTGCGGAGAAGTCCCGCTCCGGCAGGGCGTCGGGGTCCGGCCCGTGCCGGACATTGTGGGCGGCGAGCTCCCCCAGCCACTCGCAGGCCCGCTCCAGGGCCTGTCCCAGCCGCTCGGCGGGGATGACCTCGTAGTCCCAAACCCTGTTGCCCGTGTCCAGGGTGGCGATGGAGGCGTCCCGCAGGTCGCCGTAGGTCCCCAGCGTGTAGAGGGCTGCCTGGGCAACCGACGCCGGGTGGCTGCGCTCCGCGCCCAGGGCGCGCCACCGTTTGAACGCCTCCGTCCCCCGCGTCTTGACCTCGACGACCATCTCCCCGCCGTGAGCGGGAGCGGGGTCCTCCCCGAAGAGGAACGTCTGCGCCGTGGGTTCCGGGGCGGCGGCCTCGCCCTGGGGCTGGGGCAGCCGGCCCGTGGCGTCGGGGTGTCCAGTCACCACCAGGGCCTGCCCCGTACCCGATGCGGGGTTCGGGCCGATGCGCACCGAGACCGCCTGCGGGTCCTTTGGGTCGGCGGGATTCACCCGCCACCCCGCCCGCTCCATCGCCCGCAGGACGACGGGTTCGAGGGCGTTGCCCGCCTCCATCGCCGTGAGCGACTCCTCCGTCGGCGGGTTGGTGGGCTCGCGGCCCGTCGCCGCGTACCAGAGGGCTCGGCGGCATCCCAGGGCCGCCGACGCCCGTATTTCAAGCTGCCCGTCCTCGTTGAACCGCGCTGCGGGGCGGGAGAAGACCTCCGCCCGGTCGATTTCTGTCGTCATGTCGCTTTCCTCCTTTGTCCTGTGTCCTGCAAATGTCCTGTAAATGGGGAGCGGGGCCGCCCCCGTTGGAGACAGCCCCCGCTTTTTCCACGCTCTCGATTGCCGGCAGCCGCTCATGCGGCCTGCGCTTCCACTGCCTGCGCCGCCTCTCGCTCCTCCGTTGCCTTCAGGTGCGCCTTGAGGACGTGCGCTATTCCGTCGCCGAGTCCGAGGATCGCCACGCTCCTGCCGTCGGGCATCCGGTTGAAGAAGGGCTGCATCTCCTGAATCCCCCGGCACTGGTCGATGATTTCCTCGACCGGCGTACCTCTCCGCAGGTGCAGGGAGATGAGGCGGCAGGCGAGTTCCGTCACGCCGTGCTGGAAGCTGCCTCCCTTGCCCAGCCAGCCGAACACCTCGAAGGGCTCGCCGTCCTCGTCCGTCGAGACGGTGACGTAGAGGTTGCCGAACTCCGTCTGGAGCTTGGTCGTGGTGCTGGGCAGGCTGCGGGGCCTGGGCCGTGTCGTCGCGGTCATGGCCTGCCCCCCTTCCGCCCGGCAGAGCGGGAGCGTCCGGCTGCACTCGACGGCCTCCAGCCTCCCGTAGCGCCGCGCCATCTCGGCGTCGCCCACGAAGGACTCGGCCTCGACGCGGGTGTCGAACCGCTCGAACGGGTCCGTCCCGCAGCCGCCCCGGTGGGCGACGGCGTGGTAGTGTAGGCTGGGCGAGCAGTTGCGGAGGTATGGGAGCGCCGGGGCGTACCGGTCGAAGTAGCCCGCGACCTTGAAGGCCATCTCCCGCTCCCCCTCGTCGCCCAGTCCCAGCAGCGTCCTGACGATGGGCTCCTCGCAGTCCTCCTCGGCGAAGGTCGGGGTGAACATGGTCGCCCGGACGCAGCCGGGCAGCGAGTGCCACCGCTCGCGGCTGAGCTTCAGCCCGCCGTGGCTGGCCGTCCAGACCCGCCAGACGCCCTCGGCCAGCTCCTCGATGTCCTGGGGAGGCCCCCAGGGCGTGGGCATCGTCGTTGTCATGGTTGTCATGGTTCGTAACCTCCTTGTCCCGTAATTGTCCTGTAAATGGAGAGCGGGGCCGCCCCCGATGGAGACGGCCCCGCTCGACTCCGAACCCGGCGATGGACCGGCCGGCTAGGCCGCCTTCGCCTGCTGCGCCTCTTTCGCCTCCTGGAGCTTGTTGGCGGCGGCCTCCACCAGCGGAGTCAGCTCCGCGGCCATCAGGTCGTCGAGGTCCTTGCCCGTCCGGTCCGTGACGGCGCTTCGCACCTTGTCCTCGTCGAGTCCCTGCTCGGCGGCGATCTCGATGAGCCGCTTGCGCAGCGTCTTGGCCTGTGCGGGAGCGCGCTGGGGGCGGGAGGCACCGCCGCCGTTTCTGGCCGTCTGCCTGGCGGCGGTCCGCTGGCCTCCGGCCTCCTCCTCCGGCTGGTCGCCGTAGAAGCCGTTGCCGAACTGGACGCCGAAGCTCCTGAGCGCCCGCTTCATGCCGTCCGTCACCGCGCCCTTGATGGCGGTCTCGTGGCCGTCGGCGTTGTCCTCGGCCACGGCGTTGAACCCGATGTCCGTGCGGGGCAGAGCGCCCGCGACGGTGACCCGCACCGGGGCGCTGTAGAACTGGATGCGCTTCACCTCGCCGGTCTTTGTATCGACGTTCTCGATCTCCCGCATGGTCGCGTCGCCTGTCAGCTCGTATCCCCAGCCTCCGAACCCGAAGATCCGGTTGGCCTGGTCGATGACGACGTGTCCTTCCAGGTAGTCGTAGGTGCGCCCGGCGCGGCCCTTGCGCTGGGAGACCAGCGCGGGGTCGAGGGGCTGCCCCAGGGAGTCCGTGACGGCGGGCGACAGCCCGTCCCAGAGCAGAGCCAGCCCCTCACTCGATGCGGGGTCGTGCGTCGCGTCGAGCGCGGCGCCGGGTTTGTGTCCGTTGTTGCTTCCGTTCCTGTTCACCATGTCTGTCTCCTTCTTTCTGTGTGGTGTGTTCTTGTAGCGAATAACGGCTGCGGTTTCCTATGGGATGCCGTGGGCGGGCGGAGCCCGTCGTGCATTGGGCATAGGTCCTCCTGGGTGGTGAGAGTGGATGGGAAAAGCGGGAGCAAGTCCCGTAGGCAGGGAGCGGAGCGAGGCAAGCTCCGTCAGGGGAAGGGGCGGGGAGCCGCTAACGGGCGGAGAGCGCCGCCTGTGTCAAGAGGCCGAGGAAGGCGGCGCGCCCGTGGGGAAGGGACCCAAGCTCGGCCACGTCGCCGACGCCCCGGGGAAGGGTGACCGCGGCGGCCCTGCGCCCGAGCAGGGACTGAAGCCGCTCCGTCGCCTCCCGGCCCGCGTCGTCTGCGTCGAAGGCGAGGAAGACGCGGGCGCTGCCCCGGAGGGCGGAGGCGACCCGCTCAACGCCCTGGGTGCCCAGGGCGGCTACGGAGGGAAGTCCCCAGCCGGTAAGGAGGAGCCAGTCGAATACCCCCTCCGCCACGACCACCCAGGGAGGCGCAACCCCAAGCCGCCTAAGCCCAAGCGTCGGCTTGGGGCCGGGCGGCGCCTGGAACCGGGGAGTCCGGTCGGGGTCTATGGCCCGGCCCACGAGCCAGCGGACGAGGCCGCCGGAGGCTGCCTGCCCCGTACTCGATACGGGGTCGGGAACGACGACCGTGCCGGCGAACCGCTCCGCGCCCTGCGCCATGAACAGCCCGCAGTCCCTGAGACGCTTCTCGGAGAAGCCCAGGGACTCCAGGGCCTGCCGCAGCCCGCTGCCCGGCGCGTAGCCGAGGCCCAGGCGGGCTGCTGTGACCGGGCCGACGCCCCGGGAGGCCAGGTACTCCTGAGCCTCGGATTCGAGACACAGTTGTCCGGCGTAGAACCGGGCCGCCGCCGTCAGCAGGTTGGGGTCGCGGGGTGGCAGCGCCGCGGCGTACTCGGGACGCCGCTGTCCGGCTGGACGGTTGGCGGCCCCGGGCGCAGGCCCTGGGCTGCCGTCCAGCCGCGCGATGGCTTCGGGGAGCGTCAGCCCCTCGGTGCGCCGGACGAAGTCCAGCACGTCGCCCCCTTCGCCGCAGCCGAAGCAGTGGAACCTTTCCGAGTCGCCGTACACCGTGAAGCTGCCCTCCGTCTCCTCGTGGAAGGGGCAGGGGCCCTGCCTGACCCTGCCCTTCCCCCGGAGACCAACACCGGCGGCCTCCACAACGTCCGCCAGGGAGTGGCGGGACTTCAGCTCGTCCAGGTCGACCCGGACGCCGGCCGCTAGCATGACGGGCGTCCATCAAGAGGTCTCAGACCCCGCAGGCTCCGGCGAGACAGGACCATGCCCGTCTGCCAGCGCATGCCCAGCGTCGCCACTACCTCCAGAGTCCCATCGCTCCGCCTGAGCAGCGCAGCCGCACGTCCCGCTCCCTGGGAGTAGAGCAGAGCGTTGCAGCCCCTGAATCTCCGCCTGGCAATGTCCATCCACTCGGAGTAGGCCCAGCGCGCCTCGCCGCTGGAGGCATCCGTCGCATCCAGCATTGCAAGGGCCCGCAGCGCGCCGTCCAGGTCGCCGGCCTGCCTCCGCCTGCGCGCCTCGTGAACGGCCCTTGCGACGTGTCGTATCCCGGACTCCCTGAGATGGATGCACTCCAGTACCCTGTCCACCAGGTCCTCCAGGCGTCGGCCGTGGACGCCTTCCTGCGCCATGTTCTCGTTGCTCCGTGCCATTGTGGTCATCGTGTCCTCCTTGCCAATCAATGTATGGTGGTGTCCGATTGTTCCGGTAGTCCGCCTTGTGGGTTTCAGTCCTTTCGTGAAGTTGCACCTCCTTGTCAAATTACTTATCGCCAGAAGCCAGCATCCCCGGCGCTGGGCATACGTTGGGTAGTCCCGAAACGCGCGCACCTCTCCCTCGGTGGGATGCCGGACAGTGAATGGGGAGTGCGGGGAGAAGGGCGGCGTATCGAGGGGTAATGGACGCAGCTCGGCCCAGGGTGAAGAGCGACCTTGGGGAAAAGCTGCGAGACGTGAAGCGGCCAGCCTGCTTCTCAGTCGCAGACCGGCGCGTATTGAAGCTGCGGCCTAGCGATTCCCAGCCATGCCGCAGGCGTGTCGAATCGGCCGGGGCGACAGAGCCGCTCCGACCGACTGTTGAGGACGAAACGCAAAGCCCGCCCCGTACTCGATACGGGAGCGCGCTCCGTTCCCGATGTCCAGCGGATGGAGCGATCAACCCCAACCGCCAGACCGGTGTCCGGCGGCAGAAGCGATCAACGCCATCTCGCTGGACGGGCGCTCGCCGGGTGAAGGACCAACGTCAAACTTCAACCGCCGGGCTGGGCCGGGGACGAAGGACCGGTGTCAACTCCGTCGATTCGGCCCGCGCTGCTTGCGAAGGACCAACGTCAAACTCCGCATCGGCAGCATTCCCTCGTGGGAGACCATTCCGGTCATCCCGTGCAACAGGGATCACGCACCCAGGTTTCTATGGTCGGAAACCTTGGAAAAAGCCTAACAGCGCACCCATTATTGCCTAGCCCGCCACCCCCTGGAGAGGGTCTACAGCCCCCCTCCGGAATATTGCCGCCAAAGTGTTCACAACTAAGCCGGCGCGCTCCCGGCTCCTCTACCGCCGCCACAGGCCGAGGGTCAGGACGCTCCTGGCCCACCGCAGCAGCTCCTGCCGCTTCAGCGCTCTCCGCGTGTCGGAGAGCGCTGTCCTGCGCCAGTTGACCTGCCCGCTCCGGTCGAGGCCACGCAGCGGTTGCTTTTCCGGCGGCAGCGTCATCCCGCGCTCCTCCAGGAGCGCCAGTTCCACCACCAAGAGCCGCTCCCGGGCCGCCAGCCACTCAAGACCCTTCCCGTCGTTGGGGTGTGCGTCCTTCAGCTCCCGCCACTCGATGAGCAGCGGCCACGCCTCGCCGAAAATCTCCTCGTCATCGTCGGCCGGCTCCCGCGTCGCCAGGTCGGGGTGCTCCCGCCGCATCGACGGCTTCGACGGGGGCTTTCTGCCATGGCCGGGCCCACCGCCTTCCGTCTCGCCGGAATCCTGTCGGGATGGACCGGCGCCGGCGTGACCGGCCCCGGTCCCCTGGGTGCCCTCACGGCGCAGGGCCGCAACCTCGCCCTCGATGGCCGACAGACGCCTGCGGGCCTCCTTGCCCAGCGCCTCGACCTCGCCCTCCAGCTTGCCGACCCGCTCCTCCAGTTCCTCGTTCCGCTGGCGCTGCAGAGCCGCTGCAGAGCCGACCCCCTCCTGCAACGCCCGCTCCAGGGACTGGCGCACCCGCCGCGTCAGCTGCCCGGTCTTTGCGCTCTCGGTCACCGTCTGAGCGTCTATCTCCAGCACCCGCGCAGCGCCCTTGTATCCCTTCTCGCGCACCAGCTCTTGCAGCAGCGCCATGAGCCGCATGTGGTAGATGTTCTCCACGTCCTTGCTGTCTTCGATGCCGTGTTCGGTGGTTTTCATGGAATTTCCTCCTTCGTAAAACTTGCCCTCAGACTCGGCCCGGCTTTGGCCTCGTCATGGCCTCCGCCGTTTCCCTGCGTCATGCGCCGGCACATCCCCCGCTCTTCACGCCGTGTTTTCCAACGCACCCGCCGCATTTCCGCCGCGTTCGCACCCCACCATCCCCCGGGTTTTCTCCATTCGGTCCGGAACGCACTCTTTCAACCAAGTGTTCACAGGTTACGTCCTGTAGGGGGGTGATTTACGCCTGTTTCAGCTTGCCCACGACCTGCTCTGCCACTTCGTTACAAAACTCAATCTCCTGTACACCCCCAATACTGCACGAAAGAAGCCGTCGAAAAGAGGGTCTATAACAGGGCGCAGGTGTGCGCCCTGTTATAGAGGGTCTTTTCCCGTGTCTGGTTTGTTCAGACTCTCTGGCGAGCGTTGCGGTCCCAAGAACCGCAGCAGACCGCAGAGAGGTGAACGAGTTGCAACAGAGATCGAAACTCCGGCCCGCCAGGCGGCTGATTCCCCTGGCGATTGCGCTGCTGCTGGCGGCGCTTATGGCAATCCCCGCAAGCAACCTTGCCCTGGCACAGGCCCCGCCGGACGCGATAGTCCTGGTCAACGCCGACCGGGAGTTCGTGGAACGCAAGAAGGGCGGCGAGTTCGTCGCCCGTCCCGTCTTCGACCGGGAGATCGAGAGCCTCTTCTACGCCGTCCGCGACGCCGACACCGGCGACTGGATAAGCGCCATGTTCCGGGTGCAGGGCGGAGAGAAGAAGCTCAGTGACGGCTGGGAGTACTCGTGGGAGTACCCGGCTCTGGCCGAGCAGCCCGACCTCGACCCCGACCGGGCCTACCTGCTGGTGATGCTGGCGGAAGCCGTCAGCGGTGAGAGGGGGGACTTCTACGCCGTCATACCCTTCCACGAGCCGGGCCGCATCTGGGACAAGATCCTGTCCGCCCTCGACCCCGGACGCTGGGCAAAGGCCCTCGCCGGCTGGGTGATCGAGGGCACCCACGGCGCCATGTGCGGAGTGGTTGAGCGGGCGTCGGGCGAGGACGCCGACAACTGCCGGGGAGGTGGCCGTCCATGAGCGACATCATCACCGGAACCCCTCCCGAACTCACCTACGCCAACGACCTGGTGCGCCAGGCGTGGCTGGCCGTCTGGGCCATCACCTCCGGCGCGCTGGTGGTCATCCTGGGCTGGATGGGGCTGAGCCTAATCGTGGCCGAGCACCTGGGCCGCCAGCAGGCTGGATGGCGGGAGATGGTCCCCCGCCTGTTCCTCGGTCTGGTGGCCGCCGCCTCATCCCTGTGGTGGTGCGCCCTTGTCATCGACGTGGCCGACGCCGTGTCCGGCTTCATCGCCGCATCACTGGGCGTCACCCCCGGAGACCTGCTCAGGGCTCCCCTCAACACGTTTCTCACCTCCGCGCAGGCCGGGAGCGTGGGCATGGCCCAGGTCATGGCCCTGCTCTACCTGGTATACGGCCTCTTCGTCCTCTACGTCCTGGTGCAGATGATCCTGCGCCTTGCCCTCATCGACATCCTGCTGGCCCTGGCCCCGATTGCGCTGGGTCTATGGATATTGCCCCACACGGCGGGCTGGGGACGCCAGTGGCTCAAGCTCTTCATGACAACCGTGTTCCAGCAGGCGGTGCAGCTCATCGCGCTGGCGCTGGGTTTCGGGTTCCTCAACCAGTTCGCGTCGATATCGGCCTTCGAGCCGGTGCAGGACCTGGTCTGGAAGTTGCTCATGTCCCTGTCCTTCGTCTACATGGCGACCAGGGTGCCCTCGATGATGGGCAACACCGGGACCTTCGACGCCTGGCTGCACACCCTCTACTTCGGCATGAACCTGCCCGGCTCGATGGTTCGGTCGGCCCGGACCATCGGGTTGATCGCAGGCGGGGCGGCCGGGGGCCCCGGTGGGATGGCCGTAGGGGCGATGGCCGCCGGGGCGGGCATGTCGGCTGCGGCGAGCGGAATCCGCTCGATGGCGGACATGGCGACCCCCTCCGGCGGCGGCGGTGGAAGCGATGCGCCCAGGAGCAGCGGCGAGTAGCCCAACACACGACAACAACGCCTCGGCGCGAACGACAACCGCGCCAGGCGAATGACGCGACGGAGGAGCAACCATGTGCAGCTAACGGGGAGTCACCGAGGAAATAAGACGAAGTGATGAACGCCGGGGACGCGATAGAGCCACCGGCCGCAGAGAGGAGCAATGAGCAATGGAACAACTGACGCAGACCATCTCGAACCTGGTGGGCATCCTGCTGGGCGTCGTGGGGGTCGTGGGCGTGGGCTTCTTCATCTACGGAGCCTACCTGTACCTCACCGCCAGCGGCGCGCCCCACCAGATGGAACGGGGCAAGAGCGCAATGATGACCGCTCTGGCGGGCATAGTGCTGGCCCTGGTCGCCTACGGCGTCGTGGAGCTGGTGATGAACGCGGTCGTGGACCCCGCGGTGGACGCCGACCTGCCCGACCCGGCCACCCCAACCCCCACGCCTGACAACTAGGCGGACGAAGAAGGGAGGAACGAGACATGAGAGAACACGAGGTTCCAACCCACGTGCAGGCCGAGGACAAGGTCCTGCTGGGATTCACGTTTCCGCAGATCGTGGCGGTGACTGCGGTGTGCGCCATCTCCTACGGCGTCTACCGCTACGCCCCCGTCGGCCCCTCCGAGGTGCGGATTGCGCTGGCCGTTGTCCTGGGCCTCGCCGGGGTCGCGATGATCGTGGGGCAGATAGGAGGCCGTCGGCTGCCGCTGGTGGCCGCGGACCTGTTGAAGTACCGGCTGGGGGCGAGGCTCTACGCCGGGCCTCCGTCCCAGCTGGTGCGGAGCGAGCCGCCCGCGCCGGTGCAGCCCGCACGGAGCGGCCCCGGCCCCGTGCGGCTGATGGCGAGCAGTGCCCGGCGCGGCCTCCACAGGTTGCGCAGGAAGCGGCGCAAGGACGGGGAGCGCCGCAATGGGCGGATGCCCTTCCGTCCCAATGGCTGGTTCGGCAGGGGCCGAAAACGCAAGGGTCACGACCAAAGGTCCGAGACGCAGGAGGTCAGGAACCGGAAGTCCCGGAAGGGCTGGTTTCAAATCGTGGCCCTGGTCGTCCTGGCGGCGGTCGTAACGGTACCCCAGGCGGCCCTGGCTGACGGCCACGAGGGCGGAGGCTGGAGTTCCGACGAGATCGAGTTCCAGCCCCCGCAGCCTGTCGAGGGGCGGCGGCTCTACATCGAGGGGTTGTCAGTAACCGGCGACCGGGCCAGGGTGACCCTGCGGGCCGCCACCGCCCTGGACGTCCGGGTGCGGGCCTTCGGTGGGCAGACGGGGAGCGCCCTCCAATTCCGGGGATCGTCCAGCCTGGACGATGGGGAGCGTATCGACTACGACCTGCCCCTGGAGGGCGAAACGCCGTCCCTCACCTTCTCCTGGGAGGACGCGCTGGGGCAGGCCGGAGCGGTAACCATCAAGGGCGAGCAGATACCGTACCCGCTTCCGGCAATCGAAGGGGAGCTTTGCGACCTGCGGGTCGTCTCCCTGGGCTGGAGGCCGGGGAGGGTCGAGGGTGCAATCGAATCCGAGTGCGTTACGCACACCGAGCACCCGGTGGAGCTTCAGATGGTGGCGGGCCACGCCAGCGCCACAGAGACGTTCCTGATGGACGCCCAGGTGACGGCCGTCACGGGAACCGTCACCGCCGCGACGGGAGCGTCGCATACCAACGTCGCCTTCGTCCCCGACGGAGAGACCAGCTTCCGGCTTCCCATCGGGGACGGTCAGGCGATTCACGCCGTGGGCGTGGACGTGAGCGTGGAGGCTAGCCTCCGCATCCCCATCCCCCCGCTGACGCAGCTCACCCACCACCCGGAGCGGGTGGAGCAGATCACCAGGACCGTGCACCTCCATCGCCCAGGGGACAGCGACTCCGACAGCGAGACTGCGATAGCCACTTGCGATGACGGCTCCACGGCGTCCGCCACCGCGACGGCCTACGCCTCCGTCCCCAGTGCCACCATCGCCAGGCAGGTGACGGTGGATGTCCTGCACAAGGAGCACGTCAAGGCCGAGACGGTGGAGCGCTCGCCCATCACGAGGACGAGGGCCGAGACGCTGTCCCTGGCGTCCGGCGTCGGCAGCGACGACCCCTTCGAGGCCTTGGTCCTGCCCCAGCCGGAGCCCGAGGACCCGCCCGCCGAGCAAGAACCGGCAGAAGGGCTGCGCGGCTGGTTCGACCAGCTCGGATGGGAGTGGCCCTGGTGAGGCCCGCGATTGCGGTCACCCTGCTGGCCGGGGCTGCGCTGGCGACCACCGGCGCGGCCCCGGCGGAGGAGCAAGAGATGCTCCACCAGTTCGACCGCGTGCTCACGGCGATGGTCTACGCCGCCGCCGGCCTCTGCCTCTTCGCCATCGTCTGGGCCGGTTTCATCCTCATGGCCGAGGGGAGCGAGGAGCGCGGCGGGGGACGCGCCAAGACCGCCGTCGTCATGGCGGTGGTGGGCCTCGTCCTGGTCCTGTCGGCCAAGGGCGTGGCCGCGCTGCTCAGCAGCGGTCTCCTGGACTTCCCAACCCCCTAGAGAAAAGGAAACGAGCGAATTGAAGAAGCTACTTGAACGAATCACAAGACGCGGAGGGGAGACCCCGCCAATTGAGTCCGTCGCCCCGCAGGAGATGCCGGAGGACCAACTCCTCACGGAGCCAGCACCCGGTGGAACGACGGAGGCCCCTCCCAAGATCCCGCCGGAGCTGCCCCTGTTCTTCATGCTGTCCCACCTGGACGAGGACGGCCCCGTCCGCCTGGACGGGGTGAAGCTGGGGGTGTGCGAGGTGATGGGCCTGGAGCTGGACGAGCCGAAGCTGGGGGCCTTCGCAGGCGCCCTCAACGCCCTGGACTTCCCTGCCCAGCTGCTCATCCGGCAGCACGCACCCCGTCTCGGACGCCTGCGAGACGACCTTCAGCAGGCGCAACCGGAGGACCTGCCCCCGCAGACGAAGGCGGCGGCCGAGTCCCTCCAGCGGCTGCTCACCGACCTGGAGGCCCGCGACGGCATCCTCGACCGGCGCTTCTACGCCGTGTGCGAGTTCGGCCGCATCGACGACCTGCGGGGACTGCTGGCTAGGGCAGGGCTCTCCGTGCACCCGCTCCGGGGCCGCCAGCTTCGGATGTTCCTTGTATCAGCCGCTCTGGGCGGTTCGCCGTCCGAGTTCGACGAGGAGACCCCCGTCGAGGTGGAGATCAAACGCCGTGACATCCGCGTCGGCGGGAGCCTCGTCCGCTCCCTCCACCTGGGCCGCTGGCCCCGGTCATTGGCCCCCGGCTTCCTCCAGGGGCTGATGGCAGCCGGAGCGCCGATGGACCTGTCCGTCCACGTCGGCCCGATACCGGCGGAGCAGGCGGCCAGGACCCTGGAGTGGCAGAAGGTGCGCTTCGAGTCGGCCCAGTCCCTGTCCTTCAAGCGGGGCCGCACCATGTCCCCGGAGGCGGAGATCGCCCTGGAGGACGTGAACCGGCTCAGGGACGAGGTGCAGCGGGGCAGGGAGCGGCTCTTTCACGCATCGCTCTCCGTCACCCTTCACGCGAAGGACGAGGCCGCGCTCAAGGAGATGACACAGCGGGCGAAGGCCCACTTCGGAGCGACCCTGGGCAAGCTCGACAACCTGGCCTTCCGCCAGCGCGAAGGTCTGTTGTCCACGCTCCCCCTGGCTCTGAACGCCGTGGCCGAGTGGCGCAGCCTGGACACGTCCAGCATCGCCCGTCTCTTCCCCTTCTCACCGCCGGACCTGGACACCCGCTCAGGCACCCTCTACGGCATCGACATGCGGGCCTGCTCCCCCGTGGTCTACGACCCCTGGGACGGGACTCACCTCAACGCCAACACCGCCGTCCTCGCACGGTCGGGCAGCGGCAAGAGCTTCGCCACCAAGCTGGGCGTGCTGCGCGGCATCACGCGCGGCATCACGGCCTACGTCATCGACCCCGAGGGCGAGTACGCGGACATGGCCCGCGCAGCCGGAGGGCGGGTGCTGTCCCCCGGCGTCCCCGGCCAGGGCATGAATCCTTTCGTCATCGACAAGGGCGACTCCGAGGAGATGCTCCAGCGCATCGGCAGCCTGAGAAGGCTGATCGAGGTGATGGTGGGCGAGAGTCTCGGCGCGGACCGCAGGGCATCGCTGGACCACGCCCTGGCGGGCTACTACTCCCGGCCAAGGGAGCGCACCGGCTTCCGCGACTTCTACACATATCTGCAAGAGGCCGAGGCGGGAGACCCCGATCTCGCAAGGCTGCTCCGTCCCTTCGCCACAGGCAGCCTGAGACACCTGCTCTCCGACGAGGGAGACGACCTGCTGGGCAACGAGGCCCTGGTGACGGTCTTCGACCTGCGGCTCTTGGAACCAGAACTTCGTCCCGCCGCCGCGATGGTCTGCACCGAGACGGTGTGGGCCGCCGCCGCCCATGACCCCAAGCCCCGACTGCTGGTCGTAGACGAGGTGTGGAGCATCATGCAGCACCCCGAAGGCGCGGCCTTCATGGTGTCGATAGCGAAGCGCGCCCGCAAGCACCGCCTGGGGTTGCAGTTCATCACGCAGGACGTGCAGGACCTTCTCTCCGAGGACTCTTCGCGGACCATCACCGGACATTCGGGAAGGGCGCTCCTCCAGAACGCCGCCTTCAAGCTGCTGCTCCAGCAGGACGCCGCCGCCATCAGCACGGTGGGCGACGCCTTCGACCTGCCCGGAGACCTCCAGCGATGGCTCCTGTCCTGTCCCAGGGGGGACGGGCTGCTTCTCGCCAAGGGCAACCGCTTCCCCGTGCGCATCGAGGCCACCCCGGAGGAGACGGCGGTCATCGAGTGGCGGCCGGGCCAGCACGGGCAACGCCCCTCGCCGCCGCCTGTCGAAAGCGCGACGACGGACGCCTAGAGAGAGTCCATTGGAAAGGAGTAGAGCATGAAGCTGAACCCCAAGAACATCCTGTTTGGAAACGACGAAGACAAGAGGGGTCCCGTCCTTCTGGCGGTGACGCCGCCGAGGACCGGCGAGCGCACCCTGCTGGGCGTCGAGAACCTCCTCCAGTCCATCGCGGTGCCGGAGCCCTTCTCCCTTGAGCTGGCCGGGGACATGGACGGCGTCACTCTCATGGCCCGCTGCCTCGACGACCAGGTGGTGCGCAGTCAGCTCTCCGCGCACTACCCCCAGGCCCGCATCCAGCAGGTTGACCCCGGCGACGACCCGCTGAGGCTCGCAGAGGGGGAAAACGCTTGGTCCGTCACCCTGCGGGCCGACGGGCCGGAGTACGTGCCCCTGCGCACCTTCAGGGACGACGACCTGCTCGACCCCGGCTCCGACCCCCTGATAGCCCTGATGGGCGCTCTCTCGGCCCTCTACGAGGGAGAGCGCGTCGTGGCCCGCTTGATGCTGCGCTCCCTCGGCCCCGACTGGTCGCAGGCCCATCTCGAGAAGGCACACAGGAGGCCGGGCATGGAGCCGAGGGATCCCGCATACACCTACCAGACCAAGCCCCTGCAGATGGACGGCATCACGATGGCCGTGTTGGGCATCGGCGCTCTCGCCGCCCTCAAGGGCTACCTGTGGGTGCAGGACGGCGAGATATGGAAGGCCGCCCTCATGGGGACGGGCGCGGCCCTGGGGCTGGCCGCAGGCGGATGGGCATGGCGCCGCTGGAAGAAGGCCCGCAACCGCGTCGAAGACCCGCTGCTCATCAGGGAGAAGGTCTCACGCATCGCCTTCGAGGCCGATCTGCAGGTCACGGCGATCCTGCCCCCGGACACGATGCCACACCGGGCCGGGGAGCTCCTCGGCAAGCTCACCGCCGCCTACCGGCACTTCGACAACCCCGCAGGGACACGGTTCAAGGTGGGGAGGGTGAAGCCCGCCGAACCGGAACCGTCGCTGCTCCACCCGGCAGGCCCCGGACTCTTCGGCGGGCGCAGCGTGCTGGGAGTCCGCGAGGTCGCCTGTCTGTGGCACCCGCCGGGCGCCGGCGACGAGACGCCCCTGGTGGAGCGGTCCGGCGCACGGGCGCTCAGCCCCTCGGCCAAGGGCGTCCGGGGAGGCGCGCTGGTGGGGGACACCACCGCGGGAGCGAAGCGGGAGATCCGCTTCCCCGAGGACCTGCTCCGGCGTCACCACCTCTATGTGGCGCGCACCCGCATGGGCAAGTCCACCCTCATGCACCACCTCGTTGCCCACAAGCTGCGGGAGAAGGCCGAGGGCAGGGACCCGGACGCCATCGTCGTCATAGACCCCCACACCGACCTCTTGGCCGGCATCCTCGAACACGTCCCCGATTCACTCATCGACCGGGTGCGGCTCATCGACCTGTCCGACGAGACCCGCTCCCCCGGAATCAACCTGCTGGACACCCGAGTCTTCGCCGACCGGGACCGCACCGCCGACTCGGTGGTGCGCGTTGCACGCGGGCTGTGGGAGCAGTGGGGGCCGAGGATGCAGTCCATCCTGGAGCAGACCGTCAAGACCCTCCACGAGGCCAACGAGCAGGTGGAGGCGGAGGCCCAGTACACCATCCTCGACGGGCTGAAGCTCCTCTCCGACGAGCCCTTCCGCAAGGACGCGCTGAAGAAGGTCTCCGACCCCTACCTGCTCGAGTGGTGGGCCAGGGACTTCGGCAGATGGAACCCCCAGTACCGCGCTGAGGCGCTGGCCCCGGTGCAGACCCGCCTCTCCTACTACGCATCCTCCAAGCGGGCCAGGGCCATCCTGGGACAGAGTCGCTCCAGCATCGACGTGCGGCGCACCATCCTGGACGGCGGCATCCTGCTGGTCTCCACCTCCCAGGGAACGGTCGGCAGGGACGTGGCCGCCCTGGTGGGCGCGTCGATGCTCAACCTCGTGGACGCCGTGGTCCGGGAGCAGGCAAGCCTGCCCCTGCACCGTCGGCGCAGCGCGCAGATCGTCGTCGACGAGATGCAGTCGATGCCCGGCGTGGACTACGAGTCGATGCTCAGCGAACTCGGCAAGTTCGGGGCCAGCTTCATCCTCGCCACACAGAGCCTCGCAAAGCTGGACGACCTCTCCCGCACCATGCGGGACACCCTCCTCGCCAACGTGGGGTGCCTCGCCGTCTTCCAGGTGGCGGGGTCCGACGCCCGTCAACTGGTGTGGGAGCTGGGCAAGGAGCGGGTGACCGAGGACGACATCACGTCGCTGCCCGTCCACCACTGCTACGTCCGGGCCACCGTGGGCAAGGAGCGGATGCCCGCATTCTCGATGATGGTGCGCAAGCCTGAGGAGGGAGACCCCGCAGTCTCCGCCCGCATCCGCGAGGCTGCCTCCGCGTACACCGTCTCGGCCCGCCAGGCCGACTACGCAGACGCCGACGGCCACCGTAAGGTGGACGACTACCGCAAGGGCGTCGAGGACATCGAAACCGCCAGGCAGGAGGGTCGGCCGGAGGCTGAACCGGACCCGGAGCGGAGGAAGCAGACCAGCAAGCGGAGACCGAACGCCGCGGGCGCCGGAAGGGACGGGACGGGCGAAGCCGCTAACGAGGAAGAGGAGGCCGGCGAATGAGACCCGCAGGATGTGAGGCCGACCTGCTCCGCGCCCTGGCGTCAATGCCGTTCCTTGACCGGCTGGAGATGGTCGCCGTCTGCGGCT
The DNA here is from genome assembly GCA_965218945.1 of Dehalococcoidia bacterium. Classification (GTDB taxonomy): domain Bacteria; phylum Chloroflexota; class Dehalococcoidia; order Lucifugimonadales; family UBA2985; genus DAOUJW01. The sequence continues at coordinate 1,803,579 of OZ244718.1, forward strand.
GGTCGAGGGGCGCGGTCTACGAGGCCATAGCGAGCCTGGAGTCCGGCGGGTTCTGCGCCTCCGTGCCCCACGCCGTAGACCCGCTTCCCCCGGCGCGGAGGTTCCATCTCACCACCGCAGGACTGCGCAGGCTTGCCGGAGAGGAGGGCGTCGCCCTCGACGAGCTGGTTCGCTCTTATCCGGTCTCCGCCCAGTGGCGGCGCATCCTGATGGACAGGCTCGACCCACTAGCCTCCGTCTACCGCGTCGCCTCCTCCCTCTCCAACATCGCATACCCCATCCGGTTCCGCTGGTACCGGGCCATGCCGTTGGACGCCGCCGTAACCTTTCCCGACGGCAGGACCGTCGGGATCATCAGGCAGGGACTCACCGCCGACAGGTCGGGCTTCTCCAAGCGGCTCTGGCGGCTGCGCGACTTATCGCTCCCCGGAACGCTCCTCATCCTCATGGCCGACGACGTGCGTCTCAGGCACGCCCGCAGGCTCCTCTCGACCACCGACGTGCCGGCCCTGCTCACCCTCGAACGCGAGGCGGTCATGGCCGGAGCGGGCGACCGGATATGGAGCCCCGTCAAGGTCTCCGCTGCAATCGACCTGCGCTACGAGCTCGACCGGGCTGCCTCCACGGGCGAGCTGCCGCGGGAGCCGGAACCGGAGCGGGCCGACCTCCCCGACGACCTTCCCGACAGGTGGGCGGCGGCGGACATATCCGACCATATGCTGCCCGTCATCCTCAAGTCCGCCGAGAAGCGCGCCCTCGACCTTATCTCGGACTGGCCCTGGATCGCACTCCAGGAGATGGCCGGAATGATGGGCGTCTCGCCCCAGAGGGCCTCCCAGCTCGTCAACCCTCTCGAAGGCTTCGGCCTCGTGAGCCGCCCACGCGACGCGGGCGGGCGCATCGTCCTCACGGACCGGGGGTTAACACACCTGGCCCGTAGGGACCGCACCTCCGTCGGAGTGGCAAAGCGGCGGTGGAGCGTCGCCCTGGAAGACGCCGAAGCCCCTCTGGAGTGGCGCAACCTTTCCGGCAGGAGGACGCGGCAGCTGCTGAGGAATCTCGATCACACCTCCGCCGTCCACGGCTTCCTGGCCGCGCTGTCGGTGCAGGCCCCCCTCCTGGGGTGGGAGATCGCCCAGCTCGACCCGCCCAGAAGGGCCTCCCGCTACTTCAGGCACGACGGCGGCATGCGCGCCGTCAGCCCCGACGCCTTCGGCGTCCTCACCAGGGGCGACACGCGCTGGCCCTTCTTTCTGGAGTGGGAGCGAAGGGCCGTGCGGCCCTCAACCATGTCGGACCGCCTTGCTCCCTATCTGCGCTACTTCTCATCGCACAGGCCCACCGACGACCACGGCGTCCGGCCCGCCGTTCTGGTCGTATTCGACGACGACATCGCGGCTACCCACTTCCTGCGCGTGGCGCGGGAGGAGATGAGGGAGGCGGACGGCACGGTGCCCCTGTGGGTCTCCAACCGGGAGGTCATAGACGCCCTGGGGCCGCTGGGACGCGCCTGGCGCGCGCCCACCGACTGGGAGTCGCCCCAGGCCGTGCCGCCTCAATGAATGACTGGAAATGGAACGCCATGAGTTCGGAAAATATCTACAAAAGGAAAGGCCACCGGAGGCGCAGAGGACGGGGCGTTGTCCGGCTCAACAGGGTGGCCCTCTGGAAGCGGCTCACCACGCTGAACCGCTCCCAGAACTGGCTCGCCAGGGAGACCGGGGTCAGCCGGGGGTACATGTCGATGCTGGTCAACGGGGAGCGCTCGCCCTCCGGACGCATCCGCCGCCGGATGCAAATGGTCCTCGGCGTAGACGACTTCGACCAGCTTTTCACGATGGAGGATGAACATGAACAACCCTGACGTTTCGTCCCGTTTCAACGGGCTTCACACCACTGGAGAGGAAGGCGCGCTGCTCATGCAGAGCGGCGTCCTGCCCGATGACTTCGGTCAGCGCCTCGAACGCCTCAAGGAGGCCAGCGGCCTCAGCTGGCGCGGCATGGCCAAGGCCCTCGGCGTGGACCCCAAGCAGCTGCGCGTGTGGCGCAAGAAGGGCGTCGAGCCCTGCGGCGGAGCCATGCTTTCCATCTGCCGCTTCGCCGCCCGGTTGCCCGGCGGCCTGGAGGTCCTCATCGGCGAGGGATTCCAGATGACCTTCTTCAAGGACTGACCGAAACGCCCCGCCGCGCGTAGGCGCAACGGCGGCAAGGCGGGGCTTGAGACGGCACGGAGGCTGCCCGGCGCTCGCCCATTCCATCGGCGCCGGGCGGCCCAGCCGAACAACTGTAACGAGAGGCCGGCGGCCCCAGGAAAGGCCGTTGCGACTACGACGATGAGAGATACCGAAGGAAAGAAGAGACGGAAGAGGCCCGACGAGCCACCCCCTGAAGCCTCCCCGGAGAGCCCGCTGGCGTCGTACACCCCGGAGCAGCAGCGAATGTTCCGCAACGGGCTGCGCATCTGGGCAAGGGTCGCCATTCGCTCCTACATGCGCAAGCACGGGGTCGCATTGTCCCCGCCCGAGGTTGCACCGGAAGGCGGCGAGGAGGAGGCCCAATGAGCGCCCCTCCAACCTTCATCGTCATCAACCTAGGCGAGGATCCTGCGAGGTTTGACGACAGATTCTTGTCGTCGAATGCCTTCTCGCGGTATACTTTGCGGTACGGTATACGGTGATGGAGACCGGCGGGCGGCGTTTCATCGACGAGCGCGGAAACGAGGTCCGGCTCACCGACGAGCGGCTCCGGCACATTCTGCGAAGGCACCCTGAAATGGCCCTCCAGATGCACCGGTTCGCCGAGGCCCTTGCCAGCCCGGACGCAGTGAGTGCCTCCAGGTCCAGCCCTGCGGTGCAGCTCTACTACCGACTCTACCCGGACCTGCGGGGCAGGAACCGCTACATACGCCTTGTGGTGAAGAGGGAGACGGACTACTCCTTCATCCTCACCACCTATCTGGGTCGAAGCATCAAAGGAGAGGGAGCATGACGAGCCGAAAGGTGTTCGTCTCGTACGACCACGAAGGGGACATGCTTGAGGTGCTGTGGGCGTTCAGGGAAGGCTACTTCACCCCCACCGACGACGAGCGCATCCTCAAGCGGCTGGACGACGACGGCGACGTGATCGGGTTCATCATTCACGAGATGAGCACGCTCAAGGAGCCGAGCCCCGTCGAGTTCGAGTTGGCGTCCGAAGCCTCCGCCGATGATGTCGCCAACGTCACGGTGCGAGAGGCGGCTATCCGGTTGGGCGTGTCGGAGCGCAGGATCCGCAAGCTGGCCAGGGACGGCCGGGTGCGGGGAGCGATGAAAGCCGGCGCCGAATGGCTGATTCCAACGCCGGTCGAGGTGATTCCGGGGAGGCGGGGCCCGGTGGGTGTCGCAGGGCGGGCTGATACCTCAGCTGGTTAGGAAGGACCACATACTCCCGCATTCCGCGAGACCGCCAGGCGGAGACGGTAATCTCGCGTAACAGAGGCTGGAATCTGAATTGAGCCATAGCAAGCAACGTCGACGTAAGCAGAATAGGAAGATGCTCCACCCCACGAAAGCCACGCCCTCTCCTGCACTTGACCAGGATTGGAGTCGCGCAGGCGCGCACAACATTGCGGGCGTGAGCTTCCAAGTTGCTGTGACTGCGAGGCTTCTCCTTGCCGGGCGAGCTGGCGAGTTGCAACTTATTCGTGTAACTCCAGAAGGCTACGAGGACATCGACATAGAGTTTAGCAACGAAACCCGTGCGCTCGTTCAAGTTAAAGAGCGCTCTCCAGCCACTACATTTAGGCGCTCGGACTTGGCAGAAGCACTGAAGAAGAAGAGTGCCGCACTAGCGAATCCGCAGTGCCAATTTGTACTCGCCACAGACGCCACGCTCGGTGAAGGCTTAACTGTCACGGGCTGGGATCGGACTCTTTCGCAGTGCCTTCCCAGCGATGCGGTGGAAAGGCTCGCAGAACAACTCGAAGGGTCGTTCGATGAACCCAAGGAGATCTTAGCCCGTACACATATCTTGGGGGTCGAACGGGGTGTGGTCGAAGAGAGTCGCCGTAATCTAGTTCGCATACTCGACTTTCAACCCTCTGTAGCCGTACTTGCGTACGCTCGTCTGATCGAACACATCACTGAAATCGCGATCCGCCAGCGCTATGCCTCTCCCCAAACGGCCGAATGGATTGCCCCATCAGATATAGACGCCGTAGCAAAGAAGATACTCGAAGCCGTCGATGTGGACAGCCTCGACGTGGCGGAGCGATCTGGAATTGTCGAGCCAGTTGACTTCGGCACACGGGCCGACTTATCCGCGAAGGACTTCCTCGCTGGCGTTGACGTTCTGCCGAAGCACATCGCCGCAGACCTTGATCTCCCCCGGCCCGCCGAGCTCCGAGCACTCACCGATGCGTTGGAGCACCAGCATTCGACACTGCTAACCGGACCCTCTGGATCAGGCAAATCGGCACTACTGTGGAGAACCGCACGAGAACTAGCAGGCCACGTGCGCCCGTATCGCCTACTCCGGCTCTTGCCGGAGGACGTCCCGGAGTTGTCGAGATGGATTCGCCTTCAAGAGCCTACAAAGAGTTTTCCATTGCTATTGTGCGCTGACGATCTTGGCCGTCCTCTTACTGCTGGATGGACATCGATCGCCCGTGAGTTTATGGACGTACCAGGTGTACTCCTACTGGGGGCCTGCCGGGAGGAAGATTATCGCACGGAACTGGCGGTTGGCCGAACCACAATCGTCGATCCAAAACTTGATCGTGACCTTGCAACGTCTATCGCGGAATCGCTTGCCAGTAGCGAAGTCCCGACCGTTCTGGATGTCGCCGAAGCGTTCGAGGCTTCCGAGGGCTTGCTTATGGAGTTCCTCTCTATGCTGATAACTGGCCGTCGCCTACAACAGGTCGTGGAGGAGCAAGTAGAGGCCCGGTTGTCTGAGGAGAGAGCGACGGAACGCGAGATACTTCGATATGTTGCAACCGCTCACGGCGCTGGCGTCCCGTTGCCTGCCGACATTCTCGGAGCCCTGATTCCCGAACAAGACCTAGCCCCCGCTCTGTCCCGATTGCATCGCGAGCACATCCTCGTTTCGGACGACTCAAGCCGATGGCAGGGATTGCACGAGCTTCGCTCCACAATTGCTAGGGATTACCTCCACCAGTTTCCACCTCCGTCCACAGCAACTACCATCAGGCATCTGGTCGAACATCTCCCGGCAAGAGATGCTTCCCGGATCATTGAAGCATATGCTCGGCTAGATGCCGATATAGTGCCAGCGGCAGAGGCAGTTTCCGAGATTCTCAACTCACGGGATGTTGGCGCGGAAGATGCTACCTTGCTTGTGTCAAGCCTGGCGATGGCTGACGCATTCCGCCATGCCAGAGAGTGTCTTCTCGTCGTCGAGAAACTCAGACCTAGGGGACTAGACCCCGCAACGGCCCTCCTCTTTGCATATACGGAGCGCTTCGCTGGGGTGAGCTTCGATAGCTTGAAGGGCACTAATCCCGGCTTCGCGTACCTGACCAAGATAGCGGACGCCTTGCCGCCACGTCCACAGTCATTGCGGGATCTTTCTCTGAGGAACCTGACTTCGGGAACCGTATGTGACATGGCGTCACGAGGAACTCCTGACGAGGCTATCGGGTGGCTGGAATCGCTCGAAGGCTCCGTAGCCGCAAAGGTTGTACCTACTAATGAACTCTGGGCGCACTTCAGCGGGGCTCGGCTCGAAGTTGCCGCTCGCCTCACTGCGACCCTGGTGTCGCTGGCGTCCGATGGCGGCTCCACACCGACGTCCGAGGTCTTTGGCGCTATTAGCCACCGGCTACGCCGATTGGCAAACGAATTGCCGGACTGTGTCGACATAGTTTCAAGTGATGAAGCGGATGGAAAGGTGGTGACCCTGCGACTCTTGGTTCCTGACGACGAGGCAACTCTTCACGAACGGAGTGTACAGAGCTGCCAGCTGCTCGTAGACTTGTGTCCAGAAGCTGATATCGCCGAAGTCATAGTCCTTACACCTGACGGTGATCGTTACTCCGTCAATGACCTTGAACCCGGGCATAAGCGGATTCCTCGGGCCAATCTACCACGGCCATCTCAGACGGCTGTCAACGCAAACTTCCTTAGTGCGGGACGCCTTTTGCTCGCTTCGCGATATTGGACTGAGCCGATCCGGGTGCTTGCCGAGACTTCACAGGAACTTTTGGTGCTCCTAAACGATGCGGTCTCTTGGCTAATTAACCCTCACCACAACGTAAGGCGTCGGGGAGAGGCCGTTACCGTTGCGAAATCCCTAATGGACAAACTCGCCGCTGGACCCAAGGAACCAGTGAATGACGGAGACAGGGGAGAACGCAACAGTGCAATCGAGGCCATAGGCGATGCTCTCACGGTGGTACGAGATATAGCAGCTAAGCAGGCGCCCGATGATCGAGACAGACGGAGCTTTGGTATTCGGTGCAGGAGTGCTGTCAAGCGGATTGCGAAGGCTCGCCAAAGTAATCTTCCCAAGCTCTCAACAGTAGGCGACCCACTCCCCGATGCGCTCGACGAATTGCTTACGCTTCTTGCCGATGTCCTACTTGCCTCTGCTGAACACCAGGGACCCTCGTTGAGGACACTACAAAGGTCCAAGTCTGAGTCATGGGTGGGTGTCGCACGAAGTTTCGTGGATGCGGCTGCGTCCGATGGCTATCTGGCCGAAAGGGAGGCACTGATGGAAGCTCTTGATACTACAAACGTGAGTTTTGAGATCAAACAGATTGGGCGCCCGGATATGGAGTCCGCTCGGCTTCTCACCGACTGGTGGGTGATCCTCGTACCTATAGATGGTAACAATCTGACTGAGAATGAAGATCCTGTTCAACCAGCATTCGCGGACCGCTTGGCAGCGGATATGGCTGGCCAACTCGCCTTCCGGACGTTCGTGGTCCTTACTACGGAGGGACACCTACTGCCTCTTCACGCTGTAAAACTAGGTGTATCACAATTCTGGCCGGCGGATGAGGACGATCTCTCTATAATCGCGTCAGGTCTCGGCACCGAAATCATTCCATCAATCAATCTGCAATCTTGGGACTCTTTTATTGCCGAGCTCATTGGCGCTTCCCGTGAGGCTACATTGCTTCGATTGCGCCAGAGGGCGGGCTTTGACGCAGACGAAGAGGTCTTCAATCGCCGATATGTCTCCGCACGCAAGGCGGCAGAGCAATGTGATCCTGTACTGCACACAGAAGCGAACCGGATGCTCGGCCGCGTGGTACTCGAACCCCAAAACAACGAGCGAACTCTAGCCGGCGAGGTGTATCGCTCTCTAAGTCACGGAGAACTGAGCAACGACTTGGCTGCAATCGCGGAGCTCCGAATCGCTGCGCTGTCTATCGATCACTGAACGTCAGGCCAGAGCTGAGCAGTGCTGGGGATACCTTGCGAATGGGTCCGGCGGAGTCAACATCGTAATGGGCTGGTCGTACGGTCCGGCATCCGGGGCAGGACACCCTTGGCCAGATTCCAAGAGAGTCCAGCGTACCACGTATCATCCTTACCGAAGGAGAGGAGGTATAGCCAATGAGTAGTAGAGAGCCGGAAGAACTACCTTTTGTCCCAACACAAGGGGTGACGATAGCCCCTAATCCGGCGAGAGACAAATCCACGCGAATCCTGGAGACTATGATTGACCTCCAAGTCGCAATCGAGGGTTGCATCGCCTTGCAGTCGACCTACACGCAGGGGGAGACGATCAAGGCACTGGCTAGGGCTTGCTCCATGTTCCAGAGAAAGCTGGTGCTCGGCGATAGAGGTGACCGAAGGACTCGGCTGCTGAGCGACGACATATGCAGGGAAGCCAACCTGCGCTTCAGCAGCATTCGCAAGATTCCCAAAGCCCGTAGAACCTTGACCTTCTCAAGAGACTTCACCTTCGCCATGCAAGCGACGAAAGTGGACGAGCCAGATGCAGGCAAGACCTATGTTTCTAGGCCGTCGAGGCAGCAGCTTGCATTTACCATCCACTGGCCATTGCCCGGAATGGCAGAATGGGCCGACCAACCGACAGAAGACAACCCGTGGGTGATCCACAGCAAGAGCCTATTCGACTCAACGGCGACTCCCACCCTCGACTGTGATGCCTGGCTCGGTCAGCAATTGGTGATCATCAACGGCAACGGTATATCTCTACGAAAGGTGCTGGAAATAACAGCCAACACGGAGGGTGCTCATTCTCCGCCTACGGACCGCCTGCTCAAGGTTGTGGGACAAGTCGATGCTAGAGACAAGATGATTGCGGACAGCGATGCTCACATCCTGAGCGCCCTGCTGGTCTGTAACGTCCACTACCATCACGCGATAGTGATCGAAGCCGCCTTGCACCTATACCGGCAACTGGCTCAGAACCAGTTCTTCGTGCGACCGGCGGGGGACCTCAATCTTCCATCGTTCTGCTTTGTGCCCGAGGGCGTATTCTCGCCGAGCCAGAAGTGGCTAGGCTTTGCCGGAGGCCTCATTGTCAGCCATCGCGGTCAGCGCATCACGTACTACGTAAGGGCGCCAGGGTGATGACAAAGACTAATCTTCAGGTCATTGCGCGCAGCCCGGACCTGACGCCAATGACTATACCTTCTTGACAACGTCGGGCTGGTTCACTCATGATAAGGGTATGACGATGTCATACTTATAGAGGCAAAAAGAGAGAATGCCCACATCCCGTAAGGCCATCACCTTCTCCATGCCCCCGGAGCTGGCGGAGCAGGTGCAACAAGTGTTGAAGGAGGAGGGCCGCACCATGAGCGAGTTCCTCCGAGAGGCCATCCGCCTGTACATGGAGGAGCGGGAGTGGCTGCGGCGGGAACGCCGCCAACGGGCCGAGGCCCGCCGGAACGACCAGGAATGAACAAGGAGGACGCACCCATGAACCAGAACACCGACTACACGCCCGTGGCCCTCTACGCCAGAGTCTCCAGTGACCGCCAGGACGTGGACCTGTCCATCGCCGCCCAGCTGCGGGCGCTCAGGGACTACGCACAGAAGAACGGCTACATCGTCTTCCGCGAGTACGTGGATGAGGCCGAGAGCGGTCGCATCGCCGACCGCCCGGAGTTCCGCAAGATGATCGACGCGGCCACCAAGCCCAGTGCCCCCTTCCGGGAGATTCTGGTCTGGAAGTTCTCCCGCTTCACCCGCAAGCGCGAGCACGCTGTGGCCTTCAAGTCCATGCTCCGGCGCAAGGGCGTCCGCGTCCTCTCCATCACCGAGCACGCCGACGACACCCCCACCGGCAAGCTGATGGAGGCCATCATCGAGAGCGTGGACGAATTCTACAGCGAGAACTTGGCCCAGGAGGTCACGAGAGGGATGCGGGAGTCCGCCTCTCGCGGCTTCTGGGTCACCAGCTACGCCCCCTTCGGCTACAACCGGGTGATGGTGCAGGACGGCGCCAAGAAGCGCCCCACCTTGGAGCCCGACCCGGATGCCTCTCGCGTGGTCAAGCGCATCTTCGACCTTGCCGAGGCCGGCAACGGAATGACGGACATCACCAGGACCCTCAACGGCGAGGGCATCCTGAGCCCCAAGGGAAAGCTCTGGGGCAAGACCAGCGTCCATACCATCCTCATTAACGAGTCCTACACGGGGACCCTAGTCTGGGGAGTAAACGCAAAGGACAACGCCGAGCCAGTGCGAGTGGAGAAGGCGTTCCCCGCCATCGTCACCAAGGCCCAGTTCAGCCGCGTCAAAAAGCTGATGCACTCTCGCGCACCCAAGATGTCCCATCCCCGTAGGGTCGGGAGCACCTATCTCCTCAGCGGACTGGTCAAGTGCAAGACATGCAACAGGGCGCTCAGCGGCCAGGACGCCAAGAGCGGCCAGTTTGCCTACTACGTCTGCCAGTCGATAATGAAGCGCGGTAAGGGTGCCTGCGACACTCCCAGGCTCAACGCCCGCCGCTTCGAGGAGCTGGTCGTCGACAAGATTCGCTCCAACATCCTCACCGAGGGGAGCATCACCGAGTTGGTGAAGGTAGTGGACGAGGAGATGGACGGTATAGCCCAAGAGCAGCGCAAGAGGCTTCGGATCATTGAGGATGAGCTTGAGGACGTGAAGCGGCGGCTGGGTCGCATCTGGAACGCCATCGAGACGAGCGACATTGAAATGGCCGACGCCTCGGACAGGATAAAAGAGCACCGGGAGCGGAAGGAGCGTCTTGAGGATGCGGCGGCGGATGCGAGAGCGGTCCTCTCCGAGCGCAGGGCGCACCTGGACGACGTGAAGACTATCTCTGCCTACGCCAAGGACATGAGGGACTTCCTGAACGAGAGCGAATTGACCGAGCGCAGGGCCTTTATCGAGTCGTTCGTCAAAGAGATCGTCGTGATGCCCGGCGACGCCCTAATGCGATACACCGTGCCTATGCCAGACGACAGCCTGATACCCGGCAGGGCCACCGAAAAGGTGGCCCTGAACGGCTCAGTTCTGTCTACCGTACATGATGGTGGGCCAGCGTGGATTCGAACCACGGACCTCAGTCTTATCAGGACTGCGCTCTAACCACCTGAGCTACTGGCCCAATGCAGAGAAATGAGGAGCCGGAGAAGCGTTCATCGGCTAAACTCCAGCGCCTCAGTCTGTATAATACTTAGCCCTTAAGATGGGTGTCAAGGAAGGCGCAGCGCACTCGTATTGACCTTATTCTCTCAGGAGTTTTGGTACAGGGTGATAGCCTTCTTTGGAGTCAGCATATTGATGCCCATATGAGGGCGTATGGTGTTGTAGGTATCCAAGTAGCGCTGGTACCAGGCATTCAACTCCAGGTGGTCTCGAGGGGCCTCCTCCAACCAGAAGAAGAACTCCTCTTCATCCGTGCGAAAGCTGCGCTCAATCACCGCATTCTCATTAGGGGAACTCTTGTGGATGTAGAAATGCTCTAGTCCCACCTCCTCACACTTGGCGTGAAAGCGCCTCTGGAACTCCAGGCCGTTGTCGGTCTGCACGTAACACACAGGGAAGGGCAGTGTCCTGGTTGCATGGTACAAGGCAAGGAGCGATCCCGCTTCGTCTACTTTGGGGAGGATAAGCCCCACCTTGTAGCGGGTGGAGATATCCATGGCAGCATACAGGTAACACGTGTAGGGCAACCCGGAGAGCTCCGGAGTCACGTACTTCACGTCCATCTGGAGGTAACCAAGTCCGGGACAGTTACTGGGTCGCATGACCTGGCCGTTCTGGAATCGGGGCCGTCGTCGTTTGGTACTGGGACGGACCAGTCCCACTCTGTGTAAGTACCTGTGAATGGTCGATGCCGATGCCTCTAACCCCTCCGATTTTGCCTTGACCGCCAGCTTTCTCCCGACAGAAACCCGTCGCTTCCCTCCACATTCGTACCAGGGCCGCAGCCTCCCCACTCAGCACACGCTTGGGATGTTTGGGAGCTGTGGACTGGCGCTGTACCCCGCGCCACCGGACGTAGCCCCAGGGTTGTCGCCCACGGTCCACCCAGCGCTTCACGGTACGCCGGTCTATACCTAGCTGACGGGCTGCTTCTGAACTGTTCTGACCACATGCCTTCCACGTCTCTATTATTGTCCGTATCGGTATCCTTGTCATATCTCATTCTACAACCTGTACCTTTTCTTGTGAGAATAAGATTGACTTGCTTTGTGTTTGGCGATAGAATTCCAGTAGGATATTCTACAAATTGCTCTGAGAGGTAAGGACATTATGCCCCTGACCATTAGCATCTCCGAGAAAGCAGCAAAGAAGGCGCGGGAGTTTGCCCACAAGGACGATGTGGAGGAGTTCGGGTTGCGGGTGGGCGTCAAGGGGGGAGGCTGCTCAGGCCTGACCTACACCCTCTCCATAGATGCGGAGTCCGGACCTGAGGACAAGGTCATAGACGATAACGGCATAAAGCTGTTCATAGACAAGAAGAGCTACGTTTTCCTGGCAGGCACAGTCTTGGAGTACTCTGACGGTCTCAACGGCAAGGGATTCGAGTTCCACAACCCCAACGCCAAGACCACCTGCGGCTGCGGCACCTCTTTCTCCGTATAGGAGTGGGACCGCTCCAAATACACTCTAAAAGGGTCGTCTGAGATCACAGAGATATCAGGCGGCCCTGATTGGTTTATAAGCCGATGCAAGAAACAGCCTCAAGCAAGATCACAACTCTGCACGACGTGCAGGAGAAGGCCGGAGCGACCTTCGCGTCCTTCGACGGGTGGGAGTTGCCCCGTACTTACGGGAACACGAGCGAGGAGTACAGGGCCGCCAGGCAAAGCGCCGCCTTGCTCGACCGCTCAGCCTTCGGACGGCTGCGCATCTCGGGAGCCGACGGGCTTGACCTGCTCAACCGTCTATCAACCAACAAGGTAATCGATCTGGCCACCGGAGAGGGCGCGTCAACAGTCCTCACCACCAACAAGGGCCGCATCATCGACCTGCTCCCGATAATCAACCTGGGCGATGAGCTTCTGGTTATCACCAGCCCACAGACGGTACAGAACGTGGTGGACTGGATCGACCTGTACACCTTTGGAGAGGACATACAGGTGAGGGACGTCACGGAAGAGACTGCGTTGCTTTCCATCATAGGGCCTGATGCCGGAGCGCTTCTGGGCCCGGACGCAACGTCGCTGAGTCTCTGCGGCACCCGGGAAGTTTCCCTTGAAGGCGTTCAAGCCCATGTCGTCCGTACCGACGCGTTGGGCACAACCGGCTACGACCTGCTCGTAACCAAGTCGCAGGCTGAAGAGGCGTGGGACGCCCTGCTCCGGATTGGAGCGGTCCCAATGGGAGAGGACGCAGCCGAGATGCTCCGAGTCGAGCAAGGGGCGCCCCGCTACGGCAGAGAGCTGAGCGAGGAGTTCAACCCCCTGGAGGCGGGACTGCTCCCGTCCATCAGCTTCGATAAGGGGTGCTACATCGGTCAGGAGGTTGTGGTCAGGCTAAACACCTACGACAAGGTGCAAAAGCACCTGGTTGGCATCGCCGTAACAGAGGGCAGCGCTCTGCCCGAGCAGCGCCTGGAGGTGGACGGGAAGGACGCGGGCTTGCTGACGTCTGTCGCGCACTCTCCCATCCTGGAGAGCGACCTGGCCCTTGGGTACGTCCGCACGCGCCACGCCTCGGTGGGTCAAGAGGTGGATATCAGAAACGGCGATGGGCATTCCCGGGGCAGGATTGTGGCTCTTCCGATAGACCGGGCCACCTAGCAGACGCGGGCTCGCCTAGACGCCTATCAGGGAGATCCCTCCGTCCAGCACAAGCACCTGGCCCCTGATCATATCCGCATCCTCGCTGCACAGAAACGCCACCACCTTTGCCATGTCCTCGTCTGTAACCAGGCGTCCGGCAGGCGTGCGTCGCAGAGAGTCGCCTATCATCTCCTCCCGATTCGGGAAGTGCCTCAGAGCGTCGGTGTCCACAATCCCGCCGGCGACGGCGTTGACCACGATTCCCCGTGGCGCAAGCTCGACCGCCAGGTAACGCGTCAGCGCCTCCAGACCCGCCTTGGAGACTCCCACAGCCAGGTAGTTGGACAGCACCAGTTGAGACCCCAGGCTGGTGATGTTGACAATGTGCCCTCCATTGGGCATCAGTTTCGCCGCCTCCTTGGCGCACAGCCAGGGCGCTCTGGTGTTGATATCGAGGGTCCAGTCCCAATGCTTGGTCTCCAGTTCCATGGCCGACCTCTGTACGCCGGAAGCGGCGTTGTTGATCAGGATGTCGAGGCGTCCAAACTCCTTCTCGACTTGCCGGAACATCTCCTGGATTCTGGCCGGCTCTCCCAGGTGAGCCCTCAGCCGCAGACAGCGCACGCCTAACTCCGAGACCTCGGCCTCGGTTGCCCTTGCTGCCTCGTGGCCGCGCGCGTAGTTGATGATGACGTCGGCGCCGCGACGGGCCAACTCCAGCGCAATGGCGCGCCCGATCCCACGCGAGCCGCCGGTCACAAGAGCTACCTTATCATTGAGAGACATGAGGCTTCATTATGTCTGTGGTTTTCGCGGTAGTATCCGACAAGGCAGTGTCTGAGCAACCACTCCCCTTCACTACTATCGGCGCAATGGGTGCGGAGGTATAGACAGCCGCGCCCCTTCGAATCAAGGCCTACCCTCTGCTACAGCTCTATGCCACCATCCACCCTTATAACCTCACCTGTTATATAGCTGGCCTCTTCGCTAGCAAGGTATCCCACCAGGCTGGCTACGTCTTCCGCCGATCCAAAGCGGTTCTGAGGTATTCTGGAGAGGATGAGTTCCTTGAACTCGGGGTTCAGGTCTTCCACTATCTCCGTTGCGATGTACCCCGGAGCCACGGCGTTGACGGTGATGCTGCGGGAAGCCACTTCCTTGGCGATGCTCCGTGAGAAGGCGATCATTCCGGCCTTGGATGCGGCGTAGTTGGACTGGCCGGGGTTGCCCTCGAGGCCAACGACGGAGACAACGTTGATTATCCTGCCCCACCGCTTGCGTACCATATATTTAAGAGCCGCCTTGGTGCAGTAGAAGGTCCCCTTGAGGTTAGTGTTGATGACTTCGTCCCAAACATCCTCGGCCATTCGGAGGAGAAGGCTGTCGTGGATTATGCCCGCGTTGTTCACAAGTATGTCGACGCCGCCCCATGCGTCCTCAATCTTCTTGACCATGGCCTCGATTGCCGCCCCCTGGGTTACGTCGGCGCCTACGGCCATAGCCTCTCCGCCCATTCCGGTCACGGCATCCACCACCCACTGGGCGGCCTCTTCGTTTGATTTGTAGTTTACGGCTATCCTGTTCCCCTCTCTCGCCAGTCTGAGGGCGATAGCCCTGCCTATACCCCGCGATCCGCCAGTGATAAGGGCCACCCTGCCGTTGTTGCTCAACCTATCTCTCCTGATTGCTTTGCATTCGCGCCTGCACCTGAGCCAAGTCGCGCCTCATCATGTCCACCAAGCCCTGTTCCAGAGTGTTACGGGCCATTTCTATGGCGGCGGTCACGGAAGGTGCCTTTGACCTGCCATGCCCCACAATCGCCACTCCGTTAAGGCCAAGAAGAGGCCCTCCTCCCACATGCTCCACAGCGTTGGTGAGCCGGCTCAACTCCGCCATGATTCCTTCGGCCATCCCTCGCGCCTCCTCCGGTATCCTGGCTTTTAGATACTCTATCACAGCCATACCAAGTCCTTCAGCGAATTTCATAAGAACGTTCCCCACAAAGCCGTCGCAGACCACCACGTCAGCCTTGCCAAGTGGAACGTCAACTCCTTCGATATTGCCTATGAAATTCAGTCCGCTCGACTGGAAAAGCTGGTACGCCTCCCTGACCTGCCGGTTTCCCTTCCCCTCCTCTGTACCCACGCTGAGCAACGCCACCCGGGGCTGCTGAATTCCGTGGAGCACTTTTGCGATGGCTGACCCCAGGACGGCGTAGTTAAGCAGCTGGGAGGGTCGGCAGTCTATGCTTGTGCCAAGATCCAGCACCGTGGTGTGGGGAGCTAGGCCCAGAAACGGCCCTCCCAGAGCCGGCCTCTCGACTCCCTCCAGAGTGCCCAAGGCCACCGCGCCCGCGGCCATAGTAGCCCCGGTGGAGCCCATCGACACAAAGGCGTTGGCCTTGCCCTCCTTCACCAGTCCGGCAGCCACTACTATAGATGCGTTGGGCTTGCTGCGAAATGCCTCTATGGGAGACTCAGACTCCGTTATCACGCCGATGGACGGGACAACCCGGAGGTTAGACGGCATCGGCGACGGCAGCATTCCCTCCATAGCCTCCGGTTCACCCACCAGTAGCACGTCTACGCTGCCCTTGGCCGCTGCTTCCACAGCGCCCAGGATGATCTCACCGGGGGCGAAGTCGCCACCCATTGCGTCCACTGCTATGCAGTATCTGGTCTGTTCTCTATCGTTGGTCAATGTCTCTCTTCCCTGTTGCTGTCGCTACTCTCTGACGGCATTGTAACCGATGCCTCTCCATTTATCACCTCCTCGCCGCCCTGCCTGCAGCACCTGACGGAGCAGTCTATACGCAGAAGGCCGTCTTCACGCGAGACCTTGAGAACTTCGCCGGAGGTTGTCACCTCATCCCCGGGATACACGGGGGCGCGAAACCTGACCTTAAGGCGTCCGCTCTCCGGCCAGTGCCTGCCGAAGGACCGGCCCATCATGTCCGATATGTAGGCCAGCACCAGCATACCGTGAGCCACGATTTGCCCGTAGTGCGTGCCGGCTGCAAACTGGGAGTCGAGGTGAAGGGGATTGAAGTCGCCGCTGGCCTCGGCGTACTTGCCTATGCCATCCTGGGTAACCACCCTTTCCACCGACGCAAGGGCATCACCGGCCTTCACCGGGCCCGCTTCAGCCACGGTCTTCAGGCACGAGCACCGTGCTCCTCCCTTCCACTACCTGATTCTCATGGGCGTCAGTGGCGGAGAAGTCTATGGCCAGAAACCGCCATCCGCCTCGAACGGAATTCTGGGCGAGCCTGGCTCTGAACAGGACTGTATCTTCTTTGCCGACGGTCCCGGAGAAAGACAACTCCTGAGCGGCGTGGACGGCGCCCGCCGGCAGGTCGATCTCTTGAAGGATAATTCCCAGCGCGTAGGCGCCCAAGGCTGTGGGAGGCACTACGTCCAGATCCCGGAACATAGCGTTGGACTCCTGCACGGCCTCGACGTAGAGGTCTACTTCCTGAGGTTGAAGCCGGCGTGTAACCGGCGCAAACTCGTGGCCGACGGGGAGTTCAGCTATATCTGGCACGTTGCCTTTCAGGGAGTGGTGCTACTCGGTTCAAGCTAGGTCGATTATAAGGGGAGGCCAGTCAGCAAATCAAGAAGATGGGCCATCAGCAACCCGCTCTTATAGGGGTCTTAGCGGAAGCCCTGAAAGTCGTCAAAATCGCCCGTGAGAAACTATTGACAACGTTGTCCAGACTGAATAGCATTCACTTCGTCAGTAGAGGTGCTGGACGCCGAACTTGATAGTCGTTTTATTCAGATTCATAGAGATCTGTGCACGGGCAGTCAACGACTTCCTGGGGAAGAATGGGCCCCAGCTAGCCGCAGCGGTGTCATACTATGCCCTCTTCTCCCTCTTCCCGCTGTCCCTCGCCATCATATTCGTCCTGAGCTTCTTTCTTGGGCCGGACTCCATTTCGAATCTAGCTCAGAGCGCCGCAGAGCAAGCTCCAATCTCCAGTGAGACCGTCAGAGACGCTCTCACAAACACGCTGAGCAGCAGGAGCATTGCGGGCCTGGCAGGTCTCATAGGACTCCTGTGGGCGGGCACGGCCGTGTTCGGGGCTATTCGGAAGGGCATTAACGCCACTTGGGGTATAACCAAGCCGCGGCCGTTCTTTCAGGAACGTCTCATTGACATCTCCCTAATGGCGGGAGCGACAGTACTTTTGCTCGTCTCCATCTCCTCCACAGCGGTTCTGAGCAACCTGAAGGAGATTTTGGAGTTCGTCACCAGAGAGACACACGTTAACAGCGATTTCCTGTGGGACTGGCTTGGCTCCCTGATTCCTCCCGTGCTCTCTTTCATGGTCTTCATCTCGATTTACTGGTTTCTCCCCAATACTAAGGTCAAGATAATAGAAGCGCTGCCTGGGGCCATTGCCGCCACAGTAACCTTTGAAATCCTCAAAGGGATCTTTGTGTGGTACGTAAGCGGCAACTCGTTATACTCCACGATATACGGGTCTATTGGCAGCATTGTGGCTCTTCTCATGTGGGTCTACCTGTCCGCGAACATACTGCTTTTCGGGTCGCTGATAACGTATCGCTTCGCATCTTACCGCGCGGACAAGAGGACAAAAGAAGAGGCGTTGATGGTGTACGACGCAACCGAGATCGTGCGGGAACCGGCGCCTGTGCCGGTGCCTGTGGTCAGAAGGTCCCGCAGAGAAGACTCTTCCTAGCCTCCACCTTCACTTCAGGACCAAATTTCACTCAGCGCTCGCAGCCCGGGCTACCTGCGCTCGACCCGTGCTCCCGGCTTTACACCCAAGTTATTGATGCGCTAAAACTGCAAGAGTCGGCAGCCCAAGGACACCCTTGAACCGCCGGCCATTATTCGTATTACCACAGGTATCGCCTCGCGGACGACCGACCCTATTAGAGCCTAGATGCCTCCCCTGCCGCCGTTCCCGCCAAACTCGTGGTTGCTGAACACGCCCACGTCCCTGCCCTGATGCACGTGTATTATCAGCTCGTCCCTGGAGACCCCAACCACGTCCACTATCTCCTCGTCTATGGTCTCGATTAGCTCCTGTATGGCCTCCTGGGTAAGGCTCTCGTCGACGCACAGGGTGGCGTGAATGACGGCGGGAGTGAGATGGATGTCCAGACGCCCTACCGGCGCGTCCTCCTCCAGCACCGTGTACACTTCCGAATAGGGGGTGCGACACTCCCGCTCAAAGCCGTATTCCATGTACGCTCTCCCCTTCTAAGCCCTTACCTGGCCGGTGCCCAGGATGGTCCACTTGTAAGAAGTCAGCTCCCGAAGGCCCATAGGCCCCCTGGCGTGCATTTTGTTGGTGCTTATTGCCACCTCTGCCCCCAGTCCGAGTTGGCCGCCGTCTGTGAAGCGGGTGCTGGCGTTGACGAACACCGCTGCGGCGTCCACGTCGTCCAAGAACCGCATGGCACTGGAGTAGTCTTCCGTGACGATGGCCTCGGAGTGACCCGATCCGTACTGCTCAATATGCTCCAGGGCCTCATCCATCGAGTCCACCACCTTCACGGATGCAGTGAGAGACAGGAACTCCGTGCCCCAGTCCTCCTCCGTTGCCGGCTTCAGGTTGAGCGCCTCAGAAGGGCCGAGAATGCTCAACGCCCGGAGGTCGCAGTGCATCTCCACTCCGGCTTTGGCCCACTCCCGCGCTATGGCCGGCAGGTATTTGGGTGCGGCCTCAGAGTGCACCAGGAGTGTGTCCAGGGCGTTGCACACCGTTGGCCTGCTCACCTTGGCGTTGTATGCAATGGCCACGGCGCTCTCCAGGTCGGCATCCTTATCAACGTACGTATGGCACACACCGACACCGCCGGTGATCACAGGCATCTGGGCCTTCTCTCCCACGTATCGGACAAAATCTGCTCCCCCGCGAGGAATCATCAAATCGATGTGCTCCTTCATAGCCAGCATTTGCTCCACCAACGCCCGGTCTGTGGAGCCGACGAACTGTACCGCATCTCGTGGCGCGCCCGCCTCGGCGATGGAGTCTCTCACGAGGTTGGCAAGCGCGGTGTTGGAGTGTATTGCCTCACTTCCGCCCCTGAGGATGACTGCATTGCCCGACTTGAAGCAGAGCACTGATATGTCCACGGTGATGTTGGGACGACTTTCGTAGATGGCGCCGATGACTCCAAGGGGCACTCGGCGGCGACCCACCTGAAGACCGTTGGGCAGTGTGCGCATGTCAAAGGTCTCCCCTACCGGGTCCGGCAGAGAGGTCACAGTGCGAACGTCGGCGGCCATGCCCTCAAGCCGCTCCGAGTCCAGTAGAAGGCGCTCAAGCATGGCGTCGCTGAGGCCGGCCTCTTTTCCGGTCTGAAGGTCTCTCCGGTTCGCTTCGAGTACCTCAGCCTCCCTGGTCTTGAGAGCGTCGGCAATGTTCAACAGTGCCCGGTCCTTCACGCCCGTAGAAAGCCTGGCCAGATGGCGAGCGGCGGCCCTGGCAGCCAGTCCTTTGGCGGTTAGCTCATCTATTGCTGTGGTCATATAGCACCTTGCCTGTCTTTCCGTATTGAGTCTTACTACGTCTATGCTTTAGCCCATTCTACATTACGGCCAATTAGCAGTTCAGTTGTCTTTGTGTGATGTGTACCGGACATGGATATAGGCTCAACCTGAAATCCATATCGATCTGCTAATTCCTTTACCATAGAGGCATCATCATAGGTCATCAGAAAGTCACCCTTGAGCTGTCTGGTAACGTCAAAAAGCAAAGCGTGATCCAGCTCGTAATGAGTGTACAACCGCGCCCCTGCTCGTTTCCCTCCTGCCGTGTAAGGCGGGTCCATAAAGAACACGGTGTTGGTGTCTTCAAGGTGAAGCTGCATGAATTCAATACCATCTCCTTGATGGAACTGTATATGCTCTCTCATTGAAGCTATAGCCTTGATACGTTTAGCCAGTGTTTCCGGATACCATCTTGACCTGAGGCCCTTACCGTTTTCGCCTTGTTTAATCAATCCGCTACCTGCCGCCAATATTCCACCGTGGACAACCCTGTTTTTGAGCAGAGTCTGAAAAGCTCTCTCCTCAATGGAGTCTGGGCTGGAAGCAAGAACCTCCTGTACGTTTTCAAGAGTCAGCTCAAAATCGATTATCCGACTTGCCAGCCATTCGGCATGTCCATTAAGGATCGCATACCAGACACTACTGACGTTCTCGTCTACCTCGACCATTACGGCACTTTCAGCCAAGCCTTCAAAAACTGCGGTCAGACTTACTATGCCTCCTCCGGCAAAGGGCTCTATAAGCACCTGTGGCTTTTTATGCTGGCTAATCAACCACTGCCTCACCCAAGGGACTAGCCAAGTTTTGCCTCCGGGGTATCTAAACGGGCTGCGTTGAGGCACAGAGGATACATTGACAGTACGCCCGTTATAGTTCTGAGGTAGAAATGAAAGCTGAGTCATAGCTCAAAGGTCCACTTCAATTGTTGGAGCATCAGGAGAATTATCGTCCTCCAGTTTTCTGTCGAGTTTCGTCTGAAGGTGTTCGATAAACCCAGATTCTGCGCCGGGGTTTGGACGTGTAATCTGAGTTAAAGCAGTTTCAAAGCTGGTGTAAATAACTTGATAACGGGACAGAACGTATTCAGTTCTTGTTGAGTTAAGTTGCAGGTCATACACTAGCCAAGCGACCTCTGCTGTCTCGCGGCTTGTTTCCGCTAAAGCGGGCAGTGTTTGAAAGAGGTTCTTGTCCATTGCAACTGCGATCTTCTTCCCCCAGGCGTTTAGGATACCTCCCTTGAACATCAACTGGGGAGCTAATCTCTTGCGCGAGGAAGACAAGTAATCCGCTCTTGGATAGTACTGCCTCCCTCTCCAGACCATATCTTGACGCGCAAAGGGGTCTTCCATGTAGTATTCGAAAGGACGCCTGACATTGCCCGAAATATAGACGGCTTGCACCTCTAACGCGCCAAACTCGAGTACGCGTCCGCGGTCATTGTAAGACACAAGAACAACATCTATGTTTCCGGCGGATTTCCCGTCCTTGTCGCTTAGACGCACTTCGGTCAATGAAGTCCACGAAGTGCCTTCGGGAAAGAAGAATCTAGCCGCATCCTCGGCAATAATCCAGTCCTGTCTAAATCGAATAGGACATGTAACGGCGATTTCGCCGTCATCAAAAATACTACAAACGCCCAAAGGATCGCTGGCCTTGTCCTTTGTGCAACTGGGCACCCTGTTGTTGAACGGACACAGCCGGTTATCGCGATACCTCTTTGCCTGATCAGATACGTTGTTTGCGGGATATCCAAACACCTCGGCAAGAGGGTGTTGAGGAGTTATATTCTCAATCATTTCTTATGTCCATAACGTACCCGCCTACAACAATACCATATTGTTGCGGTGCAGCACCTCTTCGCTGAACCGGTAGCCCAGGGCCTCCTCTATTCTGTCGGAGCGCAGGCCCATGATGGCGCTCACGTCGGCGGCGCTGTATCCGGTGACGCCGCATGCTATTCGCTCACCTTCAGGGTCCACCACCAGTATTATATCGCCCCTGAGAAAGTCGCCCTCCACCTCCTTCACACCTGCGGGAAGCAGGCTGCGGTGGTGCATGCGCAGCGCCTCGGCGGCCCCCGTGTCGACCAGAATCCGCCCGCGTGTGGAGAGTCCGCTGAGCATCCATCGCTTGCGGCTCTCCATCTTGCTGGCAGTGGGGGCGAAGTAGGTTCCTACCGACTCCCCGGACGCCAGCCTTGACACTACCTGGTCCACCTTGCCGCTGACCAGGGAGACAGCCACTCCGGAGGCCGCCGCCAGCTTGATCGCTGACAGCTTGGCCTGCATACCGCCACGGCTTCTGGAGCTGTGGCGCGACCCGGCCACAGCCGTTATCGCCTCGTCAATCACCTCGACCCGGGGGATTAGCCGGGCATTCGGGTCTTCATGCGGGTCTGCCGTGTAGAGACCGCCAATGTCGCTGAGTACAATGAGCATGTCGGCGTCGATCAGATTCGCCACCATTGCGGACAGGTTATCGTTGTCTCCGAACCCCACATCTCGCACCTCATCCGAGGCGACCACGTCGTTCTCGTTGATTATGGGAATAACTTTGAGATCCAGAAGCGCCAACAGCGTGTTTCGTACGTTGAGGTATCCCTCTCTGTCCAGCACGTCCCTTCTGGATAGGAGGGCTTGGGCCACAGTGATGTTATGCGCCTCAAATAGCTGCTCGTAGGTCTGGACGAGACGGGCCTGACCGACAGCCGCCAGGACCTGACGGAACGGTATGTCATCCCTCCCGCGATTGACGCCCAGGGTGTGCCTGCCGACGGCCACAGCGCCGGAGGTCACCAGAGCCACCTCCATTCCCTGACTATGGACGTACGCCAACTGCGCCACCAGAGAGGCGATGACCTCCTGGTCCAGATTGTCGCCGCCTCCGGTCAGGACGTTTGTCCCGGCCTTTACTACAATGCGGCGGTACCGGTATGACTCTTGCGATTTCATCAACGCTGCTCTACTGATTCGGGAATTCTCACAGCCCACGTCCGATTATATCAGCAATTGTCTATATCGACAGCATTGCGCCTTCGACAATACGTTGATAGCACGAAAGCCAGGCGCATCGGCCACCGACCCTTCATACGGCAACGGAGCAAAGAACGGGTCGGCTGACACCGGCGTACCCTATAGTCCTCGCGGCCCGGTGGAGGCCTTGTAGGCCCGCCAGTTGCGGCGCGTCTCCTCGATGTGATCGCCCCCGAATTTCTCCAGCATGGCCTCCGCCAGCGCCAGCGCCACCATAGCCTCACCAATTACCGCGCAGGTGGGGACAAAGGTGATGTCGCTGCGCTCAAAGTGAGCGCGGTCCACAAAGTCACCGGTGGTCAGGTCCACGGTCTCCAGCCCATTGATGATGGTCGCTATAGGCTTGACAATAGCCCTTACCACCAGTGGCTCTCCGGTTGTCATGCCTCCCTCCAGACCGCCGGAGTTGTTGGTGCGCCGCGGCCAGGGCCGCACCCAGCCCTCGTCAGCGCCGCGGTCCCACTCTTCCAGTGGCTTGACAACATCGTGTACCTGGGAGCCGCGCATGTCCGCCTGGGTGAAGCCTGCGCCAAATTCCACCCCCTTGACCGCGTTTATGCTCATGACGGCGGCGGCTAGCTTGGTGGTCAGCTTGCGGTCCCACTGGATGTAGCTGCCGAGTCCAATGGGCGCGCCGGTGGCCACAATCTCTATTATGCCGCCGACGCTGTCACCCGCCTCTCGCGCAGCGTCGATCTCAGCTATCATTCGCTCGGCAGCGTCGGGGTCGGCGCACCGCACCGCGGCCGTCTTTGAGCCTTCCAGGTTCTCTCTGTGGTAGGGCGTTTCCTCAAGCGCCTCCCAGTCTATGTTGTCCGGCCGGTTCGCATGTACACCGCCGATGCACAGAACATGACCGTGGACCTCAATGCCGAACTCCTCAAGAAAGCGCTGTGCCAGAGCGCCCGCAGCCACACGCGCTGCGCTCTCACGAGCGCTGGAACGCTCCAGGATGTTGCGGGCGTCCGACTGCATATACTTGACAATCCCGGGAGTGTCGGCATGGCCCGGCCGTATGCTGGTTATAGCTTCGAAGGGAACGTCCGACGGAGCGACGCTCATCTCATCTACCCAAGGCACTCCGTCCGGCCCCTTGCCAGTGATAAAATCCCTGTTCACGACGAGCATGGATATGGGTGAGCCCATAGTGAGGCCGTGTCGCACCCCGGCGAGGATCTCAGCGCGGTCCTTCTCTATCTGCATTCGACCCCCGCGCCCGTAGCCCACCTGACGCCGGGCCATGTGCCGCTCAATGTACTCCTCAGTTATGGGCAGGTTCGCAGGAATACCCTCCACGATGACAGTCAGGTTTTTGCCGTGGGACTCCCCCGCCGTAAGAAATCTCAGCATAGATCAGCTCCTCCTAAGAATTTACTTGCGTCACTAATTCTTGCTCCCGTCCGATAGTCGGGACGGCGTCACAGTCTTCAACTACCAAAGCGCGTCCAACCACTCGCAATGCCCTCTCGATCTGGCTGACGTGTGTGCGGTATCGTGGATCGACGAGCTTTCGGACGGCGTCCTCGTCAAGGCTCAACTTTGAGGCCATATCGGCGTAGGTGATGCCCTGCTCACGCATGGCGGTGTAGATGGTCAGCTTGGCTGCTACCAGGAATGGCACGGGAATCAGAACCTGGCCGTCCCTGGCCGGGCTGGGCGTCGGAAGGTCTTCACCGGCCTTCACATACATCCCCAGCGCAACGCCCAGGCCGTCCTCGGCCATCTCAATGGCTTCTTCCCAAGACCATCCGCACGTAATGGCCTCTGGCACGTCGGGGAAAGTCACTCCGTAGGCTTCCCTTCCCGTCGTCATTCTCTCTTCTTCATCAAGGACGATGTTGGACGGATAAGCGTATCTCATGTTTAGAACTCCCATCGATTGATGTCAAGCTGCCTCAGCATCCTTGCTAGGGTGTTTGGCGCAATCTCTCCGTGCTGCGCTATAGTCTTGAACTCGCCAATGCGAACCTCGCCGTGACTGCCCTTTCCCCGGCTTGGGTCGAAGCTGAACTCTAAACCATTGCGGCGGGCGTATCGCCTTGCCCGCCTCACGAACTCCCTCCCGTTCACAAGCCCGGTGACTGCCTGGCTGCAAGAGCCTCCTCCGCAGCGCTGAACATCACCCGGACAGGCGCCTCCACACCGGTCCAGATCTCGAAAGCGGCGGCTCCCTGGTACACCAGCATCGGCAGTCCGCCGAGGGTCTGTGCGCCGGCCTTGCCGGCCTCTTGAAGCAAGGGCGTCACCCTGGGATTGTACACCAGGTCGCAGACCAGCGTCTGCGGCGGGATGATGCCGGCGCTGATTGGAGTCTCTCCCTCGCCTGTGCCGCCGGTCATTCCCAGAGAGGTGCAGTTGACGATAAGGTGGCTCCCGGACGCCGCCGTGCGAATGGAGTCCTCACGCAGGGGAATCGCTTCAGCCGGTACTCCCATGCGGCGTATGCTCTCCACCAGGGCCGCAGCCCTATCGAGAGTCCGGTTGGCGACGACTATTCTCTCGACACCTTCGCTGGCCAGGGCAACTGTCACAGCCTTGGAAGAGCCGCCGGCTCCCAGGACCAGCGCCGTCTTCCCGCGAGGGTCGAACTGGGCTTCCTCTCTCAAAGCAGTTAGAAAACCCTTGGCGTCGGTGTTGTGGCCCACCAGTATCCCGTTACGATTCTCTATGGTGTTGACTGCGCCAATCAGCCGGGCCTCTTCTATCACCGAGTCCAGGAATGGTATCACCGCCTCTTTATGTGGAACGGTGACGTTGGCCCCAAGCACATCCGGGTCTCGCAGTGAGTTGATGGCCTCAGACAAGGATGATTCGGGCACATCCATAGCCTCGTAGCGCGCGTCAATGGAGTGGTGGTCGAGAGCGGCCTGCTGGAAAGCGGGAGATACGGAGTGGCCGACGGGATGGCCTATGAGAAAGATGCGCTTGGTCATGGAAGTAGAGAGCGGCCTTCCGGCCTTATAGCAGCTTCAATGAGTATAGCAAGGGAACGGAAAGAGGGGCAAAGCCGAAAAGGACGGAGAGGCGGCGAAACGTTAAGGCGCCGGGCTAACCCTGCGGCCACGGTGAGGAACCAGGGCTTCTAATCAGCCGCGGCCTCTTCCCTCGCTTCTATCCGAGGAAGTTCTTGATGACTGTTAACTCTACTGAGTGCTCGTTCTGGTTAGCGATGACTGCCCTCAGCATCTCGGAGTGCTCGTTCTGCTTGGAAACAACGTTGTCCAGCAACTCAGCGACGGTCTTCAGGATCGTCGTATGCTCCCTCTGAGTCTCCACGACAGACCTCAGTATCACAGCAAAGTCGTTGTAGGAGTTCTCCAACGATTCGAGCCGATCATTGATTGTCGTCATCTCCTCCCTCCTTGCGAGTAGTCTAGCAATGGGTAAACTATGTGTCAACTTCTAGCTGGCTGCCCACTCCAGGACATCCTTGTACTTCCCGCAGCAGTCAGGACACAAGGGTTTGAGCCGAGTCGTCGTATGTTCGTTTCCGCAGGTGTGGCAGTGCTTCTCTTCGTACTCCTCATTCTTGTACCGCCTCCAAATGGCGTAATGGCGGTCACAGTACGGTTGGGCTGGATTGGTTGGCAGGTCAGCTTTGCAACGAATACAGAAGCCCCTCTCCGGCGGAGACAGAGCCGA
Organism: Dehalococcoidia bacterium; assembly: GCA_965218945.1. Lineage (GTDB taxonomy): Bacteria > Chloroflexota > Dehalococcoidia > Lucifugimonadales > UBA2985 > DAOUJW01. The sequence goes on from OZ244718.1 coordinate 1,829,964, forward strand.
TCGAGACTCTTTCCGACTTGCAGTCTCTTTGCCGTTTTCACTTGCTTCCACGAGCCGCATAGACTCTTCCCTGATCTTTTCGTAAAGTTCTGGGTCTTTCTCGCGGGATACCAGTATGCCCATTTCGTCGTTGTGCTCTTGTGAGTATTGATATAGGTTCATTGAGGTCAGCAGCGCCTCTTTCTCGTTCACATAGCACTTCGCGTGAAGGTTCTCAAGAAAAGATGGCTCGATGCTAATATCGTTGAAAAAGGACTTTTCGGCTGGCTTTAGCCTTGTTTTCCCGTATATCATATGGATTTTGGTAGAGCGTTTCTGGTTCTTTAGGATGTCTTTCGTCTCATTGTCAGCATTGATTATACGGACTGATGAGAACAAGCTCTTTCTCGGCTTCAGAAATGATCCTGTCAAGGTGATACACGATTCCTTTTCTGGTGAGGAATTCTGCCATATTGAGTAATACCCCCTAAGTGAATGCAATGAGTATAGCAAGGGAACGAAATGAGGGGCAACCAGCGCTTGGTCTCGGCCGCCGCCTCAGAGACGGGAATCGCGTCCATTGACAAGCGACAGGCGACGCAGTAGGCTGTTCATGTGATCCTCTCCTTCAAGCACCGCGGCCTCAGGGAGCTCTACAGCGGTCGAGGGTCTCGGAGATTGCCCCCTGACCACACTCAAAAGTTGATACGCATCCTTGCGGTGCTGGACCAGAGCCGGACGCCACAGGACATGGACATACCGGGATTCCGGCTGCATCCTTTGTCAGGTGAAATGAGGGGTCACTATGCCGTTTCGGTGTCGGGGAATTGGCGGGTAACGTTCAGGTTTGAGGACGGACACGCCATCGACGTCGATTACACTGACTATCACTGAGGAGGTGGTATAATGCCCATGCAGAACCCTCCCCATCCCGGGGAAATAGTGAAGCTGGAGTGCCTTGAGCCGCTGGGCCTCACCGTGACGAGGGCGGCAGAAGGCCTGGGAGTGACTCGTCAGGCGCTGTCAGACCTGGTGAACGAGAAGGCAGGCGTATCGGTCGAGATGTCCATTCGCCTGTCCCTGGCGTTCGGCTCTACCCCTGAGACCTGGCTGGCCATGCAGACAGCCTATGATCTCTGGCAGGCGCGGGACCGAGCCAAGCAGATCAAGGTGGAGAGATTCGCGGCCACAGGTCCCATATAGCCGCTGCGGTTATCACGCTAACCGCGCTTCGCGTCCAGATAAGCCTGGAGAATCACGGAGGCGGCTGCCGAGTCCCTCAGGCCCTTGTCTCGCGATGGTGCGCGACCTGCCTCCCGAAGGAGACGCTCCGCCTCAACGGTGGAGAACCGCTCGTCCTGGCTGTGAACTGGCACGGGCGAGTTTTTGGAAAGGGATCTAATGAACTCCTGGATGAGCCGGGCCTGCGGCCCCATCCTGCCGTTCAGCGAGATGGGAAGACCCACCACTATCGCCTCCGCCTCGTGTTCCTCTGCCAGGTCCGCTATGGCCTTGAGATCGTCTTCAAGACCGGCGCGCTGAATGGCGGTCAAGGGGCTTGTTATTGTGCCCGTGGGGTCGCTGACGGCCACGCCGATACGGCGCTCCCCCACATCCAACCCCAGCAGCCTCAGGACCCTTCCCTCCACTGCCTTACGATCTCCTCCGCCGATTGAAGCGCATCCTTCAGCTTATCGGGAGCGCGGCCTCCCGCCTGGCCCATATCCGGCCTGCCACCTCCGCCCCCGCCCATTGCCTTGGCCGCCTCCCTGACCACATTGCCGGCGTTGAACCCTTGGTCTACCACATCCCGAGTGGCCATAATTATCATGGTAGGCCGGTCCTCCACGACCGCGCCAAGTATAACCACGCCGCTCTTTAAGTCGTTTCTAAGCCAGTCGCCGGCCTCGCGCAGTAGATCCGAGGCTGATATGGTCAGGACGCCGGACACGACTCCGACGCCGGCAACGTCCCTCCGCGGCAGCTCCTTGACCTGTCGCCTCAGAAGCTCCCGTTCCAGGGCCTCGGCGCGCCGGGCGACCTGCTCCAGCTCCGACAGCAGGCTGTTCACCCTGGTGACAAGCTGCTGCGGTGGCACTTGCAGCCGCCGCGCCGCATCCTCCAGGGATTCGGTGTGCTCCATCATCAGGGCCTCAGCGCTGCGCCCGGTCACGGCCTCTATGCGCCGAAGACCGGACCCTATACTGGTCTCGGAAACTATGTGGCAGTAGCCTATATCCCCGGTCCTGTGGACGTGGGTTCCACCACACACCTCCAGGCTGAAGGGAACGCCGTTTGCCACCTCAACCACCCGCACCTGGTCACCATACCTGTCTCCGAAGAAGGCTAGCGCGCCCTGGGAGACGGCGTCACGGTAGGTGGTCTCGCGCCAGTCTACGCTCACGTTCTCCCGGATCTTCTCATTTGCCAGAAGCTGGATCTCTCGAAGCTCTTCCGGTGTCAGCGGGCTGACGTGGGTGAAGTCGAATCGCAGGCGGTCCGGGGCGACCAGTGAGCCGTGCTGCCGGACGTGAGAGCCCAGCACCTGCCGAAGCGTTGCGTGCAGAAGGTGTGTCGCTGTGTGGTTGCAGGCTATGGACTCGCGGCGCTGAGCGTCGACTCTGGCGTCTACGGCGTCGCCCAAGGTGAAGCTGCCGACGGCCACCCTGCACCGGTGCACCGTCAGACCGGCAATGGGGGCTTGGGTATCCTCTACGTGGATGACGTTTCCCTGAGCCTCTATCTCACCCGTGTCTCCGAGCTGTCCTCCCATCTCCGCGTAGAAGGGCGTCTCGCTCAGAAGCACCTCCACCTGCTGGCCCTCGACGGCCCGCTCTACCGGCTTGCCGTCGATGAGCATCCCCACAATCACGGATTGGGCGGTGAGCGCCTCGTAGCCAAGGAATCGGGTACTGCCCACGCCCAAGTCCTGGTATGCCCGTATAGCATCGAAGTCGCCACCGAACCGCTCCGCGGCGGCGCGGGCGCGCTCCCGCTGGGCCTCCATCTCCCGCTCAAAGCCCTCCCAGTCTATCCCCTCCAGGCCGTTCTCAATGGCTATCTCCTCCACAAGCTCAGGCGGAAGACCGTAAGTGTCGTACAGGGCGAATACCTCTGGTCCCAACAACGCCCTGCTGGACTTCTCCAGGACCTCAATGTCCTTCGACTCCCGAAGCGCCGTGACCAGAGGATCCACGGCCTGCTGAAGAAGGGTCGGGTTTACAGCGCCGCCGACACGACCGGCCAGCTCCTCAATGGAGCCCGGCAAGTGCGCCGGAAGCTGACCGGATGCAAGATCAAGTCCCCTCATCTCGTTGTCCACGATGTTCTTGAGACTCAGGTGGAAAGGTATCAGGCCATCCTCCAGCATTGGCATACCTGTACGCAGGGCTTGTCCAAACCGCTCCTCCTCCAGGCTTATCACGCGAAGGATGAAGTCACGGCGCTGCTCCAGGTCCGGGTACTGGTCATTCATGCGATCGATGACGGTTGCAGCCACACCCGCAAGGAAAGGGTCTTCAAGCCCCAGCTTCCTGCCGTACCTTATGGCGCGGCGGATGACCCGTCGCAGCACATAGGCCCTGCCCTCGTTGCCGGGCACCACACCATCGCCGATGAGAAACGAGGCGCTGCGGGCGTGCTCGGCCACCACTCGAAGGGCGTAGTCTGTGTCCGAATCTTCGCCGTACACCCTGTCGGACAGATCTGCGGCGCTCTTCACCAGTACGTCGAAGAGGTCAGTCTCATAGATGCTGCGCTTGCCCTGAAGTATGACGGCAGCACGCTCCAGGCCCATTCCGGTGTCGATGTTGGGCGCGGGCAGAGGCGTTCGGGCGCCGTCCGCGTCCTGGTAGTACTGCATGAACACCAGGTTCCACAGCTCCACAAAGCGGTTGCACGGGAGGCCGGAGTCGGATGCGACATTCTCGCAGTTGGGGCCGCAGTCGGGCTGACGGCAGCCGTACTCCGCGCCGAAATCGTAGTGGATTTCGCTGCACGGACCGCACGGCCCTTCGTTGCCTGCCGGACCCCAGAAGTTGTCCTCCTCGCCGAATCGCCGAATGCGCTCGGATGGAACGCCGGTGTTCCTGATCCACAGGTCGAATGCTTCGTCGTCTTCCAGGTATACGCTGGCCCACAACCGCTCCGCCTCAAGCCCCAGGCGCTCCGTGACGAACTCCCACGCGTACTGTATGGCCTCATTCTTGAAGTAGTCGCCTACGCTGAAGTTGCCAAGCATCTCAAAGAATGTAAGGTGCGTGGAGTCGCCCACATTGCCCACGTCGGTAGTGCGGAAGCACTTCTGCGACGAGGTGAGCCTCCTGCCTGGCGGTGACATCTCACCCGTGAAATATGGCTTGAACTGCACCATGCCGGCGCTGGTGAGCAGGAGCGTGGGATCACCGGCGGGTATGAGGGAGGAACTGGGAATGCGCAGGTGTCCCTTGCTCTCGAAGAAGCTTAGAAAGGCCTCTCTTATCTCGTCTCCGGTCAATTCATGCACTCATTCGCGGGGGTAGTGGACTACCCAGGATTTTAGGTTAAGGCCATAGGGGTGTCAATGCGATGGTAACCGACGCATACAGCCTCAGAAAGGACTGGGGTATCCATTAGAGGCTCGGTAGTCACGCATCTTGGGGCAATCCCCGCGGCGGCCCTCACACGTGCTGGTCTACCAGTACAGGGTTGCCGTCCGGGTCCACAACGACAAAGCTGGCGGGTCCAGCGCTGCTCTCGTCGGCCTCAACGACCAGCGGCACGCCCGCCGCCTTCAACCGACGCTGAAGCTCTCGGACGTCGGTAAAGTCGCCGACCGGCTGAGCTTCGTCGTCCCAGCCCGGATTGAAGGTCAATATGTTCTTGTCGAACATGCCCTGAAAGAGGCCGATGTTGTGGCCACTGTTTCTCAGAATCAGCCAGTTCTGAGAAGAGTCCCCTCCCACCACCTCAAAGCCGAGCTTCTCATAGAAAACCCGCGAGGCTTCCAGGTCCTGTACCGCAAGGCTGATTGAAAATGCGCCTAAATCCATGCTCTCCTCCTACTGCGCCTGCCGAAGCGGCGCCAAACTTTGGTGTCCTGCAGTTTTTGGCAGCAATCTGCGGTTGGTATCTTTTACACTATGGAGCTGTGCTACGGACTAGGAGGCGAAGTCAAAGACCTGCATCGATACAGACGCCGTTGCCTTGGCTTCCCCGTGGACCATCAGTCGGACCTTCTCGGTTGTTTCACGGCTGAAGGTCTGCTCACCGCACCGAGTGCACACCTCAGCCGGGATCCTCCCGACCAAGACGTACTGCCCGTCAACTCTAAAGACCTCGTCGACCAACTCCTCGCTGCTCTCTTTGGCGCTACAGACCACGCATGTAAACATAGTCATCTTCTCCTGGACACTCATCGGGGTTTGGTCGTTCAAGGTGCCTAAATGTTACACTAAACAGCCATTCTACGTCATTCAATCTCGAATACTCAGACGAGTTAAGGACTATCTTCAGTTCAGAGCCCCGGGTATCAAATACCGGGGTTAGCTGCGCCAATAGAGAAGGGACGCCTCTTTCGAGGCGTCCCTTGTTTACCAAGCGGCGTGACCGATTACTCGGACACAACCTTCAGGCGCTTGGCCTTCTTGGACTCCGCCTTCGGGATGGTGATGGTCAGCACCCCGTTCTTGTACCCGGGCTGAATCCTCTCAGTGTCCACCGTATCCGGAAGACGCAGCGCACGGTGGAAGGAGCCGGTCCGACGCTCCCGCATCAGGTACTCTCCCTCTTCGCGCTCGACGTCAGCGTGGGTGGTCGCCTTGATGGTCAACACGCTGTCCTCAACGGACACGTCTATGTTCTCCGGGTCAACCCCCGGCAGAGAGGCGTGCACCATTATCTCGTCTCCCTCCCGCACCACGTCAAGCGGCACACTCCAGCCCTCTACAGTGGGGTCGGCCGCTTCCCTTCCATAGTTCCGCCACAGCCGGTTGATGGTGTCCTCCATTGTCCTAAGCTCCCTGAAAGGCTCCCAACGTCTCAGCACCATTTCTATACCTCCTTCTCTTCTCCAATCTCTTTTCCGGTGCTCCCCCACAACCTAATCCTCACATTGCTATTATAGTAACCTTGATAATGACTTGTCAACTATGCTTATTGCATAGCGATAAGTAACCTTGACAAAACAGCATCACTAAACTATACTTCCTATTGGGAGATACTAAAGTCATGGCAACCAGCTACTACGAACTTCTGGGAGTCGGCCGGAGCGCATCGGAGAAGGACGTGCGCCAGGCCTACCGGCGTCTTGCCCGCCAGTACCACCCGGACGTGAATCCCGGGGACAAGTCCGCGGAGCAGAAGTTCAAGGAGATAACCGAGGCTTATGAAGTGCTGTCGGACCCGGAGAACCGCAAGAAGTACGACCGCTACGGGGACAAGTGGAAGCACGCCGATCAGATAGAACAGGGGCAGCACAGGCCGGGCAGCGGTCCGTTCGTACGGGACTTCGGTGGGGGTCACCCCTCCGATATGGGGTCCCCCTTCTTTGACGATCTCTTTGGAGGCCGCGGCTTCGGACGGACCGCCACATCGTCCCGCAGAAGGGCTGTGGTGGAGCAGCCGATCAGCGTGTCCCTAGACGAGGCGTTCAACGGCGCCACCCGGCTTATACAGCTCAGCAACAGCATCCAGGGGTCGAGCCGGCGTCTGGAGGTCAAGATACCCCAGGGAGTGGACAACGGCTCTCGGATAAGAGTCCGCGCAGACGAGTCCGGCTCTGAGGATGTGTACCTGGTGGTGTCCGTAAGGCCCGACTCCCGTTTCGAGCGGCGCGGCAGCGACCTCTACACCAAGGTAAACGTGCCCCTTGTGGACGCTGTGCTGGGCGGTGAGGTAAGGGCGCCCACCCTGGCTGAGCCGGTGATGCTGAAGATACCGCCTGAGACGCAAAACGGCCGCTCGTTTCGCCTCTCCGGCAAGGGAATGCCGCGCCTGGGTTCACCCCAGACACGCGGCAGCCTGTACGTAGACGTGCAGGTGAGCGTCCCCACCAACCTGTCGGAGAGGCAGAGGGAGCTGTTCCGGGAGCTCAAGGCAACCCAGGAAAAGGAGGATTAAGCTCATGGTCTCATTCAGAACTCAACCCTGGGACGATGACGAGCCCTGCTTCGTGATAAGCGTAGCCGCCAGGATGATACAGGTCCACACCCAGACGCTGAGGTACTACGAGAGGGAGGGACTTCTGGAGCCGGCGCGCTCAAGGGGCAACATCCGCCTCTACTCTCAGCGGGACATCGAGAGGCTGCGGCGCATCAAGACCCTGACGGAGGAGCTGGGAATCAACCTGGCCGGGGTACAGGTGGTGCTGCGCATGATGGAACGCATGGCAGAGATGGAGCAGGAGGTACAGAGGCTCACAAACCTGGTGGAGGAGCTACAGTCCAGGAAACGGACGCAGGAACCCGACTGAGGACGATACTCTCTCTGGACTGCCGAAGATAAGGAGGTAAACTGGAATGGCGCTAAGGCCGGATGATTTCACAGAACAGGGTCAGGAGGCGCTGACCAAATCCCAGGACGTGGTTAGGAGATATCGCCACAGCCAGTGGGACGTGGAGCACATACTGCTGGCTCTGCTGGAGCTTGAGGAAGGGGTGCCGGTAAAGGCGCTGCGAGAGCTGGGAGTGGCGGTGGAGGCGATGAAGCGCCGGGTGGAAGAGGCGCTTGAGCAAGCTCCAAAGACAGCTTACGATAGCGCGCAGATCTACGCGACACCGAGGGCCACCATGCTCATGGCGAATGCCAAAGCCGAAGCCGACCGGTTCAAGGACGAGTTCGTGGGCGCGGAGCACATACTCATCGCCATAACCCAGGTGCGCGACGGTGACACGCCAATGGTCCTTCGGGAGCATGGCGTAGACCGGGAGCAGGTCTACAAAGCCTTGGTGGACATCAGGGGCAGCCACCGTGTCACTGACCCGCGCGCCGAGAGCCGTTACCGCTCCCTGGAGAAGTACAGCGTGGACCTGACGGCGCTGGCGCGGGAAGGCAAGCTGGACCCAATCATAGGCCGGGACGCGGAGGTCAAGAGGGTCATGCAGACCCTCACCCGCCGTACAAAGAACAACCCGGCCATCATAGGCGACGCCGGCGTGGGGAAGACGGCCATTGCCGAGGGCCTTGCGCAGCGCATCGTTTCCGGGGACGTCCCGGACGCGCTGAAGGGCCGTCGCCTGCTGGCCCTGGACATGGGGAATATGGTCGCCGGCAGCAAGTTCAGGGGCGAGTTCGAGGAGCGTCTCAAGAGCGTCATCGACGAGGTGAAGCAGGCGCATGGGGAGATCATCCTCTTCATCGACGAGATACACACCGTGGTCGGCGCAGGAGCGGCTGAGGGGGCGCTGGACGCCAGCAACCTGCTGAAGCCGGCCCTGGCCCGCGGAGAGCTTCAGTGCATTGGCGCGACCACCATTGACGAGTACCGCAAGCACATTGAGAAGGACGCCGCCCTGGAGCGACGGTTTCAGCCGGTCCTCATTGAAGAGCCGGACGTGGACACCGCCATAGAGATGCTGCGGGCGCTCTGCCCCCGCTACGAGGCCCATCACAAGGTCAAGATAGAGGAGTCGGCGCTGAGGGCCGCTGTCAAGCTCAGCCATCGCTACATTACCGACCGTAACCTGCCGGACAAGGCCGTTGACCTCATCGACGAGGCAGCAAGCAAGCTGAGAATCGAAACCGAGAGCCTTCCAAAGGAGCTGAAAGAGCAGGAGGACAGCATCCGGCAGCTTAACAACGAGGAGGAGGCCGCCTCCCAGATGGGGGACTACGAGAGGGCAATGGAGTTGAGGTCGAAGCGCTTTCGTCTGGAATCCGAGCACAACTCCGACCGTGAGCGCCGGCTGCAAGACCACAAGATAGACATGGTGGTGGACGAGGAGGACATAGGCAGGCTCATTGCCCAGTGGACCGGCATCCCGGTGAGCCGTATGCTGGAGGAGGAGACGGAGAGGCTGTTGCACATGGAGGACAGTCTGCATGAGCGCGTGATAGGCCAGGACACGGCCATCCAGGCCGTCTCGGAGGCAATCCGGCGCTCCAGAGCCGGGTTGAAGGACCCCAAGCGCCCCATCGGCAGCTTCATATTCCTGGGTCCCACGGGCGTGGGCAAGACGGAGCTTGCCCGGGCGCTGTCCCGGTTCCTGTTCGACCACGAGGATGACCTGGTGCGCATTGATATGTCGGAGTACATGGAGAAGCACACGGTGTCCCGCCTGGTGGGAGCGCCGCCGGGGTACGTGGGCTACGACGAAGGCGGACAGCTAACGGAGGCCGTGCGAAGGCGTCCATTCAGAGTGGTCCTGTTCGACGAAATCGAGAAGGCCCACCCGGACGTGTTCAACATCCTTCTCCAGATTCTGGAGGACGGTCGCCTCACCGACGGCCACGGCCGCACCGTGGACTTTCGTAATACCCTGGTGATAATGACCAGCAACCTGGGCACGGGAGAGGTGGGCAGGCAGGTGATGGGGTTCCGGAGAGACGGCGAGTCCATAACGGAGATGGAACGACTGCGAGCGTCCATTGAGGAGGCGCTAAAGAGGACGTTCCGACCCGAGCTGCTCAACCGAATCGACGAGATTGTTGTCTTCGAGCTGCTGACGCAGGAGCAGATTAAGCAGATAGTAGACCTGCTTCTGGCGGAGGTGCAGAGGCGTCTGGACGAGCGCGGCATCAGAATAGAGATGTCGGACAGCGCCAGGGAGTGGCTGTCGCAGGAAGGGTTCGATCCCGTGTACGGCGCGCGGCCCCTGCGCCGGGCGGTGCAGCGATACGTTGAGAACCCTCTCTCCACCAGGATACTCGCGGGGGAGTTCGGGAGCGGCGACGTCATTCGGGTAGATGCCGCCTCCGGGACGCTCACCTTCGCACGGGTGGAAGCTGCCTCACCAGTCCTCGTATAATGGTACAGGAGCCTTGTGGCAGAGCATAGATTTGTAACGGTAGACGGAATACGCACCCACTACGTAGCAGCAGGAGAGGGAGAGCCCCTCCTGCTGCTGCACGGCTTGGGCGCGAGCCTTATGGCTTGGGCGCTGAACATAGAACCGCTCTCCCAGAAATTCAGCGTTTACGCCATTGACATCCCGGGACACGGCGACTCGGAAAAGCCGGATATTGACTACCAGTTGCCCACCGCAGTCGACTTTGTCCGGGAGTTCATGAACGTACTGGGCATAGAAAGGGCTTCAATTGCGGGCAGCTCAATGGGTGGGATGATCGCGCTCAGAACGGCTGTGGAATTCCCTGAACTGGTGGACAGGCTGGTGCTGGTAGACGCAGCGGGCCTTGGAAGGGAGGTGGCATGGTTCATCCGCGCAATGAGCCTTCCCGGGGTTGGAGAGCTTATTGAGAACCCCTCTCCGCGGAACACAAGGGTGCTGCTGAATAGGATTTTCTACAATCCCGGCCTGGTCCAGGAAAGCCTGATAAGGGAGATATACCGCACAAGAGTGATACCAGGGTCGAAGCGAGCTGTCTTGAAGATCATCCGAGGATCAATCGGCTTGCGGGGAATTCATTCAAAGTGGATAATGGCGGATGAGTTGGAGCAGATAAATTCCCCTGTTCTCATAGTCTGGGGCGCTCAGGACAGGATACTCCCTGTGAGCCATGCCACTGACGCCGCACGACGAACTCCCCAGGTGAGCCTCAGTATTTTCGACGAATGCGGCCACTGGCCCCAGATGGAGAAGAGCCAGGAATTCAACCGCTTGGCCCTGGATTTCCTCACGGAAGAGTAGGTCATCACTCAAAAAGGACACTAGTGAGCTTTCAACAATACGATAGCTACTACAAGGAAAACCCTGCCAGGAGGCTGTGGAACTATCTGAAGAGCCTCCAGCACAACGAGAAGGCCATGAAGGCCTTCTCCGTCGGTGTTGTTGCAGCGTTCGTCCTTACGGTGTTTCTGCTGAGAAACCGCCTGCCTGACCTCGAGACGGTAGGATACGTGGGAGTTCTCGTTCTCAGCTTTGTTGGCAGCGCTTCCGTACTGGTCCCGGTGCCGGGCATTGCAGCGGTATGCGTTGGGCCCAGCATAGTCGGCCTCTCGCCACTGATAGTAGCGCTCATGGCGTCAGTGGGAGAAAGCGTTGGGGAACTATCCGGCTATATGATCGGCTTCAGCGGACGCGGCTTCGCAGACAAGAACCGGTTTTACCCCAGGATAGAGGGGTGGATGCAAAAAAGAGGAGGCCTTGTTCTATTCCTGGCGTCTTCATTCCCGAACCCTTTCTTCGACTTCGTGGGTATCGCCGGCGGGACACTGCGGTACCCGATATGGCGATTCCTCATGGCAGTGTGGGCAGGCAAGCTGATTAAGTCCCTCATGATAGCCTACACCTGCTATTTTGGTGTTGACTGGGTCAAGAGCTTCTTCAACCTTGGGTAGCCTCTATACCTCAAATCCCCAGGGTCAACTGGCCTCTAGGCTCCGCCGGACGCGCGTACCGCTCCCCCAGACGCCATTTCCGCCTCAAAGAGTCCACCTTCTCCAGGATGGCGCCCGTGTACTCCCTGGGCGCGTAGCTGGTCTTGTAAGCTTGCTGATGCTCCGGGTACAAATGGGGGTAGGCTTCCCGAAGGAATGGCATGAACCATTCTCTGGAGCCGGGCCTAAGGTGCAAGACATTGGGCGCCAGGTACATCGCTTTGTGGTCTGAAACGGCCTTTACCACTGCCTCCAGGCTCTCAGGACTATCCGACAGCCCGGGAATAATGGGGAGCCATCAGGACTCCGGCGGATACGCCCGCCTCTACCAGCTCCTGCATTGCTTCCATGCGCTTGATCGGCTTAGGAGTCCCGGGTTCGGTCTTTCGCCACACGTCATCGTCAAGGGTGCCTACGCTGAAGTTGACCCGGCAGTCGGCTACCTTTGACAGCGCTGCCAGCAGGTCCAGGTCTCTGGTAACGAGCGCCGACTTTGTTGTTATCGAGACGGGATTGGCGTGATCCCGCAGGAGTTCAAGGATCCTTCGTGTGAGTAGATACCTGCGCTCCGCCGGTTCGTAGGGGTCGCACGAGGTGCCGAGGGCTATCAGCTCCCTGCGCCAGCCGGGACGGCGCAGCTCCTCTCTGAGCACCTCCGGCGCGTTGATCTTCACAACAATACGCCGGTCGAAGTCGTCGCCCGCGTTGTAGCCCAGGTACTGGTGGGTGGAGCGGGCAAAGCAGTAGATGCAGGCGTGCTGGCATCCCCTGTACGGGTTTATGGTCCACCTGAATGGCATACCCCCTTGAACGCGGTTGATCAGGGTCTTGCACTGGATCTCTTCAAAGTACGCCTTGGCCATCTGTCCCCTCCTCAAGCAGAGGTTATGTGGGGACATCTTCTATCAGAGTGGCTGTTCTACGCCAGACGCGCTTGTCGCACATAGACACCCTCATAAAGATGGTGTCTTTTGAAGAGAGGCGCGCCCCACGTCATTGCCATGAAAATAGATGCTCTAAGGGTTGGCGACCTCTTTCCCGCTCATCCTGAGCTTGTCGAAGGAAATGAGCGGGGGTGAATGCACCTCAGTCTTCCCGCTCATATGGTTCGACAGGCTCACCATGAGCGGGAATGGGCGTCGTATTCCAACAGCATAGGTGAATGCCAACACGTGGCAGGAAAAACTAAGAGGCGATTGAGCCGCGAGGGGCTATCGCTTGTAGGGCAGCCGTCCCGACATCTCGTATATGGCGCTCACGGCCATATCTTCGTCATCTCAACGGACGTATATTTGGCGGACGGCCTCAAATTCCGCGGCAGAGAATGCCGATTGTCTGACCTCGGCGGGTCTCAGCCTGTGACCGTTCAGGAAGGCTAACCAGTCGAGCGCTTTATCAAAGGCTCTGCTAATTGTGCCTTGCATAAGTTCCTCCAAGCAGACTGCCAGCCCACAGCTAAAGAATAGTCTTCAGGGTAATGGCCTCTTCCCTGCCGGGCCCGGTAGAGATCATGCTGATGGGACAGCCCAGGAGCTCCTCAATACGCCTGACGTAGTCCAACGCTCCCTGCGGCAGGTCCGAGATGTGGCGGGCGCTGGCTGTGGGCGTGTCCCAGCCGGGGAACTCCTCGTAGACCGGCTCGCACATCTCCAACGTCGACGGGCTGCTGGGAAAGCGGTTAGTAATCTCGCCGTTGATCTTGTAGGCAACGCACAGCTTGACGGGTGAGAAGCCGTCAAGGACGTCCAGACGCGTCAGTATTGCTGAGGTCATGCCGTTGATGTCGGCGGCGTACCGGGCCGCCACTCCATCGAACCAGCCACACCGTCGCGGCCTTCCGGTAGTAGTGCCGTACTCCCACGCCAGATTGCGTATGGCCTCCCCCACTTCGTTATCCAGCTCAGTGGGGAGCGCACCAGACCCGACCCTGGTGGTGTAAGACTTGTAGACGCCGGCCACCTCATGGATGTACCTGGGGCTAATCCCTAAACCTATACAGGCTCCTCCCACCGTCGGCGAAGAGGACGTTACATAGGGATAGGTGCCGTGGTCCAAGTCCAGCATGGTGCCCTGAGCGCCCTCCAGGAGAAGACGGCTGTCATTCGCGAGCATCTCCTGTATCACGGACTCCGTGGGCCCAATGAAGGGCTTAAGGATCTTTCCCCACTCTCTGCACTTGGCGTACATCTCGTCCAGAGAGATTGGGTCTCCTCCGTAGACCTTTGTAATAAGGGAGTTCTTTCGCTCTACGATAAAGCTTAGCTTGGACAGGAGACCGTTCTCGTCAAGAAGGTCGGCCATGCGTATGCCAATCCGGGAGGACTTGTCCATGTACACGGGCCCGATTCCCCTGCCCGTTGTGCCGATGACCCCCTCGCCCTCTGCGCGCAGGTTCTCCTCCAGGTGGTCCAGCGTTATGTGGTACGGCATGATCACGTGTGCCCTCTCGCTGATGAGCAGCCGGCTCACGTCCACTGACCTAGACTCAAGCACTCCCACCTCTTCCAGCAGGGCATCGGGGTCTACGACCACCCCGTTGCCTATGACGGGCGTTACACTCTTCCGGAGGATTCCGACCGGAATAATGTGAAACTTGAACTCCCCCAAGTCGTTTATAACGGTGTGGCCGGCGTTGTTCCCCCCGTTAAAACGGGCTACAACGTCGGCATTCTCCGCGAGGAAGTCGACTACTTTTCCCTTCCCCTCATCCCCCCACTGGCCTCCGATTATGGCGTAAGCAGGCATTTGACCCCTATCTACTACGGGTTACTCACAAACCTTGGAGAGTATACCAAAGGGGAACACCTTTGGAAAGATAGACACAGTATCAGATAAACGATTGTAACATATCGGCCCCTTCCCGTGCACAGCCTTTACGCCCGGGACTTACGATTAGTCCCCGACCGGAGAGTGTGCAAGGCCAGGAAGCAGCCTCTAGGCCTTCTCTTCCGACAGAACCCTGGTCAGAGCGCCCTCAACCAGGTCCTGAATAAAGCGCATCTCGGCCGCGGTAAAGGGTAGCAACCGGTCCGAGCCGCTGCGGGACTTGGCCCCCTCCAGCGCCTCTGAAACGGCCTTCTGTATATTCTCTGCCGTGGGTGTAGTCACTATAGTTCCTCCCAAAATGTGTCCCCGGATAAACAAAAGTGATGGTGAGGATGCCTCAAGCAGTCCCCGTGAATGTCCACATTCAATACGGGGAGACTAGGAAGTCAAGACTTCCTCCAGTGACAGCTCTCTCAGGCTCTCCTTGTACTGCTTGGGCTTGGCCAGGTACCCGGTGCTGTGGCTCCAGTCAAAGTTCTTCTCCCTGTCCGGAGGGGCGTCCCCCACAATGGCAGCCGGCACTCCCATGAGCATCTTCCTGGGTGGAACCTTTGCCCTGGGCGCTACAACGGCACCCGCTGCAATGGTGCACCAGTCCCCCACCTCCGCCCCGTCCAGGATTACAGCCTTTATGGCCACCAGCACGTGCTCGCCCAGGGTTACGCCGTGCAGGACACAGGCATGTCCCAGATGGGAGTACCTGCCCAGCACCACCTCTCTGCCGTGGATCACGGCGTTGTCCTGAAGGTTCGAAAAGTCACCCATGCGAATGGTGCCCTCGTCGGCGCGCATGGTGACGTTAGGCCCAATCCAGCAGCCTTCGCCAATGACCACGTCGCCGATGAGGACGGCCGTGGGATGTACATAAGACGTAGCGCCTATTTGAGGACGTCTTCCCTGAATCTCGTAGATTGGCATTATCTCTCCCTACGGGTTTGGATTATGCGTTCACGTTTACGGTGTTCTAAGAACGCTAGCCTGCAAGCCTTTCGATTCCGATTAGCACGGCAATCGCCGCGATGATCGTACCCATTGTCCACCTGAGCATCCTAGCTTCGGCGCGGGCTATATCGCCTCGCAAAGCCTCCATAGACTTCTCGATGTCGCCGCGCAGAGCCTCAATAGATTTCTCGTTGTCACCGCGCAAAGCCTCAATGTCCGCCCTTGTGGCTAAGTGCTCATACACACCCTCAAGCCGGCTCAATCGTTCCTCAACCGTTGCCATTCCGTTCCTCTCTAGCCTGCAAGACAAGCCTAAGAAGTATAGTAATCCTTTCTGAAGTAATCAACGACCTGTGAACAAATAGTGAATGGAGGCTAGACAATTCTCTATTGGGACTCCGGCACGTATATTATCTTCCCCAGGACCTCGTTATTCTCCATGATCTCCTGCCCTCTTGAAACCTCCGACAGGGGAAGGACTTGCGACACAACAGGCTTAATATAGCCGCGCTCCACAAACTGCAGGGCTTCCATAAGCTCGCTCTTGGAGCTGAGGTGGGATCCCATGAAATTCAGCTGCTTGTTCCACAGGAAGCGCAGGTCCGTCGGGGCCTCGAAGCCGGTGGTGGCCCCGCATACCACCAGTGTGCCTCCCCAGCGCATGGAGCGCACGCTATCGGCCCAAGTGGCCTCCCCAACGTGCTCAAACACAACGTCCACTCCCCTTCTATCGGTGATCCTGCGCACCTCCTGGAAGACGTCCTGCTCCTTCCGGTTGATGGTGTGCTCCGCTCCAAGACTCCGGGCAAACTCCAGCTTCTCCTCGCTGGCGGCAATGGCGATGGGCTGGGCGTTAAAGAGCTTGCATACCTGTATCGCCATTGACCCAAGGCCGCCTGCAGCGCCCCATATAAGGACGAAATCGCCGGCCCTGATGCGCGCCCTCGTCACCAGCATGCGCCACACGGTCTCCAGTATCAGGGGAAGTGAAGCAGCTTCCTCCCAAGACAGGTTCTTGGGTTTGGGCAGCACATTCATCGCTGGCAGCTTGACGTACTCCGCGTGTCCGCCGTCCATAGGGCCGGTCTGGAAACCCCAAATCTTGAAGTCCCGGCAGAAGAACTCCTCCCCGCGGGCACAGAACTGGCACATGCGGCAGCTTATGCCCGGATGGTCTATCACCTCGTCGCCCGGAGAGATGCCGCTGACCTCGCTACCGACCTCCACAACCTCGCCGGAGACGTCGCTCCCTGAGATGTGGGGCAGGATTATTTGCACTCCGGGCAGGCCATGCCTGGCCCAAATATCGTTGTAGTTGGCCGACGCGGCCTTGACCTTGATCAGCACTTCGTTGGGAGATATCTGAGGCTGGGGCACGTCCTGGTATTTGAGCTTGTCCGTGCCTCCCTGCTCCTCAAAAACCACTGCTTTCATACGGGAACCCCCATATACAAACTACTTGAATCCCGCGGTAGCAGGAACACTTACTCGTAACCTAACACCGCTTAAACTCTCTCGTCAAGGCGCACGGCCCATCAGGACGCGGCGGCCCTCTCGTCCGTTACCTGGCGGACGAATTCCACAATGTCTTTGAGGCTGGAGCCCGGCCCGAAGATGCCCCGGAGGCCCATCTCCTCCAGCTTGGGATAGTCCTCCTTGGGCAGAATCCCGCCGGCAAAGACCGCGACATCCTCCAACTCCTTCTCCTTCAGGGCCTGCATGACCAGGGGGAATAGCTCCAAGTGAGAGCCTGACAGGATGCTCAGCCCTATGGCGTCCACGTCCTTCCGGGAAGCCGTCTCTGCAATCATCTCCGGTGTCTGGCGGATGCCCGTGTAGGTAACATCAAAGCCGGCATCCTCAAGCGCCCTTGCCACCACCTTTGCGCCCCTGTCGTGGCCGTCCAAGCCGGGTTTGGCTATCAGGACACGTGGTTGTCGCTGCTCGGTCACAGTTTCACCTCCATTGGAGCCTACCTGCCACCGCTCTTTCCCCGCTCAAGTACTACCCTGACGCCCATGAACTGTTCAGGCGGGATAACCGTCCTGCCCTGGGTTGCCTTAACGAATGGAACGCTTTCCAGGTTGGAAGCTACCAGGGTCAGGGAGTAGACGCTCTCTCCACGATTCTCAATGAAGTCATGGATGGGTCCCTGTGAACCCAGCGCCTCAGCAAACCGCATGACGGCACTCTCTCCCGAATCCCATATACACAGATCCCTATGCCTTGCAGAGTTGGCGGGCGAGCTGCTGAAGCCGGTGTCAGCGCTATCCACCATGCCAAAGTTCCGCTTCCACACATCGGCTGACGCGCCCGCGCTCTTTGTGGCGACGGTCACGCGCCCCATCCGCAGGTCGACGCTGGTGGGCGTTCTGAGGCTGATCTGGGCTATCTCCGTCAGCACACCGGCGGCTGCGCGGGGATGCACAAACTCCACCATGCCGACAAAGCCCTGTCGCGGCGCGCCCTGGATAAGCTGCACATCGCGGCTGGTCAGGTCCTGTATCTCGGCCTCGATGTCGGCCACCTCAAAGCAGATGTGGTGAATGCCCTCGCCGCGGCGCTCCAGGAATCTGCCGACAACGCTCTCTGGACTTGTGGGCTGCAAAAGCTCGAATCGGACATCGGACGTGGGAAGCAGCGCGGCAATCAGCTGCTGGTCTTCCACGTGCTCGCGGGCCGCCTCAGAGAGGCCAAGAGTCTCGTTGAATCTGGCGACGGCAGCCTCCAGGTCGTTGACTGCCACGCCTATGTGGTCAATTGACAGGAACATAAGATTACCTCAAGCTAAACGACCGCGCGGTCCTGCTGAACGCCGAACACGCTGCGGAACACGTTGCAAATCTCTCCGGTGGTGCAGTAGGCCTCCACGCACTCCAGGATAGCCGGCATGGTGTTATCGTTGCTGCGAGCGATCATCTCCAGGTTTGCCAAGGCCGCCGCGACCCGGGATCCGTTGCGAGTGGAGCGGACCCTATTCAGCCGGGCTATCTGACGCTCGCGCTCGGCCGGGTCTATCTGAAAGATGTCTATGGTCGGCTCCTCGCTGTTCTGGTAGGCGTTGACGCCCACGACGGTGTGCTGGCCGTCCTCAATCTCTAGCTGCATCTTGTAGGCGGCGTCCCCTATCTCCCTCTGCTGGTATCCCTCGACAATCGCAGGCACCGCTCCGCCCAGCTCGTCCACCTCTGCGATGTAGTGCAGGGCGGCCCTCTCCAGGTCGTCCGTCAGCTTCTCGATGTAGTACGAGCCGGCCAGGGGATCGACAGTGTCCGTCAGACCACACTCGAAGGCCAGCACCTGCTGAGTGCGCAGCGACAGTGTCACGGACTCCTCCGTCGGCAGGGCCAGCGCCTCGTCCTTGGAGTTGACGTGCAGGGACTGGGTGCCGCCAAGAATCGCAGCCAGGGCCTGTATGCTGGAGCGGACAACGTTGTTGTCGGGCTGCTGCGCGGTGAGGGTCACGCCTGCGGTCTGGGCGTGGAAGCGCATCATCTGGGAGCGCGGGTTCTGGGAGTTGAAGCGTTCCTTCATCAGGCGGGCCCAGAGGCGCCGTGCGGCTCTGAATTTCGCCACCTCCTCCATAAGGTTGCTCTGAGCCACGAAGAAGAACGTTAGCTGCGGCGCGAAGTCGTCCACGCTAAGGCCGGCGTTCACGGCGGCCCGGACGTACGACATAGCGTTCGCCAGGGTAAAGCCGACCTCCTGTGCAGCCGTGCAACCCGCCTCCCTCATGTGATAACCGCTGATGGAGATGGTGTTCCAGTTGGGCGTTTCCGAGGCGCAGTAAGCAAAGAGATCCGTCACCAGCCTCATTGAAGGAGCCGCCGGATAGATGTGGGTTCCTCTGGCTATGTACTCCTTCAGGATGTCGTTCTGTACAGTGCCCCGCAGCTCCTTCGGGTCGACGCCCTGCTTCTTTGCCATAGCTATGTAGTAAGCCAGTAGCAGTGAGGCCGTAGCGTTTATAGTCATGGAGGTGGAGACCTCCGCGAGGTTAATGCCCTCGAAAACGGTCTCCATGTCCTCCAGGTGGGATATGGGCACCCCTACCCTGCCCACCTCGCTATATGCGATGGGATGGTCGGAGTCGTAGCCGGTCTGTGTGGGGAGGTCGAAGGCCATCGATAGCCCCGTCTGGCCCTGCTCAAGTAGGTAGTGATAGCGCCGGTTGGTCTCCTCCGCCGATGCGAAGCCGGAGTATTGGCGCATGGTCCATATGCGCCCCCGGTACATAGTGGGCTGAACGCCCCTGGTGTAGGGAAAGCTGCCAGGAAAGCCAAGGTCGCGGTCGTAGTCCTGGTTGGACACGTCTTCCGGGGTGTAGATCGGATCAACCTCTATCTCAGAGGTGGTCTCAAAACGGGCCTGGCGCTCCCCACTACGTTCGGTAGCGGGCTGCCACACCTTCTCTTTCCACTCCTGTTTCCTGCTATTGGCCATGACAAGCCTCCTGCCAGGGATTAGATGTCCGACACCTTATGAAGGACAAGAACTACCATCCACATGTAAGAACGCGGTTAGGATACGAAATGCCAAAAGTGGTGTCAAGCTGAGGAGTCGCTTGCGAGCAGGTGGGGCCGGTTGGAGACACAGGCGCTGTCAAATGCTATTGATTACATATAAGTTTGCTAAACAGCGTATACAAGCACATGCAAGCGCTTGGCCTATGACCCCATCCCTTCCTCGATACGACGAATCTCCACATCCACCTCTTGAATGCGCCTGTAGTCCTCTTCATACAGCTTGTAGCAGCGCTCCAGATAGAGCTGGGCCAGCGTTGCGCCCATGTCCGCCGGCATCTCAGCAACCTGGATGATGCGCTGTACGCGGTAGTGCTCAGGCATATGTTTGGCTAAGGTCAGTATCTCCTCCTCCGCTTCCTTCACCAGACGGGAATCCGACCCTTCTACGCCGAAACGCATTTTCCCCACCAGCTTTGCTAGCTCGCTCAGTTTGCCCGTCTCGCCCATCAACTCATAGAGAAGCTCGTTTACGTTGGGCTCTCCCGAAAGGGCAGGCGGCTGGCTTGCCTCCTGCGACTGCTGCCAGAGGCGCGTATACTCCTGCTGAAGGTCGTTCACCGTCTGCACCATATCCAGGGGATTGTTGGCGTCGCCGGTGCCCCCGTCGATGAGGTCATCGTCCCTTGCATCGGCCAGGCGTTGGATCTCGGCCAGGCTATCGACCTTCTCCGGAAATGGGGGAAAGGCAAAGCCGGAAAGCTCCTGGGAGTTCATCCCCTGTATCTGGGCGGCAAACATAGGTGGGATGTACTTGGACACGTCCACTTTGATCGGCAGAGTGATGATGTACGTAGCCATTATCTCGTCCTGGTTATACCTCTGACGGAAGTAGACCAGTGCGTGCCCCTTGGGGGTCTCTCTCGACCCGCGCTCAAAATAAAGATCCAATGTCCGGCCTTTCGTTCTTCGTTTCTCGCTACATTATACACGAAAGTGCACCTGCGCCCCGCTCCCATAACACCTGGCGCCCGCGCAGTATGGAGCGCTTGGACACCCGCAGAGATCGCATACAATCTGCTAGAATGATAATACAGGGAACACCCCAGGGAGGAGCATCAATGGACACAGACCTCAAGGCGGCAATCCAGGCAGAAGAAGAGGATATGGTCTCCATAAGGAGAGACCTCCACGCACACCCTGAGCTGGCCTTTCAGGAAGAGCGTACCGCCAACCTCATCGCCGACAGGCTTGGCAGCCTGGGTCTAAAGGTGTCTACGGGGATTGCATCGACGGGAGTGGTCGGCCTGCTGGAAGGAAGCGCGCCTGGACCCACGCTTATGTTGCGGGCCGATATGGACGGGCTGCCCATTCAGGAGACTTCCAACGCGCCCTACAGGTCCCAAGCCAACGAGGCTATGCACGCCTGCGGCCACGACGGCCACATGGCCGCGCTTCTGGGGGTGGCCTCGGTCCTGGCCAAGAACCGCGCAGCGCTGAAGGGGCGGGTGAAGTTCGTCTTCCAACCGGCGGAGGAGACCATGAGCGGCGCGCAGGAGATGATAGACCAGGGCGTTATGGACAACCCGCGAGTGGACCGAGTCTTGGGGTTTCATCTCTGGAACGCTCTGCCAGTAGGCCAGATTGGACTGAGGCCGGGAGTAATTTTCTCCAGCGCCGACGAGTTTCGCCTGGTGATCAAGGGAAGAGGGGGGCATGGCGCCCTGCCGCACCTGTCCGTGGACCCAGTGGTCATCTCTGCACAGGTAGTTTCCGCCCTCCAGACGCTGGTGAGCCGAGAGAAGCATCCATTTGAGGGCGCCGTACTCACTATCGGGACTATCCACGGGGGGACTGCCTTCAACATCATAGCCGACCAGGTGGAGATGACAGGAACGGTGCGCACAATAGACAACGACCTGCGCCGGCGATTTCTGAGGCGTATACCGGAGATATCGGCCGCTATCTGCGCCTCTATGGATGGCAGCCTTGACTTCGATCACCTGCGCGGCTGCCGGGCCGTGGAGAATGACCTGTCGGTGACCGGAGCCGTTTTCAAGACGGCCTCACAGGTAGTTGGAGATTCCAATCTGCCAACCATTCAACCCAGCACGGTCGGCGACGACATGGCGCTGTTCATGGCGGAGGCGCCGGGGTGCTACTTCCTGGTGGGGTCTGCAAACCCGGAGGCGGGCCTGGACTCTCCGCACCACAGCTCATCATTTGACTTTGATGAGAGGGCGCTCTTCATAGCAGCGGAAATCATGGCGCGAAACGCTCTAGAATACCTGGGGCAGGAATAAGCCGTCTGTAGCTCTGCGGGGCAGCGTTCTCCCCTACCCTCTCCCGCGAGGTCGATACTGGACAGCCTCCGCCAGATGCGAGACGCCGATGCTGTCTTCGCCGGCGAGATCCGCGATGGTGCGAGAAAGCTTCAGCGTGCGGTGATACGCCCTCGCCGATAGCTGAAGCTGATCCATAGCGGCTTTTGCCAGGCTCTGCGCGGCGTCGTCCAGCTTGCAGTGATCCCACACCTCGGCCGGTCCCATGTCCGCGTTGGTCTGTACGCTCGTGCCGGCAAACCTGTGCCTCTGACGCTCGCTGGCCTGCTCAACGCGCTGTCGCACCGCGTTCGACTCCTCTCCGGCTGCGTCCGCAGTGAGTTTCTCATACTCGACCCTGGGCACCTCGACAAAGATGTCGATGCGGTCCAGGAGCGGACCTGAAATGCGCTTCTGGTACTTGTTGACCATGCTGGGCGAGCAGGTGCATTGTCGTTGGGAGTCGCCATAATAGCCGCAATAGCAGGGGTTCATTGCAGCGACGAGCATGAAGTTGGCCGGAAAGGTCACCGATCCCTGCGCCCGGCTGATGGTCACCACCTTGTCCTCGAGAGGCTGCCTCAAGACCTCGAGTACATTATGGCCGAACTCCGGAAGCTCATCCAAGAATAGCACACCTCGGTGGCTTAAAGAGACCTCTCCCGGTCTGGGCCATCTCCCTCCGCCCACCAGCCCGGCGTGGGAAATGGTGTAGTGAGGAGCCCTGAATGGCCTGTGGGACATCAGGGGAGTATCCGAAGGCAGCAGGCCGGATACGCTGTATACCCTTGTGACGTCCAGCGCCTCCGCAGAGCTCATGGTTGGCAGAATTGACGGCAAAGAGCGGGCAAGGAGGGTCTTCCCACTGCCCGGCGGTCCGCTCATCAGAAGGTTGTGCCCTCCTGCCGCCGCCACTTCCAAAGCTCTCTTGGCGTGCTCCTGGCCTCGGATATGAGCCATGTCGCCTCCGGTCCAGGCCACATCATCGGTCGGACTGTTGTTATCTTCGTTTACAAAGGGAGAAATGGCGCTCTCTCCACGAAGATGGGAAGCCAGCTGGCCCAGGGAGTCGCTGCCATAGACGGTGATGCCCTCCAGCAAAGAGGCCTCCTTAGCGTTGATCGCGGGCACAAAGACCTGTTCAATGCCCATCTCTTCGGCCAGTCCAACCATTGGCAGTATGCCATTGGTGTGGCGCAGTTTCCCGTCCAGAGAGAGCTCGCCCAGAAACACGGCGTTGGATATGTCGGCGGACACCTGTCCGGAGCTGGACAGGATTCCCACGGCAATGGGCAGGTCATACGATGGCCCCGCCTTCTTGAGGTCGGCCGGGGCCAGGTTCACCGTAATACGGCGCATGGGGAACTCGTATCCGGAGTTGCGTATGGCCGCCCTCACTCGCTCACGCGCCTCCTGAACCGCCGTATCCGGCAAGCCAACAATGTTGAAGGCGGGCAGCCCAGGGGAGATGTCCACCTCCGTCTCCACCACGGCTCCCTCCAAGCCCACTATTGCGCAGGTAATAGCCTTAGCCAGCATTGGACTCCTAATACGATTGCAGCTAGGCCCTATGATACGGAGCTTCAGATTCCCCGTCAAATGCCCTCGGTAGCCGGGATAGTTACAATAAACGAAAAAGCGGGGCCATCGTCCCCGCTTCTTCGGATCACTGCGTCAATATGAGATTAGGTCCCTCGCAGCCTCGGGTCAAGCACGTCCCTTATGGCGTCGCCAAAGAGGTTAAAGCCATACACGGCCATCGAGATAGCAACCCCGGGCCAGATGGCCAACCACGGGGCCACTGCGTAAAACTCCCTGGCGCGGCCGGAAAGCATACCGCCCCAGGAAGGCTCCGGGGGAGGAACGCCCAGACCGAGGAAGCTCAGCGAGGCCTCAGCGATAATGGCAGTGCCCAACCCCGCTGTGGCAATTATGAGCCAGGGTGCAACACACTGGGGGAAGATGTGGAGCGCCATTATGCGGACATCCCCCGCTCCAATGGACCGGGCCGCCAGGGCGAACTCAGACTGCTTCACGGCAAAGGCCTGAGAGCGTACGATACGGTTGGCCCTGGGTATCTGAACAACGCCAATAGCGAGGACCACGTTAAACAACCCCTGCCCCAGACTGGCCATAATGGCCAGGGCCAGAATCAGGGTCGGGATGGACATCAGACTGTCCATCAACCGCTGCATGATCATATCTACTTTCCCACCGTAGAAGGCGCTCATAAGTCCCAGTGTACCGCCGAGTCCGGAACCGAAGGCGACCGCTGCGAAGCCCACGATAAGGGATATCTGCGCGCCGTAGACTATTCGAGACCAGAGGTCTCTGCCGAAATCATCCGTGCCAAGCCAATACACACTGGAAGGCGATTCCAACGCATCCACAATCCTCAGCTTCAGAGGGTCTCCGGCAATAACCGGAGCCAGTACGGCCAAGAGAACCATAATCACTATTATGAATGCCCCAACCGCCCCCAGAGGCTTCCTCACAATGAAGGTGCGGACGCTCTTCAACAACCGCGGAACCAGAGCCGCTTGCCTGTAAGCTACTGCCTGCCCAGCTTCTTGTTGTGCTGCCATTCAATACCCCCTTGCCGGGATTATCCTAGTCGTAACGCACCCGCGGGTCCAGCATCCCGTAAGTAAGATCCACGAGCAGATTGGCAATGATTATCCAAACGGAGAAGAAGGCGACCATTGCCTGGACTATGTTGTAGTCCCTTGAGTTCATGGCCTCAACCAAGAAACGACCAAGTCCGGGTAGCGAGAAAATGCTCTCGATAATTACGGAGCCGCCTGCTATCAGAGCAAAACTGATGCCGATAATCGTGACCACCGGGAGCATGGCGTTCTTCATGGCGTGCCGATACACCACAACAAGGTTCCTGAGACCCTTGGCGTGGGCCGTCCTTATGTAGTCCTGTCGCAGCACCTCCAACATTGAGGAGCGCATCATCCTTGCCTTGGTGGCTGAAGTAACCCAGCCCAGGGTGATGGCCGGCCAGACAAACATCCTGATGTTGTCCCAGGGGGCGACCCAAGGTGAGACGTACTCCAGTCTGGGAGACCAGCTAAACCAGTATAGGCCCGCTACTATTATCAACGTGGCGAACCAGAAACTGGGCACGGATATACCGCCCAATGAAACTATCCTCAGAACGTAGTCAATCCACGTGTCCTGCTTCAACGCCATCATTATTCCTATTGGGATAGCCACGATGACGGAGATGGTTATGGTCATTAGAGCAAGCTGCAATGTTACCGGCAGTTTCTGCTTGAAGTCTTCCCACACGGAACCCCCATGGAAGTAGGAGGTGCCCCAGTCCAGAGTGACCATATTGCCCACCCATTTAAGGTACTGCATATGGAGGGGATCCGACAGCCCCAGGTTCTCTCTAATCTTCTGGAGGGCTTCCTCATCAATGTCCTCAATGCCCTCGTCTCCCTGGGTATATACCATCATGGCAACGTCCCCAGGCGCGACGCGCAGAATGATGAATATCAGCAGCGACACCATAGCAACGGTCAACACTGCCAACATGAGCCGTCTGATTATGTATGCCTGCATAGGTCCCTCCTGCCGCTATAGGCTTTCGCTATCCGCCACTCTTCCGCGTTCAGGAACAAAAGGTCAATTCCCATATAGGATTCTCCTGAGAACCGTTGAGGTTCTCAGGAGAATCCTGCCCTATCGTATGCTCTTGTTTTCTACTATTCGTCCTTCCAGTACCGTTCATGTACCCAAGCGTGCACCGCATAGGTCCCGTAGTTGGGGAAGAGAACGCCCTTCATCCACGGCTGGCTGCCGTAGAACAGTTTGGCGTACTCCAGAGTTGATCCCCAATAGGCTTCAAAAAGTATCTTCTCTTCTATCTCTCGGGAAAGCTCTCTCCTGACTGCCGGATCCAGCTCAGCGTCAACCTTGTCAATAAGGTCTGCTATTCCACGCGCGACTACAGGATCCGTGCCGGTACGGCAACTGGCTCCCCACGCTGAACGGTCCACATGCCAATTCTGGTACTTATAGGTGGGGTCGTATAGCCAGATAAGGGTCGCGGGCCAGCTTGACAGCGCGTCGTACTGGCAGGCCCGGCTCAACTCGTTTGCAACCACCCCCTCCAGCACGTTCAAATCAGTCTTCATACCCAAGTCTTCCTCAAGCTTGCTCGCGTAGTATATGCAGAAATTAACATAGTTCTGATCGCTGCGAGTCAAACAGGTATTGCTGGGCCGCTCCCCCGCACCGTACACTGCATCGAGAAGCCGGTTAGCCTCGGCTATATCTTCATCCTTCGGCTGCCTGTACCCGGGCCACTGCTCCATCTCCTCCTGGCTATGGCCCCAGTAGTCGTCAGCCAGCCAGATTCCCGCAAAGCCGGCGTCAACGTACGGGCCCGCCGTCACTGCCGTCATCCACTCCTGCCGGTTCATCACCAGATCCGCGGCCTTACGCACGTCCACGTTATCGAAGGGCGGGCGGGTTGTATTGTAGAGAACACCCATACCGCCGGGGTGGTAGAACTCGAATATCGGCTTGTCCGAAAAGTCCCGGGCGGCCTGGACAAGCTGTCCGGATGTGATGCTGCCGCTGCCCTGACCCAGTATGTCTATCTTTCCGGCTGCCCAGGCGCTAAACGCCGTGGTAGCGTCTCGAATCACGAAGAAGTCAGCTCCGTCCACAAAGGGAAGTCCTTCACGCCAGTAGTTGGGATTCCTTCGCATCTTGCTAACTATGTCTTGCTGCAGGTCCTCCGACACGAATGGCCCTGTACCCATGTTCAGATACCAGTTCTCCCGCCGCACCTCCCCCGCGTGCTCCGCGGTCAGCCACTCCAGCCAGTCCTTATCGTGCATTGTGAGAGGAGGCACGGTAAAGCTGGGCAGAGCAACGGCCGAAAGCCGGTTCAGCTTGACCTCATATGTGTAGTCATCAAGGCACGTGTTCGTTTCGACAAAGTCGAATATCGCGGAGTTGGAAGAGCTGTTCCTCTCCGTCTCCCACTCCTCGGATCCCCAGAAGTCAAAACTCGCCTTGGCGTCCTCGCAGGTGAACTCAGTGCTGCGGCCGGGCATATCGGTCAAACCGTTCTCATCGTCCTGCGGGATGGGGTCCCGGTACATTACGCCCTTCCTCAGATGGAAGGTGAAGGTGAGCCCATCGTCCGAGATCTCCCAGCTCTCAGCCAAGTCAGGACGGATGGGGCCGGCGAATCCCTCCCAGGGGTCCTGCCTTACCAGGAGATTGTACTGCGGCTGCACATACAGGTGCCTGTACGTGCTGTTGCACCAGGGGCAGTTGGACGTCTGCGGCCACGTGGTGCGATAGGTCACTACGCCGCCGTACTTTGGCTCGCCCCAAGCGGGGTCATAAGCCGGGTTCTTGAGCAACGCATCCACCGTCCCAAAGTCCAGGTCCATCGCCATTTCCTCTACCGGCGTGGCGGTGGCTTGTCCCATTACGGGCGTCGTGGGTGTAGGCGCTGCGGTAGCTGTGGGGGGAGCTGAACTGGTCGTCGGAGTAGGCTCTTCAGCCCCCTGGCAAGCTACAGCAACCACTGCCATTAAGGCAGCCAGAACCGCTAAGATCGGCATCATCCGATACGAATCGCGTGGACGCATATCTTTTCCTCCTGGTCTTGGCCTCGCAGCTATAGATAGCGTAAAACTAGCATGACTTGCAGTTCGTGTCAATAAGTTTGCACTCGTAAAGTATTTCAATTTTTGCTACGGAGACCCTATGAAATGCACGAAGGTGGGGGCCGGTGACCCCCACCTTCTAAAAATCGTCTACTCGGCTTACCGGAGTTGCTTACGTTCCGCGCAATCTTGGGTCCAGCACGTCGCGCAAGGCGTCTCCGAAGAGGTTGAAGCCATACACCGCCAGGGACAGCGCCAAACCGGGCCATATCGCCAGCCAGGGAGCCACTGCGTAGTAGGTCCTGCCGGTCCCGGAAAGCATACCACCCCAGGAAGGCTGCGGCGGCGGAATCCCCAAGCCCAGGAAGCTCAGCGAAGCCTCCGCGATGATCGCCGTGCCCAGTCCTGCCGTAGCTATAATAAGCCACGGTGCGACGCACTGAGGCAGAATGTGCAGCGCCATAACGCGCACGTCCGTAGCTCCAACGGCCTGGGCCGCCATAGCGTATTCCGATTGGTTCACCGCCAAAGCCTGAGAGCGCACCACGCGGTTGGCTCTGGGTATCTGAGGTATACCGACGGCGATGATAACATTCACCAGCGACTGGCCCAGCGCAGCCATGATGGCCAGGGCCAGAATGAGGGTCGGTATGGACATCAACGCGTCCATGACACGCTGTATTCCGGCATCGACCCTGCCACCGTAGAACGCGCTCACCACTCCCAGGATAGCCCCGGACACGGAGCCGAATCCCACGGCGCCAAACCCCACCATCAGGGAGATCTGGGCCCCTAGAACAATGCGACTCCACAGGTCCCTACCCTTGTCGTCTGTGCCAAGCCAGTGAAGCCCCGAGGGAGCTGATAGCTTCTCGGAAATGCTCCACTCCAAGGGATCGTAGAAGGAAATCACCGGCGCCAGCACCGCCAACATCACCATTGTCAGGATGATCGAGGCGCCGGCCGCCCCAAGGGGCTTCCTGACCATGAACCGGGTAACACCCTTCGATATTTTAACCGGTAGTGAGGGCGCCTCACGACGACCAGCTAAAATCTCTGCCCCACCTTCTTGTGCTGCCATATCAACCCCCTTTTCAAGGAATTTCTTAGTCGTACCGTACCCGCGGGTCCAGCCAGCCGTAGCTAAGGTCTACCAAGAGGTTGACCATTACCACCCACAGAGAGAACATCAGGACCAGGGATTGGACCACCGGGTAGTCCCGCTGATTCATGCCCTCGACCAGCATGTTGCCTATGCCGTCCAGCACGAAGATCCGCTCAATTATGACCGATCCGCCCATCGTCACCGCGAAGGTCAGCCCGATAACGGTGATAACAGGGATGAAGGCGTTCTTCAGGGCGTGACGGATGGTGACCACCTGCTGGCTCAACCCCTTAGCATGGGCCGTCCGAATGTAGTCCTGCCGCAACACCTCCAGCATAGTGGACCGCATCATCCGGGCCTTTGTGGCCGAACTGACGTAACCCAGCGTTAGTGCAGGCCAGATAAACTGGGTCAAGTTGCCCACCGGATCCTCCAGTAAGGGTATGTACCCAATCGACGGGCTCCATTCCAGCAGATACATACCTCCAACCAGCAGGAGAGTAGCAGTCCAGAACGTAGGCATCGACAGGCCTGCAAGTGAGACAATCCTCACAGTGTAGTCTATCCACGTATCCTGCTTCAATGCCATTAGGATTCCTGCCGGTAATCCGAGACAAATGGCTATGGTCTGAGCCATTATAACCAACTGAAGCGTCACAGGCAGCTTGCCTGTGAAGTTCTCCCATATGCCTTCACTGGAGAACATGGACTCTCCCCAGTTCCCAGTCACCCATCCGCCAATCCACCTGAAGTACTGCACGTGGAGGGGATGGTTGAGACCAATGTCTTCGCGAATTTTCTCCAGCTGCTCTTCAGTGACCAGGTCTTCCTCGCCTCCGGTCATCTCCAGGGCAATCATCATTGCCACGTCGCCCGGAGCTATTCGCAGGATGGCGAATATCAACACGGAGACCAAAAGGCCCGTAAGAGCCCCCAGCATCAATCGGCGCGCTATGTATTGTTGCATAAATCCACCTCTAGTCTTCTGTATCTAGGCCAGACACAAATGGCGTAATCTTTGTTTTTCATTATCTCATAGCACATACCATCCACTCAGGCGATAATAAAGGCTCCTCCAAGCCTATGCTTCGAAAATTCGGTTTCTCTAGCAAGCCTCCGTTGGGTCGTCCAGGTATACGTGCAGCATCCAGTGCTCCGTCGGATCGTAGACGTGTCCATTGGGATAGTGCTCCCACGGCGGCGCCACCTGCGGTGACCTGCTCTCCAAGTCAAAACCAATCAGGTCGCCGTCTTTGGTATACAGGAGGTTGATAGCGCCATACCCGGGCAGCATATAGTGTATACCCTGGTTGGGGAAGCAGTCCCCGTTCTTGACCCAGCCCTCCCGCTTCGCCTGTTCCACCGTTGAAGGCAGGCCACGGAAGATGCCTTGCGTAATTATCAATCGATCAGATGTGGAGTCCTGACCACCACAGCTAACCGCGGCGAGAGCCAGAGTAAAGGCCCCCATTGCAGCAACCACACCGGCTATTGAATTCTTAGACAAGTCTTCTTCCTCTCTGATAGTCGCGACTCCGTTCTTCACAACGGGAGTCCACTCTTCGCCCGATGCACTAGCCCTTTTATACAACACCCGGACCTCCGTGGCCCCGAGGCGCCTAAATGTTGGGCTATGCTGTTTCATTTATCTTTCTCTCCTATAGGAGTTGTAGATGGTCGGTAGGCTAACATTTGACGTATCTCCTGTCAATAGGTTTTAAAGTCCTAAGTTCTTACAAATTCTTAACATGTCACTCCCTGATATGAGGCTGCAAGGGCGCTTTTCGTAAAACACAAGAGCGGGGGCTTAAGCCCCCGCTCTTGTGTTAAGCTTTCCACGTTCAGGCTACCTATCGGCCAGCCACATCCTCTCGTTCATGGCGTACTTGGTGTAGGAGTACAGATCGTAGCCCTTCCACCCCTTCAACTCCACCCTCCATCCGGGGAAGATGAGGCTCCAGCCCACCACGGGATACTGGACAACATCGTGGTTAAGCTTGAGATCCAACTCCCGCACCATCTCCTTCCTCTTGACAGGGTCCAACTCCTCCGACTGCGCCCTGATCATCTGCTCCACCTCAGCCATCACCTCCGGCTGCTCACTCCAGCGCGCCTCCAGGTTTGTTATGACGGTTACCGACGCGAACTCCCGTATGTAGTTGGCGAACAGGTCGTCATCGGGGTCTCCTATCACCGAGGAGGTGTAGGAGCTTATGATGAAGTCGAAGTTGCCGGACGTGCCCAGATCGTCACGTTTGGTGCGCTCCCCAAAGTCGGAGCTAACCTTCATGCCCAAGGTCTTGCTCAGGCTATCAATGACGAACTCACAGGCGTCTATGTCCGACTGGTCGGTTACCACCGCCACGCACGCAGCTTCAGGCCGGTTCCCAGCGCCGAACACCTCGTCCATCAGCCGGTTCGCCTCCGCCACGTCCTCATCCTTCGGCTGACGATACCCGGGCCACGTCCTTATCTCCTCCTCCGTCGGCGCATAGTAAGTCCCCGGCGCCATAGTGTGGGCCAGTTTCATGCCCTCATACCCGGATATCCGGTAGAAGTCCAGCCACTCGTCCCGGTTCAGCGCCAAAGTGATCGCCCTGCGCGCCCGCACGTCATCCCAAGGCGCCTTCACTCCGAACATTATAGTCCTGGCCCAGTGGTTCAGCTGGTTGTTTATGACTATCCGGTCCGGGAAGTCTCGTATGGCCTGCTCCGCCTGGCCCGGTGTCATGCTCCAACTGCCCTCACCCATGTAGTGAATCTTCCCAGTCGCCAACGCCGTAAACCGTGTGCCTATATCCTTGATGACGACGTTTCTGTATCCGTCGAGCAGTGGCAGTCCCTCGCGCCAGTAGTTGGGGTTGGCTTCAAAATCCGTGCTGACGTTCAGGTTTATCTCCTTAGGAATGAAGGGCCCTGTGCCGTGCATCGCATAGAAGTTGGCCGGCACTTCGTTGTCTCCATAGGAGCGCCCCTCCCTCTCTCCGAAGTCGTTCAGCCAGGCTATGAAGTCCTTGTCAAGCACCACGGCCGCACGGCCCGCCAGTGTGCCCATTGTCTTCCCCAAGGGTCTGTCAAAGTGCATCACGAAGGTATAGCCGCGTGGACCGTCCGGACAGCTGGTACTTTCAAGGTGCTGAAGAGCCTGTGGGCCAGTGGTCATTCGTGTCTCGAACTCCGGTGGCCAGACGAACCTGTCTATTGTGGCCTTTGCGTCCTCACACACGAACTCGTCGCCCAGGATCTGTCCGCCGTTGAACTCCACCGGTACGGGAGAATCCTCAGCTACGCTGGCCTCATCAAAGAACGTCACGCCCTCGTGAAGCTGCATAGTAAGGGTCTTGCCGTCTTCGGCCATATCCCAAGTCTCAACCAGGTCACCCTCTATGGACGTTAGGTCACCAGTCCAGGGATCTATGCGGAACAGGGAGTTGACCGGCAGGCCTCGCCAGCAGCCGTGGGTGTAGCAGCAGGCTTGGATGTAGAGGTTGAACCGGGTATTGTCCCTCTGCGCTCCGAATATGAAGGTTCCACCCGTCTTGGGTTCGCCCCACTCAGAGTCATAGCCGGGGCTTTCCAAGTAACGCTGCATCCACGTGAGGTCCGCCATAGCCCCCGACACCGGAGTCGCCGTCGGCTGCCCATCAACCGTAAGAGGCGTGGCCGCGGCCGCGGTCGTAGGGGTAGGCGCAGCCGCAGGCGGAGTCGTTGGTTCTGGATCTTCGCTCGCACACGCTAAAGCGACCGCCATCATGGCTATCGCTAAAACTGCTATCGTCGGCTTGAACATGGACCTGCTGAATAGCCTCATGCCGTACCCCCTACATATGCAAATTGCTGTGAAGGCTATCACAAATTCTCGCCCTTTGTCAATTAGAGGAATCGCCTTTCGCTACCTACTTTCCGCCAGTTTAACAAGTCACATTAAGGAATGAATATTAAAGAGGACTGCCCCCGCTCTGTTGCGGGGGCAGTCCTTCATAAGGTTCCCTAGTAGGGCCGGTTCCAGGCCGTTACTCTATGCGCCGAACCACACCCTTTCCCACATGGTTCCCTTGGTGAAGGAGTAGAGGTCGTAGCCCTTGATTCCCTTGGCCTCTACCCGCCACGAGGGGAAGATGTTTGTCCAGCCCAGCATGTCGTGATAGCTGTGAACCTCCGTCCGAAGGAAGTCTTCCAGAGTGCGGAACAGCTCTCGACGCTTCACGGGGTCCAGCTCCCTGGACTGCCCCCTGATCATGTCGTCCAGCATCTGCATGTTTTCAGGCTGCGCTTCCCACATTGCTTCCAAGCTGGCTTTAGCGCCGTAGCTCACTGACACGAACTCTTTCAGGAACGTGTTGGGATAGGAGTCGTCCGGGTCGCCGGTTGCCGTGCTCACCGTGCCGGACCCCAGCGTCAGAGTAAAGTTATTGTTATCGCGCTTCTCGTAGGCCGCCGAGGAGTCCATGAAGTCGGAGGTCACTTCCCAGTCCACGTTCTTGGCAAGCTGGTCCATCACGAACAGACAGGCGTCGATATCGCTCTGCTGGGGCGTAGGCGCCAAACACTCCAAAGTAGGGCGCTCACCGGGTCCAAAAACCTCGTCCAGTAGCTGATTTGCTAGAGCGAAGTCTTCGTCCTTGGGCTGACGCCATCCCGGCCAGGACATTAGCTCTTCCTCAGAGGGGGCGAAGTATGTACCCGGGGGCACCGAGTACGCCATTCGGGTGCCTTCCAGGACAGCGTCGCCGACCCTTACCTGGCGGAACGCCCTCCACTCCTCGCGATCCATAGCCAGGTGAACGGCCTCCCGCGCCTTCCAGTCGTTGAACGGGGGGCCTGCCGCGTTGAAGTATATAACGCGGGCCCACATGTTCATCTGGGGATTCACCACTATAGTTTCGGGGAAGTCGCGCAGCGCCTGCTCGGCCTGGCCGGAGGTGAAGCCGTAGCTCCCCTCTCCGTAGAACTGAACCTTGTTCGTGGCCAGTGCCGTGAACCGGCTTCCAGGGTCCTTTATGACCACGTTCTCATACCTATCCAGTAGAGGCAGGCCCGTCCGCCAGTAGTCGGGGTTGGCTACCCACTCAGAGCTGACGGACACGTTGATAGATTCTGGAATAAAGGCTCCAGTACCCGACTGCCACGTGAAGTTGTCGGGCGTCTCCTCCCGCATTATGTTGGCCTCATGACTGTGCAGCCACTCGATCCAGTCCTTGTCCAGCATGGCAAGGCCGCGGGACAGGGTGCTCAGCGTACTCGCCCTGGGCTCGGTAAAGTTCATCTCGAAGGTCAAGCCGCGAGGCCCGTCCGGGCAGGTGAGCTCGCCCAAGTGCGAGAACATGGCCCGGGTCCTGGTCAGGCGGGGGGCTTCCCACTCCGGGGGGCGAGCCATGCGCTCGAAGGTCGCCACGGCGTCCTCGCATACGAATGCATCGCCGTTGACCTTGCCGGCCACTTCTGCCGGTAAGTTGGGGTTATTGTAGAAGGTCACCCCTTCATGGAGCTCTATAGTGAGGATGGAGCCATCCGCGGACATCTCCCAGCTTTCCGCCAGGTCGCCCTCAAGGGTGCCAAGTCCCACCCACGGGTCGACGCGGAACAGGGAGTTGTAAGCTAGCTCGTTCCAGCAACCGTGGGCGTAGCACCCTCCAATGGTGGACGGGCTGAAGTCCGTGTTGTCGCGGTTGGAGCCGAATATGAACGTGCCGCCAGTCCTCGGCTCGCCCCATGCGGGATCGTAGCCAGGGCTCTTCAAGTACCGGTCCATCCACGCAAGGTCCATTTCGGTCTCCGCCACCGGCGTCGCCGTGGGAAGCGTCATCTGCCCTGGCGTCGTCGCTGTAGGCGCCGGGGTGTTTGTTGCCGGCGCGGATGTAGGCTCAGGTGTAGCTTCCTCGCTCGCACAAGCCAAGGCAACCACCAGCATGGTAGCCGCCAATAACACTGCTATCGGCCTGAATATAGAAGCACCGCGTAGACGCATATACCACCCCCCCTAGTCTTGGAGTTTCAGATTAGGCGGAAGGCTATCACTACCCCTGAGTTTTGTCAATAGCTTGAGCCGGCTTTTGGACGTCGAGCTTACAGCAAGGAGGCCATCGCTTGTGCGATGGCCTCCCTGTTCAAACCTGTCGATGCAACCACTTTGGTGAGAGGTCTACTTTGCTAGCCACATCCTCTCGTTCATGACGTACTTGGTGTTGGAGTACAGGTCATAACCCCTCCATCCCTTCAACTCCACCCTCCAGCCTGGGAATATCAGGCTCCATCCCACCAGCATGTACTGATTAACCTCATCCAGGATCTTCAGATCCAACTCTCGCACCAAGTCCCTCCTCTTCACAGGGTCCAACTCTGCAGACTGGGCACGGATCATCCTCTCCACCTCAGCCATCACCTCCGGCTGCTCAGCCCACCTGGCTCCCATAAACACCTTGGAGGAAGCGGCGATGAAGTCCAGTATGTAGTTGTTATAAAGATCGTCGTCCGGGTCTCCAATCGTCGAAGAGGTCGCTGAACTGATAGAGAAGTCGAAGTTACCACTGGTAGTGATAGGCGTACTCGCTGCCGACTCCATGAAGTCCGAGTCGATCTCCATGCCCAGATTCTTCCCCAGGTTGTCCATCACGAAGAGACAGGCATCTATGTCAGACTGGTCCGTTGTAACCGCCTTACACTTCGCAGTGGGACGGTTTCCCACTCCAAACACCTCATCCATCAACCGGTTCGCCTCCGCTATGTCCTCGTCCTTCGGCTGGCGATAGCCCGGCCACGTCCGTATCTCCTCGTCAGTAGGCGCATAGTAAGTCCCCGGCGCCATTGTGTGCGCCAGCTTCATCCCCTCATACCCGGATATCCGGTAGAAGTCCAGCCACTGGTCACGATCGAGGGCCAGGCTCATGGCCCTCCTCACCCGTGCGTCGTCCCACGGCGCGTTCGCTCCGAAGTACAGCGTCCTGGCCCAGTGGTTCAGCTGGTTGTTGATCACTATCCGATCCGGGAAGTCACGTATCGCCTGCTCCGCCTGGCCGGGAGTCATGCTCCAACTCCCCTCTCCCATGTAGTGGATCTTCCCAGTTGCCAGCGCCGTGAACCGGCTCCCTATATCCTTGATGACCACGTTTTGATACTGATCCAGCAGCGGTAATCCCTCCCTGAAGTATGTGGGGTTGGCGATGAACGTGTTGCCGACGTTCAAGTTGATAGAATCCGGAATGAAGGGCCCCGTGCCATGCATAGCATAGAAGTTGCCGGGGACCTCCTTATCCATGTACTGTTCACCCGTTTCCTCACCGTGTTCATGGAGCCAGGCGATGAAGTCCTTGTCCATGATTGTCGCGGCTCGACCGGCCAGTATTCCCAGGGTCTTGCCCCTGGGCTCCGCAAACTGCATCACAAAGGTGTATCCCCGGGGACCATCTGGACAGCTCACACTATCCAGGTGCGCAAGTTGCGTTGGGCCTTGAGTGTACGGCCACTTCCCCTTCCTCCAGTCGGGCGGAAAGACGTAACGCTCATAGGTGGCCTTGGCATCCTCGCAAACGAACTCGTCTCCCAGGATCTGCCCACCGTTGAACTCCGCCGGCACTGTGGATTCCTCAGCCATCTTCTCGAAGAACTTGACGCCCTGGCGAAGCTGCGTGGTCAGGGTCAGGCCGTCGTCGGACATGTCCCAACTCTCCACCAAGTCACCCTCTATAGCCGCGAGATCCCCCGTCCAGGCATCAATTCGGAACAGGGAGTTGGTAGGGAGTCCGCGGAAACAGCCGTGGTTGTAGCAGCAACCCTGTATCGCGTGGTTAAAGGTTGTATTGTCTCTTTGAGCTCCAAAGATATATGTCCCACCTGTAATTGGCTGGCCCCACGCCGGATCGTAGCCCGGGCTCTTCAGGTACCTCTCCATCCATGTAAGATCCGGCTGCATTTGACCAACCGGCGTCGCTGTCGGCTGCCCGTCAACCGTAAGCGGCGTAGACGCGGCCGGGACCGTAGGAGTTGCCGCAGCCGTGGGCGCCGCCGTAGGCTCGTCCTCACCCGCGCACGCCAAGGCGACCATAAGCATGGCGACTGCTAAAACCGCTATCACTGGCTTCAATATCGACGCATTGCGTAACCGCATATCTTACCCCCTTAGTTTTGGAGTTGTAGATGGTCGGTAGGCTAGCATTACTCGTAAAATTTGTCAATGGACAACGACATGGAAACCCGCCTGAATTGGATGTCATCGGATATTCCGCGGAAGCAAAAAACCGGGATGCCCCTCGCACCGACTGTGAGGGGCATCCCGTTAAATGTGTATTCCAGTCGTACGGCTAAGTTACACTACTGCGCTATCCACAACCTCTCGTGCATGATGTACTTGGTGTTGGAGTACAGATCATACCCCCTCCATCCCTTCAGTTCCGTCCTCCAGCCTGGGAATATTAGGCTCCACCCCACCACCACGTACTGAGACACTTCGCTCATGAGCTTCTGGTCCAGCTCCGCCACCATCTCCTTCCTCTTCACAGGGTCCAACTCTGCCGACTGAAGGTTAATCATATCCGCGACCTCTTGCATCACCTCTGGCTGCTCAGCCCAGCGCGCTTCCATGAAGTTCTTGGAGGTTGCGGACACCAGGTCGAGTAAGTAGTTGTTGAAGAGGTCATCGTCCGGGTCTCCTATGGTCGCGGACACGTAGGACGAAATCGTGAAGTCGAAGTTGCCCGACGACGCGATGTCGTCTCTCGCCGCCCTTTCCATGAAGTCCGACTCTATCTCCATACCCAGGTTCTTCTTCAGATTGTCTATTATGTACAGACAAGCGTCTATATCCGACTGGTCAGTGGTCACCGCAATGCACTTGGACGTGGGTCGGACGCCCTCTCCCATCACCTCATCCATCAGCCGGTTCGCCTCGGCAATGTCCTCATCCTTGGGCTGACGATAACCAGGCCACGTCCGTATCTCCTCATCAGTCGGAGCGTAGTACGTCCCGGGCGCCATCGTGTGCGCCAGCTTCATCCCCTCGTATCCGGGTATGCGGTAGAACTCCAGCCACCCATCCCGGTCTATCGCCAAATGAATGGCCCTTCTCATGCGCACGTCGTCCCAAGGCGCCTTGGAACCGAAAGCGATTGTCCTCGCCCAGTGGTTCAGCTGGTTGTTGATCACGATGCGGTCAGAAAAGTCCCGGATGGCCTGCTGTGCCTGACCGGGAGTCATGCTCCAGCTTCCCTCTCCCATGTAGTGAATCTTCCCCGTGGCCAGCGCCGTGAAGCGGCTTCCAATGTCCTTGATAACCACGTTCTGGTAGCGGTCCACTACCGGCAGACCCTCGCGCCAGTAGTTGGGGTTCGCATTGTACATCGTATGTACGCTCTGGTTCAGGTCAACCGGAATAAACGGGCCGGTGCCGATCTGGGCGTAGAAGTTTTCCGGCACCTCGTTGTCCATGAACGAAGTCCCTTCTCTCTCGCCCCATTCGTTCAACCAGGCGATGAAGTCCGCTTCGAAAATGGTCGCGGCATCGCCCCCAAGTATGCCCAAAGTCTTGCCTCGAGGCTCAGTGAAGTTCATCACGAAGGTGTAGCCCCTGTCTCCATCCGGGCAACTGGTGCTCTCAAGGTGCCCCAGGTAGGCGCCACCATGCGTAATTCTGTTCTCCCACGCCGGAGGCCATCTGAATCTATCCATCGAGGCCTTGGCGTCCTCGCAGACAAGCTCGTCGCCCAGAATCTGGCCGTCGTTGAACTCCGCAGGCACCGAGGTCGGCGTAGTCTGCGCCGACAGGCTCTCCTCATCAAAGAACGTGACACCCTGTTGCGGCTGCATGGTCAGGGTCTTGCCGTCCTCCGACATCTCCCAGTTCTCCACCAGGTCACCCTCCACGGTCGTGAGGTCTCCCGTCTAGGCGTCTATGCGGAACAGGGAGTTCACGGGAAGTCCAGCATAGCAACCGTGAGTGTAGCAGCAACTCTGCTCAAAGGGGTGGACACGCGTACTGTCGCGCTGCGCGCCAAATATAAAGATCCCACCCGTTACGGGCTCGCCCCACGCCGGATCGTAGCCGGGGCTCTGCAAGTAACTATCTATCCACGGGAGATCCGTGATCGCCTCTGACACCGGCATAGCCGTCGCCTGTACGTCAACCGTTAAAGGCGTAGCCGCAGCCGATGTCGTAGGAGTTGTAGGTTAGTTTCGTCATAGCCTCCAGAGGCTAGATGATGAATGAGCAAAAAAGAGGCTGCCCATCGCGGTTGGCGCGAGGGGCAGCCTTATGAGCTTGGAGTCAACCTCCTAAGATTCGCTGCGCTACTGGACTATCCACATCCTCTCGTGCATAGCGTACTTGGTGTAGGAGTACATGTCGTAGCCTTTCCATCCTTTAAGCTCCACCCTCCAGCCTGGGAATATAAGACTCCAGCCCACAACGACGTACTGCGACACATCGTTCAGGAGCTTCAGGTCCAGTTCAGTCATCAAAGCCTTCCTCTTCACCGGGTCCAGCTCCGCCGACTGTGCACGGATCATGTCCTCAACCTCCTGCATCACCTCCGGTTGCTCAGCCCATCGCGCATCCGTAAACACCTTGGAGGAGGCTGAGATGAAATCCCGTACGTAGTTGTTATAGAGGTCGTCATCCGGGTCTCCAATTGTTGAAGAGTTGTACGAGCTGATACGCATATCAAAGTTCCCGCTCTCTACAACCGGAGTCTGAGCCGCCGACTCCCCGAAGTCGGATGTGACCACCATATTCAAGTTCTTCTTCAGGCTGTCTATGACGAACTCACAGGCGTCTATGTCCGACTGGTTAGTGACGGTGGCCATGCACTGGGCCCTTGGACGCTCACCCGCTCCAAATACCTCGTCCATCAAACGGTTCGCCTCGGCCGCGTCCTCGTCCTTCGGCTGACGATACCCGGGCCACGTCCTTATCTCCTCTTCCGTAGGGGCATAGTAGGTCCCGGGAGCCATAGTGTGCGCCAGCTTCATACCCTCGTACCCGGCTATCCGGTAGAAGTCCAGCCACTGGTCGCGGTCGAGAGCCAAGCTGATGGCTCTCCTCACCCGTATGTCGTCCCAAGGCGCATTTGCCCCAAAGGCTATTGTCCTAGCCCAGTGGTTTAGCTGGTTGTTAATGACAATCCGGTCCGAGAAGTCCCGGATAGCCTGTTCCGCCTGGCCCGGCGTCATGCTCCAGCTACCCTCTCCCATGTAGTGGATCTTTCCGGTCGCCAGCGCAGTGAACCGACTCCCGATGTCCTTAATTACCTTGTTCTCATACCTCTCTATTAGCGGCAACCCTTCCCTGAAGTAGTTGGGGTTGGCATCGAACGTGGTGCTTACGTTCTTGTTAATGTCCACCGGCATGAAAGGTCCAGTGCCGTGCATTGAGTAGAAGTTGGCTGGGACCTCGTTGTCCATGAAGGCCAGTCCTTCTCTCTCGCCCCAGTCATGGAGCCAGGCAACTACGTCCTTGTCAAGCACGACCGCAGCGCGGCCGGCCAGTACGCCCAGCGTCTTGCCTCTTGGCTCCGAGAAGTGCATGACAAAGGTATATCCCCTGGGGCCGTCGGGACATGAGACGCTCTCCAGGTGGTTAAGGTCCGCCTTGCCGGCGGTCAGTCTGGTCTCCCACTCCGGCGGCCAGACGCTGCGCTCGTAGGTGGCCTTGGCATCCTCACAAACGAACTCGTCGCCGGCGATCAGACCGCCATTGTACTCAGCCGGCAGGGGTGAATCATCGGGAATGTCGTGGAAGAACGTAACCCCTTCGCGCAGTTGCATTGTCAGGGTCTTGCCGTCGTCGGACATCTCCCACGTCTCCACCAGGTCACCCTCTATAGCGCCAAGGTCCCCCGTCCAGGGATCTATGCGGAACAGGGAGTTCCAGGGGAGTCCCCTGTAGCAGCCGTGATAGTAGCAGCAGCCCTGCTCAGCCGGGGTGAATCGACTGACGTCCAGCTGCGCCCCAAACACATAGGTCCCGCCTGTCTTCGGCTCACCCCATTCCGGGTCGTAGCCCGGGCTCTGCAGATACCGATTAATCCAAGTAAGGTCAGCCATAGTACCATCGGATACCGGCGTCGCCGTCGGCTGTCCGACGGTCAGAGGTGTAGACGCTGCCGGAGTGGTAGGAGTAGGCTGAGCGTCTTCTTGTTCTTCGCTGGTAGGCTCCTCACTCGCGCACGCCAAGGCAACCGCCAGCATGGCGATTGCTAAAACCGCTATCGTTGGCCGCAGTATAGACGCATTGCGTAACCGCATGTCTCACCCTCCTGTAGTTGGAGTTGCAGATTGGCGGAAGGCTAGCACTACCCGTAGGAATTGTCAATAGAGCTAAGTCTAGGGTATTCCCAACATGTGTTGGTGTTAGAAAAGATTCATTCTGAGGCATACCAGAGCGATGGAGTCCCGGAGCATATTTACACTCTTGCTGTACCCCTTAGTCCTACGAATCAGTCTGTTCAGTTTACCCCTCAACCTTGAGTGGAGTCCTTCGTTCCAGTTCACAGCTCCACCCTTGCCTACGACGTGCCGGTCTTGGGGCAACCAGCCATACACCCTGTAGGCATCAGTGCGGTATTGCTTCGCTTCTGGTAATCTCTCGTATAGCCTTAGGAAGGTGGCCTCCGTACGGTCTCCCACCTCAAAGTCTATCCAACGCCTACCATCCTCCTCCTCTACCACCGCTGTCCACACCCAGCAGTCCCGGCGTTTCCCGCGCCGCCGAGCTCCCACATATAGCCAGCCCCCGGCTTGAACGGGGGTCCACATCTCATCGAAGGATATGACACGGGCCGCTCCTTGACGCATCCCTCGCCTATGACCCAGATCCCTCAGCACTTCCCAAGCCTGACGGGCTTTTTTTGACCCAGGAATATATGGTCCCAGCCTTTACTCCCATCACCCGGCTGATAGCCTCTATGCTGCTTCCTTCACTGTACATGGACACCGCCTGGACTTTCACCCGCTCAGGTTGATGGGGGTGTTCCGTCCCAAGTATGAAATGATACAGGCATTGACCACACCTGTATGTCTGCTTGCCCCTTGACCGACCATACTTCGGCAGCCAGTTCGACCCGCATCGGGGACACTGCTGACCATCCCTATATGCTCTTCGTTGAGCCACGTGTATACTTCCCTATACCCGCGGCACTCACCCTCTCTCACACTTATTATCCCATTACCAACACGCGTAGGGAATACCGAGCCTAGTCGGGATACCGTTGCAGCACAAAATGTGAGGACGCCCCTCGCACTAGATGCGAGGGGCGTCCTCTTCACTCCTGGGGGTAATTACACCCTGTGCAATGTTCTATTGGGCCAGCCACATCCTCTCGTTCTGAACGTACTTGGAGTAGGAGTAGAGGTCATAACCCTTCCATCCCTTCAACTCCACCCTCCAGCCGGGGAAGATGAGGCTCCAGCCCACCAGCACGTACTCGGAGACCTCGTTCAGGATCTTCAGATCCAGCTCCGTCACCATCTCCTTCCGCTTAACCGGGTCCAACTCGGCGGACTGGGCCATAATCATGTCCGCAACCTCTTGCATCACCTCAGGCTGCTCTGCCCAGCGCGCATCTACGATATTCTTACTGCTTACGGAGACGAAGTCAGGTAGGTAGTTGGAATACAGGTCGTCATCCGGGTCTCCAATCACTGTGGAGGTATATGAGCTTATGTAAAAGTCAAAGTTGCCGCTTTCGGTGATAGGACTTATCGCCGCCGTTTCCCCGAAGTTGGAGCCTATCTCCATACCCAAGTTCTTCTTCAGGTTGTCTATGACAAACAGACAGGCGTCTATGTCAGACTGGTTCTCGATCCTTGCGGTACACTCCGCCGTAGGCCGATTCCCCGCTCCAAACACCTCGTCCATCAGCCGGTTGGCCTCGGCTATGTCCTCGTCCTTTGGCTGACGGTAGCCCGGCCAGGTCCTTATCTCCTCGTCCGTAGGCGCGTAGTAGGTACCGGGAGCCATGGTGTGAGCCAGCTTCATGCCCTCGTAGCCAGAGATGCGGTAGAAGTCCAGCCACTGGTCCCTGTCAAGCGCCAGGCTTAAGGCCGTCCTCACCCGAACGTCATCCCACGGAGCCTTGGACCCGAAGGCCATTGTCCTGGCCCAGTGGTTCAACTGGTTGTTGATTACAATGCGGTCCGAGAAATCTCGGATGGCCTGCTCCGCCTGACCGGGAGTCATACTCCAGCTGCCTTCTCCCATGTAGTGAATCTTGCCGGTTGCAAGCGCCGTGAACCGGCTCCCGATGTCCTTGATAACTACGTTGTGATACCTGTCCAGAAGCGGCAGCCCCTCTTTCCAGTAGTTGGGATTGGCGTCATACGTGGCGCTGACACTCACGTTGAGATCCGTCGGCATGAAGGGACCTGTTCCGTGCATCGCATAGAAGTTGTCCGGCACCTCGTTATCCAGGAAGGATCTCTCCTCCCTCTGACCGAAGTCGTTGAGCCATGCGATGAAGTCCTTGTCGAGGATAACCGCGGCTCTGCCGGCGAGTATGCCCATCGTCTTGCCCATGGGCCGCTCGAAGTGCATCACAAGGGTGTGAGCGCGGGGGCCGTCCGGACACGACAGGCTTTCTAGGTGGTTGAGGTCCGACTTCCCCACGGTTATTCTTGGCTCCCACTCCGGAGGGTTGGTAAAGCGTTCGTAGGTGGCTTTGGCATCCTCGCACACAAACTCGTCGCCATTGATCTGCCCACCGTTGAATTCAGAAGGGAGGTTGGGGTTGTCGTGGAACATAACACCCTGACGAAGCTGTATGGTCAGGGTCACCCCGTCCTCGGACAACTCCCAACTCTCCGCCAGGTCCCCTTCTATCTGGGTGAAGTTCCCTACCCAGGGATCGATGCGGAACAGGGAGTTGGTGGGAAGGCCGGCGTAACATCCGTGGGTGTAGCAGCAACTCTGGCTGACGGGGTGGAACCTGGTGCTGTCCCTCTGCGCT
Organism: Dehalococcoidia bacterium; assembly: GCA_965218945.1. Lineage (GTDB taxonomy): Bacteria > Chloroflexota > Dehalococcoidia > Lucifugimonadales > UBA2985 > DAOUJW01. The sequence continues at coordinate 1,873,648 of OZ244718.1, forward strand.
CCGAAGACGTACGTCCCGCCCTTCACGGGCTGCCCCCACTCCGGATTGTACCCCGGGCTCTGCAGGAACCGCTCCGTCCAGGTCAAGTCCGTATCAGGACCGACCACCGGCGTCGCTGTCGCCTGTCCGTCTACGATCAACGGTGTAGACGCGGCCGGCGTGGTGGGGGTAGCCTGAGCCGGTGGCTCGCTGGTCGGCTCCTCACTCGCGCACGCCAAGGCAACCGCGAGCATGGTGATTGCTAAAACCGCTATAAGTGGCCGCAGAATCGACGCATTGCGTAACCGCATGTCTCACCTTCCTATAGTTGGAGTTGCAGATTGGCGGAAGGCTAGCACCACCCGTAGGAATTGTCAATAGAGTTGGCCCTGGGGTATTCTCAACACGTGTTGGTATTGCCACCTCCGCTGGGATAATGCGCCTTTCTTCACCCATTCCTGCGGAGGCAGGAATCCATGCCCCCTGTAATATGGGACTATAGACCCCTGCGGAAGCAGGGGTGGTCTGGCGCTTGGGTCGTGTTATTTGCTAATACCAACACACCCCGGGAATACCGGCCCTAGTCGGGAGACCGTTGCAACACAAAATGCGAGGGCGCCCCTCACTAAGATGAGGGGCGCCCTCTTCACTCCTGTAGGTTAGACCTGGCCGGCCCGGTCTTCTAGTTGTCGGCTATCCACATCCTCTCGTGCATCACGTACTTGGTGTTGGAGTACAGATCATACCCCCTCCACCCCTTAAGCTCCACTCGCCAGCCCGGGAATATCAGGCTCCACCCCACCAGGACGTACTGGGAGACTTCGTTCAGAATCTTCTGGTCCAGTTCCGCCACCAGCGCTTTCCTCTTCACAGGATCCAGCTCCGCCGACTGGGCCCGGATCATGTCCTCAACCTGCTGCATCACCTCCGGCTGCTCAGCCCACCGCGACTCCATAAACTTCTTGGAAGATGCGGAGACGAATTCCATTATGTAGTTGTTGTAAAGGTCGTCATCCGGGTCTCCGATAGCGGAGGAGGTCGCCGAACTGATAGAGAAGTCGAAGTTACCACTGGTAGTAATGTCAGTCCTAGCAGCAGACTCCATGAAGTCCGAGCCGACTTCCATGCCCAGAGTCTTCTTAAGGTTGTCTATGACGAACAGACAGGCATCGATGTCTGACTGGTCCGTGGTCACTGCCGTGCACTTCGCAGTGGGCCGCTCACCCGCTCCAAACACCTCGTCCATCAACCGGTTCGCCTCGGCTATGTCCTCGTCCTTCGGCTGCCGGTAACCAGGCCACGTCCTTATCTCCTCGTCCGTGGGAGCGTAGTATGTCCCGGGAGCCATCGTGTGCGCCAGTTTCATCCCCTCATATCCGGATATGCGATAGAAGGCCAGCCACTGATCTCGGTCAAGAGCCAAGTTGATGGCACGCCTCACCCGCACGTCGTCCCAGGGCGGGTTCGCGCCGAAGTACATTGTCCTGGCCCAGTGGTTCAACTGGTTGTTGATAACGATACGGTCCGGGAAGTCACGGATGGCCTGCTCAGCCTGTCCGGGAGTCATGCTCCAACTGCCCTCTCCCATGTAGTGTATCTTCCCGGTCGCCAGCGCAGTGAACCTACTGCCTATGTCTTTGATAACCACATTGCGGTATAGGTCTATCAACGGCAGCCCATCCCTGAAGTACGTGGGATTGGCGATGAACGTATTGCCGACGTTCAAATTTATCTCATCTGGAATAAAGGGCCCCGTACCGTGCATCCCATAGAAGTTGGCGGGGACCTCATGATCCAGAAATGCCTGCCCTTCTCTCTCTCCATACTCGTTTAGCCACGCAATAAAGTCTTTATCGTGGATTGTGGCGGACTGCGCGGCCATTGTACCCAAGGTCTTACCCCTGGGTGACGAGAAGTGCATCACAAAGGTATGCCCCCGAGGGCCGTCGGGACAGCTTACACTATCAAGGTGCGAAAACTGTGCCGGCCCCAACGTGTATGGATAGTTACCCTTCCTCCAGTCGGGCGGCCACACGAAGCGCTCATAGCTGGCCTTGGCATCCTCACAAACGAACTCGTCGCCCAGGATCTGCCCGCCATTGTACTCCGCCGGCACTGCTGACTCCTCAGCCATCTTTCCGAAGAATTTTACGCCCTGGCGAAGCTGCATGGTCAGGGACAGTCCGTCGGCGGACATGTCCCAACTCTCCACCAGATCACCCTCAATGGAGGTGAGATCGCCGGTCCAGGCGTCTATGCGGAACAGGGTATTGGTGGGAAGTCCGCGGAAGCAGCCGTGATTGTAGCAGCAACCCATTATCGCATGGTTGAAGCGCGTGTTGTCTCGCTGGGCTCCGAAGATGTAGGTGCCCCCTTCTACGGGCTGGCCCCAAGCCGAGTCATAGCCCGGGCTCTCCAAGTAACGCTGCATCCACGTAAGATCCGGCTGCATTTGATCAACCGGCGTAGCCGTAGGCTGTCCGTCTACGGTCAACGGTGTAGCCGCGGCCGGCGTGGTGGGGGTAGGCTGAGCCGTAGGCTCGCTGGTAGGCTCCTCACTCGCGCACGCCAAGGCAACCGCCAGCATGGCAATTGCTAAAACAGCTATCATTGGCCGTAGTATCGACGCATTGCGTAACCGCATGTCTCACCCTCCTGTAGTTGGAGTTGCAGATTGGCGGAAGGCTAGCACCACCCGTATGATTTGTCAACAGAGTTGAGCCTAATCGGGATACCGTTGCAGCACAAAATATGAGGGCGCCCCTCATCTGAGTGAGGGACGCCCTCGCCAATCCTGTAGGTTAGACTTAGCCAGCCCGGTCTTCTAGTTGTCGGCTATCCACATCCTCTCGTTCATGACGTATTTGGTGTAGGAGTAGAGGTCATACCCCCTCCATCCCTTCAACTCTGTCCTCCACCCGGGGAAGATGAGGCTCCAGCCCAACAAGACGTATGAGGAAACCTCATTGAGGATCTTCAGATCCAACTCCCGGACCATTTCCTTCCTCTTGACCGGGTCCAACTCCGCCGACTGGGCCCGTATCATCGCTTCCACCTCCGCCATCACCACTGGCTGATCCAGCCATCGCTGCTCCATGAACGTTCTGTAGGTGGAGGAGGTATATTCCACTAAGTAGTTACTGTAGAGATCGTCGTCCGGGTCGCCAATGAGCGAAGAAGTCGCTGAGCTTATGCTGAAGTCAAAGTTGCCACTGGCAAGCCTTTCCGTGTTTGTGGCCTGCTCATTGAAGTCCGAGCCGACTTCCATGCCCAGATTCTTCTTCAGATTGTCTATCACGAATAGGCAGGCATCTATGTCAGACTGGTTCGTGGTAGTCGCCGTGCACTCTGCATCGGGACGCTCACCCGCTCCAAACACCTCGTCCATCAAACGGTTGGCCTCGGCTATGTCCTCGTCCTTAGGCTGGCGATAGCCGGGCCACGTCCTTATCTCTTCCTCTGTCGGAGCATAGAATGTCTCGGGCGCCATAGTGTGCGCCAGCTTCATACCCTCGTAGCCTGGGATTCTGTAGAACTCCAGCCACTGGTCCCGGTCCAGAGCCAGGTGAATGGCTTTCCTTACCCGCACGTCAGTCCACGGCGCGTTGGCCCCGAAGTACATCGTCCTGGCCCAGTGGTTCAGCTGGTTGTTGATAACGATCCGGTCAGGGAAGTCACGGATTGCCTGCTCCGCCTGGCCCGGAGTCATGCTCCAACTGCCCTCTCCCATGTAGTGTACCTTCCCGGTTGCCAGCGCCGTGAACCGGCTGCCAATGTCCTTGATAACCACATTGTGATACCTGTCCAGCAACGGCAACCCCTCCCGCCAGTAGTTGGGGTTGGCGTCAAAGGTGGTGCTGACGCTCTGATTGAACTCAATAGGCATAAAGGGCCCGGTGCCATGCATGGAATAGAAGTTTTGTGGGACCTCATCCCGCCCGAATGAATGCCCTTCCCGCTCACCAAAGTCGTAGGTCCAGGCGATCCAGTCCTTGTCAAGTATGGTCGCTGGGTAGCCGGCGGCAAGTGTACCCAAGGTCTTGCCCAAGGGCGCGTTGAAGTTCATTACAAAGGTGTACCCTCTGGGGCCATCGGGACAGCTTGTGCTCTCCAGATGTAGTAACTGAGCGCTCTCAGAGGACAGCCCAGGCTCCCATTCAGGCGGGTTGGTGTAACGCTCATAAGTTGCCACGGCGTCCTCGCAGACAAATTCGTCACCGCTGATCAGACCTCCGTTGTACTCCGCCGGAATCGGGGATTCGGGGTGAAGCTCCTGGAACATCACGCCCTGATGCAGATTCATGGTCAGAGTCAGGGCGTCATCGGACATGTCCCAACTCTCAACCAGGTCACCCTCTATGGCAGTCAGGTCCCCTGTCCACGCATCAATCCGGAACAGGGAGTTGGTCGGGAGGCCGGCGTAACAGCCGTGGGTGTAGCAGCAGGACTGGCTTTCCAGATTGAACGTCGTGCCGTCCCGCTGGGCGCCAAAGACGTACGTACCGCCCCTGATGGGCTGGCCCCAGTCCGGGTTATAGCCCGGGCTCTGCAGGTATCTATCCATCCACCCCAAATCCGTATCCGTAGGCTCCACCGGGGTTGCCGTTGGCTGTCCTACGCCAAACGGTGTAGCCGCGGCCGACGTGGTAGGAGTAGACACGGCGGTGGGCGCCACCGTAGGCTCCTCTTCACTGGCGCACGCCAAAGCAACCGCTAGCATGGTGGTTGCTAATACCACTATCAAAAGCCTCGGTATCGACGCAGTTCGTAGCATATATCTCTTCCTCTCAATCTTGGAGTTGCAGATTTGTGAAGGCTATCACTACTTGCAAGGTTTGTCAATGAAGTCAGGCCTTACAATACAAAAAGAAGAGGGCGCCCCTCGCGTCTAGTGCGAGGGGCGCCCTCTTCAATATTGCTGGGTATTTTTACCCTGTGCAATGTTCTATTGGGCCAGCCACATCCTCTCATTCATGATATACTTTGTGGCCGAATAGAGATCGTAGCCCTTCCATCCCTTCAACTCCACTCTCCACCCGGGGAATATCAAGCTCCAGCCCACCACAACGTACTCGTCCACTTCGTTCAGGATCTTGAGGTCCAACTCACGCACCAGGTCCTTCCTCTTCACGGGATCCAACTCCCGGGACTGGGCGCGTATCATCTCCGCGACCTCTTCCATCAGCTCAGGCGCTTCCGCCCACCGCGCCTCCATAATCTTCTTGCCACCTACGTAGACGAACTCCGGTATGTAGTTTCCATACAGATCGTCGTCCGGGTCGCCGATGGTCGTAGACGTGAACGAACTGATATAGAAGTCGAAGTTGCCGCTGTCTGTAATGGGACGTATAGCCGCCGTCTCCCCGAAGTTCGAGTTGATCTCCATCCCCAGGTTCTTGCCCAGATTGTCCATCACAAAGAGACAGGCATCTATGTCAGACTGGTTCTCCATCCTTGCCGTACACTCTACACTGGGACGCTCTCCCGGTCCAAACACCTCGTCCATCAACCGGTTCGCCTCCGCTATGTCCTCGTCCTTCGGCTGTCGATACCCGGGCCACGTCCTTATCTCCTCCTCTGTCGGGGCGTAGTACGTCCCCGGCGCCATTGTGTGCGCCAGCTTCATCCCCTCATATCCGGATATCCGGTAGAAGTCCAGCCACTGGTCGCGGTCGAGAGCCAGGCTCATGGCCCTCCTCACACGCACGTCATCCCACGGTGCCCTGGCCCCAAAGGCCATCGTCCTGGCCCAGTGGTTCAGCTGGTTGTTGATCACTATGCGGTCGGGGAAGTCCCGGATGGCCTGTTCCGCCTGTCCCGGCGTCATGCTCCAGCTTCCCTCTCCCATGTAGTGGATCTTCCCGGTGGCCAGCGCTGTGAACCGGCTACCGATGTCCTTGATAACCACGTTGTGATACCTGTCCAGCAGCGGCAACCCCTCCCTGAAGTAGTTGGGGTTGGCATCAAATGTGGTGCTTACGCTTATATTGATCTCTACGGGCACAAAGGGACCTGTGCCGTGCATCGCATAGAAGTTGGCAGGGACCTCATTGTCCATAAAGGACTGACCTTCCCTTGCGCCATAGTCATTGACCCAGGCGATGAAGTCTTTGTCCTGTATGGTCGGGGAGAAGCCGGCGGCCATGGTGCCCATAGTCTTGGCCATAGGCCGCTCAAATTGCATCACAAAGGTGTATCCCCTGTCTCCATCGGGACAACTGGTGCTCTCAAGGTGCCCAAGTCTCGCCGCGCCACTGACGAACCTGGTCTCCCACTCCGGCGGCCAGACGTAACGGTCGATGGAAGCCTTGGCGTCCTCACACACTAACTCGTCGCCCAGGATCCTCCCACCGTTAAACTCCGCCGGCAGTGTGGACTCCTCCACTATGCTGGCCTCATCAATGAACATGACGCCCTGACGAAGCTGCATGGTCAGAGTCATGCCGTCATCAGACATATCCCAACTCTCCACCAGGTCCCCCTCTATTGTCGTGAGATCTCCTGTCCATGCATCAACGCGGAACAGGGAGTTGGTGGGGAGTCCGGCGTAACAACCGTGGGTGTAGCAGCAGGACTGAGTAGCGGGATGGAAGGTAGTGCTATCCCGCTGCGCTCCGAAAACGAAGGTGCCGCCCTTGATGGGCTGCCCCCACTCCGGATTGTATCCCGGGCTCTGCAAGTACCTGTCCATCCACCCTAGATCCGTGTCTGGCGCCATCACCGGAGTTGCCGTGGGCTGCCCGTCCGTCATCGACGGCGATGTAGCCGGAGGCGGCGGTGATGTGGCCGTAGGATTGGTAGGCGCTGCTTCATCACTCGCACACGCCAGTGCAACTACCAACATTGTGACTGCCAAAACCGCTATCAATGGCTTGAATGTCGACGCATTGCGTAACCACATATCTCATCCTCCCAATCTTGGCGTTGTAGATGGCCTAAACACTATCACTACTCGTAACTCTTGTCAATAAAGTTCGGCGGCCTAGATCCGTTAGAGTGAAATAGAGAGGGCGCCCCTCACTCCGAATGCGAGGGGCGCCCTAAGAGTCCGTAGTTTTGCCTCCTCGATAACCTGCACTATTGGGCCAGCCACATCCTCTCGTTCTGGACATACTTCGTTTGGGAGTAGAGGTCGTAGCCCTTCCACCCCTTCAGCTCAACCCTCCAACCAGGGAAGATCAGACTCCATCCCACCACAATGTATTGATCGACCTCATTCAGGATCTTCAGGTCCAACTCCCGCATCAGCTCCTTCCTCTTCAGTGGGTCCAACTCTCTGGACTGGTCCCGGATCATCGACTCCACCTCCGCCATCACCTCCGGCTGCTCCGCCCACCTGGCCTCCATACTCTGTTTGCTGGAGGCGGAGACGAACTCCAGAAGGTAGTTGCTGTAAAGGTCGTCGTCCGGGTCGCCGATGGTCGACTGGGTGGCTGAGCTGATGCTAAAGTCAAAGTTGCCACTGGTGATTCTGTCGCTGTTTACCGCCGACTCATTAAAGTCCGAGATGACCTCCATACTGAGGTTCTTCTTCAGGTTGTCTATGACGAACAGACAGGCGTCTATGTCCGACTGGTTAGTAGTAGTCGCCGTGCACTCCACCGTGGGCCGGCTCCCCTCCCCAAACACCTCGTCCATCAGCCGGTTGGCCTCCGCCACATCCTCATCCTTCGGCTGCCGATACCCCGGCCACGTCCTGATCTCCTCCTCCGTGGGGGCGAAGAATGTGCCCGGCGCCATCGTGTGCGCCAGCTTCATCCCATCATACCCCTCGATTCTGTAGAACTCCAGCCACTGATCCCTATCCAGAGCCAGGTGTATAGCCTTCCTCACCCGCACGTCATCCCACGGCGGATTAGCGCCAAAGTAAATTGTCCTGGCCCAGTGGTTGAGTTGGTTATTAATGACGATGCGGTCCGGAAAGTCCCGGATGGCCTGCCTCGCCTGCCCGGGGGTCATGCTCCAGCTTCCCTCTCCCATGTAGTGGATCTTCCCAGTCGCCAACGCCGTGAACCGGCTGCCGATGTCCTTGATCACCACGTTGCGGTACCTGTCCAGCAACGGTAACCCCTCCCGCCAGTAGTTGGGATTGGCGTCAAAGGTGGTACTGACGCTCCTATTGATATCCATGGCCATAAAGGGCCCCGTGCCGTGCAACGCATAGAAGTTGTCGGGGATCTCCGTGGTCCCAAAGGAGCGACCCTCCCTCTCGCCAAAGTCGTTGACCCAGGCGATCCAGTCCTTATCCTGGATGATTGGGGTGTAGCCTGCGGACAGGCTCTGCATGGTTCTGGCCAAGGGATACTCAAAGTGCATCACAAAGGTGTACCCGCGCGGGCCATCGGGGCAGGTAGTCCTCTCCAGATGCACGAGCGCCGTCGCACCTGTATAGAACGGGAATATCCCGGCCTCCCACGGCGGCGTCCAGGCAAAACGCTCTATAGAGGCCTTGGCGTCCTCGCAGACGAACTCGTCGCCCGCAATTAGGCCACCATTGTACTCCGCCGGCATGGGGGATTCCGGGTGGATGTCTTGATACATCACCCCCTCACGGAGCTGCATGGTCAGAGTCAAGGCATCCTCGGACATGTCCCAACTCTCCACCAGGTCCCCCTCTATGGTCCTAAGGTCCCCTGTCCATGCATCAACGCGGAACAGGGAGTTAATGGGGAGGCCGGAGTAACAGCCGTGACTGTAGCAGCAATGTGTAGCAGCGAGATTGAAGCGAGTACCGTCTCGTTGCGCTCCGAAAATGAAGGTGCCGCCCTTGATGGGCTGCCCCCACTCCGGATTGTATCCCGGGCTCTGTAAGTACCTGTCCATCCATGCAAGGTCCGTATCTGGCGCCATCACCGGAGTTGCCGTGGGCTGCCCGTCCGTCATCGACGGCGATGTAGCTGTAGGCGGCGGTGATGTTGCCGGCGGATTGGTAGGCGTTGCTTCATCACTCGCACATGCCAGTGCAACTACCAACATCGTGACTGCCAAAACCGCTATCAATGGCCTGAATAGCGCCGTATTACGCAAAAACATCTCTCATCCTCCTAATCTTGGAGTTGTAGATGGCTACAAAGCTATCACTGCTCGTAACTCTTGTCAATAAAGTTCGGCGGCCTCGATCCGCTAGAGTAAAAAAAGAGGGCGCCCCTCGCATTTAGCGCGAGGGGCGCCCTCTTCAGTCCTATAGGTGATTACACCATGTTCAGTCTTCTACTGGGCTAGCCACATCCTCTCGTGCATTACAAACTTGGTGTCGGAGTAGAGGTCGTAGCCCTTCCACCCCTTCAGTTCCACCCTCCAGCCAGGAAATATCATGGGCCATCCCACCACGATGTACTGATTGACCTGGTCGAGGGTCTTCAGGTCGATCTCCCTGATCAGATCCCTACGCTTCAGCGGGTCCAGCTCCCGGGCCTGGGCCCGTACCATCGCTTCCACATCCGCCATCACCTCGGGCTGCTCCGCGAACCGCGCCTCCAAACCCTCCAAGTAGGTCACGGAGGTGAACTCCGGGACGTAGTTCTTGAACAGGGTTTGGTCCGGGTCGCCTGTCCTGGTGTCCACTGCCGAGCCGCTGTCAAAGTCGAAGTTTCCAGATCTTGCCAGTTCCGTTAGAACCGCCCCCTCCCTGAAGTCTGAGGCTATAGTCATGCCCAGGTTCTTCCTGAGGTTGTCCATGATGAACTCACAGGCATCTACGGGACCCGTGTTTGCGATATTGGCCTGGCACTTGGCGGTGGGCCGGTTCCCTGCCCCAAACACCTCGTCCATGAGACGGTTGGCCTCGGCTATGTCCTCATCCTTGGGCTGGCGATACCCGGGCCACGTCCTTAGCTCCTCATCCGTGGGGGCGTAGAAGGTCCCCGGCGCCATGAGGTGGCCCAACCTTCCCCCCTCGTACTGGGGGATGCGGTAGAACTCCAGCCACCCATCCCGGTCTAGGGCCAGGCTCATGGCCTTCCTCACCCGCACGTCATTCCATGTCTCCTTGGTGCCGAAGTGGATCTCCCTCGCCCAGTTGTTCAACTGGTTGTTGATGACGATGCGATCCGGGAAGTCTCGGATGGCCTGATCAGCCTGCCCCGGCCTCATGCTATAGCTCCCCTCCCCCATGTAGTGGACCTTCCCCGTGGACAGGGCAACGAACCTGGTGCCCGCATCCTTGATAACCACGTTGTGGTATACGTCAATGAGCGGCAACCCCTGCCGCCAGTAGTTGGGATTGGCATTGAAAGTGGTGCTCACGCTCGTATTGACATCGGCCGGCACAAAGGGCCCTGTGCCGTGCGTGGCATAGAAGTTGGCTGGGACCTCGGTATCCCCGAAGGACCGGCCCTCTCTTTCACCATAGGCGTTGACCCAGGCGATGTAGTCCTTATCATGAATGGCCACCTGCCCGCTGCGGTGCGCCGAGAGGCTGGTCATGGTCCTGGCCAGGGGATATTCGAAGTGCATCACAAAGGCGTACCCACGGGGGCCATCGGGGCAGGTGGCCCTGTCCAGGTGCTTAAGCGCCGCCTTAGCTTCGGTGGGGGTGAACCCACCCAACTCCCACTCCGGCGGCCGGGCGGCGCGGTCTATAGAGGCCTTGGCGTCCTCGCAGACAAACTCGTCGCCCAGGATCTTGCCGCCGTTGAACTCAGCCGGCAAAGTAGACTCCGTCGGCATACTGGCCTCGTCGATGAACATGACCCCCTCATGCAGCTTCATGGTCAGGGTCACGCTGTCCTCCGACAAGTCCCAACTCTCCACCAGGTCCCCCTCTATGGCCGTGAGGTCTCCTGTCCATGCGTCGACGCGGAACAGACCGTTCGTGGCCAGTCCGGCGAAGCAGCCGTGCCTGTAGCAGCAGCTGCCCTGGTTCCAGGGATTGAATCTAGTATTGTCCCGGTTGGCTCCAAAGATAAATGTCCCGCCTCTCACGGGCTCACCCCAAGCCGGGTCGTAGCCCGGGCTCTGGAGGTACTGCTCCATCCAACCGAGGTCAGTTTCCGTCCGCTGCACCGGCGTCTCCGTCGGTTGAGCGCCGTCCACCGGCGCCGACGTGGGCGGCGGAGACGTGGCTGGAGGACTGGTAGGCGTGGGGTCTTCGCTTGCACACGCCAAGGCAACCACCAACATTGTGACTGCTAATACCGCCAATACTGGCCTAAATATCGACGCATTACGTAACTTCATATCTCGCCCTCCCAACCTTGGAGTTGTAGATGGCTCCAAGACTAGCATTACTCGTAACCCTTGTCAATGGAGTTGAGGTGGAGCAACACTATAAAGAGATTCCATACACGACAACACACTGCCCTTCACCACTAAACTAGAGGTTAACTGCCGGCAAACCCCGACCCGCCTTTATTTTTGGGGGTTGAAGGCACGTCTAAGCATAGCAAAAGGGAAGCCCTCGCTAAGCGCGAGGTCCTCCCTTTTTGAAACTATCTGTGCGGCCGTACTGCCTAGTGCTCTACTGGGCTAGCCACATCCTCTCGTGCATTACAAACTTGGTGTCGGAGTAGAGGTCGTAGCCCTTCCACCCCTTCAGTTCCACCCTCCAACCGGGAAATATCATGGGCCATCCCACCACGATGTACTGATTGACCTGGTCGAGGGTCTTCAGGTCGATCTGCCTGATCAGGTCCTTACGCTTCAGCGGGTCCAACTCCCGGGCCTGGGCATGTACCATCGCTTCCACATCCGCCATCACCTCGGGATCTTCCGCCCACCGCGCGTCCAAACCTGCTAAGTAGAACACGGAGGAGAACTCTGGGACATAGTTCTTGAACAGGGTCTGGTCCGGGTCTCCTGTCCTGGTGTCCACCGCCGAGCCGCTGCTTAAGTCGAAGGTCCCAGACGTATTTAGTGCCGTGAGAACCGCCCCCTCTCCAAAGTCCGAGGTTATAGTCATGCCCAGGTTCTTCTTGAGGTTGTCCATGATGAACAGGCAGGCATCCACGGGACCCGTGTTTGCAATATTAGCAGAGCACTTAGCGGTGGGCCGGTTCCCTGCCCCAAACACCTCGTCCATCAGCCGGTTGGCCTCGGCTATGTCCTCGTCCTTCGGCTGGCGGTACCCGGGCCATGTCCCTAGCTCCTCATCCGTTGGGGCGTAGAATGTCCCCGGCGCCATGAGGTGGCCCAACTTCCCACCCTCGTACTGGGGAATACGGTAAAATTCCACCCACCCATCCCGGTCCAAGGCCAGACTCATGGCCTTCCTCACCCGCACGTCATCCCACGGCGGCCTGGCGCCGAAGTGGACTTCCCTCGCCCAGTTGTTCAGCTGGTTGTTGATGACAATACTGTCCGAGAAGTCCCGGATGGCCTGCTCCGCCTGCCCGGGTCTCATGCTGTAGCTCCCCTCACCCATGTAGTGGATCCGCCCCGTGGACAGGGCGACGAACCGCGTGCCCGCATCCTTAATCACCACATTGTGGTATACGTCCAAGAGCGGCAACCCCTCACGCCAGTAGTTGGGATTGGCATTGAAGGTGGTGCTGACGCTCGTATTGATATCGGCCGGCGCGAAGGGCCCCGTGCCGTGCGTGGCATAGAAGTTGGCGGGGACCTCGGTATCCCCGAAGGACTTGCCCTCCCTTTCACCATAGGCGTTGACCCAGGCAATGTAGTCCTTGTCATGCATGGCCACCTGCCCGCTGCGGTGGGCCGAAAGGCTGGTCATGGTCCTGGCCAGGGCATATTCGAAGTGCATCACGAAGGTGTACCCTCGGGGGCCGTCTGGGCATGTGGCGCTGCCCAGGTGCTTAAGGGCAGCCTTAGCTTCGACGGGGGTGCCCCCGGACTGCTCCCACTCCGGCGGCGAGGCGGCGCGGTCTATGGAGGCCTTGGCGTCCTCGCAGACGAACTCGTCGCCCAGGATCCTACCTCCGTTGAACTCAGCCGGCACCGTGGATTCAGCCGGCATGCTGGCCTCGTCGATGAACATCACCCCTTCACGCAGCTTCATGGACAGAGTCAGGCCGTCTTCCGAAAAGTCCCAACTTTCCACCAAGTCGCCCTCTATTGTCGTGAGGTCTGCCGTCCAGGCATCTACGCGGAACAAGCCGTTCGTGGCCAGTCCGGCGAAGCAGCCGTGACTGTAGCAGCAGCTGCCCTGGTTCCAGGGATTGAATCTGGTGCTGTCCCGGGGGGACCCAAATACAAATGTCCCGCCCCTCACTGGCTGGCCCCAAGCCGGGTCGTAGCCTGGACTCTGGAGGTACTGTTCCATCCAGCCCATATCCATCTCACCATCTGCGACGGGCGCTTCCGTTGGCTGAGCGCCATCCACCGGCGCCGACGTAGCAGTAGGAGGCGGTGACGTTGCCGGAGGACTGGTAGGCGTGGGGTCTTCACTCGCACACGCCAAGGCAACTACCAACATCGTTACCGCTAATACCGCTAACATTGGCCTAATTATCGACGCATTACGTAAAAACATCTCTCATCCTCCTAATCTCGGAGTTGTAGATAGGCGCAAGATTATCACTACTCGCAACTCTTGTCAATGGCACGTCCAACAATAGTAAGAAGGGAGGCGCTCGCATTTGGCGAGCGCCTCCCTCTCCATAACTATGGGTACAGCCACCCTGCCCGATGTTCTATTGGGCCAGCCACATCCTCTCGTGCATCACGTACTTCGTGTTGGAATACAGGTCGTAGCCCCTCCACCCCTTGAGCTCCACTCTCCACGAGGGGAAGATGTTGGTCCATCCCATCACTACGTACTGAGCCACTTCATCTAAGATTTTCATGTCCAACTGCCGGATCAACTCCTTGCGCTTCAGCGGGTCCAACTCCAGGGTCTGGGCCCGTATCAGCTCTTCCACTTCCGCCATCACCTCAGGCTGCTCCTCCCACCGCGCTCCTATCGACGCCTCTCTGCCAACGGGGAGGAACTCCCGTATGTAGCTATCATAGAGGCGATCATCCGGGTCTCCGATAACGGAAGATGTGAATGAGCCGACACTGAAGTCAAAGTTGCCGCTGTTAGTGACGGGGGTAACAGCCGCCGTCTCCCTAAAGTCCGAAGCGACTTCCATGCCGAGGTTTCTCCCGAGCTGGTCCATGACCCACAGGCAACCGTCTACGTTGGAAACCGTCTCGGTCCTTCCCAAGCACTTCGCCGTTGGACGGTTCCCCACCCCAAACACCTCGTCCATTAGCCTGTTGGCCTCAGCAAGGTCCTCGTCCTTGGGCTGACGATAGCCCGGCCACATCGCGATCTCCTCCTGGGTAGGAGCAAAGAAGGTCCCGGGCGCCATGGTTTGCGCTAGCTGCGTCCCCTCAATAGTGCTGTCGCCAACCCTCACTCGGCGGAAAGCCTTCCACTCCTCTCGGTCTAAGGCCAAGTGAATGGCCTTTCTCACCCGGAGATCATCCCAAGGCGCCCTGGCGCCAAAGTAGACTGTCCTGGCCCAGTGATTCAGCTGGTCATTGACGACGATAGTGTCCTGGAAGTCCCGGAGGGCCTGCTCCGCCTGCCCGGAGGTGAAGCCGTAGCTCCCCTCGCCGTAGTAGTGGACTTTGCCCGTGGCCAGCGCCGTGAATCGACTGCCGGGGTCCTTGATCACCACGTTGTGGTACTTGTCTATGAGCGGCAACCCCTCCCGCCAGTAGTTGGGATTGGCGTCAAAGGTGGTGCTTACGCTAACGTTGATATCCACCGGTATAAATGGCCCTGTGCCGTGCATAGAATAGAAGTTGTCGGGAAGCTCCGTGTCCCCGAAGGAGCGACCCTCCCTTTCACCATAATCGTGGACCCAGGCGATGAAGTCCTTGTCCTGGATCGATGCGGAATGGCCGGCCAGTATGCCCATTGTTTTAGCCATGGTCCGGTCGAAGTGCATTACAAAGGCGTACCCCCGCGGGCCATCCGGACAGCTGGTGCTTTCGAGGTGCCCCAGATACACCTTACCTCTGTTTATGGGGTACCCCGTCTCCCACTCCGGCGCCGAGACGAAACGGTCATAGGTGGCCTTGGCGTCCTCGCAGACGAACTCATCACCCAGGATCTTACCGCCATTGAACTCCTCCGGAACTACGGAGTGTTCCGTCATCTTCTCGTGGAACATGACCCCTTCATACAGCTTCATGGTGATGGTCTTGCCGTCTTCGGACACGTCCCAACTCTCCACCAGGTCGCCCTCTATGGCCGTAAGGTCCCCCTGCCAGGCATCAATACGGAACAGGGTGTTCACCGGGAGGCCGCGGAAACACCCGTGAGTGTAGCAGCAGCCTTGGCCGGTGGTATTGAACGTGGTAGAGTCCCCCTGGGCTCCAAAGATGTAGGTCCCGCCCTTGACGGGCTCACCCCACGCCGGATCATAGCCCGGGCTCTGCAAATACCTGTCCATCCACGTTAGATCCGTTTCAATCACATCCACCGGAGTCGCCGTGGGCTGCGGCCCTACCGGCGCTGACGCCGACGTGGCAGTGGGTGGCGGAGACGTGGCCGGAGGACTGGTAGGCGTTGCGTCATCACTCGCACACGCCAGGGCAACCACCAACATTGTGATTGCTAATACCGCTATCATTGGTCGCAGTATCGACGCATTGCGTAACCGCATGTCTCACCCTCCTGTAGTTGGAGTTGCAGATTGGCGGAAGGCTAGCACTACCCGTAGGAATTGTCAATAGAGTTGAGTCTAGGGTATTCCCGGGTTGTGTTGGTATTAGATCAAGCCAAGGCGCAGGCACATCAGAGCGATGGAGTTCCGCAGCATGATCGCGCTCTTGCTATACCCCTTCGTCCTGCGGTGGAGGCGGTTCAACTTGCTCCGCCATACCGAGTGCAGTCCTTCATTTCTGTTCACCGCTCCACCCTTGCCTGTTACGTGCCGGTTGGCGGGCAGCCATCCATACACCCTATAGCCATCAGTGTGGTATTGCTCCGCCTCAGGCAACCGGTTGTACAGCTTCAGGAAAGTGGCCTCGGTCCGGTCTCCCACTTCAAAGTCCACCCAGCGCCTACCATCCCATTCCTCTATCACCGCCGTCCAGACCCACATATCCCGGCGTTTCCCACGCCGCCGGGCTCCTACATATAGCCTGCCCCCGGCTTGAACGGGGGTCCACATCTCATCAAAGGATATGACCCGGGCCGGCTTCGGACCCCGCCTCCACTCCTCCACCAGAGTCCCCATCAATTCCCAAGCCCAACTGGCTTTTTTTGACCCAGGAATACACGGTGCCCGGCTTTACACCCATCACTCGGCTGATGGCCTCCATGCTGCTCCCATCACTATACATGGATACCGCCCGCGCTTTCACCTGCTCCGACCTATGAGGGCGTTCCGTCCCAGGAATGAAATGATACAAGCATTGCCCGCATCTATACAGCCTGCCCCTGTGAAAACAGGGGTCTGTTTGCCCCTTGACCGCCCATATTTGGGCAGCCAATTCGACCCGCACCGGGGACACTGCTCCCCGTCTCGATATGCTCTTCGTTGTGCCACGTGTATACCTCCCTATACTCGCGGCAGTCTCCCTCTCTCACCTTATTATCCCATGACCAACACATGTTGGGAATACCGAGGTGGAGAAAGATACGAGCAGTAATCCGATAATAAAGAGGGTGCCCCTCGCATTCGGAACGAGGGGCGCCCTCTTCGATTCTATAGGTGATTACACCATGTCCAGTCCTCTATTCGACCAGCCACATCCTCTCATTCTGAACCCACTTCGTGTAGGAGTAGAGGTCATACCCCTTCCAGCCCTTCAGCTCCACCCTCCATCCAGGGAAGATCAGGCTCCAGCCCACCACAATGTGTTCAGCGACGTCATTCAGGAGTTTCAGGTCCAACTCCCGGACCATCTCCTTACGCTTCAACGGGTCCAACTCTTGGGACTGGGCCCGAATCATCCTCTCCACCTCTGCCATCACCTCCGGCTGCTCCGCCCACCGAGCTCCTATATACGATTGGGCGCTGGCAGAGACGAACTCCAGTACGTTATTAGCGTAGAGATCGTCATCAGGGTCTCCGATCGCCGAAGACATAGCTGAGCTGATGGCGAAGTCGAAGTTGCCACTGGTAGTGATAGGCGTCCTAGCCGCAGACTCCATGAAGTCCGAGCCGATCTCCATGCCCAGGCTCTTCCCCAGATTGTCCATCACATACAGGCACGCATCTATATCAGACTGGTCAGTGACAACTGCCAAACACTTCGCCGTGGGCCTGTTCCCCACCCCAAACACCTCATCCATCAGCCGGTTGGCCTCTGCCACATCCTCATCCTTCGGCTGACGATACCCAGGCCACGTCCTTATCTCCTCCTCCGTAGGCGCATAGAAGGTGCCCGGCGGTATCGTGTGCGCCAGTTTCATACCCTCGTAGCCCTCTATCCTGTAGAAGTCCAACCAGCCTTCTCGGTTCAGGGCCAGGGAGATGGCCCTCCTCACCCGTACATCATCCCACGGGGGCTTGGCGCCGAAGTAGATGGTTCTGGCCCAGTGGTTCAGCTGGTTATTGATGACGATACTGTCCGGGAAGTCCCGGATGGCCTGTCGCGCCTGCCCGGGGGTCATGCTCCAGCTACCTTCACCCATATAGTGGATCTTCCCCGTGGCCAGTGCCGTGAACCTAGTCCCAATGTCCTTGATCACCACGTTCTGGTATGTGTCCAGCAGAGGCAAACCATCCCTGAAGTAGTTGGGATTGGCATCAAATGTGGTCCTTACACTCGTGTTGATATCGGTGGGCATAAAGGCCCCCGTGCCGTGCAAGGCATAGAAGTTGGCAGGAGACTCCGTGTCCGAAAAGGAGCGTCCCTCCCTTTCGCCAAAGTCGTTGATCCAAGCGATGTAGTCCTTATCAAGGATGACCACTGCGCGGCCGCTCAGTATCCCCATAGTCTTTGCCATAGGCCGCTCAAATTGCATCACAAAGGTGTACCCGCGGGGACCATCGGGACAACTGGCACTCTCTAGGTGCCCAAGATCCGCCTTACCACTGGTGAATCTGGTCTCCCACTCCGGTGGCCAGACGTAGCGCTCATAGCTGGCCTTGGCGTCCTCGCAGACGAACTCGTCGCCGTTGATCCTGCCACCGTTGAACTCGTCTGGTATGACATACTCGTCCGGTACGTTGGGGTTATCCTGAAACATCACCCCCTCTTGGAGCTTCATGGTCAGAGTCATGCCGTCATCGGACATGTCCCAACTCTCTACCAGGTCCCCCTCAATGGTAGTTAGATCCCCTGTCCAAGCGTCTATGCGGAACAAAGAATTCGAGGGGAGTCCACGGAAACAGCCGTGAAAGTAACAGCAGACATGTGTCCCGTAGTTGAAAATTGTAAGGTCCCGTTGGGCTCCAAAGACAAAGGTCCCACCCGTCTTGGGTTCACCCCACGCAGGATCATACCCTGGGCTCTGGAGATAGCGCTCCATCCATGTAAGGTCCGCCATCGTCTCCGGTACCATTGTAGCCGTGGGCTGCCCGTCTAACGTCAAGGGCGTAGCCGCGGCCGGCGACGTTGCCGTGGGCGGCGTTGTGGGTGGACTGGTAGGCGTTGCGTCATCACTCGCACACGCCAAGGCAACCACCAACATTGTGATTGCTAATACCGCTACTATTGGCTTAAATATCGACGTATTACGTGAAATCATTTCTCATCCTCCTAATCTTGGAGTTATAGAAGACCCTAAAGATATCCTTATTCGTACCTATTGTCAATGGAGATACGGGTGGAGAAAGATACGAGCAGTAATCCGATAATAAAGAGGGCGCCCCTCGCATTCGGAACGAGGGGCGCCCTCTTCGATTCTATAGGTGATTACACCATGTCCAGTCCTCTATTCGACCAGCCACACCCTCTCCCAGATGGCCCACTTGGTGGAGGAGTAGAAGTTGTAGCCCTTGAACCCCCTCAATTCCGTTCTCCAAGAGGGGAAAATGTTGGTCCACCCCAGCGTAGCCCGCCAATGGACCTCGTCCGCAAACTTCCTCTCGAGCTCCCTTACCACTTTCAGGCGCTTCTGCGGGTCTAACTCCGCGGACTGGGCCAGGGCCATGGACTCCATCTCCGTCATCACCCCGGGCATCTCCGCCCAAAGCCCGTCGTGCTCCACCTTGTCTTTGGCGAGGCCGAAACCCGCTAGGCGAAGGTACTGGTCGTCCGGGTCCCCGATTACGGTAGACGGAGAGGAGTTGACGTAGAGGTCAAACCCGCCGCCATTCCTCCTCTCGCTGACCACCGCGGACTCAGCAAAGTCCGTGGTCACGATCCAGTTCAGGTGCTTCTTAAGCTGGTCAAGCACGAACAGGCAAGCGTCTACGTTGCTCTGGATACTGGCAGCTGCCATGCAGCCCAACCCCACGGGCCGGTTCCCCTCCCCGAACACCTCGTCCAGCAGGCGGTTGGCCTCGGCTATATCTTGGTCCTTGGGCTGGCGCAGGCCGGGCCACGTACTCAGCTCTTCTTTCGGGGTGGCCCAAATGGTGCCCGGCGGCATCAAGTGCGCCAAGTTCGTCCCCTCAAGTACGGTGTCTCCTACCCTAACCCTCCTGAAATCCGCCCACTCGGCCCGATCCAGGGCCAAGTGCACGGCCTTCCTCACCCGTACGTCATCGAATGGGTGCCTCGTCGGGTTGAACTCCAGTCCCCGGGCCCACATGTTCGTTTGGGCGTTGATCTCTATCAGATCGGGGAAGTCCCGCATAGCCTGCTCCACCTGCCCAGAGGTAAAGGAGTAGCTCCCCTCTCCGAAGAAGTGGATCTTGCCTGACACCAAGGCCGTGAACCGGGTTCCATTGTCCTTGATCACCACGTTTCTGAATTCGCCCAGGAGCGGCAACCCCTCCCGCCAGTAGGTGGGATTGGCACGATACGTGCTACTGATGCTCAATTCGATATCCACGGGCACAAAAGGTCCTGTGCCGTGCAGCGCAAGGAAGTTGTCAGGAACCTCCGTGTCTAGGAAGGCGCGGTCCTCCGCTTCGCCAAAGGCATCGATCCACTCGATGAAGTCCTTGTCTAACATTGGGAAGTAGCCGCCGGAGCTCATGGCTGCCATGGTCTTGGCCAAGGGGGCGCTAAAGCTCATCACAAGGGTATATCCCCGAGGGCCATCGGTGCAGGCGACACTTTCCAGGTGATTGAAAGCCGCCGGGGACCTGGTAATTCTCGTCTCCCACTCCTTCGGCCACACGTTACGCTCCACGGTGGCCTTGGCGTCTTCGCAGACGAACTCGTCGCCCAGGATTTTACCGCCGTTGAACTCATCCGGCACTGTAGACTCCGTCGGCATGCTGCTCTTGTCGAAGAACATCACCCCCTCCCGGAGCTGCATAGTCAGGGTCATCAAGTCTTCGGACATCTTCCAACTCTCTACCAGGTCCCCTTCAATGGCGTCGAGCTTCCCTTGCCAGACGTCAATGCGGAACAGGGCGTTGAAGGGCATATCCCAACAGCCGTGAGTGTAGCAGCCACCCATAGTCGTAACGGGCGTAGGTTTGCCGTCCCGGTTGGCTCCGAAGACAACGGTGCCGCCTGTCTTGGGCTCCCCCCAATCCGGATTGTACCCCGGGCTCTTCAGGTACCGCTCTATCCACGTCCCCTCCGCCGCCACCTGAGGCGCCGCCGTGGCCGTAGGTTGCCCGTCCATCGACGGCGACGTGGCTGTGGGCGGGACCGCCGTAGGGGCGGTGGTTGGCGTTGCGTCATCACTCGCACACGCCAGGGCAACCACCAACATTGTGATTGCTAATACCGCTATTATTGGCTTAAATATCGACGTATTACGTGAAAGCATTTCTCATCCTCCTAATCTTGGAGTTATAGAAGACTCTAACGATATCCTTATTCGTACCCCTTGTCAATGGAGTTGAGGTGGAGAAAGATACGAGCAGTAATCCGATAATAAAGAGGGCACCCCTCGCATTCGGAACGAGGGGCGCCCTCTCGAAACCTGTGGATACAGCGACCCCGTCCAGTACTCTAATTCGCCAGCCACATCCTCTCGTTCATAGCGTATTTGGTGTAGGAGTAAAGGTCATAACCCCGCCACCCCTTCAACTCCACCCGCCAGCCGGGAAAGATCAAGCTCCACCCCACCAATATGTACTGAGCAACATCGTTATGGATCTTCAGGTCCATCTCCCGCACCAATTCTTTCCTCTTGATGGGATCCAACTCACGGGACTGGTTCCTGAGCATTGTCTCCACCTCTGCCATCACCTCCGGCTGCTCATCCCATCTGGCGGATATAATCGTCTTGATACTGGAGTAAGCCAAATCCGGAATGTAGGTGAAATAGAGCCCGTCATCCGGGTCGCCGATTACTGTAGACGTGTATGAGCTAATGCGAAAGTCAAAGTTACCACTTTCGGCTATAGGTGTCTGAGCTGCCGTCTCTCCAAAGTCCGAGCCGATCTCCATCCCCAGGTTCTTGCCCAGGTTGTCCATGACGAACAGACATGCATCTATGTCCGACTGGTTTGTAACTGAGGCCATACACTCTGCCGTGGGACGATTCCCGGCTCCAAACACCTCATCCATCAGTCTGTTCGCCTCCGCCACATCCTCGTCCTTGGGTTGGCGGTACCCGGGCCATGTCCTTATCTCCTCTTCCGTCGGAGCGTAGAACGTTCCAGGCGCCATGGTATGGGCCAGCTTCATACCCTCGTAACCAGATATCCGATAGAAGTCAAGCCACTGGTCACGGTCCAGAGCCAGGGTGATGGCTTTTCTCACCCTTACGTCATTCCAGGGCGCCCTGGAACCAAAGGCAATAGTCCGGGCCCAGTGGTTAAGCTGGTTGTTGATAACTATCCGGTCCGAGAAGTCCCGGATAGCCTGCTCAGCCTGACCGGGAGTCATGCTCCAGCTGCCCTCGCCCATGTAGTGGATCTTCCCGGTAGCCAAGGCAGTGAAACGGCTTCCTATATCCTTGATGACCACATTCTGGTACCTGTCCAGCAAGGGCAATCCCTCTCGCCAATAGTTGGGATTGGCCTTGAACATGGTGCTGACGCTCCTGTTGATCTCAACAGGTACAAATGGCCCTGTGCCATGCATTGCATAGAAGTTGGCCGGCACCTCATTGTCAAGGAAGGAAGTACCCTCTCTCTCGCCAAAGTCGTTGAGCCAGGCGATGTAGTCCTTGTCGAAAATTGTCGCGGCACGACCGGCCAATATACCCATTGTCTTGGCCATCGGACGCTCAAATTGCATCACAAATGTGTATCCTCGGTCTCCACCAGGACAGCTGGTGCTCTCGAGATGGTCGAGATCTGTCTTACCGGTGACTACTCTGGTCTCAAATTCTGGCGGCGAAGCGTACCGTTCCATAGAAGCTTTGACGTCCTCGCACACCATCTCGTCGCCCAGGATTAGCCCTCCGTTAAACTCCACCGGGACCGCCGTCTCTTCCGGCATGCTGGCCTCGTCGAAGAACATCACTCCCTGATGAAGCTGCATAGTAAGCGTCACACCGTCTTCGGACATGTCCCAACTCTCCACCAGGTCCCCCTCAATTGTGGTGAGGTCCCCAGTCCAGGGATCAATTCGGAGCAGCGAATTCACAGGGAGGCCCGCATAGCATCCGTGGGTGTAGCAGCAGCTTTGCCTGTGGGGATGGAAGGTCGTCCCGTCACGCTGCGCCCCGAAGACGAAGGTCCCGCCCTTAACGGGCTGACCCCAATCCGGATTGTATCCCGGGCTCTGCAAGTACCTGTCCATCCATGCAAGATCCGTGTCTGGCGCCATCACCGGAGTTGCCGTGGCCTCCCCGTCCGGCATCGACGGTGAAGTGGCCGTGGGCGGAACCGCCGTAGGCGCGGCGGTGGGATCTTCACTCGCGCACGCCATGGCAACTACCAAAATGGTCGTTGCTAGCAACGCTGCTATATACCTTAATGTCACCGTATTACGTAACTTCATATCTCCCCTTCCTGTTTATGGCGTTGTAGGTTGGCAAGTTGTTATCACTAATCGCACCTTTTGTCGTTGGCCTCCTTTAGTCAAGATGCTGCTGAGCAAATCACAAGTGATACAAAAAGACGATGCCCCTCGCATTCAGTGCGAGGGGCATCGTCTCTGTAGCCTTTTGCGCGCTAAGGGATGGAGCTACCTGCTAATTGTCTGCAATCCACATCCTCTCGTTAGCGACAGACTTGGTGTAGGAGTAGAGGTCGTATCCCTTGAATCCCTTAAGCTCTCTCCTCCAGGACGGGAAGATGTTAGTCCAGCCCAAGGTTGTAATCTGCGTAAGCTCGTTGGCTGCTCTTCGTTGAATTTCCCAGACCACCTCCTGTCGCTTCACCGGATCAAGCTCCCGGCTCTGCTCGACCACGTTAGTCTCCATCCAGTCCATCACCTCCGGAAGCTCCGCCTTGAGGCCATTTATCTGGTTCTTAGTGGAGATGTAGCCCAAATCCTCAACCAGGTTCCAGGGCAGGTAGTCGTCCGGGTCACCAATGGCCGTGCTCACCACGGAGCCGCAATAGATATCGAAGGTGCCGGCATTGCTTCTGTCCGTGACCACCGCAGAGTCCACGAAGTCCGCCTTAACGGACCAGTTGAGGTTCTTTTTCAACTGGTCTATGACAAACAGGCATCCATCCGTGTCGCTGGGGTTGACAGCTCTGGCCATGCAGTTTATCTCGGGTCGCTCGCCCGGCCCAAAGACCTCGTCCAGAAGACGGTTGGCCTCGGCTATGTCCTCGTCCTTTGGCTGCCGGTACCCGGGCCACGACATGAGCTCCTCATTTGGAATGGCCCACGGCGTACCAGGGGGCATCCAAAAAGCCGTACTGGTGCCTTCCAGGACCGTGTCTCCCACCCTTACTCGCCTGAAGTCCCCCCACGTCTCCCGATTGAGGGCCAGGTGAACCGCTCTCCTCACCTGCAAGTTGTCGAACGGGGGCTGGGTAGCGCTCATCCTGATTGCCCGAGCCCAGTGGTTCAGCTGGACGTTTACCTCCATTGTGTCATTGAAGTCCCGGAGGGCCTGCTCCGCCTGTCCGGAGGTAAACCCGTAGCTACCCTCGCCGTAGAAGTGGATGTTACCCGTGGCGAGGGCCGTGAACCGGGTGCCGAGGTCCTTGATTATCACGTTCTTGTACCTGTCTATGAGTGGCAGCCCTTCCCGGAAGTAGTTGGGATTGGCATCGTATATGGCATGTACACTCAGGTTGATGTCCGAAGGCACAAAGGGGCCCGTGCCATGCATCGCATAGAAGTTGTCCGGGACCTCGTTGTCCCCGAAAGAGGAGTTATTCTCTTCGCCATAGGCGTGGGTCCAAGCGATGTAGTCCTTATCGAGGACCAGAGCGCCCCGGCCCGCAAGTATACCCATGGTCTTAGCAAGGGACTGATCGAAGTGCATCAAAAAGGTGTACCCGCGAGGCCCATCAGGACAGCTTGTACTCTCAAGGTGCCCAATGTCCGTCTTGCCGGTGATGATTCTGGTCTCCCATTCCGGTGGATTTACATACCGATCGTAAGTGGCCACAGCGTCTTCGCAGACGAACTCGTCGCCCAGGATCTGCCCGCCGTTGTATTCCGCCGGCACCGTGGACTGCTCCGCCATTTGGTCGAAGAACATGATCCCCTGGCGAAGCTGCATGGTCAGAGTCAGGCCGTCGTCCGACATCTCCCAACTCTCCACCAAGTCCCCTTCCATGGAATCCAGCGTTCCTACCCACGGGTCGATGCGGAACAGGGCGTTCCACGGAAGTCCCGCGTAGCAGCCGTGGGTGTAACAGCAACTATGGCTGCGGGGATTGAATCGCGTGTCGTCTCGGTTGGCCCCGAATATGAATGTCCCGCCCCTAACCGGCTCTCCCCACTCAGGGTTGTAACCAGGGCTCTGCAAGTAACGCTCAATCCACGTGGGGTCCGTTTCTACCACATCCACTGGCGCTTCCGTGGGCTGTACACCGTCAGTCATTGACGGTGACGTGGCCGTGGGCGGAACCGCCGTGGGCGCGGCGGTGGGTTCCTCGCTCGCGCACGCCAAAGCCACCGCTAATATTGAGATTGCTAAACCCGCCATTATAAGCCTTGCGATAGACGTATTACGTAACTTCATATCTCTTCCCCTCATTCTCGGAGTTGTAGATAGCCGGGATGCTAACACTACACGTAAGCTTTGTCAATGGAGCGGGTAGTTCAAAAAGAGGACGCCCCTCACGTCCAGAGTGAGGGGCGTCATTTTCAATCCTGTGGTTTGTAATCAGTCATCCAGCTATGCTAACTGTCTGCAATCCATATCCTCTCGTTAGCGGCAGACTTGGTGTAGGAGTAGAGGTCGTAGCCCTTGAATCCCTTAAGCTCCTTCCTCCAGGACGGGAAGATGTTGGTCCAGCCCAGAGTTGTTATCGGCATGAGCTCGTTGATAGCTCTATCTTGAATTTCCCAGACCGACTGCTGGCGCTTCACCGGATCAAGCTCCCGGCTCTGCTCAAGAGTAGCAGTCTCCATCCAATCCATCAACTCTGGATGCAAGCCCTTGAGCGCCTGGATCTGCAGCGTGGTGGAGATGTAGCCCAAATCCTCAACCAGATTCCAAGGCAGATAGTCGTCCGGGTCTCCAATAGCAGTGCTCACCACCGAGCCGCAGTAGATGTCGAAGTTGCCGGCATTGCTCCGTTCCGTGGACACCGCGGGCTCTACGAAGGCCGCTGTGACCTCCCAGTTGAGGTGCTTCCCAAGCTGGTCCATGACGAACAGGCAGCCGTCCGTGTCACTGGGGTTGACCGACCGGGCCATGCAGGTGATCTCGGGCCGCTCGCCCGGCCCAAAGACCTCGTCCAGAAGACGGTTGGCCTCGGCTATGTCCTCATCCTTCGGCTGCCGATAGCCGGGCATCGTCAAGAGCTTCTCATCGGGAATGGCCCAAGGAGTGCCGGGGGGCACCCAGAAGGCCGGGCTGGTGCCTTCCAGTGTGGTGTCGCCCACCCTTACTCGCCTGAAGTCCTTCCACGCCTCCCTATCAAGGGCCATGTGGACCGCTTTCCTGACCATCAGGTTATCGAACGGCGGCTTGGTTGTGCTCATCCTGATTGCCCGAGCCCAGTGGTTCAGCTGGACGTTTACCTCCATTGTGTCATTGAAGTCACGGAGGGCCTGCTCCGCCTGTCCGGAGGTGAACCCGTAGCTCCCCTCGCCGTAGAAGTGGATGTTGCCGGTGGCCAGGGCCGTGAACCGTGTGCCCAAGTCCTTGATAACCACGTTCTTGTATCTGTCTATGAGGGGCAGCCCCTCGCGGAAGTAGTTGGGGTTGGCGTCGTATATGGTGTGCACGCTCAGGTTAATGTCCACAGGCACAAAGGCCCCTGTGCCGTGCATAGCATAGAAGTTGTCCGGGACCTCGGTGTCCCCAAAGGAGCGGTCCTCTCTTTCTCCAAAATCATTGACCCAAGCGATGTACTCCTTGTCAAGCATTGTAGCAGCGCGTCCGGCTAATATGCCCATAGTCTTTGCCAGGGACTGCTCGAAATGCATCACAAGGGCGTACCCCCGGGGACCATCGGGACAGGAGAGACTCTCGAGATGCCCAACGTCCGATTTACCAAGGACAATCCTAGTCTCCCACTCCGGTGGCCGGACGTACCGCTCATAGGTGGCCACGGCGTCCTCGCAGACGAACTCGTCACCCAGGATTCGCCCGCCGTCGAACTCCGCCGGTACAATGCTCTCCTCCGGCATACTCGCCTCATCAAAGAACATGACCCCTTCCCGGAGCTGCATGGTGAGGCTCAGGCCGTCGTCCGACATCTCCCAACTCTCAACCAGGTCCCCCTCCGTGGTATCCAAGGTTCCCACCCACGGGTCGATGCGGAACAGGGAGTTCCACGGAAGCCCTCGGAAACAACCGTGCGTGTAGCAGCAACCTTGGCTGGAGGGATTGAAACGCGTGTCATCCCGGTTAGCCCCGAATATGAATGTCCCACCTTTCACGGGCTGCCCCCACTCCGGGTTGTAGCCGGGGCTCTGCAAGTAGCGATCAATCCACGGCGTCGTGGAGTCAATCATCTCCACCGGCGTTGCTGTAGCCTCTCCGTCCGGCATTGACGGTGAAGTGGCCGTGGGCGGAACCGCCGTAGGCGCGGCGGTAGGTTCCTCGCTCGCACACGCCAAGGCAACCACCAATATGGCGATTGCTAATCCCGCCATCATAAGCCTTAGTATCGACGCATTACGTACCTTCATATCTCTTTCCCCCATTCTTGGAGTTGTAGATGGCGTGAATGCTAGCACTACTCGTAAGCCTTGTCAATGGAGCGGGTAGTCAAAAAGAGGACGCCCCTCACTCTGAACGTGAGGGGCGCCATTTTCAATCCTGTGGTTTGGAATCAGTCAGACCGGTATGCTAATTGTCGGCTAGCCACATCCTCTCGTGCATCACGTACTTGGTGTTGGAGTACAGGTCGTATCCCTTCCACCCCTTCAATTCCACCCTCCAGCCCGGGAATATAAGGCTCCAGCCCACAACCACGTATGATGAAACTTCATCCAGTATCTTCCTGTCTATCTCCCGCACAAGATCCTTCCTCTTCAGCAGGTCCAACTCCGCGGACTGAGCGCGAATCATACCGTCCACCTCTGCCATTACTTCGGGTATCTCAGCCCACCGCGCCTCCGACATTTCCCTGGTGGTTGCAGAGAAGTTCTCCGGTAGGTACTTCAGGAACCCGTCATCCGGGTCACCAATGATCGCGGACGTATATGAGCTGATGGTGAAGTCGAAGTTGCCGGTGGTCACAATGTCCGTTCTCGCAGCAGCCTCCATGAAGTCCGAGCCGACCTCCATACCCAGGCTCTTCTTAAGGCTGTCTATCACAAACAGACAGGCATCGATGTCGGACTGGTCCGTGGTGACGGCCAAGCACTTAGCGGTGGGACGCTCACCCGCTCCAAACACCTCGTCCATCAACCGGTTCGCCTCGGCAATATCCTCATCCTTAGGCTGGCGATACCCGGGCCACGTCCTTATCTCCTCGTCCGTAGGAGCATAGTATGTCCCGGGAGCCATCGTGTGCGCCAGCTTCATACCCTCATACCCGGATATCCGGTAGAAAGCCAGCCATCCGTCGCGGTCTATGGACAGGTGAATGGCCTTCCTCACCCGCACGTCATCCCAAGGCGCCTTGGCTCCGAAAACCATCGTCCTGGCCCAGTGGTTCAGCTGGTTGTTGATGACAATGCGGTCCGAGAAGTCCCGGATGGCCTGCTCCGCCTGTCCCGGCGTCATGCTCCAGCTCCCCTCTCCCATGTAGTGGATCTTCCCCGTAGCCAGCGCAGTGAACCTAGTCCCGATGTCCTTGATCACCACGTTGTGATATTTGTCCAGCAACGGCAACCCCTCCCGCCAGAAGTCGGGATTGGCATCATACGTGGTGCTGACGCTCAAATTGATGTTGGTGGGAATAAAGGGCCCCGTGCCGTGCATCGCATAGAAGTTGTCTGGGACCTCCGTCCGTCCAAAGAGGAGATCCTCCCTATCAGAGTACTCCTTGAGCCAGGCGATGTACTCCTTGTCAAGAATGTGCGCTGCGTCGCCGGCCATTATGCCAAGGGTCTTGGCCAGGGGCGTGGTAAAGTGCATCACGAAGGTGTGACCCCGCGGACCATCGGGGCAACTGGAACTCTCAAAGTGGTTGAGATTCCTCCTCCCGGAGACCAGGAATTGCTTAACGTTATCCGGAGGAAAGACATAACGGTCATAGCTGGCCACAGCGTCCTCGCAGACGAACTCATCCCCCAGGATCTGACCACCGTCGTACTCCGCCGGCACTATGGACTCCTCCGCCATCTCGTCGAAGAACATGACCCCTTGCTGAAGCTGCATGGTCAAGGTCAGGCCGTCGTCCGACATCTCCCAACTCTCCACCAAGTCGCCCTCTATGGCAGTGAGATCCCCCGTCCACGCATCGATTCGGAACAGGGAGCTCCAGGGAAGGCCGTAGTAACAGCCGTGATAGTAGCAGCAACCCTGATTATTGGCGTAGAACGTCGTGCCGTCCCGTTGCGCCCCGAAGATGAAGGTGCCGCCTTCGATGGGCTGGCCCCACTCCGGGTCGTAGCCGGGGCTCTGCAGATACCTGTCCATCCACGGTATGTCCGCGCCCATCTGCTCCACCGGCGTCGCCGTGGGCTGCACGCCGCCCGGCACTGGTGGGGAAGTGGCTGTGGGGGGGACCGCCGTAGGCGCGGCAGTAGGTTCCTCGCTCGCGCACGCCAAGGCAACCATCAATACAGCGATTGCTAAACTCGTAATGATTAACCTCTGTGCCAACGTCTTACGTACTTTCATATATCTTCCTCCTAGTCCCGGGATCGTAGACTTTGTGAAGGCTATCACTAGCCGTAAGGTTTGTCAACAGCCGGTAGTCCAAAAAAGAGGGCGTCCCTCGCATTCGGAGCGAGGGACGCCCTCTTTAGTCCTGTGGGTAGTTCCGGCCAGGCCGGGTATCTAGTTATCGGCTAGCCACATCCTCTCGTGCATGATGTACTTGGTATTCGAGTACAGGTCATACCCCTTCCACCCCTTCAATTCCACCCTCCAGCCGGGGAAGATAAGGCTCCAACCCACCACGACATACTGGGACACTTCGTTCAGGATCTTCAGGTCCATCTCCTCAACCAGGGCCTTCCTCTTCAAAGGATCCAACTCCGCCGACTGGCCGCGGATCATGTCCTCTACCTCTTGCATCACCACAGGCTGCTCAGCCCACCGCGCTTCCATGAATTTCTTGGCAGAGACGGAGACCAGATCCAAGATGTAGTTGTTATACACGTCGTCATCCGGGTCTCCAATGGTAGATGACACGAAGGACGTGATGGTGAAGTCGAAGTTGCCGGTGGTCATTATGTCCGTCCTGGCTGCGCCTTCCATGAAGTCCGAGGAGACTTCCATCCCAAGGTTCTTCTTCAGGCTGTCTATAACGTACAGACAGGCGTCTATGTCGGACTGGTCCGTGGTCACAGCCATGCACTCCGCAGTCGGCCGCTCTCCCGCTCCAAACACCTCGTCCATCAGCCGGTTCGCCTCCGCCACGTCCTCGTCCTTCGGCTGTCGATACCCAGGCCACGTCCGTATCTCCTCATCAGTCGGAGCATAGTAAGTCCCGGGCGCCATCGTGTGCGCCAGCTTCATACCCTCAAACCCGGATATCCGGTAGAAGGCCAGCCATCCGTCACGGTCTATCGCCAGGTGAATGGCCTTCCTCACCCGCACGTCGTCCCACGGCGCGTTTGCGCCGAAGGCCAGCGTCCTGGCCCAGTGGTTCAACTGGTTGTTGATGACGATCCGGTCCGGGAAGTCCCGTATGGCCTGCTCGGCCTGGCCCGGAGTCATGCTCCAGCTTCCCTCTCCCATGTAGTGAATCTTGCCTGTGGCCAGCGCCGTGAATCGGCTTCCTATGTCCTTGATGACCACATTCTGGTATCTGTCCAGCAACGGCAGGCCCTCCCGCCAGTAGTTGGGGTTGGCATCATAGATTGCGTGGACGCTCTGGTTCAGGTCCGTAGGGATGAACGGCCCCGTTCCTATCATGGCGTAGTAGTTCTCCGGGACCTCGTTGTCCATGTAGGACGTCCCTTCTCTCTGACCCCAGTCATTGTTCCAGGCGATGAAGTCTGCGTCGAATATAGTCGCCGCATCGCCGCCAAGGATGCCCAGGGTCTTGCCCCGAGGTTCCGTAAAGTGCATTGCAAAGGTGTATCCCCTGTCCCCGTCCGGACAACTGGTGCTCTCAAGATGCCCCAGATATGCCTTCCCATGCGTGTATCTGGTCTCCCACTCCGGGGGCCAGACGAATCTGTCTATGGAAGCCTTGGCGTCCTCGCAGACAAGCTCGTCCCCCAGGATCTGGCCTCCATTAAACTCGTCGGGCACCGTGGTCTCCGTTTTCTGCATTGACGACAGGCTCTCCCTGTCAAAGAACTTGACACCCTGGCGCAGCTGCATGGTCAGGGTCTCGCCGTCTTCTGAGAACTCCCAACTCTCCACCAGATCACCTTCAACGGTGGTCAGATCACCTGTCCAGGCATCGATGCGGAACAGGGAGTTCATGGGCAGACCGGCGTAGCAACCGTGGGTGTAGCAGCAACTCTGCTCACGTGGATGGAAGGTCGTGCCGTCTCTCTGCGCTCCAAATACGAAGGTCCCTCCCTTGACGGGCTGACCCCAATCCGGATCGTAGCCGGGGCTTTGCAAGTACCGCTCCACCCATGTGAGATCGGCCATAGCTCCTGGCACGGACGTAGCTGTCGGCTGACCGTCTACAGTCAAAGGCGTAGCCGCGGCCGAGGTAGTAGGAGTAGGAGCAGTCGCAGGCGGACTGGTTGCTTCCGGTTCCTCGCTCGCACATGCCAAAGCAATCGCTAACATTGTGATTGCTAATACCGCTATTATTGGCCTCACTATCGACGTAGCAGGTAAACGCATACCTTTCCCCTCCTTATTCTACTCTTGGAGTTGCAAATTGGCGGAAGGCTAACACCACTCGTAAGGATTGTCAATGGCTTTCGGCTGGACAACGACACAAATTTAGGCGGCCAACAAATGAGGACGCCCCTCACTTGGGTGAGGGGCGTCCTCTTAAGTCCTGTGGGAAGCTCCGGCCCGGCCGGGAATGCTAATTGTCGGCCAGCCACATCCTCTCGTGCATGATGTACTTGGTGTTGGAGTACAGGTCGTAGCCTCTCCATCCCTTCAACTCCACCCTCCAGCCGGGGAAGATAAGGCTCCAGCCCACCACTACGTATGAAGAAACTTCATTAAGGATCTTCAGGTCCAGTTCCCGCACCAACTCCTTCCTCTGTATCGGGTCCAACTCGGCGGACTGGGCCTCTATCATTTCCCTTACCTCCGCCATAACCTCGGGCTGCTCGTCCCACCTGGCTTGTGACATTACCCCGGTACTGGCGGTGAAATTATCCGGAAGGTACTTGAGGAGGCCATCATCCGGGTCCCCGATGATTGAGGAGGTATAGGAACTGATGGTGAAGTCGAAGTTGCCGGTAGTAAGGATGTCGGTCCTGGCAGCAGCCTCCATGAAGTCCGAGCCGACCTCCATACCCACGCTCTTCTTCAAGGTGTCTATCACATACAGGCAGGCGTCTATGTCCGACTGGTCAGTAGTGACCGCCATGCACTCGGCCTTGGGCCGTTCTCCCGCTCCAAACACCTCGTCCATCAACCGGTTCGCCTCTGCTACGTCCTCATCCTTCGGCTGACGATACCCAGGCCATGTCCTTATCTCCTCGTCCGTAGGAGCATAGAATGTCCCTGGCGCCATCGTGTGCGCCAGCTTCATACCCTCGTATCCGCCTATACGGTAGAATTCCAGCCATCCGTCCCGGTCTATGGCTAGGTGAATGGCCTTCCTCACCCGCACGTCGTTCCATGGCGCGTTGGCTCCAAATATCATTGTCCTGGCCCAGTGGTTCAACTGGTTGTTGATGACGATGCGGTCCGGGAAGTCCCGAAGGGCCTGCTCCGCCTGGCCCGGCGTCATGCTCCAACTGCCCTCTCCCATGTAGTGGATCTTCCCTGTTGCCAAGGCAGTGAACCGGCTGCCTATGTCCTTTATGACCACGTTGTGATACCGGTCCAGCAGCGGCAACCCTTCCTTCCAGTAGTTGGGGTTGGCGTCGTAGGTAGCGCTGACGCTCTGATTGAACTCCATTGGTATAAATGGCCCGGTGCCGTGCATAGAGTAGAAGTTTTCGGGGACCTCCGTCCGCCCGAATAGCTTGTCCTCCCGATCGGAGTACTCCTGGAGCCAGGCAACGTAATCTTTATCCAGGATTTGCGCGCCGTCACCGGCCATTATCCCGATAGTCTTGGCCAGAGGCTGATCAAAGTGCATTACGAAGGTGTGCCCCCGGGGGCCGTCGGGGCAGCTGGTGCTCTCCAGGTGGTTTAAGTTCCTCCGTCCGGAGGCCAGGAACTGGCTCACGTTGTCAGGCGGGAAGACGTAGCGCTGATAGGTGGCCGCGGCATCCTCGCAGACCAACTCGTCGCCAAGAATCTGTCCGCCGTTGTACTCCGCAGGCACTATGGACTTCTCCGCCATCTGGTCGAAGAACATGATACCCTGACGAAGGTTCAAGGTCAGGTTCAGGCCGTCGTCCGACATATCCCAGCTCTCCACCAGCTCCCCCTCTATGGCCGTGAGGTCCCCCGTCCAAGCGTCAATGCCGAACAGGGAGCTCCAGGGAAGACCGCGGAAACAGCCGTGAGTGTAGCAACATCCCTGGTTGTTCGCGTAGAATGTCGTGCTGTCTCGCTGCGCCCCGAAGATGAAAGTCCCGCCCTTGATGGGCTGGCCCCACTCCGGATCGTAGCCCGGGCTCTGAAGATACCTGTCCATCCACGGTGTATCTGATCCCATCTGCTCCACGGGCGTCGCCGTGGCCTGCACTCCGCCCGGAACCGGCGGGGAAGTGGCTGTAGCAGGCACAGACGTTGCCACCGGTTCGCTGGTAGGCGTAGCTTCTTCACCGGCACACGCCAAGGCAACTACCAGCATGGTGATTGCTAAAACCGCTATCGCGGGTCTCAATAACGACGCAATACGCAAACGCATATATCTTCCTCCTAGTCCCGGAATTTTAGACTTCGTGAAGGCTATCACTACCCGTAGGATTTGTCAATGGAATCAGTTGGCCCAAAGAGGACGCCCCTCACATTCAGAGTGAGGGGCGTCCTCTTCAATCCTATGGGTGCAGCCACCCTGTCCGCTACCCTACTGGGCTAGCCACATCCTCTCGTGCATCATGAACTTGGTGTTAGAGTACAAGTCGTAACCCCTCCAACCCTTCAGCTCCACCCTCCACCCAGGGAATATCAGGCTCCATCCCACAACGACGTATGATGAAACTTCATCAAGGATCTTCAGGTCCAACTCCCGGACCAACTCCTTCCTTCTCACCGGGTCCAACTCCGCGGACTGGGCGCGGATCATAGTATCCACCTCCGCCATCACCTCCGGCTGCTCATCCCAGCGCGCCTCCGACATTGCCCTGGTGCTGGAGTAGAAGTTCTCCTGAAGGTACTTGAGGAGACCGTCATCCGGGTCGCCGATGATCGAAGAC
This sequence comes from Dehalococcoidia bacterium, assembly GCA_965218945.1. Lineage (GTDB taxonomy): Bacteria > Chloroflexota > Dehalococcoidia > Lucifugimonadales > UBA2985 > DAOUJW01. The sequence goes on from OZ244718.1 coordinate 1,907,668, forward strand.
GTGTATGAGGAGATGGTAAAGTCAAAGTTGCCGCTGGTAGCGATGTCCGTCCTGGCGGCAGCCTCCATGAAATCGGAGCCGACCTCCATGCCCAGGCTCTTCCTCAGGTTGTCCATCACAAACAGACAGGCGTCTATGTCCGACTGGTCAGTGACAACTGCCATGCACTCCGCAGTGGGACGGTTCCCCTCTCCAAACACCTCGTCCATCAACCTGTTCGCCTCCGCCACGTCCTCGTCCTTAGGCTGACGATAGCCCGGCCACGTCCGTATCTCCTCTTCCGTGGGAGCGTAGTACGTCCCAGGAGCCATCGTGTGCGCCAGCTTCATCCCCTCGTACCCAGCTATCCTGTAGAAGTCCAGCCACCCATCGCGGTTTATGGCCAGGTGAATGGCCTTCCTCACCCGCACGTCACTCCACGGCTCTTTCGCCCCAAAGATCATTGTCCTAGCCCAGTGGTTCAGCTGGTTGTTGATCACAATACGATCAGGAAAGTCCCGGATCGCCTGCTCCGCTTGGCCGGGGGTCATACTCCAACTGCCCTCTCCCATGTAGTGGATCTTCCCTGTTGCCAGCGCAGTGAACCGGCTCCCTATGTCCTTGATAACCACGTTGTGATACTTGTCCAGCAGCGGCAGCCCACCACGCCAGTAGTTGGGGTTAGCGTCAAACGTGGCGTACACACTCTGGTTCAGATCCATTGGAATGAAGGGCCCAGTGCCGTGCATCGCATAGAAGTTCTCCGGGACCTCCGTCCGCCCAAAGAGCGCATCCTCCCGATCAGAGTACTCCTGGAGCCACGCAACGTAGTCCTTGTCAAGGACGTTCGCTCCGTCCCCCGCCATTATGCCAATGGTCTTGGCCAGGGGCGCGTTAAAGTGCATCACGAAGGTGTATCCCCGCGGGCCATCCGGACAACTGGTGCTCTCAAAGTGGTTGAGGTTCCTCCTCCCGGAGACTAGGAACTGGCTCACGTTATCCGGCGGAAAGACGTAACGCTCATAGGTGGCCTGGGCATCCTCGCAAACGAACTCGTCCCCGAGGATCTTCCCACCGTTGAACTCCGCCGGTACTATGGACTCCTCCGCCATCTTGTCGAAGAACATGACCCCTTGCTGAAGCTGCATCGTCAGGGTCAGGCCGTCAGCGGACATGTCCCAACTCTCCACCAGATCCCCCTCTATCGCCGTGAGATCCCCCGTCCAGGCGTCAATCCGGAACAGGGAACTCCACGGGAGCCCGCGGAAGCAGCCGTGATTGTAGCAGCAACCCTGATTGTTGGGGTAGAAGCTCGTACCGTCCCGTTGGGCCCCGAATATGTACGTCCCACCCTTGATGGGCTGGCCCCACTCCGGGTCGTAACCCGGGCTCTGCAGGTATCGCTCCATCCATGTAAGGTCTGCCATCGTCTCCGGTACCATTGTAGCCGTGGGCTGCCCGTCTAACGTCAAGGGTGTAGCCGCGGCCGGCGACGTGGCCGTGGGCGGGGGAGATGTGGCCGGCGGACTGGTAGGCGTTGCATCATCACTCGCACACGCCAAGGCAACCCCCAACATGGCGATTGCTAAAACCGCTATTATTGGCCTTAGTAGCGACGCATTACGTACTTTCATATCTCCTCCTCCTAGTCTTGGAGTTTTTGAAGTGACTTAGACTAGCACTACTCGTAAGATTTGTCAATGTAGCGGGTAGTCCAAAAAAGAGGCGTCCCTCGCATTCGGAGCGAGGGACGCCTCTTTAGTCCTGTGGGTAGTTCCGGCTAGGCCGGGTATTCTAGTTGTCGGCTATCCACATCCTCTCGTGCATGACGTACTTGGTGTTGGAGTAAAGGTCGTAGCCCCTCCAGCCCTTCAGCTCCACCCTCCATCCAGGGAAGATCAGGCTCCAACCCACCACAACGTACTGCGACACGTTGTTCAGGATATAAAGGTCCATCTCCCGGACCAGGTCCTTCCTCTTAAGCGGATCCAACTCCGCCGACTGTCCCCGGATCATCGCCTCCGCCTCCGCCATCACCTCCGGCTGCTCAGCCCAGCGCGCCTGCATAAAGTTCTGGGAAGAGGCGGCAATGAACTCAAGTATGTAGTTGCCGTAGAGGTCGTCGTCCGGGTCCCCAATGGTCGATGAAGTCGCCGAACTTATGCTGAAGTCAAAGTTTCCGCTGGTAGTAATATCCGTCCTCGCGGCAGACTCCATGAAGTTCGAGGAGACCTCCATGCCCAGATTCTTCTTCAGGCTGTCTATGACGTACAGGCAGGCGTCTATGTCCGACTGGTCAGTAGTGACCGCCAGGCAGTCGGCCTTGGGCCGCTCTCCCGCTCCAAACACCTCGTCCATCAACCTGTTCGCCTCGGCCACGTCCTCGTCCTTAGGCTGCCGGTACCCCGGCCACGTCCGTATCTCCTCTTCCGTAGGAGCATAGTACGTCCCAGGAGCCATCGTGTGCGCCAGCTTCATCCCCTCGTACCCGGATATCCGGTAGAAGGCCAGCCACCCGTCACGGTCTATAGCCAAATTAATGGCCCTTCTCACCCGCACGTCGTCCCAGGGAGGGTTTGAGCCAAAGTAGATTGTCCTGGCCCAGTGGTTAAGCTGGTTATTGATCACAATGCGATCAGGAAAGTCCCGAAGGGCCTGCTCCGCCTGGCCGGGGGTCATGCTCCAACTGCCCTCTCCCATGTAGTGTATCTTCCCTGTCGCCAGCGCCGTGAACCGGCTCCCTATGTCCTTGATAACCACGTTGTGATACTTGTCCAGCAGCGGCAGCCCACCACGCCAGTAGTTGGGGTTGGCATCATACGTGGCGTATACACTCTGATTGAAATCCATGGGTATAAAGGGCCCGGTGCCGTGCATCGCATAGAAGTTCTCCGGGACCTCCGTCCGCCCAAAGAGCGCATCCTCCCGGTCGGAGTACTCTCGTAGCCAGGCTACGTAGTCCTTGTCAATGACATTAACGCCGTCGCCGGCCATTATGCCAATGGTCTTGGCCAGAGGCACGGTAAAGTGCATCACGAAGGTGTACCCCCGCGGGCCATCCGGACAACTGGTGCTCTCAAGGTGGTTGAGATTCCTCCTACCGGAGGTCAGGAACTGGCTCACGTTATCCGGCGGAAAGACGTAACGCTCATAAGTGGCCACAGCGTCTTCGCAGACGAACTCATCGCCCAGGATCTTCCCACCGTTGAACTCCGCCGGCACTATGGAGTCCTCCGCCATCTTGTCGAAGAACATGACCCCTTGCTGAAGCTGCATGGTCAAGGTCAGGCCGTCGTCCGACATCTCCCAACTCTCCGCCAGGTCCGCCTCTATGGCCGTAAGGTCCCCCGTCCAGGCGTCAATCCGGAGCATGGAATTCCAGGGCAAGCCGCGGAAACAGCCGTGAGTGTAGCAGCAGCCCTGATTGTTGGGGTAGAACGTAGTTCCGTCCCGTTGGGCCCCGAATATGTACGTCCCGCCCTTGATGGGCTGGCCCCACGCCGGGTCGTAGCCTGGGCTCTGCAGATACCTGTCCATCCACGGTATGTCCGCGCCCATCTGCTCCACCGGCGTCGCCGTAGGCTGCACGCCTCCCGGCACTGGCGGGGAAGTGGCCGTGGGCGGCACAGACGTTGCCTCCGGTTCGCTGGTAGGCGCAGCCTCTTCTCCGGCGCACGCTAAGGCAACCCCCAGCATGGCGATTGCTAAAACCGCTATTATTGGCCTGATTATCAACTTGTTGCGTAATTTCATATCTCGTCCTCCTATTCTTGGAGTTATAGAAGACTCTCAGACTAGCACTACTCGTAAAGTTTGTCAATGGAGCGGGTAGTCCGGTATTCCCTATGCGTGTTGGTATTGCCAACTCCGCTAGGATAATGCGCCTTTCTTCATCCATTCCTGCGAAGGCAGGAATCCACGACCTTTCTAATTGTGAAGGATAGACCCCTGCCTCCGCGGGGGTGGTCTGTTGCTTGGGTGGTGTTATTTGCTATTACCAACACACCCCGGGAATACCGGTAGTCCAAAAAAGAGGGCGTCCCTCGCATTCGGAGCGAGGGACGCCTCTTGAGTCCTGTGGGTAGTTCCGGCCAGGGCCGGGTATTCTAGTTGTCGGCTAGCCACATCCTCTCGTGCATTGCATACTTGGTGTAGGAGTAAAGGTCGTACCCTTTCCACCCCTTCAACTCCACCCTCCAGCCGGGAAAGATCAAGCTCCAGCCCACCACTACGAACTGAGAAACCTCGTTCAGTATCTTCAGGTCCAGTTCTCGGACTAGCTCTTTCCTCTTTATCGGGTCGAGCTCCGCAGACTGTGCCCGTATCATCTCCTCCACCTCTGCCATAATCTCGGGCTGTTCCGCCCACCTGGCATCCATATATGCGTTGGCGGAGGCAGAGATGAATTCTGGGACGTAGTTGCTATAGACATCATCATCCGGGTCACCGATAGTCGAAGAGTTGTATGAGCTGATGCGGAAGTCAAAGTTGCCACTTTCTGTAATCGGAGTCAGGGCCGCCTGTTCCCCAAACTGCGAACCGACCTCCATTCCCAGATTCTTCTTCAGATTGTCTATCACGAATAGGCAGGCATCGATGTCGGATTGGTTTGTGACGGTCGCCATGCACTGGGCAGTGGGCCGTTCACCCGGTCCGAAAACCTCGTCCATCAGCCGGTTGGCCTCCGCCACGTCCTCGTCCTTTGGCTGACGATACCCCGGCCACGTCCTTATCTCCTCGTCCGTGGGAGCATAGTAGGTGCCGGGAGCCATTATATGAGCGAGCTTCATGCCTTCGTAGCCGGCTATTCTGTAAAAGTCCAGCCAGCCGTCCCGGTCCAGCGCTAGGCTGATCGCCCTTCTCACCCGTACGTCGTCCCAGGGCGCCCCTGCGCCAAAGGCAATGGTCCTAGCCCAGTGGTTCAGTTGATTGTTGATGACAATACGGTCCGGGAAGTCGCGGATGGCCTGCTCAGCCTGGCCTGGTGTCATGCTCCAACTGCCCTCTCCCATATAGTGTATCTTCCCGGTCGCCAGCGCTGTGAACCGGCTCCCAATGTCCTTGATGACCACGTTGCGGTATACATCAACTAGAGGCAACCCTTCCCTGAAGTAGTTGGGATTGGCATCAAAAGTGGTACTGACACTCAAGTTGATGTCCACCGGCATAAATGGCCCCGTACCGTGCATACTGTAGAAGTTAGCGGGAATCTCTGTATCCATGAAGGCTACACCCTCAGCCTCTCCATAGTCATAGAGCCACTCCACGACTTCCTTGTCCATGATGTTCGCGGCCCGGCCGGCCAGTATACCCATGGTCTTGCCCATTGGCCGCTCGAAATGCATCACAACGGAGTGTCCTCTGGGACCATCTGGGCAGCTAACTTCTTCAAGGTGAGCGAGGTCCGCTCCGGCATAGCTGATCCTGACTTCCCACTCCGGCCGAGAGAGATACAGACGATCGTAGGTAGCGACAACATCCTCGCACACCAACTCATCCCCGGCGATCAAGCCTCCGTTGTATTCGGCAGGCAAGGGAGAATCGTCCGGGATGGTATGGAAGAATGTCACGCCCTCATGGAGCTGCATCGTCAGGGATTGACCGTCCTGAGACAAATCCCACTTCTCGACTAGGTCGCCCTCTATAGAAGCAAGGTCCCCCGTCCACGGATCAATGCGGAACAGGGAGTTCCACGGCAGTCCGCGGAAGCAGCCATGAGTGTAGCAGCACCCCTGGACGGCTGGAGTGAATTGATTACTGTCACGCTGGGCCCCGAATATGTACGTCCCGCCCTTGATGGGCTGGCCCCACTCCGGGTCGTAGCCCGGGCTCTGCAAATACCTGTCCATCCACGGTATGTCCGTGCCCATCTGCTCCACGGGTGTCGCCGTGGGCTGTACGCCGCCCGGCACTGGCGGGGAAGTGGCTGTGGGCGGGACCGCCGTAGGCGCGGCCGTAGGTTCCTCGCTTGCGCACGCCAAGGCAACCACCAACATGGCAATTGCTAACACCGCTAATATTGACCGTAGCATCGACGCATTGCGTAAAAGCATATCTCATCCTCCTATATTTGGAGTTGTAGAATGGCGGAAGGCTAGCACCACTCCTAAGGATTGTCAATGGCTTTCGGCTGGACAGCAGGGTCTTTCGATTGTTGTCATGGTAGTAATCCTAACAATCTGAGAGCGCCGTGGGGCTGCCATGCGATGTTCCTGATGGCTGCTGCGATGTTGGTAGCTCCGCTCAGTCGGAGGGTGTTCAGCGCCACGTTTCTCAGGGCTGCCATCATCTGTGGCGCTGAGCCGGTGCGTACCTGGGAACCATCCTCCCCCATGGTCACGTCCCTCACATAGTGCAGGCCATTCTCAATGCGCCAATGGCCGCGCACCAGTTGGAGCAGTCTATCAGCCGGAGTCTGAGTCCCAAGGCTGGTGATAGCGTATCGCACCTGTCGAGTGGTCTTGCCTTTGATGCTGCGCCAACACTCCACCTTGATCACCTGCCGGTGTCCGGGCCACTCCAGATAGGTCTTCAGTGTGTCTGTAACCCACAGCCTGCGATACTCTCGACGCTCTCCATGTCTGTCCTCGGTCTCGGCATATCCATATGTCTCACCAACCACAGGCGTCTCAAAGCACAACTCTATGTCCTCGTATAGGCTCTTCTGGTTGCTCTTGACTATCAACAGATAGTCGCCACCCCCACCAACCACCTGTTCACACAATTGTCTCTGGCAGTACAGCGCATCCCCAGTCACCACCCTGTCTGTTACGATCGTCGTCTCCAACAGCGAGCTTGCCATAGCCAACTCCGACTGACGCTTCTCAGCCGTCACCCCCCTTTTTGACTCACCACCAAGCCCATGCGATGGCTATAGGCAGCCACAAGGCGGACTCCAGGCACCTCGTCCCCGTGTATCCCCCTAAGCGCCTTGCCATCTATTGCTATTGCCTCCTCTCCTGTTCCCAACTGAGATTCAACCCATTCCCCAAGCACACTCTCGAACGCATTCACGTCTATACTGCTGAACACCTTATGCAACGTGGATATCGCAGGAGTCCTGTCTCTGGTGAACCCCAACTCTTTCAGTGTAGCCGGGTCTTGCATCCTTCCCCATTGGGCTATGGCATATAGACTACGGGCGCCACTTGCTATTGCACACACCGATAACGCCAAGATTGCACTCAGCGCATGGCGACGACCATGCCTGGACCGGGGATCAGGCACTTCCTCCAGAACTCTGAGTAGGCTCTCTCCCAGTCCCTCCGCATTCATCCGCTAACTCTAACACTCTTCTTATATAATCGAAAGACCCTGGCTGGACAGAGCGGCATTCCAAAGCAGTCTCGCTCAGGCCGACGGCGGTTCCATGCGCCTTGATTTTTGGGCACAAAACGTGCTAATATCAACACAGTCCTGGCATAACCGGATGGTTTCATGGCGCATTCGTCTAGTGGCCAAGGACGCCGCCCTCTCAAGGCGGAGATCACGGGTTCGACTCCCGTATGCGCCACCAACTCAAACACACACATCCTCAAGCTGAGGTCCAGCTTTAAGTACGCGGACCCGCGTTCCGCACAAGCGCAGTGACGGACTCAAGCCTTGCAGCCTGCATATCAGTTGCATGAGACCCCTGCCTTAGCGCCATAGCGCAATCAGTAACTTGGGAGACCCATGACAAAATACTGGAAACCCGGTGATAATGTCGTTCTCCGCGAGATCTGGCGTGGGCGCGTCTGGGCAGGAAGGCCTGTCACCGTCGTTGAGGACACCGACAGTCGGCTGATCGTTTACTTCGGCTCAGGTGTTCGCTGGATGAGACCTGCGCGTCCCGACGGCACACTTCTAAGGACGCGCGAGGAGGGATGGGTACTCAAAGAAGGCATCTGGCCCATAGAGGTCTTGCGTATTGTGACACCCGGTTCGCACAACAGCACCCTGCTTCAATGGACTGAGGGATTCCGAGGGTTCCGGCAATGGTATGTCAACCTTGAGGATCCGCTAACCCGCAGCCCTATCGGTTTCGACTTTCTGGATCAGATACTCGACATTGAGATAGCGCCGGACCTGTCCAAGTGGAACTGGAAGAACGAAGACGAGTTGAAGGAATCGATCATGACGGGCGTGCTGACTGCAGAGAAGGCGGACGTCATCAGGGCTGAGGGAGAGAGGGTGATCACGGCGCTGGGCGCGGGGGACCCACCTTTCGACGAGCCGTGGGATAAGTGGCGTCCCAACCCAAACTGGACGCGTCCCAGTTTTCCCGAAGGCTGGCTCGACCTCCATAAGTATCCTGCCAGCGGCGGCGAGTACTGATTTGCGAGTTGGAGAGACGGGGCTGAGCCGGGCTGGCGTCAGCCGGTAACGAGGTTAGGTACGCCGGGCCACTCCCCCGCTCACACATACCTCCCCAAGTGAGTGCCTCCCAGGACGTGCAGGTGGCCGTGGGTTTGGCTCTGCATGCCCTGGTGACCAAAGTTTGACAGCAACCGATACCCCCCTGGGCAATGGCTGCTGCCCACCTCAACCGCTACCCTGGCAATCTGGCCTATAACCGCGTCCTCCCACATCTCCTTCTGAGTCATGTGCTTCTTGGGAATAACCAGGAGCATGACGGGGACCCACTTCAGCTGGTTGTGAATCGCTATGACCTCGTCGTCCTGGTACACCACTTTAGCGGGGGACTTTCCGGCAATAATCTCGCAGAACACGCAGTAGCGCGGGGCGTCCCACTGAGGGTGCTGATACTGCTCCCAATAGCCGCTCATTGCGTCTCAACAATAGCACGAATACACGACATTGGCACTAGGACATTCAACCTGAATCGTAAGAGTCGGAAAGTCTCAGGTTAGCCTCTGCCCTGGTACCGGTAGTCCGGCGCGTCTATGGGTATTATCTCGACCAGGGTTACGTCGTGCAGGCGCGAGATAATGGGGTCGGCCCTTCTTTCGTCGTCCAGCTCTGTAGTTGTGATGAGAGTCGGAAGGCGGGCGTCGTGGCGATGGACCAGTATCTGGTGCAGCTTCTCCCTAGCCCAGGGCGTGGGATAATGCGTGCCGAAGTCCTCCAGAGCAAGCAGCGGAGCGTTTCGCACCTCATCAAAGAGCCTGTCATAGGTCACGGTGCTCTCCGGGCTGTAGGTAACACGAAGGTAGTCCAGCAGGTCGGCCACCTGGAAGTAGAGGACCTCGCGACCCAGCTTGAGGCGCTCGTTGGCTATGGCGTGGACAAGGTGAGTCTTACCACAGCCCGTGGGGCCAAGGAAAACGAGCCACCCCTCCGGGTCCTGAGCATAGTTCTCGGCACTCCTGAAAGCCTCCTCCAGGCTCTCTCTCTGCTGACGGCTGGCTCTGTTGCCCCGCACGTCGAAGCTCTCGAAGGTCATCCGACGGAGCAGCTCTGCCTTCAGGGAGCCTATCTGACCCGACAGCCCGCTGCGTTCCGGTACGCCCAGTGAGCAAATGGTTGCCACCTCAGGGTCTGCCAGCCGCGTCTGCCAGCGATTCTCCAGTTCCTCTACGGGGGCGCCCAGCGTAAACACGGTCGGCATTTGGTAGGAGTAGCGAAAGTTCAGTATCTGATAGAGCTTTTCCTGGGCCCAAGGAGTGCTGCTGTGCCCACCCAAGTCATCCAGCACCAGAAACGGAGCGCTGCGCACCTGCTCGAAGAGCTGGTCAAAGGATATGTCGCTTGACGGAGAGAAGGCGGAGCGGAGGTGGTCCAACAGGTCCGGGACGAATACGAAGAAAACGGCGAGTCCACGCCCCAGAACGCTGTTGGCTATGGCCGCCGCCAGATGAGTCTTGCCGCTGGCGCTGGGACCGGTAAGCACAAGCCAGCCGCGAGGGTCTTCGGCGTAGGCTGTGGCAATCTCGTATCCCTGGCGAAACAGTTCCTGGTCCTCCGCCTTGGCGCTCTTTCCCTCCGGCCTGGTGACCTGGAACGTCGACCTCGTGAGGGGTCCCATGTTGCTGTAGCGCTGCAATCTGGCCACGCGAGATGGGTCGTCTCCCCGCCGCTGACAGCTGCACGGAACGGCCTTGCCAAAGGAGGGATGTCCCACCGGAACCTCCACCCGAAGCCAGCGGACATCGCCGCAGACGGCGCAGTCTGCCTCCGGCTCTTGGTAGTACCCTCTATCTGGAAGACCCTGGGAGACCGTGTCTTCTGATCCACTCTCTGGAGTCAATCTTTTTAGGATGTCCCCAAGATTCTCCATCGTCTTTTCCTTCCGTCTTCCATCTCTTCAGGATGGCCGCTATGTATCGCCAGCTTCGCTTGTTGCCAGTCACCGCCTCGCGGAAAGCCTCTTCTACCCAGGCCTCCGGGTACTGCAACTCAGCGTCCTTAAGCTCCTCGGCTATGAGCGGGTTCATTATGCCGATATTCGCCTCATAGAGCTTGAAAATGTTGGGCTTGGGCGCGGCTTCCGGCGCTGCCATGTGCCCGTCCGTGATCTCCAGATCCGGTCTGGAGTCCTTCAAGCGCTGCACATCACGCCGCCCTCTCTCGGTGTTGGGCACATAGACATCGAACAGTCCGCTGTCCGCCTCCACCTTTAGATGCAGCAGAAGCCCAAGACCTGCCGTCCTGTCCAGCGCGGCTTCAATTGACTCGCCCGATGCCGATACGGCTCTAGCCAACGTCCTGTCCGACAGCAGCTCGTCCAGCGTCAGAATCGCAGGAGAGCCTTTCTTCTGTGCATGGAGCCACAGCACCCGCAGGAAGCACTTGAGCGCCAACGGGTTGTCGATCTCTTCCAACACCTGGCCAAATAGGAGATTGGGCACTGAGGTGAACTCGCTCTTGTCCGGGAATCCTTCAAATGGAGCCATTAAAACTCCCGTTGGGAAGGCATTTCCTCAAATCGAGCCATTGGGCCGTTGAATCGCAGGTCTATGGTGTCCAGCGGCCCGTGCCTGTGCTTGGCGACTATCAGCTCGGCCTTGTCCCGAAAGTCCCTGTAGTCACGGTCGGGGTACTGCCTCTCCCACTCCTCCTCTGTCATGCGCAGGGCCTCACGATGGATGAACATTACCACGTCTGCGTCCTGCTCAATGCTTCCGCTCTCCCGCAGGTCCGTAAGCTGTGGTCGATGAGAGGGCCGCATCTCCACGGCTCGGCTGAGCTGGGACAGCGCCAGCAGGGGGACGTTCAGGTCGCGGGCAACTCCCTTCAAAGAGCGCGTTATCTCTCCAAGCTCCTGCACCCTATTATCGCGCCGGCCGCTGCCCTGTATCAGCTGAAGGTAGTCCACAATGACAAGGTCCAGCTTGCTCTCCATATGGAGGCGGCGGGACCTGCTTCGTATCTCAACAATGCTCTGAAGAGGCGTATCGTCAATGAAGATGGGCAGCTCCGAGAGGGCTCCGGAGGCGTTCACTATGCGGCGCTCCTCCACCTCGCTGTATAGCCTCTGCCGAACGCGGCGCAGGTCGACGTCCGCCTCGCTGGACAGGAAGCGGTGCCCTATCTGCTCACGACTCATTTCCAGACTGAAAATGCCAACCGCTGCTCCCTGCTCCGCGGCGTTTCGCCCGATGTTCAGGGCCAGCGTGCTCTTACCCACGCTGGGACCGGAGGCCAGCACTATCATATCGGAGCGCTGAAACCCGCCCAGCAGCTGGTCCAGGTCAGAGAAGGCCGTAGGTATGGGAGTTTCCCCACGCTCCAGGGTACCCTGAAGGCTGGCGCTCTCCTCCAGGTACTGGTCGAGCACCTCTCGAATTGCGACGAAGTCCCGGGTCTCCTGGCCTGTGCGGATTCCGTACAGCAGGGCCTCCGCCTGAGTGAGGGCCCTGTCCACGTCCCCGCCGCCATCGTAGCCCAAAGCGGCGATCTCACCGGCAGCGCCTATGAGCCGCCGCAGTGTGTGCGTCCTGCTGACGATGCGTGCGTAGTGCTCCAAGTGCGCCGACGTGGGAACGTAGCTTACCAGGTGTCCCAGATACGCAGGCCCACCCACCTCCTCCAAGCGGTTCATCGTCGCCAGACGATGGCCCACCGTAACGGGGTTTATAGCCTCGTTGCTGTCCCACAGTTCGAGGCACGCCTCATAGCACCACCGGTTCCTCTCCCGGTAGAAGTCATCCGGATGGAGTATGCCGACCGCGCTGACAATGGCGTCCCCGTCGATCAAGAGGGAGCCTATGACCGACTCCTCAGCCCTCTCATCGTGAGGGGGCAGTCTCTCTACGTACATCCTAGTCTTCGAAGGCCTCTACAACCAGCGTTACGGCAGCCACGACTTCGGGGTGTAGTCTCACCCTGGCCTCAAAGGTGCCCAATTCGTGAATGGTGCCCTCAAGCATCACCGACCTGCGGTCGATTTCCCTCTCCAGCAGGTTGGAAAGCTCCTGAGCCACCATAGCGGTCGTGACAGCTCCGTAGAGCCTTCCGGTGGGACCGGATCGCACCTTCAGCGTTACGGATGCGTCCTCAAGCTGCTCAGCTATGGACTGAGCGCCGACCTTCTCCTTCGCCTGGCGCTGCATCCCCAGCCTCTGGATGGATTCCAGGCGCTGCATCTCCTGGCGCGTAGCGGCCACGGCCAGACGCTTGGGCAGCAGATAGTTTCTGGCGTATCCTGGCTTGACATCTTTGATCTCGCCGGTCCTTGCTACGTTGGGGATGTCCTCTACAAATATAACTCGCATGGAATATACCTCGTTTCAGAGTGTTTGTTCTATCATACCACAGAGCGCAATCCTTCTCAAAAGGGCCATCAAACTATACCCTTCAAAGAGTACCACACTCCCTGTATCAGAGCGTCAAGGTTTGATTAGGCCTCGATTTGGCGAATTCTAAGCGAGGGCTTTCTCTATGGCTTCGCTCAACTCCTCGGTGGTGACGAACCCCTCGAATTTGGCGGAGACGCTGCCGGAAGAATCGATGACGAAGGTAAAGGGCTCCGTCTTCAGGCCCCACTCCTCAACCACGCTTGATACGCGCGCCTTGGTAAAGTCGCCCCTCATCTCCAGGGGATTATCGAACACCTCCACGTGGATGAAGCTGACTCGCTCCGGGTGTTGGGCCTTCACCTCTTTGAGCACCTCCACCTGTGGGCCGCAGGTGGCTGTCCTGCAGAAGGCAGGCGTGGCAAAGGTCACCACCAGAGGCTTACCGACTTCCAAAGCCTCGGCTATGGTCATGGAGTAAAGCTCCTCGTCCGGCATTGCGTCCGTGGTAAGCTCTTCCATGCGCTCCACGTCCTGCAAGGTCTTGCTGAGACTGGAGGGCGCGGCCGCGCCCAGGGCCGGAGACCCGCTTACCCGGTTGACCTGGAATCCAGCGCCCCCTCTGGTGGCCTGGCCCTCTATCGCCAAGTCCACCTCCAGACGCCACGCTCCGGGCGAATCGAATTGGGCCTGGACTGTATAAAGACCCCTGCCCGAGGGCCACTGGCGGAAAGTCGCCCTGCTCTCGGTCTTGAATTCTTCTTGCGAGCCTTCCAGGAGGAACGAGGCGTACACTTCTTCCGGCGTTACCAGGCCGCCGCCGTCATCCAGGATGGCAAAGGCCACCCTGTTATCGCCCACTGCCAGGTCGGTGGTCGCCAGTACAACTGTCACCGCGGGGACTTGGCCGGCGTCAGACGTGGGTGTAGGAGTCTGTGTTGCCGCAGGACTGGGGGTTGCAGTCGGACTGGATGCCGGAGAGCTTGTACAGGCGATAGACACCATCACAAGAAGAACTCCCAGTGTCAGTGATGCCACTCTTGTATGGCTTTGCTCCAATAGTGCGTCTCTCCCTGGCGGCGGCGCTACTCGTTGCGTATACGGTAAATCTCCACGCCCGATCCATCCAAAGTAGCGCCTCTTATGGAGACGTGGGGCTTGGTTACCCGCACTCGAACGCCCGCTACCGGGAAGGCGCTCAGGACTCCCTGGGCCGTCTCCTCCGCCAAGGTCTCCAGCAGGTTGCGGCTGGAACCCTCAATGATCTCCTTCACTACACGGTAGACTTGGGAGTAGTTCACCGTGTCGTTCAGATCATCGGAGAGGCCGGCAGCGCTCAGGTCCACCTCCATCTCCAGGTCAACGACGAAGCGCTGACCTAGCTCCTTCTCCTGGGTCCTCACGCCGTGGTACCCGTAGAAGGTCATGCCTGTCAGGAGGATCCTGTCCCCCATCCCTTAGCTCCCCTGCGCTTCCTTCGCCGCGCTCGCCTCTGCGAGAGCCAGAACGCCCTGCGCTCGCTTGACCACCGGCACGTCGATCATCACGCCGTCGATGGAGGTCGCGCCCCTTCCCTGGGCCTCCGCCTCTTCAAAGGCAGCAACCACCTTACGCGCGTACTCGACATCCTCCGGCAGCGGGCTGAACTGCTCATTGATAGGTCCCACCTGCGCCGGGTGGATGGCGAACTTGCCCTTGTACCCCAGTCTCTTGCCCACGTCGATGTCCCGCCTCAGTCCCTCCTCATCCCGGAAGTTGGCGTAAACTATGTCCAGGGGAACAACGCCTGCCGCCTTGGCGGCTATTGCCACCATAGCCCTTGGCATATACACTTCGTCACCCTCCGGCGTGCGCTTGACCTCCATATCCACGGTGTAGTCCTCGGCGCCAAAGGCCACGGCCACAACGCGAGGAGATGCCGCGCAGATGGAGTATGCGTTCACCATCGCCAGCGCCGACTCCAGAAACAGGACAAGCCTGATATGCCCTCTGTCCAGCCCGGCCTTCGCCTCGACACCTGCAATTATCTTGTCCACCTCCTGGACGTCCCAGGCGTTTTCGACCTTGCCCACATTCACCCCGTAGGTGTGAGGGCTCACCGCCGCCGCCAGGTCTTCCTCCAGCCAGCCGGTGTCAAGGGCGTTCACCCGCACCACCAGCTTGTGGCCGGCCTGCGCCAGTACAGGCAGCATGTCGGATATGACGTTCCGGGCCGCGGACTTCTCGCCCACCGGGACAGAGTCCTCCATATCGGGCACCAGGATATCGGCAGTGAAGGACACCGCCTTTTCCTGCATGTCCCTCCGGTTACCCGGGACAAATAGAAGGCTTCTCATTATTTCCACAGTAACCTCCTGTTGATTAAGGAGCCCAGTGACAAAGCGGGCTCCATCGCTCTAGACAAAGTATAGCACGTTTGTCAGGCCTGCCCTATTAGTCCAGTTACGTATATTTTGGCGTGCCTATCTCTGCGAATCTCACCATCGGAGAGGGCCGGCAATCGATTTTTGGCGCAACGACTGGTATAATCGCATCGGGAAGTGCATCGCTTCCCCGACCGAAAGGAGGCAACGCAATGACGCAGGAAGAGACGAGCAAGCCCGAGTTTCGCCTGGAAGACCTCCTCCCAATGGCGAGTGAGGGATACGCATTCGAGACAATCTGCGACACCGCTCGCGAAAACACCGTTGTAATAGGCATTCAGCAGAGCTGGCTGCAACCCTTAGCGGAGAACGTCTACGAGGTAACCCTGCAGTCCAACAGGGGCCTGTGCCAGGCCATACTGACCGTGGCCCAGGGAAAGCCCGGCGTGGTGCTGTGGATTCCCGGCGCCGGCGAGAACCTGAACGGCCCGGCGGGTGGGGTGTACGCCGAGCTGACTCCGGAGTTCCAGGCCGTCGACATCAGCTCCCTGCGCATGGGATACCGAGACCCAACCTCCCTTGATGAGTGCGCCCTGGACGTCCTGATGTGGCTCTGCTTCCTGACGGGCGTCGGGGCCAAACAGGCCGTGCTGGTCGGAAACGCGCTGGGCGTCACCGCGGCCATACCCGCCTCAATTGTCCACCCCATGGTCCAGGCGCTAGCCGCGATAAGCTCACAGGAAGAGGGCACCGAGATGATTGGCAAGATAGCGCCCAAGCCCATCCTCATCATGCACGGCGAGCAAGACAGGCGCATCCCAGTAGATATGGCCCGCGAGATCTTCAATCGGGCCAACGAGCCGAAGGAGTTGGTGACCTATCCCGAAGGCACATTTTCCCTGAACGAGTGCGCCGGGGAGGTGCAAGAGAAGCTGGGGCCGTGGATAGCAGACCGTCTAGGCGCGTCCGAGGCGTTCAAGGAGGCATCCCTGGAGTCCAAGGACGGCCGCTTCCCGGCCATATCCAGGCTTGTCTACCCGCAGGAGGGCGGCCCTCCAAAAGAGATTGTGCTCACGCGAGACGACATCGTGGGAATGGACGTTGACGCTATAGTCAGCACCACAGGCTCCTGGCTCGACCTGAAGCACTCCGTCCTGGCCGGGGCTATCGTCGACCAGGGGGGATGGAACATTCAAGAGCAGCTATGGGGCCTGGCCCCTCTGTTCGTGGGAGAAGTAGGCGTAACGGACGCAGGCAGCCTCAAGGCGAAGCACATCTTGCACACCATCACCGGCGGCGAGAGCTCGGGTGAGCCTCTGTCCAGGGACGAGACGGTGGCGACGTGCACACACAGGGCGCTCCAGGAGGCTGACTCGCTGGGCCTGAAGACCATTGCCCTGCCCGCGATAGGGACCGGCGGCCGGGGGTTCGCCACCGAGAAGGCTGCCCATATTGAGGTGGGCGTAATAGCCACCTACCTGTCGGGAAGCACCTCGTTGGAGAGAGTCACTATCGGCGTGGTGACCGACGGAATATACCGGGCTTTCGAGGGTCAGTTCAAGCTGATGCCGGAGTAGCCGCGCGCAGTCACTCGCGCGGCTTCCACCAGGCCAGCGCAGAGCGCATACCGTCGGGCCAGTAGTACTCGCCGTCCCTGAGGGTCAGCCGCCGGGCCAGAGTTTCCCGTATCACCTCATCGTGGGTGGCGTCATCACCCAAGCGAAGGTGACGCCTGGCCCGCTCAAGGGCGTCGTCCAGAGTGTGGTTGCTCCAGGGGCGCACGAAAGGCTCCATCTGAACGTTGGCGTATATGCCCATGCTGTAGAGCACGTTGTACCCTACTACAAAGTTGGGGCTGTCGTGGGGCTGTCCGTAGATGTGGGTCGACAGCTCCGCCATAACCCCGTCGTGGCTAGGCACTCGCATCAGCAGGAAGCAGGCGACCTTGGCGCACGCCTCCATTTTGCGAACAAAACCCACCATGTCCGGGTTGATATACATGGCGTGGGAGCAGAAGGCAACGTCGTGCCGCTCCACCTCGACATCCTCCCACCCGGCCTCCACCAGCCGGATATTGGACACGCCTTCGGCTGCGGCGTTCTCCAGCAGAAACGCGGACATACTGGAGGAAGGCTCTATGGCTGTGACCTCCCGCGCCACTTTAGCCATCGGGACGGCGAATCGCCCCGTGCCGGCCCCTATGTCCAGCACCGTGTAGTCCTGCTCCAGATTCTCCAGCAGGAAGTCCAGCAATGGGTCCGGCCGCTCCGCGTTCTTGCGCTTGGACGCGGCATCGAAGTGGCGCGCCCTATCCTCGCGCCACCCGGACGACCCCCTGGCCTCCGGCCACCGGAAACGGTCGCTCAGCTCCCGCCATAGATCCGGCCAGTATGCATCGCTCATCGTCTCAATAGTCCCTCTGCGATCAATCTCCTGCTTATCTCCATTATAGAATTTCTGTATCCGGCCTAGAGTTTATATCCCATACCTTGCTCAGTCACCCTAGAACGGGCAGTCCATTGTAGTTATGGTAACAGGAAACTCTAAGTTATAGCCCGGAAGAACCACCCTAAGGCGACGACCGCTATCTATATCATAAAACCTTGTGGTTTGACCAAGCGGCAGAGCAAACTTCACCGCAAATGAATCCTCGGTCTCGTACCAGTAGTCCGCGACTACAGCGTTTGGAGTCTGAACTCCACTGTTTGGGTCCAGCTCGCTTGTATCCACCCCCGGAGTCGTTACAACCGGGGTCATCTCGAGTCCAACCACAGAAAGGCCTGCCACGTCCGCAGGCCCCGCAAAGAGATACTCCCCAATCTGAACATCAGCAGCCAACTTGTCAAGGCCAAAGGTGAAATACCCATCAGCCCACAGGATAGGTGTACCCACTACAAAGATAGAGTTATCCGTGAAGGAAAACCAGTTTACAACATCCACAGCATTCCCAAGTTCCGAAACGAATATATCATCTGATAGCAATACAATTGGCGTAGCCGTTGGGCTGGGTATAGGCGTGGGTGTAGGCGTAGGCGTCGAAATTGGAGTGGGCGTATATGTCGGTATGGGAGTAGGTGTAGGCGTGACTGTTGGGACGGGCGTGGGGGTAGGAGCAGGCACAGGCGTAGGGACTGGGGTGGGCGCACCTGCTGGGACAGGCGTGAGTATGGGGGTCGGTGTAAGCGTAGGTATGACGACAGGCGTGGGTGTAGCTATCGGAACCGGTGTAGACGTAGAATTAAGCGTAGGAGTAGGTTCAGGAGCAGGGACAACAGGAATAGGCGCTGACGGAGGAGTAGGAGTATATGCAGGAATGAATGTAGGCGCAAGAACAGGAATTACAGGAATAGTCGCGGACGGGGGAGTAGACACCAAGACAGGGGTAGGCGTAGGTTGCTGAGAAACTGGGACGCCTTGATTGGCATCGCCATTGTTTCCGGCTGTCAACAATCCCACGGCAAGGAATAGAACCAGGGAAGCAACGCCAACCAAGAGGCCGACTACCAGCAGGTTCTTGCCGGGACGCCTGTATAACTCACGAAACGTTCTCTCCTCCGCCTCTTGTTCTGAACTGACCTTTGCGCCATCATCGGCGGCTTCTTTAACCTCCTCCTGTGTTCTTTCTTCGGCCCGTCTAGCCTCCTCACGCTGCGCCGCCTCTTGGTCAGCCCTCCTCTGAGCGCTCTCCGCTGCTCTTCTAGCTTCCTCCTGAACACTCTCGGCCGCTCGTCTGACATCGTCGCGCTGCGCTGCCTCCGGTTCAGCGCTCCTCTGAGCGCTCTCCGCTGCTCTTCTGACCTCCTCCTGCACTCTCTCGGCGGCCTGTCTGGCCTCTTCACGACGTCGCGCCTCTTCTTCGGCCCTCCTTCGAGCGCTCTCCGAAGCTCTCCTAGCTTCAGCCCTTCTAGCTTCTTCCTCCCGGGCTCGCTCGGCAGCTCTCCTTGCCTCCTCGCGTCTTGCAGCCTCCTGGCCGGCCCGACTGCCTTGATCTCTCCCGCGAGTTTCGACGTCGTAGTTAGACCTGCTTTGCGGATCTGACAGCACCTGATTGGCGGCGTTTATCCGCTGAAACCGCCGCGTTGCGCCGGGGCTCTTGTCCACATCCGGGTGATAAATCAGCGCCAACCTTCTATAGGCAGTCGCTATATCTGCCTGGCTAGCGTTCCTGGGCACACCTAGAACGTCGTAATGAGTAGAACCAGGATTGTCTAAAGTCTCTCGTATCGCTTCGTCGGACGTGGATCCGGGCTGCTCCGAGCGAGACTGAGACTGAGACTGGAGCGCCGGGTCATATCCTGTTCCTTCGCACTCTGGACAGGACACCCAACGGCCGCCGGGGTCTGGGCCGACCCATTGACCGTGTACTCCGCCCTCCCCTTCGCACATGCGGCAGACGCGGCCATCAACGAAAGTTATCTCGCTTCCACTACGCCGCGCCTCTATCAGATGCTCCCCGCAGAGCAACTGCGGAGAGCCTCCTGTGGAACTATGCCCTACTGCTTTACGATTGCAGTACCGGCCGGCACAGGTGAACTGCGCGGGGTTGTGAGCGTGGAGGCGCCAATTGGTCTGTGTGAAGCTGCGTTCGCACTGACTACACCGGGTCAAGTAGCTGCCGAAGCGTGGATCGCTCATTCCTATAGGTGAAGGACGCCTGCGCTAAGCGCGCAACGAAGGTAATGTAAGTATGTATTGCCGTCCATAAACCGCCTGCAACCGTCCACTATAGGGCTTGCCAACGGCGAAGTCCACCTTTAACCACGCCTGCCGCGGCTGATGTCCGCCGGAAGAGCGCCTTACGGGTATATCCCCCTCAGCTTAATGACCTCAGCGACTCTGCTGATGCCCAGGAGCAGGGCGGCCTTGCGCATGGTGGTCTTCCTCTCCTGCGCCACCTCAACCACCTGATCAAAGGCTTTCGACATCACCCTCTGCAGCCTGCGTTCCACCTCCTCCTCTTCCCAGAAGTCGTGCTGCCGGCCCTGTATCCACTCGAAGTAGGACGTCACGACTCCACCGGCGTTGGCAAGTATGTCCGGCACGACTTGCACTCCCATATCCTCGAGTATGCGGTCCGCCGCCGGCGTGATGGGGCCATTGGCCCCTTCGACTATGGTCTTGGCTCGTACTCGGTCGGCGTTGGCGGCCGTCACCTGTCCCTCGATGGCGGCCAGAACCAGAATGTCGCATGGCATCGCCAGAAGGTCCTCGTTGGTGAAGTGGTCCACACCCGGGTAGTCGACAAGATTCATTCCTTTGTCTTTCCACTCCCGGAGCTTTTCCAGATCCACGCCGTCCTTGGTGTAGCAACCGCCGCTGCTATCAGTAACGGCTATCACCCTGCACCCCTGGGTCTCCAGAAGGCGGGCCGAGTAGTAGCCGACGTTCCCTATCCCCTGCACCGCCACTGTAGCGCCGTCCAGCCCCTTACCCTTCCTTGCCAACTCCTTCCCGGCAACGATCATACATCCTCTGCCCGTCGCATCCAGTCGGCCCGGTATGCCCCCAATTCCCGGGGGTTTGCCCGTAACAACGCCCGGTACCGAATAGCCCGTATTCATGCTGTATGTGTCCATAATCCAGGCCATGATCTGGGGGTTGGTGTTCACGTCGGGAGCGGGAATATCGCTCTCCGGGCCTATGAGCAGCGATATATCAGTGGCATATCGCCGGGTGAGGCGCTCCAGTTCAGCCTGCGACAGGGTTTTTGGGTCGAAGGCTACTCCTCCCTTGGCGCCGCCGTAGGGGATGTCGGCGACTGCGCACTTCCAGGTCATCCACATGGCAAGGGCCCTCACCTCGTCCAGGCTGACCATTGGATGGTAGCGAATGCCTCCCTTTGCCGGCCCCCGTGCGAGGTTGTGCTGAATCCTGTAGCCGGTGAACATCCGCACGTCTCCGCCGTCCATTCGAACCGGGAAGTTCACCGTCAGTTCCCGCTTGCATTTTCTGAGGTGGTCGGCCACACTCTCATCCAGGCCAAGCGTAGCCGCCGCGTCGTCGAACTGCTGAATGGCTACGTCGTATGCCGAAGTCTCATCACGTTCGGCGACAACACTCTGTGGCAACCTGCCGTCTCTCTCCATCGTCTCCCTCCTCTCTGCATATGACCGGCTATTGATACGATACACAGCCATTACCTAACGATGCCTCTCCGCGCGAACCCCTCAATACCAGTCTAACAATCGACACGCGACCTGTAAAAATAGTGTTGAGTTTCACAAGTGGCCGGCGTTATACGTACCAAAACTACGAGAGTCCCGCCTGAAGCGGGACTCTCGCGCTTAGGTCATGGCTGTTAACGAGTATCAGGTCTGCTTGCGTTCGAAGTCCTCCAAATCCAGGCTTCCTATGAACTCCTTGAAGGCCGAGAGCTGCTTCAGCTCCTCTTCGCTCATCTTCACCTTTGCCTCTTCCTCGGACTCGCCCCCGATTATGGGTTTTCCGGTCTCCTTGTCCAGGGCTACGCCCGCCTTATCCAGCACCGTCTCCTCAACGTATATGGGCACCTTGACCCGCACTGCAAGGGCAATGGCGTCGCTGGGGCGTGAGTCCACCTCCAGGTTGTCGCCGTTTCGCTGTATGAATATCTTGGCGTAGAAAGTGTCGTTCAGAAGGTCCGACACAACTATATGGGAGACAGAGCCACCCAGGGATGTGATAACCAGATTCAGCAGGTCGTGAGTCAGTGGACGCGGGACGGACAGGTCCTGGAGTTTCACGGCGATTGAGTCAGCCTCCGCCGGACCGATCCAAATGGGGAGATACCTGTCGGAGGACTTCTCCTTCAGGATAACCACTCTCTGATAATTCATTAGGCTAACCCGGATGCTATCTATCAGCATTTCTTGCATCTGAGATAATCTCCTTCCCGTTTGCCCTTAGACCGAATTCTACGACCACCCCTATGTAGGTGTCAACGACTTCAGAGGCTGCCGCCCTGGCTCCGGCGTTGACTTTCACAGGTGCGATATCGATAATCGACTTATGCGCCTGTCCTCCCTGTCGCTGGCTCTGCTGCTCCTGTTGATGGCTTGCGCACAGGCACAGCCAAGCGGCACCGCTACTCCTTCCCCCAGCCCCACCTCCCTTCCGGCAACCGCCGTCGTCCAGTCCGAGCCAACACACACTGCGACCAAGGCGGCGCCTGCCACTGCAACTCTTCCGTCGCCAACAATCTCTACCGCCACCGACGCGCAAACAACAGCGCCAACCCCAGAGGCAGCCTCCACACCGACCTCAGAGCCAGACTCCGTCTACAGCCGTATCCTGGAAGGAGTGGCAGGCGTGAGAGGGCTGGGTCCCACAAAAGAGGTAGTCCCTCTGTTTATGACCAGAGAGGAGCTGTCAGC
Organism: Dehalococcoidia bacterium; assembly: GCA_965218945.1. Classification (GTDB taxonomy): domain Bacteria; phylum Chloroflexota; class Dehalococcoidia; order Lucifugimonadales; family UBA2985; genus DAOUJW01. Next base: position 1,930,039 of record OZ244718.1, read on the forward strand.
CTCTCTGGTCGAGGAGCTGGACGAAGACATTGAAGCTATCCTCAAGGCCCAGGATGTCTACAAAATCCTGGGCTTGATACCTCAGAATGCGGACCTGCGCCAACTGCTGCTTGACCTCTATACTGAGCAGGTGGCCGGGTTTTACGACTCGGAGACGGAGGAGTTGTACCTGATTGTAGGAGCAGACGAGGAGGGGCTTTCGCCCCTGGATGAGATAACCCTGGCTCACGAGTTTACCCATGCCATACAGCAACAGCGCTTCGATATCCAGGCTATGCTGGAGTCCGTTGAAGACAACTCGGATGCAAGCTCCGCCTTGGTGGCCCTGGTCGAGGGAGACGCATCGGCTACGCAGTTCCGGTACGTGTTCACTAATTTCACACGAGAGCAGCAGATGGAAGCTCTGGTGGGAAGCGGCGACGTGGATACCTCCGCTTTGGATTCGACGCCATACATCCTTCAGCAAAGCCTTGCCTTCCCATACGTTCAGGGCTTGGCCTTTGTCAGCGCTCTCTTCTCGGCGCCGTCCGATTGGGACGCCGTAAATGAGGCCTACAGCGATCCACCGACCTCCACCGAACAGGTATTGCACCCTGAGAAATACATTGAAAGGGATTCGCCAGTTCCCGTCTTCCTTCCGGAAATAGCAGCCGCTTTGGGCGAAGGATGGGAGAACGTCTACAGCGATGTGATGGGAGAGTTCCTCCTCAAAACCTACCTGGAGACCCGCACCACGACGATTACAGCCGCTGATGCCGCCGCCGGCTGGGGAGGCGACAGGTTCGCCCTGCTGAGAGGCCCAGAGGGTGAAAATGCCCTGGTAGCGCTGCTGGTGTGGGATACCAGCAAGGACGCCAAGGAGTTCCTCGATGCCATGGCAGCTTCAGACAGCGTTCCAAGCGACGGTTTCCTTGGTCTCAAGGACAACCGTATACTGTGGGTCCTCTCCCCTTCCGGGGAGGTAACGGATAGAGTAAGAGAGCTTTGGCCGGAGTTTTAGGGCGCCTCGCCGAATTCTAACTGAGATTGTGGACAGCTTTAATATTGCCTGCTATAATTCGCCTGCTATAGTAGGAGTTGTACGCCCTTGAATAGAACATCCGACACGAAAGCTGCTGACGCCGAACCTGTGAAGCAGGTCTCCTTGGACAGTCTGAAAAGCGCCGCCCTGCAGATTAGGCGGGACATTCTGAGCACCATCGCCGAGGCGGGGAGCGGCCATCCAGGCGGGTCCCTCTCAGCCGTTGAGTTACTGACATCCCTCTACTACCGGGAGTTGCGTCACGACCCGTCCAATCCCAGTTGGCCCGACAGGGACAGATTCATCCTCAGCAAGGCGCACGCATGTCCCGTTCTCTACGTCGCGCTTGCCCACTGCGGCTACTTCCCCAAGGAGGAGCTCGGGACATTCCGCAAGATCAACAGCCGGCTCCAGGGTCACGCCCACACTATGACACCCGGAGTTGAGATGTCCGGAGGCTCTCTTGGACAAGGCCTCTCCTTTGCAGTAGGGACCGCAATAGCAGGGAAACTTGATGGCCGAAGCTCCCGGGTGTTCGCCATGCTGGGAGACGGCGAGTGCGACGAAGGCCAGGTGTGGGAAGCGGCAATGTCGGCGTCCCACTACCGACTGGACAACCTGGTGGCCATAGTCGACCGGAACGGCATTCAGAACGATCGCTTCACCAGCGAAGTAATGAACCTGGAGCCCCTGCCTGACAAGTGGCGCTCCTTCGGCTGGCACGTCATAGAGATTGACGGGCACAGCTTCCCGGAAGTCCTGAGCGCCCTGGATGAAGCCAGGTCAGTCAAGGACAAGCCCTCCGTAATCATAGCGGCAACCGTCAAGGGCAAGGGCGTCAGCTTTATGGAGAACAACCCCGAATTTCACGGCAAAGCTCCAAACGCAGAGCAGTTGGAGCAGGCGTTCAAGGAGCTGTCGGGCTAGCCGCAGATTGCAGAATATGACCACTACCGCATCGACGAGGGATACCTACGGCAAGACCCTAGTGGAACTGGGAAGGGAGAACCCGAACATAGTTGTGTTGGGGGGAGACCTCAACAAGTCCACAGTAATTAACCTCTTTGCCGAGGAGTTCCCGGACCGTTTCTTCGATCTCGGCCCGGCTGAGCAGAACATGATGAGCGTTGCGGCAGGCCTGGCAAGCTCCGGCAAGACGGTCTTTGCCAGCACCTTCGCAGTCTTTGGCAGCGGACGCCCCTACGACCAGATACGCATCGGCATATCCCAAGCGCGGCTCAACGTCAAGATAGTGGTGACCCATGCAGGCATCACAACCGGGGAGGACGGCATGTCGGCCCACGGCATCGAGGACCTCTCCCTGATGTGCGCTCTGCCCAGCTTCACCGTCATCGTGCCCGCAGACGGGCCGGAGACGGCGCTGGCGGTGCGAAAGGCCGCCGAAAGCTACGGGCCCTTCTACATACGCCTCTCCAGGCCGGCCACACCGGTTGTGCACGAAGGCGATCACGACTTCAAAATCGGTCAGGCTGAGCTCCTGAGAGATGGCGGCGACGCCACAATCATCGCCTGCGGGACTATGGTGAATACGGCCCTGAAGGCCGCACAGACCCTGGACAGCGAGGGCATCCGGTGCCGGGTTCTCAACATGGCGACCCTGCAGCCGGTGGACGCCGAAGCCATCGTGAGCGCTGCCAGGGAGACGGGCGCCATCGTCACGGCGGAGGAGCACCTGCGCCACGGCGGGCTTGGAAGCATCGTCGCTCAGACGCTGGGTGAAAGCTGCCCGGTCCCCATGAGAATGGTCACCCTGCACAGGTACGCTGAGTCTGGCGCCCCTGACGAGTTGCTGGAGAAGTACGGCCTCACCCAGTCAAACGTCGCAGAGGCGGCGCGGCAGGCCATCCAGCACAAGGCACAGCTCTCGGCCAACGGCAAGCCCGCCTCCTAGCTCGCCATACCCGCGACCGTCATGGCACAGACAACCATCAAGGAAGCCGATTCCCCCAGGGATAGCAGCGCTTCCAAGAGAGCCAAGGTTGCGGTTGTCTACACCCGACCTGAAACGGTCCTGGAGGACATCGGCAGAGCCATGCGCCTCGCCGACTACCAGACCTACCTGCCTCCCGACATATCCACTCTGCTCAAGATCAATATCTCCTGGCAGTATTACTACCCCGCCTGCTCGACTACTCCCTGGCAGCTTGAGGGTGTCATCAACGCTCTCCAGCAGGACGGTTACAAAGACCTCATCGCAGCGCATAACGGCACTGTGGTTGTGGACTCCTTCGAGGGTGAGATACGGAACAAGCAGAGACCCGTTCAGGAGAAGTACAACCTCCCCAACGTCCACCTGGACGTGCCCCCCAACAAGTGGATACCCTTTCAGCCCAAGGGTGAGATGTTGGTGCTGGACAAGATATTCCCGGAGGGTCTCGCCATACCGGAGATATTCCCGGGCAAGAATATTGTGCACCTGCCCACCATGAAAACCCACGTCTTCACCACCATCACCGGCGCAATGAAGAACGCCTTTGGAGGGCTTCTGAACCGCAAGCGTCACTGGACACACTCGGTCATCCACGAAACGCTGGTGGACCTGCTGACGATCCAGAAGGAGATACACCCGGGCGTCTTCGCCGTTATGGACGGCACACTGGCCGGCGATGGCCCAGGCCCCCGAGCCATGAGGTGGCACGAGAAGAACGTCCTTCTGGCAAGCGCAGACCAGGTGGCCATAGACGCGGTGTCGGCCAAGATGATGGGCTTTGACCCCATGTCAATCAAGTTCATCAGGCTGGCCCACGAGCGGGGTCTGGGCTGCGGCGACCCGTCCCAGATAGAGACTGTGGGCGAAGACATTTCCGGCGTGGACTGGCGGTTCGAGGGAAGCGGCAACACCTTCGCCAGCCGGGGCCAGAAGCTGATCTACTGGGGACCCCTCAAGCCCCTGGAGAACCTGCTGCTCAGGTCGCCCATTGCGCCCTGGTCATTCTTCGCATCCAACGTTTACCACAACTCCTACTGGCTCCGCTTCATCGGGAACCGGCGTGTCGAGGCCGCAATGAAGACTGGATGGGGCCGACTCTTCCAGCAGTACTAGATATCGCCCGTGACCTACACTTCAGCCAGACAACCAGAGACGGGCCGGGAAGCGCCGCATCCAGCAATTACCACCATCGTATTCGACTTCGACGACACGCTGGTGGACTCCTACGCCGCTCGTCTGGACGCTCTCCAGCGCGTCTTCACCTCTGCGGGCATTCATGATCCGACGGCGGAGGCGTTCGTCAGAGACATGAGAGGCCGACAGCTCGAGGACACCCTCAGACCACTGGAGGAGAGAGAGGGACTGCGTCCCCTGGACCTCTTCCAAGGCTATCGGCGTACCTACTGGACAAAGAAAGCGGGCTTGATAGACCTTTTCCCCGGAATCCGGCAGATGCTTGAGGAGCTTCGAGCAAGAGGCCTGAAGATGGGTATAGTGACTCAGAAGGGCTGGGAGTCTGAAGTGGAAGGGCTACGCGTCGGAGCGTCTCATGAAGCCAGGGAACTTGGAATCGACGGTTTCTTCTCCACAGGAGTGGGATTCGAGAGCGTAACTAACCACAAGCCCCACCCGGAGGGTGTGCTGCTCGCGCTGGAGCGCCTGGGAGCCGATCCGGGGCAGTGCGTCGTGGTAGGAGACACCCCCGCCGATATGGGAGCAGCGCAGGCGGCAGGCTGCTGGAGCTGCCTCGCCACCTGGGGCATCCCTGCGGCCAACAGCAGCCATGCTCAAACGGAGGCCGATTTCGTCATCGACAAGCCTGAGGCGTTGCTGGGGCTTCCCGTACTTCAGTAATCCCCTCTCAGAACGACATCCTCACACGAAATGTCCCCTGAGCGCCCTTCCGACTCGGAATATCAGATACAGACTTAGCGCCCAGAAGGCCACCGGCCCTAGCAGGAAACCAAGCCAGCCAATGTCGTAAAAGAGTGCATCCATACTCTCTCCGGGGGTAGAATGCCACAGAAGCAATCCCAAGACGTAGCCCAGTATAGGGATAGCGCCAACCCCACGGGATTCCGACAGAAGGCCTATCAGGAAAGGGCCGACTAAAAACCAGACCAAGAGTACTACGTCTATCCAGGGATGAAGATTGGAGATCTGGGACGGATAATCGAACAGGGCGATTATGCCAAAGGACATAGAGGTTGTAAGTACTAACAGCAACGCCCCGGACGGCAACCCTCCCGAAGATGATTGCGCAATCGGGACCGCGTCCAAAGGCCGTTGCTCGCCGCCGGAGGAGAATTTCGCCAGACGAGCCTCCAACAGGCTGGTCCGAAAACGCCTGATAGCCCAGAAGCTGCCCAATACCATTGAGAGCGTCATCGTGGGCCACCCAAGCCAGGACCAAGATCGCGGGGTCCGCCTTGTCATCGACAGGAGCCAGCTCAATGTTCTCATCATCTGCAACTCTAACCGGCTCAACAGTAGCCGGCCTAGTAGTAGCCGGCCCAGGAGTCCCGGCGTACTGGCCCGCAGCCACCGCAGGGTTCAAGACCACAATTGCCAGAAGCAGCGCCGCAAACGCGGAGGTTCTGAGGAGTAGTTTCATTCACATCCCAGATTCAAAGGATACGGCGCCGCAGGCGGTGTACGCTTCCACAGCCCAATATATGTCATAATAGCTTTATCATGCCGTCAGAGACCAGAGTATACGACGCCAAGGCCAAGCAGGTGGTCAAGGAGCTCGCCGCTGAGTTGGGGTTCGACCTCGTTGGAGTAACCTCCGCGGACCCCTTCTACGAAGCCGAGGAGATTGCCTTGCAGAGGGTCCAGGACGGCCTGATGGACGGCCTCCCCTGGTACCACGAGGCCAGGGTGAAGCGCGGCTGCAACCCACAGGAGATGCTGCCCGGCGCACGCTCTATAATCGCCGTGGCCATGAGCTACATGACGGAGGACCCGTCACAGATCGACGATTCGACGCCCCTGCAAGGCAAAGTGGCCCGCTATGCGTGGGGGCAGGACTACCACAAGGTTATGGAGCGTCGGCTGAAGCTCTTTGTGCAAAGGCTTTCGGAGCGCCTGGAGCAGCTGGTGCAGGTCAAGGTGTACGTAGACACAGGCCCCATGCTGGACAGGGCTGTAGCGGAGCGGGCGGGCGTCGGCTGGTTTGGGAAGAACACCAATATCCTCACCCGCAGTCACGGCTCCTGGGTGTTCCTGGGCCAGGTCATCACCGATTTGGACCTGGAGCCTGACGCGCCATCGAAGAAGACCTGCGGCCAATGCACCATCTGCATAGACAAGTGTCCTACGGGCGCACTGATCGCGCCCTACGTCCTGGACAACACCAAGTGCATCTCCTACCTGACCATCGAGTGCCGCGGCCCCATCCCCAAGCCCCTGCGTCCACTTGTCGGTGACTGGGTCTTTGGCTGCGACATCTGCCAGGACGTGTGCCCCGTCAACCGCAAGGCCCTGCCCACACAGGAGCCCGCCTTCCAGACCGGCGAGCACGGCTTCACCGCCCTGGAGCTTCTGCCCCTGCTGAAAATCACAGAGGCGGAGTTCAGAGAGCGGTTCGCAAACAGCCCCATCAAGCGGGCGAAGCGCGCCGGTATGCTGCGCAACGTGTGCGTGGCCCTGGGCAACATTGGCGATTCGAGAGCAATCCCAAGTCTGGTCGAGGCGCTATGCCACGACATACCCCTGGTGCGCGGTCACGCCGCCTGGGCATTGGGCGCCATAGGCGGAGCGGAGGCGGAGGCGGCGCTGAGGGACGCCCTGGTTGCGGAGACGGAGCCGGAAGTGCGCGATGAGATTGCAGATGCGCTGATCCCCACATCCCCGTATCAAGTACGGGGCAGGCTCTGACCTTCCCCCGCAGGCGAGGGAAGGAATTATGTGCGCCCGCCCCTACTCTATCCCCAGCTCCTGCTTCACTTCCCTGACGGCGTCGCTGATCACCTTGAGCTTGGCAATGGACTCATCGACCATTCGCGTCTTCAGACCGCAGTCCGGGTCGATGTAAAGGCGCTCCGGGGTAAGCACTTCCAGCCCCATCTTGATGCCCGCCTTCACCTTCTCCAACGGTTCGATGGCGTGGTTATGAACGTCCACCACTCCCATCGCCAGATACTTGTCAAAGGACGGGTATCCCCGTATGAGGTCCAGGAAGTCGTAGTTGCTGTTGGTCATCTCCATGTCCAGCATGTCCACCGGGAAAGTAGCCAGGTGTGGAAAGACCTTTGCGAAGTCGCCGTAGCAGATGTGGGTGATGGTGAAGGCGTCCAGACCGTCCGTTACGACGGCGAAGGCCTTTGCCGCAATCTCCATCTCCTCAGGCCTGACGGACAGCGCCGGCTCATCGATCTGTATGTACTTGGCGCCGGCCTTGGCAAGGTCCATAGCTTCATCGTGGACTGCCCTGGCGGTGTCCATGATAAAGGCCTCTCTGGTAGGGTAGTACTCGTTGAAAGACCAGTCCACGATGGTGTACGGGCCGGTGAGCATTCCCTTTACGGGCTTGTCCGTGAGGCTCTGAGCGTACTTCCACCAGTCAACGGTCATGGGCTTGTCCCGGCCAATGGGGCCGGTTGCGATGGGCTTGCGGTAGTATCGATTGCCGTAAGAGCGCACGAGGCCGCTGTTGGTGAACCCCGCCATGTTCTCGGCAAAGTAGGCCACCATGTCTCCCCGGTACATCTCGCCGTCCACCACCACGTCCATCCCCACATCCTCCTGCACCTGGATCCAATGTGCCGTAGCCTGTTTCTCCAGCTCTTCAAGCGCCTCAGCGCCTATTTCGCCCCTCAGAAACTGGGCGCGCGCCTTGGTGATGTAGTCCGGCTTGGGATAGCTCCCGACTGCCGTGGTCAATAGTCCCTTCGTCATGACAAATCCTCCTGGGCCTTTTTTGCGCCTCCAACCAGGCGAGTCAGTTTTGCCCTTGCGTTGGGGCGCGGCAGAAAATCCAGACCGCAGCTTGGGTTGATGTAGAGGCGGTCCGGCGAAACCGACCCGCTCACGCGCTTGATTGCCTCCGCGATACCCTCCACAGTCTCCAGCCTGGTGTTGCGGGCGTCAACTATGCCGCAGCCCAACTTCTTCTCCTGCGGAAGCTCACCGATAAGGTCGTAGTTGGCGGGCCCCGCCACGAAGTCAAGGCCAATTATATCGACGGGCAGGCTGAACAGCCGGCTGTGGATTCCCGTGGCGTCCCCGAAGATTGTGCACACGCCGGTCGTGGCGGTGACGCCGTCCGTAACGCCCTCAATGGCCTCTGCAAAGAGGTCGATGTCCTCCTTGTGCTTGAGAATAGACGGCTCATCGAACTGTATAACGGAGGCTCCCGCGCTCTGGAGAGCCTTGGCCTCCCGGTTCAGGATAGGCACAAGGTCCATGACGAGAGAGCGAAGGTCCTCGTAGCAGCCCAGCTGCGACAGCCTTGCCAGGCTGTAAGGCCCGGTGATGACGGCCTTGACGGGCCTCGCGCTATTGGCCGCGGCGAACTCGTAGTCCTTCACCGTGATGGCTCCGTTGGACTGCAATCTGTTCTCCGGTATGGGATGCCGGTAGTAGGTGTTGGTATCGAAGTACCGTATCAGGCCATTAACGGTGAAGCCCTTGATACCGCGGGCAATGTACGTCTGGCCGTCGTCCCACCGGATCTGGCCGTCCGTGACCAGGTCCAGCCCGGAATCCACCTGGTCCTGTATGACCTCCTTGGTGACCTCCTCTTCAACCCGCTTCAACTCCTCCAGGGTGATGCGACTTTCATCGAAGCGGGAGATAGCTGTCCGGAGGCTGGGGGCCTTGGCGTCCGGAGAGATTTTGGGATAGTTCCCCACCATAGTTGTAATCAATCCAGCTTCTCCTTTACTGAGTATTCGGGTGAATCAAGTCCAGCACACAAGCCCAATTTGAGCGCGCGGCTAGCTCACGTTGTACGGTCCTACTGAAAAAGCAGTCGGGTGCAGCCTGAGGCTCATCCCGAGCACGAGCAAGGGAAACGCCTGCCAAATGCCACTAGATACTATCACGGCATGGCGAATGAGTCAACGCGGGAAGCAGGGGGCGAACTATTGCCGGATGTCCTCAGTGAAAGGGGAGATGGTAATCATCAACGTGCTCGCCGGCTAAAGCATGCAATGCACGAGCATGCGAAATCTGTGGTGAGGTGAACTAGGCCATGCAATGTCCCGCCGTCTTGATCGAATTTCGGTGCTATGCGGTCGAAATCCCTGGCTAATCCCGAGTTATACCGACCATACACTGCGTTTGCGCAGAAATCTGCGAACTGCAATAGACGGGTGTCGCGGGCAGGAGCGAAGAAGGGCACATCCGTTACATTGTGGAGAGAACCCCAACGGGTACCCGTTTCCCTAAGGCGGCCAGCCAAAAGTGAAAGGGTCTTGTCATAGCTCGATTGGGCTAACACTACCAGACCGCGTTGCTCTTCTTTCCCATCTGCTACCAAAGATTGGTTAGTGCGCCTCATAAACATATCAAACCTGCTCATGAGGTCCTCAAAAGCCCCCTCGTAAGGGTCTTCGTGGCGGATCTCCGCGTACCTCTTCTCCACAGCGCACGCAAACAGGATTCCTCTACGATTGCGTATCACCTCATAGATTCTGTCCTTCAGCTCGCTCCTTTGCTCACGAGTCAATTGCCCCCAGGGGACCTCCACTTCCTCACTGGCTCGAACTCGTAGCCTGGACGCATGGAAATAGACCGCCTCAGTTTCTTGAGGGGAATATTCCCTTTGCAAAGAATCTATGTCTTGAGCAAACCAATGAATTTCTCTCTCAAAAACAGCAAGGCCAGCTAGCACAAAATAGCTGGCCGCCGCGTGAGTTCCAGATTCGTCAAGATATAAGACGTACATTCAGTAAAATTAAGCGCAGCCGACGGATGACAGCCACCCTCGGGCTCAGCTAGCAGCCCTGCCGGCTATCACTATAGTACAAAGTCATGACATACTTGTCAACGAGTAGATGTATGCTAGGCATTATTTGAAATAAACTTCCCCTTCAGCCACTCCAGCGCAACTCCAATGGCCGTGGCCTCGCTGCGGAAGCGGTGCCCTATGCCCGGCAGCATCTGCATCTCCTTGCCGTCGCCGGCGCGCTCGAAGAGGGTGTAGACGCTGTCCGGTGACACCACGTCGTCGGCGTCTCCGTGGAGCAGGAGCAGAGGCCTGGGAGCCACCTTTCCAATCCACTCCGATGGGCTGAGCGCCACGCCCTCATTGGCCCACTCCTCCAGGGATAGTGGAAAGTCGGGGTCGCGGATAATGCCCATCGCCCTCATGCGCTCCACCGCCTCGGCGGGCTCAACGCGCGGCCTCGAGACTGCGGGGCCCGCAAAGGAGACGAGGCCTGCCACCTCCGGGCGGTTGGCCGTTACGTAGATAGCGATGGTCGCCCCCATGCTGGAACCCAGCAGAATCACCCTCGCCGGGTCCACCTCCGGTCTCTCGATGATCCAGGAGACCACCGCGTCCGCGTCCTGCGCCCAGCCAAGGGCGTGGAAGTTCCCGCCGCTATCGCCGGTGCCGCGGAAGTTGAATATCAGGGTCGCAAAGCCCTCCCAGGCGCACCACTCGGCCAGGCCCGGGTACTCAAGCCCCTCTCCCTCTGAAGCCGTATCCGACCCGCCGGTATCCGGTCGCGGCCCCGCGGGCATCCCGTGGCATATAACTAGCGCCGGGTGCGGCCCCGGGCCGGGCGGCACAAAGAGCGTCGCGGCCAGGGATATGCCGCTGCTGTCCAACCTGTAGTCCTGTCGCGTTACCAAAGCGCCTCCTTGGAAAAGTGAATGATCTGGGTGGATACGTCAATATCCTTTCCCTCGCTTGCGGGGGAAGGTCAGAGCCTGCCCCGTACTTGATACGGGGATAGGGGCATACTTAAGGGCGTTCTCACCCCCATCTCAATCTTCCCCCTCGAGGGGGAAGAGGTCTTCCTCTCTGGAGATTTGCCTCATTATAGCATCGCTTTCCTGAACACCCTCGCTGTTTCCCGATACTGGCGCGGTAGCGTATAATCAAGTGCAGCCCAACATAGGGAGGAAGAAAAGAGCGCATGACAACAGTCTCAGCCTATCGATTGCCCACCACCGTCCAGCCACTGAAATACGCACTCACTTTGACACCGGACCTGGACAGCTTCAGCTTCGCCGGAGAGGAGACCATAGAAATCCAGGTGACGGAGGCCACATCCAGCATCGCCGTCAACGCCATAGAGATTGACATCCTGGAGGCGCGGTTAGCCCTGGAGAACGGCGCGTCCCTGACCGCCCAGAACATCGCTCTGGACGAAGAGATGGAGACCGCAAGCTTTGACTTCGGCCAGGAGATACCGCCCGGGAACGCGACACTATACATAAAATTCAACGGGACTCTGAACGACCAGCTTCGGGGCTTCTACCGGAGCCAGTACACCGACCCGGAGGGTGAGCAGAGATACCTGGCCACCACGCAATTCGAGGCCACTGACGCACGGCGGGCCTTCCCCTGCTGGGACGACCCCGCAGTCAAGGCTACATTTGACGTTACCCTGGTCGTCCCTTCAGACCTGGTGGCTATCTCCAACACGTTGATTGTAAGCGAGACTCCTGTGGAAGGAGACGCCAAGATAGTGCGCTTCGCCGAGACGCCGAAGATGTCCACGTACCTGCTGGCGTTCATCGTTGGCGACTTCGCCTCCGTGGAGGAGAGGGCCCCCAACGGGACGCTGGTGAGGGTCTGGGCCACGCGTGGCAAAGAGGAGCAGGGGCGATTCGCAGTGGAGAACGCCGTCGGGCTGCTGAACTACTTCAACAGCTACTTCGGCATCCCGTATCCCCTGGAGAAGCTGGACCACATAGCCGTCCCGGACTTCGCGGCGGGCGCAATGGAGAACTGGGGCGCAATCACCTATCGAGAGACCGCCTTGCTCTACGACCCCGAGAACTCCTCGGCGGCGACCCGGCAGCGAATCATGGAGGTGGTGTCCCACGAGATGGCGCACATGTGGTTTGGAGACCTGGTGACTATGGAGTGGTGGGACGACCTGTGGCTCAACGAGAGCTTCGCCTCCTGGATGGGCGACAAGGCCGTCGACCACCAGTACCCGGAGTGGAATATGTGGACCCAGTTCGTCTTCCAGGACACCAACTCCGGTCTCAGCCTGGACGGACTGCGAAACTCCCACCCAATTGAGGCCAGGGTGGAGAATCCCGCGCAAATCCGGGAGCTCTTCGACGCCATCAGCTACAGCAAGGGCGGCGCCACTCTCAGGATGCTGGAGACTTTTCTGGGCGAGGAGACCTTCCAGAAGGGACTCCACGGCTACCTTTCCGCCAACCAGTACGCCAACGCCCGCACGGAGGACCTGTGGGCGGCCCTGGAGGAGGCCTCCGGCCAGCCCGTTACCGCCATTATGAACACCTGGGTCAAGCAGATGGGCTACCCGGTCCTTCAGGCTGAGACGCACAGGCACGAAGACGCCCGGCATATCGGGCTCAACCAGCGGCGGTTCCTGTACGACCACCTGCTGGACGAGGGCGAGGAAGACCCCACTCTCTGGCAGGTCCCTGTCAGCGTCGCCAAGGCAGGCGACTCCGACACGGCCTCCCTCCTGATGGACCAGCGGGACGCCGATGTGGAGGTGGACAAGGACGCCGGCTCCGAGGGCTGGGTGAAGGTGAACTCCGGTCAGACGGGGTTCTACAGGGTGAACTACTCCCCGGAGGACTGGTCCAGGCTCCAGGGCGCGGTGGAGGCGCTCGAACTTCCGGCCATCGACCGGCTGGGGCTCCAGAACGACGCCTACGCCATGGTGCGCGCGGGCTTCCTGCCGGCCACCCAGTTCCTGTCCCTTGCCGAGGCTTACAAGGCCGAGGCGGACACTTCAGTGTGGAGCGACCTGGCCACAAACCTCCGCGGCATGGAGAACCTGCTATACGACGAGCCATGCATAGACCAGTACGAAGGTTTCGCGAGAGGGCTGTTCGAGCGCATTGCCAGGCAGGTTGGATGGGACGCCGGCGCGAACGAGGGCCACCTGGAATCCCTGCGCCGCGGGATTGTCCTGGGCCAGTACGGGGCCTACGGAGACCCCGTGACCATCGCAGAGGCCAAGGGCCGCTTCGACAGGTTCCTGAGTGACCCGGCGTCCCTGCACCCCGACCTCAAAGGCGTGGTCTACGGCCTTGTGGCCCAGGAAGGGGACGAGTCCACCTACGACACGCTGTGGCGGCTGGAGAGGGAGGCGGACCTCCACGAAGAGCGCATGCGACTCCTGGGCGCGCTCACCCGTTTCCAGAGCAGTGAGCTCCTCCAGGATATGCTGGAACGCTCCCTCTCATCCGAGGTGCGTTCCCAGGACTCTGTGCTGGTGATTGTGTCCCTGGCTGGCAACCGGCACGGGAAGGACCTGGCGTGGGAGTTCATCAAGGAGAACTGGGAGGAGCTAGACAGGAGGTACGGGCGCGGCGGCTTCGCCATAATGAGGCTGGTTGGGGTAACCGGCTCGTTCACCACGCCGGAGCGCGCCAGGGACGTTGAGGAGTTCTTCAACAGCCATCCGGCTCCCTCGGCGGAGAGGACCATTCAGCAGTCACTGGAGAGGATTAGATTGAACGCGACCTGGCTGGAGCGGAACCGGCAGGGCATCGCCGGCTGGCTCGCAGCGAGGGGCTGAGGGCGCCACCCGGACTTCGGCTATTGCCCTTTATTGAGGCCGTGCTATAATGTTGCCAGACTATGAGAGGATGTGCCATGCAAGATTTTGAATACGTAGCTCCGACCACCCTTGATGAGGCCGTCCGGTTGATGGCCGAAAGTGGCCCCAATGCCAAAGCCCTCGCAGGAGGCACGGACGTCATCGTCCAGTTGCGCGGCGGACGCTTCCAGATAGACCGCCTGGTGGACGTCAAAAAAGTCCCAGAGATGAACGAACTCTCCTACTCGGAGGCCAATGGCCTGACAGTGGGCGCCGCCGTTCCATGCTGCCTGGTCTACGAAAACGAGACCGTAATCGAGCATTACCCCGGTCTCGTGGATGCGGCTTTCCTTATCGGCGGAATCCAGATCCAGGCGCGGGCCACCCTTGGAGGAAACCTCTGTAACTCCTCTCCCAGCGGCGACACAATCCCGGCGCTTATGGCTCTGGGCGGGATCGCCGATGTGGCCGGACCCAACGGTCGCCGGTCCATCCCCGTTGAGGAGTTCTGCACTGCCCCCGGTAGAAACCAACTTCAAGACGGCGAGTTGCTGGTGGGCTTGAACTTCCCAGCCCCCAAGCCCAACTCCGGAGCCGCCTTCCTGCGGTTTATACCCAGAAATGAAATGGACATCGCTATCGCAAACTCCGGGGTCTCAGTCGTCTTGGACGACGCCAAGGAGAAGGTCGTTTCGGCCAAGATAGCCGTGGGAGCCGTAGCTCCTACACCCAGGATGGCCCAGGCTGCCGCCGACGCAATGGTCGGGAAAGAGGCCAGCGAGGCTACCATCGAAGAGGCCGCTGAGGCCGCCAAGGCCGTGGCCAGCCCCATCAACGACATGAGGGGCACAGTCAAGCAGCGCATCCACCTGGTTGGCATCCTGACCAAGCGAGCCCTGCGAACAGCAATTGCAAGAGCCAAGGGAGAGGAGTAGATATGGCAGAGAAGATCCACGTAAGAACCAACATCAACAATACCGAAGTAGATTTCCTGTGCGAGAGCCGCCAGAGTCTTCTTGAGAGCCTCCGTGATATAATAGGACTGACCGGAGCCAAAGAGGGCTGCAACGACGGCAACTGCGGCGCATGCACCGTCATACTTGACGGCAGAATCGTGGATTCCTGCTGCGTGTTGGGCGTTGAGGCTCAGGGCAAGACCATCACCACCATAGAAGGCGTGGCCACCCCCGAGGGGCTGCACCCGCTACAGCAGGCGTTCCTGGAAGAGGCCGCCCTCCAGTGCGGCATCTGCACTCCCGGCTTCATCGTGGCAGCCAAGAGTCTCCTGGACAGCGAGCCGGACGCCGACGAAGCCCGCATCCGCCACTGGCTGGCCGGCAACCTCTGCCGCTGCACAGGCTACGATAAGATCATCCGGGCGGTCCTGAAGGCGGAAGAGATAGCGAAGGCGTAAAGCTTCAACTAAATGGAATCGAGCGAATGGCCTGCATCCCATAGGGATGCAGGCCATTGCTGGATATGCGCACCGGGACTTCCCCGGATACCATAGAAATCACACAGGATTGAGGTTGCAGATATGCCCAAAGCGACGTTGTACTGGTGGAGCCGCTGATCCACCTGCCGCAAGGTGAGAGCGTGGCTCCACGAAAACGGTCTGGAAACTGAGGAGAGGGACTTCTTCCAGGAGAAGTTCACCGAAGATGAATTCCAAGAACTCCTTGGAGGGCGTAGAGCTGTGGATGTCTTCTCATGGAACAGCCCCTCATTCAAGGCCCTCGGCCGCCCGGCCGAAAGCCTCTCCGAAGAGGAACTGGTGCAGCTAATGCTCCAAGAGCCGCGTCTCATACGGCGGCCCCTGGTGGTGGTCAACGGGCAACTGGTGATCGGCGGTTCGCAGAAGGCGCTGGAGGCGGCGCTGGCTTAGGCCGTTCGGACTCCGTATTCTCGGATTACTTGTAGAGCGGCCTGTTCAAATCGGTGGTGAAGGGATCTTGCGGCTGGTTGCTCTTCTTGCCCAGCTTCTTCAACTGGGAGATGGGCCACCAGACGGGAAACGTAGCAACCTTAATGAGAATCCCAATGAAGTGCACCACCGCTTCGATTACATGCATGCTGTGCCACATCACGTCTGTCAGGCCGCGGGAGGCGTCGCTGTGCTCGGGGAAAGACTTGGACGATGACACAGACATCATGGTGACCTGTTGATCCACGTCGGCCGAGTGTCCCCAGTGGAATGGGTTCATTGTTGCTCCTCCTGCTTCATTATGGTTCCAAAACCATTGTAGTATGAGGCCTGCCTAAGAGCAGACTAGCAGGAGCCGCTCGTCTACTTGTAGAGCGGCCTGTTAAGGTCAGTCGTGTAGGGGTCTTGCGGTTGGCTCTTTCTCTTCTTGCGCTTGTTCCACCGGGAAATTGGCCACCATACGGGAAACGTCACAATCTTCACGGAGGTCTCCATGAAATGCCAAAGAGCGTCGGCGGCCCTGAGATGGGCAGTACTGTACTCGCCGTTCCTGGTCTGCTCAGAAACCCGATCCGCCCAGTACTCCATCCGCTGGTGGTGATGGGGATCGAACATGTTCATGGCCGCTACCCCTTCCGTGTGGACTCGCGCCCATTAGAGCACAGATTCGGCTCTAAAGCAAACGCGGGAGACCGGTTACAGGGACGATGGGCGATTGACGTGGGGTTGTCTGGACGCCCAGGCTATTTGTAAAGGGGCCTGTCCAAGTCAGTGGAGAATGATTCGCTTGACTGGACATCCGCCTTCTTCCGCTTCGCCAAAGAAAGCGCCTTGGAAACGGGCCACCAGACTGGAGAGGTCACGATCTTCAGGTCATGCAGTATCTCGTGCTTAATCCTTCCGGCTACTTTGTGGCGCCGCTCTCTCTTTCCGGACCGGTGTTGTTCCGCCAACCGCTGCTTCGCCATCAGTTCTGCCAAGATGAGATCGGCCTGTTGTGGGTTGAATAGGTTCATCGCCCTTACCCCCTTACTTTCGTCCAGGTGCCGCGCCAGTTTAACACGCTATCGGTTTGTACACAAATGTATGCTTTATGACTATTCACTGGTATTGAGCCGCACAGCCTCCTGCACCAGGGAGGCGAAGACCTCCGGCCGAATATCCTCCGTCGTCCTCACCTTTATGTGACGCATCTTCGCTCCCGTGCCCTCAATCAGCCCATCCGGGTTGTTAAGGCCGGCGCCGTTGAAGAACCCCAAGTTGATATACCCCTTGTTGGCCGCCAGGTAGCAGACCTTGCCGCTCCTCTCATAGCAGGGGGCACCCCACTTGATGGACTCGCTGACGTTCGGGACGGCTTGGAGGACGAGAAGTCTGAGGGTCTGGGCTATCTCGCGCAGGGACGGGCCCAACTCCTCCATCCAGGAGTCGACGGTCTTCTCGTCGGCCATTGCAGGTACCTCTACACTACTGCTCGTTCTACCGCGCCGAGGTCTCCCAGTTCAATAGAGATGGGGTAGCTCTCTACCTCTTTCTCTATGGAGGCCCGCCTGCCTGAGACTTCCCTGACTGCCGGCACTGTGGCCTGGCAGTTTTCGCACCAGATGCTGTCCCGGGCTGACAGCATGAGGTTCTCCTTCTTCTCGGAAAAGGTCCCCAATTCCTCATGGCATACTGGGCAAATCTGAGTAACTGTTATCGTCTCTCGTGGCGGCATTTCTTCCTCCCCGTCTCGCTACAGCATTGCTGGGTCTCGCTAAAGGACCCGTCAACCAAGGCGCTCCGCTAATCGCGCCATCTGCGGTTGCAGCTTGCGCATCGATAGCTGTGGGCGCTCCTATAGTATGCCACACCCACCGCGATTGTAACCAGTCCGTAGGCCCCCAGTCCGACGAGCCACAAATACTCCCCGGTCAGAATAGCCAAGGCTACCAAAGCAAGCGAGGTAAGCCAGAGGAAAGCCAGGCCCCAAAGCATACGCCTGCGTCCAGTAACCGATTGCGGCTCCCAGGGGACGTGGACCGCCGGGCTCCGGCAGTCGGGGCACTCCATGAACCGCTTTCGTGGGGCGGGTTCCATGACTCTAATTCGGAGCGGACTTACGCGACGACCGCTCGCCTCAAAGGGCCAGCTTCTCCACGAGCCTTGCAGCCCACCGTCGCATCTCGTTTTCCACGTCCGCCCCGCAGTGGGGGCACTCGTAGTCCCCGAATCGGAGCCTGGTGCCGCACTGGTCACAGGCCACAAACTCGTACATGCTGGTCAAAGTCTTGCCGATCAGAACCTCTTTATCCAATCATCTACCCTCTAGCGTTCATTGGTATGCGTAGCGCCAAGTCTACCGGTGAAGCCGACCGGCTCTCCATCGTTCTCCGGGGCGCTCCTGTGGCCCCAAAGGTAACCTCCGCAGGCGATGTTGGCAAGAGTTTCTTCAATTTTTCTTCAAAGTTCTCTTGTATGCTGACCTTCCAATATCATCAAACCCGGGTTGTGAAAATGAGACCGCTCGCATATGCTAGACCGCAGCTTTATTAGGCTGTAAACTAATACTAAGTGTAGAGAGGTACTAAGGAGCAATGGAAGACACTTATAGACAGAGCAATCAAGAAAACACCCCACCAGCAGGAGGTTCCAGGAACAACACCGTTGTGTGGTTTGGAGTAACTCTCATTGCCGCCCTGCTGGGTCTCGCAGGAGGGCTGGGACTAGGAAGCCTGATCCTGGAACCGAGTGAGACGACGGCCCCTAGCGCCACCCTGGCCGAGCTTTCCCAACTACAGGAGCAGGTGCAGGGGCTGCAAGCTGACCTGGACACCAGGACGGCGGAATCCCTTGCGCTCGCCTCAGACCTGGAGACGGCCGGCGCGCTGGAGGCCGATCTGAGGGCGCAAATCGCTCAGAGAGACGCCCAGATGGGCGCAGTGCCTCAAGAGGACGTACTCGCCCTGGGGAACTCTGTAGCCAATCTGGAGGAGCAGCTGCGTCTCGCTCTCACCCAGTTGGAGTCGGGCAATGGATCGGACATCCTGAACGTCATCAAAGAATCGGCGAACACCGTCGAGAAACACCGGCTTCTGCTGGTGGAGATGAGGAGAGACATCCCGGTCGACAGAGAAGAGGCTCGCGCCTACTGGAGCAACCTCAAGTCCATCGCCGCCGAAGCCGACCCCGCCCTGGTAACCCCCATAGACAGGATCATCCTGAGAATCGACAACTACTTCGATTGGGACGAAAGACAGCCCAGTCTGAACGTATCCGTGGACGACACATATCTGGCCTGGCTGGAAAGCTACTCCCTGTCCGGAGCCAGCGAATATGGCACCTATGTGGACGTCTTCACCAAGGGCGCCCTGCTGGCAATCATAAACCAGCTGGACTCCATTGTGACGCAGCTGGAGTGACACCAGGTTGACGGCTGCGCCGGCGCCGGGTGTCGCAAATTTTCGGATTACCCGTAAGAGGAACACTTCTAAAGTAAGGTGGACGCATAATGGCTCGTAGATTTATTGCGCTGGGAACCATCCTGACCCTGCTCCTGCTAGTAGCCTCCCTGCCATCCACTGCCCTGGCGGGAGGAGAGGGGGGGGGACCCAGGCTCTCCTCTCACCAATCCCTGGAAGCCGCTTCTCTGATTGAGCCAATCAGCGACCACCTCTCCGGCGCCGCGTGGCTTGTGGCCAACGGACTGGACCCGCGCCTCTCTTCGGCTAAGGACAGTCCTCTGGGAAGCGCGTTCCCCAGCCAGGAGCCCAAGGTGAGGGGAATCTCCGCGCAGGCCGGCGGAGGCCAGGGCCCGCTGGTGCCCTACCGAAGCCCGTCGCCCAAGTTCAGCCGCAACATCCTGGTAACCAGGGACTTCAGCCAATACCCCTTCCAGACTGAGCCAAGTCTTGGCGTCAACCCCAAGGACCCCGAGCACGTAGTCCTGGGAGTCATCGACTATAGCTTCCCGGGCATAACAACCTACACCAGTATCGACGGTGGCGTTACCTGGGAAGGCCCGTCGCAGGTCAAGTATCCGTCTGAAGACCTGGGAGGCGCGGGCGACCCCGTGATCGCCTTTGACAGAGACGGCAACGCTTTCGCCGCCGCCATATCCCTGGACATCGAGGACTTCACCATCGGCAACGCCATCGGCTCTGCTGTAATAGCCGCCATTCCCATAGCGAAGTCCGAAGACGGAGGCTTCAACTGGGAGGAGCCTATCGCATCCTCGCGAAGCCACATCACCACTACCACACTTGACCCGGACGAGGAAGGCCGGGACGTGTACGAGTTGTCCCTTCCCTTCCTGGACAAGCCCTGGCTGACCATTGGACCCAACAAGGAAAAACCGGAGGAGGACGTCATATACGTCACCTACACCAAGTTCGTTACCAAGATCCCAGTCATATTCCTCTTTGGCGTCGACCCCATAACTCAGGCCCCTCTGACCGAGACCAGCATCGAACTGGTCCGCTCCGAGGACGGCGGCAGGACTTGGAGCAACCCAATCGCCGTAAGCCCGGTTGTAATCAGCGCCTTCGGGCAGGACGACCAGAGAGTAGTGCAGGGTTCGCAGCCCGCCGTGGCTCCGGACGGCACCCTCTATGTGACATGGATGGACAGCACCGACGACGACACATTCGAGGGTCGAGCGGAGGTGCACGTGGCTCGGTCCGATGACAACGGCCGCACCTTCGTCACCAAGCAGGCAGCGGACTTCAACGAGGTCGCTTACAGCCCGCGCAACTCCCTTTTCCGCTTTTGGGCATCCTGCTTCCCTCAAATTGCCATCGGCCCCCAGGGAGAGGTCTACGTCGTCTACACTGCCAAGCCGCCGGACGGAAAGAGGGACGACGGGGACATCTTCTTCCTGGCCTCCACGGACAAGGGGGAGACCTGGTCCCGCAAGCGCCTGAACGACGACGACACCGACCGGGTGCAGTTCTTCCCCGCCGTAACAGCCGGCCCGGACGGGATGGTCCACGTGATGTGGGGAGACATGAGAGACGACCCCGTCGAAGCCAGGTATCACATCTACTACACAAGCTCCGAGGACGGCGGGGAGACATGGATAGAGAACGCCCGGGTGACCGACTTTCCGTCCAACCCCAACTACGCCTTCCCCGGAGGAGCTTTCATCGGTGATTACTTCACCATCAAAGCAACCGAGACGGACGTTTACATGGCCTGGCCCGACGCCCGTCTGGGTGAATACGGCCCACTGAACCAGAAGATAGGATTCGCCCGCAAGGAGCTAATGCCTCTGCCGTCAATATTCCTCTCGCCGCCGTCCGGCGCAGGAGGCAAGGACATCACCATCCAGGGGTCGAACTTCCAGCCCGACCAGGACGTATACCTGGAGATAAGCGGAGCCGTCATCAGCACCGTCAGGACCGACGCCGACGGCCGGTTCGCCGCCCGCATCTTCATTCCCATATCGGGTGAAGGCGCCCACGACTTCAGAGCCATCGACGCATCCGGGAACATTGCGACCGGGTCCTTCTTCATGGACTTCGGCTTTGACACCATCCAGGAGGCCGTAGACGACATCGCGACACGGCTGGACTCCCTCCAGCAAGGCTCAGGCGGAGGGGGCAACGGGCCTTCAATGCCCACCACCGACACCTCACCGCCTTCTGACATCTCAGCCCAGCTTCTGGACATCCAGGAAAGGCTCGGCGGTCTGGAACTGGAAGAACGGGACGATGACTCCGACAGCGGGTCCATAATCGTGGTTGTGATAGCCGTGATAGCCGCTTTCCTGGCCGCAACCGTGGGCGTGGTAGTAGGCACACGGCTGGCCCGTCCAAGACAAGTGTAGAGAAAGTGACTCCGTTTCTCGTAGCGGCTCCGCTTAGTCTGTAGTAGACTATGGGACTAGCGGAGCCAGACCTAGTAACAAAGGCTAAGAGAGTGAATATGAGAGGCAAGAAAGCCGGAAGATACCTGCTGACTGCGATTACGCTGGCGCTACTTTTCGTCTTCCTGGCTCTTGCACCGCCCAGCGACTACGTCCCTCCCCACGACCGGCCGGGCCCGGCCACGGACACAATCAACTTCAGCGCCTTCGACGTAGACATAGCCTCCAGGGAGTTGGAGGCGGGCGCTATGGACATGTACATTTTCGGCCTGAAGATTCCCGCAGCGCAGCGTCTGGAGGACAACCCGGACATCACCGTCTACCAGGCGCCGGCCACCATGATCTCGGTCATACTGAATCCCGCCCCTGCGCCGGAAGGGGAGTTGAACCCCCTCTCCATTAAAGAGGTGCGGCAGGCTCTCCAGTACATAGTCAACAGGCCCTTCATCTCCCAGGAGATATACCAGGGCTTTGCCAGGGAGATGCTCACCCACGTCAGCCCCGAGGACTTCGACTACCTAACGGTGTTCGATACCGTTCGGGGGGCCAAGATCCGGTACGATCCTCAGCTGGCAAAGGACATTGTCGACCGCGCCATGACCCAGGCCGGGGCGGAGATGAGAGACGGGCTCTGGCACTACAACGACAGGCGCATCGATCTGAAGTTCATAGTGAGGACGGAGGACGAGCGGTTCGACATCGGGAATACCTTGAGGACGGACCTGGAGCAGCTTGGGTTCTCAATAATTCCCATTCCACAGCAGTTCGGTCCGGCCATATTCACCGTATACGGCACTGACCCGCAGCTGTTCCAATGGCACATGTACACCGAGGGCTGGGGCCGAGGGTCGCCCCAGAAATACGACTTCTCCTCCATCAACCAGATGTGCGCCCCCTGGCTGGGCAATATGCCCGGCTGGCAAGAGGTTGGATACTGGCAGTACGAAGCGCCCCATATCGATGAGATCGGGCAGCGCATCTTTACCGGCGACTTTAGCGGTCTGGACGAGAGGAACAACCTGTACGCCCAGGCCACAGAGGCGTGCCTGGACGAGTCCGTGCGCCTGTGGATCGTTACCGCGGTCAACAACTTCCCGGCAAGGGCGGACATCCAGGGCGTGACGGAAGACCTGGTCTCCGGCCCCAAGAGCCTCTGGACTCTCAGGGAGGCCCACGTCCCCGGCGGCACCGGGGAGTTGAACGTGGGCAACTTGTGGGTGTGGACCAACAGGACTACGTGGAACCCCGTGGGAGGCTTCGGGGACGTATACAGCGCCGACATATGGGGCAACCTCCACGACTCGCCTCTGGCTACCCACCCCTTCTCCGGGACGCCCATCCCATTCCGTGCCGACTACGAAGTGGAGACGGCCGGCCCGGGCGGCAAGCTGGATCTGCCCTCCGACGCCTTCATATGGGACGCCGGCACGAGTACCTGGACCGCAGTTCCCGCCGGAACCCGGGCTACCAGCAAGATAACCTTCGACTATTCCAAATACTTCCAGAGCACCTGGCATCATGGTCGCCCCATCACAATGGCCGACGTTATCTACCCCATAGCCCAGCTCTTCGATACGGTGTACAACGAGGACAAGGCCAAGATAGAGTTCTCCATCGGCACCACCAGCAAGCCTTTCACGGACACCTTCCGCGGGTTCCGTATAACCCCTGACAACAAGCTGGAGGTCTACGCGGACTTCTGGCACTTCGAGAACGACTACATTGCCCAGTTCTCCAGCGTGTCGGGTGTGAGTATGCCCTGGGAGGTGCTGGCGGCCATGGACGACCTGGTGTTCGAGCAGAGGAAGCTCGCCTACAGCGACACCTCCGCGGCGCGGTTCAACGTGAACTGGGCCAGCCTTGTCCAGGACGGGGACGCCCGGCTTGTGAGGAACACGCTGAGGAGCTTCGCGGAGGACGGCTTCGTGCCACAGGACGTCTTGACCGTCGGCGGAGAGTCGCTTGTGAGCGAGGCGGAGGCGGTCGAAAGATACGGCGCAGCCATAGACTGGTTCGCAGAGAAAGACCACATGGTCATAAGCAACGGCCCATACCAGCTTGAGACCTTCGACAGCAGCGCTCAGTTCGCCCGGATAACCGCCTTCAGGGACGCCAACTACCCCTTCAAGCCCGGCGACCTGTACTTCGGAACGTCTCCCGTAGTACAGATCAGCGGCATAGAGGGAGGCAGCCTGGAAGAAGGCGCGGACTTCTCGGCGGTGGTGGAGTTGGAGGGACCTGGGCAGCTGGCTGTACAGTACATATTCCTGGACCCGGCAACGGACGAGATAATCAAGTCCGGCTCTGCAGAGGCGGTGGCCGACAACAGGTTCCGGGTGCAGATGCCCGCCTCAGAGGTGGCAACCCTCGCCGGTGACCTGTACCATCTCTACCTGGCGGCCTACAGCGACGAGCTCGCGTCGGTACTGGAGCGCAGACTGGACATCGAGTTTGGAGCGCCTCCATTCCAGCCACAGCCATCCCCCACAGGCGCGGCTGATGCTACGGCTGCCCCTGAGACACCTCCGACAGCCACCTCAGATGGAGAGATGCCGGGAGAAGAGGATGGCGGTGGCGGCGCACCGGTCGGGCTGATCATAGGGATAATCCTGGCTGCCGCAGCCGGAATAGGGATCGGCCTCATCCTAATAGTTATGAGATCGGGCAGGAAGACCGGGGCCGGACCTCCCGCATCCTAAGCCTCCCGGTAGAGGCGCCCCGTCGGTGGTGCCAAGATGTCCATTGCCAAGACCCTGGCAATACGAGCGTTAACCCTCCTTGGCGTACTGTTCGCCGTCCTGGTGCTTGTGGCGGTGACACTGGGCGCTACCGGGTTCTCCGACCGGATGTTGACGGCCATTGTCAATGAGGAGGTGCGAGGGCTACGCCAGGGGCTGGCCCAGACCGTCAGAGACCCGGACCAAATCGAGCTGGCCATCCAGGAGCATCGCCGGGAGCTGGAGGAGTCCTACGACCTGAACAGGGCATGGTACTTCCGGCTGCCGCAGATGATAGGCCGGGTAATCATGCTGGACCTGGGCGAAGCCAGGACCCTGAAGACCGCCGACGGCAGCAGTAAGATAACTTCCCTTATAGCCGAGCGCCTTCCCAGAACCATGCTCCTGGCGACCACCGCTTCGTCCATAACGGCCGTGTTTGGGCTCTTCTTCGGCGTGAAACTGGCGACCAAGGTGGGATCCAGGGTCGACCGCATAGCGTCCCTATTCTCCGCCACATCCAACGCCCTGCCAGCATGGTGGGCCGGAATTCTCCTCATCCTGCTCACATATTTGGTACTCTCCGCTTTCGGGGTGAGGGTATTTCCGCCAGGCGGTATGTACAGCGTTCCTCCCCCTGAAGGGTTCCTCGCCCGATTCATCGACCTAATGTGGCACGCTGCCCTTCCCATTATCACCCTTGTGCTGATATCGGTCGGCTCGTGGACGTACGTTGTGCGGACAATGGTTATGAACACCGCCCAGGAGGATTTCGTGACGGTCGCCAGGGCCAAGGGCCTGCCCGAGGGCACGGTCATGCGCCACCATATACTTCGAGTTGCCGCGCCGCCGATCCTTACGGGACTCATCCTGGGGCTTGCCTCCTCGGTAGCCGGCGGCATTCTCACAGAGACGGTGTTCAAATGGCCCGGCATGGGCCTCCTCTACTACGAAGCCATTCTTGCCGTGGACGAGTCCGTGGTCGTGGCCCTCACCTTCATGTTCACGCTCATATACATCACTGCCAGGTTCACTCTGGAGGTTCTCTACATAGTTGTTGACCCAAGGGTGAGATACCAATGACGGGCGGGCTGGGCAATACGCTCAAGGAGTTGCTCTCCTCCACCACCGGGAAGACCGGCGTAGCCTTCTTTATTACTATGATAGGGATCTCGATATTCGCCCTGACCACCAACCCCCTGGACTTTGGCGCCCGGCTGTGGAACAACCCGTCGGTGTGGGCGGACAATCCCAAGAGCGTGCCTCCCGGCTGGATTGGCGGCGGCGTCAAGCACACCATTTACGAGGCGTCCGAGCCGACGGAGGTGCGACAGACAACGCGGGGAGTGGAGAGCGCCTACGTTTTCGACCTGGACTACGGCTACGACGACGCGCCCACGTTTACATCATTCTCCCTGGAGAGGGTTTCCTACGACACCAGGCCTACCACCGTGACCGTCTCCGTGGAGCGACCGGACGGCAGGACCGTCAGCCTCTTCAGACACGTCGTGCCCGCCCCAAGACCCGGCGAGACGTCGCCCGTGGTGAGGTATGAAGAGACGCCCTTCCGGGTGTTCCTGACCGGCGAGACCTCCGTCGCAGGGGAGGTGTCTCAGTTCTTGCAGGACGAGTTTGGCGCACAGGTTCCCGCCAGCACGCTGGTAGGCGAGACGGACCAGGCTATTTTCGGCACGCCGGACGACCAGGTTGACGGAGAGTTCCAGCCCCTAAAGGGCGACTACCGGATACGGGTGCTGGCCAGGTCGTCGAGTCCCCAGGACTCCATAGGTTCAGTCAGGTTCGTCCTGGGCGGCGGCAGCTTCGGGCTGATGGGCACAGACTCCATAGGGCGGGACCTGGCCAGGGGACTCATCTTTGGTTTTCCCGTTGCGCTGACAATAGGGCTGGTCACGGCCATCATGGCCACCACAATAGGCACCACAATGGGCATAATCAGCGGCTACACTGGAGGCAAAACGGACATCTCCATCCAGCGCTTCTCCGACATCCTGACCAACATACCCCTTCTGCCCATCCTGCTTTTCCTGGCCTTCATCCTGGGCCAGAAGCTGTGGATAGTAGTTGCGATAATGATCGTCTTTGGCTGGCCCGGCCTCGCCATAGTGATCCGGTCGATGGTGCTGCAGATCAGGTCGGGGCAGCTTATGGAGGCCACCGCGGCCCTGGGCGCATCGCGGTGGCGCATCATGTTCCGGCACATCTTCCCGCAGATGGCCCCCTTCGTCTTCGCCCAGATGATATTCTTCACGCCTGCCGCGATACTGGCGGAGGCCGGGCTGAGTTTCCTGGGGCTGGGCGACCCCTCCATACCCACGTGGGGACAGATCCTGGACCAGGGCTTCAGGACCGGCGCGGTCTACGTCGGGTACTGGTGGTGGGTGCTGCCTCCGGGCATCCTCATCGTGATAACCGCCCTTACCTTTGTGCTCATCGCCCTGGGTATGGAGCGGGTGGTCGACCCCAGACTGCGGATGGCGCGGCAGTGAGCCTCCTGGAGGTCAGAGACCTGCACATGTACTACGCCACACGCGAGGCGGTGGTGAGGGCTGTGGACGGCATATCCTTCGACCTGGAGCGCGGGCAAGCCCTGGGCATCGTGGGCGAGTCCGGCTCCGGGAAGACCAGCCTCTCCCTGGCCCTCATGCGCCTGCTTCCTCGAAACGCCACCGGGTATCGAGGCGAGGTGACGCTTGAAGATGAGAGCATTGCGGCCCTGCCGGACGATGAGTTCCGGCGGCTCATTCGCTGGAAGAGGATGTCCATGGTCTTCCAGGGGGCTATGAACTCCCTCAATCCGGTGCTGAAGGTGGGTCACCAGGTGGCCGAGCCATTCTTGCAGGAGAACCGCGGCCGCAAAGGGCCGGCCCAAGAGCGGGTTCTGGAGCTTTTCGACCTGGTGCGTCTGCCCGAAGAGGTCGTCAACAGGTACCCCCACGAGCTCAGCGGTGGGATGAAGCAGCGAGTGATGATAGCCATGTCCCTGGTACTGAACCCCAGCCTTGTGATACTGGACGAGCCAACCTCGGCCCTGGATGTCAGCATTCAGGCCCAGATGATGAACCTGCTCAAAGACCTGAAGCGGGACCTGGGCATCTCCTTCATCTTCATCACCCACGACATCGCCCTTGCCAGCGACCTTTGCGATAGAATAGCGGTCATGTACGGCGGACAGATTGTGGAGCTGGGCAGCTCGGAGGACGTTTTTCTCAGTCCCAAGCACCCATACACCCAGAAGCTCCTGGACAGCATCCCCAGGCTGGGATCGGACGAGGCCCCCGTCTTCATCTCCGGAGCGCCCCCTGACCTCACCAGCCCCCCAACAGGCTGCCGCTTCAGCCCTCGATGTCCCTTCGCCTTTGAACCCTGCGCAGACCAGGTACCCCCGGCCTTCGTCGTCAGAGAGGGACACGAGGCACGATGCTGGCTCCTGGACCAGGGCCAATGACGGAGCTGTTCAGGATAGAAGACCTGAAGGTGCACTTCCAGGCCAGGAAGGGTTTCCTGGGTTCCGTCGTCGTGAGGGCGCTGGACGGCGTCTCCCTCAGCCTTGAGCGCGGAGAGACCCTGGCCGTGGTTGGTGAGTCGGGCAGCGGCAAGACCACACTAGGGAGAGCGGCTCTGAGGCTGCTGAGACCCACTGGCGGGCGCATCTTCTTCGACGGCGAGGATATAGGCCAGACCCAGGAGTCCAGGCTCAAGGAGTTCCGGCGCAGGGCGCAGGGCGTGTTCCAGGACCCCTACTCCAGCATCGATCCCTTTATGAGTATAGCCCAGACCCTTGAGGAGCCTCTGGTGATCCACGGCTACGGCAGCGCAGACGAGAGGACGGCGCTGGTTCACCAGTCCCTGGAGGACGTGAACCTGTCGCCGGCAGAGGAGACCGCCGCCAAATACCCCCACATGCTCTCAGGAGGCCAGAGACAACGTGTAGGGATCGCAAGGGCGCTTATCCTTAAGCCGGACTTCATCCTCGCGGACGAGCCGGTATCGATGATCGATGCGTCCAGCAGGGCTGAGATTCTGTACCTGATGCGGGGTCTGCAGAAGACCTACGGCATCACATTCCTGTACATCACTCACGACATCGCCACGGCGCGCCACTTCTCCGACAGGATTGCCGTGATGTACGCCGGGCGCATTGTGGAGATGGGGCCTTCCGACAGGATCATTGAAGAGCCGCTTCACCCCTACACCGACGCCCTGATACGGGCCATCCCTGAACCCGACCCGGCCAACAGGCTACGTCAGCGCCCCGTGATACCTGGTGAGCCTCCCAGCCCCACGGAGCCGCCGCCCGGCTGCCGCTTCAACCCCAGATGCCCTCACGCCATCTCGGGTACCTGCGAGGTCATTGACCCACCCCTAATCGAAGTAGCGCCCAGGCACCAAGCGGCCTGCCACCTCCACCCTACGCCGTTTGGGAAGTAGCTGCGATCGGGAGCCGAAAGGCAAAACGCTGCAATCAATTAACGACTGCAGCGTCCTAGCAAACCGGATTCTAATGGTCGGGGTGGTCGGATTTGAACCGACGGCCCCTTGCACCCCATGCAAGTGCGCTCCCGGGCTGCGCCACACCCCGTCCACCCGTAGAATAGCATAGAAGCGCCGTTCGCTTCAAGCTGAAGTGGAATGGCGAGTCCCTCTCAGGATGTTAAGGCGCTCTATCAATACCCCTGTCGTCTCTGGAAGACTACACTCCCATACTACAACGCATTCCCACCCTAAAGACTCGAGTTTTTGCCGATTTAATTGATCCCGGTTCTTCGTTCGGTCGATCTTTGATGTCCAATACTCTACGTTTGTCGCCGGCATTCTGGAGCGTTTGCAGCCATGCCAATGCCAGAAGCACCCGTGGACAAACACCGCCATTCGATACCTGGGTAGCAAGACATCCGGGTTACCAGGAATATCCCTTCTATGTAACCGGAAACGAAATCCAGCGTGATGCAAAGCGCGTCGGAATCTCAACTCGCACGAAGTGTTCTTGCTCTTGACTGCCGCCATTGTCCGGCTGCGCTTCGCCGGGGATACGTTGTCAGCCATTACTGTTAATGCTCAGCTAAGTCGAGTTAGCCAATTCTTCGAGTCGCCGTGCAGCTAGGTACTCCAACCTCCGCGCCTGAGTCAGCAATGTGTTTCTTAATCCGGGTCTTACTTGGCGTTCGCTGATCACTTGGGCTAACTTAGCAATGGTTGTAGCTCTCCTAGCAACTCTCACATCAGGGTGCAGACGACGCTCGAATATAGGAGACGGAACAATCCTCTTTCGCACAGAAGGCGGCATATCAATGGTTGGGGCTGGAGGGACTGGGGCCTCGTTCAATACCGCCGTGAATACAGAGTCCTCAAGCATCATTCTATAAACCGTGAACTCGGCCGAATTCAGTGTTTCTTTGACCAGTGAACTTTCCAAATCCCAGAATGGCCACATCTCGATCTCAGCAACCTCAAATGGGTCCAATACATTCATTGCCACGGCGTCAGTTCGTTGATTCGTAAGATGCCTTCTTATTCTCACCCTGAGCCGCTCCGAAGTTTGTCCAACGTATATCGGTTCCCCATCATAGTCATAAAAGGCGTACACGCCAACCCTGGCGTCTCCCACTTTATTCCCAGTATGGTCGAGCGAATTTAGGGCGCGATCTATCTCCTGGCGAATAGCAACCACTTCTTCCGGGGGCTCAAAGGCCGCATCAAGCTGAGGCATAGTTTCCGCTGGCCGACGTCATAGAACCTGCTTCATCACTCTCCTCTGAAAGAAGAGGAAGCAGGACATTCCTGGCTAACCATGAAATCACTGGCACACAAACTGCATCCCCTAAAGCGAATCTACCTTGATTTTCTGAAACTCCTGCCAAATCAATGTCAGGAGCACCTTGAAGCCGACAGTATTCACGTGCCGTCATCCACCGAACTCTGAAATCTCCATGCCATGCCTCCACTATTGCCTGACGGCTGGAGCCACCCCTTCCTGTACGCAGGCACCCGCTGATGCTGTCACCGCGTATCTCCCAAACTGCTTTCCTCTGCCTTGTCCTGCGGTAGGCTGTGGCCCAGCGGAGGGAATCGGACGATTTGAGTGTCTCCAATCGCTCATGTTGAATTGATGACAGCGAACTATCAAACCTATCTAAGCTCTCTCTAGGCCACCAAGCAGGGTGTTCCGGGGTAAATCTTTCTACTATATTGGCTAAGGTCTCGGAGCAATGAGGCAAATGAGGCAGATCCAGAGTCTGAAGGCCCAGCGTCGGATTCCGCTCGCGGAAACGAAACGTCCAAGGTGGACGAGCATCAGATGCAAAAAGGAGGTCAAGCTTAGTCGGTCTTCCTGTCCATGCGATTACAAATATCCTCGGCCGACTCTGCGGGACAAACCTAGCCGCATCCAACACTATGATGTCGCAGATATACCCAATGCTGTTCAAGTTCTCTATTGTCGTTATCAGGTCGCTACCGCCCCTAGACGTAGCGAAACCCAGCACGTTCTCTAGGACCACAACCCTCGGCTTTCTACTACGCATTTCTTCAACAATGCGCAAGAATTCATTGACTAGGCTTGAGTATCTACCCCCTAGACCCGCACGGGCGCCGGCTACGGAAACGTCTGTACAGGGGAAGGACGCTACAGCCACATCAACTTGCGGAACATCGTAGCCAGACAGTTCCTTTATGTCAGACAATATGAACTCTGTTGGGTTGCCGTTAGCTTCGTAGATTCTCTTCTTAGTTTTGTCTATGTCATTTGCGAAGACAACATCAAACCCTTCTGGTTCTAAACCCTTCCGCACAAGCCCGATACCAGCAAAAAACTCGGCAACTCTTGGTCGTTGTGTTTGATATTGCATGGTTGAAACCATATTGACGTATCTCAAAGCAGGGGCCTTCCGGAGGCTCGACTCTGCTCAACACCGTTACAGAACACGCTCGGGAAAGTGAGTTCCGCTAGCAAAACACTCCTCAGTAATCCAGTCCTTAACTGGCGGCATAACCGCTCGAGTACAGGACAAGCTCCGGGTTGCGTCACGTCAAGCGCGAGATTAGCATAGAAGTAAACCCGCCTTCAAGCTTGCTACTCCCCTACCCCAGTGCCTCCTCCAGGCCGCCTTCCCAGGCAGAACGCAGGTCATCCACGGCCACGTCCAGCAGCGGCGCCAGCAAGAGACTGTCTCCGCCGACTTCGCCCAGGCGCACCCACGGCACATCCTCCTCCGTGGCCAGCGCCTCAAAACGGACCAGCGCTTCATTTGCCAGCGACACCACAATTCTGGACTGGACCTCTCCAAACAGCGCCGCGTCCCAACGTCCCTGCAACGAGAACTCGCCCCTGAAGCCGATACCGCCCACTATGCACGACTCGGCCAGGCACACCGCAAGACCGCCGTCGGCGCAGTCGTGGGCCGACTTGAGCAGTCCTTGGTCAATGGCCCGTCGGCACAGGCGCTGGACCTTCGCCTCCAACTCCAGGTCGATTGCCGGCGAGCCCGCGACCTTACCATGGACAACTTCCAGATAGGAGCTGCCACTCAGCGATTCCAGCTCTGCCTCAACCCCGTTTGCGCCTATCAGAAGCGCCACGTCGCCTGCGCTTTTGAACGCGGACGTGCAATGCCTGCTTGCGTCCTCCAGCAGGCCGAGAGCGCCCACGACGGGAGTGGGCCACACAGCCTCGCCCATTGTCTCGTTGTAGAGGCTAACGTTGCCGCTAATCACCGGCACGCCCAGGGCCTCGCAGGCCCTCGCAATACCCTTGATGCACTCCTCCAGCTGATAGTATCCGTCCGGCCGCTCCGGGCTGCCAAAGTTCAGGCAGTCTGTGAGGGCAATCGCCTCAGCGCCGACGCACGCCAGGTTGCGGCACGCCTCGGCCACGGCAATCATCCCACCGGTAAAGGGGTCCAGGTAGCAGTAACGACCGTTGCCGTCGGTGGTCACCGCTATGCCCTTCTGCGTGCCCTTTACCCGCAGCACCGCAGCATCCCCACCCGGTCCCTGTAGGGTGTTGGTCTGCACCTGGTGATCGTACTGCCGGTAGATCCACCTCTTGCTGGCGATGTCGTGGGACGACAGCAGACGCAACAGGATTGAGCCAGGACCGTCTTGTGGAAGGGGCAGGGACTCCGCATCGAAGTTGCGGGTCTCTGACAGGTAAGCGGGCGGCGACGCCTCCAGTCGATAAAGAGGCGGGTCTGAGAGGACGTCTATGGGCAGAGAGACCTCCAGGCTGTCGCCATCGTAAATGTTGATGAGGCCATCGTAGGTGACATGGCCGATGACGTTGCTCTCCAGGTCCCATTTGTCGAACACCTGCCGCACAGCGTCCAGGTTCTCCTTGGTGACAACCACAAGCATCCTCTCCTGGGACTCGGATAGCATCACCTCGTAGGGAGTCATGCCCTCCTCCCGGCGCGGAACCCTGGATATATCGATTACGGCTCCTGCCCCGGCGCGGGCCGCGGCCTCTACGACAGTACTCGTAAGTCCCGCAGCGCCCAGGTCCTGCATCCCAACTATGATATCGGAGGCCGCCACCTCCAGGCACGCCTCCACCAGCACCTTTTCAAGAAATGGGTTGCCAACCTGTACAGTCGGCCTCATCTCCCGCTCCTCCTCAAAGGTGCGAGAAGCCAGCCCGGAAGCGCCGTGAATGCCGTCCCGCCCGGTATCAGCGCCCACGAGCACGAGCAGGTTCCCCTCACCGGAAGCTTGGGCCTTCACAAGCATGTCCTTCTGCACAAGGCCAACGCACATTGCGTTCACCAGGGGATTGCCCGAGTAGGAGTGCGAAAAACACACCTCGCCGCCCACATCCGGGATGCCAATGCAGTTGCCGTACCAGGATATGCCGCCGACCACGCCACCGAACAGGTAACGGTTCCGGGCATCGTCCAGCGGACCGAATCGCAGCGAGTTCAGCAAAGCGATTGGCCTCGCGCCCATTGCCAGGATGTCGCGCACTATGCCACCGACGCCCGTTGCCGCTCCCTGGAACGGCTCAACGGCGGAAGGGTGGTTGTGGGATTCTACCTTCATCACGACGGCCAGCCCGTCGCCAATGTCGACAACCCCGGCGTTCTCGGCTCCCGGCGTCACCAGCAGCCGGGGGCTCTGGGATGGCAGCTGACTGAGGAGCAGCTTGGAGTGCTTGTAGCCGCAGTGCTCGCTCCACAGAGCGCCAAACATCCCCAACTCCACCGGGTTGGGCTCCCGGTCCAGCCGTTCCTCAATGAGCCGGTATTCCTCCTGGGTGAGGGCTATTTCGTCCAGGACTTCTTTGGATACAGGCATAATCTACTCACACCAAGGTTCGCAGCATCGACTCGAAGATAGACCTGCCATCCGTTCCACCCAGGGACGGCTCGCAGCAGCGCTCCGGATGGGGCATCATCCCCATCACGTTGCCCTGCTCGTTAACGATGCCTGCAACGTTCTCCAGCGATCCGTTGGGGTTGGACTCCGGCGTTATCTCGCCCTCCGGCGTGCAGTAGCGGAACACAATCTGGCCGTTGGCGTTCAGGGAGGCCAGGGTTTCATCGTCGGCGTAGTAGTTCCCCTCGCCGTGGGATATGGGAACGCGCAGGACCTGGCCTGGGTTGCACCCTGACGTGAAGCCTGTGCGGTTGTTCTCCACCCGCAGATCGACCCACTGGCAGCGAAACTGCAAGTGTTCGTTGCGCATGAGCGCGCCCGGCAGGAGGCCGGCCTCACACAGTATCTGGAAACCGTTGCATATGCCCATCACCAGACCGCCCCTTGCAGCGAACCGCTCCACCTCCTCCATCACCGGAGAGAAGCGGGCGACCGCGCCTGTCCTCAGGTAGTCGCCGTAGGAGAAACCGCCCGGAAGTATGAGGCAGTCCAGACCCGACAGATCCCTGTCCTTGTGCCAAACGTACTGCGCCTCATGGCCCAGCACGGAGTCGACCACGTGGTAGCAGTCACCGTCGCTCCAGGTTCCCGGAAAGACTATGACTCCGAACCTCATATCATATCTCCACCGGTGTCAGGATATTCCAGGGAATAAAGAAAAGCGCCCCCAGTTTCCCAAGGCGCTCCTTCTGTTCACAATTGGCGGGGCCTGTACTCTGCAATAGTTATAGCTGTTCAAGGAGCTGCGATACCACCTGATTGACCACCGTGCCTTCGGCCTTTCCCCTTACCTGCGGCATCAGCTTGCCCATGACCTTGCCTCTGTCCGCGGGGCCCCGGGCTCCCACGTCTTGCATGATTTCCTGGGCCAGGGCTATAATCTCTTCAGGCGTCAGCTGTGCGGGCAGGTAGGCCAGCAACACATCAAGCTCCGCCTCCTCCTTCTGCACCAAATCCTCCCGTCCGCCTTTGCGGAATTCGGTGATGCTCTCCCTATGCCTTCTAACCTGCTTGGATACAACCCCCAGAATACCCTCGTCATCCAAGGATTTCTGGGCGGCCTTCTCGTCGTTCTGGATCTCTGAGCGCACCATACGAAGCACTGAGCGACGAAGCTCGTCTCGCGCCCGCATTGCGCTCTTCAAGTCCTCTTCGAGTCGTTCTCTGATATCCTGGGCAGGCTCGGTCTCGCTATGTCCGGCGTACATCGCTGGTGCTTCGAGAGCTCTTGCGCCTCTTGGCTGCGGCTTTCCGCTTGCGCTTCACGCTGGGCTTCTCGAAGTGCGCTCGACGTCGCGCCTCGGACAGGACGCCGTCCATCTGCACCCTCTTATTGAAACGCCTCAAGAGGCTGTCAAAGGTCTCTCCCTCTCTGACTACGACCTGCGACAAACTCTCCCCCTTTCTGCCACTCTGAGAAACTGCAAAAAAGGCCTATTAGACCCGTTAAGCGATTATAAGTTAGACGCCAAGAAGGTGTCAAGCGGAGTACGGGGTGTGGAGGGCGCACCGTAGTGGGGGCCACTAGGCAGGAATCCAGTATGACTGCAAGCTCCGGCAGAGTCCCCACTTCGCATTAGCTCGCTTCGCGTGAGCTACCTCTTCCTGGCCCAGACGGTGTGGTAGTTCTCGCCGCTGATTACTGCGCCAAGCTCGTTCTTCTCCAGCCGGCGCACCTCTTGCAGCACGTCGTTGCACACCTGTATAGCCTCTTTGTGCCCCGAGTAGGCGAACCGCTCAAGCACCTTCGACCATACTCCGAGCTGGACCAGGCTGTCCACGTACTTGGGCCACGGAACGACAGTTATGCTTTTTGGCCTTGGAAACTGAGGCCGCAGCTTTCTCAGGGAACGCTGGCGCTCCTCAAGGGAGCCGGCCATGGGCACAATCCGGATCATTGGGGGGTCCTCCGCCGTGAATCTGGTGTCGATCAGAATGGTCTTTCTGAGGACGGGGAAGTATATGGATACGACATCCGCGGTGTTGACGTTCTTGAGCAGATCATCCAGATCTATTCGAAAATCGCCATCCATAGCCGGACCGACCTCCCGGAGCAATGATTTCACCCACAATAATCCGGGCTAAGGGCACAGGCACACATAACCCCTGTGCCCTTAGCCCGGGATACGGAACCAGATCATTCAGAGCGGAAGGTACCCGCTCGACTTGCTGGTCTACTCGGCCAGAAGCTCCTTCACCTTCGCATGGAAGGAAGGGAGGATCTCCTCCCAACGGCCCACTACGCCGCACTCGGAGTGCCTGAAGATGGGTGCGTCAGGATCCCTGTTGATGGCCATTATGTGCTTGGAGAAAGTCACACCCGATATGTGCTGGCTTGCGCCGGAAATTCCCACGGCCAAGTACAGCTCAGGCGCAACGGACTTGGATGTGATGCCAAGCTGCGTATCCATTGAGCAGTAGCCCTCGTCACATGCCCCGCGGGTGGAACCAACGGCGCCCTTCAGGTCGTCTGCCAGTTCCTCCAAGCGCTTCCAGTTATCGGTGCTCCCGAGGCCTCTGCCCCCACCCACAACTATGCGCGCGTCCTCCAGCTTGACGCCTTCGGCCTCCACCAGCATCATATCGACCACATTGGTCTTGGCGTTGGCGGGGTCTACGTCCACGTCAAGGGAGATGACCTCGCCCTGGCGAGAGGGGTCCGGAGTAAGGACTTCCTGAGACTTGATGCGCACTGAGGCCATGGCGGGCCGGACGGGGCCGCAGTCCACTTCGGCCAAGGCCTTGCCGCCGAACACCGGACGGGTTGCAATCAGGCCCTTGCTTGAGGGGTCGATGTTAAGGTCTGTGCAGTCCATAGCCAGGCCCGTCCGCAGACGGCAGGCCAGCCTGGGAGCAAGGTCTCTGCCCATATAGGTCACACCAACGACAACCGCGTTGGGAGGCGACTCCTTGCACATCTTCTCAAGGATGGTGGCATATGACTCCGGCTGGTACTGCTCCAGAATAGGGGCGTCCGCCACGTACACCTTGTCCGCTCCCTGGGCAAATGCGCCCTTGGCCGCCTCGGTGACGCCGTTGCCAAAAAACACCGCAGAAAGCTCTTCCCCAAGGGCATCCGCCAGCTTCCGACCCACTCCCAGCAACTCACCTGTGACGCTTGCGATGGAGCCGTCCAGGAACTCTCCTACAATCAGTACACCGTTTCCGTCTGCCATATTTTAACCTCCTGAATCCGGATAAGGTTTCGAGCGCCTGCCTAGATGATTCTCAACTCTCGGAGCTTGAGGGCCAGGTTAACACCCATCTCTGCCGGGCTCTCTCCTTCGATGATTTCGCATTCGCTTACCTTTTCCTCCACATACAGCCGTTGCACTTTTGTCAGTGCCCCCGCGTCTCCCACAGTGGAGGGGTCGATGTCCAGGTCCTGGGCGTTCCATATCACGGGCTGCTTTCGCCCGGCGGCCATAATGTCCCGCAGCTTGGGATACCTGGCTACACCAACCTCGTCTCCGGCCGTCACCAGCGCAGGCAACGGCGCCTCTACGATCTCTCGCCCGTCTCTAATGGTGCGGTCTCCGCGTATCTTACCTTCCTGCACCTCCAGGCGTCCGATATTGATAATGCAGGGAATCCCCAAAAGCTCCGCCATGTAGGAACCCACCTGTCCATTGTCCCAGTCTCCGGCCTGCCGGCCCGTCAGAATCATATCGTAGTCGCCTACCTTGTTGGCGGCGGCTGCCAGAACCCGAGCGGTGGTGAAGGCGTCTCCGCCGTCGAAGGCCGGGTCCTGAAGGAGGATAAGTTCATCGGACCCCATTGCCAGGGCTTTCTTGATGACGTTCATAACGGGGTTGTTGCAGAGACTCACCACCGTTATCTCTCCACCAAGTTCGTCCCTCAACCGGAGCGTGGCCTCCACCGCCAACTCGTCGTAGGTGCTGACGGCGGGGGAAGATCCGGAGGGTGGAACAACGTTGTTGGTCTGAGGGTCTATTCTAAACTGGGTCGGCGGAATATCCGGATCCGGAATTTGCTTAATGAATACCAAGAACTTCATACGTGTACCTCCCCAGAAAATGACGTAAGGTTTATTAGTGATAAATTTAGCACGCAGCCATCCTGGTGTCAATAACGCTATCGACCCTCTTAACACTAGGTCTAGCCAAATCCTGCAAGTAGCGTTACCATAAATCGGCAATGATAGTCAGACGCTTGATTTCAGACTTGCTGGAGCAGGCCATGCAGGAGGCCAGAACATCGGGCCTGGTGCCGCCCGGCACCGCCGTAGATGTGACGGTGGAGCACCCGCAGAGCGAAGAGCATGGAGACTTTGCGACCAGCCTGCCACTGAAACTTGCCCGCTCCCTGCGTATGAGCCCGTTGGAAATAGCCCAGAGCATTGCTCCCCTCATTCCTACCGCCGACGCGGTGGAGAGGGTGTGGGCCGAACCGCCCGGCTTCATCAACTTCTCCCTCAAACCCGCATGGCTGGCATCCCAATTGGAAGGCATAATTTCGGAGGGAGACGAGTACGGCAACATTGACCTGGGCAAGGGTGAGCCGGTCCAGGTGGAGTTCGTGAGCGTCAACCCCACAGGCCCTATTCACGTGGGCCACGCCCGTGGCGCGGTGCTGGGAGACGCCCTGGCGTCGGTCCTCTCCGCCGCCGGCTACAACGTCACCAGGGAGTACTATGTCAACGACGCCGGAAGCCAGATGGAGTCCTTCTATAACTCCCTCTTCATCCGGTACCAGCAGGCCCTGGGTCAAGACGCAGAGATGCCCCAGGGCGGGTACATGGGCGACTACATGGTGGAGTTGGGAAAGGACGTTGCGGAGGAGGAGGGAGACCGCTTCCTGTCCATGCCTGTCGAGGAGGCCGTGAACGAGATTGGTCATATCGGCCTGGACCGGATGCTTCAAAACATCCGAGACGATCTGGAGAACCTGAGGATACGTTTCGACGTGTGGTTCCGGGAGTACACCCTCTACGATGGCGGACAGTACCAGAGAGCCATGGACGCCCTGAACAACGACAATCACCTTATGCAGCGGGAGGGCGCCACCTGGTTCGTGTCCACAGCCCTGGGAGAGGACAAGGATAACGTAGTCGTCAGGAGCAACGGCACACCAACCTACTTCGCCTCCGACATTGCCTACCACTACAACAAGTTCCTGGAGCGCGGCTTCTCCAAGGTGATAGACGTATGGGGCGCGGACCACCAGGGCCACGTCTCCAGGATCAAGGCCGCCATTGGAGCGCTGGGAATCGATCCCCAACGGCTGACCGTCCTGATTGGTCAGATGGTGACGCTCAAGAGAGGCTCGCAGTTGCTGCGGGCCTCCAAGCGCACCGGTGAGTTCATAACGCTGCCGGAGCTTCTGGAGGAGGTCGGGCCAGACCCCTGCCGCTACTTCTTCCTGGCAAGATCGCCGGAAAGTCAGATGGAGTTTGACCTGGAGTTGGCAAAGAAGGAGTCCGCGGAGAACCCCGTCTACTACGTCCAGTACGCCCATGCCAGGATATCCAGCATCCTTCGCCTGGCGGAGGAGCGCCAAATCGACTTTGACGACGGGGACGTCTACCTCCTGGCGCATCCGGGAGAGTTGAGCCTTATCCGCAAGCTGGTGATGCTGCCGGAGCTTGTGGAGTCCATGGCCGTCAACCTGGAGCCGCACCACCTGCCTCACTACGCTCAGGAGCTGGCCACCGCATTCCACTGGTTCTACCAGCAGTGCCGGGTGGTCTCCAGCGAGCCGGGGGATGAGGCTATTACCAAGGCCAGGCTCAAGCTGGTGAAGGCGTCAGCCGTAGTCCTGGGACGGTGCCTGCGTCTCATGGGGATGGAAGCCCCGGAGCAGATGTAGGTCCTACCCCGGCCCAAAGGGGCGCAGACGCCTACTCCTCTACGTCTGGCCTCCAGGCCGGCTGGCCTTCGAGGAGGTTGCCTTCGGTAATCCGCACCTGGTTGGTTCCGTCGGCGTTCATTACGTAGATCTCCTGGGTGTCTTCTCTGTCTGACGTGAACACAATCTGCGAGCCGTCGGCTGAGTAGGCCGGGTACGTGTCCCGCGCTGAGTTGAAGGTCAGACGACGCACGTTGGAGCCGTCAGGCTCCATCTCGTATATCTGGGCGTGGCCGTCTCTCTCAGAGGCGAACACTATCTTGCTGCCGTCAGGAGACCAGTTTGCGGATAGCTCATGCTCCGGGGTGTTGCTCAAGTTCACCTGGTTGGAGCCGTCAATGTCCATAATGTAGACTTCCCAGTTGTCATCCCGATTGGACACGAACAGGACTCTTGTGCCGTCCGGCGACACCCGCGGTATGGAGTCCCGAGCAGCATTCTTCGTGAGCTGGACCGGCGACCCTCCGTCAGCGTCCATCACGAATATCTCCTCGTCGTCGCCGACGCCGACTCCGTCAGCGTTAAACACAATCCTGCTTCCGTCATGGGACCAGGACGGAAACCCCTCGGCAATCTCCGGGCTGTTGGTCAGATTAGTCGGGTGACGCCCGTCCGCGTCCATCACGTAGGACTCCAGGTTCCCGTCCCGGAGGCTATCAAAAGCTATATTGACGCCGTCCGGAGACCATTGGGGAGAGGCGCTGTCATCAGCTGCTTCAGTTAGCTTTATGGCGTCCGTGCCATCGGCGTTCATACGCCATATCTGCACAACGGGCGCTTCATCCAGCGACATGCTGTGATAGGCTATCGGCCGCCCTTCCATAGCCCTGTGCGCGGGGGAGGCTTGGGGGGAGAGGTCTTCCGCCGGGCTTCGCGTCATAGGCGCCTGGTCGCTGCCGTCCGGATTCATGTAGAACACGTCCGGGTCGCCGTCAATCCAGGATACGTAGTAGACCTTGCTGCCGTCGGTGGACCACGCAGGCGCCAGGTCTTTGGCAGTCTGCCGCGTCAGCCTCTCGACCTCGGAGCCGTCGGCGTTCATGACGTAGATCTCGAAGTTTCCATCCCTGCCGCGCTCAGCCCTGTCGGAATGGAACAGGATTTTCAGGCCGTCCGGGGACCAGCTGGGAGACCCGTCAAAGTATTCGTTATCGGTGACGCGCGTCTGCTCTCCGGTCTCCACGTCCACCGAGTAAATCTCACTGTTGCCATCTGCCTCCGATTGAAAGGCGATACTGGAGCCATCCGGAGACCATACGGGATTGAAGTCCCACTCGGAGCCGCCCGTAAGCGCTCTCTCATTAGAGCCGTCGGTGTCCATAACGAAAATGGCGGCATCCCCGTCTCGGAAGGACCAGAAAGCAATCCTCTGGCCGTCCGGAGACCACCGGGGTGAACCTTCCAGTGAATCGTTATTGGTCAGGCGTTTGAGGTCGAGGCCGCCGGAGTCAATGGTGTACAGCTCCCATCCTCCGTCGCGGTTGGAGGCGAAGGCCAGCCTGGTTCCGTCCGGCGACCAGCTGGGCTCCCTGTCGGAAGCCGGGTCATCAGTCAGCTGGCTTTTGACACTGCCGGCGGCGGTCATCAGGAAGATGTCCTGGTTTCCGGTCTGCGCTGAAGAGAAGGCCAGCGCCCCGTTGCTGAGCACCCCGCGGTCAGCGAGAAGCAGCGGCGACCAGGCAGCGTCGGCGTCACTTGCCGGATTGCGGGTAAGGCGGAAGAGGTTGGAGCCGTCCGCGGACACCATGTAAAGCTCCGCGTTGCCCTCGTGCTCTGAGCGGAAGATAATGGCCGCCCCGTTTTGCGCCCATACCGGTGAGCGCTGGCCCCCGGGCAGGTCCAGCAGTTTTGCCTGGTCCGACCCGTCCGCGCCGATTACGTATATGTCAAAGTCCCCATCGACATCGGACTCAAAGGCTACTTTCTCACCATCCGGAGACCAGGTCGGCCGTAGGCTGAGAGCGTCGTTGCTGGTCAGTTGCCTTGCGTTTGAGCCGTCTGCCTCCATCACCGCGACTTCCAGGCTCCCATAACGGTCTGTGGCAAAAGCTATGGAGCTGCCGTCGGGAGACCACGCCGGGCCGTAGTCTTCTCCCGGGTGGTCTGTCAGGTTTGTGTGACCGCTCCCATCGGAGCTCATTACGTAGACCTCTTTACTCCCGTCACGGTCCGTATCAAAGGCTATGCGCGCGCCGTCCGGCGACCATGAGGGGTGGGCGTCCAGGGCAGCATTGGCCGTGAGGTTCCTCTGCCCAAGGCCGTCCGTATCCATCACATAGATTTCACCATTGCCGTCGCGGAAGGACTGGAAGGCTATGAGGCCTCCGTCGGGAGACCACGCCGGGGACTCGTCCCGAGCCTGGCTACTGGTCAGCCTTGCAACGTGGTTGCCAGACGGTTCCATTCGATAGATGTCCGTCTCTCCAGACCTGTCGGACACAAAGGCAATGGCGGTGTTGGATGGCACGGATGGCATATCTCCGGGAAGGGTGCCCCAACGAGGGTACACCTTCAGCCCTCCTCCCATAGTTATCTGACGCTTCTCGCTGCCGTCCGCATTCATTACGAAGAGCTCCAGGGGACCGATTGCCAGCGCAACGGTGTACACTATCTTAGTGCCGTCGGGAGACCAATCGGCCATTAGCTCACCCTCAGGTCCACTGGTCAGAACTCTCACGCTGCCGCCGTCCGCGTTCATCACGTAAACGTCGGTGTTACCCGCCCTGTTGGAATCGAACACTATTTTCTGTCCGTCGGGAGACCATCGGGGAGACCCCTCTGTCGCTTCGTCGTTGGTCAGGCGGCGCACATTGCCGCCGTCGATGTCCATCACATAGATCTCGTCATTGCCGTCCCGGCCGGAGACAAAGACTATCTTGCTGCCGTCCGGAGATATATGAGGATCGCGATCTCCAGACTCGTTTTCGGTGAGTCGCACCTCATCCGTACCGTCGGCATTCATAATATAGATCTCGTCGATGTCCTCGCCTTCTGTTCTGTCTCTGGGAAAGTCTCTGTCACTGGTGAAGACCAGCTTCTCTCCTTTGGGTCCCCACGAGGGACGCACGTCAACCGCGCGACTGTGAGTAAGACGCTTCTCATTGGAGCCGTCCGAGTTGGCAACGTAAATGTCCCAGAATGGGAATCGGCTTATAGGCGATAGACCCCGAGAAGAGGCGTAAACAATCTTGGAGCCGTCCGGCGACCGCTCCACGTATGAGCCGGATATCTTCTGCCTGGGAATCACCTCTTCGCCGTTGCCCTCTTCATCTGTGGCAAAGAGGAACGACTCAGATAGGGTGGTCTCCAGCCAGGTGTAGAGTATGTCCCCTCTTACCGAGACTGATACGTCCGCTCCCTCCCTCAGAGAAGGCAGCACACCCTTGACGTAATCCACCGTGGCTATAAGCCCGGTAGCCGTAGCAAGGCCGACCATACTGCCGTCCTCGGCCACAGTAGGGCCGCCTACGTATCCCGGGGCAATGTAGTCGTCGGGGTTGATGTACGCTATATCCCTCCTGGGTCCGACCGTGAACCACTGGAAGGGAGGATCATTAAGCTCCCACTCGATCTCGCCGACGCCGCCCTGCGCAGGGAAACCCAGCGTCAAGAGCGCGGCGCCTGCCTCCAACGAGGACGAGTCGCCCAGGGGCAGGCTGGAGAAGCCATCGCCGTTAACCTTCACCAAAGCCAGTCCGGCTACGCTGTCGACGCCCAGCACAATGCCCGTTCTCTTGCTGCCGTCCACCATCTCAACCAGCACTGTCGGGTCACTACCGGCTGCCCGAAAGCCGGTGAGCACCAGACCATCCTCGTCGACTATCACTCCCGATCCAACGGCTCCTGAGCCAATGACCCTGACCACGGTCTCCCTTAAGGCAAGTATGGTATCGGCCGCAAAGGGCGGCTCAGGCGTTGGGGACGCTGTGGGCCCAGGTGCAGGCGTTGCCGTCTGCGCAGGGATTGGCGTCGGTGTTGGGGTGGGCGTAGGTGTAGGTGTCGGAGTCGGGGTGGGTGTAGATGTGGGCACCGGGGTGACCGTGGGTGTGGGAGTGGGTTCAGAGGTAGGAGTTGGAACGGACGTGGAGGTCGCCACAGGCGCCGACGTGGGTTCGGACTCGCAGGCCAGAAGGAGCAGCAACGGAAGCAGGATGACGGTCAGGAGAGTCCAACGTCCTCTCATCTAAGCGGTAACCCCTTCCCGATGTAACCGGCGCACCTCAACAGAGCCAACTCCCTCCGACTACAGATTGCGACACGGGAGCAATGATAACCCTATCACTA
Organism: Dehalococcoidia bacterium; assembly: GCA_965218945.1. Taxonomy (GTDB): domain Bacteria; phylum Chloroflexota; class Dehalococcoidia; order Lucifugimonadales; family UBA2985; genus DAOUJW01. Next base: position 1,973,748 of record OZ244718.1, read on the forward strand.
CGGGTTGACAACTGTAGCGGTCCCACTTCTGCTAGAATAGGCTGAGGGACGAAGTCCCCAAAAGGCAGGGTGCAAGACCTGCTTGCAGACCTGTGATACCGGAGAGGTGTTATGGAGGATGCGACCGCCGCCCGGCGGACCCACAATCTGCTCCAGCAAAGTGCCTTTGACGAGGTGGCCGGGGGCTTCGGTCAGCCGGTGCCGGAGGACATACTTGAGCGCCTGAACGCCGTGGTGGAGAGAGCGCAGATCCGCCCGGACGAATCGGTCTTGGATGTCGGAACCGGCGCAGGCGTCCTACTCCCCTTCATACTAGAGCGCCAACCTGCGCGGGTAGTGGCCTGCGACCTCTCCGGTGAGATGGTCAAGCTGGCCCGGCAGAGGTTCGGCGAGAGCGTGACCGTGCTTCAATCGGATGTGGTGGACATTCCCAGCGAGGTCGGCCCCTTCGGCGCGGTGTTCTGCAACGCTATGTTCGGGAACGTCTACGACCAGAGGCAGACCATAGAGGTCATTGAGCGCCTCCTGGACCCGGGAGGACGCCTGGTCATAAGCCATCCTCTGGGCAGTGACTTCGTCAGAAGGCTCAAGGCGGGAAGCCCCCAGTACCATCTGAAGGAGCTGCCAGACAGGTCGTTCCTCAATCATCTGCTCGAAGGCGCCGGCCTTGCCGTTACGCATTTCGTAGACGAAACCGACCTGTACCTCGCTATATGCACAAAAACTGATGGCTAGACGAGTTGGCATTGCATCCGAGTCCCCCTTTGACTAAAATATAGCAGTGCGACTCCACAATGAGCCGCTCTCAAAGTTGCGCGGAAACCTTACGTTGCCATGACATCAAACCGGGGCTCAGATAGAAACAACTTTAGAAGGGGGGACCATCGATGCAAGACCTTACACCGGAACGGCTGAGAAACGTAGTGCTTTTATCTCATAGCGGGGCGGGCAAGACATCCATAGCAGAGGCCCTCCTCTTCTCCACGGGAGCAATCACTCGTATGGGCCGCATTGAGGACGGCAACACAACTTCCGACTACGAGCCGGAGGAGGTCAAGCGTGGAGGTAGCACGCAGATGTCCCTGGTCCCCTGCCTCTGGAACAACCACAAGGTCAACCTGATAGACACGCCGGGATACGCCGACTTCATGGGAGAAGTCGTCTCAGGTCTACGGGTTGCCGATGGCGCTGTTGTAGTTGTGGCCGCGCCCTCCGGGATAGAGGTCGGCACTGAGCAGATGTGGGACCTCTTGAAACAGAGTTCCACGCCCAGAATCGTGGTGATAAACAAGATGGACCGGGAGAATGCCAACTTCAACGGCGCGGTGGACGCACTGCAAGAGCGCTTCGGGCGCCAGTGTGTCCCCACTCACGTTCCCATAGGAAGCGAGGCCGACTTCAAGGGCGTTGTAAGCTTGCTGGGATCCGACCAGGATATACCCGCGGACATGGCCCAGGAAATCGAGGAGGCCAGGGAGCGGCTGACGGAGGCCGTGGCGGAGAGTGACGACGATCTGGCCACCAGGTTCCTGGAGGGAGAGTCCATCTCTGAACAAGAGTTGAAGGATGGTCTGAGAAAGGGTGTGGAATCGGGCCAGATAGTGCCTGTGCTGCCCTGCTCCGCAACTACGGAGGTCGGGGTAAAGGAGCTCATGGACGCTCTCGTGGACTACATGCCCTCCCCCAGCGATGTCGCTCCTCCTGTGGCACAGAACGCGTCCACCAACGAGGAGGCTACGCTTCCCGCCGAGAGCGGCAGCCTGGCCGCCCTGGTGTTCAAGACCACCGCCGACCCATACGTGGGTAAGGTATCCTACTTCAAGGTCTACAGCGGCGCTTTCCAGAGCGACTCCCAGATATGGAACAGCAATAAGGGGCAGGGGGAGCGCGTGGGTCAGGTGTTCACCGTTCGGGGCAAGAATCAGGAGCAGGCCCCTCAAATCACAGTTGGGGACATCGGGGCTGTCGCCAAGCTATCCACCACCACCACAGGTGACACCCTTTGCCAGAGGGAGGAGCCGTTGGTCCTGCCCGGCATATCCTTCCCGGGAGCGAATCACACAGTGGCCGTTTATCCCAAGAGCAAGCAGGACGTGGACAAGATGTCCAGCGCTCTGGCGCGCATCGCGGAGGAGGACCCCAGCCTGAGGGTGTATCGAGAGCTTGACACCACCGAGATCCTGCTGGCAGGCTTGGGCGACGCTCATGTGGAGGTCGCAGAGGAGAAGATAAAGAGGAAGTTCGGTACGGACCTGATACTTCAGACGCCCAAAGTCCCCTACAAGGAGACCATAACATCCCCCGCCAAGGTCGAGTACAAGCACAAGAAGCAAACGGGCGGTCACGGGCAGTACGGCCACGTCTTCCTGGCGCTTGAGCCTCTAACCAAGGGTACCGGGTTTGAGTTCGGGTCCAAGGTGGTTGGAGGCAATGTGCCCAGGGAGTATTTCCCTGCGGTGGAGAAGGGAGTGGTCAAGTCCATGGAGGAGGGCACTATTGCAGGGTATCCCGTGGTGGACTTGCGAGTGGTGCTGTACGACGGCAGCTTCCACCCGGTAGACTCCTCCGGCATGTCCTTCGAGATAGCGGGCTCCTACGCGGCCCGAAAGGGACTGAGCCTGGCAGAGCCCGTGCTGCTGGAGCCGATTATGCGGGCTGAAGTGAAAGTGCCGGACGCCTTTACCGGGGACGTCACCGGAGACCTGAACACCAAGAGGGCGCGCATCCTGGGGATGACGCCTCAGGACGGTCACACCTTGATTGATGTGGAAGTGCCACAGGCCGAGATGCTCAGATACTCAGCCGACCTGCGCTCCCTGACCCAGGGCAAAGGCACATTCTCCCTGGACTTCGATCACTACGAACCGGTCCCGGCACACCTCACTCCGAAGATAGCTGAAGAGGCTAAAAAGACAAGCGGATAGTCCACACCGCTTAGCTTCATTCATAGCCACACAAGTAGGGGCGATTCGCGAATCGCCCCTACACTCTCCGTCATTCCCGCCTCCGAGCGGGAATCTGATGTGACTGCTCATGGAGAGATGGCTTCCTGCTTCCGCAGGAGTGACAGACAGGAACGCCCCATGCCTCTACCATGCGCGTGGGCTGACAACCCGGGGCTTTCGTGTCATCTGCATCTCCAGCCCTCACCCCATTGACTTATGAGGCGCGTCACGCTTATCGTAGAATTACTATGAACATAATTGTACGCCTGCTGAGGCCATTGTTGCGCATCCTCGCGGCTACGGACGCCGCACTGTTCGGCGGCACCGGCTTTCCCTCCACCGCGTCTTGAGGGTACGACGCCGTAATGGCAAACCCGGTCTGGGTTTCGGTGCTCCGCAACGATATAGACATAGAGCTTGGACTCAAGTCCGGCAGAAAGCAGGACTGAGGCCGTAAGCCTTCCATGCTGCACAGGCAACTATCCTTGTGCCAGGCAGAACCCCGTTCCCGGCGCGCCGCTGGCCGCGCCTGCGGGTTATGATAATATTTTCACAAGTGGTTGACTAACCTCCCGCCCGCAGATAAAATTAAGCCACCACTTTCCCCCAAACAACGCTTTGCTCCGAGGTTGTGGACCCAGCATGCAGAGAACAAGAACTGAAAAGAGGCTTGGCGTTTTCCAGCCTCGCTTTTACACAGGGTTAGGAGAAGGGCAGAAGCCACAGGATGGATATGGCCGGCAGGTCTGACCTGACTGAAGGTGACGTCCCGGAGGTTGTAGTCCTGCGTCTCCCCCAATACGTCCGCGCGCTGGCAGACCTGCTCAGGCGCAACGTTCAAGTGGTGAGTTCCCAGCAGTTGGGCGCCCAGCTTCAGATGACGCCCGCACAGATCCGCAAAGACCTGAGCTACTTCGGTCGGTTCGGGAAGCAGGGCCGGGGCTACCCGGTCAACTACCTGCTGGGAGAGCTGCGACAGGTGCTGGGCCTGGAGCGGACGTGGAATACGTGCCTGATAGGCACTGGCCGGCTGGGTAGGGCCATCATCAGCTATCCGGGCTTTACCCCTGAGGGGTTCAACATAGTCGCCGCCTTTGACGCAGCGTCCAGCGAGGTTGGGCAGACCATTGGCACACTGGTGGTGCAGCCCTTCTCAGACTTGGACAGCACCATTAGGGAGCGTGACATCCGCATTGGCATTGTTGCAGTTCCCTCAAACCACGCCCAAGAAGTGATAGACCAGTTGGTGAAGTGCGACGTAAGCGCTATCCTGAATTACGCCCCGATAAGCCCGCAGGTGCCGGAGGGTGTGCACGTCCGCAACATCGACCCCATTCTCTCCCTACAGTCAATGACCTTCTACTTGAAGGTGACCTAGAAGCCGGGCCTTCGCTAGCCCTACTGAGATTGGGGCGGCCTGTTTCTCCGCCGCTGCACAACCTTGAGCCTCGCCTGTGAACGCCGCAAGGATGCCACCGCGCGCTCAAGATCCATGTCGGATGAGTGCATTTGAATCCGCTCCTCTGCCCTCTTCAAAGCCTCCTGAACCCGCGCCTCATCGATCTCATCGGAGCGTTCGGCGGTGTCCGCCAGGATGGTTACCTTGTTGTCCATCACCTCAAGAAACCCGCTACTCACCGCCATGAACACCTCTTCACCATCTTTGCGCACCCGAATCTCTCCCGGCTGAAGAGCCGTCATAAGAGGAGCGTGGTGCGGAAGGATTCCCAGTTCGCCCTCACTGCCGGGGGCTACCAGCACGTCCACGTCATCGGAGTAGACCTCTCGCTCCGCGGTGATGATCTCAAGTCTCATAGGCGCCATGTTGTCACCTTTAACATTTTGTAGATGGGCGCTTCTCGCGCTTACATGTCCGGCCTAGTTGCCCTCTGCCGCCAGTCGCTCCGCTGACTCCACGGCCTCTTCAATACCGCCCACCATGTAGAAGGCCTGCTCCGGCAGATCGTCGTACTTGCCCTCCAGAATCTCTCCGAAGCCTCTGACCGTGTCCCGGATGGAGACGTATCGGCCTTCCCGCCCCGTGAAGGTCTCGGCAACGAAGAAGGGCTGGGAGAGGAACCGCTGTATCTTGCGCGCCCTGGACACGGTGACCTTGTCATCCTCCGACAGCTCCTCCATACCGAGAATTGCGATGATGTCCTGCAGGTCCTTGTACCTCTGGAGCACCTGCTGCACACCGCGCGCCACCCGGTAGTGCTCATCCCCGACTACGTTGGGGTCGAGAATGCGGGAGTTGGACGTCAGGGGGTCTACTGCGGGGTACAGCCCCTGCTCAGCGATGGAGCGCTCCAGGGATATGACGGCGTCAAGGTGGCCGAATGTGGTCACAATCCCGGGGTCAGTGTAGTCGTCGGCGGGAACGTAGATTGCCTGGAAGGACGTGATGGAGCCGGTCTTGGTCGAAGTGATGCGTTCCTCCAGCTCACCCATTTCCGTGGCTAGCGTGGGCTGGTATCCCACCGCCGAGGGCATTCTGCCCAGGAGAGCGGACACTTCCATGCCAGCCAGGATGTACCGGTAGATGTTGTCGATGAACAGGAGAACGTCCTGGCCCTCTCGATCCCGGAAGTACTCTCCCATAGTCAGCCCTGTGAGCGCTATTCGGAGCCGCACGCCAGGAGGCTCGTTCATCTGGCCGAAAACCAGCACCGTGTTCTTCATAACGCCGGAGTCCTGCATCTCGTGCCAGAGGTCGTTGCCCTCTCTGGACCGCTCTCCCACGCCTGCGAAGACGGAGTAGCCGGAGTGGACCGTAGCGATGTTGCGGATGAGCTCCTGAATGATGACCGTCTTGCCCACGCCTGCGCCGCCGTAGGCCCCGATTTTACCGCCGCGAGTGAAGGGCGCCACCAGGTCGATCACCTTGATGCCCGTCTCCAGCATGTCAATGGAGTTCTCCTGCTCCTCGAAGGCGGGAGCCTCCCGGTGAATCGGCCACCTCTCCTCGGCCTCCACCTCACCCATGTTGTCCAGGGGCTCTCCCAAGACATTGAACAGACGCCCCAGAGAGGCGCGGCCCACTGGCACAGCAATTGGCTGGCCCATGTCCGTGACTTCCTCTCCACGTCGCAGGCCCTCAGTGGGGCCGAGAGCCAGACACCGGACCCAGTTGTTGCCGATGTGCTGTTCCACCTCCAGGACCAGACGCTCGCCGTCGTTGTCTATCTCCAGGCCGTTGTTGATCTCGGGAAGCGCGTCCGGGGGGAACTCGGCGTCAATCACCGTGCCAATCACTTGAACAACTCTACCTTTGGATCCAGCTGGCATCTTCTCTCTCCTCTCGACTTGGGAAAACGGCTACCCCTCCAGGGCCACCGCGCCTCCCACGATATCCAGGAGATCTTTGGTAATGGTCTCCTGGCGAACTTTGTTCATAAGCAGGGTAAGGGCCTGGATCATGTCGTTTGCGGCGTCCGTTGCGTTGCGCATGGCCACCATACGGGCAGACTGCTCGCTGCCGATGGACTCCAGCAAGGCGTGATATATCTGCATCTCCACGAAACGCGGGACAAGGGAAGTGAGCACCTCCAGGGAATTGGGCTCGTAGATGTATCCGCTGGCAAGATGTGACTCCATCTGAGTCGGCTCAACCGGGAGCAGTCTCTGTATAGTGGGACGCTGCACCACCGTGGAGACGTAACGTCCGTATGAAACATACACCTCGTCGGCATAACCGCTCTCGTAGTCGTCAATAGCCAAGCGGGATATTGGCAGTGTGTCCATCAAGGTCGGTCGGTCGCCCAGATCCACGAAAACGGCGCGCACCTCGCTTTGGGAGCGCATCATGAAGTCTCGTCCCTTCCTGCCCACAGGGATCACGGTTACAGGCACGGACTGGTCCAGAACGAACCGCCCGGCCGCTCGATTCAGGTTGGCGTTGAGACCGCCGCAAAGCCCGCGGTCCGGCGTGATGTGGATTACCTCCACTCTCTGGACCTCTCGACGGCTCAGGAGGGGATGCCCGCTATCCGCTATGTCCCCGGACTGGGCCGCCAGATGTCCCATCACCTCAGTCATGGTCTCTGAATAGGGACGTCCCGCCAAGAGGCGCTGTTGGGAGCGTCTCATCTTGGATGCGGCGATCATCTCCATCGCCCTAGTCACCTTGGCGGTGTTCTGGACGCTGCGTATGCGCCTTTTGATTTCTCGTATATTGGGCATATTACTATCTCACCGGCGTCATGCTAGTACGGAACGGTCCTCCGGAACTCCTCAATGGCGCTGACCAATGCCTCCGTTAGCTCGCCGTCAAGCTCCCGCTTCTCCAGGATGGACCTCAGCAGGTCGGAGTGAGCGCTATCCAAATAGCGGTGGAAGGCTTCCTCAAACTCCTTCACTCTCTCTACGGGCACCTCATCCATGTAACCGTTGATTACGGCGTACATTATTGCGACCTGCTTCTCAAGGGTCATTGGCTGGTACTGGAGCTGCTTCAGCACCTCGGTGATGCGCTGTCCTCGATCCAGCTGTGATCTTGTGGCCGCGTCCAGGTCTGAAGTGCCAAACTGGGCGAATGTCACCAGCTCCCGGAACTGTGCCAGGTCCAGTCGCAGACGACCGGCCACCTGTCGCATGGCCCTGGTCTGGGCTGCGCCTCCCACGCGGGACACGGACAGGCCCACGTTTACCGCCGGGCGAATGCCGGCGTTGAACAGATCGGCCTCCAGGTAAATCTGTCCGTCGGTAATGGAGATGACGTTGGTCGGAATGTACCCGGACACGTCGCCGGCCTGGGTCTCGATGATTGGCAGGGCCGTCAGGGAGCCGCCGCCGAACTCGTCGTCGATCTTGGCAGCCCGCTCAAGGAGACGGCTGTGCAGGTAGAAAACGTCGCCCGGGTACGCCTCGCGTCCCGGCGGACGTCGCAGCAACAGCGAGAGCTGTCGATAGGCCCACGCGTGCTTGGACAGGTCATCGTAGATTATGAGCGCGTCCTTGCCCTGCTCCATGAACTCCTCCCCCATAGCGCATCCGGTGTACGGGGCCAGGTATTGAAGTGGAGCCGGGTCGGAGGAGTTGGCGGCCACAACAATGGTGTGCTCCATAGCGCCATTCTGCTCCAGTATGCCAACGGTCTGTGCGACTTTGCTCGCCTTCTGACCGATGGCTACGTAGATGCAGACCAGATCGCCGCCCTTCTGATTGATAATAGCGTCCAAGGCAATAGCCGACTTTCCAGTGGAGCGGTCGCCGATGATTAGCTCACGCTGGCCTCGCCCAATGGGAATCATGGCGTCAATGGCCTTGATGCCCGTCTGCACCGGGGCGTTTACAGACTTGCGCATAACCACGTTTGGAGCCACTCTCTCCACTGCCCTGTTCTTGTCCGACCTTATGGCGCCCTTCCCATCAATGGGTCGGCCCAAAGCGTCGACGACCCGGCCCAACAACCCATCACCCACAGGGACCTCGACAATGCGGCCCGTGGAACGGACCTCGTCGCCCTCCTTGATATTGGAGTCGTCGCCCAGGAGAACTGCGCCCACGCTGTCCTCTTCAAGGTTCAGGGCGATGCCCATAATATCCCCGGGCAACTGGAGAAGCTCCGTATATCGGCATCCCGCCAGACCCTGGACCCGGGCGATTCCGTCACCCACCTCCACCACAGTCCCCATGTCCACCATCGTGACCTCACCGCCGAACTCCTGGATCTGCCGTCTGATTACCGAGGTGATATCCTGTCCACGAACTGCCATTGTGTCACCTCTAGCGAAAGATTAGTAGGCTGCCTCAGCCAAGGATTTTCTCAAGTTCAGGAGCTTTGTCCGGGCGCTGCCGTCTATCAGCCTGTCCCCCACCCTGGCCAACAGGCCCGCCACAATGCTCGAGTCAACGGTGGCGGTCAACTCTATCTCCTTGCCCATCAACTCCTGAAGGTATCGCGCCAGTCGCTCCTTCTGCTCGTCCTCCAGGGGCACGGCGCTTACCACGCTTGCCCTTTCCAGACCTCGATGCTGGTCCAAAAGGTTTCCGTACTCCTCCCTGATGGATGGCAGGGTGTTAACCACGCCTCTAGCGACCAGCAGACCCAGGAGACTGTGAGCCAGAGGGTTCAGGTCGGGCAGAGCCTCTTGTATCACGCTCATTTTCTGGGTGAGCCTGATTCTGGGCATCCCCAGGAACCCAGCGAACTCCCTCTCCTGGAGGGCCTCATCCAGTACCTGCAAGTCCGTCTGCCATCTCTCTATCTCATCCCCTTCCAGGGCCAACTGGAAGATGGCAAGTGCGTACCGCTTTGACGAAGGTCTTCTGGGCATGGCTCCTTCTCTATCTGCCGCCTATACTGGGGCTTTCCTCCAGCACCTTCTCAATAATGTCCCTGTGAGAACTCTCGTCCAGGGAGCGCTCGATCACCTGCTCGGCAGCCAGAATGGCCAACTCCGCGAAGTGACGGCGAACCCCATCAATGGCCTCGTCGCGCTCACGCTGTATATCAGCCCTGGCGCGGGCCACAAAGGCCTCGGCCTCCTGACGAGCTTTCTCACGCTCCTCTTCTCTGTACCTGTCGGCCATCTCCCGGGCTTGGGCGAGAAGGTTCTGTCCTTCCTGCCGGCCCTCATCCAGCCGCTTCTCCAACTCCTCCTGCTGCTGCGCCGCCTCCTGCCTTACGCGCTCCGCCGTCTCCACGCTCTCCCGTATCCGCTCGGACCGCTGGTCCAGCATCCCCAGGATGCGCTTGTAGCCTACGAAGTACAGGATGGTCAGCAGTATGATGAAGTTTATTAGATAAGCAATCAGGCTGGGTATGTGGAATCCCAGTTTTGCCAGTTCCGCCATACCTTCCTCCTGTTGATTTCTGCGCTACGTACGCGTGTGTGGCTCTACGCCACGAAGATAAGCAGGAACGCCACGACGAGCGCGTAAATGGCGATTGCTTCTGCGAAGGCGATGGCCAGGATCATGTTAGTGAGAATAGGGCCTCTCGCCTCGGGATTGCGCCCAATGGCGGTCATAGCCGCTGCTCCCAACACACCAATGCCCACTCCGGGTCCCACCGCACCAAGGCCGATGGCTATCGCAGCTGCCAGCAACTTCATAGTTTCCGCTTCAATCATGACTCCTCCTCTAGGTCTTTGCTATTGCAGACTTTGGCTCTTCGCCTAACCTACTCTATCTTTGAGAACACCGCCAGCACGCCGGCCAAGGCCGCCGCCGACAGGCCCACCGACACTATTACCAAGGCCAGAGTAATTACTTCCATGCGCTTGACCTCCGACTAAGAATGCTCTTCCTCTGAATGAGGAGTTACCGCCACAACCACGAACACCAGGGTCAGACCGGCGAATATGAGGGCCTGGACAAGGCCCACCAGGAGCTCCAGGCCATAGAAGACCACCACCGCGACAAAGGGCACCAAGTAGGTTATCACCAGTAGTACGATCTCCCCTGCGGTCATGTTGCCAAAGAGCCTGAAGGTGAAGCTGACAATTCGCACGAACTCGCTGAGCAGCTCCAGCACTCCCACGAATAAGTCTATGGGGACCTGCAGGAAGTTGCCTTTTCGAAGGTTATCCAGGCGGACGAACTTGCCCAAATATTGCAGCTTGAGCAATTTAAGTCCCCAGAACTCCACGAATACAAAGGACACCAGGGCCAGAGCCAGGGGCATGTTCATGTCCGTCCCGGCGGGGCGCAAAAGGTGGGTGTGTATCGGCTCGGTGGTGAAGAACGACTCCGCGTCGTAGCCCAGCGTGGGATAGATGGGCAGGAGGCCGATCCAGGCGTTGAGCATCACAAACATGAAAATGGTGGCGATGAGCGGCAAGAACCGGCGGGCGTTTTCCAACCCGGCCACACTCTGGACAAAGTTATAGAGCGCCTCCACTCCGGCCTCCATGAAGTTCTGCAGGCCGCGAGGCACAATCTCCATTCGACGAGTACCAAAGTAGAACAGGGCTATGAGAATCAGGGATACAACCCAGGCCGAAAGGAGGGTGTTGGTAATCACGAACCCGTCCTTCTCGGTTATATCGTACTTGGCCTTGTCTCCGTCCTCGCACGGCGGGGCGTAATAAGTATGGTCCTCAGCTTCGCACTTGGAGACAGACAGCTTCTGAGGGGGAATGTGTGGCGAAGGCTGAGATACGAACGGCGGGTCCGCGTCTTCGCCGGAAAAGAGGGCCGTCCCAATTGCTCCGGTCACAACACCGGCAAGCAAAAGGGCCACTACTACTATACCGCTCAGCGCTACTATCTGCTTGGCTGAACCCGACATAGTGCGGTTATCGCTCCTCGTTCCCCTTCTCTGTTTCGTCGCTGCTATTAGTCATTAGTGGCAGGACCAACTTGTATATACCGTAGAACGCAAGCACGGTACCGAACAATATCCCTGCAAGGGTGAAGACCGGAACCATGTCCAGCTTCCTGTCTAGCCACAGTCCGACTCCCAAGCCTCCAATTATGCACACAGCAACATACCACCCCACACCCACCAACTGCAAGACTATGGCCAGCGATCCCCTACCCATTCAGACCCCGCACCACGTTTTGTGCATACTATCACATACTTTTCGTCTGGTCAACGCCAACAACCCCCGGCAAAACGGGTTTCCTGGAAAATAGCACAAGGAAGCCGCCAAACAAGTTTACCGCCGCAAGGGTCAGCAGCGGCACGGTGTAGCTCCCCTGAAGATCGAAGAGATAGCCCGCAAACAGGGGCGCTATGACCGACACGCCGCTCAGGAAGAATGCGGAGAGGCCGAAGATGGTGGCGAAAGCCTTTCGCCCGAAGTAGTCTCCCCTGAGAGCGGTGAAGAGAGCGCCCCGCCCACCCCATCCAAATCCGAACAGCACCGCAAAGGGCAGCGCCGTCGCAAAGCTGTTAATACCCACTGCAGCCACGACACCGATGGCCTGAATGGTGGCAAAGCCGAATATTATCACCGGCTTCGGGAACCGGTCCCCCAGGTAGCCTCCAACTATACGAGACCCCATGCCAACAAAGGTGTAAACGACCACCACGGTGCCGGCAAGCCCCAGGGACAGCCCGGCGTCGTGGAGCATGGGGATGGAGTGCACCTGGAGCGCGCCAACTATCATAGCGCTTAGGCCGTGGCTGAAGGTGATCAGCCAGAAGGCGGAGGTGTGCATCGCCTGGCGGGCAGTAAAATCACCATCTCCGTATGCGGCGACTCGGCCCTCCGACCCGTCCGCTCGAGACCTCGAGTCAGGGGCATCGCCGTCCGGCATCTGACCGTATTCCTCCGGCCGATTTCGTATCAGACGCGTGAGGGGAAAGGCCAGGATCAGGAAAATCACACCGAGACCGAATGCTATCGTTCGCCATCCCAAAAGGCCGATTCCCACTGCCAGGACCGGCACCAGGATCCCCCCCATATAGTTGCCCATGCCGGCCGAGGCGATGGCTATGCTCCGCCGCCGCACAAACCAGTTGTTCACCGCGGCTATCATCGGCAGGAAGCCTCCCAGTCCCATGCCAACGGCGATCACCATGAACGCCAGGTAGAAGCTGACAATGCCGCTGGTGAAGCTGAACATGAGGAATCCCAAACCCAGGATGGTAAACCCCACAAGCACCATCCTCCGGGAGCCAAACCGGTCAGTAAAGTATCCCTCCACGGGACCCATCACGGTCCCCTCCAGGCGCGCCAGGGCAAATGCGCCGGACAGGACCGTCCTGCTCCACCCGAAGTGGCGCTCCAGCGCCACAAAGAAAACACCGAGCCCGTGGGCAGCCGCGCCGTTCGACAGGGCTATGGTGAACATGGCTACGCCAACAAGCCACCATCCGTAGAACAACCCGCGAGGCTTGTCCGCGGGTCCGGCAGCAGTGGGTGACCGTTCCATAGGTGTCGCCTTCCTTAAATCCCGAGGGAGTGCCCACCAACGCGGGCCATACGCATTATGACACACAAAGGCATCGTTCCCAACAGGAATGCAGCGAAGGAATCTCGAAGATGAGGAGCGGTTTCGAGCAACATGGCCGCAAGCGCAAGGAAGCACATGAAAGCGCAGATAAGAGCTGGAAAGAGCTAGTCGTTCAAATTGCCGCTGTCGACCCGCTCAAATGGTTCGAGAGCCCTCTTTCTCAATTGACACGAAATCCTGAGTCGGGATGCCCAGGGTGATAGTGACGCTATTGTCACCATCTATGGTGATCTGGTCCACGATTAGCCTCAGGATGTCCCGACGCTCCTCGGAGGGCAGGTTATCCAATCGACCGCCAATCCTGCGGGACCACTCGGCAATGTTCCCCGTCAGTACCTTCCTCTCCGTGGCCGCTGCCCCTTGAGCACGGTAGTCATAGAGCCTTGCCCGTGCGGCTTCCAGACGTTCCTGTATACGCTTGCGTTGATTGTCAAGCTGGTCCTCGGATATCTTGCCGGATACATACAGGCCAATTGCCCTGTCCTCTTCCGTCTGTACCTTACGGAGCTCCCGCTCCGCATGGGCAATCCGCCTCTCAAGCCCACCATCCTCCCGCTCCTCCACGGACTCCATGCCCTTCACGATCAGGTCGGGATTCTGAACCACCGTTCTGACCTCTCTCCAGACCAGCTCCTCCAACCTGTCGGCTCGGATGTATGGCCGTTGCCGGCACCGCATGTGCTCCCTCTGCATTCCGTAGCAGTGGTAGTAGCGGTTAGGAGTCTTCAGGTCGTAGGTGTACCTCCTGTCCTTGTACTTCGCGGTTGCTCTGGTCTTGGACCGGCAGCCGAAGAGCAGACCGCACTCGGAGCACCTTACGAGGTGCTGCAACAGGAAGAAGACCTTGGTGTTCCGCTTGGACAGGGAGGCCCGCTGCTTCTTGATGGCCTGCGCCCGATCCCACGTCTGCTCGTCCACGAGGGGCGGGAAGGGTACCCCTATCCACGTGTCCTCCGGCTGCCTAGTGACCCGGTCCCTGCCCTCCGTGGCCACCCAGCGGGCCTTTCCGTACCACCAGATGCCTTTGTAGACCTCCTTGCCGAGGAGAGAATGCACGTAGGAGTTCTGCCACCGCGAGCCGAGCCTCCAGGTAGGGGCATTGTCTCGGGCCAGCTGACTGGCAATCTCCAGCCCCACCATCCCTTCGTGTACGTACTGGCGGAAGATGCGCCTCACGATCTCGGCTTCCGGCTCGTATACCACCGGCTTGCCGTCCTCCCCGATCCGGTATCCATAGGGGACCGAGCCATTCGGCATGCGTCCCTGCTTGGCCTTCCCGCGCCTGCCCATGGTTGTTCTCTCCCGGATGTTGTCCAGTTCTATCTTCCCGATGGCCGCCATGATCCCGAACATCTTCATGTCGACGGGGTCCATGACCGACTCTAGGCGAATCTGGTGCGCCTCGACGACCTCCATCATGGCGGCTGCCGGGTACATCCCGCGGCTCAGCCTGTCCATCTTCCAGCACACGATGACGTCGAACCGGCCGTCCCGCGCATCGGCCAGCATGCGCTGGAACTCCGGGCGGTTCTTGGACCAGCCCCTGCCCACCTCCTGGTAGCGCGCGGTGATGGTCAGTCCCCTCCGCTCGCAGTAGGCCTCCATCTCGGCGGTCTGCTCGGAGATGGAGACCTTATCCTCCGTGTCCTGGCTCTTGTCCGACACGCGGGAGTATATGGCCGCCCGTTTCGTTCCCGTCTCCCTATCGGTGGTTCTCATCGCCATGATTCCCTCCTCTCGGATTCCCTGAAATGAAGAAGACCCGCCTCCTGTCGGGAGCGGGTCTGCGAGTAGTACAATCTATTCGCATCACCTGTCCAACCAGGTGGCGCCACGGCCCGGGATGTTTGCAGCATCGCCGGGCCAACTTTCTGACCCCATGATACCGCGATCTGGGGGGCAGGGTCAAAGCGCGGCGGCTCTCGGTAGTGTACTCGTTTGACCAAAAGCACCTTCTCACCACAGGTCTCACTCAGCCTATCTCATGAGTTCGTGTTCGAGAGCAGTAGGTTATCGGCAGCTCGAACAACCGCGCCAATTTTTTGACGGTTGGCAGGATGTCGTCACGCTTCATACGCCTCGTGTCGGTGTCGAACATCAGGTAGTAAAACGAGGCCCAAAAGATCGCGGCTTGATCGAAATCAACATCCTTGCTAGGACCTATCGTTGATAGGCATCCCGAGCCAGTCATCACGGCTTGTCGAAATTGGTCGTTCACCACACTACAAGCCGAGATGAACAGCCGTTTATCTTGTAAGTATGGCCTAAGAAGGTCGCCTAGCTCTTGGAACGAGATCGTGTCGAATGTGGTTCCGATGGCTCGACTATTCCCGTGGCAGGATAAATGCAAGTAACGATATCCGCTTTCTTGAAAGTCCTCCAAGAAGTGTATTAGTTCCCGCTTCGTTCGAATGTAAACGTATCGCGGGGACTTACCAGACAGCTTGAGAATCTCCGTAAGCGCCTCTCCCTCTCGTTCACCCTTGGCCTCGTTTTCCAAGTCAACCGACTCAATTATGTAGATATCCGGTGTGTCAAGGGCCATAGTAACCTCCTATACTTTCTCGATTTCCTCAAGAATCCACTCCCACCCGTAGGCGTACTCCGCCACACCCAAACTGAGACACTACCCTCGATTGCTATTCATAGTAGGACGCACTGACGTAGAAGTCTACGGCGGTCCGACGCTCGCGAGGTCGCCACTATGAATGTGGGGCGTCAAGACGCGTTCCCGTTCTGCCAGCGTTCCCCACAGTGTCCCGCTCAATCCTCCGGTTCGTCACCTGACGACGCGGCGGTCGTCGTCGGAGCCCCCGCCGCTGATGAACCGTACGTCTCCATCGCCTGCCTCGTCCGGTCGAGCTCTGACGCCAGGAGCGCCTCGTCCGGCAGGGTGATCCGGTACTCCCCGGCCATCACGTTGTTCGGCAGGCCATCGAGGGCATACTGCGCCAGGGCCTCGTCCTTCTCGGAGCAGAGGATGAGTCCGACAGGCGGGTTCTCGCCCTCGCGCACCCAGTGCTCCCGCGCGTAGTTCAGGTAGAGGTGCATCTGCCCGGCGTCGGCGTGGGTGAACGCCCCGATCTTCAGGTCGATGACCACGAGGCATCGCAAGCCCCGGTGATAGAACAGCAGGTCAACCCTGTACCACCTGTTGCCGATGCGCAGACGCCTCTGCCTGCCCATGAAGCAGAAGTCGCCTCCGAGCTCCATGAGAAAGGTCTCCAGGTGGCGAATGAGCGCGTCTTCGAGGTCGCTCTCGGAGTACTCGTCCCTGAGGTCGAGGAACTCCAGGACGAAGGGGTCCTTGATCTCCTTCTCGGGCAGCACAATGTCTTCGGCCCTGGGCTTCTGCCCCCGCGCCAGCATGGCGGCCTTGTTCTTGGACAGGGCGGTGCGCTCGTAGAACTGTGAGCCGATCTGCCGGTCGAGCTGGCGGACCGACCATCCGCCCCGCAGCGCCTCGGTCTCGTAGAACTCGCGGGCGCTCTCGTTCCTCACCGATAGCAGCCGGACGTAGGCCGACCAGGGCAACGGAAAGGCCGCCGGAAGGTCGTGGAAGCCCACTTCGACGGAGGAAGCTTCGGATATGCCAGACGCCGTCTGGCGAATCGGCATTTGAGAGGGTCGATTCAATTTGCCAGACACTGTCTGGCGAATCCGGTCGGGCGGATGCGAAAGGTAGAACAGTCGCATGTTCTGGAGGTTCTGACGGGAGAAGCCCCGTCCGAATTGCCCGGTCAGGTCCTCCGCCAGGCTCTCGATCAACGCGGCTCCGTACTCGGCCCGCTCCTCACCCGACTGCTCGAACTCGACGATGCGCCGCCCAACGAGCCAGTACGCGGCGGTCATGGCGGCGTTCACCGAGCGGGCGGCCGTCTCCCTGGCCGCGTCGATGATCTTCGACACGTCTCCGAAGACGGCCCGATATGGGGCGTCGTGGCTGAGAGCCGAATCCCTCGGCGCAGGCTTCTGACGGTCGGGGGACGACTCGGACCGCATCAGATTTCAGCCTCCAGGTGGTTATCCACATGCCGGTCGTCCGGGGGCGGGTCCTTCTCGGACGGAGCGTGCCCGTCACTGTCAGGGGGCTTGAGCAGGATAGTGAAGAGGCGGCGTAGCCTGTCTTCGGCGTCGGGGGCGGGCCTGGAGATGACCCTGACCACGCCGAACTCGGAGAGGTCCTCTTCGGGCGTCGGTTGCCCGTTCTGTCTGCTCTTGTCGTTCATCGCTCTCTTCGCCGGGCTCGCGTGAGCCCGCGTCGGGCTGTCACCGTCCGTATGATTGCAATCGAGTGTGGGGAGCCGTGAGGCGGGACACCATGCCGCACTTGGGAGGACGCGCGAGTCCTCCCTTTTGGGGCCATGGGCGGAGATGGACGGGATGTACTGTCATACCCGTGTACAGGGATTTGCGCCGACGCCCAAGAGGGCGGTCTGGGGCAGGTTTGAACGTGAAATGGCCGCAAAAGAGGGAGGTGGGAGCCGGGTTTGCGAACGCTCTGGTGAAGGGGCTGGTTCCGGTCACTGAAAGGGAGACCGCCCAGAGGGAGGCCGGCATTGCTGCTACATCGGAGCAAGCAATTGGACGAGGAGGCCGGAATCCCGGGTATTCTCTATACGGGTTGGTGTGATATCCAAGCCTGTTGTAGACATACCAAGGCTACCGAATCCCGTAGGACCTCTTCACTCTTGCTGTATCCCTTTGTCCTACGTATCAATCTATTCAGCTTACTCCTCAATACTGAGTGCTTTCCCTCATTCCGATTCGCCTCACGACCCTTGCCAACCACGTGCCGGTTGGCTGGCAGCCACTCATACACCCTGTACCCGTCGCTGACATGCCTGGCAGCATCCGGCAGTCGGTTGTAAAGCCTGAGGAATGTATCCTCGCTCCGGTCTCCCACTTCAAAGTCCATCCATCTGCTGCCGTCCTCCTCCTCTATCACCGCCGTCCATATCCAACGCTCCCGCCTAATCTCCCGTCGTCTCGCTCCCACGTAAGTCCACATCTCGTCCCAGGATATGACTCTGGCCCTCGGCTGCTCCGGCCTCCGAATTGCTCTCTGCTGACGCAGCATAGCTGCCAACTCCATTGCCTGCCTGGCTTTTTTTGACCCAGGAATACACGGTTCCCAGCTTGATGTCTAGCACCCTGGCTATGGCAGATATGCTGCTACCTTCACCATACATGCTCAGAGCCCGCCTCTTGATCTCCTCTGAGTAGTAGTGACGATTCCCATCAGGTGTGGACCGATATTTACAATCACCACAACGATATGTCTGTTTACCACGGGAGCGTCCATATTTGGGCAGCCAGTTGGAGCCACAGTGGGGACAGCGCAGGTCGTGGCGATAAACACGTTGCGCCATTAGCTTACCACCCGCATTTATACTAGAATTGACTCATTCTATTTCATACCAACACCTGTAGAGAATACCGAGGAGAGAACAGCCTTGACACCTGGTATCCCTCACCTCCAGAATTCAAACATCCATCAAGTCGATGCACTCTCGCCTTGCCATTGACGGGGCATCGGGAGCACGGCGTCTCGCCAGCACGGAATTGTTATGCCTCTAGGCAGGAACCCGCCGTGAAATGAGGAGGAATCTTATGACTTTAGCCCCCGAATCTTCGGAACAGCGCCCCTACTGGTTCGTAGGCGCATCCTACGGCGGCACTGATGACCGAACCGCCGAGTTCCTCAAGCAAGGAATCTGGCGTAATGGCTGGCAAAATAGACACTTGGATCACGTAAGGTCGATGCAGCCAGGTGACCGCATTGCAATCAAATACAGCACTACTCGAAAGCACAACCTCCCATTCGATGCCGGTGGAAGAAGCGTTTCAGTGATGGGGATAAAAGCGGTCGGAACGGTCATGAGTAACTTGGGAGACGGACGTACTGTTGGAGTCGACTGGATTCCAGTAGATCCACCTCGTGAATGGTATTTTTACACTCACCGGGGAACAGTATGGCGAGTCATCCCCGGGTCGGGAACACTTCCCTGGGCAGCCGAAGGACTGATTGGCTTTGCTTTTGAGGGCAGGCCTCAGGATTATGACCGATTCCTAGCGCATTGGTATAGTGGTGAGGCATCCCCTCCCCCATCCACTCCTTGGGACGAATTTATCGAACTGGCGAGACAATACGTTAACAGCGGACGTCTGGATGAAGAAGAAATCAGCTACAAGCTCAACGTAGGTGAGTTGGTGGCAAACGCGCGACATGCAGTCCTGGCCGGCGCCGATGATTGGATTGATCGGCTAAAGGCTGCAATATTCGGCACACACAACCTAACTACACACTATCAAGCCTATTGGTTCGAGCGATGGGTTGATGCGAGCCCTGACAACGCCATGAGGGCGCTGAATATTCTGTGGGTGGACGATGACCAATCGGTAGTAGACCGAATTCGTGCCTTCAGCAGGCTACTCTCCGATTATGAGCTGAGGGGCACTGGCACCCGTATGAACGTGATTTCTATCTTGCTTTTGGGGCTGGACGCAGAGCGGTACCCGCCCTTCAGGACTAGATGGCTGAGCAAGACCTACAGCCGTCTTGATTATGCACATCCCGAAGCAGACGCTGACGAAGCCGCGGTCTATGAGCACTCCCTTGGATTCTTTGACCGCTTCATCGAGGAATCTGCAAGGCGCGGTCTCACCTTGCGACATAGATTAGATGCTCAATCCGTTGCTTGGGCCATTCACCAGAATCGCCAAGAAACGTCATCAGAAGTGCTGCCGCGTACATTGGCCTCACTTTCCGACGACTTGCTACTTCCGGTAGATTTCCTCGAAGAAATCAAGGAACTGCTCGACGAAAAGAAACAGATCGTCTTTCAAGGCCCTCCAGGTACCGGCAAGACCTTCGTAGCACTAGCATTGGCGAATTTCCTTGCCGGCTCGAAGGAGCGTGTTACGCTCGTGCAGTTCCATGCTTCCTACGCCTACGAGGACTTTATACAAGGATACCGGCCTGTTTTAGGAGACAACCAGCAGCCCGGGTTCGCGCTCACCGACGGACCTCTCATTCGAGCAGCGGAGGCGGCACGAGATGAGCCACAGGAGAAGCATTACCTCGTCATCGACGAAATAAACCGCGGCAATCTCGCAAAGGTATTTGGAGAGTTGTTCTTCCTGCTGGAGTACCGCAACCGAGATATTCGCTTGCAGTACCAGGGTGACGAGGATGAGGACTTCTCCCTACCCGAAAACCTCTACATTATCGGGACGATGAATACGGCTGACCGATCGATCGCGCTGGTGGATCTCGCACTGCGCAGGCGGTTCTATTTTGTAGAGTTCGCTGCTGATGATGGCCCTATCAAGGGGCTATTGCGCCGCTGGCTCGACGCGAATGAACTTGGCCACATGGAATGGGTGGCCGACGTCATCGACCTGGCAAATCAGAAATTGAGCGACCAGAACGCCGCAATTGGGCCGAGCTACTTCATGAAGAAGGGGAAGGAAGGCAATCCCGACCTGAACGAAGATGAAGTCAAGCGCATATGGAAGCACAGTATCCTCCCCTATATCGAGGAGCGCCGCTTCGGAGACCGCGATGTTCGCGAGGAGTTTGACCTTGAAAAGCTGCGCCGCGAGGCAACCCGCAGCGGCGATCAGTAGCCCGCGGAGCCGGAGAACGCCAGCAGCAGCGATTTGGCCTCCGACGACGGCGGTGGCGATGCGTCAGATTGACCTTCAAGAGGGTCAACGGAGCGTTCCGCACGCCCTCACAAAGGATCAGCGGGACGCGCTGCGGGAGATCAAATCTCTGGCTATCGACCGCGCCGACATCACGAGCTCGGAAGCCATGTACTACCTTACGCCCGGCTCGGAAGTCGGCGCGGTCGAAGTCGACGGCCTGTCTGTGCGCATTGAGCCGAAGATAGGCGTCCCGCAACTGCTCTCACTGGCGTGCTATGTGGTGGACAGAGTCAAGCTCCAACCCAGTGAATTCGACTTCCATAGTGACGCGGCTCTCCCAGACTACCTGGCTCTTGCACTCATCTCGGCAGCGCGCCGGGCATTCTCGCGCGGGTTGCTGCGTGGGTACCTCACGCGAGAGGAGGCGATGTACACTGTGCGCGGGCGGATCCGGTTTGACGAACAGATGCGCCGCAGATTGGGCATTCCCATGCCAGTCGAAGTGCGGCATGACGAATTCACGGATGACATCACAGCGAACCGGCTTGTAAAGGCGGCGGTGCGTTTGTTGGGAATGATGCGACTGCGATCACCTGTAGCCCGCAATGGCCTAGTGCGAATCGCGGCGACGCTCGACAACGTGTCGCTTGTCGATTTCCCTTCAAGGAACGTGCCGAACGTCGAGTTCGACCGTTTGAACACGCACTACCGGGAGGTCGTCGCGCTATCGAGGATGGTCCTGCAGCATAGCGCATATCAGCTAGAGCGGGGAACCGTGCGTGCATCCGGGTTGCTTGTGGACATGATCAAGCTCTTCCAGGATTTCGTAACGGTCGCGCTACGCGAGGAGTTAGGGATTTCCGAGGAGCGGTTCGGGGAAAGCGAAATCGCCACCCTGGATCTTCCAGCGACAGGTGAGCGCGGAAGGGTGCACCTCAGGCCCGACCTCGTATGGTGGGACGGCTCTCGCTGCGTTTTCGTGGGCGACGTCAAGTACAAGAGGATAGATGACGAACGTGTGCGCAACTCCGACCTTTACCAGATGCTAGCCTACGTCACCGCGCTTGATTTGCCTGGCGGCCTTCTCATCTACGCAAAAGGCGAGGCAGAAGCAGCAAAGTATAAGGTTCGTCACGCTGGCAAACTCCTGGAGGTGGACGCTCTCGACTTATCTGGCCCGCTCGAATGCGTGCTGCAACGTGTACGCGGTCTGGCGGAACGGGTTCGAGTATTACGCAACGCCGCGTAACCTAAACTGAGGCTTCCCACCCACGGCGGCGACCTGATGAGTGAAGCAGCGACGGGCCCACCCGAAGAGGCTCGAACTCTCGGTAGGGATCACGGTGTCAAGGCTCACAGGGCCCCCAAACACATCTCGAAGACAGTTCTGTCTACCGTCCACTTAGGCCCTCGGACGTAGTCCAAAGAAGAAGCAGAATGGGGAGGTAGGACTATGGAAGCAAGTAAGCAGATAGAGGACTCTTACCCGGAGCTCTTCCCGAAGGATTTCGGCGAGTGGCTGGAGCGGCTCAGGGAGCTCGCCGGCCTGTCGTGGGAGGAATTCGCCGTGCGACTCAGCGCCGATGATGACCGTGTGATGGAGTGGCGCAAGGGTTCGGTTCCCTCCGGGGGGGAGGTGTGGTACATCATGCATCTGGCGTCGACGGTTCCCGGAGGGGTCTAGGCAATGCTTATTGAGGCCACCGAGGACTACTGAAGGGCGGAGTAGCGACGCGTCCGCTGACGGGGACATCAGGCCTCCGGCCTGAGCGGGTCCTCAAGTGTTGTCACTGTCAGTCTTCTCTATGGGTCAACCGCCCATGAGTACCGTACGTTTCCGTAGCTATTGAGTCCAGAGAGTGAAGGTTCTGGATTTCGTCTAGGGTGGTGAACCTCGCCGATACGAATTCGCGAGGCACGCCAAGTCCATCTCCACTTCGTCTGACACACCCTGAGTGCTATAGTGACACTGCCCAAGAGGACTTGAAGACATTTAACAGATTACCCCGCCGGCGTCGCGGCATCGAGGAGAGGAAGTGCATTCGTGAAGATTCTTGGGATGTTGGCATTTGGGATAGCGGTGGACATACTTCTGTGGCCTGTAACCAACCAAATCTGGAGCGAGTTGATTCATAAGGTGCTTCTTGAACAGGCA
This sequence comes from Dehalococcoidia bacterium, assembly GCA_965218945.1. Lineage (GTDB taxonomy): Bacteria > Chloroflexota > Dehalococcoidia > Lucifugimonadales > UBA2985 > DAOUJW01. Next base: position 1,996,410 of record OZ244718.1, read on the forward strand.
AGAGACACAGATCTGGCGTACAGGACTGCCCTGTACGCTCTAGACTTAGGAATGGCTTTGGCCTTAATCGCCGGCATCGGTTTTTTGGTGGCTGCGGCCTGCGTGCAAACCGTCGCTAGTGCGCTGTCGCGGAGATGAGCAGTCGGTGTCCAGATTGGCGAAGCACGACGATTTCACGGGAACGGGCTAGACTTCGCCACCAAGTATGACATCAAGTACCGCATGGCCCAGGAGGGGTGAAATGAGAAATCGCAGCGTGCCACCGCACATTCCCAATCGTTTGAAGAGTGCCATCAAGAGGAGCACCGAACCTATCAAGGCAGAGGAACGGCGAAAGGGTGTCTGCCTCTACGTAACCGGCGAGAATGGGAAACGTTGCGGGAACCCTGTGGGCAACAATTGCCACTTCGTTCCCGAATCTGCTGTCTTGGACGAGCTAAAGGATCGGCAGTCCAACAAGGTGCTTGAATTGCGGTGGGGCACGGCTCGATGGGAACATTACTACGCGATGAGCAGTGCGACCAATCCAATTACACCGAACAATTTGGAGGCGTTCGAACCACAACTCGTGGCGCCTAGTCAAGCTTGTGTCGGTCGATTCGCGTGCAAGTGCACTCAGCCGGACCACGATAACGAGTTCAGCCTCATAGATGTCAAAGAACTTGATTTTGACGACCCTAGAGTACCCGTCTTGTCAATGTATCGGGCAGCTCTCTATGAGGCTGACTTATGCCGCCTGGGCAAGCGATTGGCGGAGCAGCACAGCCAACAGGCCTTGCGGCGCCCTCAAATGGAGGTTCGAGTCTATTGGAATAGGCTGAGGGCCGCTTTGCAGAGTAGGACGCAATGGTCGGAAGCCACGTCAGAGCGGCTTGGCAAGATCTGGCATCGCTGGAAAACCGAAGGGAAGCTCGACGCCGATGCTGTTTCGGTGCGTGAACTGATTTTTCGCTCAAGCCTCAAATTTTCAGCCTGCGTGTTCGAGTACGAGAAGTACATCAGCATTACTGTGTCCCCCCTCGGAGGAAACCGGCACAAGATGGGAGTACTACATCTGTCTGATGACACTGAAGCGGCTAATGTAGCCATTGAGCGGCTGAGCCGAGTCGCAACTGAAACTGAGAACGCCACCAACTATGGAGTGAATGTGCTGAAGGACCTGATGACATATGGGGCAGGCAGCGTAGCCGCTTCGCCTGAGTCCTACCATGGATTGCCTATCGAGGAACAGCGAATGATCAACGGAATCGTGGCTGATGCTTCCGGCGCTGGGATACTCGCACACTCGTCTGGGTCTGAACGGCCGATGCCCAAAGGCGCAGTGCGAACCTATCAGCGGGGTAGGCGCGGGCGTTGAGCGCCAGATGTGGCGACAAGGGTAGAGAAGGCATAGCATGACCATGCAAGATGCATCCTTCAACAACGAGATGCTAGAGGCTCTCGTGGGTATGGATGAGGGGCCGACACTGGACTTCAAGCGAGACGGAGCGTGACCCGTGCCAGACGATAGGTTCAATGAGTACTGCGAGGCTTTACTCGCACAGTACACTCGAAGGAACACGCAGACCGTCACTCAGCGCTTGGAAAGCCTGTGCGAGTTCCTCAGGCAGAAGGGCAATGTCGTGCAGACCATGTTCGGCGGTTCCGTCAAGAAGGGCACGTATGTGACCGGCCTCAGTGACGTCGATGTTCTTCTGATAGTAAGCGAGTCCTCTCTAGTGAGCCAATCCCCCTCGGATGTCATAGAGTTCGTACGGGACACCATTCAGCGACGGCTTCCTCAGAATCGGGTAACTGCGGGCAAACTGGCTGTGACAGTCAGCTACGCCAATGGGACCGAGATTCAGCTACTGCCCTCCATACGACAAGGACTGGCGGCGTTCGGATTGCCGAGCCCGGAAGCACCCAGTGGAGCAACGTGGCGCATCCCGAGAAATTCGCTGAGAAGCTCGCCGAGGTCAACATGGCGAGGGATGGCAGAGTCGTACCGGTAGTCAAGTTAGCCAAGGCAATGGCGGACTGTTTCATCAGCCGTCCAAGCAGGAAGATTAGCGGCTATCACATGGAGTCCCTGGCAATCGACGCATTCAGCAACTACCGGGGCCCGCTTGACCCGAAGGCTATGCTCGTTCACTTCCTGGGGCACTCCATAGAGGCGGTAAAGCAGCCCATCACCGATTCAACAGGACAGTCGAGATATGTAGACGAATACCTATGCACAGCTGATTCCCCACTCCGAAGGCGCGCCTCAACCTACTTTGGACAGATGCGGAGCAGGGTCAACCGTAGTAGGACCAGGGCCGAGTTCAACGCACTGTTCTGCATAGGGGACTAGGGAGACGAGCGCGGCATGGTGAGCGTGGGAATTCTACCGAAGATCAAGTCGAATGGCAATTTCAGCCTGCTCGGCGAGCCGCTGACTGAGCTCAGGGGATTTCTTGGACTCTTTGCTGAAGCTGACACCCTAAAGAGCGCCACAAGATGAACGCAAAGCAAATCAGACCGAGTGAAGACCCACTCCAGGTCTTTATCAGCAGCCGCCAGGATCCAAAAGACGTGGAAATGTCCCGAGTCAGGTCTTTGGCCGTCAAAGAGGTGGACGGTTTCCCATTGACGAAGGTCTGGGCCTTCGAAGACGCTCCCGCTAGTTCCGAAACCGCCCGCGACCGGTACGTCAGAAACGCAGGCGGGGCGGACATGGTGATCTGGCTCATCGGTTCAACGACCACCACACCAATAGTCGAAGAAATAAGCGCCTGCATGAGGGCCCAGGGAAGACTCCTCGCCTTCATGCTTCCCGCAACTGAAAGAGACGACGAGACAGAGGCACTGGTCCGAAGAGTGTCGAACTACGCCACTTGGAAGACAGTTGAGAACGTAGACGACCTGTCGGACCATATCAGGGCATGTCTGACTGACGAGGTCTTGCGGAGGTACCGGGACCCGGCTCCAGTCAACCACGACCTGTACCTGAGGCAAAAGCACCGGGAGAGCATCGCGGATACCAAGCGCCTCTGGGCAACATTGGGAGTTCCAGAAGACATCGCCGGCGAACTCGCCGAGAACCACTCAGTTGGGCACAAACTGACAATCCCCACTACAGGAACACTGACGGTAAATGCGCGGCAAGGATCTGGGAAGACGCTGGCAGCACATCGGCTATACCAGTTAGCGCTGCTAAACCGTCTGCAGGACCATTTCGAGCCCCTGCCTGTATTTCTGAACGCACGTAACATCAGCGGGGACCTGAAGGATCATATTGAGGGATATACGCGAGAACAAGGACCCGTCTACACCCAGAGAGTCCTGGTCATCATAGACGGTCTAGATGAAACAGGCCGCTCCAAGGCAAATCTGTTGCTCAACCAGGCACAGTCCTACACGGACGCAAACCAAAACGTGTCCGCGGTGGTGATCACCAGGCCGTTACCTGGCCTGAACGTCACAGCCGAAGATTACGCCCTGCCTGAGTGTGGTGAGGAGGAATTTCTTTCCATAGCGTCAAGAGTCGCAGGGCGCGAGGTCAAACAGTCTGAGATTCCTTTCCGTGAGTATCGGAGCCGACTTCCATTGTTCGCAACGATAGTCGGAGCGTACCTGAGACAACCCATGCCTATATGGGGAAGGACTCCGAGTCAAATAGTCAGCGAAATGGTTCGGCAAGTGCTGGGTGACTCACTTGACGACCTCGGAGATGCCACGGAATTCTTGAAAACTCTGGCTGTGACCTCTATCAACTCGGGAGAAAGTGTCGATAAAGCACTTGTGACAACGAAAACCTCCGAACAGGCTCTTGTGGCCAACTCACGAATCGTTGTGGAAGAAGGCGGCAAGTTCGACTTCACGCTGGCAATTTTCAGGGAGTGGTTCGCCGCCAGGGCCATTGTGGAGGGGTCAATCTCCTTTGAAGAAATTGAGCTGAACTCCGACAGGTGGATAGTCCCGCTGGCCATCGCCATCAACTCGGAAAACCCGAACATCGGCCGAGAGATCATGGAGAAACTCGCCTCCTTAGACCCAGGGATGGCCGGGCCGGTACTGGAAGAGGTCAAGCATAACTGGTCTAAGGAAAAACACTCGGAATCACTCCCTCCAGGCACAGCAATGGAGATAGGCACCAGCATCAGAAGCGCCATGGAAAACTGGAAGGACGGACTTGGCCCCCTGATGTCTTCGCTGGGAATGCAGGCAAAGAGCAGAAACGTTCCGACACTGGGAATCGACGTACGATCAGGATGGGTCACCACCAGTTGGTACAGAGGAGACAAAGAACTTGCACCCATAGTCCAACTTCCCAAGGATCTGCGAGAGCCCTACAAGAGGCATTATGAGGACTGGCCCAGATTGAAGGCGAGGGGCATAGAATCCACCAGAGTCTGGCCATGGAGTATCACTCACGATGAACTATCCCAGTCACTGTCGGAACAACTCAAAAGCTTTAGACTCGCACTGGAATTGCCAGTAGGATTTCATGAATTTGCCTATGACTTTACTAGCTACTTGCGCAAGAACCATTTCGAGGCAAGGGACATAGATACTCCAACTGACGTAGTTGACTACGTTGATAAGTGGCTACGGGAGCTGAATGGAGACCCGAGAAGTTCCGTTATGTTCGGCATCCGCGGGTATTCCTTCACGGCGCCGGATCTAGAACTATTCCGAGAAATGGTCTCCGAACTCTCTCGGAACGGTACAGACATCCTTGTGGATCCCTGGCCGCCGCCAGACAAAGAATGGTCTCCGGGGAGAAGAGGAGGGATGTGGTTCGAGCGTTACACTGAAGAAGGGTTACTTCAGCGTACGAATGCAATTTTCAACGGAGCACTGCAAATCTATAACCGCATAGTGGAACGGTGGCTCCCTGCGTTCGATAAGAGGAACCAAATGAGATACATGCTACCCTTTCGAATGAGTGGTGAACTGAGACTACTGGAAGCCAGCAAACCGAACGATCGGAAAGAGGCAGTTCTCGTCCACTGGAACGAATGGGTAGACGATATCGCCGACTCGGGGGTATTCATAGAAATGGGACGAAAGGAGAGGAACATCGACGACGATACTCGGAAGAGAATGCAGGCAGCCCAAGAAACATTCATCGAACACGGAAGACCAAATTACAGCGGCTGGGGGGTTCTCCATGGTTACGAACCCAGACCAGCAACTACACTCGCACACGAGTGGCTGACAAACGACCTCCGAGAACTTCATTGGGCAGAGAGGTAACGTCCAGCCACCTAGCCCAAGCACGCTTGAGAAGGTGAAGAACCGGATTTTTGTTCCTGTCCCAAAGAGTCTTGAGCAAGCGGTCCAAGCTAGTGGTGGTACCAAAGATTTCTATGTCCGATTTGACACCATTCGATGAGGCAAAACTCGGTTGAACCGGCTGTGCAAAGGCTGGTAGGATGCTGCCATTACGAATATTCCAAGACCGATCCTTCACGCAAGCTGCTCCACCAAACCAAAACGACCGGGCGACAGTGCATTTGCGGCCCGGGGCAAACTGTACCTATCAGTTCATGACGCAAGATTTGCGATTCCTCAGATCAGGACCTCCCAGCGGAAAGTTCGCAATTCAGCCTTGGCAGACCCACCAGACTTGATAAAATCAAGAACTTTTACGTTGAGCTTCGTCCTGAACCTATAGTGGGACCTTGATTCACCCTCGTTTCGGGCAATGATTGCCGCGAGCGGCGAAGGAAGGTCCGGCGTTTGGGGCTCCGCCCGTCCGAAGTTTGCCTTCACTCTCCCATGGCCGACCAGAGCCTTCGCCGTGTCGCTCTTGCGTCGTAGTATCCTGGGTTGGGGAATGGGGAGTCTTAACGACAGTCTCCGGCAGTGTATACTGAGGTGGCCTGGGATTCTTCATCGCAGTCCCATTATCGCCGACGGCCTACAAAGGCCACAGCGCCAGTTCGCTGAGAAGCTTAGACATGGCCTTGAATGCCACGGGATTGATGTTGAAATGGCTCACATTGCCGATATGGCTACCCATCCCTTGGGGGCTAAAGCAGAGAAGGAAGTGTAAGTAACGAGGGTCATTAACAACTGATCCACCCAACAGCCTATTATAGCAAAGGAGGTGATGGTATTGAGATCAAGCAGAATTCGGTTTTGGACTCTAGGGCTGGTCAGCGGCGTAACGCTAGCGCTGATCTTGGCTGGGTGTGAAGGACCGCCGACTCCCACGTCCACTCCAACTCCGACGTCCACAGCTGTTCCAACATTAACAGCTGCTCCGACAGCAACACCAGTCCCTATGCCCACACCCACCTCGTTTACTCCACCTCCGACGTCCACAGCTATTCCAACGCTGACACCTGCTCCGACAGCGACACCAGTCCCTACATCCACACCAACCTCCACTTTGGAGCCCAGCTCCGGTCTCTTGGACAAGCTGTCTCTGATACCAGCGCAATTCAAAGACCAAGGGGTGTGGTATGGCGATATGGGTCGCGCACTGGAGATAGCCGGCGTTCAAGCGCCGCGTAACCAAGATGACTTAAGGCAATCAATCAGTGCCCGGGATGCGTACAGTGACGCGGGCCGTGGAATCGTCCTGGCCCCAGGATTCCTGGGCGGCGTGTTCGGCGAACAAGAGTGGGAGGAGGTCTTCGGATTCAATGGTTACGAAGTAGCTCAGGCCTTGAGCTTCGGCGAGACGAGTTCAAGGCCACTCTCCGCGGCGTATTTGGAAGGTGACTTTGACGATAATGCAATTCGGCAGAAGCTCGTGGACCTTGGGTATGAGGAGAAAGAGGCCTTCGGCCGGACCTACTTCTCGATAAGGGATGACTATACGTGGGGTTCCTTTGCAAGGCCGGATGCGTTTGCTCATGGCGCAATGAACCGCGTTTACGTGAGCGGCGCTGCTCTAATCGCCTCTCCGGCTACCGAGTATGTCACCGGCATGCTGGCGGCCTGGGCGAACGAATCGCCATCACTGGCAGATGACTCAGCCTTCTCCAGCATAGCACTCGCACTGGGTGACCCACTTTCGGCAGGGCTCCTCACCAGGGAGGCTATCCTGGACTATGAGTTTGGCGACTCGGTAGCCCTATCGCAGTACGAGAAGCCGGCGGAGTGGGGCACGCTTCACGAGTGGTCCGACATGGGAGCTAGCTACGGACGAGGCGAGGAAGGCCAATGGTGGGTCTTATCCCTCTTCTACTCCGAGCCGGACGCAGCAGATGCCGACGCAGCTGAGCTCATCCAGCGCATGCGAGGGTACGATACTTCCTTAGCGTGGCTCGTCGAGCGGGGTTGGCTACAGCAGCCCATTGACCAATCATGCAGTCAACTTACGGCGGACACCCGGCAACATGAGGATGGGTCGACCTTGAGCATTCGTTGCACAATGACAGAGGACGGGACAACGGCATTGCATCTGGTGGACCTCCGAGACCTGGGTTTTCTGCTACCATAACGTCGAAAGTACCCTTGACATTACCCCCGAAGTTAGTATCAATGGCTGGTAGAATCCACTTGGCTGGACTCGAACTGCTCAAATGCGGCTGAGGCAACAGACCTGTCTCTCAACCATCGAGCTACTTGATTGAATCAGAATCTATAACCCATGAGTAACGCAGTTTTTGGTGTCGATTGACTAATATGTATGGACATGCTCACCATGAGCGGAAAGAGATGTCGGTACAAACAACTTGGGAATATTGGGAAGGCGTCTGGTCTTGTTCCATTTCGCCCATCGTCCTATCCTTTAACCATAATCAGATGATTGCAAGAGTCTCAAGCGCTGTTGTAGGTATCCCTCTGGTGCTGGCTGCCGTCTGGGCGGGCGCGCCCTGGTTCTCCCTGTTGGCGGCAGTCGCGGGATCTCTTGGTGTGCTGGAGTTCTACAGACTCGCGGAGGAGCGAGAGGCGCGGCCCGAAGTCGTCTTGGGCATCGGGTGGACGCTGCTCTTAATAATCAGCGGGCACCAGGGCGGCTCGTTGACTATGTGGGCGCTTCTTGGTGGAGGAGCGGCCGTCTTTGCATGGCACCAACTGGGTCGACTGAGAAGACTGTGGGGAGCGCCGTCGCTCGGCTTCCGGGACGCCATGCGCGACTACGGCTATACCACTGCGGGCGCCATCTACCTTGGGTGGCCCCTTTCGCTAGCGCTGGTCCTGCGCGCCGAGGTGCAGGGCCTGGAGTGGATTCTGATAGTCCTGTTAGGGACCTTCGCAACCGATACGGGGGCTTTCTTCACGGGCAGGGCAATTGGCAGAAGGCCCCTTGCGCCCAGTATAAGCCCAGGCAAGACGCAGGAGGGAGCTGTAGGAGGCTTCCTGGCAGGTGTTGGGGCGGTAATGGCCCTGGCTGCACTGCTCGACCTTCCACTGTCTATTCCGGAGTCGGCTGTGCTTGGGGCGCTGGTTGCCGTGGCCGGCCAGGTCGGCGACCTTGTGGAGTCGAAGATCAAGCGCTCAGCCGGAGCGAAGGACGCGGGCGGGCTTATCCCGGGCCACGGCGGAATTCTAGACCGGCTTGATAGCGTTGTGTTCGTAATTATCGTGATATATGCTTTCTTTGTAATTGTTTCTCTGTAGGACGGGCAATGTGAAGAGACTGGCTATATTGGGATCTACAGGCTCAATAGGAAGGCAGACACTGGACATAGTGCGAGCTTTCCCTGAGGAGTTCTCCGTGGTAGGGCTCTCGGCAGGGCACAATCTAGATCTGCTTGCAGAGCAAGCCCGCGAGTTCCAGCCCAACGCGGTCTCCTGCGAGGAGCCTCCCGAAACCCTGGCGTCCAGTCTTCCCCCGGCGTGTCTGGTGGTCTCGCATGAAGAAGTCGCGAGCCATCCCGATGCGGACACGGTCATGGCGGCCAGCGTCGGAAAGGCGGGCCTGGCGCCCATATTGGCCGCCATTCGGGCGCAGAAGACGGTGGCGCTGGCTAACAAGGAGCCGGTGGTCATGGCGGGGCATATAGTCATGGGCGAGGCAAGACGCCTAGGGGTGGATATCCTCCCCGTGGACAGCGAGCCCAGCGCCATCTGGCAGTGCCTGCGCGGAGAGCAGAAAGACCTGTCCAGGGTGGTGATAACTGCTTCCGGGGGGGCTTTCAGAAACCGGCGCCGGGATGAGCTGGCTACGGTGACGCCGGAAGAGGCTTTGCAGCATCCAACCTGGAGCATGGGCAGGAAGATAACCATAGACTCCGCCACGCTGATGAACAAGGGCTTCGAGGTGATTGAGGCGCGCTGGCTCTTCGACCTGCCCTGGGAGAAGATAGACGTTGTTGTGCACCACCAGAGCATCATACACGCTATGGTGGAGTTCGCAGACGGCTCCGTGAAGGCGCAGCTGAGTCCCCCGGATATGCGCCTGCCAATCCAGTGCGCCCTCTTCTACCCCCAACGAGTGGAAAACGGCGCGCTGCCTCGGTTCAACCCGGTGGAGACGGGATCGCTCACCTTTGAGGCGCTGGATATAGACAGGTATCCCTGCTTCCGCCTGGCGTTGGAGGCCGGGAAGAAGGGAGCGACCTACCCTGCGGTGATAAGCGCCGCGGACGAGGTGGCCGTGGCCCTTTTCCTGGAGCGTCGCATCGCGTTTACGAGCATCCCGGATCTGGTGGAAGATGTCCTCTCGAAGCACACGCCCGTATCCACCCCCGGCCTGGAGGACATTCTCGACGCGGACGGGTGGGCCAGGGAGGCCGCCCGCGCCTGGGCAGGTTAGGTAGATATGCTGGGCGGCGTCCTCGTAATAGTGGGTTTCTTCGTGATTCTGATGATTCACGAAGGCGGTCATCTGGTTGCTGCCAAGGCCTTTGGGATGAAGGCCACCAAGTATTTCCTGGGCTTTGGGCCCACCCTGTGGTCCTTCAAGCGCGGGGAGACGGAGTACGGCGTCAAGGCTATTCCCGCCGGCGGGTTCGTCTCCATTATAGGGATGAACCCCCTTGAGTACGTGTCGCCGGAGGAGGAACACCGCACGTACAGGGGCAGGCCCTTCTATCAGAAATCGGTGGTGGTGATGGCCGGCGTGGGTACCCACTTCATAATAGCCTTCATCCTCATATGGACTGCCAACGTTCTGATTGGCCGTCCGGACCCGGACCAGCCTCAGCTTGAGATAGCCCGGATAGTGGCGGAAACAGCCGACGGATCTCCCACTGCCGCTGCCGAGGCTGGGCTGATGGCTGGTGACATGGTGCTTGCAATTGACGGAACGCCCCTCGAGAGGTGGAGCGACCTCACTACGGTCCTGCGGTCCAGCCCCAACCGCTTCGTGAGGATAGAGGTGGAGCGTAACGGAGAGCGGTTGACTCTGGGCGGGACGTTGACCTCACGCATAGACCCTGACACGGGCGAGGAGGCGGGATTCCTGGGCGTGTCCCCCGAGATAGGCAGGATCCGAGACACCCCCATCGCTGGGATCGGCACTGCCGCCGGCAGGGTTGCCACTTTTGCGCAACTGAGCGTCAGGGGGGTATGGGAGCTTGTCAGCAACTTCGGCAGCTATGTAAGCGCCGTCTTCAACAGCGACGATGAGGCCATTAACGAGGTGCGCCCGGTGAGCGTGATAGGCATTACCCAGTTCGGCGCGGCCACCCAGAGGTCCGGCCTCAACTTCACGCTGGAGCTGATAGCCTACGTAAGCGTATTTGTCGGGGTGCTGAACGCCGTACCTCTGTATCCATTCGACGGGGGCCACTTCGCGGTCGCCCTCTACCAGAAGGTCACAGGGAGGCAGCCGGACATACGAAAGCTGGCGCCCATCGGCGCGCTGGTGTTCTTCTTCATAGTAATGGTCGGTTTACTGGGCGTCTATTTTGATATAGTCCACCCTCTGGACTTCGGCTAGAGACGGCAAATGAGGTATTGAGATGGTAAAAGGCAAGGACACGACCAAGGCGAATTTTCTGAACCGCACCCTCTGGACGGGTGACAACCTGGACGTTATGCGCGGCCTCAACTCTGAGACCATAGACCTGATATACCTGGACCCTCCCTTCAACTCAAACAAGACCTACTCCGCGCCCATAGGAAGCAAGGCTGCGGGCGCGGCTTTCAAGGACACCTGGACGCTGGACGACGTAGACCTTGCCTGGCACGGTGAGATTGCGGAGGCCAACCCGGGGCTGTACAGCGTGATTGAGGCGGCGGGCATAGCGCACGGCAAGGGAATGAAGTCTTACCTGATTATGATGGGAGTCCGCCTTATGGAGATGAGGCGACTCCTGAAACCAACCGGGAGCCTGTACCTCCATTGCGACCCCACTGCCAGCCACTACCTCAAGTTGGTAATGGACAGCGTTTTTGGTCCCGAGTGCTTTATGAACGACGTGACTTGGAAGCGGACCAGCGCCCATAGCGACAGTGGGCGTTTTGGCGCTAACACCGACACAATACTGGTCTATAGCAAAACCGATGCAAAGACTTGGACACCTCAATTTCTGGCCTATGAGAAAGAGTATGTAGCGCGTTTCCGCCAGAAGGACGAAGATGGGCGCGCCTGGTCAGACTATGACATTACCGCAAAAGGTTTATCAGGTGGAGGATATGAGTACGAATATAAGGGCGTTTTTGGCTTGTGGCGCGTTCCAGAATCGACAATGCAAAAGCTGGACAGTGAAGGCAAGCTCCATTTCACGAGAACCGGAGGCATCAGGCTCAAGCGGTATCTGGATGAAATGAAAGGTAGACCCGTGCAGGCTCTATGGGATGATATACCACCTATAAATTCTCAATCGAAAGAGCGCACGGGCTATCCTACACAGAAGCCCCGCGCATTGCTGGAGCGCATAATCCAAGCCAGCAGCAATGAGGATGACGTTATCCTGGACCCCTTCTGCGGGTGCGCCACTGCCCTTGTGGCGTCTGAATACCTGAACCGGCAGTGGATAGGCATAGACCTGTCACCCAGGGCCAGAGACCTTATCCGGGAGCGTATGGAGAAAGAGCTTGGCCTGTTCAGCCTCAGGGCCATCTACCGGGAGGACGTGCCCAGGCGCACAGACTTGGGGGAGATACCCAACTACAAGACGCAGAAGCATACCCTGTTCGGCCAGCAGGAGGGGATATGCGCGGGCTGCCTGGTATCCTTCCCCTTCCGCAATTTCGCCATTGACCACAAAATAGCGAAGGCAAAGGGCGGGACAGACCATCTGGAGAACCTGCAACTGCTTTGCCCCGCCTGCAACTCCAAGAAGGGAACCAAGACCCAAGAGGAATTCATTGCCCAGTTGAAGGCGGACGGGGTAAGGTAGAATAGGTACACGCTGGAAAACGCTTAACACACTAAGAGGGTCTAAATGCAGCTTTCGCAATCCATAGAAGCAAGCGGGGTCTTTTGGCTACCAGACAAACCCGAGGACAAAATGCATGGTAAAGTTTCTATCTCCGAAAAAGGAGAAGTGTCCGCGGATATGTTCTGCTATCCCGGTCCTACTGAAGAATACCTCCTCGAATTGGAGGAGAGGCAAGGAAGGGAAGAAGTGGGAAGGAGACCGCTACCACTACGCATTTTAGGGGTAACTTACGAGGGAATCGCTGTGACTCTCGATGATTGTCTATTCCTTGAGGCTAGCCGACCAGTAAGAATATTGCAAGCCTCATTGCCCCCAAAATGGCAAGATAAATTGAACCACACACCCGACAAGTACAGGTTGCATGTTTCGCGGGCGTTCTGGGGAGCACATGTCAATACCGAGGAAGAGATTTTCTCAAGTATGACCTTCTCGATCGAGGGTCTCGAAAATTGGTTATGGTTTTATAGCAGTGAAAATTCTGGCGATGCGATTTCGTCTTTAATTACCCTAGTCGATGGGCAATTGCCAGACGACTTCACTATGCACTTGTACTTAGCTGGTTACGGTAGACGTCATGGATTCGGCGTGGAAGAGAAAGGCTTATGCCCTCGTTTTGGTATAGCATCAAGTCGGAAACGCTCATTCATTGATTTTAGTCGAGTATTGAGGCGGGTAAGAGCGTTCCTCTGCCTTGCTTTTAACTGTACCCCTTCTTTTAAGTCCATCATCGGGTCACTGGAACTAGACGATCACGACAGTGTGGGGGTCTACGGCATTGATTTAGACGGTAAACTTCCAAAACTATCCGAGCATGAGCCATTCTTGGGTGGAGGCCTCATCACATTTAAAGAAGCGCGACACAACTTCACAGAGCTTTTGACCAAATGGCTAAAATCTTATGAGGAACCCCAATACAATGTCGCTTTCTACTGGTACTTTCAGACTGCCCCGGCTCTGGAGATGCCTTTGGATGCAGCCTTCTCGGTCCTCATGCAATGTGTAGAAGGGTTGCATCGAGCGACCTACTCCGGCATGAAGGATGAGGACGCGGAACGACACAAGAATGACCTTGATCTCCATTTGAAAGACGCTGACAAAGAGTTGAGGGCCTGGGTAAAGGAAAAACTGGCTCATGCAACAGAACTTACCCTATCGCAGAGAATGAAGACGATGATGCCAGAGAACTTCGAAAGACTGTTTGATGACCAAGGTGAAAAATTTGTCAAAGAAGCCGTATCCATTCGTAACGCTTTCGCCCATCCTGAAGGTAGGAGACTTGAAGCGGCGACCAACGATACAGAGAATCTAGTACGACTATACCGCGACTTGGAAACTTTTGTGACGATTTTTTTGTTGGAGACGCTTTTGGGAATCAAGTGTGACCAGCACAAGATAGACATAATCAAACGAGGAAGAGAGTAATGCTAGGCCCTGACCTCGCGATAGAACCCCTATCAGCGTCAAGACGCCGGGCGCGTAGGCTGAGGACTCCGGCGGCCAATTGCCAGCCTCACGGCTCCACGCACAGAGGCGCAGGCCCGCGCCTCAAATTGACCCTTGCCCCTTCATAGGGTAGACTACCTTTGAGCCGTAGCCAGGCTTGGGTCAGGCCGCGAGCAATTGGATATAACCGAAGGAGGATTGAAATGCCAGAGCTAGAGCAGGTCCCCTACCTACTGTACGAAAAAGAGGATAATGGCATCCTCTGGATCAAATTCAACAGGCCGGAGAGGTTGAACGCCGTCATCGGCGGCTCCGACCGTAACGGCACACTGACCAAGGTTGTTGAGTACATGAAGGCCGGAGACGACGACCCGGACGTGCGGGTCATTGTCCTCACCGGCATGGGGCGGGCCTTCTGCGCGGGCGTGGACATCAGGGGTCTTGAGGACTTCGACAGCGGCGGACCTTTCCTGGGCCAGGCGCGCACGGATGGCCCGGACGCCACACGGGAGGGCTTCTACCACGCCACGACCAAGACTATGAAGGACATCTCCTACATAAGGAAGCCCACCATCGCTATGGTCAACGGAGCGGCAGCCGGCTTCGGCATGGACATGGCCCTGCAGTGCGACATCCGCTACGGCTGCGAGAACACCCGCTTCATCACCTACCAGCAGGTCGGCCAGATCATAGAGAACGGCGGATGCTACTACCTGCCCAAGCTGGCCGGTCTGGGTCGCGCCCTGGAGTTCGCCTTCACCGGCTTCCTGGACGCCGAGACTGCGCATGAGTGGGGCGTTTTGAACAGGCTCTTCCCCTCCGAGAAGCTGGAGGAGGAGGTGCGGGCCCTGTGCCAGCGGATAATCAACAGCCCGCCGCTGACCCAGTGGATAAACAAGCGCGTCATCAGGGCAGCTATAGACAGCAACCTGGAGACCACCGCCGTCCTGACCTCCAACGCAGCCGTTATTCTGGGCCTGTCCGAGGACTCCAAGGAAGCCCGCCAGGCGCTGACCGAGAGACGGACGCCAGTTTTCCAGGGCCGGTAGGCGCCGGCTTTGCAAGAGTTTAGAGGGGAGGCGTGTTCCAAATGAGGCCTCGAAGAGTTTCCAAAGCCATCCAGGTTGGCGATGTCACCGTAGGAGGCAATGCGCCCATTACGGTCCAGTCCATGACCAAGACGGACACCCGGGACGTGGACGCGACGGTGCGCCAGATTAAGGAGCTGGAGGAGGTGGGGTGTGACATCATACGGCCTGCCGTTCCCGATATGGAGGCGGCTCACGCCCTGCGAGAGATAGTGAAGCAGGTCAAGATACCGGTCATCGCCGATATCCACTTTCACTACCAGTTGGCTTTGGAGTCCATCGCGGCGGGCGTTGACGGACTTCGCCTGAATCCCGGCAACATCCGGGATAGGGAGAAGGTGGAGATGGTTGTGCGCGCCGCCAAAGAGAGGCAGATTCCCATACGCATTGGGGTCAACTTTGGCAGCCTCCCCCCGGTTGGACAGATAGGGAAGTTCCGCGGGCTGCACAGGCACGCGGACGGCGTGAACAAGCTGGCAAAGGCGGGAGAGGCCGGCGAGGGCGAGTTCTCCGTCGTGGATCACATGGTGGCCACTGCCCTCTGGGAGATAAGCGTCCTGGAAGACCTGGACTTTGACCTAATCAAGATCTCCCTCAAAGCCTTTGACGTGCCCACCACGGTGGAGGCGTACCGCAGGCTGGCCTACATGGTTCCGTATCCCCTGCACCTGGGCATCACCGAGGCCGGGACCGCCATGGCGGGATCGATTCGCAGTTCCGTGGGCCTGGGCTACCTGCTGTACGAGGGCATCGGCGACACCATAAGGGTGTCGCTGAGCGCGGACTCTAAGGAGGAGATAGCGGCCGGGTACGAGATCCTGAAGTCCTTGAATTTGAGGGAGAAGGGCACGACCCTTGTGGCCTGTCCCTCCTGCGGCCGCGCCGACGTGGACGTCATCAAGCTGGCCAACACGGTTGACGACCTGCTGAAGGCCAAGAACTACAACGTGAAGGTGGCCGTGATGGGCTGCGAGGTGAACGGCCCGGGCGAGGCCAAGGACGCCGACGTGGGCATAGCCGCCGGCGTAGGCCGCGCCATCATCTTCCGCAAGGGGCAAAAATCCCGTGTGGTGGAGGAATCGGAGATGCTCTCCGCCCTGATGGAAGAGGTGGAGATGGTGGTTGCGGGACAGGAGGCGTAGCAGCCGCCCTCGGGTGCGGATAGCATGGCTCTCGATGTCGAAAATCACCTCGACGCGGTAGAGCGGTCCGTGTCGTTACCGGAGCGCGATGGACAACCCGCTCGCTCTGTCACTCTCACACGTAGCTACGCGACGATGGTTGAGGACTTATGGGACGCCGTGACGAACAGTGAGCGTATTCCGCGCTGGTTTCTGCCGGTCAGCGGTGAGCTTGAATACGGCGGCCGCTATCAGTTGGAAGGCAACGCCGGCGGCGAAATCACGGCGTGCGAACCACTATCACACTTTGCGCTAACGTGGGAGTTCGGTGAGGACGTCAGCTGGGTTGAGGCGCGTTTCTCGGAGAATGGAGCCGGCAGCGCCCGGCTTACACTCACGCACACCGCGTACCTCTCGGAACACTGGGGAGAGTACGGGCCGGGCGCAGTAGGCGTCGGTTGGGAGTTGGGCCTGATGGGACTCGCAATACATATCGAGCAGCCGGCTGAGCCAATGCCGGATGAAGTCGATTTCGCCACTTCACCGGACGGCAAGGCGTTCATCTCAGGTAGCAGCGAGGCGTGGGCGCAAGCGGCGATCGATGTCGGAGCGGAACCAGACGCCGCGCGTGCGGCTGCAAGGCGCACGACCGAGTTCTACACCGGTGAATCGGCCGAGCCAGCCTGATGCGTGGGCGCTGTTCCATTCGCTCCTATCTCAATCTTCCCCCCCTGATGAGACCTTTGAATAGGGAATTATATACCTGTGTAACACCGAGAGTCGCTTGCAAAGTTGGTGCAATGGAAGTTTGCAAAGCTTTGCACCAGGCTATACAATAGTGTTATCACCATAACATTTAGGCATGGTTAGGAGGTTGACTATGCTGGAGCAAGACGGGGAACAGCGAGGCAGTCCTAGGTAGGTGCAGTTCTCTACACTGCATACCGGCTGGCACATGATTGTCGTCAGCCTGCAATGTGTTGTTTTCCTAGGGATTGTGTTATGGCGCGAGGTAGACCTTGTTGACACAGATACTTGGATCGACACTACGGTAGCAACTGGACGTGGCTTTGAACCATTCATATTCATTGCATTGTTCAATTCTTTGCTAATAGTGGAAGGGGGCTCAATGCTTGCTGAAATCTTCAAACAGGCACGATTTGAGAAGGGGAAAGCAGAAGGCTTCAAAGAAGGTTACAAGAAGGCTAAGGAGGAACTGGCACAAGAGCAATCTAACAATAATCCGCCAGCCCAACAACCTTCAGAGGAATCACCTAAGCAATAAGGCTCTTGTATTGGAGACTCTTGCCTACCGACCCTTGAGCCATGCTTGTCATCTGGTCGGTTGTGTCCAGTGGTCGCACGTTGTGCCTTCCCGAAAGCTCGCCCACGTACAGCCCCAGATGCTTGGTACTGACGTGGTGATAGGCTCCGTCAATCCCGCGCTTGAGCATTGCCCATAGACTCTCTATCCCGTTGGTGTGGGCTTGCTGGCGCACATACTCTCCAGCACTATGCCGAACAACCATGTGAAGACGGTTATCTATGCCCGCATAGGCTGGATGTTCATCAGTGTAGACGGCAGAACCAGGGTCGGTGTGCTCTAGGACAAAGCCTTGCAATGTGGGCTTGTCTAGGGTTAACAGTCTTGTTCTCTTATAAGGACAGGATGGTCAGAGGTCCCGTATCGGCGGCGGAGTCCAACTGAGCGGCCAGCGCCTCCGGTTCCGTCACCGGCTGCTGGCAGGCGTAGTTCTGGCAAACGTAGGCGGTTGGGAGGCCGGCCAGCATACCCTTGTCTTCCAGCAGAGGCAGTTCCTGCTCAAAGCCGTCGGCATCCGGGTCGTAGCCCGCCACTATCTTGTTGGGCAGGTAGCGTCCGTGCACCGTATCAAGCAGCGCCTTCGCGGCCGCGTCCTCGGTTGGACCCACAATGGCTATCTCCTTTGGCGCGGCCAGGTAGAAGTCCAGCGCGCCCAGCCAGTGCCCGAACCCCTCCGGGACTTGGGCCATGTACTCCCGCACCGACCTGAGGGCCGAGGCGGCCTTTCGGCCGAAGTCGGGTTCGTCCATGAAGAGGCTTAGCCGCAGTAGCACGTCCGAAGCGACGGAGCTCCCGCAGGGCATGGCGTTGTCGCTGAAGTCCCTGGGGCGGACTATCAGCGTCTCATGATCGATGCCCGTGTCGTAGAACACGCCGTCTCCGTCGTCCCAGAACAGCTCTATCATCTGCCGGGCCAGGGCGTCGGCCTCGCTGAGCCAGCGCGAATCAAAGGTCGCCTCGTACAGAGTAATGAGGCCGTCTATCAGGTGGGCGTAGTCCTCCAGGTATGCCTTGAGCTTGGCCTCGCCGTCCTTGTAGGTGCGAAGCAGCCGCCCGTCGTCTCTCATGTTGGCCAGGATGAAGTCGGCGTTGGCGACCGCCGCACGCAGGTAGTCCTCCCGATTGAGAACAGCCGCGCCCAGGGCCATGCTGTGCAGCATCGTGCCGTTCCATGATGTGAGGACTTTGTCGTCCGTCGCCGGCGGGATTCGCTCGACTCTGGCTTCCAGCAGCAGCTTCTTGCCGCGCTCCACGACGTCCGCCAGTTCCTCTACCGGGAGGCCCTGTTCATGGGCGAACTCGGCAAGCATTTGAGGCGTGTGCAGAATGTTCTGACCCTCGAAGTTTCCCTCGTATGTGACGCCAAAGTACCCTTGAAGTACGGCGGCGTCTCGGGGTCCCAGTATCCTCTCTATCTCGTGCGGCGTCCAGACAAAGAATATGCCCTCCTCGCCCTCGCTGTCGGCGTCCTGGGACGAGTAGAAGCCTCCCTCCGAGTGGGTCATCTCCCTCAGCACGTAGTCCAGGGTCTCCTGGGCAATGTCTCTGTAAAAGGGATTGCCGGTAGCCTGGTACGCGTGAAGGTACAGCCGACTGAGAAGGGCGTTGTCGTACAGCATCTTCTCAAAGTGGGGCACCAGCCAGTAGGGGTCTGTGGAGTAGCGATGGAACCCTCCTCCAAGCTGGTCGTAGATGCCTCCCCGGGCCATGCGCTCCAGAGTGACATCCACCATGTTCAGCGCCTGGGGCTGCTCGCTGAGGAGGTGGTATCTGAGGAGGAACTCCAGGACCATAGGCTGGGGGAACTTGGGCGCCGTTCCGAATCCCCCGTACTCTGCATCGAACTTATCCCTGAGGCCGTTATAGGCGGAGGCGAGCACGTCCCTAGTCAGCGGTTCCATGCCTTGAGCCGAGCCGGCCGACCTCTGCATAGCGGTTGTTATCTCTTCAGCCGACCGTGCGATGTCGGCGCGTCGGTTCCGGTACGTCTCGGCGAGCGCCATGAGGACTCTGGGGAAGCCGGGCATCCCGTGGCGGTCCTCCGGCGGGAAGTAGGTGCCGCCGTAGAAAGGCTCGCCTGTGGGTGTCAGGAACATCGACATGGGCCATCCGCCGCGTCCGGTCATGGCCTGCACTGCGCCCATGTAGATGGAGTCCAGGTCCGGTCGCTCCTCCCTGTCCACCTTTATGTTGACGAAGTGATCGTTCATTATGAGGGCGATCTGGTCGTTCTCGAAGGACTCCCGCTCCATAACGTGGCACCAGTGGCACGCCGAGTAGCCGATGCTGAGGAAGATGGGCTTGTCCTCCTCGCGGGCCTTCTGCAGGGCCTCCTCTCCCCAGGGATACCAGTCCACGGGGTTGTTGGCGTGCTGCACCAGGTAGGGGCTTGTCTCTTTGATAAGTCTATTGGGCATATTCTCTCAGCCTCAGTTGATGGGTGCATTATATGCGCTTCCTATGGGTTAGGCTACCGATAACGTGGGCGGCGAAAGTGGGCCGCCTTGGGTTCCGAGCACAGTGAGGAGACGGTGTAGGGGCGGTTCGCGGAGCCTGTCTCATAAAGGGTGTGTATTTTCGGATGTGGGTGAAACGGGTTAGAATTGTGGCCAAGAATTGATTGATGGAGAGTTCAATGCCGCGTCGCCCACTGAACCGAGAGCAGCCGTGGTTGTTTCCTCCTACACTGGAGGAAGTTGTGCCCGAAGACCATCCGGTGCGGTTTGTGGCGGAGTTTGTGGACGCTTTGGAGCGTTCGGGATGGTCTGAGTTGGGAGTTGAGATAGATGGTGAGGCATTGGGAGCGCCATCGTACCATCCTCGCGGGCTGCTGAGCGTGTGGTTGTATGGGTTCATGACCGGCGTGCGCTCGTGCCGCAAGCTGGAGGCGGCCTGCCGAGACCAGATACCGTACCTTTGGCTGACAGCTTGGCAGCACCCGGACCACAATACCCTGTGGCGGTTCTACAGAGACCATCGTGGAGCGATGAGAAGGCTCTTTAAGCGAACGGTGCGCACGATGGTGGCCATGGGCTTGGTGGAGTTGGCGGTGCAGGCTGTGGATGGGACGAAGATAGCTGCCAATGCAGCGAAGGATAGGAGCTTTGATGCTGAAGGGTTGCAACGGTTGCTGAAGCGGGTGGACGCGGCGATCAGTGATCTTGAGGCGCAGAACGAGGCTGGGGAAGACGCTGTCTCTGTGCGTCTGCCGGAGGAGCTTGCCAAGAACAAGGCGCTGAGAGAACAGGTGCAGCAGGCAATGGAACAACTTGCAGGTGAAGAGGGACAGCAACGTATCAATCTTACCGATGGTGATGCGAGTCTGATGAAGGCTGGTGGAGGCATCGTGGCTGCTTACAATGCCCAAGCGATGGTCTCGCCACTGGAGCCGGGCGCCGGCGAAGGCACGGGGCTAGTCATCACCGCAGCGGAGGTGGTGTGTGAGGCCAACGACAGTGGTCAGTTGACTCCAATGCTGGAGCAAGCCGAGGAGATGATTGGAGACAGGGCGGAGGCAACGCTGGCCGATGCGGGCTATCACTCCGGCGCCAACCTGGAGTCGTGCGCCCAACGGGAACAACAGGTGATCATGCCGGAGTCGCAGCACAAGGCCCTTGAACACCCCTACCACAAGGACCGTTTTTGCTACGATGAGCAGATGGATAGCTACACCTGTCCCATGGGCCAGATACTGCGCTTCACCCGACTCAAGCGTACCAGGGGAACGCTCATGCGTCTGTACCGAGCCTCCGGAGCCGTCTGCCAGGTGTGTCCGGCCTTCGGGGTCTGCACCAAGGATGGGCGTCATGGGCGTGGGCTGGAGGTAGGTCCTCACGAAGCTGTCCTGCGTCGTCATCGGGTATGGATGTCTACTGAGGAGGCCAAAGAGGCGTACAAGCAGCGTAAGCAACTGCCAGAACCGGCTTTTGGGATCCTCAAAGAGCAACAGGGCGCTCGGCGGTTCTTGCTCCGTGGCATTGTCAATGTGTCGGCCGAATGGGTCTTGTTGGCCACGAGCTTCAACCTGCGCACCCTGTGGCGCGTATGGCGCGACCGGGGCAGACCCAGGTGGAACCAGAGATGGGCGCAGGCGGCGATAGCAGGGCCATGAGGGGGTGACCGACGACGGCCTAACCAACCATGTCTCCTAATCCGCGCCGCCTGCAAGATCGAATGACGGTCAAGACATCGCTCCGACTGTGACAACAGACTCGGACTTGGCACGACCGACTCACCAATAGTCACCAATTCATCATTCTGGGACAAGCTCCGCGAACCGCCCCTACGGACGAGGCAACCGAATGTGGGCACGTTGTCATGCCCGTGCAGACGGGCATCCAGGGGAGGAGTGGGGTGTGGACTCGCGGCATCTCTGTTGAGCGGGCGTTACTTAGCCCCGTATCTGTTCCTGTAGGCGCTCACCGCTTCAAGGTGCTGTGCCCTCTTGTCGTCCCTCAGGCCGTCGGTCCCCGCGCCAACTGCTACGGCTTCGATGTACTCGGCAGGGGCCTCTATAGCGCGGTACAGGCGCTGGGCGCGCAGGCACATCTCCAGGCGCCGGCTGAAGCCCGCATCCGGCGTGTACGGGAGCAGGTCTTTGAGAGACGCCTCCGGATTCTGTTCGAGAATTGGCTCAAGCAGGACGGCAAACTCCAGGGCGGGGTCTCCCAGAGCAATGTCGTCCCAGTCGACAATGCGCCATTGGCCGTCGTCCGCGACCAGGATGTTGTCGTTCCACAGGTCGCCGTGCACCGGCGAAGACGCGTTGGGGGAGAATGCCTCCATACCGGCCACCATACGCTCGATACTTAGCGACTCCTCCCTCATCCAATGAAGGGTCTCGCCGGTCACGAAGGCGGGAGGCTGCGCCTCTACGATAGCCAGGTCCTCTTTGAATCTCCGTATCCACACGCTGTTGAAGTAGTCTCCGCACGTGCCATCAGGGGTAAGAGGCATGAGCATGGCCCGCATTTCCTCGTCCGTATGTAACCGGGACGCCAGGTCGACTATCTCACGCGCCAGGCGGGGCGATACGCCAAGGTCGGCGGGCCGGCCGGCGACGTGTTCACACAGGAGGCCGCTGAAACCCGTGTCCGGTATGTCAATCCAGTCCACTATCAGTGGCGCCCGGTATCGCTCATGGAGCGCTTGATTCAGGCCGTACCACTTGCGCAGCTTGTCAATGTGGTCTGGGGAGTAGGCCAGCTTCAGGTGATATCTGATTTCTCCATCGGAGATGGTGAGGGAGCGTCTCTGAATGCTTCCGGCATGAGACAAGCGCTCAACGGACGTGGCCGGTCCTTCCAGCCCGTAGCGCGGAGCGAGCCGTTCGAAGTGGGCCTTAATCAATGGGGTGAGTTGCTGCGGGTTCATGTCGGGGATTTGCTGGAAGCGACGCTGAATCGGTTGCGTGGCAGGCTGGTATACCCAAGTCGAATGCTGCGGTCGGCTCGCTTTCCTTGACCGACAAGGGGTTGTATTATACAATCCTCTTTACGCGATATGAATGGGGGAACTATGGTAGTAATTGGGCTAGCAGGCGGAATTGGCACAGGGAAAAGCGAAGTGGCCCGTATTCTGGGAGAGTTGGGAGCTGTTGTCCTGGAGGCGGATAGAATGGGTCACGCGGTATATCTTCCCAATTCGGACGGATTCCGTGAGGTGGTGGACACGTTTGGCGAGGATGTTGTGGGAGAAGACGGGGAGATAGACCGGCGCGCGCTGGGCGGAAAGGTGTTCGGGAATCCGGAGGCTATGGAGAAGCTGAACGGCATAGCATGGCCCCGGATCAAGCAGATGCTGGCGGACGGCATCAAGGAGAATCAGGAAGCCGGCGCCCAGGTTGTTGTCATGGACGCGGCCATTATGATTGAGGCGGGATGGACTGACCTGAGCGACGAGGTGTGGGTGACCGCTGCGCCGATAGAGCATGTCATTCAGAGGGTGCAGGCTCGCAACAACCTCACTGAGGAGCAGATACGCTCTCGCATAGATTCCCAGATGTCGACTGAGGAGCGCGTGAAACACGCCCATGCCGTTGTGGATAACGACGGGGACATTGAAGACCTGAGGAACAAAGTAAAAGAACTGTGGGAAAATCGACTGGTCAGTAAAGGCCTGGTCGGGGGGTAAAATGGCTAAAAATGAGAATTACACGTCCTATCTTGCTGAGGAGTACGTAATACAAGAGGAGCCCTTTTACCTGCCGGTGGGCGACGAGATAGAGCTCTTCGAGGTGGCGTACAGCCAGAACCTGCCGGTTCTGCTCAAAGGCCCTACCGGGACAGGCAAGACCCGCTTCGTGGAGTATATGTCGTATAGATTGGGGCGCCCCCTCACCAAGTTAACACCGAAGAAGGGCGGGGACGACCAGGAGGAGCAGAAGAGCATACCTCTGATGACAATCGCTTGCCACGAGGACCTCACTGCCAGCGACCTCGTGGGCCGCTACCTGCTTGAGGGAGACGAGACGCGATGGGTCGACGGGCCGTTGGCCCGCGCGGTGAAGGCAGGGGCGATATGCTACCTGGATGAGATCGTTGAGGCCCGGAAGGACACTACGGTGCTCATCCATCCCCTAACCGACCACCGCAGAATTCTTCCCATAGACAAGCGCGGCGAGGTGCTTGAGGCGCACGACGGGTTCCAGTTGGTGGTGTCCTACAACCCCGGCTACCAGAGCGCTCTCAAGGACCTGAAGCACAGCACTCGACAGCGTTTCATGGCCTTGGAGTTGACACATCCCCCGGCGGATCTCGAGGCCAGGATCGTCCAGCATGAGAGCGGGGTGTCGGAGGAGATGTCCGTTGCCCTGGCCAAGCTGGGAGAGAAGGCGCGCAACCTGAAGGACCACGGCCTTCAGGAAGGGGTTGGCACCCGGCTGTTGATTTACGCCGGCAAGCTGATAGCCCGCGGCATCGCCCCCAGGCGTGCGTGCCAGGTGGCGGTAACCTGGGCCCTTACCGACGATCAACAGGTGCAGCGCAGCGTGGATGAGGTGGTCAACTCCATATTCGAGTAGACAGTTCTAACCGAGAGCCGTCAGTCCAGGAGAGCGTTATCAACAAGCTAGAACTGGCTATAGATTCCATAAGGGATTCCCTGAGCCAAGCAGGCACAGCGTACTCTGGCGACGACCCCGGCTTGACCTCCGCGGGCGTGATGCTCCTGCTTTATACAAAGCAGGGGGAGATGCGAGTGCTGCTGAACAAGCGCACGGACCGCGTGGAGCACCACAAGGGGGAGATATCCTTCCCCGGAGGCGCTCGGGACCCGGAGGACGTAACCATTCTTGACACTGCTCTGAGGGAAACCGAAGAGGAGATGGGAATCAAGAGGGAGGACGTGGAGGTGATTTGCCAGTTGGACCAGGTGTCCACCAGGAGCGGCTTTGCCATCACTCCCTTTGTCGGAACCATACCGCCGTCCTACCCCTTCTCCGAGAGCAACATCGAGGTGGCTGAGATACTGGAGATTCCGTTGGCGGAACTTCTGGACCCGGCCAACCGGCGTGAGCAGGCGAGCATCCGCGACGGTGGCCTGAGCATCGATTACTCTTATGCCTATGAAGAGCACCTGGTGTGGGGCGCCACGGCCAGGATTTTGACCCAATTTCTGGGGCTTGTAACCCCGGGTTCGCGGTAGGTGAATTGTGACTTTTCCAACGTATGAAGAAGAGATCCAGTCCTTTCCCAACGAGTTGACAACGGCCTTCAGAGAGGCCAGGGACTCTGTTGCGAGTATCCTTACCAGTGAGGAGGAGTTCAGGTCCTGGGCCGATTCCGGCCTTGCGATAGCCCGAAGGGCAGGGCGCTCCTGGGAGGCCGCCAAGGAGTATTTCAGGGTGAGCCCTGAAATGGTGCGCGTCCTTCCGTTCAATCACTTCCAGCAGTGGGTCTACTGGGGCGGTGCGCTGTCAGAGGAGTCCCCGGTGATCGCAGGGACGTACTTCAGGGTTGGCCCGGAGGTGGCGAAATCTCTCAAGCCCTGGGACGTTCCCGAGTGGGCTCAGATAGGCAGGAAGCTCTACGGCGGTGGAAGACGATCCGCCGCTCTATGCGCCCGTTTCTTTGAATCCAGCGGCGATCTGCTGAGCGTCCTCTCATTCAGCGAGTTCCAGCATCTGGTGCTTCTGGTGGAGTCTGTCGCAGAGAAGTCCGCAGACGAGGCTATCAACTTTCTCACGCTATCCAGGGAGGTCCTGCCCTCGCTGAGGGAGGACACCAGGTCCTGCCTGTCCCTCATCTCCACCCTGGTTAGAGGGGACTGGCAGCAGGCCACGGGGTCACTTCAGGTGGTTGGGGGGGCGCTGGCCAGGATTGAGAGGGTGGAACGCGCCCGGTTCCTCGCTCTGGCAGGCCAGATAGCCGAGGGAAGCGACGTCGACATCCCGGTATTCCTGCAAGAGGGTTCCGTTGCCTTGGGCCGGATAGAGGGTTTTGTGCATGTACACGTCCTGAACCTGGCTGAGGGCCTGGTCAAGCTGGACGCTGGGGTTGTGCCGGACTTCGTGAAGGGCGTACCCTACATCCTCCAGCATGTCAGCGTCAACCAGCTGGAGGCTTGGTACGACGCAGGCGTGGGTATCCTGAATGAGAACTCCGAAGGAGGCGCGGCCTTCTTCAGGGGCGAGTCCGCCCGCTCTGAGGAAGTGCTGGAGAAGCTCTCCATGGGTGTAGAGTTGGGCCGCGTCAAAGAGGTAATCCGCATGTACTGCCGCGCTCTGTCGGCTGTGGATGTTGAGATAGCCGTACCCTCCGGTGAAACTGCACAAAACAGGGGATGGGTGGCACTGGAGAAGATGATGACGGAGGGCGCTACCGTATACCTTCCGACCGTATCAGAACGTTTCGGCAACAAGGAAGAGAACTTCGACTGGTACAAGGTGGTGGCCACGCATCAGGTTTCCCACCTTGAGTTCGAGAGCTTCGGCTTCTCCTTTGACCAGCCGGCAGCAGTTTTCTCGGACCAGAAGTCGGGGCTGCTGGAGGAGGTCGGCGATACGGCCGTGGCCTGGGAAGGCAACGGCGATGGCGACCTGCAGGCGCTGGAGCTGCCGGACCTGCATCGCTTCTTCTCCCTGTTCGAGGACGGCGTACTGGCCAGGGACATCTTCACCGCAGTGGAGGACTGCCGGCTTGACCACCGTGTCCTGTCCGAGTACCGGGGCATACGCGAAGCCTACAAGAGGGTGCAGGACCAGTCCCTGTCGGAGCGGCCTGCCGTAGAGGAGATGCGCGCCCGGGAGTCCATGGTGGAGTTGCTCATACGCTTCAGCCTTCAGCAAGGAGACGACCTTGCCGTGCCGGAACGGTATTCGGAGTGGGCGAAGGTGCTCTGGGAGATTGTTCAGCCCCTGTCCCAGACAAGGGCGTCCGTGGAGGACAGCGCCGAGGCCACCATTCGTTTGTACGATCTCATCTCCCAGATCCCCAACGAGGAGATAAATGAGGGCGACTGGGACGTTCTGAACACCAACGAGTTCCAGGATGAGCAGTCGGAATCGGAGTCTGAGGCGGAGTGGGGCGACGACAAGATGGACGAGATCATGAAGAGGCTTATGGAGTTGCAGCCTCCCGACCCCGACGCCGAGGGCCAATCGTACCAGTCTCCTCCCCAGGTGGACTATCGCGGAGACTTCAAGCCGGAGTTGATGCAGCTCATATCTCTGATAAAAGACGCCCAGAAGGAGAGGGGCGCCAAGGGCGAGTCCATGACCCCGGAGGAGATGGAGCAGCTTCTGGCGGACCTCAACCAGCAGTCCATTATGGCCGAGTCGGGAGAGATAGAGCAGGGCGGCATGTTCGGCCCCGACACGGTTGTGGAGATTGGCTCCAAGGGATCTCCCGAGGGAGCAGTTAAACAGATCAATTTCCCGTACGACCCGGTCTTCGACGAGGAGGAGCGAGGCGGACCTCTGGAGGTCAAGGAGCCTCTGTCCTTCCTCTATGACGAGTGGGACTACCGGATGTCCGACTACCGCCCGCGCTGGTGCCTTCTGCGAGAGAAGGAGATGGCTGAGGGCGACGGGTCCTTCTATAACACTACCCTGGAAGGCTACTCACTGCTCGCCTCGCAGATAAAGCGCCAGTTCGAGATGGTGGTGCCCCAGGGCTTCCGCAAGATGAAGCGGCAGCAGGACGGGGACGAGTTCGAGCTGGACGCCATTATAGAGGCCGTGGTGGACAAGAAGTCCGGCACCTCCCCATCCGAGAAGGTGTACACGCGCCGCAACAAGGTGATGAGGGATGTGGCGGTGGCCTTCCTTCTGGACATGAGCGCATCCACCGCCGAGGCAATAGACGAGACTCGAAGGCTGGCGGACGAGTGGGACGCGCCGGACGACCCGCTGGAGTACATGTTCTGGCTGCGCAGCCGCCGCGGCGAAGGGGTGCGTCGGAGCTACAAGCGCATTGTGGACCTGGAGAAGGAGAGCGTTGTCCTCCTCATCCACGCCCTTGAGACCATCGGCGACACCTACGGGATCTACGGCTTCTCCGGCTACGGCCGCGAGAATGTGGACTTCTTCGTCATCAAGGACATCAACGAGGCTCTGTCCGATAAGGTCAAGCGCAGGATAGACAAGGTCTCGCCCCTGCAAGCCACCCGCATGGGGCCGGCCATTCGCCACACCATAACCAAGCTGGAGAAGCAGGAAGCGCGCACCAAGTTCTTCTTCCTCATCAGCGACGGCAGACCCCAGGACCGGGGGTACAGCCGTGAGGGCGTGGAGAAGGAGTACGCCATCCACGACACCCGGCTGGCCCTGACGGAGGCCCGACAGAAGGGCATCATCCCCTTCTGCCTGACGGTGGACAAGGAGGGCCACGACTACCTGAGGGCGATGTGCCAGGACATGGGCTATGAAGTGCTGGCTGACATTCACGCTCTGCCCAAGCGTCTTCCCGCGCTGTACCGCAGCCTGACAATCTAGGCGCGGCGCATCCTCGTTCATTTGGGTGGAGTTGTTTCGGCGCACGCGTTAAGGGATTGCAAGTCTGTCATTCTGAACGCAGTGAAGAATCCAGGGCGTCCGACCACGCGGTCATCGCGTCTAGCCGCCATACGGGATTCTAAATTGACAGGCCCTGAATGTGAGCCGCGGTCGCCACGATGCAATAACGGTGGAAGCGCATTGCCTGGGATTCTTTGTCGCTTGGCTCCTCAGAATGACAGTTGCACCTCCATGTCATTCTTTTAGATACCGAGTGATTCGGAAATCTCAATGAAGCCGGCGCGTCATTCCCGGCGTAAAGTTCATCAATGGCCATTCATAGACGAGTAGATTGCGACAGGGCTATATGGGAACCGCCTACCCGTCCGTCTGCCGGAGAAGGTTCCACAGCTCCATCAGAGCTTGCATGGCGGCTCTCTGCTTGACCAGCGGCCGCTGAGGCGGGTAACGGCGGCTGTGAGACAGGACAAGGTCTTTGGACGCCAGCCCTATGTGCACCGTGCCAACCGGCTGTCCCTCAAGCTCATCGGGGCCTGCAACGCCGGTGATGCCTATCCCCAGGTCTGCCCCCATGCGCTCCCGGCAGGCCCGCGCCATATCCTCGGCCACCTGTGGGCTGACTGCGCCATGCTCCCGTATCAGGGCCGGATCTACCCCCCAGGCTGTTTTGACTTCGTTGGTGTAGGATACTATGCCGCCCATGAAATAGTCGGAGCTGCCGGGGACTTGGGTAATGGTGTGGGCCAGGAAACCGCCCGTGCACGACTCCATAGTCGCCAGGGTGAGGCCCTGTCTCCTTAGCTCCTCTCCCACCTGCTCCTCCATCACCTGGTCGTCGACGCCCCAGATGTTGTCACCAAGGCGTCGTCGAAGCTCTTGCTCTATGGGGTGTATCAGCCTCTCGGCCTCTTCGTCACTATGCGCCCTGACCCGCACCCTGACCTGAACGCCCTGCCACTGGGCGTACATACCCAGCTCGGCGTCCGGGAGGTGGAACAGGGGAGCGATCATCTCGTTGATGGCAGACTCTCCCAGGCCGTAGGTCTTCAGGGAGCGAGTCTTTATGATCGGCCCGGTTGCGAGAAGCCTGAGCCGAGGCTGTACCTCCACCTCCCACATACGATGAAGCTCGAAGGGCGGTCCGGGCATCGCCACGATTATCTTCCCGCCACTCTCCACCCACCACCCGGGGGCAGTGCCCGTAGCGTTGTGGACGGTCTGCCCGGACGGGATGAGGTTGGCCTGCTTGACGTTGGCCGCGACCATAGCCGTGCCCCTCTGACGGAAGGTCTCCTCCAGATGTGCCAGGGCCGAAGGGTCTGTGTAGAGGGTCTCGCCAAAAAGCTGGGCTATAGCCTCGCGAGTGAGGTCGTCATCGGTGGGGCCAAGGCCGCCGGTGGTCAGAATGAGGTCGGAGCGCTGCTGCGCGTGCCGGAAGGCGTCCACCAGCAGGTCCAGGTCGTCTTTGGCGGCGCTGATTCCCTGCAGCTCTATTCCCATAGCCGGAAGTTGGGCCGCCAGGTATGCTGAGTTGGTGTCCACCAGCTCCCCCATGAGAAGCTCTGTGCCAATGGCAATGATATCCGCCTTCACGGCCGGCCTCAGCTTCCCTGGGCGGTGGTATCGGAAGGTGGAAGTTGGGCAACTACGGCCTGAATTCTGTCAATCCAGTCGGCGTTGACGTAGAAAATATCCTGGATGATTTCCTCCCGCTCTGTCTGGCCGTAGTAGGCGGAGCCGTCCTCCGTGGCGGCCCCAAAGCGCAGGATGGTTGTGGATATGAACCTCACGCCCTCCTGGCTGACCTCGATGGTGCGAAGCAGCAGCGTGAGGGAGGGTTCGTCAAGGCCGTACTCTGCAAGGTCGACGGGTCCGTATGCCGCCAGGGACTGAGAGGGCTGCTCCAGGGATGCCAGGAGCTCATCGGCCAGCTCCTGGTCGATTGGAGTCATCTCCTCATCGTTTAGATGCCAGCCCTCTTCGCCAATGCTGAGTTCCGCCTTTCCGTCCGGCGTCTCAAGCTCAACGTCCTGGAGCGAGGAGGTGTTGATTTTGTAGTACCACTCCGGGTACGGGGGTTCATATATCAGACGCGTGTGGACGTCCTTCCAGCTCTTTACAATAGTGTACACTTGGGGGAATCCCTCCACCTGGCCGTAGAAGCCAACATCATCCGGAGTGGGGAATCCCATAAGAACGTTAATGGTGCGACCGTCCTTCAGGTCTATGTCTATCCTGGAAGACGGAGAGGCCAGGCCGTACTGCTCAAGGTCGGTGGGTTGGGCGTCCACCAACTCGCGCCGGGTCTTGGGGCCGCTCAGGAGAAGCGTTACGCCTCCCCAACGGTCCAGGCCAACGGGCAGGCCGTCCGTGGAGTCAATGCGCCAGCGGTTGTCGTTATCCAGGAAAAAGGCAGCCTGCTCTCCACCCTCCGTGATGGAAATGCGCGTCATATCGTTAATGTCCACGTTGTAGAACCAGGGCGGTTCATCCTCAGGCTCCGGCTGCTGCCCGACCTGTACGAACAGGACGTAGCCGGCCACCATTACCAGGGCAATGACCAGAATTATGGATGTGCGGACGCTCACGGTGTCAGCTTATCGCCTTCGCCACCAGGAAATGCCTGCTAGCAGTACAATGCCGGTGGGCAACAGGAACCAGCTGGAGTATCGGATGAAGTCGAACTCCCTTTGGTCTATGACAAGTTGGCGGAAGGCTATGGGTTTCGATCTTATGGAGATGAGGTCGTACTTCTCGGCCAGCCAGCCCACTGAGTTCAGGAACAGGTCGCTGTTGCTAAGGGCAAAGTAGAACTGGTTGGATGCGAAATCCGAGTCCCCGAAGACTATTATGGAAGTCCGCTTTATCTCCTCTCCCGGCTCCGGCCGAGCCGGCGCTTCCCCAATGGGCGCGAGGGCCTCTATGACCATAGCAATGAAGTGTGGGCCGGGGAGGTCGCCCTCCAGGGCGCAGCTGGAGGAGTCCGGGTCCGTGGTGACGCAGCTGAACAGGGAAGAAGAGGCCAGGGGAGTGAGGGTGATGTTCAGCTCGTCCGGGTTGGGAGGCAGGTTCTGGGGAGCCCTCTCTATAATGTCCTGTATGCCCGTGGCGTGGGTGAAGAAGGTGTCGTCCAGGGGCTTGGTTATGGGGCTTTCTTGGTTGTAGTCAGAGCGACGTATTATTGGGCTTCTGGGGTCGGTAGTTACGGAGCTGCCCACGTCTACTATGGTGCCAGGGGGCAGGTTCACGCCCCAGTTGTTCAGGATCTTGTTCAGCTGCGGGTTGATGGCGTCGTCCAGGAGGAACATCGCCCGTCCGCCGTCTCTCAGGTACGCCTCTATCTTGTCCCGCTCGTCCACCAGGAAGCTGCCGGTTGGCCCTGCGACTATCAGGACTGCGGAGTCCGCTGGGATGGCTCCCACCTGCTTCAGGTTAAGAGTCCGTACAGCGTAGTTGTCCCCCAGCAGCCCGCTGCGCGCGAAGCCGTAACCGCCGCTGTCCTCTTCCGAGTCGGCGGAGTTCCGCTCATTGTGTCCGGTGGTAAAGTACACCACCTTCTGCTGCTCACCGGTGGAGATGAGGATGGCGCTTACCAGGTCCTGCTCAGACAGCACGAACTCTTCCCCGAAGAAGAAGGGAGTCAGGAGGTAAGGGTTAAGCTGGGACTCCTCGGCCTCAAAGACGATGGTGGGGTACTCACTGATGCCGTCCTGCCGCGCCTTGGCCGGCGTCAGGTCCGGGTCTATGAATTCGTAGTTGAAGTCCCTGCTGCGTCGACTGAACTCGTACAGGTAGTCCTCAGCCTGGCGCTTGATACGCACCTGCCGGGCGTCGTCCGGGGTGGTGTAGACCCGGGCGTTCACCCTCTGGTTCATCTCGTCCAGTATCTTCTCGGTCTGGGGCGCGAGGGTGAACTGGCGGGTGGCCGTCACGTCAATCCGGGAGGAGTTGGAGAATGATATGAATCCCAGCAGCGCCAGGATTAGCGTGAACGCCGCCACCATCACTATGGTATTGGCCGCGTACCGCCCGCTGCGCGCCGTGAGTGCGTCTCTCACAGTGCGGAGGTGGGTTACAATGGGTATGGCCAACAGCACAAGGGCGACGGCTATAAGGACAAGGCCGGGTGTGCGTAGCTCGGGCACCGTGAGCCATACGACCAGACCACCCACCAGCACCACCACTCCCGCGAGGGAGAGGGTGAGCGCTGCGTCGACCAGGGTAGTGGCTATGCTACCGGGTGAGAGACGCGCCTTCAGCCCTTCGGTAAGGCTTGCCCGCGGCTGCTCTTCGCTTGTGCGCTGCTGTCCCCTTCTGCGACCCCCCTGCATACTATCTCCACCTCCGGGATTCCAGGGAGCGAACGGTTAGGAACAGCAGGAAGGCGGTGAAGATGAGGTAGAAGACCAGGTCGTGGGTATCTATCACGCCTCTTGAGAAATCCTGGAAGTGATTGGTCAAAGATATCTGGAGCACCAATTCCGTAAAGATGCCGCTGACGTAGGAGGAGGCCAGGTCGATCACCGACAGGATAAGGAGGATGCCCATGGCCACCACGGCGGACAGTATCTGGTTTGAGGAGAGGGAGGAGGCGAACAATCCCACTGACAGCGTGGCCATTCCAAAGAGAACAAGGCCTAGGTAGCCGCTCAGGATGGGGCCGGTGTCGGGCGTCCCGAACAGGAACAGTAGGAAGACCAGGTAAACGGTTGGTATCAGCATGGACACCAGGCTTGCCAGGGCGGCCAGGAACTTGCCCAGGACTATTTCGTAGTCGCGGATTGGAGCGGTCATTAATAGCTCCAAAGTGCCCAGCTTCTGCTCCTCCGCCAACAGCCGCATGGTGATGACCGGGGACAGCAGAGCGAATATCAGGGTGCTTGGGATCAAGAATCCCCTGACGGTCGCCTCCGGCAGGATACCGCTGATGCTGGTCACGAAGTAGTAGGCTGCCAGGCCGGCGTACACGGCCATGATTATGTAGGCCATTGGGGACGCAAAGTAGGTCTTGGTCTCTTTCCAGGCTATTGTGAGGGTGTTCTTCATTCTAACTTGACTCCGAGTCTGTAAGGCGCAGGAAGATCTCTTCCAGGCTCATCTGTATGGGCTGCAATCTCAGCAACCCCCATCCCTGTTTGATTACCAAGCCGGCGATTTCCTCCCCGACTTCTGCGCCGGCGTTGGACTCAATATGGTAGCTTGCCACGTCCCCTTCACCGGTCCGCGTCACCTCCCGCACCCCCGAGACGTTGCGCAGGGTCGTCATAACCTGGGCGACGGGCCCGCGTATGTCCACTTCAATGCGCTCCGGTCCCCTGAGGCGCTCGGACAGGTTTTCCGGCCTGTCGATGGCCACGACCTGGCCTTCGTGGATGATGATCACCCTGTCGCAGACCATGCTGACCTCCGGCAGGATGTGGGTGCTGAGAATGACGGTGTGTTCGCCCCCGAAACCCTTGATGAGACTGCGGGTCTCCACCACCTGTATGGGGTCGATGCCGATGGTAGGTTCGTCCATTATGAGCACGTCCGGCTCGTGGAGAATGGACTGGGCTATGCCTACGCGCTGGCGGAATCCCTTGGACAGCTTGCCTATTAGGGAGGACTGGTACTCGCCCAGCCGCGTAATCTCTATGACCTCTGCGATGCGCCGCCGCCGCCAACCCTTGTCCATGCCTCGTATGCTTCCCATGAAGTCCAGGTAGTCCTCCACCGTCATCTCGGTGTACAGAGGCACCGTTTCCGGGAGGTATCCGATGCGCTTGCGGGCGTCCAGTGAGTCGCCCACAACGTCGAAGCCGGCCACCTTGGCAGTCCCGGAGGTGGGCGGAATGAAGCCGGTGAGTATGCGCATGGTGGTGGTCTTGCCGGCGGCGTTGGGCCCCAGTAGGCCCAGGATCTCGCCCTTGTTTACTGTAAAGCTGATGCCTTCGATGGCGGGAAAGTCGCCGTAGTACTTGGTGAGGTTGTTCACCTCAATCATTGTAGATTCTGTTGTGCCTTGCATTGCTGCTTTCTTGGGGCCGGCAGGCCCCGGCTGAAACGTATTGGTGAATTATACGCGTTATCCACACCTATGAGCAATACGGAGATTCGGAATTCGGCAGCGAGTATAGTGTATGGCCTTGATGCAAAGAAAGTGTGAAGGGGCAAGAAGGCTGCCCCTGAAGAATCACTGGAGGTATTTCTTGGCTAGCTCTGCGTAACGAGCGTCGAAGCGCCCCGCTGCCTGGAACTGGCCGCGCCACCGCGATGTGAAGGAGGAGTTATCCCCTCCCTCCATCCCATTGGGAGACCGCTCGTTCATCTCTTCCCTGGTGAACTTCCGACCGCCGGCGCCGTAGTTCTTGCGGAGGTATTCTATAGTCTCCATGAATGAATCCGCGCGGCGGCCGCGCCCGGCGTAGTCCGAAAGCCACAGACGGAACAGGGCGCTCAGGGTAGTGCCCTCTTCCGCGGCGCGCCGTCTCGCCGCCTCAATCAGGCCCTCGTCGGCGCTCAGTGTTATGTTCTTCATGACATTGCCTCTTCCAATTCACAGTCTTTCAAACTCACTCACCGTCAATCCTGCCTGACGAAGTATGCTGCGCAGAGTGCCTGCAGCCACTTCTCTATGCCGCGGCACGACGGTTGTAAGTACGCCTTCTGCGGTGTCTTTGGCGAACTTGACGTGGCTGCCTCTTTGGCCGACTTCTACGAACCCCGCCGTCCTGAGCCTGCGAGTGACTTCGGGGTAGGGAAGGGGCCTAATCGGTGGTGACCTCCACCTCTATTTGGCGGAGCTGTGGCGTGGACGTGGGAAGGGGTGGTTCAAAGTGAAGCTCCAACGCCTCGCGCAGATTGGCCAGCGCATCATCGACAGTTTCACCTTGGCTGGCTACATCGACATCTAGCGCTTGGGCTACGTACCACTCGCCTTCTTTGTAGACACTGGCTGTAAACGCTCGTTTCATGGTTGGAGACCTCCATATCCAAATCCAAGTGTAGTGTATAATAGGCCAATCTCATCTTCAACCATCACACCACAGGAAGGCGCAAGTTGATAATCAAAAACCTCCTTATAATTGCAGCAACCACCCTGGCGCTCTTTGCAGCGCTGGCCTGCAGCGCAGATCCCACACCTGTACCTCCCATACCACCAACGGCCACCAGCACAAACCCTCCTCCGACGGCCCCAAGCGCTCCGGTATCCCGCTCGGATGTTGAGACGACATTCAGTGAGCCTCTCTCCTCCGGCCTCTCCATAGCCGACGTGACGGAGAACGCCCTGCCCAGTGTGGCTCACATAGTCACGGGGACCGGCTCAGGGACCGGGTTCATAGTCAACGAGAGCGGGCTTGTGGTCACCAACAAGCACGTCGTGGATGGGAGCACGGAAGTCAGGGTTATTATGGCGTCTGGAAACGACTACCGGGGCAGCGTGACACAGCGGCATCCCACCCTGGACCTAGCCTATATCAGCATAGACTCCAGCCAGACCTTCACCCCAATAGCGGTCGGAGACTCCGATGAGGTCCGCGTTGGAGCGGAGGTCATAGCCATAGGGTTTCCACTGGGGTCGACGCTGGGGTCAGAGCCGACGGTCAGCGTGGGCATAATCTCGGCAAAGCGGGACGCCCGCCTGCAGACCGACGCGTCACTTAATCCCGGGAACAGCGGCGGGCCGCTGCTGAACATATTCGGGCAGGTGATTGGCGTGGTGGTCTCACGGGTGGAAGAGGACAGCTCGGGGAGACCCATCTCAGGAATTGGGTTTGCGATACCCATCAACGAAGTGAAGACGGAGCTTGGAGGGCAGGTATCCCCAGCCGGGCCGGTTCTGCCGACGCCAACGCCATTCCCAACCATTGGGCCGACCCCAGACTTGGAGGCCACCAAGAGCGCGATAGAGGCTATAGACGCCTTCCGGCGGGCTTCAGACCAGGCCACGCAGGCGGCCGTTGAGGCCCGGGCCACAGCCGAGCAGTACGCCGCCGACCTGGAGGCCACCCGCATAGCCGATCTGCCCACCCCAACACCTACGGCCACTCCCACCGCCACGCCCCTTCCCACGGCCACCCCGACGGCTACCCCGACTCCTACGCCGGAACCGACACCGACGCCCACTGCTACACCTACCCCACATCCGGCAACTTTCTGCACGGAATGGGAGGCCTTGGTGCTGGAGTGGGTCAAGCAGGGGAACAACTATCGTCGCTACGGCACTGTCATTGGGTTTCATCCCGATGTACCCGACCACCCCCGGATATCCGCCGAGCAAGGGGACCGTCTCTGCCTCACTTCATTTCCGAGAGGTATCTCTCCTTCATTCCTCAGCTACAATGTCATCAAGATTGGCTATGGAGAAGGGAATCTCCTGCCTGGCCTGTACGAGTACCGTCGGCCGGGCGATAATCGCGTAGACGGCAAAGGTTGTAGCATCACGCTCAACTATGAGGAAAGAAACGAAAGTGAGGTTCCACTGCCCTACGGCGAACTGTTCACCTTCCGGTTCTTTACATATCACGAAAGGGTTAAGTTTAATTGGTCCTCACCCAATTGCCATGGTGCCCTCTACCGCATAGGGGACTAGGGGTGGCTGGGGGGCGAGTTGGAAGGAGAAAAATGGCAATTCAGACTGATGTATTCATGATAGAATCAATGCTCCTCGATGATGAGTTAGAAAATGACATTGAGGGCAAGTTGCTGACCGAAATGTTGCGATTAGGCGGCAAGAACCCTCTTTATTTCTATGTGAGAACGAAACGGGAACTGAAAGA
This sequence comes from Dehalococcoidia bacterium, assembly GCA_965218945.1. GTDB lineage: Bacteria > Chloroflexota > Dehalococcoidia > Lucifugimonadales > UBA2985 > DAOUJW01. The sequence goes on from OZ244718.1 coordinate 2,033,359, forward strand.
GATACTACGGCTGTTTGAGAAGAGTGAGTATCGCTATCTACATTTGTCGTGTCACGGTGATCCCAGAGCAATAGATACAACGTTAGACAGCATCACGTTTGAGGAATTGGGTGGGATCCTCAAACCCTACCTTTGCAGGAAGCGTCTGTTCATGTCATCGTGCGCAACGGTCAACGGCCGACTTGCAAGAGCGGTGATGAAAGGCTCAGGGTGTCTGTCCGTTAGCGGGCCGATTAAGGATGTTGATGTCGATGTAGCAGCGATATTCTGGGCTTCTTTCTACCATCTGCTATTCCGCAAAGATGAGAAGCCTACAAGGGACCAAGACATCAGAGACATTCTTGGACGTGTGACAAAGCTATTCGGAGTATCGACTCGCTATTACGGGATTGATTCTAGTACAAGCAAAGGCTATCGCTTTAAGACCTTCCGTGTATGCGAAAACGAGAACATGGATGATTCTATGACTTCGCAGTCATCCACGGAGAAGGGATCATCATAGGTTGGAGTTGGGGGGGATACTCTGTTGCAAGGATTGTGTAGCAAGGGAAGAGAGGGAGTATGGGCGTCTCTACCGCGTAGGGGTCTAGGGGTGGTTGGGTGGCGTCAACGTAGTCTGTGAGAGATGAAAGGAGGCCAAGTGTGGCTAAAGTCAGCCCTGAAGTCTCAGAAATAGTAGAGAAGGCCTTTGAGAGATACGTCCAAGAAGTCGAGGAGTCTAATCTATCAGAAGAAAGCAAGAAAACGTACATAGAGCACTCTAGCACTTTCGTCCGGTGGCTGAACGACGATTTCGAGCCGGGAGCGCAGGTGCGACGAGTTCCCCCCATAGTCCCACCAAGGCCTCCCATAGATCCACGATATCCGAGATGAAAGGCCCCATCCGTCAATGTAGCCCCGGCTCTTGGGGGCTCACCGCCAAGCTAAGGCGGGACAGCCAACTCGCCCTGGGCGCTACTTCAGCAGCCCCCGCACGGGGATGAGTTTCTGGCCGTAGGGATCGACGCCGAGGAGGACGCCTTCGAGCGTGTACGCGCCCAGCAAGGCGGTTGTCCCTTCCTCGCCGAATATGACCCAGGTGGTGGTCTCTCGTCCCGCCACCCTGGCCTTCGCCTCGGCCATGTCCAGTTCAACCTGCTGTCCACTGGCGTATTCGAATGTCTCGCGCCTGGTGGGGACGATGCCGAGGCTTCCGAGGATGGAGCCTGGGATCACGGTGGTGGTTGCGCCGGTGTCAACCAGAGCCTCCAGGTTCTCGTATCTCTCTCCCCGCAGGTCTCCAATCTCTATCTGTACGGCAAAGGTTCCCACTTCAACCTTCTCTATCAAGAGAGTCACGTTGGAGCACAGTCCCCTCACTGGAGACCTTTGCGTAACCATAGGCTGAGCTCCGTATTTCCGTCATTCCTGCGGAAGCAGGAATCTGGAGCGTCTCATCCAATGCAACGTAGCTTTGCAGACAGCGCTTTAGATTCCCGTTTTCACGGGAATGACGCTTGGAATGCCTCTTCATGGGCTGACGCAAGTGGTTATTCAAAGGTCTACTCACTGGTCAGACCCTGGCAGGTACTCCGTGCCGATGATCTGGTCGGTTTCCAGCTGCGATATCTCGTCCTGGGACAGGCCCAGCAGGTTCCCGAAGACGTGCTCGTTGTGCTCACCCAGGCAGTTGGCGGGGATGCGGATGCTAAGAGGCGTCTTGGAGAACTTCCAGTTCATGCCCGGATACAGGTGGGTGCCGGCCTCCTTGTGAGTGACCTCCTCGAAGAAGCCCCGCTCGTTGACGTGGGGGTCGCTGTACACCTCTCCGTGGTCCAGGACCGGCCCGACGGGTACCCTGACCGACTGGAGCAGGCGCATGATCTCGTAGTGGTCGTGCTGGACGGTCCACTGCTCCACCAGCTTGTCTAACTCGTCCTGGTTTGCGTGGCGGTCGAGGGACGTGGCGAAGCGCGGGTCGTCCGTCCATGTTGGGTTGCCCAGGGCCTGGCAGAACCGCTCCCACTCCTCGTCGTTGGTGACGGCGATGATCACCCAGGAGTCTTCGTCCTTCGCTCTGTAGCACCCATGCGGCGCGGCGGAGTCGTGCCTGTTGCCGCGCGTGCTCTGTACACGGCCGTTCATCGTATAGTCCAGGTAGACCTCGCCCAGATGTCCCATGTACGCCTCGCACTGGCCGAAGTCGATGAACTGGCCCTTGCCCGTGCGGTTGCGATAGAAGATGGCGGCCATAGCGGCAAAGGGAGCGGTGGAGGAGGCGACGGCGTCGGAGTGGACGGTGCCCTGAAGCCCCGTGGGGTCCTCGTTCAGGTAGCCCCGCAGCGTGGCGTGGCCGGATATGGGGTCGGCGGTGCTCCCCAGCCCCTTGTAGTGGGAGTAGGTCCCGTAGTCGCCGAAGAGGGGCATGGAGATCACGATGATGTCCTCCTTGACCTCCTTCAGGTCCTTGTAGCCAAGGCCAAGCCTGGCGAATACGCCGGCGGCGTAGTTGTCGATTACCACGTCGCTGATGGCCGCTATGCGCTTGAAGAGGTCCTTGCCCTTGGGGTCTTGCAGGTTCAGGGTGATGCCCAGCTTGTTGCGATTGATCCCGTTGAAGAGCGCGACGCGGTTCCAGGGCTGGGTGCCCGGCGTCCTCGGCACACCGTCGGGGTAAGCCCACATGACCGGCGGCGTGCCGTCCGGGCGGGTGTCCGGCGGGTTGAGCTGGCCGCGGCTGCCAAAGCGCTGTATGCTGTCGACCTTGATGACCTCTGCGCCAAGGTCTCCCAGCAGGGTGCAGGTGTACGGCCCGGCCCAAACGTCCGTAGCGTCGAGGATTCGAATTCCCTCAAGTGGCAGCTTTGTCATGTCATGTCCCTCCTTGGTGGTGAGGTCTCCTAGATAACCCCGGTCTGGCGGTACTTGACCAGGTCCTCTTTTGTGCGACCCAGACGGTCGCAGTATATCTCTACGTTGTGCTGGCCCAGCATGGGGGGAGGACGGCGTATGTCCCACGGCGTCTCTCTCATTTGGAAGGGAGCGCCTCCGTACCTGACCGGGCCGGTCTCCGGGTGGTCCACCTCCACGAAGTAGCCCCGGCTGGCGAAGTGCTCACTCTCCACCACCTCGCCGACGTCCAGCACCGGCGCGGCGAAGACCCCTTCGGCCTGGGCGGCCTCGGCGATCTGGTACTTGGTCCGGTCAAGCAGCCAGGGGAGGATTATGGCGTCCAGGTCGTCCCTGTGCACGCCACGGTCGCCGGGCGTCAGGAAGCGTTCGTCTTCCATCAGCTCAGGCATATCGAGAAGCCTCACCATCCGGTTCCACGCACGGGGCTGGACGAAGTTCGCGGGGAACTGGACGTACCCGTCCTGGCAGAACTGGAACCCCGCGGCCGGGTTGTCGCCGCGGGTCCCGACATTCTTGGTGTACTCCGTGAAGAGCAGCCGGCCGTCTACGGCCGCCAGGAGGGTCTCCTGTATGGAGATGTCCACGTGCTGTCCGATGCTGTGAAGCGCGGATCCCATCAGCGCGCCCATACCGGCGGTTGCGGCCTGGGTGCCGGCCAGGTACTGAGCGGCGTTGCCTCCCAGGGGGTGTGGCTCCCGGTCTATACTGCCCGTAATACTCATCCGGCTGCCCATGGCCCAAGCGGTGAGCTCCGTGAAGACGAAGTCCTTGTACGGACCGGTCTGCCCGAACGGGGTGACGGAGACCATCACAAGCCGTGGGTTTATGGCCTCCAGCTCCTCGTAGGAGAGTCCCAGGGAGGCCATTGTCCCGGGCGGAAAGCTCTCAACCACCGCATCGGCGTCTCTGACAAGCTCTTTGAACAGGTCCGCGCCCGTAGCGGTCTCCAGGTTGAGGGTGATGCCGAGCTTGTTGGTGTTCAGGTGCATGAAGAGGCCGCTCCGCTCCGGGTGAGGGTCGTCGTTGAGGAAGGGGCCTGCGCGCCGTGACGAATCGCCCTCAGGAGGCTCAATCTTGATGACCTCGGCCCCGTAGTCGGCGAAGAGCTTGGTGCAGTAGGGGCCGGAGATGTTCTGACTCAGGTCCAGGACCTTGATTCCCGTCAGCGCTTGGTCCGCCATAGTGCACCTCCAGACAAAATCGGCTGATTGTGGAGGGTATCTTCTACCCAGGGAATGATTATTATCATAGGAGCAGACTCAGGGTTTGACAAGAGGAAAAAGGGGGACTGCGCCCACGGAAGTTTAACTAACGCGGAAAATGCCTGGATACGAGTCCTTGGGCGACGCATCTCGTAGGCACTATGTGATATACGGCACAATGTTGACAAGAAAAATCACAGGGTCTATATTACCCGCAAGGCCGTGCGGTCTGACTGTGTGTTGGCGTCGCGCTGTCCGTATGGACGGCAAGGCTGCGTGGCAAGGGGGCCTTGATGAGGCACGGAGTGAAGGCCCCTGGTGGATGGGAAGCTAAGTAGAGAGAGTGCCAGAGAAAAGGAGGGCGATATGGACTGGGCATTGCCGTATACACCGGAGCAAGAGGACTTTCGGAAGGAAGTGCGCGTCTGGCTGGATGAGAACATCCCTGAAGGGATGAAGGATCCTGTAGACGCCCGGGACTTCTCAAAGGAACACTACCTGTTCTGGCGAGAGAAGCATCGGGAGATGGCCTCCAAGGGCTGGCTGTATCCCACCTTCCCCAAGGCGTACGGGGGAGGCGGCCTGTCGGGAGACCATGAGACCATCCTGGATGAGGAATTCGCCAACGCCAGGGTGGTGAGGGCTATGAACAACCAGACGGGCTTCCCTGCTCTCTTGGTGTGGACCACCGACGAGCAGAAGGAGAAGTTCCTCGCCCCCATCTTGAGGGGTGAGAAGATCATGTGGCAGAAGTACACGGAGCCGCGGTCCGGCGCAGACTTGGCCAGCTACACCAGCCGCGCCGTTCGGGATGGTGACGACTGGCTGCTCACCGGTCAGAACGTCTTCATCAGCGGAAAGCCACGTCCCGAGTGGGACGCGGAAGGCCCCGACTACCTGTTCGGCCCAATGGTGACGGACGACGACGCGCCCCGGCACAGGAACATGGGTTACTTCATGATCCCGATGCCTTCGGAGGGGCTGGAGGTAAGGGAGATGGAGCTGCTCGTGGGACACGACCAGCACGCCATCTTCATGGATAACGTGCGCGTTCCCGGCGACCATCTCATCGGCGGCGACCACCAGGGGTGGCAGGTCGCTAACACCGGCCTGGAGCAGGAGCACGGCGGTCGAGGCCGGGCCTTCCCCAGGGACGAGGTCGTCGACAACCTGGTGGCCTACACCCGCGAGACCGAGCGCGACGGATGCGTCCTGGGCAGCGACCCGGTGATGCAGCAGACGACGATGGACAACGTCATCGACGCCCACGTGCAGAGCCTCCTGCTGCAGCGCACCTACTGGATGTACACCAACCGGATGGAGGTGCAGTACCAGGGCAACCTGTCCAACGTCCACGGCAGAGACTCTAGCCTGCGTATCACCAAGCGGGTCAGGGACGTCATGGGAATGTATGCCATGGTTGACAGGAACGAGCCCGGGGTGCCCTTCGGCGGGACCCAGGAGGTCAACCAGCGGAGCAAGGCCGGGCAGAACCACGGGGCCGGCAGCACCAACATCGCCAGGGTGATTCTGGCGCGGCGCATCGGCATCAGCCGGACCCCGGAGAGGCCGTACCCGACTGCCGCTACGGCCACACAGCATCTGGGTTAGAAGGATTGAAGGTTGGGGCAAGGTCGAAGTCGCCAAGCGTCAAAGGCCTTGCCCCGGCACCTGACATGGGTTATTATGGCGCGGGCTTGAAGGCCCCAAAGGGGGTCTCGGTCCGCGTCGGATATTGAGATGAAGGAGGATACCTGTGGATTTTGCATATGCATACACCGAGGAACAGCAGAGGTTCCGCCAGGAGGTCAGGGACTGGATAGCCAAGAATGTCCCTGAAGAGATGAAGGACCCCAATGATGGCCGGGACTTCACGGAGGAGCAGTGGGGCTTCTGGCGAGAGAAGCATATTGAGATGGCCGCCATGGGATGGCTGTTCCCCACCTACCCGTCGGAGTACGGCGGCGGCGGGCTGTCCGGCGACCATGAGTCCATTCTCGGAGAGGAGTTCCGGGATGCACGGGTACCGTGGAGCGGTTCTTCCCTGCTCTTTGCCACCCTGCTGGTGTGGGGCACTGAGGAGCAGAGGCAGAAGTTCTTGGTGCCGTTGCTGAAGGGCGAGAAGACGTCCTGGCAGAAGCTGACGGAGCCGAAGGGCGGCGCGGACCTGGCTAACTACCAGAGTCGTGCGGTGCGCGACGGCGACGACTGGCTGCTGACAGGTCAGAACGTCTTCATCAGCGGTCGGCCGCGTCCCGGATGGCAGCCTGCCGGTCCGGACTACCTCTACGGTCCTATGATGACTGACGCGGACGCTCCGAGGCATCGGAACCTGGGGTACTTCATCATTCCTGTGCCGGCGGAGGGGCTGGAGGTAAAGGAGATGGCGCTATTGCCCGGGCATGACCAGCACGCCATCTTCATGGACAACGTGCGGGTTCCCGGCGACCACCTGATTGGTGGTGAGACGCAGGGTTGGCAGGTGATGGGCGCTCACCTGGAGCAGGAGCACGGCGGTCGAGGCCGGGCCGTTCCCAGGGATGAGCTTGTTGACGACTTGGTGAGCTACGCCAAAGAGACGAAACTCGGCGGAGGCACGCTGGGAAGCGACCCCTTGGTGCAGCAGACGGCTATGGAGGCCGTTATCGACGCTCACAGGGACGACCTTCTGGCACGGCGCACCTACTGGATGTACCAGAGCCGGATGGAGATCAACTTCCAGGGCAACATGTCAAACGTACACGGCAGGGAGTCCAGCCTCCGCAACGCCCGGAGAATCCGGGAGGTTATGGGCATGAACGCCTTCATAGATCGTAAGGAGCCCGGCGTACGCAACGGCGGCGCGCAGGAAGTGAACCAGCGCACCAGGGCCGGACAGAACCACGCCGGCGGCAGCACGAACATCGCGAAGGTCATCCTGTCCCGGCGCATCGGCATCAGCCGGACGCAGGAGCGGGCTGCCCCCACGCCTTCCACTGCCACCGCCCACGGCAGCTAGGCGCCCACGGCAATACACGGCTGAAAAGAGCAGGGCCTCCCAAAAGGAGGCCCTGCTTTTTGTATTTTGACCTTTGGCAGTCTATCCGGTATTCTTCCGCAGCTCCAACAAGTAGTTGAGACCCTCTATGGACGCCGGGTGGATGAACTGATTCGATTTCAGAAGGGACGCTATCTCCTCTTGTATAAATGCAAGGACGGCTTCGTCAAGGCTGTCTATGGATAGGCTATTCACCCTTTCCTGGAAGGGATACCTGCCGGCCTTGTGGTGGTCCAGCTTGTCCGCGAGGAAGGCTATTTTGGCCACCGGCCCCAGACCACGGTTGAAGGTGGAGTGCCAGTGGACGGCCTCCAGTATCTCCGGGTCATTTATGCCGCACTCCCGGCGCAGTATCTCCGCGCCCACCGGGCCGTGGAGCAGGACGGGCGCCTCGTGTTCCACCGGATGGACCGATAGTCCGTAGGCTTCGGCCCGTTCTCTCAAATCTGCCTCCTTCATCGCCCGGGCGATGTCGTGGGCAGAGGCGGCGATCTCCACCTTCGCAGTATCAATACCGTGAACGTCGGCCAGCTTCAGGGCCTTCTCACGTACCGTGGCCGCGTGCTGTCTCAAGCCTGCGGGCAGGCTCTCCAGAAGCTCTTCAAGTCTTGGGTTATGTGGAGACAGCGTAAGCATTGGTTTCCTCCGATCGCATGGTCATTCTATAACGTTCTTTGGTGCGTTTGAAGGGTTGTACGTCCCAGGCTGGCGCATTCCGCGTTGACACCCCGTATACCCTCTGCTAGTCTTCTCTTAAGGGCGCCCTTACTGGGGGTGATATGATCTTGGTCACCGGATCCTCCGGCTTCTTGGGAAGGAACGTGGTCAAGGCCCTCCGCACTCGTGGAGAGTCGGTTCGTTGCCTTGTCCGCAGTCCCTCCAGGGCGCGTGTGGTAACCGATTACGGGGTGGAGTTGGCCTACGGGGACGTACTTGATCCCGCGAGCCTGAAAGATGCCATGAGAGGCGTGGATGCAGTGGCGCATCTGGTCGCCATAATACGCGAGAGAGGGCGCAACACCTTCGACCGTGTAAACCGCCAGGGAACGGAGACAGTCGTCCAGGCTGCCCGTGACGAGGGGGTGCGGCACATAGTCCACGTGAGCGCCATCGGTGTTCAGGAGAACCAGGCTTACCCTTATCTGTACTCCAAGTGGCTTGGCGAGCAGGAGGTTATCAGGGGCGGCGTGGCCTACACCATCATCCGACCGTCCATTCTGTTCGGGCCCGGAGACGAGTTCATAAACACCCTTGCCGGTGTGGTGAAGTCCTTTCCCGTAGCGCCTGTGGCGGGAGACGGCAGGGTCCGGTTCCAGCCCATATCGGTGGAGGATGTGGGTGGAATCGTCTCGCTGGTGGCGGGCAACCACCGCTTCGGCGGCAAGATTATAGAGGTTGGGGGGCCTGACCACCTCACATACAATGAAATTTTGGATATAATAGCAAGGACCCTGGGGGTCAGGCGTGTCAAGGTGCATCTGCCGGCGCCGCTTATGAGGCTCCTGACCAGAGTAATGGAGGCCGTAATTCCCAATCCTCCGGCGACCACAAGCCAGCTGGAGATGCTGTCGCTGGATAACGTGACGGACCTGGGCTCGGTTGAGCGAAACTTCAGGATGCGCCCACGGCCTCTGGAGGGCAACATAGGGTACATTCGAAACGCGTCCCGGCTGGACTCGTTGAGAATCGCCCTTGGCTTCCCGCCTAGGCGTATGCGAGACCATTAGGGGGTTGGATGGACTACAGAGAAGCCGTAAACAGGATTATGGGGCTGGTGGACTACGAGCGGCCCAGCACCATTCCCGGGCAGCAACCCCGCTATGACCTTAACAGGATTGGGGCGTTTCTGGAGCTGCTGGGCAACCCCCACCTGGAAACCCCTACGGTTCACGTTGCAGGGACGAAAGGCAAGGGCAGCACGTCCGCTATGGTGTCATCGATCCTGACCGCCGCGGGCTACAACCCGGGCATGTTCTCGTCGCCACATATGCACACCTTTCGGGAGAGGATTCGTGTTAGCGGAGAGCCTGTGCCTGAGCAAGAATTCGCCGGTCTGGTGGATGAGCTTTGGCCCACTTTGGACAAAGTGGTTGCTGACGGCCACGGCCGCGTTACCCTCTTCGAGCTGATAACGGCTATGGCGTTTCACCACTTCCGCGGCCGTGGGCTGGGCGCGCAGGTGATAGAGGTCGGCTTGGGCGGGAGACTGGACACGACAAACGTAGTTCAGCCTCTGGTCTGTGGCATCACCTCAATCGGCCTTGACCACACGGAAGTCCTGGGCGACACCATTGAACTGATAGCCGGAGAGAAGGCCGGTATCATCAAGCGAGGCATCCCGGTGGTGACCTCCCCACAGAAGCCGGAGGCGCTGACTGTCATACGCGAAGTCGCCGGGCGGCATGGGAGCGCGCTTACGGAGGTGGGAAGGGATATCAGGTGGGAGGAGGGAGACGCCTCCCTAGACGGCCAGCGGTTCAGCCTTGAGACTCCCAAGAGCGCTTACCGGCTGGAGACGCCGCTTCTGGGCAGATATCAGTTGGAGAACGCCGGCGTGGCCGTGGGGCTGGTCGAGTCCCTCATCGACAGCGGTATAAAGATCACCTCTGAGCACATTCGGGAGGGCCTCAGACGAGTTGAGTGGCCGTGTCGAATGGAGGTAATACAGAGAGACCCGTTGCTGATAGTGGACGGCGCCCACAACCCGCACTCCGCCGGTCGAATTGTGGAGGCGGTCAGGGATATGTTCCCGGAGCGCCGCGTGGCGCTTATAGTCGGGGTCTCCGGCAACAAAGACCTGCCGGGGCTGGTGGAAGAGTTGTCCAGATTGGAGTCGAAGGCGGTGATAGCGACGAGGTCGCGTCATCCCAGGGCGGCTGCGCCGGAGCGCATAGCCCAAGCCTTCTCAAGCTATACCGACCGGATCCACCAAACGGACGACGTGACGCGGGCGCTTGAGATGGCCTTCGACATGGCCGGGGAGGTGGACCTGATTCTGACCACCGGGTCCCTCTTTGTGGCTGCGGAGGCGCGGGAGGTAATCAAGGGAATAGAACCGGAGCTTTATCCGGTCATTGAGGCGCAACCGACTTCGACTGCCCCGAACGGCTAGGCGTGACGCCGGTCGGGTGCAGGTAACCAGGATATATTGGGGGAGAGAATTTGATGAAAGACAGAACGCGAGTTGTAGTTACTGGTATGGGCGCTGTCACTCCGTTGGGCAACACGGTTCAGGAGTTCTGGGATGGCTTAGTGGCGGGGCGGTCGGGCATAGCTCCCATGACCCTCTGCGACCCGGCGGCATATCCGTGCCAGATCGCCGGCGAGGTCAAGGGGTTCGACCCCGGCGGCTATGTCAACCCCCGTGAGGCCCGCCGCATGGCCCGCTTCAGCCAGCTGGCCTTGGCGGCGGCGCAGATGGCCGTAGAGGACTCCGGTCTGGACTTGGGCAAAGAGGATCAGGAGAGGGTGGGGGTGCTGCTGGGCACCGGCATCGGCAGCCTGACGACCACCCAGGAGATATGCCAAGAGATGTTATCCAAGGGCGCTATGAAGATCAACCCCTTCTTCATCCCGATGATCCTGCCCAATATGGCAGCTGCCAACGTCGCCCGTATCTTTGGGGCCAAGGGCTACAACTCTACTGTTATCACCGCCTGCGCAGCCTCCAACCAGTCCATCGGTGAGGCCACTGAGGCCATCCGTCGCGGCGCCGTCGACGTTGTTTTGTCGGGCGGCACCGAGGCGAGCATAAGCGAGCTGGGCCTGTCAGGCTTCTGCATCCTCAAGGCTCTCAGTACCCGCAACGAGGAGCCTGACAAGGCAAGCCGCCCCTTCGATTCCGAGAGGGACGGCTTTGTGCCGGCGGAGGGCGCGGCCATTCTGATCCTGGAGAGCCTGGAGCACGCCCTGGACAGAGGCGCGACAATTCTGGCGGAAGTGGCGGGCTACGGCACGTCCTGCGACGCTTTCCACGCGGTCCAGCCGGATGAGACTGGTGACGGCGCTGCCCGCGCTATCCGTTGGGCGCTGGCCGATGCAGGCGCGCCTCCGGAGGAAATCGATTACATCAACGCCCACGGCACGTCCACTCCCCTCAACGATGCCATTGAGACGATGGCCATCAAGACTGTGTTCGGAGAGAGGGCCTACAAGGTGCCCATAAGCTCCACCAAGTCCATGGTGGGGCACGCCCTCGGCGGCGCGGGAGCGCTGGAGGCCGTGGCCTGCGTGAAGAGCATCCTGGACGGCGTGATACATCCCACGGTGAACCAGGAGCGCCCGGACCCGTCCTGTGACCTCGACTACGTACCCAACACGGCGCGCCAGCAGAGAGTTGACGTTGTACTGTCCAACTCCTTCGGGTTTGGCGGGCAGAACACCTGCACGGTGTTCAGGCGTTACGCGGAGTAGGGGACCTACGCATCCAGGGCTGATTTCAGCGACGCCAGCAACGCGTCCTCTTCCGTTGTAAGCACAGTCCGAGGGTCGAGGAGCACACGGTCGTCCTCTATGCGAGCTATGACCGGGGTGTCAGCCTCCCTGAGGCGCTTGGCCAGGCCCTGCGCGCCCTCGGGCGTACCCTGCGCCCCGATGGAGAGCAGCCAGGTCGGGATACTCTCCCCGGGCAGGCTGCCCCCGCCAATTGCGGACAGGCCTTGGACTACCTGAGCCGTATCCCCGACGCTCTTCTGCCAGCTTCGGGCCCGTTCCTCAAGAGTATCGACTGGGGTGGAGATCATCCTCCAGATGGGGACCTTCTCCAGCGACTCGCCCTTCAGGTAGTGGAGAAGGGTCGCGGTGAGGGTTGCCAGGCTGAGCTTGTCTATGCGCACAGCCCTGGCTAGGGGATGCCTTGCCAGGCGCGACACAAGCTCCCTCTTTCCCGCCACGATGCCGGCCTGGGGGCCTCCCAGGAGCTTGTCGCCCGAGAAGAAGACCATGTCTGCCCCGGCCGCGATGCTGTCCTGCACCATAGGCTCGCGGGCCAGCCCGAACCGGGTGGTATCCAGAAGGCAGCCGCTGCCCTGGTCGTGGAGGACGGGAGTCCCGCGGCCGGCTCCCAAGGCCGCAAGTTCTTCCACGGTGGCTTCATGGGTAAAGCCGATGACTCGGAAGTTGCTGGTGTGCACCTTGAGCATTGCGGCGGTATCCTGGGTTAAGGCGTTTTCATAGTCGGCGAGGTAGGTGCGGTTTGTCGTGCCCACCTCCACCAGCGCTGCGCCGCTCTGCCTCAGCACGTCGGGGATACGGAAGCCGCCGCCTATCTCCACGGCCTCACCCCTGGATACAATGACCTCTTTGCCGCTGGCAATTGCCGAAAGGCCCAGAAGCACTGCCGAGGCGTTGTTGTTGACCACCAGGGCCGCCTCTGCGCCGGTTATCTGGCACAGCAGGGACTCGACGTGACTCTGGCGGGAGCCCCTCGCTCCGTCGGCCAGGTCCAGTTCCAGGTTGGTGTACCCTCTCGCGGCCTGGAGCATAGCCTCCACGGCCTCGTCGCTTAGAGGGGAGCGTCCCAGGTTGGTGTGGAGGACGACCCCGGTGGCGTTGATGAGGGGTATGGGCTTCGGGCGCCAAAGGGATGCGGCCTGGGAGGCGATGCTGTCCACCATCTCATCGAAAGAGGGGGAAGTCTTGCCCTCGGCGATCTCTTGACGCACCTGCTCCAGGGACCGGCGCACTAGGTAGACCAGCGGCTCCCTGGAGTAGACGTCGATTAGCTCCTGGACGCGGCTGTCCGAGAGGAGCTTCTCAACGCTGGGTATGCTTCGATAGCCGGTGGACATAGGCGTACTTGTTCGGAGACTTGACCCATTCTAGCACATCGCAGGCAAACAACTGTCCGGCGCTTTCGATTACACAGAGGAACTGTGCCTCACTATGGAACCAGGTCCAAGGCCTTCAGCGCCAGCAACCGGACGTCTTCAGGTGGTGGTCTGGCCGTAGCGCCGTCGGCGGCTAGAGGCAGATTCGTTTCAAGATTGGATCTGCTCACCCAAAACCAGCCTTCGTTCAACGGATGGGGTAAGCTTACGAGCCGGCAGAAGTAGATCATGTCGATGTGCTGGTGGTGCCCTTCCACAGGGTCTTGGATATCCTCCACCATTATGGTGAATGGAGGATGGACTTGAGTCGGATAATCCAGGGCTAGGAGATTCCCTGTCGGGACGACCTCGGCGGATACGCCCGTCTCCTCATTTATCTCCCGCAGAACGGCTTGGACGGGGTCCTCGTTGTCTTCTATGTGTCCGCCGGGGGGAAGCCACTCCCGGACCTTCTGGTGCCAGTGCAACAGGACGGCGCCGTCATGCGCTACGAATCCGGTTGCGGTGAAGTGTCTGACCAAGCTCATGGGAGAGCCATTGTAACTGGCTTTATCCGTATCAAGTCAAGGAGGTAAACCGGGTCGGTCCCCTACTCAGTTGATTTGATGCGGTCACTCCGAGTGGCCCGCATAGCTTTAGCCGTAAGCGCCCTGTATAATGGGCGCATCTCCGAGCCTACTTCTCTGCAACGTGATACTAAGAAATATCGACCTGCTCTTCGACGACCCGTTTTCATTCGTCGTCGTTTTCGTTACTTCCCTGGCTACGGCGGGTATTGCCCTGCTCATAGGTATCACTGTCCACGAGTTCAGTCACGCTGCGGTGGCGAATCGCCTTGGTGACGACACAGCCCGGCGTTTGGGCAGGCTCTCTCTGAACCCCGTCAGGCATCTGGACCCGGCGGGAACCATCCTGCTCCTGATGGTGGGCTTCGGCTGGGGTAAGCCTGTGCCGGTGAACCCGAATCGGCTGCAGGGCAACGCCTGGAAGGGCATGTCGATTGTGGCGGGAGCAGGGCCGATATCAAACCTTATGACCGCGACGGTATGCTCTATACCCATAAGAATCGGTCTGCTCCCCTGGCAATCGCCATTCTACTTCAGAGGCTTTGAAGGCCAGGGCCTGGAAGGTCTTGCGGCAGACCTCTTGGGCTTCGTCATCTTCTACAACATCATCCTTGCCGTGTTCAATCTCATTCCGCTGTTTCCACTGGACGGCTCCAAGGTGGCTCTCGGGATACTGGGGAACGTGTCTCCTCCCACGGCCGCCAAGATGGCCCGCTTTGAGGCTACAGGCCCTGCGATTCTGCTTGCGGTGATAGCCATAGACCTGTTTACCGGGTTGAATTTGCTCTGGAGGGTTCTAAATCCCCTGGTCGATGTGGTAGGCTTGTTAATAATGGGGCGCACTCTTTAGCGTGAGGACGTAAACCGGAGTGCAATAGCAAGGAGACGTGAAGTGGACAAGATTACAATTATAGGTACGGGACTTATCGGTACCTCTCTGGGCATGGCCTTGAAGAAGGCGCAGGTGAAGGCGGAGATAGTGGGCAGCGACCGGGACAGGGGAGTCGCCAACCGCGCCCAGAAAATGGGAGGCTCCGATTCGACCGAGACGAATCCCCTCAGGGCGGTGAAGGACGCTCGAATCGTGGTGCTGGCCACGCCCATAAGGGCTATAGAAGAGGTGATGAAGTTCATAGGGCCCGAGCTGGAGGATGGCTGCGTGGTGACTGACACAGGCAGCACCAAAGTCTCCGTGCTCCACTGGGCTGAGGAGCATCTGCCCTCCAATGTCAGCTTTGTGGGAGGGCATCCCATGGCCGGCAAAGAGGATTCCGGCCCGGAATCCGCGCAGGTGGACCTCTTCCAGGGCGCCACCTACTGCCTCATACCGGCCCGGAACACGGGACAGGACGCTCTTGCAACTGTTGTCAACTTGGTGGAGGCAGTAGGAGCCAAGCCCTACTTCATTGACCCCGTGGAGCACGACAGCTACGTGGGCGCGGTGAGCCACCTTCCGATGATTCTCTCTACCGTTTTGACCAGGCTCACCTCCAGCAGTCCGTCCTGGCCGGAGATCGCCAGGCTGGCCTCATCCGGCTACAGGGACGTCAGCCGTCTGGCGTCCCAGGACCCGGCAATGAACAGGGACATTTGCATGACCAACCAGGATGGGCTAATGCATTGGATAGATGAGTTCATCAAGGAGATGTACGGCTTCAGGAACCTGGTGAAGGAGGGCGGTGAGAAGACACTGGGTAGCGCCTTTGACGCCGCCTGGGAGGCGCGGGACAGATGGGTCCAGAACAAGGTGACGGCTCCATCGTCGCATCCGGCGGTGGAGATTCCCACCACTGCCGAGACTATGGGCGGGATGTTCCTGGGGGACCGGGCGGCCGGGCGCGTTCGCGAGATGATGGAGTGGTGGAAAGACGACAACAGGAAGAAGCGCGGGTAAGGCTATGAAAAGATCTGCTTCTCCAACCGCGAAGCTGGAGGGCGCCATATCCCCTCCGGCGGACAAGTCCGTATCTCACAGGGCGGCCATTCTCAACAGCCTGGCCTCCGGTGAGGCTGTAATCGACAACTTCTCAGTTGGGCAGGACTGCCGGTCCACCCTCCGCTGCCTGAGCGCTCTTGGCGTCTCTGCGGAACGCGTTTCTCCTGAAGACAGCCCTACGGGGACGCTGCAGTTGAGGATCACGTCTCCTGGCCTGGAGGGCCTTACAGAGCCCGGAGACGTGCTGAACGCCGAGAACAGCGGCACCACAATGCGGTTCATCATGGGCCTTCTGGCGTCGACGCCATTCGTCTCCGTGGTGAACGGCGACCGCTCTCTGCGCTCCAGGCCAATGGCGCGGATAGTGCAACCCCTTCGCCAGATGGGGGCAGAGGTCATGGGAAGGGGAGGGGGATCGCTGGCCCCCCTGACCATAAGGGGAGGAGACCTGCGCGGGATGGAGTACGATATGCCTGTGGCGAGCGCACAGGTGAAGTCGTCACTCATAATTGCATCCCTCTTTGCCGGCAGCGATACGGTGCTGCACCAGCCGGCTCTGTCCAGAGACCACACGGAGCGGATGCTGCAGGCCATGGGCGCGACCATTATAGAGGATGGGCTGACACTGGTAGTGAAGCCCGGCTCCGAGCTGAAGCCCCTGGACGTGAAGGTGTCCGGAGACATTAGCTCTGCAGCCTTCTGGCTGGTGGCTGCGGCCGCTCACCCCAATGCCAGGGTCAGGCTGACCAACGTGGGCGTAAACCCCAGCCGAGCAGAGGTGCTGGAGATACTGAAGGCAATGGGGGCCAACATAACGCTGGAGAACCCTCGCATAGAGGGCGGAGAGCCGGTTGCAGATATTTATGTTGAGTCCAGCGAGCTTCGGGGTGTTGAGATAGCAGGAGACCAGATACCCATAGCCCAGGACGAAATCCCCGTTCTGGCCCTGGCCGCCTGTTTCGCTCAGGGAACCACCACCATAAGGGACGCGCAGGAGCTTCGGGTCAAGGAGTCGGACAGGATAAGCGCTACTGCAAGAGAATTGAACAAGCTAGGCGCGAAGATCACGGAGCTTCCGGACGGCATGATAATCGAGGGCACGGGTTCTCTAAAAGGCGGGGCCTGTCTCAGCCACGATGACCATCGCCTGGCGATGACCCTGGGCATAGCCGGACTGCTGGCTGATGACGATGTGGCGCTCTCTGGAGCGGAGGTGGTGGACGTATCCTACCCCGGTTTCTGGAAGGACCTGGAGGCGCTGACGTGCGAATAAGAAGGGGGAAGCTTTGAGACCCACGGAAGAGCGCCTGTATGATATGCCGACACCGGGTCCGATGCTGGTCGTACTTTCGGGCCCCTCCGGTGTGGGCAAGGACTCAGTGCTGAGGCAGCTTAGGGAGCTTGACCAGTACTGGCACTTCACGGTTACGGCCACCACTCGTACCCAACGGCTTGGGGAAGAGGACGGCGAAGACTACCTGTTCATGGACAGAGACAGTTTTCACCAGATGGTGCGCGAGGGCGACTTTCTGGAGTGCGCGCAGGTGTACGGCAACTGGTACGGCGTCCCCAAGTCCCAGGTTAAAGAGGCCATGGACAATGGGATGGATGTGATTATGAAGACTGACGTCCAGGGCGCAGCCACTATCAAGGACCTGGCTCCGGGTGGAATATTCATCTTCCTGATGCCTCCTTCGCCCCAGGAGTTGGAGCGGCGTCTGCGAGAGCGCAAGACGGAGACCACGCCGGACCTTGAGCTGCGTATTCGCACCGCTATGGACGAGATGCGGCAGCTTTCCATGTTCGACTACGTGGTGGTGAACGACGACCTTGAAACGGCGGTAGACCAGATCAGGGCAATCATCACCGCGGAGAAGTGCCACATACCCCCTCGATGGGTGTATCTCTAATCGCGCGCTCCTGAAGCCGATGATAGAATTCCTGACAAACAAGAACACGCTGGAGGTTGACCTTGGCGGATTTTGTTAAAGTAGCCAGTACCGACGACCTGTCTCCCGGGGACCTGATGCTTGTTGAACTGGACGGCGAGCGCGTCGTTCTGGCCAACTCCGAAGGCCAGATATACGCCCTTTCAGAGCTGTGCACTCACGCAGAGTGCCCCCTCTCCGAGGGCGAGTTGGACGGCGAGGAGTTGGTGTGCCCCTGCCACGGGAGTCGCTTCAACGTGAAGACCGGCGAGGTGATCAGCCTGCCCGCAAACGAGCCCCTTGCAACATACAACGTCAGCATTGACGGCTCCGACGTCCTGATTGCGCCGGCCGGCTAGGCGGCCCTAAGACGAGAGGCGAGTGACTGCGATGGGGTTGAAGCTCGTATCGTAGTCGTAGTGGTCCAGACCCTCCCGCCGCTTTATCCAGCCGACTATCAGGTACGTGAGGGGAGTGGCGGCGGCTTCGTAGATTACCTTTGCGGTCCACTGGGTCAGGATAAGGCGCACAAGCGCGACCTCGCCGCCCGCAAAGGCCAGGGTGATGAACACCGCGCAGTCACCACCATGAAGGTGGGTGATAGCCTGAGCTGATTTGACGCGGCTCCGGTCACGCTAGTCTCCCGTGGCTTGGTAGGCTACGTCCACGGTCGTGTGAATGCCGCCACGGGTCTTGTAGTCCAGTGATACGGCCATTCGATGGGGCTGGCACGCCGACACCAGGTCTTGCAGGATACGGTTGGCGGCGTGCTCCTGCACAATGCCAACCTGCCTGTAGGATAGCAGGTAGTACTTCAGGGACTTCAGCTCCAGCAGCTTCATGTCAGGAACGTAGCGGATGGTCAGTGTACCAAAGTCCGGGAGGCCGGTCCAGGGACACACAGCGGTGAACTCGTCGGTGTCTAAAGCTATCTCGCTTTCCTGCTCCGGGTACTCGTAATTGAAGGACAGGAGGCAGGAGGCGTCTATGGCCTCTTCTCCCTGTATCTCGAAGTTGTGCTCCAGCTTGGCGTACGCCTCGCTCAGGCTATCCACGTTAGTCATGCCAAGCCCCCTTTTCATTTATTATCGCGGGTATAGTATATGCTGAGCAGGGAGTTGGGAAGTCTTGGCGCACAGTTGGACAGAGGCATTTCCGCAGCATGTGCCTCTCGTCATTCCTGCGGAAGTAGACCTTTGCAAAACTTCGCCCACCATAGTCCACCCCTGCGAAGCTTGTCCTTGTGGAAACGGGGAGCAGGGGTCTACTGGGTGCGATCACAGGTGTTCTGGATTCCTGCTTTCGCAGGAATGGATAAAAAGTGTGCTTTTCCCAGGACAACTCCTGAACTACGCAAAGGTCTCCGGAAGCAGGAACCTGAAGCCGCTCATTTCCTTCGACAAGCTCAGGATGAGCGGTAATGCGGCTGTCTACCCCGAGTCATCATGGACGACGTCGGCACCGCTCAGACGGGATCCACGGAAGACTCCAGAAGCTCCCTGACCCTGGCCGGTACGTTTTCCAGGACCACTAACTCAGCCTCGCTCTCTCGGCGCAGCTTCACCTCCGCGCTGCCTTGGCGGAGGTTTCGCGGGCTGACCACAACTCGCACGGGGAAGCCCATCAGATCGGCGTCGTTGAATTTCACGCCCGCCGTCTCCGGGCGATCGTCGTACAGGACTTCAAGCCCGGCCTGTTGCAGGCGCTCGTACAGGTCGTCGGCGGCCTCAGTCACCTGGCTATCCTCTACGTTCAGAGCCACCAGGTGCGCGTCGTAGGGCGCAACTGAGGGTGGGAAGATGATGCCCTTGTCGTCGTGGTTCTGTTCAATGACGCCGGCAAGCAGCCGCCCGACGCCAATGCCGTAGCAGCCCATAACGATGGGCTTCTGTGCGCCATCACTGTCCAGGTAGGTGGCATCCAGCGTCTCGCTGTAGAAGGTGCCCAGCTTGAACACGTGGCCCACCTCAATGGCCCGCATGGCCTCCAGGGGAGTGTGGCAGCGATGGCAGGCGTGGCCCGGCTCGCCGAGGGTAATGTCTGTAATCACGTCCGGCTGGAAGTCCCGTGGATAGTTGGCGTTGCGCAGGTGGTAGTCGGTCCGGTTGGCTCCCACCACAAAGTTCGACCCCAGCATTATGGAGTCGTCGGCCACGGTGCGGACGCCCTCCAGGCCGATGGAAGATGCGGAGCCGGCTACCAGTCCCGCCTCTTCAACCTCCTCAGGCGATGCCAAACGCAGCTCCCGGCAGTGAAGGAGGTTCTTTAGCTTGATCTCGTTCACATCAAGGTCTCCCCGGATGGTGACGAAGACCATCTCAGCGTCGGCGGCGTAGAAGACGGCCTTCAGCGTCTTGCTTTGGGGTATTCCAAGGAACGACGCTAGCTCCTCGATGGTCTTGATTCCCGGAGTGTGCACGTCCTCCAATGGAAGGGGATCTTCCGTCTCTTGGGGAGGCTTGACCACCTGGGCCCTCTCGGCGTTGGCCGCGTAGCCGCAGCCGGGGCACACTAGGACCACGTCCTCGCCGCTCTCCGTCGGCAGCAGGAACTCGTGGGAGTCTTTTCCGCCGATAGCGCCGCTGTCGGCTTCCGCCTGCACCGCGGGCAGGTGGAGGCGTCGGTAGATGTTCTTGTAGACTTGCACCATCGCCTCATAGCTGCGGTCGAGACCCTCCTCGTCCGCATCGAAGCTGTAGGCGTCCTTCATATCGAACTCACGCACCCTTATGAGGCCGCCCCGCGGCCTGGCCTCGTCCCGGAACTTGGTCTGAATCTGGTACAGGATTTGAGGTAGGTCGCGATAGCTGTGCACGTTAGCCTTCACCGTAAGGGTGATAACCTCCTCATGGGTTGGCGCCATCACCAGCGACCTCTCGCGGCGGTCCTCCAGCGTGAACAGGTTCTTGCCAAAGGCGTCCCTGCGGCCGCTCTCCTCCCACAGCTCCACGGGATGGAGCGCGGGCATCCTCACCTCCTGGCTTCCGGCGGCGTCCATCTCCTGCCGGATGATCTCCTCGATCTTGCGAAGGGAGCGCCAAGCCAGGGGCATGTAGGTGTAGACACCGGCGGCAACCTGGCGGATCATCCCCGCTTTCAGCAGCAGCCGATGGCTGGGAGTCTCCGCCTCGGCGGGATCCTCGCGCAGCGTCTTGCCAAAAAAGCCGGTCATTCGCATGGGCCAAACTCCATCCTCACCTTTTGTGGGTAAAGGTTATCAGAAATAGGACGATAGGGGAAATACGACCGGGGGAGGCGCTTGGCTCGCCGGCGCGGGCTAAGAGTCCCAAAAGGCGAAAGCGACAGGATAGAGAAGCCGGAGCAGTCTAGCGGCGGAACATGCCTTTCATGCGGTCCATAAAGGACTTGGACTTGAACCCTTGCAGCATTTTGGCCCACTCAACCTCCGCGTCGGAGGAGCGCTTCAGGTCCTTCACTCGCTGCTTCATTATCTCCAGCACACGCTTCTCCTCGCCGCTGTCCAGCCAGAAGCCGTGCTCATTGGGGCAGAAGTCAAGCTCAAGGTCGAAGGCGCGATAGTGGAACATCTGCATACCGTTCTCGCATGTGGGGCAGTGGAGGTCGCCGACGTAGGAGCGGAACATCATCGAACCCTTCACCTCGTCGTCGTCCATCTCCTTGTCCTCAAGCTGGTCCATTTCGTGGTACTCCAGCCATATCCCCTTGCAGCCGGGGCACCGGTCCACTTCCACGTCTTTGAACTTCTCGACCGAGAGATCCGAGTTACACCTGGGACACTTCATCTCTGCTCCCTTCACATCGCCTTTCCGCTACCGGAATCTCCAGACGCCCTTTATGTGAGGTTAATGCCCATAGGTGCGGTTGTCAATCGAAGGGGCATTCCGGTCCGCTCTACTCATACCTGGCTGCGCAGAGGTGTCGACTGGGGTTAGGCTCCGTACTATAATGGACTCTCACGGGTAGAGGGGCGCGAGTTCCACACCCGCTTGATCGACTCTCTAAGGAGGCAGTTTGAAGTACCGCAAGCTGGGCAAGACTGACCTGGATCTATCCGAGGTGGGCTTTGGGGTGTGGACTGTCAGCACCGGATGGTGGGGGAAGCTGGAGGAGAGGGACAGCATTGCCCTTCTCAGCCGCGCATTTGATATTGGCATTAACTTCTTCGACACGGCGGACACCTACGCCGAGGGCTACGGCGAGGAGATTCTGGTTAAAGCTCTGGGAGGACACCGCCGGGACATGGTGATTGGGACCAAGTTCGGCTACGACTTCTACTCCAATGAAACCAGGACCGGCCACAGCGAACGACCCCAGGACTTCTCGCCCAAATTTGTCAGGTACGCCTGCGAGCAGAGCCTGCGTCGCCTGAATACTGACTACATAGACCTGTATCAGATTCACAACCCGCGTATGAGCGCCATTGAAAGCGACGACCTTTTTGAGACCCTGGAGAATCTGGTGAAGGAGGGGAAACTCCGTTACTACGGCTCGGCCATTGGGCCGGACATCGGCTGGTTCGAGGAGGGTGAGGCGTCGATGAAGGAGCGGAAGGTCCCCTCACTCCAGATAATCTACAGCATCCTGGAGCAGGAGCCTGCAAAACGGTTCTTCCCCATTGCCGACGCGGAGGAGACTGGCCTGCTGTCCAGGGTTCCCCATGCCTCCGGTATGCTGGACGGCACTTACACTAAGGACACGGTCTTTGACCCCTCGGACCACCGCAGTCACCGCCGTCAGGAGTGGCTGGACGCCACCTTGAAGAAGGTGGACACTCTGGAGTTCCTGACTCAGGAATCCGACGCCACGATAGGCCAGATTGCGATAAAGTTTGTCCTGTCCCGAAACAGGATTGCCTCCGTGCTGCCCAACATCATCAGTGAGGAGCAGCTGCTGGAGTTCGCCGGGGCCCCATATACGCCCGACCTGGCCGCGGAAGCGCTGGAGCGCATCGACGACCTGTACGAGAACAACTTCTATCTGGAAGAGGCGGCCGGGCGCGCGACAGGCTAGACGGGCGGCGAGGAGCTACCGGGCTATCGGAATCCTCTCCGAGGTGGCCCTCTTCATCTCCCATTCCAGTAGCTCAAAGTCGTTCTTGGGCAGTATGTGCAGGTTGCCCTGGAAGGCCAGAGGCCAGAGCTCCGGGGGCCAGTGCCGTATGTACTCCATGCGCGGGCCTATCTCCTTGGCGTCCAGAAACCTTTCTTCGTCCAGGACGGCCTCCACCTTGATGTTCACCCGCCAGGGAAAGTCGTCCGCTTTGCCCTCGCTCTTCCACACGGTCTTATGGTCCTCGAAGCACTTGGAGGTCACCGTTGCCGTGGCCCCGAACCCCTGGATCCCTGTGATGTAGAATAGAAGCCTGTCTCCGGACTCCATGCGCTGCGCCTTGCGGCGCTGCCTGGAGGCCATGCCCTGGACGGTGAAGCCCAGCTCCCGGGTGATGCGGAAGTTTTCCACGGAGTCTGCCACCATCCAGTAGGTCTTTCCTCTTGGCACTAGATGCTCCCCTTTCGTAAGCCGTAAGAGTATTGGTTGATTTTGAGTAGATTATAGCATCTTGCGCCTTGGGGAATAGCTGTATAAGGCCGAATCTACGTCAAATAGAATCGCCCGGCGAACATCCGCCGGCAAAGGTCGGGAGTCCCTCCGGTGTCAGGCAGGACTGGCTATCTCAGGCTATCGGCCCAGGTTGGCGCTGGAGACTGGGTCTGCTCACACGGAGTTGCGGATCACGGCCACCACCTTGCCCTGGACCTCAATGTTGTCCGGGTCCACATAGATGGGCTGCATTGTGGAGTTGGCCGGCTGAAGGCGGATGCGGCTTCCCTCGTGGTAAAGCCGCTTGAGGGTGACTTCCTTCTCTATCTTGAGCCAGGCCACAACCATATCCCCGTCGCTGATGGACGTGACGGGTCTCACTATCACCGTGTCGCCGTCGTCTACAAGGGCGTCTATCATAGAGGTGCCCTTTACCCTGAGGGCGTAGGCGCCTTCGGCATCGCTCAGGAACCCCTGAGGGATGTCGAGCATGTCCACCGGCTCAACAGAGGCCCATGACTCCTGAGCGGGTACTGGTATCGGCTCGCCGGCGGCGATGGAACCCAGGACAGGCACCCGATTCGCCTGTACCCTCTGTCTGTCTCCCCCCAGCACTTCAATGCCCCTGGACACCTCCCGGTCCCGGCGGATATAACCCTTCCGTTCCAGTATCTTCAGGTTATAGTCCACCACGGAAGTGGAGCTAATGGTGCAGGCGTACTGTATGTCCCGGATGGTGGGGGGATAGCTGTGCTCTTCGTCAAAGCCGTTTATGAATTCCAGGATCTGTTTCTGTCTTGCGCTCAACTCTTCTTTGGCCAAAGGAATCTCCTTAAGGAACTAATGTTCGCTGGTAAGGCTAGCACAGGCAAATCGACTTGTCAACGGGCTAAAATGTCTGTGGAGCGGCGTTTCGCCTACTTGGTCAGCCAGGGAACGAACTTGTCCCACCCCTCCCGAATGGGTTTGTGCAGAAAGAGGGAGTAGGGATTCAAACGAGGGGGGCGCGGCTCCTCCGCGAGGCGCATCCCGGCTTCCTGGGGCGTGCGCCCGGCCTTCCGGTGGTTGCAGGCTATGCAGGCGCTGACCACGTTCTCCCAAGTGTGCGCTCCTCCCCGGTATCGCGGCACAACGTGGTCCAGGGTAAGCTGTTTTGTCTCGCGCCCGCAGTAGAGGCAGGTGTACTTGTCCCGCAGGAAAATCTCTCTGCGAGACAGCCTGCGCTGCAGGACGGGCCGCCTGATCAGGTACATCAGCCGTATCACCGATGGAATGGGCATGGCGTAGGAGGCTGTCGATATCTCGCCCTCAGCGTTCTCCAGGGTCTCTGCCTTTCCCACGCCCAGCAGCACCACTGCGCGGCGCACCGTGCATATGTTGAGCGGCTCGTAGTTCTGGTTCAGCACAAGGACCGGCGAGCTGATCATTGTGCGTCAGTCTCCGCTATATCAATCTCCATCTCCAGAATGTTCAGCGCCCACCAGAAGTCCTCCGGGACCGGGCTCAGAGCATAGCCTGGAATGGAGTCCTTAGCATCCAGATAGACCGGGACCAGGCTGGAGTCTACCAGTGAATTGCGCATATTCTGCTGTAAATCCGACCTCTCAAGCAGGATCATAGTCGCTTCATTCTCGGAGAGTCCATTGGGAAGGTCGGTGGAGTATCTGGCCATCACTGTGACAATAGCTCCGGATAGAAGAAATCCAGCCGTAAGCCCGAGAACCATCCCGCCCACGGGGTCCACCCAACCCATAGCGACCCGTTTGAGTCCTTCAATCAGGATTGTCCTCAGGATTTGGGCCGCAGTGAATACCACGGCCAGGATTATCACGTAGGCGATAACGGTAGCCAGGGTGTCGCTGGAAACGGAGTCGGTGAGAATATCCGCGATGTTGTCGCTGAAGCGGGCCGCAAGGAACACGCCCACGACTGCGCCCCCGGCTGCGAATATGGCGCCAAAGAGCCCCATCCTCCATCCCAGAAAGAGGCCTGATATCCAGGTAACCGTGATGACTATATCTAACCAGTTCACCACTTGCTCCTGTGGAGTGTACCCGCTTTACTGGACTTCGACCAGTTTAGCATAGGCACTTGATTGGAGCAAAACTACGACGCATTGTGCTACAATGCACAAGCACGTCAAGGACGATTGAAAGTCGATGCCTGAACGCATTCTCATAGGAGTGGCTTGGCCCTACGCTAACGGCTCCCTTCACATGGGGCACATCGCCGGGTGCTATCTGGCCGCGGACATCTTTGCCCGCTACCACCGGCTGAAGAGCGACCACGTGCTCATGGTGTCCGGCAGCGACCAGCACGGCACGCCCATCACCCTCAGAGCGGAGCAGGACGGCGTCTCTCCCCAGGAGGTGGTGTCCCGCTACCACAAGGAGTTCCTCGAATCGTGGGAGCGCCTGGGCATAACCTTCGACCTGTTCACGAACACCGGAACGGACAACCATCGAGAGGTCGTACAGGACATCTTCCGTGTGCTTCTGGAGAAGGGCTACATCTACACCGCCACTACTCCGCTGCCCTATTGCCACACGTGTCGCCGGTTCCTCCCGGACCGTTACGTGAAGGGCACATGCCCCCACTGCGGCAACACGGACGGACGGGGCGACCAGTGCGACCAGTGCGGCAAGCCGCTGAACCCGGAAGACCTTATAGGCATCCAGTGCCGCATCTCAGGAGACATCCCTGAGATACGCGATTCGGAGCACTTCTTCCTGAAGCTGAGCGCGTTGCAGGAGACCCTCCTGGCCTGGGTAAGGGAACAGAGGCACTGGAGGCCCAATGTGCTGAACTTCACCCAGCGCTACCTGGAGGACGGCCTGAAGGACCGGGCCATATCCAGGGACCTGGAGTGGGGCGTACCCCTGCCGGTGGACGGCTACGACGGGAAGCGCATCTACGTGTGGTTTGAGGCTGTCATCGGCTACCTGTCCGCGTCCAAGGAGTGGGCCAAGCTCCGGGGAGAGCCGGAGGCGTGGGAGCCCTACTGGCATGGCGACGCCAAGGGGTACTACTTCATCGGCAAGGACAACATACCTTTCCACACCATCATCTGGCCCGCAATGCTGGCGGGCTACGGCGGCCTGGACCTCCCCTACGACGTGCCGGCCAACGAGTTCCTCAACCTGGAAGGCAGGCAGTTGTCCACCAGCCGCAACTGGGCCGTCTGGGTCCCGGACTACCTGGACAGGTACGATCCGGACCCCCTGCGCTACTATATGTCGGCGACTATGCCCGAGACCAGCGACTCAGATTTCTCCTGGCGGGACTTCGTGCGGCGCAACAACGATGAGCTTGTGGCCACGTACGGGAATCTGGTGCATCGGGTGCTCACCTTCACCTACCGCAACTTCGAGGGACGGATACCGCAGCCCGGCGACCTTGACGATGGGGCCCGGGAGGTACTGGCAAAGGCGGAGCAGGCCTTCCAAGCCGTTGACGACAACCTCTACAAGTGCCACTTCCGGGCTGCTCTTGGCCAGGCCATGTCCCTCGCGCAGGAAGCAAACCGGTACCTGGATCACAAGGAGCCCTGGAAGACCGTGAAGCAGGACACGGTGACCACTGCAACAACCCTTTGGGTAACTCTGTCGGTCATCAACTGTCTGAAAACTGTCCTCAATCCCTTCCTTCCCTTCAGCTCGGAGAAGCTGCACGGATTGCTGGGCTTCTCCGGCTCCGTCGCCGAGGGAGGGTGGCATTGGGACTACGCACCGGAGTCGCTTCCGCCGGGCCAGAGCATGACTCCGCCGGCGCCGCTGTTCTCCAAGCTGGACGAGGACGTGGCGGAGGCAGAGTTGGAACGACTGGGACAGGGAGCAGGCTAGAGGACTTTCTCACGTCAGGAGGCCGTTGAGCACAGTCGACTTATACGAACCCATCCAAGCGGAGCTGAATGAGGTGGGGGAGAGGCTTGCTAGCGTCTGGATGCAGGAGGGCTCCAGAGCCGATCCGTCGATGCTGGACGGCATCCTGGGTCACGTGCTGGATGCCCCGGGCAAGCGCACCAGACCGGCCATCACCATCCTGGCCTCCAAATTCCATCCCTACGACCACGACCTGCCTCTGATTATGGCCACCGCGGTGGAGCTGCTGCACATCGCCACTCTGGTGCACGACGATACGGTGGACAACTCAGACGTGCGCAGGGGCAAGGCTACGGTCAGCAGCAGGTGGGGCAGAAATGTCGCCGTCCTGGTGGGCGACTACGTCTTCGCGACATCGGCTACCTTTGTGTGCGACACGAAGAACGTCCGCGTCATCCGGCGCTTCTCGGAGACCATCATGGAGCTCTCCAAGGGCGAGTTGTCGGAGATTTTCGACGCCTTCAACTGGTCCCTGGGCAGAGACCGCTACTGGCAGCGCATATACGAGAAGACGGCCTCTCTATTCTCCACGGCCGCCGAGTCGGGAGCCGTCCTCAGCGGCGGCCCTGAGAGCCTGGTGCAGTCGCTGAAGACCTACGGCCACAACCTGGGTATGGCGTTCCAGATTGTCGACGATATCCTGGACTTTGAGGGGACCGAGGAGGAGATTGGCAAGCCGGTCGGCAACGACCTGCTTCAGGGAACCCTGACACTGCCAACCATTCTGCTGATGGAGCGATACCCCAACGACAACCCGGTGCAGAAGCTGTTCCAGGACGTGGAGCCGGACGGCAACCTGAAGCGCGCCGTGGAGATGATCCAGAACTCCGATATCATCTCGGAGGCCTCATCGATTGCCGCCGACTTCTACCGCCGCGCAATCGAGGCGCTGGAGCCACTGCCGGAGAACGTCTACAAACGCTCCCTGATTGAGCTGGCGGCGTACGTAATGGAGCGCCGGAGCTAGGGGGCGGGTTAGACGACACCTGCCAATCGCAGCAAATCAGCAAGGTGCACACTTGCACTTTTTGATATTTGTAGCCTACACTCGCCTCAAATATGCCCTTGACGGCCTACACGGAAACGGGTAAACTTACTCCGAACGAATGGTCTATGTAAACCTTCACAGAAATAGTGAGGAGTCAAGTAGATGCCTGATGCGATGACTACCTTAACTGGGGAAATATCCTGGCGTTCAGAAGACAGCCTCTCTTACCTTGAAAACGCCATCTTAGCGTGCGAAGACAACCTCGTTTTCATGGAGAAGCTTCGCGATGCTCAGATGAAGTTGGTTGTCACTTCACCCCCCTACAATCTGGGCAAGGACTACGAGGCCAGGACTTCACTCGACGAATACCTTGAGGCACAGGAGCGCGTGATAAGCGAGTGTGTCCGAGTCCTCCATCCTCATGGGTCGATCTGTTGGCAGGTCGGTAATTACGTAGATAACGGAGAGATCGTCCCTCTTGACGCCGTTCTCTATCCCGTGTTCCGAAAGCATGGCCTCAAGCTCCGCAACCGAATTGTCTGGCACTTCGGGCATGGGCTCCACTCCAAAAAACGACTCTCTGGGAGATACGAGACTATCAACTGGTGGACGAAGAGTGACGATTACACATGGAACCTCGACCCAATCAGAGTTCCATCGAAGTATCCAGGCAAGCGCCATTTCAAGGGTCCGAACATCGGCAAGCTATCGGGAAATCCGAATGGCAAGAATCCGAGCGACGTATGGGAATTCCCGAACGTGAAGAACAACCACCCGGAGAAGACGATTCACCCGTGCCAGTTCCCGGTTGAACTTGTGGAGCGTCTCGTCCTCTCCATGACAAATGCGGAAGATGCGGTATTCGATCCCTACATGGGGGTCGGATCGTCGGTCATTGCTGCGCTTATGCATGGCCGCGCCTCCTACGGATGCGACATCGCGCCGGAGTACGTGGACATTGCTCGGCAGCGAGTCCGGCAACTCCACGTGGGCAGTCTCCGCACCCGTCCCATGGGCAAGCCTATCTACGACCCGGCGAAGCCAAATGGGGGGCACTGATGCAGATCAAGGCTCGCTACTCACACCTGAACGGCGAAGAGTATCTGATAGTCCACCGCAAGCAGTTATGGGAAGAGGTTCAGACCGTCATAGCAGAAGTGGATGCCTTCTCCTGTCAGACAAAGGTCTCAAGGGAAAAGACCATGCAAGGGAAAATGCTGTTCTCTCCCGCCGACATGAATCAAGCGTTTAAGGGCAGCTTCCAAGCGAGAGAGTGGACTGAACGCCGGAATACCTTCTGGGTAACTGCGGATGAGAGACTTCTACGTGGTATCTACGGTCGACCAGAGAGTGAGCAGAAGAGGGTGATCGAAGAAGCGGGCCTAACCCCGATCATGTCTTACAACCAAACTGACTTTGTGAAGGATCGTGTCGCGGTGGAAGTCCAGTTTGGCAAATACGCGTTTGTCGCACACGACCTGTTCGTCAAACATCTCAGTTTCTATGTCTCGGACATCATAGACGTAGGCATAGAGATACTTCCTATGAAGGAACTGGAACGGGAAATGTCCTCCGGCGTTCCCTACTATGAACGGGACCTGCTGAACGTACTCCGGCAAGGGCGAGGCGTTCCGGCAGTCCCGTTGGTGCTCATAGGAGTAGCCCCGTGAGAGGTTGTACTGCGTGTGTTGGAAGTTGACCATGAGAGAGGAGACTAAAGGCTGTGCCGCGCAAGAAGAAAGAACGGGGCAGGCCGGTACGGGGATCCGCCCCGGATAGGAGCGACGCCAGACCAGTTGGCGGAAGTGTTATTGCGAGCTGGGCGGCCAACTAAGCCCATCGACGATAGCAAGGTCTATCGGTGCGTAGTTTGCAAGCGGGACGTCTATTACTCGGACACGCTGTACAACGACGGACGATGCTCGGAATGGTGCGCCGTCCGGTCTGGCTAACCGGGGGAGGCTTTGGATGAAATTCGCTATAATTCCCATCTCAATCCCCGCAACCCGGCCCTACCTCCCCTCCCACGCCACCTCGCCGCGGGCTATTGTCATAAGCACCCGCGTGGCTCTGACCTCCTCTGGGTGGACTGATGTGAGGTCGCGGTCCAGCAGCGCCAGGTCCGCCCGCTTGCCATTTTCGATGGATCCGGCTGTATGTTCTTCAAAGGACGCATAAGCGCTTCCGAGCGTATACATGCGCAAGGCATCCTCCACGCTCAGAGCCTCGTCGGGAAGCACCGTGTCTCCCGACTCTGCCCGACGCGTCGCTGCCGCGTAGATTCCAGTGATGGGGTCCAGTGGAGCGACCGGGGCGTCCGAGCCGGCGGCCAGCGCAATGCCTTTAGCGTTCAGAGAGCCGATGGGGTAGAGCCAGGGCAGTCTGTCTTCGGCAACCTCTGATAGATACCGCTCTCCGCTGTAGTAGATAAAGCTCGGCTGCGTCACCACAGTTATCCCGCAGCCGGCCAGCCGTTCGATAAGGTGAGGAGGGCACTCGGAGCAGTGCTCTATGCGGTGTCTGCGCCCTGTCCCGGACTCCTGGGTTTGCAGACATATTGCCTCTATCGCCTCCTCCACAGCCTCCATCTCTATTGCATGGATGGCCACCTGAAATCCGCTGCGATGTGCATCTCCAACGATGGTGTGAAGCTCCTCCCTGGAGGGATTCAGAGATCCCGTGGTCATAGTGAGTACAACCTTTGCGGCGCCCAGTCGCATCCCAGGTTCGCTGTGTCCGAAGGCGAAGCCTTCCTCCAGGAAGCGCGTCAGATGGGACGCTCCGGCCATGATGGTCAGGGACGGGGTGAGAAGACCCTGCTCCTTGATTTCCTGGAACAGCCTCCACCGCTCAACGGAGTTTCCCGGGGTGGCGTCCTGAAGTGAGGTTATGCCCAAGGTGAGGCACTGCTCGTTGAAGCGTCTGACGCCTGTGTAGATTTCTTCCTGGGACAGCGGCGGTACCACGCCCTCCAGGTAGTCGTCCATCTCCAGGAGAAGGCCGGTGGGCTCTCCCGTGGTCGTATCCCGCTCTATCACGCCGTAGGCCGGGTCCGGGGTGTCCCTGTGTATGCCGGCCAGCGCCAGGGCGCGGCTGTTGAGCACAACGGCGTGCCCGGAGCGATGCGTGAGCCTCACCGGGCAGTCGGGGACGGCGGCGTCCAGATCCCAGCGAGTGGGGTGACGATTCTCCCGTAGATGAAACTCGTTGTAACCTGTCCCGCGTATCCACGATTCTGGAGGCGCGTCTGCGGCGCGTATCTTGAGCTGCTCCGCGATGTCTTCGATGGAGGTGACAGCGGAGGGCGAGCAGTCCACCGCCAGCAGGGAGGTTGCCGTAGCAAGGATGTGGCAGTGGGCGTCATTGAAGCCGGGGATCAGGGTCCCGCCCTGGCAATCGATGGCTCTTGTCGCGCCGCCCGTCAGTTCCCGGGGAGGGCTGCCCAAACCCACGCCTGCTATCAGCCCCTGGCTTACGGCTACCCAGGACGCTCTGGGTAGAGAGGCGTCCAGGGTGATGACGTTAGCGTTGTACAGGACCAGGTTTGGAGTGGATGACCTCATGGGAGGGGTGAGGCTGCCCTGTTATGGGAGTAGTCTCAGCGCCTGGCCGCGGCGGACTGCTCGTCTGCGTGGTAGGAGCTGCGCACCAGGGGACCGGACGCCACGTGGCGGAAGCCCAGCCGTTCTCCTTCTATCCGCAGATCGTCGAACTCTTGAGGCGTGTAGAACTTCTCCAGAGTATGGTGCTTTGGAGAGGGTCGTAGGTACTGGCCGATGGTGAGGAGGTCGCAGTCGACGGAGCGCAGGTCTTTCATCGTCTGGACTATCTCATCCCACTCCTCGCCCAAGCCAACCATCATCCCGGACTTGGTCACGCCCTCCGGCGCCATCCCCTTTGCTCTGGCCAGTAGCTCCAGCGACTGATGGTAGTCGCCCTTGGGACGCACGGAGTGGAATGTCCGCTCGACGGTCTCTATGTTGTGGTTGAGGACGTCCGGTGAGGCGTTCATCACCGTGCTCAGGGACTGCTCCGAACCCTGGAAGTCGGGTATAAGCACCTCCACCTCGCAGCCGGGAACCCTTCGACGGATCTGCCGAATGCACTGGGCAAAGATGAAGGCCCCGCCGTCCGGCAGGTCGTCTCTGTTGACAGATGTTATCACGCAGTAGCGCAGGGCCAGCTTCTCGACCGTGCGCGCCAGGCGCTGAGGCTCCTCCAGGTCGAGGGTCAGGGGTTTGCCGGTGGTGACGGCGCAGTAGTGGCACCGCCGCGTGCAGATGTCCCCCAGTATCATGAAGGTCGCGCTGCGCCTGTCCCAGCAGTCCCCGATGTTTGGGCAGCGGGCCTCCTCGCAGACTGTGTGCAGATCGCTCTGACGCAGCAGGTTGTGCAGCTCAATGTAGTTAGCGCCACCGGGCATGGGCACCTTGAACCAGGGCGGGAGGCGTCGGCGGGGGTTCTCTTCCGTCTTTAGCGTAGTTGTCATTGGCGCTTCTATGATACCAGACCATGCGCTTGGTGTCTTGCACGGCTTTGGGTTTTCGACCGATATGAACGGCCTTCTCTCGCATAGTCAAAAATCGGTGTTGACCGAAGCGGAATCGGAGGCTATAATTGCTCGGAGACTAAAACAGGGGGACTAAAAGTTGGCCAACGAGACGGGGAAAAGGTATTTTTGCAGCAAGTGCGGGGCCGAGTTCATCGTCACCACCGGAGGCGAAGGGGCCATGATGTGCTGTGGAGAGCCTGCACAGAAGAAATAGCTACTACGTAGTCCCTCGAGTTCCCGAAATTCAGGGAAGGAAGAGGGAGGAGGACTTCAAATGGCGAATCAGCTTGGTAAGAGATACCAGTGCCCAACTTGCGGCACAGTAACCCTTTGCACCAAGGCCGGTGAGGGCGCAGTGGCCTGCTGCGAGGCCGAGATGGCGTTGCAGGACCCGCGCAAGCTGCCCTCCTCAGACTAACCAGCCTGGCTTAGAGTCTGCTTCGGCCCGTAGCGGGCCTCTGTTCTAACCCTTGGATTCCTGTGGAAGCAGGAATGACTATGGGGTATGGTCTGTCTATCCGCTCATCGAGAGCCAGTCGAGAGTTACTGCCAGTGTAGGGGCGATTCGCGGAGTCTGTCTCACAGGTCTGGTTGGGGGATAAGGTAGATGGTCCGGCTGGGTAAGGCAAGAGGGTATGCGCAGGTATGACAGCCCACGGTGGGCTGAGTTTGCTCTTTGGAATATGCTTGGTCCGGGCCTCCCTGTTCCGTATACCCTGGTCAGCCCACGCCTTCCACAGGGTGCGCAGGTTGAAGGCCACCCCCAGCAGCGACCACTCGGCCGACACGTTCTGAAGACCCCGCAAAAGGAACCTCCGCACTCCCAACTGCTCCTTGATAATCCCGAAGACCGGCTCTACGAGGCCCTTCCTGCGCCTGTAGCTCTCCTTGGCCCGGTGCGTGAGCATCAACTCTCTGTGACGACGCAGCGCCCCTTCATGGGGACCCGCTTCAATGGCTCGCCCGTGACGACCATCTACTGTGCACACCCCAAAGGCAGGACACCTCCGACACACCTTCCCAGAGGAGCGGTACAGACGCATCAGCACCCCTCGCGTGTTCTTCATCCGCGTGAACCGCAGACGCTCCCCATGGGGACACTCGTAGCTGTCCCTCTCCTCGTCGTAGATGAACCGGTCCTTGTGGTAAGGGTGCGAAAGCGCTCGTTGCTGCGACTCCGGCATCATCACCTGCTGCCCCCTTACTTCGCCTTCCTCCAGGTTGATCCCCGAATGATAGCCCGCATCCGCCAACGTCACCTCAGCCCTGACACCCGTCGTCTCCTCCGCCACCTCCAGCATCGGAACCAACTGCGAGTGGTCGTTGGGGGCGGTCGTCACCGCCACCGCCGTTATCAACATACCCTTAGTCCCCGCTTCGCTCTCCGTGGGCGACACCATCGCCTGGGCGTTGTACCCAGGGCCTATCCTCTCTCGCCCCTTCATCAGCCGAGCGTCCCCGTCGGTGAGGTTCACCCGGTTGGAACCCTCATCCTCCTCAAGCTCCTTCATCGCTCTACGCACCCGCTCTCTCAACTCCATCTTCTCCGACAACTCCGGCGGCATCTGTGCCGGTCCGCCTTCCCCTCCACCCTCGTTCTGAGCCTCCATATCCTCTATGGCCTTCTCCACCCGCTCCAGCAATCGCCTCAGACTTTCCGCATCCAGGGTCCTGTCCCCACTGGCGTTCGCCCACACCTTCGTGCCGTCCACCGCCTGCAGGGCCAACTCCACCAGTTCCAGACTCACAGCCGTCTTCACCGTTCGCTTAAGCAGCCTCCGCATCTCCTGCCGATTTCCCTTGTAGAACCGCCACAGGGTGTTGTGGTCCGGACACTGTCGCCCGCTCAGCCACAGAAAGGGTATCTGTTCCTGACACGCTGCCTCCAGCTTCCGACTCGAACGCACCCCTCGCATGAATCCGTACAGCCACGCCCCAAGAAGCGCCCTGGGATGATAGGACGGCGCTCCCATCAAACCCCCATCCACGTCAATCCCCATTTCCAACCACTCCTCACGACTCAAGCCGTCCACGAACTCCGCTACAAATCGCACCGGATGGTCTGCCGGCGCCAACTCATCAAGACTGGGAGGCAGTATCCAAGATTGCTCTCGACCCATCGGACGCAGTGGCATATCTTTAGTCCTCCAGCGGCGGTTGTCACTT
This sequence comes from Dehalococcoidia bacterium, assembly GCA_965218945.1. Lineage (GTDB taxonomy): Bacteria > Chloroflexota > Dehalococcoidia > Lucifugimonadales > UBA2985 > DAOUJW01. Next base: position 2,067,858 of record OZ244718.1, read on the forward strand.
CCAACTATACCCTAACTTATTACACCCCGCCTGACTTCTGAGACAGGCTCCGCGAATCGCCCCTACTTTGCGTTTGCCTCCTCTTTTGTGACTCGGTAGCTTTACTATGCCTGTTTCATCCTGATAAACTAGACGTAGAGTCTTGCAACAGCCGGGAGGTGTGTCCATGGGTGGACGCGATTACAGGCACCGAGAGGAAAAGAAGACCAAGAAGACGGACAGGTCTATCAAGGTGGAGGCCTTGACGCCATCCCCGGAGGTGGAGGTGGCCAAGAAGAGGAAGGCCAAGAAGGAACGGGAGACAGAGACGTAAAACGTTGGAGGATGTGACCCTTCGAGTCGAAGTGCGAGGTAAGGTCCAGGGGGTGAGCTTCCGCTACTTTGTGGTGGAAAAGGCCCAGAACCTGGGTATCAAGGGGTATGTCACCAATTTGCCAGACCCGAGATCACTGGAGGTTGTAGCGGAGGGGGGCAGGGATGTGATGGAAGAGTTCCTGGGTCATATTCGCCAAGGCCCAAGATGGGCCAGAGTGGACGAAGTTGAGACCTGCTGGTCGGAGGCTTTGCAGGCATACCCGGACTTCCGCGTTCTTCACTGGCATTCCGTTGGGGTGCCACTGAGCGGAGTGGGCCCGGCCGCCGGGGCTAACTCGGCGAGTAAAGGCGTGTTCAGCAACTACTCCGCGTCGATAGACCCAAGCGGCATGTTGCCGCGGCTGCGAGCTACTGTATAGAGCAGAGAGTTAAAGCAATGAATTTACCAGAGGGTACGCCCTATATGCTGAGCGTGGAGGAGGCCAGGAGCAGGATCCTGGAGATGTTCCAGCCCCTCGAATCGGAACGCAAGCCAGTCCTGGAGGCCCTTGGGCAGGTGCTGGCCGAGGACGTGTCGTCTCCCATGTCCATCCCTCCTCTGGCCAACTCCGCAATGGATGGCTATGCCGTTCAGTCCAGCGATATTACAGGAGCGACCCCGGATACCCCGAAGTCTCTGCGGGTCATTGGGCAGGTGGCGGCAGGACAGCTTCCACAGAATGAGGTGATTCCCGGGACCGCGGTTCGTATCATGACCGGCGGCCCCATTCCTCCGGGAGCGGATACGGTGGTGCCTTTCGAGGACACCGATGAGTATGATCTCAAGAGCAGTGGCATGGGTCTATCTGACATTGCCGAAATCAAGGTCAACATTGGCGCGTCGGAAGGATCCAACGTGCGCCCCGCCGGACAGGACATTAGCAAGGGTCAGACCGTGCTCAAGAAAGGGATGGTCTTGCGCCCCTCCGAGATCGGTGTGCTGGCCTCCGTCGGCAGGGATATGGTGGAGGTCGTTCGCCGGCCCGTGGTGGCGGTCATTGCTACGGGCGATGAGCTTATGGAGCCCGGAGGTCCGATTGCGCCCGGCAAGATCTACGACAGCAATAGCTACAGCGTGGCCGCCGCCGTCCTTCGCTATGGAGGCGTGCCCCGCTTTCTGGGAATTGCTCGCGATAATCTGGAATCCATGAACGCCAAGCTGGAGGAGGGTCTTGATGCGGACCTTCTGCTGACGTCCGCCGGCGTGTCCAGAGGCGACTACGATATCGTCAAGGACTTGCTGGCCAGCCGCGGCAAGGTTGCTTTCTGGTCAGTCAGGATGAGGCCCGCCAAGCCATTGGCCTTCGGGGTGTTTCCCAGGCCGGGCGGCAGGCAGGTGCCCCACGTGGGCCTGCCCGGCAATCCCGTCAGCGCGCTGGTTGCCTTTGAGGAGTTGGTGCGTCCGGCCATCCTGCGGATGCTGGGACGTACTGACCTTGAGAAGCCCACCATCAGGGCGGAGCTGGAGGAGGACGTCGTCAACACCGACGGCCGGAGGGTCTTCGCCAGGGTCGTGGTCACCCGAAGGAACGGCCGTTACTATGCCTGCTTAACGGGCGACCAGGGTTCTGGAGTGCTCACGTCAATGGCGCTGGCGAACGGGTTGGCCATCTGCCCGGAGGACGTGCCTCGCATGAAGGCGGGCGAGGAGGTTGACGTGCAGATGCTGGACTGGCCTGAGGGGGTCTTCTAGCAGGACTAGGGTCTGCTCAAGCCTTCGTCCGCCTGGTCTGCCGTTTCCGTGGAAAGGACAGGTTGTCCGTCGCTCGGTTGCTCCTGAGCTTCGGTACTCTCCTCATGGTTATGCGACCGCAACACACTGAATAGGCTGATTCCCTCCCTGGGCAGCAGGATGCCGGCAAACACCATCGGTGGGAGGAAGAGCAGGATGTGCATCACCAGGGCGAATGGGAAGGCCACGTTCTTATCGATTCCGAAGAACAGGTCCATAGCGGTGATCATTGCGAACTCGAAGGTGCCTATACCCGCCGGAAGCGAGGGGGCGCTGGTTGCGAAGAATATGGTGGCTAGCACCACCAGCACCGCTTGGGGTATGGTGAGCGGGATGCCCATATCCAGCGCCACAATCCAGCCGCAGACTCCCAGGCAGACCCACGTGGCAAGGCTGACCAGCATGGAGGCTAGCAGCCGTTTCTTGTGACGCTCCATCTCGGCTACGGAACTGGCGAAGGCGGCGATAAGTTTAACTCTCCTGAGGAAAGCAGGACCGCCGCCGCTTCTGGCCAAGACTATCACCAGTAGCAGCAGAAGCAGAGAGAACATAAGCGCGCCGGCAGCGTAGCGCGTGAGTTGCCCTCCGCCCAGTCCAAAGAGAATCCCCAGGGCCAGTAGCAGCGTAGAGGCCCAGATGTCCATTATACGGGTCATTCCCAGCGTAGCCAGAGCGGCGCCGCTGGTGATGCGGTCTCGCACCGTGAGCAGGGTGAACTGCACGGCCTCGCTGGCGACCCGCACGGGGAGCAGGCTGTTTACGCCCAGGCCGATGTTCTCTATAACGAATAGCCTGGGAGTGGAGATGCGCTCGCTTACGAAGAGTATCCGCCATCGGTAGGCGCGGCACAGGTTGCTGAAGATGAACACTGCCATGGCAAGCAGCATCCAGAGAGCGGACAACTCTCTGGATGCGTCCAGGACCTCATCCCAACGCAGCCCTCTACCGGCCAACCATCCCAGAGCCACGCTTGCCAGTATCCCCAGGGCAAGACTTATGATGGTGGACTTGCTCTTAAAGTTGATTCTGGGGAGGATGGGGGACTCCTCGCGGTTACATGTTTCTAACGTACTTTACGAAAGCCGCCATTGCGTTTCGCTTGACACTTTATACCTTAAGTCCCTGGATGAAAAGACCCAAATAGAACACCTTTGTGAGAGTCTTGTGAGAAGTCTCGGCCGGTGGACTTTGGTAGATGGTATACTCGGCGAAGCTGTGAGCGGGCCCTGTCAGGTCGGAAGGAGACAGGATGTTTAGACCGGTCCTACCGGAGTGGGACTCTTCATACCCGAACCCCGTAAGACTCCGCCGAGAGGTCGACGCGATGGTGGACTCCTTTGTGGAGGCGCTGCTGGGTGAGATGCCGAATGAGGCCATCCAGGGGATATACCTGAAGGGGTCCGCCCATAAGGAGTGGGACTCTCCAATCGACTACGTTCCGGAGATCAGCGATGTGGACATACACATCCAGTTCTACAGCGACGAGGCCTGGCGGAGGCATATCGGGACCTTTGCCCAAGCGATGAAGATCCATCGCGAAGTCGAGAGGTCGTACCTGTCGAAGATAAGGGAGCCGCTGCATACGCCCAGGCCGCAGCTAATCGTCGTCAACAAGATGGTGCGGGAGCTCGAGTTTGTCCATTCGCCAAGGGAGACGGTCAGGGCGCTCTACGGAGAGGAGTACCCGTTGGCGGACTACAGCGATCCGGACTCCATAAGACGCGTGGAGTGTGAAAGGTTGCTGGCCGACGGCGCATATCTAGCCGATTACCCGCTGCACATAATCGACAGGTTTGGCAAGTACATCTGGGAGTCGCTGCGCACTCTGGCCTGGCGCGTCTCCCCGGCCGGGCCGCGGGCGCTGCACATCCTGGGAGTCGATACTGCGCCGGCGTGGAGCGTGAACCGCACCCGCATAGTCGACATGCTGGCGGAGTTGGGTGAAGCCGATTTAGCCGACCGCTATCTGGAGTTCTACATTGCGGGCTGGCGGTACTTCAACTCCCGCTACGAGGACTACGACGCGGGCCGCGCCGCTATAAGCGCCGGCGTTGAGGCGCTGGGCCGCGCTACGGAGATAGCAAACCGGTGGTTGGCGAGACGTGAAACTTGAGTCGCCCTTCTCTGAGAATCCCGCTTCGGAGCAGGCACTTTCCGAGTTTGCTCCCTGGCTTTTCTACCAACCATTCCTGCGAAAGCAGGAATCTAAACTCCTCGGTTCCAAAGCCACGGCGACTCGTATGAACCGCCTCTGGATTCCTGCTTTCGCAGGAATGGGGATTCGTTACGGCAGGTCGCGGGGATAGGCGAGCGAGGCACCAAGCCGGACGCCCCTTTTGAACGGCCTGGTTTCGGAGTAAACTGGAGGGGAGCGTCCGTATAGAATGCGGGAGGATAGACGATGGTGGACCTGTTTGAGAACGAGCGGAACAAGGCTATGAGCCGGGAGGCGCCTCTGGCCGCCCGTATGCGCCCCCGTACGTTCGACGAGTACGTGGGCCAGCAGCACATAGTGGGGCCCGGGAAGGTGCTGCGCCTCAGTATAGAGGCCGACAGTCTGCCCTCCATCATCCTGTGGGGGCCGCCCGGGAGCGGCAAGACAACCCTGGCCCATCTCATAGCCAACCTTACGCAGTCCCACTTCGACCCCGTCAGCGCGGTTACAGCCGGCGTAGCCGACCTGCGCAGCGTGGTGGCAAAGGCCAGGGAGCGACGCGGCATGTACGGCCAGCGCACCATCCTCTTTGTGGACGAGATCCACAGGTTCAACAAAGCCCAGCAGGACGTGATCCTGCCCCACGTTGAGGAGGGAACGGTCACCCTGATTGGGGCTACCACCGAGAACCCTTCCTTCGAGGTCGTGGCGCCACTGCTGTCTCGATGCAGGGTGTTCGCGCTCAAGGCCCTTACGGACGAGGACGTGGCCGCCGTGGTACAACGCGCTCTGGCGGACGAGGAACGCGGCGTTGGCTCTCTCCGGGTTGTCCTGCCGGATGACGCCCTGCGCCACCTGGCTGTTATGGCCAACGGCGATGCTCGGATTGCCCTCAACGCTTTGGAGATGACGGCCTCTGCGACTGCGCCGGACGCCTCCGGGTGTCGCAACGTGACCCTGGAGACCATTGAGGACGCCCTTCAGCAGCGCTCACTGCTGTACGACAAGGCGGGTGACCAGCACTACGACACCATCTCGGCATTCATCAAATCGGTGCGCGGCTCGGACCCTGACGCGGCCGTCTACTGGCTGGGTCGTATGATAGAGGCGGGGGAGGCCCCTATGTTCATCGCCAGGAGGCTGGTCATCCTGGCGGCGGAGGACGTGGGAATGGCCGATCCACAGGGGTTGCCCATCGCTGTGGCCGCTCAGCAGGCGGTCCACTTTATAGGGATGCCGGAGGGCGCGATTCCCCTGGCCGAGGCCACGGTCTACCTGGCCACCGCGCCCAAGAGCAACTCGGCCTACGTCGCCCTGAATCAGGCGATGGAGGACGCTCGCCAGACCCGTAACGATCCCGTACCGATGCACCTTCGCAATGCGTCCACACGCCTGATGCGGGATATGGGCTACGGCGAGGGCTACAAGTACTCCCACGACTATCCCGGTGGCTTTGCTCCTATGGAGAACCTGCCGGAGTCCCTGAAAGACCGGCGCTACTACAGGCCCACCGACCGCGGGCACGAGAGGGACGTGGCCCAGCGCCTTGAGGAGTGGTGGGGAATGCCCCGCGGCGGAGACAAGGACAAAGAAGAGGGAGGAGAGTAGCCCTCTCCTCCCTCTCTACAACTGCATTCGGAACCATTCCTGCGGAAGCAGGAATCCAGATTGTATGTTGGATCCAATTGACTCGTCTTGGATTCCCGTCCCCGTATCGGAGTACCGGGCAAGCTTCACGGGAATGGTTATAGTCTGCTACTTCCGCTTCCAGACGGGCTGGCGCTTCTCTGCGAAGGCCGTGACACCCTCACGGATGTCCTCAGTCTGGTCGATCATGTATCGCTCCGCGCGGTGCAGGGCCGTTGCGTACTCGGGCGGAATGTTGCGGCCGATGTCGATGATGCGCTTGCAGGCCTCAATGGACAGGGGAGCGCCCAGCTTGATGAGCTCGGCCACTCGCACCGCCTCGGCCATGAGAGCGTCGCGGTCAGGCACAATGGCCTGGATGAGTCCGATGTCGTAGGCGCGCTGTGCGGTCATGTGGGCCCCGGTGAACTGGATCCACTTGGCCTCTCCCAGGGGGATCATCCGGCTGAGCATGAGCACGCCGGTCCCGGAGGTGCGGCCCCGCCTTACTTCCGGCAGGCCCAGGCTTGAGGCCTCGGTGGCGATGCGGATGTCGCAGCGAAGGGAGAGCTCCAGGCCCCCGCCAAGGGCGAAGCCGTCGATGGCCGCGATGGTGGGCTTGGCGCACTCGGACTCGTCGAACCTGAACTCCGGCGGCGGCTGCTGGTCCGGGCGGGTCCCGGAGTAGTACTGCTCCGCGCCCTCTTTCAGGTCAGCGCCTGCGCTGAAGGACCTGCCTCCTGCGCCGGTGAAGATAACCACAAGAACGCTGTCATCGTCGGCTGCGTCCTTGAGGGCCCGTGCGCGCGCCGATCCCAGTTCTCGACCCAGGGCGTTCAGCCTCTCGGGCCTATTCAGGGTTATCCAGGCAAGCCCATCTCCCTTCTCGTACATGATGGTCTCCGACTTGGTGACTTCAAATCCCTTGGTGGTCATTTCTCCTCCTTACTCTATCTCTATAGCTGTACGGGGCAGCGCCCCGCGACTTTCCTGGATCTAATCGGGGTCTAGCCCGACAATCTCTAACGCCTCTGCCACACGGCGGGACGCTTCTCTGCAAAGGCCCTGGCTCCCTCCCTGATGTCCTCCGACCTGTCGACCAGCGCCCGCTCAGCTCTGCCCACCATCTGGGAGAACTCCGGCGATATCCACGCGGACGCGTTGATCACCCGTTTTATGGCCTCCACCGAGAGGGGGGCGTTGCCCTTGAGTATGCCGGCCAGGCGCACCGCCTCAGCCATGAGTGCGTCCCTATCCGGCAGAAGGGCCTGGATGAGTCCGACGTCGTAGGCTCGCTGGGCGGTCATGTGCTCGCCGGTGAGCTGTATCCAGCGCGCCTCTCCCATCGGTATCATGCTCTGGAGCATGGTCAGGCCGGGGCCGGGCATCCTTCCGCGCTTCACCTCCGGCAGTCCGAACACGGACTTCTCCGTAGCGATGCGAATGTCGCAGCGCAGGGTGACTTCCATGCCTCCGGCCACGGCGTAGCCGTCGACGGCGGCGATGGTGGGTTTGGGGCAGTCGCCCAGGTCGTAGGTGTCGGTCGCCCGCTCCTCCTGCCCGGGAGCGATGCCGGAGGCGTGGGCTTCGGCCACCGCCTTCAGGTCATTGCCCGCGCTGAAGGCCCTGCCCCCCGCTCCGGTAACAATGACGGTGTAGACGCCCTCGTCCTCGCTGGCGTCTCTCAGAGCCCGGGCCATAGCGCCGCGCAACTCCGTGTTCAGGGCGTTCATGCGCTCGGGGCGATTCAGTGTGACCCAAGCAACTCCATCGCTCTTTTCGTAGAGAATCGTCTCGGAACGTGTCACTTCCGTTCCTGCGGCCATAGTTCCTCCTTTTCAGAGGCATTCAGAGTGTGCTCAGCATAGCATTGCAGGCGCAATGGCGCAACTGCGGCTGGTGGGGAGGTATGCGTAGCAAAATACCTTGGGTTCGCGGCCAGACCAATGCAAGAAAAGCGTCAGCAAGGAGTCTGGTTAATGTGGTAGTTGCTTTGTATTTGGACTTGGGCGCGTTATAATGGCAACAGGAATACATGAGGCCGTGAGGCAATAAAATGGTTGAATTGCTTACAGACGATCGCATCACCAAGGAAGAACTCGAAGCTGAACGGTTCAGCGACGTGCCGGAAGATTCCGGCTCAATCGCGTCTGAGCAGGATTTCCGTGACGCGGCGTTACAGATCATCGTTCAGAGAAATGATTTTTTCCTCCCGAATCTCATTGATATGCTCAAGACTCACAAGACGCTGGAAGTCTCACCTTATTACCAACGTCGCGCCCGGTGGGACACAACGCGCAAATCGAGACTAATTGAGTCTTTTCTGGTTAACATCCCTGTACCACCAGTCTTTCTGTATGAAAATGAGTTTGCTAGATATGAAGTCATGGATGGGCAACAGCGGGTAACAGCGATTCTGGAGTATTTCGAAAACCAATACGCACTCCGCGGACTGAAAATTTTGACTAGCTTAATCGGTAAGCGATTCCATGACCTTCCAAGGGAGGTGAGGGCTGGCCTTGAGCGTAGGTCCTTGCCAGCCATAATCCTATTGAAAGAAAGCACTCCTTCTAATGAAACGGCAATTCTGCTAAGGAGGCAGGTATTTGAGAGACTCAATACAGGAGGAATTCGCCTCAACGCACAGGAGGTGAGAAATTCTGTACATTCAGGTTCATTCAATGACTTATTACTTGAATTATCCAGACACCATCTGTTCACTACCATGTGGGATATCCCTCCTTTTGAGCCGAACGAAAATACCGAGCCTAGTGAGAAGCTTCGTAAGAATATATTGTTTCGACAAATGAGGGATGTCGAGCTCGTACTAAGGGTATTCGCATTACTGGATCCGAAAGACATTGGCGGTGGGATGAGAAGCACCTTAGACAATGCTATGGCGAGATACTCCAAATGCAGTGAATCTGAATTGCGCCAATTGAAAACGCAATTCTTGGACTCCCTTATATTGGCCCATGCCATCGGTGGAGATGGTATTTTTCGTCTTCCTGCCCTTCGTTCAAAAAAGGGTGGGCGTCCCTCGCCCACCCTTTTTGATGGCATCATGGTGGCTTTGATGCGCAAGCTGAATCAAGCGGATCTCATCAAGCTCTACGCTGAGCAAATAAATCAGTTACTTCAAACAGAGTTAGGCGAATCTAAATTCTACAGCCTGGTTGCTGGCAGGGCTAACACCAAGGAAGCGACCTTAAATAGATCTAAACACATTGAGGGCTTGATTGATTCCGCAATTGGGGTCTAGCTGACCTGTGATTTGCCACGATGCGTCTTGCGCTCAACCAGTTTCTAGCTCGCGTTGAATCCATCGAAAGAATCGTTGCGTTACTGGGGAACCTCGTCGAATTCGGAAGGTTGCCTTCCGGAACTTGGGATCTGGTTGGGGCTAATCTTCACAATTCAGTGCGGCAGATTGGCCAATCCGGCATGCAGCCCGTACTGGATGGCTGCGTATTGTTACTTGCGGCTGCGTTCGAGCAATTCGTATCAGACTTGATGATCGCGTTTACAGATGACTTGCCAGGCATTGTTCCTGCTTACGAGGACTTACCGAATGCCATTCGGTCGCATAACGAAATGCAAACTGGCGAAGCCCTGCGAAATAGAGGCTCAAGGTTTACCGAATATGACTTGCGACGTTTCGTTAAGAACCTTTGGGAATGCCACGCAGGAAGCAGACCTTACGTTCTCAATGGTGAGGCTATTGCTCTTAACGACCGTAATTTGAGTTCGGGTACATTAAGGGACTTGATTAGCCGTCTGGGAATGAACGACGTTTGGAATGCCGTTGCTTCAACGGCCACACTCCAGGGTTGGTCGGGACCGGGAGGGCCAACAATTGCGGGATCTCGCGCCCAAAATCAACTGAATGAGTTGATTAGGAATCGAAACCAGGTTGCCCATAGAGTCGGCGGCGAAGCACTTGGGCCACAAGCGATGCTCTCCTTTGTGAGATTCAAACAGGCTTTAGCAACATCATTAGTGGAGGCACTCGAGGATCACTCTAGCAATTTGGTCAAGAGCTAACTGATGAGTATTGGGCCTTTCGCTTCCACTGCTGCCGTCAGTAGCTTAACTTGTCTATTGCGAGTCCATCTGAGTGCATTTGACGTACCCCGCGTGACATTCTATGATATTCGCGGAGGTCTTCCGACTCTGACGCCAGCGTAGCTCAGTGGTAGAGCAGCGGTTTCGTAAACCGCAGGTCAAGGGTTCGAATCCCCTCGCTGGCTCCATGTTTGCACAGATATGCGGTCCAAGGGAGGGTATCATGTTCAAGCGTATACGTTATTTCTCCATTGCCGTTACGGACCTGGATGAGGCTGTAGCCAAGTATGAGAAGCTCTTTGGGCTGAAGTTGATGTCGGAGCCCAACGTGCAGAGGTGGGGGTTCAAGGGTGTCATGATCGGCAACGGAGAGGACCGGATAGTTGAGGTTATACAACCGACTGACCCCGACAGCGCGCTGAGCCGCTTTATGAAGGAGCGGGCGATCACGTCCAATCCCAGCGGCGAGGGCATCTACCTGGTGAGCATTGAGGTGGACGACATCAAGGAAACGGTGAAGCAGATCCAGGAGCAGGGAGGCCGTGTAACTGTGGATGAGCAGTCGCCCAACACGGCGTGGGTGCATCCCACTTCCAGCAACTTCGCCTTCATGGAGCTGATGCAGCCCTCCGAGTAATCTTGGCTGCTGAATGAGGCAAGATCGCAGTAGGTTTCCCCGGATGGCTGAGAACAAGACCCAGAAGACTAGAACAAGCGTAGACGAGTTCTTGGCGTCGGTCCCCAACAGGCAGCGTCAAGAGGATGGCCTCGCTCTCCTGGCAATGATGAAGGACGTAACCGGGCTGGAACCGGAGATGTGGGGGCCGAGCATCGTAGGGTTTGGGGAGTACCACTACAGGTACGAGTCCGGCAGGGAGGGCGATATGCCCCTGGCCGGGTTTTCGCCAAGGAGCCGGAGTCTCTCCCTGTACATTATGGACGGCTTCGATGGGTACGACGAGCTCCTTGCCAGGCTCGGCAAGCATCGCACCGGGGTGTCTTGTCTCTACATCAACAAGCTGGACGACGTGGACAGGGACGTGCTCCGGGAGCTTGTCGCCAGGTCGTATGAATATATGAGAGATGAGGGATATTCAGCGCCTTGGAGATGATGCGCTGCCCTCAGTTGGCATTGCGCCGGTGGAGTCAAGCATCCGCATGTGTTATAATTGCAGTAGCTTTGCACAGATTGGTCAGAGGGAGCAATCATGGAAGAAGTATTGAGAGAAGCCAAGAATCTACTGAACAAGGGTGAGCCATTTGTGCTTGCCACGGTGGTGGGCACCAAGGGGTCCACTCCGCAGAAGCCGGGAGCCAAGCTACTGGTGCGCGAGGACGGCACCGGGGTGGGCACACTGGGTGGCGGCTGTGTGGAAGGGGACATCTGGTTCGCAGCGAAGATGCTGCTGAAGGACGGCGGCGAGGCCATGGTCACGGACTACACTCTAAACGAGGATGTCGCGGCCAGGGAGGGCCTGGTTTGCGGCGGCACTATGTACTTCCTCATAGACCCGGTGTTCGACCCCAAGCAGGTCGAGACGCCCATCAGCAACATAGTGGGCGCCTACGACGGGAGATCCAGCGTGGGCATGGCCACTCTTCTGAAGCCATCGAAGAAGAAGGGCAAGATTGGTGACAAGCTGTACATTGGGCAGGACGACAAGGTCTACGGTTCCCTGGGCGATCCGGAAAGAGACAAGGAGGTCGAGGCTTCTCTCCGGGAGCTTGTGGACTACGGCCGTGTAAAGTCTATGAAGACTCAGGACGGCGCGGAGGTCTTCATGGAAGGCTTTACGATGCCGGCCGCGGTGGTCATAGCCGGTGGAGGCCACATCGGGAAGTCGCTTGCGCCGCTGGTGAAGATGCTGGGTCTGCGCCTGTGGGTGGTGGACGACCGGCCGGAGTTCGCCAACATGGAGAGGTTCCCTGAGGCGGACGGCGTCATTGTCGCCGACTACGCCGAGGGCTTAACGCAGATCGACATGCGCCCCAACACCTCCGTTGTGGTGGCTACCAGAGGCCATCGCCAGGACGACCTGGCCCTGGAGGCGGCCGTTCGTAGCCCTGCAGGGTATGTGGGTTTGGTGGGCAGCAAGCGGAAGACCATCCTGATATACGAGGAGCTTCTCAAGCACGGCATCCCCTTGGAGAGGCTCAAGGCCGTTCACGCCCCCATTGGGCTGGACATAGGGGCCAAGACGCCGGAGGAGATAGCCGTGAGCATCGTGTCCGAGATAGTGGCCTTCCGAGAAGGTCGGCCCGGCAAGGCGCTTACGATGGAGAACCGATACCTCCAGAAGTCAGCCAAGAAGGTGGGGGTCCTCGTCTAAGCGGGCAGCCATGTCCGGGGTCTCCGCCATTATCCTGGCTGCGGGCGAGTCCACTCGTATGGGGCGTCTCAAGGCCCTTCTGCCCTGGCGGGGCCAGACACTGATTGCGTACCAGGTGGAGTCCCTCCAGGAGGTCGGGGCTGACCAGGTCGTGACTGTTGTCGGCCATCGATGGGAGGAGGTCGAAGCGCCTGTGCGAGGGCTGCCCGGCGTTGACACGGCGGTGAACCCGGACTATCTACAGGGCAAGACTACTTCCATCAAGGCCGGCCTGCGGTTGGTGTCGCCATTAGCCCAAGCTATCGTTGTCTTGGCGGTCGATCAGCCCCGACCCGTCGGCATTCTGAAGTCCCTTATCGATGCCCACCTGGAGCGCGGCAACCTCATCACCTGCCCGGAGTACGGTGGTCACAGGGGGCATCCCTTCATTTTTTCCGCCACGCTCATGCCGGAGCTATTGGCCATCACCGAGGAAGGTCAGGGCCTGCGTGAGGTTGTAGACCGATACAGGGAGGACACCTACCGGATGGAGGTGGACAACCCCATCGTGAATGCGGACATGAACTCGCCGGAGGAACTGAAGGAGGCGGAGCGGCTGTTTGAGGCGCTGTAAGGCGGGTGGCTAGGCTGTTATCGTCGCTCATGGCGAGCGTGTCGAACTATATGAGCGGTAATGAAGTGTGCGCTCGATTCGTGAGTCCAGCGCATCCATACCCAACCCCACCTGAATTACTGCTTTCGCAGGAATGACTGAAGAGGGTATTGATTTCATCGTCATGCCCGTGTAGACGGGCATCCACACCCCGCCTCCCCTGGATTCCCGCTCGTAGGCGGGAATGACGATGAAACTAGCTACTTGAACTCAGTCATTTCCGCCTACGCAGGAATCTGGCTAACTATGAACGTCGTTCATAGCCATGCCCGTGTAGACGGGCATCCAGATGTGGTGAGGGAGAACCCCTAGATGACCTCCTCCTCTCGCAGAGAGGCGATTTCCTGCTCCTGCATCCCCAGCAGGTCCCGTAGCAGATGTTCGGTGTGCTCCCCAAGGTCAGGCGACGACGAGTCGTTTCCGGTTGGCGTGCGCGACAACTTCACGGGGGTGTTGACCGCCCTGACCTTTCCCAGACGGCTATGGTTGTACTCCTTTATCATCTCCCGGTGGTTCACCTGCGGGTCCTTGGCCACCTTGTCTATGGTGTTGACCGGCCCGCACGCGATCCCCAGCGCCTCCAGCGCCTCCAGCCATTCCTGGGAGGTCTTCTTCATCAGGGCCTCTGCCAGTATGGGTTCCAGCTCGTGGTGGTTCTGGCTTCTGGTCCAGCCGGTGTCGAAGCGGGGGTCGTCAATGAGGTCAATCCGGTCTATGGCCGAGCACAGCAGGGGCCACCGCTCCTTTCGACCCTCTATCAGGGCGATGGTTATGTAGCCGTCCGAGGTCTGGAAGACCTGGAATGGAGCCGTGACCGGATGCCTTGTGCCCAGGGGCGTGGGCACCTCCCCGGTCGCAAAGTACCTGGCAAAGGCGTTCTCCTGGATGGTCACCTGGCAGTCCAGCATCCCGATGTCCACCATCTGCCCCAGCCCGCTCCTGGTCCGCTCCTGTAGAGCCGACAATATGCCGATTACGGCGAATAGGCCGGCGGTGATGTCGCCCTGAGACACGCCGGGACGAATGGGCGGGCCGCCAGGCTCGCCCGTGATGCTCAGTATGCCCCCCATGCCCTGAACGACCACGTCCAGAGCGGGCTTGGACGAGTACGGCCCGTCCTGCCCGAAGCCGGAAATGGCGGCGTAGATTATGGACGGGTTGCGGTCTCGCAGGACGGGATAGTCCAGGCTAAGCCTTTGCATTGTCCCCGGCGCGAAGTTCTCCAGGACAACGTCCGAATTGTCGACCAGTTGCAGGAAGAGATCCTTACCATTGGTCTTTGACAGGTCCACGGAGAAGCCGAGCTTGCCGCGGTTGACGCTCATAAAGTAGGTGCTCTCGCCGTCGATGAAGGGGCCGCTGGAGCGGGAGCGGTCCCCGATTTCCGGCTGCTCCACCTTGATCACCTCGGCGCCAAGGTCGGCCAGGATCATGGCGGCAAAGGGGCCGGCCAGAACGTGAGTCAAGTCCAATACCCTGGTTCCCTCCAATGGTCCTGGCATAATCCCTCCCTTCGGATTCCGACCGGGTTGGTTTTCTTCCTACAGCTTGCGCAGGCCGATGGTGTTCCCCGCGGGGTCTATGAAGGCGGCGATATGTCCCTCGCCTCCCTGAATCGGCATAGGCATTGGCGGGGCCATCGTCTTGCCGCCCAGGCTCTGGGCTTCCTCAAAATCCGTCTGCATTATCGCACTGGACATCAAGGACTTCAATGAACCGACCGGCGGTGTACAGACCATTGGCGCATTGAGCGTTGCGATGTAATTTTTGCCCTCAAGTCTCTGTTGACAAACAGTCGACCGGCCTATATATTTGTTATTTGGCACATCGTTTTCAATATATGAGTTCATGGTGCTGATGCCAAGGAGTGCGTAGATATGCCTACGGTTAACCAACTGGTAAGAAAGCCCAGGGTCAAGGTCGTGAAGAAGACCAAAGCCCCGGCTTTGCGGTATGGCTTCAACTCGCTGAAAAATCGCGTGAAGCGGACCACGGGCTCCCCGCAAAAGAGGGGCGTCTGTGTCCAGGTGCGCACCGTTACTCCCAAGAAACCGAACTCCGCCTTGAGGAAGGTTGCCCGTGTGCGCCTGGCCAACGGGATGGAAGTTACGGCGTACATCCCCGGAGAGGGACACACCCTTCAGGAGCACTCCGTGGTTCTCATACGAGGCGGTAGGGTAAAGGACCTACCTGGGGTCAGGTATCACATTGTTAGAGGCGCTTTGGACTGTACCGGGGTGGTTAATCGGAAGCGTGGGCGGAGCAAGTACGGCACCAAGGCAGCCGCGGCGCCGGGGAGGTAGGCGAATCATGGCTCGCCGAAGACGCGCAGCAAAGAGGGAGATAACGCCCGACCCTAAGTACAACAGCGTGTACTTGGCCAGCTTTATCAACAGGGTGATGACCCGGGGCAAGAAGACGACCGCCCAGCGCATCGTGTACGAGGCCCTGGACATAGTTGAGAAGGAAGGCTCCCGGGATTCGATGGAGACCTTCAATCAGGCGATGAGAAATGCCACCCCGCTGCTGGAGGTAAAACCCCGGCGTGTGGGCGGCGCCACCTATCAAGTGCCGATCGAGGTGAGGAGCAACCGGCAAATGGCTCTGGCTATGCGTTGGATCCTCAGGGCAAGCCGCGCCCGGACGGGGCGTCCCATGGCGGAGAGGCTTGCGCAGGAGTTGCTGGAGGCCTCCAGAGGGCAGGGTGCGGCAGTTAGAAGGAGGGAGGAGCTCCACCGTATGGCCGAGGCCAACAGGGCCTTTGTTCACTACCGGTGGTGAGGACGCTCTCTTAGGTAATCGACGGGCTTTCAGGGACGGAGGAATTTCCCTTTGGACAATATACGAAATATAGGCTTTATCGCTCACATTGACGCTGGCAAGACCACCGTCACGGAGCGCGTGTTGTTCTTTTCCGGGCGCACCCACAAGATAGGTCAAGTGGACGACGGCACAACCGTGATGGACTGGATGGCCCAGGAGAGGGAGCGAGGCATCACTATCACGTCTGCGGCCACCACCTGCGAGTGGAAAGACTACCGCATAAACATCATCGACACGCCGGGACACGTTGACTTCACCGCCGAGGTGGAGAGGAGCCTTCGAGTTCTGGACGGCGGCGTGGTGGTGTTCGACGCGGTGGCCGGCGTCCAACCCCAGTCGGAGACGGTGTGGCGTCAGGCTGACAGATACCGGGTGCCAAGGATCTGCTTCATCAACAAGATGGACAGGACGGGGGCGGACTTCCAGCGTACGATTGATATGATTGCGCATCGTTTCAGGGCAAACCCTGTGGCGGTGCAGCTTCCCATGGGCGAGGAGAGTGAGTTCCGGGGAGTGATAGACCTGCTGGAGCAGACCGCTATGCTGTTTACGGAGGACGGGGACTACACCCCGCAGGAGGGGCCGATTCCGGCCGAGATGCTGGGAGACGCCCGGGACTTCCGGGAGCGGCTGGTTGAGAAGGTGGTTGAGACCGACGATACTCTGATGGGAAAGTACCTGGAGGAGGAGCCCATCTCCACGCAGGAGATAAGGGACGCCCTGAGAAGGGCCACCATTAAGAATGCTCTCGTCCCGGTGCTGTGTGGCAGCGCCCTCCGAAACAAGGGTGTTCAGCTTCTACTGGACGCCATCGGTCACTACCTGCCGTCGCCATTGGACGTGCCTCCCGTGATGGGAGTGCATCCAAGGACGGCAGAAGAGGTGCTGATGGAGGCCAGTGAGGGCGCGCCTTTCTCCGCCCTCGCCTTCAAGGTAGTGGCGGACCCCTTTGTGGGCCGGCTGGTGTACTTCAGGGTGTACTCAGGTCAGGTGAAAGCGGGCACGTCGGTGTACAACTCCACCAAGGGCATACGCGAGCGCATGGGACGCGTGCTCAGTATGCACGCCAACCGGCGGGAGGAGACGGAAGTCACCTATGCCGGGAGCATCGCCGCCGCCGTGGGTCTGAAGAACACCTTTACCGGCGACACCATATGCTACGAGAACTCTCCGGTAATCCTGGAGACCATACGCTTCCCCGACCCGGTGGTATCCGTAGCCATTGAGCCAAAGACCAGGACCGACCAGGATAGACTGGTGGACTCCCTGGTCAAGCTGGCTGAGGAAGACCCCACGTTCAAGATCAAAGTTGACGATGAGACCGGCCAGACCATCATGTCCGGCATGGGCGAGCTGCATCTGGAGGTTCTGGTAGACCGCTTGAAGAGGGAGTTCCAGGTGGCCGCCAATATAGGGCGGCCCAAGGTATCCTATCGAGAGACCCTGACCGGCTCTTCGAGGGCCGAAGGCAGGTTCGTGCGCCAGACGGGAGGCCACGGTCAATACGGCCACGTGTGGCTTGAGCTCCAGCCAATGGAGAGGAACAGCGGTTTCAAGTTCGAAAACAAGGTGGTGGGAGGGACTATCCCCCGCGAGTACGTCCCCGCGGTGGAGAAGGGTGTGAAGGAGGCGCTGGAGACCGGCGTTCTGGCCGGCTATCCGGTGATAGACGTAAAGGCGACCCTTGTTGACGGCAGCTTTCATCCCGTGGACTCGTCCGAGATTGCTTTCAAAATGGCAGGCTCTATTGCCACCAAAGAAGGTGTGAAGAGAGCGAAGCCTGTGATTCTGGAGCCTATTCTGGACGTGGAGGTCGTCACCCCGGGAGATTTCCTAGGAGAGGTCCTCGGCGATCTGGGAGGTCGGCGCGCCCGCATCCGCAGCATCGAAGGACAGGGGGCGGTGCAGGCCGTTCGCGCTCTGGTGCCGCTGGCGGAGACCTTTGGGTACACCACTGACCTGCGATCTATTACCCAGGGAAGGGCAAGCCAGTCAATGGAGTTCAGCCATTACGAAGAAGTGCCGCAGGGTGTGGCGCATGAACTGGCAAAGGTGTAGTGAAATAATGCCTCAGCAGAAGATTCGCATAGTGCTAAAGGCTTTCGACCACAAGATTCTGGACGTCTCCGCCACTCAGATAGTGGAGGCGGCAGAGCGGACGGGGGCCGGCGTGGCCGGGCCAGTGCCGCTGCCCACATCTATCAAGAGGTTCTGTGTCATTCGCTCCCCTCACGTGGACAAGGACTCCCGGGAGCATTTCGAGCTTCGCTCGCACAAGCGCCTCATCGATATCCTAGACCCAAGCTCAAAGACAATCGACGCGCTTACTCGGCTGAATGTGCCGGCAGGCGTGGACATCTCCATAAAGCTGTAGGAAGAAGGAAGTCTCTTGAAGGGCATATTAGGCAGAAAGAAGGGTATGACCCGCGTCTTCTCGGAGGGCGGAGTTGTGGAGCCTGTGAGCGTCATCGAGGCTGGTCCCTGCATAGTTACGCAGGTGAAGACCAGTCAGGCCAACGGCTACGAGGCGGTTCAGGTGGGCTACGAGGCGGCCAAGAAGCTCAACGAGCCTGAAGTGGGTCACCTCAAGAGGCTGCCGCCCCTTCGCCACCTGAAGGAGTTCAGAGTGGACGACCTGGGCGATGCTCAGATAGGGCAGAGGATAGACGTAAGTATGTTCGAAGCCGGGGATATAGTGAACATCAGCGGGGTATCCAAAGGAAAAGGATTCGCCGGTGGTATGAAGCGGCACAACTTCAAGGGCGGGCCCAAGACCCACGGGCAGTCGGACCGGGCGAGGGCGCCGGGTTCGGTGGGCGCGGGCACAACTCCAGGCAGAGTGTGGAAGGGCACCAAGATGGCAGGGCATATGGGTAACAAGAAGGTCACTGCTCTCAATCTGAAGGTGGTGAAGGTGGACCTGGAGCGGAATCTGCTGCTGGTCAGGGGCGCCGTGCCCGGCGCAAGGAACGGTATGCTGGTGATTAAACCAGCGAAGCGGGGGGACAGATAATGCAGCTTCCTCTGATGAATTCCTCCGGGCAGAGCGTCGGGACAATTGAGGTAAACGACGGCCTGTTCGACGTTCCAATGAACCAGGCCTTGGTGCATCAGGTAGCCGTGGCCCACAGGGCCAACGCGCGCCAGGGCACGTCTGCCACCAAGACCAGAGGTATGGTGTCCGGCGGAGGCGCGAAGCCGTGGCGTCAGAAGCACACCGGCCGCGCCCGCCAGGGTAGCCGTCGTGCGCCCCAGTGGAGAGGCGGCGGCATAGTCTTCGGCCCGCAGCCGCGGGACTATTCCCAGCGCATCCCCAAGAAGATGAACCGCGGGGCCATTCGCTGCCTTCTGTCCCAGAAGGTGCGGGAAGAGAAGCTGACGGTGCTGGAAGGGCTTGAGTTTGAACAGCCCAAAACCAAGGAGATGGTGGCAGTCCTGGCCAACTTGGGTATAGCAACTCCGGTTCTGGTCGTGACTCCCACGCCACAGACTGATATAATACTCTCCGCTCGCAACCTACCTCGTGTAAAAACCCTGCCCGTGTTCCAGCTGAACCCCCTGGACCTGCTGAATCACGATCGCGCAGTTGTGACGCTGGAGGCGATTCGGCGAGCCGAGGAAATGTGGGCTGCGGACAGCGCCAAAGTGGAGGCGGACGACCAAAGCCCTGAGGAGAGTCAGGAAGAAGCGTAATGCACACCTTTGAAGTACTGAGAAGGCCGTTGATAACGGAGAAGAGCACCATTCTACAGGATGCTCAGAACAAGTACGCTTTTGAGGTCGACACCCGGGCCAACAAAGTCCAGGTAAAATCGGCTGTGGAAGAGGCCTTCAATGTCAAGGTTACGGACGTGAACATAGCCACCATCAAGGGCAAGAGGAAGAGATTCGGCCCCAAATTGGTGAAGCGACCCTCCTGGAAGAAGGCCGTGGTGAGCCTGAGGCCGGGGGACAGAATCCAGATATTCGAGGGGGCTTAGGTGCCGCTAAGAAGTGTAAATCCCACATCTCCCGGGAGGCGCGGTGTAGTCCTGCCCTCCTTTGAAGAGATAACCAAGAAGAAGCCTGAAAAGTCACTGCTGGCGCCTCTTAAGAAGCATGCCGGCAGAAACTCCCAGGGCCGACTGACCGTGCGCCATCGCGGGGGCGGCTCCAAGCGAAGGCTGCGTATCATCGACTTCAAGCGGGACAAGGTCGGAGTTCCGGGCAAGGTGGTCTCCATAGAGTACGACCCGAACCGCTCCGCCCGAATTGCCCTCATCCAGTACGCCGACGGGGACAAGCGGTACAATCTGGCTCCCAACGGTCTGACTGTGGGAGCGAAAGTGGAGGCGGGTCCCAATGCAGAGGTCAAAGTGGGCAACGCCCTCCCCCTGAGGCTCATACCGTCGGGGAACACCGTCCACAACGTGGAGATGCACCCCGGCCGAGGCGGGCAGCTTGTGAGGGGAGCCGGGACGTCGGCCCAGGTGCTGGCCAGGGAGGAGGAGGGCTACGTCATGCTGCGTATGCCGTCCGGGGAGGTGCGCCGCATCAATGCTAGTTGTATGGCCACCATTGGACAGGTGGGCAACGCAGACCACAAGAACATTAAGCTGGGCAAAGCCGGCAGAACTCGCCACTTGGGCCGCAGGCCGCAGGTGCGTGGTTCTGCAATGAGCCCACGAGACCATCCGCACGGCGGTGGCGAAGGCCGCTCCGGCATTGGAATGCCCGGGCCAAAGACCCCTTGGGGTAAACCGGCTCTGGGCTACAGGACCCGCAAGCGCAAGGGCGTAAGCGGAATGATAGTAAGGCGCAGGAGCAAGGGCGGCAGGCGATAGTGGCAATGGTAATGGAAGGAAAGGAATAAGGGATGTCCAGATCCATCAAAAAAGGGCCTTTTGTGCATCCCAAGCTGATGAAGAAGGTGGAGATCCTGCAGAGGAGCGGGGTCAAGGCCGTAATCAAGACTTGGTCCCGAGCGTCAATGATCATGCCGGAGATGGTGGGACTGACCATTGCCGTGCATGACGGACGAAGGCACGTACCCATATTCGTTACCGAGAACATGGTGGGCCATCGCCTTGGAGAGTTTGCCCCGACCCGGACCTTCCGGGGCCACTCCTCCAAGTCCGAGCGCACCACTCAGGTGAGGAACACCACTCCGGTGAGGAGATAGACAGGATGGCTGTGCGGGCTATGGTGAAAAACGTGAGCGTCTCGCCCAAGAAGATGCGTCGGGTGGTGGATACCGTCCGGGGCAAAAAGGTGGAGGCTGCCCTCGAAATACTCAGTTTCCTGCCCACGCCGGCAGCTCGACATGTGGCAAAGGTGGTTAAGTCCGCCGCCAACAACGCCGAGAACAACAATATGATGGCCCAGGGAGACCTGAAGATAGTGTCTATCTACGCCGACCCGGGCGCTACGCTCAAGAGGTTCAGGCCCAGGTCTCGCGGCAGGGCCAGCCGTATACTGAAGCGCACATGTCATATCACCGTGGTTGTTGACGAGGAAGAGGAGGCTTAAATGGGCCAAAAGACTCATCCGATCGGGTTCCGACTGGGTATAATCAAGGACTGGCAGGCTAAGTGGTACGCGCCCAAGGGCTCTCAATACCGCGAGCTTCTGCAAGAAGACCTCAGCATCAGAAACGCCATACGCGCCCGCCTGCCTGAGGCCGGCATCTCCAAGGTCGAGTTGGAGCGGGGGGCGCAGGAGTTGGTGGTTACCATACACTCGGCCAGACCCGGCATAGTCATTGGCCGGGGTGGGCAGAGAGTGGAAGAGGTGCGCCAGGTGGTCGAGGGGTTGACTCACAAGCGGGCCAGGCTCAACGTCCAGGAAGTGCGTCAGCCTGAGCTTGATGCGCAGCTTGTAGCCGCAAGCATTGCGGAGCAGCTGGGGCGCAGGGTCGCCTTCCGCCGAGCGATGCATCAGGCCGTCAACCGGGCCATGCAGGCCGGGGCGCTGGGCATGAAGGTCATCTGTTCCGGTCGGTTGGGTGGTGTCGAGATAGCCCGCCGGGAGAAGGTGATGCAGGGCCGCGTGCCGTTGCACACCCTGCGGGCGGATATAGACTACGGCCTGGCTGAGGCTCGGACCACGATGGGACGTATCGGAGTGAAGGTGTGGGTGTACAAGGGCGACATTCTGCCTGAGCCGAAGGAGATTGAGGCCGAGCCGGACGCGGAAGAGCTGCAGATGATAGAGGTAACCGTGGGAGGCGAGACGGAATCCATAGAAGGATCCAGCGATGTTCCAGCCCAAGAGAATTAAATATCGTAAAATGCATCGGGGGCGCCGACGCGGCACAGCCCAGACCGGCAACCAGGTGACGTTTGGCGACTACGGCCTGAAGGCCACGTCCAACGCCTGGGTTACGTCGAGGCAGATAGAGGCCGCGAGGCGAGCCATTACGCGTCACTTCCGGCGCGGCGGGCAGGTGTGGATTCGTGTCTTTCCGGACAAGCCCATTACCTCCAAGCCGGCGGAAACCCGCATGGGCAGCGGCAAGGGCAATGTGGACTTCTGGGTCGCCGTGGTCAAGCCCGGCCGAGTGCTCTTTGAGGTGGCCGGAATAAGGCAGGAGATGGCTCAGGAGGCCCTCAGGCTGGCCTCACAGAAATTGTCGGTGAGCACAAGCTTCGTATCGAGGAACGATATGCAGCAGGCTTCGGAGTAGAGGGGACTCTTGGATATTATCGAAGTTAGAAACCTTACGGACGAGCAGCTTGGCTCGGAGTTGGACAGCTCCTACAGGGAGTTGATGAACCTACGCTTTCGCCTGAGCACTCGTCAGATCGATAGTCCCAAGGAGCTAAAGAACGTTAAGAAGACGATAGCCCGCGTGAAGACGGTGATGCGTCAGAGGGGCATGAGGGAGAGATAGATGGACAGGGGGAGAAGGAAGACCCGAGTAGGACGCGTAGTAAGCGACAAGATGGACAAGACGGTGGTAGTGGCCGTGGAATGGAGGCAGGCCCACCCCCTCTACCGGAAGCAGGTTAAGAGGGTGACCAAGTTCCACGTCCACGACGAAGAGAACAAATCCAAGATAGGGGACTGGGTCAACATAATGGAGACGAGGCCGCTGTCAAAGACAAAGCGCTGGAGGGTCACCCAGGTGCTGTCCACCGGAGAGCCCGCTCCCACCGAAGAAGCGCTGGGCCTTTCCCCTGAGGAGCTGGGACAGATTGATGACGAGGTTGAGGAGGCGACTGAGGACGGAGAGGAGCAAGAGTCATGATTCAGATGTACTCCAGGCTGACGGTCGCCGATAATTCGGGAGCCAAGGTCATCATGTGCATAAACGTACCGGGCGGCACGCGCAGGCGCTACGCCAGCTTGGGAGACATAATTGTGGCGTCGGTGAAAGAGGCGGCGCCAGCCGCGGCCGTGAAGAAGGGGGAGGTGGTTAGGGCGGTCATAGTGAGGATCGCCGCTCCTCATCGCCGCCCCGACGGGTCCTACATTCGCTTTGATGAGAACGCCGCGGTGATCCTGACGGAAGCTCTGAACCCGCGCGGCACTCGCATCTTTGGGCCGGTGGCTCGCGAACTTAGGGAGAAGGCGTTTATGCGCATAGTCTCCCTGGCGCCGGAGGTGCTGTAGTGCGGATAAGGCAGGAGGACACCGTCCAGGTTATAGCCGGCAAGGATAAGGGCAAGCGCGGGAAGGTGCAGAGGGTGATGCGGAAAGAAGGCCTATTGTTTGTGGAGGGGACTAATGTCGTTAAAAAGCACGTTCGTCCTCGCCCCAACGTTAGGCAGGCCGGAATAGTGCAGATGGAGGCTCCCCTGCGAATGTCGAAAGTGATGCTGGTCTGCAACCACTGCGATAAGGCAGTGCGGGTGGGCCAAAGGTTTCTTGAAGATGGAAAAAAGGTTAGGGTGTGTAGGTCATGCCAGGAAGTGATAGATTAGAAGAAGATAAGGCCGAGGACGCTCAGGAGGCTCCGGCAACGGAGTCCGCCGGGGCGTCCCAGGAGCCGGCAGCGGAATCGGCCGAGAGCGCCGAAGCTCCTCCGGCCAGGCCGGCGAGGACAAGGCGTACCCGCGCCGCCTCGACGACCGAAACTACCGAGTCCTCAACTGAAGCGGCGCCGGCGGCTCCAAGGCCCAGGCGCACGAGCCGGCGGAGGCAGTCGGAGGAGGAGGCTGAGCCGGAATCGACTCCGGCGGTCAAGAGGATGCCGCGCCTTCTGGAGCAGTACCGCTCCCGCGTGCGGGACACGCTGCGGGAGGAGTTCAGCTACAAGAACGTCATGCAGATACCTCACATTGAAAAGGTGGTCCTCAACATAGGTCTGGGGGAGGAGAAGCAGAACCCCAGGGCCTTGGAGAGCGCTACCCGTGACATTTCTCTAATCTCCGCCCAGAAACCGGTTACAACCCGAGCGAGGCGTTCCATAGCCGGGTTCAAGCTGAGACAGGGAGAGGCCATTGGGACGTCGGTGACCCTCCGAGGGCATCGCATGTACGACTTTATGGACAGGCTGTTCAATGCGGCCCTTCCTCGTATCAGGGACTTCCGGGGTGTGCCTCGCAGGGCCTTTGACGGCAGAGGCAACTACTCTCTGGGGATAAGAGAGCAGGTTATCTTCCCGGAGATAGACTACGGCCAGATAGACCGTATTCGAGGTTTCCAGGTGTCATTTATAACTACGGCATCCACGGACCGGGAGGCCATGCGCCTTCTGGAGCTTATGGGGATGCCCTTTGCCAGAGATGGCTCTCAAGCCGTGTGAACGGCAACGTTTAGATAGAAGGTAGGGGCATTTGGCTAAGACATCAAAACTGGCTAAGTGGAAAAAACCTCAGAAGTATGCCGTGCGGCACCACAACCGGTGTAACCAGTGCGGTCGGCCAAGGGCGTATATAAGATATTTTGGGCTCTGCCGGATATGCTTCCGGACCCTGGCACTCAGGGGAGAGATAACAGGCATACGAAAGGCCAGTTGGTAGCTGCGATATGAGCGTTACAGATCCCATTGCCGATATGCTGACCAGGATAAGGAACGCCGTTGCTGTGCGCCACGACGCGGTTGCTATGCCGGGTTCAAACGCGAAGGTGGCCTTGGCGCGTATTATGAAGGATGAAGGCTTCATAGACGACTTTGAGGTGCTGCGCAGCGGCGTACGTCGCACGCTCAGGATACGTTTGAAGTACAGAGGTAAAGAGGAGCCGGCCATATCCGGGTTGAAGCGAGTGAGCAAGCCGGGGCTGAGGATCTATATTGGCAAGAAGGAGATACCGCGCATTTATGGCGGGATGGGCGTGGCCATTATATCCACATCACAAGGAGTAATGACCGGCTCGGACGCTTGGCGACGCGGTATAGGAGGGGAATACCTGTGTTATCTGTGGTGAGATATGTCCAGAGTAGGTAATAAGCCAATACCGGTTCCCACCGGAGTGGAGGTAGGAGTGGACGAAGGTACGGTTGTCGTGAAGGGCAGCCGTGGTACGCTAACCCAGTCCTTTAACCCGGACATCTCCATATCCCAGGAGGGCGACTTCCTTCGCGTGGCGAGGCCGACCGACCAGAGGGAACACAGGGCCTTTCACGGCCTGATAAGAGCCCTTTTGTCCAACATGGTCATCGGCGTCAGCGAGGGATACCGGCGGACGCTGGAGCTGGTGGGCGCCGGATATCGAGTCCAGCAGTCGGGCGATAACGTGGTGTTGCAGGTGGGCTACAGCCACCCTGTGGAGATCATTCCATTGCCTGGACTGACCCTCACAGTAGAGGGCAACAACCGCGTCCATGTTGAGGGCATCGACAAGCAGGCGGTGGGCGAGATGGCGGCCCAGATAAGACGGGTGCGCCGCCCCAACGCATATACTGGCAAAGGCATAAGGTACGCCGGAGAGCGGGTGCGGGTCAAACCCGGCAAGGCGGCAGGGAGGAAGACGTAGTCATGGCCAAGAGTAAGAGTACACGGCTAATGCGTCTTGTCCGTCACGAAAGGATACGACAGAAGTTACGTGGCACGTCCAACAGGCCTAGATTGGCTCTTTTCAGGAGCCTGAACCACATCTACGTCCAAATAATCGACGACGAACGCGGGCATACACTGGTCGCGGCCTCCAGCCTCGACCCGGAGGTGAAGGCCAACGGAAACGGCGGCGGCAAGGGCAAGGTCTCCGGGGAGGTGGGCGCCCTCGTGGCCCGTCGAGCCAAGGAGAGCGGTATCAGCCGCGTTGTTTTCGATACTGGTGGATACAAATACCACGGACGGGTAAAGGCTCTGGCCGAAGCAGCCAGAGAGGGAGGATTGGACTTTTAATGGTCTATGGTTTCGATCAGCGAAATAGGGAGGACCAGTCCGATGGACAACTTACGGAAAGAGTCGTCAAGATACGCCGTGTGACCAAGGTGGTCAAGGGAGGAAGGCGACGCGGTTTTAGCGTCATGGTGGTAGTGGGAGACGGCGAAGGCCGTGTGGGCATTGGCTTGGGAAAGGCTGACGCTGTCCCTGACGCCGTGCGCAAGGGAGTGTCAATCGCCAAGAAGAATCTGATAACTGTGTCGTTGAAGAACACGACCATACCACATGAGGTGTTGGCCAATCACTGCGCCTCCTCGGTGCTGCTGAAGCCCGCCCCATCCGGTACAGGAGTTATAGCGGGAGGAGCCGTTCGTGCGGTAGTCGAGTTGGCAGGGATACGCGACATCCTCACCAAATCCCTGGGTAGCGGCAACCCCATAAACGTCGTAAGGGCCACCCTGGCAGGTCTGGAGCAGCTCAAGGATCCGGTCGAGGAGGTGGCGAAGAGAAAGGGCGTTAGAAGGGAACAGGGATAAGCGCAGCAAGACTCGGTGGCTAGTGGCGCGCTTGCGCTGACATGACGCCAATCAGGGAATCAATCAGTAATTCTGTAAGAGGGCATCTTGGCTAAAATACGCATACAGTGGAAGAAAAGCGCCATAGGGTACCCCAAGGAGCAGGGCCGTGTTATCAGGGCCCTGGGGCTCAGGCGGCTCAACCATGAAGTGGAACGGGAGGACAGCCCCACCATTATGGGGATGGTCCACAAGGTTCGCCACCTGGTTGAGGTGAAGCGAGGAGAGGAATGAGACTGGACCAGCTGAAAGCGCCTCCCGGGGCGCGTCGCAACCGCAAGCGCGTAGGGCGGGGCAACGGCAGCGGGAGCGGTACATATTCGGGACGCGGTATGAAGGGCCAGAAGGCCCGGGCCGGCGGTGGAGTGCGCCGCGGGTTCGAGGGAGGCCAGCTACCCGTCATAAGACGGCTGCCGACCCAGCGAGGATTTACAAACATCTTCAAGAAGGAATACTCCATCGTTAACCTGGACTCCATTGCAGAGAAGCTCCCGGAGGAAACCGAGGTTACGCCGGAGGTGATGAAAGAGGCCCGTCTGATCAGGGGTCTAAGCCTTCCGGTGAAGGTGCTGGGCCGGGGTGAGGTGGACAGAGCCGTCACCGTGTTGGCCCACAAGTTCTCTATGGAAGCCAGGCGGAAGATAGAGGCTGCCGGCGGACAGGTGGTGGAACTCTAATATGATACGCCAGACCCAGACGGCGAAGTCGGAGGGGGCAACTCCCAGGTTGCTTCAGGCCGTCGTGGACGCTATGAAGGTGCCGGACCTGAGGGCGCGGCTGCTCTTCGTGTTCGCGATGCTGGTGATATTCCGCTTCCTGGCCCAGGTGCCTGTGCCCGGCGTGGAACGGGAGGCTCTGGCGGACTTCTTCCGCCAGAACGACCTCTTCGGTTTCCTGGACGTCTTCAGCGGTGGCGCTCTCCGAAGTCTGAGCGTAGTAGCGCTGGGGGTATTTCCCTACATTACCTCCTCCATCATTATGCAGCTTATGGTGCCCGTTTTCCCGCAGCTGAAGGAGCTCAGCCGCGAGGGGGAAGCCGGCCGCCAGAAGATAAACCAGATTACCCACTACCTGATGGTGCCCATAGCGGCACTGCAGGGCTTCGGGCAGTTGACGCTTCTCCAGCGCGGAGGAGCCATCAGTGGGGTCGGTACGTCCGGCAGCGAGCTGTTGCCCACAATCGCTATAATACTCTCGCTGGTGGCAGGTTCGGTGTTTCTGGTGTGGATAGGGGAGCTGATAACCGAAAAGGGCATTGGCAACGGCATATCGATGATCATCTTCGCGGGCATAGTCGCCACGTTCCCACAGATGATAGGGCAGGGCTTCCTGGAGAGAGACAACATCTTCGGGCTGGGCATCCTGGTTATCATCGGGGTTCTGATGGTGGCCCTGATAGTGATGTTCACCGAGGCGGAGCGGCGCATACCGGTACAGTACGGACGAGCGATATTCCGCGGCGGGCGGATGTACCGGCAGGGCGGTTCAACGCACCTGCCCATCAAGGTGAATTCCGCCGGGATGATTCCGTTGATTTTCGCCTTCTCCATAATGATATTTCCTGGGGTGGTGGCCAGCTACTTCATCGACCCTGCGAGCACCTCCATCATCAGTCGGGGGGCGCTCTTTGTGCAGGGCCTCTTTGACCCCACCAAGTTCTTCTACTACTTCTTCAGCTTCATACTGGTGGTGGCCTTCACCTTCTTCTACGCGATCATAGTCTTCAGGCAGCAGAACCTAGCCGAGAGCCTGCAGCGCAACGGGGGGTTCATACCGGGCATAAGGCCGGGCCACTCAACGGAGGAGTACCTGAACCGAATCATCGTGCGAGTGACTTGGGGAGGCGCCCTTTTCCTGGGGCTGGTGGCGGTGATACCCTTCATTGTCACAATCCTTACCGATATACGCGCCCTTCAGCTTCCGTCAATAAGCCTGCTGATTATGGTGGGTGTGGCCCTGGATACCATGAGGCAGCTTGAGGCGCAGCTCCTTATGAGAAACTATGAAGGATTTATCCGTTAGGAGGCAGTCTTGCGCATCATCCTTTTAGGACCGCCCGGAGCGGGAAAGGGCACCCAGGCAAAGGCCATGTCCGAGGCCGTTGGCGGAATTCACATATCCTCGGGCGATCTCCTGCGGGACCATCAGGCCAGAGGGACCGAGTTGGGTAGCATGGCTCGCTCCTACATGCAGCAGGGGCTGCTGGTGCCCGACAATGTGATTATTGGGATGATTGAAGACAGGATCGGCGCTCCCGACGCCACGTCCGGCTACGTGCTGGACGGCTTCCCGCGCACGCTGGAACAGGCCAGGGCGCTGGAGGAGGCCCTGAGTAAACAGTCTCAGGGCATCGATAAGGTGGTGAACATCCAGGTGTCCGATCCGGAGCTGATAAATCGATTGGGCGGCAGGCTGATATGCAGACAGTGCCAGCAGCCCTACCACGAGGTGAACTCGCCTCCCGCCAAGGAGGGCGTCTGCGACGCGTGCGGCGGAGAGCTTTACCAGAGAGAGGACGACACTTCGGAGGCGGTGATCCGCAGGATCCAGGTGTACGCGGAGCAGACCGCGCCGTTAATAGACTTCTATAAAGAAAAAGGGAACCTGGTGGAGGTGGATGGTGAGGGCACCATTGAGGGAGTGAGGGAATACCTGCTGACCCTGGTGGGGTAGGTCAAGCGTTATGAATAAAGAAGCGATGTTTGCCGGCGTAGCGGTGAGGGATCGTGGCATAACGGTCAAATCTCCAAGGGAGATAGACTATATGCGCCAGGCAGGCAAAGTCGTTGCCAGCGCCAAGGCCGCTGTGATGGAGGCCATAAGCCCCGGCATGACTACCAGAGATCTGGACGATATAGCGTCCGAGGAGATCAAGAGGCTTGGGGCGAAGCCGTCCTTCAAGGGGTACTTGGGATTCCCCGCAACCATATGCGTATCCATCAACGAGGAGATAGTACACGGGATACCCGGTGAGCGGGTGATCCGGGACGGGGATATGGTGAGCATGGACGTGGGAGCGGTAGTGGAGGGGTTTCACGGCGACTCTGCCGTGACTGTGGGCGTGGGACAGGTCTCGCCGGAGGTGACTGCTCTCATAGACGTGACGAGGGAGGCGCTGGAGAGGGGCATTGGGGCAGCGCGCCACGGCTCTCGTGTGGGAGATATATCCTGGGCTGTGCAGTCCTATGTGGAGAGCATGGGCTACTCAGTGGTTAGGGAGTACGTAGGCCACGGTATCGGCAAGGCCCTCCACGAAGAACCGCAGATACCCAACTACGGCTCTCCCGGCAAAGGTCCTATGCTGAGAAATGGCATGGTCATTGCCATAGAGCCGATGGTCAACATAGGTGGTTGGCAGACCAGGGTACTGGAGGATAACTGGACAGTTGTGACCGCAGACGGCAGTCTGTCGGCGCACTTCGAGAACACTCTTGCCATCACAGAGGGTGATGCAGAGGTGCTGACTCAATTATGATAGAACGGATTCTATAGATGGGGGCTGTTTAAAAATATGCCTAAGAAGCCTGGCCTAGAGGTTGAAGGAACAGTGGGGGAAGCGCTGCCCAACGCCATGTTCCGAGTGGATCTGGCCAACGGCCACCAGGTCCTGGCCCACGCTTCCGGCAGGATAAGAGTGCATTTCATAAGGGTACTGCCCGGAGACAGGGTGCTGGTGGAGCTTTCGCCATACGACCTGACCCGGGGCCGTATCACTTATCGGTTCAAGTAATGGAGGTATCATGAGGGTGAGGGCCTCGGTTAAACCGAGATGCGAAAAGTGCAAGGTGATCCGGAGACACGGAGTGGTGAGAGTCATCTGTGAGACCCCTAAACACCGTCAGAGGCAGGGATAAAGAAGAGTACAGGAGAGACGTATGGCTAGGGTCGCTGGAATAGACATACCGGATAACAAGCGGTTGGATTACTCTCTACGCCGCATCTATGGCATTGGGCCTGTGATCGCCCGTGACATAGCTATCAAGGCAGACGTGGAGGGCAATCCGAGAATACAGGACATGAGCGAGGACGACCTGACCCGGATCCGAGAGATCATAGACCGGGAGTACATGGTGGAGGGCGACCTGCGCCGTGAGGTAAACGGCAACATTCGCCGTCTGATAGATATCGGTTCTTACCGCGGTCTTCGCCATCGCCGCAATCTTCCGGTAAGAGGCCAGCGCACTCGCACAAACGCCAGGACCAAGCGCGGCACGCGGAAGACCGTGGCCGGACGCCGCCGGGCCGGGACCAGGAGGTAAGATACATATGACCAGCAGACGAAGACCCAGAGCCAGGAGACGGGAGCGAAAGTTCGTTCCCCAGGGGAAGGTATATATACAGTCCACCTTCAACAACACAATAGTCAGCCTCACGGACCCGCAGGGCAACCTGCTGGCGTGGGGAAGCTCAGGCACGGCCGGCTTCAAGGGCTCTCGCAAGGGCACGGCGTTTGCCGCCCAGCGGGCCGCAGAGGGCGCAGCCAGGAAGGCGATGGAGCACGGTCTACGGCAGGTTGAGGTGTTTGTCAGGGGCCCCGGCTCCGGCAGAGAGGTGGCGATTCGCTCCCTCCAGGCCGCCGGGCTCGCCATAACCAGCATTCGAGACGTTACCCCGATACCCCACAACGGCTGCCGCCCACCCAAGTCAAGGCGGGTGTAGTAGTGGCGGAACTGCCACTATCCGCAGCGATAACGGCGCTAATGAGGGACCCTAGGGAGTTAAGAGGGAGATAGTATGGCCAGGTATACCGACGCTGTTTGCAGGCTCTGTCGAAGAGCCGGAGTTAAGCTCTATCTGAAGGGCGAACGCTGTTACACGCCCAGGTGCGCGGTGGAACGCAGGCGTAAGCCTCCGGGCAGCCAGCCTATGAGAAGGCGGCGTACCTCGGACTGGGGGACGCAGTTGCGGGAGAAACAGAAGGTGCGCCAGATATACGGCGTTCTGGAAAAACAGTTCAGGAAGTACTACAGCGAGGCCCAGCGTCGTCCGGGGATGACGGGGCAGTACCTGATGCAAATCCTGGAAGAGCGGCTGGACAATGTGGCGTATCGCCTGAACTTCGCCGACTCCAGGAACCAGGCTCGCCAGCTGGTCAGGCACGGTCACATTACGGTAAACGGCCGCAAGGTCGATATTCCGTCGTACCGGATCAAGGTGGACGACGTAGTGGGATGGAAGGAGTCAAGCAAGGGCACGGGTATCTTCGCCGTAATGACCGGGGACATCCCCAGGCGACCCCTTCCCACCTGGCTGGGGCTGGACGTGGAAAACATGGCCGGGCGCGTGCTCTCCCTGCCGGAGCCCTCGGATATAGACACCGGGATAGACGTGAGGCTGGTTGTGGAGCACTATTCCAGATAGTGTAGGAGATGCTTTTATGGTTCAGATAGGAGGGGTCTTGGAAGAGACTCCCAAGCCAGAAATAAGGGTCCTGGAAGTCCAGGACGACTACGGTAAGTTTTCGGTGGAGCCGCTGGAGCCGGGGTACGGGATTACCCTTGGTAATCCCATGCGTCGGGTGCTGCTCACCTCTATCCCGGGCACCGCGGTGACGTGGGTCAAGATAGACGGCACTCTTCACGAGTTCTCCACGGTCCCGCATATGAAGGAGGACGTGGCGGAGTTCCTGGTCAACGTGAAGGCCATTCGCCTGAAGTCAATGGCGGACAGGCCGGGCAAGTTGCGCCTGGAGATAGCCCGAGAGGGTGACGTGAAGGCGGGGGACATATTAGTCTCCTCCGACTTCGAGATAGTCAATCCAGACCTTCACCTGGCGACCCTGGACTCGCCCGACGCCCAGTTCTTCGTTGAGTTCAACGTGGAGCAAGGCAGCGGCTACGTGCCTGCCGGCAACGCCGACGGCCTGCCTATCGGCGTCCTGCCGGTGGACGCGATTTTCAGCCCGGTCCGCAAGGTGAACTACATCGTAGAGAACACCAGGGTGGGGCAGATTACCAACTACGAAAGACTCATTCTGGACGTATGGACGGACGGCACTGTGTCGCCTATAGAGGCGGTGAAGAAGGGCGCAGAGACCCTTCTGGAGCAGTTCTTCCTCTTTGCCAACGCGGACAAAGCGGGAGAGGGCACGGCGGAGAGGCCGTCATTCACCGCAACCATACCAATGGAGCACTACAACACCCCTATTGAGAAGCTGGAGCTTTCCTCCAGGACTCTCAACTGTCTCAAGAGGAGCAACATCAACAAGGTGGGCCAGGTCCTGGAGATTGAGGAAGCGGACCTTCTGAAGATACGAAACTTCGGGGAGAAGTCCCTGGACGAGCTTTACTCGAAGCTCAGCCAGTTCGGCTTCCTTCCGGAGGACGCTGTCCGGGAGAGGATCTCGAACGGAGTTGCCTCGGACACGGAAGACGATGACGACGCGTTTGTAGAGGACCTTGAGGCTGAGACAGAGGTTGAAGTTGAAGTTGAAGCTGAGACCACTTACGAGGAAGAACAGGTATGAGACACGGCGTAGCGGGACGTAGACTCAGTCGCCTGACCGGTCATCGTATGCTGATGTACCGTACGCAGGTGACGGACCTGATCCGCCACGAGAGCATTCGCACAACCGAGGCCAAGGCCAAGGAGGTGCGGGGCATGGCGGAGAAAATTATCACTATGGGGAAAAAGGGTTCCCTTTCTCACCGCCGTCAGGCCCTGGGCTTTGTTACGGACGAAGATATGGTGCGAAAGGTGTTCGACGAGCTGTCCGAGCGGTACGCGAATCGCGCCGGCGGCTATACCAGGATTGTCAAGATGGGACCGCGCAAGGGAGACGGCGCCCAAATGGCCCTTCTGGAGCTTATGCCGTGACGGAGCTTACTCCGGGGATGGAGGAAGCGGCTACGGGACGACTCCGCCGGCTGGCCTTGCTGGTGGAGTACGAGGGCACGCGATACCACGGTTTTCAGTCCCAGAAGAACGCGGCCTCCATTCAGGATGCCTTGGAAGGGGCGCTGCTCCGCCTCACCGGAGAGCAAAGGCGCATCAGGGGAGCGGGACGCACCGATGCCGGAGTCCACGCTCAGGGGCAGGTGGCGTCCTTCGATACGGGCGCTCTCTATGCCCCGGAGGTGTTCCTTAAGGCGATGAACCACTACCTGCCGGAGGACATCTCCGTGAAGGACGCGCAAGAGGTCTCTCCAGACTTCGATCCCCGAAGGTGGGCCGTCAGCCGGGAGTACCGCTATCGGATTCTGAACAGCGATACGCCGTCGCCGATGATGCGCAGGTTTACTCATACGGTGAAGAGGCCGCTGGACGCGGAGGCTATGAATAACGCCGCTGCGCTCCTTGAGGGCGAAAGGGATCTGGCGCCCTTCTCGGGGCCGTTGACCAACGGCAGACGTAGCACAACTCGAAGGGTGTACAGGTGCTCCGTCGAGAAAGAGGCCGGCCTTGTAACGCTGAAGATGGTCGCAACGGGATTTCTGCCCCAGCAGGTGCGACGCACCGCGGGCGCTCTGATTGAGGTTGGACTCGGTCGGCTAAGCGTCCGGCAGTTCGAGGACCTTGCCGGCTGCGGCGTTCTTGGGACGGCCAACAGGGTAGCGCCGGCAAAGGGGCTGTCCCTGGTGAACGTAAGCTACGCTGTCCCGATATTCCCACAGAAGAAGGCGATCTCGACAGCATTCGACGATCTGCTTGAGAGTCTGTCCGGGAGCATTATTGCGGGAGACGAGACATCTTCCCCTGGCATCGGGGACATATGGGAAGAGAAATATGAAAATGAGCCGGTTGTAACAGGAACGAGGGCCACATGAAGACCTACTCGGCAAAACCCTCTCACGTAAATTCCAAATGGCACGTGTTCGATGCCAATGGCAAGACGCTGGGTCGTCTGGCTACTGAGATCTCCGTGCTGCTTCAGGGAAAGCACAAGCCCATTTACACCAGACACATCCTGACCGGCGACTTCGTTGTGGTAGTCAACGCTCGCAAGATAAGGGTGACGGGCAAGAAGCTCCAGCAGAAGATGTACCGGCGCCACAGCCACTACCCGGGCGCTCTGCGAGAGACGCCCTTGGCCGTGCTACAGGAGAAGTACCCGGACCGCGTCCTGCGGGCGGCTGTCCAGGGTATGCTGCCCAAAACCACCAGGGGTCGTCAGATGCTGCGCCGGCTCAAGATATACGCTGGAGCGACACATCCCCACGAGTCCCAGGTGAAGCAGTCCGAGGAGACGGAGACCGCGTCGATAGTCCAGGAGGCGCAGGCCGAACCGCAGGTCGTTGTGGAGACGGAGGCTCCGGAGGAAGAGCAGACCGTCGACGAAACAACTCCTGAGACCGCTGAGGATGGCGTAGAGGAGGCTCCATCGGACGAGCTTCAGACGGAGGCCGCCGACGAGGTTGAGGAAGCGCAAACGGACGCCGAGGTGTCAGAGCAGGTCGAGGACTCGGCAGAGGAGCAACCCGCGGACGCGCCAACAGAGGAATCTTCTGAAGAGAAGGTGGGGAGTTAGCATGACCGCACAGCAGCACTACTTCTACGGAACCGGCAAGAGGAAGACGGCGATCGCCCAGGTGAGGTTGTACCCGGGGCGCGGCGGGATAACCGTCAACGACAAGCCTCTGGAGGAGGCCTTCCCTTGGGCTGCCTGGCAGGCGGTTGTGCTTGAACCGATGAAGGTTACGGACAGCCAGAGCAAGTTCGGAGTGACGGCCAAGACTCACGGCGGCGGAGTGAACGGCCAGGCCGCGGCTCTGCGACACGGCATCGCCCGCGCCCTTCTGGCCTCGGACGAGGGCCTCAGAGGCGTTCTGAGGCAGCACGGGCTTCTTACCAGGGACTCCAGGATAAAAGAGAGCAAGAAGTACGGCCTCAAGCGCGCTCGAAGGGCGCCACAGTACACCAAGCGATAACGCTTCTACGGCTAAGCCGCTTGCAGATGCTATCCACTCTGCTGACGGCAGATGGCGTTTTCCATGAAGTTCCGCGTGTACATAGCGGCGAGCGTTGACGGTTTCGTAGCAAGCGCCGATGGAGGCGTCAAGTGGCTGGACTCCTTTCGCGCCCCTGACAACTACGGCTTCGATCTGTTCATCCGGCAGATAGGCGCTATCGTGATGGGCCGTAAAACCTTTGATCAGATCCTGGGTTTCGGCCCCTGGTCCTTCCAGGAGAAGGATACCTATGTGCTCACGTCGCGACCGATAGACAACCCTCCACCGCGGACAGTCGCTTGGAGTGATGGCCCCGCACGGCTCGTCGAGCGCCTCAGAGGTATGTCATTGCAGGGCGACGTCTGGCTCTTTGGCGGACCGGAGAGCATAAACGCCATTCGCGAGCTCGGCGCTGTGGATGAATACATTGTGCACGTAATGCCTGTGCTCCTGGGCGCCGGTATCCCCCTGTTCGCGGAGAGTGGCGCCACCACATCGTTGAGCCTTGTGGACTCCTATGTGTATGAGGACGGGGTGGTGAAGCTCGTGTACCGGCCGGCGTGAAGTACGGGCCAAGATTGACAACCGGATGAGTTGACGGTTCTTACACAGAAACCCACGCGGATTCCCCGTGAGGGTCAGGCCGAATGGTCTCTGCTCATGCGCAGGCATACTCTCCCATCGCCTATTGGAGCTTGCAATAAGCCGTCTTTTGTATTACCCTTACACGTAAGTATAATACATCGAGGGGCAAGTTACGTGACAACTCAAAACGAAACTAACCATGTTGAGGCGCAGGCTGAAGCTCAGGCAGGGGTCAAGACCAGGATCAAGGATGCCGCCCGGGAGGAGATAGAGGATGTTAACAGGGC
Source organism: Dehalococcoidia bacterium (assembly GCA_965218945.1). GTDB lineage: Bacteria > Chloroflexota > Dehalococcoidia > Lucifugimonadales > UBA2985 > DAOUJW01. Next base: position 2,104,183 of record OZ244718.1, read on the forward strand.
CATGCGCGATGTGCTTGGCAAGAGCAAAGACGTTGCCTCCAGCGTTGGGGAGTCATTGCGGGACACCATAAAGTCGGTGCGGACTGCCCGGGACTCCGTGGTGATGGTCAGGATGAGCAAAGATAGCCTCCGGAAGCTGGACGCCCTGGTGGACTGCGGCCTGACCAGGAGCAGATCTGAGGCGGCAGCTTTCCTCATTTCCGAGGGTATCAGGGCGAGGGCAAGCATGTATGAAAAGATTGCAGAGCAGTCGGAGGTGATCCGAAACGCCCGGGAGGAGCTCAGCCGCCTTTTGGACGAAGACCTCGAACCCGAACCCGCCGACCCGGAAGACGACGGGAGCGTCAGGCACATACCATTGAGCTAGCAGTTCGTAGTTGCCGTAGGGAGCAGGCAGTATGCCTGAACGCATATACAACAGAGGCGGTGACGGAGGGCTTGAACCCCTTCAGGAGCAGCCTTTCTCGACGGAGGACGAGCTTCAGGCGCTCATTGCACAGCACCCGGAGTTGCTGGACGGAGAGCAGATACGGCCTGGCAACCCTCGACGCTGGATTCTAATCTCTCGTGAGAAGGGGATTTCCCAGACCCCCGGCTCCGGTGTCTGGTGGTCGCTTGACCATCTGATAGTGGACCAGGATGCAGTGCCAACTCTCGTAGAGGTAAAACGGGGTTCGAACTCTGAAATCCGCCGGACAATTGTCGGGCAGATGCTGGAGTATGCGGCTCATGCTTCTCAGACCTGGACAGCTGACGAGCTTCGAGAGACCTTTGAGCGGTCGGCTCAAACTAGAGGCGTAGATCCAGATGAAGAGCTTGGAAGACTGCTGCAGTTGGACGGAGAACCGGACGCGGATGCTTTCTGGGAAAACGTGGCAACAAACCTAGCCGCGAGGCGTCTGCGTCTCCTGTTCGTGGCGGACGAGATACCTGACCCTCTTGAGAGGGTAGTGGAGTTTCTCAATGCTCAAATGCCCAATATTGAGGTACTTGCGGTAGAAATCAAGCAGTTCCGGGGTGGGTTAACACAAACTCTTGTCCCGCGAGTCCTTGGCAGAATCGCGGCCACATCGACCACTGGTTCGACCGGGCCGCGTCAGTATCTAACGCGAGAGGCTTTCTTTGAAGCGCTCCCCAGCGAGCAGTCTCGGGATGTGGCAAAACGCCTCATCGAGAAAGCTGAGGAGAACGGCGCTTTTCCAGCCTGGGGTTCGACTGGCGTCAGCGTACGGATAAGTTGCAAGCTCTGGCCTCGACTCGTAACCGTTACCTGGCTCTTCCCACCGGGAGTGTCCGGGTGGATGGGTTTCAGAAACGTCACTTTGGGTGCGGCCATATTCGAGGATGACCCACCTCCAAGAGGGGAGCTACTCGAGGCGCTGGACAGCTGGGTCGATAGTTTTGCAGCAGATGACTTTGGTAAGGACGTCTCTCGAGGTTGGTCCAAGGTTTGGGAGATAGACTATGCTACCGCAGCTCAGCACATAGACCTGCTGACTGCCAGACTTGCAAAAGTGCTGTCAGACCTCAAATCACTGTAGCCAACTTCTGCTCCTAGAGCCGCGCCACCCCCATCAGACGCTCAGCACCACCTTGCCAAAGAAGTCCGACTCCTCCATGACCCGGTGGGCCTGGTTGGCCTCCTCCAGGGGGAAGACGCGGGCGACCACCGGCTTCAGGTCACCCCTGGCGAACAGAGGCAGGACTACGGGCATGTCCTCCCTGGGCTTCATTCGTGAGCCCATTATGGTAAGCTCTCTCGTCCACAGCTGGCCCAGGTGGAACTCCGCCCGGTATCCCGCCGACACGCCGCAGTTGATGAATGTCCCGCCGGTCTTGATGCTGGCGAAGCACTGCTCCCAGACGGAGGCCCCTATGTGGTCCAGCACCACGTCCACGCCCTGGCCGTCGGTGAGCTCGCGTACCCTGGCGGCCATGTCCTCCGTCTTGTAGTTGATACCTGCGTCCGCTCCCATGCTCTCGGCTTTCTGAAGCTTCTCGTCCGTGCCTGCGGTGGTGAGCACCCGGCAGGACGCCAGTTTCGCAACCTGTATGGCAGCGATGCCGACACCGCTTCCTCCGGCCATGACCAGCACGTCCTGCCCCATTGCGATCTCTGCCTTGCACATAAGCAGATGCCAGGCGGTAGCGAAAGATACGTAGATGGAGGACGCCTCCTCGTAGCTCATCCCGTCGGGAATCGGGTACAGGTCCATATAGTGGGATCTGGCGTACTCGGCGTAGGCCCCGGGCATACCGCCCAGCACCCTGTCGCCTACCCTGAAGTTGGGCACTCCATCTCCTACCTGGACGACTTCCCCGGCGCCCTCCATGCCCAATACCAGGGGCAGCGAGGTCCGGGTGCCGTGCGATCCCTCACGCACGAACATCTCCCGTCTGTTCAGGGCGCACGCCCGCACTCGCACCAGCACCTGCTCCCGTCCTATCTCTGGCTCCGGCGCGTCCCCGTAGACCAGCTTGTCAGGCCCCCCGTACTCCGATATGTAGACCGCCTTCATTGCTCCCTCCCTTCTGCCGTTTGACTTCCGAGCTTCATCCGACTGGTATAGCTGCATAATCCAGGGTATCAGATGCTGCGTCAAGGTTGCGGTGTTGTTTCAGGATACTCGTTGTGTGGAGGCCGGCGATGCGCGGACGCTCGTTGACCGCACACACCGCAATGTCGATAATGGAAGACAGGGGAACGTTATGACCACATGGGGACGCACAAGGCGAATTGGCGCTCTCTCATCCGGGAGACTTTTCTTGCGATCGGCCATACTTTGCCTGTCGTTGCTGGCCCTCGCGGGAGGCCTGACCGGCGTCAGCATGGGTCAGGGAGACCACGCCCTGCTCGTGGAGATCGACGCCACAATCAACTCGGTTACCGCCGGCTACCTGGACCGGGCTATGGAGAAGGCTGCAGAGGACGAGGCCGAGCTTATCATAGTGCAGCTGGACACACCCGGCGGGTTGCTGGGCTCCACAAGGGACATGGTATCCAGCCTCCTGGAATCCAGGACTCCGTCCGTCGTTTACGTTGCCCCCGGTGGGGCCAGAGCCGCATCCGCGGGCACTTTCATAGCGGCAGCGGCCAACTTCGCAGTTATGGCCCCCGGGACCAACATTGGCGCTGCAAGTCCCGTAAGCTCCGAGGGAGAGGAGCTGCCGGAGACAATCAAGAGCAAGGTAACTGAGGACGCCGCAGCCCTGATGAGGGACATCGCTACTGAGCGCGGGAGAAACGTCGAGAAGCTGGAGGAGACGGTGCTCAATGCCGTGGCCTACACCTCCGAGGAGGCCGTTGACCTGGGCGTGGTGGACTTCGTTGCCTCCGACCTCACAGAGCTGCTCGAGAAACTGGATGGCAGGGTGACGGAGATCCTCTCTGACGAGGTTACGTTGAACACACAGGGGCTGGACGTCCGCAGGCTGGATATGACCTTTGTGGAGAAGTTCCTGCTCATTCTGTCCAACCCCAACATCTCATTCCTGCTCGTAACCATAGGCGGATTGGCCATCATGATTGAGCTGTTCAACTTCGGCATGATAGTCCCGGGTTTCATTGGGGTCACGTGTCTCCTGCTGGCTTTTGTCGCGCTGGGGAACCTGCCGGTGAACTGGGCGGGAGTCGCCTTCATCCTGCTGGCTATGGTGCTGCTGGGTCTGGAGGCGATGGCGGCGGGCATAGGTGTGCTGGGCGTTGGAGCGGTGGTAAGCTTCGTCATAGGCGGGCTGCTCCTCTTCCATAGTTTTGGCCCGACGTCTCCGACTATGCCCGATGTAAGAGTGAACATCTGGCTGATTCTAGGTACGGCGGTCCTCCTGCTGGGCGGCGGAGGGTGGTTTGTAATGACCATGGTGAAGTCGAGGCAGACGGACAACCCTTCCACGGCCGATGCGGTGATCGGCGAGGTCGGTATGGTGACATCGGACCTGGCGCCCATCGGGATGGTCCAGCTTCCCAGCGGGCTGTGGAGCGCCATCGCAGACAACAATGAGGTTATAATGACCGGAGAACGGGTCAGGGTGGTGAGTATGGAGGGTCTCACCGTTAACGTGCAGAAGGCAAGGTAAGAAAGGAGACGTTATGGTTTTCTGGAGAATAGTCAAGCAGTACGAGCGAATGGTGGTGCTGAGGTGGGGCAAGTACATGAACGTGCGCGGACCGGGACTGAGGCTGGTGGTTCCTTTCATGGACCAGGCGGTAAAGGTTGACATAAGGGAGCAGGTGGACAGGGTGCCAACCCAGAAGTACATCACCGCCGACAACGTGGTGGTGGACATGGACTTTGTGATCTACTACAGGGTCCTACAGGGCGATGACGAGGTCAGGAGAGCCGTTATGGACATAGAAAATTTCAGAATGGCTACGATTAACCTCTCCTTCGCCACCCTCAGGGCCGTGATAGGCTCCACAAGCCTGTCGGAGGCGCTATCTGAGCGGGAGAGGATTCGCGATCAGCTTCAAGTGCGTATGGACGAGGTTACCGGGCGCTGGGGTATCAAGGTGAGCCAGGTGGAGATCAACGAGATTGACCCGCCGCCCGGCGTGAAGGCCGCTATGGAGCGGGAGAAGTCCGCGGCGGCCATAAAGACGGCCGAGATTACGGAATCCGAAGGCTCTCGCCAGGCCGCGATCAACCGGGCCGAGGGCGAGAAGCAGTCAGCCATTCTAACGGCGGAGGGATCGCGCCAGGCCGAGATCCTGAACGCGGAGGGCGACCAGCAGGCAGCCATACTCCGCGCCGACGGCTTCAGCACCGCCCTGGACCATATAAACGCCGTCGCCCAGTCCGCGGACGCCAGGACTATGAGCCTCCAGTACTTCGATACGCTGAGGCAGATGGGCAATAGCCCTGCAACCAAGTTCATATTCCCAATGGAGTTCACCAGTATGCTAGAGTCCTTCATAGGCTCAACGACACGGGGCCGCAACGATCAGTAGAACTAGAAGGTTGGAATTGAGCAACGTGCGCCAGTGGATCTGGGGTGGATTGGGTACCCCCAACGTGTGTTGGCATTACTCTTCGGCTTAACAAGAGTTTACTGAGAATGCCTTATTCCCCGCTCACCCTGAGCCTGTCGAAGGGAGTGAGCGGGGGCCGCGTGTCTGTTGCATTCCCGCTCAAATGGTTTGACAAGCTCACCATGAGCGGGAATCAGGTGGTATTCTCTACGATTGTTTCCATTACCAACCCAACCCGGAGATACTGCCAGTTTGACGCCATTATCAGGGGGTAGAACCGTGGCCACAGCACAACTACTTTCCCAGGCGCAGGAGTACATGGCGCAGTCGGGCGTGGACGGCTGGCTCCTCTACGAGTACCGCGGGATAAACCCGTTCTTCTCGCAGGTCATGGGCCGGCTGTCCATGGTCACCCGCCCCGTCTTCCTTTTCGTGCCGGCGAATGGCGGGGCCGTGCTGCTGACGCATCACGTGGACGGTGGCAGGTTTTCCGGGCTTGACGAGCGGATAGTGGAGTACACGGGCCGCGACTCTCTCCTGATGAGCCTGGGCGAGGTCCTGAAGGGCAGCAGGAGAGTGGCTATGGAGTACTCTCCTATGGGAGCGCTGCCTCGCGTCTCCCGTGTGGACGCCGGGACCCTCGATATGGTGAGGAGCTTGGGAGTGGAGGTGGTCTCATCGGCGGACCTGGTGCAGTACGCCACCCAGCGCTGGAGCGATGCCCAGCTGCAGTCGCACAGAAGGGCCGCGGAGAAGCTGAGCCTCATTGCGGCGGAGGCGTTCGAGTTCATGGGGCAGCGCCTGAGCGACGCGCCGTCGGAGGTGGACGTGGCGCGCTTTATCCTGCGCTGTTTTGAGGAAGAGGGTCTGGAGACACCGGACGGCCCGGTCGTGGCTGTCGACGAACACAGCAGCGACCCACACTACCTTCCCACAGAGGAAGCCGCGTTCGCCGTCCGACCCGGAAGCTGGGTGCTGATAGATATGTGGGCCAGGGAGGCGTCTCAGGAAGCGATCTTCGCCGACATCACCTGGGTGGGGTACGCGGGCGGTGAAGCGCCGCGGCTCCATCAGGAGGTTTTTGACGTAGTCACAGGGGCAAGGGACGCGGCCCTGGAATTCCTTGGCGACGCCCTTCGCAGGGGAGACACCGTGCAGGGGTGGGAGGTGGACCGGGTGGCGCGGCAGCACATCTCCTACCGGGGATACGGGGACTACTTCACCCACAGGCTGGGCCACAGCCTGGGCTTGGAGGTGCATGGAGACGCGGTTAACCTGGACGGCTGGGAGACCCACGACACGCGCCTGCTCATTCCCCACATCGGGGTTACCATTGAGCCCGGCGTCTACCTGCCTGAATTCGGGATGCGTTCCGAGATAGACGTGTACATCTCAGCGACCGGGCCGGAGGTGACCAGCTCCGTGCAGAGGGAAGTGGTCATCATAGGGTAGCTCCCGCGGGCGCCGTTCCTTTTGCCCCCATCCCCGTATCAAGTACGGGGCAGGATCTAGCCTTCCCCCGCAAGCGAGGGAAGGGAAGTAAGGTTATTCGATAGTACCCAATCACGTGAAGGCCTAGCGCTGACGAGCAATGCTAAGCAGATACAAGCGCTTGCAAAGACTTGGCTTCGGTCTGTGCAACGGCAGCTAGCTATGAGGCCTTATACCGGTCGATGGCTGCTCGCGCGGCTTCGGTGTTGAAGGCGCACAACACCAGCCGGGTATTGGTGCCCATGTACACCATATCGATGTTCACCCCGGAGTCGGCGATGTGCCGCGTAACCTTGCCAAGCTCGCCTGGTCGGTCCTCCACGTCCACGGTGAACACCTCTCTTTGGTGTTCCACTTCAACGCCAATCTCGCCCAAAGCCTCCTGGACGCCCTTCATTTCGTCGACCAGAATATGGAGGTAGCTCTTGCCCGCCGATGAGAAGGAGCAGTACCCCTCTATGTTGATGCCGGCTTTCCCCATTGTCTCCCCCACCTGGGCCAGGGCGCCGGGCAGGTCATTGATGACTACGCTAACATCGTAGGGCATGTGCTCTTCTTCCTTTCTTCAAGTTCATGCTGTGTTTTGAGCGTATCTACTTTGCGGCTGCTATTGGGTGGTTTGCATGTTGAGATGCTGCGGGACTAGGGGCCTATCGACTCACTGCCCACATAGCTACGCAGCACATCCGGTACACGTATAGAGCCGTCCGGCTGCTGGTAGTTCTCCATAATGGCTATGAGGACCCTGGGCAGAGCCAGCCCCGAGCCGTTGAGTGTGTGGACGAACTGTGGCCTTGCGCCCGCCTGGGGCCTGAATCGAATATTGGCGCGTCTGGCCTGGAAGTCGGTGCAGTTGGAGCAGGAACTGACCTCCAGCCACTCGCCGCATCCCGGGGCCCACATCTCCAGATCGAAGGACTTTGCTGACTGAAAGCCGATGTCGCCGGTGCACAGCTCCAGGACTCTATAGGGGATGTTTAGACGCCTGCACACCTCCTCGGCCGACCTGACCAGCTTCTCCAGCTCCTCGCCGGAGGTTTCGGGAGTAACGAGCTTGTATAGCTCCACCTTGTCGAACTGGTGGACGCGCTTGATGCCCCTGGTGTCCTTGCCCGCAGCCGCCTTCTCACGGCGGAAGGATGGCGAGTGGGCCACGTAGTACAGGGGAAGCGCGTCGGGCTCCAGGATCTCGTCGCGGTGGAGGCCGGTGAGGGGCACCTCCGCCGTGGGTATGAGCCACAGGTCATCCTCCTCGTCGTGGTACAGGTTGTCCCCGAACTTGGGCAGGTTGCCGCTGCCCAGCATCACCTCTCTGCGAACCATGTATGGCACGTACACCTCGTTGTAGCCGTGCTCCTGGACGTGCAGGTCCAGCATCCAGGAGATGAGGGCGCGTTGCAGCTTGGCTCCCAGGCCCGTCAGCGTGAAGAAGCGGGAGCCCGATACCTTCGCGCCCCTGGGCAGGTCTATTATTCCAAGGTTCTCCCCCAGGTCCCAGTGAGGCAGTGGCGAGAAGCTGAATTCAGCCGGCTCTCCCCACGTTCGTATCACCCGGTTGCCGGACTCGTCCTCTCCCACCGGCACGTCCGGGAGAGGCAGGTTGGGCAGCTTCAGCAGCTCCTCCTCCAGGCTCGCCTCCGCCTCCTTCACCTGCGTCTCCAGAGTCTTGATGCGGTCTCCCGTCTGCCGCATCTCCTCCAGTAGGTGGACCGGCCTCTCCGACATGCGGCCTATCTCTCTGCTAACCTGGTTGCGCCTGGCTCGGAGGTCATCGGCTTCGGTGAGGTGGGATCGACGCAGGGCGTCCAGGGACAGGATGCTTTCAAGAGGGGCTTCTTCGCCCCTCCTGGCCAGAGCCTCTCTGACAGCCTCAGTGTCCTGGCGTATCTGCTCTATGCTGAGCATATTTACAAACCTCCCGTTGCCGGCAGGACGTTACCTCTCTCTCAGCTGAGGGAACAGGATAACCTCGCGTATCGACTGCTGCCCTGTCAGCAGCATGGTCAGCCTGTCGATGCCTATTCCCAGCCCTCCCGTTGGAGGCATTCCGTGTTCCAGGGCCAGCAGGTAGTCCTCGTCCAGCCGGTCAAGGTCCTCGTCTACCAGGCCTCTCAGGGCCTCCTGCTCCATGAACCGCCTGCGCTGCTCATCGGGGTCGTTCAACTCGGTGAAGGCGTTGGCTATCTCCATGCCCGCGGCAAAGCCCTCGAACCGCTCCACCATAGTGGGGTCGTCCGGGCTTTGCTTGGCCAGCGGGGACATGTCCAGGGGATAGTCCAGCAGGAACGTCGGCTGGATGAGCTGCGGCTCTACGCAAGCCGACACCAGCTTGTCGATGAGCCTTCCGCGGCTGCTTCGTCCCTCTGCGACAATGCCCAACTCCTTTATTCTCTCCTCAAGCGCGGCGGCGTCCGGGAAGTCCTGGAAGTCGATGCCCGCGCTGCGCTGCACCTCCTCCCTGAGTGAGACCCTTTTCCAGGGAGGCGTGAAGTCGATTACGTTGTCGCCGTACTGGACCTGCGCCGTGCCCAGCACCTCCTGGGCTACTGAGCAGACCATCTCCTCCACCATGCACATCACGTCATTGTAGTCGGCGTAGGCCTCGTAGCTCTCCAGCAGAGTGAACTCAGGGTTGTGGTCCTGGTCGATGCCCTCGTTGCGGAACACTCTGCCTATCTCGTACACCTTGTCCAGCCCGCCAACTATGAGGCGTTTGAGGTACAGCTCCGTCGCAATGCGGAGGTAGAGGTCGCGGTCAAGGGCGTTATGGTGAGTGGCGAAGGGCTGGGCCATAGCGCCAGCGGCAACCGGCACAAGCACGGGTGTCTCCACCTCCATGAAGCCCCGGGCGTCCATAAACCGGCGTACGGCTCCGATGATACGGCTGCGGGTCTGGAAGTTCTGCTTGGCCTCCGGGTTGGTGATGAGGTCGAGGTACCTCTGCCTGTGACGTATCTCCACGTCGGAGAGGCCGTGCCACTTCTCCGGCAGGGGGCGCATGGCCTTTGCAAGGAAGGACACCTCGTGGGCTTCCAGGGTTATCTCGCCGGTCCGGGTGAGGAAGAGAGGCCCCTGTGCGCCCAGGAAGTCGCCCATGTCCAGGTCTCGGACCAGCTCGTACTCCTGGTCCAGGATATCCCTTCTCAGGTGAACCTGAACCTGGCCTGAGCCGTCCTGGAGGTTAATGAAGGAGGCTTTGCCCATTCGTCGCAGCGTCATGATGCGCCCCCCCACGGACACCGGGGCCGTGCGAGTCTCGTCGCCTCCGTTTGCCGCCTCTTCTCTATAAAGTGCTACCGCTTCCCCGATGGTGTGGGTACGGTGGTAACGATTCGGAAATGGCTCTACGCCTCTGTCCCTGAGCCGCTGGAACTTCTCTCGACGGCTCTGGAGCAGGTCTCCGCCTCTTTTTTCCATAACGATGTGATGTGTCCGGCGTGGTGGTCAGTTGATGCTTGATATGGTGAGGGTCACTGTGCCGGCGGGAGTGTTTACATTCACTTCCTCACCGACTTTCTTGTTAAGTAGGGCTTTGCCCACAGGGGACTCGTTGGAGATGCGTCCCTCGCCCGGGTCAGCCTCGGCGCTGCCCACAATGGTGTACTCTTCCTCGGCCTTGTTCTGGTTCAGGACTGTAACGTGCGCTCCCAGATTCACCTTATCGGAGTGGGTGGCCTCATCTCCAATGAGTATGGCGCCGTCTATGATCCTCTCCAGAGTGAGGATGCGCCCCTCAACAAAGGCCTGCTCATTCTTGGAGTCGTCGTACTCTGCGTTGTCCACCGTACCGCCGAGCTCCTTGGCTTTCTGAATACGGTCAGCCACCCCCACGCGTTTAACGGAGCGTAGATGCTCCAACTCAGCCTCCAGCTTGGTGAGGCCTTCCTTCGTGAGATAGCTACCTTTCTGCGGCACGGCACCCTCCATAATACGAAAAGACCGAGAGCATACCCTCTTTCAGCATGCCTCAGTTCGCTCTCATTTTATAGCTACTGCGCAGGGTTGTAAAGCAATATGGCGGACTGGTATTCCCTACGCGTGCTGGTATTGCCAACGCAACCCAGGAATACCAGCGGATTCCTGCAGGCAATTGGCGTGGGCTGCTAGAGTGCGCTTGCCCGCTCCAGTAGCTCCGCCGCGCAGAGTACGGCGCTGGTCACGTCCTCCAGCCGGATGTTCTCGTTGGGGGCGTGAATGCGGTTGTCAGGGTGGTTGAGGCCGGGGCCCGTGGAGACGGGAAGCCCAAGCTCCTGGGTGAAGAGGTACATGGGGCCGCTCCCTGCCATTGACGGGGCGAGAATCGTGTCATTGCCGTAGGCCGCCGATGCCGCCTGGGCCACGGTGGCCACCCACGGGTGGTCCAAGGGCGTACGCGCGGCCGGTTCGCCGTGCCACCAGGCTATCTCCACGTCCTGGAATCCCTGGTTGTCCAGATGAGACCTCACCTTGTCAACCAGGTCTTGCGGGTCCTGGTCCGGCACCAGTCGAAAGTCCACCTTCACCCGCGCCTCTTCCGGCAGTATGGTCTTTGCTCCATCCCCGGTATAGCCGGAAATGATGCCGGCGATGTTGCTGGTGGATTCCATCTGGAGTCGCCTCTCGTAGTCGGCGCCCCGCACGCCCTTCACGAACTGGGAGAGGCCCAGGCTGTCCATAAGCTGATGCTCCTCCGGCGGGATACGGCCCAGCGCCGCAAGCTCCAGGTCCGTAGGAGGACGGACAGCATCGTAGAAGCCCGGTATCAGGATTTCCTCTTTCGAGTTCTTGATGGAGGCCAACGCCCAGACCAGTCGCCAGGCGGGGTTTGTGACCACGGCCGCGTAGGAGGAGTGTACGTCCCGGTTTGGCCCTCTCGCCACAAGCTCCATGTAGAGGATGCCCTTGAGTCCCAGGGATATGGAGGGAGCGCCCTGCCAGTTAACTCCACCACCCTCCCAGATACAGCCGTCGGCCTTCAGCAGGTGGGCATGGTCTCTCACCACGGAGGCCAGATGCGGACTGCCTATCTCCTCCTCGCCCTCCATGAAGAACTTCACGTTGCAGGGAAGCCCGTCGCCGGCGCGCACAAAGGCCTCGATGGCCGCCAACCGGACCGCAATCGACCCCTTGTCGTCGGAGACGCCGCGGCCGTACATCCTGCCTTCTCGGACGGTCGGCTCGAAGGGCGGAGACGACCAAAGCTCCAGCGGCTCCGGTGGCTGCACGTCGTAGTGGTCGTAAAAGAGGACGGTGCGGTCCGACCGGCCCTTTATCTCGGCGTAGATAACGGGATAGCCGGTCTCCGGCGCGGGCGCCGTCGAGACCGTTGCCCCCAGCTCTGTCAGCATGTCAGTGACAAGCTGGGCGCACTCGTGGATGCCCAAGCCCTGAGCGCTGACGCTGGGCTGCCGGCAGAGGCGCACCAACCGCGCCATCGTGGAATCGTGTGAGGCCCTGATGTACTCTTCTACTCTATTGTCCATCTCGGTTTCACCCCATTGCAGATGGATAGAGATTACTTCTATACCCCGATTGTTGCAATAGCCTGAAGAGGTTAGGATGTGTAGAGACCAATTAGCTTTGCCGGCATCAGCCTGCGAAGCAAGACCACACCCGGGAGTTGACTATGACCAAGGTGACCGAGAAGCGCCACGGCAGCGATAAGACTGTCGTTATCTGCGACTTCTCGCCTCCCAGGGGAAGCGATCCAGCTCTCCTATCCGGGGCGCACTCCGTCTCGCCCGACTTCATCAGCGTGGCCTACAGCCCCGGCAAGGCAGTCAGGTTGGACTCCGTCATAGCCGCCCACGCCATAAGGCAGCAGACGGGCAGAGACGCGATATTCACTATGGCCACCAGGGACATGAACAGGCTGGCTACACAGAACCACCTGCTGGGAGCCGCCATGCTCGGCCTGGACAACGTAATAGTGGTGGGCGGCGACGCCTTTACGGAAAGAGACCTGTCCGCGGTCAAGGACGTCAGGGACTTCCGGCCCACGGAGCTGATTGCGGCCATCAAGTCCATGAACCAGGGTGTGGACTACAAAGGGTTGAAGCTGAGAGCGCCAACGGACTTCTGTGTTGGAGCGACCATAGACCTGGGGCGCAGCATTGAGAGGGAAGCCAGACTTACCCGTGCGAAGGCTTCAGCCGGAGCCGACTTCTTCATCACCCAGCCCATCTACTACCTGGACCAAATTGAGCGATTCCGGGAGGGCTACGAGGCCGCTGCCGGAGAGCCGCTTGCAGCGCCGGTCTTCTGGGGTTTGCAGGTCCTGGACGCCAGGGGACTGGTGTTTGGCGACGTTCCGCAGTTCATCAGGGAGGAGCTGGATGGCGGGAGGGATGGTGTCGATATAGCTGTAGACCTGCTGGAAGAGTTCCTGGCGGCGGGCATCACTAACATCTACCTTGTCCCGCCCATCCTGAGGGGCGGGTTGCGGGACTACGAAGCGGCCCAGAGGGTGCTGGACGCTCTCAAGGGGGTGTGAGAAGCCAAACCTCTTCCCCATTGAGGGGGAAGATTGAGATGGGGGTGAACAGGGTTTTACGCAGAGCGTATCAGACTCTAGCCTCCCAACTCTCCGGCCTCATACATGACGGCGGCGGCCATAGCCAAGCCTGCCGTTTCGCCTCGGAGGATGCGCTGTCCCAGGCTTACCACAGCCACGCCGGAAGCCCTGGCCTCCTCCACCTCTTCGGCGTCGAATCCGCCCTCCGGCCCTACGAACAGGCTGAGGCCCTCCTTCCGGATCCTGTCCATGCTGGGCAGCACGGCCTCTCTGAAACCCACTCTCGTTATGCCATTCTCATTGCGGCGCTCGTCCGGGTCTCCCTCCCAAGCCATCAAACGGACCCCTTGGGCAGAGGTTAAGGCTTCCTGCCACGTCGTCGGCGCTCCCAGATATGGGATCAGTGAGCGCCCGGACTGCTCCGCCGCCTCTGTGAGTATCCTGCGCCAGCGGGTATACTTGCTTTCCGACCAGTCTCTTGACGAGCGCACAACGCTTCTCCGGGAGAGCACCGGGACAAAGGCCGATATGCCAATCTCCGTCCCCTTCTGCAGGACGGTCTCCAGTTTGTCGCTCTTGAGCGCTCCCTGGTAGAGGGTAAGGACTATCCCCGGATCACCACTGCCTCGACTGCTATCGACCACGTCCCCTTCCAGGCGGGAGGAGGATACTGAGCTGAGTCGCACAGTGTACTCCCACCCGGTGTTGTCCAGAAGGACTACCAATTCCCCCGGCCGCAGGCGCAGCACCCGGGCTGCCTGTCGCGCTACAGGCCCTGCCACCGAGGCGCGGGTCTCCTGAATGCAGGAAGGGTCGACGAAGAAACGGTGCACGTCTACACCCGAGTGTTCTGCGCCACAATTACGGCCCAGTCGCCCTCGCGGCCTGTACGCAGTATGGCGCATCCCTCTTCGCTCAGGCGGCTCTCCACCTCCGGCGCTCGCTCCGCCATGATGCCGGAGAGGACCATCGTGCCCTGCGGGGCAACCTGGGCCACAAGATCAGACGCCATCTCCAGGATGATCTTGGTGTAAATGTTGGCGACCACCAGGTCGAAAGCGCCCCGTGTGCTCTTGTGGGTTGCGAGAGCGCGGCGGCTTACCTTGATGGTCGAGCGGAGGCCATTGTACCGGACGTTGGCGCGTGCCGCCTTTAACGCTATTGGGTCTACGTCCAGGGCCAGGATTTGTTCTGCGCCGAGCCTGGCGGCTGCTATGGAGAGGATGCCGGAGCCGGTCCCAACGTCCAGCACCTTTGCGCCGGGGACAACCAGCTTCTCCAGCTCCAGCAGGCACATGTGGGTAGTCGGGTGATGGCCCGTGCCGAAAGCCATCCCAGGGTCCATGTCAATCACGATGTCTCCGTCTTTAGCGTCGTATTCCATCCAGGTCGGCCGAACGACAATTCGTCCCACTTGCAGTACCGAGAAGTGGCTCTTCCACATCTCCATCCACTCCCCCTCCTCCAGCACGCGCTCCTCCAGTGGGGACAGATCGCAGAGTCGTGAGATCAGGTCCACGGCTATCCTGATGTGCTCCCTGCGGTCGGCTGTGGTACCGTCCACAGGCAGGTAGGAGCGAATTATGGCCGTGGTGAATTCGGGTTCCTGTTCGTCCTCGTCAGGGTTGAAGCCCCCCTCCTGCTCCACGGCCACACCGCCGTAGCCGTATCGCTGGAATATCACTGAAAGAGGCTCAACGTACTCCGATGGGGCCCTGAGGCTCAGCTCCAGCCACTTCATAGCCAAGAGGCTCTAGGAGTCTTTCCCAAGGGCGTCCTTGATCTTCCCTAACCAGCCCTTGTCCTCCCTGGAGCCGTTGCTGAGTGTCTTGGCAAGCTCCTGAAGGAGATAGCGCTGGTTCTCATCCAGTGATTTGGGAGTGACCACGCTCACAGTCACCAGGTGGTCGCCCCTCTTGCTCCTGGAGTATGGTACGCCCTTACCCTTGATGCGGAACACAGTGCCGGACTGGGTCCCTTCAGGAATGCGCAGGCTTTCGGGTCCGTTCAGGGTGGGCACTTCCATCTCGTCTCCCAGGGCGGCCTGCGCGAAGTTTACGGGCAGATCATAAAGTATGTCGTGGTCGCGCCGTTTGAAGACCTCGTGGGGCTGCACTCTGAGTAGGATGTACAGGTTGCCGGGCAGTCCGCCGTTGCTTCCCGCGTCGCCTTCCCTTGTGAGGCGTACCTGGGTCCCGTCCTCCACGCCCATCGGAATGTCCACCTTCATCTTTCTGCGCCGGCGCTCGCGTCCTGAGCCGCTGCACTGTGTGCAGGGGTTGGTGATTATCCTGCCTTCGCCGTTGCACTGGGTGCACGGGCCCACCTGGGTGAACTGGCCGAACATGCTGCGCTGCACACGCCTGACCTGTCCCGTTCCCTTGCAGTGCTGGCAGTCCACCGTGGTGCTTCCGGGCTCGCCGGCGCTGCCGCTGCAACGACTGCAGACTTCAACGCGAGACACGTCTATATCGGTTTCCACTCCGAACACAGCCTCCTCAAAGGAGAGCGTGAGGTTGGTCTGCAGATCGTTTCCGGTCTGGGGCGCCCTGCGGGAGCGAGTGCCGAAGCCGCCAAAGAAGGCGTCGAAGATGTCGCCAAAGCCTCCGAAGTTCTCCGCGCCCTCGAAGCCTCGGCCTCCGCCGTTCCCAGCCCCGACGCCTGAGTGGCCGAAGCGGTCGTACTGGGCGCGCTTCTGCGGGTCGCTGAGCACCTGGTAGGCGGCGTTGATCTCCTTGAACTTCTCCTGGGCCTGGGGGTCTTTGTTCCTGTCTGGGTGATAATCCAGGGCCAGACGGCGGAACTTGGTCCTTATCTCCTCCTGGGAGGAGTTCCGGGAAGCACCCAATACATCGTAATAGTCTCTCTGAGTGGTCATATTCCCTGTCTTCTGAATCTCAAGTTGGCCTGCACTACATTTTACCCTATGGCTGAAGTACAGCCAAGGGGCTGTGCGCCGTCCTTCTCCGGGTCAAGGCCAAATTTCTGCTACGCAGCGGATTATGGAGCTTGCCCCACGATTGGTACAGGGATACGCTCGTGCGGGAAATACGTCACTCCCGAGAAAGCCTGCCCCGTACCTGATACGGGGTCGGGAGTCCACACCCCCCGCACCTGGATTCCTGCCTCCGGAGACCTTTGCATAACCCATAGCGTCAATCCCGCAAGAGTTGCCCCACCGTCATTCCTGCGGAAGCAGGAATCTAAAAACGCTGTCTGCAAGGCTACGATACCTTGGAAGAGGGGCCTTAGATTCCCGTTTTCAGAGACCTTTGCGTAACTTGTGCCGCAGCCCCATACTCCCGTCATTCCCGTGAAGCTTGCCCCGTACGCCGATACGGGGACGGGACTCCAAGGCGTTACATTCAGGACAACGTAGCTTTGCAGGCAAAGGCTTTGGATTCTTCACTCCGCTGCGCTCCGCTCAGAATGACAGTGAAACGCGCATCTTTGGGGAAGATACCAAAGTTATGCAAAGGTCTCTTTTCACGGGAATGACGGAGAAGTTAGCCTCTTCTAGGAGATACACCGGAGTTATGCAAAGGTCTCCTTCCGTAGGAATGGCTAGATCTGTGCGCCCGTCCTGAGCTTTAGCCGGGGACTTGTTAAAGCGCGGTTCAACCTGAGCGTCAGCCGCTATTTGTCGAACGGGCCAATCGGGGTGTCGGCGGGCAGGAGCCGGTATTCCACTATTCTGAAATCGCCGGTCAGCGTTCGAGCTCCGGCCTCGTCCGTGGACCATGTGGCGCTCCGGTAAAGTAACGGCCTGTCCACCACGTGCTCGTAGCTGTCCACGAACACCTCTTTGACGGACGTCTGGTCCGGTGAAATACCCATAGCCTCTTTCTGCGCGGCGGTGAAGTTGGAGATGTTGATAGAGATCGTGCGCGTATCTTCGTAGATGGCCGTTGGCTGTCCGTACCATCGGCCGGTACCCACAAAGGCATACCCTGTGTCCAATAGCCGCGTCCCAGTTTGCCAGACATTCAACACCCACGACGCCAGGGTGTCTTCGTCACCCATCTGAACCGAGGTCTTGTCTCCTGTGGCTACCCACGTACTCACCCTGTGGCCGTTCTCCAGTTGCGAGTATGACAGCACCTCGCCTTCCGTGTTGCGGGTAACAGTGGTAAAGATGGCGGGGGCGCCACTATCATCTTGCGCCATCCATATCTCCCCCAGGACATGCTCCGGTAATGCCCAGGCGCGGCCAGGAATGCCAGGATCCTTTCTTTCATACTGAATACTCTTGAGATACAGGATCTGGCCCGCAGAGATTCCTTTTAGGATCATCTGCTTCTCCTGATCTGCCTGCCGGGTGGGTATCGGCGCGCCGGCTGAATCCGTCTTGAGGATGGGTAGAAACCAGGATAGAGCCAGGACGGACACCAGCGTAAATGCGCCAACGCCAAGCCGCACCCTACTCATACGCGAGCGCTCTCGGCATTGGCGGAATCCCGCTTGTGCAATTCCAGCGGCAATTGGCCTCCTGGTCGCGTGGCTTTAGCCGGAACACTCCCGATTCGATCCATGCCCATACATTGCTATGCCTGGCGAGAGTTGTCAATCCTCGCAGAGCCGTTGCGGCAGCAGGAAGGATAGAGACCTGCGTCGTTACCCCGAAGGTTGTTCAGACGGTATCTCGAGCATAAAATCGGCCTCTCAGTCGTGTGCTACAATCCCGCCATGCGCATCCGTATAACCATCGTCGCCGTTGTTCTTCTCACTGCAACAGTGGTTCTTCTGTGGCCGTCACAGGAGGCCCGTCTGACTTCTGAGGAGGAACTGAAACGCCTCGTGGACGGGATCACCGATGGGCAAATCCTGTATCTCCGCAGCGCTACGTACAAACGCCCCGACCCTACCAAAATACCGCCGAACTCTCCATTTCATATCCCGGAGAGCATCCGGTCAGAGTCTTGGTATGCCCAGGATGGAGACGGCGAGATCATCCTCTACACGACTATCTCCCGTGCCTTGGACGGCAGGCTCGTGGAGATGTCCAGAATTGAGGACGGCCAGGTGACCACCTACTACCTCTCCACTGGCGCGCAGCTTTGGCATCCCCAGGGTCCTATAATCGGCGATAGCGTCACTGATTTTGTGAAATTCGTGTGGCCGTGGCCTATAGGTGAATGGCATGCCCAGGTGGAAGCCAGGGATTGGCAGGGCCGGAACGCTGTGGCGTGGGAATGGAGGCGTATCACATTTGCAGGTCCTCAATATGTGGACCGCTACGAATACGTCTTGGACAGGCCCATTCTTCACCGCTTCGCCCTGTATGAAGAAGACGAGGCCGGGGAGCGTACGCTGATAAGCGATTACCGAATTATGGAGTACAGACTGCTGCCGGTTGCGAACATCCCCCAGATACAGGTTACGCCCTGCGTGGTAGACAGGGAGTCCTTACTAGCGTCAACGTGCTTACGGCTTGAGACCCCCAACTAACACCGGGCGCCCAATTGGTCCACAATTGACCTCCGAACAGCGCAAGAAAGACTCCAAGTAGCAAATACCCCGTGACTGCCAGGGTTTGCAAATCCTGGAGTGACTATGAGAAACAAACCAAAAATGTGAACGTGGAGGCGTTCTCACCCCGGTTGGCGATTCTCGCCATTGCGCCTGCTCATTTTGTCGGGCGCGTCTCACGCCGACGCGCGGCTCGTTTACTCGTTTCGCAATTCATTGTCGCGCGTAGTCGCAGGTGCTATAATGTCCCAGTATTTTTGCCGGATAGGGAGAAACCGACTTGAGGTATTATGAGCTAATGATGGTGGTGCCCCAGACGGACGACGAGGGGTTGTCTGCAACACTGGAGCGGGTGAACAATGACATTGGGGAGCGCGGCGGTACGGTTGTCAGACAGGAGCGCTGGGGGGGCTTGAGGCGGCTGGCGTATCCCATAAACAACCACAACGAGGGCAGCTATGTGCTGACCCACCTGGAGCTTGACCCGGAGCGCGCCGGTGAGTTGGAGGCCAACTTGAGGGTGTCGGAGAACATTCTGAGGCACATTCTTCTCAGAATAGACTCCATCCCGGAGGCCAGGGTGACGCCCGTCCAGGAGGCCCCTGCACCTGTAGCGGAGGCCGCGCCCGCAGACGCTTCGGCGACGGCAGAAGAGGACGTTGCACAAGAGGCAACGGAGGCGGTTGCAGCCGGAGACGAGCCGACGTCGGAGGCTGAGGGAGAGGCTGCAACGGCAGAAGCCGAGCCTGCACCCCAGGCGGAGACTGAGTCCGCTGCAACCGACGACGCGTCCGAGGCCGAGACGGCAGACGATGCCGAGAAGCAGTAAGAGTGAGGCAGCAACTGGAGCGCGCTGCGCTGGACATGGGTAAGGAGAACTGAGATGGCCGGTTTGAACAAGATGTCGGTAATAGGATTCTTGGGGACTGACCCGGAGATGCGGTACACTCCCAACGGCAATCCGGTGACATCTTTTCGTATCGCTACATCCAGGAGCTATACCAGCTCCGACGGAGAGAGGCATGAGGAAACGGAGTGGTTCACCGTCGTTGCGTGGAACCAGTTGGCTGAGTTGTGCAACCAGTATCTCAGCAAGGGCCGGCGCGCCTACGTTGACGGTCGGCTTCACAGCAACTCCTGGCAGGGACAGGACGGCCAGACCAGGTTCAGCAACGAGATCGTAGCCGAGAGAGTGCTGTTCTTGGACCGCGCCCCGGGTGGGCCCGGTTCCCCGGAAGGTGAAGGAGAAAGTCCATTTGACGAGGACTCCCTGCCGTTCTAGGCCGGGTTCTCGACGGAAGTTTGAGGTTATAGTAAATGGTTAGCAGGTTTAGACCGGGAGGTCCACAGAGAAGGCGCGGTAGGCCCAGGTTCTACACCAGGCGCAAGGTGTGCGCGTTCTGCGCCGATCACGTGTCTGAAATAGACTACAAGGACTTGGGACGGATTCGGCGCTACGTCTCCGAGAGGGCCAGGATGGAGCCCAGACGCAAGACGGGAACGTGCGCCAAGCACCAGAGAGCCCTTTCAACGGCGATCAAGAGGGCGAG
The DNA here is from genome assembly GCA_965218945.1 of Dehalococcoidia bacterium. Lineage (GTDB taxonomy): Bacteria > Chloroflexota > Dehalococcoidia > Lucifugimonadales > UBA2985 > DAOUJW01. The sequence goes on from OZ244718.1 coordinate 2,124,155, forward strand.
ACACCTTGCTCTCCTACCCTTTTCACAGGCTCACATCCGTGTGGGCAGGGATGCCGGTTCCTAGCCCGGGCCGCCGGTTCGAATGACGTGCGTAGTATTTGTCGCCCATAATATCGTGGGCGATTCCGTTTAACTACAACCCAAGGAAAGGGATATGGCGAGGCAGAGAGACGCTATAACGATTCGCCCAAGTCAGAGAAGGCAGCAGTCCAAGTGGCAAAGGGAACGCAGCAAGCAGCGGGCTATTCTCTTTGCCGGAGTGATTGCGGTCCTCTTCATATTGGCTATTCCGGCCTACGGCTACTGGTCCAACTTCGTTGTGCCGCCCAGAAACGTCGTGCTGCGTGTGGACGATACCACGTACACGCTGGGGTTCCTGACAAATTACATGAAGGGCCTTCAGGAGTTGGGCGCTCAACCCAACCTCTCTGTGGAGCCTTTTAGGGTGTTGCAACTGCTTGAGGAGAACGAGCTGGTAAGGACGGGGGCGCCCGGCAGGGGCGCTCGTGCGACTACCGACGAGATTGACGAGGAGGTTAAATCCAGGATCATAGGCAGCTCGCCGGAGCTGGTGGACGTGCCCCCCGACCAGTTGGACCGCGAGTTCGGCGAAAGCTACAATCGGTACCTGGAGACGGTCAACCTATCAGAGGAGGAGCATCGCAAGCTTGTCCAGGCCGACCTGCTCAGGGGGAAGCTCACGGAGATACTGGGACAAGAGGTGCCCACCATAGGGAAGCAGGCCAACGTGTCCTGGATAGTCGTCTCCACGGAGAATTTCGAGCAGGTGGCTGAGGTGTCGGAGAGACTGGAGGCCGGCGAGGAGTTCGCTGTCGTCGCGGAGGATCTCTCCGCGGACCGCACCACGGCGGTTGAGGGAGGGGTGTTGGGCTGGGTCCCGGAGCTTGCATACCCACCCCTGGACGATACAATATTCAATCTTCAATCCGGTGAGACCAGCGGGTCTATTAACCTGGGAGAGACCACCTATTTCGTCAAGGTCACGGATGTGGATGACGCCAGGACCATTGAGCCGGAGATGCGGAGCCGTTTGAAGAACGTCGCCTATCAGCAGTGGATATTCCAGGAGCGGGGTAACCACAGGATCGAACTGTGCTTCGGCGGCGGCTCGGCCGGTGGGGAATGTGACTGGCAATACGACTGGCTGATCAAGCAGGTTCGTGAAGCGCAGACCAGGCAGAACCTGGATGCTGGCAGCTCATAGAGATCGTAGTGAATCCCAAGGATAGGGTCATCAACGTGGGCCTTTTGGGTCTGGGAGTTGTGGGCAGCGGTGTCATGGAAGCCCTGACCCGGAAGAGCGCCCTGATTGCCAAGCAAGCCGGGATCCCTGTTAGAGTCAGCCGCGTCCTGGTTAGAGACCTGGAAAAGCCGCGCTCCGCCGGCACACCCACGGACATCCTCACCACCAACCCCGATGACATTCTCCAGGACCCTGAAGTAGACGTAGTTGTGGAGGTCATGGGCGGTGAAAAGCCCGCCCTCGACTACTTGAGGCAGGCCCTGGAGGGCGGTAAGTCCGTGGTGACCGCCAACAAAGAGGTGATGGCAAAGCACGGTCCAGACCTGCTGGCCCTGGCCTCCGCGAAGGGAGTACAGCTCCTGTTTGAGGCTAGCGTGGGCGGAGGCATTCCCATTCTCAGGCCGCTGATGAAAGACCTGAGAGCCAATGAGATCAAGGCGGTGCGCGCCATAATCAACGGCACCACCAACTACATTATCACCAAGATGACCTATGAGGACGTAGACTTTCCCCAGGCGCTACGGGAGGCCCAGGAGTTGGGCTATGCGGAGCCGGACCCCACCAACGACGTGGAGGGATTCGATGCAGCGTACAAGCTGGCAATCCTGGCTTCCCTCGCCTTTCAGACAAGGGTGAGCCATCAGAGCGTCTACCGGGAGGGCATATCACGCCTCACAGTCAACGACTTTCGGTACGCCAGGGAGTTGGGATACGCCGTAAAGCTCATGGCGATCGCCAAGAGGGAGGGGGCTGAAGTGGAGGCTCGGGTACACCCGGTCCTGGTTCCACAGGAGATGCCACTGGCCAAAGTGGACGGTGTGTTCAATGCCGTGGAGTTGGAGGGAGACCTGGTTGGCAAGGTGCTGTTCCACGGCCGCGGAGCAGGCTCAATGCCAACCACCAGCGCCGTTTTGGGAGACGTTCTGGAGGTGGCATGGGGCTTGACCGGGGCGAACACGCCCGCCTCATCCGTGCCTATGGACAACGAGACGACCACTCGCTCCATATCAGACCTCGTAACGCGCTACTACATTCGCATGACCGTCGAGGACCGTTCGGGAGTGCTGGCTCAGATGGCGGCTATCCTGGGTAACCTTCGGATAAGCATCGCCTCCGTAATCCAGAAGGAGGCCGATCCCCAGGCTCAGACGGCGGAGTTGGTCATTACGACCCACCCATCACGGGAGAGGGACGTGCAGCAGGCCCTGGAAGAGTTAGCGACACTGGAAGTTGTGAAGGAAATAGGCAACGTTTTGCGGGTAGAGGAATAGGGTCACCCAAGGAAGGATACATATGGGAGAAGGGGTCCTCATGCGCTATAAGGAGTTTCTGGAGATCACTCCAAATACTCCTATGCTCAGCATGGGCGAGGGCAGCACGCCTCTGGTGAAGTCGCGCTATCTGAGCAGTGTGCTGGGGTGCAGCGAGCTTTACTTCAAGCTGGAAGGGTGCAATCCAACGGGGTCCTTCAAGGATCGCGGTATGGTGATGGCGGTGGCGAAGGCCATCGAGAACGGCAGCACGGCTATAATGTGCGCCTCCACCGGCAACACCAGCGCCTCGGCTGCGGCGTACGGGGCCTACTGTGGCCTCACCACAATCGTACTGGTTCCCAAGGGCGACGTTGCAGCCGGGAAGATGGCCCAGGCCCAGGCATACGGCGCCAGGATAATGGTGGTGATCGGCACTTTCGACCAGGCCCTCGAAACCGTGCGCGCATTCACCGATAATCACCCCGTAACCCTCGTCAACTCGGTCAACCCGCACCGCCTGGAGGGGCAGAAGACTGCGGCCTTTGAGGTCGTTGACGACCTGGGAGACGCGCCGGACTACCTCTTCATCCCCGTTGGGAACGCCGGCAACATCACGGCCTACTGGAGGGGATTCAAGGAGTACTGCGACGTGGGTAAAGCGGACACAAGGCCCAAAATGATGGGTTTCCAGGCGGAGGGCGCTGCGCCCATTGTAAGGCAGGAGCCCGTGGCGGAGCCTCAAACTATCGCCTCCGCGATACGGATAGGCAACCCTGCAAGCTGGAGTGAGGCGCTTGTCGCTCGCGACGAGTCCGGTGGGACGATAGACGCGGTAACGGACAACCAGATACTGTACGCCTACAGGCTGCTGGCGAGCAGAGAGGGAATCTTTGGCGAGCCGGCTTCTGCGGCGTCGGTGGCGGGCCTCATCAAGCTGTATGAGCAGGGCGTGGATTTCACCGGCCGGCGAGTGGTGTGCGTGATAACCGGCAACGGCCTCAAGGACCCCGCAGTCGCTTCCCAGCAGACGGATGCGTATCTTCGGGAGCTGTCTCTGGAGCCGGGCGAGATGGAGAATACGCTGGAAGACGTGCTGAGGGAATCGCGGAGTCTGGAGCGGAGCATACAGAGATGAACGTCCGCACCTTCTGAGGACGGCGCTGGTCGCCGGGAGAGATAATGGCATATTCGTATAGTGTAGAGAGCTTTGAGGGCATAGAGGCCGAATGGGAAGGCCTCCTTCAAAGCAGCGTGTCCAACACAATTTTCCTCACTCCCTACTGGCAGAAGACCTGGTGGGAGAGCGTCAGACCCGACGGGCAGGAGTTGAAGGTCCTCAGATTCAGGGACGACGATACGACAATCGGGATTGCGCCCCTCGTGCTCCAGGATGGTTTGATTACCTTCCTGGGCAGCACCGACCTGTGGGACATCCACGACTTTGTTGTGGTGAAGGGTCGCGAGGAGGACTTCTTTCAGGCCTTCGCCGGTTACCTGGAAGAGGAAGACTGGACTGAGTTCAAGCTGGAGTCCATATTGGAGGGCTCACCAACCCTGGAAGGCATGCTGGGCTTGGCTGAGGCGAAGGGATATCGAACGGAGCAGGGCATCGAGGGGGAACTGCTCGGGGTCGACCTTCCCGGGACCTGGGACGAGTACCTCGCCGGGCTGAGAAAGAAAGACCGCCACGAACTGAGGCGGAAGCTGCGCAAGCTGAGCGGAGAGGTCGACTTCAGCATCCAGCGGCTGGAGGACGTCGATAGCATATCTGAGTCCATCGACGAGTTCCTGAGCCTCATGGCCCAGAGCCGGGAGGAGAAATCGGAGTTTCTCACCGAGGAGAGAGGGGAGTTTTTCAGGGACGTCCTCCTCGAGATGGCCGGCCGTGGATACCTGAACCTCTTCTTTATGGAGGTGGAGGGAGTCCGGACCGCCGCTACAGTGTGCTTCGACTACAACAACGTTCTATCGCTCTATAACAGCGGTCACAATCTGGAATATGCCAGCCTGGGGACGAGCTTCCTTCTCAAGGCCCTGTGCATACAAGGGGCCATCAGCGACGGGAAGGAGTATTTTGATATGCTCCGCGGTACCGAGCAATACAAGTATCACCTGGGAGCCAAGGGGAAGCAGCTGCGTCACTTGTCTCTGTTTCGATAGGACTGCAAGCCCGATGGGTGGTCTTGAATTGGCCGTTTCCAGGTACGCCTGCAGGGTCATTGCATGAGCATGTCTCTGGCCGAGCGCTCAGTGAAACGGGTTGCAATTGTCAGCGTCCACGGCTGTCCAATAGCCCGGCTTGGGAGCAAGGACACCGGTGGAATGAACGTCTACGTCCGCCAGGTCGCTCAAGAGCTGTCCGCCAAAGGGATCTACGTAGACATCTACACGCGAGACCACGAGCCGGACGACCGGCAGATTGTGGCTCTGGGCGAGAGAGCTAGAGTAATCCACGTCAAGGCGGGCGACCACTCTCGTCAGAAGGAGGACCTGCCCGCCTGCCTCCCGGAGTTCGTGCACGGCCTCCTGGACTACACCCGACAACATGGTCTCTCCTACGACGTCATCCACTCCCATTACTGGCTATCGGGTCGAGTTGGGGCTGTCCTGGCGCGCCACTGGCGCGTCCCACACGTTGCTACCTTCCATACGCTGGCGGAGGTCAAGCTGCGCGCCCGTGCGGGTGAGAGGGAGCCGGACGTGCGAGCGGCGGGAGAACGCAAAGTCATAGCCTCGGCTGACCGAATAGTGGCGTTCAGCGAGCACGAGAGGGAAGCTATAACCCGTCTCTACAACACCGTGGGAGACAACATAGAAGCTGTACCATGCGGCGTGGACGTGGAGCGCTTCCGGCCTATTGACGGCGACCAAGCCAAGAGGGACCTGGGTTTGCAGGGCAGCAAGGTGGTGCTGTACGTGGGCAGGATTGAGCCTCTGAAGGGCATAGACATTCTCCTCAAGGCCGTCGCTCAGCTGGAGCAGCCGGAGAGCGTGAAGACCCTTATCGTAGGCGGTGACTCCGAGGGTGACAGCGAGGTAGAGCGCCTCAAGACGTTGGCCGGCGAGCTTTCCATCTCACCCCAAGTCAGCTTCTTGGGGAGGGTGGAGCAGCAAGAACTACCGGCGTATTACAGCGCCGCCGACGTGTGCGTTGTGCCGTCTTACTACGAGAGCTTTGGGCTGGTCGCTCTGGAGTCGATGGCCTGCGGTACTCCGGTTGTGGCATCAAGGGTCGGAGGGCTGCCCACCATAGTCAAGGACGGGGTTACCGGCTACCTGGTCCCCTGGCGGTGTCCTGAGCCATTCGCCGACAGACTGGAAGTTCTCCTCAGCAGTCCCGTCATCAACAGGAGTATGGGCGAGGCCGCTCGCAGCAGGGCCTTGACTATGGGGTGGTCGGCAGTGGCGGACAGGCTATTGTCCCTGTACGGCTCGCTCCTGACTACAGCCTCTGAGCGATCCGATGTTCGACCTGCATAGCCACATCCTCCCGGGCATGGACGACGGCCCATCCAATATGGAGGAGTCCGTCGAGATGGCGCTTATGGCGTACCGGGATGGTACGCGTGTCATGGCTGCTACTCCCCACAACCGGGACGTGGTGAACAGGTCGTCCATATCCCGCGCAAAGGCCCTGGTTGATGAGCTAAACCGTGAGATGGAGACGCGCTCGGTAGCCCTCAAGGTGATTTTTGGAATGGAGAATCACCTTGAGATGAACACGCCGGAGCAGGTGGACAGAGGCGTGACTTTGCCCATAGAAGGGACGCGCTTCATCCTGATTGAGCTGCCCTTCGAGATATACCCCTTCCACGCGGAGGAGACGCTTCAGAAGCTGCTGGGCAGAGGTTTGCGGCCAATCGTCGCGCATCCTGAGCGGAACATCCCCATCCAGCGCAGCCCTCAACTCCTGGCTGACCTGGTTAACAGAGGCGCCCTTGCTCAGTTGACGGCGGGGAGCCTTGTCGGGTCCTTCGGTGAAACGGCCCGGGAGGTCTCAGAGGAGCTTCTACGGATGGGCCTCGTTCACCTCATCGCCTCGGACAGCCACGCCGCTCAGGGAGACCGTACGCCGATTCTCTCGCCGGGCGTGGACGCCGCCGCCAAATTGGTGGGCGAGCGGGTTGCCCGCCGATTGGTGGATGACATTCCGCGCGCTATGCTTGAGGACAGAGGCGGAGCCATTTAGACCTTGGAAGTCGCCGCTCAGGCGACGCAGAGGAATCGCACCAGTCGCAGACATAGGGTTGGCACCGGCTCTATAAGCTTAAGAACCAGGGATACGAGGTAGGCCGCTCCGAGGCCAATGAGAGCGCCGCCCAGCACGTCCAGCGGGTAAAATACTCCAGCGTAAACCCTGGAGAAGCCGTAGATGAGGGCGACTATGAACATGGCCGCGCCGATCTTCCTGTTCGCCATCCAGACGCCGGTTGCCATTGCTACGGTTATCGCCACGGGGTTGGCCGGGAAGGACGAGTCCGTGGGTGGATAGAACAGCAGGTTGACTTCGTAGGTGTCAAAGGGCCGGTGCCGGAAGTAGAAGGCGTTGGTGATCTTCACCGCAGCGTTGGCTATGCCGACGCCCATGCCCGCCACCATAACCCCTCTCTGATGCAGCTCCCTCATGCCCTGGTCCCGCCATCCGAACCATAGTCCCAGAAGGATTGTGGAAAACACCAGTGGTATAAGGTAGTCGCTTACTACCCACTGGACTATCCTGTCCAGGAAGGGAGCTGCGCCTACCACGCCGTTCAGCCAGAGGAATATCTCTGCGTCAGCCTTCGATAAAGCTTCCATAGCGCGCTCAGGTTGTTCATTAACGCCTGTACAAAAGTGGTCTCTCTCAGAGACGGGAGACCGTCCGTCGTATCCGAGACGTTTTCGTGGTCGTAGCCCGCGCCACTGTGGTGGTTGGTAAAGGAGGTTGTCAGGAAAGTAAACAGCAGGGCCAGAAATCCGCCCAATCCAAACAGGCCGAACTGGGAAGCTCCGGCGATGCCACCGTTGGTGTCCGGGATGTTGCGACCTCCGGTGTAGAAGAACCAGACCAGAGAGCCTGCGATAAGCCCCATACCCAGAACTGCGCATACGGTCCGGCTTTTGAAGAACAGCAGCCCATTGAGGCCGCCGTAAGCCGAAGCCACCTGTATTACACCGCTACACAGAAAGAATACTAGAAGCAGGTATTCTTGAGTGAACGTCACCTTGTCTCTCCGTGAACCTCAGCCTGTCACCAACCGGAAGTCGACGGGAACATTGTCCTCACCCAAGGGTTTCTTCGCTTGTCGCATAGGCGCATTGGGAGCCGGCCTTAACATTTTGGAAGCTCTGCTCGGCGTCTAGGATGCCGGCTGTGCTACGGGAGTCGGAACGGGTGTACACCAGTGGAGGTACTTGGACACCCTGCCTCTGATGACGTCAAAGTAGATGTTCTGCAGCTCCTTGGTAATCGGGCCCAACTCGCCGCTACCTATATTGTGGTTGTCGATCCGTCCCACCGGCGTGAGATGTGCGGCCGTTCCCGTGAGGAAGCACTCGTCTGCGGTGTAGAGTTCGCTGCGCCGCACGCTCCGCTCCACGGTCTCCAGCCCAAGCTCGTTCTTCGCCAGTTGGATAACCACCTGCCTGGTGATGCCTGCCAGGATATTGTCCGATACGGCAGGGGTCACCAGCTTGCCGTCCATGACCGTAAAGATGTTCTCCCCGGCGCCCTCCGAGACGTAACCCTCCTGAGTCAGCAGAATGGCTTCATCGAAACCGGCCAGGGTTGCCTCGGTCTTGGCCAGTACGCTGTTGACATACAGCCCCGCGATCTTCACGCGCGGCGGTATCATGGTGTCCTCCATGCGCCGCCAGGAGGACGTGCAACAGTTGGCCGCCTCCTCCAGGTCCAGGTAGGCCCCAAAGGCAATGGTGAAAATCACCAGGGAGTCGGACAGGTCCTGGAGCTTCAGGACCGCTACCCTCTCCGCTCCCTTGAAAGCCAGTGGGCGTATGTAGATGTCCTGCTGGTATCCGCACTTCTCCACAAGCTCCACGGTGATGTCGGTAAGCTCATCGGCGGTGTACGGGACGTTAATCCGCATCACCTTGCAGCCCTGGAGCAGACGCTGGTAGTGCTCTCTGGGCCGGAATATGTACATCTTCTCCTGCTCGGGATTCCAGTTGCCACGTATGCCTTCGAATATGGCGGTGCCGTAATGGAGGGCGTGGGTCATTACCCCTACCTTGGCCTCGGACAGGGGCATGAATTCACCGTTCATAAAGGCATACGTCATATTCGCGGCTCCTTTTCCCGGAAGTTGGAGGAATTATATACGTGGTTCAGATACAAGGCAATCCCTGGCGAAGCGGGGCGAGGGATGAACTCGGAGCGATCGGCATCGCTGCCGGTGGCGCCTACTTCTTGGCGGCTTCCAGGCACGAAGGGCAGGGGCCTCTGGCCCACCACGCGTCGCGGTAGAAGAAGGGCGTGTGCCAGTGCTCCCCATCTTTGTAAGCGCGGCGCTCAGTACGACCGCACACGGGGCAGTAATTTACGATTACGTCGTCTTCCTGGGGTGTTTCCGAGCGTTCTGTTACCATGGAACTCCACAACCGACGCCCCTACTCTAACGCCAGGCCATTTGGATGTCAACCTGAACGGGAATTTAGCTCCGTGGTCTGAGACGACGCCGAAATGTTGCTTGAGTCGGCGCGGAGATTGACTTTGGGCGCGGATTGTCTTAACCTTTTAGCCAGGCTCAGGGGTCTATTGGAATGGGCCGATTCAGAGGGTCTAGCGGGAGCTTGGGAATGCCAGGCTGAGAGGCTCCGGCGCATCGGGGCGACCGTCCGTACCTGAACTGGGTAATGCCAGCGAAGGGAGAAAGCGTTGGACATGCCTCTTGATGCCGCCGGTAGGCTAGGCGGCGCTCTCTTCGCCTGATTCCCGGGCAGACACTGGACCCGTTGCAGAGTAGATCCCATAGCGTCTTTGCAGGCGCAAAAATATCACTAAGGAGCGACAAGATATGCCAGACCTAATCTACGAGAAGAACCCGGAGGGACACTACGCAACCTTCACCATGAACCGGCCGGAGCGGCTAAACGCCCTTGGGGGTCAGATGGGCCGGGACCTGGACGAGGCTTTGCGCGACTTCAACAGCGACAACTCCATGTTCGCCGGCATAGTCACCGGCAACGGACGGGCCTTTTGCGCAGGGGCTGACCTCAAGGAGATGACCGAGCGCAATGCCAGGGTCGCAGAGATCCGAGCCAAGGTGGAGAGCGGTGAGATGAACGAAGAGGATGCCAGGCGGGAGCTGGCTCCCCCCGGGGGAGGCGGAGGTGGCTTGGGCGCCTTCTCTACATCCCCCAAGCCGATAATCGCCGCGGTCAACGGCCTGGCCATTGGCGGAGGCTGCGAGCGGTCTATGGACTGCGACATTCGTATCGCTTCTACCGAGGCCTATTTCGGTCTCTACGAGGTGCAGAGGGGCATCATGGCGGGTTTCGCGGTACACCACGGCGCACGCGTCATGCCCTTTGGCGAGCTTTGCTACCTCCTGTACAGCGCCAGGCCCCTGAGCGCCCAAGACGCCTTCCGCATCGGCTTTGTCCATGAGGTGGTGGAGCCGGACGACCTTTTGCCCAAGGCAATTGAGATTGCCCAGGACATCGGCAGGAACGCGCCTCTGGCCGTCCAGGGTAGCAAGGCGATTGTCCAGTTCTGGCGCCAGTTTGCCATGACCCAGTCCCAGCAGCTTGGCGCAAACGTGGGCCGCTGGGTCCTGAACTCAGAGGACTCCAAGGAGGGCCCGAGGGCCTTTGCCGAAAAGCGGGCCCCTAACTGGCTGGGTAGATAGCTGCCGGGCAGGGTAGACAGCCCGAATTGAAGGGTAATATAAGATAAACCTGCGCTCCAACCCGATGTCATTCAACTGACGCTGGGTTGGAGCGTTTGGTACAGGGTCGTAAAGAGGTCCACATGCGCAGGAATGGTCGTTGCAGAGATGCACAGGTAGGTACAGGTCGATGTCTGACAATCTGATCATCGCCGGAAAAGAGTTCAAGTCGCGCCTCATATTGGGGACGGGCAGGTACCGCACTATGGAGGAGATGGTCAGCGCTGTTGAGGCCTCCGGCACGGAGATGATAACCGTGGCGCTGCGGCGACTTGACTTGGACGACCCCGACAAGAAGACTATCCTGGACTACATTGACTGGAGCAGGTATCAGATACTGCCCAACACCGCCGGGTGCCGGACGGCGGATGAGGCCGTTACCATTGCCCGTCTGGCCCGTTCAATGGGACTCTCCAACTGGATAAAGCTGGAGGTGCAGCCGGACGCGCGATACCTTCTTCCGGACCCGGTGGGCACTCTGGAGGCGGCCAGGACTCTTGTGGACGAAGGGTTCGTTGTGCTGCCGTACATCCACGCCGACCCGGTCCTGGCCCTGAAGCTTGAGCAGGTTGGATGCGCGACGGTGATGCCACTGGGCTCGGCCATAGGCTCCGGGCGCGGCATACACACCGCCGAGGAGATACAGATGATAGTAGAGCAGGCCTCCGTGCCGGTGGTGGTCGACGCTGGACTGGGCGTCCCATCCGACGCCTCTCAGGCGATGGAGATGGGGGCCGATGCAGTTCTGGTGAACACGGGCATCGCCCAGGCTGAAGACGCCACACTCATGGCGGACGCATTCCGCGAGGGAGTGTCGGCAGGACGCAAGGCCTTTCAGGCTGGACGCATCGCCAGGAAGAACTACGCCTCTGCCAGCAGCCCCGTCGAGGGCGTTGTGGGGCGCGGCTAAAAGCCGAGCGAGAGCCGTGCAAACTCTGCTTTATCCCTGTCTCTGCCTGGTTACGGACAGAATGTTGTGCGCGGGAACCCTGGATGAGAAGGTGGCAGCGGCTGTGTCGGGTGGGGTGGACGTGGTGCAGCTCCGCGAGAAGGACATGCCCGGCGGAGAGCTGCTGGAGTTGGCGCTTCGGCTGCGCGTCGTCACAGAAGGCAAGGCCCTTCTGCTCATCAACGACCGCCTGGACGTGGCCCTGGCTGCCGGCGCAGACGGTCTTCACCTTCCTGAGGCCTCATTGCCGGTCTGCGACGCCAAACGAGTGGCGCCGTCCGAGCTGCTGGTGGGCAAATCGGTCCACGGGCTTTCTGCCGCATCCCTGGCGTCAGAAGAGGGCGCGGACTACCTGGTTCTCGGCACCATATTTCCTACGGCTTCGAAACCCGGAGCCGAAACGGGCGGTCTCGACCTTCTCTCCAGGATTGCAAGTCAGGTGGATGCGCCAATCCTGGCCATCGGCGGCATCGACTCCCGGAACGTAGGCTCTGTGATGGAGTCTGGCGCTCAAGGGGTTGCTGTCGTCAGCGCCATACTTGGTTCACCGGACCCTGAAGGGGCTGCGCGTGAGCTGAAACAGCTAATGTCGGCTGCCGCCGAAAGTCGTGCGGCGCAGCCGTCGCATTCGTGATGGTATAAGCGTTGATTACCCTGACTGTCAACGGTAAGTCCAGAGACCTGGATGGGCCTACGCCTCTCCTTGAACTGCTGCGCTCCAGCGGCGTTAACCTGCAGTTCGTCGCCGTGTGCTACAACGGAGAGGTCCTGGACAGGGAGAAGTTTCCCCAGATAATCCTGAATGAGGGCGACCAGGTGGAGGTGGTGAGGCCGGTCGGCGGGGGATAGGCGATAACGCAATGGCATCGAATAGTCGCGTCATAGTCATAGGCGGGGGAGTTATCGGGTGCTCCATAGCGTACCACCTGGCGGGAGCCGGGGTGGGGGTCACGCTGGTGGAGCGCGGCAAGGTTGGAGGGGGCGCTTCCGGCGTAGCAGCGGGCATGATAGCGGCCCTCTCGGAGGCCATACCCGTGGGCCACACCCTCGATCTGGCGTTGATGAGTCGCTCCCTGTTGCTGGATATGCTGCCGCAGCTCCAGCAGGAGTCGGGGATAGACGTCGAGTACCTGTCGTCCGGTATCCTGCACGTGGCTTTTATGGAGGAAGAGGAGGCCGACCTGAAAGCGCGGCTGGAGTGGCAGGCCGGACTGGACATGGGGGTTCGCTGGCTGTCTCCGGAGGAGGCGCGTAGTATGGAGCCGGGCTTGGGAGAGGGTGTCAGAGGCGCTCTCCATTCTCCGCAGGAGGGGCATCTGAACAGCCGTCGATTGGTGAGGGCCTTTGCACAGGGAGCCGCGAGAAGAGGAGCCACCTTCCTTCAAGACACAGAAGTCGGGGGGCTGCTGTCTTCCGGAGACCGCATAACCGGAGTGAAGCTGCCCGCGGGTGACTTGGAAGGGGATTGGGTAGTGCTGGCTTCCGGGGCGTGGGCCGGCCAGTACGGCGACTGGCTTGGGGTGGACCTGCCGGTGAGGCCGGTTCGCGGTCAGATAATGGCGGCCCGCATCCTGCCCGCGCCCATTTCTATGGGCGTCTGGCGCGGGATGACCTACCTTGTGCCCAAGGCGGACGGCTCCATAGTCCTGGGGACTACCCAGGAGGAGGCGGGCTTTCGTGACAAGGCCACGCTACAGGGCATAGCCGGGATTCTGGCCGGCGTTATTGAGCTTGTGCCAGCCGTTGCCGGCGCGGAGCTGCACAAGATATGGGCGGGGCTGCGCCCCGCGTCACCAGACGGCGCTCCGATTCTGGGAGCAGTGCCGGGGTGGGAGGGCGTGCTGATGGCTGGGGGACACTTCAGGAACGGCATACTCCTCAGCGCCGCCACGGGCAAGCTCATCACGGACTACATCACTAGGGGAGACGAGGCGCCTCTGCTCCCGTTCTCCCTCTCCCGCTTCTCCTCCTAAGAGGTCTCCCGCGCCCTGAGCTCCTCGGAAAGTGCTTTGATCTTGTCGACCAACGCCGGAAGGATCTCGCCCGACGGCCCTCGCAGCGCCAGTTCGCACATGTGGGTCAGGGGAGTGTCGTCCGTGTTGATCTCGATTAAGGTGGCTCCGCGCATTTTTGCCTCCTGCGGGAAGGCCGCCGCCGGGTAGACCACTGCCGAGGTGCCGATGATGACCATGCAGTCGCACTCCATCGACTCGCGGGAACATACGGACAACACGTCTCGCGGTATGGGCTCTCCAAATGCAACGCCGTCCCCTTTGATGAGGTCGCCGCACTCCGGGCACCTGGGGGGCAGCACCTTGATCTCGAACTCTTCCCGCATCCACCGCAGATTGCACCCGATGCAGCGAAGTTTGTTCCTGTTGCCGTGGATCTCGGCCACTTTGTGGTTTCCGGCGTCCAGGTGTAGGCCGTCCACGTTCTGGGTGATGATGTACTTCAGGATGCCCATGTCCTCCAGGTCCACAAGGGCGTAGTGGCCCGGGTTGGGTCTCGCGCTCTCAATTGCCTCCCGGAACTCGCTTCGCGGGCCATCCGTCTCCGGGTTCAGGATATTGCGCCAATGCGCCTCCGGGTCCTCCAGGAATCGCTGGTAGCCTCTATTGTCCGGTTGTCCCACACGAGTCCACAGACCACCCGCGCCACGGAAGGGCGGTATCCCGCTCTCCACGGACATCCCGGCGCCCACCATTGCCACGGTGTAACGGCTGCTGAGAATCTTTCTGGCGGCCTCTTCTATCGCATTACCCAGCTTCTCTTCAGGTGAGGTCATTAGCTGCCTCCCAGTGTCGTAGTTCCATCGGGAGAAATCTCCCGGGCGCAGATATCTTATCACAAGGAGGGCGCGAACTGCCGGGAGTGCGGTTTCAGATCGATTTCACGGCGCCGTTTTCCACCCGAAACTTGGCGGCGCTGTCAAGGAAGCTCTCGCCCACGCGCTCCAGGTCCGTGGTGGAGATGAAGGCCTGCTGGCTTCTGGATACGTACTCCAGCAGACGATGACGTCGAGAGGGGTCAAGCTCCGATAGCACGTCGTCAAGGAGGAGAATAGGCGACTCCCGACGCTCCTTTTCAAGCAGCATTCCCTCGGCCAGCCTCAGGGCAATGGCAACGGTGCGGGCCTGGCCGCGTGACGAGTAGATTGCCGCCTCCATTCCGCCCAGCAGCAGCCTTACGTCGTCCCTGTGAGGCCCCCACTGGGAGGACCCCAGAGCCAGTTCCCTGTCCCGGCCGGCGTCAATGGTGCGCTCGAAGGTGAGGCGGATGTCCTCCCCACCGGCGTCACTCAGGGCATCCAGTGGTATGCTGGACGCGTAGTCGGCGGTCAGCTCCTCCTGGTTTCCCGTCAACTGGCAGTGCACCTCCTCCATCAGGCTCCTTAAATCCTTGATAACCTCGCGCCTTCTCAGGGTTATGAACGATCCCTCTTGTACTATGGCCTCGTTCCAGAAGTCGATCTCATCGGTACTGGCCCTTCCGTCGCGCAGCAGACGGAGCAGGTGATTCCTCTGGTACACCACCTTCTGGTACCTCTGAAGCGCCCGGAGGTAGCTGCGGTCCATCTGTGATATAAGGATGTCCAGGTAGCGGCGGCGGCCCGCCGGAGGTCCTGTCACCAACTGGATGTCCGCGGCGTCGAAGAGGACGGCGTTGACGACGCCCACCAGATCCGAGGCCGGCCTGGGTATGCCGTTTACCCTGATATCCTTGCGCAGATGAGGCGGGCTCCCCTCCCTCTCCGGAGATTCCAGACGCATGTCCACCAGTATGCGCACTCTGTCCTGGCCGCGCTGGACCACGCTTGAGATCTGGGCGTGGTCCTGGTCCTCGACCGCCGTTTTGCTTATGGCCTCTCTATCGCTGGCGGCCCGGTAAGCCTTGGCCAGGCACAGCATGTACACCGCCTCCAGGAGGTTGGATTTTCCCTGCGCGTTGTCTCCGTAGAAGACCAGAGGGCCCATAGGCAGGTCCATCTCCAGCCGATGGTAGTTGCGGAAGTTGACGAGGTTGAGGTGTGAGGCGTACACGAGATTTATCTTCTGATGGTGATGGCCGTCCTGTATTGCCTTGATTATATCAGCAGGGGCGATTCGCGAGTCGCCCCTGAATCCTGGTTTCCGGCCTCCGTGCGGTAGTCCATAGGCAAACGTTAATGGAAAGTTGACCAAAGTTAGCGGTATTTTGGTTGACAAGTCTGCTCCGAAAAGGCGAGAATGTAAGCGAACGATTACTTGCATTTTAGTCTGACTACAAGTATGACAAGACAGAAAACGCTGGTGCGCCAGCACCAGATAATTGAGGCTGCGAGGAACCTGATCGCTGCCAAGGGTATGGATGGCGTGACGATTGACGCCATTGCCGAGGAGGTAGGGCTGACGGAGGGGGCCATCTACCGCCATTTCGCCAGCAAACATCAGATCCTCTCTCTTTTGGTCGATGACATTGAGCGCACCCTGCTGGACACCGTCGAGAGCGCCCAGACGGAGGGAGCGTCGGCGGTGGATAGCCTGGAGCACATTCTGGAGGCGCATCTGAGCGACGTGGAGGGCCACCGGGCGGTATCCTTCGTCGTCATAGCAGAGGCTATGGGATTCGATGGGACGACGCTTGCTCCAAAGGTGTCACTAATGTTCACTCGCTACTTGGAGCTTATCCAGGCAGTCCTTGATCGGGGCATCAGAGAAGGCAGTATCAGACCGGATATAAACGCCAACGCAGCGGCTACCACCTTCTTTGGTCTGATACAGAGCACAGCCACTCTCTGGGCCCTGAACGGATACGCGGGCCAGTTGGCCGAATTCCGCTCTGAAATGTGGGATATCTACAGGAAGGGAGTCGTCTCTTCGGACTGATACCCTCTTCATTGATCTCCTCCGGGGCATGTTCGCGCTGAGCGTTCTCGCCCCGGACGGGAGATAGATTCCGGCATCCAGGCTTCTAGCGGAGATACTTGAAAAGCCAGACGCGGCGCCCCTCGCCTGTGGGGGGATGGGACTGCCGTCTCGGAGGCTGAGCAAGGAGACAGATTATGAGTATGGAAAGCACATTATTGACCAACGGACACGAGCACTCGCTTAATGGGGACCGCATCTCCGTTCGATCCTTGTGGAAGGTGTTTGGGAAGAATCCCCAGACGGTCATGACTCCCGAATACGCGAACAAGAGCAAGTCGGAAATCCAGGAGGAGACGGGCTGCGTAGTGGCCTTGCAGGACGTCAACTTCGACGTATCTCTTGCGGAGACCTTCGTGGTCATGGGACTCTCCGGGAGTGGAAAGTCCACCCTCATCCGCTGCCTGATACGGCTGATTGAGCCTACCTCGGGGGAGATAAGGATCGACGACGAGGACGTTTTGAAGTACAGCAGCCGCGAACTGACCCAGTTCCGTCGGCAGAAGGTTGCAATGGTGTTCCAGCACTTCGGGCTCCTGCCCCATAGAAAGATAATCGATAACGCGGCGTGGGGGTTGGAGGTGCAGGGTGTGGAGAAGAACCTACGCTACGAAAAGGCCAGGGAGGTGCTGGAGGCGGTGGGGCTGAAGGGCTGGGAGGAGTCCTTTGCCGGAGAGCTGAGCGGCGGAATGCAGCAGAGGGTGGGGTTGGCCAGGGCCCTGGCGGTGGACCCGGAGATCCTCCTGATGGACGAGCCCTTCAGCGCACTGGACCCGCTGATTCGTCGCGAGATGCAGGACGAACTCGTTGACCTCCAGAAGCGGCTTCACAAGACAATTGTGTTTATCACCCACGACCTGAACGAGGCCCTTAAGCTGGGAGACCGGATTGCCATCATGCGGGACGGCATGATAATCCAGCTGGCCAGCCCCGAGGAGATTGTGGAGAATCCGGCGGACGACTACGTGCAGGACTTCATTCGCGACATATCCAGGACCCAGGTGCTGGGCGCCGGCAGCATTATGCAGCAGCCCAAGACTGCCTTCCTGGGGTCTGAGAGTCCCTCGGTAGCATTGAGGGCCATGCAGGCCGGCGACGAGGTGTACGCTTTTGTGCTGGGGGAATCAAGGACACTCCTTGGCGCCGTGAGCTTGAGCCAGGTAGCGCAGGCTGCGAACAGCGGCGACACACTCCTTCAGGACTTGTCTATGACTGAGTCCCCAATGTGCTCGATGGTCGCGCCGGACATGCTCATCGATGAGCTTATTCCCCTGGCTGCGCAGACCGAGTGCCCCATAGCAGTCGTCAACGACGACGGAAGACTGATGGGCGTAATACCAAGGACTGCGCTGCTCGCCAGCCTGGCCGAGAACCAGTCATCCCAAGGCAAGGAAGAGGCTTATACCAGAGTCTAGAGCGCTGGATGCTAGCCAAAGCTATGTCCTGCCTGTAAGGACTTTGAGGAGATTGAAATGGATATTCCACAGTCGATAAAGGCCATTCCCTTAAGCAACGGCGTTCTGGGCACGATTCGCAGGCGGGCTATCCCAATTCTGGGCGCAGTGGTCCTCGCCGTTGTGCTCTGGGATCTGGCCAACCATAGGGAAGGACGCGCGCTAGAGGTCTTCTTCCCCAGGCTTTACATGTGGATTTTCGGCGCGTTCGCAGTGGCCCTTGTGTGGAGCACCCTGAAGGCAATTCGAGTGCCTATGTGGCGGCTAGGAGTCGCGGCTTTATTGCTTGCAATGGCTGTGGTTGCCGTGGTGGGCACGCCGGACTCATTTCCTTTCTACGCACCTGGACAGGACGAGCACGTAATTGAAGGGCAGCGCGTGAGGCAGATTGATGATTTGTCCGCTAATCTGCTTGGCAGCGAAATCACACCCGGCAAGCTGGACAACAAGGTGGACGACGTGGTTAGCTGGATGAACGCCAACTGGAAGCCCTTCTTCCGCGGACTCACCAACAACCTGCTCAAGTTAATGGTGCCAATGAACAGGGCGCTTCAGCAGATGCCTATGTGGCTCTTCATAACGGTATCCGCCCTGGCGGCATGGCGCGTGAGCGGCCACAGGATTGCGATCATCACCATAATCGGGCTGCTCTTCATAGGGGTCTTTGAGTTGTGGCCTGAGGCCATGCTCACGCTGACGGTTGTGAGCACAGCCACCTTCCTGTCGATTGCGGCAGCCATTCCGGTGGGCATTACTATGGCGAAGAGCGACAGGATGGAGGGAATGATCCGACCAGTATTGGATCTGATGCAGACCATGCCCAGCTTCGTATACCTTATACCGGCCATATATTTCCTGGGCATAGGACTTGTGCCGGCGGTTATGGCGACCATGATCTACGCCGTGCCGCCTGCTATACGGCTCACCAACTTGGGAATACGCCTGGTGTCGCCGGAGCTCATAGAGGCCGCTCGCGCCTTCGGCACCACGCCGATGCAGTTGCTGCTGAAGATCCAGCTGCCCCTGGCAAGGCCTACCATAATGGCCGGTGTGAACCAGACCATAATGATGGCTCTGGCCATGGTGGTTGTAGCCGCTCTTGTGGGCGCCGGCGGTTTGGGCGCTGAGGTCTACGCCGGCATCCAGCAGCTTGAGTTTGGACGCGGCCTCAATGGTGGCCTTGCCATTGTTGTGCTGGCAGTCATTTTGGACCGTGTTACCCAGGGTATGGCCAAGGACCCGCGAATGCTGGAGAGGCACTTGGCCCGGAATACACAGGCAACCAGGGCTAATAGGGGTGGGCTGCTCCGGATTATTTCCCGGGCACGTCTCAATCCTTTTGGCTGAACATCGTGATAGCTGGCCGGACAATGAGCCCGGGCCTTGTAGCTGTATGTATGGAGACCAATGGTTTGATACAGGCGCTGGAGTGTGAGGGAATTTGTTTCCTCGTTTGTACTTTGCGCCGCCATATATATAGTCTATAATGGACTAGTATGCCTTCCTCCAGGGGGTTCAAAGGATGACCAATTTCAATCGCCATCGAGTGTGGACTGTTGCTGAAGCCAAGGCCCGCCTGTCGGAAGTGCTGCGTCTCGCCGAATCTGAGGGTCCACAGCGTATAGGGACGAGGCGGGTCTTTGTCGTTGTGCCTGCCGAGGTCTGGCGCAAACAAACCTCGTCCCGCAAGCCACTGGGCCGGTGGCTTGTGGAGAACATGCCGCGAGGAGTAGAGCTTGAGCTCCCGGAGCGTCGCGATCCAGGCCGGGACATTCCGTTCGTCACCCAGGAGGATGATTGAGCGGGTTCCTTCTTGACACCAACGTCGTCTCTGAGTTGGTGAAGCCCGCGCCTGAGCCAAGAGTCATCGCATTCTTGACCAGCCAAACTGACCTTTGGCTATCGACAATTGTCCTGCACGAGCTTGATTTTGGACTGAATCTGCTCCCGCGAGGGCATCGCCGCGACCGACTTTCCTCAGTTTTGTCTACATTTCTCTCTGAGTACAGCGACCAAATCATACCGGTGGATCGTCGAGAAGCTGAGCAGGCGGCTGCTATGCGGGCACAAGCCCGCCGTCTCGGGCGGGCGCTCTATCTTGCGGACGCGCTGATAGCTGGTACGGCCAAGGCCCACGACCTCAGCTTAGCAACCCGTAACGTCATGGACTTCAATGACCTGGGCGTTGAGGTCACTAACCCTTGGGAATCTACGTGACCGAGGCGAGCCAACTGGTTGCTCAGGAGGGGCTAGGGGAGCGCGGTCAATATAAGTATGATACGTTAGACACGAGGTGAAGCATGACCGGGATATGGACGAATACGGGGGAAGGTTGGAAGTTGGGTTCGCCACACCCATTCCAGGACGAAGCAACTCTACACCGCCTCATAGAAGAGAACTCTCAGCTTCTGCCATTAGCTGGAAGCCCGCGCCTCACCGTCTTGGGGTCCGAGGTGCAGCTGGGGGCCGGATACGCGGACATTCTGGCCGTGGAGTCAACGGGACGGCCCGCCATCATCGAAGTGAAGCTCGCCAGCAACTCCCAGGCGCGCAGGGCTATTGTGTCGCAGGTGATCGCTTATGCTGCATTCCTGATGGGACTCGACGTCCAGAGCCTTGAGCAGGTTACGCTGAAGTCGCAGCTTGCAAGGGCGGGCTACGGCTCCATCCTTGAGGCGGTGAAGGGCCAGGACCAGGAAGGAGCGGTGGACGCCGACTCTTTTACCGCTTCACTCCAGAGCTTCCTGGATCAGGGGAACTTCAGGCTGGTTCTGGTTCTGGACGAAGTCTCGGCGGAGTTGGAGAGGGTCGTTGCCTACCTTGACGCCATAACCGTTCAGGCGCTTACCATTGACCTGATTACTCTCAAGGTATATGAGGTGAACGGGGCGCATATAGGAGCCTGTCCCAGAATGATGAATTGGTGACTATTGGTGAGTCGGTCGTGCCAAGTCCGAGTCTGTTGTCACAGTCGGAGCGATGTCTTGACCGTCATTCGATCTTGCAGGCGGCGCGGATTAGGAGACATGGTTGGTTAGGCCGTCGTCGGTCACCCCCTCATGGCCCTGCTATCGCCGCCTGCGCCCATCTCTGGTTCCACCTGGGTCTGCCCCGGTCGCGCCATACGCGCCACAGGGTGCGCAGGTTGAAGCTCGTGGCCAACAAGACCCATTCGGCCGACACATTGACAATGCCACGGAGCAAGAACCGCCGAGCGCCCTGTTGCTCTTTGAGGATCCCAAAAGCCGGTTCTGGCAGTTGCTTACGCTGCTTGTACGCCTCTTTGGCCTCCTCAGTAGACATCCATACCCGATGACGACGCAGGACAGCTTCGTGAGGACCTACCTCCAGCCCACGCCCATGACGCCCATCCTTGGTGCAGACCCCGAAGGCCGGACACACCTGGCAGACGGCTCCGGAGGCTCGGTACAGACGCATGAGCGTTCCCCTGGTACGCTTGAGTCGGGTGAAGCGCAGTATCTGGCCCATGGGACAGGTGTAGCTATCCATCTGCTCATCGTAGCAAAAACGGTCCTTGTGGTAGGGGTGTTCAAGGGCCTTGTGCTGCGACTCCGGCATGATCACCTGTTGTTCCCGTTGGGCGCACGACTCCAGGTTGGCGCCGGAGTGATAGCCCGCATCGGCCAGCGTTGCCTCCGCCCTGTCTCCAATCATCTCCTCGGCTTGCTCCAGCATTGGAGTCAACTGACCACTGTCGTTGGCCTCACACACCACCTCCGCTGCGGTGATGACTAGCCCCGTGCCTTCGCCGGCGCCCGGCTCCAGTGGCGAGACCATCGCTTGGGCATTGTAAGCAGCCACGATGCCTCCACCAGCCTTCATCAGACTCGCATCACCATCGGTAAGATTGATACGTTGCTGTCCCTCTTCACCTGCAAGTTGTTCCATTGCCTGCTGCACCTGTTCTCTCAGCGCCTTGTTCTTGGCAAGCTCCTCCGGCAGACGCACAGAGACAGCGTCTTCCCCAGCCTCGTTCTGCGCCTCAAGATCACTGATCGCCGCGTCCACCCGCTTCAGCAACCGTTGCAACCCTTCAGCATCAAAGCTCCTATCCTTCGCTGCATTGGCAGCTATCTTCGTCCCATCCACAGCCTGCACCGCCAACTCCACCAAGCCCATGGCCACCATCGTGCGCACCGTTCGCTTAAAGAGCCTTCTCATCGCTCCACGATGGTCTCTGTAGAACCGCCACAGGGTATTGTGGTCCGGGTGCTGCCAAGCTGTCAGCCAAAGGTACGGTATCTGGTCTCGGCAGGCCGCCTCCAGCTTGCGGCACGAGCGCACGCCGGTCATGAACCCATACAACCACACGCTCAGCAGCCCGCGAGGATGGTACGATGGCGCTCCCAATGCCTCACCATCTATCTCAACTCCCAACTCAGACCATCCCGAACGCTCCAAAGCGTCCACAAACTCCGCCACAAACCGCACCGGATGGTCTTCGGGCACAACTTCCTCCAGTGTAGGAGGAAACAACCACGGCTGCTCTCGGTTCAGTGGGCGACGCGGCATTGAACTCTCCATCAATCAATTCTTGGCCACAATTCTAACCCGTTTCACCCACATCCGAAAATACACACCCTTTATGAGACAGGCTCATAGCTCTGCCCCAGAGAGTCTCGCCTGATATCGCCGCGTCAACTACCCAGTCGACCGTTGGCAGTACAAGAGCCTCGGCGCCCAGGGGGACATCGTCAGACGGCCCTGACATGTTCCGAGCATCAATAGAAACCATCACGGGCGAGCCCCGCGCTGTCTTTGACGATCTGATCGCATGGGCGGAGCGGTTGGCGGAGCAGTCAAACGTGCGTCTCTTTAGCTATAAGGGTGTAGAAATGAATACGCTCTTGCCCAGGATCATACCCGCTAACGCCGGCCTTGTAACTATCGCGAACGACAGGCAGCGGCCTTCTCTCTGGCTCTACAGGTCAGTGTTCGAAAGACACGCGCCAAAATCAATCGAACGCGTTGAGGGAGCAATTGCGCCTCTGAAGATAGGTCAAGGGAACACAGTCTGGGAGATTACGCCGGAGGTTATCAACGCGCTGACGGCGGCTTATCAAGAGACTCTCGGCGACCTTCCAGCATAGCTGTCCCATCGTCGCTGTAGTAAAGTAACGCTATGCCTAACCCAACGTTAATCATTGGCGGGCCCGGCAGCGGCAAGACCGATACGGTCATATCCAAGCTGGCCGCCCTTTACGAGACCGACCCACTCACCGAGGCCGTTGCGCTCACGCCCACCCTGCGTCACGGCGACCAGTTCCGCCGCCGGCTTGTTGAGCGTTGCGGAGTCGCCCTGCGGCTGCGCGTATCAACCATAGACCAGTTCAGCCGTCAGCTGGCCTCCGATGTGTGGACGCCATCCGGCGCACTGGTGGAAGAGCTGCTGGCGCGAACTATCCGGCGCGAGGTTCAGAGTGGGCCTGCCTCCTACTTTGCGCCCATCGCTGCAACCAAGGGACTTTTTGGCCTTCTGCGCTCCTCCATCAACGACCTGCTGGCAGAAGCAATCGACCCGCGGGCATTCGCCGCAGCCGCCGAGGAGTCGGAGTCCCGCAGCCTCAGGGCGCTGGCAGCCGTCTACGATGCGTATCGCTCCGAGCTTCAACGGTGGGGCTGGCTGCACCCCATGCAGATAGGCGAGACGGCAGCCGACGCCGTGAAAGCGGGCGCTGCGCTCCCTCCCACCGTTATGCTCGACGGCTTCCAGCTATTCCGCAGAACGGAGCTAAAGCTCCTGGAAGCCCTGGCGGAGCGGACTGAGCTTGTCGTCACACTTGACCCCAAGGCGGGAGCGCGTGCCGAACACGACTATGACAGGCTTCGCAAGCTGTTCCCGGACGCGCAAATAGAGGACAAGGGCGACGTTTCGACACAGACCGCGAAGGTGGTGGCGGGCAGCGCCGCCGACCGCGAGGGCCAGCTGCGCGCCATCGCTCGGCAGATCAAGCAGCGCTTGACCGATGAACCCTCGTTGCGCCCGTCCGACTTTGCCGTCACATTCAGGCAGGTGTCGCCATACCTTGGCCTTGCCCGGCAGGTCTTTGCCGAGTATGACTTGCCCCTTGATCCTGCCGCCGGGGAGCGCCTCAGCGCTCGACCGCTGGGAGCCTGGCTCAGACGACTGCTCCACCTGTCCCAGGAGGGTTGGCGTCTCCGGGATGTGGTCTCGGTGCTCTCCAGCGGCTTCGCCGACCTCGGCCGCTGGCATATGTCCCGAGACGACATGGCGCGCTACTCCCGGTGGGCGCGAGAACGCCACCTCTGGATGGGGTTAGACGCCCTGGAACGCGCCGCAGAAGGGATGAAAGCCAGGGCAGATGAGGATACTACTCTCGCCTCCGACAGATTGGATTACCACCGGGTCGCCGACGTGATGACGGCGGCGCTTGTGGATCTACGCTCCATGCTGGAGCAGCCACCTGCCACTCCGGCCGAGCACGCGCGCCGCCTTGAAGAGGCGCTGTTTGGCGACAATGCCCTCATCATCCCGGACACGCATCGGATGCCCGGTGGAGAAGCGGAGCTTGACGCACTTCGAGGCTACCTGCGCGACATCGTATCTACTCACGAGACGCTGGGAGGCGAGCCGGAGCCCTTTGAGTCATTCCTGCTCAGGTTGGAGGGAAAGCTCGACGCCCCGGCCGTGTTGCTGCGGGAGGCCGGTGGCGTGCTACTCGCGCCAATGCACACCATGCACGGCCTGCGTTTCGATTTCGTAGCCGTGGGCGGGCTGATAGAGGGCGAGTTCCCCGCGCCGCGGAACTCCGCTGCTTTGCTCGACGACAGCGCCATAGAGCAGTTGAATCGAGCGGGCCTTGGGCTTCCCCCGGAGCCTCGCCTGTCTGAGGATGAGCTTTGGTTAGCTGTATCCAGCCGTGCGGATCGCACTCTGGCCTTGTGGAGGACCCGCCTCGACGAGCGCGGACGTCCTGCCGCAGCCTCCTACTACTTGGACCGGGCTACTCCAAGCGAGGTCATAGAAGCGAGAGCGCCTGCGCCCGATCAAGCCGCCTCGCGTCGAGAACTGACCATAGCCTGCACGCGTCAATGGCCGGACCGGGGCCTGCTCCGTCCTCTGGGAGAGCCTGCGTGGTCCGTGATACGGAAGGCGGTCTCTGTAGAGCAACTCCGCCGCTCCTTCAGGAACGCCAAGGAGTACGAAGGCCGTCTCGCTGCCGGTCTTGTGCCCAGGCTAACTGGACCCGGCGCTGTGTGGAGCGCCAGCCGTCTTGAGTCCTATCGTACCTGTGCCTTCCAGTTTTTTAGCCACTACGCCCTGCGCCTGCGGGAAATGGATGAGGAGATGGATGGAGCGGATGCCGCTATGCGGGGCAACGTAGTCCACGAAATCATGCAGGACGCCCTTGAGCCGCTTGTATCGCATGGGCGCGCCCTGACCTCCGATACGCTGCCTGAGGTGGTCGAGCGGCTCCGGTCCAACGGCGCGGAGATTTGGAACAACGCGCCGGAGAAGAGTGGCTTTGGGCGGGCGGCCCTGTGGCGGCTGGATGCGGAGACCACCCTGCGGCAGATAGAGCTGATGCTGGAGAGGGAGGCCGGGTTGAGCGAAGCAATGGGCGTGACCCGCATTGTGGGCGCGGAGGAGCAGATCACGGCGTCTCTTAACTTGGATCCGCCCATGCGCGTGACTGCCGCAATCGACCGACTGGACGAGGGCAACGGCCTCGTTGTTATCGTGGACTACAAGTCCGGGCGCGAGATACCGCGATCCCACGTGGCGGACGGGCGCCGCTTGCAGCTTCAGCTCTACGGATACCTTGGACGGGAGCGAGCCAAAGCCGAGAGAGTCGTTGCCCGCTATGCCTGGCTGGACCCCAACATCAAGCCGTGGGACATAGACTCCTCCAAAGAGGCGGACGCGGCCATACTGGACAACGTTGTTTCTGTGGCCGGGGAAGTGCGCAGCGCGGTTGAGAAGGGGGACTTCAGGGTCTTCCCGCAGGTGCAGCCCTGCCCGTCGTACTGCTCCTTCAAGCACATTTGCCGTGTAAACGAGTTCAGCCGATGGAAACGCTGGGACTGACGCCGGAGCAGGCGGAAATCGTCGCCCGTCGCGGCAGCGACATGCTGGTCACGGCGGGCGCGGGAAGCGGGAAGACCCGCGTCCTGGTCGAGCGCTACCTGTCCCTGCTCGGCGAGCGCCGTATCCCGGAGATGGCCGCAGTCACCTTCACTGACGCCGCAGCCACGGAGATGCGTGAGCGTGTGCGCCGCGAGGTGCATGGCAGGCCGGAGCTGGCCCATCACCGGGGCGACCTGGACGAAGCGGTCATAGGAACCATACACTCCCTGTGCCTGCGGATACTGCGCGAGCACCCCGTGGAGTCGGCGCTTGACCCCGCCATACGAGTCCTCAGCGAAGACGAAGCGGAGCTTGAGCTTATCAAGGCCTGCCACGACGCTCTGGAAGAGGCCGCCGAAGCCGACGATCACCGCGCCCTGGCGCTGCGAGAGATGGGCGTCTTTACGATGACCAACCATCTGCCGCAGTTGGTAAGGCAGCGAGATGAAGTCGAGAAGGCATACCGGGCAATGCCGGGAGCATCGTTGGAGGCCTGGGCAGATCACGCCCGGACGTTGATGGACGCGTTCAGGAGCGAGGCAGTAGAGGAGGCCCGCCCGGAGCTTGCCGCCCTTGTCTCGTGGCTCAAAGAAGCTCACACCGGGGATTCGGACGCTCTCCACAATAGCTTGAGCGATGCCCTGGAAGTCCTGGGCGACCCCAACATGGGCGACTGGGCAGACCTGCTGGAGCGCGCCTCTGCCGCCGCCGGCAGGATAAAGCTGAACGGCGGAAGCCCCAAGAACTGGGGAACTGACATCAAAGAAGTCAGAGATAGAATGCGCCGGTTCCGGGATATTGGCAAGGAACTCGGAGAGCTTCCGGCTTGGAACGAGCACGACGAGCTTGCCCTTGAGACCGTTGCCGCGCTGCGTGGCCTGCTTGAGGACGCCTGCGCCAGGTACGAGGCCCGCAAGAGAGAGTTGGCGGCCCTGGACTACCTTGACCTGGAGGTCAAGGCGATCACCCTGCTAAGCTCGTACCCGGACATCGCCGCTTCCTACCGGGCAAGGTTCCGGCACCTTATGGTGGACGAGCTTCAGGACGTCAACCCGCCCCAAATCGAGCTGCTCCGCCTCCTGGCCGGCAGCGATGACGGCGCTCCGAGGGGGCCGGAGCGCTTCCTCGTCGGCGACGTCAAGCAGGCCATCTACCGCTTCCGGGGAAGCGACGTTCGTCACTTCACCCGGCTCCGTAGCGAGATTGACTCCACCGGGGCTGTCCGCGCGCTCAGCCGGTCGTTCCGCGCCAACGACCCTCTCGTGGAGACCCTGAACGTCATGTTTGAAGACGTGTTCCGCGACCCACGAAAGGAATTTGAGGCTCCAATGCAAAGAATGACCGGGCGCGGTACGGTCTCGCCAGGATCGCCCCACCTTGTGCTTCAGCCTGTCTCGGACGCCAGGCCGGACGGCGAGAAGGCAGCCGGCAACGAGCGACGGAGAGTCGAGGCCAACGCAGTCGCCGCGGAGGTCAAGTCGATGCTGGATCGGAAGACAGCCGTCTGGGACAAGGACACCGGGCAGACCAGGCCAGCCAAACCCTCTGACGCCGCGATTCTCCTGCGCCGTTTGTCCAACGTCCACCTGTACGAGCAGGCGTTGGAGAGCCACGGCGTTCCGTACAGGACGGCGTCCAGCGTTGGGTTTTTCACCCGGCAGGAAGTGCTTGACCTGACCAACCTCCTTGGCTGGTTGGTGGAGCCGGACGACGACATAGCCCTGGTGGGCGCTCTGCGATCGCCGCTGTTCATGATAGACGACGAGTCGCTGCTGTCCCTCCGCTCTGCAGGCCGCGACCTTTTGGACGCGCTCGGCGACCCGCCGGACACCATCCCGGCGGATGTCCGCTCCTTCTGTCGCCGCGCCGCCGATGTGCTGGCCGACCTGCGCAGCTATGTCCCATTTGCCGCGCCGGACTCGCTTCTGGAGCGCGCCCTCGAACTCACGGGGTTCGAGGCGGCCTGGGTGCCCTTGCAGGGAGGCGACCAGGCCCTGGGCAACATACGGAAGTTCGTCGGTCTTGCGCGAACGCTGGAGGGTCACTCGCTGGACGAGTTCGTCACCTACGTGCGGCGTCGGCGGGATGACTTGTCGGCACGCGAGGGCCAGGCCGTCCTGGACGATTCGGACGCGGTCCGGCTGCTCACCATTCACGGCGCCAAGGGCCTTGAGTTCCCCATCGTCTTTGTGCCGGAGGCCCACCTGTCGCACAGGGACACCGAGAGCTACGACCCTGTGCGGTGGAGAGCCGAGGAGGGCATCTCCCTCACCATGTCCAGGGATATAGAGGCCGGCGGGAGCCGTCGGCGTCCCGGCTTCTACGCCTATCTGATGGAGCGTGACCGGGAGGAGGAGGCTGCCGAGCACAAGCGCCTCTTCTACGTGGCGGCAACCAGGGCGGCGGATATGCTGTACGTCAGCGGCGACGATTCCGGCCGGGAGGGAAGCTGGCTCGCCTCTGCGATGAGCGCCCTTGCGTCCAACCCGCCGGACGGCGTGGAGGCGCGCGCCGCTATTGTGGTCGATGTTGACGCCATTGCCCGCAGGCCGCTTCCCGCGATGGTGGAGACGCCGCCGGACGACCGGGAGAAGGACTTCATGCCCGCTCTGGTGGCCAGGCCGCGCGTTATCCCCCTGCGCTCCAGCACTCCCGTCACCGCTCTACAGACCCCGTCGCCGTCACGCGGCCATAGCGGTCACGGCGACGGCCTCGGCCTGATACGGGGCAGCCTTGCGCACCAGGCCATCCAGTCGTGGTTCAACACTGGAGTCCGGCCCGACCTGGCCGCTATGGCCTGGAGAATTCAGGACGGACTGGACGAGCAGGCGGTCGCTAGGATTGCGGGCGACGTGGACGCGATGCTGGACCTGCTGGACGCAAGCCCCCTCGCGTCGACGCTGCGCGACCAGGATACCCGCGCCTACTTTGAGATGCCCTTCAACTGGGACTGGGACGGCGTGCCCGTGCACGGCGCAATCGACCTGGTGTACCAGAGCGAGGGCAGCTGGCGACTCATCGACTTCAAGACGGACGACATTCGGGGCAGGACGCTGGCGGAAGCGGCGGAGTCGTATCTTCCACAGCTTGCTTTGTATGCGGCTGCCCTGGAGAGGGCTATCGGGCAGCGCCCGGCCGCAAGCCTGCTGTTCCTGCGGACCGGGGAATCCTACACGCCGCCAGACGCAGACCTGGACAAGGCTCTGGCCGACACCCGCGCTCGCATAGACGCAGGTCAAGCGCTGGAGACGCCGCCCTTCGCAGACCTGGAAGACGAGCCGGTACAGATGACGGGGCTGTAGGGGCGCATCATCGGCATTCCGGTGAAGTTTGCCCCACTCCCCGGTCGGAGTCTGGGACATGACTTGATGCGAGGACGGGCCACTTACGTCATTCCTGCGGAGGCAGGAATCCAGGGGGTAGGGACGTGGGCTCCCGTCTGCAGAGACCTTTGCGTAACTCATTTGTCGGGACGCAGAGCCTTTTCCCCCTCGAGGAGACCTTTGCGTAACTTGTGCCGCAGCCCCATACTCCCGTCATTCCCGTGAAAACGGGAATCTAAGGCCCCTATTCCAAGACATCGTAGCCTTGCAGACAGAGTTTTTAGATTCCTGCTTCCGCAGGAATGACGGTGTGGCAATTCTTGCGGGATGACGCTATGGGTTACGCAAAGGTCTCTCTGCACGGGAGCGACGAATGAATATGCCCGTCGTAATGAGGGGCCTGTCAGAGTCTCGTGATTTGTGGTACAAATATCGGGGACGCGCCGTCGCAATTGCCACTGCCGTCTCTTATTCGTTGCCTGGGCAACGGCGTCAGACCGTGCATTTTGCCAAGAAGGACGAGGCTAATGGACATTTACGACATCTTCCCCAGGGGCCTGGATTTTGGCGAAGCCCTCAATTTGCTGGAGCCCGTTGTGGTCTACGTCTTCAGCATGGCAGCTTACGCGCTCTTCGTCTTCAGGTTCTACCGGTTCGTGGCCACCAGGGATATATTCGAGTTGGACCTGTCCAGGTATGAAGAGTCGAGATTCCGCCTGGTGCGGCTCTTCCTCCACTTCATCCTGTATGTGGGGAAGTACCTGATCCTGTTTCCGGTCTTCGCGTTCTTCTGGTTCGCAATCCTCACGGTGATACTCACCTTCCTGTCGGAAAACCGGACGTTCCCGGACATACTGCTGATGGCGTTGGTGACGGTCAGCACAATCCGAGTGACCTCGTACCTCAGCGAGGACCTGTCCAGGGACCTGGCGAAGATACTCCCCTTCGGAGTCCTGGCCATCTTCATCATCGATGCGTCCTTCTTCTCGGTGGTAGCCTCTCTGGACGTGCTGAAGGATATCAGGGACTACAGCGAGCGTATCCTCTACTACCTGTTGTTCCTGATTGCCCTGGAGTTTGCGGTGCGACTCATAATGGGGTTCGCGAAGTTTGTTCTGGTCCGCGGCAAGGAGCCGGCGCCGGAAGAGCCGGAGCCTGGGCCCTCTGTGGAAGGGGCGAAGCCGCAGGGCGACGCGGAGGCGACGGCGGGACGCTGAGCGGGCGCGCCCCGTCCGTCATGCCCGTGTCGGCGGGCATCCAGGGGCGGGAGGGGTTGCCGTCAGAACGGAAACGGCATTGGGGGGTGTGCAGGCGGGCGCATAGGTAGTAGAATAGGCGGGAACAAGTGTGAAAAAAGGGGCAATAACCCCTACCCCGTTATTGACAGGAATGGTACAATCTGTAACCGGGTATAATACTTGTTTCTCGTTTGTATGGAACTTGGCGAGACAGCATGGACATTATGCTGAGAAACCACCGTGAGGAGGTTCGTTAGATGCGAACTATAGATTCATCTATCTTGGTACTCAAGCCGTCCAACTTTGCCTGGTGGCACAGGAGTTGGACAGGGCGATTTGTGCTGGCCGCGCTCCTCATTGCGGCGGCCGCCTTTGCCCTCATGCCGGACAGGACGTCCGCACAAGACGGGACGCTGAAGCCTGACGTAGTCTGCCAAACCTGGAATGGCCAGAGAGGCGCAGACGACAACGGAGGTCGCATACAAGACCAAGACCCGGACGCCGAGCTTATAAGCGACTGTAAGGCTCTGGTCAAAGCGGCAAATGCACTACAGACCACCAGTACAGGTGCACAGTACGGCTGGATACGAGGACAGATTTCAGAGGGTTACGATATTGATGATACGAGGCGCGATTGGAAAGGCGTCACGGTTGGGCCGGTCGACCACGATGGCGATCCTGACACTGACATGGTTATGAGAGTCACCGCTGTAGAGTTGAGTGACGAGTTATTGACCGGCACGCTTACGGACGATTGGGCAGACCTGACTGCGTTGACAAGTCTGGACCTTTCAGACAACAACTTGGAAGGGACCGTTCCCCGTAGTGTCTGGGCCTTCTTTGATGACAATTTAGCGGATGCGGCAAACCTCATGCTTGACGGTAACAAGGACCTGAAGCCGTCTCCTGCGCTGGGTCTGAGCGCCGTAGTGTCTAAGATAGCGGCGGATCAAACGGACGCGGGCAAGACGATGGTCACCCTTTCCTTTGACAACATCTGGTACACCACGGAAGTCGCGAGTCACGAGTACCGGTACAGCGCCGACGGCGGCACGAACTGGGGCCCGAACGACGCTGAAGACAGCGACGGCTGGATGTCCATGGACACGGGTTGCGTCACTCTTTGCGACAAACTTGACGACGCAGCCACTTCTATGCGTCTCAGGGAAATGATCCCATCCACCCCTGCTGAGGATGTCGACACCTACATCTACCAGGTGCGGTCGGTCAAGGCCGTTGAAGGGGACAATCCTGATACAACAGATGTAACCGAAGATGATTTCACGACCACCACCAAGAGCGAGGAGTCGCGGCTAGACGTGGTGGGGCCGCAGACACTGACGGCGGAATCCATGTACACCCTCCCCGTAGCGGTGGCTTACACGTCGGCTACGTCCGGGGCTCCCCTACTACTTGATGACCCGATGCTTGACGACTCAGACGACGACAATATCAAGCTCAACTTCAATCCCCTTGCAGAGGGAGAGACTACCGTAGACCTCGCGCAGGCTGATGGCTCACACACCTTCCCGGTGAAGGTCCTGTCAGCGGACAGCGCGCCTCCGAGCACAAGAATACCCAACCGGGAGGTCGTCAACCAGAGGCGTGACACCAGCTTGGATCTAACCAGGTATTTCGACGGCGATAACCTGACCTACACCGCTACATCCTCAAGGACCAACATCGCAACTGTAAAAGCTGACGGTTCAGAGTTGCTGATTACCACTTTGCGAGAGGGCAGGACGGACATCACTGTTACTGCCACGGATCCGGACACCAGGGGCAGTGTCACCAGGACATTCAGGGTGACGGTCGTATCCCCCAACAACGCTCCTCAGCTGATTGGCAACATCCCGGACCTGACGCTGTACCTGGACGACGCGGGTACCCAGGTGGACATGACCCCGTACTTCCGGGACCAGGACAACGAGTTCCTGCGCTTCATACCGCAGTCGTCCAACCCAATGGTGGTGACGGCAACTTCTGTGGGCAGAAACGTAATCTTCAACGTGAATGGCCTTGGCGAAATCACAATGACCATCATCGCGCAGGACGGGGCCGGAGCCACGGCGTTCGGCAGCTTCAAGGTGACTGTGCTTGACCCCAACGCCGCCCCTCAGGCGGTGGGCGTAATACCGCCGCAGACGATTCGGGTGGGAGACGAAGGGTTGGCCCTGAGTCTGGGCTCCTACTTCACGGACGCCAACAACGACCCACTGACGTACAGGGCGGTGTCGGCTGACACGTCGATTCTGACGGTGGAGGTGACGGAAGCCGTCGTAACCCTGACGGCGGTGGTAGTTGGAGAGACCACGGTGACGGTCACGGCCACGGACACGGGAGGAAAGTCGGCCACTCAGACAATTGTGGTCGTTGTCCTGCCGGCCAACAGGCCGCCGGAGGTTACGGGCCAGATCCCTGACCAGACGCTGCAGTACAACGACGAGCCTCTGGGGCTGGACGTGACCATGTACTTCACGGACCCGGACGGCGATGTGTTGAGCTACATAGGTGAGGGGACAGACGAGGCAGTGGCTGAGGTCAGGGTACACAGCGATGGCCTGGTGCGCATCGACCCGATTAGCCACGGAGAGATTGAGGTAACTGTGACGGCCAGGGACCCGCTGGGCGCCTCTGTATCCCAGTCGTTCATGGTGATGGTGCAGGGCAACCTGCCGCCGGAAGCGGTGGGGGTCATAGATGACCAGGTGCTGCTTGAGGGCGGCAGAGCTGTGACGATCAACGTGTCGGGGTACTTCAGCGACCCCAACGGTGACGAGTTGACCTACATGGCAACGTCGTCCAACGCGGACGCAGTGCAGGCCGTCGTTATCGACGGGAGCAGCGAACTGGTGCTGAGGCCCCTTGCCCCTGCGGAGGATGTGACGGTAACTGTTACTGCGATGGACCCGGAGGGTGAGACGGCGGCGCAGCTGGTGACGGTGACAGTGGCGGCGGCCGCGCCTCCACCGACGGCCACGCCGGTGCCGACGGCCACGCCAGAGCCGACGGCCATCCCGGAGCCGACGGCAACCCCGGCCCCGACTGCGACGTTTGTGCCGACAGACGGGGGTGGCGGGTTCCCGGTAGGACTGATAATAGTGCTCCTGCTGGTGCTGGCCGGTGTAGCTGCGGCAGTGTTCATAATCCAGCGTCGGCGGTAAACGCCCGCCGGTAGCGGCAAACTAGGCAACCAGCAGACCCCCCGCTAATAACGGGGGGTCTGCTTTTTTGCGAGGGCGATGACCTTCATGCCCGTCAACATATGCATCCCTGCCTTAGTCATGGTTAGTCATGGGTGCGAAGGCGGGCGTACGGGAGTGGTGAGGGAGTGTGTGTGGGCGACTATGGATTACTCGATGCGTTACGTATGCAGGGTGTAGAGGCGGTTTGCGAACCGCCCCTACGGGGAACGTGCGTCTTCGTCATGCTCGCTAAGCTTGCCCCGCACTTGATGCGGGGGCGGGCATCCAGGGGTGTGGGGCGTGGGTTCCCGTCTACAGAGACCTTTGCATAACTCTGGTATCTTCCCCAAAGATGCGCGTTTCACTGTCATTCTGAACGGAGCGCAGCGGAGTGAAGAATCCAAAGCCTTTGCCTGCAAAGCTACGTTGTCTTGGGATGAAACCCTTTGGATTCTTCGCTGCACTCAGAATGACATTGGCGCTGTCATGCTCGCTAAGCTTGCCCCGCACTTGATGCGGGGGCGGGCATCCAAGGGTGTGGGGCGTGGGTTCCCGTCTACAGAGACCTTTGCATAACTCTGGTATCTTCCCCAAAGATGCGCGTTTCACTGTCATTCTGAGCGGAGCGCAGCGGAGTGAAGAATCCAAAGCCTTTGCTCGCAAAGCTACGTTGTCCTGAATGTAACGCCTTGGATTCCCGTCCCCGTATCGGAGTACGGGGCAAGCTTCACGGGAATGACGGGAGTATGGAACTGCCGCGCTGGTTACGCAAAGGTCTCTCTGCACGGGAACGACGTTTTCCATTGCTGCGAAAGCAGGTATTCGGCGGAGTGATGGGGGTTTGTTAGCGGACGGTTTGAGATTCTTCGCTGCACTCAGAATGACATTGGAGCTGTCATGCTCGCTAAGCTTGCCCCGCACTTGATGCGGAAGCAGGTATCCAGGGGTGGGTGGGACGCCTATACGGAAGGAACGCCTGAGCGGTCCAGGGCCCCCTCGATGTATCCGCCGCCCAGCACCTCGTCGCCGCGATAGAAGACAACGGCCTGGCCCGGCGTAACCGCGCGCTGCGGCTCACTGAACCGGATCTCAGCCCAGTCGCCCTCAGGTATGAGAGTGGCCGCGGCCTCGCCGGCTTTGTAGCGTATCTTCGCTTCAACCTCCATCGGGCCGTGGGGTGCAACGCCCGAAAGGTAGTTGACGCCGGAGGCCCACAGGCTGCTCTGCATCAGGCCCTCGGGCGGGCCCACGACAACCCGGTTGGCCTCCGCATCTATGGCCAGCACGAACATGGGCTTCTCGCTGTGGATTCCCAAGCCGCGCCGCTGTCCAACGGTGAAGCCCTGAATGCCATCGTGATGCCCCAGGACATCGCCGGATCTGTCGACTATGTCCCCAGGGGTTGGACTGAACCTCTGAGCGAGGAATGCCCGGTAGTCGTTCTGGGGTATGAAGCAGATCTCCTGGCTGTCCGGCTTGTCCGCCACGGGCAGGCCCTCCGCGCGGGCGACCTCCCGTATGGCCTTCTTTGAGCGCCAGCCCACCGGGAGGAGGAGGCGCGCCGCCTGGAGCGGGCGCAGGTTGAACAGTACGTAGGACTGGTCCTTGGTGGCGTCGATCCCCTTCAGCAGCCGCGGCGCACCTGCCGAGGCGTCAAGGCGGGCGTAGTGCCCGGTAGCGACGTAATCGATGTCCAGCGCGGCGGCCTTCTTCATCAAGAAATCGAACTTTATCTTGTCGTTGCAGGCCAGGCAGGGATGCGGCGTGCGGCCCCGCAGGTACTCACTGCAGAAGTAATCGATTACGTGGGCCTGGAACTCCTGCTGGAAGTTCATAACGTAGTGGGGCGCGCCGATGATCTGGCACACGCGGCGGGCGTCCTCCACGTCGTCCAGGGTGCAGCAGCCCCGGGACTGGCTGGTACGCTGCGCCTCCGCCTGCTCGTCGCTCCACAGCTTCATGGTCACGCCCACAACCTCGTAACCCTCGTCTTTCAGAAGGCACGCGGCAACTGAGGAGTCCACTCCTCCGCTCATGGCTACAACCACCTTGCCCTTGCTCATCAACTCCAGTATACCCTCAGTGGCCGGTCCAGGTGAAGGCCCATTCGCTCAAGGCCGGGTTTATCCGCCGCCTTTTGGTGGTGGAAGTCTTGCTCGTTAGGGTATATACTATGCCTGTAAGGGGTAGCTGAGTGTCAGAGCATCCTATCCCGAAATCGCATTGCTGGGCACCCAGCTGGAGGAGAAGTTTGAGGATATACGTAGGAAACCTGCCGTACGAATCCACGGAAGAAGACTTGACGGAGGCATTCTCGGCTCATGGCGAGGTGGAGTCGGTTACCGTCATTCGAGATAGAGACACGGGCCGCTCAAAGGGGTTCGCTTTTGTGGAAATGCCAACCAACGCGGAGGCCCAGGCTGCTATTTCAGCCTTCAACGGCCAGGAATTCAGCCGACGCACTCTGACGGTCAATGAGGCCCGACCCAGGGCAGAGCGCGGCTTTGGCGACGGTGGTGGTGGAGGAGGCTATGGCGGCGGAGGCGGCGGCGGAGGCTATGGCGGCGGTGGAGGTGGTGGAGGTGGTGGAGGTGGACGGAGCGGCGGAAGTTCTCGCTGGTAGCCAAAACCAACCACCTTCTGACGCGGCGGAGGAAATCTATTGGAGTCCACCTCCTTACGGGAGATAGATGTCCAGGTCTTCTCAGCCTTTACGGGTAGGGTCGCGAAGTCGTGGCTGAGGATGGTGGCAAGGCAGGCTCTCCAGCTCGAAGATCCGGGCGAGTCGTCCAGCATCAGCCTCGTCATAGCCGACGATGAGACCCTTAGGGGGCTCAACCTGGAATACCGCGGGCTGGACGAGACCACGGACGTGCTCTCCTTTTCGCTGGTGGAGACCGTTGGCGACGGCCACCCGGACGGAGGATTCCCCGCCCATCCTGACGAGGCGGCACATATGGGAGAGATAGTGATATCCTATCCCCAGGCAAAGCGCCAGGCCCGGGAGGCAAGGAAGCCCCTGAAGGCTGAGCTTGCCTTGCTGGTCGTCCATGGCGTCCTGCATCTTCTGGGCTACGACCACGCAGAGCCTCAGGAGGAGAAGGTCATGTGGGCCAAGCAGGACAGGGTCCTGGCGAACGTCCCCCTGAAGTAGGAGCGTATTCAGCATTGACCCAGGTGTTCTATCGAAAGTGGCGTCCCAAGACGCTGGAAGACGTGATAGGCCAGGACCACGTCGCAAGAACCCTCAAGCAGGCGGTGGTGCAGGGCAGGATTGCCCACGCCTACCTGTTCTGCGGCCCCAGGGGCACCGGCAAGACCAGCACGGCGCGCATCCTGGCAAAGGCGGTTAACTGCGCCAGCCCCAACGATGGCGATCCCTGCAATCTGTGCGCACCCTGCGTAGCAGTAAACGAGGGCAGGGCCCTGGACCTGGTGGAGATAGACGCCGCCAGCCATCGCGGGATAGACGACATACGCAATCTGAAGGAGAAGGTGCATTTCACCCCCGCGGAGGGCGCTTACAAGGTGTACATTGTTGACGAGGTCCATATGATGACCTCGGACGCCTTCAACGCTCTACTGAAGACGCTGGAGGAGCCTCCCGCACACGCCATCTTTATCCTGGCCACCACTGAGGCCCACAGGGTACCGCCCACGGTGATCTCCCGGTGCCAGCGATTCGACTTCCACCGCATCTCCAACCGGCACATTGAGGAGTGCCTTGCCAAGATATGCGACAGTGAGGGCATCGAGGCTGAACCCCAGGCGCTGAGGGCTATCGCCGGCAACTCCTCCGGCAGCCTGCGAGACGCCGAGAACCTGCTTGAGCAACTGGTGGTCTCCTACGACTCCCACATTACTCTGGCCCACGTGAGGGAGCTACTGGGCCAGGGAGACGATGAGCTGGCTCTGAACCTGGTGAAACACACGCTCAGAGGGGAGATCTCGGAGGGCCTCAAGACCATCATCGCGGTGGCGGACCAGGGGCTGGACCCTCGACGCTTCCACAAGCAGGTGGTGGACCACCTGAGGGGCGTCCTGCTCATCAAGGCCGGCGCTGAGGATGCGCTGGACTATCCACCGGAGACGATGGACGCCATCAGGGCCGCTGCCGAGTCCTGTACCTTGGAGCGGGCGTTGAAGGCTGTCCAGATGTTTGAGCAGAGGCCGGTCTCCCAGGAAGGCTTTCCCACGCTACCCCTTGAGATGGCCTTGGTGGAGACATCACTGGAGAGCGAACCTGCCCGGCAGGAATCGACTGGGACCCCGCGGGTTGCCCCGCGCACCGCGTCGGCTCCCGCGAACAATGTCCCACAGGAAACAGCTCCCAGGAGCGCTCCACCTCGCTCAGCCCCGCCGCCACGTCGGGAGGTCGAACAGCCTGCCGCAAGGGCGGAGTCGTCCCCTGCGCCCGTGGAACAGACGGCCCCGTCGACACCATATACGGCGCCCGTAGAGCAGGTGGCTGCATCGACAGATAGTGTACAGGCGGCTCCCGCGGTGTCAGGCGAGCCTATGGCGGAGGAGCACTGGGGAGCCATCCAGAAAGCCATGAAGCGTTTCAAGGGCCAGCGGTACAACATCGGGGCGCTGCTTATGGACTGCAGGACAAGGTACATAGAGGATGATTCCCTGGTGCTTGTGTTCAGGAATCGTCCAAATATGGAGAGGTTAGAGGGCGAGTTGGAGAACCCGGACACCCGCAGGCAGATTCAGCAGACCGTGCAAGAGGTTACCGGAGTGTCGTACAATCTGCGCCTGAGCCTGGCAGACCAGGGCAACGCAGGCGCGGGGTCATCCAAAGGCCACCTGGTGCGGGCGGCCCTTTCTATGGGCGCGCGCCTTGTCGAAGAAGAGGAGAAGCACAATGAATAGAAACATGATGCGCCAAGCGCAGCAGCTTCAGGCTCGGCTGGCCAAGGCCCAGGAAGAGCTTGAGAGCGCCGTTGTGGAGGCCTCCGTCGGAGGGGGAGTGGTCAAGGTGACGGTGACCGGCAAGCTCAAGGTGCAGTCCATCGAGATTGCGCCGGAGGCGGTGGACCCTGAGGACGTGGAGATGCTCCAGGACCTGGTGATGGCGGCGACCAACGAGGCCATCGACAAAGCCCAGGAGCTGGCCCAGACCCGCCTCAGCGCCATCACCGGCGGCATGAAGATACCGGGGCTGACGTAGAG
Source organism: Dehalococcoidia bacterium (assembly GCA_965218945.1). Taxonomy (GTDB): domain Bacteria; phylum Chloroflexota; class Dehalococcoidia; order Lucifugimonadales; family UBA2985; genus DAOUJW01. The sequence continues at coordinate 2,162,902 of OZ244718.1, forward strand.
AGCCTGCGCGGGAACGGTGCAATGACCTACGATTTCCTCCCCTCTGTGGCCGCTCCACTGGCCCGTCTCATCGAGGAGTTCCACAAGCTGCCGGGTATTGGCCCCAAGAGCGCCCAGAGACTGGCCTACTACCTGATACGGATGCCCACGGAGGAGGCCCGGTCGCTGGCCGAGGCCGTTCTGGCGGTCAAGGAGCGGGTAATCTATTGCAGCATCTGCCAGAACATCACCGAGAGCAACCCCTGTTACCTCTGCTCCCACGAAGGCCGGGACAGGTCCCGCATATGTGTGGTGGAGGAGCCCCTTGACGTGCTGTCCCTGGAACGGACCCAGGCCTACAAGGGGTTGTATCACGTGCTCCACGGCGTTATATCGCCCGCCGGTGGCGTTGGCCCCGATGACCTGAAACTCCGGGAGCTTATGGAGCGCCTGAAGGACAACCAGGTGGGAGAGGTCATACTGGCGACCAACCCCAGCCTGGAGGGAGAGAACACATCCATGTATATCCAGCGGATGCTCTTGCACCTGGGGCTGCGAGTGACGCGTCTCGCCCGGGGTCTGCCCGTTGGGGGAGATTTAGAGTACGCTGACGAGGTTACACTCAGCCGCGCCCTGGAGGGACGCCAGGAAGTGTAGGCTGCTGTCGTCTATGACCACTACGCCAAAGACATACAAAACCGAAGCCATTGTTCTCAGGCACATCCCCATTGGAGAGGCCGACTACCTTCTCACCCTGTACACCCCCGGCAGGGGCAAGCTGCGAGCGGTAGCCAGGGGAGCGCGCCGGATAAAGAGTAAGCTGGGGGGCCATGTGGAGCCTCCCATGCGCACGTCCCTCTTTATGGTCAAAGGTCAGAATCTGGACTCGGTAAATCAGGCCGAGTCTCTGGAGGGGTTCAGGCCGCTAAGAGAGGACCTGCACAGGCTGTCCCAGGCTTTGTATATGCTTGAGTTGGTGGACGCCTTCTCCCAGGAGGAGCAGCCCAACTATCCCATCTACAGGCTTGTCCTGGACTCCCTGCGCTCGTTGTCCGGGGATGCTCCGTCCGCGCTGTTGCCTTACTTCCAGCTGCGTCTCCTGGACTACAGCGGCTTCCGGCCCGAGCTGCACCGGTGCGTGGAGTGCGAGTCCAGCCTGGAGCCGGGGCTTCACTCCTTCTCGCCAAACCGGGGAGGCGCTCTGTGCGACTCCTGCCACCCTCCCGGCGTGAGCATCCTTCCCATGTCTCTGAACTCCATCAAGGTGCTGCGATTCCTCCAAAGGGAGACGATGCCCAGCGCAGAAAAGCTCTCCCTGGAGCAGGGCACCCTTCTGGAACTGGAGAGGCTTCTGGGCGCGCTGCTAAGATACGTTCTGGACCGGGATGTGAAGGCGGCCCGATTCCTGCATCAGGTAACACAAAGGGACGCGAGTGAGCCGGTGGGCCTACCAAACTCGGACCGCGCCAAGAGATGAACATTCCTGAGAATCTGGCAGAAGGACTTAACCTCGCAGGAGCGGGCATGGCCGTGGTCTTCGCGGCGCTGGTGGTCTTTATGCTGATACTCATGGCGCTCCAGAAGCTCTTTCCAGGTGAAGAGATGGAGATGGAGGTCCTGGAGGCTGCGGAGGCGTCTGAAGCGCCGCAAGTCGCCGTGGTCAACTCCGATGAAGAAGCGCCGGAGCCTGTCGCGGTCATGGACAACGGGGCCGGCGGTAGAATACCGGGGTCGCAGATAGCGGCGATGGCCGTGGCTCTGTACCTGGCAATGGAGCATGAAGAGCAGGCTCAGCTGTCCCCTATCGCGGTGACAGAACCCGTTTCTGCCACCGCGCCCGTCCCAACTCCAACCCCGGCCGCTGCCCCGCATGGACGGAGCAGCTGGGGTCGCATAGGAAGGGAAGCGCTTCTGGATACCCAGGGACGCAGGGCGCCGTCGTACGGCAATCGACCACAGAGCGCATACAACCCCAGGGGAAGCGAGAGGAGCTAGTCCATGACTCAGGAGCTCCTGGGAGCGTTCCCCGACATTACCCCCGGCAACGTCGCGATGATATGCATTGCCCTGGGGATGGTCTACCTTGGCGTGGCCAAACGGTACGAGCCTCTGCTTCTCTTGCCCATTGGCTTTGGGGTCATGCTGGCCAACCTCCCGTCCACGGGCATCGCCGACGATGACGGGTTCCTGGGACTGCTGAGAAAGGCTGGGTTGGACAACGAGCTTTTCCCTCTGCTGATGTTCCTGGGAGTGGGCGCGCTGACCGACTTCACGCCCATGCTCCAGAGGCCGGTGACGGTGCTTCTTGGCGCTGCGGCCCAGTTCGGGATATTCGCCGCCCTTATCGCCGCGCTCTTCCTGGGCTGGAGTATGGAGAACGCAGGCGCCATAGGTATAATAGGCTCCGCCGACGGCCCCACCACCATCTTCGTCTCCACACAGCTGGCCGACGTGGACCTGTGGGGGCCGATAGCCGTGGCAGCCTACTCCTACATGGCTATGGTGCCCCTGATACAGCCTCCTATAATGCGTCTGCTGACCACCAAGAAGGAGCGCATGGTCAAGATGCCGTATCCGTCCCAGAGGGCGTCCTTCCGAGCTCGCATACTCTTTCCCATCATCGTCATAATACTGGGCAGCCTTATCGCCCCCAAGGCCGCTCCACTCATCGGTATGCTCATGTTTGGCAACCTGCTCCGTGAGGTAGGAGTGGTGGACCGGCTGTCGCAGGCCGCTCAGAACGAGATGATCAACGTCACCACCATATTCCTTGGCCTCGCGGTGGGGTCAACGATGACGGCTGACAGGTTTCTGGAGCCTCAAACCCTGGGCATATTCGCTCTGGGACTCTTCGCCTTCGGTATTGCGACGTTTACCGGGGTCCTCTTCGGGAAGGTTATGTACTACGCGTCCAGAGGCCAGATAAACCCCCTCATAGGAGCTGCCGGAGTGTCGGCGGTACCCATGGCTGCCAGGGTTGTCCACAGGGTGGGCCAGGAGGAGGACTCGGACAACTGGCTCATAATGCACGCAATGGGTCCCAACGTCGCAGGGGTTATAGGCTCGGCCATCGCCGGAGGGGTGATACTGGGATACCTGCTCTAGGGCTGCCCTTGCGTCGCAGTCGGCAGCGATGGCGCCTCCAGGACGACCTGCTTGCCCATGGCCCGCATAGCATCGTTGAGACGACTAACCGACGTCCGATGCCTGGGGTCGAGCATTCTCTGCACAACCTTTCTGTCCACGCCGAGACGCTCCGCCAAGGCAGCTTGAGTCAGGCCGATGGCGCGAAAGACCAGGGCCAGCGCGGCCTTTGCTGCCATGTCTATGGGCAACGCAACCATGCGTTCGCCAGGTAGAGGGGCGCTGGGTGCGGGGATAGGCTTGCCGTCGTCGATACGCCCGGCGACGGCCTCCTCTAGAGCGTCCTCCGCTTCAAGAAGGGCCTCAGCCGCATCCTCGCCGGAGGTGAGGCACTCCGGCAGGTCCCGGAATGACACCACAACCTCACCCTTGCTGTACTGTTTCAGTTGCGCCGGGTATATGAACTGCAAAACTACCCTTCCCTTACCTGAAGTCGTTTCGCTGCAAGCCAAGCTGCCGAATCATCGAGGTAAGCAGGCCCGGGCCCAACTCCTTGCGCAGGTCCTTGCCGACAGTTACGCGATTTTAATAGTAGAGTAGAATATGGCTGCCTTTGCCCCGCTCGGTATCTACTAGTACCTCAACACAACGCTCTCGTCCCAGTCGGTCGCCCGCTCGATGAACTCCCGACCTGTCACGCGTATATTATGGGACAGACGTGTCCCTTTCGTCCATAGTCTACGGGATAGCCCGGACTGAACACATACCGGGTAGCGGTTGCCCGATAAGCGGATTTGGCTTACTATGTCTGAGTTATAGAGGGACCCTTCCATGAGATTTTTTGATTTTTATGCAGATAAACGACCAGCCATCTCCTTCGAGTTGTTTCCTCCCAGGACAGAACGGACCCTGGCCGAGCTTGAGGAGCGGCTGCCCAGACTGATTGGTCTGGGGCCTTCCTTTATGACGGTGACCTACGGCGCGCTCGGCAGCACTCGTGACCGCACCCTGGAGGTGGCCTCCAAGTTAAAGCTGGAGTACGGCATGGAGACCGCCCACCACCTGACGTGCGTGGGGTCCAGCCGTGACGAGATTACTACAGTTCTGGAGGAGATACGCAGCCACAACATCGAGAACATCGTGGCTCTCCGGGGAGACCCGCCTCGCGGAGAGACGGAGTTCACGCCGCCGGAGGACGGCTACGGCCACGGCAATGAGCTGGTGGAGCACATCCAAAGCATTGGAGGGTTCAGCGTCGCTGTGGCCGGGTATCCGGAAAAGCATCTGGAGGCGCCGGACTTCGAGACGGACCTGCGCAACCTGAAGCGCAAGGTGGACAGCGGCGCCGACAGCGTAATCACCCAGCTCTTCTACGACAACAGCGATTTTTTCAGATTTGTTGACCTGTGCAGGGACACTGGTATCGAGCAGCCCATAGTGCCTGGCCTCATGCCCATCCTGAACGTGCAGCAGATCAAGCGCATCACGGAGATGTGCGGCGCAAACATCCCCGACAGCCTCCTTCGGCAGCTTGATGGCGCGGGGGACGACGAGGAGCGGGTGCACCAGATAGGGATAGTGCACACGGCTAACCAGGCCATAGAGCTGTTGGATCAAGGGGTCCCGGGAATCCACTTCTACGTGTTGAACCGGCACTTCCACATCGCCGAGATCATGGAGCGCATCCAGCCTGCGCTACAGCGTAGAGGAGGGGTTGCAACGGCTGAGTAGGACGCCGCTGGGTATTCCCGGGGTGTGTTGGTATTAGCAAATAACACGACCCAAGCGCCAGACCACCCCTGCGGAAGCAGGGGTCTATAGTCCCATATTACAGGGTGCATGGATTCCTGCCTCCGCAGGAATGGGTGAAGAAAGGCGCATTATCCCAGCGGAGGTGGCAATACCAACACGTGTTGAGAATACCCGCCGCTGACGTTGACAGTCAGAGGGGCATTCTCTAAACTAAATTTAGAGAGGATTGGCTTTTTGCCCGTTTCCGTCTGACAGTGTGGCGTACCCGGGAGAGCTACAGTAATGCGATACGTAGCTCTCCCTCCATTTGAGGCATTGTAAAGCAGCTTTAGCTTTAAGGAGGCCCAATGAGCGCATTGCAAGAGCAGGACCCTGATATAGCCCTGGCAATTGAGAAGGAGTCTGAGAGGCAGAGGAGGAACATTGTCCTCATCGCCTCTGAGAACTACGCCAGCCAGGCGGTGTTGGAGGCCCAGGGTTCCGTACTGACCAACAAATACGCCGAAGGCTATCCGGGTCGCCGCTACTACGGCGGCTGCGAGTTCGTGGACATCGCCGAGCAGCTGGCCATCGACAGGGCCAAGGCCATCTTCGGAGCGGAGTATGTCAACGTGCAGCCACACAGCGGGGCGCAGGCGAACATGGCAGCCTACTTCGCCATCCTGGAGCCGGGAGACACGGTCCTGGGTATGCGACTGGACCAGGGGGGACATCTCACACACGGCAGCCCGGTAAACTTCTCCGGCAAGCTCTACAACTTCGCGGCCTACGGGGTGGACAGGGAGACGGAGTACGTCGATTACGACGAGGTGGAGCGTCTGACTCTGGAGCACAAGCCCAAGGTAATTGTGGCCGGCTACACGGCGTATCCCAGGACCATCGATTTTCCCAGGTTTCGGGAGATAGCAGACAAGGTTGGCGCTCTCCTCATGGTGGACATGGCCCACATAGCCGGTCTCATAGCGGGAGGGGTGCATCCTTCTCCGCTGCCCCACGCGCATGTTGTCACCTCCACCACTCACAAGACGATGAGGGGACCCAGGGGAGCCTTTATCCTGTCGGCCCAGGACAGGGCGCGCGCAATAAACAGCGCCGTCTTCCCCTTCACCCAGGGAGGCCCCATGATGCACGCCATCGCCGGCAAGGCCGTGGCCTTTGGCGAGGCGTTGCAGCCGGAGTTCAAGGAGTACCAGAGCGCCGTCGTGGAGAACGCCAGGACACTGGCGCAGGGGCTTACGGACGGCGGGTTGAGGGTCATATCCGGCGGCACTGACAACCATCTGGTCCTGGTGGACCTGACGCCCATCGGCGTTACGGGCCAGGAGGCGGAGGACGCCCTGGGGAAGGTGAACATAACGGTCAACAAGAACGCCATTCCCTTCGATACGCGTCCGCCCAGGGTCACCAGCGGCCTGCGCCTGGGAACCCCGGCGATCAGCAGCCGGGGCTTCGGCCGGGATGAGATGCGGGACATATCCGGGCTGATAGTGAAGGCGCTGGCCAATATTGGGAACGCGGCGGTGGAGAAGGAAGTCAGAGAGGACGTGGAAGGAATAGCCTCCCGGTTCCCTGTGCCTGGTCTGGATATGTAAGGGGACAGGCTCTGAGCCTGTCGAGGGGAGTGAGCGGGGGAAACGTCGACTTACCCGCTCATATGGCTTGATAAGCTCACCACAAGCGGTGCGGTAGGGAATATCTCTGGCGAGAGGCTCGGGCCAGTCGGGTTAGGCGTCAGTTCGTGAAGGGAACGAGCGTACGGGTTTGGCCGCTCACAGCCGTTGGCGTTGACGCTATGCGCGGGTCTGGTTATCATCGATACACCATGGCGGAAGCAGAGAAAATACCCCAGGCTTGGGGATGGGCCACGCCCAAGGCTCTTCTATCCTCCATGCGTCCGCGCCAGTGGACCAAGAACCTCATAATCTACTTCGCCTTCTTCTTCACAGTGGGTCAGGAGTGGCAGCTTGAGGATGCGGGCGAAGCTGCGCGGCTTTTCGCCCGGACCACCATAGCCTTTGTCCTTTTCTGCCTCGCCACCAGCGCCGTATACCTCATAAACGACGTTCTCGACGCGGAGAAGGACCGGCATCATCCTGAGAAACGACACCGGCCCATCGCCGCGGGTACTCTGGCGACCTCTCTGGCTTTGGTCCTGGCGTTTCTACTGGCCGCCGGAAGTATAGCGCTGGCGGTCGTCCTGAAGCCGATGTTTGCCCTGGTGGTGCTGGTCTACTTTGCCGTTATGGTCGCCTACTCCACGTTTCTGAAGCGGCTGGTCGTAATCGACGTAATGACAATAAGCGCCGGGTTCGTACTGCGGGCCGTAGCGGGAGCGATCATACTGGACGTGTCCATATCGCCCTGGCTCTACGTCTGCACCAGTCTGGGAGCGCTGTTCCTGGGCTTTGCCAAGCGCCTAAACGAGGCGGTCCTGACCGGAGAGGACGGGGATCTTCAGAGGGAGACCCTGGACGACTACAACCCCCGCTTCCTGGAGCAGCTCATCGCCATCGTAGCGCCGGCCACCCTCGTCTCCTACATCCTCTACACCTTTACTTCGGAGAACCTGCCAGATAACCACGCCATGATGCTTACGATACCCTTTGTCATGTACGGCCTCTTCCGTTACCTCTACTTGGTCCACAGCAAGAACCTGGGAGAAAGCCCGGAGGAGATACTGCTTACGGACAAGCCGCTGATGCTGAACATCGCGCTCTGGCTGATAAGCGCCTCGGCAGTGCTGGTGGTGTATCGATGATGCAGGAGTTAAAGTCGAAGGGTGTTATGCTGCCTCTCGGTCCGGAAAAGGCTTACAAGAGGGTAAACCGTTGAATAGACACATTGCAGAGTTCCAGTATTGTCCAAGGTGTGGAACGCTCGTGGGAGAATCGTCCATCGACGAAAGCGGCGTTCTGAAATGCCAGGACTGCGGCTTCACGCTGATACGCAGGCCGGTCGTGGGCGTGGGTGTGATAGTCCTTGATGGCAATAGGGTCGTACTGGGACGACGGAATCTCATGGGAGGTCGTCGTTACCAGGGACATTGGTGCGTCCCGTGCGGCTATCTGGAGTGGGGCGAGGAGGTGCGCGCCGCCGCGGCGCGGGAGTTCCTGGAAGAGACCGGGCTTGAGGTGGAGATATCAGGCGTTTACGCTGTCCACTCCAACTTCCACAACCCCAACGACCTGACTGTGGGCATATGGTTCAATGCGAACGTCGTGGGAGGCGCGCTCCAGGCCAGCGACGACCTAGACATGGTGGGCTACTTCCCCCTGGACGACCTGCCGGAGCCGCTGGCCTTTCCCACTGACCGCCTGGTGCTGGAGCAACTGCGACGGGAGATGGGATAGATCTGTTTACCTACGACCTGCCGCTCTCGTAGTCCCTTATGCCTTTCAGATAAGCTTGGCTTGCGCTCGCTATGAAGTTGGTAAGGCCGCTGCACAGGTACTGGAAGCCCCTGCTTCTCCAATGCTCGTAGGCCTCAGGGCTACCGGCGATGGTTCCTGCGGCTTTGCCCGCGCCCACTATGGCCTGCCCTGCCTTCTCGATGGCAGCCAGCACATCGGGATGTGTGGGCCGGCCGGGATAGCCCATAGCGCTGGACAGGTCAGTTGGACCAAGGAATACCAGGTCCACCAGGTCGACACTAGCGATCTCCTCCACGTTTGCCAGCGCCTGTATGGTCTCCACCTGTACCGCCACCAGGGTCTCCTCGTTGGCAATTTTGACGTACTCGGCAAAATTGACGCCCGCTCCGTAGCTGGTGGCGCGATTGGCCGCCAGGCCGCGCTGTCCCAAGGGCGGGTACTTGGTGGCGGCCACCACCATCTCCGCCTCTTTCCTTGTGTTCACCATTGGGATCTGGACGCCCGCTGCGCCGGTATCCAGGTATCGAAGTATGTTCTGGGGAAGGTTCAGGGCGACACGGATCATCGCAGCCATGCCGGAGGCGTCGCAGGCGCGGACCATGTGCTCGCAGGTGTCCATGTCCACCGGACTGTGCTCGGCATCGATGATGATGTAGTCGAATCCGGCTATGCCCAGCATCTCCGCCGCCGCCGGGGACGGCAGGTTGCAGAAGACGCCCACCGCGGCTTCCCCTGCTCTCAGCTTCTCTTTGATAGGGTTCTTGTTCATTCTCACTCCAGTCAGGAATATAGGCCGACTTCACCACTTTATCCTAGTGGAAAAACTGCGTCAACAGAAGCTTATTCTCGGTATTCTCAACACGTGCTGGTATTGCCCCCTCCGCTGGGATAATGCGCCTTTCTTCACCCATTCCTGCGGAGGCAGGAATCCATGCCCCCTGTAATATGGGACTATAGACCCCTGCTTCCGCAGGGGTGGTCTGGCGCTTGGGTCGTGTTATTTGCTAATACCAACACACCCCGGGAATACCCCGAATAAGGGCCCATTGCACTACGCGCTTGATATGGTATACTTCCATCGCTGTGCTGAAATGGTCGGCTTGCGGCGCAGCATTAACAATTTTAGAGTTTTGGCGTGGGTGCCCGAAAGGGCTTTACAGGGGAAGCCGGTGAGAGGCCGGCGCTGTCCCGCAACTGTATGCCGGAAGATGTATGTCTCCGGCGAGCCAGGTCCACTGCCCCCGCCAATGTCGCACGGCCTTCGAGGAAAGGCGCAGGCATAGGTACGCACGCTAAACATACCTGCCCGCCTTGGGCGGGTTTTTTGTTGCCAACTACCTGCCTCTCCTCTCCGGACCGCGCGCTCTTTGCACACTTTAGGGGAAAATCAGAGAGGAGGTAGCACATGAGCTACATAGCAGCAGCATCCTACCGGGCACGAAGGCAATGGGCAGAGATTCCGGTCCAGACCCTTGGGCGGGAATTGGTTCTCCCGGCCGCCTTCATTCTGGCCATCCTGGCATCCAACTTCGCTCTGGCGTCACAGCCCAACGTCAAGCTCTTCGACCTGATGGTCTTCACGGCCGGGTTCACCCTGGGCTTCCGTCGGGGAGCGCTGGTGGCCGCAGGCGCTTGGCTGGCCTACGGGACGTTCAACCCCTGGGGCGCCGCCGGCCCTCTCCTGCTGGCTACGCTGATGATGTCTGAGTTCATGTACGCGCTTGCAGGCGCTGCTATGCGCTTACTGATCTCTCCCAAGCAGCTGTCTATAATACCGGGGCGATGGAGCATTCTCCTGGCCGCGGTTGCCCTGGTCAGCACCCTTGCCTACGACGCGGTTACCAACGCTTACACGGGCATAGTCTGGGCACAGATGACCGGAGGCTTCGAGTACAAGCGATGGATTCTGGTCGCTCTCTTCAACCCGGGTGCCCTGCTCTTCTCTGCCTACCACGTAGGCAGCAACATCTTCTTCTTTGCGCTGCTCGGGCCTGCGCTAGTCAGGGGCGTCGAGAGAGCGAAGAGGGCGATTCCCTGGGAAAAGGAGCGATGAAGGCTCGCCGGCTTGCCGCCGTCGTTCTGTCCGCAATCGTGCTGGCGTCTGCCCTCATCGGAGGATGCGGAGGAGTCCAAGTAGAGGTCGGAGCGGCCACGACCGTCCCGACCATCCAGGTCAGTCTGCTGATTCACGTCAGCGAAGACGATGTCCGATGGTTCAGAGACTTCGAGGTATTGAAGGGCGCCAACGCCTACGAACTTACTGAGCAGGCTACCGAGGGCGAGCTGGAGTCGACCTACTACGCGTCCTTCTTCTCCCACTGGGTGGAGTCCATAATGGATGTGCCCAACGAAGCCCCCAACTACTGGCTTATATTCCAGTGGAACGGGTCGACGGAGCAGTGGGAGCCCCTCCCGGTGGGCGCAGACCTGTTCTCGCTGAAGGACGGCCACGTGCTGGCCTGGTCCTACACCGACACGAGCGTGGAGCCCCAGCCGATCCCTTCCGTGACGCCCTGAAGAAAGATCAAGCCGGTCAGCCCGCTCACATGGTTCGACTAAGCTCACCCCCGTATCAAGCACGGGGCAAGCTATGAGCGGGCTGGACTGCGACCCTGGTTCTCCCGCTCACTCACTTCCCTTCGACTTCGCTCAGGGTAAACTTCAGGCTCGGTGTGAGCGGGGAAAGGTTACATCTCCAGACAGGCATCGTCGTTCCGTTTAGCGTAACGCGCCCAAATGAGCTATCATTAGGAGCGAAAATCAAGAGACTGCTCCAACGGATGGCTATATGAGCGCTTTATCACCCCCTTCACAATACAGCTACTGGGTTATCCCCGGACGCTTTGCTGCGGGGGAATACCCCGGCGCAAAAGACCCGGTTGAAGCCGCGCCCAAGGTGGAAGCGCTGCTCAAGGCCGGTATCAACCACTTCATAGACCTGACGGGGTTGAACGTGCGCGGGCAGCCCGACAACCTGACCAGGTACTCCGAGATTGCGCAGGAGCAGGCCCGTCGCCTTGGGTTGAGCGTCGGCTGGGAACGGCACACCATCGTTGACGGCAGCATCCCAACCTCCCCGTGGCACATGGCCCGTATCCTCGACGCCCTGGACACCGCTCTGGATGAGGGCAAAACCATCTATCTCCACTGCCTGGGCGGAGTGGGACGTACCGGCACAGTGGTCGGGTGCTGGCTAGTGAGGCATGGGCACACGGGCGACGCGGCCCTTGACCGCATAGCCGAGATGTTCGGCGCATCGGGGTTAGCCACCAAGCACCACCACAGCTCGCCGGAGACCCGCGAGCAGCGAGAGTACGTCCGAAGCTGGGCTGAGCCGTCGGATGGTTAACGTCAGATTGGAGCGGACAAGAGTCCACTCAATGAGGCTCACGTGACAACCATTACGCCTGTTGAGACAGACCGTCTCATACTGCGCGAGTTCACAGTAGACGATTGGCCTGCGCTCCACCTGTACGGGTCAGACCCCGAGGTCATGACATGGCTGCATTTGCTTCCAAACTCTGAGGAGCACTCGCGGGAAGTTGTAAACCGGTTCATCTCCTATCAGCATGAAGAGCCTAGGACAAGGTATGAGCTTGCGATAACGTTGGCCTCTACCGGCGAACTCATCGGCGCCTCAGGGGTCAGGATAGTGTGGCCCAGAAACAGAGAAGCATCCATGGGTTACGTACTGCGCAGAGACTCATGGGGAAAGGGATACGCTACAGAGGCCGCTAGTGAGATTCTCCAGCTAGGGTTTGAACTGTTAGAGGCTCATAGGGTATTCGGAGACGTTGATATGGAGAACGTCGGCAGCATCAGAGTACTGGAGAAGCTTGGAATGACCAGAGAGGGTATGTTCCGGCAAGGCTTTTGGTCGCCGGCGCACGGGAGTTGGCGGGACGTCTACCACTACGCAATCCTGGAAGACGAGTGGCGGGGCGGCATGGGTCAATGATGGCCAGAAGTCCCCGGAGGAGCTTAGATGAAGGCAGAATGCTTATGGATGTACACGTAGTTGAGGCACCTCTCGAGCAGAAACCGGTGTTGCATCGTCTCATGCAGCTGTATCTCTACGACTCCACAGAATTCACCGGCGATGACGCCAGTCGAGACGGAGAGTTCACGTATCGGTATTTCGATGAGTATTGGAATGAGCCTGACAGATTCCCGTTCCTGATCTACTGTGGCGACAATCTTGCCGGATTCGTACTCGTCAACTCCTACACCGTGGTCCTGGAACAAGGTGCGGGAAGGTCGATAGCCGAGTTCTTTGTCATGCGCAAGTATCGGAGACAGGGAGTCGGCAGACGGGCCGCCTTCTACGCTTTTGACAGATTCCCGGGGCTATGGGAAGTCCGCGAGAATAGCAATAACTTTGCCGGTCAGGAATTCTGGAGGACTATCATCGCAGAATACACCGGAGGAGAGTACTCGGAGAAAGTCCTGAATACACAAAGTTGGATTGGCCCTATCCAGACATTTGATAACTCGCGAAGGACGTCAGCCTAAGAAGGAATCCGTTAACCGTAATAGAATTCAGGAGGAGTGGATGGAAGTCAGCGACCAAGACATGAGGGAACTGGAGGTGACAGTGGCAGTAGGGCGCTTCGTAGCAATGGTTGGTATGTTGGTATGGCTTCGTGATGAGGGGCTGTATCTCCTGCTTCGACGGTCCCCGACCAGAGATCACGCGCTTGGGCAATGGGAGAGCGGCTCTGGTCGACTGGAACAGGGAGAGGGCTTCATAGAGGCATTGTTAAGGGAGTCGCGTGAAGAACTGGGTCTTGACGTACGCATCGAGTGCATCCTTGGAACCACTCACATCTATCGCGGTGAGCCTGTAGCGGAGAATGAGATGGTTGGTATAAGCTTCGGATGCTCTGTGGATGATGCATCAGGTCTCACTCTAAGTGACGAGCATTCCGAGCACAGATGGGTTACGGCAGAGGAGGCGGCCGTGCTCCTTTCACCTGAGCACTGGCTCAGAGCACTTATCATGCGGGCCGAGGCTTTTCGGGAGCTGATGCCAGTCGAGCTGAGAAGGTTGCACTGGGAAGGCGACTTCGAGTTTTGAGAGCCGGGATCAGGATCCCTACTGGGGGGAAGTACTCGGAGAAAGTCCTGAATACACAAAGTTGGATTGGCCCTATCCAGACATTGGATAACTCGCGTAGGGTCTTAGGTTAGGCTTGATGATCACGCCAAAACTCCTGTTGGAAACTTCATACGACCTTAGCGACTCAGGTCGAATCCTGAGAACCCGAGAACCCATGCCGCGCCCTGGGCCGCGGTTTGTGCTGCAACGAAGCAGCTCGGATTGCGCCTGGGCGTTACGCAGCGATGTTCCGGAAGGCCTTGCAGCAGAAGTTGATCGCCTCGCACAAGATGAGCCGCCGGCCAATGACTTTAGAGTCGCACCCATCCACGCAGAGGAGTATCTGTCGCTGCTCGGAGGTCAAGTTGGCTGGGGGCCGACATTCCTGTTCCCCGCTGAGACAGAGAATCAACATGAGGGGGTTGTTCACATAGATGATTTTAGCCTGCTGCAGCGCAACTTTTCGGGTTGGACCGCGGCAGAGATTCCAGAGAGACTTCCGATCATGGCCGTTCTTCAAGGCGGGCACGCGGTGAGCGTCTGTTTCAGCGCCAGGCGGTCTCCAGTAGCGGCGGAGGCAGGCTTGGAGACTGCGGCCGCGTTTCGCGGGCGTGGCCTTGGCCCACAAGTCACCGCTGCATGGGCGGATGCGATACGGTCGTTAGGACTAATACCGCTATACAGCACTTCCTGGAGTAACTCTGCCTCGCTGTCGGTTGCCCGCAAGTTGAGATTGATAGAAGCTACCAGTGACTGGATCCTGGTAGATTAAGCCAAACTGTTCATCGGTTGGTTGTGCTAACAGTTGTATGGTATTCTCCGTTGACAGCCCACCAATTGCCTACTTAGCCTGCGAAATGAGGGGATTATGGAAGAAAAACATATTGTCGCCTTCGGAGGAGCCAGACCGGTCGGGGCCGGAATGCACCCGCTATACAGCTATGTCCTGTCTCTAGCCGGCAAGGATCGACCCAAAGTGTGTTGCATCCCTACTGCTACCGGAGACGCCCCAGCCAACCTCGTGCGATTCTACAGCAACTTCCCGGCCTCTCTCTGTGAGCCCTCTCACCTGGCGCTGTTTGGACGTACGGTGACTGACATTCGAGAGTATCTCCTCAGCCAGGATGTCATCTTCGTATTGGGAGGCAATACAGCGAATCTGCTGGCCGTGTGGCGTGTCCACGGCGTTGACCTGGCATTGAAAGAAGCCTGGGAAGCCGGTGTCGTGCTGTGTGGAGGGAGCGCGGGATCCCTTTGCTGGTTTGAGTGCGGGACCACTGATTCCTTCGACCTGAATGAGCTCAAGCCTCTGCACGACGGGTTGGGATTCCTCCCAGGCTCCCACTGTCCCCACTACGATGGCGAAGCGCAGCGTCGGCCTCTCTACCACAGCCTCGTTTCAGAAGGCTTCCCACCCGGATATGCGATAGACGATGATGCTGCGATCCACTTCACAGGAACTGAGCTGTTCGAAGTGGTCAGCGGGAGGGCCGGAGCGACGGCGTACCGCGTTGAGCTGATGGATGGGCAGGTAGTAGAGACTCCTCTGGAAGCGCAACCAATCAGTTGAGTCAGCCTACTAGGTTAAAATTCCCTCATAAACGGCTACCTGGCAAGTCGAGACGCGCCTGTCAAGAGAGTACGTCCGCAGGTGGACCGAACCGCCGAAAGTGAGGTGATCCATGAGCGACATATCCACCCGCGACCGCTTCCGCGGCTGCCTGCTGGGTCTGGCGACGGGCGACGCGCTGGGCACTGCGCTGGAGTTCAAGCAGCCGGGCTCCTTCACGCCGATTGACGATATGATTGGCCGGGGGCCGTTCGACTTGCAGCCCGGCCAGTGGACGGACGACACGTCCATGGCCCTGTGCCTGGCCTCGAGCCTCATAGAGACGGGCGGGTTCGATCCCCTGGACCAGATGCAGCGCTACGTCCGCTGGTACAGGGAGGGCTACATGTCCTCCACTGGCGAGTGCTTCGACATCGGGAACACCACGCACGACGCGCTGTCCCACTTCGAACGCTTCGGCGACCCCTTCGCCGGCTCCACGAACCCCAACGCCGCCGGGAACGGCTCCCTGATGCGGCTGGCCCCGGTTCCCATGCGCTACGCCAACTACCCCGCAGAGGCAATCGACCGCAGCGCCGAAAGCTCCCGGACAACCCACGGAGCCACAGAGGCGGTCGACGCGTGCCGGTACTTCGCCGGTCTGCTCGTGGGTGCGCTCAACGGCGTGGACAAGGAGACGCTGCTGTCCCCGCGCTACTGCCCGGTGGATGGCCTCTGGGAACCCAGCCCGCTTGCCCGGAAGATCGATGAAATTGCTGCCGGGTCCTTCAAGCGCAAGGAGCCGCCGAAAATCCGTGGAACGGGCTACGTCGTGGACACGCTGGAGGCGGTGCTGTGGGCCTTCCACAGGACCGACAACTTCCGCGACGGCGCGTTGAAGGTCGTCAACCTCGGTGACGACGCGGACACCACCGGCGCGATCTACGGTCAGATAGCCGGCGCGTACTATGGCGTGAAGGCTATTCCCACGGAGTGGCGGGACCGACTGACGATGAGAGCAGAGATTCAGCAAATGGCGGACGCGCTGTGTGAGATGGCGGGGCTGCCTTAGGCCACGTACCCTGTCATATTCACCCGCTCGTGGTGAGCCTGTCGACCATTCGAGCGGGTACGCTATGTACCTTACATTCCCCCCCTCACGCACTTCTACAAGCTCAGTGTGAGCGGGAAAACTCCTCTGCACTGGGCAATGTGTACCGCTATATCAGAGTTGTCCCAGCTTACGGTTAACTATTGAGGGTGATTCGTACCCATCATCTATGGGTAGATTATTCTGCTGTGCAGCCTGTACCGCAAGTTGATCGCATCGCTCGTTCTCTGGATTGCCGGCATGTCCGCGTACCCAGCGAAACTCCACATCGTGTTGTTCGCACAGAGCCAAAAGCTGCGCCCACAGATCCGGGTTGATCGCCTGCTCCTTCTTGTTCCGCATCCAACCGTTGGCCTGCCAGCGCTTTGCCCAACCCTTCTCAACGGCGTCAACAACATATCTGGAGTCACTGTAGAGCGTAACGCGGCAGTTTTCCTTTAGGGACTCAAGACTCTTTATCGGGCCCATCAACTCCATACGGTTGTTGGTTGTACGACGGTAGCCACCGCTAAGCTCCCGACGGGCGTCGCCATATTCCAGCACTGCTCCATAGCCGCCTGGGCCTGGATTGCCAGTACATGCGCCGTCTGTGTGTACGGTGACGTGTCTTTTGGATGTCATTCCACAGTGACTCCAGTATTCTCGGGAGTCTCATAATATCTCATTGACCAATCATGTACCATATTTTGTGAACAGACAAAATGACGTTGACGTAATCCCCCCATCCGTCATAATATATTCCGCGTTGCCATCACGATTTCCGTTGCTCCAAATCCTATGACACACCAAAACGAATCTCCGTCAGCCGAGCTTAAGCGCACCGCCCTGTTCGAGGAGCACGCCTCCTCCGGCGGACGCATGGTGCCCTTCGCCGGATGGGAGATGCCCATCCAGTACACCGGCATCCTCGCGGAGGCCAGGGACGTGCGCTCAAAGGCCGGAATATTCGACGTGTCCCACATGGGGCGGATGGAGATTACCGGCGCGGACTCGCCCCGGTTCTTTCACGGGCTGGTCACGGCGGACGTGGTAAATATGCCCCTGGGACGCGCCCGCTACACCCTGGTCTGCAACGAGCAGGGCGGCATCATTGACGACACCATTCTCTACCGCATGGGCGATGAGCGGTTCATATTCATCGTGAATGCCTCCAACGCGGACACCGTCCTGGACTGGCTGAATCGATGGCGTCAGGAGTGGGCGATGGACGTTGACATCGACGTCCGCACCCGGGAGACGGCTCTTATTGCACTTCAAGGCCCCCTGGCACAGAGCATCCTTCAGCCCCTGTGCTCCGTGGACCCGTCCTCCATCAGGCCGTTCCGCGCAGTGGAGGCCCAGGTGTCCGGAGTCGCGGCGGTCGTCTGTCGCACGGGCTACACCGGCGAAGACGGCTTCGAGATCATCTATCCGGCGACAGACGCGCCGTCGCTCTGGCGCAGCTTCGCGGACGGAGGCGCGACGCCGTGCGGCCTGGGAGCCAGAGACGTGCTTCGACTGGAGGCCGGTCTGCTGCTTCACGGGTCGGACATGGACGCCACGCTGACCCCGCTGGAGGCGGGACTGGATCGCTTCGTAAGCTTCGACAAGGGCGATTTCATCGGCATGACGGCCCTTCAGGCGATTGCCAATCGCGGGCTGACGAGGACGTTGGTCGGCTTTCGCCTTACTGAGAAGGGAATACCCCGCCACGGCTATGCAATGCTGAGCGGCGAGGATACTATAGGAGAAGTCACCAGCGGCACCCACTCCCCTACCCTTGACATAGGTATAGGATTGGGCTATGTTTCCATGGAACATTCAAATCCCGGTACCGGGATCGCTATAGACATCCGGGGCAGGCGGACGGAGGCGGAGGTGGTCGCAATTCCTTTTTACACCAGGAAGAGATAGTATGTATCCGACTGACCGAAAATACTCAAGGGAACACGAGTGGGCCAAGGCCGAGGATGACGGCAGCGTGCTGCTGGGGATAACCTACTACGCCCAGGAGCACCTTGGAGACATCGTCTTCTTCGAGCTTCCACAGGCTGGAACTGTGTTGAGCCAGATGCAGAAGCTGGGAGAGGTGGAGTCGGTGAAGTCCGTCTCCGACATCTTCAGCCCCATCTCGGGCGAGGTTGTGGAGGTGAACCAGGAGGCGATGGACAGCCCGGAGGTGGTGAACGAGGATCCCTACGAAAAAGGCTGGCTTGTCAGAGTCAGTCCCGCCAGACCCGCCGAGTTGGACGACCTCATGTCGGCCTCAGATTACGAATCATTCCTGGAGTCTCTGGAAGAGTAGCCGATGGACCGGGGAAACTCCTCCTCTCCCTATATTCCTAACACCGACACCGACCGGCTGGCCATGCTCCAGACCGTCGGCGTCGGCTCCGCAGAAGACCTGTTCAAGGATATTCCGGTGGACTACGTCCGCCCGTCGTTGAACATCCCCGCGCCTCTCTCGGAGCTCGAGTTGCGCCGGGAGCTTCAGGCCCTCTCCAACCTCAACATGAACACGGGCAGCACGCCCTCCTTCCTGGGCGGCGGAGCGTACCACCACTTCATTCCGGCAGCTGTGAGCCACATAGCCTCCAGGGGCGAACTTGCCACATCCTACACTCCCTACCAACCGGAGGTGGCCCAGGGCACCCTGCAGATCACATACGAGTTCCAGTCGCTGGTGAGCCAAATCATGGGTATGGATGTGGCCAACGCGGGCATGTACGAAGGCGCGACTGCCCTGGCCGAGGCTGCGCTGATGGCCTGCCGGATCACCAGCAAGGAGCGGATTGCCGTCCTGGACACCGTTTCGCCCGCTAACCTGTCGGTCATCAAGACCTACACCGAACCCCAGGGGCTGGACGTATATCTCACCAGTCCCGGCAGCTTGGACATACGAGAGGGCACTGCGTGCCTGGTCACGCAGAACCCCAACTTCTACGGCTACCTGGAGGAGATGGAACACCTGGAGAAGTCCGCCCACGATGAGGGCGCTCTGCTGGTGGTGTCGACCGACCCGGTGTTCCTGGGTATGTTCCATTCCCCCGGCGATTACGGAGCGGACATAGCGGTGGCGGAGGGTCAGCCGCTGGGCGTGGCCCTGAGCTACGGCGGCCCCTACGTGGGCCTCTTCACATGCAGGTCCCAGTTCCTGAGACAGATGCCAGGCAGGATTGTGGGCAGGACCGTCGACACCCAGGGAAGGACGGGATACGTCCTCACGCTCCAGACCAGGGAGCAGCACATCCGGCGGGAGCGCGCCACCTCCAACATCTGCACCAGCGAAGCGCTCGTGGGAACAATGGTAGCGGCCTACCTGGCGTGCATGGGGAAAGCGGGGCTGCGCCACATTGCTGAGCTCACCTATCACAAGGCCCACTACACCGCGTCCCTGATAGACCGGATCCCCGGATACAGCCTGCCTCTCAACGGCACATTCTTTCAGGAGTTCGTTGTTCGGTGCCCCATCCCTCCCTCGGAGGTGAACGCCCGCCTGCTTGAGCGGGGCATCATCGGAGGACTGGACGTCAGCGACCGCATCCCCAACGGGTTGCTGCTGTGCGTGACGGAGATGAACACCAGAGAAGAGATCGAGGCCTTGGCGAAGGCGCTGGAAGACATCGCCTTGTCCTGAGCAGTACGAGCGGAGGAAGAAGAAATGGGAAAGGTCAGTTTCCAGAACAATGAGTTCGATAGCTTCCATGAAGCTACTTGTGCGGCCCTATTCAACAAATACGGATGGAGATGGGAAAAGCCTCGGCATCCGCTAGGCGGATGGCTTCCCGATTTTCTCCTGAGAGGGGACGTGCCTGTATATGTTGAATGTAAAGGCGGTCTGAAATGGGACGAAGTTCCGAGTTTCACTGAGTTGACGAAATATGAGGATGCAGTAAGTGGATCTTCGGCAGAGGTCCTTTTAATCCCGAGTGCCCCGAGGCGTGTAAAGAATACCAGGAGCTTCGAGACAAGTATTTTGGGATTTCTCTTTGACGGGAATATCTGGTCCTACGCTGAGCTCGGCAGGTGGTCAGGAAACATAGGGTTCTGCCACAGTGGCAACTCTTGGAAAGACCGCATAACTGGAGAAGATGTTAAGAGATCGTCAGGAGATGGACAACCACCTAATATTGAAACGGACTGGCTTTCTGCAGAGAGTGTCGTAAGAGGGAAAAGAATATCCTTTTTCAAAGGCTTCATAGGCGCAGACACAGAGACGTGGGAGCCATCATCTAACTAAGCCGATGCAAAGCAAGAAGAAAGGAGTCCATGGACAGCCAGGAGCGTGACCGACGCCTGCTGATGGACCGGAGCGTGGCCGGCAGGATGGGCGCATCGCTGCCCCCCCTGGACGTGCCGGAGCAGCCCCTGCCATCCAAAGAACTGCTGCGAGAGGAGCTTGACCTGCCGGAGGTGAGCGAGGGCGAGGTGGTCCGATATTTCACCACCCTGAGCCAGATGAACTTCTCCGTGGACACCAACTACTATCCCCTGGGAAGCTGTACTATGAAGTACAACCCCAAGATAAACGACGAAGCAGCCCGAATGCCCGGGTTTTCCCAGATTCATCCCCTTCAGCCCGAAGAGACGGTTCAAGGCGCGCTGAAGCTGGCCTACCTGCTTCAGGGCTACATCTCGGAGATTACGGGGATGGAGGCGACCAGCCTTGCGACCCTCGCAGGCGCTCAGGGCGAACTGGGCGGAATGCTGATGATACGCGCATACCACCTCTCCCGCGGGGAGGGGCATCGCAAGACCGTCCTGGTCCCGGACAGCGCCCACGGCACCAATCCGGCCTCGGCGACCATGTGCGGCTTCCGCGTCCAGAGCGTGCCCAGGGACAGCAGCGGAAACATGGACATGACCGCTCTTAAAGAGGCCTGCAACTCCGACTTGGCGGGTTTGATGCTCACGCTCCCCAGCACCCTGGGTCTGTTCGACAGCAACATCTTGGAGATATTACGGGCCATTCACGAAGCCGGCGGGCTGGTGTACGGCGACGGCGCCAACATGAACGCCCTTCTGGGGCAGGCAAAGATCGGCGAGCTGGGCATGGACGTGCTCCACCTCAACCTCCACAAGACCTTCAGCACCCCCCACGGAGGCGGAGGCCCGGGAGCCGGGCCTGTGTCCGCCGGGCCGCGGCTGGCCCCATTCCTGCCTTCGCCGGTAGTGGAGCGCTACCTCGACGACAACGGAGAGGAGAAGTTCCGCCTGGGGTCGCCCGAGCAGACCGTCGGGAAGACGGCCGCCTTCCACGGGAACTTCGGGGTGCTTGTGAGGGCCTACACATACATTCGCAGCATGGGCGCTTCCGGCCTGCGTGAGATAAGCGAGAACGCGGTCATCAACGCCAACTACATCCTCAGCCAGCTGAAAGACTACTACCACCTGCCATTCGACCGGACGTGTATGCACGAGGTGGTCTTCTCAGCTCGAAGGCAGAAGGCCAAAGGAGTGAGCGCGCTGGACATAGCCAAACGCCTCATCGACCACGGCATTCACCCACCCACGATGTACTTCCCTCTGGTTGTGGATGAGGCCCTGATGATCGAGCCTACGGAGTGCGAAAGCAAGGAGACGCTGGAGTACTTCATTGAGGTGATGAAGAGCATCGCCCGCGAGGTGGACGAAGACCCCGAGGTCGTGAAGAGCGCGCCGCACTACACGCCCAACAGCCGCCTGGACGAGGCCCGCGCCGCCAGAAGGCCGGACTTGGGTTGGAAAAGAGCGCCGGCGGACGACTCGTAGGCGGCGTCGCCCACCACAAAACGCTCTTCTCGTCCATTCCTGCGGATGGAGACCTTTGCATAACCGCGTTATCGTCACTCCCGCGCAGTCGGGAGTCCACACCCACCCCACCTAGATTCCCGCTCGGGGGCGGGAATGACGGGAGGCGGGAATATGGCTCTGAGAAACAGGTTTTGCAATGGCCTCAATTATCGATGGTGTCCTCATTGCGTCATTGAGGCGCGCGGGGTAGACTAAATGGGCGCAGCCAAGTTTGACAGACACAGGAGGCAGATATGACAGCAGAAGTAGGAGACAAGGCGCCGGACTTCACTCTCCGCTCCCACGCCGGGGAGAATGTTACGCTGAGCCAGTACCAGGGGGAGAAGACCGTCGTGCTCCAGACCCATCTCTTGTCCTTTACAGGCGGTTGAACTCACCAGTGTTCCGGGTTCCGGATCGAAAATCGAAAATTTGAGGAGAAGGGCGCGCAGGTGCTGGGGATGAGCGTAGACAGCGCACCAACGCAGAGGGCTTTCGCCTCCGGCTTGGGCAACATCCCGTACCCGCTCTTGGCCGACTTCAACCCCAAGGGCCACGTGTTCGACCTGTTCGGCATCTATGATGAGGAACGAGGCGTCGGAAAGCGGGCGGTTATCATCATTGACAAGGAAGGCGTAATCCGGTACAAGCGCGTATATGACCGCGGCCTGCCTGACCCCCAGGAGATCCTGGACGAGTTGGACAAGCTGTAGAGGGATACCGACTTAGGAAGATGCAAAGGCAGCGCCGCCCTCGTAAGCGGCGCTGCCTCTTGATGTAGTCTTGAACTCCATGTTTGGCGCAAATCCATAATGCAGAGACAGCACTTTGCCGATGGCGACATCGCCCTCCTGGTAGACAGGCGCGGGCGTCACTATATGCTCACGCTGTCATCGGAGAAGAGCTTTCACACCCATATGGGCGCGGTGCCCCACGCGGACATAATCGGGCAGGAAGCGGGTTGCAGAGTCGCGACGTCCAACGGCCACATCCTGCTGGCCTTCCGTCCCACTCTGGGAGACTACATCCTGGAGATGCCCCATCCCTCCCAGGTGGTATACCCCAAGGACATGGGCGCGATAATCATGCACGGGGACATTTTCCCGGGCGCAAGAGTGCTTGAGGCGGGGGTTGGGTCCGGCGCGCTGACCCTCGCCCTTCTCAGGGCAGTGGGCAACGAGGGAAGCGTCGTCTCCTACGAAGTGAGGCAGGACATGGTCGACAAAGCCAGGACGAACATCAATGCGTTCATTCCCAACCCGCACAATTTCGACATCAAGCTCAAGGACGTGTACCTGGACATAGACGAGCCTGAATTGGACCGGATAGTCCTTGACGTGCCGGAGCCGTGGCACGTTGTCCCGGAGGCGGCCCGGGTCCTGACGCCCGGCGGCATCTTTCTGAGCTACCTGCCCACCGTCCTCCAGATCCACGAGCTTCAAACCGCCCTGGTGGAAAGCCCCAACTTTGAGCTTATGGAAACCGTGGAGATTCTGGAGCGGCCCTGGTCCGTCAGCAATCGCAGCGTGAGGCCGGTGCATAGGATGGTGGCGCACACGGGATTCATCACCACCGCCCGCAAGTGCGCGGCCAAGGAGACGCCGGAAGCCGAGGAAGACGCGAACGAAATCGATTGAGCCTCTGGAACCCTCGACAGGAGGTAGAGAAGTGGACAGAGAAGACGCATGGGGTCTGGTCAAGGAATTCGCCAAGTCGGAGAGCCTGCTGAAGCACTGCCTCTCAGTGGAGGCGGTCATGCGGGCCTACGCTCGCAAGGCGGGCGAGGATGAGGAGGTGTGGGGAATAGCGGGGATGCTCCACGACTTCGATTGGGACGTCTGCCCAACTGAGGAGGAGCACCCCCAGTACGGCGCCCAGATACTGCGAGAGCGAGGCTACCCGGAGATTATAGTCAGGGCCATTCTCTCCCACGGGAACCACACGGGGATTCCCAGGGATAGCCTGATGGAGAAGGCCCTCTTCGCCGTGGACGAGCTTTCCGGGTTTGTGACCGCAGTGGCTCTGGTCAGGCCCTCCAAGAGCCTTGCGGACACCGGGGCCAGGTCGGTGCGCAGGAAGATGAAGGACAAAGCCTTCGCCCGCAACGTCAGCCGTGACGACCTGGTGCAAGGCGCAGAGGAGCTGGGTGTCGATCTGGACGAGCTGATAGAGTTTGTGGCCGACGCCCTGAAGCCGGTAGCATCAGATTTGGGCCTGGTCGCAGAGGGGTCTTAGTCTTCTTTACCAAAGGGCCAGAGGTGTTCAAACTGCAAGCCCAGGTGAGGATAGCGCGCTGTCAAAAGCTCCATATGACTATCGGAGAGGAGCGGCGCAGGCGGTAGGCTACGGACGGCATCTGACTCACCTACTCCTGTAAGGCCAGCCAGGCGCAGGTCTTCGGGCAGGCCCTTGGTTTGGGCCAGCGCCTTGAAGTCGCCCATCTCGCCAGGCTTGATCAGGTCCAGCATCGCCATGCGGTTGGCGTCCATACGTCGCTGATCAAGCCCCATCCGGTACAGCGAGTCCAGGAGCTGCTGGAAGCCCAGGTTGTACAGGAAGCTCCGCTGAGAGGTCAGTCCAAGAGTGGTGAGGCCGCGCTCCTCTCCGGACGCCATCAACGCGGAGAAGTCCACGTGGGCGGTAATGTCCTGCTCACCAATGTGCCTATACGGATCGCCCGTCAGAGTGTGGCCGTAGTAGCAGCGCAGGGTGCCGCGTGAGCGTAAGGGGGAGTAGAGGTCCTGGGCCATGTGGCCGTAGTCGAAAGTGAATACAAGGCCTCTCTTCAGGACGCGAGCCACCTCTCCCATCCACCAGTCCATGCCCAGATTGACTTCGCCGCGGAATCCATCCGGAAGATCTAGGGTGAGACCGGCAATACGCTGCTCTATCCCTGGCGTGGACGGCTCGTCCAACGCCTCCACAAGTTCTCCGTCTTGAAGCGTAACGTACACCTCCATCACGCGGCCGCCCTGGATAGCAAACCGATTCACGGGGAAGGCGTCCAAGAGCTCGTTGGAAAGGATACAGCCTTCTACGTCCGTGAAGGGGAGTCCGTCTGCTTCCACCCATTGGCCGCCGCCGCTAGGGTCCGCAGGCGGTTGGTAGTCTACTGCGACGTACTCTAGGGCGGGATGAAAGTCCCGGGACAGTTCGGACGAGTACGTCAGAACGTCCCGGGCGAGGACGCCCGTGCCTGCGCCCACATCAATTACGTAGAAGGGAGAGGGCGCGCCCATAGCCGTCCACAGCTGCTCAAGCTGGACCGCTATCAGAGCGCCGAAGGCCGGGTGAGCAGCGGGCGCGGTGTAGAAGTCTCTTCCGACTCTGTTTTCGGGAGAAGTGTAATAACCCCCGTCTGGGTGATAGAGGGCCTTTTCCATGAATTCGGCGAAGGTGATCCTGCCCTGCTCCCGGATGAGGCTGCGAATCGCGCTCAGCGCTCCATTAGCCATATCTCGTTCCATCAATACAAAGGGACGCCCCTGGTTGAGAGGCGTCCCTTGCAGGTCTAGAGATTTTGCGGTGAGCCTGGCTAGCTGCGCTGGTCGATTGGCACATACTCAACATCCATCGGCCCCTGGTACAGGAGGCGAGGGCGCAGCAGGATGTTGTCGGAGAACTGCTCCATGACCTGCACGGTCCAGCCGGGGATGCGGCCCATTGCGAAGATGGATATGAACAGGTCCTCAGGGATACCCAGCAGGTAGTAGATGGAGCCGGCGAAGAAGTCCACGTTGACGTAGATGCCACGCTCGCGATAGGGAACCATAGCCACTTCTTCCACGTAGGTCAATATCTGGAACCACTTGGGTTGTCCCACCTTCTCGCTGAGGTCGCGGGAACGCTCTCGCAGGTGCCGGGCTCGGGGGTCCTCCGCCCTGTACACCCGGTGACCGAACCCCATTATTCGACCGCCGTTGTCCAGGATGTTGCGGCAGTACTCCGCGGCGTTCTCCGGGTTTCCTATTTCAAGGGACATCTTCATAACTTCTTCGGCTGCCCCACCATGGGCCGGGCCCTTGAGGACGCCAATCCCCGTTACAACGGCTGAATGGAGGTCGGAGTTGGTGGAGGCGGTAACCCTTGCTCCAAATGCGGAGGCGTTGATGCCATGCTCTGCGTGGAGGATGAAGTCTACGTCCAGCAGCTTCATCGTCTCCTGGTCAGGTTCTTCACCCAGGAGCATATAGAGGAAGTTGCCGGCCTGGTTCAGGTCCGGGTTGGGGGCCACCGGCTCCAACCCCTTGCGCAAGCGGTGGTGGGCCGCCACTATGGTAGGCGCCATAGCCGTCATCCGGATCCCCTTGCGCAAAGTAGCTTCGATGGAATTGTCGCCCACCTCGGGGTCGAAGGCGGATAAAGCTGACATGCCAGTGCGGAGTACGTCCATCGGATGGCTGTTCTTAACGAGCTCCACTACCTTGACTACCTCGTCGGGAATGCTGCGGTTGGCGCGGAGAACCACGTCGAAATCGTCCAACTCCTTATGTGTCGGCAGCTTTCCGTACAGCAGGAGATATACGGTCTCCTCAAAGGTGGACTTCTCAGCAAGGTCGTGTATTGAGTAACCCCTGTACAGGAGCTTACCTATATCGCCGTCAATGAAGCTGGACTGGGTATTGTCAATGTAGACATCCCGCAGTCCTCTTCTAAGCTCAATCTCCGATGTCATGTTCATCCCCTCCGGCAGTTTCGTCCAAGGTCCAAGAATGTGGAGTTGACTACGGCTCCCCGCACTTCCCCGCGAAGACACCGCTGACGGTAGCAGTAGCCTAACCTGGCGCGACGCTGCAAGCCGTCAGTGTCTCTAGCGTAAGGCTGCGAGAGGAGCAGATGGGTCCCTCTGCGGGAAGTAGATTACCCGGCTTGTCTCGAAGCAGCCCAACGTCCATTGCAATGAAATATATCATTTGCCCTCCGACACTGTCAATCTGTGAAATATCCCACTATGTAAAACGCTACGATTTGTGAAAGATTCCACGATATAAATCGTTACGAATTCTTATTGACAACGATATAGTAGGATGCTAGAGTTGAATTCAGGTGATAGAGACGAAAACCCGCAGGAAGGCCACTGTGGGCTTTTGTAGCAACGCAGAGCCAGGATGGATCTCTTGCTCATGTGTGAATACAGTATCGCACAAAGAGGCGGCGGAGGGAGTAGCAGCTTCCTTGTTTGCCCTCATCTTTCTTCCCACTTCACGGGAACGGTATGCGACTCCCCATACAGGTACGGCGAAAGGCCGACTATCGTCGCGTCGTTGTTCCTGAATCAATACTCTTAAGCGAGGTAGTAGATGGCGAATACAGACTTTGTGGTTCGATTTGCTGGTGAAGGAGGCGGAGGTTTGGTGACCTCGGCTGAGTTGCTCGCTCAGGTCACCGCCCAAGTGGGTTATCACGTCACGACGTTCGTGACTTTTCCATCCCAGATTATGGGAGGGCCCACATTCGCTCAGGCGCGTATCTCCACTGAGCCGGTGCAGAGTTACGGCGACGCCCTGGACGTGCTGGTGGCCTTTGACCGCGAGGCGTACGACACCCACCAGGAAGAGGTGCGAGAGGGCGGCGTCATTGTCTATAACTCCGAGGACTTCCAGTTGGAAGAGGACGGCAAGAGCTTCGGAATGCGCATAGACGAACTGGCCAGGTCAACCGGTAACCCCAGAGCGGCGAACATGGTCATCCTTGGCGCCATCGCTCACCTGGTGCATATGCCCGAGCACTACCTGCCGGAGTTCGTGACCAAGCGGTTCACCAGAGGGCGCCCCGGCGACGAGGAGATAATCAAGGGCAACATTATGGCGCTCGATTTGGGACGCGAAGAGGCCAAGAAGAGCGGTTTCAGCTTGGGCGAGCTGGCGGACCCAACTCCTCCGGACTATGAACAGATACTGATAAAGGGCAACGACGCCTTGGCCATCGGGGCGATTGCGGCGGACCTGGACTTCTTTGTCGGCTACCCCATATCCCCTGCCACTACCGTCCTGGTGTACATGGAGCGCAACCTGATAGGACCCGGGAAGTTCGTCTACCAAGCCAGCTCCGAGATTGAGTCCATAAACGCCATAGTCGGAGCGGGCTACGCCGGGAAGAAGTCCATGACCTCAACTTCCGGCCCCGGTCTCAGCCTCATGAGCGAGGGCCTTGGAATGGCGTGGATGGCGGAGATTCCCTGCGTGGTAGTGGACGTGCAGAGGGGCGGCCCCGCGACCGGACTACCCACCAAGGTGGAGCAGTCCGATCTGTTTGCGGCGCTACACCCCGCCCACGGGGACGCCAGCCTCCCTATAATCGCTCCCGGCACCGTGGAGGAATGCTACTTTGCGGCCATCAACGCCATCAACTGGGCCGAGAGATACCAGGGCCCAGTGATTCTGCTCAGCGACCATGGGCTGTCGGAGCAGGCGCAGAACATCCGCAAGCCGGACCTGACCAAGGTTGTGGCGGAGAAGAGGAATGTGTACAGGGGCGATAACGGGTACGAGCGCTACGGCGGTGTAGAGCTTTCGGCCATGCCCATACCCGGCGGCCCTGGCCCTTACGTGGCTAACGCCAGCGAGCACGATCCACTGGGCGACACCACTCATCTGCCCATCCGGCACGTCGAGATGACCGAGAGGCGCTTTGGCAAGCTGAAGCTCTTGGAAGACGGCGCCTACGAGGCTGAAAACACTGAGGAACCCATAGCGATTCTGCCTTGGGGAGGCACCAAAGGAGCCTCCCGAGAGGCGTATGCCCTGATGACCGAGCAGGGGCTGAAGATTGGATGGTACTACACCATGCAGCTCAACCCCATGCCTCCCAAGCTGCTGGAGGAGCTCAAGCAGAAGGAGTTGGTGCTGATTCCGGAGTTGAACTACCTGGGTCAGTTGGCAACTATCCTGCGGGCCCAGGGAATAAAAGCCGAGGCCATAACCCAGTACACAGGCAAGCCCTTCAAGGTCAGAGACCTTGTCGAAGAGATCACAAAGAGAGTCGAAGCCCGACAGAAGGAGTTGGTGCAAGTATGAGCAAGAAGAATCCTGAATACGATTTCAAATGGTGCCCAGGCTGCGGCGACTTCGGCGTCAAGCGGGCGTTGGAGATGGGCGTAGAGAAGCGCAACATAGAGTTGGAGCAGCCTATGGTCAACACCGTGGTGGTGGCCGGTATCGGATGCTCCGGCAACCTGGTTCACCTGCTGGACGGCGTTCAGCCCTTCGGCATCCACGGCCTGCACGGCAGGTCCCTGCCGGTGGCCTTCGGCGTGAAGATGGGCCAGCCCGACCTGAACGTGATCATAGTGTCCGGGGACGGCGATTTCCTGAGCATCGGCGGAGAGCACATTGCGCCCCAGGCGCAGAGGAACCTGAACGTCACGGCCATCATCATGGACAACGGCGTATACGGGCTGACAAAGGGTCAGAGCTCACCCACCACGGAGCTTGGGGTTATCACACCCACCACGCCCTACGGTAAGGTGGAGAACGCTCTCAACCCGCTGGAGATGTACCTGACTCTGGGTGTCAACTTCATCGCCTCCGGCTTCTCCAGCAAGGTCAGGGACCTGGCAAACCTGATCCAGCAGGGCATGGACTATCCCGGGTTCTCCATCATACACGTGCAGTCGCCCTGCACCACCTACAACGACAACTACGACCTCCTGAAGGGCAACGTGAAGAAGGAAATCGCCCCCATTACGTGGGACATTTCAGATGACCATGACGCGTCTGATAAACGGGCAGCCTACAGTCTGCTTCAGGAGGGAGGGATCCCTCTTGGCCTGGTCTACCAGCAGGAGAATCCCGAGCCGATGGAACAGCGCGTACAGGTGATGGCCCAGAAGGTAAGGACCAGGAGCCTCGAGGACCAGGTGGAGGCTTTCGCCATATAGACGAATCGTCTATATGCTCTGACTGGTAAAACGGAAGCGCCCCTCACAGAGGGGCGCTTCTCTTTGTCACTATCGCTTGCCGCGTGCGCTACGCCGTATCTTCCAGGGACTGGTACTTGGACGGGCACTTGACTATGATGGCCTCTGCGTCAAACATGCCCTCTGGGCCGTAGGTGCCCTCCAGCAGGATCTCCGAGTGCTCGTTGAAGAACAGGTCTGGCACCACTCCATCGTGGACAGCGTTTATCGTGTCCTGGCCGTCAGTCAGAGAGAAGTGCATCAGAGTGCCTCCGGCGTCTCTCTCAAAGGACGTAGGAACAAGCGTGCCGTTGACCCGCAGGTTCTTGTCGTAGGCGTCAGCGCCCTTGGCAGTGAGCTCGCTCACGGTCAGGTAGTAAGCGCTGGCGCTCTGGAACGCGGTGAACCCAAGGTACCCCAGAACCATAACAAACACAGCGCTTGCCATGAGAAGCCACACCCGGTGGGTCCGGACAGACCTCTCACCTACCGGCTCGGGCAGCGCGTAGGCGTCTTCCTGCTGTACGTTGTCCATAATGTCCTATTGTGGTAGAGTCCGACGATTGTGCTTCCCGTCACACTACATGATACTTCATGCGGTGAGCTACATCAACCAGCCTATCAGCGAGGCTAAAGCGCTATATCAGACCTCGCTGCTTCCATCGCCGCCGCCAGACGGCGGGTGGCCGCCTCCGGGTCCGGGGCGCCCACTACTGCGGAGATAACGCACGCTGCATCGGCGCCCGCCTGCGCGACACGGGGGATATTGTCCTCTTTGATACCCCCAATAGCGACCAGCGGCAGAGAAGCGCTCTGCCTGACTCTGCTGAGGGTCTCCAAGCCGGCAGGCCTGGTCCTCTCCTTGGTATCAGTGGGGAAGATCGCGCCCACCGCCAGGTAGTCGGCGCCACGCCTCTCCGACTCCAGCGCCTCCTCCAGAAGAGCGTTAGACGTGCCTATTATTTGGTGAGGGCGAAGTATAGCTCTGGCCTCCTCTACGGGTAGGTCATGCTGTCCCAGGTGCAGGCCGTGGGCGTTGCAAGCCGCGGCCAAGTCTGCGTGGTCGTTGATAATCAGCAGAGCGCCGTAGTCGTCGCACAGGTCCCGTATGGCGCGCGCGACTGGCAGCACATCCCCCTTGTCGTTGACCTTGTCACGCAGCTGCAAGACACTAGCGCCTCCCCGGAGAACTGCGCGGCTCAAATCGACCAACTCCCTGTCCCGCGCCGCTTGGGCGTCAATTATGACGTACAAGCCCCTCACCTTCTCAGCCGTTGATTGGCGCTCGGGTGATGGCATAGCCCTACCGAAGCCCTGCTTGCCCGACGAACCTAGAACCCAAAGTCGTCACCGGAGTCCCCCATATCGCTGAGCATCTCCCCCGCGTCCATACGAGCCAGCAACTCCTCACCTTCCGTTCCAATGTCCTGGCCGGTCCGGTCCTTCATCGTACGCAGCATATCGGCAACGCTTCGCGGGTCGTCTTCGTCAAAGTCGGTCATGCTCTCCCAAGAGGGCAGGTTGCCCATGAATTCGTTCGGGCTCTTGATGACGGCTATCTGGGAGATGATGCGAGTTGGATTCTCGCCGCCACAGTGGGAGCAGGATGGCTCGCTGGTCTCAGAAAAGCTGCGAAAGAACACGGAGAATTTGCGTTCGCAGCTCTGGCAGCGGTATTCGTAGATTGGCATAGATATTATTCCTCGGTTTAGGAAATTCTAGCATATACGGCTTGGAGGGTAAACCAAGTGCGCCACAAAGGCAGGGTCTTTTCATTGTCACCCCCGCATCAAGTCCTGTCCCCGACTCCGATCGGGGAGCGGAGCCTGCCCCGCACTTGATGCGGGGGCAGGCTCTGAGCGATAACGAGTGGTCTAAAGTCTTTGCCTGCATTCCCTCTTTTCAATACTAGAACCAAGTTCTTCCCGGGTGATTCTGGATTCCTCGCCTTCGGCACAGAATGACATCTTCAGAAAATGAAAAGACCCAGCCGCAAAACCGTACTTTCCGACGGAGAGGAGACTGAACGCGCAGGACACATGGCGTCATGGTGGATTTTGCCAGCGGAGGCTTAGGCGCAAACTATCCGGCTAGCCGAGGAAGCGGCGGAGATGGGCGGCCTCTTCAACGTAGTGACGGATGTTTACGCCGGTGTTGTCGATGCCGGCGCGGATTGCGCTGGTCAATCCCTCATGGACGCGGTCTATATCGCCCGCGAACTGCTCCACCAGTCGCATATACGGCGCGCCCAATAGCTCCATTACGTGACGCTCGTTGGTGAAACGCAGGGCAGCCCGGAGATCTTCGTCCAGGCTGGGGTAGACCTCCCGCACAAAGGCGAGGTCGACATCGGTCAGCGCAGCCAGGCCCAGCAGCTCCGGCGGAACGCCAATGGAGTATAGCGAAGCGGTGAAGCCGATAGCTCGCGGCAGGGTCACTCCGCCCACGCCGTCAAGGGAGCGCCCGTAGCCGAAGAGGCCCACGTGCATCTTACGCTCGCGCCGCTTGGGGACGTGCGACGACACAGCGCTGATGATTTGTATCATCTTCTGCACCTGATTTTGATACTCGGTGGTGGTCTTGCGTATCAGCTCGCGGGCGCGCTCGTAGTCAACCGGCATTGGCTCCGCGCGTTCGTGAGCGAGGATTTGCGCTATGCCGTCGCGGACGGTCTCCTTATCGTAGTCGTACTTGAAGGCGGACTGAACCGTGAGGGTCTGGACGCTGGGGTACTCGGTGAAAGCGCGGTTGACGTTGACTGGGTTCAGATGGCCCCGGAAGGGCACGGAGCCAACGCCGATGATGGGATACAGAGGAATGCCCAACTTTCCCTCAAGGTCATAAAGGCGTCGCAGAGCCGCCTTCAGCGCAAGCTCGGCAGCCACTATGCCGTAGTTGAGAGCAGGGTCGCTTCTGGCAAGGAACACCCTCTGGCCCGGCAAGTCCCTGTCACGCACGTACTCCTCCACAATGTCGTCGCAGTGGAACAGGTGCTCCACGTCCTCAATGAGCGGGATCACGCGGACGCTTTTTGGGTAGAACTCGCCCACCCAGTCCCTGACGACATGGCCGTCGAGCAGCGTCTGGTCCTCCTGTCCAACGATCACCCGTCTGTAGTATGCCTCAACCAGCGATAGCTCTTCGGCGGATGTCGTGAAGGGAAGAATGACCTCCTGGATGGGAGCGGCGTTCCCGTCGCCGTAGAAGCTGTGCGCCATGTCCCACGCGGAGGGCACACTCTGGAGGGCCTCCACCATGGACTTGCGCATGTCACTCTCAATGCGTGGGTTGGGGACGCGCAGCGTCAGGGCCACGTCACGTCCAAGCTGTAGATTGCCCTGGAAGAAGTCGGGATAATTGGTGAGCAGCTTTCGTACGACCTGGTTGTCGGCTTCCTTGCCCTCGGAGTCCCACATCTGCTCGTCACAGCCAAGGGCGAACACATCGACGGCCTCGTCGACCTCGCCGTCGCCCTTCAGCACTCCGGCATCGTCGGCAAAGGGGGCCGGAGTCGCATTGTCCGGATGCTGCGTGCTCATCACCTTGGGGACCAGGAACATGTTTCACCTCTGTCCGATTATGCCTAAATGATATGCGGTCAACGGCTTGCCGGTCTAGTCCTATCGTACTCCCGCGTAGACGAGACCCAGTAGACCTACCCCAGTCTCCTGATTTGTGGTAAAACTACCTTGGGCAGGTGACAGAGATGGACGTACGCGTTGACACAGCCTTGCAAAGACTCCCGGTCTGCGAATACGCAAGCCGGTATGAGACGGGCATAGGCGAACCTTGCTGATTCTCTGGGTCGGAGCAGGCGGCGCGATGGGAGCGATAATGCGCTACCTCGTTGTCACGGGGGTGAACAGCGCAATGGGAGGCTCCGTCTTTCCCTACGGCACCCTGGCCGTCAACGCATTGGGCTGCTTCCTGATAGGTCTAATCATAGGCTTCGCGGACGCTCGCCAGCCGCTCAGCACAGAGGCGCAGGCGTTCCTGATTGTGGGCGTGCTTGGGGGGTTTACGACTTTCTCGGCGTTCGGAATCGAGACCGTCAGGCTTCTCAGGGACGGCTCCTACCTGGTCGGTTCGGCCTACGTGTTCCTACAGTTAGCAATTGGCCTGTCCGCAGTGGCTGCAGGACTTCGACTTGGGCAGGCGTTCAAGGCCGGATGATCGCAGCGCGGGATTGAACCTGGGCTCACGCCTCTTGCAACATCCCTGCCCTTGGGCTAACATTCAATGGTGTCTTCCGAGCAGAACATACCGCCGCAGGTCACATCCCAGGAGCAGTTTGGGAGGCAGGCCCGTTTCTATACGGAGAGCATTGTCCACAGCTCCGGGGAGAGCCTGCAGGTAGTCCAGGACTGGGCATCCAAAGGCAGGTACGCCCTCGTCGGGGACATCGGCACTGGGACCGGGTTCACCGCCTTCACAGTAGCGCCCTATGCCGACCTGGTGCTGGCGGTAGACATCACCCCGGCTATGCTCATGGAGACCCGGAAGCAGGTCGACCAGCGCGGCCTGAGCAATCTGGACTACGTCCTGGCAGCCTCTGAGGAGCTTCCGTTCCAGGACGGCTCCCTGGACCTGCTCACATGCCGGACGGCGGCCCACCACTTCCAGGACTTGGACAAAGCCGTTTCCGAGTGGCATCGTGTCATCGCGCCGGAGGCCGTCCTGATTATGGCAGACACCTCATGCCCGGAGGACGGACCCACCGCCGACTGGATGAACGACATTGAGGAGCGGCGGGACCCCAGTCACGTCCTGAACCTCTCTCCATCGGAGTGGATTTCCCTCCTGGAGTCCAAGGGCTTTCTCATCACCGATACCGCTCTTGCGCCAGTGCCTATGGAGTTCGACGACTGGGTGCGTCGCTCCGGCACCCCGGAGCCGGTGGTCGAAGGCCTGCGGCGCGACTTTCTGAACGCCTCTCCGGAGGCTGTGGAGGCCTTCCACATTCGCCAGGACGATGTGGGAAGCATCCACTTCCAGTGGACCTGCGTCGTGGCCCGCGCCCTGCGCCAAGGCTAGACAGGCCGCGCCTCCGTCCAGAGGGTATTTTTGTTATTCTCAATGACGCCGAGCCGGTCCGTATCTGAGAGCTGTCCCATCCCATCAGCCCCTCCTCCTCTCGCTCCAGCACCAGGATGACCGCTATCCCCTCTCGGCCAATCTGCCCGACAGGTACTTGTGAATGACGCTGGACAGCAGCGTCTGGTAGGGTATCCCTTCTTCCCTGGCCCGCGTATGCGCCAGCATATAGTCGCGCTCGGTTACGCGCAGGTTTATCCGCCGGGTCTTGTTGAAAGTGTTACGCGCCGCTTCTTGCGCCGCCTGGATCTCACGGGCAGCGTCGGGAGACGGGCGCAACTCGCCCATTTCGAATCGGCTCAGAATGTCACGCTCTTCCGTATCCATTGTCTCGTTCATGATGGCCGCATCCTCCAATAATCTCTTGTTGCCTTCCGGCTGGGGATAATAGTTTTAAGAAAACGAGCGCCGTCTGCCTGTATTACAAACGGCACAAGGTGAATGTATTCCTGTACTGCGACAACGTAGATCTGTTGCCCTGGATAGCGGCCCTGGTTCGGATGTTCCAGCACATCCAGAAGTCCACCTTGCTCTATGACGGATACGATGCTCTCGAACGAAATTCCCCTTTGCTCAACGAGTTGCCGGTTCTTCTCAACACTCCAGTCAAAGGCAATGTCCACACGACCATTGTCGCGCTATGTGTGCATTTTGGCAACAATCCCTTCACGCTCTTCTATCTCCCACAATTTCCCGCTCCAGCTTCATTATATCAGACCGTATCTCCTCCAAGGACCGCGTTGGCTCAGTGCCTTCGATGAAAGCCGGTGCGTCTATCACCCCCTTAACTTGAGCTTGTCAAAGGGCCGCCAACAGGCGTTTCTGCCACCTCACCAGCAGATTACCTTCTTAGCTGCCGTGAGTAATAGAAAGATCCCACCCCTCTCTCCGCCCTTCAATTGCCAGGCCCTTTTTGGTATGCTGGACGCAGACGTTGAGCGTGCGTCAATCCTGCTCTCCGGCAAGAAGGGAGACAGCAGCCATGCCCAAGATGACAGGCGGTCAGATACTGATGAAGTCGCTCTACCTGGAGGGTGTGCGGCGCATATTCGGCCTGCCCGGCGTTCAGCTATATCACGCAATGGACGCGCTGTACGATGAACCGGGCATTCAGTTCATAACCACCCGTCACGAACAGGCAACGGCGTACATGGCCGACGGCTACGCCCGGGCCAGTGGCGACGTTGGGACGGCCCTTGTGGTCCCCGGCCCCGGCCTGCTCAACGCTGCCGCGGCGGTGGGCACAGCCTACGCCGCGTCCAGCCCTGTCCTGATGGTCTCAGGACAGATACAGAGGGAGCTTATCGGGATCAACCGCGGGATGCTCCACGAGGTCAACGACCAGATGGAGGCAATAAAGCAGGTGACGAAGTGGGCGCGCAGGATACTTGACCCCGCCGAGATCCCGGACGCCGTCCACGAAGCTTTCTACCAGCTCAGGACCGGTCGGCCGCGCCCGGTGGAGATAGAGATTCCGCCGGAGACACTGGCGGAAGAGGCGGACGTCCATCTGCTTGAGCCTGGGGACTACTTCCGCCCGGCGGCCGCTTACGAGGCGGTGCGGCAAGCGGCAAAGCTGATCGCCGATGCTCCCAACCCCATCATATGGGCCGGCGGAGGCGTGATAAGGTCCGGGGCCTCAGAGATGCTGCTCAAGGTGGCCGAGCGCCTCCAGGCGCCCGTCGTTTACACCAACGAGGGAAAGGGCGCAATCTCGGACAGGCACTACCTGGCCGCCGGCGCTGCCACGGGTCGAGACAATCAGCTGGGCGGCCACGACGTGGTGCTGGCCGTCGGGAGCAGGCTCGCCAACCCCGACCTGCTGAAGGGACACCAGGTCATTCAGATAGACGTGGACGACGAGGAGATAGGACGGAACCACAAGGACACCATTGGCCTTGTCGGAGATGCCCGGCGCACCCTGGAGGATCTGTACCGCGAGCTATCGGCCGCTCAACCACCCAGGCTCAGCCGCAAAGCCGAGATGGAGGCCCTCAAGGCGGAGAGGCAAAGGACGCTCCACAAGGTGGAGCCACAGGAGTCTCTGACAGCTGCTCTCAGAAAAGTCATTCCGGACGACGGAATCTTTGTCGCCGATATGACCCAGATCAGCTACTACAGCCGCGTCCACTACCCCGTCTACGAGCCGGGCACGTTTATGACATCCTCCTACTTCGGCAACCTGGGTTACGCCTTCCCTACCGCCTTGGGCGCGAAGGTGGCGCAGCCCGACAAGGCGGTGGTAGCGATATGCGGCGACGGCGGCTTCCTGTACAACTCTCAGGAGCTGGCGACCGCCGTGAAGTACGGCATCAACCTGGTGACCGTGGTGTTCAACGACAACGCCTTCGGGAACGTTCTGCGGGACCAGATCAACCGGTTCGACAACAGGCCCATAGGCTCGGAGTTGCACAACCCTGACTTCGTCAAGCTGGCGGAGGCATACGGCGCCAGGGGCGTCCGTGCCGACGGCCCGAACCGTCTGGAGGCGGCGCTGAAGGATGCCCTTGCCGCCAATGCGCCAACCCTCATTGAAGTGCCCGTGGGAATGATGCCACCGCCCTACGGGTGATTCCCGGCGGCCTTCCCTGACCGGCTCATGCCCGTATCAGATACGGAGCGAGCTCACATCGGGGAACGGAGCGGGCCCCGCACTTGATACGAGGCTAAGCTGCGCAGGAATGACCCCCTTATTTTCTAGCAATGCCAACACAACCCGGGAATACCAAAATCGGGCACATCCCGGTTCTGGCGATTATCAACTGAGGCTTGGCTTAGTCAGTTGCCGGCCTCATTCGCCGCTCCTGGAGTGGGATTGTTGACAGTCTGAAACTCCCCGCGCCTGTCCGGCACCCGGGCGAAGCTCTCTCCCTCGCCCGCCTGCCCCTCGTCCCAGTCGACGCTATCCACTGGCATCCCGTCCGCGGTCCAGATGCCCAGCTCCTCGTCGCCGCCCAGCC
Organism: Dehalococcoidia bacterium; assembly: GCA_965218945.1. Classification (GTDB taxonomy): domain Bacteria; phylum Chloroflexota; class Dehalococcoidia; order Lucifugimonadales; family UBA2985; genus DAOUJW01. The sequence goes on from OZ244718.1 coordinate 2,200,548, forward strand.
CGAAACCGGGCCATCCGTCCTTGTCCATCTCCACCTGCAGGTACTCACCCGGCGCGATCACCAAGTCGCCGGGAAAGGCCACACGCTTGCCGGCGTCGTTGAGATCATCGGCCACGACAAAGTTCGCCAGCGCCAGGCGCGAGTCCGAGGCATTGTAAAGCTCAAACCAGTCCAGCGGATCGCCCTTGGAGGCCACCTCGTTTATGACCAGCCCCACGTCCGCCGATGACACACCTGGAGTCGCCTTGTCCACCCCGCTCTCGTCTACCCCGGTGAGAGGTGGACTCCCTCCATAAACGCCTGAGAAGCTGCCTGAAATTGTGGAACCCTCTTGGGCGCCCGCGCTCTGCAGTTTCAGCCGACCTTCCGTAAAAGGCAGGAAGCTGTTGGGCGTAGGCGCTCCCGGCGGTATTGACCAGACCCCACCGGCAATCTCATCCTCTCCTATGACAAGCGTGGCCCCGTCCGTCAGTCTGTCAACGGAAATCGCCAGCGTCATCCCGTTGACGGAACCGTCCGGCTCAACCCCGAAAATGACCACCGATACAGCTTTGGCTACCCTCGGAAGCAATCCCTGCTCCTCGGGGTTGGAGTAACCGGCTAAGGCCGCAATGCCTATGACGGACTCCTCCACCTCGTTAAGCAGAAGCCGGGTCACCTCTCCCTCTCCCAAGGGATTCGCGCTCTGGTTGGTTCCGAATTCCGTCTCAAAATCCACTTCCAGCAAGACTGGTTCACCACCGCCTGCCGGTCCTGCGGCCCCCGGCGCGTCCGGCCATTCCGGCGGCTGCGGCGTGAGGTCGGCCAGGATCTCGCCCTTCCGCTTCAGGATGAACTTACGCACTCGATCCGTGTCGGCGGCCCTCTCCTGCCCCTTGCCAAGCAGCGCATTCTCCTGCACAATGGCCGACATTTCGTCAAGGCTTGCCAGCAGCTCCTCTTCGTTCCAGACCGTGTCCAGCAACTCCTTCAGGCGTGCCACGTACTTCTCTCGCCAGTTGGCGTTGTTGTAGAGCCGGTTGGGAATGGCCGCGAGCGCCAGCACGGAGGGCGGCGGCTCGGTCACGTGGTCAAAGGGATTGGGATCGTCTCTGAGGTGGAATGTGTCGTCCACGCCCCAGGGGATAAACACGAATTTCCCGTGGGGCTCCCGGTAGAATTGGTAATTGTTCCGATCGCCGGTATACCCGTCCCAGTGGCCCACCAGCGCTTCCGTGGACCAGAAGGACAGGAATCGGTCCAGGTCAACTAGCTCTGCCAGCGCCTCCAGTCCGGCCTCCGACGGGTCTTGCAGCGCGGCCGTCACGGCGTCTATGTCCGACCAGTCATTGGCGTCCTCGTTGGTCTTCTTCTCGAATGTCCCGCGATACTCCGGCGTGAAGTCGCTGACCGTCCCCTCGTACAGGTTGCCCTCGGCGCTGTCAAAACGCCGCTCCAGGAATGGCTTCTTGATCTCCTCCACGTGAACGTAGAGCCCCAAATCCTTTCCGTTGACCGAAACCGTCGCGAAGTTGCAGCGCGGCGATGGCGAACCCGCCGCGGCAAACACCTGGTACGCCAGGCAGGTGTTCACCATTGAGGTGTCCTGGATGCTGTTGTTCAGCGTCATTCGCTCCATGATCCCGCCCAAGGCCTGATCGTCAACGTACTTATCATACCGCAGCTTCAACGACGGCTTGGTGTCGCTCTGGGAACCCAAGAACCCCTTCTTCCGGACGCCGACCTCGCTGTGGGTCTCGCCGTCCACGGTCACCGTCCCCAAAAACCATGTGTAGATGTCGGCAAAGGGTTGGGAAAGCCCGAACTCTTCAATCTCAGCCATCAGGTCTTCGAACGTCCGGGTCTGGTGGCGCAGCGTATCCCAGTCCTCGGGCGCTATCTCAATGGAGATGTCCAGCACTCTATCAAGAGCGAAGTAGGCGTTGCTGGGATCGCCTTCGCCGGTGTCCTCCGGCGTCGCGGCGGCTGTGGGCGCCGGTGTTGGGGCTGCCTGCGTCGCGGGCGCAACGGTAGGCGGGGGCGTCACGGTGGAGGAGGCCTCCGCCGGCATGGAAGTTACCTGCGCTGTCGGCGTGGACGTTGCCATGGGCGGGGTTGGCGTGTCATCCGACCCACACCCGACGGCAAGCGCAGCCACCACGAGAGCTGCCAGGACAACGATGATAATCCGCGTTTGAGTCATTAGTGAGGTCTTCAATCACCCGGCGCGCCTAGTCATTAAACCCAGCGACACCACTACCTCACAACCCTGCCAGTGGTCAATATCTTTGCAACCGTGGTATTCCCAAGCGTGCGCCATAATCAACGCACGCTTGGGAATACCGACTTGCGGGTGTAGGAACCAGTCCCCCTACTTGGGCGCTATCATGCTACCGTTGATACTGGCAGCCGTCGCCACGTAGTCGTCCGCTCCCAGCCGCATTATTGTCACTCCCTGGGTAGTGCGCCCCTGCACGGATATCTCCGAGAGCAGCACACGCTCTATAGTGCCTTTCTCGGAGACCAGCAACACTTCGGTGGCGTCTACCACCAGGTGAGCGACCGCTACAGGCCCCGTCTTGTCCGTTACCCTGAGTGTCTTCACGCCCTTGACTCCCCTGCCAGTCCTCCGATAGGCCTGGATTGGAGTCATCTTTCCAAAGCCGTTGCGGCTCAGCACCAGCAGTTGCGCCCCGGGTATCACTACGTCCATGGAGACCACTCGATCCCCGGGATCAAGGCGCATTCCCCTCACTCCACCGGATTTTCGGCTGCTCACCCGTATATCTGAGATGGGGAACCTGGCGGCCATGCCCATCTCGGACACCATCACCACCTCGTCCCCTTCTCCGGCCTGCCAGGCGGAGACCACCTCGTCCCCGTCCTCAATGTCCATTGCAATAAGCCCGTTGCTCCGTATGTTGGCCAGTGCGGAAAACTCCATCCGCTTGATCTCGCCCATACGGGTCGCCAGCAGGATGTACCCCCCCTCGCCTATGCCGGTCTTCACCACCACCGCGTTAATCCGCTCTCCTTCCGACAGGGAGAGCAGGTTGACGGCCGGAGTGCCGCGGGTGGTCCGTGTGCTGTCCGGCGGTATCTCGAAGCACCTCAGAGAGTATGCCTTCCCGCGATTGGTGAAGAACATCAGGGTGTCGTGGGTATCGGCCACCAGCAGGTGCTGGAGGACGTCAGCTTCCCTCGGTAGCATTCCTGTGATGCCTCTGCCGCCGCGGTGCTGCGCCCTGTAGGTGCTGGCCGGCATGCACTTGATGTAGCCGCGCTGGGTTATGGTAATCACCATCTCCTGGTGTTGTATCTGCTCCTCCGGTGTATAGCTCCTCGCCTCCTCACCGGTGATCTCGGTACGACGGTTATCGCCGTAGTCCTTCCGCAGCTTCCGGGTCTCCTTCTTTATCTCGGCGAGTATCTTCTGCGGGTCCGCCAGCAGCGCCTGAAGCTCGGCGATGGTCTTCACCAAGCCCTGGTACTCCTCCTCGATCCTCCCCCGCTCCAGAGCCGCAATGCGCCGCAACTGCATATCCAGGATGGCCTGCGCCTGAATCTGGGTAAGGCTGAACTGCTGCATCAGCCCCTGGCGTGCAGCGTCGGCATCGGCGGACTGGCGGATGAGGTTTATCACAGCGTCCAGGTTGTTCAGGGCGATCCGCAGTCCTTCCAGAATGTGTGCCCTATCCTGGGCCCTCTTCAGGTCGAACTCCGCGCGGCGTGTAATGACCTGGCGACGGAAGTCGATGTAGTGCCGCAGGATGCGCTTCAGGGGCAGCACCTGGGGCTGGCCGTCCACCAGGGCCAGTGTGTTGACGGAGAATGCGGACTGCAGGGCGGTGTGCTTGTACAGGTTGTTCAGGACTATCTCAGCCTGAGCCTCGCGACGCAGCTCTATGACAACCCTCATCCCGTGGCGGTCTGACTCGTCCCTTATATCGCTTATCCCGTCGACCTTCTTGTCCTTGGCCAGCAGAGCAATCTTCTCGACAAGGGTCGCCTTGTTCACCTGGTAGGGTATCTCAGTTACGACAATCTGCTTGCGGCCTCCTCGCGCCATGTCTTCGATGGCAGCCCTGGCTCGCACCACCACGCGACCGCGCCCGGAGGAGTAGGCGCTGTGGATGCCCTCTCGCCCCATGATGATGCCTCCGGTTGGGAAGTCCGGGCCCTGGATGAACTTTATCAGGTCGTCCACCGTGGCTTCCGGATGGTCAATGAGGTGAATAACAGCGTCGCAGACCTCCCTGAGGTTGTGGGGAGGAATACTGGTGGCCATACCGACGGCAATGCCCGAGGCTCCGTTGATCAACAGGTTGGGAAGCCGCGCGGGTAGCACCAGAGGCTCCCTCAGGGAGTCGTCGAAGTTGACGCCAAAGTCCACGGTGTCGCGATCAATGTCCGCCAGCATCTCCTGTGCGATGTTGGCCAGACGCGCCTCGGTGTACCGCATGGCTGCGGGCGGGTCGTCGTCGACGCTGCCGAAGTTACCCTGCCCGTCGATCAGGGGATAGCGCAGGGAGAAGTCCTGCGCCATTCGCACCAGAGCGTCGTAGACGGCAGTATCGCCGTGGGGGTGATACTTTCCCAGGACGTCGCCAACCAAACGGGCGCTCTTTCGATAAGCGGTGCCGGCCCTCATGCCCAGGTCGTCCATGGCGTACAGGATTCTACGCTGCACCGGCTTCAGCCCGTCTCGCACGTCCGGGAGGGCTCTGGCAACGATTACGCTCATGGCGTAGTCAAGATAGGAGTTGCGCATCTCCTCTTCGATGCGTACAGGTCTTATATTTTCCGAAGATGTAGCCATTTATCTATCCTCTCTGGTCTGAGGCTATATCTGGGCGGTTGCCCTGGATGCAGGGCTGGCCTCTCTTCTCCGGGAGTACATCTCCCCTCGTTCCGCCAGCGCGAGGAAGAGATTGCCGAAGTTCTTGGGCAGCTCCTCCACGTTTTCGTTGTGCCACTGAACGCCTATGACCCAGTCGTGAGCAGGGCTCTCCAGGGCCTCAATGATGCCGTCCTCCAGGGAGTAGGCGGAGGCCATCAGAGAAGGCGCCTTCTGAGGTTCGCTCACGCCCTGGTGGTGCCGGCTGTTCACCTGCACGAATCCCCCGGAGCCGAGTATTGCAGCGAGCTTGCTGCCAGGGGATATGTATACCCGGTGATAGGCCGACTTCCGGGAATCGTCCTCAGTGCGATGGCCGGGAAGGTGCTGGATAAGACGGCCTCCAAAGACCACGTTCATTAGCTGCATACCACGACATATGCCCAAAACGGGCATATCCGCCTGCATAGCCGCTTCCAGCAGGGCTATCTCCCACCTGTCTTGCGGGTGATTGGGTTTGTCGAGCCCGGCCGCAGGGTCCGGTTCCTGGTTATAGTGGCTGGGGTCTATATCCGCGCCGCCAGTCAGCAGGATGCCGTCAAGGGAGTCCAGCGTTTCCTGAACATTATCCGGGTCGTCTGGCAGAAGGAGACGCGTTTCCATCCCGCCCCTTTCAGCCGCTTCCCTGTATGTACGAGCCCAATCTGCATCTGAGGCTGCTACGCCTATGACCGGCACAGACAAGTGTCCACCTACCTCTGTTTTTAGAATGTGATCCGAGAATCCGCGGTACAATCCGGCAATATCTATCCAAAGTAATTATACAACAAAGGGCGTATTTGGAAAAGCGCAGGCAGCCATCGGTATTCCCAACATGTGTTGGTCATGGGATAATAAGGTGAGAGAGGGAGACTGCCGCGAGTATAGGGAGGTGTATACACGTGGCACAACGAAGAGCATATCGAGACGGGGAGCAGTGTCCCCGGTGCGGGTCGAATTGGCTGCCGAAGTATGGTCGGTCAAGGGGCAAGCAGACCCCTGTTTTCACAGGGGCAGGCTGTATAGATGCGGGCAATGCCTCTATCACTTCATTCCTGGGACGGAACGCCCTCATAGGTCGGAGCAGGTGAAAGCGCGGGCGGTATCCATGTATAGTGATGGGAGCAGCATGGAGGCCATCAGCCGAGTGATGGGTGTGAAGGCAGGCACCGTGTATTCCTGGGTCAAAAAAAACCAGTTGGGCTTGGGAATTGATGGGGACTCTGGTGGAGGAGTGGAGGCGGGGTCCGAAGCCGGCCCGGGTCATATCCTTTGATGAGATGTGGACCCCCGTTCAAGCCGGGGGCAGGCTATATGTAGGAGCCCGGCGGCGTGGGAAACGCCGGGATATGTGGGTCTGGACGGCGGTGATAGAGGAATGGGATGGTAGGCGCTGGGTGGACTTTGAAGTGGGAGACCGGACCGAGGCCACTTTCCTGAAGCTGTACAACCGGCTGCCTGAGGCAGAGCAATACCACACTGATGCCTACAGGGTGTATGGATGGCTGCCCGCCAACCGGCACGTAATAGGCAAGGGTGGAGCGGTGAACAGAAATGAAGGACTGCACTCGGTATGGCGGAGCAAGTTGAACCGCCTCCACCGCAGGACGAAGGGGTATAGCAAGAGCGCGATCATGCTGCGGAACTCCATCGCTCTGGTGTGCCTGCGCCTTGGCTTGATCTAATACCAACACAACCCGGGAATACCCAGCCATCAGGACACCTCAATCTCCAAACGGCAGTGGTCGCTGGGGCCCCACTCCTCGACGGAGTTCAGAGCGCGCACTTTTATGCTCTCGTGGAATCCGCGGGAGGCAAAGACGAAGTCCAATTGCCTGGTAGCCGTTTCCGGCTTTTTCGTATAGTAGGTCGGCACATTCCTGCTGTCGCGGGGAAGCTCGTGAGGCCAAGGGTCGGCCTGCTTGCCATTGGGGGCTTGCGGTCCCACAAACGGCACACCCATCGCCTCCATCCTGTCAAAAACTGTCTGGTAGCGGGCTGCCCAGTAGCTGCTGCCGTTCTCTCCATGGCCGTATAGGATGTTAAGGTCTCCTGCAGCAATAATGCGGTGATCGGCTTGACTACCTATGAACCCAGATAGGTCTGAGATGACCCGGTGAGCCGAGGCGTCAGACACTATCCAACTGCTGCCGGTCGAGGCGTGGGGACGTCTCCATTGTGCATACATTGATACCGCAAAGAATGGTTCTCCATCCAAAGGCGTTATTTTGGCAGCCGCCACCGTTCCCGGGATGCTGACGGCAAACTCGCCAGTACCGGCCTCAGGAAGAGGCTTCGACTCAATCCACTCTACACCAACCCGGTCCGAGAGCTTCACAATCGCCGTCCGCCAGCGCTGCGGGGTCGTGTAACCACCCGTGATTTCCCAAGGGCCCGGGTTGACCTCAACTCTCCCTGCGACCTCCGGCGGCGGCTCCGTCGCCTCTTGCAGGAGGGCCAGGTCGGCGTCCATATCCAGCAACCAACCCCACGGCTCAGCTTGTCGATTAATGTTCCATGAGATAATCTTCAAATAGTTTCCTCCTATAGACTCCTGCATCGCGAGGACTCTTGTATCTTGTGCAAACTGCTGCTCTACTGAAGCGCAGGCAGCCGTCAGGATACCTCAATCTCTATACGGCAGTGGTCGCTGGGACCCCACTCCTCTACGGAGTTCAGAGCGCGTACCCTGATGCTCTCGTGGAAGCCGCGGGAGGCAAAGACGTAGTCAAGCTGATTGTTGCTAGCCGTCTCCGGGTTCTTGCCGGGCAGGTAGTACGTGACGACGTTGCGGGAGGAGGCGGGTTCACCGGTCGCGAGCGTCTCCGCTTGCCGGCCATCCGGCAACTGCGGCCCCATGAACTCCAGACCAATGGCCTCCATCCTGTCGAACACGGTCCGGTGGCGCGCCTCCCAGTGTGGGTCGCCATAACCGTGCCCGTACGCGATGTTCAGGTCGCCGGCGGCCAGGATGCGATGCGTCTCCGGATTCCTGTGGCCTATGAAGGCCGAGATGTCCGAGATGATGCGGTGGGCAGAGCCGTCGGCGATGCCGTATTCAAAGCCCGATCCCTTCTTAACGCTCAGATGCGACCCTATCCAACGCCCATACATGGAGACGACGATAAACGGCTCAGTCGAGCCGTCGAGTGGCGTGACGCGAGCCGCCGCTATCGTCCCGATGCCACTCACGGCGATCTCGTCCTGTTCCGGCTCCGGCCAGCCTGTCGGACCGACCTGCTTGAACCACTCTACCTCGACCCGGTCCGACAGCTTCACCACCATCGGCCAGCGGTCTAACAGTGCGTTGGCGCGCTCGCGCCACCAGCCGGAGTTCCACGAATGCGAGTCCCACGACTCTCGCGGGCCGATGTCCAGAGGGCCAACGCCCTCCGCGGGTGGGAGCGCCGCATCCCGGAGCTGCACAACGCCATCCGGTGGCGGCGCGGCCTCCTGCAAAAGAGCAACGTCAGCGTCCATGTCCAGCAACCGGCGCCACGGCTCAGCCCGTCTAGCAATGTTCCACGATAAGATTTTCACAGGCTCTCTCCCAAAGGCGCTGTCTGCTATTGTTTCACTACTAGCAATCCAACTATAGCGCGAAAGGTTTCTGGAGCGCATTGAAGCGCCAAGCGACTCGTTTTCTTATGTTATGAAACATGGGTGACACTCTCAGGTAGGATGTTACTTGAAGGTAAACATACTGAACTTGAGAGAAGGTCACCCACATGAAGACTAGCAGTTGGTACGTAGTCAAGCAACGGTTAGCGTGGATCAAGATGCACGAGCGAGGTACTCCAGTGACAGGAGTCTGCGACCACTACGGGATCAGCCGTAAGACCTTCTACAAGTGGTACGGTCGCTACCAGGAGTCAGACAGAGACTTCCATGTGCTCAATGATCGCTCCCGTCGCCCCCACACTCACCCTCGATCTGTACCCAATCGAGTCGGGGAGCGAGTGGTGGCCATGCGACGCAAGACCCGGTACGGCCACCAGGCGCATAGCCTACTACCTGGCCCAGGAAGGCATCACCATCAGCGTCTATGGTGTCTACCGTGTCTTGCAGAGAGCCGGCCTGGTACGCAAGCGACGCTCAAGGCCTCGCAAGAAGCCTCAGAGCTACGCCATGGCTGTCCCAGGCCAGCGGGTCCAGATAGACGTCAAGTACCTGCCTCTCTTGCACCTGAAGGGTCGTCCAGAATCCCTGAGGCAGTACCTCTACAACGCCATCGACGACTGTACGCGCCTTCAGATAGCACACGTCAGTTCTGAGCTCACCCCACAGACCAGCGTCCGGTTCCTCCATATGGTCAGGCGGTCCTTCCCCTTCCCCGTCCAGGAAGTCCAGACCGACCACGGTTCGGAGTTCACCTTTGTATTCTTCCCACATGTGCAGAAGCCTCACCCCATTGAACAGGCCCTGGGCGACCTCGGCATACGCCACAAGTTGATTCCGGTAGGAAAGCCCCAACAGAACGGCAAAGTCGAACGCCCTCATCGCACCCTTGACGAGGAGTGCCTCAACGCCCGAACCTTTCGCAAGTCGAGACCCCGGGAACTTGCCATCAAGCGTTGGAACAACTTCTACAACGCTCGCCGCCCACACTCCGCCCTACAATGGCTCACTCCTCTGCAGATGCTAAGATCCTTCCACGACTACCAAAGTGTTACCCATGTTTGAAATCATTACACCAAGCGACTCGTTTCTCAGCTTTCGATAGCGAGCCTGCGCAACATGCGTCTCCTTGACCCACCAAATCACCCTACCTATAATGTTACCGCTCAGCTTGGCTGAGGACCCATGTTATGACCACCGATGCACTGCTGAATAATCTGGATGAATTGCAAGCCAGGGCCCTGAAGGAGCTGGAGGAGTCCGCAACTTCGGAGTCGCTGGAGCAATGGCGCGTGGCCTTTCTGGGTCGCAGGGGCGAGCTCACTCAGGTGCTCCGTGGCCTGTCATCCATCGCTCCGGAGGAGCGCAGGACTGTAGGCGCGGCGGCCAACAAGGTAAAGGACGTTCTTGAGGAGCGACTGGCCGGAGCGGAGGAGTCGGTTAAGACTGCCCAGCTGAAAGCTATGGCCGAGCAGGGGAGAATCGACGTTACCCTGCCTGGCAGGACGCTGCCGGTGGGACGCCTCCATCCCACTACGCAGATGGTCCGTGAGATCTGCGACGCCTTCGTCTCTATGGGTTTCCAGGTGGTGGAAGGCCCGGAGGTCGAGTGGGACCGCTACAACTTCGAGATGCTCAACATCCCCAAGGACCACCCGGCGCGGGATATGTGGGACACTCTGTGGATCGACTACCAGGACGAGAACGGCGAGCGGCCGATGCTCCTTCGCACCCACACCTCACCTATGCAGATACGCACTATGGAGAGCAGCCAGCCGCCGATAAGGGTGGTTGTTCCCGGCAAGTGCTACCGCTATGAGGCGACGGACGCGACCCACGAGTGGCACTTCTACCAGATCGAAGGTCTGGCCGTGGACGAAGGCATCACCTTCGCCGACATGAAGGGGACGCTGTACGAGTTCGCACGCCTGGTCTTTGGCAGCGAGCGCAAGGTGCGCTTCCGCGTGGACTACTTCCCGTTCGTGGAGCCGGGCGCTGAGATGTCCATCGACTGCTTTGTGTGCAAGGGACGAGGCTGTAACGTCTGCAAGGGCACGGGCTGGATCGAGATCCTGGGCGCCGGGATGGTGAACCCCAAGGTCCTGGAGGGCGTGGGATACGACTCCTCCAAGTACACAGGCTTTGCCTTTGGCATGGGGCCGGAACGCATAGCCATGCTCAAGTACGGAATAGATGACATACGCCTCTTCTACAGCAACGACCTGCGCTTCCTGCGGCAGTTCTGAAAGGTGACAGGCATGGGTATCACATACGTGGAGGCCGAGGCGATTGGGCCGACTGGAAAGAGGGCGCCGGTTCGCCTGATGGTCGACAGCGGGGCCACTTACTCCCTGCTTCCGGAGGACGTATGGAAGGCTATCGAACTGGAGCCTCGGCGTGAGATGAGCTTCTCGTTGGCCGATGGCACACAGGTTGTACGCCGCATATCCGGGTGTTGGCTGTCCCTTGAGCAGGGTGAAGACCACACGCCGGTTATCCTTGGTGAGCCTGGCGACGAGGCGTTGCTTGGGGTGATAACCCTGGAGATTCTCGGACTTGTCCTGAATCCGTTTAACCGCACACTTCAGCCCCAGCGAGCCATGTTGCTTGAATCAGGCTTGTCACGGCGGCATTGAAAGGGACTTTGTGACTAACACTAAGACGCCCCTTCAGGGGCTCCCGGAGGCATATTACTCGACGGAGGATGGCGCTGCTTTTCTGGGTGACGGCTTAGAACTCATTGCAAATCTCCCCGATGATTCAGTCGACCTCATTATGACATCTCCTCCGTTTGCGCTTGTTCGCAAGAAGCAATACGGAAACGTGGACGCAGAGAAATACGTGGAGTGGTTCAGGCCCTTCTCTGAAGAGTTCTGGAGAGTCTTGAAGCCGGATGGTAGTCTAGTTCTTCACATAGGGGGCAGCTGGGATAAGGGTCAACCCACACGCTCCCTATATCACCTGCATCTTCTTTTGGATCTGTGCAAGAAATTCTACCTGGCCCAGGAGTTCTTCTGGTACAACCCTTCAAGGCTGCCTTCTCCAGCCGAGTGGGTGACCGTGCGTAGGATCAGAGTCAAGGATGCTGTTGACTATGTATGGTGGCTTTCGAAGAGCCAACAGCCCAAGGCAGATAACCGCAAAGTATTGAAGAGCTATAGTTCTGCTATGTTGGACCTGCTCAAGAACGGTTACAAGGCTAAACTCAGGCCCTCAGGGCACGACATATCGGCGAATTTTCAGAACGACAGGGGCGGTTCCATTCCGCCAAACATACTTATAATTGCCAATACGGAGTCGAACAGCTACTACCTTAGGGCCTGCCGGGCCTCCGATATGAAGCCTCACCCTGCCAGATACCCTAGCAAGTTGCCGGAATTCTTTATGGAGTTCCTGACCGAAGCCGGGGATGTGGTTCTTGACCCATTCAGCGGCAGCAACGTAACTGGAGAAGTTGCTGAGAGACTCAATAGGAAGTGGTTGGCCTTTGAAATCGTGGAGGAATATATTAAAGGGTCTATGTTCAGGTTTGAGGCTGGCCACAAGAGGCTGATGGCCGAAGGTAGAGAATCATATGCCTGATTTGGGAAAAGCGGACTTGCTTGCGCGAATAGAAGCTGCAATAGATGGTTCGGGATGGCGGATGTTCATACAGGACGAGGATCATCCCTTCCGTATTCTGGTCAGCAGGCAAGGCGATTTACGCAATCTCATAATCTATATTTGGAATCTCACTTCGGGCGGCCCAGCGAGTGTGAGACCCGCCGATGAATTCCGCATACAGATTACGGGCGTCAACCCTCCTTTACTTGTTGAGCCTACCTCAACCACTTTGCTCCTCGGATGGTATGAAGACTTGTCGGTCTTCGTTGCATTTGACGTTCAGAGACACCTAACTCCTCGCTTCTCCGCATCTGTGCAGGTGCGCCTGCCGACAATTAACCAGGCTGTAGATCTCGGTTTCGCCTTCCAGAGACGGACAAATAGTGAACTCGTTGTTGTTTTTGCGCCTGACCAATTTATGAATTACGTCCTGAGCCAGGCGCAACTACACCGCTTTGGCAGGCACCCGGATGAGGCGCAATTGTTGGCTACTGCAACTCAAACCGAGCCTAGTGTGGAGGAAATAGGCGCCATGCCGTTAGAAAGGCGGGAAGCAATCCATACAATACGCCGCTTGGTTAGGCAACGCAGCTTCCGCAAGAGGGTTCTGCGCGCTTATAGCCACCGCTGTGCTGTCTGCCATATGCAATTGCAACTTGTTCAAGCTGCGCACATAATCCCGGTACATATTCCGGGAAGCAGCGACGACACAAACAACGGTCTTGCGCTTTGTCCGTCTCACCACATTGCGTACGACGATGGGTTATTGACCGTCGCTCCAAACTATCACGTCATGGTCAACGAACCAAAGTTGAGACGACTTAGAGAGGTAGACCTTCACGGTGGGGAGGAAGCGCTCCTCAAATATGTATGCAATACCATTTGGTTACCGGCGAACTCTATAGAGCATCCTCGGCCCGAATACCTGCAGGTCGGTATGACGTCGAGAGGTTGGCAGTAAGATTGGTGTTAAATATCCACTCCAACTTGGATTAAACCGCCATGAAAATACCTTTGTCCTGGCTTAGAGAGTACGTAGAAATTGACCTGCCGCCGGAGGAGCTTGCTCATCGGCTGACGATGGCTGGCACGGAGGTGGGCAGCATCGATGTTGTGGGCGGCTCCTGGGACAACGTCTTCGTGGGGTACGTGACCAGCGTCGACCCGCATCCCAACGCGGACCGCCTGAGGCTGGCCACCGTCAGCCTGGACGGCGAAGAGATGACCGTGGTCTGCGGCGCTCCCAACATTGCCGCGGGGCAGAAGGTGCCCTTCGCCAAGGTTGGGGCCCGACTCATTGATTCCAGGACCGGGGAGCAGGAGACGCTTAAGGCGGCCAGGATACGCGGTGTAGAGTCGGCTGGCATGGTCTGCTCCGAGCGCGAGCTTGCCCTGGGCGACGACCACGATGGCATTGTGGTGCTGCCGGACGACGCTCCGGTTGGCAAGCCGCTTCAGGAGTACCTGGGCGACGTGGTCTTCGACCTGGAGGTCACCCCCAACCGCCCCGACTGCCTGTCGGTGCTGGGCGTCGCTAGGGAGGTCGCGGCTCTCACCGGAGCTTCGATTAAGGAACCCGACCTTTCCTATCCAGAAGAGGGCGAGCCTGTCGAGGGTCTGGTGCGGGTGGATATTGTGGACCCGTCGCTCTGCCCCCGTTACACGGCCAGCGTTGTCCAGGGGATACAGGTCGGCCCTTCGCCCCAGTGGATGCAGGACAGGCTCATCAAGGCTGGGCAGCGCCCCATCAACAACGTCGTTGACGTGACCAACTATGTGATGCTGGAGTACGGTCAGCCCCTTCACGCCTTCAACTACGACACCATCGCCGAGGCCAGGATAATCGTGCGGCCCGCCCGTGAACAGGAGGCCTTTGTCACCCTGGACGAAGCCGACCACACCCTCAGACCACCCATGCTGGTCATTGCGGACGCCCGTCGCTCAGTGGCGCTGGCCGGGATCATGGGCGGCCTCAACACGGAGATGACCGACGACACAACCACCGTACTTCTGGAGTCGGCCAACTTCGACCCCATCAACACGCGCCGCACGACTCAGGCCCTGAGGCTTCGCAGCGAGTCCTCGTCCCGCTTCGACAAGGGACTCCAGCCGGAGCTTGCGGAAATCGCATTGAGGCGGGCTACTCAGCTGGTCCTCCAACTGGCCGGAGGCAGGGTGTGCAAGGGCATCAGGGACGCCTACCCTCAGCCTGCGGAGAGGCCTGCAATGCGCTTCACCCTGGCAAGGCTGAAGAAGGTGCTGGGCATAGAGCTGACATCCGCGAGGGTGCAGGACATCCTGACATCGCTTGGCTTCACAGTCGTAGTCGAGTCGGAGGATGCCCTGCAAGCCACCATCCCGTACTGGCGCAGCGATATCGTTCAGGAGGACGATCTTGTGGAGGAGGTGGCCCGCATCGTGGGCTACGACGAGCTGCCCATAGCCATGCTGTCGACGCCGGTACCGCACCGCTTTCCCCAGCCGGAGCGCGAGACGCGGGAGCGGGTAAGGGACATTATGGCGGAGTGCGGGATGCAGGAGACCATTTCCTACCCCCTGACCAGCGAGGCGGCCCTGGAGAGGGTCCAGCCGGACGTGGAAAGCCTGCGGACATTGAAACTGGCCAATCCCATGAGCGGGGAGCTTGAGAATCTGCGGCCGACCCTTCGCAGCAGCATTCTGTCCACGCTGGCGGCCAACCAGCGCCACAGCCGGGACGGAATAAGGCTGTTCGAGTTGGGCAGGGTGTACATACCACGGCCATCGGATATGCTCCTAGAGCGTCCTGCTGACCTACCCCTGGAAAGGGAAACCCTGGTGGGCGTTGTAACCGGACCGCGCTCGCCGGAGGGCTGGCTGGGAGGCGATGAGCAGATGGACTTCTTCGATGCCAAGGGTATCTTGGAGGCGTTGCTGAGTCGGGTCCGGCTTCAATGCAGTTTCGAGCCGGCCGAGGACTCCATTTTCCTGCCAGGGCGGTGTGCCGCTATAGTCGCGGGTGATTCGACCCTGGGAGTGGTTGGAGAGGTACACACCCAAGTCCTGGAGCGCTTCGAGATAGATGCCACCCCTGTGGCCCTTTTCGAGTTGGACCTGACGGCTCTATTGCGAGCGCTATCGCTTGAGACCTCGCAGTACCGCTCGATCCCGCGCTACCCCGGCGCCTATCGCGATCTGGCCGTAGTTCTGGACCGGGACGTGGCCGCAGCCTCCGTGCAGCGCATAATCGAGAGGCATTCGCTGGTGGCGCAGGCCACCCTTTTTGATGTCTACGAGGGGACGGGCGTGCCCGACGGCAAGCGCTCCCTGGCCTACCGCGTGCTGCTCCAGCACACCGACCGGACCCTGTCGGGCGACGAGGTGGACAAGGCCCAGGCGGATATACTGGCCGGCCTGGAGCGTGAGGTAGGGGCGCAGCTTCGCGGCTAGCGCGCTTCAAAGCCATTCCTGCGAAGGCAGGAATCCACGTGGGGCGGAGATCGGCTCCCTCATTCATGGGTACGCCTCCGTCACACGTTTGGAGTACCAGACCCCGGCGCTAATTGACACGCTTGCAGTCGTGATATATCATCCCTGCACTAAACAAGGGCGCGGTCGGATTGCGCCCGATTAACGGCAACGTAGCTCAGCGGCAGAGCGGGCGCTTCATAAGCGCTAGGTCGCAGGTTCGAATCCCGCCGTTGCCACCAAAAAGCAAAATATGGGCGGACTGCTCAGCGTCGAGAGGGCTTGCTGACAGGCAGGCCCTCTCGGCTTTGGTAGGGGTTTCGCAAACGGCAGAGAGATTAGGCCAGTTTAGAACGGGTCATCTGCTAAAATGCAAAGCAAAGGTCAATCAGCTTCGAGCTAACAAAGGGATGTCATGGTCAGCCAGACAACGTGTCGAGAGCAGAGCAGGGTGTTCCTGGAGCAGGCGCATCGGGAGCTTCAAGAGGGGGATCTGTATCAAGCCTCCGAGAAGGGTTGGGGCGCGGCATCGCAAATGGTGAAGGCCGTTGCTGAAGAGCGAGGGTGGGACCATACCCGACACCGAGACCTGTTTTTCGCTGTCTTTAGACTTCGCCGTGAGACCGGAGACAGGGATATTTCAAGGCTGTTTGAGCCCGCTAACCTTCTACACGCCAACTTCTACGAAGGCGAAATGGATCAAGCCGACGTGGAAGACGCCCTTGAACGCATAAGGCAATTCGTGGAAAAGTTGGAGGCATTGCTTCCGCCGATGTGATCTGGCCGGTGGCTTCTCGCCTCCCCTTCGCCATTGAAGGAATTGGGCGGATTGGCTATAATGAGACTTCGGATGGTCATGCTCCGGGGCGGTTAGCTCAGCTGGTTAGAGCGCTTGCTTCACACGCAAGAGGTCAGAGGTTCAAGTCCTCTATCGCCCACCATAGCAGGCCCATCCGACGGTTACTAGACGGGATCAAGCCGAAGTGGCGGAACGGCAGACGCGCTGCGTTCAGGGCGCAGTGCCCCTTGCGGGCGTGGGAGTTCAAATCTCCCCTTCGGCACCACCAACTTCTCTTGGGGATGGTTAGCCACAGGGATGGGGCGTGGTGACTTGACTCTTGGTCCGGCGTTGACAAGCAATAATGCCTGATGATAAAAAGCTACTGGGCAAACTGAGATGACTGAGCCGTTTGACGCTTACAGCGATTCTTCCAGGGTCGCAATCAGTTCAGGGGGCGCCTGCCTGATTCCGGCCAAGCGATCATGGGGCAATCCCTCGTGGGAACTGCTCAATGAGCTTCCGGTAGAATTGCAGGATTCTGGGACAGAGACGTTGGTCGCTACCTGCCTGGCTGTGCAGGAATACGGCATTGGAGAGACGTTTGAGGAGGCCATAGAGGATCTATTGACCTCTCTGAGCGACTACTATGAGTCTCTTGAGGCCCGTGAGGATAGGCTTGCTGAGGCGGAAGCAAAGGACTTGGCAAATCTGCGCCTGCTTATCAGACGCCGGGCTGCTTCATAGCGTGGACTTCCGTCCCTTGCAACGATGCTTAAGCGGCAAGCTGGTAGCGGTTGAGGATAGACGCTCCCACCATGTCTTCTATTGGCTGACAATCGATGGGGCCGACCATCGCATCGCGAAATTCTCTCACTCGAGTCGTGGTCGTGTGCCGGATTTTATTGTTGCGGATACAGCGGCGCGGCTGAAGCTGAGCCGCCGGGAGCTTGATGAGTTGGTTGAGTGTACGCTAACCGCGGAGGGTTTCCTTGAGCTGTGGGCGTCTCGCTAGGTTGCGCAAGATCACGCCGAATTGGCGGAACGGCAGACGCGCTGCGTTCAGGGCGCAGCGCCCCTTGCGGGCGTGGGAGTTCAAATCTCCCCTTCGGCACCACAACTTTCTCTTGCGAGGCCTCTACCAACGCGATGGTGGGCCAGGGGTTAGTACATCCGAAGGAGTTCCTATGATAATCAGCTGGAAAGATGAATCAATAGAATTACGGTGTAAAGAACACCACGGGACATTGAAGGGACTGGCTACACATACCGGTGGTAGTCTACAGGGAGTAGCTATCTATTTTAGCGGGGGTCACTTTGCACAGTACAACATCAGTAATGACCCGATACAGTCAGATAACACCCCAATTCTATTCAGTGAAGCCGAGTGGTTGACTGCGTATATAAGCAGGCCCACCACTTATGGAGACGACAGTTTCATACAGTTGGCCAAGGATACCAGGATTGAGAACCAGTAAAGAGGTGCCATATGTTCCGAACCCTTCTGACATTTTGCGGGCTCGTTTTCGTGCATGGTGGGGTAGTGGTGACTTATAGTGACACTCATTGCAGAAGGGAGTTGATAGGATGACACCTCAAGAACAAGAACAGCGTGGCGAACTGCTCAGAGAACTTAACCAGAAGATCATTGAAACTACTGATACGCTCAGAGTATCCGCCAATTTACTCAGAGCGCTTCGTGACGAGAATTTCAGACCAAATGCCGTGGTACTTAGTAACCTTGGCGGGACCCTTAGTCAATGCGCCGAGGTTCTCAGTCTATGTGCAGAGGCTCTAAAATCAAAGGATGACAAATAGCCGAGGGCTTACTCAAAATGCCCCACCTACCATACGTCCCATCCCCTAGCGGCTTTGAGCTAGGTCGAACTTCTAGAAGGTACACACTGTGAAAAGGCTTGCGCTACTTTTTATACTAATCATCCTTCTGACACTGCTCATCGCGTCCTGCGGAGCAGACCTGGGCTCACAAGGCGTGAGCGGGCAGCAAGGTGCCCAAGGCGCAACTGGGCCGCAGGGACAGCCGGGAGTTCCTGGCCCGCAGGGCCCGCCCGGGCCCCAAGGCCCACCTGGTCCGCCCTCAGATTCCGCTGATGTTTGGCCTGAGTTGCGCCTTGACTTCACGCTCAGCAAGACCTGTGCCGATAGCCTGAAAGCGACCATAGAGTACAGTGGCACCGCGGAGGAGATTGAGAAGTCTAGGATAGGAGTGGAATTCTTGCTTGGCTTGCCGGCGCGATATATGACTGACGATCAGATCTACAACATCGGCAACTTGATCAACAATATAGAAAGTGGTCAGTCGAGGTGTAGAAGAGACGTGGAGTCTCTAGCCTTGTTTAAGGACGTTCGGGAGCATAACCCTATGGGTAGGTGGAGAGAAGACGTTCTCAGTAGGTATTGGAGGTGCGAACATCCTGGCGACCGGTGGCTAGCCGGAGGCTACGAACCGAATGAGGGAGAATGCGAGTCTCTAAGGCAGTGGCTCCCGGAGACGTGGGTACCACAGAAATCCATTTGAGGTGCTCACTACCATTAAATTCCAAATCTTCCGCCGACAATCGTCTATACTAATGTCCGCTAACCACAACACCACCCACACCATAACACGGAGGCAGCAGCATGACTGAGAACCGGATTGCCCTGGGAATCGTTGGAGCCAGCGCGAGCTACGGCTGGGGTATGCGGGCGCATCTGCCCGCGTTCCTGGCCCTGCCGGAGTACGACCTTGCAGCCGTTTGCACCACTCGCCGGGAGACCGCCGAGGAGTCGGCCAAGGCGTACGGGGCGCGCAAGACCTACTGGGACTACCGGGAGATGGTCGCAGACCCGGAGATCGACGTGGTCGACGTCTGCGTCCGCGCGCCGTCGCACTACGAGGTAGCGATGGCGGCCCTGGAGGCGGGCAAGCACGTCTTCTGCGAGTGGCCCCTGGGCGCCAACTCAGCGCAGGCCGACGAGATGGCATCCCTGGCCGAGGCCAAGGGGGTGCGCACGATGGTCGGTCTCCAGTCCCGGTACGCCCCCAGCTTCCAGCGCTTCCGACAGCTGGTGCAGGAGGGATACCTGGGCCGGACGGTGTCGGCAAACATGACCATGTTCCTCCCCGGCCTTGGCCGTCCTCGCCCGGAAGGCGCTGTCTGGAGCACACAGAGAGAGGCCGGAGCTCACACCCTGAGCATCGCCACTGGCCACGCTCTGGACGTCTTCCTGTGGTGCCTTGGCGAGCTTGTCGAAGTATCCGCGCAGGTCACGACTTGTATGCCCCAGTTGCCGGTAGCCGACGCCGATCGCTTCGTCGATGTCACCTCGCCCGACAACGTGTCGCTCTTCGGCCGCACCGTCGATGGCGCGGTCGTCTCCGCGCACGTAGCCAGCGTGCCCTGGCACGGCACGGCCTTCCGCATGGAGGCGTACGGCACGGAGGGGACGCTGGTCGCATCGTCCAGCCAGATGGTGGAGATGGTGGACCCGGTGCTGCGTGGCGCAAAGGGGAGCGACCGGGAGATGCAGATTCTGAACCCGCCGGACGGGTTGCGCTGGGCGCCGCCGGAGGTGCCGGACGGCGTGGCGGTGAACATGGCGCAGATGTTCCGGCGCTTTGCGGAGGCTATCGGGGGGGAGGACGTCGATGCGCACCCGGACTTCCGGGAGGCGGCACGTCGACACCACACGCTGGATGCCCTGCAGCGCGCGACGGAGACGGCCGGCCGGGTCGCAGTCGAATCATAGCTGCATCCGGCGTCGCGCAGCCCCTATTCGTAACGACATCGTCGCCAGCCAGAACAGGTAGGCGGCGAAACCGATGCGCTCCTCCAGCCCCGTGAGCGTGTCGGCGACGCGGGTGACGAAGACGAGGCCGACTTGCGCCATGACGAAGGCCACGATTACTGAGATGATGTAGAGTCGCCGCGTGGACGGGTCGTCTTCAATCGACATAACAGCCCCAACAACCCCCGCCAGGCCCGCGACGTAAAAGAGGTGCCCCGCTCCGTCGTGGAGGTTGTTGGCCGTGAGGCCCAGGAGCACCTCATCCGGGGAATCGGCCTGGAAAGCGGCGGCAATCACGCCCATGATGATGTGCAGCCACAGTCCAAAGGACATGCGTCGCACCCAGGGACCGCTTAGCTCCGGCATCAGCGAGGCCCGCATAGTGAAGGGGACAGCCAGCGCGCAGTAGGCCAGCAGGCTGATGCGGGCGATGGTGGAGTACGCCATATCGACGCTGTGCATCTCGCTGATGGTCTCGCCTATGGCGTCGTACTCCGGCGTGATGACGGCCAGCAGCAGGTCGACGACCGCCAGCGTTACGCTAGCAGCGACGCCGCACCAGGGCGCAAGCGGCTCAGCCGAGACGGCGGCGCGGGAGAGCAGGGTGGCGGGTTGGGTGGTGTTCATGGGGGTGTGGGGATGGTACTGCTACTCCAGTTCCGGTTGCAACTGTGCATATGGGCGTAGTCTGATCAGCTTACACTCTGCAAAAAGATCATTACAATACTTGACACATGCCTCGATAGGGTGTAAATCGAACTAGGTTTTAACTACTCAGTTACTGATGTGAAAATCCAGCAGACATCTCAAGGCATTGGGAGAGATGAACTAGGATACTGGGTAACAACTCATGGAAAGTAGTCAAAATATAATCGTGAACCATGAATCATCAGATCCAACGCAAGACTTAGCTGGCGCTGTAAGCGGGTTGTTTGGCTCGATTCTCGCTGACCCCCCATGGAGATTCAATAACCGCACTGGAAGAGTAGCACCTGAATACCGCCAGGTTCCTCGATATGAGTCTATGGCTTTCCAAGAGATATCGGACCTTCCAGTAGGGGAGTTGGCACTTGAGAACAGCCACCTCTATCTATGGGTTCCGAATGCTCTGATCCAAGAAGGCTTGGCAGTATTGAAGCAGTGGGGGTTCGAGTATAAGACGAATATCGTCTGGTACAAGGTGCGCAAGGATGGGCAACCAGATGGCCGTGGTGTTGGATTCTACTTCCGTAACGTCACTGAGTTAGTTCTCTTTGGAGTGCGAGGGGGCACTCGGACTTTCCAACCCGGTAGGAGACAGGTCAATATTATGACCACCCAAAAGCGCGAACACTCACGGAAACCGGATGAACTATATGACATTATAGAGCAATGTAGTCCTGGCCCTTATCTGGAATTGTTCGCGAGACATTTAAGGCCTGGATGGGCCCAATGGGGCAACGAGATTAATGGCAAGCATTAGGCGGCACATCCAATCATGACTCATAAGTTGTATCCAGTAAACACAAGACATAGGTCTGTAGAAATTAGAATATTCAAGGCTGAGAGGCGGTCTCTGGAGGTGTAACATGGTAAACGTGGATCAACCTGGGGAATTTGCCGGGGTGATTTCTGGGGCTGATATACAACGAGAACTCAGGCAACGTCGAAAGGCTTCCCTAGAGAAGACCGTGCCACTAACCCAGGAAACAAGTCACGCTGATGCAGGATGGGAGGTTGTCCGGCGTAGCAAGAAAACTACTCGTCTCCGAAAACCAAAGCCTGAAGATCAGAGGCTAGAGGATGATGTATGGACACTCCTAGCAATGATGGGCTTTGATTACATGAGCCAGGGACGCCAGTTTAGGATTCCAGTTGGTGGATTGAGTTCAGGCGTCCCACCTAAGCAGATCGACGTGCTAGCAGTCGATGGCGAGACTGCTTTAGTGATTGAGTGCAAGGCATCTGAAACCTTGCGCTCACGTTCGCTCCAGAAAGATCTTAATGAGACGCGTGGATTGCAAGAAGCAATCCGCTCTGCAATTCACGCTACTTTTGAAGGTCGTCCCAGGGTGTGCTTTGTTTACGCCACTCGCAACATCCGCTGGAGTGCTCCTGATAGAGAGAGAGCGAAAGATAGTCACATATCAATCATACGTGATAGACAGATAGACTACTATCGAAGACTCATTGACGTCATAGGCCCGGCGGCAAGACACCAGCTGCAAGCAGACCTACTTGAGGGTTCACCTGTTCAGGGTCTTAGGGCCACAGTTCCTGCACTTCGAGGCACATTTGGAGATAAGAGGTTCTATCAATTTGCGATTGAACCCGACAGATTGCTAAAACTCGCTTATGTTAGCCACCGGGCCAAGATTGATTCGGAAGCTGTGGGTACGTATCAAAGATTGCTAAAAAAGAAGCGCCTAAGAGATATTTCAGAGCACATAAATGAAACAGGTGGCGTGTTTCCAACTAACGTTGTAATCAACTTTAGACAAACCAGAGGATTACGATTCGACGCATCGGGGCCATCGACTGATGAGCCTACTGTACTAGGCACGCTACACCTTCCTAACACGTACAAATGCGCCTGGGTGATCGATGGACAACACAGACTATACGGATTCTCGTTGAGTGAGTGGGCTGGAAAAGGCAGAATCCCCGTGCTCGCTTTCGAAAATCTGAATCCGTCTGAAGAAGTGAAGATGTTTGTTGAAATCAACAGTAAGCAGGTTAAAGTGCCAAGGAGTCTGCTTGTTGAACTTGAACCTGAGCTTCATGTGTCGGGCGGTCGACCAGAGCAGAGTCTCAGCAGCCTCCACTCCCGATTAGCCATCGATTTATCAGAAAGTGATGAATCACCTCTGTGGGACCGAGTTGCGTCGGAATGGGACTCGGATTCAACTAATAGACCAATTACATTGCCGCAGTTAGCTACCGCTATCGCGGGCAGTCAACTGACTGGATCGATTCGTAGCGGAGTACTACACCCGGGTTTTCTTTTTCATCGGGATTGGGCCACTACACAGCACAAAGCAATGTTAACCATAGAAAAGTTTCTTACTTTGTTTGCAGAGGGTGCTCTGGAACAATGGGCACGCGATCGAGCGGCCGGGGGCTTCCTATGCACAAACCTGGGTATTGCTGCACTATTGAGACTATTCTATACAGTGCTCGAACACATGAAAGAGAATCGGGCTGACCTCCAATACGACAGGCTCTCACCCGAGGCGATTGTGGGGGTTGTAAATGATCTGGTCTCCCCTGTTGTCAGATGGTTCAACCAAGCTGATGACTCTGAGATGACTAGATTTAGAGGACGGTATGGAGGTGGTGCCCCTCGTGCATATGCATTAGCTCTAATGGAGATAATCCATCGTAGCAACCCTAACTTTAATCCTCCTGGACTCGATGATTATATTCAGGAACATAGCGCTGATACCATAAGCCATGCACGGCAATTGATCACAGAAATTGAGGATGCGGTAAGGGACATAACAATAGCGGTTCTCAAGGGCAAATATGGTGAGAACCTTGATGGTTGGTGGCGCGAGGGTGTTCCTCAAGGCGTGCGTGGAGATGCAGCTCAGAAAGCAGAAACGAGCGAAGAGGGAGGACAGGCACATCAGTTCCTGGATTTACTAGATTACAAGAAAATAGCTGAACTGCCTAGGAACTGGCGGGAGTTTGAAAACATAATGACTGTCAATAGTGGTGCTCAATCGAAGGACTCCCGTTTGGCTTGGATGAATCAACTCAATTCAATACGGAATCGCGTTTCCCACTCCGGGAGGCGACACGTAAGCGGCGAAGAGATTGCTTTTCTTGAAGAAGTGTGGGTTCATGTAGGTGACCAATTGGAACACATAAGAAACAACTAGTGGTATGGTAGGATCGCTGTTAAGATCCAATCCAAAGTAGCACCTAGCCCCTCTCCCTACCACCATTCTCTCGCCCCGCGCCTGACCGCGGGTCCAGCCAGTCCCGGAGGGCGTCGCCGAGGAGGGCGGAGCTTAGCACGGTCAGGCTCAGCAGCAGGCCGGGGAATATCGTGGCCCACGGCGCGGCCTCAAAGTACTGGCGGGACCCCTCCTGCAGCATCCTACCCCATGACGGGAAGGGCGGTGGCACGCCCAGGCCCAGGAAGCTCAGGGCGGTCTCGGCGACGACTGCGGCCCCGAAGTACCCCGTCACCTGCGCCAATACCGGCGGGAAGCTGTTGGGCAGCAGGTGTCTCAGTACGACTCGATGGGGCGGCGCGCCGATGACCCTCGCCGCATCCATGTAAAGCTCCTCCTTGACGTACAGCGCGCCGGCCCTGGAGAGGCGGGCTATCTGGGGAGCCAGCGTCAGGGCGATGGCGACTACGACTGAGTTGGCCGACGGCCCAAGCGCAACGACCATGACGATTGCCAGGACAAGGAGCGGGAAACCCAGCAGGGTGTCGACGACTCTCTGGACTACAAGGTCGAAGGGGCCGCTCCAGTAGGCCGACAGCGTGCCGAGACCTATCCCGGTCACCGACGCTATGCCCACCGAAAGCAGCCCTACGTACAGCGACGCCCGTGAGCCGTGCACCACCCGGCTGAAGACGTCGCGGCCAAAGCCGTCGGTGCCGAAATAGGCGTCCAGTCCCGGCGGTCGCAGGCGGCGGGCCACGTCCTGGGCCACCGGGTCGTGGGTCGCAATGGCGTCGGCCAGGAGGGCCATCGTGACAATAGAGCCGAGAACCAGAATGGCGACGAAAGCCACCGGTCTGGCTCTTGCAAAGGACCAGACACCCATAGCCGCCCTGACTGGAAGACGGGCGTTTGAGATAGCGGGGCGTGAGTCGTTTCGACTAATTTGTCTCATGGTCAGGTAGAGGCGCGAGGGTCGATAAGCCTGTTGATGGTGTCCACCACCAGGTTGACAACCAGGGACAGGAGCACCAGCAGGGCCGCGAGGCTCTGGATGACGGGGTAGTCGCGGGCGAGGGCCGCCTGCACGAGGCCCCTGCCGATGCCGGGCAGCCCAAAGATGGTCTCCAGGATCAGCGCGCCGCTGAGCAGGGCGCCAAGCTGAAGGCCGATCATGGTGACGGCGGGGACAAGGGCGTTGGGCAACGCGTGCTGCAACACGATGGCGCGCTCCGGCAGCCCCTTGCCCCGGGCCGTTGTTATGTAGGCCTGGTTGAGGGCCTCCAGCACGCTGGAGCGTGTCACGCGCACGAGGTGAGAGCTCTGCTCCCAAGCCAGTATCGCGGCAGGCCACACCATCTTCTGAAGGTGGACCCAGGGGTCGGACCAGGGCGCGGCGTAGACGAGAGGCGGAGACCATCGGAAGAAGATCAGCAGGCAGAGGATGGTCAGCAGGGCGACCCACAGGCTCGGGATGGCCAGGCCGCCGAGGGTCGTGAGGCGCACGACGTAGTCGGACCACCGGTTGCTCTTGGCGGCGGCCAGCACGCCCAGCGGCAGGGATACTACGACGGACAGCAGGAGCGTGTAGCCGGCGAGGAGGGCGGTCACGGGCAGCTGCCGCCCGACGATGGAGCGTATCGGCTCACGGGTCTCCAGCGAGCGGCCTCCGAACTCGCCGCTCACCATGCTCCAGAGCCAGCGGCCGTACTGCACGACCAGGGGGTCGTTGAGGCCAAGCTCCTCCTCCAGCGCCTCTCGCACCTCCGGGTTGACTACAGTGTCGCCGGAGCCACCCAGGATGACCAGAGCCACGTCTCCCGGCAGCGCCCGCATGACAACGAATATGACCACGGACGCGGCGAGGAGCGTCGGGATTATGAGGGCCAGCCTCCAGGCGATGTGTTTACGCATGGCGAGTCTCTTACCTAGTTTACCCCATCCCCGTATCAGTGTACGGGGCAGGCTCTAACCTTCCCCCGCAAGCGAGGGAAGGGATTTCTGGTGCTTTTGTCTTGGGCAAGACCTCTGCGCAACCCTTAATTGTCTCCAAATGGGTGTACTTACTGTCATTCCGAACGGAGCGAAGCGGAGTGAGGAATCCAAAGCCTATGGATACAAGGCTAGGCTGTCTTAAATGAAAGGTCCTAGATTCCTCGCTTCACTCGGAATGACAGGAGATGGCGCTTTGGAGCGAGCACTGGGTAGGTCTCCTACGGCCGGGTGGCTCGCAGCGCGGGTCTGCCTAGCCCTTTTCGTCCAGCCACACGGTGGCAAAGTCCGTGTTGGTGTGGCCGTCCTCGGTGGGTATGGCCAAGCCCTTTACGTAGCTGCGGTACGGCACAACGTTGATGGACTCGGCGATGGGCACAATGTAGGTCTGCTCCACAAACAGGTATCGCTCAACGTCTCGCCAAGCCTCCACGCGTCTCTCGAAAGTCAGGGAGTCACGCAGCAGGCGATAAAGCTCGTCCACTCTGGCGTCCTCGTGCTTGGCGTAGGCGTCCTGGTTCCTGCTGTAGCGCCCGTAGACCGATTCCGTACCCTCCGGTATGGGCGACGGGGTGAGACGCCCCTGTTGGCTGTCGTAGTCCAGGCTGAGGCGCGCCCTGTTCCACTCGCCCTCCTCCACCAGTTGCAGGCGCAGGTCGATGCCAAGGCCGGCAAGCTGGGCCTTGAGGAACTCACACGGCGCAGTGTTCAGGGCGCGGCAGAGGTGCCCCATCGAGAAGCCGCCGGCGTACCCGGCCTCGCTCATCAGGCGCTTCGCCTCGGCCTGCTTCTGCTCGAGCTGGCCCAGGTCGAACTTGGGCCAGTTGACGAAGTGCCTGGGAACGGGGATGTTGGGAGGGCCCAGGTCAGGCGAGGTCCATCCGAAGCCACCCAGGGCCGATGCTATGGCCGGAGGCTTGTCGATCCAGAGGGCGATCGCTCGCCTCACCATCGGGTCCTGCCAGGGGCCGGGCTTCAGCACGTTGAAGGCCAGGCGGAAGTTGCCGCCCTCCATCTCGGCGAAGAACACGTCATCTCCAAGGTTGCGGACGTAGCCGTCCTTTCGCTCCGCGGTCAGGTAGTGCGCTTGGCCTCGTGCGCCCCCGTCCAGCCGTCCCGTGCGAAAGGCCACGTCCATGGTGAACGGGTCCGGCGTAACCACGTAGTCGATGCTGTCCAGGTAGGGCAGGGGAGTGTTGTCCTCGGCCTGCTCCCAGTACCGGTCGAAGCGACTCACACGGACCACGCTTCCCCGCTCGTTTCGCTCTATCCTGAACGGCCCCATGCCCACCAGCCCGACGTCTACGGGGCTGATGCTGACTTCGCCCTCCTCAAGACGCTGCTGCATCAGGTGACGGGGGTGGGCTATCCTGAATCTGGGGTTGGCGAGCACGTCCAGGAAGTGGGGATTGCGATGTCGAAAGGTGATTTGCAGCCTGTCGTGGGGCAGCGTCTCGACGCTTTCGATATCCCCCAGCTCTCCCTTGAAGTAGGCCGGGGCGCGGATGCTGTCTCCCGCCAGGCCGCCGGAGTGGACAAGATCGAACCAGAACTTGGCGTCCTCCACCGTGAACGGCGTCCCGTCATGCCAGTACACGTCGTCCCGGATGGTGAAGGTCCACTGGGTGAAGCCCGGACTTGCAATCCACTTGGTGGCTAGGTAGGGGCATATCACGTACATATTCTCACGGCACCGCATCACCAGATTGCCGGGACCGAAGAGCGCGCCGGCGATGTGGTGAAGGGCTATGCTGCTGGTGCGCAGGGTGTCGAAGCCCGCCGGGGGGTCGCCGCGATTGGCTAGCACGAGGGCGCCTCCGTACCTCTCCCCAAGGCCATCCTGCAAGACTCCGGGGGCTGTAGGCGTGGACACGGGCGCGAGGGTCGGCGACGGCTGCGGCGCGGCGGTCTGACCCGGGCTTGGTGTGACGGCTGGCGGCTGTTCAGTGGTAGTGGTGGTCTCGGCGCTGCAGGAAAGCGCAATGCTTCCCAGTATGAGGAGCGCCGCGAGAGCTATGAGCCTTGGCAATGAATTATTCCTACGGTGTTTAAGCGCCAGTCGCTACGAACTGGGGACTACTAGCAGGATATGACAGAGAATGCACAGAAGACTACCCTACTGAAACAGCGCAGTGGTGCGGCAGCGGGCTTGTCTCGTGGACGTTGGGGGATCGTTTGATGACCTTGAGGCAGTTCACCATATCCCTTCCCTCGCTTGCGGGGGAAGGCTAGGATGGGGGCAGAGATAGCTATGTTCCTTCAACCCGTCACCCCCATCTCAATCTTCCCCCTCGAAGGGGGAAGAGGATTTGTTGCATGACAAAGGGGTTATGCGACGCTCTCCACCTGGCAGAGAAGGCTAGTGCCAAAGCCCCCGGCGCTTAGCTGAAGTCGGACAGCTCAACCAGCCAGGCACGTTTTTCTGTGGGAGTCAGCTCCAGGATGGCCACCTGGCCCAGCCGTCGGATCTGCTTGGGCAGAGACGGGCTGCCGGGGTTTATGAACAGTACCCCTTGATGCTCCTCCACAACGGCCTCGTGGGTGTGCCCGAACACTACGATGTCTGCGGGGCTGCCGAAGAATTTCTCTACAGCCTTCGGTAGGGAGACAGTGGCCGGTAGCCGGGCCGCAATTACCCCGGCTCTCACCTCAGCGGAGAATCCTGGGAGCATCAGGTCATGGACCATGCCTATAGTGTGGCCCCCCAACTCCAGGACCTGCATCTCTTCCACCCTGTCGTCGTGCTCGAAGTGAACCATTGCCCCCAACTCCACTCCCTTCACGGGCGCAATGCGCTCCAACCAGTCAATGCAGGAGGGCTGGTAGATGTCGCCGGCGTGCAGTATCAACTCCACGCCCTTGAAGGCGGGGATGATCTGCTCCGGCGGCTCTTTCGCGGCTGATGGGTTATGGGTGTCCGAAATTACGCCAATTCTCATAGTTTGAAAGCCACTCGGAGCATTGTAGCGTCGCTTGCCCAACCCGTCAAATCCTTGCGGTTGAGACCCTGCAGCGAAAGGGGTAGTATAATGTGACATCAAGGTATCGACAGATTCAGGGAGCTTAAAGACATGAATTTGGAGCAGGCACTGCGAAATGGGTTGGACAAGATACGTTCCGGCCAACTCACTAATGAAGCGCAGGTCAAGCAGGCTGTAATCCTGCCTATTCTACGTGAACTGGGTTGGGACGATGCCGATCCTCGCGAGTTTGTGCCTGAGTTGCCAGTGATCACAGAAGTTGGAAAGGGTTCAGTAGATTATGCGCTGTGTAGAATATCTCCTTCCCAGCGCCCACTTATATTCATTGAAACCAAGAAGCTAGGCAATGTTGATGTTGCTGGGGAGGACCAGCTCTTTAGGTATGCCGCAAATCAAGGCGTGCCGTTCCTTGTTCTTACCAATGGTGATGTTTGGAATTTTTACCTTGCTATGGCCGCTGGCACACCGGCTGAGCGGTTAGTTTACCGAGCGGAGTTGACGCAGGAAGAAAAACTAACTGAATATGCGGGGTTCTTTCAGCGGTATTTAGACAAGGCAAGAGTCTTGTCTGGAAGCGCCAGGCAGGATGCCGAACAGGATAAAGAGAGTGAAGGCAACAGACTAACAGCACAGAATGCAATTCCTGACTGTTGGCAAGTCTTGCTTAAGGGACCGGATGATATTCTAGTAGATCTTTTGATTGAGGCAGTGGAAAAGAATTGTGGGATTAGACCAGAACCCGACGATGTAAAGACATTTTTGAAGGATCAACATTCAACTGCCCCTCAGTCGACTACACCAAAACCTAACACCTCCTCGGTGGCCCAAGAGGCTAAATCGACTACTCAGAGAAATACATCAACAAGAAGCAAGATTATCGGTTTCATTCTTGATGGGAGACAACGAAGCTGTGGAAGTGGAGTCAGAACCATTGAAGAAATTCTTATCGAGTTCCACAAGCGTGACCACACGTTTATGGAGCGCTTTGCTCCCAAGACAGCTACCAGTAATCGGCGCTTGGTGGCACTTAATGCTGATGACCTTTATGACAACCCTGGTCTAAAAGATGAAGTGCGTAAACTTGAAAATGGATGGTGGCTGGCAAGAAACATTAGTACAAAAACCATTAGACAAAGTGTTATGCTTGCTTGCGAAGTGGTCGGTGTGGAATTCGGTACGCAGCTAACGCTGATAGAAAGATAACCATCTTCAAGCTCATAGTCCCTGTAGGATTCAGGTAGAGCACGTATGGAGGTGAGGATATGGAAGCAAGAGACATAATGACAAGCCCGGTGGTCACCATCTCGACGGAATCGACGGTTGGAGATGCTGCCAGGACAATGATAGAGCGCGGCCCCAGCTGTCTTCCGGTTATGGACGAATCCGGGCAGCTGGTGGGCATACTTACTCACACCGACTTCGGATTCCATCGCAAGTTCATGCCGATGAACTCCAATCCCATGTACACGCTCATGGGCGCGTGGGTCAAGCCCGACACTCTGGAGGAGGTGGCCAGGTCCGTGAGTGTCAGAAAGATCAAAGAGGTAATGAGCCACCCGGTAACCACAGTCCAGGAAGACGCAACAATCGCCCAGATTGCAGACCTGATGCTTCAGAAGGGCATAAACAGGCTGCCGGTGATGCGCGGCAAGGAGCTTGTGGGAGTTATCACCAGGCACGACATGGTGAAGCTGATGATGATGGAGTTGGCCAAGGACTAGCCTTTGATGGATGGCGCAGGTACAAAAAGTGGCGCCTTTGCTGTCGGCAGCGGCAGCCTGCGCGCGGGGGTTTTGGGAGTCAACGACGGCCTTGTGTCCAACTTCAGCCTCGTCATGGGTGTGGCCGGCGGGACGGGAAACCCGGATTTTGTACTGCTTGCGGGGATCGCCGGCCTTCTGGCCGGAGCGTTTTCAATGGCTGCGGGCGAGTACGTTTCAATGCGCTCACAGCGCGATGTGTATGAGCACCAGCTACAACTGAAGAGAGATGCCATAGAGACAAGGCCGGAGGAGGAGGAGGAGGACCTGACCCTTGTCTACCAGTCCAAAGGTCTTCCTCGCCCCGACGCCCAGCTTGTGGCGCGGCACGTAATGGCGGACCAGGATGTGGCGCTGGACACCATAGCGAGGGAATCCCTGGGGTTGGACCCGTCTCAGTTGGGTTCGCCCTGGGGCGCGAGCATAAGCTCCTTTACGGCTTTCGTGGTAGGGTCGTTGGTTCCCATTCTCCCCTACGTCTTTGGTGTTGAGCATAGGGCTGCCCTTATCAGCGCTGTACTGAGCGGCGGAGCGCTGCTGTGTGTTGGTGGGCTGATGGCCTGGACGTCGAAGAGGAGCGTCATTTGGGGAGCCTTCAGGATGCTGTTGGTGGGAGGGCTGGCCGCGTCCGTCACCTTCGGCGTTGGTAGCCTTATAGGCGTTTCTCTGTCCGGGTAATAGTGCGTCTGACCATTCCTGCGGAAGCAGGAATCTAGCGCTTCAACTCCGGCCCATAGTGGTTTCCCGGTACTGCGCGAACGGGCAATCGCGAATCGCCCCAACGGAAACCACTGCTTTTGCCCCTAGCTCAGCCGGAAGATCACGAGGAGGCCGACAAGGTAGAGCGCGACAAACAGGGGAGGGCTGGGCTCTGTCAGCGAGAACTGCTTGAGGGGGCGCCTCTGCGCCAGCTGCACCAAGCCGAGGCCCATCAGCAGAACTGCGAAAAGCCCGGCGCTGACGGTGCTGATGCCCGTGAAGCTGTACAGAGAGCCGTCCGTGTAGGCCAGGTCCGCCGCGGCCAGGGCCACGATGTTGAATGAGTTGGTGCCGTATATGTTGGCTATGCCCAGGTCGTAGGCCTTCATTCGGAAGGCGGCGAAGGTTGTGGTCAACTCAGGTAGGGTTGTGACAAGGGCCAGGCCCAGCACACCAACGAAACTTGATCCGATGCCAGTTACCTCGGCGATGGACTCGGCGCTGAGGGCCAGCAGTGGTCCTGCCACAAAGACTCCCGCCGCAGCAAGGGAGAAGACGGTCCAGCCCCACATCAGGGAGTGGGAGGGTTCCTCCTCTTCCTCCGTAGACTCCTCCACCTCCATGCTGAACTTCCTCAGAAACCGGGATATGATTACGTAGCCCACCAGTATGCCTATAGCCGGGATGCTAACCGCCAGAATCTTGAAATCGATTTTGGTTGCGACGAAAAGGGTGACCGCGGCGGTCAGCAGGATCGCGGAGCCGGCCACCCAGGTCTGCTGCGGCGCCACCTGTCGGAACACCTCGCGTCCGCCCCAAAAGGCCAGCAGAATGGCCAGGTTGCTCATGTTGAGCATATTGGCGCCCAGGATGTTGCCGGCGGCCAGCTCGGCCGAGCCTCCCAGGGCGGCGGCCACGGCGGTCACCAGCTCCGGCAGCGACGTGGCCCCGGCCAGCAGCAGGGACCCCACCCAGAGACGGCCAAGTCCCATCCTGGATGCGATGACGTCAGCGGCGGAGGCCAGGAAGCTGGCTGCAACTACAATAACCACAGCCGCAAAGGAGAAGAGTCCCAGGGCTGGGAGCAGGCTATCCGTCATTGGGCAATGGGAGCGCGAGATTGTTCATAGCGTCATTAAATTACACCAAGCATAGAGTCCCTGGCAATGAGGTATCCGAGCGCGCGGTAGATGACCCCGCGAGTCCAGCAGGGGCAATGGTTGTATGATTCCGTCGTTGTGCCTGAAATGTTTGAAGGTTATCGACGGTCGACCGCCTCGTGTGAGACCCTCTTCTAACCTGTGCAGGGTATTGACTTGACAATCCGTTGGCATTAAAATGGGACTGCTTCCGAGACCGTCTTGCACGGATACTGGAGGCGCGGTAATTACGCAACCATTTTGGGAAATTAGAGAGGAGATAGCTATGACAACACAGGCGTGGTCGGCAGCCAAGTCACACAAAGATCCTTATGAGAGGACTCCGTTGCCGGATTGGCCTCACAAGGAGTTGCTGTACGAGACCATTGATAACGGCAAAATTGCCATTATGACCATCAACCGCCCGGAGCGGATGAACTCCAGCGACCCCGGGATGGGTGCGAGATGGTTCGACGCGTGGACGCACTTTGCCGCCGACGATAACTGCTGGGCGGCCATCGTGACGGGCGCCGGTGACCGAGCATTCTCCGCCGGTCAGGACCTGAAGATACGCGACGAGCGTGAGAGAGAGGCTGGAGAGGGCCAGGCCCCCGCAGAGGTAGGTCGGACGCCATATCAGGTGCAGCCATTGGGTGAGCGCCTGAACTGCTGGAAGCCCACCATCGCGGCCATCAATGGCTTTGCCATCGCCGGTGGCTGGTCCACAGCCCAGAACTGCACCTTCCGCATTGCCGCGGAGCACGCAGAGATGAACATCGCCGAGGCGCGCTGGAATCAGGGCGCCGGATTCGTGGGCTGGCTGCCCAGGCTGATTGGAATCCCCCACGCCCTTGAGGTCTGCCTGATGGCCGACCGCAGGCTCTCCGCACAGCGGGCCTACGAAGTTGGGTTCGTGAACAAGGTGGTGCCCAAGGAAGAGCTGATGGACGAGGCCGTGGACTGGGCCAGGACCGTCATAAGCATGGCGCCAAGGGCCATTCGCAACTTCCACCAGATGGCCTACCAGTGCTGGAATATGACCATTCCCCAGTCACAGTCTTTCACCTCCGCCCTGGAGTACAACCTGCGGGGTATGAACGACGGGAAAGAGGGCCCCAGGGCCTTCGCCGAGAAGCGGGCTGCCGTCTTCACCAACTCCTAGAAGACGCTCCCATTGTGGGAAACGGGACGGGCGGTTGCCGTTCAGGTCAGCCGCCCGTTCTCTTTTGCTTGCCGCTGAACGCTCAATATTTTCTTGATTCACAATAGACGATGGAAGCAGTATCAATAGCACGGGCAATAAAGGTTCTTGCCATTGGAGAGGGTGAAGATGACTTCGGAACGTAGCACAGACCTGACTCGGTACTTTGGGGAGGAAGCGACAGGCCTCTTCTGGGAGAGGCTCGCCGCCCTGGGTGTGGACGCCCTTGGCAACGATGGAATCATTGAGTTGTCCCCATTCAAGAACGAATTGACTTCCTTTGCCAACGATTTGGTCGGGGCGCTGGATGTCCTTCTCAATACCGACCGGGTGTCGATTCATGCGCGGGAGCGGGACTTCTTCCTGGGCCAGCAACGCGCCCCGTTTCTCGATTCGGCTTACGGCCCAGTCCACGAAGCCCTGTTCTCCCTGTCTGAGCGCTACTCTTTCGTGTGGGTGGAGGGTTGGAAGGACTATATGCTGAGGACTGCCCACAAGGCCCACCCCAGCAGCGGCGTAAGTCTCGTGTTGAGCGAGGGCCCAGATCGCCTATTGTTGGGGCAGATGCGTTTCGCCGGGAGCTAGACCATATAGCAGCAAGGCGCGTCAGTCCACCATGAGTTGTGGTCTACCGCGTGTATTGGCAACCCTATCTCCCGAATACACGGCTCTGTGAGCGCCCAGCGCTTTACCTGCCTCGACGCCTCCACGATTCCCTTGGGCGCAATGGACACGCAAGCAGCATGAAAAGTACGTGCGAAGGGCATTTCGCACCGGAGAAACTGAAGATGAGTTTGGAACTGAGTATGGAACGGAACATGAACCTCGCACAATACTTTGGCGAGGAGCGAACCCGTATGTTTTGGGAGAGGCTTGCGGCCCTGGGAGTCAATGCCGCCGACAGCGGGGTCGTTGAGCTGGCCCCTTTCAAGAACGACCTGCCGGCCTTTGCCAACGGCTTGGTCGGCGCCCTGGAAGTCCTTCTCGAAAGCGACCAGGTGCCACGCTATGCCGAGGCAGATTCATTCCCGGGTAAGACGCGCACCACGTTTGTCGAATCGGCGTACGGCGAGGTGCATGCGGCCCTGTTCGCTCTCTCAACCCGAATTGCAAACGTGTGGTTGGAAGGATGGGAGGACTACATGGTCAGAACTGCGCACAAGACCCACCCAAGCAGCGGTGTGAGCCTGGTGACGAGTGAAGGCCACGACCGACTCTTGCTGGGGCAGATACGCTAGGAGCAGGCAGGACTGAAGGACAACACCGATCACTGAGAAACGCCGCGGCTTGGGTCACACCTCGCGGCCGTCGTGGTCTACGGCGTGGATGGGCAGTCCTATCTCGCGCAGACCCGGCTCAATGGCCTCACGGTCTCCCACCACGATAAGCGTCAGCCTGTCGCTCAGCATATGCTCCTGTGCCGCTCGGCGCACGTCCTCCAGGGACACTCCCTCTATGTTCGCTGTGAAGCTGTGGAAGTAGTCGTCGGGCAGGTCGAAGGACACCACCTGGGCCAGCTGATCCAGCGCCTGCCAGGGTGTCTCAAAGGAGGCAGGGAGCTGGCGCAGCAGTGAGGCCTTGGCAGTTTCAAACTCCTCCTCCGTCACCGGTCTATCGGAGCGTATGTCGTTGAACTCCCGCAGCGTCTCCTGAACTGCCTCGCGGGTGACGTTCGTCTCGACACCACCGCCGGCCAGCACCAGGGACGACCGTCTGTGCCACTCGAACCAGGAGCGGTAGCCGTAGCTGTATCCCTTGTCCTGGCGCAGGTTCATGTTGAGTCGGGCGGTAAACTGCCCTCCGAACACCTGGTTGAGCAGCACCAGAGCGTAGTAGTCCGGGTGGCTGCGCGGCACGCTTAAGAAACCGGCGCGGATAACGGACTGGGCGGCCCCGGGCTTGTCCAGCAGGTACATCTTCGCCGAATCGGCGGACGGGGAGCCATGCGCATCGTCTGCGTTGACAGCCACGTTGTTGGCGCTCTGCCAGCCGGCCAGTCGCTCCTCCGCGTGCTTTACCGCTTCCTCAAGGGAGACGTCTCCCACAACAACCAGGGTGGCGCTCTCCGGGCCGAAACTCCCCCGCAGGTGGCTGACCAGGTCATCCCGGGAGATGGCCTGAAGGGAGTCCTCCGTGCCGCTTAGCGGGTGCCCGTAGGGGGTCTCGCTCCCGTATAGCAGTGGGGACGTCACTCGACCGGCAAGGGCCGCGGGGTCGTCTCTGATGCGACGCTGCGCGGTCAGCCGCTCCGTCCTGATGCGGCTAAGCTCCGCTTCCGGGAAGGTGGGGTTGCGCACCAGGTCGGCAATGATTTCAAGGGCGTTGGGCCAGTGGCGCGAAAGGGTCTCCGCGTCCAGCACCGTTCGTTCCCTGCCGGTCGCCGAGGCGAGCTGGCTGCCCATGAACTCGAACTCCTCTGCTATCTGACTGCTGGAGCGGGTCGTGGTGCCCTCCTGCAGCATCGACGTGGTGAGGGAGGCCAGGCCGGGCAGCGTGACGGGGTCTCCGGTTGCACCGGTCTTGAGGATCAGGCCGAAAGCCACGGCGGGAAGGCCGCGCTTCTCCAGGACCATAACTTCCAGGCCGTTGGCCAGGCGGTGTCGTTGAGGGCTGGGGGGCGAAAAGGAGCGCGGCTCAGCCGGGCTGGGCTGGACGCTCCTGTCTATAGACTTCTCGGAGTGGCTCAGGGACGGCTCCGGCAGCACGACCATCTGGACGTGTCTATCTCCCAAGTACGCGTTGGCAACGCGCATCACGTCTTCAGGCCGGACGGCCAGGAAACGCTCCAGGTCCCTGTTAATCATGTCCGGGTCGCCGGCAAAGACGTTGAAGGAGTTGAGCCGGTTGGCTCTGCCTCCAAAGCCTCCTATGCCGGCCATCATCCGGACGTCCCGCCATTCTATGCGGTTTTTGGCTCTGGTTATCTCCTCGTCGGTAGGGGGTTGGTTGAGTATTCGCTCGATCTCGGCGCGAGCTGCTAGCTCTATCTCCGCGTCCGAGTGGCCTGCGGCCGCGGTGACCTCCATCTCGAACTCGCCTGCTATCTCAGACGCCCCGTGATGCGCGCCCACGCTCTGGGCAATCCGGCTCTCGTACACCAGAGACCTGTACATCCGCGAACTCTTGCCCCCGCTCAGTATGGAGCCCAGAATCGATAGGGGAGCTTCGTCCGGGTGGAACCGGGGAACCGTGGGCCATATCAGGTAGAGGCGAGGAAGGAGCACGCGGTCGTGGAGAGTGAGTTTGGCGTGGCCCTGCATGGACGAGTCGGCGCGCCTGGCGCGGGGAATGGCGGGGCCGGACGGTAGATCGCCGAAGTACCTCTCGACCATCTCCCTGGTCTCCTCCGGCTGGATGTCGCCGGCAATGGTGAGACTGGCGTTGTTGGGCGTGTAGAACCGCTGGAAGAAGGAGCGGGCATCGTCCAGAGTGGCGATGTCCAAGTCCTCGTGAAAGCCGATGGTGGGCCAGTGGTAGGGGTGTGGCAGAGGGTACAGCGCTTCCTGGAGGCGTATAGAGGCTACTCCGTATGGACGGTTCTCATAGCTCTGGCGACGCTCGTTTTTTACCACGTCCCGCTGGATGTCCAGCCTCTCCTGGTCTAGGGCGTCCAGCAGGTATCCCATCCGGTCCGACTCCAGCCAAAGGGCCAGTTCCAGGTAGTTGGAGGGCACGTTTTCCCAGTAGTTGGTGCGGTCCGGCGTTGTGGAGCCGTTCAGCGTGCCTCCCACCTGCAGGATGGGATCGAAATGGCTGCTGTTGTGGTGCTTGGAGCCTTCGAACATGAGGTGCTCGAAGAGGTGGGCGTATCCCGTTTTGCCAGGTTGCTCGTCCTTGGATCCCACATGGTACCAGATGTTCACCGCCGCCAGTGGCAGTGAGTTGTCCTGGTGCAGGATCACGTCCAAGCCGTTGGAGAGGGTGAACTTTTCGAAAGAGATTGGCTCCATATCTTCTCCTGGCACGCAGTTTTGGGCACAGGAATCTCCCGTGCAACGATCTGTCGAGATTATAGCTGGGGCAGAGTTGCTACCGCTACCCGCCCCGTTGTCCTACGCATTGCTGGGCGGCTTTGCTATAACGGCCAACGGGATTGCAACCGCACAGACCGCGGCAAGTACGTAGAGCGAAATCACGTAACTATCGGTCAAGTCGAACACAAAGCCCATCATGATTGGGCCCATCATGCCCGAAAACACCGTTACGCTTCGGGTGAGGCCCTGAAGCGCTCCGAAGCTCCTGGGCCCAAAGTAGTTGCTGACCAGTACGCCCCTGGCCGGGATCATTCCGCCGAATGCCGTTCCGTAAAGCAGTGCGAAGGTGATCACCTGCCAGTAATGGAAGCCGCTCATGTTCGCTAACAACACAAATGCAACTACAAATATGCCAAGCAGTCCCGCCAAGACCAATCGCGCGCTTATGTAGTCCATTATCCAGCCGCCTCCCAGGCGTCCAAAGACGCTGAGGACGGTGAAGAAGGCCAGGACCGTCGCTGCCTGGTTGTTAGAGAACTCAATGGAGAGAAGGTAGGGTATCAGGTGGACAATCAGCCCGCTTACACCCATGGTCTCCGCGGCGAATATAATGGAGAGTATCCAGAATGCCGGTGTTCTCAAGGCCTGCATCACGGTCATGCTCTCTTCGTCCGACCGCTGCTCCATGGCTGATCGCCGAGGCGTTGCAGAAGTGGCGTAAGCCTCGGCCTCCTCCGGCGTGTCACCATCGGGATGCATTCCGTACTGGACCGGCCTTGATCTGAAAACAAAGCTGAGGGGTATCATGATGCACCAGGTTGCGAGACCCAGCACAACGAACGCCGTTCTCCAGCCAAAGCTCTCGACCAGCCACACTACGACGAATAGCATTGGGCCGCTCAGTATAGCCCCCGAGGCCCCAATTCCCAGCGCGCGCCCCCGCAGTCTTCGGAACCACTGGACTATGGCCCAGTTTCTGGGAGTGCCGGTTGCGCTGGTGCCAAGGGAGACCAACAGGACGGCAATGTAGAACATAAAGATGGAGTTCACAATGCTGAGGTACATTATGGCCCCGCCCATTACTATGGCCCCAGCCAGCACCATCTTTCGCGGCCCGTATTTGTCGACCAGAAACCCCTCGATGGGGGCTATGATGCTTCCCTCCAGACGCTGGAGGCCGAATGCGCCGGACACTATGCCGCGGCTCCATCCGAAAGTCGAGACTATGGGGGTAAAGAAGACCTGCATTCCGTAGACCCAGCAGATGCTGACCCACAGGTGCAATCCCATTCCGGCGGCTACGATGAACCACCCATAGAATACCTTGGGTTTGGTAAGGGCCTCTTGAGAGACTTGCTCCTCTTGAGTCTGCAATTCCCCTCGCTGTAGGGCAGCGTCAACGTGGATATGGTCAACGCCGACCGGATGTACCGGGAAGTTGGGCCGCTTCCGATGATTCATAATAATACAAATTTCAGCAATTTGCTATCACTTCACACGCGTCTTTAGCTTGACACCCCTGTAAAAGGGTATAGGCTATGAGAAGTTTGATATATAAGAGACATTCTTGGGGGGTGTATGAATGGATGACGTAGAACGCCTGCTGGAAGAGATTACCAACGCAAGCGGTCCCACAGGATTCGAGGGGCCTGTCAGGTCCATTATGCAGCGCGAGCTATCTCCCCTGTGTGATGAAATGGAGACCGACGGGATAGGGTCGCTGATAGGCAGGTTGGGCGAGGTCAGCGACAGGCCGCGGGTTATGATGGCCGCCCACATGGACGAGGTAGGCCTGATGGTCAGGTTCATTACCGCGGAGGGCTACATAAAATTCCAGACACTCGGCGGATGGCTGGACCAGGCCCTCATCAATCAGCGCTGGGTCATCCAGACCAGGAACGGGCCGGTGGCCGGAGTATCCGGTATCAAGACGGTACACGTTATGACGCCGTAGGCGCGGACCCAGATATTCAAGCGAGAGCAGATCTTCATCGATGTGGGAGCGAGCGACAAGCAGGACGCCGAGGAGCGCCTGGGCATACGTCCCGGCGATCCCATATCACCGGACAGCAGCTTTACGCCCCTCAGCGGAGGCAAGCTCTATTTGGCCAAGGCTTGGGACGACCGCGTTGGCCTGGCGACTATGGTCGAGGTGATGAAGCTCCTGAAGGCCGGCCCGCCGCCATGCGTGGTCTACACCGTATCGACGGTGCAGGAGGAGGTGGGACTGCGGGGCGCTCAGACCAGCAGCTACCACATTGGTCCTGACATTGGCATCAACATAGAGGCGGGCGTGGCAGGGGACTTCCCGGGCATGACCCAGGACGAGTCCCAGGAGCGGCTGGGGAAAGGCCCGGCCATCTTCCTCCACGACTCCTCAATGGTGCCGAACCTCAAACTGCGTGACCTGGTCCTGGACGTGGCAAAGACCCAGGAGATACCGGTGCAGTTCGACGTTCTGAGCGGCTACGGCGAGGACGGCGCGGAGATGCAGCGCTCTCACAGCGGAGCGCCCGCCATCAACATAGCCGTACCGACGCGCTATCTCCACAGCCACTACGGGATAATCAGCCGTGAGGACTTCGACCACACAGTGGAGTTGGTGACCGCGGTCATCCAGCGCCTGGACGCCGAGACCGTTCGGCAGCTGAAGAGCTTTGACTAGGTGACGCTTGATCCGCGCTTCCGGTTGGCTGCGGCGAGAGCGTTGTCAAATGTCATTACCTCACTTATGCCACGTCGCCGGCAGCTAGCCAAGTGACAGAGGTCTCTCGCACCCAGAGTGGGATACCATTGGCTTGCGTTGTAACGCGCGCATGAGAGCCGCGCTGTCGTGTAGCCTGATAGCCCAAGCGCCGAAGCGCGTTCTCTAAATCCGCCCCGCTTAGATCACGGGGCAGCTTCATACAGCAAGGATCTCGTCACGAACGAAGTGTAGGCGGATTATCCCAGGGCGCTTCATCGTTTCGTCGAAGTAACACTCCACCGCCTCTCTGACATTTCTGCGAAGCTCCTCAACAGATTCGCCTTCGGTGTGGATTCCGTATCCCAATGCACTGGCCGAGTACCCGCCGTCCACCTCGTCCTCGTTAACTTCAAATATGATTTCCGAGATATTGTCGGATGTCATAAGTCCCTCCTCTCAATATGCGGCGGACTCCGGCGTTGCCATTACTTTCCTTACCTGGATATGTGTGTTCATGTTACATGGCGCCGCCTGGAGGGTCAAACCTCTGAGTCAACTTGAAGACGCGCAGCCTTGATTTGCGCTCCGCAGGTGGTGGGAAGCGGCTGGTTTCCGGGTAAAAGGAAAGCCCCGAAGCTTGTTGGTCTGAGACCAATCCCGGTGGACCAGCCGGGAGCTTCGGGGCCGGTGCCTGCTGGTATTCCGTAAGCGGATACCAGAGCGCCTGTTGTGTCCATATCCGGTTACGCTACAGACACCTCACCAACAGTCCGTTTATCAGGTAACAAAATATGATCACCTCCTTTCTTAGTGTACCCATACCTTACACCCTGTTTAGCCATATACGCAATACCTTTTTGAATCCATTGTGGTTTTTCTTTCTGCGCCGACGTCCCGGTGGAGTTTCAGTCTACCTCACTATCTTGCATACTCAACTAAGGACCGACGGGAGGGGATACGCAGAAATAATACTTCCGGAACCCAACTGGTACGCCCTGATCATCAGGTACACAGGTCACGATGAGGCGCTGTACATGGAGGAGCTGGAGCCTGACAAGACCTACGTGTACAGAGCCTACTCATTCGAGAGGCATCGGAGCCTTGCGGGCGGCTAGGTAGGCACACTGGGCAACGTCCTGCTTCAGGAGTGAGCCTGGACGGCCTATACCAGCATGTCGAGCAGGCCGTCCGGGAACAGCGATGCCCTGCCCTCGGTGAACTCCGTTAGCGAGACCCACTCCACCCGGAACGCCTGTCCACCCTCGTCTCCCTGTATGGAAGACATCCCGTACAGGGAGCCGTCCACCAGGTCCGCCTCGTAGACAATTACCAGTTCGTGCTGGGGTACGTCGTAAAGGGTGTAGAAGTTCTCGATTACGCCCAGGTATCGAGGGTCGGTGATTTCAACCTGGATCTCTTCCTGGAGTTCCCGCCTTATCGCCTGGCGGCTGTGCTCCCCGAAGTTGATTTCGCCGCCCAAAGGCCGGTAGAAGACGCCCTTGCTGCCGGCATAGCCGGGGGCCGCGAGGATCCGGTCCTGATGCCGGATGACGCATATGGTCGAGGTCCTGATACGTCCTTCTTCCATAGACTACCGCCATTTTGGGCGCGCATATCCGGTGCGCCGGTCGGAGGTGTAGCTTCAGCGGCTTGTGCCTTCTGCCTGCTTAGCCCTCGCCGCCGGCCGTTTCCTTCTGAACAAGCTCCGCCACCTGCTTGAAGACGTCGTAGGGCTGCGCGCCGGAGAAGAAGTAGCGCCCCATGATGAAGGACGGGATGCCTCGGACGCCGATGGCAAGGGCCTCATCGTACTGGGCCTTTGCCTGGGGAGTGTAGTAGCCGGAGTCGAGTCGCTCCTTCATCTCCTGGGCGTCCAGCCCCACCTGCTTGCCGATATCCTGAAGCACCGACAGTTCGCCCAGGTTTACGCCCTCCTCCCAGAACACCTTGTAGCAGGCCTTGTGGAATGGTTCGAAGAGGCCCTTGTCCTTGGCGAACTCGGAGGCCTCGAAAGAGAGGGCGCTGTTTGGCGTGATGGGAGAGCGTCTCATGACAAGACCGGCGTCGATTGCGGCTTCACCCAAATTCCCGGACAGCAGGGAACCCGGCTCCGCGCCGTCCCTGGGCTTCCGCACGATGCCCTCAGGCGGCGTGTCGGGCCGCAGGTAGAAGGTCTTGTAGTTTATCTCCAGTGGAAAGTCCTGCTCCAATTGCTCGAGCCTGGCCAGGCCGACGTAGCACCAGGGTCATATGTAGTCGTACCAAACCGTTACAGGAATTATTCCGTTTTCTGTGCCGTGCTCGTAAGTGGTCATGCTATCTCCTTGCGGGGCATTGGCGCCGGAGGGGGTGGGGGCTTTGCCCGGAATATTCGCCCGAAACGACGATGACCCTATTCTAGCTTACCTGCGACGCATTTGCCAGTTGTTGTATTTAGGTAATGTGGATGGACCGAAGAGGGTAGACAGATATGTATTCTGTGTGGCTTCCGCTTGCTCTGGACATTTTTTCCCGTTTACAGGTTGTGCTTTCGGTGATACCCTCCATACTTGGTGGCTGTCTTGCCGCCAAACTTGGGGTGAGCTTCTGATAGATGGGAATCCGGGCGTAGATGAGTAACAGACCCCGCATTTCGCCAGCGAGCGGCATTGACAGCGCGCCAAGCACAGAAAGCCGGGTTTTATGAGGAAGAGGATATTCTACGG
Source organism: Dehalococcoidia bacterium (assembly GCA_965218945.1). GTDB lineage: Bacteria > Chloroflexota > Dehalococcoidia > Lucifugimonadales > UBA2985 > DAOUJW01. The sequence goes on from OZ244718.1 coordinate 2,243,656, forward strand.
ATGGTACATCGTGGCCGGCAGCGTCGCGATGAACTTCTACCTATCGGTTGTCTTCTTCCAGGGCTTCCAGGTCTTCTTTCTTCCAATCCTCAACGAGTTCGGCTGGACACGCGCTCTGACGTCCGGGGCCTTCTCCCTGCGCCAGCTGGAGTCCGGCATTCTGGCTCCTGTCATCGGGTTCCTGGTGGACCGGTGGGGGCCGCGTGTCATAATTCTGCTGGGCGTGATCATTGGCGGCGCGGGGATGATAGGTATGGCCTACATCAACTCGGTGTGGTCGTTCTACGTGGTGTTCATGGTGGCATCCCTGGGAGTGAGCGGCGCATCCCACGGAGTCTCCTGGTCGGTGGCTGTGGCCAACTGGTTCAATCGATTGCGAGGGCGCGCTCTTGGTATAGCGATGCTTGGGCCAGTGGTGGGCGGCCCCTTCGTCGTGTCGGTGGCGGTACTGGAGGGGTGGTTGGGATGGCGCGTGTCGATGCTGCTGTTGGGCGTCGGCGTATGGATTGTGGGAATACCACTGAGCCTGCTGGCTCGCTCCTTCCCAGAGAAGTACGGCTACCTCCCGGACGGCGATACGCGCGGAGGCGCCAACGACGATGATTATGAAGACGAGAACTTTGAAGGCATCGGCGTTAAGGAGGCGGTGCGCACCCGTAACTTCTGGGTTATCACGGTGCTCTTCGGGGCGCAGTTCATAGGAATCAGTGGCCTCTTCGTGCATCTCATACCGCTGCTCCAGGACCTCAACTACAGTGCGTCGCAGGCGGCGGGAATCCTGGGGCTTGTATTCCTGCTGAGCGGCATCGGGCGTATAGGCGCCGGGACCCTGGCGGACACGGTCGATTACCGACTGGTAATGTCAGTCCTGATAGTCTTCCAGCTTGTTGCTCTTATGCTGCTGACACTCGTCAGCGGTCCCTCCGATTTCTGGCTGGTGGTCCTATACTCGTTCCTCTTCGGGGTCGGCTTCGGCGGCGCGATTCCCCTGCGGCCGTTCCTAATCATGCAAATCTTCGGCTCGCGGTCTTTCGGAGCCCTTCAGGGACTGGTGCAGGGCGGCGCTATCGGCGCGGGCATGGCCGGACCCGTATTCTACGGCTGGATATTCGATTCAAGGGAGTCCTACAACATCGCCATCTACGCCACCATCGCGATCACAACGCCGGCGCTGCCCCTCCTGTACCTCCTCCCGAGACCGAGGCTGGTGGGGAAATGGTCCACCGCGGCGGTCGGACACTGATTCCCGTCAGGCGTATGGCCAGGAACAAGACCTTGAACAACCTTGGCTGATACGCCCTCTTCCCGTATCGGAGTATGAGGCAAGCTCTGACTCTCCCCCTGAATGGAGACCTTTGCATAACCCATAGCGTCATCCCGCAAGAATTGCCCCACCGTCATTCCTGCGGAAGCAGGAATCTAAAAACGCTGTCTGCAACGCTACGATGTCTTGGAAGAGGGGCCTTAGATTCCCGTTTGCAGAGACCTTTGGGTAACTCATTTGTCGGGACGCAGAACCTCTTCCCCATCGAGGGGGAAGATTGAGATGGGGGTGAATCGTGTGTGGACACACTGCTTGTTTGCCCCCATCCTGACCTTCCCCCGCTTGCGGGGGAAGGGATTTAGGATTACGCAAAGGTCTCTTTTCACGGGAATGACGGAGAAGATAGCCTCTTCTAGTAGATACACCGGAGTTATGCAAAGGTCTCCTGAAGGGGGCGAGAATACCCCTTCCCCAGAGGCGGGGGAAGGTTGGGATGGGGGAGACGGATAGACAAGCAAATGTCTCTGGAAAAGTAGAGAGGGCTTCGATTGAAGCCCTCTCTGCATTGCAAGCCTGACGGTTGAAGCCTAGCCGGTGCCGGTAGTCGACGGCGTCGGCGCGGGCCTCTCTTGGGTGCGGCTGATGCCAATGCGCCGCGCCAGCACCACCTTCGCTATGTTGGTGCTGCCTCCGGCATGGCGCTGGCCGGCCGCGCCACGCTGCCTGACCTCCTGAGCGCCTCCGAATGGTGCGCCGGGCTCCTCGGTGTTGAGGAAGGTATACAGGCCCATGATGTCCCTCACACGTCTGGCATTGCGCAGCCCGGACTCCCGGCTATGGACGTTGGCCATGTTGCCTTCGTACCTGATCTCCCTCTTCTCCTGGTACATCCAGTGAGTGCGCTTGGCCAGCAGGCCTTGCACGTGGGATTCTATGTAGGCGTCCATGGTCTCTTGCTGTAGGACTGGGTCGCTGCCCAGCGTACCTGCGTCGTTCTTGGCTTCCCTCACGAATGTCATCAGGTCGTCCAATGTCTCGTCGCTGGCGAAAGACCGGCCTCCGCCTCCGTGCTCGAACTCCAGGTGCGTTCCCAGCACCTGCCAGCCCTGGTGGTCGCCGCCGATGAGGTGGTCTCCAGACAAGCGGACGTTATCCAAGAAGATAGCCCGCTTCCTACCGCCCACCAGCAAACCCATTTCCTTGATATCAATGCCCTCGGAGGGGATGTCGATGACGAAGTAGCCCAGGTTCCGATGGCGGGGCGCGTCCGGGTCCGTCATCAGCGGGCCTACCATCATCTCGGCGTCCTCGTAGCCTCCAATGAAGACGTTGGAGCCGTTGAGGACCCAGTCGTCGCCGTCCCGGGTGGCCCGGCTCTGGTAGTCGGCGATGTCCGCGCCGGAGTGGGGCTCAGTCAGCTTCTGCCACGTTACCTTCTCGCCGGTCAGAAGAGGGCGGAGGTACTTCTGCTTCTGCTCCTCGGTGCCCCAGACCAGGATGGTGGGAAAGACCTGGGTGCTGCTGAACCGCCGGACGGCCCTGGCCTTTGCGAACTCCTCGTCGATGATGGTCTCGTGGTCGCCGGTCAGCCCGCCGCCACCGTACTCCTTGGGATAGGTCGGCTCAAGCCAGCCCTTCTCCGCCATCTCCTTGTGCTTCTCCCGCCAGAACCAGTACTGCTCCGCGGTGAAGTGCTTCTGGTCTACCGGCTCCTGCATCTCTTCCGGGATGTTCTCTTCCAGCCATGCCCGCACTTCCTTGCGGAAGTCCTCCTGTTCCGGTGTATATGGCACTGCGAAGTCCATGTTCAGCCTCCTTGCTTCCTTATTTGCCGACTCACAGTTCTATAAATCAATCATATTCGCCATTGACAGATGTGTCAAGGTTAGGTGTAATGGCTTGAACGATACGATTTCGCGCTATATGCAGGCGGCGCTGCTATCGATTACGTACAGTGCCCTGCGGGATGCTCAGGCCGCTTCAGCCGTCTGTGGCAGCTGCGGCGGTTTGGCGAGCAGGAGCAGAGGAATGGCGAGGGCGGCCACCGCCAGTATGATGTATATGGCAATCACGTAGGAATCGGTCATGTCAAATACCAAGCCCATGAGGACGGGCCCCAGCATTCCTCCGAACACGGAGACGGTCTGTGTGAGGCCCTGTATCGCCCCAAAACTCCTCGTGCCGAAGTAGGCGCTGATGATGTACCCCCGCGCAGGTATCATCCCGCCGAATGCGATCCCCCAGAAGAGGGCGAATGGGAATATCTGCCAGTACGCGGTCACGTTTGCCATTATGAAGAAGGCAATTACCTGGCTGCCCATGATCGCGGCCATGACCAGCCGGCTGTTCCACATGTCGAAGGCGAACCCGCCGCCCAGTCGTCCGATGGCGCTGAGGAGGGTGAACGCGCCCAGGACGGAGACGGCCTGGGCGGTGGAGAACCCGATGCTTTCAAAGTAGGGTATCAGGTGAATGTTCAGGGCGTTCGTGCCCATTGTCTGCGCTCCAAAGACCAGGCTCAGGAGCCAGAAGGAGGGGGTTGCCAGGGCTTGCTTGACCCCCAGGCTGCCTTCGCTGGACTCCTCCGCGGTCTTCCTAGCGGGCTGCGTCTCGCCCTCTGAGGCGTCTTTTGCCGGCTCCAGCTGGGTCTCGGGCTGGTCTCCGTCCGGGAGGTAGCCGTAGTCCTGGGGTCGGCCTCTGAACACCGTTGCAAGGGGTATGTTGATGATCCACACCGAGAGACCCAGCAAAATGAAGGCAGACCTCCATCCAAAGTTCTGCACCAGCAGCACGGTTATGATCAGCATCGGCCCGCTCAGCACGGCGCCGCTGCCACCGATTCCCAGGGCGCGGCCCCGCAGCCGCCGGAACCACTGCACCAGCGCCCAGGTGCGCGGTATGCCCAGGGCCATGCTCTGGCCCAGGGATACCAGGAGAATGGAGGCGTAGAACATATATATGTTGTTCAGGAAGCTGAGGGACATGATGCCCAGGCCGGTTATGAAACTGCCTATCAGCATTATCTTCCGGGGGCCGTAACGGTCCACCAGGAAGCCCTCTATGGGGGAGAGGATGCTGCCTTCGAGCCGCTCCAGGGCGAAGGCGCCGGACATCAGGGCGCGGCTCCAGCCGAAGTACATGGAGATGGGCGTGAAGAAGACCTGCTTGGCGTATACCCAGGAGACGCTTATCCAGAGGTGGATGCCCATCCCGGCCGCGACCATGTACCATCCGTAGAAGATACGCGGGCGGGCGCCGGTGCGCTGCTCAGCCTGCACGTCCACCTCTGATTGGGAGCCTTTGCTGAATGTCCATGCTCCTCTTCAATCTTTTGGAGGAGCCATGTCAACCGGGGCTTCAGCCGGAAGGCTCCGGGCAACGTGGCGAAATGAGTCTTGACTCCTGTTTCGTAGACTACAAACTCGCCTCTTTTGTGTCAATAGCAGCGGTGGCGCGACGTGTCCGGTTTGCTGCGGAGCGGCGAGGGTGATATAGTCGCCTCTATGCAAGGCAAGGAGTGCTGGACGTGGGCTAAAGCGGGTTCCGCCATCTTCTTAGCCATGCTGGTCATTGCTATATTGATCGGTATCTTCAAGCCTCCTGACTGGCCCACCCTGTTTGCTCCTGTTGTCTTCGTAGGCGTTGGTCTCCCCTTCCTTTTATTTGGATGTCTCTTGACGGCGCTGTGCCGCCTTGGCCGGCTCTAAAGAGCGTAGCCGTTGCGGGATTCACATGGCAAAACAAAGTATTTACAATTGACCTGAACATTGGGAAGACGCCCAGGCTGTAGGGCATTTTCATGTTGTACTCAAGATAGGGAGGTTTGCAATTGGTTCAGCAACTCACGTATCGTCAACAGAGCCGGGAATGCCTCCGACAGGCGTTTTGGGCACGCCAACACGGAGCCGTCCGCGAAGCCTCAGAGAAGGGTTGGGGGGCGGCTTCACAGATGTTGAAGGCCGTTGCAGATCAGCGGGGTTTGGAACATTCTAGTCCCGCAGATATGCGGTCTGCGGCCTTCAGACTCAGCAGGGAACTCGGCGTTCGCGAGATTCGGCAGATGTGGCTTATCGCCGACAATTTGCCCGTCAAGTGCTACAAGGGCGAGTTGGCCTTTATGGACGTTCACCTAGCGATCGAGCAGATCGAGGCACTCGTGGATACGCTCGAAGCCCTGCTTCCGGTCGAATAAGGGCGGACTCTTTACTTGCCCTAGCGGTTCTGTTGCATTTCGCGGGGTAGTGCCTGCAAAAGGGGCTTGAAATCTACGCTAGGCTGGCGTGGAATGTCAGTAGATGGGAGAACCGAGGTTGCATATTATGGCGACTAGGACATCGGGCGATGCTGATTTCGGCAGGGATTGTCATCAGGATAATACAACCGACCGTTTCTGTAGGGTGTGTGGCAGTCGTATTCTTGCACCATATCAGAGTCATTGGGCGATAGCGAAGTGGCCTTTTGCTTATTTCCTGCTGAGCGCAGGTTGTTCAGTGCTTGTGTACTTCATTATCGAAAGCAGTACGTTGATGATGTCTTGGGGCGCACCTGCTTTCGCTCACTCTCAACTAGAGGGCCTTCTTTCTACGGCCGCCTTTGGATGTGGAGCACTGCTGGTAGCAGGAGAATTACTGAACGCCCCTAGTCGTCGGTATTACATGTCCCTTCCACGATACGCGGCGACCATCATTAGCTATGTGGGTTGGGGTATGTTGTGCTATGGAGGCGGGAGCATTGTGGCGGGGGCATTGATGGCTGATAAAGAGCAAGGGTCCTTCGTGCTCCTCTTGCTATGGTTGGGGTTATGGGGTCTCTTGGGCCTCGGCGTCCTAGCATACGTGCGGGCCTACCGGAACGCATAATGGAGACTACCCCGCGAAATGCAGCAGAACCGCCCTAGCGCCGTTTGCTTGACACACCGCGAGGCCGAAAATATAATTCTGCTCACATAGAGCCATGCCCCACTTCTGCGACGCGGGTCGATAGGTCGTTGGGGGAAGGTGGATTAACGCGGGAACCTTCCGCGTAAAAAGGAGAGTGCAGATGGATTTCGCATTGCCGTATACCGAGGAGCAGGAGAAGTTTCGCGAGGAGGTCCGCACCTGGCTGAAGGAGAACGTCCCTTCCGACCTGAAGGACCCGGTGGACCCACGGGAATTCACCGTGGATCTCGCCGAGAGGTGGAAGGATGTGCATAAGGGGATGGCAAAGATGGGGTGGCTGTATCCCACATTCCCTAAAGAGTACGGCGGGGGCGGCCTGACTCCGGACCACGAGACCATCATTGAGGAGGAGATGCACCGGGCCAACGTCCCCAACAACTTCACCTCCGGCAACACGCTGCCATCCCTCCTGGTCTGGACCACTGAGGAGCAGAAGCAGAAGTTCCTTGTCCCCATTCTGACCGCGGAGAAGACCTGCTGGAACAAGCTTACCGAGCCCAACGGCGGCGCAGACCTGGCCAATGTCCAGGGCACGGCTGTCCGCGACGGCGATGACTGGCTCCTCACGGGAGAGCACGTCTTCGTCAGCGGTCGAGGGAAGCCCGGCTTCCTCCTTGGCCCTATGAGGACCGACTCGGAAGCGCCGCGGCACCGGAACCTGGGCTACTTCATGATCCCGGTCCCGGACTGGGACCCGGAGACGGGGTCCACCGGCCTGGAGGGACTGACCATCAAGGAGCAGGACCTGCTCAACGGTCACGACCAGCACAACATCATACTGAACGACGTTCGCATCGCCGGTGACCACCTGATCGGCGGCGACCACCAGGGGTGGCAGGTGGCGGGGACGACGATGGAGTCGGAGCACGGCGGCCGCGGACGAGCCTTTCCCACCGACGTGCCCATTGAGAACCTGATCGAGTACGTCAAGGAGACGAAGGTCGACGGAGGATATCTGGGCGGCGACCCGGTCCTTCAGCAGACGACTGCGGAAGCCGTCATTGACTCCCACATTCAGAGCTTGCTGGTCAAGCGCGTCTACGCCATGTACCAGAGCCGCGAGGAGATCAGCTGGGAGAGTGGCGTGGGCAACGTCCACGGACGCGAGTCCACCCTGCGCAACGAGAGGCGAATACGGGACGTTTATGGGATGTACTCCCTGTTGAGCTCCCAAGATCCCTCCTCTCCCCACGGCGGACGGCAGGAAGTGAACCACCGCAGCAGGGCCGGCCAGAACCACGCCGGCGGTAGCACCAACATCGCCAAGGTGGTGCTGGCTCGGCGGATTGGCATCAGCAGGACCCAGGAGAGGCCCGCGCCCACTCCGGCCACGGCCACAAACCTGAGCGTCTAGCTCTTCTGAAGCACACAAAAAGAGAGGAGGGATTCATACGAATCCCTCCTCTCTTTGTTTTTGCGACTACAGCGGCGTTAGCGGGCTGGGTAGGGGGTGAAGTAGGCCTCAGGCTGGGGCTGCTCCGGGTTGCGCCCGTAGTGTGCGGCCTTGCCAACGTGGTAGCCCTCGAGGGGGGTAAAGTCGCCAGCTCGCAGCGCCTCCAAGAGGTCTTGCTGATTGCGTATCTCGCCCTTGAAGACCGTGGCGCCCTTTGCCATGCCCTGGGTAGAGTGCGCGTCGCTGCCTCCCGTGCCCCAGCGCCCCAGGGCGCGCACCACATCTTGGGCAAACCTGTTCTCGATCTCTATGTTTCCGCCGTTGACCACCTCAATCTCGTCCACAAGGTCAAAGATGGGGTGATTGGCGCCCTCTTCCGCGTTTTGAGGGAGAGTGTGGGGGTCCTCAAAGAGCATATTCTGGGTGTGAATGCCGGGAGGGTCAAAGAGGAAGCGGAAGGGGTGGGCCAGGATCATGTAGCCTCCCACTCTCTCAACCTCCGCTCGCAGCTTTCGGACGGTGGCGATTCCACCGGATGGTCCGGTAACGTGGTGCTCCAGGCCCAGGGTGATGATGTGGCCGAGGGGAGTGTAGACCTCAAGCGCTCTGACCAGCACTATGTCAGTGGTGCGGGCGAACGCATCGAAATCTGGGCGGGGCCAGCCGTTGTGTTCAGTCACCATGACCCCGGTCAGGCCCAAGCGTTTGACCTCCTCCACCAACTCATCGGGAGTGAGGGAGCTGTCTGGGCTCCCCTGATTCGTGTGAACGTGTAGATCTAAGATAGAGTCCAACGGCTGAGCAAGCTCCTTCCGCAGGGAAGCACCCTGCTAGAATCATCCTAGTATTTATAGCCGAATTACATATCGTTAGTCAAGTGAAGGCCGCTAGCAGTATTCTCGGGGTGTGTTGGTAATAGAAAATAACACCCCCCAGACGCCAGACCACCCTTGCGAAAGCAGGGGTCTATCGTCCACAATTACTGGGATCCTGGATTCCTGCTTGCGCAGGAATTGGGGAATAGAGACGTAGTATCCGAACGGATTTGGCAATACCAACACGTATCAGGAATACCCCGCTAACGGCTATCCAATTGGGTGTCTGAATTGCAAAGCCAGGCATCTGGAGAATTCCCTCAACTACTTGTCACGACGAGTTTGTCGAGAAATCTGGGCGTGGGTCAGACGGTTGTCTCGCTTCAGCTAGTTGCTGGGTATTGGGCCTAGGCCGGGGCGCCTGCCACGGACCTGATACCCTGCTCTTTATGCGGGCGATGATTGTACCTTCAACAGTTCCAAAGGCCAGTCCGTCCTCGGAGGTCCGGTTTACCCGCGACCGCAGCACGTTGCTTTTCGTAGAAATGAGAGGTTATTGTGCGCAATGTGCGCAATGGGGAAGCCAAAAGAGGGTTAGGGGTTGTCACACTGGTTCATAAGATGTATATTACGCTTGGCTTAAACTGAAGGAAAACGGGTCCATTTGCTTGAGAGCCGATTGAAAGATCGAATGTACTCTCAAGAGTTGCGGGCAAGCCAAAAAGGAAGGGGGGATTAGTCGTGGACTTCGCACTACCGTACACGGAAGAGCAGGAACGGTTCCGACAGGAGGTGAGGGCCTGGCTGGGGGAGAACGTAGACGAGGGTAAGAAGGAGCCCATTGATCCGGAGATGGACTTCACCGACGAGCTGGGCAAATACTGGAGAGAGAAGTACAAGGAGATAGCGGCCAAGGGCTGGTTGTATCCCACATTCCCCACGGAGTACGGCGGCGGCGGTCTCACCGGCGAGCACGAGACCATCATCGACGAGGAGTTCAGCCGGGCCAGAATTCCAGCACACGTGAACAACATCCTGGCAGTGCCCGCCATTATGGTTTGGGGCACGGATGAGCAGAAGCGCAAGTTCCTGCCACCCATCCTCAAGGCGGAGGAGGTGTGCTGGCAGAAGTTCACGGAGCCAAAGGGCGGCGCTGACCTTGCAGACTACCAGAGCAAGGCCGTACGCGACGGCGACGACTGGCTGCTGACCGGTCAGAACGTTTTCATCGGCGCACACGGGGAGACCGAGTGGCTCTTCGGCCCGATGCTCACCGACCCGGATGCGCCACGACACCGGAACCTTGGGTTCTTTATGATACCGGTGCCATCTGAGGGTCTGCAGATCAGGGAGATGGACCTGCTCATAGGACACAGGAAGCGGTCGATATTCCTGGATAACGTTCGCGTTCCCGGCGACCATCTCATCGGTGGCGATCACCAGGGCTGGCAGGTGGCCAACACCAGCCTTGAGCAGGAGCACGGCGGCCGCGGCCGCGCCTTCCCCAGGGACAAGGTGGTAGACAGTCTGGTGGAGTACACCAAGGGGACGGAGCAGGACGGCCGACCCTTGGGCAGCGACCCTATGGTGCAGCAGACGACCATGAACAACGTAATCGAGGCCCACGTCCAGAGCCTGCTGCTCAAGCGCACCTTCTGGATGTACCAGAGCCAGATGCACATCAACTATGAGGGCAACGTAGCCAACGTACACGGCAGGGAGTCCAGCCTTCGCATCGCCAGCAGGGTGAGAGACGTCATGGGAATGTACGCTCTTCTGGGCACCAAGGAGCCGGGCGCTCCCCACGAGGGAGCTCAAGAGGTCAATCAGCGAGGCAGGGCCGGCCAGAACCACGCCGGCGGCAGCACCAACATCGCCAAGGTAGTCTTGGCTCGCAGGATTGGAGTAAGCCGTACCAGGGAGCAGGCCGCGCCCACTCCATCTACGGCTACAGGTCACGGCAGCTAGAGGCTGACCGGGAACATAGAAACCGCAAGGGCATTAGTAGAAAGGGAGGAGACCAATGGACTTTGCATTGCCTTATACACCGGAGCAAGAGGAATTCAGGAAGGAAGTGCGGACCTGGCTGGAGGAGAACGTGCCGGAGGAGATGAAGGAGCCCGTGGACGGAAGAGACTTCTCCAAGGAGCAGTACCTGTTCTGGCGGAAGAAGCATCTGGAGTTGGCGGAAAAGGGCTGGCTCTATCCCACGTATCCTAAAGAGTACGGCGGCGGCGGTCTGACCGGAGACCACGAAACCATTCTGGATGAGGAGTTCCATCAGGCCAGGGCTGCCGGAGCCCCCAATGGTGGGTTGATCCTGTCCACCCTTCTGGTGTGGGCTACGGAAGAGCAGAAGCAGCAGTTCCTGGTTCCCATGCTCAAGGGCGAGAAGAGCTCATGGCAGAAGTTCACGGAGCCCAAGGGCGGCGCTGACCTGGCCGACTACCAGAGCCGGGCAGTTCGCGACGGCGACGACTGGCTGCTGACGGGGTCCAACGTATTTGTGAGCGGTCGACCCAGGCCGGAGTGGACCTCAGGGCCAGACTTCATCTGGGGCCCAATGTTGACCGATCCGGACGCGCCTCGCCACAGGAACCTGGGATACTTCATGGTCCCGGTACCGTCAGAGGGCTTGGAGATCAAGGAGCAGAACCTGCTCAACGGCCACGACCAGCACGCCATTTTCCTGGACAACGTCCGGATTCCGGGCGACCATCTCATCGGCGGCGACCACCAGGGTTGGCAGGTTGCCAGCACTACCCTGGAGCAGGAGCACGGCGGTCGCGGGCAGGCGTTTCCCAGGGATGAGGTTGTAGATGACCTGGTGACCTACGCCAAGAACGTCAACGGCTCCGACCCGATGGTCCAGCAGGTTACAATGGACGCCGTCATCGACGCTCACAGGGACAGCCTTCTGGCGAAGCGCACCTACTGGATGTATCAGAGCCGGCTGGACATCAACTACGAGGGCAACGTAGCCAACGTACACAACCGGGAGCACGACCTCCGTAACGCCAGCAGGGTGAGAGACGTCATGGGCATGTACTCCCTGGTGGACAGGAACGAGCCCGGGAGTCCTCATGGCGGAGCTCAGGAGGTCAACCAGCGCGGCAAGGCCGGCCAGAGGCACGCCGGTGGCAGCACCAACATCGCCAAGGTTATCCTGGCGCGGCGCATCGGCATCAGCCGGACCAAGGAGCGGGCTGCCCCCACGCCCTCCACGGCCACCAGCCACGGCAGCTAGGAGCCTGAGACCGGAACCATAGAGTGGTGAGGGAAATCAAGGAGGCTGACAAATGGATTTCGCGATAGCATATACAGAGGAACAGCAGCAGTTCCGCCAGGAGGTCAAGGACTGGATCGCCAAGAACGTCCCGGAGGAGATGAAGGAGCCTGTAGACAGCCGGGACTTCACGGAGGAGCAGTGGCGCTTCTGGCGTGAGAAGCACATTGAGATGGGCGCCATGGGATGGCTCTTCCCCACCTACCCGTCGGAGTACGGCGGCGGCGGGCTGTCCGGCGACCACGAGGCCATTCTCGCGGAGGAGTTCCGCGAGGCCCAGATACCCTGGAGCGGGTCGTCCCTGCTCTTCGCAACCCTGCTTGTGTGGGGGACTGAGGAGCAGAGGCAGAAGTTCTTGGTGCCGTTGCTGAAGGGCGAGAAGACGTCCTGGCAGAAGCTGACTGAGCCGAAGGGCGGAGCGGACCTGGCTAACTACCAGAGCCGTGCGGTGCGCGACGGCGACGACTGGCTGCTGACAGGTCAGAACGTCTTCATCAGCGGTCAGCCGCGTCCCGGATGGACGCCTGCCGGTCCGGACTACCTGTACGGGCCTCTGCTGACTGACCCGGATGCGCCGAGGCATCGGAACCTGGGGTACTTCATCATTCCTGTGCCGTCGGAGGGGTTGGAGGTAAAGGAGATGAACCTGCTGCCCGGGCATGACCAGCACGCCATCTTCATGGACGGGGTGCGAGTGCCGGGCGACCACCTGATTGGTGGTGAGACGCAGGGGTGGCAGGTGATGGGCGCTCACCTGGAGCAGGAGCACGGCGGTCGAGGCCGCGCCGCTCCCAGCGCAAGGGACGCTTTCGCCACCAATATGATCGACTACGCCCGGGAAGCGGAGCGCAACGGCATGAAACTGGGGAGCGATCCCGTGGTGCAGCAGACGGCTATGGAGGCCCTTATCGATTTCCACCGGGACGACCTTCTGGGTCGCCGCACCTACTGGATGTACCAGAGCCGAATGGAGATCAACTACGAGGGTAACGTGGCGGACGTGCACAACAGGGAGCACCAGCTGCGCAACAACACCAGGGTGCGCGATGTCATGGGCATGTACACCCTTCTGGACAGGCACGACCCGAGGGCTCCTCACGGCGGACTTCAGGAAGTGAGCCAGCGGGACAAGGCCGGTCAGCGTCACGCCGGCGGCAGCACGAACATCGCTAAGGTGATCCTGTCGCGGCGCATCGGCATCAGCCGGACGCAGGAGCGGGCTGCGCCCACTCCTGCAACTGCTACCAAGCACGGCAGCTAGGAATCGGTCTAGGAAACAGCCAGGGATTGGGGCTTCTCAAATGAAGCCCCAATCCCTGTGGGGCCTACGTTTGCCAGAGTGTTGGCTATTAGATAACGGGCTGTTTATGCCCGCGCGCGTTTTAACGAGTGGAATTGCGTTTCTGGAGGAAGGTTTTGGACTTCGAGTACCACTATACTGAGGAACAGGAGCGATTCCGGGCCGATGTGAGCGCCTGGATGGAGGCGAATTTGCCCCAGGATCTCAAGGAAGCCGGGGATTGGCGTGAGCTGGACGCAGCCGGGTGGGAACAGAGCAAGGCCTTTCAAATGAAGCTGGGCGCTAAGGGATGGCTGGCTCCCACCGACCCCGTTGAACGGGGCGGGGGAGGTCTTTCCGCGGACTCTGCCCTGGTGCTTATAGAGGAGCTGGGGAAGAGGGGGATGCGCTGGGCTCTTGAGCAGGGCGCTTCCTCTCTCAGAACCGCCCTCCAGCAATGGGGCACCGAGGATCAGAAGGATAGATACCTCCCAGTCATATCCAGGGGCCAAGCCACTCTTTGGCATCTTCTACTGGAACCTGGCGCAGAGCTGGATATAGGCCAGCTGCAGATACAGGCAAACCTGGACGGCGACGACTACGTTCTCAACGGAGAGGGCGTATTTGCCGGGCCGGGGCCTCACCCGGACTACCTTTGGACATTGACTGTCACCGACCCGGACGCAACTCCGGACAGGGCTACTGCTACGTTTTTGGTCCCCGCAGGGCTTGAGGGGCTGGAGATACATACCCCCGATACCCTGGTGGCCGGAGAGTCCCATCGGGTCACATTCGACAACGTCTGGCTCCCCTCCATCTGCCTGCTGGGCGATGAGGGCGAGGGCTGGTCCATAATGCAGGACTCCCTCATGGAAGAGCCGCTGCTGGAATACCCGCCTGATCAGGACGAGGACGTGGCGAACCTGATCAAATACGCCTCCGAAACGACTCGCTACGGGGTTGCACTGAGCAAGCAACCCTTCTACCAGCAGCTTCTCATGGAGGTGTACATAAACAGCGAGATCGTACGCATATTCCGCGTCCGTAACGCCTGGATGGCCGGCACAGGGGAGAAGCTCACCTACCATAACGCGGAGACTGCCCTGCTGGAGAAGCAGGCGGCCCTTCGACTGTCGCAGGTGGTGAGGGAGGTAATGGGGATTTTCGCACTGCTTGGAGCGGATGACCCGATGGCCCCGGTCAAGGGCAAATTCCAGGGTCACCAGAAGAGAAGCCTGTCCAGGCAGAACCCCACGGGCGGCCCGGAGGTCCAGGCCGGTGCGATAGCGAAACACTTGGGATTTGATCCCCTGGAGGCGAAAGGGACCCTGATGTTTCAGGACGAGGAGGAGGAAGAGGAGGCTAGCGCACTGCCGTCCCAATGATGTATAATCTGCGGGGCGTTGGAGCAGGCCTGCGTGGGACGCATCGTCGGGAGCCAACTACCTAAAGACTGGAAAGAGCTAAACTTAGAGGAGGTCACCTATGGATCTATCGCTTACCGAAACCCAGACAATTCTGAAGGATACAGCAACCAACTTCATGGAGATGGAGCTTCCCAAGCAGCGAGTGCGGGAAGTGGACGAGAGCCCCACGGGGTTCAACCAGGACCTCTGGCAGAAGATGTCCAACCTACAGTGGTTGGGTATGGTCATCCCGAACGAATACGGTGGAACGGGAAACGACTACACAACCCTGGCAGTCCTCTTTGAGGTGCTGGGATATCACGCCTGCTCAAGCCCATTCCTGGACTCGTCAGTGCTCAGCGCGAACGTCATCATAGAGGCCGGGAACGACGACCAGAAGAGCAGCCTTCTCCCTGCCATCGCAAGGGGCCAGCAGATCTGCGCGTTTGCATTCACCGAGCCCGAGTACGCCTGGGGCCCCGGCGCCATTAAGATGACTGCCTCCAGCGGCGGCGGCGGCTACACCCTCAACGGCACAAAGGTGTTCGTGCCCTGGGCCCACGTTGCCGACCAGCTTCTGGTAGTGGCCCGCACATCCAGCGGCGCCAATCCCGCCGATGGCATTTCCGTCTTCCTGGTGGACAAGAACGCCAGCGGCGTGACCGTCCGGCAGCACAGCGGCTGGCTGGGCGACAAGGTCTGCGAGATTGCCTTCGACAACGTACAGGTGCCCGCTTCCGGAGTAGTGGGAGATGTCGGCGGCGCTTGGGGAGCTGTCGAGAAGTCCATCGACCGGGCCACCTCAGTCCTCTCCGCCTATATGGCGGGCGGCGCTCAGAGGGCATACGAGATGTGCCGGGACTACAGCACCGAGCGCATCGCCTTCGGTGTGCCCATTGGCACCTTCCAGCGAGTACAGGACCATATCATCGTTTCTTTGACAGAGGCCGAGGCGTCCAAGTGGACTGCCTACGAGGCGCTCTGGAGACTGGACAGCGGCAGAGCCGACGCGACCGTGGGCATCTCCATGGCCAAGGCCGTAGCCAGCGATGGCTTCAACAAGGCCTGCGACGCCTCTCACAACGTCCATGCCGGCGTGGGTGTAGACCTTGACCTGGGTCTGACTCACTACACCGCCCGGGCCCGCACCTTCCAGCACTACCTGGGCGACGCCACCTACCATCGCCGCCGCATGGCGGAGCTGATGGAACTGGGCTAGATCCTTCAGGACACGGCGGGCCGCTTTGCTGGCCCGCCGTGTTTTTTGTAACTCAAACTGCCCGCCATAAGGGCAGCCGACACAATACCGCCAATTCAAATGGGGGACTCCGATGTCCTTTGTTGTAGCGCCTCCTCCACATCAGCAGCGTATGCACTTCATGGATGCCATGGAAGAGGAGCGCATTGATTACTCCCGCGAGCCCGACGGATATTACATTTATCTTAGAGAAGGCCAATGGGAGGCGTGGGAGAGTATACGACTTCGGTTTCAGGCGGAAGTGGTGGATGAAGACCCTGCAATGACGGTGGACATCTAGCCGCTCCGCAGCAGCTAATGCGCGGTGAATCGGAGGGCGCTTGGTAGAGACAGGTATAAGCGTCACGGATTACAGGATTGAGGCTCTACCGGAGGGCGAGTCCGGGGAGCGCGTCACTCTCGTGACTACCCTGGGTGACATCGACTGCCTGTTCCATAGAACGGCGACACCGGAGACGGCGGTCCTGTGGGCGGGGTCGTGGAGGGGGGAGGGCCAGTCACAGCGCAGCAGCCCCATCGCCGCGGCGGTCGCCGAAGACCTGCTCCAGGGTGGGATCTCATCCCTGATGCTGCGCTACAGGCAGAACACCGAGTTGGGGTCGTGCATCCGCGATACGCAGGCCGGCGTATCGTTTCTGGAGAGCCAGGGCGTACAGCGCATCGCTCTGGTGGGCCACTCCTTCAGCGGAGCGGTCGTCATCTCCGTAGCTCCACTCAGCAAGTCCATAGCTGCCGTAGTCGCTCTTGCCAGCCAGACCTACGGCGCTCAGAGTGTCCCGCACATTCACCCCAGACCCATCCTGCTGGTCCACGGAACTGCTGACCAGAGGTTGGGCGTTCACTGCTCCGAGCAGATTTACTCGTGGGCGAAAAAACCCAAGGAGCTTGTCATACTGGAGGGCGCATCCCACGGCCTGTGGGAGCGCAAGGACGACCTGCTCCCGCTTTTGGGCGACTGGCTCAGGGACAAGCTGCAACCCGGTCCGCAGGCTGTCTAGCATCCCTGCGGCCACCGTTTTCCATCACGCGAGCGCGCCCCAGGACGTGGCAGGCGTATTCCCGGGGTGTGTTGGTAATCGCAAATAGCGCAACCCAAGCGCCGACCACCTCTGCGGAGCTTGTCCTTGTGGAGGCGGGGAGCAGGGGTCTACTACCGTCCACTATTGGAATCCTGGATTCCTGCCTGCGCAGGAATGGGGAAAGAAGGGCTAGTACCCTAACGGAGTTGGCATTAGCAATACGTGTTGAGAATACACGGTGGGCGTGGGCGGTATGCTTGCTTTTTTTCCAACCTAGAAGAGATAATGAGGCCGAAGCGCAATGACTGATAGCGTTATTCTCACGGAAGACCTTACCAAGTTCTACGGCAGGCATCGCGGCTTGGTGGAACTCAACCTGGAGGTCCGGCCCGGTGAAGTGGTCGGCTACCTGGGGCCTAACGGGGCGGGGAAGTCCACAACCATTCGTCTCCTCCTGGACTTTATCCGTCCCACCAAGGGCCGTGCGGAGATATTCGGAAAGAACGCCAGGCTGGACAGCCTTGAGATCCGCCGAAACGTGGGTTATCTGCCGGGTGAACTGAGCGCCTACGATGGCTTGACCGGCTGGGAGCTGCTGACCTACTTCGCAAACCTCCGCGGCGGCGTGGACTGGAGCTATGCGGAGGGCCTGGCGGAGAGACTGGGGCTTGACCTGACGCGCAAGATTCGCACTCTGTCCAAGGGCAACAAGCAAAAGGTGGGGCTGGTGCAGGCCTTTATGGCTCAGCCCGAGCTCCTGATACTGGACGAGCCGACCGGCGGGCTGGACCCCCTTGTGCAGCAGGAGTTCTATCGGATGGTTCGAGAGGCCGAGTCACAAGGGCAGACGGTCTTCCTGTCGTCCCACGTACTGGCGGAGGTGGAGCGCATAGCGGACCGAGTTTGTATCATACGCGAAGGACTCCTCGTACTTGATGAGGAGGTGGCGGCTCTCAAGGCCAGAGCCCTGCGTCAGCTGGAGATTCACTTTGGAGAACCGGTATCTGTAGAGGCCTTTCGGGACATCCCAGGCGTCAGGGAGGTTTCCGTAGAGGGCAACGACCTGAAATGCGCCGTATCAGGTTCCGTAGACGCCATGATCAAAGCGGCTTCCAGCTTTGAGGTGCTCAACATATCAAGCCATGAGCCTGACCTGGAGGACATTTTCCTGGACTACTACAGAGAGAGCGATGACGTTGCTTAACAGCGTTTTCCTCAAGACGCTCAGGGACCAGCGAAGGGCTTTTCTGTGGTGGAGCGCTGGTCTCAGCGCGATCAACATCTTCACCATTCTCCTGTATCCAAGCCTTGCGGACGCGCCGGAATTTGACCAGCTTATGGAATCTATGCCGGAGGCTCTTTCCAGGCTGTTCCTGGGCGACATAGTAAGCCTGACCTCGCCCGAGGGCTTTCTGAACAGCCAGCTATTTATTGTGGCGCTGCCTGTGATATTCCTCATCTTCACCATCGCACGCGGGAGCGGCGCTATAGCCGGTGAAGAGGAGCGAGGCACCCTGGACCTGCTGCTCTCGCTTCCCGTCCGACGCTCGCAAGTGGTCCTGGAGAAGTTCGTTGCGATGGTTGCGGCTACCCTGGCTCTTGGTCTTGTGTCGTGGTTGAGCATGGCTGCGGCCGCCTTGGCAGTGGATATGGAGATCGGCTTTGTGAGACTGGGCGAGGCCACGCTGAGCTGTACGCTGTTGGGCTTGGCCTTCGGGGCAATGGCCCTGGCGCTGGGGTGCGCCAGGGGCAACCGCGGCCTTTGTCTTGGAGTGACGAGCGCCCTTGCGATTGCGGCGTACTTCGTCAACGCCCTTGCGCCCATAGCGGAGAGCCTGGAGCCGGCGCAGAAGCTCTCGCCCTTCTACCTCTACATTGGCGCGGACCCCCTTACGTCAGGGCTGAACTTTGTCCACGCCGGGGTTCTGACCGGGCTGACAACGGCCTTCCTGGCGATTGGGGTAGTCCTATTCGGGCGTCGTGACCTGGCCTAGCTCTGGACTCAGGCTCTCGCAGGGTTGCCCGGAGGCAGAACATCTTCGAATGAGGTCCCAGAATGTCGCCAAATCAGGTTGCAATCCCGGACGTATTGAGCTATAGTTACTTTGTCTCTGGTGGTTTTAGCGTGGTGGAACCACCCGTATCCATCTCGAACACGGAAGTGAAACACCTCAGCGCCGACGATACTGCCCTGGCAACGGGGTGGGAAAATAGGTCACTGCCAGGGGCATGAAGCCCGCACCTCAAAGCGGGCTTAACCTTTACATGAGACCCTTGGGAGTCATCACAGATTCTCAAGGGGTACTACTCCAGTAGCGGGTTATGTGTTAAAATATTCACAACTTTGCTTTCCCCAGCGAATGCTCCCAAACATTTGTAGAGGACACCACCTTTACATGGCGTTCAGTGGAGACATATAATTGAGCTTAGGGAAAGACAGTGGAAGTGGCACAGAAAGAGCAGTTGCAGTGTCTACCGATATAAGCGCCCCTCTCGAAAACATGGAATCCCTCCTCAAGGAAGCTGACTTGGTCAGGGTCGTCCGGCGAGGTGAGATAGTCCAGGGAATAATAATGAGGGTCGACCAGGAGGGTATCCTGGTCAGTATAGGCAACAAGTCCGAAGGCGTGGTTCCCTCCCGGGAGATGCGCTCCATAACTGAAGAAGAGATGATCTCCCTCAAGGTAGGTGAGGAGATCACGACCAGAGTTCTGGAGGCCGAGAGCGAAAATGGCTCGGCCATCCTCTCCGTGGACAAAGCCAGGGAGGAAGTGGGCTGGCAGGAGGTCGAGCGGAAGTTCAACGATGGAGAGTGTGTGGAGGCCACGATAACCGGCCACAACCGCGGAGGAGTCCTGGTTGAGGTGAACGGGCTGAAGGGCTTCATTCCCATATCCCACGTCGGTGGGTTCCAGGGCGGCCCGGAAGGAGTCCGGGAAGAGGAGTTGGCCGCTCGAATAGGGGAGCAAGTGGATGTCAAGATACTGGAGGTTGACCGCTCCAGGAAGAGGGCGATATTCTCGGAGAAGGCGTTGCTCCAGGAGAGACGGGAGTCGCAGAAGGAGCGTATTCTCCAGGAGTTGCAAGAGGGAGAGGTGAGAAAGGGCAAGGTGTCGGGCGTTTGCGACTTCGGCGCTTTTGTCGACCTTGGAGGAGCGGACGGTCTGGTCCATATCTCCGAGCTTTCCTGGGAGCCGGTGAGGGCTACGGAGGACGTGGTTAAGGTGGGTGATGAGCTTGAGGTCTACGTGATGAAGGTAGACCAGGACACCAAGAGGATTGCTCTGAGCCTCAGGCGCTTGGGCCCGGCTCCCTGGGACACCGTTCTGGAGCGATACCAGGTTGACCAGTTGGTCGAGGGCACCATAACCAAGCTGACCAACTTTGGCGCATTTGCGCGCATAGAGGGGTCTTTAGAAGGACTAATCCATATCTCGGAACTGAGCCATAACCTCATCCAACACCCCAAGGAGGTGGTCAGGGAAGGGGAGGTCTTCACCTTGAGGATACTGAAGATAGAGCCTGAGCGGAGGAGACTGGCGCTCAGCCTTAAGCGGGCGGAGGAGATTTAAGCAGACGAGGAATAGATCCGCCTAGAAGATCGTTCAAAGTAGGGGGACAGCCATGACCAGCAGATTTGAGAAATTCTCAGAGAGAGCACGCAGGGTGCTATCGCTGGCTCAGGAAGAGGCCCAGCGGTTTAACCACAACTACATAGGCACGGAGCACATCCTTCTCGGCCTTGTCCGGGAGACGGAGGGTGTGGCGGCCCGCGTCCTGTCCAATCTGGGGGTAGAGCTGAGCAAGATTCGGTCTGCGGTGGAGTTTATTATCGGGCGCGGCGAGAGGCACACCCCGGGCGAGATAGGACTCACTCCCAGGGCCAAGAAAGTCATTGAATTGGCGGTCGACGAAGCTCGCCGGCTGAACCATCACTACATAGGCACGGAGCACGTCCTCATCGGCCTTATGCGGGAGGGCGAAGGTGTTGCGGCGGGTGTGCTGGAGAGCTTGGGGGTAACGCTGGACAGGGTCCGGGCGGAGACCAGCCGCATACTCAGTCAGAGCGTCGGCCAGGAGCGCGGCGGGTCCTCCAAGGCGACTACACGCACTCCTACTCTTGACCAGATGGGCGTGGACATTACCAGCGCCGCTCGCGCGGGCAAGCTGGACCCGGTGGTCGGCAGGGAGAAGGAGATCCAGAGGGTTGTCCAGATCCTCAACCGGCGCACCAAGAACAACCCCGTGCTTATTGGCGAGCCGGGCGTAGGCAAGACCGCTATAGTGGAGGCCCTTGCCCAGCGTATCATCAGCGGCGATGTGCCCGAGAACCTCCAGGGCAAACGCCTGGTAACCCTGGACATGGGTTCCCTGGTGGCGGGAACCAAGTACCGGGGTGAGTTCGAGGAGCGGCTTAAGAAGATACTGGAGGAGATACGCGGGTCCGGGCTCTGTGTGCTCTTTATCGATGAGATACACACTATGGTAGGCGCCGGAGCGGCGGAGGGAGCGGTCGATGCCGCCGACATCCTGAAGCCCGCCCTGTCCCGGGGCGAGATCCAGACCATCGGCGCGACCACCCTTGACGACTACCGGAAGCACGTGGAGAAGGACAAAGCCTTGGAGCGAAGGCTCCAGCCCGTCTACGTGGACGAGCCTTCCACCGAGGACACCATTGAGATTCTTCGCGGGGTGAAGAGCCGCTACGAAGAGCATCATCGCCTCACCATCTCGGACGAGGCTCTGCAATCGGCGGCGAGCTTGGCGTCACGCTATATCGCCGACCGCTTCCTGCCGGACAAGGCCATAGACCTCATTGACGAGGCCTCCTCCCGGGTTCGGATTCGCAGCAGTTCCACGCCTCTCTCCGTGAAGGAGTCAATGAAGGCCCTTGAGGGCGTCCGGCGCGAGAAGGACGAAGCCCTTGCCAGCCAGGAGTACGAGTACGCCGCCGAGATGCGGGACCGCGAGCTCAAGCTGGCCGAAAAGCTGGAGAGCATGGAGAAGGAGTGGGAGACCGAGAAGGACGGAAGTGACGTAGTGGTGACCGAGGACGACATTGAGGAAGTGGTGAGCATGTGGACGGGTATCCCGGTTACTCGCCTGGCTATGGAGGACGCCGAGCGCCTCCTGCAGATGGAGAGCGCGCTGCACGACAGGATCATCGGCCAGGACGAGGCCATCAAGGTTGTCTCCAAGGCCGTGCGCCGCGCGAGGGCCGGAGTTAAGGACCCGCGCAGGCCAATCGGCAGCTTCATTTTCCTGGGTCCCACGGGCGTAGGGAAGACAGCTTTGGTGAGGACCCTGGCTGAGTTCATGTTCGGCAGCGAAGAGGCGATGATACGCCTTGACATGTCGGAGTTCATGGAGAGACACAGCGTGGCCCGGCTGGTGGGAGCGCCCCCAGGCTATATAGGCTACGACGAGGGCGGCCAGCTCACTGAGGCGGTGCGCCGTCGCTCCTACTGCGCCATACTCCTGGACGAGATAGAGAAGGCCCATCCGGATGTCTTTAACATTCTGCTCCAGATATTCGACGACGGCCATCTGACGGACGCCAAGGGTCGCAGGGTGGACTTCCGCAACTCCATCATCGTAATGACCAGTAACCTAGGCTCGGACCTGATCAAGCGAGACACAACAATGGGGTTCGCGATGAATGCCGACGAGGCCAAGACCAACGAGCAGCAGTACGGGCGGATGAAGGATAAGGTGATGGACGAGGTGAAGCGCTCCTTCAGGCCGGAGTTCCTCAACCGCATCGACGGCACGGTGGTGTTCCACGCCCTGAGCAAGGACCACATCCTTGAGATAGTGGAGTTGATGCTCAAGGACGTCCACGACCAGCTGCTCAAGGACAAGAACGTAGAGATGGAGGTGACCCAGGTGGCCAAGAGCCTTCTGGCGGAGAAGGGTTACGACCCCAACTTCGGCGCCAGGCCTCTCCGCAGGGTCATCCAGGACGAGATAGAGGACCGGCTGTCCGAGGAGTTGCTGACAAGCCATATGCAGGCGGGAGACACGGTGGTTATCGACGTGGAGGAGGACCAGTTCGTGATCCACACCAAGACCAAGGTGGCCCTTCCCGCAGGCTAGGCTGGCTCCGAGCGTCCCAGAGCCTTCCGGTTCGGCATAGTTCCGCTGGCACGCGGCTGGTGTTTGCTGTCCTTAGGCGCTCCGTTTACTGAGTTGCCTTAGAGCGCGCCTGACGCGGCGCGTCGGGCTCCAGTGTTTATCTTCCACATGCATCTCTGTTAGAATTGCACGACATTCGGGTGAGAGCAGTATGAGCAGAGAGCAGCTACGGACAGTCTACTCGTGCCGGGAGTGCGGAGCAGAGGCCCTGAGATGGGAGGGTCGCTGCCCGTCCTGCGGTGAATGGAATACGCTGACTGAGGTCCCGCGAAGCCCAGTCAGAGGGAGCAACTCATGGCTGCCGTCTCGCTCGGAAGCTCCCCAGGAGCTCTCCGGCGTGAGTCTGGAGCAGTGGCCTCGGATACCATTGTCCCCGGGTGAGTTCAACCGCGTGCTTGGAGGGGGGTTGGTGAGGGGTTCGCTGGTGCTGGTGGGCGGCGACCCTGGAGTCGGCAAGTCCACGCTCCTGTTGCAGATAAGCGGCGCGCTCGCCAAAGAATCCGGCCCCGTCCTCTACGTGTCGGGCGAGGAGTCCCTTCAGCAGATCAAGCTCAGAGCCGAGCGGCTGGGCATTGGAGGGCAGGGGCTTCACGTGCTGGCAGAGACGGATATGAACTCGGTGCTTCATCACCTGGACAGCCTTGCTCCCACCATGGCGGTTATTGACTCCATCCAGTCCATGGAGTTCCCCGACCAATCGGGAGGCCCTGGGGCTATCGGGCAGGTCAGAGAGTGCGGGCTTGCCTTGCTGAGGTGGGCCAAAGCCAGAGGAGTTCCCACATTTGTCACCGGCCACGTCACCAAAGAGGGGAGCCTGGCCGGTCCACTTGCGCTTGAGCACATGGTGGACGTGGTGCTGTACCTGGAGGGCGGCAACTTAGGGTCTTACAGGCTGCTTCGCGGAGACAAAAACCGCTTCGGCTCAACAAACGAGATAGGCGTATTCGAGATGCGGGACGGCGGGTTGACCGAGGTGCCCAATCCCTCGGAGATAGCTTTGGCAAGCCGGAGCAAGAACGCAGTGGGTTCGGTCATAGTGCCGGTGATGGAGGGTACGAGGCCATTGCTGGTTGAGATACAAGCTCTCACCACACCTTCCTCCTTGCCTGCGCCCAGGAGAGTTGCCAACGGCGTCGATATGAGTCGTCTCCTGATGACCATTGCCGTGCTGGTAAAGAGGGCAGGGATCTACCTGTCCTCCCAGGACATCATCGTAAACGTGGCCGGCGGCTTCAGGGCTATGGAGCCGGCGGCTGACCTGGGAATGGCTCTGGCCCTCGTCTCCAGCGCGCGTAATGTTCCCCTGGCCGAGGGGATGGCTGTTTTGGGAGAGGTGGGACTCGGTGGAGAGCTGAGGAGCGTTTCCAATGTTCCCAGGCGCCTGGGTGAACTGAGCCACATGGGTTTCGAGAAATGTCTGGTGCCAGAGTCCGCCCTGCAGTCCGTGGAGACGCCGCGGGGAATCAAGACCGCTGCGGCCGGGACACTTGTAGAGGGCTTGGGTCTGGCTCTGTCCTCGGACGCGGGCCGGGAGAGAAGTAGTCTTGGGCCTGAAATGCAGCCTGAAGAAACACCCGGAGGGGGATATGGTCGTCGCTAGCGAATCGTTGCAAGGGAAGCTGGATATGCTTGAGGGCATCCTTCAGGAAATGGGGTCGGTTATAGTGGCCTACTCCGGAGGGGTCGACAGCACATTCCTCGCCGCTACTGCCCACGACGTCCTTGGTGAGCGGAGCCTGGCTGTGACGGCGTCTTCGCCCAGCATGGCCCCTGACGACCTGGAGGAAGCCGTGGCAACCGCGATACAGCTGGGCCTGCGTCACCGGGTGATTGAGACGAACGAGGTGCAGGACCCGCGCTACATCGCCAACGACGCCCGCAGGTGCTACTTCTGCAAGCTGGAGCTTTACACATGGCTGCAACCCATGGCCGCCGAGGAGGGCTACGACTGGATAGCCAGCGGCACCAACCTGGACGACCTGAAGGACTTTCGCCCGGGTCTGAAGGCGGGCCAGGAGTACGGCATCCGCAACCCGATGGTGGAGGCGGGGCTTACCAAGGAGGATATCCGGGTTCTCTCGAAGCGGCGCGGCCTGTCCACTTGGGACAAGCCAGCCCAGCCGTGCCTGTCGTCCCGCATACCGTACGGTATGCCGGTGTCGGTGGAGGCCCTGCAGCGAATAGCGCAGGCCGAGGCGTGTCTGAAGGAGCTGGGGATGCGTCAGTTCAGGGTGCGCCACCACGACTCCATTGCACGTATTGAGGCGGAGCCGGAGGATATGGCGCTGCTACTGGAGCCGGGAGTGCGTGAGAAGCTGGTCTCGGATATGCGAGAGATGGGCTACCTGTACGTTACATTGGACCTTGCCGGGTTCCGCACAGGCAGCCTTAACGCCGCTCTGAAGGTCAAGTCCTAGTATATTCCATAGGCCGGGACTCAGGCGGCCTTCTTGATGACTTTGTCTCTGCTGCGCCTGGCGGTGTCCTGGCGGTGCAAGCGCGGGACGGGGGCTATGTCCTCCATATGCCCGCACTGAATGCACTGCTTGTACTGGCCGTAGAAGTCTCTGTCAAAATAGAGATCTCCGCGACACCGAGGGCACGCTTTCAGCATTAACATTATATTTCGCCTCCCTTCGATGTATTTTCGATCCGCTTCTCAAGTCTCTCTTTGATACACTCCTTATAGCAGCATATCTTGAAGAGAGTGTTAAGAACGTATATTGACGCTCGCCTTATTTCCAGTCTGCTCTTGTCAACTACCGACCTGGGCAAGCTCTCCCTTATTGAGTCTAAAGATATTATACTACTTGACACGCTCTGTATCAAGTCTTAGAATAAACCTATCCCGGATAAGGAATGCCAATCGTCAAAAGTATGCAGAGACCCAGCCAACGCCGTACAGCGCACGTAGGCCCCGATATACCGCAGCGTCCTGGTGGCGAGGCGGGCGGGGCGATTGAGCCACGGGCCGGCAATGCGCCCGCCCGTGGTGGTGCGGAACGGGGGCAAACAGGGCCATCCAGCCAGGGTGATGACAGGGAAGTGACCGGCGGAGTCTACGTTATCAGCGTGGCCGCCAGGATCCTGGAGATGCATCCCCAAACGCTCAGGAAGTACGAGCGCGTTGGCCTTGTTATCCCGTCCCGCAGCATCGGTATGCTGCGCCTGTACTCCATCGAGGACATAGTGCGCCTCAGGCTCATCAAGCACATGGTGGACAACCTGGGGATGAACCTGGCGGGGGTGGAGTTCGCCCTGAACTTCCTGAGCCGCATGATGGGTCTTATGGAGAAGATTCAGGCAACATCCGGGGCGGATGCGCTGCTCAGATTCGTGGTGGAGGAGTTGGAAGGGATTCTGGGTGAGATGGTGAATATGCCGCAGCCGGACTCCCGGGGTGCGGACGAAATACCTAGGAGAGAGAGCCAATGAGCGAGGAAGAAAAAGATGAGTTGAGCCGGACGAGAGAGGATGAAGCAGGTGGAGATGTCAACGATGCGGACCTCCGGGCACAACTGGAGGAGGCCCAGCGAGAGGCGACCCAGTTTCACACTCTGATGCAGAGGGTCCAAGCCGACTTCGTCAACTACAGGCGGCGCATGGAGGAGGAGAGGACGGCCTTGCAGGAGCGGGCAAACGAGTCCCTTGTGCTGAGGCTGCTGCCGGTCCTGGACGACTACGAGCGCGCCCTTCAGTTCGTCCCGGCCGTGGAGGAGTTTCGTCCCTGGACTGCCGGGGTGGAGTTGGTTTATCGAAACTTCAGGGGTATCCTGGAGTCCTTCGGGGTGACGCAGATCCAGGCCCTGGGCATGGGCTTCGACCCGATGGAGCACGAGTCCGTCTCCTACCAGTTGAGTGACGACCACGAGGATGGTATGGTGATGTCAGTGGTGCGGGAGGGCTACAAGCTTCACGGGCGGGTCCTGCGTCCTGCGCAGGTGACGGTATCCAGAAGAAATAACAAGGCAGGGGAGTCCCCAAACACCTAGTCCTGGGACCCCCGGAGAGGAGCAATAGTATGCCAAAAGTTTTGGGAATAGACCTTGGAACCACAAACTCGTGTATGGCCGTCATTGAGGTTGGCGAGTCTCAGGTGCTGGAGAACAGCGAAGGCGCTCGCGTCACACCGTCGGTGGTTGCGGTACATCAAAGCACCGGAGAGCGCTACACAGGCCTTATCGCCAAGCGCCAGTCCGTCACCAATCCGGAGAACACCGTGTTCTCCATCAAGCGCCTGATGGGGCGCAGGTTCGAAGACGCGGAGGTGCAGAGCGCGATCAAGCGGCTTCCGTACAAGGTGGTCAAGGCCGCCAACGGCGACAGCCACGTGGTTATATCCGACAAGACCTACTCGCCGCCGGAGGTTTCGGCAATGATCCTGCAAAAGCTGAAGCAGGACGCAGAGGCCAAGCTGGGAGAGTCGATTACCCAGGCAGTCATCACAGTCCCCGCCTATTTCAACGATACCCAGAGGCAGGCCACCAAGGACGCCGGGCGGATTGCTGGTCTGGATGTGCTTCGCATAATCAACGAGCCCACCGCCGCTTCAATGGCCTACGGCCTGGAGAAGAAGCAGGAGGAGACTGTTGCCGTGTTCGACCTGGGCGGCGGCACCTTTGACGTCTCCATACTCCAGATAGGAGAGGGTGTCTTCGAGGTCAAGGCCACCAACGGCGACACCTTCCTGGGCGGCGATGACTTCGATGAGAGGGTAATCGACTGGATCTGTGACGAGTTCAAGCGGGAGCAGGGCATAGATCTGAAGCAGGACAAGATGGCGCTGCAGAGGCTGAAGGAGGCTGCGGAGAAGGCGAAGATGGAGCTTTCAACCGCTATGCAGACGGAGCTGAACCTGCCCTTCATCACCGCGGACGCCACCGGCCCCAAGCATCTATCCATGAACCTCAGCCGCTCCAAGCTGGAGCAGCTGGTGGGCGACCTGATAGACCGCACCACGACCCCCTGCCGCCAGGCTATCTCGGATGCAGGCATTACCACTGACCAGATAGACGAGATTGTCATGGTGGGCGGCATGACCCGTATGCCGGCGGTGGCCGAGAAGGTGAAGGAGATCTTCGGCAAGGAGCCTCACAAGGGCGTGAACCCGGATGAGGTTGTGGCCGCAGGCGCCGCCATTCAGGCGGGAGTGCTTCAGGGAGACGTGCGGGACATCCTTTTGCTGGACGTCACTCCTCTTACCCTGGGTATCGAGACCCTGGGCGGTGTGACCACCGCGTTGATCACGCGTAACACCACTATTCCTACCGCCAAGAGCGAGACCTTCACCACGGCCGCCGACGGGCAGACCAGCGTGGAGGTGCACGTCCTCCAGGGCGAGAGGCCAATGGCGGCGGACAACAAGTCCATTGGGAGATTTATCCTGGACGGCGTACTCCCGGCGCCCAGAGGAATCCCGCAGATCGACGTTAGCTTTGACATAGACGCCAACGGCATCCTCAACGTGTCCGCCAAGGACAAGGCGACGGGCCGGGAGCAGCGAATCACCATCACCGCCAGCTCCGGTCTGGCCAAGGATGAGATAGACCGCCTGGTGGAGGAGGCGTCGCGGAACGCCGATGAGGACCGTCGGCAGCGCGAGTGGGTGGAGACCCGCAATATGGCGGACAGCGCGGCGTATAACGCTGAGAAGCTGCTCAGGGAGCAGGGAGAGAACGTGCCTGCAGACCTGAAGGAGGAGCTGGAGAGCAAGATAGCCTTGTTGAGAGAGGCCCTTCAGGCCGAGGACATGGCTCTGGTGAGCCAGCGTTTGCAGGAGCTGCAGACCTCTCTCCAGAAGGTGGGCACGGCGGTTTACAGCCAGCAGGGCGGGCCGTCGGCTCCTCCGCCGGGCGAAGATGGAGGCCCGGACGTACCGCCTGAGGGCACCGTCGAAGGCGAGTACCGAGAGGTTTAGAAACTAAGGTGGGCCGCATCGCTATTTGCGATGCGGCTCCCCTTAACTTTGGCAGGTCACAGGCTGGACACCCACAGACCGTGTGCTAAGCCCCGTCCGGCCACTCTCCCAGTGTTACGGCAACCTCCACAGTTTCCCCGTTCCTTTCCACTGTAAGAGTCACAGGGTCACCCGGGTCAAGGCTGTTGAAATAGTCCACCATCTGGTGAATGGAGGTCACCTCTACGCCGTCAATGGCCTTGATGATATCGCCCCCGGCCCCGTGACCTTGTATGCTGTCAACTACTCCGGCGATCAGCCCCGCCTCTTCAGCCGGGCTTCCTGGAAATATCGTCATTATGTAGACTCCTTCAGTGGCGTCGATTCCCAGGATTTCGGCGAGAGTGGGAGACAGCGCCGTGCCACTGATTCCCAGCCAGGGCCGTTTCACTATCTCGTTATCCGGGAATCGGGCCATCAGGTCAATAGCCGTGTTTATTGGTACCGCAAAGCCTATCCCCCTGGGGTCGATGTTAGAGAACGCTGAATTAGCCTCTATGGACGTGTTTATCCCAATGACCTCTCCCAGGGAGTTCAGCAACGGGCCTCCTGAGTTCCCGGGGTTCAGAGAGGCGTCCGTCTGGATCATCCCGGTGATGGGTCGTCTAAGGACACCCGGCCGGCTCCGCTCCACGCCGCTGATCACTCCCACGGTCACGGAGTTGTCCAGGCCGAATGGGCTGCCCACAGCGATGGCCATCTGCCCAGCCTCGATTGCGCTGGAGTCGGCCAGTGGCAGCGGCTCAATCCCGGCTACGTCTTCGGCGTCCACCTTCAGAAGCGCCACGTCGTCCGCCGGGCTTCTGCCGACTACCTTTGCGTCCAGCGTCTCGCCGTTTGGCAGGACCACCTGTACGGTCGAGGCGTCATGGACTACGTGGTAGTTGGTGAGAATGTGCCCCTCGGTGTCCACCAGGAATCCTGAACCCTGCCCACTTTGCGGGAAGAGGAATCCGAACCGGTCCGGGGTGTTTATGACAGTTTCCACCCTCACGACGGCTGGATTGGCCTTCTCGTAAAGGGACACAACCATCTGCTCGTCGTATAAGGGAGGCGTCTCCGAGGCGTCGCCCGTACCGGGGCCTTGCATAACGCCGATTACCAGGGCCGCCATGCTCAGAAATACAAGCAGCGCGCCAAGGGTGACCACCCATATGGGCAGCGCAACACCTGAGTTTACTTTGCTCATTCTTGCTCCCTCTCCTCCTTGCTATTGGCCCCCGGCTGTCAGGGGCAGTTCGAACGTGAAGCGACTGCCCTCTCCCGGTTCGCTTTCGGCGTAGATACTGCCTCCGTGGGCCTCCACCAGCTGTTTGGCTATGGTCAGTCCCAGGCCGGCGCCTCCGGTGGACCTGGTCCTGGAAGGGTCGACCCTGTAGAATCGCTCGAACACCAGTGGCAGGTCGTCTGCGGGAATGCCTGTCCCTGTGTCAGCAACCGAAACCCGCGCCCGGCCGTTGGTCGTCACCTCAGCCGTGACACTTACCAGGCCCCTCTCAGGGGTGTGGCTGATGGCGTTCTCCAGCAGGTTGCCGACGACTTGGGCTATGCGGGTCCTGTCCATCTCCACCAGAGGGAAGTCCGGAGGGATGTCCATGGAAATGGAAATGCCCCTGGACTCGGCGCGGGGCTGGACGGCCTCAATAGACTTGCTCAGCGCCTGCTCCAGTGAATCGGGATCGCGGTACAGGCGCAGTGCGCCTGCATCCGCCAGCGCCAGCAGACGCAGGTCTTCAACCAGGAAAGTGAGGTGGAGCACCTGCTGGTGTATGGTGTCAATCGTGCGGTTGTCGGGCTGCATAAGCCCGTCTCGCACGGCCTCCAGGTAGCCCTGAATGTTGGACAGGGGCGTCCTCAGCTCGTGGGCCACGTCCGCCATTAGGCTTCGCCTCTGCTGCTCGGCCTGCTCCAGGTCCTCGGCCATTGAGTTGAAGGTGCGGCCCAGATCGGCGATCTCGTCCCGGCCCTGAGTCGACACCCTCTGAGACAGATCTCCCTGTCCCAGGAGGCTCGCCGCCGAGCTGAGCGACCTAGTGGGGGCAAGGACGCGGCGCGACAACAGCGACACCAGGAGGACACCTGCGAGTCCTGCGGCCAGCCCCGTCCACAGCAGCGACCGGTTCAGCGCAGACGCGAGTATCGATACGGACGGCTCCGGGACCTCTAGGGGTACAATGCTGGGGGCCAACGCCACGCTGCCCACCTCGCGCCCGCTGCTCAGGAGCGGCAGGTTGAACTCCTCATGCATAGTAGAGTCTGCATCATGGGAGGTGGACACGCCGCCTGAATCGGCTATAACGTCACCCTCTGAGTCCTTTACCACAATTCGAACTCCGTAGAGGGAGCTGGCCTGATCAATGGCCGGCTGCAACCCTCCCCATCCTCTGCTGGCGGCGTAGTAGTTGGTAATCATCTGCTCTATGCGAGCTGCTCTTGCCTCTTCAACGTCCCTCTCGAACTGGTTCGTAGCCTGCTTTGCCGTATAGCCGACGTACAGGCTGACGCTGCTCAGGGCGAGAGCCAGCGCCAGCGCAAAGGCCGCTATCAATCGGAACTGGAGGCTGAAGAGCCAGCTAGACATCGCCGAACCTGTATCCTACGCCGTATACGGTGTGGATGTAGCCGGAGCCATCGCTGTTTGCGCCGAGCTTGCGTCGGAGGTTGGATACGTGGGCGTCAACCGTCCTGTCGAAGCCGTCAAAGTCGTAGCCGAAGACCCTGTCGATAATCTGCTCACGGGTGAAGATCCTGCCGGGCTCGCGAATGATCATTGCAAGCAGGCGGAACTCCGTGGGAGTGAGAGTGAGCTGATTCTCGCCGGCGTGCACCGTGCGCAGTCTCATATCGACCTTGACGTCTCCATAGCCAAGCTCTGCCGGGCCCTGCTGTAGGTCGTCCCGGGCTGTACGACGCAGGACTGCCCGCACCCTGGCGGCCAACTCCCGAGGGCTGAAGGGTTTGGTGAGGTAGTCGTCCGCGCCAAGGTCCAGCCCGGCAAGGCGGTCCTCCTCTTCGACGCGGGCGGTGAGCATTACTACCGGCACCTCCGATTCACCTCTCAGAGTGCGGCACACCTCCATCCCGTCCATACCGGGCAGCATCAGGTCAAGCACTACCAAGTCCGGCCGGGCCTCTCTGGCCAGGCGCAGCCCTTCTATGCCGTCCTGGCTCTTTATCACCCTGTGGCCGTCCCGGCGCAGGTAAAGCTCCACTATTTCCAGTGTATTTGGATCGTCTTCAACTATGAGTATAGTGCTGCTCATGCTCTCCGACCTTGAAGGGGATCGTCACTAAGCTGTCGGCAAGGGGGGCGGGACTCGCGCCCCACCCCCCTACCAGTCCGTCTGCGCCTGCTGCGATACTGCTCAGGCCTGATTCGTGGTTACAGTTAACTCTGGTGAGCTGTCTTCGTCCTGGCAGAAACCTTTGTCGTACCCAAGTCCGTGATGCCCCCAACGTCCCTTGAATCCACGGCTCCTGAAGCTATCGAGTATTCCCTTTGGCCGGGACTCCAGCCACTCCGCGTACTCGGTGTACGAGTCAGCCTGTTCCTGGGTGATCTTCCCGCTTTCCACCAGGGCGTCCAGGTCTTCAGCGTCTACCTTCCAGTGGTGAAAGCCCATGAACGCGC
Source organism: Dehalococcoidia bacterium (assembly GCA_965218945.1). Taxonomy (GTDB): domain Bacteria; phylum Chloroflexota; class Dehalococcoidia; order Lucifugimonadales; family UBA2985; genus DAOUJW01. Next base: position 2,276,038 of record OZ244718.1, read on the forward strand.
CATCCGGTTTGGCCTCCACCCACGTCTTGAACTCGTCCGCCTGCTCCTGGGTGATTTCACCGCTCTCCACCAGGCTGTCCAGCTTCTCCTGGAGACCCTCCTGCCTCAGCTCCGTCTTGGCCTGCTCCATCGCGTCCTGGACCTGGGATGTCTCCAGACCCAGGATGGAGGCAACTCTTTCGGCGAACTTTCCCATACGGGAATCGCTATCTGAGTCGTCGCTCTGTGCCAGGACCGCGCCTCCGGTGAGTACAAGCGCCAGCGCTCCCGCCATTAGTGAGACAAGTATCCATCGTTTTCTCATAGGCAATTAGTCCTCTCTCCTTCTGATATACCAGTTATAGCAGCATATCTTGAAGAGAGTTTGAAGAGGCACACGGGCGTGACCGGGCCTGTGAATTGCACAGTCGCCTGCCGACGCCGTCGCTCAGGAGACTTGCTAGTAATAGGTCGCCGCTTCCCATCTCTTCAAACCCAAGAAGGCTATCTCCCATTACGCATCTCCTATGTGCTTGGTATTCCGGCGTTAGACCCTGGCCAGGGCGTACTCCGCTGCCTCCAGGGTCGCGCCTATGTCTTCCGGCGTGTGAGCGGTGGAGATGAAGGCGGCCTCGAAGGGCGAAGGGGCCAGATACACCCCACGCTCCAGCATGAGGTGGAAGAACGCGGCATACCTTTCCCTATCGCTGGCAGCGACGGAGTCCCAGCCCTCCACAGGACCCTCGTTAAAGAACGCGGTCATTATAGATCCCACCCGGTTGATGGTCAGGGGAACTTCCGCTTTCAGGGCCGCCGCTGCGAGGCCGTCGGCCAGCCGGGCCGAAGCGGCTTCCAGCCCTTCATATGTCCCCGGCGCTGCCAGGGCCTTGAGGGTTGCTATCCCCGCCGTTACCGCAAGCGGGTTTCCGGACAGTGTGCCAGCCTGGTACATATTGCCAAGGGGCGCTACCACCTCCATGACATCCCTCCTTCCTCCGTAGGCCCCCACCGGCAGCCCGCCCCCGATGATCTTGCCCAGGCACGTGAGGTCCGGGGTTATTCCGTACAGGGTCTGAGCGCCCCCGTAAGCGACTCGAAACCCGGTTATCACCTCGTCAAAGATGAGCAACGCGTCGTTGTTGGCGGTCAGCAGGCGCAGTCCCTCAAGGAAGTCGCGAGCGGGTGGAACAACCCCCATATTCGCTGCCACCGGCTCCAGGATGACCGCCGCAATCTCTGCGGGATGAGAATCGAAGAGGCGCTGCACTGAGCTAACGTCGTTGTAGTCGGCGACCAGCGTCTCACGGGCGTAACCCTCCGGCACGCCCGCGCTGTTGGGGATGCTGTACGTTGCCCCGCCTGAACCCGCCTCCACCAGCAGGCCGTCGTTGTGGCCGTGGTAGCAGCCGGCGAATTTGACTATCTTGCTGCGTCCCGTGAAGGCCCTGGCAGCTCGGATGGCGCTCATGGTCGCCTCAGTTCCTGAGCTCACCAGTCGTACCATGTCGACGGACGGGAGAGCATCTACGATCATCTTTGCAAGCTCCACCTCTCCCTCCGTGGGCGCGCCGAAGGTGAGGCCGTTTCCCAGCGCTCTCTCGACAGCCTCAATCACGGAGTCGTGGGCATGGCCCAGAATCAGAGGGCCCCAGGAGCCAACGTAATCCACGAGCTCATTGCCGTCGGCGTCCCATATGCGGGAGCCCTTGCCTCTCTGAATGAAGAGCGGCGTGCCTCCCACGGACTTGAATGACCGGACGGGACTGTTCACTCCGCCCGGTATGTGGTCTTGGGCCTGAGCAAAAAGTTCAGCTGACCGAGTTGTATCCACTTTCTTACCTCCCGGCTGCAGGGTGGCCGCTCTCTACAGTTGGCAATGGTATCTATTCAATGCCCAGACTGGCCCTGGCATCCCTCTCAACCCTTCTGAACACCTCTTGCAGGGGCATATCCACCCGTTGAGCAATCTCCTTGCAGTCCTCGAACTCCGGCGAAACGCTAACGATGACGTCCGCCTCCTTCTTGACCTTGACCCGCGCCGCGCCGAAGGAGGTCTCAACGGCTACTACCTCCCGCTCTGCCTCGTAGCGATGCAGGGTCTGGACCCTGATGCCCAGCGTGGAGGTCTCTGCCAGTATGATCTTCGCAAGTAAGGACTCCATATTCGGGCGGCAGAGCACGCTGAGCTTGACGGCGGGTCTGCTCTTCTTCATCTGTATGGGGCTGAACCAGGCGTCCAGAGCGCCGCGGCGCATAAGCTCCTCCTGGACGTATCCCAGGACCTCAGGACTCATGTCGTCGATGTTCGTCTCCAGAAGAGAGACCTGGCCGAGAGCGCTGCTGCCGACGGTCTCGCCTATCCAAAGGGCCAGGACGTTGGGAATTTCCGGGTTGTCCCTTGTTCCCAGGCCATAGCCCACCTGCTCCAGGGTGATTGCCGGGGCTTCGAAGGAGGCGAGGGTGGTGATGAGCGCTGCGCCTGTGGGAGTGACAAGCTCTCCCGCGGCGACATAAGGGCCTTTGGGAGGAGCGACCTTTGCCTTGGCCATAGCCATAAGCTGCGCTGTAGCCGGCGCGGGCACCGGGAGAGCGCCCTTCCTTGTTGAGACCACACCCCAACCGGCGGGGAGTGGAGAAGAGTACAGCTTCTCGATACCCAGCAGCTCAAGGCCGGCCACTACGGCCACAACGTCGATGATGGTGTCTATGTCTCCCAACTCTTGAAGCTGGTGGACCTCGCCGTGCACCCTGGTTTCCGCCTCCTCCAGGCGCTCAAGAACCCTTTGCGACTTGTCCTTTACGGAGCGGGAAAGGTCGCTCGCCTCAACCATGTCCAGGAAATCGTGTATAGAGTGGGAGGCATTGTGGCTGCCATCCAGGTCAACGGACACGTGAGTCCCTCTGATGACGCCCCGCTGAGCGACGGCGGCGCTGACCGAATATCCCGCTAAGGGCAGTCTGGCGAGCTCGCCCTTCAACTCGTCGATGGACAGCCCTGAATCGATGAGAGCGCCAAGGAGCATGTCCCCGCTTGCGCCTCCGATGCAGTGTAGATATCCGGTCTTCAAGGTTGTCCTGTCTATTGGTCTCCCGGCTAGCCCAGACCGTCCCAGAAGCGCTCTTCCTTCCAGGGGTCGGCGTTGTTGTTGTAGCCCAACTCCTCCCAGAAACCCGCCTTGTCTTTGCTCAAAAGCTCCATGCCATTGACCCACTTGGCGCTCTTCCAGCCGTATCGCTTGGGCACCACCAAGCGCATAGGCCCTCCATGCTCCGGTGACAGGGGCTTGCCGTCGTGACTGTGAGCGAAGAGCACGTCGTTGTCCAGCAGAACCTCAAGAGGCAGGTTGGCAGTGTAGCCTCCGTAGCAGTGGAAGACTACGAACCTGGCATCCGGCTTAACTACAGCCATGTTGATGACGTCGCTGAAAAGGACGCCTTCCCACAGATTTGACATACGACTCCATTGGGTTACGCAGTGGAAGTCCGCAGTTACAGAGACCTGCGGCAGGACCTTGAACTGCTCCCAGTCCAACTTCACCTCCCAATCCACAAGGCCGTAGATGCGGAACCGCCACTCGTTCAGGGAGATCTTTTGGTTATCGCCGTGGGTGAAGACGGGGAATTTCTCAGTGACGAACTGCCCCGGAGGCGCAGCGACAGCCTGCGGCTTAATCTCCTTGGGTTTTTTCGTGGGCCAGGGCCTCAAACGCGACCTCCGTAACACGCGAACACGCGCGTGTCCGGCGCTGTGCTTCAGATAAGCTTGGCCGGCTACTCTGTATTCAATGATAAACTATAGTCAAGCTGAAATAAAGTAGACTATCCTCAAGCGAGTCCCCATATTCTGTCAATGTGGTTACAGATTTGTCACAGGTGGGATGTGGGGTGGCGAGAATGGTCGCGATTTAGTCATAGCCGCGTGTTGACGGCTGAAGAGAGTCCCACTAATATTCCATCATATCTGTGAACAGGCTGGATAAGTATGGTTGAAGGCATGATTGGCATGGAGGACATGGGCCTCATATTCGAGGTCACGGACGCGATGGGCATTGACAGGGAGAGCATCTCGGTCCCTCTTGGAAAAGAGGACCCAGGCGTTGTGCGTTTGCTTTCCAACGGGGAAATCGAAATCGTTGTGCCTGAGTCTGTGCCCACGGAGGAGTGGGTCGCAACGCTCAGGGTGGAGCTGGAGAAGCTGGGCTTCGAAGTGGAGGAGTGATTGTGGAGGAACAGCGCTCAGTATCCGTCGAGGTGGAGGACAACGAAAACTGCTACGGTCTGCCAATGCGGACATACGAGGCCCTCGGGCGGCCGAGCAGGGTATCCCAGGTGAAGATCGCTGGACCCAGGGGGCCGGAGCAACTTCACTGGGTAACGGGCTGGCAGAGCGATGGCGACGGCACACCCTGTCCGGCTTACTATGTGCCCGTCTCCGACTCAGGAGAGGGAGCGGCCTACCTGCTGTACGGCGGAGACTGGGGCGTCCGCTTCAGGCCCCTGGACGGCGACGAGGAGTGGAGCCTGGAAAGCCCCGAGCAGTGGGGCGAACCTTACCTCCTGCTTGGAGAGCTGGCCGACATAGTGGCGGCGGAGCAGTAGTGTACTCGGCGGCGAGGGTTGATACAGCCAGGGGGGTTAGTAGCGCGACTTCCCTCCAAGGCTGCGGGCAACTCCCAAACAGGCGCAATAGGTGCTGACTTACGCCTGAATATAGTGTAGAATATCCCAAATCCTATATTTCGGAGGGAGCATATGGAAGCGTATTGTGTGAAGTGCCGGTCCAAAAGGGAGATGAGCAACCCCCAGGCTATCACGATGAAGAACGGCCGACCAGCCACGCAGGGTGTTTGCCCAATCTGCTCCACAAAGATGTTCAGGATCGGCAAGGCTGCTTAGTCCGGCTGGCGCCGGAATTCACAGCCAGCGTTGCTGGAGGGCTTATTGAGCAAATGCGCTATAGTTCTCCGCGGCGAGCCAATCGCTTGTATGAATTCGGATGCCGGTCCATTCGCTTTTCCGGCATCTGGGAACGACGGGGTGATATGGTTGTAGTCCCTGCCTATAGGAGGGCAAGCAAGGATCTATCTACCGTCGAATCGCTGTTTTTGCGCCGGAAAGGCGCTCTGGCATACTCTCGTTGAGTACATCGGATGTCTAATTTTGGGAGGAGGCGCCTGATATGGTAGTCCGCAGCTATGAGTTATTGAGTGTTGAGCGCACAGGCCACGTAGCTATAATAACCTTGAATAGACCGGAGAAACTGAACGCTCTCAATCCCCCCCTGGTTGCCGAGTTTCACGCGGCCCTGGACGAAATCGCATCCGAGGAGGACATAAGGGTCGTAATTGTAACAGGAGCGGGCAGGGGATTCTGCTCCGGAGCGGATGTCAACCGGCAACTGGAATCCCTGCAGGGAACGGCTGATCCCGCCCCTGAAGGCCCGGGCATCACGGCGCTGGCTCCGCACTTACAGCGCATCCCGCAGCCGGTGATTGCTGCCATAAACGGCGTTTCCGCAGGAGCGGGTTTTGGCGTGGCCCTGGCCAGTGATATCCGCATCGCCTCTGAAGCAGCCAGGTTCTCCTGCATCTTCGTCAAGCGCTCGCTGGTCCCGGATACAGGGTCCTCCTTCACGATGCTTAGGCTGCTTGGCAAGGGGCTCGCCATGGAAATGGCCCTTACCGGCAACATCTATGACGCTCAGTGGGCCTTGGGGAAGGGGCTTGTAAACAAGGTAGTTCCGGCTGACAGGCTCCTGGACGAGGCTATGGAGATCGCACAGACCATAGCGTCCAACCCTCCGATATGCGTCCGCTCCATAAAGCAACTCATCCACGAGCACGACGGCGACATTGAGAACGTCCTGCATCTGGAGAGCGCCGCCAACGCTCCCGCCTACGGCAGCGAGGACAGGCTGGAAGCCGTCAAGTCATTCTTGGAGAAGAGGGAACCGGTCTACAAGGGCAGATAGGATAGGTCTCTATTCACACCCTCCTCTGCCGGGCAAGATTGGGATGCAGGATTGCCCAGGAACTTGAGGAGGGTGTCGATACTTTAGGGCCAAACGCCCTTCGACGCGCGTTGGGCGCCACTCATTTAGGAGGTGATTTGCTATGGCAACGGGTGATTACACAGTCCTTGACCTGGAACTAACGGGCCATGTTGCCACCATAACCCTGAATCGTCCGGAGAGGCTGAATGCCCTGAACACCACCCTTTCGCTGGAGTTCCACAACGCCCTGGACGAGGTGGCGGACAATCCTGATATTCGCGCCGTGATAATCACCGGAGCGGGCAGAGGTTTCTGCTCCGGCGCAGACGTTGGTCAGATGCAGAACACCCTGGAGGGCCAGGGGCAGGGGCCGACGCCGCTCCAGCGCTCCTCCGGGATGCCCGCGGGCGTGTCAGAGCTAACTCCCCATCTTCGGCGTATTCCTCAGCCGGTCATAGCCGCGGTGAACGGCGTGGCCGCCGGCGGCGGGCTTGGCGTCGTCCTCGCCAGCGACATCCGCGTCGCCTCGGAGGCAGCCAGGTTCTCCTGCGTCTTCATCCGCCGCTCCCTGGTCCCTGACAGCTCCGTGTCATACACCCTCCCGAAACTGGTCGGATTCGGTAACGCTATGGAGATGGCGCTTACGGGCAACGTCTACGATGCGCAGTGGGCGCTGGAAAAGGGCCTCGTGAACAAGGTTGTCCCCGCTGAAAGGCTCTTGGAGGAGGCTATGGAGCTTGCTCAGACCATAGCGTCCAATCCTCCGATAGTCGTCCGCTCTACCAAGAAGCTCCTCTACAAACGCGAAGTAGACCTGGAGGAGATATACCCGGTGGAGCGCGCCGCCAACGGACCATCCGCGAACAGCGAGGACCGGCGAGAGGCCGTCCGCTCCTTTATGGAGAAGCGCCAGCCGGTCTACAAAGGGAGGTAGGGCGAGCGAGTCTGAGTTGGGCGGAGGCGCTATGTGAACCGGCCTACACATCGGGGCTTTGATGACAGTCCGCCGGGAATATCCGTTCACTTGCCCAAAATGAGATACTCCTGGGCGGTTGACCCAGAGACCCACAGGTAGGGTCAATGGGATCGATAACGGGAGGCTGCAGGCGCAATGGAGATAAGCCGACTCCCCGGAACACCCAGCCTCAACCGGCCACATCCCAGGTGGTCGCCCATCCCGGATTCGGATTCAGGGCTAAGGAGATAACTTGGCAAGAACCGGCTCAAAGACCTCCATACCGCCGCTGATCAAACGAAACACGGCGTTCCTGGCCTCCTCCCAGGCTTTCACCGGCGCTGGCAACCAGATCGTGCCGACGCTGGGGCCGGTGCTGGTAACCCAGATGATCGGTTCGGCTACCCTTGCCGGGATCGGTTCAAGTATCACGGGGTTCAGCCGGCTTATAGTTGCCTATCCCATCGGCAGGTTTACCGATGCCTTTGGCAGAAGGGCAGGGGTGATCCTGGGGCTATTCCTGGTAGGCTGCGGCGCTTCCATCACGGGCATCAGTGCAGTACTGGAATCCTTCCCCTTTTTCGTTACGGGCATACTGGTGCTGGGTCTTGGCACAGGCTCTGTCCAGCAATTACGCGTTGCGGCAGCGGACATGTACCCGCCCGACCGTCGAGCGGAGGGATTGGGGTGGGTGCTTTCAGGATCGCTCGTGGGCGCCCTTGCCAGTCCGATTCTAATCAGGATCTCGGAGTCAATCGCCGATGACTTCGGCATGGAGCCAATAGCCCTTGCATGGTTCTTCATACCCATTTTGGTGGTCGTGAGCATGGCTATGGTGCTGCAGGTCCGACCGGACCCCAAGGAGATCGCCTCCAACCTTGCCGACTACTATCCCGACTACAGGCCGTCGGATGCGCCTCAACGGGCCGCAGGCAAAATCGGAATCCTCTACTTCCTTAAGCACCGCCCAAGGCTGACCGCCTTTGCGTCCATGTTCTCCGCACAGGGCAACATGAACATGATGATGGTCATGACCTCTGTCGCCCTGCATCACCACCACTACACCCTCAGCGCTATTTCTGTCTCTGTTGCCATTCACGTCGTCGGGATGTTCGGGTTCTCCCTGCCACTGGGCAAACTTGCCGACAGAATTGGCCGTAGAAAGGTGATGTTCCTGGGGTTGGTACTGGCCTCTGCCGGGTCGTGGTTTATAGTGGCGACGTCCGTATACCCGGTCATTACCGCCGGCACCTTCCTGGTGGGTCTGGGCTGGTCCTGCGTCAACATAGCCGCAACCGCCCTCTACGCAGACACCACCAACCCCTCCGAGCGCGGTCGCGTGATAGGCGCCAACGATACGTTTACCGCCGCCGCCGCCGTGATCATGCCCCTTGTAGGCGGCGCAATAGTGGAGTACCTGGGCTTTCGCGTGCTGGGACTCTTTGGCATGACTCTGATGGCGCCTCCGCTAGTCTTACTGCTTAGATTGCATGAGCCCCTTCCCGGCGTGTACCGGGATCGAAGCAAGGCCGAGGCCAAGTCAGGATAAACCCGTGTATCAAGCCCTGTGCCGGGGTATAGGGATTCCAATGCCAAGACTCGGCTGATTCAGAATCCAACTTTGAATTATCCGCAATTCAACAGTTCTTCTGTCACGCCTTGCCGTAGACCGAAACGTGGGTTCTGCTTGAAGCCGTGAATGGCTCGCGCTGAAATGAATCCCAGCGCTCCTTGAGCCTCATGCCGGCCAACTGCGCCATCAGATCGAGCTCCGAGGGCCACGCATAGCGCAACTGTACTGGTATAAGCCGTGTACCATCCTCGGAGATGATAACGTTCTGGCCTGTGAGACGCTGGTCTACCGGATCATGGCGCGTTATAGCAAGCATGACCCTGTTGCTCTCCACCGTGGTTGCCGAGACGCTCTGATTGCGAGTGAATCGCGTCAGGTCCGGCACGAAAGCCTCAATGACGAATACGCCGTCCTCCGTGAGGTGCTCCGCGACATTGCGGAAGCACCTCACTTGCTCCTCCTGAGACGTGAGGCCCAGGAAGGAGGTGAAGACCGCGAAAATCAGGGAGAACCGGCCGTCTATGCCTACGTCGGCGAAGTCCCCAATGGTCACGGGTATCTTTGCTCCCCTCTCTTTTGCCCTGAGCCTGGCCACCATCGCTTCCGAGGAGTCGATGCCGTGGACATCTACGCCGCGCTCCGCCAGAGGTATGGCCACTCGCCCCGTGCCAATGCCCAGCTCCAGCGCGCGGCCTCCCCTCGCTAGTTCGGCCAGGGTATCCACCATAGGCTCCAAGCCAGGCAACTCCTGGTAAAGCTCATCATAGATATCGGCTATGCGCTCACCGTAGGTTGAAGGAAAGTAATCGTTCAATGTCGGCGCCTTTTGGGAAGGGATTATTGCAGTCGTGTGCCAACTACCAGTTTACAACCTGTCGCCTATTGTAATACTAAGGTCTGACGGAGCAGACGTAAAGGGCCTTCGGATTTTATAGTAAAATAGCACCACAACATCTTGTGTCTCCGAGTTTCGAGGGTGCTATAATCACGGTAGTTTTTCCCAGAGGACGCAGTGTTTACCCACCTACACAACCACACCGAATACAGCCTTCTGGACGGCCTCAGCCGCATCAGCCCAATGGTGCAACGCGCCAAGGAGTTGGGCATGGATACCCTCGCCATCACGGATCATGGCGGGCTGTACGGCGCCATTGAGTTTTATACGGAGTGCAAGGAAGCGGGGATAAAGCCCATAATCGGGTTGGAGGCTTACCTTGCCCAGGAGAGTCGCCACAGGAAAGGAGCGGCGGATAAGAGTCCCTACCATCTTCTTCTGCTGGCCAAAGATATGGAGGGATACCAGAATCTGCTCAAGCTGTCCTCTCAGTCCCATCTGGAGGGGTTCTACTACAAGCCCCGCGTCGACAGGGAGCTTCTGGAGGCGTATGGAGGCGGCTTGATTGCCTTTTCCGGCTGCCCAACAGCCGAGGTGCCGCGTCTCATAATCGAAGGCCGCGCTCAGGAGGCTATGGATGCCGCCCTCTGGTACAAGAACACCTTTGGTGATTTCTACCTGGAGTTGCAGCGCCACGCGGACGTCCCGGACCTTCCCAGGCTTAACGAGGCCCTCCTGGAGATGAGCCGCGAGACGGGGATTCCCCTGGTGGCGACTAACGACTGTCACTATATACACCAGGACGACGCGTCCATTCAGGACATCCTGATCTGCATCCACACCAACACCAACGTCCTGGACGACAAGCGGCTCAGGATGACGGACAACTCCTACTACCTCAAGAGCTCCGAGGAGATGGAGGATCTCTTCGCCGATGTTCCCGAGGCGGTCGCCAACACGCGTAGAATCGCAGATATGTGCCACGTGGAGTTGGACTTCAGCCAGCTTCGCCTGCCGGAGTACAAGACCCCGGACGGGGTGAGCTCGGACGAATACCTGGCGCGCCTCTGCCGGGAGGGTATGCAGCGGCGGTACGGGGATCCATCGGAAGAGGCGCGGCGGCGTCTGGACTACGAATTGGACGTTATCAGGAACACCCAGTTCAGCAACTACATCCTGGTCGTGTGGGATATAGCCGCCTTTGTCCGGGAGCGCGGCATTATATTCGGAGTACGAGGCAGCGCCGCCGCAAGCGTGGTGCTGTACTGTCTGGGCGTCACCGACATAGAGCCGCTTCAGTATCGTCTGGTCTTCGAGCGTTTCCTGAACCTGGAGCGCCGGGAGATGCCCGACATCGATATGGACTTCCAGGACGATCGCCGCGACGAGGTAATAGCCTACGTGCGCCGAAAGTACGGCGGTGACCACGTGGCCCAGATCATCACCTTCGGGACGCTGGGCCCCAAGGCCGCCATCCGCGACACTGGTCGCGCCCTGGGGATGGCCTACTCCGACGTGGACCGCGTTGCCAGGCTGATACCCTTCCGCGTCCACTCACTGGAGGAAGCGGTGGAAGCCAACGCCGAGCTGAAAGAGGTGTACGAGGGGGATGAGACCCTGAAGGACCTGGTGGACAAGGCCAAACGGCTAGAGGGGGTGGCCCGCCACACAAGCACTCACGCCGCAGGAGTGGTGATATCCAAGGAGCCGCTTGTGGAGTACGTGCCCCTGCAACGCCCCGTTCGGAGCGACTCGGCTGAGGACATGGCCATGACCCAGTTCCCTATGGACCCCATTGCCAAGCTGGGGCTCCTGAAGATGGACTTCCTGGGACTTACCAACCTCACTATTCTGGAGCAGGCGAGGCAGATGGTGACGCGCCGGCGGGGGGTCACTCTGGACTTTCAGGAGATATCTCTGGACGACGAGAAGACCTTTTCCCTCCTGTCATCCGGCGAGACCACAGGTGTGTTCCAGCTTGAGAGCGCCGGGATGAGGCGGTACGTCAAGAAGCTGAAGCCGACGTCTCTGGGAGACGTGGCCGCCATGATAGCGCTCTATCGCCCGGGGCCAATGGAGCACATCGACACCTTCATAGACGCCAAGCACGGTCGGGTTGACATTAGCTATCCCCACCCGATGCTCAAAGACATTCTGGAAGAGACATACGGCGTCATAGTCTACCAGGACCAGGTGCTTCTGATTGCCCAGGCATTTGCCGGCTACACACTGGGAGAGGCAGACGTGGTGCGCAAGGCGATGGGCAAGAAGAACCCGGAGATTATGCGGGAGGAGCGGAAGAAGTTCGTCGAGGGCGCACTTGGCAAGGGGTTCTCCCAGGAGCTTGCCGACGAGGTGTTCCAGCTTGTAGAGCCCTTCGCCGGCTACGCCTTCAACAAGGCCCACAGCGTGAGCTACGCCGTGATAGCCTACTGGACGGCCTATTTCAAGGCTAACTACCCGGAGGAGTACATGACCGCTCTGCTGAACGCCCACGCAGGCCAGGCGGAGAAGGTGGCTGGCGCGGTCACCGAGTGCCTGCAACTTGGCATACCAGTACTCCTGCCGGACGTGAGCCGCAGCGAGGTGGACTTCTCCATAGACGTCAACCCCCAGGGCAAGCCGTCCATAAGGTTCGGGCTGGCCACGGTCAAGAACGTGGGAGCTTCGGCAGTCGCGCCTCTGGTGGAAGAGCGAAAGAAGGACGGCCCTTACACCTCGGTGGAGGACCTGTGCCGTCGGGCCGATATGCACGGCGTGAACCGGCGGGCGCTTGAGAGCCTTGCCAAGGTGGGCGCGCTCGACTCCCTGGGTACGAGAGGCTCGATGCTCGCCAGCGCCGACCGTATCTTGGCTACGGCCCAGAGGGAAGCCAGGCTCAAAGACTCAGGCCAGTCAACCATGTTCGACCTGTTTGGCGAGTCCGTTGCTGCGCCCGTAACCGCTCTGGAGCTTGAGGAGGGTGAGGTGCTTCAGCAGGAGAAGATGGCGTGGGAGAGGGAGCTGCTGGGCACATTCATCTCGGAAAACCCCTGGAGCGAGGTTGCGCTGAGTGCCAAGTCATACGCAATCATCTCCCGCAACGACATCGATAGCGAGATGGTAGGGGATACCGTGACCATTGTGGGCCAGATATCCTCCCAACGGAGCGGCCTCACAAAGGATGGCAAACCCTTCGCCGCCGTTGTCCTGGACCTCATGGGTGGCAGCCTGGATGTCATGGTTTGGTCCAGCGTCTACGAGCGCACTCAGGACCTGTGGTACGAGGGCAGACTGGTGGAGGTGGTGGGAAAGATTCGACAGCGAGATGACGAACTGTCGCTTCACTGCGACGCAGCCAAGCTCTACCAGATCGAGGAGCAGGGGGAGACCACCACAGCGGCTGAGCCGCCCCCGGTTCCGGTTGTCTCCAAAGCCGACGATACGCCCGAGCAGGAAGCCGCCGGCCATGACGACCCGCCGCTGGCATTGGCAGTCGCAGAGAACGGTGCATCGGAACCCTACGATGGCGGAGCTAACGGGGCGTCCGACGCCGGCGATACCGCGGTCAACGGCGCGACGGAGCCTGTCAACGGCAAGGCACAGGAAAACGGGACCCACGCCGTCGCCTATCAGAAGCTGTGGATCCAGCTGGAGGAGTCAAGCAACCCCGGGCAAGACGAGCACCTTCTGCGCGAGGTGGTCAAGATGCTTCTGAACTACCCAGGCAACTGCCCGGTGGCCCTGAAGATAAAGACCAACGGCAAGCTGGTTAAGGTAGACCTGCCCGTTGCTTCCGTCAGCTACTGCCAGCAACTCCACGACGACCTTACCGAAATGGTCGGGGAGAGTGGCATCGAGATGGAGGGTAGCGTAGTAAGCGGGGTGGCGTAGGGGGGCTCTAACGCTGTGTTAGATCTACCAAAAGCATAGCTAGGCATGGCATCGCAATGGGCTTCCGCACATGCTGTGTCCCTGCACTCAGAACGGATGGCAAGAGGATGTACGACAACATCTTTGTGAAGCGGTTGTGGCGTACTGTGAAGCAAGAGGAGGCTTAAATGACCGGTAATTGTAGATCTCTCAAGTGTCCACGGCTTGAGTAGGTATGGTTCCATGATTCTTACCTCGGTATCAAAAATTTTCTTCAGGTCTTCTTAACCCTGTAATTCAGCAGTTCGACAGTAGAACTGATTCTTGAAAAGGCCTAGCGAATCGCGCACCGGATTATCATCCCGCCCCTGTGGAATTCTAATAGTTCCCGTCAATCTTCCATCAGAGTTGCTCATTTCTTGGAGTCGCGGCAAGACGGAGTGGTATGTGGCAAGCCAAGCGTGAGGGAAGTCTGGTCTTAGAAAGTCAGAGATCATTACAGCCCCTGAACTACGGACCATAATAGCACTTGCTAAAGTATCGTTAAACCTCTTGTAAGTTTCAAACATACTCGACCACTCACTTGTAGCAAATGTGCGGGTGCCATCTAGGAATTCACGATAGTCTCGTAAGTCCTCAGGAGAGAGGCTCCAGTCTGTGCGAGCAGCACCCAAAACTATAGTGGCACCTAGGTATGTCACTGCAGTGTCCTGCCATATCTCGTTAGACCATTGAGCCATTTCAGAAGCGACACATATCTCTGCTGCCCCGTACCAGTGATCCCGATGTACTTCTCCAGAACGAACGCTCAGAGGAACATCAGTCGTGGGAGTTGGGACTGGCGCAGATGTAGGCGGAGGCGCGTCTTCCGTCGGGCCAGACGAGGAATCCGATTCACAATCGGCAGCTAATAACAAACTGGAGATTATTAGAGAGCAGATTATGTAGACTATTCGCTTAGCGATTAGAGGCTTGTTTGGCAAAACACCCCCTTTAAGACCGGCTAGAGTATATCGTAAAGTTAGGCAGTATCCTACAGGGCCACCACTATAGCTTGCAGAACAGAATCCCTAGAGGTGCTAGCTAACCTTACCAGACCGTCTCTACGTTAGGTGACGCCGAAAGCGTTGCGTCGCGTGTCACCACCGGCGCGTTAAGTGCTGCGGACTCAGCAGCAATAAGCCTGTCGTGCATCTCCGGAATATCCGGGAACTGGTCGAGTCTCTCAAGCTGTGCCCTGCCCAGATCCGATAGCTCTATTCCGCTTACGCCGGCCAACGCATCCAGTAAGGTGGAGGGTGCAACGGGCTGCTTCAGCTTGACGGAAAGGAAATAGAACTCGGCAACGGCTATTGCGGGGACAACAATTGTCGCATTGCCGGTCTCAGCCAGCCGGAAGACGGCGGAGGCGGCGGGCGTGAGGCGATCGGGCGACTGCAAATACCACCACAGGGCATGTGTGTCGACCACGAACCGGGCTGGACTGTCAACCACAGCTATGCCGAGTCTCGTCAGGCTACGGGACCCGAGGTTCCCAAAGCGCCTTTATCTCCACGAAGTCTTCATAGGACGCCTCCGGCAGGCCGGTGAAAGATCCCTTTAGCGTGCTGAGCGAAGGCTTCTCCTCAGTGGGGTTTTGTATAGGGCTGAGCCTGCCACATGGCTTTCCGCGGCGGGTGATGATAACCTCTTCGCCGTAGCTGAGTGCACTGAGTATCTCACTTACCTTGGCCTTGAATTCTCTTATGTTGTATGTGGTCATTTGAACCCCTTGTGTAGTCACCTGTATGCCATATAGTGACCACATTGTAGCACAACATCCAGAGGTGAGGCAATGCGCGAAGCCTTACGCTTGGGCCAGACGGCTCACACTCCGCTGGGGGCCGTCCCTCGCTCCAGCCACACTTCCGTCCGGGCCGGAGAAGTGAGAAGGTTGTTGACCTTATCCACCACCTCCAGCCGGTCCTGGTGATGCTCCCAGTCCCGCCAGTCCTTGAGGGTGGACCAGTTGCTTATCACCAGGTGTATGCTCGGGTCCGACGCCAGGATGAGGGTCTCACCGGATATGTAGCCTGTCTGCTTGAGGGCGCGTGCCCTGAGCTCCACCAGAAGCTCCTCCAGCTCCGCCTCCCGGCCAGTGTTGACGTGACGCGACATTAGCACCTTAATAGCCATGATTGTTACCCTCCTTCGCGGGCGGCGTCTGATTCCATATACTTCGTTCCATCTCAAGAAGCTCGCGCTTCATCCCAATCCCGTCCGGGCCTCCGTAGCCGCGGAGGTCTCCTCTCTCACCGACTACTCTGTGACACGGTACAATAATGGGCACTGGGTTGGCTCGCATTGCCTGTCCCACGGCTCGTGCGGCCCGGGGCCTGCCCATCTCCCTCGCGATCCATTGGTAGCTGCGAGTTTCGCCCCAGGGTATCGTGCGCGCCGCTTCCCAGGCTCTCTTCTGGAAGTCCGTTCCCTTCAGGTCCAGATCGTCCGGGAAGTCGGCTCTCTCTCCACTGAAATAGAGCTCCAGCCTGTGCCCAAGGCCCCCAAGAGTCTCCGGGTCCAACTCACCTCCGGCGCGCGACTCCGACATCTCCAGGCTGCTCAGGGCCTCTGAAGGATCGGAATGTGGGAGCGAAAGGCGCTGTATCCCTCTTGGCGACGCCAGAATTGCGATCCAGCCCTTGGTTGTGGATACAATCGCGTGGGCTGCTATTTCCTCTTTCCGATTATCCGTATTCACCATATCCGTCCTGAAGGCTCAAGAGTATGCTGACCGCTTCCCGTCGGCGAGCCTGCCGACCAGTATACCATTATACCAAGATATGCTCCCTCCCAGACACCCGTGCCGGTCTGTATTGTCAGTGACGCAGAACGGGTATATCGCTGAAATGAGCTAACGTAATAGATAGCTGTGCGCCCTGTATGCGACGGAAAGCATCTTCAACTTGAGGGTGTGGCGGTACGAGTGCTTGACACTACACCGATAGCTGAATATAATTCCGTTCATCGCAGGCGACCACGCCTTCTACTTTGCTTTTGCAGTTTGAGCGGAGGGGGTGTGCCCGGAGGCCCGACTCAGATAAGGAGGACAAGCATGGACTTTACACTGGCGTCATATACCCAGGAGCAAGAGCGGTTTCGGCTGGAGGTGAGGACCTGGCTGGAGGAGAACGTACCGGATGATATGAAGGACCCCATAGACGGGGACGACTTCACTTATGAACAGTACCAGTTCTACCGGGAGTTGTGGAGGAAGATGGGGGAGAAGGGATGGCTCTTTCCCACCTACCCCAAGGAGTACGGCGGCGGTGGAATGTCTGCCGACTACGAGGTGATCATAACTGAGGAGATGTCCAGTGCGAATGTGAAGGCCTGCACCAGTCGCTCCCTGGTTTTCCAGACGCTGCTGGTTTGGGGCACTGAGGAGCAGAAGCAGAAGTTTCTACCCCCGCTGCTCAGGGGCGACGCGATTGTCTTCCAGAAGCTCACAGAGCCCCAGGGCGGCGCCGACCTGGCCAGCATTCAGAGCCGCGCCACGCAGGATGGCGACGACTGGCTTCTCAACGGCAGCAACATCTTCATAGGCGATCCGTATGACGTTGAATACATAGCCGGACCTATGGTCACGGACCCGGACGCGCCGCGGCATCGAAACCTTGGCTACTTCATGATTCCGGTGCCTTCGGACGGACTGGAGTTGAGGGAGATGAAGCTCCTTCCAAGCTCACGGAAGCAGGCCATCTTCCTGGACAACGTGCGGGTCTCCGGCGAACACCTGATTGGAGGCGTGAACCAGGGTTGGCAGGTCATGGGCACTCACCTGGAATTTGAGCACGGAGGCCGAGGCCGTGCGGTTGCCAGAGACGAGAACACCGACAGCCTGATAGAGTACCTGAGGGAGACCAAGCACGACGGAGGCACCCTGGGCGGCGACGAGGTGGTTCAGCAGGTGGCAATGGATGCCGTTCTGGATGCCCACGTCCAGGGGCTGTTGCTCCAGCGGACCTACTGGATGTACCAGAACCGCATGGAGATCCAGTACGAGGGCAACGTTGCCAACGTGCATGGTCGGGAGTCCAGCCTGCGAAACGCCCGGAGGATACGGGAGCTGTACGGTCCTTACGGGTTCTTGGGAACCAAGGAGCCCGGAGCGCCTCATGGCGGAGCGCAGGAGGTGAACCAGCGCTCTCGGGCGGGCCAGAACCACGCTGCCGGGAGCACCAACATAGCCAAGGTGATCCTCGCGCGGAGGATAGGGATAAGCCGGACCCAGGAGCGGGCGGCGCCTACAGCGTCCACCGCCACCAGCCACAGCAGCTAGTCAGTAGTTACTGAAAAAAGGGCCAGGGTTGAAAAAAACCTTGGCCCTTTTTGTTTGCTCCGGTATGAGTCGTCGGGATGCTACGGAAGTTGGCTTCCCTTGACCTCTATCCAATCAGAGACCCCAGCTATTCTGCAGCGGCTTCGTCCGGCTCCAGCTTGGCCTCAGTCGCCATGGAAGCCAGCTTCTCCAAGTGGTCTTCTATGTAGCAGTGTCCGAAGTAGTAGACGTTGTACTCTTTTTCGTCCCTTGTCTCGCTGTACTGGCGCTTTGGCTCCAGGGAGTTGGACTGAAGGTAGCTGTCAACCTCGGCGTCCTCCGGGGTCGGCCCGCTGGGATCAAATAGAAGGAGGACCCGCTGCTCGGTTGGCGCTATGCTGATAACTTCAAGCTTCATAGTGCTGCACCTCCATAATGCTGAATGCTGTACGCGATTATAGCCCATTCGCGGGAGGGCTACCAAGTAACACTTTACAGATGGACTATATCCAAGTCTCCCCAACTTCGTTGAAGGTACTCAGCCAAGAGCCGACGGTGACACTGGTCGGGCTTGTCCTCACTACACAGTAGACATGCGTTGGCAACGGTACGCTTAATCTGCATTTTCTCAATTCGGCGCTGCTCTATGAGCGCGAGAAACTCACTTTCGTAGATATCCCAGTTCTTGTGGCCCTTGCGGTAGGAGTCCAGCATCTCTCTTGTTGGCGCCAACTCTGGCAAATGTACGTATTCCATGTGGCAGATCTTGCGAAGGAAGTATTCCAGGTCGTCCTTCTTAGAAAACCCTGCAAGCTGAGACATATTGCTCAAACGCACATCTATTATGCGCTTAGCCCCAGACACTCGAAGCAGTTCAAAGAAATCTGATGCGGACTTCTTCGTGAACCCAATGGTGTAAACCCTCAAAACCCATCCCACCATTCTGTGTCGCTTTGGGCTGGTCTTCTGCTGACATATGCCACCTTACTCTCCTGAATTCTCAGGGCATCTGCCACCACTTCAGACTTTGTGCGGAACAGGTCACCGTAGGGAGGCAACTTCAAAGCATCTACCAGACGGCTCATAGTGGCATGGTGATTTTCCAGACTGCCGTCGGCGAGAACATGTTCAACGTCTATCCCGCGTTCCACAAGCGCACGAGCAATTAGCAGTGTACGGTGGCAGTCCAGGGGGTCCTTCTCTGTACACATTATGGCAATCCGGCGATCACCGGCGTTACGAATCAAATACGCCAAACCGTCTTCAAACATATCCGTATTCGCTATACGCTCGTAAAGCACACGCCCATCGGCATCGTAGCATGACTGGTCTGCAGGTCTGCCTCCAAGCTCCGCGCCGAGGAACATGTAGCTTATCCCGGCTGCTTCCAGCGCCTTCTCCATGAGGGCTTGATTGAATTGCGTCGTATACCGGCTGTATGGTGACGAGCGAACGTCAGCCACCTCATGCACGGTGTGCTGCTTCAAAAGAGCTATGAACTCATCTGGTGAATGATTGGAGTGTCCTATGGTAAATACAGGATACTGGGTTGTCTTCATGGTTTCGAATCTCAGTTAAGGCTCTATTACAGCAGCAATGAGTTTGTAGCTGTAGGTATATCCGTAGCTTTCAAACTGTTCTCCCAAGCTTACAGTAAGGAGTCGCTCACCAGTATAACCACTAGGGGGTGGAGCAGAAAAGAACTCGTTCTCATAGAAGGTGTCAGTTATAACTAATGAATAGTCCTGATCGGCATGCCTAAAGTGGCCCCGTAGCCTTCGTCTGTTGTTTGCATAGACAGTTTCCGGTGATATCTCCAGCCTCTCAACCCGTATAAGTCGTAGGGAGTCTCTAAGGGAGTTGGCGAGCATGGATGGAACACGATCGTTCTCTCCGTATGAACTGCTGTAACCGTCAGGCCAGAGACCTTCCTCTGTGTCGATGAACGGGGTCAATTCGCTTGCATTGAACCTCCCGACCCTCTTCCATTTAAGGTTAGGGGCAAGTAACCAATTCTCCTGCTGGTAACCCCCGGGTTGGGCTTCGGTAACAGGCACATCAATAATATCGAGGACTCTGGGACTGCTGCCGTCTTGATAACCGCATTCATTTGGAGCAACTTCCCCAGTTTCTCGTGTGCTCACTGGCCGAATCCATCCTCCAAGCCTGCCATCGGATATTATTTCTTTACCTGCGATACAGCGCCCATTGTACTTACGTGAGTTTGCAAGGCACACGATACGCTTAACATCCACGGTCATCGATGTGATCCCTTGAATAGAAATCTTCCATCAATGATATACTACCTTCAGGCTTTCTACAAGCACGCATGTTCAGAATGCCACGCCTTGCAGACGCCCGGTGTTCGTGCTACACTGAGCGAACAACAGAATAGAAGCCAAAGGCGCAAGGACTGCTCTGAGCAGACCTTTAAATCAGTCCCGAGAGGCTGGCAAGGCGGCAGGACCAAGAGAATAGAGGCCTTTGGCGGTGACCTAAGACAGTGCCTCTTGCCAGCCGCGGCGAGAGGTTTTTTTGATGGTCGAAAAGCTGCTCATGTCTCCGGACGATGTCCGCAGGGCTCTCACCCGCATCGCGCACGAGGTACTGGAGCGGAACCACGGCGTCGACGGGCTTGTCCTGGTAGGGATGCACACCCGGGGTGTGCCATTGGCGCAACGTCTTGCTGAGAGAATCGGCCAGAACGAGGGACAGGATATTCCGGTAGGGGCCCTGGATATAGGACGCTACCGCGACGATGTACCGGTCAGGGATCGGATCTCAAACCGCGCCACAGAAATGCCTGTCGACATCGGCGACAGGAAAGTTGTGCTGGTGGACGACGTTCTGTTCACCGGTCGGAGCATACGGGCTGCCATGGACGCTCTGATGGACTTGGGCAGGCCATGTCTGATTCAGCTTGCGGTCCTAGTTGACAGGGGACACAGGGAGCTGCCCATTCGGGCAGACTATGTGGGCAAAAACATCCCAACCTCCCTGGGCGAACGGGTTGAGGTGCGACTGAAGGAAGTGGACGGCGCTGACGGCGTGGTTCTGCAGAACAGGTCGGAGGCGTCCTCGAGGGCCCGCAGTTACGCCGGGGGCGCTTCGCGGGATCAAGCTCGGTGATGAGGTCTGCAGCATGAGCCAACTTACCGGCAGAAGCATCATATCCGTGGACGACCTCTCGATAGACGACGTTGAGACTATATTTCGGACCGCGGACGGTATCCTGGAGGACAGGAGGGCCTACTTCGGCAGTGCGACCGCAAAGATAGCGGCCACGCTGTTCTACGAGCCCAGCACCAGGACCAGGCTGTCCTTCGAGGCTGCCATGCAACGCTTGGGAGGAGGCGTCATATCCACCTCGGACGTGAACGCATCCTCCATGGCCAAGGGTGAATCCCTTGCGGACACGGCGCGGGTCGTCGGATCCTACGCGGACGTTCTGGTCGTGAGGCATCCCTGGGAGGGAGCAGCCAGGCTGGTTGCGGAGTATGCCCCCGTCCCGGTTATCAACGCTGGAGATGGCAGCCACGAGCATCCCACCCAGACCCTGTGTGACCTGTACACGCTGAGGGGACATCACGGGACTCTGAAGGGCCTGAAAGTGGCCCTCTGCGGGGACCTGCTCCACGGACGCACGATTCACTCCCTTGCCTTTGCGCTGGCGCGTTTCGGGGCGAACGTCATATTCGTGCCGGGAGACGGCAATGAGATGCCGGACTACGTTCTGCGCAGGCTGCAAAGGGACTACCGGGCGCAAATTCGGAGGGAGCAGCTGGGTTTCCTGAGCGCCCTCTTCGACGATTCGCCGGCGGGCGAGGAGGCAGCTACCGTCGACGCCATATACATCACTCCTACAGAGCCACACCAGCTGGCTATGTCCTCCTTAGAAGGCACCACCGTCGAATTCGAGGTTGGCAGCGACGAAGCTCTCTCCATATACGTGACCAGGCGTCAGAAGGAGAGAGGGAGTATTCCCGGCGCGTCCGACAGGTATCCCACCCTTACGGCCAAGACCCTCAAGGCCAGGCAGTTCAAGAACATATCCATACTCCACCCTCTACCTCGCGTCGATGAACTCAGCCCGGAGGTGGACGAGGACCCCAGGAGCCTCTACTTCAAGCAGGCCGCTCTGGGTATACCCGTCAGGATGGCCCTTCTGTGGCACATACTGGGAGCCGGGGATATGGCAACGGACACGGGACCGGAGGAAGAGTTGAGAGAGCTTCGGGGCCTGATCTACTCCAAGCCGGGCTTCGACTGCCTCAACCGGATGTGCGTGACCAACCAGGAGAGGCAGTTTGCCAGACCCAGCTTTGAGATTGTCAGAGACCTGGACTACAAGCTGAGGTGCCTCTACTGCGACCACGAGACCGACGCTGCCTTCGCGGGAAACACCGAGTCGCATTTCTACTACCCTTCCCAGCTTCTGGACAGGTTCCTCCCGCCGGTCAGGCCGGAGCACGTGCGTTTCTTCGCCTCTTCAGACGATGCGGAGACAGCGGGGTTCAAACAAGTGTCCGAGAAGTGGGGCAGCTACCAACCCAAAGAAGACGGAGACGGGAGGCACTGGATCGATCTGGTGTCCGGCGTAACCAGATGAGTCTGCTCATTCGAGGCGGCCGCATCATCGACTCCCTACTGGGGTTGGACGTAGTTGGCGACCTGTTTATCGACAATGGAAGGGTAGCCGCGCTGGAGCGAAGCATCGACAGGCCGTCCGGGGCGCAGGAGATCGATGCCTCCGGACTGGTGGTCTGCCCGGGCTTCATCGACCTTCACTGCCATCTGCGAGAGCCGGACCCGGAGGACAAGGAGACCGTCGCAACAGGGACAGCGGCAGCCGCCAAGGGGGGATTCACCACCGTTTGTGCAATGCCCAACACCAGACCGGCTATGGACAGGGCAGAGGTGGTAGACCTGGTGTTGCGCAAGGCGCGCGAGGAGGGCAGGGTGAAGGTGCTGCCCATCGGCTGCGTGACGCTGGGACGTGAGGGCGATGTATTGACGGATATGGAGGGTCTGGCGCGGGCCGGGGTCATAGGCTTCAGCGACGACGGCAGCCCCGTGTCGAAGGACGATCTGATGGAGGAGGCCCTTCTTAGAGCCGCCTCACTGGGACTTCCTATAATGAATCACTGCGAGGACATGGACGCCTCACGAGGCGGTGTGATGAACGACGGAGCGGTGGCGAAGAGCCTTGGGCTAAAGGGAGTTCCCGCCTCAGCCGAGGAGTCCATGGTGCTGAGGGACATCACCCTGGCTGAGTCCACCGGAGGGCGTCTTCACCTGACCCATGTCAGCACGGCCGGCAGCGTAGATATCCTCCGCAGCGCCAAAAAGCGCGGCCTGAACGTAACCGCGGAGGCGACGCCTCACCACCTCTCCATTACCGAGGAGTGGGTGATACCGAGAATGGCAAAGGGGGGACTGACAGGTATCATTGCTCTGCCGGCTTACAACACCGCCGCCAAGGTGAATCCTCCGTTGCGGACAGAACGAGACGTCGCAGCAGTGGTGGAAGGTCTGAGGGACGGCGTAATCGACTGCATAGCCACGGACCATGCGCCACACACCCAAAGAGACAAGGATTGCAGCTTCCAGGAAGCGGCTTTCGGCATAAGCGGGCTGGAGGTGGCGCTGGGCTCCCTCTTGTCCCTGGTCCACGACGGAAAGCTGGATATGCCAACCATGATAGACAGGCTCACGGCAGGCCCTGCCCGCGTCCTCGGCCTGCCGGATCGCTTCCCGGGATCCCTCAGGATTGGGTCGCCCGCAGACGTGACGATTTTCGATCCGGAAGCGGAGTGGGTGGTGGACTCGGACGAGTTTGTTTCCAAGGGGAAGAACACACCGCTGGACGGCGCGACCCTGCGTGGCGAGGTAATGGCCACCATCGTGGACGGCTCCATAGAATACAGAGATGAGGCGTTGAGATTTGTCTAAACAAGCATTTCTGGTCCTTGAGGACGGGTCATGGTACGAGGGCGAGGCCTTTGGGGCCGTAGCCTTCACCTACGGCGAAGTTGTGTTCAACACCAGCATGACAGGCTATCAGGAGATGCTGACCGATCCCTCCTACGCGGGTCAGATTGTTGTGCCGACCTACCCCATCATCGGCAACTACGGCATCAACGGAGAGGACGTGGAGTCCAAATCCATCAGGGTGGCGGGTTTTGCTGTCAGGGAGCACTGCCTGAACCCCAGTCACAGCCAGTCGACCCGCACTCTCCACGAATACCTGGCATCGCAGGGCGTTTCCGGCATATCCGGCATCGATACCAGGGCCGTAACCCGTAAGCTCCGCATGGCGGGCGTGATGATGGGGATGATAGCCGTGGACGCGTCTCCCCAGGAGGCGCTGGAGCGCCTCAAGGAGATGCCCCGCTACGATAACGTGGACTTCGTTGAGAAGGTGAGCACGAAAGAGGCGTACCGGTGGGATGCCTCCGGGTCGCAGGAAGCGCCTCTGATTCTCGTAAACGACTACGGCCTGAAGTACAACATCCTGCGCATACTGCACTCCAGGGGATGCAGGGTGATGGCGATTCCTGAGCATACTGCTGCCAGTGATATACTGGCCCTCAATCCCCAGGGCATCGTGCTGTCCCCCGGGCCAGGCGACCCGGCGCTTCTGGAGTACGTGGTGGAGACGACCAGGGGTCTGGTGGGCCGCGTGCCGATGATGGGCATATGCCTGGGACATCAGCTGCTGGCCCGGGCCTTTGGGGCGCGTACGTTCAAGCTCAAGTTTGGGCACAGGGGAGCGAACCATCCCGTGCGAGAAATCCAAACGGGACGCGTATACATAACGTCCCAGAACCACGGCTACGCGGTGGACGGCGAGGACCTGCCCGCCGAGGTGGAGGTCAGCCACGTCAACCTCAACGACGGGACGGTGGAGGGACTGCGGCACAGGGATCTGCCGATACTGAGTATCCAGTACCACTCGGAGGCGTCCCCCGGGCCAATGGACAACGTGTACCTGTTCGACAGGTTCCTGGAGATGGTGAAGGATTACAGGGAATGATGCGGTAAAATGGTGTGTTATAATGATGCCATAAAAGCGCGTCATTGTGCGCGTCGGAAAGGTGCGTTAGCTATATGAGAACAACCATCAACATAGACGGCAATCTCCTCGAATCTGTGATCGAAGCCACCGGAGAGAGGACGAAGAGTAAGGCAGTGAGCGCTGCCCTGAAGGAGTACATACGGCGCAAGCACGTGCAGGAGCTGATCGACTCCTGGGGCAAGATCATAGTGGACGACTACAGCGAGGAACACGATCGCTTGGACAGAGAGCGACAGGCATACCTTGAATCGCTAAGGGACGGCACGGCTTGACCGTCCTGGTAGACTCATCCGTATTGATCCAAGCTCAAAGGCTGCCCGGCTCCGAAACTACCAGGCAGCTGGGCACCCTTCTTGTCTCTGGAGAAGCCGCTGTGACCGGGCCAGTGATTATGGAGTACATACGAGGGGCGCGGTCCCAGGAAGAACTGGAGTTCCTTACCCAGCGAATCGTTTCCCTTGGCTTCCTGGAAATGGACCAGGCGGTGTGGGTCATTGCGGGGCAATTGGACTATCGCCTAATGCTTGCAGGCGACCCCTTGGCAAACATGGACTTGATTCTCGCTGCTACCGCAATCCGCCATCAAGTCTCTCTCTATACACTGGACCAAGGGTTCAGTCGCATCCCAGAACTGGAACTCTATAATCCGTCTACCAATTGAGGACCTCAACATGAACCTGAAAATAAACATCAATGAAGGGCGAAACTTAGCGGACAGCATCTTGAGTCGGCCAAAGACTTCGCATTTGCAGTGCTGCGCCCCAAGTTGAACAAACGAGTATATATTCGGGAGATGCAACAGTGACATCTACAGTCTCCAAAGTTCTGGTTGTAGGCTCCGGCCCCATTGTCATAGGGCAGGCGGCGGAGTTCGATTACGCCGGCACCCAGGCGTGCAAGGCCCTCAGGGAGGAGGGCGTGACCACCGTTCTGGTCAACTCCAATCCGGCTACCATTATGACCGACGAGGGCATAGCGGACATAGTGTACATTGAGCCCCTGACGGTGGACGTCATCGAGCGAATCATCGAGCGGGAGAGGCCTCAGGGGATCCTTCCGACTCTGGGCGGGCAAACGGGCCTCAACCTCGCGGTGGCCCTGGCCGACGCCGGGGTGCTGGACAAGTACGGCGTCCGTCTCCTCGGCACGCCCCTGGAGACGATTCGCAGCGCGGAGGACAGGGAGCTCTTCCGTGACCTATTGATCGAGATAGGAGAACCGACCCTGCCCAGCGACATCGCTCAGTCGCTGGACGACGTGCATCGCATAGTAGCGGAGATGGGGTTGCCCCTGGTCATACGCCCTGCTTACACTCTCGGCGGTTCCGGAGGGGGTATAGCCAACAACCTGGAGGAGCTGGAGACGGTTGCCAAGAGCGGACTGGCCGCAAGCCCCATTCACCAGATACTGCTTGAGCGCTCCCTGGTGGGCTGGAAGGAGATTGAGTACGAAGTTATGCGGGACGCGGCTGACAACTGCATAACCGTGTGCAACATGGAGAACTTTGACCCGATGGGCGTGCACACTGGCGACAGCATAGTCGTGGCTCCAAGCCAGACACTGACGGACAAGGAGTACCAGATGCTCCGCTCCGCGAGCCTGAAGATTATCCGAGCCTTGGGCATCGAGGGGGGATGCAACGTCCAGTTTGCCCTGAATCCGCACAGCATGGTGCAGGAGACCCTGCCCGGAAGCTGGGAGGCGGACAGCCCCTACTACGTTATAGAGGTGAACCCGCGCGTCAGCCGGAGTTCTGCCCTGGCCAGCAAGGCGACGGGCTATCCCATAGCTCGGGTGGCTGCGAAGATCGCGGTGGGCAAGCGGCTGGACGAGATACCCAACGCGGTTACCCAGCGCACCCTGGCTGCCTTCGAGCCGGCGCTGGACTACTGCGTGGTCAAGATACCCCGCTGGCCCTTCGACAAGTTCGCCGCGGGAGACCGCAGTATTGGCACTCAGATGAAGGCCACTGGCGAGGTGATGGCTATAGACCGCACCTTTGAGGCGGCCTTCCAGAAGGCGGTGCGCTCGTTGGAGATGGGGAGCCACACGCTTCTGTGGGAGGACAGGGATTGGCGGGACGGCGATAGCCCTGCCCTGGAGAGCCTTCCCCTCTATCCAACGGACCTTCGGCTCTGGGCGCTCATGGCAGCTCTGCGTCGTGACGCCGCCCCGGAAGAGATAGCGCGTCGCACAGGGATAGATCCCTGGTTCCTCTACCAGCTCTCAAATATCGTGGATATGGAGAGGCGTCTTCTGAAGGAAGACCTGGCGCCGCGGCTGCTGTGGCAGGCCAAACGCCTGGGCTTCTCCGACGTTCAGATAGCCACTTTTGGAGACCGCCTGCCTGAGCAGGTGCGCCAGCTCCGCCGCGATTGGGGAATAAGCCCCGTCTACAAGATGGTGGATACGTGCGCGGCGGAGTTTGAAGCGGCCACCCCATACTTCTACAGCACCTACGAGCAGGAGAACGAGGCGCACTTCCTGGAAGGTCCCAAGGCAGTGGTCATGGGCAGCGGGCCAATTCGGATAGGGCAGGGGATTGAGTTCGACTACTGCTCCGTCCATGCGGCTTGGGCCCTCCAGGAGGAGGGGGTCAAGAGCATAATGGCGAACTCTAACCCTGAGACAGTCTCAACCGATTTCGACACCAGCGACCGCCTCTACTTCGAGCCTCTGGACGAGGAGAGCGTCCTGGACATACTGGAGAACGAAGCGGAAGAGGGAGCTGACCCCTCCATGTGCCCTCCGTCTATGGTGCAGTTCGGAGGCCAGACGGCGATCAACCTGTCTCAGTCCCTGGACCAGGCGGGTATGCCGATACTGGGATCCACCGCCGACGCAATCGACATCGCCTCGGACAGAAGTCGGTTCGAGGACTTCTTGGCTCGCCTGGGTATACCACAGCCGCCTGGAGCGGGCATCACGTCTCTGGAGGAGGCCCTGAAGGTGGCCGACGGGACGGGCTACCCCGTTCTGGTGCGGCCCAGCTACGTACTGGGCGGCAGAGCTATGGAGATAGTGCAGAACGCCACGGAGCTTATACGCTACGTCACCGCCGCCGTGGAGATGGGCACGGGTCGTTCCATCCTGATTGACAAGTACCTTAGCGGCCGCGAGGTGGAGGTGGACGCCATCTGCGACGGCGAGACGGTGTTCATACCCGGCATAATGGAGCACGTTGAGAGGGCGGGAGTGCACAGCGGCGACTCTATGGCGATATACCCCGGTGTGACCCTCACCGATCAGGAGGTCAACACCCTCGTTGAGCATACGACAC
Source organism: Dehalococcoidia bacterium (assembly GCA_965218945.1). Taxonomy (GTDB): domain Bacteria; phylum Chloroflexota; class Dehalococcoidia; order Lucifugimonadales; family UBA2985; genus DAOUJW01. Next base: position 2,303,882 of record OZ244718.1, read on the forward strand.
GCATAGGGATTGCCCTGAAAATGAAGGGACTGATGAACATCCAGTACGTGATCGTAGGCGGCAGCCCCTATCGTAGTCCACAGGCCATGCCGGAAGCCGGCGGCGAGTCGACTGTGTACGTTCTGGAGGTGAATCCCCGCTCCAGTCGCACAGTGCCCTTCCTCTCCAAGGTCACCGGTGTTCCAATGGTGAAGCTGGCGACCAAGATAATGCTGGGCAGAACCCTGGCCGAAATGGGGTACAGCGGAGGTCTGGGAAAGCGGCAGAATTTGGTGGCCGTAAAGGCGCCGGTGTTTTCGATGTCCAAGCTGGCGGGAGTGGACACGTACCTTGGGCCTGAGATGAAGTCCACCGGCGAAGTCATGGGGATAGATTTCGACTTTCGCGGCGCGGTCGCCAAGGCACTGCTCGCCGGCGGTATGCTGTTCCATCCCAACGGATCCGTACTCCTGAGCATTGCCGACAGAGACAAGGCGGAGGCCATGCCGCTTATCCGCGCTCTCGCGGAGAGCGGCTGCCGGCTGTACGCCACCGAGGGCACCGCGGCGATGGTGGAGGGCTTGGGCATCTCCGTCACCATGATCACCAAGAAGCTCAGCGAGGGCCATCCCAACGTCATTGACATCATTATGAACGGGACTGTCGATGCGTTGGTGAACACCGTGACAGGGGAACGATCCCACTTGCAGGATGGGTTTCAGATTCGGCGGGCGGCGGTTGAGCGGCGCATTCCGTGCTTCACCTCCCTGGATACCGCAAGGGCCGCCGCGGAGAGCCTGCTCAACGGCCCGGGCGGGTACAGCGTCCGGCGTCGCAGCGAATACCTGGACGCGGAGTAGGGCTGTTGCTCCGGCTGCGGCTGGACTGGATTGACCGCGACGGCAAGCTGCTCATCCTGGCGGGGGGTGTCCAAGCCTTTGCCTTGGGGTATCTGGTCGGCGTCTTGCCGGGCTACATGAGCGCGCTGGGGGCTGGCGCGATCTATTATGGATTCCTGTTGACCGCTGGCGCAATTGGGGCGCTTCTTCTGACGCTCCTCGTTATCATCATCACGGAGAGGGTAGGCCGGCGTCGCCTGCTGGTAGTGTTTACGCTGATAGCGTCTGCCGCGGGTGCGGGGATGGTACTTACCGGTAACCATGTGCTGCTATTGGCATTTGCCTTCATAGGTGCGCTGGGTCGTGGTAGTGACGACCTTCAACTCACCCGCCCTCTATGGCAAGCAAGCCTGACTAATACTGCTTACCCGAACAAAAGGACGGACCTGTTTGCCGTATATTATATCGCCTTGATCGTGGCAGGTTTCCTTGGAGGGACAGTATCAACCGCGCTTGAGGGCTCACTAAATTTTTTGGACATTAGTGAGATTATCGAGCTCAGGGCAATGATCCTTGTCTTCGTCGTCCTGATGCTTGTTGCGGCCCTCCTTTACAGCCGGGTATCTTCAGAAGTGGAGGCGCCAGCCGAGGCGAGGAAGCTGATGAACCCCTTCAAGCTCCCTTCGCGGCGCGTCATTTTTACTCTCGCGGGGTTGTTCGGCCTGAACAGCCTCGCTGGGGCCATGCTTCTTCAGAGCGTGTTTATCCACTGGATTATCAACTGGTCTGAAGAGGAAAGGAGGGAGATGCTCCTTTTGGTCCTGTCGGCGGGCCTTTTGTCTGCGGTTCTTGTGGTGCCTGCTCTGTGGCTGGCGGCCAAGATGGCCAACCGGTTTGGGCTTGTCAACACCCTTGTGATTACCCAAATGCCCGCCGCTCTACTTATGATTCCAGCTGCTTTTGTGCCCTTAGGCGGCCTCGGTGTACTATACTCCTTTCTGGAACGGCTGAGCGCTCCACTGCGCGCCTCCTACATCATGGCTGTGGTCGCTCCGGAGGAGAGGGTTGCCATGGCGGGAATCACTATTCTGGGGATGAGCTTTCTGGGAGTGGTGGGTTCTGGGATTGGATTGGTTTTTACCCACTCTGTTCCGATAATCATTCCACTCTTTATCGGCGGTTTGCTGGCGACAGCCGCGAACTTAGCGCTGTACCGCCTCTTCCGCAACGTGAGGCCCCCGGAAGAGATGGAGAGGGCGGCCTCAGATGCGTGATAAGGCGCAATACCAAATATGATGCAAAGTCGAGCGCTTCCTCTGAGTTGGGTGAGCCGGGACGGCAAGGTAATCATCTTGGCGAGGTCCGTGCGCACCTTTGCCCAGGGGTCAATTGCCGTCCTCTTCGCCGTCTACCTGGATATGCTGGGGTTCAGCCTTACCCAGATAGGGGTGTTCTTCAGCTTCGGAGTGGCAGGGGCCGCTTTCTTCGCATTCCTGGTTTCGCTGATTGCAGAGAAGGCGGGCAGGCGGCGGACCCTGATCGCGTTGACATTGATGACGGCCGCTGCCGGCGTGGTGATGGTCTTGACGGACGATGTCTTGGTTCTGACGGCCTTCGCCTTTCTGGGTTATCTGAGCGGAGTGGGCGGTGGCGGAGGAGCCCAGCCGACACAGCCGATGGAGCAGGCCAGCCTTGCGGACGCGGCGTCCGACGACAGGCGTACGGACCTCTTCGCCGTGTATGGCATCGTCTCCACGAGCGCCGCAGCCGTCGGAGCGCTGGCCGCCGGGCTTCCGGATGTAATCCAGGGACAGTTAGGTTTAACTGAGCTTGCCGCCTTCAAGGCAATGTTCATCGCCTTTGTCGTCCTGCTTGTAGCTGTGGCGCTTCTCTATGGAATGCTCTCGTCCGGCGTAGAGGCGCGCCCAGAGGCAAGGCATTGGGTGAATCCCCTAACGCTTCCCTCCAGGCGAATCATTTTCACACTAGCGGCGTTGTTTAGCGTTGACCACTTTGCGGGGTCGTTGCTTCTTCAGAGCCTGGTCGCCTACTGGTTCAACACACGATTTGGGCTGGAACTGGGAACGCTCGCCCTGGTCTTCTTCTTTTCCCACGTTCTCGCGGCCATCTCGCTATGGCTGGCTGCCAGGATTGCCGCCAGGATTGGGCTCATCAACACAATGGTGTTCACCCACATCCCGGCAAGCCTGTTCCTGATAGCCGCCGCCTTTGCGCCCACAGCAACTCTTGCGGTGCTGTTCTGGCAGCTGCGCTCCTTCCTGAGTCAAATGGACGTGCCTACGCGTACCTCGTATACGATGGCGGTGGTCGGGCCAGAGGAGCGGGTGGCCATGGCAGGCATACACATCGTGGGGAGGAGCGTTTCGGGTATCGGCGGTCCGGCGATTGCGACGGCACTGTGGCAGGCGGTCTCGGCCGGCGCTCCGCTGATTGCGTGCGCAGTGTTGAAGATAGCCTACGACATATCCCTCTACTTCATGTTTCGCAACGTGAAGCCTCCGGAGGAGATGGAAAAGGCAGAGCAGGAGACCGGCGGGAGCGCGCGCCAGTAGGGGTCAGCTCACATAGCCCCGCGTGGTCGAGAGGATGGCTTGTAGTTATGCGTGACCTGGGATTACTATGGTTTCAACTAGCCGGTCTTTAGACGAAGGAGCACCCAACTATGATTGAGGCAGCCTTGGACGATCTCCGCAGCCGCAACCTGGTGTCGCGCATCTGGCGCGGAGACCACACCGTCTGGAAGCCGGACCCGACGGAGATTTCAGACAGACTTGGCTGGCTCACCATCACCGACCGGATGCGCGACCGGGTCTCAGGTCTCGAGGAATTTGCCGCAGAGGTCAAGGACGAGGGATTTCGGCACGTTGTAGTGCTGGGCATGGGAGGGAGCAGCCTGGGGACGGAGGTAATCGGCCAGACCTTCGGCAGCGCCGTGGGCTACCCCAAGCTAATAGTGCTGGACTCCACGATCCCCGATTCAGTGCAAGCCGTAAACGACGAAATAGATCCGGTCAGAACGCTGTTCCTGGTTTCTTCCAAGTCCGGGACTACAATTGAACCCCTGGCCTTCTACAACCACTTCCGTAGCCTGGTTGATGCGAAGGCCGCGGAGAGGGTGGCGGGCCAGCGCTTTGCAGCCATCACGGACCCCGGGACTTCCCTGGAGAGAGTGGCCGAGTTTGATCGCTTCCGGCGCGTCTTCCTGAACGCCTCCGATATAGGCGGACGTTACTCCGTCCTCTCGTACTTTGGGATGGTCCCGGCGGCTCTGGCCGGTGTTGACGTTGCCAAGCTGCTGGAGAGGGCGGACGGCATGAGGGACGCCTGCGCCCCGTATGTGGACGTCAACGACAATCCGGGCGCGCGTCTGGGGGCAGTCATGGCCTCCCACGCCGCACAGGGCCGTGACAAGCTGAGCCTGGTTCTGTCGCCATCAATTGCCGGTTTTGGGCTGTGGGTTGAGCAGCTCATCGCCGAGAGCACCGGCAAGGAGGGACGGGGCATCATCCCGGTGGTTGGCGAACCCCTTGCAGGCCCGTCCTGCTACGGCGACGACCGGCAGTTCGTGTATCTGCGGCTGGACGGAGATAACAATGGCGACTTGGACGCAGCTATGGCGGACCTGGAGTCGGCCGGACAGCCTGTGGTGAGGCTGGAGCTTGGCGACAAGTACGACCTGGGCGCGGAGTTCTTCCGATGGCAGTTCGCTACGGCGGTTGCCGGGAGCGTTCTGGGAATCCACCCCTTCGACCAGCCCAACGTGCAGCAGGCCAAGGACGAGACGGCCAGAGGTCTCCGGGAGCACCAGGAGTCTGGCAGGCTGCCACAGCCGGAGGAGTCCGGCTCGATTGAGGAGCTGCTCTCCCAAGCCAGGCCGGGCGACTACCTGGCTATATTGGCCTATGTTCGCGAGACTCAAGAGACCAACGAGGCGCTGACGGAACTCAGACGTCGGGTTATGGAGCGCTATCATATCGCCACCACCGTGGGGTACGGCCCGCGGTTCCTTCACTCTACGGGCCAGATCCACAAGGGCGGCCCCAACAGCGGCCTGTTCCTGCAGATCAGCGCAGAGCGTCAGGATGACATCCCGGTGCCCCGAGAGCCTTACACCTTCGGAGTGCTGGCGGACGCCCAGGCGTTGGGCGATATGAGAGCATTGCAGGCACAGGGCCGCCGCATCGCCGGCGTGCCGTTGAAAGGGCAGCATGGAGAGCAGCTCAGGCGCATTGCAGAGAGTGTATAGCCCTTGCACTGACACGCGCTGTAATACGCTGTTACGTACTTGTAAGAGCTTATCGTAAGGCTAACCTTGAATCAACGTGGAATACACGCAGGTCGGTCTCCTTCGGGCAGGGCAAGTGTGAGAAAGGTGTCAGGACTATGGACATAGGCATGATAGGCTTGGGACGCATGGGCGGGGACATGTCGCGGCGTCTTATGAGAGGCGGGCACAGAGTAGTCGTCTATGACTCGCAGCCGGAGGCGGTGCAGGCGCTGGTGGACGAAGGCGCAGACGGCGCATCGTCGATAGAAGATCTGGCCGGAAAGCTACCATCGCCCAGAGTAGCCTGGGTCATGGTGCCTTCGGGGGAGCCGACCGAATCCACCATAGACGCCCTTGCTGATGCCCTGTCTCCCGAAGACGTAATCATAGACGGGGGCAACTCCAACTACAAGGATAGCATTCGCCGCGCCGCGTCCCTGGCGGAGCGCGGGTTGTTCTTCATGGACGCGGGCACCAGCGGCGGAATCTGGGGCCTTGAGGAGGGCTACAGCATAATGGTTGGAGGAGACCCGGAGGTCTTCCGGAGGCTGGAGCCGATCTTCCAAACCCTCGCGCCGGGATCGGACATTGGCTATGGGAGAGTCGGCCCGGCCGGTTCGGGGCACTTCGTCAAGATGGTGCACAACGGCATCGAGTACGGGCTGATGCAGGCCTACGCAGAGGGTTTTGAGCTGATGGGGGCGAAGGAGGAATTTGGCCTGGACGTGGCCCAGATAGCCAGGATATGGCGGAACGGAAGCGTCGTACGCTCCTGGCTGCTGGACCTGACGGCCGCGGCCCTGGATGAAGATCCGGCGCTGGAGACCATCCAGGCATACGTCGAGGACTCCGGCGAGGGCAGGTGGACCGTCCAGGAGTCCGTCGACCTCAACGTTCCGACCCCAGTAATATCCCTGGCTCTGCAGGCCAGATTCCGCTCGCGACAGGAGCAGCCCTTTGGCGCCAGGTTGCTGGCGGCCATGCGCAACCAGTTCGGCGGTCACGCTGTGAAGAGAGCTGAGTAGCCCCATCCAGGGTTGCTCTGTGGTCAGCGTCTACTCAAGAAAAAGAAGAAGGCGCGGTGGAAACACCGCGCCTTCTTCTTACTCAGGCTAAAGCGATTTGCTCAGAGACGCCTTATCTGCCCTTCCAGTCGGGCGCTCGCTTCTCCGCAAAGGCCTTGGGGCCTTCCAGCCTGTCTTCGCTCTTGGAAACCGTCTCCTGGAGGGGTCGGTTCAGCTCTCGCAGGTGGTCCAGAAGCAGCGTCCCCGTTGGCGGAGTGGGCGGGTTGTGGTGGAGCCGCACGCCGTTCTTGAGGGCCCTGAGAGCCAGGGGAGCGCACAGCTTCAGGAGGCCGGCAACTCTCTCCGCCTCTTCGATAAGAGCGTCCCTATCGGGAACAAGGGCCTGGACGAGGCCGATGTCGTAGGCTCGCTCTGCGGTCATGTGGGCTCCCGTGAGGATAATCCACATGGCCTCTCCCATCGGGACAAAGCCCATCTCCATGGTGTCTACGGAGTTGATGGGGGTCAGGCTGCGCAGAGGCTCCGGCATTCCGAAGCGCGACTTCTCGGTGGCGACGCGGATGTCACAGCGGTTGGCAAGCTGCATACCGCCGGCAAGGGCGTAGCCGTCGATGGCTGCGATGGTTGGTTTCAGGCACTCGTAAACAGCCTGGCTGCCCGATGGCGTGTTCCGCGACCAAGCGGCGCCGGCGGCGGAGTCGCCCTGGGCCTGCTCCTTGAGGTCGTTTCCTGCGCAGAAGGCACGGCCTCCCTCGCCAATGACAACGGCTACCAGCACGTCGTCGTCGGCCTCGACCTCTTGAAAGGCCTCCGTGATGGCTATACGGATCTCGGTGTTCAGGGCGTTCATCGCCTCCGGGCGGTTCAGGGTCACCCAGGCTATTCTATCTCGCTTCTCGTACTTGACCGTATTCGACGCAGGCATGTTTCCCTCCTTGCTGTAGTCTTGGTTGGGCCGCCGTTCCGGGCCGTCGACTTGAAGTCCTCGGAACGACCATATAATACACGAGTCACCCGCCAGGCCGCAATCCAGGAGGAGACCTCGCCGAGGGTTCATCCGGCTTAACTACCCGATATGCCAGGGTTACTACCACAACAGAGGCACCCTGACCGCAATCTGCGGGGGTTTAAAGTTGCCGGATCAAAAGGTGCTGGTTGTAGAAGACGAAGAGAACCTTGTAGAGGCGCTCAGGTACAACCTGGAGAGGGAGGGCTACGCCGTTCTCACCGCGATGGATGGCGAGAAGGGCCTTGAGCTTGCCAAGGGCAGCAACCCGGACCTCATCATCCTTGACGTTATGCTCCCGAAGCTGGACGGCTTCGAGGTGTGCCGCATCCTCCGTCGGGATGTCAACACTCCCATTCTCATGCTCACGGCAAAGGGGGAGGAGGTGGATAGGATTGTGGGGCTGGAGTTGGCAGAGGCCTTCAACAGCATGGCAACATCCCTGAGAACTACCATCCATGATCTCGCAAGTGAGCGAGACAAGCTATCTGCCGTCCTTGACACCATGGTCGACGGTGTAGTGGTGATCGGGTCGGAGGACCAGGTCGATCTCCTCAACGCCGCCGGTGAAGCCCTGCTGGGGGTGGGTGGTTCAGTCACTGAAGGCGGGCGCTTTATGGAGGTGCTCAGGGACTACGAACTGCAGCGGCTGGTGTCGCTGTGCCAGGAGACGCAACAGCGACAGTACGGCGAGGTGGAGCTGCTTCAGAGAGGACGCTTCCTGAGCTGCATCGCCACTCCCCTGAGCGGCGACGGCTCTCCCGGCGTGCTCCTGACCCTGCACGACCTCACCAGGGTTCGGCAGGTGGAGACGACGCGCAGGGAGTTTGTCAGCAACGTCTCCCACGAGCTGCGCACACCCCTGGACGCCGTCAGGGTGATGGCGGAGACTCTGGAGAGCGGCGCGCTGGAGGAGAAGGACGTGGCTCGTGATTTCGTGTGCCGTATTCAGGGGGAGGTTGACCGGATGAACAGCATGGTTGAGGACCTGCTGGAACTGGCGCGGCTTGAGGGCGGCCAGGACACGCTCAACCTGGCGCCGGTTGACATGGTCTCCCTGATGGAGGGCGCAAGATCGCAATTCCAGGAGCAAGCCGAGGCCAAGAGCATTAAGGTTGAAGTAAATGCTCCGGAGTACCTTCCCGGAGTTCTCGGCGACGAAGAGAAGCTCCGGCAGGTGCTGTCCAACCTGCTGGAGAACGCCCTCAAGTTCACCTGGGTCGAAGGAGAGATAACCCTGTCGGCGCGCGTGGAGGCCGGTTTTGTTACTGTCAACGTCAGCGATAACGGCGTGGGCATCCCGGAGGAGCATCTTCCCCATGTTTTTGAGCGTTTCTATAAAGTCGATCGTTCCCGAAGGGACGGTGGCACGGGCCTGGGTCTGGCCATAGTCAAGCACATCGTACAGTCCCACGGCGGCGAGGCGTGGGTCGAGAGCCGTGCGGGTGGCGGCAGCTCCTTCTCCTTCAGGCTTCCCGCGGCAATTTAGGGCGTTATACAAACGGACTCTAAAGGGGCCTCTACACTGAGGCTCTTTTTTTGTCGCCTTATACAAACCTTAAACTGATGTTAACCATGTGATAAAGCCGCGTTAAAAGGGCTGGGGTATGCTGGGTGTGAGAGGCAGGCGGAACCGCACGAGGGAGAGTACCCTGAGCCTTAACTCTTGTAGCAGTGGGGTGAGAGTCGCTGGTCATCGTGGTCTCGCCCCTCAGCTGTTTAGGGGCCGGAGGACGGCCGCTGCTTTGTGCCCCCATCCCCGTATCAAGTACGGGGCAGACTCTGACCTTCCCCCGCATAGGCGTGGGAAGGGACTTCAGGTACTCGATCCAAATTGTTTAAACACCCCGGAGCACAGCGCAAAGCCTTAAACCGTCGTTCAGCCTTCTTTAACCCAGCCCTAACGAGGCGATAACAGCTCGTTAAAGTGCGGGTGTTACCTTGAGGGCATAACCTGATAAACAACGGAACCTGAAGAGAAAAGGAGGTGATGGAAATGCAGGATATGACCACGATGGTAGTGGAAAAGGAGATTCAGCGCGGAGCCGTGAGCGTACCGATGAGGAGGAGATTTATGGGAGTGGTGGCTCACACGCTCGCAATGGTGTCGCCCGGACTGCCCAGGCCCAAGAGCTGCTCATGCGGGTATCCCATGGATCTCAGGGGTGACCTCCTCTTGGAGGAAGACATCGAAATGATGGTAGAGGGAGTGCGATTCTGGAACTGCTCTCGATGCGGGGACAGCGTGAAGGAGCGCTACTGCTTTCCCAGCTACAAGGAGACGATGTAGAGAGCCTTAAAGGCCTGTTAAAAACTCATTAATAGTCCGTTAATGTTAGGTCCGTAAACTGAAAAGAAATTGGAGTTGTGAAAAAAGACACATGAGCCTTTCTAAAAAGGGAACAAGCAAGAAATCTGGAGGCTTCCGGTTTGTACCGGCGGCCTTAATTTTTGTTGTGCTTACGCTGGGACTACTGGCTGTCGCTTGCGGCGGTGATGAAGAGCCAACCACTGCACCGGCGCCCGCGGCTACGTCCGGCGATACGATGATGCCGGACCCCGCGTCCACTGAAGCAATGATGATGTACAGTGGTGAGGTAGCGGTATCGGGGTCAAGCACGGTATTTCCGATAAGTGAAGCGATGCACGTGGAGTTCAAGGCGGTTCAGCCGGACGTTAAGGTGAATGTAGGGTCGACCGGAACGGGAGCCGGCGGCAAGGCGATGTGCGCCGGTGAGATAGAGATATGGGATGCGTCCAGGCCGTCGAAGCAGTCGGAGTTGGATACGTGTGCGGAGGCTGGGATAGAGATAATAGAGATACCGGTGGCCTTCGACGCTCTGTCGGTGGTGGTGAACCCTGACAATGACTGGGCGGAGTGTCTGTCGGTGAAGGAGTTGGCGACGATCTTTGGTCCTGAGGCGCAGGGTACGATAACGAACTGGAACCAGGTGGACTCGTCGTTCCCGGACCTAAACCTGCGGCTGTACGGGCCTACGCCGGCGTCTGGGACGTTTGACTACTTTACCGAGGCCATCATGGACGAGGGTGGAGCGCACCGCGGGGACATGGACCTGTCTACGGAGGACGACCCGTTGATAGCGCAGGGAGTGAACGGGGCTCGTGGAGGGATAGGGTACTTTGGGTTGGCGTACTATGCCCAGTACAAGGAGCTGGTGAAGGGTGTGGAAGTAGTGAATGCGTCCACTGGCGAGTGTGTGGCGCCGTCTGCCGAATCGGTGGAGGCTGGGTCTTATCTGCCGCTGGCGAGGCCGATATTCATCTACGTGAGGGCGGACACACTGGATGAGAGGCCGGAGGTGGAGGCGTTTGTGAAGTTCTACATTGAGCAGGCGCCGTCTCTGGTGATGGAGGTTGGTATGTGCCGTTGCCTGCGGAGGTGTATGCCTGGGGTCTGAACAGGCTTGAGAACCGGATAACGGGGTCTGTGTTCAAGGACGTAGCTGCGGGCACACCCATTAACGAGGCGCTGGAGAGAACTCAATAGTGGCGAATGTGGTCGCCGGATCACTGAGGAACAGGCGCCTTCGGCAGAAGATGCGGGAGGCGCCTATCCTCGCTTTCCTTTTCCTGTGCGCCCTGGTGACCATCGTGACCACCGTCGGCATAGTGATCGTGCTGCTGGCGGAGGCGCTTCAGTTCTTCCGCGAGGTCTCCATTTTGGAGTTCCTGACGGGGACCGAGTGGACTCCGCTGTTCTCAATCAAGAATTTCGGAGTGCTGCCGCTCCTTTCGGCGACAGCCCTTATTTCCTTCCTGGCCCTGGGCATTGCCGTCCCGGTCGGCCTGCTGACCGCCATATACCTGAGCGAGTACGCTCCGGACAGGGTACGGTCAACGATAAAGCCCGTGCTGGAGGTGCTCGCGGGCATACCTACGGTGGTCTACGGTTTCTTTGCTATCTCCTTTATCAGTAAGGTCATAATCAGCCCCATCTTTGAGACCGAGACACAATTCACCGCCCTGGGTGCGGCAATGGCCATGGAGTAATGCTGATTCCCATGATGGCCTCCCTGAGCGAATATGCAATGCGCGCTGTGCCTACCGCCCTGAGAGAGGCGGCCTACGGCGTAGGGTCCGATCGCTTTCAGGTATCGGTGCGCGTGGTAGTGCCGGCGGCTCTCTCAGGGATTATGGCAGCAGCTCTCCTCGCATTTGCGAGAGCGGTGGGAGAGACGATGATCGTCACAATAGTGGCAGGTGGTATTTCCAACCTCTCCGTGAACCCCCTGGAGGGCATGCAGACTATGACGGCGTTCATTATGCAAGTGTCTGCGGGTGATACGGAGAGAGGCTCTGTGGAGTACGAGAGTATATTCGCCGTTGGCCTGATGCTCTTCGAATTCACGCTGTCGTTGAACATGCTGGCCCAGGTGGTTATAGCGAAGTTCAGGGAGATATACGATTGATTCCGGCCGTAACGTACGATAGACCCGTCCACAAGAGCCAGACGAGACGCAAGGCGCGAGGTGGGGCGTTTGTAGGGCTGGCTATACTGGCTACATCCTTGGGCGTGGTGGTCCTGGCGGTGCTCCTTATCACCGTTACAAAGGACGGAATCGGCGTCCTCAGCTTTGACTTTATCAATAGGTTTCCGCACTACAAGGCGGAACTTGCCGGGGTGAAGTCTGCTCTTGCAGGCACCTTGTGGGTCATGGCGGTGACGGCTGTGTTTGCGATCACCTTTGGCGTGGGAGCCGCAATCTACCTGGAGGAGTTTGCGTCCCGCAGCTGGTTCACCAAGGTAGTGGAGACAAACATCAACAACCTGGCCGGTGTGCCGTCGGTGGTTTACGGACTGCTTGGCTTGGCGGTCTTCGTCTACGGCATGGGCCTTGGCCCTACCATACTGGCGGGCGGTCTCACTCTGGCGCTGCTCATCTTGCCCATCATAGTGGTGGCGTCAAGGGAGGGGCTGCGATCAGTGCCTCCGTCCATACGGGAGGCGGCGATGGCTCTGGGCGCTACCAGATGGCAGGCCGTGAGATTTCAGGTTCTGCCCGCAGCGCTGCCCACCATCCTTACGGGCTTCATCCTCGCGCTGGCCAGGGCCATCGGTGAGACGGCTCCCCTCATAGTTGTGGGAGCTTATACGTCGGTCCTGTTTGTGCCCACTGATCCCTTGGACGCGTTTACGGTGCTGCCGGTACAGATTTACAGCTGGATCAGCAGGCCCCTGCCGGCATTCCAGGACAACGCGGCGGCCGGGATAATTGTGCTGCTTACAGTCCTGCTGTTGATGAATGCAGTCGCCATAACGCTGCGAAACATTTACTCTAGGAGGAGCAGATGGTAACCAGGAAGGTTGTGAATCCGCCTCAACTCAGCGAGGAGGAATCCAGGGAAGATTTGTCAAGGGTAGCTTCTTCAGAGCCGGTAATCGACGTTAAGGGGATTCGGGCATTCTACGGAAGCCACCTTGCGGTGAAGGACATTGACCTTTCTCTGAGGCCCGGGCGAGTAACGGCGGTTATCGGGCCATCCGGGTGCGGCAAGAGCATCCTCGTGCGCTGTCTCAACCGGATGCACGAGATGTCCTCCGGGGGCTATGTGGAGGGCCACGTCTTCTACCAGGGTGAGGACATTTACAGCCCCAGAGTAGACCCGGTGGAGCTACGCAGCCGCATAGGGATGGTATTTCAGAAGCCCAACCCGTTTCCCAAGTCAATCTTCGACAACGTGGCCTTTGGCCTTAAGGTGAACGGGATCAATGACCATATCTCGGACCGAGTGGAGCGCTCCCTCAGGCGAGCGGCCATCTGGGACGAGGTGAAGGACAGGCTGAAGCAGAGCGCCCTGCAACTCTCCGGTGGACAGCAGCAGCGACTGTGCATTGCCAGAGCCCTGGCCGTTGAGCCGGAGGTAATTCTGATGGATGAGCCCCCGCTGAAGCCCCTGAATGACATACCCAGGATGTCGGAGATGGCGCCGGATATGCTCTAGTGCATAAGGACACTGTGGCGGCTATGGGCGTCTGCCACGACGACGATGACGTTGACGCCCTGTACGACCAAGTCTACCGCGAGCTCATCTTCTTTATGATACAGGACCCCAAGACCATCCAGCGCGCCACTTACCTGCTGTGGGTGGCGCACGACTTGGAGCGCGTCGCCGACCGGGCGACCAACATTGCGGAGCGGGTGATCTTCATGGTGACGGGGAAGATGGTTGAGATAAACTCTTCCAGGGATCGGACCCAGGCCTGACCAGCCGGTGCCTAGAGTTGGGAAGGCTGGGATAGTCCTGCCTCTGACTTCTTCTCAGGCGCAGCGCACAGCCACGTCACAGAATCCCCGGCGAGGGCAGATATGGTTTGTTTGTGGCTTGGAGCGGGTGATGGGGATCGAACCCACGACAACTTGCTTGGGAAGCAAGAGCTCTACCACTGAGCTACACCCGCCCGGCTAAATTGTAATTCTGGCGTCTTTGGGTGTCAAACAGAACTTCACCGCAGCTTCTGTATTTTGACGCACGGCCTCTATGGGTGTAGAGTATCAGTATCCCTCCATTAGACACCTTACTGGCATAGAAGGGCACTTTGAATCTCTGGGCTGCCTTTCGGCGTCGGGCGGGCAATCGAAATATAGGCGGCTGGAGATGTCAATCCGAAACCACTTGAGACAGGGCGAAGCCATCATATCGGACCACAACCCGTTCTATGCGACGTCCCATCGCGTCATCCACTACGAGGAGAAGGACGGGAATGAGGAGCTTCAGGAGTTGCCATACTCCCGGTTGACCTCTGTGGAGGTGGTAAAGCTGGCCCGGCACAAGATGATGATCGCTGGGACTATGATGGTTATAGGCGGCGTCATCATGGCGGTGACCCTGTTGTTCATCACGTCCTGGATTACCATAATAGCCGGAATCGCGGTGGTGATTTATGGCGGTATAGGCAGGGAGGCCTACTACCAGTTCCACGTCGAAGGCATGAACAAGGAGGAGGAAGCCCGTTGGCGCCTGGCATACTGGGGCGGAGGCAGCTTTGTTCGTACTGTACAGACTGTTATGGGGGACGGCTCCCGGAGATAGCTTGCCGCGGCAGTCTTGCTACCTGCGTCCTCTTCGGTCGCCTTGCCGCCATACGGATCAGGGAAGAACGTGTAGTTCCGCCTCGTCCCTCTCGGTGACCTCGCCCACCACGCTGACCTCCACGACTCCCCTGGCGGATAGAGATTCCAGAAGCTGGGACACCTTGTCGGGAGCGACGGCAATCAGCAGGCCACCGGAGGTCTGGGCATCGGACAGCAGCAGCTTGTCCTCTTGGGTGATAGATGCGTCCCAAGAGGTGACCCTGTCGATGGACTCCAGGTTACGGTGTGTACCACCCGGAGCGACTCCCGCCTCCACCAGCTCCCGTGTCCCCTCAATCAGTGGCACTTGGGACAGGTGTATCCTGGCTCCTGCTCCGGAGGCCTCAACCATAGATTGCAGATGACCAAGCAGGCCGAACCCGGTGACGTCGGTGCAGGCGTTTATGCCCACCTCCATCATGGCTTCTGAGGCGGCTTTGTTCAGGGTGGACATCACCTGAATGGCGCGCGAGACGGTGTCCGGGTCGGCTACGCCGTTCTTGCCGGCAGTCGTAATTATGCCTGTGCCCAGGGGCTTGGTGAGCACCAGCAGGTCGCCCGGCTTCGCGCCGGCGTTGGTAGCGTGCTTGCCAGGCTCCACGAATCCGGTCACAGCCATGCCGTACTTGGGTTCCTGGTCGTTCACCGTGTGCCCGCCCACAATCAGCACACCGGCCTCCTTGGCCTTATAGGCGCCTCCCTTGAGGACGTCTCCCAGGATGTCCACCGGCAGATCTGCGGGGAAGCACACCAGGTTGAGAGCCAGCACGGGCCTGCCCCCCATAGCGTAGACGTCGCTGAAGGAGTTGGCCGCGGCAATGGCGCCGAATTGCCAGGGGTCGTCCACAATGGGTGGGAAGAAGTCCACGGTGAGGATCAGGGCCGAATCCTCGCTCATCCGGTAAACGGCGGCATCGTCTCCGGTGGAGGTCCCAACCAGGAGGTTGGGGTCCTCAAAGACAGGCAGCTGACGCAGGACCTGCGCCAGGTCGGTCGGACTGAATTTAGAGGCTCAACCGGCGCAGTTGGCCAGGCTGGTCAGGCGTATCGATTCACTCTGCATTTCGCCGCCCTCCGTTTGCTTTGAATGGGCTCCCGGTGACAGAGATGATAACACATGGGCCTGGTTCTGGATAGAAAAGCGGGATACACGCGGAACTGCTAAAGCGACGTGTAGACGTAACGCTCGCCGTTGTCCGGGAGGACTGTCACGACCGTCTTGCCCGGCCCCAGGCGTTCGGCCAGACGGACGGCGGCAAAGACGTTGGCCCCTGAGGATATTCCCACCATGAGGCCCTCCTCCCGCGCAAGGCGAAAAGTCATATAGTAGGCGTCCTCATCCGCTACGCCGATGATTTCGTCTATGATGTCCAGGTTGAGAACCGGCGGGACGAAATCTGGACCCAGCCCAGGGATGCCGTGGTTCCCTGGCAAGCCGCTTTGCAGCAGGGGTGATGCCGCTGGTTCCACAGCCACCACCAGGGTGTCCGGGTTGACCTCCTTGAGAGCCTCCCCTACGCCCGTGATTGTGCCGCCGGTGCCGACGCCGGCCACAAAGGCGTCCACAATTCCACCGGTGTCCCGCAGTATCTCCCGGGCAGTGGTGTCCCGGTGCACCCTGGGGTTGACCGGGTTGTCGAACTGGTTCAGCATCAGGTAGGTGGGGTTCTCGCTGACCAGGGCCTCTGCGACGCGGATTGCGCCGGGCATGGCTTCCGTGGAGGGCGTAAGGCGGAGGTCGGCGCCGAAGCGCGTCAACAGCCGTTTCCGCTCCGACGGGGCGTTCTCAGGCATAACGATCATCAGGGAGTAGCCCTTGGCCGCGGCCACCATCGCCAGGGCAACCCCGGCATTGCCGCTGGTGGGCTCCACCAGTGTGTATCCCGGCAGGAGCCTTCCCGACGCCTCGGCATCCTCTATCATGCCCAAGGCGATGCGGTCCTTTATGCTGCCCGTGGGATTGTAGCTCTCCAGCTTTCCCAGAATGGCGGCGGTTCCCTCTCCCGGTATACGGTTCAGGGAGACCAGTGGAGTGTTGCCTATCAGGCTCAGGATACTATTGGACACAGGGCCTATTCCTCTATACAAGACGATGCCTCATTTTGCCCCGCGCTCATAAGGGAGTCAACCCGGAACCTCACTGAGTTGCCTGGCCCAGTGAAGGCGTGTTATATTCACACCTGCATACCGCAGAGCCGCAGCATACGGCAAACACCGGAGGCGCTAATAAGTGGACAGGCTCAAGGAGAGCTTCCAGGAAATTCGCAAGAGGGGTACTCCGGGAGTCATCCCGTACCTCACCGCAGGCTTTCCGTCGATAGAGGAGACCGTTCCACTGCTGACTGCTCTGGTAGACGGCGGGGCGGACGTAATCGAGTTGGGAGTGCCCTTTAGCGATCCCCTGGCTGACGGGCCGACCATCCAGAGATCCAGTTTTCACGCCCTGAGCCAGGGCGTCAATCTGGGAACCTGCCTCAATATATCCCGGCAGTTCAGGGACCGTGAAGAGAGCGTACCCCTTGTGTTTATGGGCTACTACAACCCCATTCTCAGCTACGGACTCGAGCGGTTTGCAGGGGACGCCAGCGACGCCGGGCTGGATGGAGTGATCGTCCCGGACCTGCCCTACGAGGAGGCCGAGACCCTCCAGACGATATGCGGTCGTAGGGGCATTCATCTGATACCGCTTCTGGCTCCTACCAGCACCGACGAGCGCATCGCCAAGACCTGCGAGAAAGCGGACGCTTTCGTCTACTGCGTGAGCGTTACCGGAGTCACCGGGGCCCGGCAGGAGCTGCCGAGCGGCATCCCGGCCCTGACTCAGAGGGTGAGGAAGCACACCGACCTGCCCATTGCGATTGGCTTTGGAATATCTCAGAGCCGTCACGTGCAGGCGCTGGCTCCCTGGGCTGATGCGGCCGTGGTGGGGAGCGCCCTGATAGACGTGGTGGAGAGAACTCCTTCGGGAGAGCGAGAGAAGGCCGTGAGGGAGTTCGTGGCCGGCCTCAAGGTTGCGCCGTCCGAGAAAGAGGAGATCTGAATATGGCGATGGTCTGTCGAGGGATCCGAGGCGCAACGACTGCGGACGAGAATACCAAAGAGGCCATCATTGAGGCTACCAAGGAGCTGTTGGCGGGCGTTGTGGAAGCCAACTCCTTCAGCACCGAGGACGTTGCCGCCACTTTCTTCACAACCACTCAGGACCTGAACGCCGAGTTCCCGGCGGTTGGCGCGCGCCAGATGGGGTGGGTGGATGTCCCCCTGATGTGCGGTCACGAGATGAACGTGCCCGATGCTCAACCCCTGTGCATACGGGTGCTGGTGCTCCTGAACACGGAGAAGTCCCAGAAGGAAATGTCCCACGTCTACCTGAAGGGCGCCACGGGCCTCAGGAACAGGGGCGTTTCCCAGTAGATACGCCTGCGCGTCCGAGAGTTCACGGGTGCGTTCACTCTAGCCAACTATACCGCTCATCCTGCGCTTGTCGAAGGACATGAGCGGTGGCAGATTTCGGACAGTCTTCCCGCTCACGTGGTTCGACAGGCTTACCATGAGCGGGAATGCATGCGGCCGGACCAGCCGGCCGTGCTTACCTCAGGTATATCACCACTCCCGCTTGCTGAAAGCTCACCTCCAGGGTGGCGCGCATGTCCCGTTCCGCGGTGGTCGAGTAATCCTCGTATCTTGGATCATCGGATGGCAGTTTGTGGAGGCACTCCTGCCCTCGCTCCTCCTGGCGGCATAGGTGAGCGCCGTCGGCCTGGGAGTCCCAGAACGCCACAAACCTCATTGGGAAGAAGAGGGTCTCGGCCACGTTTCTGAGATCGGCCATGGCCTCAGTGGCCCGAAACGCCCCCTCCGTATCTATGCTTATGCTGACGCGTTCCATTGTGGGGGTAGTATAGCACGGGGGCGACCATCGGTTTGGACAACCCCTTGACGCCTCGCCACTCCGTGCATATCATTAGACCGACCAGTCGGTCTACAATATTTGACTTACATTTGGACCTGTAAGAAAGGGATCAAATAGCATGGCCACAGCAGCGGTTTCGCCTGAGATTCGCTTCAGCGACCAGTCGCTGGCTCCCATCTGGGAGAAGGTGCGGGAAGGAGAGCGCATCTCCTTCGAGGACGGTATGACATGCCTCCAGACCAGGGACGTAATCTCCCTGGGCCGGATGGCGGACTTCGCCAAGCAGAGGCTGTGGGGCGACAAGGTATTCTTCGTGTTCAATCGCCAGATAAACCCCACCAACATCTGTGTCCTCTCCTGCACGTTCTGCGACTTCGCCAAGAAGAAGGGGGACGCAGACGCCTACGAGATGGGCATGGAGGAGATTCTGTCCAAGCTGCACGAGGATATGCACGAGGTGCACATTGTGGGCGGCCACCATCCGGACTGGCCTTTCGAGCGGTACGAGGGCATAGTCAAGGGCATCCACGAAGCGTTCCCGAGCATACGCATCAAGGCGTGGACTGCCTCGGAGATAGACTATTTCTGCAAGCGGTTCAAGATGTCAGAGGAGGAGGTGTTGACGCGGATGAAGGAAGCGGGCCTGGAGTCGATGCCCGGCGGCGGCGCGGAGGTCTTCTCCAACCGGGTCCGGAGGGAACTGTTCCCCGGCAAGAACACCGCCGAGCGCTGGCTGGAGATACATCGGCTGGCCCACAACATGGGGATTCCGTCCAACGCCACTCTTCTCTATGGACACATCGAGACATACGAGGAGCGCATAGCGCACATGGTGATGCTGAGGGAGCTTCAGGACGAGTCGCCGGGATTCCTGGCCTTCATACCCCTGGAGTATCAGGTCGGGACTACAAACCTTGTCCCGCGCCAGGCATCCTCCATGGAGGACCTGCGCACCATTGCAACGTCCCGACTTATGCTGGACAACTTCCCCCACATCAAGGCCTACTGGGTGATGATCGGTGAGGAGACGGCTTCCATTGCCCTGAACTTCGGCGCGAGCGACCTGGACGGAACCATTGGCGAGGAGCGAAT
Organism: Dehalococcoidia bacterium; assembly: GCA_965218945.1. Lineage (GTDB taxonomy): Bacteria > Chloroflexota > Dehalococcoidia > Lucifugimonadales > UBA2985 > DAOUJW01. The sequence goes on from OZ244718.1 coordinate 2,323,118, forward strand.
AGCGCACGCGGCCCTGGCGGCAAGCCCGGTGGGACTGGCCAGGGAGCGGATGCTTCGCCTCATTCGAGATGCCGGCAAGACGCCGGTTGAGCGGGACGCCCTCTACAACGAGATCAATGTCTACGATAGCTAAAGTAGGGCAGATACCCTATCTGAACTGCGAGCCCTTCTACCACGGGCTTGCCCTGGAGGGCGTGGAGCTTTGCCCAATGCCGCCAAGCTACATGGGCCCCTTGGCGCAGGCGGAGAAGCTGGACGCCGGCCCTTTCTCCCTTGTCCAGAGCTTTGACCTCGAAGACAGGTACGAGTATCTGGGAGGTATGGGAATCAGCGCCAAGGGCCCTGTGCTGAGCATACTCTTCTACTCCCGCGTGCCGATGGAGGAGCTGTCTGGAGCGCTGGTAGGAGCGACCCGCGAGTCGGCCACGGCGGTGCAGCTTATGAAGGTCATCCTGGAGCACAGATCCGGAGTGCGTCCAAGGGAGTACACTGCCCTGGACTCGCCCGGCCTGGACGCCTTTCTGCTAATCGGCGATGACGCCCTTCTTACTCACGGGCAGGTGAAGGGGTACCCCTATCGCTATGACCTGGCGGAGGAGTGGCTGGACTGGAAGGGCCTGCCCTTCGTGTTCGCCGTGTGGATGGCGCGTCGATCGCTGGACGACGGCGTGAAGGACCTGCTGGCGGATGGACTGAAGGAGAATCTGGCCCGGAACATGAGAGATAACCTGAAGACCATAGCCGACAAGCGGGCATACATGGGTATGACCTACGAAGAGGTGACCGGCTATTTGCGGGCACTTCGATTCACCCTGGACAGGGAAGACATGGAGGCCATCGACGTGTTCAAGCAGGCGTGGCGCTCCCTTCCCGCAGCAAAGGAGGCAACTGCATGAGTAATTCGGTTCAGATGAAAGACGTTGCGGAAAAGGTACGGTCAGGCGAGAGGCTGAATCAGGAGGAGGGACTCTATCTGCTGGAGGAGGCTCCCCTTCTGGAGCTTGGCGCGTTGGCCCAAGAGGTGCGCTTCAGGCACAACCCGAAACAGGTGGTGACCTTTGTCGTAGACACCAACCTCAACTACACCAACGTATGTGACGCATATTGCACCTTCTGTGCCTTCTATCGCACGGAAAAGGACGACGACGCATACACCCACTCCGTTGAGCAGGTGATGGAGATGGTGGGCCAGGCGGCTAGCAAGGGCGTGACTACTGTGCTGCTCCAGGGGGGTCTCAACCCCAAGCTGCCTATGGAGTACTATGAGGAACTTGTGCGGGAGACCAGGGCGCGCTATCCACAGGTACTGCCCCACTTCTTCTCCGCTCCGGAGATCAAGAAGATGTCCCAGGTCTCCGAGACGCCCATCTCGGAGGTGCTGCGTCGCCTGAAGGACGCCGGTCAGGAGACACTCCCGGGCGGCGGCTCCGAGGTTCTTTCGGACTCGGTCAGGCACCGGCTCAGCCGCCTATGGCCCAAGGCCACGGTGCAGGACTGGGTCGACGTGCATCGGGAGGCCCACAAACTGGGCTACAGGACAACGGCTACCATGATGTACGGCCACGTGGAGAAGCCCCAGGACCTCATTGAGCACCTGGAACACACGCGCTCAGTGCAGGACGAATCGCTGTCCGGCGGCTTTCCCGGTTTCACCGCATTCATTCCCTGGAGCTACAAGCGCGAGAACACCGCGCTGAGCGCCCTGGTCAAGACGGAGTCCGGCCCCAACCCCTATCTGCGCATGATTGCCCTGTCCAGGATATACCTGGACAACGTGCAGCACATTCAGGCGTCCTGGTTCTCAGAGCGGAAGAAGACGGGCGAGGTTGCCCTCAACTTCGGCGCGGACGACTTCGGCGGCACCCTTTTCGACGAGAACGTTATGCAGGAGGCGGGGTTCTACAACCGCACTACCGCCGATGAGATCAAGTCGATAATCCGGGACGCAGGCTTCACGCCCGCGCAGCGCACAACCAAGTACGAGATATTGCAGGTGTTCGACGGCGAGTAAAGCCGACTCGATGGAGGAAGTATGTCCATAATCCGCATAGGCCACAGCCCAGACGCCGACGACGCTTTCATGTATTATGCCATTGCCCACGGCAAGGTGCGGGTGGGGAACTACGAGGTGCAGCACGTGCTGGAGGACATTGAGAGCCTCAACCAGAGGGCGCTCAGCGGCGAGTTGGAGGGCACGGCCATCTCGGCGGGCGCGTATCCGCAGGTGGCGGACAAGTATCGTATTATGAGTGTCGGCTCCTCAATTGGCCGGAACTACGGGCCTATGATTGTGGCGCGCTCCGACCGCGCCGGTACTTCGCTTCAGAACGCCAGGGTCGCCATACCCGGGACGTACACGACTGCGTATCTTCTGTTGCGCCTTTACGCGGAAGGCTTTGAGGCGGTCCCCATTGACTTCGACAAGATTATGCCGGCCGTCCAGAACGGAGAGGTGGACGCTGGGCTTCTCATCCACGAGGGCCAGGTTACCTACGGTGACGTGGGCTTGGTAAAGCTGTTGGACCTGGGCGAGGCATGGGGACAGGACACCGGCCTGCCTATACCCCTGGGCCTGGATATGGTGCGGCGCGACCTCGGAGAGGAGATGGCTGTGCTGATGGCGGAGTCACTGCGAGACAGCATCCAGTACGCTTTCGACCACGAGGACGAGGCCATGGACTACGCGATCAAGTTCAGCCGGGGCATCGAGAGGGAGACCTGCCGCCGCTTCGTGCGGATGTACGTCAACGACGACACGCTGGACATGGGCGAGGAGGGGAAGCGGGCTCTGGAGACCCTCTTCTCCAAGGCGCTTGAGCGCGGCATTATCGATGCCATTCCGCCTATTGACCTAATCTGACCCCTGCGAATCTGCTGAGTTGGATTTCAGGGACACCCGGATGTCGCGTGTCACCTTGCGCACTGCTTTCGTGCGGGCGGAGGCGGTCAGATCAGTGTGTATCGGCGTTATGGAGACTCGCCGCCGCCGGATAGTCCACACGTCCAGACCCTTCTCCAAAACCCATCCCGGGCTCTCCCTGGTAATCCAGTAGAATTTTCGCCGCCCGTTATCCTCCTCCTTTACCACGTCCATGTAGGTGCGCTGTCCCAGGTGGGTCAGGGAAACGCCCTTAAGCTTTTCCTGGGGCACGTTGGGCACGTTTATGTTCAGGAGAAGGGGAGGGGCAAGGGAGCCGCTGCTGACCTCCTGGGCGATCTGACGGATTACATTTGCGGCCGGGGTGAAATGCACGTCCTTGAGGGCAGTCACTGATACGGCAATAGCGGGTATACCCCGGAAGAACGCCTGCAAGGCTGCTCCTACCGTGCCTGAGATGAAGACGTCATTGCCCATGTTGGCGCCCGGGTTTATACCGGAGACAACGAGGTCGATCTTTTCGCCCACCAGGGACTCCACGCCGAGGATTGTGCTGTCTGCGGGCGTCCCCTCGACTGCGTAGGCCCTGACGCCTTCGATTAGCGGCATGACCTCTCTGACGTGGACTGGGTGGTTCAGAGTGATGGCGGTGCCCACGCCGCTCTGCTCCCGGTCAGGCGCTGCCACCACCACATCTCCAACCTCCCGAAGAGCCTGAACCGAGGCCCAAAGCCCGGGGGCGTATACGCCGTCATCGTTGGTAGCCAGAATTATCAAGAGCGCCTGCCTTGGGAGACCGGTTGGTCTAGATATTTGTATACATTGATAAGCGCAGGCAATTGTGGCCAGCGCTTATCTCAGGCTATGACCTTTGCTATGTTTGTTTCTTAAGGTTAGGAGGAGGCTCATCGAACGTCTGGCCCTTTGCCTGCGCTTCTTGTCGCCGCTCGTTCCACGACTCCCATTCCTTTTGCCTCTCGACTCTTCCCTCAGAGTATCGCTTCTGAAGAAATCGATCTGCTAGCAAGTGTGACCTACTCTGGCTTCTCCAGTTTAGGAGGCGGCTCATCGAACGTCTGGCCTTTTGCCTCTGCTTCTTGTCGGCGCTCGTTCCATGCTTCCCATTCCTTTAGCATATCGGCTCTTCCAGCATCATATCGCTTCTTGTTAAACTGTTCCGCTAACATGGCCGCTCCTTCCACTATAACGTATGCCAGCGCCGTCGATATGACAACGCAGTAGGACATCCCCATGCCTATCGCTATAGCTGTGTCCCATCCATCGTCTCCCGTCTCGTGACGTACTTCGTACCATATTACCAGCCCCAAAGATGCTAGGAAGACTAGCACAAAGAGGATTAGAAATTGACCCTCGCGCTCCCTGGCGATGGCGGGCAACTTCCTACCTCATCCCCGGACTGGCTTGGAGGCCTTGAGGCGTGCTCATGTTCGATTGGCGGGAGTGTTCATCTCCGCTTGAATCGTGCAATTTGCGCCAAGCTCGGAGGCTGTCTCAAGTCGCGCCAGCTTGCCCAAGACCATCTCTCCTTGCATTATCAATGATACCACAATAGGCTGTGGTGTAACGATTGGAGATGCAGAGGTCGATTGTACCTGGGCAGGGATGGGCTATGCCTACAACCCGTCGGCGCCCAGTACCACGTTGTCTATCAGACGCGCCCGTCCTATCCTCACGGCCAGGGACACCAGCGCGGGGGTCTGCACCGTATCCAACTCCTCCAGCGTTTCGTGGTTGGCAATGCTGACGTATTCGGGCTGGGCCAGCGGCTCGGCGTGGATGAGCTCGCGTATGGCGTCCCTTATTCTTGACGCAGACGCGACGCCGTTGTTGTACATCTCCCGGGCCAGGCACAGTGAGCGGTAGAGGACCAGGGCTGCCTCGCGTTCCTGGGGGTTGAGATAGGCGTTGCGGCTGCTCATAGCCAGGCCGTCGGCCTCCCGCACCGTGGGCATGACAACCGGCTCCACTCCCAGGTTCAGGTCGGCGTTTATCCTGCGTATCACCTGGGCTTGCTGAGCGTCCTTCTGACCGAAGTAGGCCCGGTCCGGCCTGACGATGGTGAACAGCTTTGTCACCACGGTGGCGACGCCCCGGAAGTGGCCCGGCCTGGACTCACCCTCAAGCCGGCTGGCTATCCGGTCCACATCCACCCAAGTGTCGAATCCGGCGGGGTACATATCATCCGGCTCTGGCAGGAACACCAGATCCACTCCACACTCTTCCAGCAGCGCCAAGTCTCGATCGAGGTCCCTGGGATAGGAGCGGTAGTCCTCGTTTGGCCCAAACTGTGTGGGATTGACGAAGATGCTCGCCGCAGCGGTGGCGTTCTCCTCACGGGCCCTATGCACCAGCGATAGGTGGCCCTCGTGGAGCGCGCCCATAGTGGGCACAAGGCCCAAGGGCCTGGCCACCTCCCTCTGGGCCGCCGTCATTTCAGCCACCGTGTGGATGAGCCTCATAGGGCTAGCGCACTTGGGCGAGCAGCTCCGCCAGGACTTCCTCTTTGAGGTGGTAGCTTTGGTCAGGGCCGGGGAAGCTCTGCTCTCTCACCTCTGCCGCGTATTGCCTTAGCGATCCGGCAATGGTATCGCCCAAGGTGGCGTACCGCTTGGCGTGCTTGGGAACGAAATCGTTAATCATGCCCAGCATGTCGTGGAACACCTGCACCTGGCCGTCGCACTCCTTGCCTGCGCCTATGCCTATGGTCGGTATAGAGAGGCGATCCGTGATGAGCTTGGACAGGGATTCGGGCACGCACTCCAGCACGATGGCGAATGCCCCCGCCGTCTCCAGGGCCCGGGCGTCTTCCATAACCCTGACCGCAGTCTTGAGAGTCTTGCCCTGGACCTTGTAGCCCCCCAGCTGGTTCACCGACTGGGGCGTAAGCCCGATGTGGCCCATAACCGGGATGCCGGAGGAGACCAGGCGCTGCACCGTAGAGGCCATCGCCACACCGCCCTCCAGCTTCACCGTCTGTGCGCCGGCCTCCTGCAGGAACCGTGCGGCGTTCCTCAGAGCGTCGGTGGAGCCGGTCTGGTAGGACATGAAAGGCATGTCGCCCACGATAAGGGCATTCTTAGCGCCGCGGGCCACGGCCTTGGTGTGGTGGATCATTTCGTCCATAGTGACCGGGACGGTGGAGTCGTATCCCAGCATAACCTGGCCCAGGCTGTCTCCCACCAGTATCAGTGGGATGCCAGACGCGTCCACAATCCGGGCCGAGGTGTAATCGTAGGCAGTTATCATGGGGATCTTTTCTCCCCTTGCCTTCATATCTTTGATGTCGCTGATGGTTACCCGCATGTCAACCTCCTACACGCCCTCTCGGGTCGCGTGAATTTAACTCACGAATAGTCCACTGGCTCCGGAGAGCCTCTTCTCCAGAAGATGAATGAGCTCTTGCTCTATTCTACCATCGATTCCTCCCTTTTCCCTAGATAGGGATACTGCTCCCAGAGCGATCCGGCAGTAGATGGGCAGCACAGATGGCGCCCGGCTTTCCAGAGCGTCCAGGTGCTTGATTACGGTGCTTATGTCGCCTCTCGATATGGGGCCGGTCAGGGCTGCCGGGATCCCGCGGGTCTCCAGGCTGTCCACGGTGCTCCTGAGTATAGGAAGCAGAACCTCCTGCCCCTCCTCTCTGGAGTATCCCATAACCCTCCAAAGCTCTGACGCCTGAGCCATCAGAGCGACTACGGCGCCGCAGGCCAGGAACCCGGAGAGGTGGTAGAGCGCCCGGTCTTGCGGGTCTATCTCCACAGGCCATCCTCCCAGCGCGCGGGCCATCTCTTTCAGCGTGTCCGCCAAGGGCGGCGGCCCCTCCACGGCGTAGGCTATGCCCGACAGGCCGGCGGCGGCGTTCTCTGTCCCGGGGAATGTCTGCATGGGGTGGAAGGACCCCACCAACGCTCCCTGCTCGCGGGCGGCCTCCAGGATGTCTGTAGACTCGGCGCCGGAGCAGTGTGCGACCCACGTACCGGCGCGCCATTGCAGCTGCCTTGCCACCGATTCTATCGCGGAATCAGGGGTTGTGATGAAGACCAGGTCGCAGGTATCAGCGACGCTCTGGGGGTCGGTGTAGGGAGCGCATCCGTCGAGCCGTCCTGCCAGCGACTCCGCCGATGACGGCGTGCGGCTGGACACGGCTGCGATACAGTAGCCCTGCTCCTGAAGCCCCAGCGCGAGGGCTGTGGCGGCCCGGCCCGCGCCGATGAATCCCAGCTTCAAGTCGCTACTGCTCACTGCTTTTCCTCCCAATAAGGAAGCGCGCCGCAAGCATAGTCGCTCCACCTCCCAGCGATCCCAAGCCCAGCAGCGCCAGCGAGGGTGTGTCCTCTCCGACGAATGCGGCGACTATCAACCCAAATCCAAGTCCGGAGAAGGTCATTCCCCACGACAGCAGCCTTGGCGCAAGACTATTCAACATGAGCAGCGAGACCTCTCATCCTACCCTGTTATCTCCCTGGCTGCAGGCACTCCGCCAAGGCCATCGGCCATGAGAGCGCCTCTTACCAACGCCTGGGCTACGGCTTGTGTGGCTGCGGAGCAGAGCTGCCTCATATCCACCTCCGCCTCGCTGCTGCCTGAGGCGATGCAGAACACCACGTCGCCGTCTGCCATTGTGTGGCACGGGCGTACGGCAAGGGCCAGTCCGTCGTGGCCCATTTGGGCCAGCTTGTTCGCCTGCTCCTTGTTGAGAGTGGCGTTGGTGGCAACTACTGCGAGGGTGGTGTTGGTTGGCGCGCTCTGCGGCTCGATTTTGCTCTTTGGATTGGTGAGAATGTCCGTGGTGCGAAGGAATCCCCGGTTGTCCTCGTCCCTGGGGCCTGCCACGACGCGGCCAGTGTCGGGGTCCACGACGTCGCCGATGGCGTTGACCACCGCCAGCGCGCCTACGGTTATGCCACCGAGGGTTATGCTGGAGGTGCCCAACCCGCCCTTTGTGGCCCGGTCTCTTCCCAGGACTTTGCCCACCGTTGCGCCAGTCCCGGCTCCGACGCTGCCCTCTTCCGGCGGGTCGTCGGTGGCGTTGATGCAGGCTGTGTAGCCGTCCTCAGCCCCAGGCCGCACCTTGTGGGTAACCAGACCCAGGTCGAAAATGATGGCCGCAGGAACGATGGGGACGACTCCTGTGCCCATCTTGAAGCCGAAGCCCCTCTCCTCAAGGTAGCGCATGACGCCGGACGCGGCGTCGAGTCCAAATGCGCTGCCTCCGCTCAGGAGTATGGCGTGCACCTGCTGGACAAGGTTGCCGGGGCGCATGAGGTCGGTCTCGCGAGTGCCGGGGGCGGAGCCGCGAACGTCCACGCCGGCGACGGCTCCCTCGGGGCAGAGCACGACTGTACAGCCGGTGGCGGCCTCACGATTGGTGAAGTGCCCTACACTAATGCCGGCTACGTCAGTTATGGCGTTATGCACAGCGCTATTCCACAATAAAAACAGCCTTCTCCCGCCTTGGAGAAGGCCTGTCGAGTTTCTCTCGGTAGCTATCCTGCCGTCGTGGTCTCACTGATCCCCGCGGCTCCCTGCTGGAGTTGCCGTTTACTCACCGCTCCAAAGAGTCGATGGTTGGTCGATGGTTGTTGGATTGTAAGCATGAGAACCGGGGTTTGTCAATCTAAAGTTGGGCGAACTTCCTCGTCATGCCAGTGCAGACGGGCATCTATCCCCCTCCCACCCTGGATTCCCGCTCGGGGCCTGCCCCGTACCTCGATACGGGGGCGGGAATGACGACGAGATGTAACTGGTGCGCCTACCGCAGCTCGGCGGTGAAGAACTCGGTCATCTGGCGGGCCAGTTCGCTCTCTAGGCTGGCCCAGGTGTGGTCCGCGCCGGAGATCATGCGGCATTCTACTCCCTGAGACGACACCGCAAGGCTGATCAGCTCGTCTGCCGGCGCCATGCGGTCCAGCCCTCCCGCGACCAGCAGCTTCCCGCCCTTGAGCTTGTCCAGCCGCGCCCTCTTCATGGCCGCCACAGTCGGCGACACCACGGCCAGCGCAGCCTGGCCCCGGTGCTTGTTGAAGAAATCCAGGGCCACCACCGCTCCAAAGGAGATGCCGGTCACTCCCACGCTGTTCTTCTCGACGCCGGGCCACTTCCTGAAGGTGTCGAAGGCCGACTTCAGGTCGTTCTGCTCACCCTTCCCCTGGTCGAAGCTGCCCTCGCTGCCGCCAACGCCGCGGAAGTTGAAGCGGAAGGTCGCTATTCCCGCGTCGTCAAGGGACTGGCAGATGGCGTGCATAACATCGGAAGTCATGTTCCCGCCGAGCACCGGATGGGCGTGGCACACGACGACCCCGGGGCAGTCTCCCCTGTCGCCCGGCGGGATGGTAACAATTCCTTCCAGGGTGAGCTTGCCGCTCCTGAAGGCTATGCTCTGTTGCCGCATGGCTATGCGGATGCGCTGAGCCGATGCTGGAAGAAGGCTGTCACAAGCTCTGCAGCCTCCCTTTCCTGTCCCACAAAGAAGTGGTCAGCTCCCGGAATGACGTGCATCTCCGGCGGTGTGGTAAGCCTGGATGTCAGGTCCGTGAACTGCTCCTCCGGCATGAGCCTGTCCTGGTCGCCTATTATGAACTGGATGGGCAGCGAAGGTATCCTGCTGAAGTCGTCTTCGGCGTCGACCCTGGCGCGGCCTATGAGAGAGAGGGCTTTGGTTACGCCGCCCTTTTGCGCCGTCTTCATGGCAACGCCTGCTCCAAAGGAGTAGCCGACCAGCCCTACGCCGTCGCTCGCTATGGACTCCTGTGACGCCGCGAACTCAAGGGCCGCGAGCAAGTCATCCATCTCACCTCTGCCTTCGTCATACACTCCCTGGCTCCTCCCCGCGCCGCGAAAGTTGAAGCGGAGGGAGGCGATTCCCGCTATGAACAGGGAGTAGCAGACGCCCATGACCACGTTGTTGTTCATGTCCCCGCCCATTTGTGGGTGTGGATGGCACACCACCACCCCCGGGAAAGGCCCGTCGCCTTCCGGCAGGTGGAGGAATCCTTCCAGCGTTCCGGCCGGGCCCGGTATTTCCAGTTGCATTGCTTCCTCCTTATCCGCTTGTCCTGATGGAGACTATTGCAGTATCCCTTACTCGTCACTCCCGCGCAGGCGGGAGTCCATGCCCCACCCACCTGGATTCCCGCTCGGGGACGGGAACGACAGGTACCTTAGCTACTGGAGCAAGGTATACAAAGGTCTCCGGCGGCTGAACGCGGCGGGTCTACAGCCCCATTGCGGCGATGCCCTTGCGGGCCAGGTCCTCGTCCTCTTGGGCGGCCAGCCCGCTTACACCGATGCCACCCAGAAAGGCGTTGTCGCTGGGCCTCTGTATTACTACGCCGCCCTGTACCGCGGCCATATTGGTGTCGCCGAAGTCGCTGATGCTCCGGCCGGAGGTCCTGAATCGCTCGGCCACGTCCACGGTGTCGCTGCGCATTACGGCGGCGGTGTAGGCTTTCTTGAAGGCGAGCGACTGGGGCAGCAGACGGCATCGGTCCATCCGCGCGAAAGCTACCAGCCTGCCGTTGACGTCCACAACGGCCATTGCAAGGGGCCTGTCCGGCTCCTTCATCGCCTCGTCCAGCATGGCCTGTATGGCCTTGCGGGCGTCCGCCAGTCCGATGATTACCTCGTCGTACATGGTTTCCTCCTTAAACTGGGTCTGTATAGCTTGAAGCGGTTTGATTATACCGCGTTGGGGGCAGTGTGTATCGCAGGCAGAGTACATTCTGAGTTGTAACCGGCCGGAATTACGGTATTCTCTATAGGTGTTGGTTATGGCGCACGACACCGCTCATCCTGAGCCTGTCGAAGCGCTCCGCTTATGCTTGTTGCAAACAGGGACCCGATTTCACCTGCGTCTTGACTTTCAAGACGGTTGCTTTACGCTAAGGCTTGTTTTGAACCTGCATTCAGGCCCACCATCGTCAAGTTTTTGGCTGCGCTCCGCGAGGGGGGCTATGTTTTTAACTATGTAAGGTGGAGAACTAAAACTTGTTATCTGGAAGGGAGGGCAGCGTGGATCGCCATTATCATATCCGGCCGAATGTAGCCTACGATGGGCAAGGCAAGGATGCTTTGATTGATGCCAGCGAGATTGCCTTTGAGGGCCCAGGGGTAGCCGGCTTCTACGGCTCTGAGGTTGCATATGGCGAGATTGCCAAAGTCCACCGTGCGCCGTACCCAAGCCGGAAAGGAATCTTCTCGGTGAACCGATGTGATGATGCGGATTGCAAGTCGAGGCCGGGAGATGGCAAGTGGATTGCCGCCAAGCACGAGATCCCGTTGATGCCAAGTGAGGATGCCGGAGAAGGCATGGAGTGGATATGGGATGCTACGGCATGGGTCAGAAGGCAGTTGGTCGCCCCCTTGTCGCTAGAGCCGGAACCCATAGAACGTGAACCCCTGCCGTACGTGCCCCAAGAGGGTAAGGGCCAGCGATGGCAGGATCGGCGATGGGAAGCGGTACAAACGATAGCGCGGTCGAAATACGGGCCGGGGATGTTGAACAATCTAGGATTAACTAAGCCAACCCCGGAGGAAGTGCGGCGGGCAGAGGTAGCGATTGCGGAGACAAACTTTTGACCAACATGGGTATTCTATTTTGCACATCTCTCCTTGACATTCCAATTGGGCGCTGATACCATCTCTCTTGAATGAGCGCCGCAATGTGCCTGTGTAGCTGCTGTTGTTGTCTGGAGGCCAGATGGCCTTCTGCTTCGACACGCGCGCCGCTCATCGCCTAGCGCCGAAAGTTCAGAAGAGAAAGCATCTGGCCCCCCTTCGCACGCGGAGGGGGTTTTCTTTTGCCCGAATATCCCGAAAAGGAGCTCCGGATGACAATAACAGAGTCAGAGAGATTGGGTGTGCAAGAGCTTGCCGATCAAAACGATCGCTCCGAATCCTGGCATCTCCGTGCCCTTGAGTCGGAAGCGCTCTACATCATTCGGGAAGTGGTCGCGGAGTTCGATCGGCCGGGCCTGCTCTTCTCCGGTGGCAAAGACTCGGCCGTGCTTCTGCATCTCGCCATCAAGGCGCTCCGACCTGCCCACCTGCCGTTCCCTGTGGTCCACATCGACACCGGCCACAACTTTCCCGAGGTCATCGCTTTCCGAGATCGCGTCGTCGAGCGGCTTGGCCTCGACCTGGTCGTGGGCTCGGTTGACGACGCAATTGCCTCAGGGAGTATTCCCACCCCACCGAGTCCTGATTTCCCTCGCAACCGCATGCAGACACCGGTGCTGCTGGAAACCATTCGCCGGGGGAAGTTCACTGCGGTTTTCGGCGGCGCGCGGCGCGACGAGGAGCGATCGCGCGCAAAAGAGCGTGTGTACTCCGTGCGCGACGAATTCGGACAGTGGGACCCACGGAACCAACGACCAGAGCTCTGGGGCCTCTACAACGGCAGCATTGGATTCGGCCAGCACATGCGCGTCTTCCCGCTCTCCAACTGGACGGAGCTGGACATCTGGCGCTACATAGCAGAGGAGAAAATCGACCTGCCGGAAATCTACTACGGTCACCAGCGGGAGGTATTTGAGAATGACGGGATGCTCATGGCGCTATCGCCGGTGATGCAGCCTCAGCGTGGAGAGCCGGTGGTCGTCCGCAGTGTGCGTTTCCGCACCGTCGGTGACATGACCTCCACAGCAGCCGTACCGTCGGAGGCTGCCACACCCGAAGCAGTCATCGCCGAAACGCTGACAGCCCGCATATCCGAGCGTGGCGCGACGCGGGCTGACGACCGGACCGCCGAGGCGGCCATGGAAGACCGCAAGCGCGAGGGCTACTTCTAGCATGGACCTTCTCCGCATCGCCACGGCCGGGTCCGTGGACGACGGCAAGAGCACGCTCATCGGTCGTCTGCTGTATGACTCGAAAGCCCTCGACGACGACGTACTCGCCGCCGTCGAGGATGCCAGCCGGCGCCAACACGGCGACTACGTGAACCTCGCTCTCGTCACGGACGGCCTCCGCGCCGAACGGGAGCAGGGCGTCACCATCGACGTTGCCTACCGCTACTTCTCCACTCCAACGCGCAAATTCATTCTGGCAGACACGCCAGGGCACGTGCAGTACACGCGCAACATGGTCACCGGGGCGTCCACCGCCGAGGCGGTGCTCATCATGATTGATGCGCGCAACGGTGTGGTGGAGCAATCCCGCCGCCACGCCGTAATCGCCTCGTTGTTGGGCATCGATCGCATCGTCGTTTGCGTCAACAAGATGGACCTCGTTGGCTATGAGGAGCGGGCCTACGAAGCAGTCCGTTCCAAATTCACTCCGCTGATGGAGCGGCTCTATGTGAACGATGCGACCTTCATCCCCATGTCAGCGCTCAACGGCGACAACGTGGTCGAGCCGTCGGCGAACATGCCCTGGTACCAGGGCGACCCGCTGCTGGCCCACCTCGAAAGCCTGCCGGTGCGTGAAGGACTCGATACGCTGCCCTTGAGAATGCCTGTTCAATACGTCGTCCGCCCCCACCGCGAGGAGTACCACGACTACCGTGGCTATGCGGGGAGCGTCGCGTCGGGTGTCCTGCGCGTGGGCCAGCGAGTGCGCATCGTGCCCTCCGGCGTGGAGAGCGTCATCACGACCATCGAAGCGCCTTGGGGCGCCGTGGAGGAGGCGCGCGCTCCCGACGCCGTGACCGTTCAGATTGCCGACGACCTCGACGTTACTCGCGGGGAGATGATCTGTGGAGCGGACGACTGGCCGGCGATGGCCCAGGATCTCGATGCAGTCGTTTGCTGGATGGACGAGCGCGCCGCGCTTCGTGCCGGTAATGTGTACCGTATCAAGCACACCACGCGATCGGCGAAGGCAGTGGTCACCGACCTCGTGTCGTTGTTCAGCATCACGTCGCTCACCGGCGAAACGGACTCTGATTTGCTGTGGCTAAACGAGATCGGCCACGTCAAGCTCAGGGTCAGCGCACCGTTGGCGGTCGACGACTACACCAGCAACCGCGTCACCGGCAGTTTCATCCTCATTGACGAAGGAACCAACGCTACCGTCGCTGCGGGAATGATTGGCGAGCCTGGATTCGCGTTCTCCGTTCCCACGGGACACCGCTAGCCTGAGGCACACGGACATACTTGCCTACTTAGGGCCTCAGCCGCAACAGATGGGGGAGGGCACGCCTGCTTGATCATGCCTGGTAAATGACGTCAAGGAAGACGTGACCAGAAGGATCGCTACTGGACTAGCTGGCCCAGTGTACCAGCGGGAGCGGGAGGGAGTCGAACCCCCCGTGGACACCGTAGGGCGCCCACCGACGGATTTGAAGTCCGCGAAGCCCACCAGAGCCCATCCACTCCCACGGTGTGGCCCTTCCGGAATATAGAGGGTGTTTAGAGAGCGGAGTCCAGTCGCTTCTTGAGTACCGCCTTGGGGACCGCGCCAACCACCTGGTCCACGGGTGCGCCGCCCTTGAAGACCAGCATGGTGGGGATGCTCCTGATGCCGTACTTCATTGCAGTCTCGGGGTTTTCGTCCACGTCAACCTTGGTAAACTTGATCTTGCCGTCGTACTCCTGTGACAGGTCGTCGAGAACTGGGGCGACCATCTTGCAGGGACCGCACCACTCGGCCCAGAAGTCAACCAGAACAACGGTGTCCGCTTCCAGTACCTCCTGATCAAAATCCTGGTCGGTTACGGGTGTGGGTAGGGACATATCAGAACCTCCTAATCTATGATAACCCTGAATCTGTTTCTTTGGAGGCCCTTCTCAGTTTCTCAAGCAGAAGAGCCCATTCAAAACCTGCTACATAAAGTGTAAGACCGCAGGCTTACTTCGTCAACTCTCGCGAAGGCCGCGAACGGACTTCTGAAGTCTGTAAAGAGACTTGTCCTTGCCCAGCACTGCCATAGTCTCGAACAGCGGCGGGGCCGCCTTTCGCCCCGTCACGGCCACGCGTATGGCTCCGAAAAGCTGGCCCGTCTTGATGTTCAGCTCCTCCGCAAGGGGCCTCAGCTCTCCCTCCAGTGACTCGGTAGACCACGCGTCCAGGCCCGTTACCCTCTGTAGCGTAGACTCAAGGGCGCGTGTGGTGCTTTCCCTGTCCATGCCTTTCTGAACAAGGTCCTCCGGCGGGTATTCAAGCTCTTCCAGGAAGAAGAAGTCCATTAGCTGTGGGACTTCAGTCATTGTCTTGAGGCGCTCCTGTACCAGGGGAGTGATGGCGCTAACGTAGTCCTCCGAAATCGGGCGGGGCACCTCTTTTGTAAGCGAATCGTCCAGCACTTGAAGGATGCGGCTCACCAGGTCTTTGTCGCTCAGGTTGCGTATGTACATCCCGTTCATCCAGGTCAGCTTCTCCAGGTTGAAGATGGCCCCGGACTTGACTATACGATCGATGGAGAAGTGTCCTATCAGATCCTCCCGGGAGAGAATCTCCGTGTGATCGTCCAGTGACCAGCCCAGAAGGGCCAGGAAGTTGAACATGGCCTCCGGCAGATAGCCCATATCCCTGTACTGGAGCACCGACACGTCGCCATGACGCTTGCTCAGCTTGGAGCGGTCTGGACCCAGAATGATGGGCAGGTGAGCGAAGTAGGGCATCTCGTATCCCAGGGCGTTGTACAAGTGGACGTGCCTGGGGACGCTTGGCAGCCACTCCTCGGCTCGCAGCACGTGGGAGATTTCCATGAGGTGGTCGTCCACGATGTGGGCCAGGTGGTAGGTCGGATACCCGTCCGATTTGAGTATAACGAAGTCATCCACCGTCGCGTTGGCAAAGGTCACGTCGCCTCTAATGATGTCGTGGAAGGTGGTCTCCCCCTCCAGGGGCATTTTGAAACGCACCACTGGGCGCGGATCCGCGGACTGCCCATATCCCATATCCCGGCACAGGCGGTCGTAGCCGGGGGGCAGCTTCTGGCGCGCCTGCTCCTCGCGCATCTCCTTGAGGCGCTCTGACGAGCAGTAGCAGTAGTAGGCATGCCCTCTCTCGACCAGGCCTGCCGCCGCCTGCTGGTACAGCTCCAACCGCTCTGACTGGGTGTATGGGCCGTAGGCCCCGCCGATATCAGGGCCCTCGTCCCAGTCCAGACCGAGCCACCGGAGGGAGTCCATGATGGACTCCACCGCCCCGTCAACGGTGCGGGCGACGTCCGTATCTTCGATGCGAACTATGAAGTCGCCCTGGGTGTGACGGGCGAACAGCCAACTGAACAGGGCAGTGCGTATGTTTCCCACGTGGGGATCTCCCGTGGGGCTTGGTGCGTAGCGTACTCTGACTCTCTCGTCCATGTGTCTCAGGACCTTTCTATAATGGTTTGTCCGGCCTCTGCTCCGTTCATCTTCAGTTGGGAGAGGAAGGCTTTCAAGTCCGCCGGCAGGGGAGATGTGAACTCCCTGTACTCGCCTGTCCCCGGCAATCTGATGCCCAGGAGGTGGGCGTGAAGAAACTGTCGCTCCAGGCGAGGGTCTTTTCCGCCGTAGAGAGCGTCTCCAACGATGGGGTATCCCAGGGCGGATAGGTGCACCCTTATCTGGTGTGTCCTGCCTGTCTTTGGGAACACCTCCAGCAGGGTGTAGCCCGGCGCGCTCTCGACGGCGCGGTAGGAGGTCTCCGCCTCGCGCCCAAGGTCAACCACTGCCATGCGCTTTCGGTTCCGATTATCCCTGCCTATCCTGGCCTTGATAACGCCCTCCGGCGGGTCGATGTTTCCCTTCGCCAAGGCAGTATACCCCTTGAGGACGCTCCTGTCCTTGATCTGCCCGGATACGTGGCGGTGCGCCCTGCGGTTCTTGGCTGCCACCATCAGCCCGGAGGTGTCCATGTCCAGGCGATGCACTATGCCCGGCCTCTGCTCATCCCCGACCTCTTCAATGTCGGGAAGCCGGGCGAGGAGGGCGTTGGCGACGGTGTCCCGGCGGTGTCCCGGCGCGGGATGCACCACCATACCCGCAGGCTTGTCTATCACCAGGATATCTTCGTCCTCGTATATCACCGAGAGCGGTATTTCCTGAGGAGACACGCCTGAGGGCGGAGGCGGAAGCATCTCCATCTCCACGGTCTCTCCCCCACGCAGCCTGTAGGAAGACTTTACGATTGCGCCGTCCACCTTCACCAGGCCGCCGGCCACCAGGCCCGCTATCTGAGCGCGGGACAGGTCGGTCTCGCGGGAGGCCAGGAACTTGTCGAGACGCTCGTCCCGGACGTCGACCACTACTCGGCGGACTTCTTCCACTGTTCTTCCCTTGCTTCCAATCCGGTGTCTTCGGTCACCGGTGTCATCTCTGCATCGACGCTCGGAGAGTCCTCCCTCTGCTCCAGTGCAACCGGATAGAGGAAGGCCTCTGACGCCGAGTAGCGCTCCGGCGGGCTGTTGGTCGTCAGCATTGTTATCATCAGCCCGACCAGGCCCACCACTATGGACGAGTCTGCCAGGTTGAACACGGGCCACGCTCCCACGTCAATGAAGTCTACCACATAGCCGAGGCGCAGGCGGTCCATCAGGTTGCCTATCGCGCCTCCCAGCTGCAACCCCAGGCTGATGCGCAGAATGGGGCTGCTGACCCTGTGGATGCGGTAGAAGACCAGCAGTATAGCTATTCCCACAAAAGACGCGAAGATGAGGAAGAGGGTCTGGTTGGGAAACAGTCCGAAGGCGCTGCCTGTGTTCTTGACGTAGGTGAGCCGGAAGATGCCGGACTCCGGGATGGACTGCCCCGGGTACATTGTCAGCAGCACCAGGGCCTTGGAAAGCTGGTCCGCCAGCAGTGCAGCCAGCATTACGAACAGGGACATGCCTCCCAGGACATCTCTGGGACGCTTTTCGGTTAAATGCGGCTCTTCCATATCGGAATGCAATGGCGTGGATCGCGGAAACGCTCTCTTGGCTGGCTCGAGGTTACGTCTAGTCTGTGGCAGGAATGATAAGTTAACTCAACTGGTTGGTCAATCAACTTTGGCATCCCGGCCATACTTAAGTTATGGGTGAGGATGTGCTATCCAGCAACAGTTCCAGAGCATGACATAGACGGCGAAAGGAGCGTGAATTGCTATGTGCCATGTCTATATCCATATGTTGAGTAAGCGCAGCTTGATGGGTTGTCTCTTTGTAAGCCTGTCCAGGGGGCATTTGGTCGGTGAGCCACTGCTTAGGGTTCTGTATATTCTCGGCATCCTGAGATAGGACTGCGGTGTCGCTGATTCCGCGCCGGCCCCTGATGGTGTCCAGGCTGGCGAGAAACCAGGACTCATATTCCCTATGAGCGCATACTATCTCAACCGGGATGGTCAAGCCTAGTTGTTCGCAGCGCTGCGAAAGCCCTTCGGCTAGATCAACCGGGCAGTCGCCGTCCGTGTCCAACAGGACCAGAATTGCGCCGCAGTCAGGTTTGTATCGTGCGTATTGAATGAACTTTTCTAACCTGTTTTCAAGAGTAGACCGTCCGTTGGCGTTAACTACCATTGTCTTCCCTTGAGCCACTGATACGTCCGATCGGTTATACATCTCCAACAGTATACGGCCTAACAATCCTGGCAGCGCCGCGACATCTCCGTCTCCTTCTACGACCGGTACAATCGTTGTCACTCGTCGGATGTCCCTGTGGCCGCCGGGTGGAGACCTTCCATGCTGTGCAGCTCTCCGGGTAAGAACAGTTTGTCTTTCACTGCCCTCAGCTGGTGTTCCGCAACTTCACCCACTATAGTTGAGCCGCCTTCGGCGGTTACTGCCCGGATGCTTTCTATAGGCAGTAGATTTATCAAATCCGGGCTGTGGGTGGCAATCAACACCTGTCCCCTTAGAGAGGCTTCCTTCATAGTGTCTGCCAACACAGCCATAGCGCCGGGGTGAATTGCCAATTCAGGCTCTTCCAGTCCTATTAGCGACGGCGCAGGGTCCTGGAAAAGGGCGGTCAGCATAGCCAGCAACCGAATGGTGCCGTCGGACTCGTGAGACAGGTCAAACCACAGTCCCTTTGCTCCATTGTCAGCCTTCTCGTGTTTGAGTTCTACAACGTAGTAGCTGCCGGCATGTAGGACTCGAACGTCTCGAACTCCCGGGACCGCAACGCTCAGCGCTTCTTTCAGCTCGGAGAGAAAGCGACTCTTCTTCTGCACCATGTCCCTTAGGGTAGAGGCGAGATTTTCTCCGCTAGTTGCCAATGGATGACTATCTGCTACCTTCTGAGGGTCGCGCAATGAGTTGGGGAATATATGGTACATACCGATATGGCTTAGGTTTCCCCTTGCATTATCAAGAGCCATATGCAAACCAAAGTAGGGACTTTTTCCCATTGCCTCCGTCCCGGTATCCAAGGAAGCCAACCATGAAGTAACTCTCCATGGTTGCTCAGAAATCATCTGGAGGTCTTGTGATCCTAGTCCCTCTATGAGGTCCTCTATGAATCGTGTCTCCGCCCTGATCCGCGAAGTTGTACTTTCTCCGGCTTTGTTCAGTCTGGATTCCCGTTTCTTAAGTATATTTTTAAGGTTGGGCTTGGTAATGCGTCCGCTGCTGAGTTCAACCTCGACTTGGCCAGTGGACGAATCTCCGGGATTAAATGTGCCAAATTCGCGTTTGACCCCGTACTCGCCATTGCTCCGTCTCATCAGCGCTACACTGTACTCAAGCGTCCCGCCCGGCAGCTTGTACTGTAAGCCGAGTTCAGGGCTGAGCGCCCTTCCGGTTGGAGACCTGCGGCCAATGGAGCTAATCCCCCCACGTCTTGTTATGGCCGTTTCCAAGCCGTCTCGCGTTGCATCGGCAAGGAAGCCCAGAATGTCCAGCAGGTTGCTTTTGCCAGAGGCGTTGGGTCCAACTAGGACTGTCAGGGGGCCCAACTCCAGCTCGGCGTACTCAATGCTGCGGAAGTTCTTGGCCCATACTTTTGTTATAGTTGGTCTAGGTTCCGATTCTGTTGCCATTGTTCCCATCCTGGATAGCTACGTCTCTTTAGAAGTATAGCATAGGCACTAAGGCAGTTAGCGTTTCGGCACTACCAGGCTATATCCCAAGATAGCAGCGCTATCCCTGTTATGATAGAATCCCATTATCGGTTGCAACTACCATCCAGAGAGAAACAGCTATGCCCTACGCCATCAGGCCTGCCAGGGAAGAGGATGTTCCCCAGCTAACGGAAATAGAGCGGGAAGCCTTCCCGACCAACTGGCCTCCAGCCCCATTCAAACGGGATTTGTCCAACAGAATGGCAAGCGTTCTGGTCGCTTACGACCCATCGGCCGAAGCAGCGCCGCTGAGTGAAGCGGATCCTGAATCGCCAGTCGCGGGCAACACCTCAAACCCCGGCGGTCTGAGAGGTATCTTGGGGCGTCTGTTCGGTAGAGGCAAGCCGGCCCCGGCTCCGCTTCTGGGCAGAGACCAGCTTGCCGGCTACGTGGCTACCTGGTTTATGACCGACGAGGCCCACATTACCGGCATAGCCGTGCGGGAGGCCCTGCGAGGCAATGGCGTGGGCGAGTTGCTGCTACTGGCTTCGGTCGAGCTGGCTTTGGACCGCGGCTCGCGCGTGGTGACCCTGGAGGTGCGGGTGTCCAACCACGTGGCCCAGTCAATGTACACCAAGTACGGATTCAAAGAGGTGGGCCTGCGCAAGAGGTACTACACCGACAACAATGAGGACGCCTACATAATGACCACGGACGCCATTGCCTCCGACGCCTATAGCAAGCGGTTCCGCGTTCTTGTGGAGACGTACAAGGCCCGCCGCGGCGACCTGGCCCTGGTCCTGAGATGAGCTGCAGCCGTGGCTTGTAGGCTGTAGCTGAACTCAATGCGGGCGCGTCGGCGCGTCGGGTGACAGCGAGTTGAACTGCCGGTACTGCGGATTCGAGAGCAGCCTTGGAAGTCTCTACTGCACTTCATGTGGGAGACCCTTATCCGAGACGCGCTTCCCCCTCGTGATCGCCCCGGACAACCCGTTTCACAGGATCAGGGCCCGTAGCCTGCTTCTCTGGGTGCTCGCTGGAATCCCAATACTGGTTGGTATGTTCGCACTCGCCAACCTCTTTGTCGGTCGCTCTGACGGAGGACTCGATCCCTTCTTTCAAACGCTCATCATAAACGCCGGATTCTACGGGCTCATGGTGGCCTGGGTCCTGGGGAAGGTTTCGGGGAACCGGGTCGATATGCGGCTGCTTATCGGTCGCGTGCCATCCGGCTACCGGTGGCGTTCGGTTGTCGGGGTAGTCGGCCTGCTGATGCTCTTCACCATATTCACCTCCTGGCTGTTCCTGTACTTTATATCTGTCTATCTGACCCATTTGGTGGACGTATTCGCCAATGAAGATGTCTACGTAACCGGCAAGCAGAGCGACTATGCCGGCCTCCACAACCTCCAGGCCTTCCTCGTTACGGTGCTCGTAGCGCCGGTCGTTGAGGAGGTCTTCTTCCGGGGTATGCTCCTGACGCGCTGGTCTCTCAAGTGGGGGCCGACCGCGGGCGTCATCGGATCGTCGATAGTGTTTGGCCTCTTTCACGTGGGCTTCTTCGGCGCCTTTGCATTTGGCGTAGCCATGTGCCTGCTCTACATCAAGACCAATACCCTGATAGTTCCCATGGCCGCCCACTTCCTGAACAACCTGGTGGCCTCCGGGTTCGGCGCAATTGCCCTCAGGTCTGAGGCCGAAGGTAGAACGGTGGACTTTCAGGACCTGGAGACTGGCCTGATGGTGGCCGTCGCGGGAGCGATAGTTACGCTGACGCTGCTCGTGTGGTACATAGTCCGCAACTGGCCCCGGCGCGGAGAGACGGCGCCATATCTAGTTAATCAAGCCTGGGGTGAATGAAATGCCGCGAACGACTAGATGGCTGACTATCCTTATCCTTGCGCTGGCTCTTCCCGTAGCTCTCCTCGCCTGCGACCCAGAAGAGTCGTACGTCCCGCCCAAAACGGACCGGGAAGCCCAGTAGCACTCTACAATGCCACGGACGACCCTTAGCATAGCCTTCAGGTTATGATGCTAGCCGGACACTTCGGAAATCTCAATGCGCTCTATGGTCGGGGGCTCTACGGGCTTTGAGCGCTCTCCCGTGTTGGACGTGGTGACGGCGGTGTTCGCCAGGGCGTCCACAACGTCCAGGCCTTCCACGGCCTGTCCGAAGATGGTGTAGTTCTTGGGGAGGCCGGCCTCCTGGTGAACCACAAAGAACTGGCTGCCGTTGGTGTTGGGCCCGGCGTTGGCCATCGCTAGGGTGCCGGCCAGATAGTCCCGGGTGACCGGCTCGTCCGCAAAGCTGTACCCAGGCCCTCCCATGCCGGTGCCCTCCGGGTCGCCGCTCTGGCACATGAACCCCTTGATGATGCGGTGGAATATCACGCCATCGTAGAAGCCCTCACGGGCCAGGAACACAAAGTTGTTCACCGTATTGGGCGCTTCCGAAGCGAACAGCTCGAAGACTATTGCTCCGTTGCTGGTGTGCATGGTGGCGGTGATCTTTGCGTTGGGGTCGATGGACATTGGCGGCGGTGCGTTGTACTGCTTGGGCATGGCTACTCCTTATTTCAGGTTATTCCATTGACGTGCTCGCGCGGGGAATACACGCGCGAGCGAATGATAGCGAGTCTACCAGAACATACGGCGGGTTGCCAGCCTATTCAGGAGGACGGGGCGCCGAACAGTTGGCCCCTGCTGCCATGAAGGTAGTGGGAGGCGATGAAGCTCAGGGGCTTGCGGGCCGTCGCGAAGTGGTCTCTGAGCAGGCGGAACACCTCGGACAATCCCAGGTGTTGAGCGGAGTCGTGCTCTTCAGCCAGGCCGTAGAATTGACTGCCCTGGACCTCGTAGTCCGACAAGCTGCGCCGAGTCCGGTCGGAGACGGCAGTGCGCATCCGGTTGGGGACGGAGTAGCGCATAGCAGGCGACGCGTAGTCGGGAAAGACACCGGAGATGAAGAGGCAGACGTCGGCGATGCGCTTGTAGTACCCGAAGCGCTGCTCCCAGTCGGCTGTGGCGCAAAGGCGCGTCAGGCTGTCGATGTCCATGTCGTTGTAGACTACGCGCCTGCGGATGCCGCGGCGGATTCGCACGGGCACTGCGTAGCTGTTGATACGGGTGAAGGAGGCGAGCATGTGGGCCAGGTAGTCCAGCACGCCCTGAATGGAAAGGAACTTGACGACCTCCGGGGTGTCAAAGACGGGGAGGTCAGCACGGCCGTCCCGCTCCACGGTGTAGCTAGCTGTCTCAAGGTCCCGGAGGGACTGCCTGAGCAGCACCTCGAAGTAGAGGGCGGGGGAGACCTTCACGAATACCTCCTCGTCAGCCATCAGCCGATGGAACACGTTCTCGTTCCCAAGGATGGCCGACCGGAACTGCTCGTCCTCCTCTATGAGGAGCTTGAGGCGGTCCGTGTCTGTGGATCCCTGGGCGGCCTCACTCACGACGAAGTCCAAGTCTGACTCCGTGAGAGAGACCATTCTTGGCGGCGTCTCCGGCAAATCCTAGTCCTCCTTAGATTGACTCACACTGTGCCTGCTCACGCCAATTCCACACCCCTCCTGGATTCCCGTTTTCAGAGACCTTTGCGTAACCCATAGTGTCATCCCGCAAGAATTGCCACACCGTCATTCCTGCGGAAGCAGGAATCTAAAAACTCTGTCTGCAAGGCTACGATGTCTTGGAATAGGGGCCTTAGATTCCCGTTTTCACGGGAATGACGGATGCCAAAGCGGGCTGCCCTCGCCCTCTGCTCTGGCATACTTATCCAGCCTGTGGCATAATCTTAACACGTCAACAGAGACCACTCTATAGGGAGAATTCGCAAATATGAGCACACAGAACCTTCAACAGAAAGCACACTCTACACTTGAGACCGCGCAGGGGAGCGTGGGCTACTCGCGGCTTACGGCGCTGGAGGAAGAGGGGCTGGTCAACCTTTCGAGGTTGCCCTTCTCCATCCGCGTGTTGCTGGAGAACGCACTGCGCAACCTGGACGGCTACCTGGTCACGGAAGAGGACGTAATGGCGGTCGCCAGCTGGGAGCCGAAATCGCAGTCGTCCCGGGAGTTCCCATTCATGCCGTCCCGTGTGCTCATGCAAGACTTCACGGGGGTACCGGCCGTCGTGGACCTGGCGGCCATGCGGTCCGCCATTGCCAGGTCGGGCGGCGACCACAACAAGGTCAACCCCATCGTGCCGGTGGACCTGGTGATAGACCACTCAGTACAGGTTGACTTCTTTGGTGTACCCACCGCATTCCAGCTCAACGTTGAGCGGGAGTTCGAGCGCAACACGGAGCGGTACACCTTCCTCCGCTGGGCGCAGAAGGCTTTCGATAACTTTTCGGTGGTGCCGCCCGGGACGGGCATAGTCCACCAGGTCAATCTTGAATACCTGGCCAAGGTTGTTACGACCCGCGAGTCGGATGCCGGCTTGATGGTTTTCCCCGATACGGTGGTGGGGACGGACTCCCACACCACCATGATCAACGGACTGAGCGTCCTGGGCTGGGGCGTCGGAGGCATCGAGGCGGAGGCTGTGCTGCTGGGTCAGCCCTACTACATGCAGCTACCGGAGGTCATCGGCGTCAAGCTGACCGGCGCTCTGCGGGAGGGCGTCACGGCCACAGACCTGGTGCTCACGGTGACCCAGATTCTCAGGGAGAAGGGCGTCGTCGAGAAGTTCGTGGAGTTTTACGGCAGCGGACTGAGCAATCTGCCTCTGCCGGACAGGGCGACCATCGCCAACATGTCTCCTGAGTACGGAGCGACCTGCGGTTTCTTCCCAATCGACGCTGTTACCCTGGAGTACCTGCGAGGCACCGGCCGGGACGCAGACCAGGTGGAGCTGGTGGAGCGATACGCCAGGGCGCAGGGCATCTTCCGCACCGACGATACCCCCGACCCTTTGTACACAGAATCACTGGAGCTGGACATGGGCGAAGTTATACCGAGCCTGGCCGGTCCAAAGAGGCCCCAGGACCGTGTGGTCCTGAGCGATATGAGGGATGCCTTCCACTCCAACTTCGGAGAGCAGGGCGGCTCTGCTACGCTGACCCTGGACGGCCAGGAGGAGTCGCTGGAGAACGGGAAGGTGGTTATAGCCGCCATCACGAGCTGCACCAACACCTCCAACCCGTCGGTGATGGTGGGGTCCGGGCTGCTGGCAAAGAAAGCCGTAGAGCGCGGCCTGACCAGGAAGCCCTGGGTGAAGACCAGCATGGCCCCCGGCTCCCAAGTGGTCACCGACTATATGGACTCCGCCGGCCTGACATCCTACCTGGAGGACTTGGGATTCCACACCGTCGGATACGGCTGCACCACGTGCATCGGCAACAGCGGCCCGTTGCCCGAGCCGGTATCCAACGCAATACAGGAGGGCGACCTGGCAGTAGCGGCCGTGCTCAGCGGCAACCGCAACTTCGAAGGCCGGGTGCACGCGGATGTGAAGGCCAACTACCTGGCCTCGCCCATGCTGGTGGTGGCCTACGCCCTGGCCGGCACCGTGGATATCGACCTCACTAGCGAGCCTTTGGGTCAGGACAGCCAGGGCAATCCCGTCTACTTGCAGGACATCTGGCCCAGCCAGGCGGAGATTCGGGAGACCGTCTCCACCTCCCTCAACCCGGAGATGTTCAAGGAGCGGTACGGCAACGTCTCAGTCGGGCCGGATGAGTGGAACAGTCTGCCGGTGCCAGAGGGCGCTCTGTACCTCTGGGACGAGGACTCCACCTACATCCAGGAAGTGCCCTTCTTCAAGGACTTCGGCGGCGAAATCGATGAGCCCACGGACATAATGGGAGCCCACGTTCTTGTGATGCTGGGCGATTCCATCACAACGGACCACATCTCGCCTGCCGGCGCGATACCCCTGACCAGGCCGGCCGGGCAGTTCCTGGTCGACAAGGGTGTGCAGCAGCGCGACTTCAACACCTTCGGCGCCCGCCGCGGCAACCATGAGGTGATGATGCGCGGCACCTTCGGCAACGTCCGGCTGCGGAACGCCCTGACTCCCGACATGGAAGGCGACTGGACCATCTACTACCCGGAAAACGAGGCGACCAGCATCTACGAGGCGGGGGAGAAGTACCAGGCCGCAGACATCCCGACCATAGTCATCGCCGGCAGGGAGTATGGCGCAGGCAGCTCGAGGGACTGGGCAGCCAAAGGCCCCAACCTCCTGGGCGTGAAGGCGGCCATCGCCGAGAGCTACGAGCGCATACATCGCAGCAATCTGATTGGCATGGGCGTGCTTCCCCTTCAGTTCAAGCCGGGGGAGAGCGCGGCGAGCCTGGGGCTGACGGGCCGCGAGACCTTCGACATCGTTGGCATCACCCAGGGGCTCAAGCCGGGGCAGGACATACAGCTCAAGGTGGTCCGGGAGGACGGCAGCGCCTTCGAGTTCACCGCCCTATCCCGCATCGACACGCAGGTGGAGGTGGACTATTACCGCAACGGAGGCGTGCTGCACACCGTCCTCCGCCGTATGCTAAAGGAGGGGTAGGGGACGCGGCTAGAGCAGAGGAGTATAGGAAGGTCAAGACATTGGGAGCAATCTACGTAACAGTCGCCATTCGGAACCCGGCCGACCTGGAGCGAGAGTGGGAGGGCCTGTTCCTGGTGGACACGGGCGCCACCGACTGCATGGTGCCGAGGAAGTACCTGGAGGCCATTGGACTTATGCCTAAAGGCCGACGGACCTACGTACTTGCCGACGGCAGCGATTACCAGGCGGACGTCACTACCGCGGACATTGAGTTCATGGGGGAGATAGTCGGAGGCACGATCATAATGGCGGACGAGGACACCGAGCCTTTGCTTGGGGTAACGGCGCTGGAGTCGGCGGGGATAGAGGTGGACCCGCGCAACGAGACGCTCAAACGGCTGCCGGCGATCCGACTCAAGGGACTGAGGGGGTAGAGGGCAGATGACCCCCTCATGCTAGAGAGGCGCCGGTCTTAGCCCGGTACTCTTTTATCAGCGCGCCCACGTCGCCGGGCCCAATGCCTCGATTCCTGGCGCGTTGCTCTCCGTAGCTGAGCAACTCCTTCCACTCGCACTCTTCAATGTACTGTAGCAGCGCTTCTCGCAGGACCTCGCTTCTGGTGCGTCCCTGTTGCTTCATCACCTCGTCAATCCGCTCCGCCATCTCAGGGGGTAGGGAGAATGTGATGGTCCTGGTTGTTCGCGGCATACTCACCTCATGTTGTTACCGAGTCTTACCTGAATACTGAGCCATCCAAGCACTCCTGTCAAAGGCTATTTTGCTCGCAGGATACGCTCTGTGTGTTGTGATTGACCCAGAGGGGCAATCAGTCCTCGAGCAGGATAGCGTAAAGCAAATGGTCGACGGGCACTCCACCCTGTAGTACAGCTCGGCGGAGGAGTCCCTCCCGTTGGTATCCCACCTTCTCCAACACTCGCACAGAGGCGGCGTTGTCCGTTCGTACCATCGCGTCAATGCGGATGAGGCCGAGTGTTTCAAAGCCGTAGGCTGTCACCACCTGCGCAGTGGCGGTCGTGATGCCGCGCCCCCAGAACGGCTTGCCCAGCCAGTATCCGAACTCAGCTGAGTGCCGTAAGTCACCCTCTCGTGTCCAGAGGCCAATGCCGCCAATGGGCCCTGCGGCATCGCAGATGGCGAAGTGCTCCACTGGGTTACGGCGGGACTGGAGTGCTACCCAAGCCTCGGCATCGGCCCTCGTGTATGGGTGGGGGAATTTATCACTCAGATTCATCCAAATATCGTAGTCATCCGCGAGAGTGATTAAAGCGCTCCTGGTCTCCGCGAACCCACGCAGTTTCCCAGTCCTCCAGTAGATAGCCATTGCTGAGTTCAATCTTCATGTGACCTGCCCCCGGTAGTTATACCATAGACTCAGAGGCAGTGGTAGGTACTGGAGCAGAGGAAGAGAAGGGTCTGGTAGTTGTATACCGTCTTGTTAGTCCAATGGCTCGTAGACCCGTTGGGCCAGGCGAGGTTGAAAAAGCGCGCCCTTGCCTTGACAACTCCAGAGCGCCTCTTGTAACATCAGTCGCAGTCTTAGGCTGGGAGGCTATGCCCGAATGCTGTGCCTCTGCCGCCTGGCGGATTAAGATGGACTGGGGAGAAACTTCAGCCGGTGTCTAATATAAAGGGCCTGTTTTGCAAGGAGTGCGGCCGCGAGTACCCGGCGGAGCCTCTCAATGTGTGCGACTTCTGCTTCGGTCCCCTGGAGGTCACCTACGACTACGAAGCCATAGCGCGTGTGGTGAGCCGGGAGAGGATCTCACAGGGGCCCCATAGCATCTGGCGCTATCACGACCTGCTCCCTGCGGACCCGGAAAACGCCGTCGATATCAACGCCGGGTTTACCCCACTCATCAAGGCCAAGAACCTGGCTCGCGTCCTGGGCCTGGACAACCTGTACATCAAGAACGATACCGTGAATCCATCCTTCTCCTTCAAGGACCGCGTGGTTGCGGTGGCTAGCACCAAAGCCCTGGAGTTCGGTTTTGACACCCTGGCCTGCGCCTCCACCGGCAACCTGGCCGGGTCGGTTGCTGCCCATGCCGCCAGGGCAGGGATGCGGGC
Source organism: Dehalococcoidia bacterium (assembly GCA_965218945.1). Lineage (GTDB taxonomy): Bacteria > Chloroflexota > Dehalococcoidia > Lucifugimonadales > UBA2985 > DAOUJW01. The sequence continues at coordinate 2,351,502 of OZ244718.1, forward strand.
CTTCGTGTTCATCCCGGCGGACCTGGAGAGCGGGAAGATACTGGGGGCGGCGGTGTACGGCCCCACGCTGATAGCAGTCGACGGCAGCTACGACGACGTGAACCGGCTGTGCAGCGAGCTTTCTGACAACTACAACTGGGCCTTCGTCAACATCAACATGCGTCCGTACTACGCCGAGGGCAGCAAGACGCTGGGGTACGAGGTAGCAGAGCAGCTGGGATGGAGGGCGCCCGACAATTGCATTGTGCCCGTGGCCTCCGGGTCTCTGCTCACCAAGATTTGGAAGGGCCTCAACGAGTTCTCGGACCTGGGCCTGATCGGTTCCGCACCCACGCGTATGTTCGCCGCACAGGCGGCCGGGTGCTCGCCGGTGGTGACCGCTTTTGAGGCCAACGACTTCGCTATAAGGCCCGTCAAGCCGGATACGATCGCCAAATCCCTGGCCATCGGTAATCCCGCCGACGGCTACTACGCCCTCAAGGTGATAGATGAGTCCAAGGGATATGCCTACGCTGTGCCTGAGGAGGAGGTAGCCGAGGGCATAAAGCTGCTGGCCCAGACGGAGGGCATATTCACGGAGCCTGCGGGAGGCGTGACTGTGGCCGCGCTGAAGCGACTGGTAGAGATTGGGCAGATAAAGCCCTCGGAGACCACGGTCGCCTTCATAACCGGCAACGGCTTCAAGACACAGGAGGTGGTGCAGGACTCGGTCGGTCCCGTGCTCATCAAGCCCACCTTCGCTTCCTTTGAAGAAACGCTTAGCGTGAGGTCGTAGGGCCCGAATGCTGGCAGCTTTCCGATGGAGGAGTAGATAATGGCGAATCGACGGGCCAAATTCACCTTTCCCACGGGCTTGATTACCCAGCCGGTAATCTATGACCTTGGACAGAACTTCAGAGTCGTGACCAACATCCGCCGGGCGGACGTCCGGGAGGACGTGGGCTGGGTCATACTGGAACTGGAGGGGGACGAGGATGAGATTGAGAGGGGGCTGGACTGGGTCAACTCAATGGGAGTCAGGGTGGACCCGGTGAGCGGGGACGTTGTGGAGAGCTGATGGCGGCAGCGTCGCAGAAGGCTCACGTAGTTTGACATCGACGAAGAGATAACGGAGCGGCATTGACAACCGCTCTCGCTAAGGACGCAGGAGGTTAACAAGATGAGTGTAGTGGTCCGTATTCCCACACCTTTGCGCCGGGCAACCAACGGTTTGGACAAGGCCTCGGCGGAGGGTGACACCCTGGCGAAGATAATTAACTCCCTGGAGGAGCAGTACCCGGGCATCAGGGAGAGGCTGTGCGACGAGTCTGGCGACTTGCGCACTTTCGTGAACATCTACGTCAACGGAGAGGATGTGCGGTTTCTGGAGGGCCTGAACACCGGCATCAACACAGGCGACGAGGTGAGCATCGTGCCGGCGGTTGCCGGCGGCGCCTCTTAGCAGACCAGGTGGATTTACCTTTCGGCGGCTTGGGACTCGCCCCTGTGGCGGGCCTCAAGCCACTTGTCTTTCTGGAGACGTCTGACCTCTTCGTCGGTGGTCCTGTACCCGCCGATGAAACGCTCCCGGAAAGCGCCAAAGCTGCCCTCGGTGATCGCGCGGCGAGAGTCTTCCATCAGCCGCATGAGAAACCGCAGGTTGTGGATGGAGGCCAGGCGGTAGGCCAGAAGCTCCTTTGCCCTGAAGAGGTGGTGCAGGTAGGCGGCTGAGAAGCTCCGGCAGGCGTAGCAGTCGCAGTCCGCGTCCAGGGGGCCGTTTTGCTCCCGGTAGGAAGCGTTGATCAAGTTCAGCCGCCCGCGGTTGGTGAGGATACTGCCGTTGCGGGCGACCCTGGTCGGCAGGGAGCAATCGAACATGTCCATTCCACGGGCAATGCACTCCACCAGGTCTTCCGGGGAGCCTACGCCCATCAGATAGCGCGGCTTGTCCGCAGGGAGAGTCTCTCCCATCAGCGACACTATCCCGTACATATCGGCCTTGGGCTCACCTACGCTCAACCCCCCGACGGCATACCCGTCGAAGTCCATTGACGTCAGGGAAGCGGCGGACTCCAGTCGCATATGGGGCGACACCCCGCCCTGTACAATAGCGAACAAGTGCTGCCCCTGCCGGCGGTGGCTATCCTTGGATCGTCCGGCCCAGCGATGGGTCCTGTCCATTGCCCGGCACAACTCGGCCTCGTCTGCGTTGTGGGGAGAGCACTCGTCCAGGACCATAGCGATGTCGGCTCCCAGGAGACCCTGGTATTCCACGGCCGCCTCGGGCGAGAGGAAGTGCTCACTGCCGTCGATGTGCGACTGGAAGAGTACGCCGTCTTCGGAGATTCTCTTGAGGCGGCTCAAACTGAAGGTCTGGAACCCGCCGCTGTCCGTGAGAATTGGGCCGTCCCATCCCATGAAAGCGTGGAGGTCGCCCATATCGCTGACCAGCTTGATGCCCGGCCTGAGCATCAGGTGGTAGGTGTTGGAGAGAAGGATGTTGGCTCCCAGCGACGACAGGTCGTCCGGGGCGAGGGCCTTCACAGAACCCAGAGTAGCCACCGGCATGAACGCGGGCGTCTCGACTGCACCGTGGGCAGTCTGAAGCACCCCGGTGCGGGCGCGTCCATCTACGGCGTGAACCTGAAAGTGGCCGGTCATTATGGACAGAAGGCGATCCTTTCCAAGTCTATATGCACAAGAGTATATGGCAGGACGGGTGATGTTAGAAGGGCGTCGGCCGGCAGTATGGGCGGTAGCCCGGCGATTCGCTGCGTGCTAGGATACGGACAACACGAAACACTCAGGAGATGACGATGCCAGACCAGACGACAATCTCGGTAAGCAGCACATGGCAGGGAGGGATGAAGTTCTCAGCCGGCGACGGACTCGGCCACACAGTCATCACCGACGCGCCTTCCGAGGACGGCGCGCCCTTTGATGGGTTCAAGCCTCCCGCCCTGCTGCTGGCGGCCCTTGCCGGATGCGCCGGGGTTGACGTGGCAGCCATCTCCCTGAAGCAGCGGCAGGCCGTAACCGGGCTGGAGATCAATGTCACTGGCAAGCAGGCGCCGGACGCCCCCTGGGGATACGAGGAGATTCACATGGAGTACGTCCTGACGGGCCGCGGCCTTAACGAGAAGTCGATAAACCGGGCCATAGAGCTGTCGGAGACCAGATACTGCTCCGTAGCTGCCAGCCTGAACAAAGACTGCAAGCTGACCAACAGCCTCCGTATCATTGAGGAGGCGTCTGGGTAGGCCAGGCTGTCATGGACCTACACGCGCAATCCCGCTCGTGGTGAGCCTGTCGAACTATACGAGCGTGGTGCATATTAGTGTTGACTTTCACTATGCAATATACTAATCTCAGTTGGCAAATCCGAGAAGGCTTACACATCTTAAGATTTCCATAGATTTTGTCACTCATGGCCACAACCACTAACAGACAAACAAAGCGCTGGATGTCACTGGGAGAGGCGTGCAGTCTCCTTGAGGTCAACGAGACCACGCTGCGCCAGTGGGCTGACAGTGGCCGCATACGAGCGTACAGAACTCCGGGTGGGCATCGGCGTTTCTCCGCGGAGGCCGTGCGCTCCATCATCACCAGGAGCAGCGAGCCGGCCGGCAATGGCAAGGAGCCTCGCTGGACCGACACCGCAATCCAGCGTGTCAGGCGCAGGCTCCGGAGCAGTCAGACCTCATCTCAGCACTGGTACCAGTCCATGGACGATGATACCCGCTCCCGGATGCGCTTTTTGGGCAGGAAGCTCCTCTCCATTGCCGCAGATTACTCGACTCAGCACAGGATGCGGGCGGACCTGATAGAGGAGGCGCGTCTTATCGGCGAAGAGTACGGGGCCGAGATGACCAGGCAGGGCACGTCCTTGCGGGATGCGCTGGAGGCTTTTGTGTTCTTCCGGACCTTCCTCCTGGAGAACGTCATTGGTGGCGGCTACGGAGCATCGGGGGAGCCTGCACAGCTGTGGCGCTCCGTGAACCTGCTCGCGGACCAGATGCTGCTGTCGATGGCCTCCTGCTACGACTCCAGGCTATCGACCAATTCAGAGCAGCAAATCAAGGAGACATAATGGCAGCCAAGGTCGAAATGGATTTGACGGACCGTCGTCTTCTCAACATCATCCAGACCGAATTCCCCCTGGCGGAAGAGCCTTTCGGCAACCTGGGGGAGCAGTTGGAGATCTCAGAGTCGGAGGCGATAGAAAGGACCGGGAAGCTCAAGAAGGTCAACATCGTCCGGCAGATAAGCGCCATCTTCGACACCAGACGGCTGGGGTACAAGACCACCCTCGTGGCTATGCGCTTCCCACCGGACAGCCTGGACAAGAGCGCCAAGGTCATCAATAAGCACCCCGGAGTGAGTCACAACTACGGCCGCACGGGCCAGTTCAACCTCTGGTTCACCCTGGCCGTACCCCCATACGAAGACCTTGAGGAGACGGTGGAGGATATGGCGAAGCGTACGGGCGCGGAGTCGTGCCGCATAATGCCCACCCTCCGGTTCTTCAAGATAGGGGTCAACTTTGATATGGTGCAAGAGGTGGGAGCCGCCCACAAATACTACAGCCCAGACGGATACAATGAGCCCAAGGAGACCGTGGGAGAGGGGTGGAACCGGGCGGAGCAGGTGACGGAGGCCGAGATACAGGCCATCAGAGAGCTTCAGGAAGACATTTCTCTGATCCCGCGGCCATTCGATGCTATGAGCGAGCGTCTGGGCATGACTCCCTCTGAGCTGTTTGATCTGGCCGCCGCATTCAAGAGCCGTGGGATGATGAGACGGTTCAGCGCCGTGTTGCATCACCGCAAGGCGGGATTCAAGGCTAACGCTATGGCGGTCTGGCGAGTTCCTGAAGAGCGCTCCGAGGAGGTTGGCAGCATAATGGCGACATCCCCCTGGGTCACACACTGCTACGAGCGCCCCACATTCCCGGACTGGCCCTACACTCACTTCACCATGATCCACGGCACCAGCAAGAAGCAGTGCCTGGATGCCGTCAATGACATTTCCGAGAACACAGGGATCACCGACTACCAGCTGATATACAGCACCAGAGAGTACAAGAAAACACGAGTCAGATACTTCGTCTAAGAGGAGTGGAACAGCCATGGCCCCATACTATCCCGTATACCTGGATGTCAAGGATCGACTGTGCGTGATCATCGGCGGCGGTCCAATAGGCGAGGGCAAGATAGCCTCACTTCTGGAGTGCGGCGCCAACATCCGGATGATATGTCCTGATGTCACGGAAGACGTTCAGGATATGGCCGATACCGGCGTAATCCACTTGGAGAAGCGCGTATACGAAGAAGGAGACCTGGAGGGAGCCTTCGTTGTTATAGCGGCCACCAACGACAACACTGTCAATCGCAGGATAGCCGATGAGGCCGAGAGTCTCGGGGTGCTGCTAAACGTAGCCGATGTTACCCACCTGTGTAACTTTATCGCACCATCCGTTGTCAGAAAGGGAGAGGTTACGGTAGCTATATCCACCGCCGGCCTCAGCCCGGCACTCGCGCGGAAGCTGCGGGAGACCCTGGAGGTCAGCCACGCTCTGGACTACGCGGACATGACGCCGTTGCTTGCAGAGGTGCGCGGGGAGCTGCGAGGAGAGGGAAACGTGATTAATGCCGACCACTGGCAGGCGTGCCTTACCCAGGAACTGCTCGACCTCTTCTACAGGGACAGGGACGCGGCAAAGACCACGCTGAAAGAGGCGCTGTTGCAGGACCCGCATCTGGCGAAGGTGACTGCCGTATGAGGGTGTTTGCCCTTGGGCTGAGCCACAGGACAGCTCCCATTGCGGTTAGGGAGAAGGCGGCCTTTACCAGGGCGGAGTTGCCTCATGCTCTGCAGACGCTCAACGGCGCCCTGGACAACGCCGTCATTCTATCTACGTGCAACCGCACCGAGCTGTACGCCGTCGCTCCCGAGGCGGACGGGGTGCAGGAGACTTTCACGTCCCTGCTGAGCCGCAAGACATCCCTGGCGGAAGAGGAGCTTTCGAGCTACCTGGCCTTCTACGAGCAGGAGCAGGCTGTAAGGCACCTCTTTGAAGTCGCGTCGGGCTTGGACTCCCTGATACTGGGCGAGTCCCAGGTGCTTGGTCAGGTGAGGGAGGCCTACAGCTCTGCCGTGAACCAGGGGAGCGCCAATGGGCTGATATCCAAGGTGTTCCACCACGCGCTCAGGGTGGGAAAGAGAGCCCGCCGGGAGACGCGCATCGGTGAGAATGCTCTGTCAATAAGCTCCGCGGCGGTTGAGGCGGCTCGTGACACCCTGGGCGACCTGAGCCGCAGTCAGGTAGCGGTGGTCGGCGCCGGAGAAGCCGGCAAGCTGGTCGCCAAGGCGATGAAGGACCGCGGAGTGGGCCGGATGACGGTGGTGAATCGCACCCTTGAGCGCGCCCAGGACCTGGCCCAGGAGCTTGAGGCGGAGGCCGCTCCGTTGGAGCTTCTGCCGGAGCTGCTCGGCAAGGTGGATATCGTGGTAAGCTCCACCGACTACCAGGGGATAATTATCACAACGGAGATGGTAGACGGGGCGATGTCGCAGCGAAACGGCAACCCTCTCCTGGTGGTGGACATAGCCATGCCGCGGGACGCCGATCCCGCAATCGGGCGGATGCCCGGCGTCTCTCTGCTTGACATGGATGACCTGCAGAGCGTCTCCAGGGCCAACAGGCTGGAGCGCGAGAAGGAGGTCTCCCAGGTTGAGAGTATCATAGACCAGGAGGTCGGCAAGTTCGGCGATTGGTGGGACTCACTGCGGGTGGCCCCGGGGATAGCCCAGCTCAGAGAGCACGCCGAGGCGCTTCGCATCAGGGAAATCAAGAAGACCCTGAAGCAGCTGCCCAATCTCACCGACGAGGACGCAGCCCGCATCGAGGCGCTGAGCCGATCCATAGTCAAGAAGCTGCTGCACAACCCGATTGCGACCATCAAGGAGAACCCCGGCTACATGGAGACGGCCCAGAGGATGTTCGGGCTGAACGACAAGAACTCCTGAAGCCGGCTTCGGAAGAGCGATTGTCTCGGCCTCATATGTTGTCCATTCATCCATTCAGGGCGTTGGATTTGAACCGGGAACTTAGCCCACTGCCGGAACGCCGCACAGAGCTACTGCAATGAATATCGTAGTTGGGACACGCGGAAGCCGTCTGGCTCTCATACAGACCGATGAGGTGCTGTCGGCGCTGAACGGGCTGAGCAATCCGCCGTCCACCAGCGTTGTCACCATCAGGACAACCGGCGACCGGCAGCCGGAAGCGCCCCTTGCCAGATTGGGGAAGGGCATCTTCATCAAGGACCTGGAGTTGGCCCTGCTGGACGGGAGTATAGACATGGCCGTCCACAGCCTCAAGGACTTGCCTGTGGACTTGCCTGAGGGACTCACGGTCCTGGTGGTTTGCAGGAGACAGGACCCCAGGGACGTCCTGGTGAGCAAGGGAGACCGCACCCTCGCCGGCTTGGAGTCCGGGGCGGTCATCGGGACCAGCAGCCCGCGCCGCGCGGTGCAGCTTCGGGCGATGAGAAGCGATATACGAGTTGAACCGGTCCGGGGCAACGTCGAGACGCGCGCCGCAAAAGCCCTGGGAGAGGACTACGATGGAGTAGTCCTGGCTGCGGCCGGTCTGGCCCGCCTTGGGATGGAGGACCGCGTGGCCCAGTACTTCGACCCATTCGAGATGGTCCCGGAGCCGGGCCAGGGCGCCTTGGCCGTTGAGATTCGCTCCGGGGATACGGAGTTGCTGGAGCTGCTGCAGAGCATTCAAGATCCCCAAACTAGCGTAACTGCCATCGCCGAGCGAGCATTTGTAGAGGGCATGGGCGGCGGTTGCAAGGTACCCATATCAGCCTACGGAGCGCTGGAGAACAACGCGCTGGTCATGGTGGCTATGGCGGCTTCAGAGGACGGAGACCGTATGATAAAGGAGCGCATGAGCCTCAGCCCGGACGACCCTCGCGCCGCGGGCCGCGCCCTGGCGGATAAGCTACTCGCAGGCGGCGCCGCGGAAATACTACGGGAAGGTGAGGAGAGTTGAGCGAGCAGGGGAAGGTATACCTGGTTGGGGCGGGGCCTGGAGACCCGGGGCTGATAACGGCAAAGGGCCTGCAATGCCTGCAGGAGGCCCAGGTCGTGCTGTACGACCGCCTGGTCGACCAGCGCCTGCTGGGTGAGGCTTCTCCGGACGCCGAGATGCTGGACGTGGGCAAGGCCAGGGGGTTTCATCGGGAGCCGCAGGAGGGGATAAACCAGCTTATGGTGGAGAAGGCCCTGGAGGGGAAAATGGTGGTCCGTCTGAAGGGTGGCGACCCCTTCATCTTTGGGCGTGGCGGCGAGGAGGCGGAGGCAGTGGCGAAAGCCGGAGTGCCCTTTGAGATTGTCCCCGGCGTTACATCGGCCATAGCTGCGCCCGCCTATGCCGGCATACCACTGACCCATCGCAGGGTATCGTCGTCTGTGACAATCGTCAGCGGCAGCGAGGACCCGACCAAGGGCGAATCAACCGTAGACTGGAAACGCCTGGCCGGAAGCAACGGAACCATCGCCGTGCTCATGGGTTGGGAGACACTGCCAGGCATTGTCGAGACACTTATACAGCACGGAATGGACGCTTCTACTCCGGCGGCCCTGGTGCAGTGGGGCACCGAACCACATCAGAAGACAGTCGCCGGTTGTCTGGAAGACATCGTTGAGAAGGGGAGAGAGGCCGGTCTTGCGGCGCCCGTGGTGGCCGTCTTTGGGCAGGTGGTTAATCTACGAGACAGAATCGGGTGGTTCGAGGAGAGACCGCTACTTGGAAAGCGCGTTCTCGTGCCAAGGACGCGAGAGCAGGCCGGGACGCTGTCCAAGCTGCTGCTGGAGCAGGGAGCGGACCCAGTGGAGATACCTACGATAAAGGTTGAGCCTGTGGAAGACACGGCCAGCCTGGACGCAGCTCTCAAATCACTGTCGAACTACGACTGGGTGGTATTTGCCAGCGTCAACGGCGTGGCGCAGGCGTTCAACAGGCTGCGGGAGTTGGGAATGGACGCCCGCGCCTTCAGCGGCGCAAAGGTGTGCGCCATCGGCTCTGCCACAGCCGCCGCGCTTGGGGAACGGGGCATTATAGCCGACTACGTGCCGCAGACGGCCGTATCGGAGGCCATTGTGGCAGGACTCGGCGAGACGGAGCTGGCCGGCAAATCAGTCCTGTTGCTGCGCGCCGAAGTCGGCCGCGATGTGCTGCTTGGCGGGCTTTCCGAGGGGGGCGCCCGCGTGGACGACGTCGCTGTGTATCGGACTGTTGTGCCGGAGGAGTCCCGGGAGGCCATTCAGGACTTGGTGTCGGGAGGCAAGCTGGATGTGGTGACATTCACCAGCTCCTCCACCGTGACCAACCTGATAGCTCTCCTGGGAGGCGATGTCGCGCCGCTTAAAGGTGTGAAGCTGGCCTGTATCGGCCCCATAACTGCGCAGACCGCAATGGACGCCGGCCTTGAGGTGGACGTTGTGGCCCGGAAGTCCACTACCGCCGGACTGGTGGATGCGCTGGTCGAGCACATCTCCTTTTTGGGAGGATGAAGCTATGGCCTCCTTCCCTCAATCCAGACTAAGGCGGCTTCGAGAGTCCGGCGCTCTGCGACTTATGGTGCAGGAGACTTCCCTGTCCATACGGGACCTGGTTTACCCACTCTTCATTGCCCACGGCCGCGACGTATCCAGGCCGGTGGAGGCGATGCCTGACGTCTACCAGTTGTCGGTGGACCGGCTTCTGGACGAGGTCACGGAGATAGCCCAGCTGGGGATCCCGGCAGTGCTGCTCTTCGGCATCCCGATGCACAAAGACCCTCAGGGGACCGAAGCCTATGACTCCCAGGGCATAGTCCAGGAGGCCATTCGAGTCATCAAGCAGGCCACACCCGACCTCCTGGTTATCACGGACGTGTGCCTCTGCGAATACACGGATCACGGCCACTGCGGCCTGATAGTGGATAACCGCGTGGATAACGACTCTACCCTTGAGATACTGGCGAGGGTCGCTCTGTCCCACGCGGAGTCCGGGGCGGACTTAGTGGCGCCGTCGGCGATGATGGACGGGCAGGTGGCGGCGATACGGCGCGCCCTTGACGAAGGCGGGCATTCGCTGATGCCCATCATGGCATACTCCGCCAAGTATGCCTCGTCCTTCTATGGCCCCTTCAGAGAGGCGGCCGGGTCCGCGCCCCAGTTCGGGGACCGCCGCGGGTATCAGATGGATTCGGCAAACGTGCGGCAGGCCCTGCGGGAGATGGAAACGGACGTCCAGGAGGGAGCCGACCTGATTATGGTCAAGCCGGCCCTGGCGTATCTGGACGTTATCGCGCGGGCAAGGGAGACATTCCATCATCCGATAGTCGCGTACAACGTCAGCGGCGAGTACTCGATGGTCAAGGCAGCCTCCGCCAACGGCTGGATCGACGGCCCGGCAATCACCCTGGAGATCCTGACCGCCATCAAGCGCGCCGGGGCGGACATAATCATCACCTACAGCGCAAAGGAGGTGGCGCGCCGGTTGAGCGGGGAGGGCTGGGTGTATGGGTGAGGACGCCGCGGCCGTTGTCGCGCGCCTGCGCGCCCTGCTGGCCTCCGACCCGTCAATCCACGGCTCCAAGAAGCTCGCGCTGTCGGGGTGAGGAGAATCGAGGTATCGCCGCCTGTGGCTCGTCAAGAGCGTAGTAGCACATGCAAGCGCGCAATAGCGCTTATCTCCTTTGAGTCTTGAACCTGGACTTCGTCCATACGGCCCGGCGCTCTCATTCGCGGAATACAGCGTTAACCTGGCTGTGGCCGTGTCCGCCTGTCGATTCTGAGGAGTGATACTCCCCGGGTCTGTTGATATAGGCCAACAGCGTCGCTATGATACCCGCGTGAATCCGTTCACTATGGCGCAAATAAGACCGGGAGGTAAAGAAAATGATCCGTACACACACGACAAGATACGCGACCCTGTTGGGAGTTGTCCTTGCGCTGGCCCTTACGGCGGCGCTCGCGGCCTGCGGCTCTGACGAGCCGTCCGGCGCGACAGGCCCCGACGGGACCGCGTCCCCCCCAATGGAGACGCCGGTCTCCCCAGCACGGACGCCTACCACGACAGTGTCGGGGGCCGCGCCCACCGCCACCGTTGCGTCTGCACCTGCGCCAGCGACAGCGCGGCCCGCGCCCACTGCCACAGACGAGCCGTCCGGCGTGACAGGCCCCGACCGCACCGCGTCCCCCCCAACGGAGACGCCGGCCTCCCCCGCACGGACGCCTAACACGACAGCGTCAAGCGCCACGTCCACTGCCGCGCCCACCGCCACTGATATGCCTGCCACCGATACGCCCGAACCTGCGACAGCGACATCGCGGCCCGCGGCCTCAGGCTCCGTGGAAACGGACCGGGAAGCGCTGGTTGCCCTCTACAACGCAACGGACGGTTGGGGCTGGAGTAACAGCTACAATTGGCTTAGCGACGCGCCCCTCGGCGAATGGATGGGCGTCACCACTGACGACGACGGGCGCGTTACAGAGCTGTCGCTCAACGGCAGCGAGTTGAGCGGGGAGATACCGGCGGAGCTGGGCAGCCTCTCTAACTTGGAAGGGCTGTACCTCATCGACAACGAGTTGAGCGGGGAGATACCGGCGGAGCTGGGCAGCCTCTCCAACCTGGAAGGGCTGTACCTCAGCCGCAACGGTTTGAGCGGTGAGATACCGTCTGAGCTGGGCGGCCTCTCCAACCTGGAGTGGCTGTTCCTCAACCAAAATCAGTTAAGCGGTGAGATACCGTCTGAGCTGGGCGGCCTCTCCAACCTGGAAGGGCTGTTCCTTGGCGGCAACGAGTTGAGCGGGGAGATACCGTCTGAGCTGGGCAGCCTCTCTAACCTGGAAGGGCTGGCCCTCCATTTCAACGAGTTGAGCGGGGAGATACCGGCGGAGCTGGGCAGCCTCTCCAATCTGACAAGTCTGCGCCTCGGCGACAACGAGTTGAGCGGGGAGATACCGTCTGAGCTGGGTAGCCTCTCCAACCTGGGATCGCTGGCGCTCGACGGCAACGAGTTGAGCGGAGAGATACCGGCGGAGCTGGGCAGCCTCTCCAACCTGGAATGGCTGAACCTCAGAGGCAACGACTTGAGCGGGTGCGTGCCAGGCAGCCTGGAAGACCAGTTGGACTTTGAATACTCTGACCTAGGAGACCTGCCCTTCTGCTGAAGCCGCGCGCCCTCAGCCGGGGGCGGACGGCGTATCGTCCGGGAGGCGCTGCCGGCGTGTGGTGGCTATGGCGCATGGCGCTGCCCGCTCCCCGCATCAAGCCTTGTCCACGACTCCGATCGGGGAGCGGGCTATGAGCGGGATGGGAGTGGTATTCCAACCGACGTTGGCATAACCAACGCGTGTTGAGAATACCTAAGGCGTCCCTTTGTTGACCCTCGTATCTCGCGGTTGTTATACTGCACTAGACCCGATATTGAGGGAGGATATATGAAAATTACCTTGTCCATTCTGAAGGCAGATGTTGGTTCCATAGGAGGCCACACGAAACCGTCCGAGAAGATGATGGCTGCTACGGAGGAGGCAGTTCAGGCGGCCATAGACAGCAAGCTGATCATTGACGGTTTTGTGTCCCACACGGGCGATGACATAGCCATGCTTGTCTCCCACACCCGCGGCGCAGACAACGACGACATCCACCAGTTTGCGTGGAAGACCTTCCTGGAGGGCACGGCCATCGCTCAGAAGTATGGACTGTACGGCGCTGGTCAAGACCTGCTGGTGGATGCTCCATCCGGGAACATCCGGGGCGCAGGGCCTGCCGTGGCCGAGGTCGAGTTTGATCACGATCCCGTCAGGACCAACCGGGTGCGCCCAGCCGAGTCCTTCCTGATGTTCGCCGCCGACAAGTGCGGCCCCGGGGCTTACAACCTACCGTTCTTCCTGGGCTTCGCCGATCCCATGTACTGCGCGGGGCTGATGCTCCCCAGGATGATCGGCGGATTCAAGTTCCGCATCATTGACATGGACCACACGGAGGGCGACAGCATCATCGAGCTGAACGCTCCTGAGGACTCCTACAAGATTGCCATGCTCCTGCGGGACAACGAGCGGTTCGGCATAGACGGCATTTACTCCCGCACCTATGACGAGCGGGCGGTAGCCGTCTCTGCGCAGCGTCTCCACAACATTGCCGGCGCCTATACCGGCAAGGACGATCCGGTGGCGCTGGTGCGTACCCAGGGAGTTTTCCCCGCGCCGGAGGAGTTGGTGTCGCCCTTCACCAAGGCCCACTACATCGGCGGGGATGCGCGGGGCTCTCACGTCATGCCCCTCATGCCCGTGCCGCTCAACACGCCGGTTACGGGCATCTACTGCCTGCCTCTGGTGACCTGCGCGGGCTTCTCTCTGGACGCAGACGGATACTTTTCGGACGACATAATAGACATTTTCGACAACCCGGCCTGGGACTACGTGCGCACCAAGGCGCAGGAGAAGGCGCTGGCCATGCGAGACCAGGGTTGGTCCGGGGCTGCGATGCTCCCCTACAACGAACTGGAGTACAGCGGCTTCCGCGATACCGTGGAGGGCTTGATGAGCCAGTTCGCCGTGCAGGAGGCCACATAGAGACTACCCCCGCTGCCTCTACCACTCCGTAGCGACAAGATTCGCTTCAGCAATCCTTGAGGCGGCGGTGACCCACAATCGGGTCGCCGCCGCCGAAGGACTCCAACTTAACACAGCTAGCCTCAGATGATCAGGTAATGGACGCACCAAGTAAGCTGCTTCTGGCAACCAACAACCCCGGGAAGATTCGAGAGTTGGTTGTGCTTCTCCAAGACACTCCTTTTACCGTCACGACTCCTCAGGACGAGGGCATTGTCCTGGATGTGGAGGAGACGGGATCGACCTTCGAGGATAACGCTACTCTCAAGGCTGTGGCCTTCGCGCGGGCCAGCGGCCTCTGCACCCTCGCTGACGACTCCGGCCTTGAGGTGGACGCCCTTGGCGGAGAGCCGGGCGTGTTGTCGGCTCGATACGCGGGGCCGGATGCCTCGGAGGAGGATTTGGTGCGCTATTTACTGAGCAAGCTGGAGGATATAGAATGGGAGAAGCGGGGCGCGCGGTTCCGCTCGGTGGTGGCTTTGGCTCACCCGGAGGGAGAGGTGAGGCTCTTTGAAGGAGCCTGCGAGGGTGTTGTCGCCTTTGAGCCTCGTGGAGCCAAGGGGTTTGGCTACGATCCAATCTTCTACATTCCGACCTTGGGAAGGCATATGGCCGAGCTGGACATGGATGAAAAGAACGGCATAAGCCATCGAGGTAAGGCCGCGAGGAAAGCGCTGGAGTATCTGAAGGCTGAGCAGAAGGGGGCGTAAACCCAGGCATGATTAGAGATGTTTTTGGCAGGCTGCTTCAGGACCTGCGAATTTCGGTCACCGACAGGTGCAACTTCCGCTGCCCATACTGTATGCCGGCGGAGATTTACGGCGAGAGGTACGAGTTCCTCCCGAGGGCTGACCTGCTCACTTTCGAGGAGATAGCCCGTTTGGCGCGTATATTCGTGGGTCTGGGGACCACCAAGATAAGGCTGACCGGAGGGGAGCCGCTGGTGAGAAGCGGCGTCGACAACCTGGTTAGCCTGCTCACCCGCGTGGACGGCATCAAAGACCTGACCCTTACCACCAACGGCTACCTGCTGGCCCAACAGGCGCAGGCCTTGAAGGACGCCGGACTCCAGAGGGTGACGGTGAGCCTGGACAGCCTTGACGACGAGATCTTCGGGGAGATGAACGGGCGCGGCTACGGAGTCAAGAGGGTTCTGGAGGGCATCGACGTAGCCAGAGAGGTGGGCCTTGACCCCATAAAGGTGAACACTGTTGTCCAGAAGGGCGTCAACGACCATACGCTCCTGGACATGCTCAGACATTTCAAGGGAACGGGCGTCATAGTTCGATTCATAGAGTACATGGACGTGGGCAACCTCAACGGGTGGAAGCTGGATCAGGTTCTGCCCTCGGCGGATATTGTGAAGCTGGTCAACGCGGAAATGCCGATAGAGCCGGTGGACAAGAACTACCGCGGAGAGGTGGCGGACCGGTACAGATACCTGGACGGCAGCGGTGAGGTAGGGTTCATATCGTCGGTGACGGAGGCTTTCTGCAGCGACTGCACCCGCGCCAGGCTCTCAACAGACGGCAAGCTGTTTACGTGCCTCTTCGCCAGCGACGGCCGCGACCTGAGAGATCCGATGAGGGCAGGGGCAACCGACGCAGAGCTTGAGGCGCTCATCACGGACGTGTGGAACCGCCGCGTGGACAGATACTCGGAGATAAGGGCTTCTCTGTCGACGCCGCCGCAGAGGAAAGTGGAGATGTACCAGATAGGCGGGTAGGCAACACAGCCAGTTCCCTGTCCCTCTGATGATGGAGGAGAGAAGCAATGGCCGACAAAAGCAGCAAAAGGGAGGGCGTCCCTCTAAAGAAGGGCTACGAGGAGAGGAAGCCGCCTGGAAGGACAATCAGTCCACCTAAACCACCTGTGTCTCCAAGGCCTCGCAGGGGTAATTAGGAAGGGGAATCGTGAATGAGTTTGGCCTCTCTTCCTCTTGTACTGTTTCTCCTGTTACCGGGGTTCCTGTGCATTAACGTCGCTTTTCTAGTAGGCACTTTCCGAAGATTGTCGGCGTTTCACGCGTCAGCCTGGAGCCTGCTGACCAGCTTTGTTCTCATTGTGATCGCCTACCCCAGTTACGTGTATCTCGTAGACCCTCCTCTTGCGAAAGAGGCTTGGCCGGGCCTGTTTCAGGTACTTGGAGACCCTGTCCTCGTTCCAGGTCAAGTCTGGATAATACTGTATGTATTTGCTCTCCTAGCGGGCATCGCATTGGGTATTGGAGAGAGAAGAGGATGGATTAACAGTTTACTCCTTCTTATCAGTATTGATCTTTCCAAGCGTGGTGACCTTTGGAGTCGTGCCTTCAGAAATGAGAACTTCGTCCAAGTTTACTTGAAGGATGGAACTCTACTTGTGGGCTGGCCAGACCTCTACTCAACTGACAGGTCACAGCCAGGGCCGGAACTGTACCTAACTGACCCAAAAGTTTGGTCCGAGGAAGAATCGGCGTGGCTGGATTTGTCGGGCGATCTTAAGAGGTATTCTTCTACATGGAGATGAAATCACCAGAATAGAGTTCTTGGACCCAATCCACGAGATAGACGAGGAGACTGCTCGATGATAGACATCTATACGGATGGCGCCTGCCAGGGCAACCCGGGTCCGGGCGGCTGGGCCGCAATTGTTGAGGAGGACGGCGGTAGCAGGGAGTTATCGGGCCGAGAGGCGAAGACTACCAACAACAGGATGGAGGTTCTGGCCGCCATCAAGGGGCTGGAGGCCACGCCGGAGGGTTCCAGCGTCACTCTCCACAGCGACAGCCGTTACCTGGTGAACACCATGACCAAGGGGTGGAAACGCAACGTCAACATCGACCTGTGGGAGCGCCTGGACGGTCTGGTTGCGAGTCGTAGCGTCAGCTGGCAGTGGGTGCGCGGCCATGCAGGCCATCCCCAGAACGAGCGCGCCGACATGCTAGCTAGCGGCAGAGCCGACGTCATCGAAGATACCCCCAGACTTACCCATCTGGACGAGCAGGGCAGGGCCAGAATGGTGGACGTGGGCTGGAAATCGGAGACGGAGCGGGAGGCCGTGGCCAGGGGCGCTGTCTCGATGCAGGATGAGACCCTCGCGCTGATCAAGAGCGGCGGCGTGGAGAAGGGAGACGTGCTGGCCGTGGCCCGTATAGCGGGCATCATGGCGGCCAAGCGCACCTCTGATCTCATCCCCCTCTGCCATCCCCTGCCGCTGGACCAGGTTGACGTTGCCTTGGAGCTGAGCGAGTCGACAAGCCAGGTGCATATCACAGCCACCGCCCGGACAACCGCCAAGACAGGCGTCGAGATGGAGGCTCTCACCGCCGTCTCCGTGGCCGCCCTCACCATATACGACATGTGCAAGGCCGTGGACAGGGGTATGCGTATAGAAGGGGTGAGGCTTGTGAAGAAGACCGGTGGCAAGAGCGGGGACATAATTCTGGAGAGTTAGTCAGCTCCGCTCACTTAATTCAGCGCGTCTCCCTCCGTCGCTCCCGTGAAGCCGGGAGCCTACACCCCCTTGGATGCCCGTCTGCACGGGCATGACGAAAAACGCCATTGATGTAGGGGCGGTTCGCGGAGCCTGTCTCATAAAGGGTGTGTATTTTCGGATGTGGGTGAAACGGGTTAGAATTGTGGCCAAGAATTGATTGATGGAGAGTTCAATGCCGCGTCGCCCACTGAACCGAGAGCAGCCGTGGTTGTTTCCTCCTACACTGGAGGAAGTTGTGCCCGAAGACCATCCGGTGCGGTTTGTGGCGGAGTTTGTGGACGCTTTGGAGCGTTCGGGATGGTCTGAGTTGGGAGTTGAGATAGATGGTGAGGCATTGGGAGCGCCATCGTACCATCCTCGCGGGCTGCTGAGCGTGTGGTTGTATGGGTTCATGACCGGCGTGCGCTCGTGCCGCAAGCTGGAGGCGGCCTGCCGAGACCAGATACCGTACCTTTGGCTGACAGCTTGGCAGCACCCGGACCACAATACCCTGTGGCGGTTCTACAGAGACCATCGTGGAGCGATGAGAAGGCTCTTTAAGCGAACGGTGCGCACGATGGTGGCCATGGGCTTGGTGGAGTTGGCGGTGCAGGCTGTGGATGGGACGAAGATAGCTGCCAATGCAGCGAAGGATAGGAGCTTTGATGCTGAAGGGTTGCAACGGTTGCTGAAGCGGGTGGACGCGGCGATCAGTGATCTTGAGGCGCAGAACGAGGCTGGGGAAGACGCTGTCTCTGTGCGTCTGCCGGAGGAGCTTGCCAAGAACAAGGCGCTGAGAGAACAGGTGCAGCAGGCAATGGAACAACTTGCAGGTGAAGAGGGACAGCAACGTATCAATCTTACCGATGGTGATGCGAGTCTGATGAAGGCTGGTGGAGGCATCGTGGCTGCTTACAATGCCCAAGCGATGGTCTCGCCACTGGAGCCGGGCGCCGGCGAAGGCACGGGGCTAGTCATCACCGCAGCGGAGGTGGTGTGTGAGGCCAACGACAGTGGTCAGTTGACTCCAATGCTGGAGCAAGCCGAGGAGATGATTGGAGACAGGGCGGAGGCAACGCTGGCCGATGCGGGCTATCACTCCGGCGCCAACCTGGAGTCGTGCGCCCAACGGGAACAACAGGTGATCATGCCGGAGTCGCAGCACAAGGCCCTTGAACACCCCTACCACAAGGACCGTTTTTGCTACGATGAGCAGATGGATAGCTACACCTGTCCCATGGGCCAGATACTGCGCTTCACCCGACTCAAGCGTACCAGGGGAACGCTCATGCGTCTGTACCGAGCCTCCGGAGCCGTCTGCCAGGTGTGTCCGGCCTTCGGGGTCTGCACCAAGGATGGGCGTCATGGGCGTGGGCTGGAGGTAGGTCCTCACGAAGCTGTCCTGCGTCGTCATCGGGTATGGATGTCTACTGAGGAGGCCAAAGAGGCGTACAAGCAGCGTAAGCAACTGCCAGAACCGGCTTTTGGGATCCTCAAAGAGCAACAGGGCGCTCGGCGGTTCTTGCTCCGTGGCATTGTCAATGTGTCGGCCGAATGGGTCTTGTTGGCCACGAGCTTCAACCTGCGCACCCTGTGGCGCGTATGGCGCGACCGGGGCAGACCCAGGTGGAACCAGAGATGGGCGCAGGCGGCGATAGCAGGGCCATGAGGGGGTGACCGACGACGGCCTAACCAACCATGTCTCCTAATCCGCGCCGCCTGCAAGATCGAATGACGGTCAAGACATCGCTCCGACTGTGACAACAGACTCGGACTTGGCACGACCGACTCACCAATAGTCACCAATTCATCATTCTGGGACAGGCTCCGCGAACTGCCCCTACGGGAGCCGTTCTCTGGCCCCTCGTATGGTTCGAGTGACCTTACCCCAAAGGTAGTATCACTGTTTAGTATAGTCCAGCTATAGACTCAGCAAACTCTTAGGGTGTTTTGCCACTCAGGGAGCTATGAGGCCTGATCTCGTTGTAGTCCTGCCGCCAACTCTCAATGATTTCCCTGGCGTGCCTCACGCTCATGAACCAGTTGGTGTTGAGGCACTCATCCCGCAGCCGGCCGTTGAAGCTTTCCGCAAAGGCGTTCTCGACCGGCTTGCCAGGGCGGATAAAGCTCAACTTGACGCCCATGCGATATGCCCACTCATCCATGACCTTGCCTGCGAACTCCGGGTCGTTATCTACGGTGATCACCTCAGGCAGCCCTCTTGTCTCCGCCAACCTCTCCAGGGCTCCCACGACTCTGGCGCCTCCCAGGGAGGTGTCCACCTCAATGGCCGGGCACTCCCGTGAGTAGTCGTCAACTATGGCCAGTGCCCTGAAGCGCCGACCGGTCACCGTACTGTCAGAGACAAAGTCCATGGACCACCTATGGTTAGGACGCACAGGAGATGGGACGGTCTCCCGAGCTCTTGCAGCCCCTTTACGTCTTCTCTTCCTCCTGAGGGCAAGCCCCTCTTCACTATAGATGTGCTCCGTCCGCTTGTGGTTGACCACCAGGCCCTCTCTCTTCAGCATGATATGCAACCTTGGACTCCCGAAGCGCTTCCTCTCACCCGCCAACTCATGCATCCTCAGGCGCAGGTCACCATCATCACACCGCTGCGACCTGTACCGGTAGACCGAGGGTGATATGCCGGTCAGCAGACAGGCCTTGCTCTCGCTCAGCCCAAGGCTCTCCGTAGCATACGCCACCGCTATCTTCCTCGTCTTGGGCTTCAGAAGTTTTTTGACAGCAATTCCTTGAGGGCCCAGTTATCCAACGCCTGCTGGGCCACGATCTGCCTCAGACGCCGGTTCTCTTCCTCAAGGGACCTCAGCCTCTTCAGTTCGTTCACAGTCAACCCAGCGTACTTGGCTCTCCACTTGTAGGTAGAGGGTGCCTTCGCTCATGCCGTGCTTCCGGCACAACTCCCCAATCTTGGCCCCCGCTTCAGACTTCTTCAGGACACCGATGATCTGTTCCTCCGTGTACCTCTTCCGAACCATGAGCACTCCTTCCTTCTCTCATTCTACCGGAGGACTCTCTTTGCCACTGATACTGTTTTCGGGGGGGAGGTGTGTTGTTGGTCTACGATTAGGTCCGTAGTTAACTGTTCAGCGAAAATGTCCATCCATGAAGGATGTGACATTGAAACAGCGAGAACTAGCGAGACTCCAAGTGCTTAACGACATTCTGGAATACCAGGTCCCCACTCCACAGGCTGCCGAGATTCTCGGGGTAAGCGAGCGCCATACGAGGCGACTTTTGAATGCTTACCGCAGGGATGGAGCAGCCGCCCTGGCCCATGGAAACCGGGGGCGGCCGCCGCATAATGCCGTCTTGGAATCCGAGGCTGCCGCAGTGGTGCGGCTGGCCAGCACCAAGTACGCTGGAACCAATCACACCCACCTAGCCGAGCTGCTTCGGGAACGGGAGGGCATAAACCTGAGCCGCCCCACCGTGCGTCGCATCTTGGTCAAGGCCGGTGTCGGTAGTCCGCGCAGCCGCCGTTCCCAGCAGCACAGGGTGCGCCGGCAGCGAATGCCCCAGGAGGGAATGCTGGTGCAGGTGGACGGCAGCCACCATCGCTGGCTTGGGGAGGATGGTCCCAGGTTTGCCCTGCTACTGACCGTAGACGACGCCACCGGCACCGTGCCCGCCGCAGTATTCTGCCAGGAGGAGGACACTCCAAGCTACTTCCTGCTCATGGAAGGCTGATCAGGAGACATGGAGTGCCTCTCGCAATTTACAGCGACCGGCACCCGGTCTTCAAATTCACCGGCGATATAGACCGTTACCCGGCAGGCCCTACTCAGTTTGCACGGGCTATGGAGGAGCTGGGGGTCCGGCAGATCTTCGCCAGATCACCCCAAGCCAAGGGCAGGGTGGAGCGTGCTGCCGCCACATTCCAGGACCGGCTGGTAACCGAGCTGCGGCTGGCTGGGGCCGCCACCATCACTGAGGCCGATGAACTCCTGAATGACTTCCTACCACGATTCAACGAGAAGTTTGGCGTACAGGCCGAGCAGGGGCATTGTGCCTATCGTCGCTTGGAGCAGTCAGTGTCCCTCGATCAGATCCTGTGCTTCAAACACCGCCGCAAGGTGTCCAGGGACAACACCATCAAGTACAGCCGGCGCACCCTGCAACTGCTACCCAGCAAGACCCGTCCTACTTACGCCGGGGTGCAAGTGGAGGTCCAAGAGGACCTGGAGGGCCGGCTCCTAGTGCAATACCAAGGGCGGACCATCCCTACACAGGAGGCTCCGCCACGCCCCGGTCTGGTGAGAGCAGCCGCTGTCTCCCACATGGAAGGCTCAGGAGTGGGCCATAGCGCCAACAACGCGGAAGGCCAATGGGATGCTTGCTTGGCTAGATTGGAAACAGGCGAGGTGTACCGGGACCTGCGGCCTCGCAAATCCAAGGCGCAACAACACAGAATGCCCACAGCTCGCCAGAGGACTCTATGGGAGAATGTGCAGCAGGCCAGGCTCAGGGGACTGTCCCTTCGGGCTATCGCTCGTGAGTTGGGTATCCACTGGAACACCGCCCGCAAGTACGCCTTGGCCAATAGCCCGCCACTGAGAAGCATCAGTGGCACAACTGGGACACCAAAATCTGGGGAGGCAGAGTTCGCATAATCGGACATTTTCGCAGACCAATTGGGCGGACATTATCGCTGGACATCAACATAAGGTCATTGCGACCTTAGATAGCAACGTAGTATGATTGCCTATGATTCTCAAAGTGGGGGTCCCCGATCCCTACAAGAGCACTAAGTTTTTTAGGTGTGCTAGAATGAACGACGAAATGGCTGGAAAGCCGCAGATAGAAGACCAGGAAGACCTCGAGTCGCCGGAAGAGGTTGATGTCACAGAATTAGTCAGGAACAGCCCAGTGCTAGCAAGGCTTGTAGAAGAAGTGCGTAACAAACAAGTAGAGGAGCATAACGCCTATAACCGTATGCATAACAGGCATAACCGAACCCGTTGAGAAATACCTGCTATGCCTAGGATTGACACAGTACTGATCAAAGTCGCAAGCCGCTGCAATATCGACTGTACCTACTGCTATGTTTATCACTTGGGCGACTTCGGGTGGTCTCGCCAGCCAAAGCGGATGTCATTTGAGACGTGCGCTGTGGTCGCTGACGCGCTTGGTGACTTCGCATTCTCCGAGGGCCAGCAGTTTGCAGTTGTGTTGCATGGAGGTGAACCCTTACTCCTTGGTGAGGATGGATTGGAGTATATGCTCGCCGCGCTCCGAAGAGCGCTTCCGGATACCTGCGCAATCAGTATCCAAACCAACGGAATGCTAATCACCTCCAAGATTCTAGATTTGTGCGCGGACAATAGAGTGACGATGTCTGTGAGCCTAGACGGTCCACGTCACATTCACAACCGAAACCGCGTGGGGTTCGACAGCAGCGGTACTTTCGATCGCGTTATGGAGGGAATCGCGTGCATTCGCTCACACTACGCAGGGAAGCAGCTATTCACTGGTGTGCTTGCAGTAGTGGACCCCACGTCCGACCCCAATGACGTTTATTCATTCTTCAAGGAACTATCCCCCCCCAGCGTTGATTTCATATACCGGGATGGCAACCACTCTCGCCTGCCTCCGGGCAAAGCATCGTTTTCGACAACCGAGTATGGATGCTGGATGGAGCAGTTATTTGAAGCGTATGTGGCCGATGATCTCCCCATTCAAATCCGAATCCTCGACGACATGGTCAAGCTAATCTTAGGTGGAGAGGGAACAAAGGAAGGGATTGGCCTAACCGATTACGGACTACTAGTGATAGAGACTGACGGGTCATTATCCAAGAATGACACTCTAAAGAGTTCGTTTGATGGAGCGGACAAATTTGACGCTCTCTGGACAGTGAAAACCCATCGGCTGGCCGATATTCTAAAGTCGGATGATTTTTCTAAATCGCTAGAAATGCAGCGACCAACCAGCCCTACCTGTTTAGGCTGCTCAGAACTCAGGGTATGTGGAGGAGGGATGCCCCTTCATCGTTGGAGCGACGACAATGGGTACGACAATCCGTCAGTATATTGCACTGATCAAAAGTTCTTGATCGGGCGCATCCGGGACACCGTAAATGCTTTCGTTTCCTGTGTGTGATCTTATGACGCAGGCACGACTCATTAAGCCAGCTTCGCTACAGGTGTATCGCGAGCCCTTCCATTACTTCACAGCTACGGCATCCCTAGGCCAGGAGTTGATTTCATCATTGGTCACTTGGCTTGAATCCGAGGCCAGCTGGGAGCTAGCCGAGACGGACTTCTACGAACAGTATGAACTGTCCTGGACTGAGGGACGGCCTCCAGCAACCGCTTCCTTCCTCACCAATCCAACCTTTTTGGATGCAATACGCCAAGAAGTCGGGGCCATATTTGACCAATCGTTCGCAGCCAGCGTCAGGTGGTCAGTCAACAAATTATCAGTCGGCCAGCGAATCCGGATCCACAATGATCTACTCCCCTCTGGGGAATCTCACCGTGTGGTCCTCCACCTCAACCGGGGGTGGAGCATTTCCCGAGGGGGCTTTCTTATGTTGTTCAATAGCACGAACCCTGAAGACGTTCACCGAGTCTTGATGCCGCTGACCGGGAGCATAGTTGGGTTTGAAATATCTGAAAAGTCGAACCACGCCGTGTCAAAGGTTCTCGACGGCGAGCGGTTCGCGGTTGTGTATTCGCTTTATGCCGGCAATGGACATTAACGACGTAAAGGCGCTTGTCAGATCTGTTCTGCAGAATCGGTCCGAGCCCCTGTGGTTCCCTGGGCTCGCGGAACCAATCTCACGAGTCGTTTGGAATCAGCTAGAGCGTGATATAGGCATAACTCCCGGCTCCTATGGCACGTACCGTCTACTCCGCGGGAACTCTCGGGAAGTGCGTTCAATTGTAGCCCGATGTAGTCCAGACTCGAGCAGTGGCATTCACGGCTGTGCTGGAGGGATTCCCATTGAGATGCTCCCGGCAGATATCGCCCGGCAGTTTGTCGGAAACGACGTGCAGTTTTTAGAAGCGCACAAAGTGGTGGGAACTGTTGCCGCTCAGCTAGAGGAAGCACTCAATTTGTTGAACCTCGTGCCTACCGTCTGGCCAACGGTCTGCATGCTAGTGAGGTCGCTTCACATCATCGATCCAGGCGGAGACGAAACGGACGTCAGCTTCAGCGATCCAACTGTGCCCTTCTCTGTTTTTGTTTCAGTGCCTCGGGTATGGTCTGAGGAAGCTGCATTAAGAGTAGCGGAAGCGATCCTTCACGAGGCCATGCATCTCCACCTGACATTGGTGGACAGAGTAATCCCCCTGGTTGTGCCTCAACAGCTCATGTACTATTCACCATGGCGCGACGAAGAGCGGGATTCAGAGGGTATGCTCCAAGCCCTGTACGTGTTTGGTGTGATTCGCTCTTTTCTAAGGTTAATCCCGGTACGGCGTATTAGTACAGTGAATGATTATATGGTAGACCGCATTGCGCAGATTAACTTGCAGATCGAACAAGCGCAGGACTTTCGGGGATGTGATGAATTGACTCCAGATGGTGCGGCCCTGGCTTCCTGGCTGATTGATATTGACGACTAAGACCTATGTCGTGCTACGAAGTCCAATACCATAGAACTGAATTGGCGGTCGGATCCCTGAGCTTTTTCTATGAAACTTCGTGCTTCACCCACATCATCTAGAAATGCCTCCCTCTTAGAAGGTGGCATAGACTCGACAATTTCGATAATTTTGATGTTTAGTTCGACCTCCTTAATCCGATGTAATCTCTGCTCAGTGAGTGCGGAACGATGTAGGCCAAGTCCTTCAATGGTATGGCGGCCGCGTTCCGTCTGCGCAACAGGGGAGTCCATTTCGAAACGGATATGATCCCTGGGGTCTTCTTCTGAGGGGTTCACGAACTGCGCACACTCCCTGGTGATATCGTCTTCGTGCGACCGCGCTCGTTGTGCCGGATCCTCTAAGGGAAACAAGGTGTCCTTATATCTCGTGTTGCAGTCGAAACACGCCAATAGAAGGTTCTTCCAGCAATACATCAGCCAGTAGTATCCAGGAAACTCGTCTTTCTCAGAACGACTTTGGCG
This sequence comes from Dehalococcoidia bacterium, assembly GCA_965218945.1. Classification (GTDB taxonomy): domain Bacteria; phylum Chloroflexota; class Dehalococcoidia; order Lucifugimonadales; family UBA2985; genus DAOUJW01. The sequence goes on from OZ244718.1 coordinate 2,376,718, forward strand.
GACCGCTCTCTTGGGTCTGAAGTGCTCGACATGGAGGTAGCCAGGTGTATATAGCTTCGTTTCACAGTAGCAGCACTTGTTGTGATGCATCTTCATGAGGATGTCCTTGGCGTCCCCACTGCGATAATACCCTTTGTCGAAAAACCGTCGGCGACCGGAAGTATACTCTTCGGGATTCTCCTTATAGTCGGCGCGGTCAAGTTCAGTTTGAGGCAATCCGAGCCGCTGCAGGATGGCGGGAGCAGAGTCAGTTCGATGAATCTGGATCAAAGTTCGCTGGACTCCCATTCTTCAAGGCGAGTTGCGAATCGGCGGATGCGATCCATGGCAGCCTGATCGCTACCGTCCTGCGCTGTGGGCAACTCGTCGATCTGTCGACGGACATCGCTAAGGAGGTTCTCTTCCTCCCGAGACCGTTCATTCTTATTTGTTAGCTCTGCCCTACGGGCGAATAGGCTTTCCGTATGATCGTCACGCGAAATCGACAGCCCGAAGAGCAGGCTCGTTAGGATCTGGTCAACGCGAAGGTTTCTTTGTATACCCGTATCGTTCACAATTTCCACGCAATCCTCTCTCTTTTGCAGCAGAATAAGGTTTGACTCCCTGGAGGCTTGTTGTACTATAAGGGGACTGTGTGACGTGGCGATGAACTGCGTCGCTGGGAACAACGAGCTCAGGTCCTTCATAATGCGGAGTTGCCAGCGGGGATGCAGATGGAGGTCGATTTCGTCAACTAGGACTATCGCAGGCTCCGCAAGCGGGTTCGAACTGTCTCGGTATCGGTTCAAGAACCGCCACGCCAAATCGATTACCCAACCTGCTGTTGTTCGATAACCCAAGCTCAGGGACGGCAAAGGAACTAGACCGGTAAAGGTCTTAACGTAGACTCCGCTGGCCCGACGTCTGTCTAGCACATTAGGAGGATAAATCTCGATCATCTCGGAACCTTGATCACCCGGTAAGATATCGGATATCGCTTCCTTTAACAGATTGAGAAAAGAAGCTTCGGGTGCAATGGCATCAGTACGGGAGGCGTAGTCGAGGCTCATGAGCAATTCCTCGATGTCGCAGAGTTCTGTGTCTTTGGAAAAGCGCTCATGGTCAAGTGGGGCCAACTCGTCAATACCAAGCAAATTGCGGGCACCGAGGCGTCGATTGGCACCATATGCGACTATCAGAGGATCATGAAACGCGTCCCGCAGCCTATTGATCTGGGTGCTTTCCATTGATTCCATATTGACTAGCAGCCCGTGCTCATCGAAGCTGAGTTGCACGCCAACGCCAATATAGTCTACTTGATTGCACTGGCTTTCCGACACGTCGCTTGGGCAGAGACCGGCACCACCGAATGAGAGCTTGGCACCAAGCTTCACTTCCCGCGAACCGACCCGTGGCAGCGTCTCAAGTACGTTGTTCTCCTCCCCAGGCAGAGCGGATTCCAAAATGCCATCCGTAAGGGGAACAACGCCTCCTAGTCGGTTAGAGGTTGCCATGGATCCAGTGACATCTGGTACCGGATGCATCCAAGCCAGGCACTCTAGGAGGGTCGTCTTCCCTGCTCCGTTTTCCCCGATAAGCAACGACCATGGCGCTGGCCGGCCACTACTAGTGGTTAGGTCTAGCACCTGACGCCCGCCGAAGCATCGGACGTTCTCTATCTCAAGAGTGGAGAAGTAGATGGGAGGGGTGTTAGGCATGGCAACAATCTCCAATCACACATAGTAGCCTCGCCAGCTTTCACTCTACTCTCACACGAGTTGATTTGTCCATAGCGGTGTAGGTATTGAACGCAAAGGCAGTGGGATTAAGGGAGAACCTGCGGCATATACTGTCGCGCGCGGAACGGCAATCGGAATATCACCTCGTGAAGCCTGTTGTGGACCCACGGAGATGTACGGGGCGTGAGCAGTAGTGGTTCTTACTTCAAAGGTGCCCGAAGTACTCCGAGTCCTCTCCGGTTAGTACGCCACGCCGGCCACGGACCCTGGGATGATAACGTCCGCGCGGTACTGGGCCTTACAAAGATGAACTGGAATAACGACTCTCTCTACGTTACGCTGCCTGTGACCATGGCCTATGCGAAGGTGCTCGCTCGCGTGGTCGAGCGGATGCCGAGTCTAGGACGCACACCCTATCAGTTCCGGTTCTTCATGTAGGGGCAGACTGAATTTGAAGACTTGCGGTCTGCAATGTCTCACAGGGCCATCACCAATTCAAACGTGGTACTGCCTTCAGTAAGCTTAGGCCCAACCTTAGAGTACATTCGGTCGAACTCCGCAGACAGACGCTCCAACGCATCGACCGCCACTGCCTTGATGGTCCGGAGAGGATGGTCATTTGGGACTCCATCCTCCAGCTCCATGAATGCCACCATCGTTGCCCGCGGATCGCGACTTCCTCTCATGGAAACGACCTACTCCTCTACGGTATGGTCGTATCCTAGCTCACAGGATAGTTTGGAGTTGACCCGATTTGGTGGACACCTGAAGATTAAGTAAGGAGGTGTCCACAATGCCACGAGGTAGAAGGGCGTACCCGCTTGAGTTCCGCCGGCGTATTGTAGAGTTGGTACGGGTGGGGCGCAGGCCTGGGGAGTTGGCGCGGGAGTTTGAGCCTACTGTAGAGAGCATCAATAGATGGGTAAAGCAGGCCGACCGAGACGAAGGCAGGCTTGCAGACGGCCTCACGACCCAAGAGCGTGAGGAGATGCGTCGGCTGCGCCGTGAGAACCGGCAGTTGAAGCGTGAGCGGGAGATATTGGCAAAAGCCGCGGCCTGGTTTGCACGGGAGGCTGGCTCGATCCCATCAGAGGATACGAGTTCGTGAGGGCGCACCAGGCCCACTATCCGGTAGCCACACAGTGTCGCCTGCTGGATGTCTCCACCAGCGGGTACTACGCTTGGGCAGGGCGTGGCACGTCGGCACGGGCCGAGGCAGACCGGGAGCTCCTGTCGATGATTCAGGCTATTCACGCCGGCTCCCATGGCACGTATGGTGCACCCAGGATACATGCGGAGCTCGGCGCCCAAGGAGTTCGTGTGGGGCGCAAGCGAGTTGCCCGTTTGATGCGTTCAGTGGCCTTGGCCGGGGTAAGTCGGCGCAAGAGGCCACATACGACGGTGAGATCCCGGGGTGTTGCTAAAGCCCCAGACCTGGTGCAACGTCAGTTCACTGCTGAGGCCCCAGACCGTTTGTGGGTGGCGGACATAACCTATGTGCCTACGAGGGCGGGATTTCTCTACCTTGCCGTAGTGGTGTACGTGTTCAGCAGGCGGGTAGTTGGCTGGGCCATGGAGTCCCATATCCGTACTGAACTGGTCCTCCAGGCCCTCAACATGGCCTTATACCTGCGACGGCCACAGGGTGTCATCCACCACTCTGATCAGGGGATGCAATACACAGCCTATGCCTTCGGCAAGCGGTGCAGTGAGTGGGGTGTCAGGCCGTCTATGGGGTCTGTGGGCGATTGCTATGACAATGCCCTATGCGAGAGCTTCTTCGCCTCGCTGGAGTGTGAACTCCTGGACCGCCGGTCCTTCCAGACCCACGCCGAGGCTCGCATGGCCGTATTCCAGTACATCGAGGGCTGGTACAACACCCACCGTCGTCATTCTTCCATCGGCTACTATGCCCCAATAGCCTTTGAGAGGAGGTATACTTCTAGCATTCAGCAAGTCGAAACACAGACTGTCCACTGAACTGGGGTAACTCCACCTTCTCTGGGGTCGGTTTTGTGTTTCGAAAACCATTATCCCAGATTCAGGGGAGCACGATTTTGCTTCTTCAGGGGGCCTCTCACACGCGCCCGTTCGGTGGATTGGGGTTAAGGCTGATCGCACTTCAGAAGCTCATTCCTAGATCCCTTTCTCGTATTCCTACGTTCGCCTGCGGTGAGTTCTTGTCCTTGGGCAGGATTCGGGGGTTCTGTGACGTTAAGAGGGGCCCGACTTGCGGTCGGACCCCTCTCCGGTGGTCACGGGTTGGTTTCGGAGTGTGTTGGTCGAAACCTTCGGGATTCACTCCCCGAATAGACACCTATGGGAACACGCGCACCATAAAGGGGCCATCGCCAGAGATTATTGGTTGGATTCTAAATTCTCCCTCTATCTCCGGGATCACGTCAATCTCGCCGGCCTCGGCGTTTTCCTTGGTGCCGGTCAAGCCATCTACTGTGACCAGCATACCTGGAGTGAGGTCCTCGAAGGTCAGGGTTCTTACTTCTTCGTTCGTGAACCTGTGTATATTGGTTTCGTCTCCCACCTTCGCCAGCAACTCGCCGGTAGGTGTGTTTATCTGTACCGTTTTGTCCCCAGCTTGCACTGACTGAATTCTGCCGGTGCGTCCGTACCTGCTGACGAAGCCCCAGCTTGCCTGCTCCTCCACTTGCCTCCTCAGATTCTCAAGTTCATCTGGAGTCATCTGCTGTTTACCTCCCGAGTTGTCGCCGGGTTAGATGCCCCCGTGAATGCCATAACGGTAGTGCCTCCGAGGGCTAGAAACTTGGCCGAGCACCATCACTGTCATTATGGGTTCTGCTAGGAGGCATTTCAAGTGCGAAATTCGACTGGTCATGTTGTTTCCTCTCTGTTGGCAACCAGCAAAACTGGGACACTATGAGAGTCGAGAGATCAGGAGTCCAAAAGGGCAGTCCACGATCTTATATTGGCCTCTTACCTGTCCAGCTAATGAGGTTCACCTCACTACGGCGTCGGAACCTTTATCTGCACTGTCGTGGTGCTCTCCGTGAACCGCTTCGAACTAGCGCGAGCGAAACGCATCATCGAGAGACACAAGAAAGCGGCAGGGCTTCAGTGCCGCTCTTACCGGGACTGACGTGCCCCCACGGAAACTGGTCCAAGTGTCATCGCCGGTGTAAGAATGACCCAGTAGCGTGTCGCCGGTCAGGGAATATGTCCGCGTAACTGTTCAGGGAAAATGTCCGTTCGTGTTGATTCACATAGTAGCAGACGTTGATGAACCGGATACGACGACAGTTCCCACCATCTCGGGAGCCTCGGCCGCCAAGTACTTCCTGACGGTGTTTCTGCTCATGCCCAACTCGTTGGCAATGCCTCGGATGGATACTCCCCTGAGCCTGGCCTGATGGATCGCCTTCCACCATGTCCTCTGACGTCGATTGGGCTTGCGGCGCGTGGTGAAAGCAGGATGACGAAAATGGTTATCAGCCGCGGCTGCCTCCTCGATCGATGCCGGACTGCCGTGTCTCAGACGGAGTCCCTCTCTCTTGAGAGGTCTATTGCGGATGTTGGTCTGTGGGATATTGCCGTTGGCAGTCCTGAGGATCTCAGGTCGTGGAGGTGCCTTCTGCGACGGGATGATACGGCCTTCGTGGAGCACGCGCAAACTGCCGTCCAGCCCTTCCAGTACTTCAACCCTCGCTCCAGCATAACTCGCCCGCTTCCCATCCGGTGCAAGTTGCAGGGTATGCCAGCGGAACCTCAGCGTGTTGTCCCTGGCAACCCTCCGCGAGTGCTTGTAGCAGAGGATCCTGTCGAGGTGGATGTCCGGACCGAGCGGACGATATACGGCTTCCGCCTCGCGATCCGGTACCCTGAACTGCCCGTTGAAGCGCGGCAGGAAGTCCATCAGCACACTGTTGGCCGTGGCTATGGTGGACGCTCCTGCGAGACGCAGCTCCGTGACCAGCCTGTCCTGGAGCGTGCCGGCCATGCGCTCCACTCTTCCCTTCGCCTGTGGTGAACGGGCGAAGATCAACTCCACGCCCAGCTCGGCCATGGCCCTCGTGAACTGCGTGGCTCCGGAGGGCTTTTGTCCTGTATCGATCCTGGGTGTGAACACCGAGTGGCGGTCGGCGTACAGGCTAAGTGGCACTCCCCAGCTTGAGATCAACCCTTCCACGAGCAGGAAGTAGTCATTGGGTGGTCTCCTCTTGACAGAACAGGGCGCTGACAACGCATCCTGTGGCGTCGTCGACAGCAAGAAGCAGTGTGAACTGCGGTCCTCGGTCTTCAAGCCATCTGTGATGACTGCCGTCTATCTGGACCAGCATCCCTTCCTTCGGCATCCGCCGCCGCCGCGTCCTGTGCCTGGGTGGACGACGGCTTCGGGGACTGGCCATGGCTGCACCCACCAGGATGCGCCAGAGCGTGGTGCGACCGATCTCTATGCCCTCTCGCTCACTGAGAAGCTCACCCAGGTGGGTGTGGTTGGCGCCCGGATAGCGTGTTCGAGCCAGGTGAACTACCTCCGCGATCACACTGATGGGTGTCGAGTTGGAAGGCCTTTGGCCTCGATTGCCGTGAGCGAGTGCGGCTGCTCCCTCCTCTCTGTAAGCCGCCAAGATGCGCCTTGTGTGGCGTGTGCTCACTCCCATCAACGTCGCCGCCTGCTCCGTCGTCACCTGCTCCGCCAGTAAGCTGTTGAGTACCTGTAGCCTTGCCTGTTCTTTCTGCGTCAATGTCACACTCTCCATAGTGCGGACATTTTCGCTGGTCAGTTAGAGAGGACATAATCGCTGGACGTCGACACGTTGACAATTGTGGCCTGATCCTGTCCAACCGATGGGGTCCACCTCAGAAGAGCTTGCGGGAAGGACGACTGCGATGGGGAGTGGGATAGCTGAGCATTCCTACAGATGGGACTGGCTCATAGAGGCGATAGATTCAAACTGAGACACTACCAGGCAATTCGGAATAATGACATGAGCTACAGAGTGCCGTATAATTGTTGGCGACCTCAATATAGTTATCTGCCATACAGTGTGAGTCTATTTTAGTACCTATGATCCATGGGACTGACTGCAAAACGAGGACCTTTCCGCTAGACTGCCGCCATTGTGGCAGGGGTATTTTTTTCTTCACGTGCGAGTGTGGCAGCCGCGTCTTATTCGACGAACTTGGCGGTGTTTGGTCCATACACGATTGCCTGTCTAAACCGCCCTACGGACGTTCCGGGGGCGGTACATCATGCGATGGTCCGTCAAGGCGGGGATCGACCATTGGAATTAACGTTTACCTAGCTGGTGAACGCACTCGCAGTTCGTCTCGGGGATTTCGATCTGGTGAAGACACCGTTGACCAAGCGCTGACCAAACGTGTCCGCGAGAGCGAAAACCGTTCGCGGAATACCATGAAGATAGAACCGCTTGGTAGCGAGGCCACCGAAATCGTTGGGATAGTGCGAGAGCGGTTCACACCCGACCTTGAGAAACGTTATAGATTGCCGAGCAACTCCATTGGATTCCAGCATCTGTCCAAGATCATAGGTGATGCTGACCCTTTGCAGCTGACAGTGACAGTCGACGAACTGGCTACCGACCCGTCGGCTATTGACCTCATGAGTTACAGCTTCCTGATACCCAGACAGCTGGCTGGGAAAGACGACGGCAGGAACGTGGTCATCAGTGCTGTTCTTGTCCCCGTGGAAGCGTTGAGTGGGATTAGAATATGGCTTGCCCGAGAACTTCAGCGGCTGTGTTGATAGGCAAGGAAGCGTCATGACAAATTCTCCCATTCCGTCCGGAACAATAGTCAGGCATACCAATCTGGGCGTCGGTAGAGTGGTCTCAACAGACGACTCAGGTGGGGTTATGGTAAGCTTCAAGACTGGAGAAACTCGGGGCATGAGCGCATCCGTGGCTCGCAACCTGAAAGTCCTGCCGGCCGACGGTCTGGAAAGTCTGCTATACAACCAACCAGACCAAGCCCAATCTTGGGTTGAATCAGCGCCGCTAAAGCTTCTAGCTGCAACTCTGGCCGACTTGGACGGCCTGGCCAAGGCTGGCGCCATCAGAGGCAAACTCCAAGGTCTCATGAATAGTACAGACATAAAGTGGAGTGGTTGGTGGGATCGGTTGAAAGCGGCTGCGGATGACTCGGGGTGTTTTCGGATAGTCAAGAACAAGAGCAGTGCGATTACAACAATTGCCTTCAGTGGCACGGTGGCAAGCGTACCAGCATACCCGCTTCCACCTCCGCGCCCTAAAGCAATTAAAGCGAAACCGGCTAACCAGGCAGAATGGAAAAAGTGGCTGACCAGTGACACCGGCGAACCGCCGCCGGGGGCTGGGGGCTATCCCACTAAGGCTGCCTTTGCTGCCATCTCCAAGCTACTCTCCAAGGATGTAGAAAAGGGGCTTGCCAAGGTAATTCGTACTTCGGAAGGTCTCGTCGATTCAGTCAACCCGTCGCTGCGGGATGCAGAGGCATGGATGGAGGCAGTAGGACTGGCAACTTGCCGTTGGTTGGAATCCCGCAGGGAACGAACGCCTAGCGATTTGACAGAAAGAGTCGGGGAGATTCTAGCACGGCTTGCTAAGGTCGCCAGACTCGACAGGTCTCCTACAGTGTTGCTTCGAGTAGCCCGAGAATTGGCCCCATCCGCTTTTCAGGTAGGGGAATTCCGCCACGGCCATGCCAGCTTGGACCGCCTGCTGGACTCTTTGGCCCCAGAGGAGAGGACTCAATTGATTAGGGAGGTGCTTGTCCAGTCCGATGGACGAGAAGCTTCGAGGGAAAGTGTCTTGCAGTACGTTGGCTCTAGCCGCCACGTCACTGGCAGAGAGCGTCTACCGGCGATCATCATCGCGACACTTGTGCTAACCGATGGCCGGGGCGAGATTCCAGATCAGGCATCAACGGAGCTCGCGGAAGCACTGGCTTCCCCGGAGAAATACAGCCGGTCCGTTCAAACCCTCACCAGCGGGGCCCGATCCAGGCATGCCCGCGAATTGGCAGATGCACGGAGACAACACTCCGATGAGCTAGAAGGCGTCAAAGAGTCACACGATAAAGAGTTGGAGAAGCTTCGGATGACCCACGCCGACAGGTTGGCAATGGCAGAGCAAGAACATGAGCGCCTGAGGAGCCAAAAGCGACAAATCGAGGCAACGATGTCGTCTGGACGAGAGGAATCCAGGTTGGAGGTTCGACATGACATGTTGCTGTCGGTTGGCGACGCCCTCCAGCGCTCATTCAGGGATGACCGAAGTGCCCGGGACCGGTTGGATGACGTGGTCCGGACCCTTGCATCCGCGTTGCGCGCAGGGGGCGCCGAGGTCTTGGAGTCCGTAGGTAGCAATGTGTACTTTGACCCTAAGTTTCATCATTCGCCGGCACCGATTAGCGCGGGGGCGCCTGTGACGGTATCTGCGCCCGGGGTGATCGCTGGAGAGAGGGTTATTCTCAAGGCGAACGTGGCAGCATCATCTGGTGGAGCAAGTTGATGCAGATTGTCGGGGTTGATTTCGGCACCACCAACATTCGGATCTCCACTTGGGACCCTGAAGGGGGCCTTCCGCCAGAACCGCAGCGCATCGGTGTAGGCGGCACGACGACAATGCCGGCGGTAGTTGCTTTGGAACGCGAATCTGGCGGTGCAATTAGGATTATTGTGGGCGAAGATGCGGATGACCTTCAGGATGACCCGAATAAGACCCTGGTTATCCGCAACATCAAGCGGAATGCGCTCTCCAGCGATGACTACGTAGCTTGGCACTTGGAGGGTAGAAACGCTCAACAAGAAGAAGCGAAGTGGCCGCCCCTGTGGTGGAATCCCGACACAAGCTGCGTCCAAGCTTGGGACCAGGTATATCCGGTATGGGACCTGATTCATGAACTTCTGGCAGAGGCATTTCGGCGGGCAGGCGTGGAGGGTGAATTCGAGTGGAGAGCCGGCTGCCCGGTGCATGCGGGATATGAATACCGCAAAGGCCTAGCGGATACGTTAGGACGGTTGTCAGAGGTCAGCGAGTTGAACTGGATTACGGAGGAGCCGATCTTGTTCCTGACGCTGGCTCGCGAATTGGGCAACTTGGAAGAAGGCTCATACTTAGTCTACGACGTAGGAGGAGGCTCGTTAGATTGCGCGCTTGTCGAGATCAGCGGGAACGAGATGCTGGTATACGGGGCCGACGGACACCCCTTGCTGGGAGGCGCCGATATTGATGAGCACCTTAGAGAGAAGCTTGGATACACGGGTCAGCTGAATCTTTTGAGACTGGCGAAGGAACAGCTTAGCCCGTTGAATCCTTCAATAGCACTGGGCGACGGCACCGTTATTTCCGAAGACTCTGTGAATGCCACTTTGGTGAAACTTGGATTCTTCAGGAAATCGTTATCCACGATGCTCGATACATATAATAGCGCGAAAACGCTGTGGAAGCGCCCTCAAGGGGAGTATGACCCTCCAATTGGATCGATAATCTCCCAAGATCCAGATGGTAATAGCCGTTATGTCTGGCAACTATCGCTCGATGATTTAACCCACGACATAGACAGGATCATCCTGGTAGGAGGTCCTACCAACTCGTCCTACTTCAGGGATCATTCGTCGGACAGATTCGGCCCAGACAAAATCCTGACACCCTCAGACGTGTTACCCAGATTGGCCGGGACACCGAACCTTGAGTTGGTCGGTGTCAGTATGGGGGCTTGTTACAGCTATCGGGGTAAGTACTCACCCTTGTACGTCAACCGGCTACCTGCCTCGGTTTCCCTAGAGAACCTCGAGACGGGAGATGTGGTCGAATACAAGGCGTTTCAGTCCTTTGCTTCCCGTGCTTTCCGTTTCAATCCGTTCAGTCCCTTTATGTCGGAGCCCTTGCAGCTAGGGCAGGCTATTATGGATTCCCTCAAGTATCCTACAAGCCTGCGACTGACCATCGCTTCCCCCAACGAAGTTGTCCTTACCCAAGCATTCATCGACAATCCATTAGATGAACGACAAATTGGCAGCGAGTTGAAGCTAGTGATTGACCGATACGGAATGGTCGGGGTGTGGCAGGGGTCCGAACGTCATAGACCAAGGATAGTCCGCATCTTCGACCAACCCCCATGGCAGACCGACGGTCAAAGGGCGGCCTTTGATCTCCTTTTGGAGCAGGAACGTGAATACAACGACAAGATGAAGCGTCGTATGCAAAGCTACATTAACCGTCCCCCTTGGAGCTATCCGACGTAATGGGTTGTGTCCGACCCACACACACTAGCGTCGCAGCAATGATGAAACGCACCGACAGGCCTCTCTGGCAGGCGGCAAGACCCAAGACTAGAGTGACATGTGGCATGGGCAGAGTTCCCATTGTGGAACGCCAGCGAAAGTGGACTTAAGGGGACTCGATCTAGTGGCCTGGTCCACGTGGGTCAGTTGTTTGATCCAGAGCGGAATGGCATCGCGGGTATGCGACCGCCTCAACTGGCGGCCTCCAAATCGACAGCCCAAGAGTACCGGAGCTTTTGGTGTCGATTGAGTAATTGGGTTCGACAGGCTCACCATGAGCGGGTCTGGTGATGTATGTAGGGGCGGTTCGCGGAGCCTGTCCCAGAATGATGAATTGGTGACTATTGGTGAGTCGGTCGTGCCAAGTCCGAGTCTGTTGTCACAGTCGGAGCGATGTCTTGACCGTCATTCGATCTTGCAGGCGGCGCGGATTAGGAGACATGGTTGGTTAGGCCGTCGTCGGTCACCCCCTCATGGCCCTGCTATCGCCGCCTGCGCCCATCTCTGGTTCCACCTGGGTCTGCCCCGGTCGCGCCATACGCGCCACAGGGTGCGCAGGTTGAAGCTCGTGGCCAACAAGACCCATTCGGCCGACACATTGACAATGCCACGGAGCAAGAACCGCCGAGCGCCCTGTTGCTCTTTGAGGATCCCAAAAGCCGGTTCTGGCAGTTGCTTACGCTGCTTGTACGCCTCTTTGGCCTCCTCAGTAGACATCCATACCCGATGACGACGCAGGACAGCTTCGTGAGGACCTACCTCCAGCCCACGCCCATGACGCCCATCCTTGGTGCAGACCCCGAAGGCCGGACACACCTGGCAGACGGCTCCGGAGGCTCGGTACAGACGCATGAGCGTTCCCCTGGTACGCTTGAGTCGGGTGAAGCGCAGTATCTGGCCCATGGGACAGGTGTAGCTATCCATCTGCTCATCGTAGCAAAAACGGTCCTTGTGGTAGGGGTGTTCAAGGGCCTTGTGCTGCGACTCCGGCATGATCACCTGTTGTTCCCGTTGGGCGCACGACTCCAGGTTGGCGCCGGAGTGATAGCCCGCATCGGCCAGCGTTGCCTCCGCCCTGTCTCCAATCATCTCCTCGGCTTGCTCCAGCATTGGAGTCAACTGACCACTGTCGTTGGCCTCACACACCACCTCCGCTGCGGTGATGACTAGCCCCGTGCCTTCGCCGGCGCCCGGCTCCAGTGGCGAGACCATCGCTTGGGCATTGTAAGCAGCCACGATGCCTCCACCAGCCTTCATCAGACTCGCATCACCATCGGTAAGATTGATACGTTGCTGTCCCTCTTCACCTGCAAGTTGTTCCATTGCCTGCTGCACCTGTTCTCTCAGCGCCTTGTTCTTGGCAAGCTCCTCCGGCAGACGCACAGAGACAGCGTCTTCCCCAGCCTCGTTCTGCGCCTCAAGATCACTGATCGCCGCGTCCACCCGCTTCAGCAACCGTTGCAACCCTTCAGCATCAAAGCTCCTATCCTTCGCTGCATTGGCAGCTATCTTCGTCCCATCCACAGCCTGCACCGCCAACTCCACCAAGCCCATGGCCACCATCGTGCGCACCGTTCGCTTAAAGAGCCTTCTCATCGCTCCACGATGGTCTCTGTAGAACCGCCACAGGGTATTGTGGTCCGGGTGCTGCCAAGCTGTCAGCCAAAGGTACGGTATCTGGTCTCGGCAGGCCGCCTCCAGCTTGCGGCACGAGCGCACGCCGGTCATGAACCCATACAACCACACGCTCAGCAGCCCGCGAGGATGGTACGATGGCGCTCCCAATGCCTCACCATCTATCTCAACTCCCAACTCAGACCATCCCGAACGCTCCAAAGCGTCCACAAACTCCGCCACAAACCGCACCGGATGGTCTTCGGGCACAACTTCCTCCAGTGTAGGAGGAAACAACCACGGCTGCTCTCGGTTCAGTGGGCGACGCGGCATTGAACTCTCCATCAATCAATTCTTGGCCACAATTCTAACCCGTTTCACCCACATCCGAAAATACACACCCTTTATGAGACAGGCTCCGCGAACCGCCCCTACATGCACGGCATGAACAAATTGACAACTCCCTACAGACATAGGAGGTATCATATGTCAGACTACGGCGAGCAAGAGATGAACATACCTTGGCCTAAGCCAGACGACGAGCTATTCAAAACTGGGCAATTTGAGAATGAAGGCTCCCCGAATCTCGCGGCATATGTTTTCTCCAAAAGGATGATCCCTATCGCGGACGGCTACAAGGATGCCGGTGATGCGCTGGTTAAATGGCTAGAGGACAGCGACCTGAGAAATGACTTCTTGGTTTACCCTATAGTATTCTGTTATAGGCAACACGTTGAACTGCAACTGAAATACATAATTCAGATAATCAACGCCATCAATCAAAACCCTGAGCAATACAGACGCACCCATAGTCTGCTGGAACTCTGGAACACTTTGCGATCACAATTGGGCCCAGAAATAGTGGGGGATGAGCAAGAAATGTTTGATGTGGTTGGCAGACATATTAGGCAGTTCAATGAAATAGACCCAGAGTCAATGACCTTCAGATATCCTGCATCGATACCATTTAACCAAGTCGACCTCGGAAACCTCAAGTCAGTAATGGCCAGTGTTTCTAAGTTCCTTGGCTCTCTAGCTGACTATATTGAAGCGACTATGGAAGCCAAGCTTTGATAACTCCTTGATGTAGAAGGAAGGCATAAGCTAAGCTAGCTTGGACACCGCATTTCGATTGATATGAGGATATGTCACTTTCCAGCGCATTCATAACCAAGTCAATAGTCTCCATCGTAGCAGCGGTAATGCTGTTCTCTGCCCTCGCATGTCAGGACCAAGGCCCTACCAGTACACCAGACACCCAGGCCACCATAGACGCCGGAGTGAATGCGACAATTGCGGCGTCTACCATAGAGGCCAGCGTGGACGCTACCATTGAAGCAATGCCAACAGCTGTGCCCACGCCAATCCCCTCACCAACAGCTACATCATCACCTGATCCCACTCCTACTCCGACTCCCACATCAGCACCTACAATCACTCTCACCCCGCCTCCAATACCAACAGCCACTCCTGAGCCTACAGGATTCACAGCCATAAGTAGTGGCCTGCACCATACCTGCGTTCTGCGCTCAGACGGCTCTCCCGTCTGCTGGGGGTCCAATCGGTCCTCAGAAGCTCACCTCGGTCAGGCTTCGCCACCCTCAAATGAGACGTTCACAACTATCAGCATCGGCGGCCTGTACCACACCTGCGCGCTCCTCTCCAACGGTTCTCCCGTATGTTGGGGAGATAATAGATATGGTCAGGCATCGCCTCCCGTGGACGAGACGTTTACAACCATCAGCAGCGGGGGGCTATTCACCTGCGCCCTGCGCGCCGATGGCTCTCCCGTTTGCTGGGGGAGAAACACAGATATCTACGGAGATTACTTGGGTCAAGCGTCGCCTCCCACGGGTGAAAAGTTTACCGCCATCAGCAGTGGCTTTGATCACACCTGCGCTCTCCGCTCTGATGGCTCTCCCATCTGCTGGGGAGATGATGAATCCGGCAAATCATCGCCGCCTCCAGGCGAGAAGTTCACCACCATAAGCAGCGGTACCTGGCACACCTGCGCTCTCCGCGCCGACGGCTCATCTGTATGCTGGGGCTGGAACTACGATGGTCAAGCATCACCGCCCGCAGGTGGGAGATTCACCGCCATCAGCAGCGGCTCTAGTCACACCTGCGCGCTTCGCGCCGACGGCTCTCCTGTATGCTGGGGAAGGGATTTGGCCGGCGAAGAGTCTATACCCCTAAGGGTGCGATTCACTTCCATAAGCAGCGGGAGTTATCACACTTGCGCGCTACGCGCCGACGGCTCGCCCGCTTGCTGGGGAGATTATCTTCTTGTTAGGGCGCCTCTATCCACTGGTGAGACGTTCACAACCATCAGCAGCGGCGATTTCCACACCTGCGCCCTCCGCTCCGACGGCTCTCCCTCTTGTTGGGGAGATAATCAATATGACCAGGCATCGCCGCCCCCAGGTGAGAGATTCACCGCCATCAGCAGCGGAGAGGATCACACCTGCGCACTCCGCAGTGACGGCTCCCCTGTCTGCTGGGGGTCCAACTATCTCACGTTTGACTACGTCGGCCAGGCGTCGCCGCCTCCGGGCGAGAGATTCACCGTCATCAGCAGCGGCTCTAGTCACACATGCGCACTCCGCGCCGACGGCTCACCCGTCTGTTGGGGAAACAATGAGAGTGGACAATCAGCGCCGCCCCTAGACGAGATGTTCACCACCATAAGCAGCGGAAGCTATCGCACCTGCGCACTTCGCGCCGATGGCTCTCCCGCCTGTTGGGGAGATAATCAATTTGACCAGGCATCGCCACCCACAGGTAAGAAGTCCACAGCCATCAGCAGCGGCGGGGCTCACACTTGCGCACTCCGCGCAGATGGCTCACCTATTTGCTGGGGCTGGAACTATTTGGACCGGGCGTCAGCGCCAATGGGAGAGAAGTTCATATCCATCAGCTGCGGAGGTTCTCACACCTGCGCACTCCGCGCCGACGGCTCGCCCGTCTGCTGGGGCAGTGATTCTTCCAGCCAGGCTTCGCCGCCCGCGGGTGAGAAATTCACCGCCATTAGCAGCGGCCTCTATCACACCTGCGCGCTCCGCGCCGATGGCTCTCCCGCTTGCTGGGGGTCTTATTGAGGACTGCACAATAGAATAGCCCTGAAGAGACCTCTGCTCTGGCAGGGTTATCGACAAGCCGGACGTGAGACTCGTAGTCCGCGCCTATGTTCCGGGTTCCCTGGAGAACTGCCTGCGGGAGATCGGGTGTGCGGACGCGACCAGCAGCAGGCGCGCGATGCGTCCTGCTCTACACCCTGGACGACGTGGAGCTTCATTTCGGCATATTGGCGCGCATTCTTGCCTCCACACGCTGGATCACATGCTTTCCGCCCTCAGAGGTACGCAGGACCTTTAGTCCTTGCGACAGCATCTCACCAAATGCCGTGGTTGCCATGGACGAGGAAATCTCTGCCTTTTCCTTCTCGGGCATAGACCTGTAGTCGTCGGGAGAGGCGTACAGGTTGCTGCTGGCGCACATCATCCGCAGGTCCTCGCGCCGGCGTAGCCCAGAAGCCGCGCTGAGAATCCTAGTTACCTCCTTTCCAATCGCCATGTTCACAAAGTTCCGCTCACATTGGTGGGAGGCAATTAGCCACGTGACGCCTTGCAGGGGCAACACGTTGAGAGATAGCAAGTACTTCCTTGTTTTCTTGCCACGCGGCACCTCGACGGTGGTGTAATCCGAGCTGGCGTAGCGAATGATTGGGCGGAAACTAGCAACGCGGTGGACCAAGTGGATGGCCTCTGAATCACCTAAGATGCGCTGGTCGTAACGCCGCTTCAACCTGTAGAGCTCCGTGATTCTATCTGAAAGGTCAGCCAGAACTCCAAGTGTCAGCTTTACCGCAAACCGGTTACCTTCTGCGGACCTCTCCTGAAGAACTTGAGACGCCGCTTGTTCGACACCCCTCAACTGGCTGATGCGAAACAGCAGAGTCCGGTAAGCGAGGAAAAAGAGGCACTCCATAAATTCCTCCAATCCGGGGGGAGGATTACGGTCATACAGCATGGTCCGTCCGTCCAAATCGGGCACAACCAGGTTATCAGCGCGAGCCAGAGCACTAGTGCCCTGATCATGGGGATTGCATGCAAAATGCCTCACACTGGCCTCATCTATTGTGACGGGATGAGGAGGTAACTCCTTGATATCCCAGGGCCACTTCTGACCTAAGGACGGGGTTCCGCCGCCGGGAGTCGCTGCTGAGGTCTGCTTAACGGCGTCATCAAAGTCAGGAAAAAACTGGTAGACGTAGAGCCCCCCTCCTGGTACGTGGCCGTCATGGCACGCTATTTCCTCCAGAGACTTGGCTTTCTGAATGGAGTGGCTCTTCCGTTCCGCTGGCTTCCTACACTCCACAGGATAGGCCAAATTATCATCGCTGTGACCGACAGGGTAGAGGCACGTGGGATTAGACTCGTCGGAATAGATGTCTTGGAGTCGGTACATGTCCTTCAGGGCTTGATGGATTTGTGTCGAAGGTATGAATCCCACGCCCGACTCTTGGACGATTCCGCTCCATATCTCAGCGTCACTGATCTCACGTATCAATGTTCCGAATTCCTCTCCGTGGAGGTAGGCAGTGAAGGAGTCCCAATCGTAGAATATTCGAATCCATTACATATGCTAGGGGCTGAGACAAGCAGACATCAAGACATGCGGAAGGTCAGATATTCCTCCTGCGGACATGGGGCTGAGGCCTGCCGACGGGGGTTGGGGCTCACTGCCATCCTCTCCTGTAGTCCCGAGTCCTATTGAGTGCGAATGGCCCCCGAGAGTTGTTGGGAGGCACGCCGTCCCTGCGCACAAAAGCGCGATGAATCCAGCCTGCAATTCTGGCAGGCGTCCAGGGATCAGGCCAATGGTAGATCAGCGTATATGGGTCCTCTCCCTGCCAATTGTCCGCCAGGCGAGGAGGCATGAGGCGCGGGTTAACCTGCTTCTTCCCATAGTTGGAGTGATTCGGAAGCACTATGCCCAGCAGTCCGCATCTGGAATTCCTCCTAGTTCTGCGAATGCTGGAGCCTATTTCCCAATCCACGTGCTTCCGTTGCCAAGTACGTGGCCCAATCAGTACGATTGTAACGGTCGCGTCTCTGATGTACTCATCGCGAATCTTCTGTCGCACGGTGTCCGTCTTTAGGCCGGTGTCGTCAATATTCCCCGTATCGACGGACCTGTCCACAATGCGTTTTCCCATTCTGCGGACAAATTCCTTCTTATGTTTGATGTCCTGCTCGTGGAAACTTATGAATACTCTGTGCCTGGGTGTTCTGGCCACCATATAGATGCACCTACCTATAGAATGAAGAACCGCGCCAGCAAGACCGTGGCAATTACGGCGATGTAAAAGGGCAGTACAGAGAAAGACATGAACATCGACCAGAGAAACCCGCGGGCCTTGGAGCCTTCAAAGCGCACGCCGAAGAGATCTGATCTGCAATTTTTCCCCGTCTGGACTTTGCCAACAAAGGCTTCGTACGACTTACGAAATCCCTTCTCCAGCATCAGGTAGTAGGAGTCCAGAAGGTAGAACAGCGCCGTAGGCGCCAAAGCAATAAGGGCATGGTCCGCCTTGCCGGTTCTAGCCACTAGGACAAGCGTGGCGGCAACAAGGGTTACACACCACACCTTGCAGTAGCGGCTGTTCTCCGCCATGCGCGCAATTACTCCCTGCATTATCTCAAGATGCTTATGCACGGCAGACGATTCGTGATCCAGTAGCCGTCCCTGGGCCATGTCACTCCCGCTTCCCATAAGTCCTAATGATCGCTCATCGGCTCCCAGACGCTATGGCGTCCAGCCTGGCGTTGATGTTCCTCCACCTCCACGTGATCGGCTCTCCAAGGCGGGTTAACCCGTTGTACGGCCTGCCTTGCGGCCTGATTTGGAAAGTGGGCTTGTTCAAGCTGCGGGCAATGTCCGTCTCCACTATTACGCCCTGAGCGTTATGTGTGTCCTGTCCTATCAGCACGACAACTACGTCACACTCTTCTATAGCCTCCCGCGCCTTCCGTTTCCAGCGATCATCCGGATACGCCTCATTGAGGGAGCAGTTGCGGATGCGGTGAGTGCAGTGTTCCTCGGCCTGCATGTAGAAATTTTCCTTGAGTTCGTTTTCCTTGTTGAACTCAAAGCTTACGAAAATGTTTAGTGTGGACATACCTTCTCCTGCCACTGCGCTAGTCGTCCGATTTCGCCCGGCCCAATGACTGAAGGGATTGCTGTAACCACACTCACCCCTCACCCCTCACCCCCCAGCTCCAGGATCCCCGCTATACGCCGGGCGGTGTCCGTGAAGTGCTGCACTTCTTCAGGTCGCAGCGCCCTGCCCAATACGCCGCGCTCCCGGTAGGAGAGCCACTTCTTGAGCACCTGATAGCCGCCCAGCTTGTAGCCCCAGACAGCGGCCGGCACGTTTCGCCAGTAGGCGCGGTCGTTGAGGAGGATGTCGAAGGTTGTTTTGCCGAGGGCGTTTGCCGCGTTGCCCAGCGCGGCGCGCTCCTCCGCCGTGTACGGACGCGCCTCGGCTCTGCCCTGGCCCGGCATGACGGCCTCCCCCTGCCCAAAGTGCCCCCAGCCGGCTGTCACCGAGAAGTCGTCTCCGGCCATGTTGCCGCCGTCCGTGGTTGTCGGCACGGCAATCGCGGCCATCTCCGGCCGCAGCGCGCCCGTCGTGACGCCGGAAACGGGCGTCTCAGAGTCAAGCAGTGCGGCAAGCTCCCGGCCCCTCGACGCCGATGCCGCCAGCTCATCCGCCGCTCCCGGCGTATCGCCGTCCGGCCAGCCCGGCAGCGGGATGCGAGGCCACTCCATTCGGAGGGCGCCGACGTTGGCCTGACGGTAGGATGGGTCGTGCAGGACGGCGAGGACGTGGTGGAACAGGTCTTCCACGCCCAGGCCGAGGCGGTCCAGGTAGCGTTGCGCCGCGTCCGACAGATTGGGACGGCGCTGCTCACCACCGCCGTCGAGGGCCATGCCTTCTTCACGGAGCCAGGCGGGAAACATACTTGCTCCCCACTCATTTAGATGAAGAGACGCCATATAGCGTGTGACTCCGACCTGTGGTTCGGTTGCATCCCTCCGCAGCTTAGAAACTGCAGAAAACCATAGATTCCCATCAGATACATGGCTCTTGTAGCCGGCGCGCTTATCATTCAACAGCTTGGTTTCTGCTTCCCAGTAAAGCCAGCGCGTGTCGAAGGGACGATAGACAAAATTGATGAAACCCGTCTCCTTAGGAGTTTCTGTGCGCCTCAGTAAAGCTTCGCGCGTCGCCCGCGCATCAAAATGCCGAGCCGTCTTCATTATGACAGGGTATCTCGAGGCAATTTCATCATGACTCAAACTCGAATTGAAGTAATCGTCAATTCGAGCCTTTAGTCTGTGCAGGTCAATGTCCACCAGAAAGCTATCCCGATTTGTCTTCGCTCCCGGGAATGAGGTTTGGAACAAATCAATAAGTGACGGCCAGTCAGGCCAAGACTTGCTGGCCGTCGTTGGTACAAATGGCAATCCAAGTGATAGGTCTGGAGACATACTGTCATATAACTCCCCCGCTGGCACTTCTGCAGTTGCCGTCAGATCGGAGAGCTTGGCCTCTCCCCACAGGTGGCGGATGCCGACCTCCTGGGCGGGCTTGTGGTCGGCCTTGCGCACAAGGGTCGTAATTGCCGTCCCCACCTGGATGCTCGACGTGGAAAATATGCTTGGGTCGGGCGCGCCCTCGGGAGTCTTCTTGCCCGTCTTGCGCTTATCGCCGTTGAGGTTGTCTATGCGGATAACGTCAAAGGCCTCCAGGTAGCGCTCCCTCATTCCAGAGAAGGAGAGGCCGTCCAGCCAGGAGTAGTTGGAGATGAAGCAGACCACGCCCCGGCCCGTCTTCTCCGCAATGCGACGCTCCGCCATACGGAAGAAACGTACATAGACATCAATCAGCCCCTTGGTCTCATGCAACTTCACTCTACGAGTCGCGCGATAGGCTTCAATGAGCTCGCGTTCTTCGTCCATAGATACACCGGCAAAGGCGTTGTAGGGCGGATTGCCCAGGATGACCAAGACCGGCGTCTCCTGCTTCACCCTCTCGGCGCGGTCCCGCTCCTCCTCCAGCTCCGGGAAGGGCAGCGTCTCCTGCGCGCTTGGCTCCCAGCCGGTGAGGGCGTTGGTGAGGTACACCCCGGCGCGCTCCGTCCCATCATCGGACAGAGGGGCGTCCAGCGCCTGCATGGTTAGGCCCACCTGCAGATGGGAGACGACGAATGGCGCAGGCATGATCTCGAACCCGAACACCCTTTGGGTGGCCGCCCGCTTTACCTGCGCTCCGGCGAGTGCGCCCAAACCCTTGCCCTGGAGGTTGGCGGCGATGCGTCGCAGAACCTCGGCCAGGTACGTCCCCGTGCCGCAACAGGGGTCGAGGACGTAGACGTTGTCGGCAGCCAGGCCGTCGGCGATGCCCAGGTCCTCCTTCAGCGCCATGTCCACGCGAGCGACCATGTAGCGCACCACCTCGACGGGCGTGTACCAGACGCCAAGCTGCTTGCGAAGCTCGGGGTCGAAGGCCTTCAGGAACGGCTCGTAGAAGTAGGGCACGGCCTCGCCGGCGTCGAAGCGATCAAAGAAGGCCGCGCGGTCGACCCGGTCCAGGGCCGCCGCCGTCCAGTCGAGCAGCTCGACAAGACCGATAGGTTCCAATTGGGTGCGCGATGACAATCGACGGAAGAGGGCACCTAAGATAGGCACTGTATGGTACCAGTCGGAGTCGTGCCAGTTGAAGGGGCCGGCGGGTGGCGGCGTCTGCCGCGCCCACAGCGCCCATGCGGAGAAGACGCCGTAGAAGAGGGTCTGCACCAGCGTGGAGCGGAAGAAGGCCGCGCCCTTCTCGCCATCGAAGCTCACGCCCAGGGCTTTCTCCAGCTCGGAGCGGACGGCATGGAGCGAGGGAGCGTCGCCCGCAGCCTCCACTCTCGCCAGCCCGTCCCTCGCGTAAGAGGCCAGGAGCCAAGCCAGGTACTTGGGTTCGACGATAGACGCGCTGTGAGACAGCGCCCGGCACAGGTACTCGCCCAGGCCGGCGCCTACATCTCGAGCGAAGGCCCGCGGCGTCTCCAGTCGAGAGTGGAACGCCTGCTCCGACTCGGCAAGGCGGAAGGTCTCCAGCTTGACGGGGTTGCCCTGGGTGTCCTCTCCCACCAGCACGAAGTCGCGTGTGTTGGTGACCAGCACCAGTCTGTAAAGGCTCCAGTAGCGGCTTACCTGGTCGCTTGCCGCCGTAAGCCAGGCGTCGTCGACGGCGGGCTTGACCTCGACAACGCCTCGTTCAGGGATTTGTCCGGGGCGCGGCTTTCCCTTCTGCACCTGCCGTCTCGTGTAGAGGCCGAAGTCCGGGTGGCCCGCGCCCTGGTCGGCAAGCTCGCCAACGCAGAACACCTTGGGACTGAGCGCGCTGCCGACGGCGTTCAGCAGGTTGGTCAGCGCCGGGTAGTACGATCGCTCTCCGGTTGCGCCGCCGGACGCCCGTATGCGGCGCAGATCGGCAAAGTATTCCTCGACTGCCGTGGTCAGCTTTGCTGTGGTTGGAGGCATGGGTCTATTCTACGCCATAGTGGAGCGTGACAGAATCCCCGCGGGCGGATCAAACCAACCCAGCCAACCGCTCTGGACGAATGAATCAGTATGCGGCGGCAACAGCGCTCCACGTAGTAATAAAGCCGAGCCAAGCCGGCGGTAACGTGAGAAAGAAGAACCCCAATATAACGGAGAGGGATGAGTCCACCGTTTCGTGGCAGACTCACCCCTACCGTACGCGCCAACTTCCCGTGTCGGCCGTCTTTCGGACCGGCGACCCCTCCTGGCTAAGCGTCATCCGACTCCGGCTGCTCCAGCATGCAAGAGAGTCCCTGTGTCACGACAGGCGTAACCGACACCCTGCCCCGGCTATCATAGCCCGCACGGTACGCATACTCCACCTCCGCACCCCAAGGCACGCGACCGCCGACCCGAATAGCACCCTCTCCAACCTGACCAGTGGCTCCACCGGCTCCCCGTACGACGACGCCGTGACGGTCACCCTTCTTCCATGCCAGCACCTTCACCTCGGCAGGCACAACCCGCTCTTCCTTCACCGGCTGGAATAGTACCCCGTGCAGCTTCTTGAGAACACCCGGCGACGGAGTGTTCCTGCCGGTCATGATCTGGGAGAGGTTGGCGGAGCTGATGCCGGCGCGCCGGGCGACCTCGTTCTGGCTGATGCCGTGGGCGTTCATCCGGTCCCACACGGCCTCCCGGTCGATGCAGGCCGGCTGCGCGGGCGCGACCTTCGCTGGAGCCTCCAGCGCCGACGCGACCCGCGCCTGTACCTTCACGCCCATGTTCCTATGACCCCGCGCCACCATTGACATGTAGCTTTTGGAGACGCCCACGCGGTCGGCCAGTACCTGCATGGTCATACCCAGCTCCCTGGCCCGCTCCCGGATGTAGCTGCTCTCGCCGCTCACCACATCCCCCTGGCGGTTGGCGCACTGCGCTGGGGCGACCTTCGCCGGGGCCTGCAACGCCAACTCGACCCTGGCCTGTACCTTGACGCCCATGTGCCTGCGGCCACGGGACACTTCCGTCATGTAGCCGTAGGACACCCCAGTCCGGTCGGCCAGGTCCTGCATGGTCATGCCCAGTGTGCGGGCGCGCTCCCGGATGTAGCTGCTCTCTCCGGTGACCACGCCGCCCTGTCGGTAGACGATCCCCTGGCCGGGGACCTCTCCCAACACCGCCGCAGCCCTCTCCCGCATCTTCGGCGTCCACGGCCTGCCCCCGTTCGCAATCTGCGACAGGTAACCAGCCGACACGCCCATCAGCGCCGCAAGCTCCTGCATGGTGAGCCCCCGCCGCCTCGCCGCCGCCCTCAACTCGCTCTCGGCTCCCGCCGTCTCCTGGGTCCGATTGGTCTGTGTCGTCGTTGCCGTCGTCATGTCGCTTCCTCCTTCTTGAAATGAAGAAGCGGGACCGCGCCCCCTTGTGGGGGAGACAGTCCCGCTCGGTAACGTGTCCCGAATGCCGGGACTGTCTCCTTGGGTGGTGGTGTTGCTGCGGCCGATGGCCGGTGCGGCGTCCCCTGGCGGGGAAGCCGTGTGCGGGGCAAGCCCCCGGATCAAGCCGGGGTCAAGCTCCGTCGTGAACTGGGCATGGATCCTCCCGGGTGGGTGAGGTCTGGATGGGTGACGCGGGAGCGAGTCCCGCAAGCAAGGGAGCGGAGCGGGCAAGCCCCGCAGTGGTCAAGCGCCGGGGAGAGCAAGAAGGCGGTCGCCCGCTACCTGACGGCGCGGGCCGTCCGTGCAAGCAGGCGCAGGCCAAGCCCCAACGCGCAGCCGAGGCCCGGGAGGTGACGCGCCTTCAGCGCCGGGGCGGCGCTGAGAGCAAGCGCTTCGACCGCTCCGCGCCTCTCTCTGAGCCGGTCAAGGGCAAGCATTCGCCAAGGGCCGGAGCCCCCGCAGGCTGCGCTCCGAGACGCGCTTGCCGGGCCGCCAGCGCATCCCAAGAGCCGAGACGACCTCAAGGGTCCCGTGGCCCGTGGGCGCCAGGACTGCGGCCCGGCCCGTGCCTTGGCTGTAGAGCGCCACGTCCCGGTCGCCGAACCGCCGCCCGACCAGCTGCGTCCACTCGGTGTAGGCCCACCGAGCTTCCCTAGTCGTCGCCCTCGCCATGTCCACGCCGGCGAGGACCGTCAGCGCCGAGTCGATGTCCCCGGATTGCCTGAGCCGCCGGGCCTCGGGGAGACTCTTGGCCACGCCCATTGTCCCCGTCAGCCTCTCCATCTCATCCTTGACTCCCATCGCAGTGAAGAGACAGCCCACCAGCTCCTCCAGACTGGGCCGGGGCCGAAGGGCCGTTTCCGTCATCCGATTGCCAGTTGCCAATGTCGCCGTCGTCATCTGCACACCTCCTTCGTACATGTGCTTCTTGTTGTCTTTGACTTGCGCCCGCTTGCGGGCAAAGAAGAAGGGCCGGCTCCGGTGAGGAGCCGACCCTTTGCGTTGATTGGGTTGTGATCGAGGCGCGAAGCCCCCGCCGTCAGCGGTGGAACCTCCCTGCCCGCCGGCGCAACATGGATCGGGACGTCAGCCACGAGCCGACGCTGAACGCCAGGCAACTGAGGACGGCGGCCTGCGCCGCATGACCGAGCAGCAGCGGTACGGCGAGCGTCAGGGCAGCCGCTGCGTGCCACACGATCCTGTGCCTGGGCCACCACCTGAGCCACCACAGCCTGTCAATCGGCTCGGCCAGAGGCTCGTATGCGCTCCGAATGGGCCACCCTATCTGCCCTCCCAGCGCGTCCGCAGCCTCCTCGGGGGAGCAGTCCCCTGTGTGGCAAAGCGCCTCGATTCCCTCGCCGTCGGCTCGCTGCCGAAACGCCAGCCCATCCGCTCTTCTGCTATGGCAGACCGCAGTCGTCCAGAACCAGCCGCCGTCGAAGCCGACGCGATGGGGGAACAGCTTGGCTATCCACACCGCGCTTGGCCCCACGTACCTCTCCGCCACGCTCATACCTCTGTCTCCGTCGATCTCCTTCAGTTCCGGTTCCATGCACCTGTCACCTCCTTCTCCGGTGTCGTTTGTCCGCAATGCTTCCATGCCTTCAATACCTCCTTCATGTCCTTGAACTTCGAAGCCATCGACCTGATTGATCTCGTGTCGCAGTTCCGGTCCCCGCATCCCGCCCACGAATGAAACGCCGGGGCGAGAGAAGGGGCGTCGCGGGGCAGTTGACCTCCTGGACAGCGGCGAAGACGTGAGAACCTGGCCCGGTGCAAAGGGCGCACCTCGACCAGAGTGTCCGAGGGGCCGAAGCGGGAAGCGCTTGGTCCGCTGCGAATGTGTCCCTCCGGGGCGGCTGTTGGGAGAGCGCAATGCTCGATCCCTCCGGTCAGTACCCCTGGGCGGCTGTTCGGAGAGCGCGGTGCTCGATCCCATGCAGCCGGTCCCCGGATTCGGGGGACGGGAACCCTCCAGGTTTCTCGGCGGGAAACAACTGGAAAAGCCTGAAACTGACTCCATTATTGCCGAACGCCCGTGCGAAAGGAAGGGTTTGGCGTCGCCTGCGCCCAAAGTGTTCTGTCCAGTTCCACGAAACCCTAAGCGCTCCCCTGAAAGCGCCTACTGCCGCCACAGATTCAGGGTGAGGATGCGCCTCGCCAGCCGTCTCCAGGCCACCGCCCTTCGGACTTCGCGGAGGGTCTCCCGTCGCCAGTTGAGCTGCGAGCTCCGCCACAGGCCCGTCAGGGGCATAGTCTCCGGCGGCAGCGTCAGCCCATGCTCCTCCAGCATGGCCACCTCCAACTCACGCACACGCAGCTCGACCTCCAGCCACGCCAGACCCCTGCCCCCGGCGGAGTGGGTCCTCCACAGCCTGCGCCACTCCTCGATGAGGGGCCACGCCTCGCCGTAGACCTGCTCGTCGTCGGGAGCCGGCTCCTTCGTCACCAGCTCGGGGTACAGTCGCCTTCTCAGGCTGGTCCGCTCCGGCCTTCCGGCTTCCTGCGGCGGTTCGGACACCGCCTCGGCGCCCTGGGGAGTCCCAGGCTGATCCGCCCCACGCTCCATCCGCTTCGGCGCCCTGGTCCCCTCCTCACGCAGGGCCTGAACCGCCTCCTTCATCGCCGTGTCGGCATCTTCGAGGCCGCCTCGGAGTTCCATTTCCAACGCGTCCACCCGCCGCTCCAGGGCACTGATACGGTCGTCCGGTTGAGCGCCAGGTTCGTCACCCTCCGCCGACCGTTGCCGCTCCAGCGCCTCGCGGACCCGCCACGACATCCCCTCTCCGTCCATGCACGCCCCAACCGTCCTGGGGTCCAGGCCCAGCTCCCTGGCCGCCTCCACGCGTCCCTTCTTCCTCACCATGTCGTGCAGCAGCGCCCTGAGGATCAGAACGTGCTCCTCCTCGGCGTCTACCCCGTCGGACGCTGACCGCTCACTCGATTCCATACGTTTCACCCCTTCTGCAACTTGCTGCAACCTGCGTTTCCGCCGCAACCGGCCCCTGACAAAAAGTGTTCGCCGTTCACGTCCTATAGAGGGCGATTTCCCTCCGATTCAGCCTTGGCATGACCCCAATCTGCAACTTGCACACAGACTCGATTCCCTGTACAGCCCCATGACATCACGGCGGCCCCTCCGTCTGTAATCCCCCGGAGGGCGCCTCATCGATGTAGTCCCCTCAAGGCCAC
This sequence comes from Dehalococcoidia bacterium, assembly GCA_965218945.1. Classification (GTDB taxonomy): domain Bacteria; phylum Chloroflexota; class Dehalococcoidia; order Lucifugimonadales; family UBA2985; genus DAOUJW01. The sequence continues at coordinate 2,403,546 of OZ244718.1, forward strand.
TACATCCGTGTAGTGCCTTCCAGGGGATAACGCTCGGCTTACCGACCCTCCAGACTCAATGGCATGCATCACGACCCCATCGACGAGGAGGCGAAGACGTGGGAGCGCAATCGACCGATCAACGGACCCTCGGCAGAGCCGGAGGACGCGCCAGAAGGCTTCGGCGCCTGGCCTCATGTCCTGGAGAGGACTGTCCGGTAGGGGCTGCATACCCGGGATCCGGTATTCTCTACAGGTGTTGGTATGAAATAGAATGAGTCAATTCTAGTATAAATGCGGGTGGTAAGCTAATGGCGCAACGTGTTTATCGCCACGACCTGCGCTGTCCCCACTGTGGCTCCAACTGGCTGCCCAAATATGGACGCTCCCGTGGTAAACAGACATATCGTTGTGGTGATTGTAAATATCGGTCCACACCTGATGGGAATCGTCACTACTACTCAGAGGAGATCAAGAGGCGGGCTCTGAGCATGTATGGTGAAGGTAGCAGCATATCTGCCATAGCCAGGGTGCTAGACATCAAGCTGGGAACCGTGTATTCCTGGGTCAAAAAAAGCCAGGCAGGCAATGGAGTTGGCAGCTATGCTGCGTCAGCAGAGAGCAATTCGGAGGCCGGAGCAGCCGAGGGCCAGAGTCATATCCTGGGACGAGATGTGGACTTACGTGGGAGCGAGACGACGGGAGATTAGGCGGGAGCGTTGGATATGGACGGCGGTGATAGAGGAGGAGGACGGCAGCAGATGGATGGACTTTGAAGTGGGAGACCGGAGCGAGGATACATTCCTCAGGCTTTACAACCGACTGCCGGATGCTGCCAGGCATGTCAGCGACGGGTACAGGGTGTATGAGTGGCTGCCAGCCAACCGGCACGTGGTTGGCAAGGGTCGTGAGGCGAATCGGAATGAGGGAAAGCACTCAGTATTGAGGAGTAAGCTGAATAGATTGATACGTAGGACAAAGGGATACAGCAAGAGTGAAGAGGTCCTACGGGATTCGGTAGCCTTGGTATGTCTACAACAGGCTTGGATATCACACCAACCCGTATAGAGAATACCCTCTCCTCATCTATATCGTTTCGCCCGACGGGACGGATCAGTGCTGACTACAGATCCAGGGCGAATCTCAACGTGAAGATCCTCGATTCCTCCAGGATGGTGGGCCACGTCTGGGCGGTACGCAGGACCATATATGAGATGTCGATTGCCATTTGAGCCGTCAACACCCTTTGTACGGGAGCAATGGCCCAAGATCGACTTCACACAAGGTTCACATTCCGGCTGGGGCATCGATTGGGGAGCAGGCTAAGATGCTCATGAACCAGTTGATATTCAGACATTCGTCACGCAGCCGTCCGTTGAAGCTCTCGGCGAAGGCATTCTCCACCGGCTTGCCGGGACGTATGAAGTGTAGCTTGACGCCCCTGCGGTACGCCCATTCGTCCAGGGCCTTGCCAGCGAACTCAGGTCCGTTGTCCACAGTAATCACTTCAGGCAGCCCTCTTGTCTCCGCCAACCGCTCCAGGACGCCGACTACTCTGAGGCCGCCCAGTGAGGTATCCACCTCAATAGCAGGACACTCCCGCGAGTAGTCATCCACGATCGTCAAAGCTCGGAAGCGCCGCCCCGTAACGGCGCTGTCACTAACGAAGTCCATGGACCACTTCTGGTTAGGCCGTTCGGGAGCAGGAATGATCACCCTGGCTCCTGCTGTGCCCTTACGACGCCTCTTTCTTCGTAGGCCAAGCCCCTCCTCCCTGTAGATACGCTCGGTCAGATTGTGGTTGACCACCAATCCCTCCCTCTTGAGCATGATGTGCAGCCTGGGACTGCCAAATCGCTTCCTTTCCCCAGCCAGCTCACGCATCCTCGTGCGGAGTTCATCATCATTACCCCGCTTCGCCTCATACCGATAGACCGAGGGTGATACACCGCTCAGCAGACAGGCCCTCCTCTCGCTCAGCCCAAGACCCTCCATGGCGTATGACGCCGCTATTCTCCTCGCCTTGGGCTTTAGAAGTTTTTGGACAGCAACTTCTTGAGCGCCCAGTTGTCCAACGCCTGCTGGACCACAATCTGCTTGAGACGCCGGTTCTCATCCTCCAGGGACTTGAGCCTCTTGAGCTCGCTTACCGTCAGGCCCGCGTACTTGGCCTTCCAGTTGTAGAATGTGGCATCGCTCATGCCATGCTTACGGCACAGGTCGGCTGTCCTGGCCCCCGACTCAGCCTCATTCAGCACGGCTATGATCTGTTCCTCTGTGTGCCTCTTGCGAACCATGAGTCCTCCTTCAATGCTCTATTCTAGCGGAGAACTCTACTTGCCTGAGTTACTGTTTTAGGGGGTAGGGTCACAAAGGCCCCGCTGGAACCAACCGAGAGCCTCCCCTGCTTGCAGCCGGTGAGTGCCTCTGGAAATTCCGGGTAATCACTAATCCGCACCGTCCCCGGATGGCTGTCTCCAGCTAATTCCGGCTCACCCGGAAACCAGTCCAGTAATCCTCGGACGGGCTTCTAGGTCCTTTGAAAAGGCTCATTCAAGGGTGTTTCAAAAAGCTCAAAATGCCGCGACCACGAACTTAGCATTAGCATTTTGGCCCTGGAGAGGAGATTCATGCAGTGCTGAGGGGCAGGCACGACAAAAAACGCCCTCGCACTCCCTCGGTGGTACAGCAACGCAAATGCCGCACGCCCTAGGTTATTGTTTATTTGGGTCAGCCGCTCTCGAATTTGATCCGAGGCAGAGCCCCGTCTCCCTATGTGGTGGTAGATAACGAGACTCTGATTCCGCCGCAGATAGGGTAACAATTCGTCAAAAAAGACATATTTTGGGCCGCGCCTCTGGTAAGGATCGACTTTTACTTCGAACCCATTGTCAGGATCGACGAAAACAAGGTCGCAGCCAGCAGTCAATTCCAGGGCGTCGTAAAGCCATGATCTTCTCTGGGCAACTCGGTCCTCCCGGGTAGAAGGTCCCTGACCATCGGGGCGGTTGAAGGTCAAAACCGCGTCGTAGAACCGAGTGCCCAAAGGTAATACTTGGCAATCCCGGATACTGGATACATTCCTTCTATTGGACCTAACTATCTCCCGAAGGGTGTCGTAGAGGATTGGGTCGCAAGCTCGGTAGCGTTCTTGGTTATAGGCCGAAGGATCTAAGTAGTGAATATGTTCGCCGTCGCTATTATGATTCTCGTCTGGGACCAGATACCATACAACCCCGATGGTAAGGGATTGGTTACTATTTGCCTCCTCAGGTGGCCAAAGGGGAATTGTCGAGCCTTCGTCGCTAACGTTGATTGTATTATGGCCCAGGACCGTATTCCAGCCAAGTGAAGGTGATAGAGTTTGATCCGCGCCAGTTCTCCCAGGCAAGCATAACCACCTGAGCAAGCCGTACTTGCCGAAGTCACCCAAATCTCCGACATATCTGTTTTGCATTGGGACCCCAAGAAAGTTGACTTAGTGTTGTCGGTAGCTTTGGCTGGCTTTCGATGATACCACAAGTTCAGGCTCGAAAGCAGGCAGGCAAAGTGACCGGGCATGAGGGACACAGGGCCTTGACTGCTTGTGGGCCGAGTCGAATGGAATCGAAGTATGGTGGTTCTTGGGCAAAGTTATTCGGATGAGTTGGGGCGGCTGCAAACGGAATCTGAGTAGCCACGAGCCGGCAGAAGGTGTTTGCCACTTGGTTGTGGGGTAGCGACAGTTCTGTAGGCCATAGGTATGTCTTCATGGTTTCTATATGTATCGACTGAATGATAAGGCATCTACAGGAGAGTCAGAGCCTTTCCAAAGTTGTCGCGCATGGCAGTCATTTTGATCTAAGCGAGGAATCACAACTACGGCAGCGATGCCCTTCCCTCCGCCTCAGGGGAAGGAGCGTCGACTTCGGATAGGCCTCGACTCGCGAGGGTAAGTGATGACTAATATCGCTCACACTGCTAGAATGGTAAATCAAGGCTCGATTTGCCATAAGCCCAGCCCTCGCTCCGGGTCGGGGTATGCGCGAATTGGTAAAGCTTACGTCTAATGGGCGGGCGCAAGGTGGCACATTTATGGATAAGCGCATAATTCTATTGTCTGGTCCTGTCGCTTCTGGGAAGTCCATGTTGGCCAGCCGATTGTCTGACCGGTTCGATATGAAGCTGCTGAGAACCAGCGCTATACTGAGGGCAAAGATGACCGGGGCAGACGAGTTTGGTCGGACTGCTTTCCAAGACCTCGGAGATAAACTCGACCTACGTACCGAAGGGACATGGGTACTGGACAGTTTGCGCCAAATGTTGCAAGGGGAGGCAACCAGTACCAATGTAGTTGTCGACTCGGTCAAGATCCAGGAACAGATCGATGCGATCAGAGATGCGTACGGGCCTTCGGTTACCCATATCCATATGACGGCACCATTGGACGTTTTGACTTCACGATACGAAAGCAGGGAAAGCTCCCTGTCCCAAGCGCAGAACCTGAGCTATCAAGATGTCCGGTTAAATCAAACTGAAAGCCTTGTGGACGGTCTCAGTGAGATCGCTGACGTCGTCATAGATTCAAACCGATGTACGGAAGAAGACGTCCTAGTTCGAGTGGCTTCCCACCTTCGCCTCTATGGCGAAGAAAGCGCTGGCTGGGTTGATGTGATAGTGGGCGGCCAATATGGGAGCGAAGGGAAAGGACAAATAGCGGCCTATCTCGCTAGTGATTACGACCTGCTTGTCCGGGTAGGCGGTCCCAATGCTGGACACAAGGTATTCGAACGCCCGGTGCCGTATACTCATCATCAACTTCCATCGGGTACCAGAAGGACTGGCCGGCCTCGTCTGTTGTTAGGAGCCGGTGCCGTGTTGAATGTCGGCACCCTGTTGAAAGAGATATCGGAATGCGATGTCGACGCCACCCGTCTGAAAATCGATCGCGGAGCAATGGTCATTATAGAAGAGGATATCGAGACCGAAAGTGACCTCGTTAAGGGTATAGGGTCAACTGGACAGGGTGTTGGCGCTGCTACTTCTCGGAGAATTATGCAGCGGAATCGGAGAACCAAACTCGCAGAAGACGTTCCCGAACTCGAGCCCTTCATGTGTAACGCGCTCGAAGTCTTGCAAGATACCTTCGCAGCCAACGGTCGGGTTTGTCTAGAGGGCACACAGGGGACGGGTCTTAGCCTGTACCATGGCAGCTATCCCTACGTAACGTCGCGGGACACAACTGTCTCCGGTTGCCTTGCTGAAGCTGGTATCCCTCCCGGTAAAGTCAGACGAGTCATAATGGTGTGCCGCACCTACCCAATTAGAGTCGAGAGTCCGGACGGAGGTACATCGGGACCCATGTCGCAAGAGATCTCACTAGAAGCAATCTCAGAGCGGTCCGGGATCGCCCTGGAAGAATTAGAGCTTACTGAAAGGACTTCTACTACGGACCGAGAGCGGCGCATCGGCGAATTCGACTGGGGCCTCTTGCGCAAGGCTTCTTTGTTGAATCGGCCAACTGATATAGCCTTGACTTTTTCAGACTATTTGACCATCAATAATCGAGATGCCAAACGATTCGAACAACTCCACCCGGACACCATAAATTTCATCCAGGAAATTGAGCGAGTGTCAGGTGCAAGGGTTTCCCTCATAGCTACTGGTTTTAACCCCAGAAGCATAATAGATCGACGTTCGTGGTGAATTACATTGGCGACTAAAGAGGAGCTTATTGCCAAATACCCCCGATTTTTTCACATGGCTGAATGCGGCAGTTGGCAAAGCATCCAGAAGTATGGCCTGTTAAGTACGACTGCATTGCTGAATCTGTTTGAAGTCCCGGATCCTCAACGTTCGAAAATAGAGTCGGAGCAGCGCACGGACAGCGTTCCTATCCAACATCCAGAGCATGGCATCGGCGTTATCCGTGACCAAAAACCTATGCCGTTAGGGCCACTAGAGAAGTGTCTTGTGGGTATGACGCCTAAAGAATGGTTCGAATTACTTAACAGCAAGACTTTCTTCTGGCCAACTCAGGAGAGATTGAAAAAATTGCTGAACGGTGTGCAATACAGAAAGAAGTCACACGATGTGTTGACGGTAGATACTCGAAAATTGATTGAGCGCCATCGGGATGAAATCACCCTTTCTCCAATCAATTCAGGGTTTGCCCGGTTTGGCAAGCCCAAGCGTGGGAAGTTCACTTTCAAGGAAATCAATGAGTACCCTGCTGTCCATCAGAAAGGTGATGTTGCAGAAGTAGCCGTCGCGTATCAGGTTCCCGATATCGAGGACCTTACGCTGTCAGTAGATCGTTGGAGAGGTGGTGATTGGCTGGAAACAATCTGGAGACAAGAGGCCGATAGTACCTAAATTCGGACTTCAGTTTTCCGTTACAGATTTTGCCCTAGGTCAAGGAGCTTGCCGGGGAGAGGCCGTTTCGGGTTCGATGGGAGAATTTTGAGGAGGTGGGCGGGTCAAATGGACTTCTCCTCCCTTACTTGTGATTCTGTGCAGATCTGGGAGTTTCGGTGGACCTTCAAGCCGACCAGTCAAACACGCGACCTACTAATGTAAAAGGCGGCGCTAAAGTGTCCCACGCGGGCAGGTAATCGCTGGCATTCGGCTGTTGGAAATTATGCGATCTAGAACTGTTCGGGGTAGTCTGATCGCAACATATCACACCCAATAGTAGACAAGAGCGATGGTCTTGAATGTTTAGGTTCAGTCTAGCTCTCTGGTGAGCACATGTTTCTTTTCATCATCACCAACAGGCCGGTTGCCGAGACGAACTCGACCTGATCAACAAATCTCCGCGAGGTGGATAGTGGGCACTTACAAGGGAAATGTCGGCAACTTGATGCAACATTGGACACTCTGCGAAGTGCTACAGATTGCCAACACATACGCCGTCGGGTTGAGCTTTATTGACTCTTACGCCATGGCGCCTTGGGCCACCGAATGCACAAGGCCAGATAAAATATTCGAATCCGTAAAGAATTGCTTGCCCGGGAAAGGATCAGTCTATGAGCAAGCGTGGCATAGTTTGTTCCAACGGCGGCAGCAAAAGGGTTATCCCAACAGTTCGGCATTCGTTCGAGAGGTCTGGAAGCACAATTTCTCCCTCATCCTTTGCGAGAGGGACATTCGAACCGCCGACGAAATTGAGGAGTGGCTGCCCGAAGCTCGAGAGTCGCCAAAGTGCAGGGAGGCTAATCTATACCGAGGCGATTGGAGGGAAAGGTTTGTGGACGGATTGCCGAACCCTTCTGAGATAGGCCGGCCGACAGATTCCCTGACGATGGTCTCGTTCGACCCGACCATGTACAGCAGACATCCCGTTGTTCGCCGACGCGCAGGGAATCTGTACCGCATAGACTTGGGCTTGGCGCAGTATGCACTAGGCGGCATTGGGGGCCCAATAGTCATACAGCTGTCCACATACACCGCTAACGGCAACAACCCTCAGAACAAAGTCATTCAGTCAGTCAACTCGGTCCTGACGCGCGGTCGGTTCCAGCAGGCAGCTGTGGTAAGAGCGGGCGGGACCATGATGTCGCTGGTCTACACGCGCGACATTGATTGGGCGGATGAACTCGCAGGACTGCCTGCCCGGTTCGAAGCATGGCGGCGGCCATAGCCCAAGTACGTAGCCTGCGAGTCTAGGGCTATAAGTTCCAGACTTTCAGTCTGGAACCCACGCTGCCCTTTACTCTTTCTCCATTGGCACTCCGCCGGCTATCGCAATTGAACAGATAAGCGGAACGAACGGCTGATCGTGAATGACCGACTGGCGGTCCCAAACCTCGTAGAAATTGGCCCGATACCTGACAAGGGACAGGGAAATCACCCTGCCTGCCTGTCATGTCGGAGCGGTCGTATTGTTGGACTGAGCAATATGGTTTGACCGGCTTTACTATTCGTTGTCCGGAGGTCGGTCATTCCTTTCAGGGCAATCGCGCTTTAACGCCTGGGACAGAAATAGTATCACGTAATCCGATAATTAGGGCCAGCGGTGGTGCGGTTTGCCCTAAATAGTTGTTTTCTTATCCTTCGCTTCAGAATCTAGCGAAGCGATTAGCGCTTGTTCGATGACGGTACAAGAGTTTTCCGACGATAGAAATGGCCCAACCTTTAGGCATTGCATCTTTACGAATTAAAATGCGATTGCCCCGTCATTCCTTTATCTTTGTGTCCGGAATTGCTAAACTGAATCGGATTTTCAGCCTTAGATGTGATTCAGGGGGAAATTCATGCGTCCAGCCGACCCGCCAAGTGTCGATCCGTTAGACGATCGAAATCTTCATCCTGAGGCTTACCATGGGGCGATCCTTCTATCCGACCAGATTCAATTCTATATTGAGAATCTGAACCCACCGCTTGTGCATAATTCGGACAAGAAGAAGTTAGGTCCGGATGAACTCAAGGACTGTCTTGACGCCGCGTCGTACAAGCTCAGGCTCGGGAACGAGGCTCACTTAGGAGGCAAGTGGAGGAGAGTCAGCGAAAGGGAGCCTTTGGTCATTCCCGCTTATCAGGTAGCAGTTGTGAAGACCTATGAGGTCGTAAATCTCCCCCGGTTTCTGATAGCCAGGTGGAACTTGAGGGTCAAGTGGGTATATGAAGGGCTACTGTGGGTCGGAGGGCCGCAGGTGGATCCGGGATGGCAGGGTGAACTTTATTGTCCAATATATAACTTGGCGGAAAGGGAAGTGGTCATTCCGTACAAGGAACGCTTTTTTACGATGGACTTTTCCCGGACAACCCCCTTTAGCGAGGGGCCGTCGACCACCGGCAATAAGCCAGTACTTCATAAGCCAGGTGCCCGGGAAAAGACTCTTCAGGGACATGATGTCAACAGGATAAAGAGTGCGCCTTTTGAGGCTCTCCAACAGCTGTCGAGTTTGGATACGCGGGTAAACTCGTTCAACATTTTTACTTTTTTAGTTCTGGCGGTGATGATCGCCGCCATTGGGGTTGTAGCTTCTTTGGGGGGGGCTAGAACGTCAGGATTTTCTGGTACAGCAGGGGGTGGCAGCGGTCTTCTTGCATTGACAATTCTCGCGTTGGTCTTCGGGTTTTCCGGTTTGGTGGTAGGCGTGATTGCGATGGCATTGAAGCGTGAACCAATGCCCCGATGGCGTCCTTGGCCTGCCTTTGTTGCCTTCCTCGCATCAATTGTAATGAGTGGCGGTTCAGTGCTTGTCGCCCTCACATCGGCCTCGGGTACGCCAGCATGGCTAAGCCGGTCAGATATATTGCCTTGGCTGGTAGGCATTCCGCTGATAGCGGTTGGGCTGTGTACCTTAGGATTCTTGTGGTACAGGTCGACAAAGCAATCAGGTCAGGGACGCCGTTGAAACCCGTAGACGTTTGTACTATGTCGGGCCGCCAATCGTGATGGGCACAATAAGGATTTGGAGTTACCCCAGTTCAGTGGACAGTCGGTGGTTCGACTTGCTGAATGCTAGAAGTATGCCTCTGTAGGCCGTCAGCGATAATGGGACACGAAATGGGGTAGAAAAACACGAGAGGTTTGAGGTGTGGAGAGCTCCCTGGATGAGGTAGATTACTCATAGAGAGGAGCAATGATGTCTCAGACAGAAACAGCTAAGGCAGTGGCAGCTGAGGAGCGCACAGAGGAGGCCAGGTCCTTCGTGCGAAGAGTCAGGACAGCAACCCGGCGCAAGTACACTCCGGAGGAAAAGATCCGTATCGTGCTGGAGGGGTTCCGCCGGGAGGTGACTGTGAGTGACCTGTGCAGGCGGGAGGGGATCAAGCCCCACTCCTACTATGCATGGACCAAGGAGTTCATGGAGGCGGGGAAGGAGCGGTTGACCCGGGACGCGGTGCGGGACGCCACGCAGCAGGAGGTACACCAACTCAAGAGAGAGAACGTAGAGCTGAAGCAGTTGGTGGCGGAGTTGTCCCTGGAGGGGTATCGTCTCAAAAAAACGGCCATCCCGATGCCTCACGACGCCACAGGTGCCAACGGATGAGCGCTGTAGAGAAGGCGGAGGCGCTGGCCAAGGTGGCTTCCTCCGGTCTACCAAAACGCAAGGTCCTCGGTGAGCTGGGAGTCCCCAGGAGCACATACTACCGGTGGTTGAGACGGAAGGACCAACAAGGCCTTGAGGATGATCCAGGAGGCGGCAAGCCCCCATGGAACAGACTGACCTCCCAGGAAGTCGACTACATTCTGTCGGCAGCCAAGGAAACGCCGGAGCTGAGTTGCCGGCAACTCGCGGCATGGGTCACCGACAACATGGGATTCTCGGTATCAGAGTCTACGGTCTACCGCATCCTTCGGAGGGAGGGCCTGGTGAAGAGGGTTGAGATGAAACTTGCTGTGGGCAAGGAGTACCACCGCAAGACCACAGGTCCCCACCAGATGTGGGCCACCGACGCCTCCTACTTCAGAGTCGTCGGCTGGGGCTACTACTACCTGGTCACCGTCATGGACGACTACTCCCGTTTCATACTGGCCTACAGGCTTCAGCGGGACATGACCTCCGACTCCTTCATAGAGGTGGTCCAGAATGCGGTGGACAGAACGGGCATGGACCAAGTCCCAATAGCAGACCGGACCAAGCTGCTGAGCGACAACGGCCCGGGCTATGTGTCCAGGGCCTTCAGGGACTACCTGGGGATGGTGGGCATCAGGCACATCCTGGCAGCCCCTTTCCACCCTCAGACCAACGGCAAGCTGGAGCGCTACCACCAAACCCTGAAGCGCGACGTAAACCAGGTGCCCTATGAGTTGCCCTCCGACCTGGAGGCGGCCATCGTGGCCTTCGTCAGCTACTACAACTACCGGCGCTACCACAAGGCACTGGGGAACGTGACGCCCTCGGACGTGCTGAGGGGCAGGCGAGAAGAGATATTACAACGCAGAAGGGAGGTACAGGCTCAGACAATTGAACGGCGAAGACAGCACAACAGGGAAATCAGGGAGCTTACAAGACCTCCATAAAACCCCTGATCTCTCGGGTCTCAAAGTGTGCCACTTTTGCTGGTTGCCAACACTGTGGGTCGCCAGCGAAAATGGCACTACTCAGGACAACTTCAGTTCTTCAGACACTTGTGTCAGAAGGGAATTTAATGCCTCTATCGCTTCAGGACTTGGAGGGGTGTCTCCACCGAGTTCGATCCGGATGTTGAACGTAAGGCTGGTCCCAACTGCGGCAAGACTCAGGGCTGGAATCTGCTCGGCTAGATCTTGAATGCCACCTGCTTCAAGGCTCGCTTCGGCTGTTAATGTCCCCAGTCGCTTCTGACCGTCATAGATTCCTCGGTCGTCAGACAACCGTTGATTGGGTACCTGGATTGCAACGAATTGTGCACCCGAAAACTCGCAAGGCCAGGGCCCGCTGTCAGGACTTAGTTCAATCCATCTTGCTCTTATACCAGCTTCAATTCCGGACTGGACTATCGACCACGGCAAGATCACACCTCTCCGGTTCGATAAGGCAGTCATGATTGCAAGAGCGTTGGTTCTGCCCTCTGTCCAAGCATCTGGGATAGACTCTTCCATCAATTCCTGACGACCTATTGGCGCGGGCGGTGCGTGAAGGGTGGCCGTTGGGCTGAGGACTCCCAGAGGAATAGGCTCACTTAGAATTGAGGCCGGACCGTTAACCATCCAGACAATCCCCTGTTCAACAGCCTCCGAAATGGCCCTCTCCACGATTCCAGAGTCACACTTGGGGATGAATACCGTGTCTTCATAACCTTCACGCGTGACTGTCACCGAATGGCCTCCTGCGAAATAAGCCATCACTGCCTCGACAGTGACCGAATCGTTATCCCAAAGACCCGGCAACTTCCCGTGAGCAAAGAGTGCAGGAGCAACTTCGCTGAGAGTGGCAGCCCCTGGCAGGAACACCTCTAGAGCTGGGTCCCTCAGAGCCTGTTCGTCTATCTCGGTCCGCCAAAACGTCTTGGTAGTCTGATCCGGGCGCATCAGTTGTGCAACCCAGATTCCATCTTTGACACCTCGTACTACAGTATCCAGTATCTCCTTCTGATGCAGCATTTTGGGCAGTTTGGGAAATTGAGCGAAAGAGCCTACGAGGTCCTTCACGCGGCGTGACACTTCGCCTTCTCGCCAAAGGTCGTATGGACCTCCAGGCAACATTGCCTCCGAGTTTATCGCTGTCTCCTGAATGCGGGCTCGTCTGTCGGCCTTGATAGTGACGAACATGGGATCGTTGTTTACAGCGACGCTAAAGGCATGAATGTCAGTGTTCTCGTTGACTGTTACTATCACCGAGTAGGCCTGTCTTATGGCATCAGGGATACGCTCACCGGCTGCCCTTGTTTCGTTGGCGAGCATCTGCTCTCGGAACGGGTCCATGGGCTGACCCCTGAGCAGTTCTCTAACCTCCAGCCATCCAATATGCTCCCTAACTCTGTTTCTGGCAACCTCGAGTCCATTCCTAGATGGAACCGCAAGAATGATTGCATTCCGATTGACCCTCGGACGATCCGAGGCCGTTGTCTCGTTGATGAAACGCTTTGCCTCTGCGCTCGGTTTGCCGGACTCCGACACCGCCTCCGGCCCCAGCACTGCGTAGTGGAACTCGCCGTCGTCCTCCATGTCCCGGGGCCGGGCCGGGAGTGTATGCACCCTTGCCCCCGCCGCCGAGGCGCCAGCAGTCAAGGATCTTTGCTTGTTGATATGGTCGATTAGCTGCGCTTCTACCAGGGCTGTCTGAACGCGGTTCGCGCAGGCATCGTCGTGCATTTGGCGCAGGTTTGGGCGATTACCCAAGCGCCAAGCCCTTGGCAGCTGCCTTGTGCCGTCTGAAGATGTCTCCGCCGTGCCCACTTCTACCTCGTCCAAGAACCAAGACAACTCCGTCCACCTGTGCAAAGCCTTCTCAAGCTCTATCTTGTCAGGGCTAGCAGCTCCTACCAGCGCAGCCAACTCGCGGGTCAATGCCTTTTGACCTATTGGCTGAGAACTCAGAAATACTGAGATGATAGCCTGCTCCATCTCACGCTGTTTCAGACCCGTCGCTTCAGACTGGATAGAGCGAGCCTTGACGAGTTCGCCCTCCAGAATGGGCCCCCACTCTTGGTGACTTCCCGTACCGGCGTCCACGCTGGCGAAGGACGCCAGTTCACCCGCGGCCTCCGCGAGGCCCTCGTTGCCGGGATCGTTAAGGAATACGTTCGGTCCTATCAACGGGCTAGTGTCCCACTTCTCAGCGTCTCTTAGGGCGATCGCAAATGTCCTCAATATGCCACGTGTCCGCTGAAACCCCTCAAGCTGGGTCCAGCGGGTGTAGAAGACCTCCGTGAGGTCGGGATGAAAGGGATAGCTGCTCAGATACCTGTCTTCAGCGGTGGGGCGCTCCTTCTGGGTCTGCTCGTCCAGAGCCGCAATATTGCCGACGATTGAAGTCACGTGAGGTCGGAATGCCCCTGGGTTGGCGATGGACTCCGATTTGAAGAAACGTCGCCTCAGCACCTCTGCCACGTCCTCCCTACTCACTGGACTGACTTCCTCCTCCATCTGGCGTCCGAATACCTCTGAAACCTCCGCCAATATCCCCCTTCCGAAATCGTCGTGCTTCTTCGGATCCGAGGCCAATAGGGAGGCCACCATCGCGCAGCGGTCAACCTTCACCACCGCCTGAGTAAGGTACTGGAAAAAGCTGACCATACGACCGCGAGATGCCGGGTCGCTCTCGACCTGGCCTCGAAGGTACATTAGCACCTCGTCAAGGAGAACGAGAGTAGAAAGGCCGTCAGCCTGGGGTTTCGCCAGGAGCTCCGCAACCAGGGGTTCGGCGGGAGGCGTCTCGCGTTCCTCGTCTCTGCCGTCGGCATGGAGTAACCTTAGACCATCCGCCCCAGCCAACTGGAATGCCAGGACGCTCCAGGGGTACCTAAGCATTCTCACTGAACCGTCCGGTGCGATGGTCTCGATGCCCTTCTCTGTGTCGATCTTGTCAAAGCAGAGCGCAGCAACCCGCGCTTTGGGAGGTTTGAAGCCGATGTGAGCTTGGAACTCTTCTATAGCCGGCAGTTTCGGAAGCCTGTCCGGATCATGCACCAAGTGACGCAGGGCAATGAGGGTGTGGGTCTTGCCGCCGCCGTAGTTCACGGAGAGCTTTCGGTACGCTTTGTCGCTCCTCCCGGCCAGGCGCAGGCAGACGTCCTTGACCAACTCCCTGAGGTTGTAGGTGGGATACGTAAGGGCGAAGAAGTCAGACGGGTTCTCGTAGACGGGGCGCTGTCCCTTCTGCATCACGACATCGTACAGGTCGGCGGCGAACACGGCCAGGGATAGCTCACCGGACTTAAGGTCGTCCCTAAGCTGCACGACCTCGTGCCAGGGTTTGAGTGTAGAACTTTGGGCCATGTTAACCTCGCTTCTTACTATCTCCCTACCGAATACTCTACTCCTGAGGTCGCTTTACACTACTAAGGACTTGGGACTAGGCAACAATTAGGAGTGAGGAGCAGGGAACTGGACTTCCTTGCCGCTAGTTTCCAGAATTGCCTGTCTGCAGACGGCGGCGTAGTCTTCATCTGGATGATCTATAAGCGCTCTTGCTACCTCAAACAGGTCGCATGTCCGGACCAACGCTATTCTGCTGCTTTGGGCCGACGATACACACTTGGCTGTAAAGTGCTCTGTAGGCCTCTCTGATGGCGGAGTCAGGCGATGAGCGTTGCCGAATAGCACCCCCTTAGCCAACTCCAAGACTTCCTCACGAGCGAAATCTTCCTGGATGTTGACTATGAGTTGCCTCATCTTGTTGATGTCTACAGGCTTGCTGTCTCGTCCTTCAACCTCACCAATACATCGGCCCTCTGCGCACTCCAATACCACGTCAAACTCGGAAGTGCCGTCTCTGTAGTTGTTCGCCTCGAATCCCATTAGCCGCATCGCTTGAAGGACTGCGTTTTCAAGGGGCTGTCCCTGTTCATAAAGCAACGCCTTCAGCCACCCTGCATCCGCCAGTTGGGCCTCGAGGTCTTCTCGACTCTTCTCAAGTTCAGTGATCTTACCTTGGACGCCGAGCAATCCCCTCGACAATTCAGTCTCTTTCTTCGTCGCGTATTTGTCATCCATAGCCCACAGTGGTTTGGGCGTTACTTGGCCTTGGCTCCTGATCGCCGAATCCAATGACGTTAGGATTTCAACGAGCCTCGTCCCCCATTCTTTCGCTGCAGGAGTCCATACTGGCCCGCCTTGGAGCGTCTCGACTCGAAATGCGCTATTGTTAAGGTCTACCCATGGCAATGCGATTACAGCTCCACCATCCTTACCTTCCAAAAGTCCGCCCACAACTCGGCTGCCATCCGGCGTAACTACAAGGGGCTTGACAGTGTCCATTTCCTCTATGTACACACGGTACTGGCTTTGTTCACCAAATTCCTGCCAGTAATCCTTCAGAATGGTATTCTGCGTCACCAATTTCATTGAGTTCCCTTTGGATTGGACGAACTTCATTGGAAGTGGGAGCAACTCATAATTCGACACCCCTCGTACAAGGGTCGTAGTCTGGCGATTCCGCCCTGTACCTGAGTATGTTCGTTCACCTGTGTCCACATAGACTTCGTCTAGGTCCGGCAAGATTACAAATACGGTTCTACCGGCCTTACAAAAATCAATCAACTCTCTGCGCCAATGGTTGAGTGCTTTCTGGAGTTGGAACGATGAGTCCTCTGACAATGAGGGCTTGCCTTGATACAAGTCAGGATTAGCACGATAAAACCCTCGAATAGTAGGATAGAATAGAACAATATCAGCGTCCAAGAGCGAATCCTGAGAATTGATGTTCGCATATCGGCCATGTCCACCGGGAATCTGGCAACCGACGGTCAAGATTCTCTTTGCCATCACACTCCTCCCAGTTGGAGGCTGCCCTGGCGCGGCGCTCGGACGTCGCCGTGAGCCGCCGAGTGGTTGCTTACTGCCTCCAGCGTGGACCGCTCGTCCGAGCCAGCGTCGGCCAGCTCAATGAGGGCCTGTAGCAGCTGGTTAAATAGGGCGTTGCGCTGGAGTCCCCGGCTATCCAGGTAGTCGTTGACCCTGGCCTGGTCTCCTTCACGCCAGAGGCGCATTAGCCTATGCACCTGGTCGATGAGTGGGGAGGGACGTCCGCCCGGACCTTCTAGGCCGAGATTCCTTCCGCGCCGCCTGTCCCAGGCCTTGAGCTTCACCTTCGCGCCGCCTCCGCCTCCGCCGTCGTTGTCCTCTTCCTCGTTCGTATCCTCCTCGGGCTCATCGGGAATGGACGCGCTGCCAGAATGAACCAGAAGGTCGTGTTGGCTCACCAGTGCAGAGTCCGATAGGTTACAGGAGAGGGCGTAGAGGATGCATCCGCCTACAGGGGCGTCCCCCATGCCGAAGGCGTGGCGGTGCAGCAGGTAGTAGTTAGTCACGTCATCAAGACCGGTCACAGTTTCCTCGCCCTCATTGGTCAGCACGCGGCCGACAACGAAGTCCACGACCATGCGTCGCACCTCTCTCAGGAACTCCGAGACGGTCATGATCTCGTCAGGAGCGTTGGCCTTCCTGACCGCTGGGTGTTTGCTGAAGGCCTCCAGGGCAGGTCCGGTGGCCGCCCACACGAAGTCCGGACCCCGGATGCCGGCGTCCCAGAAATCGCGGAGGCGCTGGGTAATGTTCTGGCGCATCTCCTCTAGGACGCTGTTGTCCCATCCGGGTCGGCCCGCCGGTCTCTTCCGGCAGACCAGCCAGACGGACGAGGCCAGGGCCGCCGATCCCAGCGACCGCGTCCGGTTGCTCATCTCCGTCTGGATGGGCCACGACCCGTCGACCACGAAGCCAGCGCGTATCAGGGCGCCCACCAGTGTCTCCCAAGCGTCCGGTTGCTTGTTGGCGAAGACGACGACCAGTCGCCCTTCTGCTGTCAGTGCGGAGTGGCAGGACTGGAACGCCCTGGCCATTCCGTCTTCATAGTTCTGCTTGGACCGTTTCTGGTCTCCGTCAAACCGGCTTGCGTCGTCGATAAGCTCTCCGTCACCGACGTCATGATCCCACTTGGGGCCGAGAGGGTCTCGGAAAGTGGCGTCAATCTCAGGGTATAGCTCATGTGTGGACCTTCGAAGCCACACATGAAAGAAGTCCATACAGTCTGAATATGGTATGGCATCATAGTAGGGCGGGTCAGTGATTATCACGTCAAACTGACCAGATATGTTGATTGCGGAGCTACAGGCGACCTCCGGACGTTTCTCCAAATTTGGCATCGAGATCGCAGTATCAATGGACTTGGTGACAGACTTGAGCATGGATTCCCAACTACCAGAGGCACCTCCAAAGGGAGAGGACTCCGCAAAGTCCCACTTGATTGGCAGGGCGAATCTGTTGAATAAGTGGGAAATCTGTTCGTTCTGTGTATACCAGGAGCAAAGTCCGTTGCAATAGTCGAGCTGCTTGCCTACTACACACAGCAAATATCCAAAAATACATGACCCAAAATCGTCGTTATGTTGTGTTCTACCTGGAATGCTGCGGAGTGCCGTAATCAGAGCAGCGTAATAGGCAAGTTGCCGGTTGGTGAACAGCTTGCGCCATGTGTCGAAGCCGTATAGTGGAACCCGGAACCCAAGTGCCTCCTTGCTGGGCAGAGGTTCATCAGGCAACCCAAAGGGAATATCTGCGTAGAGCGCCTGAAGCCGCTCCTCGCTCACCTCCGCCGCTTCGCGCTCCAGGTCCGCGGGCAGGCGGTACTCCTTACCTCTCAGCCCATCCACAACTACGGCGGTCATCACCGCGCCGAGCCGCCCAGCGCGGCCCTCCAGTCGGATGTCCTCCATGGTCATTATGGCCCCGCAGCAGGGGCAGGCGGCGCCAGTGCGTGACATGGTCCCGGCCCCAATGCGCCGGTCATTCTCCCGGCGCTGGGCGGTGTTGCCCCCGTTCTGGGGCACGTCGGATTCCACGCCGAACACAACACCCGTTCGGTCCGAGTTAGGCTTCATGGTTAGGATCACACGCTTGTTGTCCTTTTTGCACAGCCATCTAGTCTTCAGCAGCGGCAGCTCGGCCCTGCACTGCTTGCAGGCGACGGTGCGCGCCCACAGGTAGGCTACTGTGGGCTTGGCGACCCATCGAGGATTCATCGGGTCCTTGAGGTAGTCGGCGTCGAACTCGGCGTTAAGCGGCTCTAGCTGAGCGACGCCGTCGTCGTCCAAATCAAGAAGCCGCATGTCGAGCCTGTCGCCATCCCATTCCGGCGACGGCGCTATGAACTCAGCGTAAGTGGGATACTGAGCAGCCAAACTGCGACGCGCCCGTGCCAGCGCCCACCGGCCCCATGCCCGAACGTGCCAGGCCAAGTCCGCCTCCGTTAAAGGATAGTCCTGGGGCAGGGCGTCCATCTGGACGCCACCGCCGTCGCCGTGGCCAAACCTCTGGAGAGCTGTCTTCAGTCGAGCGCCCTTTAGGCCCTTGGCCTTGAGGAAAGCCTCCATGAATTCGCGGTCCTCGATAGCAAATGCGGGCAGTGGTCGAGTCTTACCCGCCAGCCTCTGGGGGTACTCCAGAGTACACTTGAGGATGAACCAGGCCACCGGGTTGATGTCCATGGCGGTGACATCGCAGCCCAGGCGCATGGCCTCCAGGGGGATGGCGCCACCGCCGGCAAAGGGGTCAAGCACTCTGGGGGCTCTTCCGCCGTAAGCCTCCAGAATCTCCTTGCGAAACCAGTCCAGGTCCGGGCCACTCTCTCGGCCCCAGTGGAGGATGCCTCCCTCAGTCTCCTCTTTGACTTTCTCGACGATGCGGCCGTTGACGCGCTTGCGCTCGGTCTTCTCCGTCACTCGACCGGCCATGCGGTCGAGGATGGCCTTGCGCTTCTCAGCGACACCGGGGTCGGGAAGTAGCGTGGCGATAAGCGCGGCCCGGGAGGCGGCTAGAGGACGACGGGCGGGCCAGATATGCAGCGTGGAGATGTGTCCGTGCCGCACGTTCTTCTCGTGCACGGAGTCCAGCGACACTTGCTTCAGTGGAAATGCCACCTCAATGAGACGCTTGGGGTCGGTGGTCATGGGGTAGATTCCTCAACCGACTCGGATTCTGGTTCTATGAGGGTGCGACTGGCGTACTGTACCATTCCTACTGGCAATTGTGAGACGCCTTCCTGATAATACAATTGACACTTCTCAGACTTCAGGAATTTTGATAAGGACATCAGGTACTCCATTTGCAGTGTGCCTCGGACTAACTGGGATAGTTCCTTTCCCGCCGTAGTGAGTAATATATCTGGTAGCCTCAGTACGTCCTTCGCGACTGCATCCCTGGTCATTTCTAGAACACCATACTGATATGTCAGCAGGATTCTCTCATCGCTCCCCCATGTAAACATTTTCACCAAATTGGGTCCAACATTTACCAACCCACAGTCCTGAAGATGAAGTAGTTTGCTGTAATTGAGTGATTCAAAGCCTTTCGCTGATTCGCCATAGAACACAAAGTCTTGATTTATGACAAAGTCACACATGTCTCTGAACATCTCAGCATCTCTCTTCGTCATGTTCCGCAGGGTATCCAATGTGCGGAGTGAAGTGCGCCCCGGGCTTTCGACCTCACCGGCAAGAATCTTAGCCCAAATCTTCTGCATATCCTCGGTTGAAACGTCTTGGGCGTCGTTAAAGAAGCGGGCTGTCCAGTCCGGGTCGGGCTCGTGGTCCGGCACTTCCTTTTCTTCAAGCTGGTCGGCAGCGTAGTCCATCACAGATTTAATGTTGGTGAGGCGCTTCCGCTCCTGAAACTCGATGCGCTGAATTATGTCTGCTCGGGTGATCTCAACCATGCCGTTGCTCGACTCAGCCGTTGTGTCGAGGGATTGACGAGCCTTGGCTTGAGCGTCGGCGATGATCTGAAGTGATCGCGCGTCCGATTCTGCCTGAAGTTGATGCACCTCTGCATCGAAGCGAGCAGAGTTGAGCCTTGCTTTTCCCTCTCTCGACGCCCGCCAAGGTGCCAGGATTGGCCCAGCGACTGCCCCAAATCCACTAGCTCCATAATCCAACAACTTGTCGATTGCAGAAATCCTAATCGTTATGTCAGGCATTACGAGAATTCTCCACTAGCTTCCTACTTTTCTCCATAGTCACTTGAGCCGTTGCTTCGGGATTCCGTTTACCGTGCAGGCTCATTCAGGAAAGTCCCCTCAGCCGTCTCCCAGACGACCTTGTCGTCCTTGAACACCGCCACAGATCCCAATGTTTCCATTGCTCTGCGGCGCGCTATCCCGGCAGCCCTCTGGATTGCCACTTCCGCTCCAATGAAATCCGGGTCGCGAGGCTTCTCCGCCTGCTTACCATTGTCTAGGTCACGCGTGGTCATGAATTGCTCTCCTCAGTCAAGAGTATGGGCGTGTCTCCTGAATTGTCGTACACAACCCACTCATTTACCAGACCCCGATAGATGGACTCGAAATTGCGACGCCCTGCATGGAATCGGCGGCGTATGACCTCTTCCGGCACATCGTGACCGCCTTCCGCCACTCGTTGCCTGACGCGTGCTATGGCCATCTCAGGAGTGGGCAATTGCAGGAAGAACAGCTTCACCCAGTATCCCAGTTCCTGCCAGCATGGAATAAGTCTGGCATAGACGCGCCCGCTGAGAGTCGTCTCGAATGAGAAGCTCTCCCCTCTTCGAACGTAGTCTTCAATCATGTTCAGCATCAGTTTACCTGCTCGTACCGCTGTAGACTCCGACCTGAAGGGGCTGAGACCCGCTGCTATGAGGTCTGCATTGATGAAATTTGGGCAGTCGGCTTCGTTGGGCAGGAACTCAGTTGCGAATACGGTCTTGCCAGCGCCGTTGGGTCCGGCAATTATCAATACCCTCTTGGAGCCTGTCATACGCCGACCTCGTCCGGCTCAGACGCTTCCATTAGATCCGCCGGCGCAATTGTGAATGCTGTGGATCCGTGGGACCTTGCAAGCAGTTTGCCAAAGGGGTCGCGGATGCGCACAAGGCGCGGCTGGGGGGTGGCACAGTCGAAAACGACGTAGAGCCAGTAGCCGTCTCGAAGGGTACAGGCCCTGGACCACTCGTTGTCGCTCAACTCGATGCTGCCATAGCCACTGCGCCCCTTCACCTCGATAGCCAACTCATGTGCCAGGTTGTCCTGCGACTGAGGCCGACGTGACTTGAGGTCGAAGCCCGGCCAGGACGTCAGACCGGCCTGCCGCGCGAGATTCGGACGCGACACGTCCTGGACAACTGCGCCAAAACGCTCCTCATAGGCCGTGGCAACTCTAACGGCGATGGCCTCCACTTCCGCGTCATGCGCCTCCATTTCCTCTGGATCCTCGGACGGCACAACGAGGGCGTGGACGAGGAACTTGGCCTCACCGGGAATGATAGTCTCCGGTTCGGCACGAATGGTGCTGACGCGCTCAGTACGGACCTCCGTCAGGCTGCGTTGTCTCTCCCTGACGCGGTCAAGCTCCTCTGCAGCGCGCTGGTCACCCGCATGAATCCTCTCATTCAGGCGAGCGCGGACCGCCGCCAAGTCAGCCGCGAGGAAGTCGAAACCCCTAGATACAAACCCTATCCGCTCTCCCATGCCCTCAAGAAGCCTCTGGCTGTGTGCCTCTACGCGGCTAGCTATTACTGTATCCTCTGCATATTTCTTGGCCTCTGCGACAAGGCCAACGGCCTTTGCTGCGAGGGGCTCACCTCCCGGTGCGAAGTTTCTTGCTCCCCTCAGCAGAAGCAGGTGCTCCACCGGCCATTCCTCTATGGAGCCTTCGCCGTACTGGCGGAGTCCGACAAGCCTAGTCTCGATAGCCCTATCGTTCGGTGCCGATTCCGACATCCGACTCTCGTCATTAGACCTACGGTCGTCAGCCTGGAATACGTTTACAAGTGCGATATGAAACAGGTAAGGCTCAGTAGCGTATGGATCAACAAATACCGACCCATTCAGCCCTTCTGTCCCAAAGCGTTCCGTGACATAGCTGGAGAGCTGGTCGAAAATAGGTTCTCCTGGGTGTATCCAGACCCCCCCTCTATCGTGTCCCGCCTTATTCACTGTCAGTAGGCCCTCGTACTCCGCTGAATGTGCCTCAAGGTAGGGCAGCAGAGGGTCTAGAGCTCCTGGTTGAGTCGGAACAAGTCGAAACTCGGTCTCCAAGTCTCCTTCAATGCGCAAATCCAATAGGGGAGCCGCCTTCTCAACGAAGCGGCGGACGTAGCCGGGAAGCAGTCTTCGGTAGCCTTCCTGGCCCAGTTCATCGTTGAGTTGGGCTAATTCCCGTTTCACATCGCCGCCCTCTCCGAACAGAGACCTTTCCCTATCCTGAATTGCGCGTACCTGATCTTCAGTTAGTGACCCCTCTAAGCGTGAAACCGCAGCGTCAGTTTGCCCGTCAGCCAGCGACTGCTCCAAGTAATCCTTTATGGACACACCTTCGAATAGCCTGCCAATGACATCGAACACCTTGTCGGAATTGAGTTGCTCACGTATGGCCTCCAGCTTCTCTAGCAGGGTCTTCAGAACCCGTCCCTCTCGGGTGTCCGCCGCAACCAGGTTGATAACGACCACCGGATCGTGGGCCTGCCCGTAGCGGTGAATTCGGCCCATCCGCTGCTCAAGGCGCGCGGGGTTCCATGGTATGTCGTAGTTTATCATCAGCCAACAGAACTGGAGATTGATGCCTTCGCCTGCGGCGTCGGTCGCTACTAGGAATCTTGCCCCATCTTCAGACGCCGGCTTTCGGAAAACATCGACCTGGCGTTCACGCTCTTGATATGGCATACCGCCGTGAACAGAAGCCACCTGGCCCGTGAACCCGAGTCCCTCAAGCCTACGTACCAGAAATAGGGCTGTGTCGCGGTGCTCTGTGAAAATAATGAATTTCTCTCCCGAATAAGCCGAGTTGCGCAGCACCTCTCGTAGCTTCTCGAACTTCGATTCCTCCCCACGGTCATAGAGATTACGGGCTCTGTCCAGTAGCTCTTGGACCTTTAGACGTTCGTCCTCTAAGTCTGCAAGTGTGATCCCGACGATTCCTTGCAAGGCCTGGTCTTCAAACTCTTCCTCATGCTCAGTTCCTCCGTCAACCCAGGGTTGCTCATCGGCAGTCTCGGTCTCAAACACATCTCGGACGTCTAGGCCTCGCTGCTGTCGGACGAGGTTTTCTTCAGAGAGACTGCCATCCCGAATGCGATCAATTAGGCCCGCCAGTTTATCTATACGACGTTCGAAGGAACGCAGCAGCGCATAGGTTGAGCTGGCCAAACGCCTCTGGAATACGCTCATGGCTAGCCTCGCCGCAGATCGGTTCAAGACCTTGGCTCGGTTGTAGTAGGTCCGAAGGTAGTCAGTAGTTGCGTCGTATAGCGCCTGTTCTCCGTCCACACCTTGTGTCAAGTTATAGCCCAATGTATCGCACTGTCTCGCAGGGTAGATAGGTTTGCCGTTGTAGTGAACCATCTCCTCTTTTGTGCGACGGATGAAGTGCCGTTGGCGTGCCTCACTTGGAAACCTTGTGAAAGCATCGTAGGTAGAGAGAGCGTCCGGGAGCAGCAGGCGCCAAAGGGAGTAATAGGGGAAGTCCCTTCCCATGTGGGGTGTTGCGGTCAGGAGCAGGAGATGCTGTGTCGACCAGGGAAGCGACCATTGCTCGTCGTCCACGGCAACCCCAGCTAAAGCCTCCGCAAGGCGATAGCGGTCTGTCTTGTCTACAGATAGGTCAGCCCTGCGATTCGCCGAGAGTTTGTGTGCCTCGTCGAACACGACGAGGTCGTAGGCCTCAGTCGACGGCTCGCCCAAGCGGCCAACCATGCGGTCCGTGGCGAGGGTATCTACGCTGACGATAATCAGGTTGCTCTCTTTTCCTTCAAAGGGATTGCGTAAACGGCTGTCCGAACCACTGACTATACGGAAACCCAAGCGGAACAGATGACGTAACTCCCTCTCCCAGTTGCCTACTAGCCCCGCCGGCGGGACAATGAGAATGCGACGAATCAACCGCCGTGCAAGCATTTCCCTTATGTAGAGGCCAGTCATGATTGTCTTTCCTGCACCAGCATCGTCGGCTAGTAGGTACCTGAGAGGTGATTGGTTGAGCATATGCTTGTAGACGGCAAGACGTTGATGGGGAAGCGGTTCAATCCTGGACGTTTCGCTGGCGAATGCTGGATTGAAGAGGTGACCGAAGGAAAGGCGATGCGCCTCTGCAAGAGCCCAAAGTGCATCCGGATTGGCAGTGAAATCCAGAGACGGAGGCACGCGTGGCGCTTCCGCTATAGACGTACCTTGTTGTTCAGTCACGTCCGTGAACCGCTCCATCTCCAATATCTGCCTCCAAGACAGATTGCTGGGGCGAGACTGCCCGTTCTCCCAGCGATTTACCGATGTATAGGAGACGCCAAGAAGCTCAGCGAACCGCACCTGAGTAAGGCCACTGAGTTCCCGAAGTTTTCTTACTCGCTGTGGGTAGTCGTTCGGTACGTCAGAGGAAGTAGATGAACTCATAGAGCATCCTAAAATAGTCTGAGAGTATCTATTATAACAACATGTCGAATGCCTGCCAAATATCATATGCCAAACGCTACATAGCGTCTTACAATTCGAGCACTTGGCTTTTATATTGTCACAGCAAGAGCCTAGCTATAGCTAGAGTAATCGTCGCCTAATTCTGGTAGGGATCTTTAGGCGCGGAATTCTATGTTCTGACCTTACCTCGAAGTTAGTATCATTGGCTAGTAGAGTCCAGCCAGTGGTGGAGGCTCAATCATCACATCGTAGGCTGCCACACCCTATCAGCATCCAAGTAGGCTGTGCAGACACATTATCGCAGCTGGGCTCCGCGAAGACTGGGCTGGTTATAACCCGACTCTGATCCGCCTCGCCACAACGACCCTTACCCACGGAAGTTCCGCCGCATCTCGGATATGTACCGGCGGCCCAGCCAGTCCCCGTTCTCTGCCAGCCAGTCGCTCAGCCTGGAAGTGCCGGTCGGCGATTCCCCGGATGTCAGCAGCCCAGCCATAAGTCCCTCAACTTCGTCGCGGGTGAGCGCCATGTCGCGCATCAGCAGGCCGACCAGCCGGGTCAAGGCGAGGCCCACCGACGGGGGCGTGTGGACCAACCGCGCGCGGACGCCCATCGAAGCGGCCAGCAGGCGAAGCAGGGCCTCGAAGGAGATCGTGTCCGGCCCGGCCGCGTCAGCAACGGAGCTCTCGCTCTGAGAGCCGGCCTCCACGGCCTGGGCCGCAACGTCTTCCACGTAGACGGGCTGGACCGGGTAGTCGCCGCTCCCGTAGACGGGGAAGACGGGAAAGCGCCGCAGCGCCCAAGCCATGTTGTTGAGCAGCAGGTCGCCTTCGCCGAATACCAGGGTCGGCCTGATGATGGCGTAGGGGACACCGAGGCCCTTCAGCATATCCTCCACCCTGGCCTTGCCTCTGAAGTAGGGGAGGGCGGACTCCGGGGAGGGGTTCGTCACCGAGAAGTGGACTATCCTGCTGACGCCAGCCCTCTCAGCGGCCTCGAACAGCGTCCTGGTGTTCTCGACCGCGAGGTAGAAGGTGATCCTGCCATGCGCGTAACGCACCCAGTAGGTGTTGTAGAAGACACCCGCTCCCTGCATCGAACGGCATAGCCCATCGGAGTCGGAGAAGTCCAGTGGGGCCACCTCCACACGGCCGCCGAAGGGGTTCTCCGCATCGGGGTTGCGGGTAAGCGTCCGGACGCGGACGCCCTGGTCGAGCAGACGCCGGATGACATACCTGCCCGTGTAGCTGAATGCGCCGGTGACGACGGCGAGGTCGGGGTGCGGCGTCATGTTCGACTCCTTGTTGCGGCCCCTGTCACGGCGACATCCCCTTCGGCATCCGGTAGACGACGCGAGGCTCGGTGAGGATGTACCTGGGGTTGCCTGTGGCGTCGCCCAGCTTTTGGCGCAGGTTCTTGACGATGGTTCCGCACCCGTCCCGAGCCGCCGATTCTTCCCAGGCCCCACACCCCTTGGAGAAGGTGCTCGTGAGTCAGCGCTCGACCGGCGTTTCAGGTCGTCATCCAGGCTGCGGACGGTCATGGTTGCCATAGACTGTCCTCCGAGTGCATTGTACAGGCATTATAGCCCTATTGCATCGCAGCCACTGCGGACAGCCGGCGAGGTTAGTGATGAATAGACTGCTCGGACAAGGGCACAGGTAATACCACCGGAACGGGGAGGCCAGAGCTACTTTACGTGAACAGGAGTATTCGCTTTTGCGAGAAACTAACAACCTACCGGCGTTCCCGAGTCAGACTCGATGCGCCCGCTACGACATATGAGTTGTTATACTAAGTAGTAGAGGGGTTAGTCCAGCGTTCCACCAGGAGATTGGAGTCCCTCAAGTGATACGCTTGCGTGAAACCTCGGAGGGTCCAATAGGGGAGAATGGGAGATCGAACCAGGTCTTGCGGTGCTCCTCAGCGCCAAAAGCTAAAGCGTGCACAAATGCAGTTATACACGCTTTAACTTTCCGATCAGGAATGTGGGAAGGAGACAGATGCTGTTTGGGACGGCAGACCTCGCCGGCCGCAATTGCGCCGGCTCTCACCTGCAAGAAGACCGTCCTGTCCTCGACGACGTAGGCGCTCAGAAACACGGCTGCGCGCCTTCTTTTTCGTTTGAGCCTGAGATCACCAGGTTCGCAGGAATCGCGGACTCAGAGCGCCCCGCCTATTTCCAGCGGCCAGCCGTGGCTGGTGAGAACGGATTTCGACACAGGCTACAAGGGGAAGCCGTCCCGGGCGCGCCCATGTCCACCACACAGCTCGCCTGCCCCATTGGGACCGAGGTCAGACCCAGCTGTTCACCAGATCGCACCCTCTATCTGAAGGAATCCGACATAGGAAACCTCAGGGAGGTTCTCGGTCACGAGGTCGCCCGGAACACCAGGAGAAACTACGGCGTTCAGTGGCAGAATTTCATTGCCTGGGCGTTGATCAATGGAGTGCAAGCGCTTCCCGCCGAATCGGTGCAGGTCGCCGCCTACCTTGCCGAGCGCATAGAAGAGAACGGCCATAAGCCCGCAACCCTTCAGACCGCTGCCGCCGCGATAGCTTTCGTACACAAAGGCGCCGGACTCAATGATCCATGCGCCAGCCCGGAGGTGAAGAGAACCCTCAGAGGGGCCACGCGCAAGGCGGGCATGTCACAGAAGCAAGCGGAGGCATTGACCGTTGAGATGCTGGAGGTTATACGGTCCACTGTTTACAATCCCCGCCCGGGGAGGGGCGGCAGGTTGGAGAGCCGACAATCCGCCATGTGCAGAGGCAATTTGGATATAGCTCTGATCAGCGTCATGCGGGATGCCATGTTGAGGGTTTCCGAGGCCGCGGGACTCACCTGGAGTGACATCGAGATGGAGCACGATGGAACGGGACGACTCCTTATCAGGCGCTCCAAGACGGATAGTGAAGGCCTGGGGTCGGTCGCATTCGTGTCAGCCCAGACCATGGCGGCGCTAGGTTTGATACGAAAGGGAAAGGCCGACTCGGAAAGCGTGTTTGAATTGCGCCCAAACCGGATCTCCACGCGCATCAAGAGAGCAGCACAAGATGCAGGGCTTGGGGACAGCTTCAGCGGTCACTCTCCACGCGTGGGTATGGCCAGGGACCTGGCGAGAGTGGGAATCGAGCTGCCCAGCCTGATGACCGCCGGGCGGTGGCGTTCACCCGCTATGCCGGCGCACTATATTCGCAACGAAGTGGCTGGCAGAGGCGCTGTGGCACAGTTCTATGGTCAGCACCGACCGTCCTGAGAGGCCGGAATCCAGACAAGGAAGGCAACCCGACCGGTGAGGGCAGCCAGTCTCAATACTGATGGGCGAGCGGCAAAAGTTGACTTTGTGGGTAGTCTATGATAGTTTCAGACACGATTCCCTATTTCAGCGCAACCGAAGAAAAAAGGAGCCCAAAAGCGTGTATAACTGCATTTATACACATCATGAGTGCAAGACCGAGTTCTCCGTCTTCCAATCAACACAAAAAAGTACGGTTCTCATGGGCGGTCGCTACTCCGCACCCTCGGCGGCCTCTGGAAGCATCACTTCTATGCCGCCGGGAACAGAATAGGCCAGCCGCATGATGTGCCAGACCTCCCCGCCAGTCGGGATCGTCCCCTCACGCCATGCTGTCACGCGTTCGTTCGGGACGCCTAGGCGCTCCGCGAACTCCTCCCATGTCAGTCCTGCGAGCTCTATGAGCCTCTCCAGCCGCTCTGGATAGTCCTTCGGGAAGAGCTCTGGGTAAGAGCCCTCTGTCCGCTCACGTGAGTCCATAGTCCCACCTCCTCCTTACTCTGGACCCGTATCAGGCCCTCGTTCGGCAGCGTCCCCAAGACCCTCCGGCACCCGCATGGCCTATTTTACCAGTGACGGCATGGCTGCCGCCGTTCGGCGTTCCGCCATCCTGCCGGTACTTTCAACTGCTGGGGATCACCCCCTGGTAGGAGGCCCCCTCCTCCAGATAGAAGACTTTACGAACGGTGTGTTCTCCGCAGCCACAGCCCACACGGTAGGGGGACTTCAGTCCACCGGGAGCGGCAGCCGCACCCACAGAGGCATGTGGTCGCTCACCTTATGCTCGAACCTCGCCGTGAAGCTCGATCTTTCAGAGGACGAGAGTTCCAGGTACGGACTATCCAGTATCGCCTCGCTGAAGAGGTTGCCGAATTCAAACACCCCGTAGTCCGGCCCTCTGGCCTCGGCCCCCATTGTCGCGTTGTCCATGTATGTCGGCAGACGCGAATCCCGGTTGAACAGGCCAATCTGGTCGAAGGTCTCCGACATCCGGGCGTTGGTCCGGAAGACCTCCTCGCGGTCCGGATGGATATCGAGGAAGGGGAAGTTGACGTTGGCCCCGTCCAACTCCCCGTTCAGCGACTTGATTCGCTCCTCTATCCGCCCCCGATCCCTGGCGGGATTGTCGTAGTCCAGGTTGAGGTCGCCCAGCAGCATGAAGTTGGGGTAGTAGGCGTGACTCTGGGTCCTGAACCGGCTCATGATCCAGTCGACCAGGGCGTTGAACTCCTGGCGCCGGTCGTCGATGTAGTTCCCGAAGTAGAGATGGGCATTGACGGCCATGAGCTCATACGGCCGGGTGCCAGGATGCCCGGGTATGCGGAACGCCACGCAGAAGGGTTGGCGGATGAAGGACAGGAAGACGCTCAGCTTGAGCCTCGGCTTGGTCTTGCGCCTTCCCGACCGGTAGTCCGCAAGCCTCTTCGAGTACGGCCCCAGGTCGTCGACAAACGCCTCGTAGTTGCCGGCGATGGAGTCGATGACCTTGGTGCGGTCGTAGGTGACGTCGCTGGCCACCTCCATCCGTTCCACCGTATTCCAGCGGTAGATGAATCCAAGCCGCTCCCCCAGTCCCGGCTCACCGGGAAACACCCCGGTCAGGTCCGAGACCACCAGGCTGAACTCCGGCCCAAGCAGGGACATCAACCGCCGCAGTCCGCTGAGGTCGTCCATGATCTCCTGAACGGCCAGCAGGTCGAAGCTGCGGCAGACGTCGGCCAGGAACTCCCAGGTGTCGGGGCTGCGGCTCCGGGATGACCCCAACTTTCGTATGTTGAAGGACCCCAGGAGCACCGAGCCGTACTCCCTCTGCGGCAGCCCGTACCGCCGTGGGTCTTCGTCCAGTCTGGCCTTGATTAGTTTCCAATCGGCTGATGTGAATTGCCTGGCCATTCTGTCCTCCATTCAAGTCAAGATAAGTCGTTAGCGCCGTCAACGTAAGGTGTGCCCTCGTGCGGGGTTGTGATGTCCCCCTCCTGCTCCTCTCCCTTCTCCATCCGGTAGCCGCCCCTGGGCTCGGCGAAGATAAAGGCCGGGTCTGATGCGTCGTCGCCCAGCTTGCGGCGGAGCTGCGTCGCCGCGTGGGCAACCGCTCAAGTTGCCGAAGCAGCCCGCGCGGCACAGCCCAAATCACCTCCTCACCGTCCCTAGCGTAACCGACCCATCTCGAACTTTCCCGGCCCCCCCCTCCAGTATGAGCCACAGACTGCCCCTCATGACAGGGCAAGGCATAGACAAATGCCTATAATCGGTATGGTTCATACGCCCTTGATGCCTTCAGCTCATTGGACTAAATTCTAGGATATGAATGCTGGACGGGTATTTGCACCTGGCCGGTTTGCCTACTTTGGCCCTCTCCTTTCGAGACTGAGGCCACTGCTCCGGGTGGAGGGAGGACATATCGCATTCCAGCCGCAATCTGCCGGAATCCAATCCGATGGAGACGAGTCCTGAATCCAGTGAGCACAGCGGCCAGCGCGCTTCCAGCCTTCCTTCGCAGCTTCGACCTGCCGGAGCCGGGCGAGCTGCGCCGCGTGGCCAGGGTCTATGTCTGGGGACGCTGGTTCGTCCGGTCTATTGCCGCGTTCGCCTGGCTGTACCCGCTCAACGTCGACGAGGTGGTGTATGGGCCGAACGTGGCCCTTGCAATACTGCTGCTCGCCACCAACGGATACCTGCACTACCGGCTCGCCACGGAAAGGACCGTGTCCTGGCGGTGGATGCTTGCGCTGAGCGCCCTGGACCTGGCGATGCTGAGCGGCGGCGTTGCGGCGCACCGGGGGTACGAGTCCCCCTTCTTCGTGGGGTACTACCCATCCCTCGCCATGTTCGCAGTGGTCTTCGGGTCGGTCAGGCTCACCCTCGTCTGGGTCACGATGGCGGCGGCCGTCTACGCGGCGCTCTGCCTCGCGGTGGAGCCCGGTCTGGACTTCTCGGCCAATGATGAGGAGATACTGCTCATACGGGTAGCCGGGATGTACACGGTGGTGGTTGTGGTCAACCTGATCTCCAGGGTGGAGCGCATCAGGAGGATGGAGGCTGTGGAGAGGGAGCGGGCGCTTCAGAGGGAGCGGATCGAGCTCTCCCACGCCATCCACAACACGATGGCACAGTCCGCCTACATGATCGGGGTGGGCATCGAGCGGGCGAAGGAGCTTGCCGACAGGTCCGACGAGGAGCTGATGTTAACGCTCGACGAGACCTCGGCCCTGTCCAGGTCGGCGATGTGGGAGATGAGGCACCCGATGGAGATCGGGGAGATCTTCGAGGGGATGGAGCTTGGCGGGGTGCTGGAGTCGCTGGCGGCGACCTTCTCGACCATCTCCTCCATTCCCGCCGAGTTGGTGCAGTCGGGCGTCGAGCCGCCCCTGCCCATCGCGACGCGGGGCGCGCTGTTCTCCATCGCCTTCAACGCCCTGACCAACGCCCTCCGCCACTCCCATGCGAGTCACGTCCGCGTCGGCCTCGACTTCGAGCGCGACGGCCTGCGGATGTCGATTGCCGACGATGGGGCCGGCCTCCCAGACGACTACGCGACGCGCGGCCAGGGCTTCAGGAACATGCGGGAGGACGCCGAGCGCATGGGCGGCACGCTCATCGTGGAGACGGGCGGGCCCCAATGGAGGACCGCGGTGACCTACGTGCTTCCCTATAGGCATATGAGAGGAGGGAGCTGAAATGGATTCAACCCCTGTCAGAGTCTTGCTGGTGGATGATCACCCGGTAATGCGGGACGGTCTCCAGCAGCTGCTGGAGCGAACAGGCGAGTTCGAGGTGGTGGGACACGCCGGAGACGGAGAGGAGGCGGAGCGGGTGGCGAAGGAGGTCGTCCCGGACCTCATAATCATGGACGTGCTGATGCCGGGCAGGGACGGGATAGATGCGTGCCGGGAGATCATAGACGCCCTGGAGGACGTCAGGGTGCTCATGCTGACCGCTTCCACCGAGAAGGACGCCGTCATAGAGGCGGTGGCCGCCGGCGCCGACGGATACCTTCAGAAGTTCACCGGGACGGAGCAGCTGTTGGCTATGGTCAGGGACGTCGCCGGAGGCGAATACCGGATGCCCCGGGACGTGATGAAACGGGTGTTCAGGCGGCTGCGCCACCTGCCGGAGGATATCGATTCGCCAAGGCGTAAGGAGCTGACATCGAGGGAGAAGGAGATACTCGCGCAGTTCGCGCAGGGGATGTCGTACGCCGCCATCGCCGAGTCCAGGGGCAACCGCTCATCGACGGTCCGCAACACCATCTACCACATACAGGACAAGCTGGGATTCGGCAGCAAGCAGGAGATCGTCGTCTGGGCCGTGCGAAACGGACTGGTGGACCGAGAGCTCGGCTGAGTTTCTCCCGCACTAACTCCCCATGACTCGATAGCGCCTCCACCGCCCGCCCAACGTCCCACGGCAAGGCAGACCTCCAACCTACGCGTGCCAACGACCCATCCGGCCCGGTTAGCCGGTTTAGAGGGCATTCGCGCCGCAAGCCGCCTGTCTTGCCCCCTGGCGTTCCGCCGGGATCGACGGAGCAGGCCGACAGATAACGTACCTGGCATCTACGAGGCCCCTGCTGTAACGGCGGGGGCCTCCGGCTTGTTCCAGACCGCCGCATCGATTCCGACAGTCATTCCCACGTCCCGCGCGCTCCCGGCCATTTCCCGGCCTTCAGCCGATAGGGGTCCTGTTGAGCGTCCGCGCTGCTTCCTGAACACGCTGGGCTGAGACCTGTCGCTACATGTGCATAGGCATCTGGTAGGCATTTGCCTATGCCAACCCTGTAGACAAATGCCTAGTGCAAATTAGACATTTGCTCCTTATATCCGGCTTGGAAGCTCACTACTATTTACGTTGGCGAGGGCCGCTTTTCGGGCGGCAAGCCTTGTCATTGGCGGAGATAAGTCCAGGCAATCATACGACGTTCGGGAAGAGGAGCGATGACCCGCACCGGTAGACGAAAAAACCCAATCCTCGACGGAGCAGAGGCAGCCGTCGCAGCGGCCCGCGTTGCCGTGACCTCCGCGACCCGGTCCGCCCTCCATCGCGGCCTAGCACAGACGCCCCTCTCGCCGCCTCCGGCTCATACCGACAGGCCCGATCCTCTCCCATCTCCGCTCTCACTGAGCGCGTATCCGAAGCCTTCAGAGTCCTCGAAGGACGCTCCCTTGGGCGCTTCCCGCAGCCTCGTGTCCGCCGTCTGCAACTATGCGTTTGCGCCGCGCCCTCCCCGGCGCTGTCGGCTGACGCCTGTGGACCGGACGGGCTGCGTCCCATACCTCCGCACAAGGACAAGGAGGGGCCATGACTCGCACCGATAGACGACGATTCCCTGTCCTGCTAACCGCCATAGCGGCCTTGGCCCTGGCGATGGCCCTGCTCTTCTCCCCGGTACAGGCCTAAGAGGGCTCCGCCCCCGGCATTGAGCCGGATCAGAGCGTCTCAGAGGGCGACACGGACCTGCCCAACGACAACTCCACCCCCGGCCGGGTCGCCGTCGGGGGCTCGGCCACGGGCGCAATCGGAACCCCTGGCGATCAGGACCGGTTCGCGGTCGAGCTCGAAGCGGGGCGCACCTACCGGTTCGACCTGACGGGCAGTCCGGGCGGAGGCGGCACGCTTCCGGACACCTATTTCCGGGCACTCTACAACAGCGAGGGACAGTACCAGCCGGGCAGCTACAATGACGACTTCGAGGGCGGCCGCGACAGCCGGGTGACGTTCACGCCACCCGAGAGCGGGACGTACTACGCGCGGGTGTCGGGCGACCGGGACGAGACGGGGAGCTACACGCTGAGCGTGACCGAAGTGCCGCCGGAGCCGCCGGCCAGGCCCACGGGAGTCATCGGCGCGTCGTCCCAGGACCTCGTAAAGCTATTCTGGACCGACCCGCAGGATGGCAGCATCAACGGCTACCGGATAATGCGCCGCGAGCCGCGGGCAGACGACTCCGGACAGTTCGTCGCCGTCAACGAGGACACCGGCAGCGGGGAGACGACCTACACCGACGACACGGTGGAGCCGGACCGGGTGTACGTGTACCAGGTGCGGGCAATCGGCTCCGGCGGGGTGAGCGAGCCGTCCCGCGACGTTAAGGTCCGCGGCAACACCGAGGTCGGGCAAGGGTTCAGGGAAGGCGCCACAGACCTGCCCGCCGACGCCACCACCAGCGGCGTGGTCGTGGTGGACGGGTTCGGGGCCAGGGGCGCCATCCACGAACCGATCCATAGGCCAGATAACTACCGCGACTTAGACACCGACTGGTTCGCGGTGGAGCTGAAGACGGGCAGGACCTACCGGATCGACATGAAGGGCGCGATTCTCGTCGCCCCCGGCACCTACGCCGACGACGAGCTCACCCTGTTCCTCCCGCAGATCAACGCGATCTACGATGCGGACGGGGACTACCTTTTCAACACGTGGTCCCGCGACGAATCAAGCGCCCACCACCTGTTCCGTGTGACGTTTCACGCCCATGCCGATGGCACCTATTACATCGCGGCGAGCGGCGAGTCGTTCGAGGCGGGCGGCTACGAGCTTCGGGTCATCGACATCACGCGGGATGCCGACGAGCACGCGGCCGACCCCAGCACGACCGGGACGGTGGCGGTCGGGGGCTCGACCACGGGCAAGATCGATTTCTCGGGCGACCGCGACTGGTTCAAGGTCACACTCGCGGCCGGCACGGAATACCAGGTCGACCTGGAGGGACAGGATACCGGCCGCGGCTCCTTGCGGGACCCGGTACTGCGCGGGATCTTTGATGCGGACGGCAACGAGATTCCCTACTTACGGGACGACGACGGCGGCGGCGCGGGCAGTAACGCCCGGGTGACCTTCACGCCGGGCGCGAACGGCGTCTACTACGTGGCTGCCGGCTCCTTCGGCGACTACCTCGAGGGCACCTACACGCTGTCGGTGAAAGAGGTCGTGGAAGAGGACGACGACGGCACCACGCCGGTCGCGGTGACGGTGGAGTTCGGCGCGGCGAGCTACACCGCCACCGAGGGCGGGACCGCCGCCACCGTCACCGTCAACCTGAGCGCCGACCCCGAGCGCAGCGTGACCATACCTATCGTCGCCGCAGGCGCGGGCGGGGCCGGGACAGGCGACTACTCCCTGTCGGCCACGTCGGTGACCATCGCCGGCAGCAGCACCTCGGCCACCTTCACCGTCACCGCCACTGACGACAGCGTGGACGACGACGGGGAGAGCGTGAATC
Source organism: Dehalococcoidia bacterium (assembly GCA_965218945.1). Lineage (GTDB taxonomy): Bacteria > Chloroflexota > Dehalococcoidia > Lucifugimonadales > UBA2985 > DAOUJW01. The sequence goes on from OZ244718.1 coordinate 2,438,528, forward strand.
TGAGCTTCGGCACGCTGCCCGACGAGGTGAGCCCAGGCACGCAGAGCACCGCCACGGTGAACCTGACCGACAACGACCATCCCCAGGTGACGGCGCAGTTCGGCGCGGCGACGTACACGGCGACCGAGGGCGGCAGCGCCGTCACGGTGACGGTCAACCTGAGCGCCGACCCGGAGCGCAGCGTGACCATACCCATCGTCGCCGCAGGCGCGGACGGGGCCGGGAGCGGCGACTACTCCCTGTCGGCCACGTCGGTGACCATCGCCAGCGGCAGCACCTCGGCCACCTTCACCGTCACCGCCAGTGACGACAGCGTGGACGACGACGACGAGAGCGTGACCCTGAGCTTCGGCACGCTGCCCGACGAGGTGAGCCCAGGCACGCAGAGCACCGCCACGGTGAACCTGACCGACAACGACCATCCCCAGGTGACGGCGGAGTTCGGCGCGGCGACGTACACGGCGACCGAGGGCGGCAGCGCCGTCACGGTGACCGTCAACCTGAGCGCCGACCCGGAGCGCAGCGTGATCATCCCCATCGTCGCCGCAGGCGCGGACGGGGCCGGGAGCGGCGACTACTCCCTGTCGGCCACGTCGGTGACCATCGACAGCGGCGACACCTCGGCCACCTTCACGGTCACCGCCGTCGACGACAGCGTGGACGACGACGGGGAGAGCGTGAATCTGGCCTTCGGCACACTGCCCGACAGGGTGAGCCCCGGAACCCAGAGCACCGCCACTGTGAACCTGACGGAAACTGACTCGACGTCCCCGTCGGCGTCGTCGGCGCAGGTGTCCGCCGACGGCACGACCATCGACATCGTCTTCGACGAGGACCTGGACGCCACCGGCTCGGCGCCCGCGGCGACGGCGTTCAAGGTGACTGTCGACGGCGGCACGCCCGTCACCCCGGACAACGTAGACTTCCACGCCTCTGACGCCGATACCTTCACGTTGACCATGGCTGCCGCCGACGCCATCGTCGCGGGCGCCACGGTCACCGTCGCTTACGACAAGCCGGAGGACAACCCACTCAAGGACGCGGCTGGCAATGAGGTCGCGACCTTCACCGGCCAGGCGGCGGCCAACCGGCTCGACGCTCCCGCAGAGGTGCGCGCGTATGCCGGCAACGGCCGCGTCGAAGTGGAATGGGATGCCCCGGCATCGGGAGACGCGCCGTCGGGCTACCAGGTGCAGTGGAAGGCTCCCTCCGACGGCGCATACGACGCCACCCGCTCCGCGACAGTGGTCGCGGGCGTCACCGAGTACGCGATCACCGGTTTGACCAACGGCGATTCCTACGAGGTGGCGGTGAGGGCGCTGGACGACTCGAATAATCTCGTCAACGAGGCTGCGGAATCGCCCGAGGTGACCGTCGGACAGCCCAAGGCGGTAGCGGACCTGACCGCGGCCGGCCGCCACAAGGACTTCCGGGTGGATTGGGATGCGCCCGACGAGCGGGGTGAGGGCTTCGCCCAGGACGACGAAGGCAACCCGGCGCTGGTGTACCGGGTGTCGTGGATGCAGGCTAGCGAGACTGCCCAGGTGCGCTGCCTGACGGCCACCGCCGCGAACCGCTTCAAGGACGGTACGTCCAACCCTGGCGATGGCGACACCTACCAGATCAAGGTGGAGGCCCGCTTCGAGACCGACCCGGCGGTCGACGAATCGGTCACGGGCTGCGCGGACCAGACCGGCTTCGGGCCGGAGTCCTCCACATCGGCCACGGTGGGCCGGGCCATGACGGGCGACTCGGACCATGCCGCGCTCCAGGCCGGGCTCGAGGCGGCGGTGACGGTCCGCGAGCAGCAGCAGCCGTGGATGCGCACCGCATGGGAGCAGCTCAAGACCGCCCCATTCTTGGGGGTGCAGGCCAAGGACCGCGACCGCGACGACTACGGCGTTTTCCACAGCCAGGATTGCACGTTGAGCAGCGAGACGTTCGAGACCGATGCGCTGGACAGCTGCGAGTCAGGCAAGTTCCAGATGGACGTGGACTGGGACCTGATGCCCGACGAAGAGTTCGAGTACATCCTCGCCCGGGAGCTGGGGCAAACGTGGTTCTACAACACCGGCATCCACGACGCGCAGTCGCGCTCCCCGGTGGGCCGGGCGCTGCTGTACTTCTCACAGCAGGACTTCAAGGGCGACGACTCCAAGCACATCGTATGCACGTTCGACGCGATGGCCGATGTCATCGCCCATGTGGCGGTCGGAACCCCGTCGACGGCGCTGGGGTCCTACGGCACCGCGTGCTTCACCGACGGGCGCACCGAGCCGGCCCAGCTCACCGAGGAGGTGGTGGTCCACGCCCTGCACCCCTCCGGCGCCGACCCCGACGGCAACGACACCACGTCGAGCTGGTTCACCGACACCTACGCCACCGGCGCCGAGGCGTGGGCTGCGGTGGAATCCATCACCCCACGCGAGCAAAAGGACCCTCCAGACCCACTCGTCTTCCCGTGGTCGCGCGGCATGGTGGTCATCTTGCTCCAGGACGAGTTCGGCGGCTACTGCTCGGCGCTGGTGGCCAACGGGGCCGCGTTCGGCACCGATTTCTTCGATAACGTCGGTGGTGGCAACGACGTCACCGATCCCTGGAACACCTTCGGCTGCGAGCCCGGAGCCCCCACCGGCGTCACCGTCTCGGAGCCCAACTCCCAGAAGATCATCGACGTGGCGTGGACCGCGCCCACGAAGAGCGGCGCGCCGATCACCGACTACACCGTGCAGTGGCGCACCACCACCCAGACCTGGGCGCAGGCCAACAGCCAGACAATTGACGCTTCGCCGCCCGAGTTCCAGATCAGCGTCAATCCATCCGAGCGGTACGTCGTGAGGGTGCGCGCCGTCAACAGCATCGGCGACGGCGAATGGGGCGCAGAGGTCACCTCGGACGCTGCCGACGACGACGCCAACTTGACCGCGTTGTCGGTGGACGGCACCAGTGTCGAGGACTTCGACAAGGACACGACCGGGTACAGCCTCAGCGTGGCGGGCACGGTCGCCAGGGTGACCTTCGTGGCCGCCGCGTCGCACGACGACGCCACCGTGGCCTACAGCGTCAACGCCGACGCCGACGCCGACGCCGACAGCGTTACCGATGGCCATCAGGTGGACCTGGACGGAGGGTCGAACGAGGTGGTGATCACGGTCACCGCCCAGGACGGCACCACGACGAAGGACTACACGGTGACCGTCCACCGGGCGGCGGTGCCCCACGACTGGAGCCTGCGGCCCGAGGGCGTGCCCATCGGGGGGATGTTCCGCCTGCTGTTCATCACCTCGACCACACGCGACGGCTGGGGGACCGACATCGACCCCTACGACGCCCACGTGCAGTCGGCGCTGGCCGCCGACGGGGCCCACGAAGACATCCGCGACTACAGCCCGTGGTTCAAGGCGTTGGCCGGGGTCGCGGACGGTACCGATCCCCGCACCCACACCGGCACCCATCCGGTCGACGACGGGAGCGGCGTGGCGATCTGGTGGCTCAACGGCCCCCTGGCCGCCGCCGACAACGACGACTTCTACGAGTACGACCGCGCCAACAGCAGCTTCTGCAGCCGCGCCGATGATGACGACTGCTACGACGGCTGGGCCCACTCCGACCCGGCGTATCTCGAGTCGGGCGAGGCCAAGAATTTCATCAGTAGCCAGGCGGCCGGGAACACCACCTCGCTCTTTCCCAACGCGTTCGTTTGGACGGGAACCGGCCCGAACGGCGAACGAGCGCCTTCGAAGCACCTCGGAAGCTCCGGCGGCATTCAGGCATCGACGTATGGTGTGCCCGACGACAACGAGAGCGTGTGGTCGGACCCCTTCCCTAATGATGAGGGCATCGGTCTGTCGCTCAATAATACGCTCGGGCTCTATGGCCTGTCGGACACCCTCTATGTCGAGCCGCCCGACGCCCCCTACGCGACGGTTGCCGCCATCACCTCGACGCCGGCCAATGGGACCGACTACCGGGCCGGCGAGACCATCACGGCCACGGTCACCTTCAGCGAGGCGGTGGAGGTGGACACCACGTCGGGCACGCCCAGCCTGGGGCTCGGCATCGGCTCGAACACCCGCGACGCGGACTACCAGTCCATCGACTCCACCGGCACGGTGCTGACGTTCGCCTATCCGGTCGTGGGCGACGACGAGGACCTGGACGGCATCGCCGTCGCCATGGGGGCGCTGAAGCTCAACGGCGGCGCCATCACGGGCGCGACGGGCGACCACAACGGCGTGGCCGCAGCGCTGACCCACGCCGCGATCACAGCCGACGAGAACCAGAAGGTGGACGGCGACCTCGACGCCACCGCGCCTGCGGTGGACTCTGCAAAGGTGTCCACCGACGGCATGAGCATCGACATCGTCTTCGACGAGGACCTGGACGCCACCGGCTCGGAGCCCGCGGCGTTGGCGTTCCAGGTGACCGTCGGCACCGCGTCGGCAGTCAACCCGTCGAGCGTCGACTTCCACGCCACCGCCGCCACCACGGTGGTGCTGACGATGGGCACCGCCATCGCCGCAGGCGAGACGGTGTCGGTCGCCTACACCAAGCCAGCCTCCAACGCCCTCGCCGACGCCGCGAGCAACAAGGTGGCGACGTTCACCGGCCAGGCGGCGCCCAACCGGCCCGCCGCGCCCGCGGTGAGCCTGACCGCGGGCGACGGGAAGCTCACGGCGACGTGGGCCGCGCCGGCCAACGGCGGCAGCACGATCACCCACTACGACGTGGAGTGGAAGACCGCTGCCCAGACCTGGGATGAAGCCGCAACCGCCGGGCAGTCGGACACCGCCACCAGCCCATATGAGATCACCGGCCTGACCAACGGCATCGAGCACACGGTGCGGGTACGTGCGGCGAACGCCGCCGGGGACGGTCCGTGGAGCGCGGAGGCGTCGGAAACGCCCATGGCGGCCGACACCACAGCCCCGTCGGCGTCGTCGGCGAAGGTGTCCGCCGACGGCATGAGCATCGACATCGTCTTCGACGAGGACCTGGACAGCACGGTCTCGGCACCCGCCGCGGACGTGTTCGACGTGACCGTCGACGGCGGCACAGCCGTCAACCCGACGAGCGTCGACTTCCACGCCACCGCCGCCACCACGGTGGTGCTGACGATGACAACCGCCATCGCCGCAGGCGAGACGGTGTCGGTTGCCTACACCAAACCAGCCTCCAACGCCCTCGCCGACGCCGCGAGCAACGAGGTCGAGTCGTTCACCGGCACGGATGCGATTGCCGCGCCCAACCGGCCCGCCGCGCCCGTGGTGACCCTGACCGCGGGCAACGGGAAGCTGACGGCGACGTGGGCCGCTCCGGCCAACGGCGGCAGCGCCATCACCGGCTACACGGTGGAGCACAAGGTCGCCGGCGCCGCCGACTCGACCTATGTGGCGGTGACCCGCGCCGACGCGGCAGCCCTCACCGAGACGATCACCGGCCTGACCAATAACACCGAGTACACAGTGCGGGTGCGGGCAGGGAACGACGCCGGCGACGGCCCATGGAGCGCGGAGGCGTCGGAAACGCCCATGGCGGCCGACACCACAGCCCCGTCGGCGTCGGCGGCGAAGGTGTCCGCCGACGGCATGAGCATCGACATCGTCTTCGACGAGGACCTGGACGCCACCGGCTCGGCGCCCGCCGCGGACGTGTTCGACGTGACCGTCGACGGCGGCACAGCCGTCAACCCGACGAGCGTCGACTTCCACGCCTCTGACGCCGACACGGTGGTGCTGACGATGGGCAGCGCCGACACCATTGCCGCAGGCGGGACGGTGTCGGTTGCCTACACCAAGCCAGCCTCCAACGCCCTCGCCGACGCCGCGAGCAACAAGGTGGCGACGTTCACCGGCACGGATGCGATTGCTGCGCCCAACCGCCCCGCCGCGCCCGTGGTGACGCTGAGCGCGGGCGACGAGAAGCTGACGGCGACGTGGGCCGCCCCGGCCAACGGCGGCAGCGCCATCACCCGCTACGACGTGCAGTGGAAGACCGCCTCCCAGACCTGGGATGAAGCCGAGACCGCCGGGCAGTCGGACACCGCCACCAGCCCATATGAGATCACCGGCCTGACCAACGGCATCGAGCACACGGTGCGGGTACGTGCGGCGAACGCCGCCGGGGACGGCCCGTGGAGCGCGGAGGCGTCGGAAACGCCCATGGCGGCCGACACCACAGCCCCGTCGGCGTCGGCGTCGAAGGTGTCCGCCGACGGCATGAGCATCGACATCGTCTTCGACGAGGACCTGGACGCCACCGGCTCGGCGCCCGCGGCGTTGGCGTTCCAGGTGACCGTCGGCACCGCGTCGGCAGTCAACCCGTCGAGCGTCGACTTCCACGCCTCTGACGCCGACACGATCACCTTGACAATGGCCACCGCCGACACCATCGCCGCAGGCGGGACGGTGTCGGTTGCCTACACCAAGCCAGCCTCCAACGCCCTCGCCGACGCCGTGAGCAACGAGGTCGAGTCGTTCACCGGCCAGGCCGCGCCCAACCGGCCCGCCGCGCCCGTGGTGACGCTGAGCGCGGGCGACGAGAAGCTGACGGCGACGTGGGCCGCCCCGGCCAACGGCGGCAGCGCCATCACCGGCTACACGGTGGAGCACAAGGTCGCCGGCGCCGCCGACTCGACCTATGTGGCGGTGACCCGCGCCGACGCGGCAGCCCTCACCGAGACGATCACCGGCCTGACCAATAACACCGAGTACACAGTGCGGGTGCGGGCAGGGAACGACGCCGGCGACGGCCCATGGAGCGCGGAGGCGTCGGAAACGCCCATGGCGGCCGACACCACAGCCCCGTCGGCGTCGGCGGCGAAGGTGTCCGCCGACGGCATGAGCATCGACATCGTCTTCGACGAGGACCTGGACGCCACCGGCTCGGCGCCCGCCGCGGACGTGTTCGACGTGACCGTCGACGGCGGCACAGCCGTCAACCCGACGAGCGTCGACTTCCACGCCTCTGACGCCGACACGGTGGTGCTGACGATGGGCAGCGCCGACACCATTGCCGCAGGCGGGACGGTGTCGGTTGCCTACACCAAGCCAGCCTCCAACGCCCTCGCCGACGCCGCGAGCAACAAGGTGGCGACGTTCACCGGCACGGATGCGATTGCTGCGCCCAACCGCCCCGCCGCGCCCGTGGTGACGCTGAGCGCGGGCGACGGGAAGCTGACGGCGACGTGGGCCGCCCCGGCCAACGGCGGCAGCGCCATCACCCGCTACGACGTGCAGTGGAAGACCGCCTCCCAGACCTGGGATGAAGCCGAGACCGCCGGGCAGTCGGACACCGCCACCAGCCCATATGAGATCACCGGCCTGACCAACGGCATCGAGCACACGGTGCGGGTACGTGCGGCGAACGCCGCCGGGGACGGCCCGTGGAGCGCGGAGGCGTCGGAAACGCCCATGGCGGCCGACACCACAGCCCCGTCGGCGTCGGCGTCGAAGGTGTCCACCGACGGCATGAGCATCGACATCGTCTTCGACGAGGACCTGGACGCCACCGGCTCGGCGCCCGCGGCGTTGGCGTTCCAGGTGACCGTCGGCACCGCGTCGGCAGTCAACCCGTCGAGCGTCGACTTCCACGCCTCTGACGCCGACACGATCACCTTGACAATGGCCACCGCCGACACCATCGCCGCAGGCGGGACGGTGTCGGTTGCCTACACCAAGCCAGCCTCCAACGCCCTCGCCGACGCCGTGAGCAACGAGGTCGAGTCGTTCACCGGCCAGGCCGCGCCCAACCGGCCCGCCGCGCCCGTGGTGACGCTGAGCGCGGGCGACGAGAAGCTGACGGCGACGTGGGCCGCCCCGGCCAACGGCGGCAGCGCCATCACCGGCTACACGGTGGAGCACAAGGTCGCCGGCGCCGCCGACTCGACCTATGTGGCGGTGACCCGCGCCGACGCGGCAGCCCTCACCGAGACGATCACCGGCCTGACCAATAACACCGAGTACACAGTGCGGGTGCGGGCAGGGAACGACGCCGGCGACGGCCCGTGGAGCGCGGAGGCGTCGGAAACGCCCATGGCGGCCGACACCACAGCCCCGTCGGCGTCGTCGTCGAAGGTGTCCGCCGACGGCATGAGCATCGACATCGTCTTCGACGAGGACCTGGACAGCACGGTCTCGGCGCCCGCCGCGGACGTGTTCGACGTGACCGTCGACGGCGGCACAGCCGTCAACCCGACGAGCGTCGACTTCCACGCCTCTGACGCCGACACGATCACCTTGACAATGGCCACCGCCGACACCATCGCCGCGGGCGGGACGGTGTCGGTTGCCTACACCAAGCCAGCCTCCAACGCCCTCGCCGACGCCGCGAGCAACAAGGTGGCGACGTTCACCGGCCAGGCGGCGCCCAACCGGCCCGCCCCGCGCCCGCGGTGAGCCTGACCGCGGGCGACGCCGACTCGAAGCTGACCCGCGCCGACGGCGACGTGGGCCGCAGTGCCGGGCCACGCCGGCGACGGCCCGTGGAGCGCGGAGGCGTCGGAAACGCCCATGGCGGCCGACACCACAGCCCCGTCGGCGTCGTCGTCGAAGGTGTCCGCCGACGGCATGAGCATCGACATCGTCTTCGACGACGACCTGGACAGCACGGTCTCGGCGCCCGCCGCGGACGTGTTCGACGTGACCGTCGACGGCGGCACAGCCGTCAACCCGACGAGCGTCGACTTCCACGCCTCTGACGCCGACACGATCACCTTGACAATGGCCACCGCCGACACCATCGCCGCGGGCGGGACGGTGTCGGTTGCCTACACCAAGCCAGCCTCCAACGCCCTCGCCGACGCCGCGAGCAACAAGGTGGCGACGTTCACCGGCCAGGCGGCGCCCAACCGGCCCGCCGCGCCCGCGGTGAGCCTGACCGCGGGCGACGGGAAGCTCACGGCGACGTGGGCCGCGCCGGCCAACGGCGGCAGCACGATCACCCACTACGACGTGGAGTGGAAGACCGCTGCCCAGACCTGGGATGAAGCCGCAACCGCCGGGCAGTCGGACACCGCCACCAGCCCATATGAGATCACCGGCCTGACCAACGGCATCGAGCACACGGTGCGGGTACGTGCGGCGAACGCCGCCGGCGACGGCCCGTGGAGCGCGGAGGCGTCGGAGACGCCGTTCAGTCCCCCCGACGCGCCGGGCGGCCTGAACGCGCAGGTCACCTACCGGGAGGTCGAGCTCTCCTGGAACGATCCGAACAACAGCGACATCGAAAGCTACCAGTACCGGGTGAGCGACGACGGCGGCAACAACTGGGACCCGGACTGGACCGAGATCGACGGGAGCGGCGCCTCGACCACCAGCCTTACCCTCTCCGACCTGGACCACAGGACGGAGTACACGTTCGGGGTGCGGGCGGTGGTTGCGGGAGTCTCAGGGGAAGCCGCGTCGGTCACCGCCACGCCGGCGGCCACCGGGGTGCCCCACGACTGGGACCTGCGGCCGCCGGGCATCGCCACGGGGGAGACGTTCCGCCTGCTGATCGTCACCTCCGACACGCGCAACGGTGAATCGGGGGATGTCGACGACTACAACGACCACGTGCAGGACGCGGTGGCTTCGGGCCACGCCGACATCCAGGAATACAGCTCGGATTTCCGGGCGCTGGTCGGGACCAGGGACGGCGCGGCGCCCAGGGACAACACCCACTCGAATCCGGACAGCGACGGGGACGGCGAGCAGATCTGGTGGCTCAACGGACCGAGGGCTGCCAACGACTACGCCGATTTGTACGACGACGACGGCTGGGACCACACCAACCCGGTGAGAACGGAATCGGGCGGCTCCTTGACCTACTACCACGATGATGACGAAAGTCAATCCGCTTGGGAGCGATTTGTCTGGACGGGCGCCCGGCGCGACGGTAGTCGCGCCGGCAGAGGGCATCTGGGAAGCGACCAAGTTAATCGCGCCTTTGTCGGCGTTCCCTACTTCATGAGTGACCCCATAAGGCATGAAGTCTATGCAAGGACCCTCAACGCGACCCTCCGTTTGTACGGTCTCTCTCCGGTCTTCCGCGTCGAGGCGCCGGACGCTCCCTACGCGACGACGGCCGCCATCACGACGGACCCGGCTAACGGGACCGACTACCGGGCCGGCGAGGTGGTCAAGGCCACCGTGACTTTTAGCGAGGATGTGACGGTGACGGGGACGCCGCAGTTGCCGCTAAGAATCGGCGACGAGGAGCGCGACGCCGACTACGCGGCCGGCGACAGCAGCTCCACAGTGCTGTCGTTCTCATACTTGGTCACCGACGACGACACCGACCGGGACGGCATCTCCATCGACGCCTTCGCCTTAAAGCTCAACGGAGGCAGCATCAAGCGCAAGGACACCAACGTGGACGCCGCGCTGACCCATACGCGCGTCCTCGCCGACGATGACCAGCGCGTCAACCTGCGCCCCCTTATCACGGACATTGAGGTGACCTCCACCCCCCAGGCGACCAACGCCCACGACACCTACGGGCTGGGCGAGGACATCGAGATCACGGTGACCTTCAGCGAGGCGGTGAACGTGACGGGCGACGTGGCGTTCTGGTTCGGCGTCTCCGGGCAGCGCGAGGCGCGCCTGAAGAGCGGCAACGGCACTACCGAGCTGGTGTTCGCCTACACCGTGCAGGCCACCGACGACGACGACAACGGCATCTGGATCGGCGATCACACCCACCCCACCAACCCGACCTTCGACCTCGAGGCCGGCCAGTCCGTCGTGGGCGCCGTCTCGGGCCTCGACGCCTTGCTGGAGCACGACGAGGTCGGGCAGCAGAACGACCACAAGGTGGACGGCAGCCTGACCGGCGCGGACGCCACCCTGTCGGCCCTGTCGCTCAGCGGCATCACGTTGGACCAGACGTTCACCCCCGGCGCCACGGCCTACACCGCCACGACGAGCCTCTCCTCCACCACCGTCACCATCGGCATCTCCCAGGGTCAGAACGGGGCCACCGGGAGAATCGCCGCTCCCCCCGACGCCGACCTCAACGAGAGCGGCCACCAGGTGACGTTGGACGTGGGCGACACCACCATCAGGGTGACGGTGACTTCCTCCAACGCCGACTCGACCCGCACCTACACCGTCACCGTCACCCGCGAGGCCGCGACCGACACCACAGCCCCGGAGGTGTCCTCGGCGCGGGTCGTAGTCGGCAATGCGACCGACGAGATTCACATCTTCTTCGACGAGGAACTCTCGCGCAGCCTACAGTTGCCCGCAGTGTCTGCGTTCCAGGTGACCATCGATGGCACGACTGTCAACCCGAACTACGTCGGGTTCCACACTACTGACACCAAGGGATTCGCTGTCGGTCTGCTCAGCACCGACAGGATCGCCGCGGGCGCCATCGTCACCGTCGACTACACCAAACCGTCCGCGAACGCCCTCGCCGACGCCGCGAGCAACGAGGTCGAGTCGTTCACCGGCAAGGATGCGATTGCTGCGCCCAACCGGCCCGCCGCGCCCGTGGTGACGCTGAGCGCGGGCGACGGGAAGCTCACGGCGTCGTGGAGTGCGCCCGCCAACGGCGGCAGCGCCATCACCGACTACGACGTGCAGTGGAAGACCGCCACCCAGACCTGGGATGAAGCCGAGACCGCCGGGCAGTCGGACACCGCCACCAGCCCCTATGAGATCACCGGCCTGACCAACGGCATCGAGCACACCGTGCGGGCGCGGGCCAAGAACGCCGCCGGGGACGGCCCGTGGAGCGCGGAGGCGTCGGAGACGCCGAATTCGTCGGTCACCCAGGTGACGGCGGAGTTCGGCGCCGCCAATTACACCGCCATCGAGGGGCGCGGCGCCGTCACGATTACCGTGACCCTGAGCGCCGACCCGGAGCGCAGCGTGACCATCCCCATTACCGTGACCGAGAACGGCGGGGCCGGCAACGGCGATTACACCCGGTCGGCCACGTCGGTGACCATCGACAGCGGCGACACCTCGGCGACCTTCACCGTCACCGCAACCGACGACGACGTCTACGACGGCGACGGCAACGACGAGAGCTTGGCCCTGGGTTTCGGGGCCCCGCTGCCCGACGGGGTGAGCCGCGGCACTCGGGACACCGCCACGGTCGGCCTCATCGACAACGAGGTGCTGATGGGTTCGGATGCGGTCCCTCCCATCCTCAAGGTCGGCGACAAGTTTCGGCTGTTGTTCGTCACCTCGGGCGAGCGCGACCCCGCCTCGTCGGACATCGCCGACTACAACGCGTTCGTGCAGGCGGCGGCGGCGGAAGGCCGCTCCGGCATCCGGGCCTACAGCAGCCAGTTCCGGGTGCTGGGCAGCACCGCGGCGGTCTCCGCGCTCGACAACACCGCCACCAACTACACGTCGTCGAACCTCGGCGTGCCCATCTACTGGCTCGACGGCCCCAGGGCCGCCGACGAATACGGGGATTTTTATGACGGCTCGTGGGATCACCGCGATCCCGGCCGCGACGAGGACGGCGACGCGGTTCATTTCTCCACGACGGATACCGTCTACACCGGCACCAGAGCAAATGGCACCACGTCCTCCAGCGCACCCCTGGGCGGAGACCGCGTGAAAGTGGCAAGGCCACATACTGCCGGAAACGAGATCGCTTACGGCAATCGGCGAGATCCGGGCTCAAGAACAGAACCGTTCTACGGCCTGTCGTTCGTGCTTCACGCTGTCGTGCCTGCGGACACGCCGTACGTGACCGGCGTCGAGGTGGCGTCGCCTCCTTCCGGCGGCGAGTATTTCGCGGGCGACACCATCAAGGTGGCGGTGACGTTCAGCGAGGAGGTCGACGTGACCGGCACGCCGACGTTCCCGCTGCGCATCGGCTCCAACACCCGCAATGCGGGGTATCAGGACGACGAAAGCACGGCGACCCGGCTGGTGTTCGCCTATGTCGTCGCTGATGACGACAGCGACGCTGACGGCATCGCCAGCAGGGGACGCGCCTTGGGGGTGCCCCCCGGCTCCGCGATCGCGCGCCAGGGCGTCAGCACGGTCGCGGCCTACGCGGGACCCATCGGGCTGGACACCGATCTCCGGGTCATTCCCGCGGTGAAGGCCGAGTTCGCCGCGGCGAGCTACACCGCGGCCGAAGGCGGCAGCGCCGTGACCGTGAAGGTGAACCTGGACCCCCAACCCGCACGCGAGGTGGTCATCACCATCTCCGCGACCACCAACGACGGCGCCACTGGGGCCGACTACACCCTGTCGACCACCTCGTTGACCTTCGATAGCGACGAAAATACGGCCAGCTTCACCGTCTCGGCCACCAAAGACGACGACGACGACGGCGGCGAGAGCCTGATCCTGGGCTTCGAAAGCCTGTCCGATGCGGTCAGCCCGGGCGGCACCCAGGACACCGCCACGGTGATCCTGCTGAACATCCCAGCCACCGTGGAGGTGCCGGCGGATTGGGACCTGATCCCGTCGGGCGTCGATACGGGCGGCCGGTTCCGGCTGCTGTTCGTCACCTCCGACCGGCGCAACGCCGCCTCGTCGAACATCGCCGTCTACAACAGCTTCGTGCGCGCCGCCGCGGCCGGCGGCCACGACGACATCCAGGCATACAGCGACCACTTCGCGGTGCTGGGCAGCACCGGGGCCGTGGACGCCAGGAACAATACGGGGACACACGGCGGCGGCGTGCCGATCTACTGGCTGAACGGACCCCGGGCGGCCAACAACTACCGGGACTTTTATGACGACTCCTGGGACCACGTCGACCCAGTCCGATTCGAAAGCGGCGCGACCGGGCATCTTACCGACGATTCTATTACCAACAGGGTCTGGACCGGTACCGGCTCCGATGGCCTGCGCGCCGGGAACGGCAGCAATACCCTGGGAAGCTCTCGCCCCGAATTCGGGAGCCCAGGCCAGTTTGGTCATGCTGGGAACGTGATCGCAGGCGCTACCGCAAATCCGGACTATCAAGGATTTCTTTATGGCTTGTCCTTCGTGTTCCAGGTGGCGCCCAGCGACGACGCCGATCTGAGCGACCTCACGGTGAACGGCGCCAGCGTGCCCGACGTCGCCGCCTGTACCACCGGCTGCACCCACACGGTGGGGAACGCGGCTGCTCGGGTCACCGTCGTCGCCGTCAAGTCGAACGACAACGCCCAGGTGGCCTACAGCACGACCGACGCCGACAACGGCACCGCAGGCCACCAGATGGACCTGGAGGTGGGCAACAACGAGGTGACCATCACCGTTACCGCCCAGGACGGCGTGGCCACCCAGACGTACACGCTCACCATTGTACGCACCGCGCTAGAGGTCGAGTTTGCCGCGGCGAGCTACACCGCGGCCGAGGGCGCGGGTGCCGTCACCGTTACTGTGAACCTGAGCACCGACCCGGAGCGCACGGTGGCGCTTCCCATCTCCGTGACCCCCAACGGCGCCGGCGGGGGCGACTACACCCTGTCGACCACCTCGTTGACCTTCAACAGTGGCGACACGTCGGCCGCCTTCACCGTCACCGCAGTAGATGACGAGGTCCTCGACGGCGACGTGGAATCCCTGACCCTGGGCTTGGAGACCCTGCCCGACGGGTGGAGCGCCGGCACGCAGAACACCACGACGGTCAGCCTGTTCGACAACGAAATCCCGATCACGTCGCGGGTGGTCCCCTTTGGGACCGCCATCGGCGGCGCGTTCCGGCTTCTGTTCGTTACGTCGGGCCAACGCAACGCCACCTCTTCGGACATCGCCGACTACAACGCCTTCGTGCAGGCGGCGGCGGCGGCGGGCCATGCCGACATCCAGGACTACAGCGGCCAGTTCCGGGCACTGGCCAGCACCGCGACGGTAGACGCCATCGACAATACCGCCACCAACTACACGAGCGACGACCGCGGTGTTGTCATCTGGTGGCTCACCGGTTCCCTCGATGCCGCCGACAGCTACATGGACTTCTACGACGGCTCCTGGGACTTCCGCGATCCCGGCCGCGACGAGAACGGCGACTCGGTGGATTTCCAGCAGAACGCGAGTGGGCGGGTCTGGACCGGCACCAAGTCCGACGGCACCGCGTCCTCCCACCCCCTGGGCAGCAGCACCCCGGACTACGGGGAACCCGCCTCGGGCGTGGACAAAGAGCTCCTCTCTGGCGGCAGACGTCCCGCCACGAATGCGTACCGCTTGTACGGCCTGTCCTTCGTGCTCCATGCCGCGCCGCCCGCGAACAGGCCGTACGTGACCGGCGTTGAGGCGGTGGAGCCGCCAGCGAGCGGCGTGTACCGCAGCGGCGACACGATCAAGGTGGCGGTGACCTTCAGCGAGGAGGTGGCGGTGTCCGGTGCGCCGACGTTCACGCTGTTCATCGGCCGCGTCTCCGACGTCCGCAACGCAGCGTACCAGGACGCCGAAAGCACGGCGAGGCGGCTGGTGTTCACCCATTTGGTCACCAACGCCGACATTGATGATGATGGCATCTCGAGCGCCAATTCTCTGAGCCTGCCGAGCGGCGCGACCATCACGCGCAAGAACGACGACAGCGTGGCGGCGTACGTCAGAAGCATCGTCTGGGATCCGGACCTCAAGGTGAACGAGGCGCCGCGCATCACGAACATAGCGGTCACGTCCCGCAGTGTCGCCACGCCGAATCCCAACAACTACGGGCGCGGGGAGGACATCGAGTTCACGGTCACGTTCTCGGCGCCGGTGCGGGTGACTGGCGACGTCGAGTTCCGCTTCGTGATCTTGAATGCCGAGCCCCGGGCGAGGCTGGCGGACGGCGACGGGACCACCAAGCTGGTGTTCGTTTACACGGTGCGGGCTGGCGAGCGCGACTACAACGGCATTGCAATCTTCGGTTCCTCGGACCGCCGCCCTCCCTTAACGCTCACGCAAGGCCAGAGCATCACGGACGCCGTCTCGGGCCGCAACGCCGACTTGACCCACGCAGCCCCCAACTCCCTGGGCTTGCCCACGATCGACGGCAGTCTGACCGGCGCAGACGCCACCCTGTCGCGGCTGGAGCTGAGCTTGATCACCCTGGACCAGTCCTTCTCGCCCGGCGTCACCCAGTACACCGCCTCGGCGGATGCCTTCGTCGGATCCATCACGGTGACGGCCACGCCCAGCCAGAACACGCCCAACAACGAAGCCGATGTGGTTATCACTCCCCTTGATGACTTCGTAGTTCCCGGGCACCAGGTGGCGCTGGGAACGGGCGACACCATCATCACCGTGAACGTGACCTCCACCAACGGCAGATCGATGCGGACTTACACCATCACGGTCACCCGCGAAGCTGATTCGACGCCCCCGTCGGCGTCCTCGGCGAAGGTGTCCGAGAACGGGACCACCATCGACATCGTCTTCGACGAGGACCTGGACACCAGCGGCTCGCCGCCCGCGGGGTCGGCGTTCGCGGTGACCGTGGGCACCGCGACGCCCGTCAACCCGGACAGCGTCGACTTCCACGCCACCGCCGCCACCACGGTGGTGCTGGACATGGGAACCGCCAACACCATCGCCGCGGGCGAGATGGTCAGCGTGGCTTACACCAAGCCGACCGCCAACCCGCTCAAGGACGCGGCCGACAACGAGGTGGAGTCGTTCACCGGCCAGGCCACGCTCAACCGGGCTGCCGCCGACACCAAGGTCTCGTGGGCAGCGGCGTCATATGCGGCGCTGGAGGGCCACCCGGGCACGACGGTGACGCTGGCGCTTAGCGCGGCGCCCACCGGCGACGTGACAGTGATGATCTCGTTCGAGCTGGGCGGCGGCGCGGAGGATGCGGACTACTCCGGAGTGCCGACCTCGGTCACCTTCGACTCCGCCAGCGCTCTCGACGCCGACGGCCGGCCCACCGAGAGCTTCGTCATGGTCGCCACCGATGACGGGGTCGTCGACCCCGGCGAGACCGTGACCCTGAGCTTCGGAACGCCGCTGCCCTCCGACGTAACCGCCGGTACGCAGAGCACCGCGATGGTCAGCCTGGTGGACAACGACATCCCGTTTAATTCCAGCCTGGCCCCCGCCGGAACCGCCATCGGCGACGGGTTCCGGCTGCTGTTCGTCACCTCGGGGAAACGCAAGGCCACCTCGGCGGACATCGCCGACTACAACGATTTCGTGCAGCGCGCCGCCGCGTCGGGACACGCCGATATCCAGGATTACAGCGGGCAGTTCCAGGCGCTGGCCAGCACCGCAAGCAGGACGGTAGACGGCGTGGAAATCCCGGGCGTCGACGCCCGCGACAACACGGCCACGAACCCCGATGAGGACGGGACCGGCGTGCCTATCTGGTGGCTCAACGGCCCCAGGGCCGCCAACAACTACGACGACTTCTACGACAACACATGGGATCACCAAGACCCCGGCCGCAACCAGGCCGGCGGGGTAGTCGACTTCGGCGATAACGATAACGTGTGGACCGGTACCGACAAGGACGGCACTGCGCGCCGGCCCCTGGGCGGGTCCGAGCCGGCGGCTTTCGGGAGACCGCCCGAATCTGAGGGGGCGCTGTTCTATGGCTTCAGTGCCGTCGACTTTCGTGAGCCTCTGTACGCCCTGTCGTATGTGCTTTACGCCGCCGCTCCCGTCGACACGCCGTATGTGACGGGGGTCGAGGCGGTTGATCCTCCGAGGAGCGCGTACCGCAGCGGCGACACCATCAGGTTGGAGGTGACCTTCAGCGAGGACGTGATGGTGTCCGGTGAGCCCACGTTCCCGCTGTCCATCGGCAACGACACCCGCCAGGCGCAATACCAGGACACCGAGAGCACCTCGAGGGTGCTCGTGTTCACCCATTTGGTCACCGACGACGACTACGACAACGACACGAGGGGCATTTCCAACGCCGAGCTCGAGCTGGTGCTGCCCACGAACACCTCGATCACCCGCCAGGGCGACAACTCCGTGGAGGCGTACCCCGGAAGCATCGTGTGGGAGCCGGGCCTGAAGGTGAACTCGCCCCCGAAAATCACCGGCATCGAGATAACCTCCACGCCCGAGGCGGCGACGAACACCTACGGGCTTGGCGAGGACATCGAGTTCACCGTCACCTTCGACGTCGAGGTGACGGTGAACGGCGACGTCACGCTCGGTTTCTTCCTGGGGGGCGTGCAGTTCACTTCAGATGGCAGGCAGGCCAGCCTGACGAGCGGCGACGGCGCCGCGCGACTGGTGTTCACCTACACCGTGAAATCGGGCGACAGCGACGACGTCGGCATCTCGGTCGGCGAGTCCGGCGACGTCTTTTTCGATCCGTTCACCCTCTTGGCCGGCCAGTCCATCACGGGTCCTCTGGGCACAGACGCCAATTTGACGCAGCCCGGGCTGGATCGCGACCCCAATCACCTCGTGGACGGCTCGCGCACCGGCGCCGACGCCAGGCTGTCGAATCTGTCGCTTGACGGGGTCACCCTTGTCCCGGCGTTCGCCGCCGGGGTCCGGAGCTACACGGCCTCGGCGGACGCCGCGGTAGACTCCACCACGGTCACGGCTGCAGCCGTGCAGAGCAGCGCCGGCGTGGACATCGACCCCGACGACGACGACAACGCCACGGGTCACCAGGTGGACCTCGCCGCTGGCGCCACCACCAGGATCACCGTTACGGTGACCGCCCCCAACGACGCCACCGTGCGCGTCTACACCATCGACGTCACCCGCGAGGCGGCGACCGACACGACCGCCCCGTCGGTGTCGTCCGCGCAGGTGTCCGCCGACGGCACGAGCATCGCCGTCGTCTTCAATGAGTACCTTGACACCACCGGCTCGGCGCCCGCGGCGACGGCGTTCCAGGTGACCGTGGGCACGGCGTCGGCGGTGAACCCGGACGGCGTCGCGTTCCACGCCACAGACGCCAACACGATCACGTTGACCATGGAAAGCGCCAACCCGATAGCCGCGGGCAAGACGGTCACGGTCGCCTACACCAAGCCGACCGCGAACGCGCTCAAGGACGCGGCCGACAACGAGGTCGAGTCGTTCACCGGCACGGATGCGCTCACCGCGGCCAACCGGCCCCTCGCCATTGTGAGCACCGGCGGGGAAATGGTCGGCATCAAGCTTGACAGGAACCTCGCCGCCGACACCCCGGTGCCCGCGGCGTCGTTCACAGTGACCGTAGGCGGCGGCACGCCCGTAAACCCGGCCAGCGTCGCGCTCAACCCCACCCTCGCCAGCTTAGTGGAGCTGACCATGGGCGGCGGCGACACGATTCCGGGGGGCGCTGAGGTGACGGTGGCCTACACCGCCCCCGCGTCGGGCGGCCTGCGCTACGGCGACGGCAACGAAGTGGAGTCGTTCACCGTGGCCGCGGTCAACCGGCTCGACGCCCCCGCAGAGGTGCGGGCCTATGCCGGCAACCAGCGGATCGACTTGGCGTGGGATCCCCCTGTGTCGGGGGCTTCGCCGTCGGGCTACCGGGTGGAGTGGAAAGCGCCCTCGGACAGTTCCTACGCCTCCACTAACCGCGCGGACGTGGCCGCGAACGTCACCCTGTACGCGATCACCGGTTTGACCAACGGCGACCCCTACGTGGTGCGGGTGCGGCCGCTCGACAGCTCGCACGCCCTCCTCACCGATGCCGGCGACGCCGCGGAGTCGGCGGAGGTGACCGTGGGCCGGCCCAAGGCGGTGGTCAACCTGACCGTGGCGGGCCGCAATGAAGACTTCAGGGTGAGCTGGGACGCGCCGGTGGAACGCGGCGTGGGCTTCCTCCAGGACGCTGACGACCCGGTGCTGGTGTACCGCATCACGTGGAAAAAGCAGGGCCAGTCGCAGGACCTGGCGCAGTATCAGGCCCTCTGCAGGGACGGGAGGGAGAAGACCGCGGTGAACGGTTGGTTCGAGATTACGAGCGTCACGGTCGACCCCGCCGGATTCGAATATGCGTTTCCCCAGGACGGCGAAACCTACGACTTCACCGTCGAGGCCCGGTTCCAGGCCGGCGCCAGTGTGGTGACTACGAACTGCCGCACTCAGACCGGCTTCGGCGAGGATGTCGAGGCGAGCGCCACCGCGGGCCGTGCCACGGCGTCGGAGGAAGACCATGCGGCGGTGCACACCGCGCTGGCAGCGGTGGTCGATGCCCGCGACGAGAACTGGCCGTGGCTGCGCGCCGCCTGGGCACATGTCGCCGGCCAGACGGTGCAGGCGGCCGACCTGGACCCGGGCAACGAGGGCAATACCGGGGTCGAATGCCTGACGACCAACTCGCCCGTCAACCTGGGCGGCTGCACGTTCACCCATATGACCATTGACATGGACTGGGACCTGCTGCCGCAGGAGACGTTCGCGTACGTTGCCGTTCACGAGCTGGCCCACGTGTGGACGCTGGTAAACGACCAGCACGACGAGGACACGCGGGGGCCGGTGGGCCGCGCCGTCCTGTACTTCTTCGGGCAGGAGTACAAGGGCAGCTCCGCGATGATGGAAATATGCGCCGCGGAAACCCTGGCGGACGCGCTCACCCACGTGGCCGAGGATGTCGCGCCCGCCGCCCTGATCTATTACGGCGACCAGTGCTTCTCCGACGCCCGTACCGAGCCGACCGCGCTCAGTGAGGAAGTGGCGCTGTACGCCATGCACCCATCGGGCGCCGACCCCAACGGCGTTGACACCAAGTCGTCGTGGTTCACGGACACCTTCACCGGCGCCACGGCCAGCGCCGACGCGTGGGCCGCGGTGTCGGAAATCGAATCCAAGCGACATCGCTACCTGTTGTTGAACCTGCTCCAGGATGAGTTCAACGGTCTCTGCTCCATCAGGGCCGCCAACAAGGCCGTGTTCGACGACGACAGCGACATCAACACCCCGTGGCAGGACGGCGGCTGCGAGCCGGACGCGCCGACCGGCGTCAGCGCCTCGACGGGCAGCGCGCCGGGCGCCGTGGACGTATCGTGGACGGCGCCGTCCAACGCGGGCGGCGCGCCCCTGCTGGGCTACACGGTGCAATGGAAGCTCGCTGCGCAGGACTGGCCGCAGGAAGGCTTGTTCAGCCCCACCCAGGAGCATGTGCTCGACGACCCTGTCGCCGTGTCCTACACCATCACCGGACTCAACGCAGGAGCGGAGCACACGGTGCGCGTGCGGGCGCGCAACAGCATCGGCGACGGCGTCTCTGCCGACGAATCCGTAACCGCGGGCAGCGCCAACAGGTCCGTCCCGCCGCCGCCCAAGAACCTGCGGGCGGTCGAGGAACAGGGCGGGGTCAGGCTGACCTGGCAGCCCCCCGACGAAGCCACGGTCACCGGCTACCGCATCGAGCGTCGCCGGGCCGGCGAAGGTCTCAGGGACAACCACACCCTGGTGGAGGACACCGGCAGCCCTGACACCAGCTATACCGACGAGAGCGCGGAAGAGGGCGTGGAGTACGAGTACCGGATAAGCGCCCGCAACGAGTCCGGCCCGGGCGAAGTGTCGGACTGGGTGAGGGCCGTGCCGGAGGAGGAGCCGGTGTGGGGCGACGGCCCACCGGGAGCGCCCCGCAACCTCACCGTCGCCGCCGGAGACCGGGAGCTCACCCTTTCCTGGGACCCGCCCGCCGACAACGGCAACGCGCCCCCGACGAGATACCGCATCGAGTGGAGGATAGACGGCAAGGACTACGGCAGGTCGCAATGGGCCACATCGGGAAACACGGCCTATACGAAGACCGACCTGGCCAATGGAGTCAAGTACGTCTTCCGGGTAAAGGCCGAGAACGGCACCGGCAACTACGGACCATACGGACCGGCCTCGGAGGAGGTGAGCGCCACTCCCACGTCCGGCTCGGCGGTGGACCTGGGCACGCCGGTTTTGTCGAACACGAAGACCCTGCATCACGGCATGGTGAAGCTGGACTGGGAGGACGTAGAGGACGCCGGTTGGTATGTAGTCCAGTACTACCACGTCAAAGGTGGGGAGTGGCTGGACCTGCCCACCGCCGGAGTGGACATCGCGTTCCACGGTTCGAGCGCGGTGGTGAGCAACCTGCATGGGCTCTCGTGGCTGAGGGTTCGAGCGATGAGCTGTGCGGGAGAATCGGAGTGGTCGCAGATCGAGGAGTTGTACGGGACCAACGCATCGGACTGGGAGGGCGTGCCCGTGCCGGAGGTGGAGGAGGGCGACGAGATCGAGCCATGCCCCGTGGACCTGGGCACGCCGGTGCTTTCGAACACGGAGACCCTGCATCACGGCATGGTGAGGCTGGACTGGGAGGACATTGAGGACGCCGGTTGGTACGTGGTCCAGTACTACCATGTCAAAGGTGGGGAGTGGTTGGACCTGCCCGCCGAGGGAGTGGACATCGCGTTCCACGGGTCAAGCGCGGTGGTAAGCAACCTGCATGGGCTCTCGTGGCTGAGGGTTCGAGCGATGAGCTGTGCAGGAGCATCGGAGTGGTCGCAGATCGAGGAGTTGTACGGGACCAATGCATCGGACTGGGAGGGAGTGCCCGTACCGGAGGTGGAGGAGGGCGACGAGATCGAACCGTGCTCCGAAGACGGTGACACGACGGACAACAGCCCTGCCACGGGGGCGCCCACCATCAGCGGGACGGCGCAGGTGGGCGAGACGCTGTCGGCGAACACGTCGGGGATCGCCGACGCCGACGGGCTGGAGAACGTCACCTTCAGCTATCAATGGCTGGCCGACAACGCGGACATCAGCGGGGCTACAGGCTTCACATACACCCTTGCCGATAACGACGAGGGGAAGGTCATTAAGGTAACGGTCAGTTTCACCGACGACGCGGGCAACGGGGAAGCTCTGACCAGCGGAACAACAGAGGCGGTGGCGGCAGCACCCACTCCCAATACTCCCGCCACCGGCGCGCCCACGATCAGCGGCACAGCCCAGGTGGGCCAGACCCTGACGGCGGACAGTTCTGGGGTCGCCGACGCCGACGGGCTTAGCAACGTCCAGTACGAGTACCAGTGGCTTGCGGACGACACAGCAATAGCAGGCGCTACCGGCTTGACCTACACCCTGTCAGCCGACGACGAGGGCAAGGCCATCAAGGTGCGGGTCAGCTTCACCGACGACGCGGGCAATGTTGAGACGCTGACCAGCGCGGCCACGGCAGCCGTGGCCGGTGCGCAACCCACGGAGGCGCCCGCCAAGCCCAGGGACCTCTCCGCTACGGCGTCTCACGACTCGGTGACCCTCACCTGGGAAGACCCCGGCGACGACAGCATCACCGGCTACGTAATCCTCAGGCGCGTCCGCGAGAACGATGTCGGGGGCGACTTCAGTGAACTGGTGGCGGACACGGGCACAGCGGCGACCACCTACACCGACGACACGGTGGCTGCCGGCACCACTTACACCTACCGTATCAAGGCCATCAACGGGGCCGGAACGAGTGAACGCTCGCACTGGTTCCACATCGACACTCCGGCAGCCCCCATACCCGCCAAGCCCACGGGCTTGTCCGCCACGGCGTCCCACGATGCCATCACTCTCACTTGGGAAGACCCCGGCGACGATAGCATCACCGGCTACGTGATCCTGCGGCGCCTCCGCTACGACGACCCCTCGGGCCACTTCGATGAGCTGGTGGCGGACACGGGCACGGCGGCGACCACGTACACCGACGATACGGTAAAGGCCAACACTCACTACACCTACCGGATCAAGGCCATCAACGAGCACGGCGGGGTGAGCGAGCGTTCCCGCTGGTTCCACATCCAGACCCAGGAGGCCCCGTAACTGGTATCGAGGACTGCGAGGGCGATGGAGCCCTCCGCACGAGCGACGGCAGCAAGCTGTCCGACGAGTTGGCGCCGACCGTCAGCGGTCCGGGCCGGTAGAGGGCAACGAAAAAAGTCCGCACACATGGATAAAACAGGGAGGCCGCCGCTCTGCTTGCCGAAGGGCGGCGGCGGCCTCCACCAGGGCTCCGGGATGGGCTGACTGCGGGAGCGCAAGCGCCCGCACACGGTCCTGCCTGGGGATTCCGGACGGCCCGGACATCGCAGCGCAGTAGGAGGGAGATTGCAGCCGTCCTGCGGGAAGGACCGGACAATGCCGAGAGAGCGAATAGACCACAGCAGAATAGTCTACGTCGTGCCCCCCGACTTCCCGGAGCGGCTGGAGCTGCTCCAGGAGGAGTCGGGGCTGCCGTGGGCGGAGATCGCTCGCCGTCTCGGGACCTATCCCTACACCGTATGGCGTTGGTATAGAGGCCGAGCGCGGCCCCATTTCCGGCACCAGATGGCGCTGCTGGACCTGGCCGACGAACTGGGACTCGCCCACCTGCTGACCGCGTGGACCCTCCCGGACGAAGCGCGGCGCGAGAAGCCCGCCAAAGACGTCCCGCCCGCGTGCGAGAGTCCTGGGAGGAAAGCCGCGCGTCGGCGAAGCGGCCGCCACCGCAGGGGCTGAAACGCAACGAGGACGGCGCACGCGGACAACGCCGCGGCGCGCATGGCGATGGGCTGCGCCCGCGAGGGGCAGGTGGAGCACGGAGGCGGACGGGCGCTGAACCGGCGGCGCTGCCGCGCCGCCGCCCGCACGTGAGCGTCGAGCTTGCGCCCCCGCCTGCCCTGCTCCGATGATTTCGGGCAACAAAAAAAGCCCGCACACATGGGAAGCCGGGGGAGGCCGCCGTCGATACGGCGACAACCTCCCCCCTTGAGTGACGGCCCGGCGGTACTACGCCGGGCCGTCGCCTGTGCCTCGCTAGGCGGCGGCCATCTCCGGCTGCTTCAGCATGGCGGAGTAGCCCCGCTCGACCACGTGCGTCACCGACACCCGGCCCGTGCCGTCGTACCCGGCACGGTAGGCGAACTCCGCCTTCGCGCCCCAGGGCACGTGGCCGCCGACCCGGACGGCGGGGCCTCCGAACTTGCCCCGGCGCCCCGGCCCGCCCGCGCCGTGCACCACCATCCCGTGCCGCTCGCCCTTCCGCCAGCCCAGCACCTTCACCTCGGCGGGCATAACCCGCTCCGCCTTCGTCGGCTGGAACAGGACACCGTGCAGCCCCTTCAGCACGCCCGCCGACGGGGAGGACTTGCCGTTCATGATCTGGGAGAGATGGGCCGAGCTGATGCCGGCGCGCCGGGCGGTCTCGTTCTGGCTGATGCCGTGAGCGTCCATCCGGTCCCACATCGCCTCCCGGTCGATGCTGGCGGGCTGCGCGGGAGCGATCTTCACCGAGGCCTCCAGCGCCGACGCGACCCGCGCCTGGACCTTCACGCCCATGTTGCTATGACCCCGCGCCACCATTGACATGTAGCCGTAGGAGACGCCCACGCGGTCGGCCAGGTCCCGCAGGCTCATGCCCAGCTCCCTGGCCCGCTCCTGGATGTAGCTGCTCTCCCCGGCCACGACGACGCCCTGGCGGTTGGCGCACGTGGCGGGCGCGACCTTCGCCGGGGCGTGCAACGCCGACTCGACCCTGGCCTGGACCTTGACGCCCATTTTCTGGCGGCCCCGGGCAACCTGCGTCATGTAGCTGTAGGACACGCCAACGCGGTCGGCCAGGTCATGCATGGTCATGCCCAGGGTGCGTGCGCGCTCCCTGATGAAGCTGCTCTCGCCGGTCACGACGCCGCCCTGGCGGTAGACGGTCCCCTGCCCAGGGACCTCTCCCAGCACCGCCGCGACCTTCTCCCGCATCTTGGGAGTCCACGGCCCGCGCCCGTTCGCAATCTGCGACAGGTAGCCCGCCGACACGCCCATCAGGGCCGCAAGCTCCTTCATGGTGCCCCCCCGCCGCCGGGCAGCAGCCCTGAGCTCGCTCTCCGCCGTCCTGGTTCCGGTTGCCATCGTTGCCGTCGTCATCGGTAACTCCTCCTTCTGTTGTGTTGTGTTGCCGTTGGCCTGCGCCCGCTTGCGGGCAAAGAAGAAGGGCCGTCCCCCTGTGTGGAGACGACCCTTGTGAATGGGGATGTGTTGTGAGACCCGGAGGCCCCGCCGTCAGCGGCGCTGGACCTCGTCGACGTGCATGGACTCCTCCTTTCAGTTGTTGACCCGTGCAGGCATCCACGGCGGGAGTCATTGGTGATGGGGTTGACGAAAGACGCACTCCGCCCACGGTCGGATGCCGGACGCGGGAAACGGAGCGGAGGGTGAAGAAAGACGCAGCTCGCCCCAGGGTGCTTCGCCGGGGAATCGACTCCGGGGGAGCTGCTACGAGGGGAGCGACCGTCCTACGACCTCATCGCAGGACGGCGCAGGTGAAAAAGGCGCAGCTCGTCCAGGATGCGTAGCGTCAGAGTTGGGGGAAGCTGCAACAAGAGGTGAAGCGGCCGGCCCACGACGTGGCCGCAGGCCGACGCATGGGAGAAAGACGCAGCTCGGCCCAGGGCGCAGAACGTCCGTGAGAGCTGCGAGACGTGAAGCGGCCAGCCTGCTTTCATCGGCAGACCGGCGCGTGTCGAAGCTGCGGCCTAGCTGTCAGTCAGCCATGCCGCAAGGCATGAGGAGCCGGTCGAAGCGACAGACGCACTTCGACCGACTGGTGGAGGACGGGGCGCAGGGTGCACTCCGTCCTGGCGTCCAACGGATGAGGCGATCAACCCCAAGCACCGGACGAT
The DNA here is from genome assembly GCA_965218945.1 of Dehalococcoidia bacterium. Taxonomy (GTDB): domain Bacteria; phylum Chloroflexota; class Dehalococcoidia; order Lucifugimonadales; family UBA2985; genus DAOUJW01. The sequence goes on from OZ244718.1 coordinate 2,464,995, forward strand.
TGCCCAACGGAAGGAGCGATCAACCCCGACCGTCAGGCGGGTGTCCAGTGACGGAAGCGATCAACCCCAACCGCCAGACCGGTGTCCAGCGGGAGAAGGGCTTATCACTCCAACCGCCGGACTGGGCCGAGGACGAAGGGCTAAGTCAACTCCGTCGTTTCGGTCCGCGCTACCTGCGAAGGACCAACGTCAACTCCGCTTCAGCAGCATTCCCTCGTGGGAGACTGGGGGAGAGCGAATCATCCTCCGGTCATGCCCGTGCAACAGGGATCACGCACCCAGGGTTTCTATGGTCGGAAACCTTGGAGAAAGCCAAACAGTGAGGCTAGTATCACCGCTCCGAGACCCGCAAAAGAGGGCCTGCGGCTCCCCTTTCGCAAACCGCCGCCAAATCGTTCACTAAAGTTGCCTGCAAACCCGCCGCACGCCCGGACAGGCTATCGCCACAAGAGTCCGAGGCTCAGCCTGTTCAGAAGCTCCCGCTTCTTCAGCGCTCTCCGCGTGTCGAAGAGCGCCGTCCTTCGCCAGTTGGTCTGCCCGTCGCGGTCGAACCCCCGCAGCGGCCGCTTCTCGGGCGGCAGCGTCATCCCGTGGTCTTCGAGCAGGGCCAGCTCCACCCCCCGCAGACGCTCCTCCTCCGCCAGCCAGTCCAGGCCATTGCCCTCGTTGGAGTGAGCGTCCTTCAGCCCCCGCCACTCGACGATCATCGGCCACGCATCGCCGAACACCTCCTCGTCGTCCTCGTCAGGCTCAAGGGTCACCAGGTCGGGGTACTCCCGCTTCATCCTGGGCCTCGACGAGGGTCTCCTTCCAGAGTCCGACGCACCTGCTTCCGCCGGGGAGGGACCGGCGCCGGCATGACCGGCCCCGGTCCCCTGGGCTTCGACCCGGCCCTCGATGGCAGCCATTCGCCTGCGCAGCTCCTTGCCCAGCTCGTCATGCCCCTTCTCATGCGCCTCCCGGCCCCTCTCCAGCGCCTCGACCCGGCTCTCCAGCTTATCGTTGCGCTCCCGCTGCCGGGCCGCAGCCGAGCCGACGCCCTCCTGCAACGCACGCTCCAGGGCCTGCCGCACCCGCCTCGACAGCTGCCCAGTCCTGGCGCACTCGGCCACCGTCCGCTGGTCCAGCTCCAGCACCCGCGCCGCGCCCTTGAAGCCCTTGTCCCGCACCAGCTCTTGCAGCAGCGTCATCAGCCGCATGTGGTGCATGTTCTCGATGTCCTTGCTGTCCTCGATGCCGTGTTCTGTCGTTTTCATGGCTCTTTTCTCCCTCGCAGTATCTCTCCTGAGCTAATGTCCGGCCCTTCCAGCGGCCTCTGACCACTGTTTTGGGGCACGTCATGCACCCCCACTTCAATCGCATTTTCCGGGGCCTAATGTCATTGGGACGCCGCTCCAACCGACCCGCCGATGTCATTCCCCACGTTTGGCGATGTCATTGCCGTCCGGAACGCCATCATTCGGAAAAGTGTTTCCTGTTTACGTCCTGTAGGGGGCGATTTACCCCTGTTTCAGCTATGAATTCACGACTCTGGCCGCTCTGTTACCAAACTCAAACTCCTGTACACCCCCAATACTGCACGAAAGGGGCCGAAAAAAAGAGGGCCTATAACCCCCCGCATCCCTGCGCAGAGTCACGGGGGAACGGCCCGTAACGCCCCGCATCCCTGCGCAGAGCTATGAGGGGTCTTATTTCCAGTTTCATTTGGTCACACTTTTTTGCGACCGCCGCAATCCGGCCATTGGCGGCAGACCGCAGAAGAGAGGTGAACGAAGTTGGCGCTGAGATCGAAACTCCGGTCCATTAGAAGGCTCTTATCACTGGCAACCGCGCTGCTCCTGGCGGCGCTCCTCGCAATCCCCGCAAGCAACATCGCCCTGGCCCAGACCCCGCCTGACGAGCTGACCCTCGTCAACGCCGACCGGGACTTCGTCGAGCGCAAGGGCGGCGGCGAGTTCGTCGCCCGGCCCCTCTTCGACCGGCAGATCGCCAACCTCTTCTACGCCGTCCGGGACGCAGACACCGGCGACTGGATAAGCGCCATGTACCGGGTCAGGGGCGGCGAGAAGGAGAGAAGCGACGGCTGGGAGTATTCCTGGGAGTACCCCGACCTGGACGAACACCCCGATCTCGACCGCGACCGGGCCTACCTGCTGGTCATGCTGGCGGAGTCAGTGGACAACCACAGGGGCGACTTCTACGCCGTCATACCCTTCCACGAGCCGGGCCGCATCTGGGACAAGATTCTCTCCGCCCTCAACCCCGGACGCTGGGCGAGGGCCTTCGCCGGCTGGGTCATCGAGGGCGTCCACGGGACCCTCTGCGGAGTGGTTGAAAGAGCCAGCGGCGAGGACGCCGACAACTGCCGGAGGGAATCCGGCAGATGAGCGACATCCTCACCGGCACCCCTCCCGACCTGACCTACGCCCACGAGCTGGTGCGCCAGGCGTGGATGGTCGTCTGGGCCATCACGTCCGGCGCCCTGGTGGTCATCCTCGGCTGGATGGGCCTGAGTTTCATCATGGCCGAGCACCTGGGGACCCGTCAGGCGGGGTGGCGGGAGATGGTCCCCCGCCTGGTCCTCGGCCTCGTGGCCGCCGCATCGTCCCTCTGGTGGTGCGCCCTGGTCCTGGACGTTGCCGACGCCGTGTCGGGATTCATAGCCGTCTCCCTGAACGTCACGGCGGGCGACCTGCTCCGCTCCACCCTCCACACCCTGATGACCGGCGTGCAGGCCGGGAGCGTGGGCATGGCCCTGCTGCTTGCCGTCCTCTACCTCGTCTACGGCTTCTTCGTCCTCTACGTGATCGTGCAGATGGTTCTGCGCCTGGCGTTGATCGACCTCCTGCTGGCCCTGGCCCCCATCGCGTTGGGGCTGTGGATTCTGCCCCACACGGCGGGCTGGGGCCGCCACTGGCTCAAGCTCTTCATGACGACGGTGTTCCAGCAGGCCATCCAGCTCATCGCGCTGGCCCTGGGCTTCGGGTTCCTGAACGAGGTCGCGGCCATCGCCGCCTTCGAGCCGGTGCAGGACCTGATCTGGAAGCTGCTGTTGTCCCTGTCCTTCGTCTACATGGCGACCCGGGTCCCCTCGATGCTGGGCAACGCCGGGACCTTCGACTCCTGGCTCTCGATGCTCTACTTCGGCATGAACCTCCCCTCTTCGATGGTGCGCGCGGCGAAGACCATCGGGCTGGTGGCGGGCGGAGCCGCCGGAGGACCGGGAGGCATGGCGGTGGGCGCGATGGCGGCCAGCGCGGGCGTTTCGGCCGCCGCCAGCGGCCTCAGCTCGGCGGCCTCGATGGCGACCCCATCGGCGGGCGGAGACGGCGGCGGCGAGCCCCGGAGCAGCGGGGAGTAGCCCCACCACACGACAACGAACAGGCGCGGACGAGAGAGCGCCGACCAATACCACGACGGAGGAGAAGCGATGTGCAGCTAACGGAGCGAAGCAACCCCGACCGGTAGAGACGAGCGGAACGCTCGGAGCAAGAGAGGAGAAACGGAATGGAACAACTGACACAGACCATATCGAACCTGGTGGGCATCCTGCTGGGCGTCGTGGGAGCGATAGGCGTCGGCTTCTTCATCTACGGCGCGTACATGTACCTCACCGCCAGCGGAGCGCCCAACCAGATGGAGCGCGGCAAGAGCGCAATGATGACCGCCCTGGCGGGCATCGTCCTGGCCCTGGTCGCCTACGGCGTCGTGGAGCTGGTGATGAACGCCGTCGTGGACCCGGGAATCGAGATCGACGACGTGCTGCCCGAACCGCAAGCGCCGGACTCCGGTTCCAGCGGCGACAGCAGCGGCAGTTAGGCCGACGTGAGGAAGGAGGAACAGAACATGAGAGAACACGAGGTACCGACTCACGTGCAGGCCGAGGACCGGGTGCTATTGGGGTTGACCTTTCCGCAGATCGTGGCGGTGACGGCGGTGTGCGCCATCTCCTACGGCGCATACCGCTACGCCCCCGTCGGCCCCTCCGAGGTGCGCATGGCCCTGGCCGTCGTCTTCGGACTCTTCGGCGTAGCGATGGTCGTGGGGAAGATTGGCGGTCGGCGGTTGCCCCTGGTGGCCGCCGACCTGCTGAAGTACCGGCTGGGGGCGCGGGTCTACGCCGGGCAGACCGCCCAGCTGGTGAGGAGCGAGCCGCCCGCGCCGGCGCAGCCGGTCAAGAGCGGCCCCGGCCCCCTGAGCCTGATGGCGAAACGCGCCGGGCGCGGGCTGGGGAGGCTGCGCAAGCGCAGGAAGACCCGCAAGAACAAGGAACGCCGCAACGGAAGGATGCGCTGGTTCGGCAAGCGCAGGGGAAAGGACGCCGGGAACCAGCAGGCCCGCGACCACCGGGCCGCGACGCTGGAGACGAGGCGGAGGAAACCCCGCAGGGGGTTCCTGGCCTTCGCGGCCCTGGCCGTCCTTGCCATGGCCTTGGTGACCGTACCCCAGGTTGCCCTGGCCGACGACCACGAGCCCTGGCGGGACGAGATCGACTTCGAGGTCGAGGAGCCGGTAGAGGGGCGCAGGATATTCGTCGAGGGGTTGTCAGTAACAGGCGACCGCGCCGCCGTCACCCTGCGGGCCGCAACCGCCCTGGACATCCGGGTGCGGGCCTACGGCGGTCCTGAAGGCACATGGCTCCGCTTCTGGGGGTCGGGCACCCTGGCGGAGGGGGAGCGCATCGACTACTCGCTCCCCCTGAACGGCCCCGTCCCGTCCTTCACCGTGTCCTGGGAGGACACGCTCGGGCAGGCGGGAGCCCTCACGGTCAAACACGACCGGATCCCGTACCCCCTTCCTGTTGTGGAGGGCGAGCTCTGCGACCTTCGCATGACCTCCCTGGGCTGGACGCCCGGAGCGGTCAGCGGGGTCATCGAGTCGGAGTGCGTGTCCGCCGTCGAGGAGCCCATCGAGCTTCAGACGGTGGCCGGGCACCAGAGCGTCACCGAGACGGCCCTGATGGACGCCCAGGTGACGGCCATCACGGGGACCGTCGCCGCCGCGACGGGAGCGTCGCAGGCAAGCGTCGCCTTCGTCCCCAACGGAGACACCCGCTTCAGTCTCAGCGTGCCCACGGGCGCGGCGATTCACGCCGTGAGCGTGGACGTGAGCCTGGAGGCGACCCTGAACATCCCTCTCCCCCCGCTGACCCAGCTCACCCACCACCCGGAGCGCGTGGAGCAGGTCACCAGGACCGTGCACCTCCATCGCCCCGGGGACAGCGACTACGACAGCCAGACGGTGACGGTCACCTGCGACGACGGCACTGAGTCATCCGCCGCCACGACGTCGTCCGCCACCGCGACGGCCTACGCCTACGTCCCCAGCGCCACCATCGCCAGGGAGGTGACGGTGGATGTCCTGCACAAGGAGCACGTCAAGGCCGAGACGGTGGAGCGCTCGCCCATCACGAGGACGAGGGGCGAAACGCTGGCCCCCGTATCAGGTACGGGGCAGGCTCTGGCGTCCGGCATTGGCAGCGACGACCCCTACGAGGCCCTGGCGCTGCCGGAGCCTGAGCCGGAAGACCCGCCCGGCGAGCAGGAGCCAGCCGACGGACTGCGGGGCTGGTTCGAAGACATGGGATGGGAGTGGCCTTGGTGAGGCCCGCGATTGCGGTCACCCTGCTGGCCGGGGCTGCGCTGGCGACGACCGGCGCGGCCCCGGCGGAGGAGCAGGAGATGCTCCGCCAGTTCGACCGCGTGCTCACGGCGATGGCCTACGCCGCCTCCGGCCTCTGCCTGTTCGCCATCGTATGGGCCGGCTTCATCCTGATGGCCGAGGGCGGCGAGGAGCGCGGCGGCGGCAGGGCAAAGGCCGCCGTCGTCATGGCGGTGGTCGGCCTGGTCCTGGTGCTCTCCGCCAAAGGCGTGGCCGCGCTGCTGAGCAGCGGCCTTGTGGACTTCCCAACCCCCTAGAGAAAAGGAAACGAGCGAATTGAAGAAGCTGATAGAACGAATCACGAAACGCGGAGGGGAGACGCCGCCAAACGAGTTCGCCGCCCCGCAGAAGATGGCGCAGGGCGGACTCCCCGCGGAACCTGCCGGAACGACGGAGACCCCGGCCCCCAAGCTCCCGCCCGAGCTGCCCCTGTTCTTCATGCTGTCGCACCTGGACGACGACGGACCCGTCCGTCTGGACGGCGTGAAGCTCGGCGTCTGCGAGGTGATGGGGCTGGAGATCGACGAGCCGAAGCTGGGGGCCTTCGCCGGAGCGCTCAACGCCCTGGACTTCCCGGCCCAGCTCCTCATCCGGCAGCACCCACCCCGCCTGGAACGGCTGAGGGAGAACCTCAAGCAGGCCCAGCCCGCCGACCTGCCCCCGCAGACGCGGGCCGCCTCCGAGTCCCTTGGGCGTCTCTTGACCGACCTGGAGGCCCGCGACGGCATCCTCGACCGGCGCTTCTACGCCGTGTGTGAGTTTGGGCGCATCGACGACTTGCGGGGCCTGCTGGCTAGGGCCGGGCTCTCCGTACACGCGCTCCGGGGCCGCCAGCTTCGGATGATGCTCGTGGCGGCCGCCCTGGGCGGCTCCCCCTCCGAGTTCGACGAGGAGCCCCCCGTCGAGGTCGAGATCAACCGGCGCGACGTGCGCGTCGGCGGGAGCCTCGTCCGCTCCCTGCACCTGGGCCGCTGGCCCCGCTCCCTGGCCCCCGGCTTCCTCCAGGGGCTCATGGCGGCGGGCGCGCCGATGGACCTGGCCGTCCACGTCGGCCCGATACCTGCGGAGCAGGCGGCCAGGACGCTGGAATGGCAGAAGGTGCGCTTCGAGTCGGCCCAGTCCCTCTCCTTCAAGCGGGGCCGCACCATGTCGCCCGAGGCGGAGATCGCCCTGGAGGACATCACCCGGCTCAGGGACGAGGTGCAGCGGGGACGCGAGCGGCTCTTCCACTCCTCCCTGTCCGTGACCCTCCATGCCAGGGACGAGGCGTCGCTGAGGGAGATGACCCAGCGGGCGAAGGCTCACTTCGCCGCCACCCTGGGCAAGCTGGACAACCTCGCCTTCCGCCAGCGCGAGGGGCTTCTCTCCACGCTGCCCCTGGCCCTGAACGCCGTGGCCGAGTGGCGCAGCCTCGACACGTCCAGCATCGCCCGTCTCTTCCCCTTCTCGCCGCCCGACCTGGACACCCGCAGCGGCACCCTCTACGGCATCGACATGCGGGCCTGCTCCCCCGTGGTCTACGACCCCTGGGACGGCACGCACCTGAACGCGAACACGGCGGTGCTAGCAAGGTCTGGAAGCGGCAAATCCTTCGCCACCAAGCTCGGCGTGCTGCGGGGCATCACCCGCGGCATCACGGCCTACGTCATCGACCCCGAGGGCGAGTACGCCGACATGGCCCGCGCCGCGGGCGGGCGAGTGCTGTCGCCGGGCGTGCCGGGTGAGGGCATGAACCCCTTCGTCATCGACAAGGGGGACTCGGAGGAGCTTCTCCAGCGCATCGGCAGCCTGAGACGGCTCATCGAGGTCATGGTCGGAGAGAGTCTCGGCGCGGAGCGCCGCGCATCCCTCGACCATGCCTTGGCGGGCTACTACGCCCAGCCCCGGGAGCGCACCGGCTTCCGCGATTTCTACCAGTATCTGCAAGAGAGCGAGGCGGGCGACCACGACCCCGAATCGAGTTCGGGGCAGGCTCTGGCCCGTCTGCTGCGGCCATTCGCCACCGGCAGCCTGCGTCACCTGCTCTCCGACGAGGGCGACGACCTGCTGGGCAACGAGGCCCTGGTCACCGTCTTCGACCTGCACCTCCTGGAGCCGGAGCTGCGGCCGGCCGCAGCGATGGTCTGCACCGAGACGGTGTGGGCCGCGGCAGCTCAGGACCCCAAGCCCCGGCTGCTGGTCGTCGATGAGGTGTGGTCGATCATGCAGCACCCCGAGGGCGCGGCCTTCATGGTCAGCATGGCGAAGCGGGCGCGCAAGCACCGCCTGGGACTTCAGTTCATCACCCAGGACGTGCAGGACCTGCTCAGCGAGGACACCTCTCGCACCATCACCGGCCACTCCGGTCGCGCCCTGCTACAGAACGCCGCCTTCAAGCTGCTCCTCCAGCAGGACGCCGCCGCCATCAGCACCGTGGGCGACGCCTTCGACCTGCCCGTCGAGCTACAGCGATGGCTCCTGTCGTGCCCCAGGGGAGACGGGTTGCTGTTGGCAAAGGGCAACCGCTTCCCCGTCCGCATCGAGGCCACCCCGGAGGAGACGACGGTCATCGAGTGGACACCCGGACGCCATTAGAGATTAGAGAAAGGACTATCCCCCATGAAGCTGAACCCGAAGGAAATCCTGTTTGGAGACGACGAGGGCAAGAAGGGTCCGGTCCTGCTGGCGGTGACACCGCCAAAGACTGGGGAACGCACCCTGCTGGGCGTCGAGAACCTGCTCCAGTCCATCGCCGTCCCCGAACCATTCTCCCTGGAGTTGGCCGGGGACATGGACGGCGTGACGCTCATGGCCCGCTGCCTCGACGCCCAGGTGGTGCGCGGCCAGCTCTCCGCCCACTACCCCCAGGCCCGCATCCAGAGGCTTGACCCGGAGGAAGACCCCCTGCGCCTGGGCGAGGGGGAGCAGGCGTGGTCCGTCACCCTGCGGGCCGACGGACCCGAGTACGTCCCCCTGAGAACCTTCCGGGACGACGACCTGCTCGACCCCGGCTCAGACCCCCTCATCGCCCTGATGGGCGCGCTCTCGGCCCTCCAGGAAGGGGAGCGCGTGGTGGCGCGGCTGCTGCTGCGCTCCCTGGGACCCGACTGGTCGCAGGGCCACATGGACAAGGCCCACAAGCGGCCCGGCATGGAGCCGAGGGAGCCCGCCTACACGTTCCAGACCAAGCCCCTCCAGATGGACGGCATCACGATGGCCGTCCTCGGCATAGGCGCTCTCGCCGCCCTCAAGGGCTACCTGTGGGTGCAGGACGGCGAGATATGGAAGGCGGCGCTCCTGGGAACCGTCACGGCCCTGGGGCTGGTCGTCGGCGGCTGGGGCTGGTGGCGTTGGAAGAAGGCCCGCAAGCGCGTCGAGGACCCCATCCTGATAGGGGAGAAGGTCTCCCGCATCGCCTTCGACGCAGAGCTCCAGGTCGTCGCCGTCCTGCCCGCCGAGACAAGGCAGGAGCGGGCCAGGGAGCTTCTCGGCCCGGTGGCCGCCGCCTACCGCCACTACGACAACCCCGCCGGGGCGAGATTCAAGGTCGGCAGGGTCCGGCCCGTAGCGCCGGACCCGGACATGCTCCACCCGGCAGGCCCCGGCCTGTTCGGGAGGCGCAGCGTCCTGGGAGTCCGCGAGGTTGCCAGCCTCTGGCACCCGCCCGGAGCAGGCGACGAGACGCCCCTGGTGGAGCGGTCCGGCGCGAGGGCGCTCAGCCCCTCGGCCAAGGGGGTCCGGGGCGGCGCGCTGGTGGGGGACACCACCGCCGGAGCGAAGCGGGAGATCCGCTTCCCCGGCGACCTGCTCCGGCGTCACCACCTCTACGTCGCCCGCACCCGCATGGGCAAGTCCACCCTCATGCACCACCTCGTCACGCACAAGCTGAAGGAGAAGGCGGCGGGCAGGGACCCGGACGCCATCGTGGTCATAGACCCCCACACCGACTTGGTCGCAGGCATCCTCGAACACGTCCCCGAGTCCCTCATCGACAGCGTGAAGCTCATCGACCTGTCGGACGAGTCCCGCTCCCCCGGCATCAACCTGCTGGACACCCGCATCTTCGCCGACCGCGACCGCACCGCCGACTCGGTGGTCAGGGTGGCAAAGGGCCTGTGGGAGCAGTGGGGGCCGAGGATGCAGTCCATCCTCGAACAGACCGTGAAGACCCTCCACGAGGCCAACGAGCAGGTGGAGGCGGAGCAGCAGTACACCATCCTCGACGGGCTGCGGCTGCTGTCCAACGACCCGTTCCGCAACTCCGTGCTGAAGAAGGTCTCCGACCCCTACCTCCTGGAGTGGTGGGCCAGGGACTTCGGAAGCTGGCACCGCCAGTACAAGGCCGAGGCCCTGGCCCCCGTCCAGACCCGCCTCTCCTACTACGCGTCGTCGAAGCGGGCGCGGGCCATCCTTGGCCAGCGCCGCTCCACCATCGACCTGCGCAAGGTCATCCACGAGGGCGGCGTGCTCCTGGTCTCCACCTCCCAGGGCACCGTCGGCAGGGACGTGGCCGCCCTGGTGGGCGCGTCCCTCCTCAACCTGGTGGACGCCGTGATACGGGAGCAGGGGAGCGTGGCGCTCAGGGAGCGGCGCGGCGCGCTGGTGGTGGTGGACGAGATGCAGTCGATGCCCGGCGTGGACTACGAGAGCATGTTGTCCGAGCTCGGCAAGTTCGGGGCTAGCTTCGTGCTGGCGACGCAGAGCCTGGCAAAGCTCGACGACCTCTCCCGCACCATGCGGGACACCCTGCTCGCCAACGTGGGCTGCCTCGCCGTCTTCCAGGTGGCGGGGAACGACGCCAGGACGCTGGTGTGGGAGCTGGGCAAGGACCGGGTGACCGAGGACGACATCGTGTCGCTGCCCGTCCACCACTGCTACGTCCGCGCCACCGTGGGCAAGGAGCGGATGCCCGCCTTCTCGATGATGGTGCGCAAGCCGGAGGAGGGAGACCCCGCCGTCGCAGCCCGCATCCGCGAGGCGGCGGCCGCCTACACGGTCTCCGCCCGGCAGGTCGCCTACGGCGACGCGGAGGGCGACCTGAAGGTGGAGGAGTTCCGCAGAGGCGTCGAAGACCTCAAGGAGGACGGCGGACAACAGAAAGAGCGAGAAACAGAGAAGAAACCGGACGCCGGGCCGGGGCCGGAGCGCAGGAGTCGGCGGAGCAGGCGGAAGGCGGCTGCCGACGCCGGGGCGCATCAGGGCCGCAGCGCCGTCGACGAGGAGGCGGAGGAATGAGACCCGAAGGTTGCGAACACGACCTGCTCCGCGCCCTGGCGTCGATGCCCTTCCTCAACCGGCTGGAGATGGTCGCCGTCACCGGCTGGTCCAGGGGCGCGGTCTACGAGGCCGTCGAAAAGCTGGAGTCCGGCGGGCTCTGCGCCTCCGTCCTCCACGCCACGGAGCTGCTTCCCCAGGCGCGGAGGTTCCATCTCACCGCCGCGGGCCTGCACAGGCTGGCCGACGAGGAGGGCATGGCCCCCGACGAGCTGGTGCGCGCCCGTCCCGTGTCGGCCCAGTGGCGGCGCAGCCTGATGGAGCGCCTGGACGCCGTGGCATCGATCTACGGCATAGCCTCCGCCGTCTCCGACGTGGCGTTCCCCGTCCGGTTCCGCTGGTACCGGGCCGCGCCCCTGGACGCCGCCATGACGCTGCCCGACGGGAGGACCGTCGGCGTCGTCCGGCAGGGACCCACCGCCGACAGGTCGGGCTTCGCCAAGCGCCTCTGGCGGCTGCGCGACTGGCCGATGCCCGGAACGGTGCTCGTCCTCGCTGCCGACGAGGTACGGCTCAGGCACGCGCGCAGGGCGCTCTCGACCACCGACGCGCCGGCGCTGCTGGCCCTCGAACGCGATGCGGTCCTGGCCGGAGCGGGCGACCCGGTATGGAGCCCGCCCAGGGTCGGCGCATCCATCACGCTGCGCTACGCCCTCGAACGGGCGGCCCTCGGCGGCGGGTTGCCGCTGGAGCCGGAACCCGGACGGGCCGACGCGCCCGCCGACCTGCCCGACAGGGGAGCCGCCTCGGACATGTCCGACCAGATGCTGCCCGTCATGCTCAGGGCCGCAGAGAAGCGCGCCCTCGACCTCATCTCCGACTGGCCCTGGATCGCCCTGGGGGAGCTGGCCGGGCTGATGGACGTCACGCCCCCGAGGGCCTCCAACATCGTCATCCCCCTCGAAGGCTTCGGCCTGGCGGCCCGCCCCCGCGACGCGGGAGGACGCCTGGCCCTGACCGACCGGGGGCTGGCCCTCCTCGCCCGCAGGGACCGCACCTCCGTCGCCGTGGCGAGGAGCCGGTGGAGCATCGCCCCCGAAGACTTCGAAGGTCCGCTGGAGTGGCGCAACGTCACCGGCAGGCGGACCCGCCAGCTGCTCAGGAACATGGAGCACACGTCAGCCGTCCACGGCTTCCTAGCCGCGCTCGCCGCCCAGGCCCCTCTGCTGGGGTGGGAGGTCGTCCAGCTCGACCCCCCCAGGAGGGCCTCCCGCCACTTCCGGCACGACGGCGGTATGCGCGCCGTCAACCCCGACGCCTTCGGCGTCCTGCGCAAGGGCGATACGACCTGGCCCTTCTTCCTGGAGTGGGAGCGCCGGGCCGTGCGGCCCTCAACCATGTCCGACCGGCTCGCCCCCTATCTGCGTTACTACTCATCTCACAGACCCACCGACGACCACGGCGTAAGGCCCTCCGTCCTGGTCGTCTTCGACGACGAGATCGCCCAGACCCACTTCCTGCGCGTGGCGCGGGAGGAGATGCGGGCCGAGGGGGTGACGGTCCCTCTGTGGGTCTCCCACAGGGAGGCCGTGGACGCCCTGGGGCCGCTGGGACGCGCTTGGCGCGCCCCCGCCGACCCGGGAGCGCCCCAGGCCCTGCCGACCCCATGAACGACGAGGAATGAGAGACCGATGCGTACACAAGATGCCCATAAGCGGAAAGGCCCCCGGAGGCGCGGAGGACGGACTGTTGTCCAGCTCGACGTGGCGGCCCTCTGGAGGCGGCTCGCTGTGCTGAACCGCTCCCAGAACTGGCTCGCCAGGGAGATCGGGATAAGCCCCGGCTACGTGTCGAAGCTGGTCAACACGGGGCGCTCCCCCTCCGGTCGCATCCGTCGCCGGATGCTCAAGGCCCTGGAACTGACCGAGTTCGAAGACCTGTTCAGATTGGAGGATAGCGATGAACAACAGTAACGACCCGACCCGTTTCGACGGGCACGAAAACCCCGCAGCCGATGGGACCGAGCCCCTGGAGGGCGGCGTGCTGCCCGAGGACTTCGGTGAGCGCCTCGAACAGCTCAAGGAGCTCAGCGGCTTCAGCTGGCGCGGCATGGCCAAGGCCCTCGGCGTGGACCCCAAGCAGCTGCGCATGTGGCGCAGGAAGGGCGTCGAGCCCTGCGGCGGAGCAATGCTCTCCATCTGCCGCTTCGCGTTCCGGATACCCGGCGGCCTGCCGGTCATCCTGCGCGAGGGCATCCAGATGACCCTCTTCGAGGAGGAGAGCTAGACAACCGGCCCCGCCGGGCGCACGGCGCGCATCGGCGGCACGGCGGGGCCTGAACCGGCTTGGAGGCCGCAGGCGCTCGCCCCATCCGTCGGCGCCGGCGGCCCGGCCGCACAACTTGCAACGAGAGGCCAGCGGCCCAACTCACCGCCGCTGCGACCACGCACCATGAAAGATCCCAGAAGAAACAACGGACGAAAGAGGCCCGGAGAGCAGGAGCTTGAAGACGCCCTGGAACGCTCCATGCCGTCCTACACGCCGGAACATCGCAGGGCGGTCCTGAAGGGGCTGCGCATCCTGGCCCGCGTCGCGATCCGCTCCTACATGGAGGAGCGGGCGGAAGCGTCGCACCGAGCAGAAACCGGGGAGGATGGTGGCGAGGAAGAGGGTCAGCGTGGAGTGTAAGCGGGGGGTGCAGGCGGTCCGGTGCGGGAAGAAGGTGCGCAGCGAGTGTGGCGCGTTCTAGTACATGATGAGATGGGTGGGAACGAGTCGCTGTGCAATGGGGTCCACCGCCAGCCTCAACCCCTCCAGGGTGTAGGCTCCCAGCAGAGCCGGGGCGTCGTCCTCTCCGAACACGACGAGAGTGACCTCGCTGGAGCCGTCGACCGTCGCCCAAGCCCTCCCAATGTCCATCTCCACCCGGCGACCGTCGGCGAGCAGGAAGACGCCCTTGTCCATCGGCTCGATCCCCAGCTCGCGCAGCAGGCTGCCGGGCAGCGTCGTGTAGGCGGCCCCGGTGTCCACCGTCGCCTCTACGTCCCGCTCCAGCTGCCCATCCATGCTGGAGATGCGCAGAGGGCACCTGAAAGTCCCCATAGGGAGAGCCTCTCCTTCTCAGTGTCTACCACCACATTTTACTCCATTCAGAGCGCCGGTTATAGGGGCTGCGTCCCTTGACAACGGAGGCCCGATTCGTCCATGATAAGGGTAAGACCCTGTGCGACATCGAAGGGCAAAAAAACATGCCGAAGAAACGAAGGACCGTCACCTTCTCTCTGCCGCCCGAGATGGACGACCAGCTCAGGCAGGCGGTCAGGGAGGACGGCCGCACGCTGAGCGAGCTTCTGCGCGAGGCATTCCGCCTCTACCTGGAGGAGAGGGAGTGGCGCAGACAGGAGAGGACGCAGATGCGGCGCTCGCGCCGAACCAGCAGGAAGCAACAAGGAGGAACAACAGATGAGTGAACGAAACGACCGCACGCCGGCAGCCCTCTACGCCAGGGTCTCCAGCGACCGCCAGGACGTGGACCTGTCCGTGTCCGCCCAGCTGAGGGCGCTCAGGGACTACGCCGACAAGAACGACTACGAGGTCGTCCGCGAGTACGTGGACGAGGCGGAGAGCGGGCGCGTGATGAACCGCCCGGAGTTCCAGAAGATGCTGGACGAGGCCAAGAGGACCGAGGCGCCCTTCGAGGAGATATTGGTCTGGAAGTTCAGCCGCTTCACCCGCAAGCGCGAGCACGCCGTCGTCCTGAAGTCCATGCTCAGGCGAAAGGGCCTCCGCGTCGTCTCCATCACCGAGCAGGCCGAGGACAACCCCACCGGCAGGCTGCTTGAGGGCATCATCGAGAGCGTGGACGAGTTCTACAGCGAGAATCTTGCCATGGAGGTCTTGCGGGGTATGAGGGAAGCCGCATCCCGTGGCTTCTGGGTCGCTCCCATGGCCCCCTACGGCTACAGGAAGGTCAAGGTGCTGGACGGACCCAAGGAGAGGCCCACCCTGGAGCCGGACCCCGAAACGAACGGCATCGTCAAGCGCATCTTCGACCTGGCCGAGTCCCGCAAGGGGATGATGAAGATCGTACGCATCCTCAACGACGAGGGCATCGCCAGCCCCAGGGGTAAGCTCTGGAACAAGCCCACCGTCCACAACATCCTCAGAAACGAGGCGCACCTGGGCACCCTCGTCTGGGGCAACAACGCCAAGGACGGAGCCGACCCGGTGCGCGTGGAAGAGGCGTTCCCCGCCACCGTCACCAAGGACCAGTTCGACCGGGTGAACAGGATACTGCGCTCCCGCGCCCCCAAGGTCTCCCACCCCCGCAGAGTCGGAAGCACCTTCCTGCTGAGCGGCTTGGTCAAGTGCTACAGGTGCAAGAGGGCGCTTTCGGGCCGCTACTCCAGCAGGGGTACGTTCCCCTACTACGTCTGCCACTCCTTCGTAAAGCGCGCGCCCGGGTCCTGCGACTCGCCCAGGGTCGACGCCCGGCAGTTCGAGGAGCTGGTCGTCGGCCTGATTCGCTCCAACATCCTGACCGAGGGCAACATTCGGAGCCTGGTCAACGTCGTGGACGAGCAGATGGACGACGTGGCCGGCGACGAGCGCAAACGGCTGGAGACCATCCAGTCGGAGCTTGCCGACGTGAGGGGCAGACTCGACCGGCTCTACGACCTCGTGGAGACCACGACCGAGTTCAACATGGCCGACTTCGCCCACCGCATCCGAGACCACAAGGAGCGTCAGGAGCGCCTTGAGTCCGCCGCAGAGGGGTCGAGGGCAATCCTGGCCCAGCGCAGGGCGGTCCTCGATGACGTCAAGACCATCACCGCCTACGCCAAGGACATGAGCAGGTTCCTGCAAAAGAGCGAGCTGACCGAGCGCAGGGCCTTCATCGAGACCTTCGTCAAAGAGATCGAGCTCCTGCCCGACAACGCCGTGGTCCGCTACTCCGTCCCCATGCCCGACGACAGCTTGATTCCGGGAAAAAAAGTCCAGGAGATACCGCTGAACGGCTCGGTGGTATCTTCCGTAAACGGTAGTCCACCTAACTGGACGAAATCAAGAACCTTCACCTTGTGGTTCAGGCTGGTGCTGTAGAATAAGAGGAATCACCACCCACACGCTCAATGAGCCTGACTAGCTTGAACGAGCTGGTAACATGGCTAGATGGCAATGGTCAAGTTTGAGTCAGTTCGTTGCTTGGGGACACCCAAAGTCCGGGGGATCAATGAAGTCCATCGCGACAGCCGCTAGGGCGTACGCCGCTCAGGTTCTCCGCCTCGACGCGGATCGTGCTGGCTCGCTGTCCGTCGACAAGCTCAGCGGAGGTGAACGTCACCAATTGTTCAGGGTTTCCGAACTGGGAAGTGAAAGCTACGTGGTCCGGATAAATAACACCCACGACCAGTACGATCTGGAAAAGGCGAGGCGGGAGGCTATGGTCTTGAGCTACCTTGAAGACGGGCTGGCTCCTCGCCTTTACGACTACGATGAGTGTTCAACCTTCTTTCACCGGCCGACGATGCTCATCGCATTCCTGCCGGGGATGCACGTGGACCTTGCGGCATCAAGCGAGGGGATGCTGAACTCACTCGGCTGGACTGTTGGTCGCCTGCACAACCTCAAGTCTGACCGATTTATCACGGCCTTCGGGTTTAACGCTCGAACACCCGCGGAGTACCTAATCGAGCGTTTCAAGTGGGATATCGGGCGAAGGATCCAGTGGGACAAGTTGCCGAGTGAACTTGCAACAAGGTTCTGGAAGGGTTACCGCAAAGTTGCGGAGGCGGCCCTGGACTCCGTCACTCAGGAACAGTGGCTTGCACCGAGGCCATTCTCGCTTTTGCACGGTGATATGGGCGGAGAGAACATAATTTGGTCGGAAGGTAAGGTCCGACTGCTGGATTGGGAGGATGTCCGCCTGGGTGACGCTGCCGAGGAAGTCGCCTACATATTCACGGAGAACACCCTCTCTGACAGGGGGAGAGTGGCATTCTGGAACGGCTACGCCGACGCCCGAGTAGGTGGCGCGGACGCTGTAGCTGGCAGAGTGACGACGTGGGAGCCCATCGTTATGTTCGGCTCGGCGATGTGGTGGTTGGATCGCTATGCCCGAAAGCTCAATGCGCTCCGCAGTGGCGTACCCAACTTCCATGTTCCACGTGCACTCTCATATTACCGGGCTCAGGCGCTTCAGAGGCTAGGCCGGTTTGAGGCCCGCTTCGGACTGCCCGGCTTGACGTGACATGCCACACAGCGGTCATAGTTCGCTAGCCCTGCGTCACTCTAGGAGGATACAGATGGGAAAGAGCACGGGTGCCTTACGATTGAAGGTCGTCACAGTTGGGGACATCGTGGTTGATTACCTTGTTTATGTCGCGGCGGAGGGAGTTCTTGATGATCCCTGGGTCCCTGGGTAAATCGCTGCTATTTTGGTCCGATCGACACAGTTGTGAGCGGTCTCGGAGTGATGTTTGCCCGTTACGCCATTTCGGAGGGGCTTTGAGCGCTCCTGGCCAATCGGAGCAGTTGGTGCAAACTGCGATAATCGGGAGGAGCCTGATCTGTCCGGCCGTATGGCCATTGAGGCGCTCCAGTCAGCGGGTGTAGAGCCCTTGTTATGGCTGGACCCGGAACGTGAAACGGGGAAGGTCGCGGTTGCCTACTGCTCTGAGCACGAGCAATTCCTCGTGGCAGATGGAGGGGCGAACGACGGTTTTGGCCCAAATAGCCTGACAGCGGTCAATACGAAAGTTCTGGATACTATTTGGCGTCTAGTCAGCAACGTGACGCCGTGCAGTTGCCGGGGGTTCCTTTTGGCAGGTCTTTCTGCATACACTTGTAGAGTGAATGAAAGATTGATCGAGACTGGAGAGTCAATATGAGTGAAGTCTACGACGTAGTCATCATAGGTGGCGGCACAACCGGGCTTAGCGCTTGCATTTACACCCTTCGATCCGGTCTGAGCACCCTTCTCGTTGAAGGGACGGTGTTTGGCGGACAGGTCATCAATGCTGACAGCATAGAAAATTTCCCAGGCTTTCCGCAGGGAATCACTGGGCCGGACCTGATAGCTGCTCTCCAGGAGCAGGCGTCAGATTTGGGAGTGGAGTATGGATTTGGCCAGGTGCAAGCGCTAGATGTCCAAGCTCAGCCTATGGCCGTTCGCACCGAAAGCGATGAGTTCCCGGCTAGATCTGTCATCATCGCGACCGGCGGCGAGCGAAACAAACTGGAAATACCCGGCGAAGAAGAGTTCGAAGGACGCGGCGTCTCCAGTTGCGCTACGTGCGATGGCTATTTCTTCGCAAATGGGGAAGTGGCGGTTATCGGAGGGGGTGACACTGCGCTCGACGAGAGTCTCTATCTAACTGAGATATGCAGCATGGTCACATTGGTGCACAGGCGGGATCGACTCACTGGCAGCAAGATTCTTCAGGAACGCGCCTTCCAGAATCCCAAGTTGGATATCCGTTACAGCACGGTCGTTGAGTCAATCTACGGTGACGATGTCGTTCAGGGCATCGCGCTGCGCGACTTGGGGACAGATCAGGCGCAAGAGCTGCCGGCTTCCGGGGTATTCATATGCGTTGGATATCACCCCAACACCCGCCCATTTCACGGCACAATCCCCATGGATGACGGAGGGCACATAAAGGTGGACCTGAAGATGGCCACAGAAGTCCCGGGTGTGTTCGCAGCCGGAGATTGCCGGTGGCACTCGGCCCGTCAGTTGGGCAGTGGAGCCGGTGACGGAATCACGGCTGCCCTGTCCGCCTACGCTTATCTGAACGGCAGCTGATC
Organism: Dehalococcoidia bacterium; assembly: GCA_965218945.1. GTDB lineage: Bacteria > Chloroflexota > Dehalococcoidia > Lucifugimonadales > UBA2985 > DAOUJW01. Next base: position 2,483,658 of record OZ244718.1, read on the forward strand.
TGAGGGTTCCTGTTCCCCTTGACACCTGTTCACCCTCAGCTATAATCAAGCTAGTCCACCGTGGTTATCTGGAAATACCTTCCAAGGGAGGTCTGGTGACTACAAAGGCGCTTCAATCGGCTCAGTACGAAGTGGATAGCGTCGCGGACGCTATAGAGTTCTACTACGAAAAAGGTTGGACCGACGGCCTCCCGGTCGTTCCTCCAACCGAGGAGAAGGTCCGGGCTTTCCTTGCAGCAGCGGGACTTGAGCCTGATTCTGTCGTAGGGACTTACGAAACTCGAAAACGCGTGGTAACGGCCGAGAAGGTCGCTATCAATTCAGTAATGGCGGGCTGCCTCCCTGAGTACTTCCCGGTGGTGCTAGCCATTATGGAACCAATACTGGATCCGCGATTCAATCTCCACGTCCCGAATTCCACCACCGGAGGAGCGGCTCTTGGATTCATCGTGAATGGCCCGATTCGAGACAAGTTGGGTATGAACTACCGCGGCAACGTGTTGGGTCCAGGCAATCGGGCCAACTCCACTATCGGTCGGGCCGTAAGACTTTGTCAGATCAACATCCTTGGTTCCCTGGCGGGCGCCGGCACAGAGGACCCTCTCGGACGTCCGGTATTTGACAGGGCGACTATCGGGCAGCCTGGCAAGTATGCCGGCTATCACATCGTAGAAAACGAGGACGACTACCCATCTCTACTCCCGTTACACGTTGAACAGGGATTCAGCCGGGACCAGAGCGCCGTCACCGTATTCTCCACGGGTGGCCACGTACAGATTTCAGCCCATTCAGAAGATTCCGCCCAGAAGATAGCCGACACGGTTGCCAGGCACCTTGTGGGCAGCGGGAGGCTGGTCGCATCCGGAGGCTTCTGCATCCTGGTGATTCCCGCCGAGAATACGGGCTACCTCGTTAAAGACGGCTGGTCTAAAGCCGACTTTCGACAGGCGGTGTTCGAGGGAACCAAGCGTACGGCAGAGTCGCTAAGCGCTCAAGGCTGGCCGGTCAGAGGAGGAATCACCCCGGAAACCAGCCAGCAGATTATGGCCGTTACCGGAAGCGCCGATGACATCTACGTTGTTACCGCAGGCGGGCCGGCAGGTGGATTCATTCACTACATGTTGCCCTACGGCGGAGCAGTTATGACACGCGAGATCAGGTCTTAGGCGTGTGTGTCTCGCTTGGATTAGAGAGAGTTAGAGAAGTCTAATAGAAGGAGCAGAAGATGGTAGTAGCAGAGCGGTTACGCGTACTTGACCCAACGTCGGAGGCGGTGATAGAGGCCGGGTCCAGAGCAGCAAGAGTCGATACCCTTGACGGAAAGGTCCTGGGACTCTTCAACAATCAGAAGCTCAACGCGCCTCAGTTGCTTGAGATGGTCGGGGAGGTCCTCAGCGAACGGTACAATCTGAAGGGAATTGTCCGAGGGACGTACAGTTCCAGTCAGCACCACTCCTGGAGTGAGTGGCAGGAGAAAGGGGCGTCAGGGTGTGACGTCGCTATCCTGACCCACGGTGATTGAGGGTCCTGCAGTTCGAGCGGTCTGCTCAACAGCATAGAAATCGAGAAGCACGGAACACCTGCAATGCTGATTGCCACGGATGCATTCATCAGCACCTGCAAAGGCATGGCCCGCGTCGGCGGAATTCCGGATATGGAATTCGCCATCGTGCCTCACCCGGTCGGGAGCCTTCCGCCTGAGGCGCTGATGGAACGGGCCAAGTTAGTCGCTGACCAGTTTGTCAGCATTATTACCGAAGTCCAGGACTAGCCGGCTACCCTGGAGGGAGGCTAGCCGAATAAGATAATAGCCAGAGACCGGCGCTGATGTGAGGTGTCGATCTCTGGCCTCTGCCAGCCGTTGAACCAGGCGAGTTGTGCATTGGCCTGTTCTTGGGGGTCAGTAACCCCTTCTTGACCGTGGCAGCCGACTTTGCCCGGATGTCCTCACCCCGAAAACTGGTCCACCATCTGCTGTCACTCCTGGGTCAACGCGGCTGGATTTCGGCGTTACTTCTGGACTGCACCGGATGGGGGCCGGTGATATACTGGCTTTGGCAACTCAAAGGTGGCCCAGACAAAAGTACGTAATGATGGTCGTATTGGGGAAGCAATAATCCTACAAGAACACGCTTCTGTTGTGCTTGTAAACTCGTTGCTAAAGGGGAGCGCAATCCTTGTGGAAGCGCAGCGGATCGAGGGGTGAAGCCATAATGGTCAATGAATTTCCGGAGCCGGAGCCGTGAAGCTGGGCAACCCGATTCGCGTCGCTGAGGGCGTCTTCCAGATCCGCGCTATCGGCGCGAGGGTCACGGTTCTGGCCGAGGGTGATGAGGTTTTGCTCGTCGACGCCGGGATGAAGGGCAGCTCCGGGTTGATAATCGACAGCCTTGAGTCCATCGGGCTTTCCATCGACATGGTGAAGGCCCTAGTCATCAGCCATCGTCACCCTGACCACGCCGCCGGCGCTGCCGAGATTATCGACGGAAGAGACATCTCCGTAATGGCTCACCGACTTGAGACCGGCGTTCTGACCGGCAGGGAGCAGTCCCCCAACCCGATTCAGAACAAGCTTATGGCGCGGATCGCGGCGCCTGTAATCGAAAGGATAATCGGCAGCCCCACCAATGTGGACGTCGAACTGGAGGACGGGGATGTTATCCCCTTCGCCTTTCCCGTACAGGTGGTGCATCTCCCAGGCCACACTGCGGGCAGCATAGCGCTGTTCCTGCCTGACAGGAAGCTGGTCATAATCGGTGACGCGCTCCAGTACAAGCTGTCCCTGAAGCTCTATCCTCCAGCCCCCGGTGTTACGGAGGACCCGGAGCAGGCGATGGAGTCTCTGCGAAAGCTCCTCAACCTGGACTTCGATACAATCTGCTTCAGCCACTTTTCACCGATGCGCAGCGGGGCGCGAGCCGCGCTAAGCAGTATGATAGGGCAGCATAGCCTCATTTAGGCGCAAGAGCGTAGTGCAGACCTGCGGATTGCGCTACAATGACGCCACCCCAGACAAAGCCAAGAGAAGTAAATGAACCAGACAAACCAACCCGGCGCCTCGGCCGGCGCCACTCTTGTAGAGTTCCTGCGGAATACTGTCCGTGCCCACGGCCCGCGCGACGCCCTGGTGTTCAAGCCCGGCTTCCGGTACCAGCGCTGGTCCTATGAACGGCTATGGAGGGAGTCGGGGCAAGTAGCGACTCTGCTCCAGAGCCGGGGACTGACAAAGGGAGACCAGATCATCCTGTGGGGGCCGAACTCGCCGCAATGGGTGCTAATCTTCTTTGGCTGCCTGCGTGCGGGCGTCGTCGCGGCGCCCCTGGACCTCCGCAGCGCGCCGGACTACGTGGAGCGGGTCATCTCAAGAATAACCCCCAAGCTGGCCTTCACGTCGCGTTTCACTCCCAAGAACGACGTTGAACTCGGCCTGCCTGAGATCACCTTTGAGGAGCTGGAGAGCGCTATCCACGGCCTGCCTGAGCCGGCTCCGGTGGAGATAGAGCCGGACGACCTGGCTGAAATCATGTTCACATCCGGCACAACGGGCGACCCCAAGGGGGTGATGCTCACGCACCGGAACCTGACCGCGAACATAGAGGGCATCTCCCAGTACATTACCTGCGAGACATCCAGCCGGCTCCTCTCCATCCTGCCTCTGAGCCATATGTACGAGCAGATGGGCGGTCTGCTCGCGGTGCTGTACTTCGGGGCCAGCGTAACGTATCCCACCAGCAGACAGCCGACAGTGCTGGCCCGCACCATGCGCGAACGTCGGATAACCACCATGCTGCTTGTTCCCCAGGGGCTTGAACTTCTGATGAACGGGATAGAGCGGGAGGTCAGGCGCCAGGGAAAGGAGGCGCTCTGGGGCAAGCTGCTGAAGCTGGCTGAGAAGACGCCATTTTCCCTCAGACGACGCCTTTTCGGACGGGTGCACAAGCAGTTCGGCGGGAAGTTGGACTTCATCGTCTCCGGCGGAGCGGCCCTGGAACCGGAACTCGGCAGAAAGTGGGAGCTGCTTGGCGTGAAGATAGTGCAGGGTTATGGCGCTACGGAGGCGTCGCCTGTGATAAGCAACCACACCATAAGGGAGCGCAGGCCGGACTCGGTTGGCCGCCCTCTGCCCAACGTTGAGGTGAGGATCAGCGAAGATGGGGAGATACTGGCCCGCGGCGACAACATCTCGCCCGGTTACTGGAACGCGCCTGAGCAGACGGCCGCGACTTTCCAGGACGGATGGTACAAGACCGGCGATCTGGGTTACTTCGACGATGAGGGCTTTCTGCACATCCGCGGCCGTATGAAGGACATGATAGTCCTTTCCAGCGGACAGAACGTCTACCCCGACGATGTTCAGGCTGTGCTCAACCGGCATCCCAACATCACTGACTCGGCGGTGGTTGGCCTGACTCGGGGCAGTTCGGTGGAGGTTCACGCCGCCCTGATACTCAACGGCGTCGAGGTTGCCGAGCCGATTGTCGCCTGGGCCAACGCTCAGTTGGCGGAACAGCAGAGGGTCAGGGGCTTCACCGTCTGGCCGGAGGAGGACTTTCCGCGCACCCACACGCTCAAAGTCAGGAAGCCTCTGCTGATAGAGAGGCTCCAGGGCAACATAACCCCCGTCGAGGCTGCTCCGAGCCGTCCGGCGGCGTCGGGAGGTCAGGGGGCGCGGGGCCTGGTGGACATCGTCGCTGAGGTAGCTATGCTTGACACCGCGGCGGTCGAGCCGGACATGACGCTTGGTGACGACCTCAAACTTGATTCCCTCGCCAGGGTCGAGCTGCTGTCTGCAATTGAGGCCGACCTTGGCGTGTACCTGGACGAGAGCCAAATAGACCCGGAGACCACCTTGGGACAGCTGGGGCAAATCCTGGAGGAGGGCGCGAACAACCCTCCCGTCACCAAGTTCCCGGACTGGGGCATGGACTGGTGGTGCCGCATGACGCGGGGCGTCATCCAGCGACTGGTCGTGTTTCCAGTCATGCGACTTCCCTACGGCCTCAAGGTCACGGGGCGAGAGAAGCTGGAAGGCGTTAGTGGCCCCGTGCTGTTCGCATCAAATCACGGTCTGGGCCTGGACAACCCTCTGATTATCAAGGCGATTCCTCCGTCATTGCGCAGGCGCTTGGCGATTGCCGGCGCGGCAGCCCTGTGGAGGAACCCCGTTTTCTGGGTGCTGAACCCGCTCCTGGGCAACGGATTCCCCATCTCGCAGCAAGGAGCGGTGAGGCCCAGCCTCGAGAACATGGGCAAGATACTGGACAATGGCTGGTCGGTGCTGATCTACCCTGAAGGGGAGCTGACCGTCGGTGGCCCAATAAAGTCTTTTATGAACGGGACTGGCATGGTGGCAGTCGAAGGCAGGCTGCCAGTCGTTCCAATGAAGCTCCACATCAACCGTCTGGGGTCGCCCGCGCGGTTCCCGATACTCAAGCGCGGGTCTGTGGAGATCCGCTTCGGTGAGCCGATGACTTTCGCCCCTGCCACGGCCTACCAGGACGCAACCAACGCCATAGAGGACGCGGTCCGAGGGTTGTGAGGAGCGTGTGTGGTGAATTCCACCGCGCCAGTGTGTCCCGGAGGCCGGTCTAGTCTCGTTGCTGCAAATCCGGCATCTCTCTCCGAACGGCGTTCAGAGAGGACACTCCCTCCCGCTCCATGAACCTCAGCAGGTAAACGTTGATGTTGTGCATCAGGGCAGGCCCCTGGTATATGAAGCCCGTGAAGAGCTGCAGTGTGTTCGCGCCGGCTCTGATAGCCCGGAGTGCGTCCTCGCCGGATGATATGCCGCCGCAGGCGTTGATCGTGAAGCTATCCCCCGCGTACTGGCGAACCTCTCGCAGGATACGCACCATGTGGGGGAATAGAGGTTTGCCGCTCAGGCCGCCTCTTCCCACGGCCAGGCGCTCATCGTCTACGGGCCAGGTGTTCACCAGGGTCACGCCCTCTATCGAGTGGCTTAAGCACAGGTCTACAAACTCCATAGTACGGCTTCTCTGTTCCTCTCCGAAATGAGGAGGGAGTTTCAGGAAGAGGGGTTTCTCCTTCAATCGCTCCAGCTCGGTCAGAAGCTCATCCAGCCTGTCGGGCTCCTGAAAGAGCCGGACCCCCTCTGAGTTAGGGGAGCTTATGTTCAGCTCCACCCCGGCAACCAGGGGTTGGAGGGCGCTGTAGCACCGGACGATATCGTCTATTGAGAAGCCTGAGATGCTAACCAGGAGTGGAACGTCCCCTGTGGAGGCTTTCCGGAGCTTCCGGGCCGCCGCCGCCAGCCCCTTGCTGGGAAATCCCAGGGCGTTCACCATTGAGCCGTTGGTCGGGTTGCGGAATATCCTCGGCTTGGGATTACCCTCACGCGGCTCTACTACCACGGTGCCACCGACCATGTACCCGAAGCCCAGGTTGGAAAGAGAGCCTGTCCGAAGGCAGTCCTTGTCGTACCCGGCGGCAAGACCCACCGGATTGAGCAGTGGTATGCCGCCCATGTCGGTGTGGAGTCGCCCGTCTCTCACCAGAAGGCGAGGTCGTAAGGGGCTCCAAAGCGGCTTCGGCCACAGGGCCACGTCCGCCAGGCGATGAGCCTTCTCCGGAGGCAGTGTGAACATCAGTGGCCTTACCAGGTTTGTGTATATGCCCAAAGCTTCTCTCGATTCAGTGTGGTCTATTGTACATAATATTGCGATGCACTCAAATCCCTTCACACACGCCGGTTTGCTCCGTTGAGTCGGCTAGTGGTATATTCCAGTGTATTCCAAGCTAAGAGTTGGGAGCGCTAATGTTGGGTTTTCTGGGGGGCACGGGACCTGAGGGCCGGGGTATCGCCCTCAGGCTGGGTCTGGCAGGCGAGGCAGTTATGATAGGCTCCCGCGACGCGGCCAGGGCTGAGGAGGCTGTGCGGGATCTCAAGAGCCTTCATAACCTGTCGGAGGTGTATGGTGGTCTGAACGAGGACGCGGCCCGGATGGCGGACATCGTCTTTACCACGGTGCCATATGCGGCGCAGTGGAGTCTTCTGGAGCCGCTGAAGGGGGCGCTGGACGGCAAGGTTGTCGTGAGCACGGTCGCTCCTCTGGGCTTCTCGGGTGGGCAGGCGCATATGCTGCCCGTTGAGGAGGGGTCGGCGGCGATGCAAGCCCAGGCGCTGCTTCCCGGCTCAAGAGTGGTCGCGGCGCTCCAGACCGTCAGCGCCCACAGCCTGCTTGAGCCTGCGACTGCAATTGAGGGGGACGTGGTAACCTGCGCCGACGATGAGGAGGCAAAGGCCCTGGTGATGTCCCTGGTCGAGCGTATCAGCGCGCTGAGAGCAGTAGACGGGGGCGCGCTGGCGAACTCGCGCTACGTCGAAGGTATTACAGCTTTGCTGATCAACATCAACCGTCTGTACAAGACGCACTCAGGCATAAGGATAGCCGGGGTCTGAGAGGGCAAGTGCCTGTGCTATACTCACTTGATAGCGTGGAGTATAATCTGCATTAGAGACAGGGACACTGGTGAAGGAGTAATTGACGTGGGCACTTTTGAGGTGAAAGTTGCGGTGGGGCGGGACAGAACAGGGCCTTTCAGGGAAGTGACAGCGTTGGTAGACACAGGGGCGACATACTCGATGCTGCCGTCCGCTCTGCTGCGCGAACTGGGAGTTGAACCTAGCCTAGAAAGGGAATTTACGCTGGCGGACGGACGCAAGCAGCGGATGGGCCTCGGGGAGATCCGGTTTCGTATTGACCCTGCTGAGGGCGATAATGGCGTGGATGACGTTGAAGAGCGTACCAGCCTTGTCGTCTTCGGTCCTCCTGAGAGGTTTCTTCTCGGAGCCGTTACACTGCAAACGTTTGGATTAATTGCCGACACGACACACCATAAGCTGGGTCCCGCGTCGGAGTTGACACTATAGTCGGAAGTGGGAGGCGATTTGCTCAAGTCCACCAGCTGCGGCGCCGTTCGCAGAGATGATGTAGACAGCGAGGTTACCCTGGCGGGCTGGGTGCACCGCCGGCGAGACCACGGCGGACTTATATTTATCGACCTTAGAGACTGGAAGGGCATCGTCCAGGTGGTGTTCAACCCGGAGATTGCGCCCCAGATCCATGACGTAGCCCAAGGCCTCCGTAACGAGTGGGTGCTCCAGGTCAAGGGTAAGGTGTCCCCGCGTCCCGAAGGTACGGAGAATCCCCGATTACCTACGGGCGAGGTGGAGGTGATAGCCCAGGAGCTCAATATCCTCAATCCGTCCAGAGTCCCGCCCTTCGGCATTGAGGATGAGGCGCCGGAGGCTGACGAACTGGTGCGCCTCCGGTTCCGTCACCTGGATTTGCGGCGGTCTGCCCTCAGGGACAACCTTGTTCTCAGGCATAACATTGTAAAGTTCATCCGCGACTATCTGAGCGATCGCGATTTCATAGAGGTAGAGACGCCCATCCTCACCAAGAGCACACCGGAGGGGGCGCGGGACTACCTTGTGCCCAGCAGGGTCCACCCGGGGAGCTTTTACGCCCTGCCTCAGTCTCCACAGCAGATGAAACAGCTTCTGGTGATGGGAGGCGTGGAGCGCTACTTCCAGATAGCCCGCTGCTTCCGCGACGAGGACCTGCGGGCTGACCGGCAGCCGGAGTTCACCCAGCTGGACCTGGAGATGGGCTTTGTGGAGGAGAACGACGTTCTCCGAATGATTGAGGAGCTGTTCACCGAACTCGTGGAGGGCATAGCTCCACACAAGAGGGTTCTCAGGCCCTTTCCCCGGCTTCCCTACAAGGATGTGATGTCAAGGTTCGGGTCGGACAAGCCCGACCTGCGATTCGGTATGGAGATAGGAGACCTTACGGACATCGCCGCGGAGACCGGCTTCCAGGTAATGCGCAGCGCTGCCGAGTCCGGCGGCTCGGTGAAGGGCCTGGTTGCCCCCGGATGCGCCGGTTACCCCCGTCGCCAGATAGATGAGCTGACCGCCTTTGCGCGGGAGCGCGGCGCCGCGGGCCTAGTCACCATAGCCCTGGACGGCGATCCCGACAGCTCGCTGGAGGACCTGACTGAGGAGGACGTGCGGTCGCCGGCTGCGAGGTTTCTGTCACTGGAGGAGGTGCGCAGGATGGCCTCTCGCCTGGGTGCGAAGCGCGGCGACCTCCTGTTGATAGTGGCCGGACCTACGGAAGCAACCGAGCTTGTACTGGGGCATCTCCGCCGCGAGATGGGCCGACGCCTGGAGCTGGCAGACCCCGATCTGCTGGCTTTCGCTTTCGTGGTGGACTTTCCACTACTGGAGTGGATGCCTGAGGAGAGCAGATGGCACTCTCCTCACAACCCCTTCTCATCGCCCAAGGATGAGCACATTGCACTCCTGGAGACGGACCCGGGCAGTGCCCTGGCCAAGCAGTACGACCTCGTTTGCAACGGCCTGGAGATAGCCGGAGGCAGTGTGCGCAACCACACCCGGAGCGTCCAGGAGAAGATATTCAGTCTCTTGGGCCACAGCCCGGAGGCGATGCAGACCCAGTTTGGGCAACTGCTGGACGCCCTGGAGTACGGCGCGCCTCCCCACGGCGGGTTCGCCAGCGGCATAGACCGGGTGGTCATGCTGATGGGCGATGAGGAGAATATCCGGGAGGTCATCGCCTTCCCCAAAACCCAGAGCGCGACCGATCCCCTATTCGGAGCGCCGTCACCTGTGGAGCAATCGCAGCTTCGGGAGCTGCACCTGCGTCTGCTCGGCGAATAGAGCGCCGTGCTGACGTGAAACGCTTCACATTGTGACCTCTCGCACTTATAATGGTAAACAGAGTATCTTTAGGAGCGGACTGTGAAAGTATCCCAGGCTGAACTATACCAGAGCCAGGTTGTGCTCAACATCGAGGTGGAGCCTCCGGAGTTGGAAGAGCACTTGGACAGGGTGTACAGGAGCGTTGTGCAGCGCGCCAACATACCCGGTTTTCGCAAGGGCAAGGCGCCCCGATCGGTGGTGGAGAGGTTTGTGGGGCGTGAAGCGCTCATTGAGGACGCGCTTGAGACCTTGCTGCCACAGCTGACTTCCAGGGCTATAGAGGAGCAGGAGTTGGATGTGGTGACTACTCCCAGGGTCAAGGTGGTCCAGGATGATCCCCTGACCATCGAGGCGACGGTTGCCGTGCGTCCCGATGTGGCGTTGGGTGACTACTACGACATTCATCTGGAGCAGGAGCCCGTAGAGGTGACCGCCGATGAGGTGGACAACCGGTTGAGTCTGTTCCAACGAGAGAGCGGCACCTGGGAGCCTGTGGAACGCCCCGTTGAGATGGGTGACATGATCACTATAGATGTGCGGGGGGATGTGGACGGCGAACCGGTGGTGGAAGACGAGGGAGTGGACTACATCCTTTTGGCGGGTTCGCCAAATCCTCTTTACGGCTTTGCCGAGGCGCTGGTGGGCGCTGTCATGGACGAGAGCCGCGAGTTCACCCTTCCGTTCCCGGACGACTACTCCGATAGCGAGATGATTGGGAAGGAGTGCCAGTTCAGCGTCGTGGTGGTGGAGGTGAAGGAGAGGAAGCTGCCGGAACTGGACGACGAGTTTGCCAAGAGTCTGGGGATGGAAACGACGAGCATGGATGAACTAAGGGAAAAGATTGAAGAGGAAATGCTCCAACAGAGCCGGCAGGCCGCCGACCACCGATTTGAGGACCTGGCTATACAGGCTCTTATAGACATATCGGAGGTTGAGTTACCCCCGCTTCTGGTGGAACATGAGGTGGATCACATGCTGTCGGACCAGGCGGAAGCCATGAGAAGGCAGCAGTTGAGCATGGAGGACTATCTGAGCACTGTGGGGAAGAGCGTTGAGCAGATTCAGGAAGAGGCGCGGCCCCAAGCGGAGGAGAGGCTGATTCGCAGCCTGACTCTTCAGGCTTTCAGGGAAAAGGAAGGCCTGGAGGTGACTTCAGAGGACATTGAGGAGGAGTTGGGTAAGATCGTCGTGGATTCGGTGTCCGGCGAGAACCCGCTGAGGAATGTACTGGACTCGGAGGATGGCCGGAGATACATCGAGAACATGCTCATCAACCGGAAGACGCTGGAGCGTCTAGTTCAAATAGCCAAGGGCGAGGCCATAGAAGCGGCCACGTCGTCAAGTGAAGTCCCAGAAGTCCCCGAGGAAGAGGGTCAAGAGGACTCTGAAAGAGGTGCATAATATGCTGTATCGCCCCGAAGACCTGATACCTATGGTGGTGGAGACGGGCGCCAGGGGGGAGCGGGCGTTCGACATCTACTCATTGCTGCTCAGAGAGAGGATCGTCTTCCTGGGCACGCCGATCTCGGACCATATCGCCAACCTGATTGTGGCCCAGCTGCTATACCTGGAGCGGGAGGACCCTGAGAAGGATATCAGCGTCTACATCAACAGCCCCGGGGGAGTCGTAAGCTCCGGGCTGGCAATCTACGACACCATGCAGCTCATAAAGCCGGACGTCTCCACCATATGCGTGGGTCTCGCAGCCAGCATGGGCACAGTGCTCCTTTGCGCCGGGGCCAAGGGGAAAAGGTTCGCGCTTCCCAACTCCACCATACACATGCACCAGCCTATGGGCGGCGCCCAGGGGCAGGCTTCGGACATAGAGATAGCCGCGAGGGAGATACTGCGTTTGCAGGACTCGCTGCGCAACATTATATCCCGGCATACGGAACAGCCTTACGACAAGGTTGCCTCTGATACGGACAGGGACTACTACCTAACCGCTGACCAGGCAATGATTTACGGCATCGTCGACGAGGTGCTGGCCAAGTCGGCAGTCGAAGAGGCCGCAGCTACGGCTTAGGCTCCTCCAAGGAGGGCGTGTGACACATCACACTGAGACTCCCCCAAGGGTGGTCTGTTCTTTTTGCGGAAAAGACCAGGTCCAGGTAAAACGGCTCATCAGCGGGCCGGGCCGGGCTTTCATCTGCAACGAGTGCGTTGGCCTGTGCCAGCAGATCATCGATGAAGAGTCGCCTACGCGAGTCGTTGCCTCTCCAGAGCCCCCAAAGCTGAATCCCAAGACCATTTACGAGAAGCTGGACGAGTACGTGGTCGGCCAGGACAGGGCCAAGAAGGTCCTGAGCGTGGCGGTCTACAACCACTGCAAACGCATCTGGTCCGGCGACTCCAGTGACGATGACGTTGAGCTTCAGAAGACCAACATCCTTCTGGCCGGGCCTACCGGCAGCGGCAAGACCCTCCTGGCCCAGACCCTGGCAAGGACCCTGGATGTCCCCTTCTGCATTGCCGACGCCACCACACTCACTGAGGCGGGGTACGTGGGTGAGGACGTCGAGAACATCCTGCTGAGGCTCATACAGGCCGCGGACTTTGACATAGCCCGGGCCGAACGCGGCATAGTCTACATAGACGAGGTGGACAAGATTGGACGCAAGGTCGCCAACCCGTCCATCACCCGGGACGTATCCGGCGAGGGCGTCCAGCAGGCGCTATTGAAGATCATAGAGGGTTGCACCGCCAATGTGCCTCCACAGGGCGGGAGGAAGCACCCGCACCAGGAGCTGCTCCAGATCAACACGGAGCACATACTTTTCATCTGCGGCGGCACCTTCGAGGGTCTGGATAAGATAGTCACCGGGCGTATGTCCAGGGAGCGACAGGGAATCGGCTTCCGGTCCTCCAGTACGGCAAGCAAGGAGGGCGACCAGGAGAAGGTGCTCCAGCACCTCATTCCCGAGGACCTGCTGGCCTATGGCTTTATCCCGGAGTTTGTGGGGCGTCTTCCTCTGGTGATGAGCCTGGATTCACTGGACAAGGACGACCTGGTGAGGATACTGGTGGAGCCAAAGAACGCCGTCGTTAAGCAGTACCAGCGTCTTTTCAGCCTGGACAACGTCGATCTCACCTTCAGCGACGATGCCGTTGAGGCGGCCGCGGAAGAGGCGTTGGAGAGGAAGGCCGGCGCACGAGGGCTGCGAGCCATCATTGAGCAGACGCTGCTGGACGTGATGTACGATCTGCCGTCAATGACCGGCGTCCGCACCTGCGCCATAGACGCTGAGGTTATACGGGGTCGCAGGTACCCCGTTCTCCTGAGCGGCGCCGGGACGCCCGTAGAGACTGAGATTGCCAGGTCCACCCCACGCCTTCGCGCCGGAGTCCCAGAGGCGGCGGACGTCCCAAGAGAGAAGACGGCGTAGGGATTTGCGGAGAGGCTCGTGTTATGGCCACAAGGCACACTGATTCTAGTGAAACTCTCACGCAGGCGCAAGAAAAGCGCAGAACCGTCGTGGTTCGGATGCTCGCTGAGAGAGACAAGCGCCCAAGAGTATCCCAGGAAGAGATTCGGAAAATGCGCGGCGAAGGCCGCTTTTGATGGCGGGTGTCATTACCAAGAGGAGGATGCTGTGGCAGGCCGTGAATACGAACCAGGGGAAATAACGGCCCGTGGGGAAGCCATCTATCGGGAGTTGATCGGGTCTCAAATCGGACCCGTGGAGAAAGGGACATTTGTAGTCATCGACGTTGATAGTGGTGACTATGAGATCGACGCTAGAGACGCGACAGCCACACGTCGGTTGCTAAAGAGGAAGCCGGCTGCAGTGACATACGGAGTGCGCGTCGGGCATCGCGCCGCGTACAGCCATGTGGGCGGCTTCCGGATGCCTCGGCACGATGATTAGGGGAAAGGTAAACGTTAATCAACAAGCATTGATTAGCGTGGACGTCATGGATGGCGAAGATCGCCCCAGATCTCTGGAGGTCATCCTGGATACCGGGTTTACGGGCTATCTGTCCTTACCACGGGAATCCATCAATCAACTCGGGCTGTCATCCGTAGGTCAAAGAACCTTTGAGTTGGCAAACGGAGAGATCTTTGAGTTTCAGGTCTATCTTGGATCAGTGTCTTGGCATGGACGTCCGAGCGACGTACTGATATTGGAGTCAGATAGTGTTCCGTTGTTGGGCATGACCCTGCTCTGGGGTAGTCGGGTTACTATGGATGCTTTGGATGGTGGAGAGGTTACGATTGAGGACCTTTCACCTGCACAGTAACACCGGTCCCTTTCAAGCCTTCTACTCCCCCACGCGCTTGGCCATCATGATGTCCGGCTTGCCAAAGCCGTTGGCGTCCGGTATCACGCCCACGATGGTGAAACCGACCTTCTGGTAGAACTCGTATGGGTGGTTGTTGAGGTTGCGTATTTGGGCAAGGTGGTCCAGCACGTTGGGATACAGATCAATACCGCCGAGGGATGTCTGGTTGTTCTCGTCGTCGGTACCGAGCCAGATGGTGGAGCCGCCGCGTCGTCTGACGTGGTCTTCCAGGTCGGCGACCAGCGCTCTCCCTATACCGCGCCGTTGATAATCCGGGTGCACCACCAGGGGATGCAGCTCCCAGGCGAATCCCTCGTAGTGGTCGGCTCCGATTCCTCCAATCCAGCCCAGAACGAAGCCCGTATCGTCTACAGCTATCCGGCTTACGCGGTTCTCGGCGAAGGACTCTTGGACTTCTTTCAGGGCGGAGTCCATGTCGGGCCAGGAGTTGGGGTGATGCTCACGGAAGACCTCCACCAGCAGCGTGGCCGCCTGGTGAACGGCAGCCTCGTTCTCCGGAAGAAAGTCGATGATGTTCATTGTCGTCCCAGCGAACCAACCTAGTCGCTGTCCCGGATTGCAGTATCTATGGCCTCGTTGAGGCAGAGGCCGTCGCTTGGGCTGCCGGAGCCGTCCAGCACGCGCCGTTCCTCCACGCGGATGTCTCCCTGGGCGAAGGCTTTCAGGGTCTCCAGAAGGTGCGGGCGCTCCCGCCTCACTCCTTCCTGGCGTATGAGCTGGAGTAGGGGAAGGCTTTCGCCGTCGTTTGTCTTGAGGTCTTCTATCGTGCGACCCTCGACCTGCTGCCAGAGGGGGTCGAAGGCTCCGCCGCGGATGGGGAAGGAGTACCAGGCCAGCACGGGCCCCCGGTCCAGGTCCTCCGTCGCAAGGTGGATGTACCCCCCGGCCTCTTCAGCGCCGTCCTCGATGAGCCTCCAGGTGACATCCTGCCACGTCCCCACCGGACCGTTAGGCGGGGCCGGATGGAAGTTGAGCATGGTGTACCGGTTGCACAGCTCTGTGTCCGTTATAAGCATGTACCCGGCCAGCACGCACAGGTCTGGCTCGTAGCCCTCCAGTTGCTTCATCACCTCGCGGTCGAACTCCAGGCGATGCCTGGAGAATGGGCCGCCGCCCCTGCTGCGCCGGAACCCCTGTGACGAGAAGGTGACCAGGGGTATGTCGTAGTCGCGGGCCTGCCCAAAGAAGCGGTCGCTGCCCTCGGCCTCTCCGGGATCGCGGTTGCTGAAAATGAACTGGATGCGGGCGTCAAGCTCCCCTCGCAAGATGGCATCCTGCACCGTTTGCAGAAGGCCCAGGGAGCCTTCGCCGCGACCCGTGGAGAACCATCCTATGTCAATCACGGAGCGGCGCTCCCGACCGCCTGCGCCAGAGGCGGGCGAGCTTCTTCTGGTTCTTGGTGAAGGTGGTGAGAAAATGAATGAGGGGCGTAATCTGGCGCCGCACAAGAGCGGCCTCGCCCAGGGATTGCATAAAGCCCTCCGGCGTGCCGTCGAAGTCCGGCATCTCCATGTAGGTGCGTCCCATCTCCACGAGCGTGTGGGAGTCGCTGACGGCTGAGGTGAGGATACCGTGCTCCCGGGCCAGTTCCTCCGCCTTCCGGTTGTCTCCCTGGAGCGTGTTGCGGGCGTTGAAAGCCTCCACGATGTCGACGTAGGGCAGCGCCTCGTATAGGGCCTCTTGACTGATGACGGAGCGGCGGAAGTGGTCGAAGGGATGTGGTATCGACACCAACCCTCCCTGCTCCTTGATGAGCTTGACCGTCTCCAGGGCCGGAAGCCCGCGTGGAACGACCTCCTTGAGGAAGAGGCCGATTATCTCTCCGCCTGCGCTCTTGATCTCCTCACCAATGATGACTCGAAAAGGGGCCATCGCCTGCACCTTCAAGGCCCCCTGTATGGTGTTGTGGTCAGTGACGGCGATGCAGCCCAGGCCGGTCTTCACGCATCTGGCCACAAAGTCCCCCAGGTCCGTGGCGGAGTCCGGGGAGAACCCGGTGTGCATGTGGAGGTCAGTCCTCAGCGTCCTGCTCCCTGTCTTCTGTCAGGAGGCGCATCTGCTCGCCGTAGGCCGTCTGGAGGCGGGTTATCCGAAGCTCAGCGGAGCTTAGAAGCTCGTTGCATATGCGGGCGAGCCGGGTTCCCTCTTCATAGAGGCGGGTGGCCTCGGCCAGGGACAGCCCTCCCTCTTCCAGGGCGCGCACCGTCTCCTCAAGGCTGGTGTACGCCTCCTCGAAGGAGGTTTCTTCGTTGTTGGGGTTATTGGCGCTCATAGCCTGGTCACGCGGGCAGGACGCGGCCTGGGAAGCTGCCGCCAGCTACGGTGATGTCGAGGTCGTCTCCGGGGCTGACCTGCTCAACGGATGTCACAGGCTCCAGTGTGTCCTGCCGCTGCACCACGGCATATCCCCTGGCCAGCACGCTGGAGGGGTTCAGGGAGGCCAGGCGCATCTCCAGGGCGCTGATCCTCTCCCCGCGCAGGGTCAGATAGGAGTCCAGGGCGCGCGCGTTGGCCTGGGACAGGTCGTCCACACGCTGCCTCCACGAAGGTATGTCCGGGGCGTAACGATGGAGTCTCCAGGCGGTCTGGTCCACGTCGCGGCTCCTGTCACTCAGATCGCCGGACACCCACTGGAAGGCGCTCCTCTGGCGTGACTCGACGCGCTCAAAAAGCTCGTCCTGGTCCGGCGCTGACAGCTCCGCA
This sequence comes from Dehalococcoidia bacterium, assembly GCA_965218945.1. Classification (GTDB taxonomy): domain Bacteria; phylum Chloroflexota; class Dehalococcoidia; order Lucifugimonadales; family UBA2985; genus DAOUJW01. The sequence goes on from OZ244718.1 coordinate 2,500,417, forward strand.
GCAGCCGAGGGAGTGGGAGCGCGGCAGTCGGCCACCATGTCTGCTATTGTGAAGTCCGTCTCGTGCCCCACGGCGCTGATAACGGGAGCGCGGCTTGCGTAGATGGCTCTGGCGACTGCCTCCTCATTGAAGGGCCACAGGTCTTCAAGCGACCCTCCGCCGCGTGCCAGGATGACCAGGTCTATGTCATCCTCAGCGTTGAGGGTGTCAAAGGCGTCTACGATTCCCCCGGCCGCCGCGTCGCCCTGGACGGGCGTGGGCGCAAAGGCTAACTCTACGAGGGGGTATCTACGCCGTAGGATGTTCTGGATGTCGTGCCAGACCGCGCCGGTGGGAGACGTCGCCACTCCGATGCGCTTGGGGAAGACGGGAAGTGGTCTCTTACGGGAGACCTGGAACAGGCCCTCGGCCTCCAGCTTCACTTTGAGGCGCTCCAGTTCCAGGTGCAGCTCGCCAACGCCCTCCGGCTGTGCCAGGTCTGCAATGAGCTGCAGGTCTCCCCGGACCTCGTAGAGCGAAACGCGTCCATGAGCGATGACGGCTCCGCCCTCGGCCAGGTGCTCGCCTCCGTGAGCAGGGCGGAACATGACGCACCGGACCTGGCTGGCTGAGTCCTTGAGTGTGAAGTAGAAGTGGCCCGCCGCCGAGCGCGTCAGATTGGAGACCTCGCCGCGCATCCACAGGTCGTTCAGGAAGAAGTCGGCTTCCAGCGAGTCCTTAAGGTATCGTGTGATCTGACTGACGGAGTAAACGGGCAACTCAGATCACCCTTTCAAGATACTCCCCCGAGCGAGTGTCTATCCTCACCGCATCGCCCACATTTACGAAGAAGGGCACCTGCACGTCCAACCCAGTCTCCAGTTTGGCGGGCTTGGTGCTCCCCTGGGCCGTGTTGCCCTTCGCCGACGGAGGGGTATCCTCCACCCGAAGTTCAACGAACGTGGGTAGCTCCACGGATATGGGGTCTCCCTTGTATAAAACCAACTCCACCTGGTCCTGCTCCTTGATGTACAGGAGGGCGTCTCCCAGCCTGTCGGTGGTGAGTGGGTGCTGGTCGAAGGTGCTGGTGTCCATGAAGTAGTAGAGGTCACCGTCGCTGTACAGGTACTGAGCCTCGCGGGTGTCCACCTCTGCAAGGGTGAGCTTCTGGTTTCCCGGCACGTTGCGCTCCATAGTGCGTCCCGTGCGCAGGCCGCGGAGCTTCAGAGTGAGCACCGGGGCTCGCTGCTGCATCTTGGTGTGCTTCCAGTCGAGAACCTGCCAAGGCTCATCCTCCAGTTCGATGACTGTGCCTCTTCTCAGTTCGCTGTAGCTGATCGTCATTCTATACTCCGATCCTGTCTTGCTTTGGGGCTTTGCTGATTACCCTGGCCCTGCCGTTCTCCAGCACAACCACGTCCTCTATGCGGACGCCGCCCCATCCTGTGATGTATATGCCCGGCTCAACTGTGAAGGCCATCGTGTCCTCCAGCACCATCGTGGAGCTGGGCCCCACGCCGGGCAGCTCGTGGACGGCCAGGCCGACGCCGTGTCCCAGGCTGTGGCCGAAGTTGTCGCCGTAGCCCGCCTCCTCGATCACCGCCCGCGCCAGCCCGTCGGCATCCCCGGCGGTCATGCCCTTTTCCACCGTGGCAATCGCCGTAAGCTGCGCTCCGAGAACGGTGTCGTAAATCTTGCGGAAGGTGTCGTCATAGTTGCCCAGGCAGATGGTGCGGCTGAGGTCGCTGCAATAGCCCTCGTACTTGGCGCCCATGTCGATTATCAGGGGCTGGCCCTCCAGAATGGGCACGTCCGCGGGCCTGTGATGGGGCAGGGCGGCGTTTGGCCCGGCTGCCACAATGGTCTCGAATGAGACCGACTCCGCTCCAAGCTCACGCATGGCCCTCTCCAGCATCCACGCCACCTCAACCTCCGTGTGGCCTGGCCGGATGGTCGGGGCAATCTGGGCAAAGGCCTGATCTGCAATGTCTATGGCTCTGGTGAGTATTGCCATCTCCTCGGGGTCCTTCACGGAGCGAAGCTCTTCCACCAGTCCGGAGGTAGCCACGAGAGAGACGTCCAGGCTGGGGCTGCTTTCGCTGATGGACTTGAGAATGCCTGAGTGGGAGGCAACGGTAACGTGCTGGCTCTCGAAACCCAGGCGGTGAATCCCCAGCTCGCCCAGGAGACCGGCGAGCCAATCAACGCCGCCCCTCATGCGGTGTACGCGAAAGTCCGGCGATTGCTGCCCGGCCTGCTCCACGTAGCGGAAGTCCGTGGACAGCACGGCATCCGTTGCGGTTATGAATAGGGAACCGGCCGAGCCTGTAAATCCCGACAGGTATCGCCGGTTCTCCCCGGACGATATCATCAGTGCGTCAACGCCTGTCTCCTCGAACTTGGCTCTTATCTTGTCCAGTCTTGCTTTCATCCGGTTGCTCCTTCGTTTATTCTGGCCGTCAGGAACTCCAGGGCGGCTACGTATCCCCTCCAGCTGAGGCCGCTGATCTGGCCCACGGCCACGGGGGCCACCACGGAGCGGTGCCGCCATTTTTCCCTGGCGTACAGGTTGGAAAGGTGAACCTCTACAACGGGAAGCGCTGTATCCACCAGCGCCTCTCTGAGAGACAGGCCGTAGTGGGTTAGCGCGCCCGGGTTTATCACTATCCCGTTGGCGGTGGGAGCCTGCGCCTGGAGGTAGTCGATAATCGACCCCTCGCTATTGGATTGGAAGAAGCTGACGTCCGTCCCAAGCTCCTGGGCGCGGCGTTGCACTGCCTCCTCAATGTCGTGCAGGGACATGGAGCCGTAGATGGCGGGGTCGCGTTGCCCCAGCATATTCAGGTTTGGCCCGTTGATTATCAGGAGTCTCAATGCAGTATTTAGCTCCGATAGTGATTTTGGCGAATCCGTCTACTGAGTATCCGGGGTTTCATCGACTCTGGCTCTTGGATGAGCCTTCAGGTACTCCTTGCGGGACTGGGCCATGCTCACGTGGGTGTATATCTGGGTGGTGGCCGGGGATGAGTGTCCAAGCAACTCCTGTACGATGCGCAGGTCCGCGCCTCCATCCAGCAAATGCGTCGCGAAGGTGTGGCGCAGCATATGCGGGTGCACCTTGGTGTCAGTTGACTGGAGGCTGTAGCGTTTGACCATCTCCTGGACGGAGCGCTTGGTGAGACGGCCGCCAAAGCGGTTGAGGAACAGGGCGTCGGTTCTCCGACCACCCAGCTTGGGACGTCCCTCATTGATGTAGCGCTCCAGGGCCTCTTGAGCGGGCTTGCCGAAGACCACCTCTCGCTCCTTGGATCCCTTGCCTATAGTCCTGACCCGCCGGCGCGCCATATCCACGTCCTTCATATCCAGCCCTGATAGCTCGCTCACCCTCAGGCCGGTGGCGTAGAGCACCTCCAGGATGGCCCTGTCCCGAAGCTGCATTGCCGGGGACTTGGGCTTGCTCTTGGTATCCGGGTCGTCCGGTGTGGTTACAAGGTCCACAACCTCCTCCTTGCCCATGATACGGGGGAGGGCCTTCTCGGCCTTGGGTATCAACGCCCTCGACTGGCGGCTGCCGCGCTTCCAGAGAGGACTGGGGGGCACAACGCCCTTCATAACGAGATAGCGGAAGTAGGAGCGAAGGGCGGCCAGTGACCTCGTCACACTTCCCCTGTCGTGGCCGTGTTTGACCTGGGAGCGTCCCGTATGTATGGGTCGGCTGGACATGAGCCAAGCCACGTAGCGCCTCACGAAGAGGCGGTCGACACTCGCGGGGGATTCCAGTCCCTGCTCCTCCATGAACTGGAAGAACGGGTCCAGATCGTTCAGGTAGTTGCGGACGGTGTACTCGGACAGGCTGCGCTCCCCGCGCAGGTGGTCCCTGTACTCCTGCAGGTAGCCCCGCTCCTTCGCCGGAGACAATGTCATACGGCCACCTCAGCCACCTCGGCCACCTCAACCTTGTCCTGCTCCTGCTCCGATTCAGGGGCGTCTCCCTGGAAGTCGCAAGCGGTGCAACGCGCCCTGTTCCGTGCTGCGGCCAGGAGCAGAGCACCGCACTCGGGGCATGGCTGTGGCAGGGGGCGCTGCCTGACGGAAAAGTCGCAGGTGGGGTAGTTGGAGCAGCCATAGAATGTCGAACCCCGCTTGCCGCCGCGCCTCTGTACAAGGTCGCCGTCGCAGCGGGGGCAGTTGGCCCCGGTGGGTATGCGATATGGCTTACTGCTCCTGCACTCCGGGAAGCCGGTGCAGGAGAGGAAAGGCCCGAAACGTCCCATCTTGATGGCCATTGGCCTCTCGCACTCCTCGCACATCTGGTCCGTCAGCTCGTCTTCGACTTTCATCCTGGGGATGTCCATCGCCTCTTCAACGGACTTGCTGAAGCCCTGGTAGAATTCGCCGAGCATAGGCACCCACTCGCGGTTGCCCTGGGCTATCTCGTCCAGGTCCTCCTCCATCTGGGCGGTGAAGCCCGCGTTCATAATGTCCGGGAAGTTCTGGTTGAGCAGGTCGCACACGGTGATGCCGAGGGCGGCGGGCGTGAAGCGCCCGGCCGTTTTGGTGACGTAGTGTCTGTTCTGAATGGTGGAAATGGTGGGCGCGTACGTACTGGGCCTGCCGATCCCCTGCTCCTCAAGAGTCTTCACTATCGATGCCTCAGTGTACCTGGGAGGAGGCTGTGTGAAGTGCTGCTTTGGGTCAAGCCCCAGGCACTTCAGGACGTCGTCCTCCTTCATCTCCGGCAGCAGGGCCTGATCGCCCTCGTCCGAGGAGTCGTCCACGTCTTCAAGGTATAGCCGGCGAAAGCCGGGGAACTTGAGGACGCTGCCGGTAGCCCTGAACACATAGGCGTTGTCGGACGTGGTGGAGGCGTCGATGTCCACGGACGTGGAGTCCAGCAGGGCGTCGGCCATCTGGCTGGCCAGTGTGCGCTTCCAAATCAGGTCGTACAGCCTGAGCTGGTCGCGGGACAGTAGCCTGGCGATGCTGTCGGGGTCTCTTGGAATGGATGTGGGCCGTATGGCCTCGTGGGCCTCCTGGGCGGACTTGCTCTTGGTGGTGTATGTCCTGGGCGATTTGGGGGCGTACTCAGCGCCGTATTGCTTGCGTATGTACGCCTGCGCCTCGCGAAGGGCCTGGGACGAGAGGGTGGTGGAGTCGGTGCGCATGTAGGTGATGAGCCCCACCGAGCCCTCGTCTCCCATGTCCATCCCTTCGTAGAGCTGCTGGGCGAGCATCATGGTTTTGCTGGTGGAGAAACGCAGCTTCCGCCACGCCTCCTGCTGGAGCGAGCTTGTGGTGAAGGGCGCGGCCGGCCTCTGCCGGACCTGCCGGGTCCTGACCCTGGAGATCTTGTAGGCGGCTCCCTCTAGGTCGGCGACCAGCTTTGCGGCGGTCACCTCCGATGGGATTTCCAGCCTGCCCCTCTGCCCGCGCAGGGAGTGGAGGGCCGCTTTGAAGCCGCGAGCGGCCGCCGCCGTGGTTTCAAGGTGCGCATCGATGGTCCAGTACTCCTTGGGAACGAACGCCTGTATCTCCCGCTCTCTGTCCACTACGAGGCGCAGGGCCACGGACTGGACGCGGCCAGCGGAGAGGGCCCTTCGCCGGGCGTAATGGTGTACAACCTTCCGCCACAGGACGGGGCTGAGCTTGTAGCCCACCAGCCTGTCCAGGATGCGACGCGTCTGTTGTGCATTGACCAGGTTCAGGTCAATGTCCCTGGGCTGCTCGAAGGCCTCCTTGAGAGCGTCCTCTGTAATCTCGTGGAAGACCACTCGCTTCAGGGACCTATTCTCAAGCCCGGCAGAATGCACCAGGTGCCAGGCAATGGCCTCCCCCTCTCGGTCCGGGTCGGTGGCAAGGTAGATGGTGGTGGCGTCTTTGGAGTCCCGCCGTATGTCGCGCACCAGCTTCTTCTTGTCCTCCATCACCTCGTAGCTGGGTGTGAAGCCGTCGTCCACGTCCACGCCGAGCCCCTTCTGGGGAAGGTCGCGCACGTGACCCAGTGAAGCGACGACGTTGTAGTCGTCGCCCAGGAATCTGCCTACGGTCCTGGCCTTGGCCGGGGACTCTACTATGACAAGATTTTTAGCCATTGAATATCATCTCGGCGAGACCTGGTATTCGGCCTGCGCCTCTCGCGTTCTGATGTAGCTCATTCCTCCCACCTGTCTCACCAGCCCCTTGATCTCCATCATAGCCAGGGAGCTGCTGACGGAGGCCACAGGAAGGCCGGATGTCCTCTGGATGTCGTCTATGTGCAGGGGTTCGAAGGTGATGTATCTCAGCAATTGGGTCTCCTGATCGTTCTGGGGTAGGATGGGGAGCAGCTCTATCTGCTGGCCCAACGCGGAGAAGTTCAACTCCTCCAGGACGTCGGTATAGCTCAGAACCGTCTTCGCTCCCTGCTGGATGAGCCGGTTGGCCTCCTTGCTGGCGGGCGAGAAGATGCTGCCGGGCACGGCCATGACCTCCCTGTCCTGGTCCAAGGCGTGCCTCACGGTCCACAGCGCGCCGCTTCCCTCGCCGGCCTCCACTACAACCGTGCCGGGCGTCAGGCCGCTCAGGATCCGGTTTCTGCGGGGGAAATTCTTGGCCTCCGGTCGGATGCCGGGCGGGTGTTCGCTTATCAGCGCGCCGCTCTCGGACACTTCCCGCGCCATGGAGGCGTGCTCCGGGGGATACACGGTGTCCAGTCCGTTGGCGAGGACGGCCAGTGTGCGACCTCCGGATTCCAGGGCGACGCGATGGGCAATGGAGTCGATGCCCCGGGCGAGGCCGCTCACTATGGTGACGCTGTTCTTCGACAGGTCCTCGGTCAGCTGGCGGGTCACCTCCCGTCCGTAGGACGTGGTCTTGCGCGTCCCAACTATCGTCACGGAGCGCCCGTCCTCAGGCAGGATATTGCCCTTGGCGTACAGCACAGGAGGGTAGTCGTACACCTCCCTGAGCAGGCCGGGATAGGTGGGGTCTCTGACTGTGATGGCGTCTATGCCCAGCTTCTCAAGGCGTTCCCACTCGGCGTCCGGGGATATGGACGGTCGGCGGGAGACGATGGCCCTCACGGAGCGCTGGTCCAGTCCGGCGGCGGCCAGGTCGGAGGATCCGGCGCGCCAGGCCGTCTCAAGATCGCCAAAGTAGCTCTCCAATATGGCGAACCTGGCCCTGCCGATGGTGGATATGCGGTTGAAGGCCACCCAGTACTTGGCCTGATCTGTGCTTGTAGTCATAATCACACTTTAGGATAGCACAGGGGCAAGGGGTGGACAACTCCACACGACGCTTATACAGGCTATGGACGGGCATTGGCATGGGGTGTCGGACCCTGGTCGCGCCAAGCTGTGAGGACGACAGGCGCTACGGGTCGATGAACGTCATCAGGGAGTGTTTCACATCATCAAGCACAGGAGTTTCTCCTACCGAGAGCTTGACTCCAAGGGGCCGCGTGACCGACTCGAGCAGGCCGGCTGTGCTCGCTGAGTCGACGACTATCTCAGATGGCAAAATGCTAGACTTCTCCAGCAGCCTCACAAGCGCGCCTTGACGTTGGGTAGTCGAAGGGATAGCCCCCAAGGACTCCGTACCCAGTATTAACGAAGAACCCCTGTCCACGACGAGGACCATGGTCGGGAAGTATGGGCGTTCCCCTCTCACCTCCTGGATCGGCGTTTGCAAATAAAAGACGCTTAACTCCCATACCAACGATCTCCTGGTCTTCGACTGAGCTAACCGGTGGAGCCGCTCCGGATCAGGATAATCAGGGACCCGCTCAGCCGGGCGCGGTGGCATGAAGGCTTCCCATTGGTCTTGCCATGCACCGTCCCGAAAGACGCGGGTCAGGATCAGGCTTGGGTCGCTTTCCGCGTAGAGGACCTCTTCGCCTCCTGCCGTTCTTGAAGCTATGTCAATCACGTTTCTCAACGCTATCGTCAGGAACTCAGCCTCGTCCGAGTTCAGGCGCCAGGGCATATAACCTGTGGCGATACTGCGAAACAGAGGCCACTTGCCTCGCCCCCTGTACCTGAGTCCCAAACCACGTATGACGTCGCGATCCGCTGTGTCCAAGTCTTCTCTGTCGGCAAGCATGGCAGACAAGGCGCGCATCATGTAAAACGCTTCTAGTGACTCCGGGTCGACATCTCCCGTCATCAGCGCCAGGTAGCCTGCCAGTCCCTCGTCGCCGATATGTACACTCAGCCCGTATTCTATCTCGCTACTGCCCATGACAGCACAGTAACCCTTGTACTCTCCGGATGGGTTCTCAACGGCCACGACGTCCGTGTCTCCCAGCCACCGCCAGGGTGTTGCCGCACAGTAGTCCATAAACGCCTTGTGCAGGTCTAGCCACTGTTCAATAGTCGGTTCTGTCATTACTGCTCCATTGCCAAATATCTACCGGAGCCAGGATAGCGCTCAAGGCGCCGTTGCAGTGAGCGCGGTCTGACGGTCCTGTTCACCCGCCGGGCGCTCAGCCTGGCGATGTGAGCTCGCTAAGGAGCCCCTCAACCTTCTGCCCTATGACGTCCCTTATCGTCCTGACCTCGTCGATAGGCTGTCCCTTGGGGTCGGGCAGTCCCCAGTCCTCCACGTCTCTCAAGAATATAGCAGGGCAGGCCTCGGAGTCGATAGAGCAGCCCATTGTGACCACTCTTTGGGCCTGCTCGACCATCTCGTCGGTAAGCAGCTGGGGACGCTCGACCCGGAGGTCGAAGTCCATTTCCTGCATGGCCGTGGCTACAATATCGTGGACTCCCTCTCCGGGCTCCGTGCCGGCCGACTCGGCCCGTACAGCCAAGCCGCGCTCAGAGGCGATTCTGTTGAACATCGCTTTAGCCATCTGGCTCCGGCCAGCGTTGTGGACGCACACAAATAGTATCTCTGCCATCGGATAGCCTCCTATTCAGCTTCCTCGACTTGCCGCTTCCGGAGTGGTCCCAGGATGAACTCGTGTACGGCCGCGCCTATCGGCCCGCCTATGAGTGGCCCGATGATGTAGACCCAGAAGCCGGACGACGGCCCGGGTATCGCTATTGCATCCCAGCCGGCCAGGTAGGCGACTATGCGCGGGCCGAAATCGCGCGCCGGGTTCCAGCCGGCCTGTGTCAGCGGGGCGAACAGGCTGATGAGCGCTGCCACCGTGAAGCCAATGAAGAAGGGCGCCAGGTGCTTGGTGGGCAGGGCCGCGTTGTGGCGGTCTACCAGGGAGAATATCATGAGCACCAGGATGGCCGTACCGAAGGCCTCCACCACCAGGGCTTTTGCCGGGGAGATCAGGGAGCGAGCGGCTTCGTCTGTGCCGAATACGGCAGGGTTTGGGAAGTACTCCCCGAACACCATCGCCGATAGTTGGCTGCCGGGTTCGCCTCTGACCAGCCCCTGGACAGCCTCAAACTCTGTAATGAAGGAGCCAAACAGCCACAGTATGGTGAGCCCGCCAAGGACGCCGCCAACCATCTGGGATACCCAGTAGGGGAGCAGCCGGTTCACGGGGAACTCGTCGCGGCGGAAGATGGCGAAGGACAGGGACACCGCCGGGTTCAGGTGCGCCCCCGATATGGCTGCTGTTGCGTAGATGGCCAGGGTTATTCCAAAGCCCCAGACTACAGCCACTTGCCACAGGCCAACCTGTGCGCCAGTCAGCACGGCGGCGGCCACAGACCCCGTGCCGAAAAGCACCAGCAGGTATGTGCCCACAATCTCCGCAACGCATATCTGTGCCAGACGCGTTGGAGTCATGCCTACGCCTCACCCGATGGGTGGCCTGGCGTAGCGTGTGCAGCCAGCAACCTAACTCTCCTGTCTATGGCGCTGTACGCCTCTTCAAAAGCCTCCAGCGTGCCGGACTCCGCAGGGTCGGGCACCGACCAGTGGAGCCGCTCCGCCACAATGTCCGTCAACTGCTAATTGGCAGCACCGGTGGAGGGGCACCTTGACATTAGCTCTACGACGCCCTCGCGCCTATGCCTTATGATATTCCATACCGCGAGCGAGACGACAGCCAGTGCGATTGGTCCATACCAATGCGCGGTTACCAGGTAGACCTGTGGCCAAGCGGATGCCCCCAGGTACAATAGGGCGAATGCAAGGCCAACCCAGCCCCAACGGCCCTTGTGTCGGTCACTCCAAATGATCATGCTCCCCGCAATAACTCCAATGAACCCAATTGAACCAAGCACACTGGCCGTGGACGCGCTAGCACCGGGTCGAGACACTAACGGTATCGCGAAGAAAAGCACACTGACAGCAACTGAGAGGGATACGGCAACCGCAGCCCCGATGGACAGAGTGCTAATGGACAAAGAATGATCCTTCGCATTTCCAGTAAACGGGTCCCGGCACACTCCCTGAGTGGCCACACTCGTAGTTACCCCAGCCTGGTGCCGCCCAGAACCGCGCCATCTGCCTCTACGCCCCTTCCGCTTCCCGCCAGAGGTGGTAGTCCACCAGGCGTTTGACGGCTCGGGACGCGCGGCCCATGTTGGGGAAAATGGCGAATCCCCTCTCGATGCAGTGGCGCCGCAACTGCTGGGTGGCCTCGAACTGGCTCGGGTCCTCCGGCGTGATGTCGGATATCACCAGAGCCACGGGCTTGCCGAGGTTCTCTGCTATGTCCGCAGTGTGGTCAATCATCCGTGTCGCCCTCTGCTGCCTCGCAGGGTCAGGGCCGGCCCCTATATTGTTGACCACGACGTCGTATTCGGGGCTTTCCCCTATAAGCTGAACCACGTCGTAGGGGGTCAGGTTGCTGCCGCCCATTATTGAGCTGTCCACGGGGTTGGTCACCCACGCGCCAAAGAAGGGGTCCTGCCGTTCCAGCTCCTTGCGCACGTCTTCGGGGATTTGCTGCAGATGAAGGCCCTCCTCCTCGCACTCGTCCGCCGAAAGGACGCTCCTTCCTCCCGCGCCTCCGCCGACCAGTAGGTTGAAGCCCTTGGCGGGCGGCATGGTGGAGAAGGCAACCAGCATGTCCAGCAACTCATCAAGACTCTGTGCGTTAGTGACGCCGGTCTGACGACACATGGCCTCCCAGACCTCTCGAGTCCCGGCCATTGAGGCCGTATGGGAGGAGACCATGTGGGTCCCCGCCTGTGTCCTGCCGCCCTTGAGCAGGACAACCGGCTTGCGCTTTGAGGCATTGCGGAGCGCCTTTATGAGGCGCTTGCCGTCCCTCACGCCCTCGATGTACCCGCCGATGATCTCCGTCTCCGGGTCTTCGGCGAAGTAGTCGATCAGGTCTGCTTCGTTCAGGTCCAGGGCGTTGCCATAGCTGATGACCTTGCTGAACCTGAGGCCGCGGCTGGCCCCGGTGGAGATGATTTCGCCTCCGTTGCCTCCGCTCTGGGAGATGATGCCCACATTGCCGGACTCCTGGGGGAAGTCACGGCCCCAGGCGATCCCCTCTTTCGGATAGTAGAGGCCCATGCAGTTGGGGCCAAGGATGCGCAGGCCGCCGGCCCGCGCCTTATCCAGCATCTCGTACTCCAGCTGGGTCTCCCTCTCGAAGCCCGTTTCGCTGAACCGGGCCGTGAACAGGTGAAGCACCTTGGCGTTCTTGCTGATGCAGGCGTCCACCAGGTCTATGATGTCCCGGTTGGGGATGGCGGAGATGACGTAGTCCACGTCCTCGGGGAGGTCGCGCACGGACTTGTAGGTGGGGACTCCCAGGACCTCGGGGGCCCGGAAGTTGATGGGGTATGATTTACCCTTGAAGTTATCAAGTACGTTCTTGAAGTAGGTGTGGCCGGTCTTGTCCGGCGATTCTGAGGCTCCGGCAACGGCAATGGAGCGGGGATGGAATAAGTAGTCTATTTCAAGTCCCATGATTCCTCCAGCGAAGGCTTCGAAATGTATTGTTGTTTCGTATTATTCGTCTTCCAAGACTACACGGGCGTCCACGGCGACCAGCCCGTCGGAGTAGCAGAAGATGGGGTTGAGGTCGAGCTCCTTCACCTCTTCATGCTGCTCCAGGAAGCTCGACAGTTTCAGAAGAGCCTCTTCAATACTCTCCAGGCTGCAGGCCGGGAACTGGCGGTATCCCTGGAGAAGGGGAAGGCTCTTGATCTCGCGCACCATCTCGCGGGCGTCTCGTGGGGTCAAAGGCACCAAGCGAAGGGACACGTCTTTCAGCATCTCCACGAGCACTCCGCCAAGTCCGAACATGATAACGTGACCGAACTGGGGGTCCTTGTTGGCGCCGATGATGATCTCTACGCCGGGGTCGGCCATCTTCTGCACCGAGACTCCCAGAATGGTCGCCGACGGAACCGCCTCCTGGGTGGAGGATACTATGGAGTCGAATGCGCCTCTGACCTGCCGCAGGCTGTCGAGGCCGACCTTGACACCGCCCACGTCGCTTTTGTGGGTCACCTCCGGGGAGACCACTTTCAGGACTACGGGCAGTCCCATCTGCTGGGCCAGCTTGGTAGCCTCGGCCCTGGTGCGGGCCAGGAGGGTGTCCGTCACGGGAATGCCGGACTCCCGCAGCAATTCCTTTGATTCCACCTCTGTGAGGAGTGTCCTGCCATCCTGGCGAGCTTTTTGAAGAACATCAGCAACTGTCATACGTCTCCTTTTTCACAATCAACTTGTGGAGATTAACAATTTGCCATTATCTTGTCAACTTCTGCTTATTCTCTCAGGAGTTTTGGTACAGGGTGATAGCCTTCTTTGGAGTCAGCATATTGATGCCCATATGAGGGCGTATGGTGTTGTAGGTATCCAAGTAGCGCTGGTACCAGGCATTCAACTCCAGGTGGTCTCGAGGGGCCTCCTCCAACCAGAAGAAGAACTCCTCTTCATCCGTGCGAAAGCTGCGCTCAATCACCGCATTCTCATTAGGGGAACTCTTGTGGATGTAGAAATGCTCTAGTCCCACCTCCTCACACTTGGCGTGAAAGCGCCTCTGGAACTCCAGGCCATTATCGGTCTGCACGTAACACACAGGGAAGGGCAGTGTCCTGGTTGCATGGTACAAGGCAAGGAGCGATCCCGCTTCGTCTACTTTGGGGAGGATAAGCCCCACCTTGTAGCGGGTGGAGATATCCATGGCAGCATACAGGTAGCACGTGTAGGGCAACCCGGAGAGCTCCGGAGTCACGTACTTCACGTCCATCTGGAGGTAACCAAGTCCGGGACAGTTACTGGGTCGCATGACCTGGCCGTTCTGGAATCGGGGCCGTCGTCGTTTGGTACTGGGACGGACCAGTCCCACTCTGTGTAAGTACCTGTGAATGGTCGATGCCGATGCCTCTAACCCCTCTGACTTTGCCATGACCGCCAGCTTCTCCCGACAGAAACCCGTCGCTTCCCTCCACATTCGTACCCGGGCCGCAGCCTCCCCACTCAGCACACGCTTGGGATGTTTGGGAGCTGTGGACTGGCGCTGTACCCCGCGCCACCGGACGTAGCCCCAGGGTTGTCGCCCACGGTCCACCCAGCGCTTCACGGTACGCCGGTCTATACCTAGCTGACTGGCTGCTTCTGAACTGTTCTGACCACATGCCTTCCACGTCTCTATTATTGTCCGTATCGGTATCCTTGTCATATCTCATTCTACAACCTGTACCTTTTGTTGTGAGAGAATAAGCTTCTGACAGCGCCGCGCAGGCGCTTGGCATCCCTTGAGGCGTGGTGAGAAACGAGATGTGACCTGAGGCTGAAGCTGCTGTATGTCCGCTCAAATGGTTCGAGATTCCTCTTGCTCAATTGACACTAAACCTTCAGTTGGGATTCCCAGGGTGATGTTAACATTATTTTCGCGGTCTATGACGATTTGATCCACGATCAGCTGTAGGACGTCTCGACGCTCCTCGGAGGATAAGTCATCCAGCCCATCGCCAACCCTTCCAGCCCACTCGACGATGTTCTCCATAAGAACGCGCTTCTCAACTGTCAACGACTCCTGGGCGCGGTAGTCATCGAGCTTCGCCCGGGCGGCTTCCAGCCGTTCGAGTATGAGCTTGCGCTGATGGTCGAGTTGGTCCTCGGCGATCTTTCCGGACACGTACAGGCCAATGGCCCTTTCCTCTTCCATCTGCACTCCCCGGAACTCACGCTCCGCACCGGCAATGCACTTCACCAGTCCACCGTCCTCCTGCGTATCCAGTGACTCGATGCCCTCCACGATGAGGTCAGGATTCTGGACCACCTTCTTAACCTCGCTCCAGACCAGTTCCTCCAACCTGTCGGCTCTGATGTACGGTCGTTCCCGGCACCGCAGATGCTCCCTCTGCATCCCGTAGCAGTGATAGTGCCGTTGAGGAGTTTTCAGGTTGTAGATGTACTTCCTGTCCTTGTACTTCGTTGTCGCACGAGTCTTCGACCGGCAAGCGAAGAGCAGACCGCACTCGGCGCACCTGAGAAGGTGTTGCAACAGGTAGAATACCTTGGTGTTCCGCTTGGATAGTGAGGTCCTCTGCTTCTTGATGGCCTGCGCCCTGTCCCAGGTCTGCTCGTCTACCAAGGGCGGGAAAGGAATCCCGATCCACGTATCCTCCGGCTGCCTGTACACCTGATCTCCGCCCTCCGTGGCGACCCAGCGGGCCTTGCCGTACCACCAGGTGCCCTTGTAGACCTCCTTGCCGAGGAGCGCGTGCACGTAGGAGTTCTGCCACCGCGAACCCGGTCTCCACGTGGGCGCGTTGTCCTGATCCAGTTGCCGGGCAATAGCCAGTCCCACCATATCATCGTGGACGTACTGCCGAAAGATGCGCCGCACCACCTCGGCCTCCGGCTCGTATACCACCGGCTTGTCGTCCTCCCCGATGCGGTACCCGTAGGGGACCGAACCGTTTGGCATCCTGCCCTGCTTGGCCTTCCCCCGCTTGCCCATAGAGGCCCTCTCCCGGAAGTTGTCCAGCTCGATCTTGCCTATGGCCGCCATGAGTCCGAAGGTCTTCATGTCGATGGAGTCCATGACGGCCTCCAGGCGTGTTTGGTACGCCTCTACGACCTCCATGAGGGCGGCTGCCGGGTACATCCCACGGCTCAGCCGGTCGGACTTCCAGCAGACGATGGTGTCGAAGCGTCCCTCTCGTGCATCCGTCAGCATGCGCTGGAACTCTGGACGCTTCTTGGACCAGCCCCTTCCAACCTCCTGGTAGCGTGCGGTGATGGTCAGTCCCCTGCGCTCGCAGTAGGCCTCCATGTCGTTTATCTGCTCCGATATGGAGGCCTTGTCCTCCTCGGCCTGGCTCTTGTCCGATACGCGGGCGTAGATGGCCGCCCGGTTCGCCTCTGTCTTCCTCTCAATGCTTCTCGCCATCATTGTCCCCTTTCTATCGTGCCCTCTGAAACGAAAAGGACCCGCCTCCTGTCGGGAGCGGGTCTGCGAGTAGTACAATCCTATCGCATCACCTGTCCATTCAGGTGGCGCCACGGCCCGGGGTGTTAGCGCACCGCCGGGCCAACTTCTTTCTGCCTTCCATTTTACCCTGTTGGACATGAGGGCGTCAAAGCGCATCTCAGCGGCCCCCCATCGCAAGCCTCGTCCGGTCAAGCTCCGCCGCGACGAGCGTCTCGTCGGGAGAGGTGATCCGGTAGTCAGCAGCCACCACCTTGTCCGGAAGCCGTACGTGGGGTGACCAAGACCGGGGGATCCTGAAGGCCGCGAGAGGGTCGTCGAAGCCCACTTCGACGGTGGCGGCTTCGGATATGCCAGACGGTGTACGGTGTCTGGCGAATCTGACTGGGTGGGTATGAGAGGTAGAACAGGCGCATGTACTGGACCTTATGACGATAGAAGCCCCGTCGAGGCCGAGTGGTCAAGTCCACCGACAGCCTCTCGACAAGCGCGGTTCGATATTCGGCCCGCTCTTCTCTCGACTGCTCGAACTCGACTCTGCGGCGTCCGGTCAGCCAGTACGCGGCGTTCACCCAAGGGGCGGCCGAGTCCCTGGCCGCGTCGATGTTCTTCGACACGTCTCCAAAGACAGCCTTGTAGGGGACGTTGTGCTCGCCGAATGTCCCCTCGCTAACCGGGAGCGGCGCAGATGCTGCTTGGACGCCTCGGGTCAGGGTGACGTCTATAGTCAACCCTTCCGGCTGCATCAGGGTTCCGCCTCGATATGGTCGTCAGCGAGATCCGTCTCTGGAAGGGACTCCGTCTCGGGGGCGGCCCGCCTCTTCCTGGCTGCATGTTCGAGCAGCAGGGTAAAGAGGCGGCGAAGTCGGTCCTCAGCGTCGGGAGCGGGTTTGGAAAAGACCCTGACGGTCCCGAACTCGGAAGCGTCCCCATTGGGTCTCCCCCGCCTGCTCTCTCTGTCTTTATCCTTCATATCTCTCTGTCTCATCGCTCCGGTCGCAAGTGAGTCTGCGTTGTGCTGTCACCATCGGTGGCACAGGTCCGAGGCCTATGCCGCCGGCCAGGTCCTGGAGGGCTGGTAGAGGGCGGTTGATGGGACTCCCAGGTCTTCGCCTCCTCGTTGTCAATCGGGTCGTTTTTCTCCCATCAAGTCGGAGAAGCCGGAATGCGTTGCGCCATGCCCTGTATGGGAGGACACGCGCGTCCTCCTTTATGAGGGACGGGAGCTCGGGGCCGGAATTGGCGTAATACCCGTGTACAGGGATTCGCTTCAGTTCCCAAAAGGGAAGTCGGGGGCTGTTTTGAACGTGAAACAGGCGAATAAGACGGGAAGTGGAGCGGGTTTTGCGAGCACTTTGGTGAATGGGCTGGTTCCGCAGCAGTTCCCAAAAGGGAAGCGTACCGTTCTGCTACATCGGAGCGAGCAATTTGAGTGAGTGGGCGGGAATCGGAGTGACCCTTCCCTACAGGACTGACCCCTCCCTGAAAGGGTCCTTCGGGTCGGACGGGAACGCGCCGGACTGTCAGCGCCGGCAGCTGTGGGCTGGTCCTCGTGTAGCGAGCCAGGTTGTGTATTGGCCGGGAGATAATGGTCGATTGCGCTCCCACGTCTTCGCCTCCTCTTCGTCGATGGAGTCTCCTGTCTGCCGTGGAGTCTGACGAAACGGAAACCGCTTAGGAATGGTGAGTGAGGGGAGCCTGTGGGCGTGCCCCCCTCACGGGGCCTGTCCATGGGGAAGCGTCTGTGGTGTCATGGGGGTGTACAGGGAATGGCGTCAGTTGGAGAAATACAAGTCGGGGCTGTTTTGAGCGTGAATCAAGGGAAAAAGAGGCGAGTCAGAGCGAGTTGGCAAGTGATGTTTAGTCGGGGCGGGTTCCACGGATATTGGACAAGTTGCAGAAATGCAAGTTGGCAGGACAGCCCAGTCGTAGCAAGCAGTATGGTGGAAGGGCCAACGTTGGGGGAGGGAACCCCCTACAGGACATGACAGCGAGGAGGTTTGAGACATGAGTGATACGGAAGTGATCGGCACACAGGCTGACGAGGCGCAGGGGACTGAGGCGGAGTGGGACGAGGTCGAGGCTGGTGCGACAGTGGATGACGACGCACTGGACGACGTCAACGGTAGCGATGTCCCTGACGTGGAGAAGATGCGGCGGTTCAGGCTGAGCGGGTTCCTTCGGGAGCTGGTGCGGGAGGAGGGCCGGATGGAGGCGGCCGAGCTGCTGGGCGTTAACTACCGCACGCTGGTCAAGGCCGAGGAGTCGGGCGAGCTGACCGGGCGCATGAGCGACGCGTTGGAGCGGCTGCTGGGGACGGGTGAGGACCCCGAAGCGGTGCGGCTGCGGGAGCGCATGACGGCGTTGGAGTCCGGCATGGAAGCGCTGACGAAGGAGATGCGAGACGGCCTCGATGAGATTCGTGCTATCGTCGGTGGCGTGCAGGCCGGAGCCGACGAGGACGGCCAGACACAGACGCAGGATGGGGTGAATGGTCGGGCTGAAGGTCAGGCCCAGGTGCAGGCCGGTGTCGAGGAGGAGGAAGCGGGGGGACCGGCCTCCGACCGGCCCACCCCTCCAGTGACGGGGTTGCGCTCGAAGAAGCCCTTCGTTGAGCGGCGGCTGGATCCTGGGATCGTCACCGAGGAGCCTGCCGACGACGACCCGGAGGCCTACGACGATGCGTGGCCACTGGTGAAGGAGTGGCGCAGCCTGCGGGCCGGGCATCCCCATCAGGGCAGGAGCCTTTCGTGGCTGGTCACCGAGGAGAAGTTGCTGACCCTGGAGCTGGCGATGCTGGAGGAGCACGGGCGAACGCTGCCGCCGGAGAAGCAGCCCCTGCGGGGCTTCGGTCGCAAGGGACAGACCAGTTGGCGGTGGACGGCCCTCCACGACACGCGGGTGGCGTTGAGAAAACGCAGGCTGCTGCGCTGGGTCCGGCGGGTCTGCACCCTGGGGCTGTGGCGGGGGTAGGGCGTGGTTGGGGCGATGTTTGCTGCGTTGCCACGTCGAAGCAAGTGATCTGGGTAGAGTTGGGCCAAGACCCCCTCGAAGCCTTCCATTCGGTCGGATGTTCGGGTAATAATTGACGCAGTTTCTGGCTTTTCCAGCGTTTCGTGCCTAGAAACCTGGAGGGTTCCCGTCCCCCGAATCCGGGACCGGCTGCATAGGATTGAGCCTTCGCTCTCCGAACAACCGCCCAGGGGTCAGACCGGAAGGATTGAGCCTCGCTCTCCCGACGGTTCACCCAAGAGGGATACCCGCTTCCCGCTGCGAGAAGTGGTCCAAGGGTCGAGCCTTGCTCTCCTGAAGACCGCTTCAGAAGTCGGGACACCCCAGTATCGAGTACGGGGCAGGCTCTGGGCGAGGTGCGTAATGTGCTTTGTCCTCAGTGCCTTGGTCGGATTGCGTCCTGCGCTCTGACCACTTCCTCACGGCTGCGGCGCTGCTCACTCGGAGCCAGGCCGCAGCTTCCTCATGCGCCGGTCTTCGATGAAACCATCGCTGGCCGCTTCACTCGCAGCATCCCAGGTCGATTCGCAACGGTTCCCCTGGGCCGGTCTGCAACTTATTCATTCCCCACGTCGCAGCAGTTTCCCTGAGTCATTTCCCGTGATGTGACCCTGGGCGAACTGTGTTCTTTTTCACCGGGCCGTCCTGTGAATAGCTCCCAGGCCGGTCGCTCCACTCAGTAGCTCCCCCTGAATCCGTCCCATGTGATGTGACCTTGGGCGAGCTGTGTTTTCTTTAGGCCCACTCCGTATTCTGCGTCCGGCATCCGACCGTGGGCGGAGTGCGTCCAGCGTCAATCATACCCGTCACCAAGGACCCCTGCCACGGATGCCAGTATAGGTCAACAACGGAAGGGAGGCGTCAACGAGCGTCATGGATATCAAGGCAACGGTTGAAATAGTCAAGGACGATCCAGCGGGCTGCGACACGCTCGCCCTGCGAAGCAGGCGGCTGACAATGGCAGTCTGCTTCACTGCAATGCTGGCCGGCTACTGCTGGACGGCGACGTAGAGGTATTGGCACTGCACCTCATCGGGCTGGGCGTCGGCGGTCTCCCGTTCATTCGGTTCATTCTCCGGCGCAAGATACCGAGTCACAAACGCTGATGGGCACCTAAGCCCCAACGCACAAGGGCCGGCTCCGAACGGAGCCGGCCCTTCTTCTTTGTCCGCAACCGGGCTCATCCAAGGCAACGAAACAAGAAATGAAGGAGGTCGTAATGACGAAGGCAACGGCAACGATAAGCAATGGGACCAAGGATACGGGGGCAGCGGAGTCTCAACTCAGGGCCGCGGCTAGGCGCTGCGGGCTCACGATGAAAGAGCTTGCGGAGAAGATGGGTGTGTCTACGAGTTACCTCTCGGAGTTTGCCTCGGGGCGCAGGCAATGGACTCCGAAGTTGCGAGATAAAGCTGTGAAGGTATTGGGAGAGGCCCCAGGCCAAGGGATGGTCTATCGGCAGAGAGAAGTGGTGAATGGGGAGAGCAGCTACATCCGTGAGCGCGCCCGTGCCCTGGGAATGAGCATGATGGAGCTGGCCGAACGAGTGGGTGTTACTCCAGGCTACATGACGGAGGTGTCCCGGGGCCGAAGGAGGATGGGCGTCAAGGTCCAGGCACGCGTAGAGGCTGCCCTTGACGCCCAGGCGACGGTCGCTCCTGCCAAACGCGCCTGCGTAGACCAACAAGCCCTCTGGAGCCGGATGGACGCTCATGGGATCAGCCAGAACGAGGTTGCGAGAAGGGCTGGCATCAGCTCCGCCCACCTCTCCCAGATCATGACCGGCAGGAACAACCCGTCGCCGGGCGTTCTGAAGAAGCTGCACGGGGTCCTGTTCCAGCCGGCGAAGAAAGAGCGGGTTGTGCCCGCCGAGGTGAAGGTGCTGGGTTGGAAGAAGGGTGACCGGCACGGGGTTGTTGTGCGTGGGGCCGGTGGAGGAGCGGGTAAGGTTGGAGAGGGCGCTATTCGGGTCGGCGGTCGCGTGCCCTGGGGTGCGGAGGTGGAGTATGCGTATCGTGCGGGGTACGACAGCCGGGGCCGGGTGTCGGTTACGCCTGTCGTGACGCCCGGCATCTCTTGCATGTTAGCGTAGCCGAAATCGGAGCCGGTCGGCGGGGGCACTAGACGGCAAAGGCACAGGGGAAGCCACCGTATTCAAAGGATGGCTGCCCCTGTGCGTCCATGTGAGCGGGCTTTCTTGTTGTCCGAACTCATCGCTGGTCTTCCATACACCAGAGGCATGGCAGGCGGCTTGCAACCTAGACGCTCACGTGCGGGCAGCTGCACTACCGCGTCGCCTTTTGACTCACCGTTCATCCGCCTCCGCCTGCTCAATGGCGAGCTGTCGGTCGTGGCGGACAAATGGGTCGTCGGGATTTAGGCGGATAAACTGGTCGAAATCTTCGACCGCCCGTCGGTGCTCGCCGAGCTCCATGTGGGCAACGCCCCTCTGGTAGTGGGGCTCGTCGTAGTCCGGCTCAAGCTCGATGACCCTGTCCAAGTCAACAACCGCCTCGCTGAATCTGCGAAGGGTGAAGAGCGCGGACCCCCTTGCGTGGTGAGCGTCGGCGTCGTCAGTTCGATGCGGATGATCTCGTTGTAGTCCTGTACCGCTTTGTCCAACTCGCCCAGGCTGCGGCACAGAGCCGCCCTATTGCGTAGGGACAAGATGTTGTCCGGGTCGAGGGCGATGGCCCGCCCGAAGTCCTCAACCGCCCTGTTGGGCTCACCCATCTCCGCGTGAGCGCACCCCCTCGTGTAGTACGCCATCGGGTCCTCCGGGGTGAGTTCGATGAGCCAGTCGTAGTCCTTGATCGCCCCACTGTGATCCCCCAGCGCCGTGCGGGCGAATCCCCTCGCCATGTACGCGGCGGAGTTGTCCGGGTCGATACCGAGGATGGCGCTGAAGTCCTCAGCTGCGCGCTCGTACTCGGCCACGTGCATGTGGGCCATCCCCCTGTTGTAGAGGACGGCTGTGTTGCGGGGGTCAAGGTCTATGACTCTAGTGTAGTCTTCTATCGCTAGCTCGTGTTGCCCCAGGCTGGTGCGGGCGAGCCCCCTGGCCGTGATGGTCTCAGTGTTGTTGGGATCGAGGCCCAAGGATCTGGTCGAAGTCCCTCAACGCTTCGTCGTAACGACCCAGGTTGCCGAGAACGACGCCCCTGTTGCGGAGCGCGGAGGCGTTGTCGGGATCAAGGTCGATGACGGCATCGAAGTCACGGAGCGCTCCGTCGTATGTTCCAAGATTTAGGTTGGTCATTCCCTTGGCGTAGCAGGCAAGGCCGTAGTTCTGTTCGAGCTCTATAGCGGCGTCGAAATCGCTGAGCGCCTTATCCGGCTCGCCGAGGTCACGGTATACGAGTCCTCTGTGGTAGTGGGCAACGGCAAAGCTGGGATTGCACTCTATTGCCTTGCTGAGGTCCTCCACCGCCCGGATGAGCTCTCCCATCGAGGCATAGGTCAACCCCCTGTTGTAGTGGGCGTCGGCATCGTTGGGGGCCAGCATGATGGCCACGTCGAAGTCGTTGACCGCTCCGGCTAGGTCGCCCAGCTCAGCCTTGCACGCCCCCCGGTTGTAGTGCGCCACGGCATTGCCGGGAGCCCGGCGGATGGCGTTGTCGTAGTCCTCCACCGCCGAACGGTGCTCCCCAAGCTCGGAATGGGCGCGGGCTCTGTCCAAGTAGGCGCCCGCATTGCCGGGGTCGAGGGCGATGATGCTCCCGTTGTCCTCTATCGCCTGGCGGTGATTCTCCAGCTCGGCGTACGCCAGCCCCCTCGCGGCTAGGGCTTCCGTGTCGTAAGGGTTCGCCTCGATCCTCTCCGTCAGATGCTCGACCATCCGTTGAAGGCCCTCGCGACCCACGCCGTCTATCATCTTGCGGAACCTCTGGTACTCTTCTTCTGATGGCTTCCCCTGGTTCGTCCCGTCATGCTCCTCGTTCATGACGTTCCTCCTTGTATGTCCTGGCGTTCTCCTACCGGGAAGGTCCCCTGTTGCGGGAACGGTCGCCTGGGACGGAGCAGACTCCGAGGGGCGGCCCGAACCTGAGTTCGTCTCCCCGCCTGCTCCATCGCAGCCTTTCCCTCGCGGCGTGGGCTCCGTCGATCCCGTTGCGGGACCGGCGCGAGGGACGCCTCCATGATGGTGGAGCGGCTCCCGGAATGCAATGCGAGTCTGACGGTGAGCACTCCTTGTATGACGGCCTCTTGGCGTTCCAGACCCTGCGGCCCGCGGCCCCCGCCGGGCGCGCCGTCCCCCTCAGTCTCTGAACAGGTGGCCGAGGCCCAGCGAGTCCGCCATTTGCAGGAGCGCCGCATAGTTCTGCGTGTTGGGCAGCACCCCCTTTTCCCTCCAGCGCCTCGCGGTCTCGGGATGGAACCGCCGGTCCCTCCGGGTACACAGCCGGAGCCTCTCTCCAACGCGGGCGCAAGCATCGCCTTTCCCGTCCGCCTCAGACCGTGGGCGTTCCGTGCTCCGGCCAGTACGCTTGCCTCACCCGTTTGTCAATGCATGCGGCCCTTTTGCGTTTCACCGGCAGGTGGCGGCAGTAGTGGGCGGGAAGGTCACTCTGTCGTCGCCGGACGCAGACGAACCGTAACCGTGGTCTCCGAAGACCAGTCCAGGCCCGACATGCTCCAATTGTTCGAGCCATCGGTGCCTGACAATTTCGCGGCGTCGCTGAACGCGAACGGAGCGCTGGCACCGTCCACATGGAGCTCCAGGTTCGCCTTGTCAGTGGCGGAGAGATCGTCGTCCAGGTAGAAGTGCAGTACGCCGCCGATGCTGCCGGCAGATCCGACAAAAATGCCCACGATCGTGTAGCCGTTGGTCCCCACCGAGAACGTCTCGTCGCCGGGTTCGCCGTCAAGGTCGCCTGCGCCGATGTTAGTGTCGTCCAGGAACCCGTATGCGACAGTCGCGTTGTTGTGTTCGATAGCTGCCACCGTCACCACGCCGCACCAGATGTCGCCGGTGTCCAGCGTGCACGCAGGCGTCTCGATGTGGAACCAGCGGGAGCGCTCGCTCACCCCGCCGTGCTCGTTGATGGCATTGATCCGGTAGGTGTAGTGAGTGTTGGCCTTTACCGTATCGTCGGTGTAGGTGGTTGTCGCCGTGCCCGTGTCCGCCACCAGCTCATCGAAGTGGCCCGAGGGGTCGTCGTAGCGGTTGCGCCGCAGGATCACGTAGCCCGTGATGCTGTCGTCGCCGGGGGCGTCCCAGGTGAGGACCGCCCGGTCGTGGGTCGCCGTGGCCAAGAGGCCCGTGGGCTTGGCGGGTATGGGGGCTGCCGGAGTGTCGATGTGGAACCAGTGCGAGCGTTCACTCGTTCCGGCCCCGTTGATGGCCTTGATCCGGTAGGTGTAGGTAATGCCAGCAACCACTGTGTCATCGGTGTAGGTGGTCGCGGGGCTGCCCGTGTCGGGCACCAATACACTGAACTCGCCCCCGACATCGTTCTCGCGGACGCGCCTCAGGATCACGTAGCCGGTGATGGTGTCGTCGCCGGGGTCGTCCCAGGTGAGGGTCACAGAGTCGTGCGACGCCGTGGCGGAGAGACCCCTGGGCTTGGTGGGCGGCTCCGTGGGTTGCGAACCGGCCAACGCGTCCGTGGCCGCGCTGGTCAGCGTCTCAACATTGCCCGCGTCGTCGGTGAAGGTGACTCGGACCTTGATGGCCTTGCCTTCGTCAGCGGCGGCCAAGGTGTATGTGGAGCCTGTAGCCCCCGCGATTTCAGCGTCATCAGCCAGCCATTGGTAGTCGTACTGGACGTTGCTAAGCCCGTCGGCGTCGGCGACCCCAGATGTGTTCGCCGTCAGCGTCTCCCCCAACTGGGCGGCCCCGGTGATGGTGGGCGCGCCGGTCACAGGGCTGTTGGGTTCACTCGAGTCCGTATTGTCGGGCTTGTCTTCCTCGTCCGGTCCGGGGAGGGTGGTCGTCCCACCTTCGGACAGCATCTTCCCCTCCCCGGTGCAGATTCCACCCCCGTCGCACGACTGACCTGCCACCAGGGTGAACACGACGACGTCGTTGCCTTCAGGGTCCAGGAAGAACACCCAGGCGTTCTCCAGTCCGTCCTCCTCGTGCCGGACCAAGCTGGACACCGTGGCTCCGGTCAACGACACTGAGGGTGTGGTCTTGTCGAAGGACTGCACCGGCAGGTTGAAGGCGACAATCACCTGGGGCCGGTCGTCGTCCCCCTTGTGACGAGACGACTGGAACGGGCTGGCCGGGAATGTCGCCGTCAACTGCGCGGGTCTCGCCGCCACGGCGCCGGTGGCCGCGCTGGTCAGCGCCTCGTCGTTGCCCCGGTCGTCGCTGAAGCCGACCCTCAACCTGATGGTCTTGCCCTCGTCCTCGTCGGACACTTCATAAGTCGAGTCGGTAGCGCCCTCAATGTCCTCATCGGTGTCGCTGTCCCACCGTGTCCACTGGTATCTGAACACGGCGTTGGTCATACCGTCGGCATCGGATATGCCCGACGTATCCGCTGTCAGCGTTTCTCCCACCTGCGCCGTGCCGTTGATGGTTGGCAGGCCCGTGGCGGGTTCGTTGGACTGGGCCGGCTTCACAGGCGCCGTGGCCGCGCTGGTCAGCGTCTCCTCTTTGCCCGCGTTGTCTGTAAACGTGACCCTCACCTTGATGGCCTTGCCCTCGTCCTTTTCGGTTATCTCGTAGGTTGAGTCAGTCGCGCCCTCTATGTCCTTGTCGTCGCCCAGCCACTGGTAGCTGAAGTCGACCTTGTCCCTCCTGTCCTCGTCGGGGATGCCCGACGTCTCTGCCGTCAGAGTCCGGCCCACCTGCGCCGTACCACGGATGACGGCTCTCGCATCGGTCAGATTGGTAACCGTCACCGTCACGTCCAGCCTCGCCGGGTTGGACTGTTCATCGCTGGCTTCCACCGTAAGCTCGTACACGTTGTTGCGGTCCGAATCTGTTGGAGCCTCGTAGTCCGGCGGGCTGTTGAAGGTGAGGACGCCCGTCTTGCCTATGGAGAATGCGCTGCTGTCTGTCCCCGACAGGTCCCAGGCGACGGCACTGCCCTCCGGGTCGGTCGCCCGGTAGGTATAGATTGCAGAGGTGCTGTTCTCCGGGTAGACGAAGGAGTCCTGGGTATTGCGCTGGAACTCGGGAGCCTCGTCCACGGC
The DNA here is from genome assembly GCA_965218945.1 of Dehalococcoidia bacterium. Classification (GTDB taxonomy): domain Bacteria; phylum Chloroflexota; class Dehalococcoidia; order Lucifugimonadales; family UBA2985; genus DAOUJW01. The sequence continues at coordinate 2,525,852 of OZ244718.1, forward strand.
CAGGACGGTTACGGTCACGTTCAGCGTCCCGTAGTACCGCCCATCGGAGGCACGTATCGTGACCTCGTAGACGCTATCCCGGTTGGAGTCGGCGGGGCGCTCGTGGTCCGGCGGGTTGCGGAAGGTCAGCTCGCCGCTCTCGTTGATGGAGAAGTCCCCACCGTCCCGGCCGGTGACGCTCCAGCGGGTGACGGGCTGGTCCTCCGGGTCGGTGGCGGTGTAGGTGGCCAAGACCTCATCGTGGTTCTCCCGCACCGTGATGGCGGTGTTGGTTCCGGTTTCGGCTATCTCCGGTCCTTCGTTCACGTCGGTTACCGTCACCGTCACCGGCAGGTTGGCGGCGCGGCCCGTCTGGTCGGTGGCCACCACCGTCACCTGGTACTCGTTGTCCCGACCATCGTCCGCCGGGTTGTCATGGTCCGGCGGTTCCCTGAAGTTCAGCACTCCCGTATTCCGGTCGATGGTGAAGGCCCCGCCGTCGGCGCCGCTGACCGACCATGCGACCTCGGCCCCCTCCGGGTCGGTGGCCCGGTAGGTGTAGAGGGCGGCGGTGCCGTTCTCACGGTAGGAGAAGGAGTCCTTGCTGCCACGACGGAACTCGGGGGCCTCGTCCACCGCCTCCACCGTCACCGTCACGTCATGGGTGCCGTACACCCGCCCGTCGGAGGCCCGGACCGTTATCTCGTACACGTTGTCCCGGCCGGAGTCGGCGGGCCGCTCGTGGTCCGGCGGGTTGCGGAAGGTCAGGTCCCCATCCTCGTTGATGGCGAAGTGTCCGCCGTCCGGTCCGGTGACGCTCCAGCGGGTTATTTCCAGGTCCGGGTCCTCCGGGTCGGTGGCGGTGTAGGTGGCCAGGACCCGGTCCGAGGCCGTGTTCTCAGCAAAGCTCAGGGACTGGGTACCGGTTATCTCCGGCCCCTCGTTGACGTCGGTGACGGTCACCGTCACGGCCATGGTGCCCCGGTTTGTGCCGTCGGAAGCAACCACCGTGATTTCGTACACGTTGTCGGAGTCGGAGTCGGCGGCCCGCTCGTGGTCGGGGATGTCGCTGAAGAACAGCTCTCCTCCGGTGCTGATGGTGAAGTCCCCGCCGTCCGTGCCGCTAACAGACCACGTTATCGTCGCGTCCCGGTCCGTGTCCGTGGCCCGGTAGGTGTGGAGACGTGTGGTGGTGGCGGTGTTCTCCCGGAAGCTCAGCGTGTCCCGCCCCGTCACCACCGGCTCCGCCTCGTTCCGGTCGGTGACCGTCACCGTCACATCCAGGGATCCGTAGGTGCTCCCGTTGTAGGCCCGGATGGTCACCAGGTACTCATTGTCGCGGTTGGAGTCCGCCGGCCGGTCGTAGTCCGGGGTGTTGCGGAAGGTCAGTTGGGCGGAGTCTGGCCCGGTGTCGGTGATGGTGAAGTCCCCGGCGTCGGACCCCGCCAGCCTCCAACTGGATACGGCAGCGCCAGCATCCTCCGGGTCCCGGGCGGTGAAGGTGGCTCCGGCGAGCCCCTGGCCTTCGGGCACGGTGTAGGTCGTCGTGCCAGTGATCTCCGGCCCCTCGTCCACCGCCGTCACGGTGACGGTGACGTCCAGGCTGGCGCTTTGTCTGCCGCTGTCGGTGGCCACGACGGTCAAGTTGTACTGGTTGTCCCGGCCGGAATCTCCGGGGGCCTCGTAGTCAGGGGGTTCCCGGAAGGTCAGCTCCCCGGTGTCACCGTCGATGGTGAAGTCGCCTCCGTCGGTCCCTTCCGTGGTCCAGGTGATGGTGTCGTCCTTGTCGCCGTCGGTGGCTCTGTAGGTGTACAGGGCCGCCGTGCCCTCCTCCCGGTAGGTGAAGGAGGTGCGGCTGCCGCTGCGGATTACGGGGGCGTGCTCGTTCACGTTGCTCACTGTGATGGTGACGTCCAGGTTGCCGTAGGTGCGCCCGTCGTAGGCCCGCACGGTGACCAGGTACTCGTTGTCCCGGTCGGAGTCGGCGGGCCGGTCGTAGTCCGGGGTGTTGCGGAAGGTCAGTTCCCCGTCCCCGCTGATCAGGAAGTCGCCGCCGTCCCTGCCGGACAGGCTCCAGCGGGTGATGGGCTGCCCCTCCGGGTCCGACGCCAAGTAGGTGTGCAGGGTGAGGGTCGGGTCCCGGTTCTCCTCGACGGCGATGGTCTGCTGGCCGGTGACCACCGCTCCCTCGTTCTGGTCTGTGACGGTGACGGTGACGGGGAATTCCCCGGTTTCGCCCTGGGCGTCCCAGGCCTGCACCGTCACCAGGTACTGGTTGCCGTGGGCGCCGGACCCGCCGGGGTTGTCGAAGTTGGGGGGACTACTGAAGGTCAGGACGCCCCTCCCGCTGCCGTCGGTGGTGATGGTAAAGTCACTCGCGTCCAGGCCGCCCAGACGCCAGGTGAAGCCGTCCCCCTCCGGGTCGGTGGCCCGGTAGGTGTGGAGGCGGGTGGTGACCGGGGTGTTCTCCCGGAAACTCAGGCTGTCCCTTCCGGTGACGGCGGGAGGTTCGTTCACTGCGGTCACCGTGACCGTCACGTCCAGCGTCCCGTGGTAGCTGCCGTCCGCCACCTGCACGGTGAAGCCGTACGCGTTGTCCCGGTTGGAGTCGGCGGGACGCTCGTGGTCGGGGATGGACCGGAAGGTCAGCTCCCCGCTCTCGCGGTCGATGGTGAAGTCGCCGCTGTCGGCGCCAGTAAGCCGCCAGGAGGGATCCACGTCCAGGTCTCCCTGCCCGGCGTGGAGATAGGTCGCCAGTAAGCCCTCGAAGTTCTCGGTCCGAGTGAGGGCGGTGGGGCCTGTGATCTCTGCCACGTCCTCCACCGTCACCGTCACCTGGAAGTCGCCGTAGTTCCGGCCATCGTGGGCCCTCACGGTGACCTCGTACACGTTGTCCCGGTTGGCGTCGGCGGGACGCTCGTGGTCCGGCGGGGTGCGGAAGGCCAGCACTCCCGTATCCCGGTCGATGGTGAAGTCCCCGCCGTCCCGGCCCGAAACGCTCCAGCGGATGGTGGTGGTGACCCCGCCAACCGCCTCCGGGTCCCGGGCGGTGTAAACGGCGCTGCTGGGCAGGTCCCGGTTCTCGGCGACGGTGAACTCGGCAGCGCCCGACACCACCGGCCCCTCGTTCTGCTCGGTCACGGTGACGGTCACGCCCAGGGTTCCTCGGTTCGCCCCATCCGACGCCACCACCGTCACCTGGTACACGTTGTCCTCGTCCCGGTCGGCAGGCTGCTCGTAATCGGGCGGCGCGCTGAAGGTCAGAACACCACCCTCGTCTATCAAGAAGTCGCCCGCGTCGTCCCCTTCCAGCGACCAGGTGAAGCTGGTATCCCGGTCCCCGTCCGTGGCCCGGTAGGTGTGCAGCCGGGTTTCGACGGCGGTGTTCTCCCGGAAGCTCAGGGTCTCCCGGCCCGTGACCAGCGGGTCGTGCTCGTTGACAGGTGTGACGGTCACCGTCACGTTCAGGTTGCCGTAGGCCCGGCTGTCGTGGCCCCGCACCGTCACCTCGTACACGTTGTCCCGGTTGGAGTCGGCGGGCCGGTCGTAGTCGGGGATGTTCCTGAAGGTGAGCTCTCCGTCCTCGTTGATGGTGAAGTCGCCGCCGTCCCGTCCCGACAGAGACCACCGGGGGAAGACGGGGCGGTTGTCCTTGGCGTCGGTGGCCTTGTAGGACCCCAGGACCTGGGCGATGTCGTAGTTCTCCTCAACGGTGTAGGCCCTCGTGCCCGCGATCACCGGCCCCTCGGACTGGTCGGTGATGGTGATGACGGCATCGACGGCGTCCCGCAGCCCCGCGCGGTCCGCGGCCACCACGGTGATCTCGTACACGTTGTCCTCGTCCTCGTCCGCCGGGTTCTCAAGGTCCGGCAGCAGGCGGAAGTTGAGGATGCCGTTGTAGATGGCGAAGTCCCCGCCGTCGGCTCCCTCCACCGACCACGTGACCGCGTCGTCTTCGTCCTGGTCGGTCGCCCGGTAGGTGTACAGGACAGCGGTGAAGTTTTCCCTCAGGGTGAACTCGGTCCTGCTCTTCGTGGTGATGACCGGGGCTTCGTTCACCTGGGCCACGGTCACCGTCACGTCATGGGCGCCATAGACCCGGCCGTCGTAGGCCCGGACGGTGACCTCGTACACGTTGTCCCTGTTGGAGTCGGCGGGCCGCTCGTAGTCCGGCGAGGACCGGAACCGCAGCTCACCCAGGTCGCTGATGACGAAATCCCCGCCGTCCTGGCCCGCGGTGCTCCAGCGGAAGATGTTTGCCGTGGTGTCCTCGGGGTCCCTGGCCGTGTAATCGGCCAGCACCTTGGTGTCCGGAGTGTTCTCCGAAACGGTGGTGGTTTCTGTGCCCTCCAGCGTTATCACCGGGCCTTCGTTTACGTCGGTGACGGTGATGGTGAACGAGAGACTGTCAACGTGGTCGTCCTCGTCGGTGGCGATGACTGTCAGCTCGTAGTCGTTCCCCCTATCCGAGTCCTCAGGGTTCTCATAGTCGGGCGGGCTGGAGAACGCCAGCACTCCCGTACCCCGGTCGATGGTGAAGTCCCCGGAATCTGCCCCCGACAGGGACCAGGTGACGGTGTCCCGCTGGGGGTCGGAGGCCCGGAAAGTGTAGACCGTGCGGGTGTCGTTCTCTCGGTAGGTGGAGGGCGGACGTCGGGTGCTGATGGTAGGCTCCACCCCTTCGTTGTGGTCGGTGACGGCGATGGCGAAGTCCACCCGGTCGGAGTTACCGTCATCATCGGTGGCCACCACCGCCAGATCGTAGACGTTGTCCCGGTCCGCATCGGCGGGGCTCTCAAAGTCCGGCGGGCTGATGAACGCCAGAACTCCCCGTCCGTTGCTGTCGGGGGTGATGGTGAAGTCCGCGGCATCCGTCCCCTCCAGCGTCCAGGTGATGGTGGCGCCGCGCTGGGGGTCGGTGGCCCGGAACGTGTAGACCGTGCGGGTGTCGTTCTCCCGGTAGGTGGCGGGCGGACGGCGGGTGCTGATGGTCGGCTCCACCTCTTCGTTGTGGTCGGTGACCGTGACGGTCACATCAAGGGTGTCCCTGTTCCGCACGTCCGACGCCTGAATCGTCACCTCATACACGTTGTCCCTGTCCGAGTCCGCCGGACGTTCGTAGTCCGGCGGGTTGGTGAAGAAGAGGGCGCCCCGTTCGTCAATGGTGAAAGCGCTCCCGTCGGTTCCGCCGGGCGCCCATGTGACGGTCCCGCCCTCCGGGTCGGTGGCCCGGAAGGTGTATAGGGTGGAGGTCCGGTTCTCCGGCTGGCTAAAGGAGGTCCGGCTGGTGGTGGTGATGGTGGGCGCCTCGTTGACGTCGGTCACCGTCACCCTCTGCACCTCCTCCAGGGTGCCCGTGTTTCGTCCGTCCGACGCCCGAATCGTCACCTCGTACACGTTGTCCCGGTTGGAATCGGCAGGCCGCTCGTAGTCCGGCGGGTTCCGGAACATGAGCTGGCCCAGGGCGTTTATGACGAAGTCGCCGCCGTCCCGGCCCGTGGTGCTCCACTGGGTGATCTGCACGCCGGGACGCTCCGGGTCCGTGGCCGTGTAGGTGGCCAGCACCTGGGTGACGGGAGTGTTCTCCGGAACGCTGCCCGGGGGACTCCCGAAGAGGTTGCCGTCCCGGGTGATCACCGGCCCCTCGTTGACCTCGGTAACCGTCACCGTGACCGGCAGGCTCGCGGTGTTGAACTCGGGGTCCCGCGCCTGGATGGTCACCTTGTAAAGGTTGTCGCCGTCCACGTCCGCGGGGTCGTCAAAGTCCGGCGGGTTTTCCTCTCTAAAGGAGAACTGTCCCCTCGCGTCGATGGTAAACAGTCTGCCGTCGTCTGTGCCTGCCACCAACCACGTCACCGTGCCGCCCTCAGGGTCCGTGGCGCTGTAAGTGTGAAGCCGTGATGTGCGGTTCTCCTGCTGCATGAACGATGTCTTGCTGCCGCTCCTGATCTCGGGTGGCTCGTTGACGTTGGTGACGGTGACGGTCACCGGGTAGGCGCCGTTGTTCCTGCCGTCGGAGGGCTGGATGGTCACCTCGTACTCGTTGTTCCGGTTCGAGTCGGCGGGACGTTCGTAGTCCGGCGGGGAGCGGAAGTACAGGGTGCCCCCCTGGGTGATGAAGAAGTCGCCCCCGTCCCGGCCGCCCACGCTCCAGCGGGCCACGTTGGAGCCCTCGGGGTCCGTGGCGGTATAGACTGCATTGGATAGGCTTCCATTCTCCGCGATGGTGAAGGCGGACGGCCCCTTGACTTCCGGCCCCTCGTCCACCTCGGTGACGGTGATGGTGAACGAGAGCCTGTCAACGTGGCCGTCCTCGTCCGTGGCGATGACTGTCAACTCATAGTCGTTCTGCCCATCCGAGTCAGCAGGCTTCTCGTAGTCGGGCGGGCTGGAGAAGGCCAGCACTGCCCGGCCACTGCCGACTCCGGTGATGATGAAGTCACCACTGTCGGCGCCCTCCAGCGACCAGCTAATGGGACCGCGCTGCGGCTCGGACGCTCGGAATGTGTAGACTGCCGACGTGCCGTTCTCCCGGTAGGTGGCGGGAGGGCGGCGGGTGGTGATGGTGGGCTCCACGCCCTCCGCGTCGTTTTCGACGGTGACCCTCACGGGCAGCGACGCCTTGATGCCCCCGCTGTCCTCGGCCTGGATTTCCACGTTGTACACGTTGTCCTTGCCAGAGTCCGCCGGCTGCTCGAAGTCGGGTGCATTCTCCTCCTTGAAGGAGAACTGGGCCCCCTCGTCTATGTCGAAGAACCTCGCGTCCACTCCTCCCACCGACCAGGTAACTGTGTCGGCTCCCTCCGGGTCGGTGGCCCGGTAGGTGTACAGGCGGGAGGTCACGTTCTCGTTCTGCCGCAGCGCCGTCGCCGAGCTGCTTGTTGTCGTGATGGCGGGCGGCTCGTTGACGTCGGTGACGGTGACGGTCACGTCGAAAGAACCGTAATAGCGCCCGTCGTAGGGCCTCACCTGCAACTGGTAGATGTTGTCCCGGTTCGAGTCGGCAGGACGCTCAAAGTCAGGGGTGTTGCGGAATGCGAGCACGCCCTCCTGGCTGATGGTGAAGTCACCCCCGTCAGTACCTCCCACGGTCCACCGGGTGACCGTGTCCCCCTCGGGGTCGAACCCCGTGTAGACGGCGCTGGGCAGGTCCTGGTTCTCGCTTATGGTGAAGCTGGACCGCCCGCCGGTTACTTCAGGCCCTTCGTTCACGTCCCGCACCGTCACCGTCACGTCCAGCGACGCCTTGATGCCCCCGCTGTCCTCGGCCTGGATTTCCACGTTGTACACGTTGTCCCTGTCCGAGTCCGCCGGCCGCTCGAAGTCCGGCGGGCTGTCTGCCTTGAAGGAGAACTGGCCCCGCTCGTCTATGTCGAAGAACCTCGCGTCCACTCCTCCCACCGACCAGGTAACCGTGTCGGCGCCCTCCGGGTCCGTGGCCCGGTAGGTGTACAGGCGAGAGGTCACGTTTTCGTTCTGCCACAGCGCCGTCGCCGAACTGCTTGTTGTCGTGATGGCGGGCGGCTCGTTGACCGGCGTCACCGTCACCGTCTCCTCAAAGCTGCCGTAGTTTCTGCCGTCGGAGGCCTGCACAGTGAAAACGTACACGTTGTCCCGGTTGGAGTCGGCAGGACGTTCGTAATCTGGGGTGTTCCGGAACCGCAGTTCCCCCTGTTCGTTGATCACGAAGTCGCCGCCGTCGCTGCCCGAAGTGCGCCAGCGGGACACCGTGCCCCCCTCCGGGTCTGTGGCGGTGTACCGGGCCAGCACCTGCAACTGGTCCTGGTTCTCCGGCACGCTGCCGGGAGCGCTGCCCACCTGGCTTATCTCCGGTCCTTCGTTCACGTCCCGCACCGTCACCGTCACGTCCAGCGACGCCTTGATGCCCCCGCTGTCCGCGGCCTGGATTTCCACGTTGTACACGTTGTCCCTGCCCGAGTCCGCAGGCTGCTCATAGTCCGGAGAGCTGTCTTCCTTGAAGGAGAACTGGCCCCCCTCGTCTATGTCGAAGAACCTCGCGTCCACTCCCTCCACCGACCAGGTAACCGTGTCGGCTCCCTCCGGGTCCGTGGCCCGGTAGGTGTACAGGCGAGAGGTCACGTTCTCGTTCTGCCGCAGCGCCGTCGCCGAGCTGCTTGTCGTCGTGATGGCGGGCGGCTCGTTGACGTCGTTGACGGTGACGGTCACGTCAAAGGAACCGTAATAGCGCCCGTCGTAGGGCCTCACCTGCAACTCGTAGGTGTTGTCCCGGTTCGAGTCAACAGGACGCTCAAAGTCAGGGGTGTTGCGGAATGTGAGCACGCCCTCCTGGCTGATGGTGAAGTCACCCCCGTCAGTACCTCCCACGGTCCACCGGGTCACCGTGTCCCCCTCGGGGTCGAACCCCGTGTAGACGGCGCTGGGCAGGTCCTGGTTCTCGCTTATGGTGAAGCTGGACTGCCCGCCGGTTACCTCCGGCCCTTCGTTCACGTCGGTGACGGTGATTACAACGTTCAACCTGTCGGAGTAACCTCCTGAGTTGGAGGCCACGACGGCAATTTCGTAGTCATTGTCGCCACCCGAGTCACCAGGCTCTTCATGATTGGGAGCGCTCTTGAAGGTCAGCGCTCCCAGTTCGCTGATATCGAAGGAGTCGAAGTCGAGCCCTCTCAGGGTCCAGCTGATGGAGCCAGGCCCGTAGTTCCTGGCCCTGTAGGTGTGGACCGTGGAGATGAGGTTCTCCTGGTAGTGCAGTTTCTGGTAGGTCAGGCCGCTGCTGGGACTGGTGGTGATGGCCGGTTCCCGGTTCTCGTGGTGGTTGGTGACGGTGACGGTGAAGTCAAAGCTGTCGGTCAGGCCCTGGTCGTCGGTCACCACCACCGTCAGCTCATAGACGTTGTCCCCGTTGGCGTCGGCGGGATCCTCAAAGTCCGGTAAACCGTCGAACGTTAACACGCCGTCGCTGATCGTGAAGTTGCTCCAGTCGTCGCCTGTAAGTGACCAGAAGACAGGCCTCCCCTGGGGGTCCCGTGCGCGGAAGGTATAGATCGTACCCGTCCCATTCTCCTGTAACGTCAGGGAGGGCCGGCTGGTGGTGGTTATGGAGGGTTCCTCGACTCCAGCGGAGTTGATCACGGTGACGGTTACGCCCAGGCTGGCAGGGTTGCCGCCCTCGTCCGTGGCTTGCACCGTTACCAGGTATTCGTTGTCCTGGTTGAAATCCGTCGGCTTCTCGAAGTCGGGAATGTTCTTGAAGGTGAGCGCGCCCTGGTCGATGTTGAAGGCGTCGCCGTCGGTCCCCGAAAGGTCCCAGGCAATTGTCCGCCCCTCCGGGTCGGTGGCCTGGTAGGTAGCCACGGAGCGGACGCTGTTTTCCGGGAAGTCCGGAGGGGTTGCGCTGCCGGTTATGGTGGGCCGCTCGTCGACGTTTTCAACCATAACCGTCACGTCCAGCGAACCGTCGAGCCCGCCTTCATCGGTAGCCCGCACCGTGAAAACGTACACGTTGTCCCGGTTGGAATCGGTGGGACTCTCGTAGTTGGGGGTGTTGCGGAAGGTCAGTTCCCCCGTGTTCCTGTCGATGTTGAAGTCGCCACGGTCGGCGCCGGCGACGCTCCAGGTGATGGTGGACGCGACTCCATCCGGGTCGCTGGCCAAATATGACGCGCTGAAGTCTTCATCATTCTCGAAGATAGTCAGTTGGGGTTCGCCGTCGACTGTCGGCTGCTCGTTGACTGCGGTAACAGTCACGGCGACGTCGAACGACGACGACAAAGTGCCCAGAAGCGATGGGGTGCCGTCGCCCAGATTCCCGTCGTCAGTGGCGACCACCTGGATGTTGTACTCGTTGTCTCCGCCCGAGTCGGATGAAGCGTCGTAATCGGGCTGGTCAACAAAGTACAGGTTGCCGGAGCCATCGATACGGAAACTATCCTCATCTGTTCCGGTTACCGACCAGGTTATCTGCCTTCCCTCGGGGTCGGTGGCGCTATACCGGTCAAGCACCCTGGTGGTTGCGGTATTCTCCGGGTAGGAAAGTGTGGCATCGCCGACGATGGCGGGCTCCTCGTTTACGTCATTTACGATTACGGTTACGTTCCTGGTGCCAGTGCGGCTGCCGTCATTGGCCCGTATCTGGATGCGGTACTCGTTGTTGCGCCCGGAGTCCGCCGAGCGCTCGTAGTCGGGCGCGCTTTTGAAGGTCAACACGCCGCCAGTGATGTCAAAGTCGCCCCGGTCCGTTCCGCCCAGGGTCCACGTTATGGTGCTTGCGCCCTCGGGATTGGCGGCGGTGTAGGTGGCCACAATGCCGGTGCCGTTCTCATCGTAGTCGTCGATGGTGGTAGCCCCAGCGATCTCCGGCGGCTCGTCTACGTCCTCTACCGTGACTGTCACCTCGAGGGACGAGGTGAACTCAGCGTCCTTGGCGTCGACGCTGACCTCGTAGACGTTGTTCCCATCCGAGTCGGTGGGGTTCTCGTAGTTGGGAGCTCCGTTGAAGGCCAGGTTGCCCGAGGAGTCGATGCGGAAGGAGTTGGCGTCGGTGCCCGATACTTCCCACATCACCGTATCGTCTTTATCGGGGTCTGTGGCGGCGTAGCGGGCCAGATTGCCGGCGGTGTTCTCCGCCACCGTGATCGCGTCCCTGCCAGTGGGTGTGGTGGGTGCCTCGTTGACGTTGGTGACGGTTACGGTCACGTCCAGTCTTCCGGTCTTGGTGGCGTCCTCGGCGCGCACCCAGATGGTGTAGACGTTGTCGCCGTCGGCGTCCGCAGGGCTGTCGAAGTCGGGAACGTTCTTGAAGGTGAGCGCGCCCGCGTCGCTGATGTCGAAGTCGCCGCTGTCCGTCCCGTACAGAGACCAGGCGAACGAGGTGTTGACACCCTCAGGGTCGGTGGCGCTGTATGTTTGCAGAACAGTGGTGGTATCCGTGCCTTCGGCGAATGTGAGGGCATCGTCTCCTGTTATCACCGGACGCTCGTCCTCGACGTCATGGATGACCACGGTTACGGGAAAGGTAGCGGTGTTCTGCCCATCGGACGCAAGAACGTTCAGGTCATAGGCGTTGTTCCCGCCGACATCCTGTGGGTCCTCAAAGTCGCCCGCGGAATCGAAGTTCAGCACCCCGTTCGCGATGCTGAAGAAGCTGGCATCGTCCCCCGAGAGCGACCAGGTGATGCCGTCACTTTCGGGATCGGTAGCGGTGTACGTGGTCACGTCTCTGGGACTGGGCTCAAAAAAGTACGGGCTCGCCCGGCCCGATACAACCGGTCCCGCGTTGAGACTGGCGCCGCTGACGGTTACCTCGGTCGAAGGAGTGCCGAGGCCCGCTACATTCTCTGCGCGCACACGCACAGTGTACGTGTTGCTGGAAACCAGTCCGGTGATGGTATAGGAGGTCTCCGAAATCTCTACTTCCGAAACATCGGATGCCGTGCCCCAGTCCCCCGACGATAACTTCCATTGGACCGTGTAGCCCGTGATGTCCGAACCGCCGTCTCCAACATTGAACGTGCGATCTAGGCCGAGCCAGCAGTCGAATGATAGCGTGAAGTCGCATACCGCGGGGGTTGACCAGCTCAGGTTAAGCTCACCGGGACCACCTAGAGAGGCGCTCAGGTTCCCCGGCTGATCCGGCGCCGCGGCCGCAACGGTGCTTGGCGCTTGTAAATCTATGACCTCGTGGTTGCCCAGATCGTCATCAAAGTGGATCTGCACCTTGATCGTCATCCCAGCATCGTATGGTGCAATTTCGTACCCGTCGCAACAACTCAGCGCCCGAAGGTAAGATCCCAGCTCCATGAGGTCGTCGTCGGCAAGCCAGGTGAATCTGAAGTCGGGGTTCGTTAGGCCGTCGAGGTCCTCGATTGAGGAGGTATCTACGCGTAGGACCTCACCCACCCGCTGCGCCCCTATGAATGTAGGAGTGCCCGTCGGCGCGGTATTGACGGATTGGCGAGTGAAGGTCAGGGTAGCGATCCGCGCGTTCGAGAACTTGCCCGTGCCCCGGAGATTCGTGATGACTCCCTGCGGCGAGGTGGCGCTGTTCGACAGTGAGAACCCGCTCCCTTCCTCGGTCCCAGCGTCCCACGGGAACAGGTCTACTTGGAGCGACTCCACCCAGTCTCCCCCGGCGTACAGCAGCGTAAGCCCGGAGACGCCGACGAACCAGTCCGGGCTTGGGGCGACCATCGTAAGCAGGGTGACCCGGGGATGATCGGCGGTCAGCGTGACCGTCAGGGCTTTCGATGTGGTCGGGCGGATATTGTCGGTGTCGCCTGTCAGGACGCTGAGCGCATTCGACCCGGCGTCCATAACCTCATCCCGTAAGCCGGTCCATCCCCCGTCCTCCGCCATGGACTCGACCCCGGCGCTGGCCGCGCCGCCGCTTCGCAAGAAGGTCACGCCGGAGTTGTGGACGGCGCCGATCAGGCGCGAGAAATGCGCGCCGTCGGGCACGCCGCCGGGCGTGGCGGCCGCGGTCCACTGCCCCTCGAACGTCACGGTGTAGACGACTGTCGACGGGTCCGCGGACGGATCGCTCGCCGACGGGCTCAACGACGTGTTGGGCGGCCGGGGCGCCACCGCGTTTGCCGATACCCCGCTGGCGCTCCTGCCTGTCCCGAGTCCGTCGTTGTATGACGCCGTGGCTCGCAGGTACCTGTTCAGGTCATCGGCCCTCGGCGTGTAGCTGGCAGACGTGGCATTGCTGATGGCGGTCCAGGGGCCGGTGCTGTTTGGGGACCTCTCCCAGGACCAGCCGACGCTGCCCGAGACGGTGTCGGGGTCGGTCAGCCCGGCGGTCAGCTTGGCGCCAACCTGGGGCTGCGCAGGCAACAGGGTAACCGTCCCCGGATCCTCCGCGTTCGTGACGTTTACTCTCACAGTGGTCGTATCCGAGGCAGCGTAGTCGCTGACCGTCAGGGTGAAGGTATGGGTCTTCGTTTTCTCGTAGTCGAGGGGGGCCTTCGTCTTCAACTGGCCGGTCGAGCTGTCGATGGCGAAGAACCCGGCGCCGGCGGCGTCCAGGGAGTAGGTCAAGGGGTCATCTTCGGCGTCAATGGCCGCCACCGCAGCGCCGATGTCCACGCCTGCAGCCGTGTTCTCCGGTATGCTGCGGACTCCGGTCTCGCTGGAGGGGAACTCCGGCGCGGTGTTCGACGCGCTTGACGCGGCTACCCTCGCGCTGTGGGTCGCCTGCCCGCCATCGGCCACGGCCGCCACCTGATAGATGTAGGGGCCATCGGTCACGTCGGGGTCCGTGTATTCAAGCGCGTCGAGGTTCTCAACGAGGGTCTTAAGGGTCTTAACGGTGGTGTCTTTGCTGCGGTAGATGTTGTAGGTGATCCCCGGCGGCGGGGTCCAATGGCCTGAAGCCACTGCGGACCAGGCCAGGACCGCCTGGCCCTGTTTGGCATCCGCCGTCAGCGCCGGACCGGCGCGCAGCTGATGGCCGAACTCTTGCCAAGTCGCCTGCCCATCCCCATCGAAGTCCACCGACAATGCCGGATACTGTGTGGTCGTCCCGAAATCCCAGGGATCGTCGCGGGCGCTGTCTCCGTACAGATCCAGGTTCCACGACTGATAGATCCCGTTGTAGCCGATGGGCGCCTGCAACTCGGCCGTCGTGTTTCCCCTATCCCTGCTGCTACTGATGCCCGAGGTCGTCGAGTCCCAGTAGCTTGCGCCCACAAGGTGGCCGCCATTCCCTACCAGCCCGCCCCCATAGGAGCTCCGGCGCGACACGGGACCGGTGGCATAGCTGCTGTTGATGAGGTTAGCATTGGTCCCAACCAGTCCGCCGACATCAAGACCCCCGGACACACGGCCCGTGGCGTAGCTGGCGTAAATCCTTCCATTGCGGCCGTTCCTCCCGACCAGCCCGCCGACAGTCGATCCGGTGACGGGTCCCGTCGCATAGCTGCTCACGATGACGCCGTCGCTGTACCCGACCAGTCCGCCGGCGGGGTAACCGTCGACGGCGCCTGTCGCGTAGCTGGAGGTGATCGCGCCGTTGTTTACCCCGACCAGCCCGCCGATGCCCGGAAAGTTGCGCGCAAACACGACGCAAGGTGATGGGCTGCAGGCTGGTGGTTGCGGCGCAGATGATGCCGTTGCAAAGCTGTGGCTGCGGGTGATGGTTCCGTCATTCTCCCCGACCAGCCCGCCGACCCCGTCGTCACCGGACACCTTGCCCGTCGTCCCGCTGGCGATGACGGCGCCGTAGTTGTGCCCGACCAGCCCGCCGACAGAATCCACGCCCACCACATCGACGTCGATCACGCTGAGGTTGCGGATGACGCCGGACTGACCGAGCCCGCCGAACAACCCCGCTTGGTCGGCTCCCCTGACGAACAGGTTGGCAATGACATGGTCGTTGCCGTCGAACGTGGTGTTGAAGGCCCCAAACGATCGGAACTCCGAAACGCCAATGGGTGCCCAACCGGCGCCGTCATTCCAGTACGTGTCGCCCGCACCCGCGTCGCCGCTCCCATCGGTATCGAAGTCCAGGTCCGCCTCCAGCTCATACCCGGAGCAGCCGTCGAAGCCGCAGCCCCAATGATCGATGGACTCGGGGAACGCGAGCGCGAATGCGTCGTCGTCCGGGACGGACTGCCCGTTCAGGTTGTGGCGCATGGCATCGACCTGGGCCAGGGTCCAAATCTCGATCAGCCGGTCGTCGTCGGTGTCATAGTCGTTCCCCACCGTCACCCTGAAGCGCTGTGTCGCACTCGGGTTCGACCCGACGGCGTCGGTCGCCGTCACGGTGACGATTGCCCGTCCCGCGCCCACCGGCGTGATCGTCACCGGCGAGCCCAACACGCTCACCGCGGCGACCGACGCGTCGGAGGTGGCCGCCGTGTGTCTCAGCGAATCGTCGTCCGGATCCCGGAACGCGCCCGCGACGTCGACCGCTACCGGGTCCGCCCCCAACAGCAGCGTCACGTCCGCCAGCGTCCCCGTTGCCAGCGGCGGCTGGTTCCCCGCGCCCGCGGTCACCGGCGCCGCTGTGCTGCGCACCACCTCGCCGCCTGCAATCACAGCGGCCACCCAGTACGTGTATCGATCGCCTGTCGTCACATCGGTATCGGCGTACTCGGTCCCGGTCAGGTCCTCCGCCACAGCCGCCGCGGTTGAACCGTCATCGCGGTAGACGGTGTAGGTCACACTGGGCGCCGGTTTCCACGGGCTGACGTCCGCCGCATCCCAGCTCAGGTTTACCTGGGCCTGCCCGTCCGCCGTTGTCGCCGAGAGGCTGAACCTTGTCCGGAACTGGTATCCGAATTCCTGCCACGTCTCAGTGTCATCGCCGCTCAGGTCCACGGACAGAACCGGATACTGCGTCGATGTCCCGAAGTCCCAGGGCTCGTCGGCCTCGTCGTCGCCGAATCTCCGGCCGCCCAGATCCACGTTCCACCTGCCGTAGATGCCTTCGTAGCCCGTTGGCGACTGCAGGGCGGCGGTCGCCAGGCCTGCCACGCCGACCCTCTGCAACTCCGTGCCGTCGATGACGCCGTTGTCGTTCGTATCGTCCGCGCCGACACCGACGCGCAGCCCGGACGTTTCCATGTCCCAGTAGCTGCGGGGCGCCCGGACGTAGTCACCTGAACCGACGAGTCCGCCGACCGCCACGTCGCCGGAGACCGTTCCCGTCGCGTAGCTCGCCTCGATGATCCCGCAGGAGCTGCCGACGAGCCCGCCGACGCCACCTCCGGTGCTGGTTTCGGCGGAGTCGCTGTCCACGAACCCGCACACGATGAACCCTGAGTCCGAAGGCGAGAGTCTAGCCCCCTGGCCCGACACATCCCCGGTGGCATAGCTCGCCTGGATCAATTGATAAAAGTCGCTCGTCGCCCCCACCAGCCCGCCAACCGCGTAGGCCCCGGACACGCGCCCGGTCGCATAGCTTGTGGTGATCCTGTTCAGCAAGTGATGCCCGACCAACCCGCCCACTGCCTGATTGCCGGACACATCGACAGCGGCGTAGGTGTCTATCAAGTTGCCCCAAGACTCGCCCACGAGGCCGCCTACCTGATCGCCGCCCGCCACACGTCCGGAGGCATGGCTGCCTATTACGACTCCATAGAGAGTACGGCCAAAGAGGCTGCCGACGGCATCGCGGCCCGTCACGTCGACGTTGATGAGACCCACATACCAAATCACACCCCTGCCCGTCACGGCACTCTGGACTTCGCCGAACAGCCCGATCCCATCTTCCGTGGGGCGGTTGATGAACAGGTTGGCTAGGGTGCGGCGATCACCGTTGAACACCGCGATGAACGGAGCGTCTTCGCTGCCTATCGGCTCCCAGCCTGCTCCGTCGTTCCAGTAGGTGTCGGGCGAGTCGGCGATCCCGCTGCCGTCGGTGTCGAAGTCCAGGTCCGCCGACAGTTCGTACCCGACGCACCCGTCGGGACATCCCATCTCCAGCGCGCCCGTGGAGAAGGCCGTCTCCGCGTAGTACGGCTCCCACGTCGCGCCGTCCACGAGGCCGTCGCCGTTCAGGTCGTACCGGATGGCGTCGAGCTGGGCGAGGGTGGTGACCTCAATCAAACCGTCGTTGTCCTTGTCGTAGTCGGTGTTCCCGGCAGTGACGGTGACGGTGAACGTCTCCAAGGCGCCCAGGCGGCCTGGGTCGGTCACGCGCACCCTGACCACGGCCCAGCCCGGCGACCCCGGCGTCAGGGTGACTACGGTTCCGCTCAGCGTGACCGCCAGCCGGTCCGGATCGCTCGACACCGCGGAGTAGCTCAACGTGTCGCTGTCCGGGTCGGTGAATGTGCTCGCCAGATCGACGATCACAGCGTCGGAGCCTGCCGGCAGCGTCCGGTCGGCCAGCGCGTCCGTCACGGTCGGGGCCCCGTTGCGGTTGGCCTGCGCGATCGCCACAGCCGTCACGGCGCCTGGCGTCATCACGATGCCGGCCCCGCTGTCGCGGTCGACGCCCGTCGCCTCGATGTCCAGGGCCGCACCCGCCATCGCCTCGCGGAGCTCTGCCAGAGTGACGTGGCCCGGGCCGCTGGCCGCCTCCAGCATCAGGGCCGCAATCGCCGCCGCGTGCGCCGCCGCAGCCGACGTGCCGCAGAAACGCGAGAATCCCGGCGTCGCCGTCGACACGCACGCGGCGGCGGCGAGGTCCGGCTTCGATAACTCCTGGAACTCCTGGCCGCCGGTCGTAGTGGAATCGCCCGCCGTGATCGGTGTGCCGTCCGGTTGGAAGAAAACCCGGCGCGGCCCGTCCGAGCTGCTCGTACGGACGGACTCCGTTCCGTCGAAGACGCCGCCGGCGCCGCCCGCGTCGCGGACGTCAACCTGCCCCACGCCCACCGCGTTCTCCGCCGCAGCGTGCCCCCACGTGTTGCCGGCGGTCGCGATCTCCAAGTTCCTGTCGAAGGCCTGAAGGCGCAGATAGCGGTTATCGCCCTTGACCTTCACAATGACCAGCCGTGCATCGCTGTACGCGAAGAACCCCGTCGAAATGGACTCGAACGGATCCTGGGAGCCGTCCTGCGTGTTCGTCGAACTCGAAATAACGTTGCCGTCCCCGTCGACCAGGAACAGGTCGTAGTCGTTCGCCGAATTCCCCAGAGGGTCGGACCACTGAAGGACGACCGTGCCGTAGAACGACCCCTTTATCGGGTTCTCTTCCTGGCCGCCGCCGAAGTCGTGACGGACGCCGGCCGTCTCGCCTCCCACGACCAGCGAAGTCCCCGCGGCGTAGTCGCCCTCCCAGACCCCGGACGTGCCGTCGTTCAGATTGCCGTCGTTGCCGGCGGCGGAGAAGAAGTAACACCCGTCGGCGGTCGCCGCGTTGACCCCCTGCGCGACGAGGTCGTCCTGCAAGTTCGCTTCCAGGGGGTAGCCGACATCGTCGACGATAACGTCCGCGCCGGCCTCGCAGAGCGCCTCGATGTTCGCCGCGAACTGCGCCTGCCCGGTAAACCCCGTCGCGAAGTACAGCTCGGCGCCGGGCGCGATGTCGTGGACGATCTCGAGCAACGCCGTGCCTTCGTCACCCGATCCCTCCTGCCCCGGCAGCACCGTCACCCGAGCCGGCAGGTCGCCCGACGCTTGCCTGTCGGCGAGCGTACCGACGCCGTCCGAGATCACGCCGATCCCGATGCCGGCGCCGGTGACGCCGTGCCTCGTGCGCGCTAGGTTCGCCCCGTGGGCGATGTCGCCCTCGGACGTGTTGTCCTTGCGAGTCACCGCCTCGTCGGCGGGGCGGATGAACTGGACCGCATCGAGCGCGGCGAGCTGCTCCACGGCGGTGAGCGGCAGTCGCGCCCGGATTGCCCTGTATTCCGGCACGCTGTTGATCACCGTGCCGCCCAGGGCTCGGATGCGCGCCAAGACAGCGGCTGTCACGGTGGCCCGGATGTCCACCGTCACCAGTTCGAGTTCAGCCACGGAGTCCGGGCCCACCGCCTGTTGGCGGACGGAGGCGACCGACCCCCGTGGTTGCCTGCTCCCCTCCGCCGTCGGTGGCTGCTCACTCCCATCCGCCTCCGCGAGTTGAGCGTCGCTCGCCGTGTTCAGAAGCTGGGAACTTATCTTTCGCTGAGCAGGCGTCCGCTGCGACTTCGCGGCCAGCAGTTCCTCAATCTGCCGGTCGGCCGTCCCCGTCGAGGGACCGTCGGCGAATGCGGGAGCGCCGCTGCCGATCAGACCCAAGAGCAACAGAATTGTGAGCACAACGCCCACGCGGCGCCGCGAGTAGAAGGACTGTCCGGCCAAAATCATCGCGATTGCTCCAGATCCGATACCCGCCCGACCAACAGGACGGCGCCCGTCGCCCGGTCCCGCACCAGGAAGATGAAGGGACGGTCAACGGTGAGCCTTACCGGGCCGTCGGGGTCCGCCGCCTTTGTGCCCACTATCACCGCAGTGGCCGCCGCAGCCTCGGTCCCCGCTTCGTCAACCGACACGAACGCCTTGTGGACGACGTCGGTGATCAGCAGGCACCCGTCGTCTCCCGCGAGACACGATGTGCCGTCCATCGCCGAGAATTCCGCAGCCTTTTCGTCAAAGGCGTTCGGCATCCCCATCCCCTTGAGCACCTCGGCGAGGTTGAAGCTCGCTTCAACCCTGAACTTCGGCATGGTCAATAGGACGCGCCGGGTTTCCAGGGCCTCCAGGACCCCGTCGACCATGGAGGCGTTCAGCAAGCCCTCGAACTCGCTGAAACTCCCTGGGTCGGGGAGCAGTATGGCCATGGCCATCTCGCCGCCGTCGTACGGCAGCTCCACGGCCTGATAGCCGTCCCCACGCGTGTAGCCGAGCCTCCCATCCTGCCGCATCATCAGCGCCTCGATATAGCCGCCGCCTAGCGGGTGGAATGGACCTGACGCCGTAGCCCTCTCGTCGAAGGGCAGTTGCCACGCCGCGTTGAAGTAGATGGCGTTGGCGAGCACCAGCCGCGTCGCGGGCTGTATCGCTCCCGGTGGAATCAGGTCGTTGATACGGGCCTCCGTCTCGTCGGAGACCCAGTCGTTGATAAGGACTCGTGACTCCTCCGGAGCGCGTCGGAAATCCGCCCGCCTGACTTCGCTCCCGTATTGCTCGGCCAGGACATCCAAGAACGCCGCGACGAACTCGTGGTCCTTCTGGCCCCAGACGGAGTTGGCGATGTTCAGCCGAAAGCCGCCGTCGTCCTGGCCCGCCGCCCCCGCTCCTCGGGAGGCGAGAGCGAGGTCGAGGGCGTTGAAAGCGAGGTGTAACCGCTCTTGGGGAAGGAGGAAGCGGAGCGTTTCCGCCATCTGCCGCTCCGTCTCTCCCCTGGCCCCGGCGTAAGTCATGGCAAGAGCTAGCGATACGCTGTGGGGGGAATAGAAGAGGTCGCCGTCGCTCTGGGCCAGAGTGCGGTACAGGTCGAAGGCGAAGGCCGTGTTCCCGCGCGTCAGGTCGGCCAGCTCCGGCCTCGTCGCTCCCGGCGACATCCTCCTGGTCTTAAGGGAATGCAACGCCTTGAGAGCCACGGGAACGGGTGTGGTCGAGACCTCGCCGGGAGTCGCAGTCGCCAGCAGAGTGGGAGCTGCGGCGGAGGAATCAGGCGGCCCGACGCCGCGAGTGGGGATGAGGGTTGGGGTTGGGGTTGGGGTAGGAGCAGGCCAGGTCGCGGGCGATTCGGCGTCCCCGGCGACCGTTGCAGGTGTGGGCCTCGGCACAGCATCGCACGCGGTCTGCCCCAAAGACAGCGCCACCGCTAGAAGTAGGAGAGATAGCAACTTGGCCTGCAAGCTAAGATTTCTTGTGCTGAACACCACGGTTACCTCTGAACCGCCGTTGGGGGCCACGCCTAACTCCCAGGCAAAGGACGCTTAAAGGCTTCGGGCGCGCACGCAGAAGGAGCGGCGATGGGTTGGGGCCTTGGTCTGCCGGTATGAGCCGGAGGGGGCGAGAGGGGCGTCTGTGCTAGGCCGCGATGGAGGGCAGACCGGGTCGCGGAGCTAACGGCAACACGGGCCGCTGCGACGGCTGCCTCTGCTCCGTCGAGGATTGGGTTTTCTCGTCTACCAGTGCGTGTCATCGCTCCTCTACCCGAACGTCGTATGATTGCCTGGGCTTATCGCAGCCCATAGCACAGCTGGCCGCCCGAAAAGTAGCCCTCGCCAACATAAATCGTACTGAGCTTCCAAGCCGGATATAAGGAGCAAATGTCTAAATTGCACTAGACATTTGTCTACAGGGGTTGCATAGGCAAATGCCTACTAGTGGCCTATGCCCATATCGCGGCAGGTCTTAGCCCAGCGTGTTCAGGAAGCGACGTGGACGCTCGACGGGACTCCCATCGGCCAACGGTCGGGGTATGGCGAGGAGCGGGCGGGGCGTAGCGTAAGCCTCGGAATCGCTGGGGCGCTCTGAAACAAGCCGAGGCCCCCGCCGTTACAGCAGGGGCCTCGTAGATGCCAGGTACGTTATCTGTCGGCCTGCTCCGTCGATCCCGGCGGAACGCCAGGGGGCAAGACAGGCGGCTTGCGGCGCGAATGCCCTCTAAACCGGCTAACCGGGCCGGATGGGTCGTTGGCACGCGTAGGTTGGAGGTCTGCCTTGCCGTGGGACGTTGGGCGGGCGGTGGAGGCGCTATCGAGTCATGGGGAGTTAGTGCGGGAGAAACTCAGCCGAGCTCTCGGTCCACCAGTCCGTTTCGCACGGCCCAGACGACGATCTCCTGCTTGCTGCCGAATCCCAGCTTGTCCTGTATGTGGTAGATGGTGTTGCGGACCGTCGATGAGCGGTTGCCCCTGGACTCGGCGATGGCGGCGTACGACATCCCCTGCGCGAACTGCGCGAGTATCTCCTTCTCCCTCGATGTCAGCTCCTTACGCCTTGGCGAATCGATATCCTCCGGCAGGTGGCGCAGCCGCCTGAACACCCGTTTCATCACGTCCCGGGGCATCCGGTATTCGCCTCCGGCGACGTCCCTGACCATAGCCAACAGCTGCTCCGTCCCGGTGAACTTCTGAAGGTATCCGTCGGCGCCGGCGGCCACCGCCTCTATGACGGCGTCCTTCTCGGTGGAAGCGGTCAGCATGAGCACCCTGACGTCCTCCAGGGCGTCTATGATCTCCCGGCACGCATCTATCCCGTCCCTGCCCGGCATCAGCACGTCCATGATTATGAGGTCCGGGACCACCTCCTTCGCCACCCGCTCCGCCTCCTCGCCGTCCCCCGCGTGTCCCACCACCTCGAACTCGCCGGTCCGCTCCAGCAACTGCTGGAGACCGTCGCGCATCACCGGGTGATCATCCACTAGCAAGACTCTGACCCGTGTTGAAGCCATTTCAGCTCCCTCCTCTCATGTGTCTATAGGGAAGCTCGCAGGTCACCGCGGTCCTCCATTGGGGCCCGCTCGTCTCCACGACGAGGCTGCCGCCCAGGCGCTCGGCCTCCTCCCTCATGTTCCTGAAGCCCTGGCCGCGCGTTGCGTAGTCGTCTGGGAGGCCGGCCCCGTCGTCGGCAATCGACATCCGCAGGCCGTCCCGCTCGAAGTCGAGGCCGACGCGTACACGACTCGCATTGGAGTGGCGGAGGGCGTTGGTCAGGGCGTTGAAGGCGATGGAGAACAGCGCGCCCCGCGTTGCGATATGCAGGGGCGGCTCGACGCCCGACTGCACCAACTCGGCGGGTATGGAGGAGATGGTCGAGAAGGTCGCCGCCAGCGATTCCAGCACCCCGCCAAGCTCCATCCCCTCGAAGATCTCCCCGATCTCCATCGGGTGCCTCATCTCCCACATCGCCGACCTGGACAGGGCCGAGGTCTCGTCGAGCGTGAACATCAGCTCCTCGTCGGACCTGTCGGCAAGCTCCTTCGCCCGCTCGATGCCCACCCCGATCATGTAGGCGGACTGTGCCATCGTGTTGTGGATGGCGTGGGAGAGCTCAATGCGCTCCCGCTGGAGCGCCCGCTCCCTCTCCACCGCCTCCATCCTCCTGATCCGCTCCACCCTGGAGATCAGGTTGACGACAACCACCACCGTGTACATCCCGGCAACCCGTATGAGCAGTATCTCCTCATCATTGGCCGAGAAGTCCAGACCGGGCTCCACCGCGAGGCAGAGCGCTGCGTAGACGGCCGCCGCCATCGTGACCCAGACGAGGGTGAGCCTGACCGATCCGAAGACCACTGCGAACATGGCGAGGGACGGGTAGTACCCCACGAAGAAGGGGGACTCGAACCCCCGGTGCGCCGCAACGCCGCCGCTGAGCATCGCCAGGTCCAGGGCGCTCAGCGCAAGCATCCACCGCCAGGACACGGTCCTTTCCGTGGCGAGCCGGTAGTGCAGGTATCCGTTGGTGGCGAACAGCAGCATTGCAAGGGCTACGTTCGGCCCATACACCACCTCGTCGACGTTGAGCGGGTACAGCCAGGCGAACGTGGCAATAGACAGGACGAACCAGCGTCCCCAGACATACACCCTGGCCACGCGGCGCAGCTCGCCCGGCTCCGGCAGGTCGAAGCTGCGAAGGAAGGCTGGAAGCGCGCTGGCCGCTGTGCTCACTGGATTCAGGACTCGTCTCCATCGGATTGGATTCCGGCAGATTGCGGCTGGAATGCGATATGTCCTCCCTCCACCCGGAGCAGTGGCCTCAGTCTCGAAAGGAGAGGGCCAAAGTAGGCAAACCGGCCAGGTGCAAATACCCGTCCAGCATTCATATCCTAGAATTTAGTCCAATGAGCTGAAGGCATCAAGGGCGTATGAACCATACCGATTATAGGCATTTGTCTATGCCTTGCCCTGTCATGAGGGGCAGTCTGTGGCTCATACTGGAGGGGGGGGCCGGGAAAGTTCGAGATGGGTCGGTTACGCTAGGGACGGTGAGGAGGTGATTTGGGCTGTGCCGCGCGGGCTGCTTCGGCAACTTGAGCGGTTGCCCACGCGGCGACGCAGCTCCGCCGCAAGCTGGGCGACGACGCATCAGACCCGGCCTTTATCTTCGCCGAGCCCAGGGGCGGCTACCGGATGGAGAAGGGAGAGGAGCAGGAGGGGGACATCACAACCCCGCACGAGGGCACACCTTACGTTGACGGCGCTAACGACTTATCTTGACTTGAATGGAGGACAGAATGGCCAGGCAATTCACATCAGCCGATTGGAAACTAATCAAGGCCAGACTGGACGAAGACCCACGGCGGTACGGGCTGCCGCAGAGGGAGTACGGCTCGGTGCTCCTGGGGTCCTTCAACATACGAAAGTTGGGGTCATCCCGGAGCCGCAGCCCCGACACCTGGGAGTTCCTGGCCGACGTCTGCCGCAGCTTCGACCTGCTGGCCGTTCAGGAGATCATGGACGACCTCAGCGGACTGCGGCGGTTGATGTCCCTGCTTGGGCCGGAGTTCAGCCTGGTGGTCTCGGACCTGACCGGGGTGTTTCCCGGTGAGCCGGGACTGGGGGAGCGGCTTGGATTCATCTACCGCTGGAATACGGTGGAACGGATGGAGGTCGCCAGCGATGTCACCTACGACCGGACCAAGGTCATCGACTCCATCGCCAGCAACTACGAGGCGTTTGTCGACGACCTGTGGCCTTACTCGAAGAGGCTTGCGGACTACCGGTCGGGAAGGCGCAGGACCAAGCCCAGGCTCAAGCTGAGCGTCTTCCTGTCCTTCATCCGCCAGCCCTTCTGCGTGGCGTTCCGCATACCCGGGCATCCCGGCACACGGCCGTATGAGTTCATGGCCGTCAACGCCCACCTATACTTCGGGAACTACATCGACGACCGGCGCCAGGAGTTCAACGCCCTGGTCGACTGGATCATGAGCCGGTTCAAGACCCAGAGCCATGCCTACTACCCGAATTTCATGCTGCTGGGTGACCTCAACCTGGACTACGACAATCCCGCCAGAGACCGGGGGCGGATAGAGGAGCGAATCAAGTCGCTGAACGGGGAGTTGGACAGGGCCAACGTGAATTTCCCGTTCCTCGATGTCCATCCAGGTCGGCAGGAAGTCTTCCGGACCAATGCCCGGATGTCGGAGACCTTCGACCAGATTGGCCTGTTCAACCGGGATTCGCGTCTGCCGACATACATGGACAACGCGACAATGGGGGCCGATTCGCAAGGACCGGACTACGGGGTGTTTGAATTCGGCAACCTCTTCAGCGAGGCGATACTGGATCGTCCCTACCAGGAACTCTCGTCCTCTGAAAGATCGGACTTCACGGCCAAGTTCGAGCATAAGGTGAGCGACCATATGCCTCTGTGGGTCAGGCTGCCGCTCCCGGTGGACTGAGATTCCTCCTTCGCGTCTGCTATCGGACATAGAGGGGCGAGACGCAGGGTCGAGTTGGAGATCGACGAAGTCAACTGGTTCCAAGTCCCACCGCCCATGTATACCTGAGTTTTTGGTGTCGATTGGATAACAGATATCTTGGCCAAAGAAGTCGCCAGAGGAAGGCAAGAGGTTGCATCAAGTGATCTTCGACCTTATCGGCAACCTCGCTAGAACTGCGGCGGCGAGGCCAAAGAGCGCGGCGATGTAGTACAACGCGGCGTCCACGTCTACCGCCTCATATAATCCACCGACGATGAGGGGTGATGCTGCGGCCATAATGAATTCGCTGAAGCTAAGGATGCCTAGGCCTGTCGTGGACACCTCTGGCCCCATTACATCCAAGGCCGCTGCCGTGAGTATTGGTTGGTCGGGGTAAAGGAACAGCCCCAATAGCGCCACAGTTATGGTCAACTCAACTCCCTGGCCGTTAGGTATAAGCAATAGCGATAGAGCAGCCGACCACATTAACCCTGGCACTAGCACTTGTTTCCGGCCCCAGCGGTCTGACAAATATGCCACGAATAGCTTGGACACCAGGCCAACAGCTAACAGTAGCCCGATGTGGAACCCTCGCATAAGGGGGTTGAGGCCCAACTCGTGGTCAAAGTAAATGGGCAATAAGGTGATCAAGGCCACTAGCGCCATAGCCCTCAGCCCAAGGACGAACGCAATCCCCCAGAGCACCCGATTTTTGAGCAAGCGACAAGTCATTTCAATCCGAGCGGCTAGGTCAGTCTTGATGGCCTCGGCTTCCCGCAATTGTCCGATATTCTTAAAGGACCAGACCGCCAAGAAGACCAGGAAAAGCGGTGCGATTGAGTAAACGCTGAGAATACCTTGCCATGTCAACAATGCCAGAAGCGCCCCAGTGGCCAGGGGGCCGGCCACGTCGCCAACCCCGCCTCCAACTCCATGGAAGGCTAGGGCCATACCGCGCCGCTGGGAAACGTGGTACGAGAGCGAGACTGATGCGGGAAGGTGCCAGATTGAGTGGGAAATGGCCACCGCCGCGAATCCGATGAGCAGCAGGAGATAGAACGTGGAGACTCCCATTATGAGACATCCCAACCCAGATACCCCAAGGCAAGCAGTCAGCAGCGTGCCCCAATGTTTACGGATGACATCTACAATGAACCCTCCGGGCAGCAAGACCAGGCCCGAAGCGAGTTCGCGGATACTGATGACTCCGCCCACGCCAACCGCGTTTAGCCGGAAAGTGCTCTGTATTTCAGGTAGAATTACAATAAAGCTCTGAATTATCCAGTGAAAGAGGATGTGGCCTACAACCAGTCCACAAACGATAAACCAGATCCTCTGCTGTTCACCAGTTCCAACTCGGATGGTACCCCTCCCGACTTATTGCCATTGCGACTCTGGTTTGACTCGCAATCTGATGTTGAGTTGAATATATATGTGATGCGCTTTACAATCTATCGACATGTTGCCAATAAATACGCCGAACCGGACAGACCACGATCTGGTCTACCACGATGACTACGGTGCGGACGTTGATCGCCCGATAGTAATCCGGGCGGAGGAATACCCGTCGGGTTACAATACTTATGGTCACTGGCACAGGCGGAGCCAGTTGGCGTATGCCAGCTCCGGAGTAATCACAGTCACTAGTGCTAAGGGGATCTGGGTAGTGCCTCAACAGCGCGCGGTATGGATTCCCGCCGGCATAGAACACGATATCCAGACGACGGGGTCGGTGTCGATGCGAAGCGCCTACATCCGCCAGGAGGAGTTTCCCTGGCTACCAACCGATTGTTGTGTCGTCACCGTTACCCAGCTCTTGAAGGAACTTATCCTGCGGGCGGCCGATTTCCCCCAGTGGTATGAAACGGGCGGGCACCAAGAACGGATCATGACCCTGGTCTTGG
Source organism: Dehalococcoidia bacterium (assembly GCA_965218945.1). Classification (GTDB taxonomy): domain Bacteria; phylum Chloroflexota; class Dehalococcoidia; order Lucifugimonadales; family UBA2985; genus DAOUJW01. The sequence continues at coordinate 2,552,471 of OZ244718.1, forward strand.
ACGAAATAAGGGAGCTGCCATCAATACCGTTGTATCTGCCCGAACCCAATGATTCTAGGCTCAAGGAGATTGCTGCGGTCATAAAGCAAGATCCCGCGGACCGTAGAACACTGCCAGACTGGGGAAAGGAGGTTGGGGCCAGCAGTAGGACCCTAGCTCGGCTCTTTCTGACGGATACTGGCATGACCTTTCGTCACTGGCAAAGACAGGCCCGTCTGTTGGACGGACTGATACGCTTGGCTGAGAGACAACCGGTGACAGAAGTGGCTTTGGAATTGGGCTATGAGACTCCCAGCGCCTTCATCGCCATGTTCCGAAGGTCGTTGGGAGTTACACCTGGTCAATATTTCGTTTGATGGAAGTAGCCACTCAGATCGGCTGTGAGAGATTTCTATTGTAACCAGGGAGCCTGACACTTCGATAGAATGACCCCTATATGGGTACGTAACATCTACCACTTATCGTGAATTCTTCAGGCTTGCAACCCTTTTATTGTATCTATAGCGATACTAGGTGTGGGAACACCTGTAGGAGGGAACAGAGAATGAGTTATACAGAAACAGTGTTCTAAGGACACGTCGGATAGCCTGGACACAAGAGAAGGTATGTTTGCGCGCCTGAATGCCGCATTGGAAGGGGATGTCGCAGGTGGAATAATGGAGGCCATCGGGGATATGGCCCGTGCCAAGGGAATGAGGAGAGCAGCCCAGGATACAGGGTTGGGGAGGTAGTGAGCTACCCCCACAATCCTTGCGAATGTAATTGACCCTCCTCAGGCTAAGCGCATTTGTCCGCGAGGATGACCAGAATCCAAATCGCATAGCCGATAGTAGGGTTTGAGGCCGAGAGAACAATACCCTATGCCTCAATTGAAATGCGCGGAATGGCTCGCATTGAGGATTACCTCCGCTATATCCTCGGCGGATTCAACTCCAGCAGCCTCTCGAACAGCCTGTGATTCTGCACCACATCGCCGGCGGCCCGATGGGAACTGATGCGGGAAGTGGAGATGCCCAAATCCTCGCAGGCAGCAGTCAAGCCGGTCCGCAGCCCAAGGGCCGGTAAAGCAATTACCCGCTGTGCATAGTCTTGATGGCTCTCCCCCGCCTCTTGGTACTCGCCCAGTTTGTAACCCTTATACAATCCGGCAGTGTCTATGAAACGCTCAATTTGTAGGTCGATCGCCTCGTCTATGCAAAGACTGGGATATTGGCCTACTTCCACAGCATGGCAGTGTCGGCTGGCCGCTTCCAGCAAGTACGGCCGATCCGACTTGATCATGTTATGTCCCACTGGGGGCAGACCAGCCGTTTTCTCAACGAACCAGGCAAGTGCATCATCTATACCGATTCCCCCAGCAGCCAAGTCTCTATCGGTGATTCCAGTCAGCCTCACGATTCTGTTGGGAATTGGCCGGTCAATCTTAACCAAGACCCGATCAGTAACAAGGATTTGGCCTGGCAACGATACTCCGACGGCCATCTCGATAATCAGGCCGGTGTGGGGATTCGCGCCTGTCATCTCCAGGTCGATTACCGCATATCCATCTCGCACAACCATTGCCTCAAGCCCACCAGTCTTGGTCATAGGGTGTCTGATCGTCGTCCATCTCAGGCAGGTCTTTCAAGGGTCTTTGAAATCCTGCCATCCGCGGTAATGAGATTCCTTGGAAGTCGTTGGCTTCGAACAGCAGAGGTGGCCTCCTGCAAGTGAGGTACATAGACTGTCCTAGAATGGGACTGAGCACGTTATGATTCCATTAAGAAGTACGTTTTTGGGCGCCCCAACATAATGACGACAATGGCAGAGTTCTGTAAACTCGATAAACAAACATCGTGGTCACACCTTTCCCATGTATTGAACTGGACACTCGATCGGAGGGAAGTAAATGCACCAACAAGGTGGCACAATTAAAGAGACATTAGACAGCATCGCAACGCATGAATATGTTCTACCGGCAATTCAGAGGGAATTTGTATGGCGGCCGGAACAAGTATGTAACCTGTTTGATAGCCTGATGCAAGACTACCCGTTTGGCGAGTTCATGTTCTGGAGGGTTGAGGCGCAGAATGCCGGCCAATACCGTTGGTACGACTTCGTCAGGGAGTACCATCAGCGCGACAACCCACACTGCCCGGAACTCGGGCCCATTCACGACAAACCTCTAACCGCCGTGCTTGACGGCCAGCAACGCTTGACTGCATTCAATATTGGCCTCCGTGGTTCTATGGCCATTAAATTGCCCTATAGGTGGTGGAACAGCTTGGATGCCTTTCCGAAGAGGGTGCTGGCACTTGACCTGTTGGCGCCACCGGATCCTGATGAAGAAGGCAGCCGTTACACTTTCGACTTCGTTAACGAAGATCACATAGGTGTCCACGACGATCGCTTATGGTTTAGGGTATCAGATATCATGAGGATGACCTCTGGCCCAGATATGCTTGATTGGCTCTCCAACATAGGCCTCGGTACGGAGCCACAGCGCTTGGCCTTTCGTACACTGGACCGCCTCTACCAAGCCATCCGTGTCGAACCCGTCGTTGCCTATTACGAGGAAAAGAGCCAAGACATAGAGCGTGTCCTGAATATCTTTATCCGGTGCAACAGTGGCGGGACGCCCCTGTCATACTCTAATCTTCTCTTGAGCATTGCCGTATCGCAATGGGACACACTTGATGCCAGGCGTGAAGTCCACGGGCTAGTGGATGAAATGAACAATGTCAGAGCCGGACTGCTGTTTAATGCAGATTTTGTCCTCAAAGCAGGGCTCATGCTGACCGACATTGCCAGCGTGGGGTTCCGGGTAGAGAACTTCACTCATGAAAACATGGCCATCTTGGAAAGGGATTGGCCGAATATACGTCAGGCCTTGCTGGAAACGGTGGAGCTGGTGGACAGTTTTGGTTTCGACAGCAGGACAATCCAGGCCACCAATTCGCTCTTACCCATCGCCTATTACCTATACAAAAAAGGGGCGCCGAGGGACTTTGAAACCAGCGACCATTACCTAGACGACCGCAATATCATTCGGGGTTGGCTCACTAGGTCTATTCTGAAAGAGTCCGGGATTTGGGGTAGCGGACTAGACACCTTGCTTACGGCCTTGCGGGAGGTAATCCGCAATTCCGACGGGTCGGAGTTTCCTGCTGCCGAACTTCGGCGAGTGATGGCGCAAAGGGGCAAAACGTTAGACTTTGTTGAGGAGGAAATAGAGGATCTGGCCGACATGCGGTTGGGAGACCGGCGCATTTTCCCATTGTTGACAATGCTCTTCCCTCACTTTGGATCCCGCGATGGTTCTGATATCGACCACGTATTCCCGAAGAGCCGCTTCACGCCTAATCGACTGAGTGCTGCGGGCGTGGGAGTCGAACACATTGACGAGTTCCGTGACCGCTGCGACCGCTTGGCGAATCTCCAGTTGTTGGACCGCTCCGTCAACAACGAAAAGCGAGCCTCCTTACCCGCGGACTGGCTCGACGTACATTGCCCGGAAGACACGACCCGTCAAAATTACTGCGACCGTCATTTGTTGGGAGAAGTGCCGAGAAGGATAAATGATTTCGCCGAATTCTATTCCACTCGCCGTGAGCAACTCAGATACCGTATCGCACAGCTGGTGAACGCAGTCTAACTGAGCGTCTAGCAACAATACGACCAGTGTGAACTTTTGGATGGTTGCTGCTCCAACATTCGCGGCAGGGAGGGTGTCGCCTGCTGCTTTCTTCTCATTGAAGACACTTACTGCTCGTCGGCGACTACAAGAATCGGCTGATGACCCATTACAACAACATCGACACATACAGCGACGAAGGCGACTACGGTTTTATCCGTGGAGCTACGGAGACCACAGGGACTTCATTGTCCAACACGGCGATACTTGTTGGACAGAGAAATATCCAATTCAACCCCCTCAGGCCATTTCCCATCTCAATGTCGGCAATCAGAGACCAAAACCAATGGGGATGTAGCTGCAGACCAGAATTTGCTCTGGCAGGATGGCGACCAGTCCTTTGTTCGCTCCTCAGATATCGTTTTGGAGAAACAGTCTACTCGCCTGACAGAGGCTCCTTGCACACAGAGTACCCACGGCAATACGATGGTTGGAAGTACCTGTAGGAGGAAGGCATGATCAAACAGCTTAACGAATATGTACCCGCGGCCCTCTATGCCAGGGTGTCCAGCGACAGGCAGGACGTAGACCTCTCAATTGCAGCCCAGATGAGGGCGCTAAGGGACTACGCCGAGAAGAACGGATACGTCGTCGCCAGGGAATACATTGACGAGGCCGAGAGCGGCCGCATAGCCGACAGGCCACAGTTCCGTAGGATGTTGGACGAGGCAAGTAAACCCAATGCCCCCTTCAAAGAGATCTTGGTCTGGAAGTTCTCCCGCTTCACCCGTAAGCGAGAGCACGTTGTCGCATTCAAGTCCATGCTCAGGAAAAGAGGCATCAAGGTTGTTTCCATAACGGAGCACGCCGACGACACTCCAACGGGGAAGCTCATGGAGGCTATCATAGAGAGTGTGGACGAATTCTATAGCGAGAACTTGGCCCAGGAAGTAACCAGGGGAATGAGAGAGGCTGCGTCCAGGGGCTTCTGGGTCTCCAGCCGTGTTCCCTACGGATACAGGAAGATTATGGTCCAGGATGGGGCCAAGAAGCGACCCAAGTTGGAGCCGGTAGAGTGGGAGGAGAGCCTAGTGCGGCGAATGTTCCGAATGGCTGAGGTCGGCAAGAGCGTCCTGGACATCGTGAAGACACTCAACGGGGATGGCATACCAAGTCCCAGGGGAAAGCGGTGGTCGAAGACGGCGGTTCATACCATCCTCAGGAACGAGACCTACACGGGTGCTCTGGTATGGGGCGTCGCGGCAAAGGACAAGGCCGAACCGGTACGGGTGGACGATGCCTTCCCAGCGATAGTCTCCAGGGAAACCTACAATCAAGTCGCCGCCTTGCTAGAGTCCCGCGCCCCTGCGAAGGTGAATCCCCGTAGGGTGGCAAGCTCCTATCTGCTCAGCGGACTCCTGATGTGCGAGGCTTGCAAGAGGGCCCTCACAGGCCAGGAGTCCAAGAGCGGGCAGTTCGCCTACTACGTCTGCAACTCCCTGATGAAGAGAGGACAGGGCGAGTGCGACTCCCCAAGGCTCAACGCCAGGAGGTTCGAGAGGCTCGTAATAGACCAGATCAGGGAGAACATCCTAACGGAGAGCAACATCCGGGATCTGGTGAAGCTGGTGGACGAGGAGATGGACGGTGTGGCCGCCGAGAAGAGGCAGAGACTTGAGACCATCGAGGAGGAACAGGTGCAGGTGAAGCGGTGGCTGGATAGGCTCTACCGGGCCATAGAGACGACTGACTTGGAGCCTGCGGACATGGCTCCCCGCATCAGGGAGCACAGGGAGAGCTTGGAGAAGCTGCAGGTGGCTGCTGAGGAGGCCCGGGCCATGCTCTCAGACCGCCGAGTGGTTCTGGACGACGTGGAGACCATAGCTACCTACGCCAGGGATATGAGCGAATTCCTGATGTCCAGCGACCTGACGGAGACCAAGTCCTTCATCCGGTCTTTCGTGAATGAGGTTGCGGTGAGGCCGGGAAGCGCTACAATTCGCTATACCATTCCGATGCCTCAAGACAGCCGGATACCCGGTCGAGACATGGAGGAGATGGCCTTGGCCGATCCGGTACTGCGTTCGGTAAGCGATGGTGGGCCGTCAGGGATTCGAACCCTGGACTCCCGGATTAAAAGTCCGGAGCTCTGCCGCTGAGCTAACGGCCCAAGAGGTGTAGGCCGATTCTATATTAGCTATGGCGGATTATCAACCGATGCCCTTGACGGCGCAGAGAGGAATGAGAACTCAAAGGGCGGCCAGTACCGCACCAGCACCTTGCCGACAATGCTCTCAAGAGGGACTGTTCCCCAGTGCCGGGAATCGCTGCTGCCGTCCCGGTTGTCCCCCATTACAAAGTAGCTTTCCGGCGGCACCAGGGTCGGTCCCAGACTGCTCAAATCACGCTCCTCCAGATAGGGTTCGTCAAGCGCCTCGCCGTCTATCTTCACAGCGCCCCTGTGTATCTCCACCGTCTCTCCGGGCAAACCGATGACCCGTTTGACGAAATCCCGGCTGGGGTCCTTGGGGTATCGAAATACGATAACGTCTCCGCGCCTGGGCGGGTGGAACGGGAACAGCGCCGACTGATCGTCCCAGATGTCCACAAAAGGCGCCAGTCCATCGACAATCTCTGAATCCACGTGCGCATACACCAGCTTGTTCACCACAAGCCTGTCCTTGGGGAAAAGGGTGGCCTCCATGCTGGAAAGCTCCACCCGGTAGTTGCGAACGCTGACCTGGAGCACCAGAAACATCAGCAGGGCAAGGGCAATGGTCTCCAGCATGTCTTCCAGGAAGTACTTCATAATCAATTACAGTATTCTCGACAGTATCAACGGTTGGCAATTATACCCCTGCTCAATGCGTCGCGCCATTGCGACTATGGGTATAAGGCTGCGAAAACTGCCATGCGTCGAGGGCTAGCGAGACCCAACGACGCTGACCGTAACGATGTCTACGCCGTGATACTTCTGATGGCGCACCGACGACGCGTAGTGACGCAGCAGGCGAAACGATATCTCCCTGCTGTCCGGTATATCCGGCGTCTCTCCCAGGTACGACAGCCGGTCTTCCAGGTTCTCTCCCTCGGATGCTGACACAAACTCCAGCTCCGCTCCACCCACGCCGGTGCGGGCGGTGACAACCAAGCGCCGCGGCTTGTCCCATTCGTCCGTCTCCGGGTATTCTCCATCTTCCGACAGCAGGCTCGTCAGCGTCTCCTCAGCCACAAAGACCAGTCGCTCAGTCGAGGCGGCGTTCCATCCGGCCCTGGAGGCGAACCCGCGAAGGAACTCGGTCAAGCTCGGCAGGGCGTCCGAGTCCAGAGCGACCTCCAGTCGCCTGCGCCGCGGGGATGTCATCTCTATCAACACCATCAATATCACCGCGACAAGAGCCCCTGAGGTCATGCCGTTACCGAGCAGCACGCCCAGGAATCCATCGCCCAGCAGGTCCGGGAAGATCCACGCGTTCTGGAAGCCCGTACCGATCCAGAAAGACAGCCCGACAACGACGGCTTTTCGGTGATCGACGCCGTCCTGTATGACGATCTTCATCCCCTGCACAAAGAGCATCCCTATGAGAACAATTATGTATGCGGCGGCAACGGGAGCGGGGATAGCTATCAACAAGGCCATGAATTTTGGCAAGAACGCCACCGCCACGAAGATGACACCGATAACGACCGCTTGTTGGGCGTCTGTCCTGATGCTACAATACATCCGATTTAAGGACTGGATGCCTTTGGGCCGCCAGCTCCAAGAAGCCTCAATCCCCGATAGCTCAGCGGTAGAGCGGGCGGCTGTTAACCGCTAGGTCGTAGGTTCGAATCCTACTCGGGGAGCCAATTCTTCCTACATTAAGTGTTTCCCGAAAGGGCGCATGGACACTATAACCATCAAGGCGTGCCTCAACGGGAACCGCAGCCGGGACGACAATCCCAATGTTCCCTGGACGCCCGAAGAGGTTGCAGAAGAGGCGGTCCATAGAACCGGCCTTTGCGTCCAGTCGACCTCCAGTTTGTTCCTGATGCCGTAGATGGCGTTCCGGTCGGTCACAGGGTTGATTCCCAGGTTCCAGGAGTAGGAGAAGAGAGCAGGATATGACACTGAGATTAGTCAACTGGAATGTCGAGTGGGCCACGCCCAACTCTCGTCGAACCCCTGAAATTGTAAGCCGCATAGATCGACACGCGCCCGAGGTAGCCTGCCTCACTGAGGCGCTCGTCGGTCTGTTGTCGCAACGCGGGCGCATTATTTGCTCGCAGCCCGACTACGGCTACAGGGTCAAGGAGGGTCGGCGGAAGGTAGTGCTCTGGTCGAGGGAACCTTGGAATCAAGTAGACGACTTGGGGGTCAATTCTATGCCTCCGGGACGATTCGCCGCTGGAGTCACTCAGACTTCCTTGGGGCACGTCACCGTCATCGGAGTCTGTGTTCCCTGGTTCGGTTCTCGGACTGAGGCAAGGCGAGGATTGGATCGTAAGGTGCAGTGGGGAGATCACGAACAGTATCTTGCCGGTCTTACTGACGTACTCAGTCGGCGATCTGTAGGGAACCTGATTGTGATGGGAGACTTCAATCAGACCATTGGGACTAGCGGCCGCGCACCTCTTGAACTGCGACTGGCACTTCAGAATGCCTTTCCTCCGAGCATGAGAATCGTGACGTCGGAACTTGTCTTCCAGGGTCGCAGAAACATAGACCACATAGCGCTTAGTGAGGATCTGACAGTCCAGTCACTGGACATAATCAGCAACTTCCACGACGGAATGCATCTTTCGGACCATTTCGGAGTCGTCGCTGAATTGTCGGACAGACACTCCAGCCGCTCCCTGTGCGGGATCGGATAGGAGATTGACGCACTGAGTGTCCCGGGGCGGGAGACTTCTCGCAGTCCCACTATCGTTTATCGCTGACGGCCTACTCTAGCCACAGCAAATCAGGCCAGGAAAGGGGTCGCCCCCCTTTCCTGGCCGTCATCTTCGATCCGTCTGATAACTGCTTCGGATCCCTACCCGAAGGCGGGACTTCTATCTAGGGAATCCAGGAGCTCCAGACTGACTCGTTGGCGTCAACCCACTCCTGCGCGGCCTGGCGTACGGTCAGGTCGTTCTCGGTGAGGTTGAGGACGATCTCGTTCTGCTGCTCGTTGGTCATCTGGAAACTGGACAGAAAATCGTATGCCTCCGGAAACTCGTCCTGGAAACCCGGCGAGGCCAGCTTTGCTACGGCGTCGGTTGGGAAGCCGCAGTTGAAACTGTCACCCTCGGGGTAGCAGTCCGAAGTCCACTCGGGCATCTCAATCTGCACCAGGTTGTACTTGGCGTGTGCCCAGTGTGGCTCCCAGAGGTACGTGAGGACCGGCTCGCCCCTTTGGAAGGCAGCGTCTACTTGAGCCAGGGCTGCGCCCTCGGACCCCGCGAACACCGGCTTGAAGTCGGCGCCGAAGGCTTCTAGTCGCTCCTCGGGCCTCGTGTCCCACGCCGCAGTGAACTCCAGGAGTCTTCCGCTGGCGCCGGTGTCGCTCGTGGCGAAAACGGACTTGTACTGATCCATGTCGCTGACGGTGCGCAGGTCGGGCGCTACGGCTTCGATGCCCCGTTCGGCGTCGCCATTGATGACGTAGGAAGGAACATACCAGCCCGTCTCACCCACTATGCCCACCGTCCCAATGCGCTCCACTTCGGCGTCTTCAGCGTTCACGTATTCATCCAGGAGCTCGGCGCTGTAGGAAGGCCAGTTGCAACAGACGAAATGGAAATCGCCCCTTTCGAGACCGATGAAGAGGGGAGCCGAGTCTGCAGGAGCGAACTTGGTCGCGACAGTGTGGTCCATCTCCTGCTCCAGCAGGATCTGCGCTACAGCCGTCGTGACCAGCTGGCCGTTCCAGTCCTGGTCGACGAGATACAGGGTGCCCCTGGTCTCCGGCTCATCGACGACTACGTCGGCTTCTTGTTCACAGGCCAATCCTACTGCGAGGACCATGGACATCACCACAATCATAGAAAGACCAATCCACCAATTCTTCACTGTTTTCATTTTTTTCTCCTTTCAGGGTCAGGAGTGTATTAGACAATCCTGCCAGATTGCACCATGCCATATCGTCTCATAGGCATCCCTCCTTGTGCGGGTTCGCGGGCCATGTGCCGGATTCTCGCTACCTCAGCGTCGCAAGAGGTATTTCAGCGCCTTGTTTGCCCCTGGTCATGCGGTCAAGCACCATCGCCATGAAGACAATGGTCATCCCGGCAATCAGGCCATCGCCCATCCTTAGCCAGATGGAATTTATGAAAACTTCCTGTCCCAGGCCCCCACCGCCCACAAGCCCTGCGATGATCACCATGGCGAACACCATGATGATGGTCTGGTTGACACCCATCATTATCGTAGGGAAGGCCAGGGGTATCTTGACTTGAAGCATGGTCTGAAGGCCGGTCGAGCCGTGGGCCTGGGCCGTCTCAATCACCTGTGCCGGCACTTCCTTGATGCCGAGGCTGGTCATGCGGATCACCGGAGGCAGCGCATACACCGCCGTGGCTATGATGCCGACCAGGGGCCCGATATCCCAGAGCATTATGACCGGTATCAGGTAAACGAAGATCGGCATGGTCTGCATGGTGTCCAGGATAGGCCGCAGGACCGACTCGAAGGCTCTGCTCTGGGAGGCTATAACGCCAATCCCGATACCGACCACCACCGTGAACAGCGCTGCGGTCAGCACCTGGCTCAGGGTGTCCATTGTCACGTCCCAAACCCCGCCGACGCCTGCGAAGGCCAGCCCTGCCACCGCGAGAAGCGCCACCCGCCATCCCGCTGTGAAGTAGGCCAGACCGGCCGCGATGACCATGAGCGCAGGCCAGGGGAGCCAGAGGAGCAGCGTGTTAATTGGTGAGTACCCAAGTTCCCGGAACAGGCTGTCCCGTACCCAACTTGTGATAAAGTGGAGGTTGACGGCCATCCAGCCGAAGACACTGTTAATGGGGTCCGCCATTGAGAAGGTCAGTTCGTCCGGGAAGTCTCTCAGGGGCCAGACCAGGGAACCAATGACCAGCAGGATGGCTATCAGACCCACGCCCGATATAGGAAGAGCGTAGCGGGCAGCCATGTCCCTAAAGCTCCGGTCGGCCGTCTCGTGAGAGCGCGGACTGATGGCCTGGACGGATGTAGCTGAGTTTGGACCGGAATTCGCGAGGGCGTAGCTGAGCCTGTCCAGAATGACAGCCAGGAGCACGATGGCGATGCCGCTCTCCAGTCCCTTCCCCGCGTCCACCTCCCTCAGCGAGAGCCATACGTCCCTGCCAAGCCCATCTATTCCCACCAGGGCAGTTATGATCACCATGGCAACTGCCATCATAATGGTCTGGTTGACACCCATCATGATCGAGCTCTTTGCCAGCGGCAACTGGACCTGAAACAGCGTCTGAGACGTCGTCGACCCGTGCGCGTGGGCCGTCTCCATAGCGGCCTGGGGGACCTGGCGGATCCCCAGGTTGGTGAGCCGTATGACTGGAGGAATGCAGTAGACCACCGTAAGGAAGACGCCCTGGGTGCCGCTCACTCCGAATAGTACCAGTGCTGGGATGAGATACACAAAGGCAGGCAGGACTTGCATGGTGTCGAGAATCGGGCGGACGCCTGCCTCGAAGCGATTGTTGAAGGCAGCGAATATACCAATCGGCACACCAATCCCTACGGCGATAATCACTGAAACACCCAATACGCTTAAGGTGAGCATCGCGGAGTCCCAGTACCCGTTGAAGCCGATGAACAGGGTAGCAGCGCCGCAGAAAAGCCCCAGCCATCTGCCGCCGAGTCTTAACCCCAACATCGATGCCGCCGCCACGACAACGGTCCAGGGGAGCCAAAGGAGGAATGTGTCTAACCCGGCGAGGCCCGCGTCTATCACTTCAGAGATTGGATTGAAGAACCAGGCGAGGGTGTCGCCGAACCATTCAAAGAAGGCGTCAATCGGCTCCTGGATGGCAGGCTCCCAGCTCCGCGGCCAGTTTCCGAAGTCGGTGCTAGCGTTGGTGGTCGCCAGTGAATAGGCCAGAATATACGCGGCGACGGCAAGGGTCGCCCACAGAATGGCCTGGTGCCGGCGCTCCCGGACAGGGCGAATCTGGAGAGCCTCCGTGCGGATCACGTCGCTACACCCTCGTCGCCTACGAGGGCCGCCATTGCCGCCTCACGGCTGATGGTGCCGATGCACCGGCCGTGGTCCAGGACAGCGATGGGGGCGTCGCCGTCGATTGCCAGGGGAATCAGCCGCTCGAGGCGGGTATCCGGCTCCACGATGGCGCAGGAGTCCCACATTACGGAGGCGACGCTGGAGTGGGCCACCCCGCTACCAGGCACATCCGCCAAAAGCACCGCTCCGATAAAGCGGTCCTGCCCGTCGACCACCACCGCGCAGTCGCATTCCTGGGCCGCCAGCCTGGTCATCAGGTCGGCTAGCCCTTCGTCTGCGGTGGCGTATACTCGGGGCGGGGTCATGACAGAACGTGCGGTGAGCACCTTTGACCGAGGCACGTCCCGGGTGAAATCCCGCACGTAGTCGTTGATCGGGTTGGAGACCAGCTCCTCCGGCGTGCCTGTCTGAACGAACTCGCCGTCCTTCATAATGGCCACCCGGTCCCCGACCTTGAGGGCTTCGAGGAAATCGTGGGTTATGAATACCATCGTCTTCTGGACCAGCTGCTGGAGCCCAATCAGCTGGTCCTGCATATCCCGACGAATGAGGGGATCTAGAGCGCTGAACGGCTCATCGAAGAGGAGGATCTCCGGGTCGACCGCGAGGGCGCGGGCCAGCCCAACACGCTGCTGCATTCCGCCGCTCAGCTCGTGCGGGTACCGTTCCTCCCACCCCGTGAGCCCCACCATCTCAATGACTTCGGCGGCGCGGTTGAGTTGGGTGGCCTTGTCAATGCCCTGAATCTGGAGACCGTACACAACGTTGTCCAGGACCCGCTTGTGGGGAAAGTTGCCGAAGTGCTGGAAGACCATGCCCATCTTGTGGCGGCGGATGTCCCGCAGCTGCTGCTTATTCATTGCGAGCAAGTCCTCGCCGTCTATGAGGACCTCGCCGCGAGTCGGTTCTATGAGACGGCCAAGACAGCGGACGAGCGTCGACTTGCCACTGCCGGACAGGCCCATGATGACGAAGGTCTCTCCCTCCCGTACATCGAAGGAGACATCCCTGACGGCGAGCACGCAGCCCGTCTGGGCCAAGACCTCCTCCCTGGAAAGGGCAGGGTCTATGGAGTCCGCAAGGTCCCGGGCCCCGTCCCCAAACACCTTCCAAAGGTTTCGGCACACGAGTGTCAAGCCGGCGTCTACTCTGGATAGACTGGCCGACTCCGATGCATTGGCTAAGCCGGGTTCCCCTGGTTTGCTCTTGATATTCTTACCACCTGTTATGTTAGTCCGACCCGGCTGGGAGAAGGGTTGGCAGGCAAGAAGGCCGCCAGTGCCGGCGGTCGGTTTACCAGAGTGATCAGTGAGTCCTGATGCGTTTGCAGGTCTGCCGGTGCTGTTCTGTCAACGCCCTCGCTTCCAGCAGCGTGTGGAAGATCTCCCTGTAGCAGTTGTTTTAACCATATCACCTTACCAATTGTTCCCTACCCAGGTCAACAATGTGTACGGGGTCAGATAGATATCGGACAAGACCTCCTTCCCCGTGGTTTTAGTATTGAGCCGGTGGTGATAGAACTGGTCCGGGGTCCTGTAATCCAGGGCTTGATGGGGGCGCACCGTCTCGTCGGTGCGGTTCCAGGCTAACAGGGCCTGTCCGGCCAACCCAGATCAGCGGGGAGGTCCTCCACCTGGTAGAACCCCTCATCGTCGGTGCGGAAGCTTTGCTCAATGCGCCCGTTGCTCCTGTATCCAGTACGAGACAAGATTAACGGCTTCGTGATTTGCTTCACTTGAATACGTGGATATCAACCTAAATATTTGTGGTTATTTGTGATATAAGTAACTACTTTGACGCATTCCTTTACGTCTTGGTACAATTGGATCAAGTGGGGCGTCTACTAGCCGGAGCGAATGGCAACGGACATCACTACAAAGAAAGAGACTCAATATGTTATCCACAGTCACTAAAGGCATGAACTATGTGGAATCACCGACCGAGTCGCGAAGCGGTACGGCTCACATCCTGATGTGTCCCCCGCACTACTTCGATGTCGACTACGAGATCAACCCCTGGATGAACAGAAGGGTCAGTGTCGACCAGGCTGTGGCGAGGGAGCAGTGGGACAATCTGTACCAACTGCTTGCGGGCGAAATCGGAGCGGCGGTGGAAATCATCGACCCTGTCGTTGGGCTTCCCGACTTCGTGTTCACGGCCAACGCCGGGCTGCTCGTGGGCAACACCTTTATCGCCTCCAACTTCCGCTATCCCGAGAGGGCTCGGGAAGAGCCTCACTGGCAGGCCTGGTTTGAGTCGAAGGGGTACTGCGTAGTACGGCTCCCCTCCGGATTGTACTTCGAGGGTGAGGGTGACCTGCTCTCCCATGGTGATTTGATCATAGCAGGCTTCCGGCGCCGGACCGACCGAGGGGCGATCGACCGGGTAGGCGGGTTGCTGTGGAAGGAAGTGTTGGCCCTGGAGCTGGCCGACCCCTGGTTCTACCACCTGGACACTTGTGCGTGTCCACTCACGGATGGCGCCATCCTCTACTATCCGCCCGCATTCACGGCAGCCGGCCGCGATCTAATTGTTGAGCGTTTTCCCGATGCGATTCCTGTCCCGGAGGAGGAGGCTCGCCGGTTCGCCTGCAATTCCGTCGTCATAGACCACCACGTCGTAGTCAACTCAAACTGCCCGGTGGTCCGGGCGGAACTACGGGCCCGGGGATATGATGTCCATGAAGTGGACGTTAGCGAGTTCCTGAAGGCCGGTGGTGGACCCAAATGCCTGTCGCTAATGCTGGGGACGCGGAGCCGGGCGAGCGGGCACTGACACTGAGGGCAACACGCAGCCTGACCCCGTTCCCTACAACGAGTAGGGATACCTGTTCAACCAGCCCCTGCCCCATCCCATACGGAGACCTTTGCATAACTCCGGTGTATCTCCCAGAAGAGGCAAACTTCTCCGTCATTCCCGTGAAGCTTGCCCCGTACTCCGATACGGGGACGGGAATCTAAGGCCCCTCTTCCAAGACATCGTAGCGTTGCAGACAGCGTTTTTAGATTCCTGCTTCCGCAGGAATGACGGTGGGGCAATTCTTGCGGGATGACGCTATGGGTTATGTAAAGGTCTCCCATACGGGTGACGTGGGCAAACACACGCTTGGGATATCCTCGGTGAGGACTGAACAACACCTGCTTTGCCCACTCATGGTGACGCTACAGAGTTTCCCTTCAGCCTGCCAAAGTCAACCGCGTGAGCGGGCTGGGACTGCTCAGGGCTTGGGTCTCCCCTCGACTGCGACCCTCTCGCAGGCTAGAATGGAGCCGTTCATCAGGTCGTCCCCGTGGAGTCCGCGCTGGGCCGCACCGGCCGCCGGCATTCAGCGCGGGGACCGCCGCAGTCGGATCACTGACAGGAGGTAGTACATGAACGCGCTGGTCATGGGAGGCACAAGGTTCAACGGCCTGCACCTCGTTCACGAGCTGGTGCGGTGCGGGCACACGGTCACCACCCTAAACAGGGGCGTCACGGAGGCCCGGCTGCCCAGGGACGTACGCCGTCTCTACGCCGACCGGAAGGACGTGCCGCAGCTCAAGGAGACGCTGGGATCTGAGGAGTTCGACGTGGTCTTCGACATCAGCGCCTACGTGCTGGAGGACGTCGAGAGCATGGTTGACATATTCGAGGGGCGGACTGGGCACTACGTCTTCGCCAGCTCCACAGTGGTATACGCCGCCTCCAACATTCTGCCCATGAACGAGGACTTTCCCGTGGACAGCACTCCCCGCCAGTCAGACTACGGGCGCAACAAGCTCATCTGCGAGGAGTTTCTGATGAGGGCGTTCAGGCAGCGCCGGTTCCCCATGACGGTTGCCCGCTTCTCGATGGTATTCGGGCCAGACAACGGGATCCTGGACCGGGAGCAGAGAATGTTCGTACGCCTGATGAGGGGGCGCAAGATACTGGTGCCGGGCCGGGGCGCCACGCTCGGCCAGGTCGGCCACGTGGACGACGAGGCCAGGGCGCTGCGCATGATGGCCCTCAACCCCAGAACGTATGGAGAGATCTATAACGTCACGGGAAGGGACTACTTCAGCGATGAGGGGTACGTGGATACCTGCGCCAGGGCCGTGGGAGTGGAGGCCGACAAGGTCTTCGTGCCCGCTGAGGTCATGGACTCGGCATCGCCGGAGATGCGGCGGCCCCTGATTCAGCGGCTCGCACCCTACATCCATCGCTGGGACGAGAGCACTCTCTTCGGTATCGGGAAGCTGCGGGATCACCTGGGATATGAGCCGTTCTACACCTTTGAGTCGGCGGTGGAGCAGACCTACGAGTGGTTCATGGCACAGGGGCTGGACAAACAGCGCGAGTATGACTTCTCGGAGGAGGACGCTCTGATAGCCCGGCTGAGTTGACGGCGCGGCCGGTGGTTCTTCAACGGCTCCGGTTGGGCAGATGAGCGCCTTCCGGCTGTAGACTGTCAGCTATAATGGGCCAGTCTGGAGAAGACCAGGCTCCGGTGGCGCTGCATTGGTTACTGTCTTAAGAATCTGGTCACGTATTCTACGTCAGCCGTCGGCAAAGTCAGGCCAATCTCAGAAATAGTCTTGGTGAACTGGCTGATGTCGTAGACGCTAGTGTCGGCCAAGTACGGCTCGACTGATTCCATGGACCGGACAACAACTTTCAACTCCATGTCCTCTTCGCGATCGGCCATTCCTTCCAACTTTGATTTCCATTCTCCTATTGGAACGCGTTCCGTTACGTATCCCTGGCTCTCCATGTAGGCGAAAACATGGTCGGCGGGAACGGGGTCCTGTTGGACCACGTTGTAGACCTTCCCGAAGTGCCTCGCATCGTCAGCCATTATCGTGATGGCAGATGCCAGAAAGTCGACAGAGGTCATTTCAAAGAACCAGTCCGGCGCTAAGGGAGCACACCCCAGTCGAGCGCAGGCCTTGATTATCAACGACAGGAAGTCATTGGGATTGACTGCGCCCGTGGCGCTATGATGCCCTATGTTGCCCGGCCGGAAGATGCAAACAGGTAGTCCTCGAGATACCGCCGCCCACACGAGCCGTTCCGCAACCCATTTGGACTGGTTGTAGCCTCCCTCCATCCTGTCGACAAAGCCGTCAATCTGGTTGTTCTCCAGGTAGGGAAAGTCGTCTCCGCCCGGGAAGATGCCGTTGGATGAAATGTACTGGATTGGCTTTGGCGCGCCAGTACAGGCAAACTTGAGCACCTCCAAAGTCCCGCCGACGGTGTGAGGCTTGGCCGCGGAATAGGGATAGGCATAGTTGACGGAGGCGGCGCAGTGAAATATCAGGTCTATCTCGTTCGCCAATTCCCGATACTCGTCGTCTTTCAGTCCCAGACGGGGTTGAGTGAGGTCACCCATAACCGGGATGATCCGGTCTTCATCGGGCTGACCGGCCAGACCATAGAACTTCAGATTCTCCAACACTCGGTTGCTGGGCCTTCCTAGCCCTGTAGTTTGGTCCCTTACGAGACAGTAATACTTGGTATTTTGCCCGGTGGTGCGCAGCAACTCGTCAAGCAGGAAGGCTCCCAGGAAGCCAGTCGTCCCCGTAACCAGGATCGAAGACGCTTCGCTTAAACGCGTAGTCCTCACGCTGCCCCTCGGTGAAATCTCCGGGTCTAGTATCGAGTCTTCGGCCAGCGAAACTCTTGATTCCATGTTGGACCCTCTATGCTGCAAGTATGTCGCAAGCCCGCCAATGGTTGGGTATTCGTAGACCTCGGTTCCGCTGAGTTCAATTTCAAATACCCGTTCAATGCCAAGGGTGATTTCCAAGCCTGCCAGCGAATGGCCGCCAAGATCAAAGAAGTCCCAATCGTCCTCCAGCGAGTCGCCGTCAACATCCAGGGCCCCACCCCATAACTCTCGCAAAGCCTGACGGCGCTCTGCCGCCGTGGCGTGCATTGGGAGCGGTTTTCGCTCTTCAACGCCGGGCCTCGCTGCCCGCGTTACCGGAAGAGCTTTTCGTTCCAGCTTGCCCGTCTGCTGGTTTATTGGAAGCGCTTCAAGTTGAACGAATTGGCCGGGCACCATGTAGAGCGGCAGGTATCGCTCCAAAATCGACCGCAGGTCTTTGCTTGTCCCGCTCCTGGCATCCACCTTCCACGTCGCCTGTGGCGCGGGGACAACGTAAGCCACCAGCCGCTTGGTCGTCTCGTCTACGGCTTCAGCCAACACCGCCACGTCCGCCACATCACACTGCTTCCGGAGCGTTTCCTCGATGGCGCCCAAGTAAACAGTGTAGCCCCTGATCTTGACCATCGAATCGTTCCGCCCGATGATTGTGGTCATGCCCTGCGAATCGACCTCGGCCAAGTCGCCGGTGGCGTAATACCTCTCCCCATTCCAGTGGACGAAACTCTGGGAATCCAGGTCGGGCCTCTTCAGGTAGCCCCGGGCTAGCCCCCGGCCGCCTATGAATAGCTCACCGGCGCCGTGTGAGGCGAGAGTCGACTCCCCCTCCGGAAGCACTCGGACCTTCACTCCGTCCATCGGCAGACCCACCGGGCACACACCCACACCATCCAGGCGCAAGTCCGTCAAGTCGACGGTACAAACATCGTGGGTCTCGCTAATGCTGTAAGTGTTGAACACGCGGGCTGAATCGGGCAAAGTGTCCAGCGCAAGCTTCAACAGGCTGGTTGGCGCCACCTCGCCATTCAGCCAGACCACTCGAAGCGACGACAGCCGGTCGCGTAAGAGTTGATGGTCTGCCGAGTTCAAAACTCCCTGCAGTAGAGAGGGAGTGAACAGAATCTCAGAAATCCGGTGCTCCGAGATAAACGCGGCGAGAGCGCGGGGCAGGAATATAACATCATCAGGGATTACGTATACGGTTCCCCCCCTCAACAGCGGACGAATGAACTCCCACGGGAAGAAAATGTTGCATGCAACCCTGTCTCCAACGCTGTAAGAGCTGAACTCGTACCTGGCAAAGTAGGACGAGATGACAGAGCCGCCGGTCAGCATTACTCCCTTCGGGTCTCCGGTCGTGCCGGAAGTGTAGGGGATGAACGCCAAACTATCGCCGGTGGAGTCAACCTCGGGGGTTTCCGCCTCGAAGCGCTTCCAGGATTGATCGCTGTCGACGGGCAATATATGCGTCCCTGTGAATTGACTCAGTCTGGACGAGTACTCTGCCTTGGTGATCACCACCTTGGGCTGCGATTCTGACACTACGGAACGGAGCGAAGGTTCAGGGGAGTCAAGGGACATTGGCATAAAGGCGCCGCCGGCCTTCAAAGTCCCGATGCTTGCCACGATGTACTCCGGGCATGTATCCATGAATATGCCCACCGGGTCATCGGTTGACACACCGCAACGTCGAAGATACGCGCCCAACGCATCCGTCTCCCGGTCCAGTTGGGCGTAAGATATCTGCTCACCGCGGAAGACTATCGCCGCATTATCCGGAGTCTCCGCGGCTTGAGCCTTGAAGAGCTGGACCAGACCACTCTCTTTGGAATTCATTCTGCCACCTTAAGCAAGCCTAAACGCATTGAGGAATACGGGCGTACGCAGAGGGCTCCTAGAGTATACGCTAGCTTACAAAACTTCGGGCGTAGTGTAAACCGGCAAATTGGGATCTCTCGTTGTCACCAATCAGAATGCCTCAAATGCGGCCGTATGCAGTTCGACTCGCTGGACTTTCATAAGGGGCGCAATTGGAGTTACCTCAGTCCTGTGGATTCTGCCTTCTGCGGCCAGGGACGGTGCAAAGCTGCCATCCAAACCTGTATACACCCTTGGACATGTCTGCTATACTACGAAATGCGCCATATAGTGGCGCCAAGGTTTCGCACAGCAACGGTCCATCAGACTCCTCGTTCTCGTCTTTTCGCCCCGCGCTGAATCACATGTGTCACCTCTATTTCTAAGGAGTCTTTACCGTATGCTTGTTAAACCTCTATCGAGTCGACCATCTACGTCTAATCCTGCCCAGAGCCACCCCGCTGTTTGCACAGATTGCGGCACGACTACGACCGTCCCCTTCCGGCCAATCCAAGGTAAGCCGGTATACTGCCGCCCGTGCTTCCAGGCCTATCGGAGCGTCCCTTCTTCCACCGTCAACGAGCCCGTGAACAGGAAACTCACTTCCATAGATTACCCCCCTATTGACAGCAATCCTGACGGTGTATCGGCGTTCCCCGGAATGCCTTTGAAGGCTGCTACCAGGAAGGCAATTCTCCGGATGAACATATCGGAACCCACACCGATTCAGGAGGAGGCCATCCCAAATCTCCTTGAGGGACGGGACTTGATAGGCCAGGCGCGTACCGGGTCAGGAAAAACGCTGGCTTTTGCAGTGCCCATGGTCGAGCAGTGCGACGCATCGCTACGACAAATCCAGGCGCTTGTGCTAGTGCCCACCCGCGAGCTGGCCATCCAGGTGGCGGGAGTCATCGAAGCTCTGGCTTCTCCACATCAACTCCGCGTGACGCTGCTCTACGGCGGCCGTTCCTTAAAGCCGGAGTATACGGCGTTGATGAGGGGACCCCAGATAGTCGTTGGGACACCGGGCCGTACCCTGGACCACCTGCGTCAGGGCACTCTCCAGTTGCAATCGGTAAGATTCCTTGTGCTGGATGAGGCAGACGAGATGCTGGACCAGGGATTCGCCCCGGACGTCGAGGCCATCATTGACCGGACGCCCAAAGAGCGACAGACGGCCCTCTTCTCCGCAACCATGCCGGAGTGGGTAGCCCAGACCGCAGCGAAACACCTGCGCCGGCCCGTGAAAGTGGAAGTGGACGCAGGTTTGCAGGCTCCGCCCAGTGTTGAGCACCTGGTCTACAACATTGAACAGAGCGACAAGATTGATGCTCTCAGGACGCTGTTGAATCAACGGGATGGCTCTTCGGTTCTCGTTTTTCGAAAGACCAAGCACAGCGTCAAGAAGCTGGCGAAGCAGCTGGATTCGATGGGATACCCGGTTGGCGCGCTCCAGGGAAATCTAAGCCAAGGCGCACGGGAACGAGTCCTGGCGTCCTTCCGGTCCGGCGCAGTGGCTATCTTGGTGGCAACAAATGTGGCCGCCAGGGGACTGGACGTTGAGGGCATTGGCCAGGTGATCAATTTTGATCTGCCGGACTCGGAGTTGCTGTTTACTCACAGGGTCGGCCGGACCGGACGCATGGGCCGCGCCGGAGAGGCGATAACATTCGTCACCCTGGAGGAAGAGCGAAAATGGCGTGAGATTGAGAGATCCTTAGGCCACCACTTCACCCGCAAGTCTTGGAACACCTCCCGTTATGTGGCTCAGCAACGAGAGAGAGGCGCATAGCATACCTGCCTCTTCACCATGACTATGTTTGATGCTGAGTCATGCTGGCCGTCTTGAACATCCGGGTCGGACAGCTTGGCTGAGCATCGACGGCAATAACACCCGTCAAGCAGGATGACAAATTGCTTGAAGCCTACTCCTCTTCCACCGGGAACAGCACCACGCGCACGTAGCTATCGGGAGTGAAGTAGCGTTCGGCGGCGACGGCCATCGCTCGCTACTAGCGGGTTTTGGACACGCTCTAAGGGGTACGAGGCAGTGTTAGAGGTTGAACCAGGCCCGCAACCGGGCGAGCCGTGACTTTGGGCGGGCCATTGCCGCACGTCGTTTGCCTTCTTCACGCAGTTGGGACGCCCGCAACTCGCCGGATGGCCTCCCCTTCTGGTCGTCGACTCCGTACAGCGCCTTGGCGCTATCACCGCGGCCTATGCGTTGCAGCTTGTCAGCGGCGGCGGATTTCCAGTCTCCTCTCGGCAACATCGGACACCTCCCTGTATCGGATAGCAGTATGACACCCCGGGTCACGTCCCGTCAAACGGCTGTACTCGTTTAGTAGACTTTGACGGCTTGAGGGAGACCAGCCACGGATGGCACTGCATAAGATACTCTACGCGAGTTAGGCAGACCAGCTAGTGGTGGGTGCGCTGGGCCTGTCACGGCCCAGCGCGCGGACAATCCGTACTGGAAGGCTACTCCTCTTCCACCGGGAACAGCACAACCCGTATGTAGCTTTCGGGAGTGAAGTAGAGCTCGGCGGCGGCGGCGATGTCCTCCAGGATCAAGGCCTCCAACATCTCATCGAAGCCGACTATCTCCGTGAAGGCCTCGCCCCGCTGCGCTGCGGCCCGGATCTGGCTGAGCCAGAACCCGTTGTCCCTCAGATCTTCCTGCCGTGACGTTCGCAGCTGCTCCTTGACCGTGTCCAGGTATTTCTGCTCACCCCCTTCACGCAGCCAGTCCACCTCATCCATCACCTCCTCGAAAAGCTCCTCGACGCGTGTAGGGTCGCTGCCGAAAATGACTTGGACCAGGTACTCCGTGTCTGGAAGGGTGGAAGCGCCTGCGTTCACAAAAATGCTGTAGGTGCCACCCAACTGCTCACGCACTACCTCGCGCAGGCGGATCCCCAGCATCTCACCCGCCACGTTGAGGGCGAGAGCCTCCCCGCGGCTCCACTCCATATCCCCGGCAAACAACAGCACCGTGTTGCTGCGAGGCTCAATGCCGCTGTGTACCTCGTGGTCCTCCACACCCATCGGAGGGTCGATGTCGTGGTCCACCCACTCTTCCCTACGTCCAGTGGAAGGCAGGCTGGCCAGATACGTAGCGGAGAGCGACCGCAGATCGTCCCAGTCGAACGCGCCCACGAAGACAAAGGTTGCGTCGCCTAGGTCCGCGAAGCGGTCGGCGTACACCGCTTCCGCCCGCTCCAGGCTCAGCTCCTCCAGCAGTTCGACAGTGAGAGGGCGGCGGCGGAAGTGGTCCTGGGCCAGCACAGTTCTTGCGGTGTCGATGAGGACCGAGTCCGGCTCGGCGGCGTTGATCTCCGCAATGCTGCGCAGCTGCTCCTCATACCTTGCGAAGAAGACCGGGTCAAGTTGGGGGTCGGTTGCATAAAGCGTGATCAGCTGGAACAGCGGCTCCATGTCCTCCGGCGAGGCGCTGCCCGTAAACCCTTCGAATAACTCTTGAATATAGGGGGACACCGAGACCCTCTTGCCGGCCAGCAGCTTATCCAGGGCCACGCTGTCGTGCGGACCAGCGCCGCTTCCGGCAATCAGCTGAGCGGCGTGAAGAGCGGACACGTGGTCCTCGTCCGCGACCAGCGAGTGCCCGCCGGGGCTGAAGGCCCTGAACTCCACTTCATCGTCGCGGAAGTCGGTCTGCTTGGCAATCACTGTAATGCCGTTGGACAGAGTCCATTTTTGAGCGTCTATGGACTCGATTTGCTCTTCATTAGTTATGCTGCCCGGAGTCGGAATCGTCTCCAGCAGCGGGACATCCTCTAGGACGTCTGCGTAGGGCTCCACCTCCAGGGCGCTTGCAGCTTCGATCTGCGCCAGGGTCGCTGCGGTCAGTTCGCTATCCGAGACGGCTTCAGTCTCCGCGGGCCTGACGACCAGTAGCGCCGTGTCCTCAGGTCTGGTCCAGGACTCCGCCACGGCAACGAACTCCGCCAGGGTAATCTGCGGCAGCAACTCCTGGTACAACTCCCACTCAGCCTCGATGCCCGGAGCCGGCGTCCCGGTCAGGAAATGGTCCACGTACTCGTTGACGAAGTTCTGAGATCGCACCTGGTCTCGCTGCTTGTACAAGCTCTCTACCGATCGCAGCAGGTTGCTCTTCTCCCGGGCCAGTTCGCCGTCGGTAAAGCCGTGCTGCCTGACGCGCTGCAGCTCCTCCAACACAGCCGCCAACCCGCTCTCGATCCCATCCGGCGGCACCCACGCGGCGAACTGCAGGATGTCCAGCGGTTCCACATACGGCGAACGAAGGGCTTGAGCAAACAGATATGGTGGATCTTCGACCTGGCCCCGCTCAAAAAGTCGCGCGTTCAGCATCATAAAGGCGAGTCTTTCGACCACAAAGCGACGAAACGCCGCCTGGTCCTGACCCATGTCCGGGGCCAGTTTTTGGATCAGAACAAACTGGCTACCCGGCGACTCGGCGTCCGTGAATACTTCGATCCACGGCGTCTCGTGGCCGGGAACCTCGATGCTTGGCCTGTCGGTGGAGGGACCAACGGCGGCGGGCTCCTGGTTGGCCTCGCCCTCCGGTGGCGGCGCAAAGTGCTGCTTAATCTTGGCTTCCATCTCGTCAACATCGAAGTCGCCAACGGCTACCACGGCCATCAGGTCAGGCCGGTACCAGCGCTCGTAATACTCCCTCAATTGCTCTGCCGTCGCGTTCTCAATGACCTCCGGGAGGCCAATGGGACTCCGGTTGGCGTAGAGTGAGGATCCGAATAGCAACTGGAGTAGATTGTCCTGAAGCCGGGACCCGAACCCCTGATAAAGGCGCCACTCCTCCAGAACCACACCGCTCTCGAGGTCCACCTCTTCCGGATCGAAGGATATTCCGTAGGCCCAATCGCTTAGAATCTGGAAAGCGGTCTCTGTGATTTCGGGGTCGTCGGTCGGAATCTCCAGCCAGTACCTCGTGTCATCGAAGCCGGTCTGTGCGTTCACGTCAGGGCCAAAGATGTTTCCAATGGATTCCAGATACTCAACAATCTCCTGCTTGGCGAAGCGCTCCGTGCCATTGAACGCCATGTGCTCAGCGAAGTGGGCCAGCCCCCGCTGGGACTCCTCTTCGTGGACGGAGCCTGCCTTTACAACCAGTGCAATCTGGGCGCGGTCCCGCGGCTCCTCGTTGTGCCTGATGTAGTAGCTCAGGCCGTTGGAAAGAGTGCCGCGGAGCACCAGAGGATCGAAGGCCAGAGAGGTGTCCGGCTCGGGGGTGGCTGTAGGCTCCGGTGTCGGCGTAGGTGTGGGCTCAGGTGTGGCGGTAGGAGCCGGTGTCGGCGTAGCCGTGGGCGCCGGAGTTGGGGTGGGCGTTGGTGTCGCCGTAGCTGTGGGTTCAGGCGTGAGAGTCGGAGCGGGGATTGACGTAGCGGTCGGCGCGGCTGTTGGCGCCAGCGTTGCCGTCGGCGCGGGTTCGGGGTCGCACGCAATCAACGCCGCCAGCATCAGCGTGATGCAGATAACGATTAGTGCTGTCTTCAGATTTCCGCTCATCAATTTCACCTCTAGCCGTTAATCCTAGTGTCGTTCAAGGCGCTGCGTCAATAGGACAAACAACTTCGGCGGAGACCAGTGTGTTTTGCTGCTTCCCTGCCCAGCCTCTCAAATCAGCCGGAATACTTCCTGTCGGTGATTCACGCCTTCGCCCCACTCGAACGGCCTGGTGTATGATAATCGCGCGGCCGGCGAAGAGGGCCGACGCAATAGGTTTGGGGCCATCTGCCGCAAAGCGCAGTATACAAGACGGGAGGTTACAAGATTAACACCGCAGCAAGTCTACCTACCGAAATGAACCCGGAATGGGTGAACGAGCTAAGCCGCCATTTCTGGAACTCGGCTATTCTAAGGGCAGGCATCAGATTGCAGATTTTTCCGCTCCTGGAGGAATCGGCCTTAACATCGGCAGAAGTCTCAAGTCACTTGGGCGCCAACCCCCGATTTGTTGAGGCCTTCCTTGAGGCGAACGTTGCATTGGGACTACTGGACAATGTCGGGGACGACGGATACAAGTGCTCAGCCATGTCCTCCGCCTATCTTGTACCCGGAAAGAGGGACTATGTCGGAGACCTGGCGCTGCACATAACAAACTACTGGCACAGCTGGGGCAATCTGGACAGGCTGATTGTAGAAGGTAGAACAGAGCTGCCGTTTCAGAACGGATTCACAGATGCTTCCACCTATTGGACGGACTACATGAAGGGCCAGCACAATCGGGCCCTGTCCGGTCAGGCGGATAACCTGGTAAAGAGCGTAGACCTCACCGGCAAACGCAAGTTGCTGGATCTTGGGGGAGGAGCAGGCAGCTACAGTATGGCGCTTTGCAACGCCAACCCGGGCCTGAAGGCCTTCGTTATCGATCGGAAGGAACCCCTGGAAATCGCCGCAAGGCTTGTAGCCGAGAATGGACTTGAGGACCGTATCGAACTGGTAGAAGGCGACTTCGGCAAAGTCCCGCTGGGCAATGACAGTGACGTTGTTCTAATATCCGGGGTCGCTCTTATCGTCTCCGAAGAGGAGTGCCGCGGCCTGTTCCGTCGCGCCTATGAAGCCCTGGCGCCGGGCGGCGTCATCATCCTGCAAGACTTCATGCGGGTGGACCACAGCCCCGGACGAAGCTTCCTGGACACCATGATGGATATGTACGTATTGATTGGGTTCGACCCGCAAGCCGGGGACCGTCACGGGGATGAGTATGCCTCCTGGCTCTCCGAAACCGGCTTTGCAGCTATCAGGCAAATAGCCCTGCCCACACAGCTGGCAATCATAACGGCGGAAAAACCCCCTGCTACCTAGCGCTTTATCGTCCGCGCAGCGTACGGTTTTTCTGGCGTATAATCACCGGTAGTGACTGCCGGCCTCGCGTCGGGTTGTATGGCGCCTGAATTGCAGGTAATCTTTAGGTAGTAGAGCCTCTGTTTGAAATACTCTTTGAGGTGGAGGCATTCAATGATCAAGTGGACATTCGCAATTGCCTTACTGTTCATCGCGTGCCTGGCGTGCGCGGAAGGACCGGAAGAGGTCCGGATGGGAACGGAGGGAGGTTATCCGCCCTACAACTTCATCAACGACAGCGGTGAAGTCGACGGATTCGAGCGGGAGTTGGGTGACGAGCTGTGCCGGCGGGCCGACCTGGAGTGCGTCTGGGTGACCAACGAGTGGGACAGCATGATACCCAACCTGGTGGATGGCAAGTACGATACAATCCTCGCAGGGATGAGCATCACAGACGAGCGGGACGAGGTCATCGACTTCACGCAGCCGTACACCCCTCCAACACCGTCAGTCTATATCGCTCTGTCCGGGTCAGGCGACGAGGCGGTCGACGGCAAAGTGGCCGCCCAGGTGGCCACCATCCATGCCGACCACCTGTCCGAGTCCGGCGCGACGCTCGTTGAGTATGACCTGGCCGAAGAGCTCGTTAATGCCGTCCTGAGTGGTGAGGTGAACGCTGCCCTTGTCGACCGCGAGTTCGCCCAGGACAGCATTGCTGAAAGTGGTGACAGGCTGACTATCGTTGTTGGCCCTGATGTGATACTTGACTCCGGCATCGGAATAGGCGTCCGGGAGGAGGACGGCAAGCTGAAGGACAAGCTGGACGGAGCCATCTCCGCGATGAAAGAGGACGGCTCGCTGAACGCCCTCATCAGTAAGTGGTTCGGCGAGGACGCCGAGACGTTTTGACGGTCTAGCGGTATAACGGTAGGCGGCTGAGGGAATCGTTAACGGCGAAGGCGCTCCGGAAGCCTGGGCGGGCGGGCCAGGGCAAAGAAGAGCGACCCTGCGCCCGTGAGCGCGGCGATGATTATAAAGGGGACACGGTAGCCGTCGAATATATCGGCCATGAAGCCCGCGAAGAGCGGGCCGCCCGTCATTCCCACCATGACTACCAGTGATGAAAATCCCATGATGGTCGCAAAGGAGGCGCGTCCGAAGTAGTCCGCGCGTATGGTGGTCATCATTGGCCCTCGCAATCCCCAGGCCGTACCGTGCAGAACCGCGAAGACTAATACTGGCAGAATGGTGGTGGCGTAGGCAAGGGTCAACAGAGCAGCGGCGTGCATCAGCATTGCTATGGTGCACAACATCCGCTTGCTGAACCGGTCCCCCAGGAATCCACCGCCCACCTGTCCCAGAATGTTGAATACGGTCATCACCGACACCGCGCCGGCCGCCGCCGTTATGGTGAGACCGACGCTCTCCATTATGTGTGGGACCAGGTGCAGGGAGACTGCGCCAACCGTGAGCAGGGCCATGCCGTGCCCCATACTGAGCAGCCAGAACACGGGTGTCCGCATTGCTTCCCTGGCTGTGAAGCCGCCGACTTCGCCTCCTACGGACGTTGCGCTGCGTTCCGGGGACTCCCGCGAATAGTCTCCACCTGAACCGTGACCAGGGATGGTAGCGCCATCCGGCAGGTACCCGTACTGCTCCGGCCTCTGGCGAAACAGCTGGGCTATGGGAAACCCTATCATGATGATGAAGACCCCTGATATAAAGGCGGTCGGTCTCCAGCCGAGGGTGGTGAGAGACCACGCCACAGCTGGAACCAGCAGACCGCCAATCCCGAAGCCGCTCATGGCAATGCCCATAGCCACACCTCGCCGCCTCTCGAACCAGTTCACCACCGTCGTCGCCACCGTCAGGAACCCTGCGATGCTGGAACCCAGAGCCATTAGCAGAAATGTTAGGTAGTAGTCCAGGACGGAGTCGGTATAGCTGAACATTATGAACCCTGCGCCAAAAAGCACCATACCGCCCCTGACCATAATCCTGGGGCCAAACCTGTCGATGAGCCAGCCCTGCAGGGGTCCCAGAATGCCGCTCTCGGCCCGGGACAGGGCAAAGGCTCCTGAGAGCAATGCACGGCTCCAGCCGAACTGGGCCTGCAGTAACGGAAAGTACGCGGTGAAGCTGTGGATCATCAATGACCCGACAATCATCTGGAGGGAGAAGCCGCCGGAGACAATCCACCACCCGTAGAAAACGCGGCGGGACCTGGTCTGCTCTTCCTTAGTTTCTAGCGAGACGCCGGCCATTCAAGAGTCCATTTCATCATGTCCAGAGTATCCTAACACAACGCGGGCATCATCGGCACAGGTCCGGGTTATTTGAACCCGTAACGCGGCGCAGGATACCACCCATTGAGTGTGGAAGCGGGGCTGCTCGTGACTTCGCAAATGCGGCATTATGCACTGCTCTTGAACAAGAACTGCGAACCACGTTCAGGGGGATGCTGGGGCAGGATGTCGTCCATCACACCCGGTGATGTCCCTGGTCCCGGTGTGGGTGGCTTAGACCAGAACCCTACGGCCAGTTGTCCTTCGCCGAGCGCCAGGCCGGCGCGACGGTTGCGTTGCGTAGGGGCCAGGGCTTCCACTCCAGCGTCACGTGCCGTTCTCCCCCCATCATCTCAAGGGCGCGGGAGCGCGGGACGCGGCCTCGAGAGCTGCTAAAACCGCCGTGGCCGTCGTTAAACCGGAACTCTGATTCCTGCCAACCATCCCCTCGCAGCGGAGGCACTCGCATTGCCTCGCGGAACCCGCCGGAGACGACGGCTTCCACCATTCTGGTCATATTCTCAATCTCCCCGTCGGCTGTTTCGTCGCAGGCGTCGCAGCCACAATTGGGGAATGGTTCTTTGCGCCAGGAGCCGAACCTCAAATTCAGCCCTGGAAACTCAGTGAAAGCCACCACAATTGGCGCGGCTTGCGGGTCATGCGGGGTGAGTCTGACGCCTGGACGAGCGAGGTCGAAGCCCCTCTCCAGCTCTTCGTCGAGGCCATACCCTTCCTCACGCTCCACGTCGAAATCTCGCTCCAGCCGGTCGAGCAACTCCGTCGCTGCGGCGTGCAGAGGCTGGAAGCGTTCCGGGTTGGTTACGCGGGAGTACGCTTCTTCTGGCGGTCCTTCGATTCCCCACCTGCTTCTGCTCATGTTGCCCCCCGGCGAGGATATCGACGCAGCCCTTTGTGACGGGCTCCATCTTCATGGATATCGTCGTCTCTTTGTGTACCGCTAGTCTACTACGGCGCGTCGACCATATCCAGCAGTGTGAGGACGGTCCGCCAGTTCCGCATGGTGCTCACGGTCTGCAACTGCGCAGCAAGGTACTCATTCGTCAGCTTGCTGCGGGCGACGCCGTTGGGGTAGTGCAGATAGACATTGCGCCCTCGCACCACAAACGCGTCCGGCGGCGAACGCTCCGGGTCGAGACGGGACACAGCTTCGGCGCCGGGAGCATTCTCAAGAAACGCCACGTGGAGGAGTCGCGGATCGCCGGAAGTATCGAAGGGGTTTGAGGCCACGACCTGCCGCAGTTCTTCTCTCGAACGCACGACGACGGCCGTCTCGTAGCCAAACCGCCGGCGAACGGCCCCGGTCACAATCTCAGGCGTCCGTTCGGCCAAGTCCGGCGCTGCTTCGAACACGACGTTCCCGCTCTGAATGTAGGTCTGCACCGCCGCGCAGCCGGCCGCAGTGAATATGTCCCTCAGGTCCGCCATTGGCAGCTTGTTCTTTCCGCCGACGTTGACGCCTCGAAGAAGGGCAACATACCGCTGCTCGCCGGTCGTCACAGGTGATTCACTCCGTCCTCCCGCTCACCACAACTCCGGCCATCGTGGTTTGCATCATTTGGGATGCTCCCTCGTAGACCCAGCGGATGCGGCGCTGCTTGTGCCGTGTCCGTACTCGTCTTCTTTAAGATACCGCCCGATATAGCGCTGAATCCGGCCGGATTTTCAAAGCAGGCGTTACCGTGCTGGTCAGCCTGCAAGACGGTTTCTGACATCCTTCAAGAAAGCTTCAGGATCGTCGATGTTAATACCTATTGTATCGGCCTCCCTCTTCCTTGCGAAGAGGCTCTCGAGTTCTTTGGAGTTGAGGCTCCTCAATATGCTCTGCCGGAGTACAGCAGTGCGCCTCGCCGCCGATGACGGATTGAACTTCACAGTTTGTCGAATCCACGCCAGCCGGGCAGAGCGGCCGCCTGCCGGACCCATGTAGCCATCTGCTCCACGTCGAGTTCGCCCTCGTAGATGTCGACCCAGCGCGCGTCCTTGTCCTTGCCTGCGCCGGGCGGAACGGGTTGCAGAAACGCACCATTGAGGAAGGTCACCTTTATGTAACGGGTGAAGACGTGGTAACTCAAGAACCAACCCTCGCCCTCAACGCCATACCAGGGCGAGTTCCACCTCACGGCCTTTTGCACCTCGGGCACAGTGCGCACGATGAGTTCGTCGAGGCGGCGCCCAACATCGCTTTTCCAGCTTGGCATGGCCGCAATGTAGGCCTGCACGGGAGCGTCGCCGTCGGCCTTCGCGACCTGAGGATTGCCGCCTGATAGGAGGACCGGCTCCTCGCCAGTCTTCTGGGCGACCGACTTTTCTGCGACTTTGGTTGACTTCTTGGACGTCTTGCCGACCATTGTGTTCACTCCAATCCGCGCTTCGAAGGGCTGAATTGGTCGGGAAAGATCCGAGAGTGAAGTTTTGGTGGAGATAGGGGGATTAGGATTCAGCTACGAAATGGCACATTTTTGAATATATTTCCCACATATATTACCACATCCTCCACGAGAAGCCGTGGAACTCCAAAAGAGACGGAAACTGTGCTCGGCTGCAGGCCAAAGGATTCCCTGCGTCTAAAGTTCGAATCTCCCTAGGTGGATTAAGAGCAACTCAGACCGGCCGTCGCGTCGTAGTGGGCGGCTCATGGAGTCTGCGCAAGATTATGAAAGATGAGCCCTCCACGATCGGGGTAACTGATAATTGCCATGTCGCCGAAAACTACAACGGAATGCGGCCCGTTCGGTGCCTCTCCAAGGTATACGGAGTGTTCAATCCGGCCCGCAAGCTTGTCGAGCATGACAAGCTCACGGTTGTTTCGGTTAACGGAGAGAAGTTTGTCGCGATAGAAGGCCTGAGAGAGAGGGTCTGTCCAGCGGAAATGCTCGTTCCGGGAATTCGGTGAGAAACGGAGGTTATCGAGAATTTCTCCTCCTAGTTCATCGACACGGCAAATGCCTCTCAACGACTGGAACATGCCAACGAGCAGGCACGAGTGCGCCTCGTCGTAAGTAAGGCAGGCCGGAATGGAGTCGTCGCTCACTTCGTTTTCTACTTCCGCGAGATAGAGATTTCCAACATAGCTGTGCCGATCCAGGTCGTAGACTGCGAGGAAGGAGTTTCCCCCCGGATAGGTGGCACCATGGAGGGTTCCGCCTCGCTGGACCCCGATGTATAGAAGCGGCTTGGACGGATGAGGAAGAACACATAGGCTGCCCCGGCCACCATGAGGATAGTCGACAGATGAATATTCGTATGTTGCGCTGTCGACGATGAAAAGGGAGGGGACTCTGTTGCTTGCGAAGTAAACATGTCGACCATCAGGTGAAGCTGCGATCGCTCCTTCACCGCCACCAGGAATCGGGATCCGTTTGATGATCGATTGCGTTTCGATATCAATGACGAGAATAAAGTCCGAGAAGATCTGTCCAACGAATAGCTTGCCATCTGCGCAAGCAATATTGCCTGGTGGATGTTGTCGCACTACCCGCTGTCCGTCGGTTGGCCGACGCTGCTCGTATTTGTCGAGTTCAATGATGCCCTCGATCGCTCGGTCTTCCGTATTGATAATCGCGATGTTTCCCTTTTGGGGGGCACCCCAATTGCTGACAAACAACCGCTCGTCATGCTTGAGAAGATGATAGGGTCGGTAGCCCTGCGAAAAGACGTGGACGGGAGGTGCATCAGGCTCGTCGGAATCTTGAAGGATGAGTGGAATTCGGGACGTGTGCAGGTGCGCTGTCCGCCTAAAGTCCTCCAGTGGGGTTTGCAGAAGGATGTTCGTGTTTTGGGCCGCGGTTAGCGCACCAGACTGGAAGCCGCTTTCGCAAAAGACCAATCCGCGGTCTGCGCCGATGTTCTGAACGATGGTGTGCAAGGTTTCAACCACTGACCTGTCCACTGGCCTTGACCACAGCTTGCATTGGATGACCCAGCGGCACTCCTGGCCGAATTTCTCGAAAGTCACATAGACGTCGATTTTGTGCTGGCCGCGCGCACCAGTCACAGTTTTCTCAACTTCGGCGTTGCAACCAAGCTGCCTGAATACCGCGGCCACGGCTTCTTGGTACTCTCGCCAGTTTGCGTACTTCGAGCTCATTTGGAAGTAACCTTCGCTAACCTTATACTAATTCCTATATTAGTCGGACAAGCATGGGGCAGATTCTCTAGCATGTCTCACAGGTCTAACACGAACCTCAGGGTGAAAGTTCTTGATTTTGTCCAGTTAGGTGGATCAACAACAACTCAGCGTTTACCGTCGAACGTTTTTCTGCGAAGTGGGCCAAATCCCACGCCTCGATTCCACGTCATTCAACCAACACGTCATCAACCAACTTCAGGGAGTCTGCCACCGAGAGACCGCTTGTATCGATCCTGTAGCGTTGGGGCCAACCATAGGTGGATCGATGCTGCTCGCGCACCAAGCTGTCCGGAACCTCCTTGTCGCGTCTCGATGAGCGTGCGAGCGTCTCTTCGAGCGTCGGGTGAATGATCACCACGCGCCACGCTAGCCCGGCGAGATTGCGGCCCCAAGAAGCGTCAAAGGCTGATCCCGGAAACAAGACATCATCGATAGCGACGTCGTAACCCGAAGTGAGAAACTCCCTGGCGACGGCACAGCACGCTCTCACACTGAGTCGGAACTGCATACTCTGGAGGTTTCCCCTGCTCTGTGGTTCGGCAAAACCACCGACGATCACACCCCGTATCTCATCAAGCTGAATGTGTGCACTCCGCATTCGCGTGGCACACCACGCTCTAGCAAGCGTGGATTTGCCGGCACCGGCTGGCCCACCAAATAAGACCAACGTTTCTGATGGCGGAGTAACGTCTTCCATTGCAGATAGATCCTCCTAGCTGTGATCGACTCGACCGCTGTCTTTCTTCCTACGGCTTTGTTGGTATGTCGGACTCAAGATATCTGTCAAGCGCCTCCACAGCTTCCTCTACGGTTAGGTGGTTATTGTCAAGCACAACGATACCGGGATACTCCCGCCATTCAATCATATCGTCGTGGATGATTCTGAGCGTAGACTCGATTTTGTCAAGTCCGGTGGGCTTGTCTGGAGGAGTTCCTCCAATAGTAGGCGGGGCAGAGAGGTCTCTGATCTCGCGTGACGTGGGCAGGTCCTCCACGCAAAGTTGGGCCTCCTCAGCCCAGGGCTTGCACCAGAGAATCATCGATCACAATTTCCATTGTAGTCACGAATATTTTCAACCTGTTCCAATGGTCTAAGAATTCTGCACACGGACAGGTTCCTGGTCGCTGGGTGCCAGAAGTCGTTGCCATTGTAGTGGGGATTATAAACCTATTACACGTCCTCCTGTGCCTCTTCATCTTCAGCCTTACGCTGATTCGAGTCGTCCGGCATGACGGTGATTAACAGCGTGGAGACTGCGAGTACTCCGAGCGTAATGAAAATGAATGTAAACTGTGGGGGCATTATGGAGGCAACATCACCACTGCCTTCGTCCAGTACCCAATTCCATGCAGCCAAGAATGTTGTGACTGTTCCGGCAATACGAGCTATAAGAGGACTGTACATTGTCTTCTTTGGCAATAACTCCGTAAGAAATATCAAAGCTGCGCACAACGCCAGGATTGGTGCTTTTGCACTAGGTGTTATTTGGACACCCTGAAAGAGATTGAAATGCATCATTATACATCCAATAGCGACTAACGAAGTACTGACAAAGCGGTAGTAATCTGCGAGTCGCTGAAAGCGATCCAACATGGTAGAGCCTCCTTCTCAACAAGGGAGTATAACAGAGAGGGAATGAGTTTCCTCAATGCCGTGAATCGGTTTTCAGACGACAAGAAGGCTGAGCGCTGGTTCGTTGAGACGCGCTGGCCTAATGGGATAGCCTGCCCATTCTGCGGCTCTCTTGACGATGTTCGAGAGCGCAAGAGCATCAGCAGCGGAACTGCCTGCACCGACGCGAGCTTCACCTCCGACGGCCAGTTGTCGGGGCCGTGCTTGCCCGTCAGGAAGCTGGGGTTGGCGAACAGTCTGCTGTCGGCCCAGTCCAGGATGTTCTTCTCGTCCGGGCTCAGGCCGTCGCCCACGAAGTTGAGCCCCGCTGGATAGCTCGATGCCGCCTCGACCAGCAGGGGCGAGTAGTTTGCCAGTGCGGGGTCGACCGACGGCGTCGGCACGGGCGTGTTCGTAGGCGTGGGAGTGGGAGTCGGCATTGGTGTGGGTACCGGGGTAGTCGTCGCCGTGGGAACGGAGGTGTTCGTAGCGGTGGCCGTGTGGGTGGCGGTAGGTACAGCCGTATGCGTAGCCGTGAGGGCTGGAGTCGGAGTGGCGATGGGAGGATGCGTGGGCGGGACTGGGGGTCTGCGTGGACGTGGGGGAGGACTCTGGCGTGTCGGTGGGCACCGGCGTAGGAGAGGGCGTGTGAGTCGAGGTCGGCGCGGGAGTGGGAGCCTAGGTTGCGGTCGGGGTTGGCGAGTGGGTCGGTGCGTGCCAGCGCTAATGCGTTCGCAGAGTCGTCACTGCAGGCGAAGGCCAGCACGATGATCGCTGTCAATGCCAGGGCGACCAGCCTCACGGCGCGCCTCCATTCTCTTCTGGCGTGGGCAGGTCGCCACTCCACGCCTGCTCTCACATTCGTCAGACTCGCCACTCTAGCGGCTCAGTCTACCACGATCCTATATTCGGACCTCCCAGCGAAAAGTTCGCAGTACAGTCCCCTCTAGCCCACCCGAAGAGGATCGAATTACCATTAGTCATCGCGGTGTCAAGGGTCACAGAGCCCCCAGCCACGTCTCGGAGACAGTACTACCTACCGACCCTACGACCCGACGCGTCACACTACGGGAATCGAGAGATCCTGGTGCGCCGAAAGGCTCCCCAGCCACATCTCGAAGACGGTGGTATCTACCGTATGCGTTGGTGGGCCTAAGTTGACGGTAGACAGAACCATCTTTGAATTGAGGATGGCACTGTGAGGTGCATTGCCCACACCCTCTCACACAATCCCATCCGAACAGACGATGCGGATGATCTGCGGTTCCACAGGCTGGGGTCGGTCGGTGTCATCAGGCGGATTGAGGCGATAACGTTCCCGGAGAGCTTCAAGGCGGGTCATGAGCACGGAGCCCTCAAGCCTCATATTTCTGATCTCGCCGAGGGCACTCTCAATCTGTGGCGACACCTCCCCCAGGAATATCTGACGCAGCACTTCAATGCGTCTCAGCAGTCCCGAGTCCTCATGGGCCTCGCGCATAGCGATACCGAGTTGACGCGAGACGTAGCGGCGCGCGCGAGTGTCCCGCGTCCTTCTGGCCCTGCCTAGCCGCCGCTGGAAGTCCGTGCTGAACGCCTCGAACGCAGCCATGACGCGCTCGTTGGTGTCTGAGGGCATCGGCTGGGCTGGCGTGTCAGGGTTGCACTCAGCCGCCGCGATAAATTGGGCTGGGCTTATGGCGCGGGCTTCCAATTCACTGCCGACTGCGTAGCAGCTTCTTACACCCCCAGCGCTTAGAAGTACCAGTGTCTCCCCCTGCCGTGGATCGTCAAACGGCGAGGATACAGACTCCATCGTTGCAGGCGTCATGAGCGGCGCCTGCGATCCCTCTATCCGCAACACGTTCTGAGCGTAGCTCTCATTCGACGGGGTGGGCTGCTCCGTGCGCGCCGACAACGCTGACCGAATGCCGTCAGGCAGCCCGGTGACCGTTTGCCACAGGGCCGGGGCATCTTCTTGGATGCGCTGGAGCAGCGTTATAGCCCGTTGGTTCGCAGCCACTTCGTCCAGCCCGTCGTCCATCTCAGGCAAAATCTTGCCATCGTAGATTCGGTACATCGCGCTTGCGTTCAGCCGTTCGGCATCCGACAGCAGCTTGCTGTCCAACCCGATGAGGTCGTGGAACGACTGTATGCGCCGATGCAGCCGTTCCGTAAGTGCCAACTCTTCGTCCACCGCAACGTCGGGCCACATGTTATGCAGGTTGATGGTCTCATGCTCTGTGCCAATGCGGTCGACACGCCCGAACCGCTGAATGAGGCGTACCGGATTCCAATGCAGGTCATAGTTCAGTACACAGGCGCAGTCCTGCAAGTTCTGGCCCTCGGATACGACGTCCGTCGCCAGCAACACTCGTATTTCTGGGCCGGGCAAAGACTCGCGTGCCCCTAAGTTCCAAGTTGGAGAGAAGCGCTTTACTATCCTCTCGGCGTCTTGGCTTGTGCTGCCTGTCAGCCGCGCGATGTCCACCTGCTGCCCATTGGGATTCAGCTCCCTGTAGAGGTACTCTACAGTAGTCTCGGCCTCTGAGAAGACCAGCACCTTCCCCGCCTGAACTTCGGGACGTGCCAGGAAATTCCGCAGAGCCCGCAGTTTGTCGTCGTCCTCCGGCCCGATGTCCTCGACGCGCCTCAAGATGTCATTGAGCACGTCGTGGTCTGCATCAAGGTCTCGTGTCCACCTGTCAGTCTCAAAATCGGCGGTCACATGGACCAGCTTGTCGCGTTGGCTCCCTGCTTGCTGCCGGCGCTGCTCCTCCTGCCGGAGGACCTCCAGTAAGTCATCCACGTCAAATGACTGCCCAGCCAATAGGCGCGTCGCCGTGCTACCAATGGGGACGAAGCCAGCGTCCAGCGCCTCCCGGAAGTTTCGGTTGCTGGTCGTCAGGGAGCGCAGCGTGGAACGGAAGGCCTCAATGCTGGATTCCAGCCGCTTCAGTAGGAGCACGCCCATCAGCCGAGCTATCCTGTCCCCTGCGCGGAATAGGTCGCGGTATTCCGGCTTGGATTTGGCCTCTTCTTTGATATACTCAGTGGCCCGATACCGCGCTGCCTTATGTTCACGCAGCAACGCCTCCAACTCATCCAACGGCCCTGCCTTTGCATACACCTTGTCCAGCCGGTACTCTACGTTGTCCAAGACCGGCTCCGGAAAGCGCACCGGCTTGCCGTCCACCAACGCACTGTCTCCGTACAGATCACGTATGTCTTTGCGCCGGCGGCGTATGAACACTGGCGTCAGCACTTGATTTATCTCCGCCTTGGGAACTGTCGGCTTGTCGGGCGGCAGAGGTGGCGCACCGACTGCCCCCGAAGCCTCCCACGAAATGTAATCCGCCTTGTAGTTCTCGTCCTCCACCTGGTAGGCCAGCCACAACTGGGCATTGTGAAAGTAGGACTCTAGGCTGACCGGCTCGATGTTCAGGCCGTGCTCCGTATCGTGGAGAAACAGCCGAAGCTGGCGGTAGATGTCCATTGGTCCCAGATTCTGCGGTGTGGCGCTGAGTAGAATCACCTTGTGATCGCCCGATTCAAGATAGCTGGTAAGTCCTCTGGAACGTTGGTTGATATTGCGGAAGTTGTGCGCCTCGTCCACCAGCACAGGCCCGCGGTTGGGGTACGTCTGCTCTAGGACGATGCCATGTCCCGGCTGGGCCGCGTCTACGTAACGCCCCAACTCCTCGTCGAACTCTGCCCCTGCTGGCGCGGCTATCATGCTGTGAGAGACCACTTCCGCACCCAGGGCGAACCGCTCATTGAATGCTTGCCACATGGGCTTCAGTCCAGCAGGGCAGAGAATCAGAGGCGGCCCTTCGTTGGGGTAGCTCACGCGGAGTTGGCGCAGCAGTTCTGCGCCAATGAAGGTCTTGCCAAGTCCAACCACATCGCCGACGTAGCAGCCTCCGTAGGCCTCTATCATTGACAGCCCGCGGCGCACGGCGTCCAGTTGGAAGTTGGCCAGCAGTTGGTCCCGTGGCGGGACTGTCAACTGTCCGCCACCGACGTCGGTGTAGTAGAGTTCGTAGAGCGCCTTCAGGTAGACGTGATACGGCGGGGTCTTAGCCAAGGCCCATGACCGGTCAAGTTCCGTAACCAGGGCACCGCTGATGTCCTCCGAGTCTTCCCACAGCGCATCGAACCAGTCGCGCAGTGCCTCCATCTCCGCATCGCCGGTGACTCGCACATTGAGCTCCGTGTTTCCGGTGAACCCGGCCAGCGTGAGGTTGGACGAGCCGACCACGGCCGCTCCAGGCTCGGCGTGGTTGTCGTACCAACAGAGGTACGCCTTGGCGTGGAGAGGGCTTCGCAGGTAGGCCCGCACCTCGACTTTGCCGATAGCCACGAGGTTCCTGAGGGCGGAAACCGAAGCCTCCGTGCCTCGCTCCTGCGGCAACACGGCCACGCCCTCAGCGACGCGAGCGACGGTCTCCTGAGCTATCTGGCTTCGCTGGCTGCGCCGCACCAAGGCGTCCGCATCCAGCCGAGCTCGCAGGGCCTGATTCTGCTGAAGGCCCAAGGCCACTTCCTCCAGCACTTGCCTGTCCGTGCG
Organism: Dehalococcoidia bacterium; assembly: GCA_965218945.1. Classification (GTDB taxonomy): domain Bacteria; phylum Chloroflexota; class Dehalococcoidia; order Lucifugimonadales; family UBA2985; genus DAOUJW01. Next base: position 2,591,165 of record OZ244718.1, read on the forward strand.
CCCGACAAGGATGCGCACCTTGTCTAGCCGCGCCAGATCGTCGGACACGGCCCCGAAGCCGCCGATGAAGAAGTAGCCGACGGCGATGTCGGCTCGGGCGGAGCTGCCCAACATCTCCTTGAGACGGGCCAGCAGCGTCGGGTCCGTCGTGGAGTGCAGGATGTTCAACGGGCGGCACCCATCGGAGACCAGTTGTGTCGCATCATTCTTGGTCTCCCCTCAGCAGGGCGACGAACCTTGCTTGCTCGAAGTCGCGGTCGTAGGCCAATGCCTCAGTGATGCCACGCTCCTCCATGATAAGGAAACTCGCGCAGTCCGTGAGGCTCCATCTCTGGTCACCCCGCGAAGCGTACCTTTCCACTGCGGCCCTGAACTGCGTATCAGTTTGCGCGACGATTTCGACGTTTGGATTGTTCTCCAGCTCTCGTACCATCTGTACGCCAAGCCTCCGAAGGGGTTCACCTCCCCGCGAAACGTAGTTGAGCACTTCAGTTACGACCATCTGCGTTGTAATGATGCCAAACAATCCCAGCCCTGCTGCCACTTCCCTCGCCCGTTCGTGAAGCGGGTCCCTGCTATCCAAGCTCGCTATCAGATAGCCCGCGTCAGCGAACACCACGTTCAACTACTCCTCAACCTTCGGGTGGCCGTATAGGTAGTGCTTGTAATTTTTGGCCCCGTCCGCAGGCATATTGTCCCAGGTGTCTGAGGGCACGGAGTTCCTGAGTCTCTCGAACATCTCCAGGATGGACTCCTTCCCATTGGCCTGCGGAGCTGCGTCCTCTATGGACAGGACCACTTCCTTGCCCTCCTCCAGGTCGAGGGGCTCCAGCGGCGTGAGAACGCCGTTCTCGTATCTGGCCTTTATGTTCGCAATCATCATGCGTCCTTTCTACGTGAAGGATGTTGAGGGTGTTCCTCGCTTCAGCATGACCGCGTTATCCCATCACAACAAAGTCAGACGGGTCCCTCAATTGATGACGCCGCCCCTGACGATAAATGTTGCCGTTCACTCGAATCTGAATGTTGTAGCGAAACGCCCGTAGAACCTCGTCGCGATCGCTGGTGTCGAACTGAACTTCCAGTGCGGTAGTTCTGGAGTCAACTTCCGCGAGCACTACTGCCTTCCCATCAAAATCCGCCTGCGACTGCCTGTCCAGGCGGACGATTTCTCCGCGGATGACTACGTCCAAGAACGGGTGCTTCTGCCTCAGGAGATCCGCGCCTTGTCCCAGTATCTCCGCGAAGCTCTCGGCAAAAGTATGCCTGCGAGCGGTAACCTCCGAGGGTCTGACAGGTGCCCAGGCCACGCTCACTTCCATTCCCCTGCTCTGGCGAGCCAACGCAGCTACTGCTTCACACAGATTGGCGCTTACGCCTTGCTGGGCCACTGCCTCGAAAGAGTCTATGTTTCCCCCCGCCAGGACTGCCGAGGCAGTCCTGGCGACCTCCGCGAGGCCCTGATTGAGCTCATACGTTACTTGGCGAGGGAAGGGTTGCCACAGTGAGTCGCCCATGTCAGTTTGCGTGTCATAGTCGGCCGGGACCGGTGAGTGGATCGTCAACTCTTGCCCAAGCTCATAGCCTGGAAGTGGTCGTAGCTGATGTAGGTAGTCCTGAACGTCTGCGGACAGTCGACCGTGGTATACCGGACGGCCCGGGCTTTCGGCTGCCCGCGCAGCCGCCTGAAGGAGGTCCTTAGTTCGCCCAATGAAGTCAGCGCTGTCGTTGAGCGACCAGCCGGTCCGCCCTTCACTGGACATCGGTCGGAATCTAATGACGTCAGAGCCGGCTCCAAGCAGGTCGTAGTACACGTCCAATTGAGACCGCTCCTCAATTTGGGCAAGAGTAGCTATCGCCTCCGCAGCCCGAACAGCATAGGCGTCAGACTGCTCTCTCAGGGGAACCAGAATCTCAACGACGCTCGCGTCAGTTTGGTTGGACCAGATCACAATCCGGTCCTTCCAAGTCTCTTGGCGAGTCCAGCCCTGTACGCTGAGGTAGGCACCCAATAGCACCGGAGTGACGCGCCTCAAGGCTTTTGAGTCTGTGATCAGTACATCCATGGCAACCTCCGCTAGCGAGACACGTGGTCGAACATGGTTTGCAGCGTGTCCGGATGGAACAGGTTAGCCAACGGGACATGAACCCTTTGGGTGGACGCGTTAGTTGAGGAGGGTTCCCCCATCAGCGAGATCCAGTAAGCGCAATGCCTGAGGCACAACTCTTCTGCTGAGCAGGATAGCCACTCGTCGGGGTCATCCGGCATTACAAAGAGAATGAGTATGCGGGGCACGTCATCCTGGGCAACAAGCTGGTTGTAGTTCTCTACGCGTAGGTCATACGCCAGATACTCGCCTTGTTTCTGATATACAGTGGTAGACTTGAGTTGAAAGTCCACTTTGCTCATGCCCCTTACCGGGGCCTCCAGGGTTCCGTCTATCCCGCGGTAATCGACCCCCGATAGGCTCAGGTTCCACCCCGCCCGGTACGTGACGGCCCGCACGTAGGAATTCGACAACTGCTCCTGAACAAGGTTAAGCGGCATGGCGGCCATATTTTCTGCTGTCCTCCTACCCGCCTTCACGGTTTGCCAAACGGGCTATCGCGGGCCATTATTCTAGCACAAAGCGCAAGTTTAACGTGTAGCCGCGCCCCCCAACCGCCGCAGGTTACGGCGCGCCTACAATAGCAGGGGCTGATACCAACCGGGGCTCAGCAGCGCCATGGCGCCTAGCAGCAACACACCAATGAAAGCTGCGAAACTCCATGATACAGCTGACGCCAACTCGCGTGTTAGCCAACCAGCCACGACGGCGGTTGCCATAGCAATCAAGATTGCCCACGGAAGAGCTCCGCCCTGGACCCCCAGAACCACCACCACGGTCCCCACGACTATCAAGCCAAGCACCACCCCAAGCATATCCTCTTTAGAGCGTCTTGCAGACATATCTATAAGCCTCCCTATCCACTCACGCCATATAGTATGGAAATTATGTGCAATTTAGCGCCATTATACATTGTGGCCTGGGCATGCCGCAACAGATGTTCTGTTACACCACCGCCATTCTACCCGCTCTCTGGCCCCCGTCGCCGCCAGAATGCCGTTGGCGTACCCTGCTTTCACGCTGGGTTTCACGCGGGACCTCCCAGCCTCTGTAAGGCGAGTAAGACTGCCAACAGGACAATGTCTACGCCGACTATCGCCCAGGCGGCTCTTGTGAACAGCCGCCATCGGTAGGCGCTCCGGACTTGCTCTGGATCCCTTCCGTTCTTGGCTCGCCGGTACTCTTGATCTCTGCGTCCCCCCCTTCTCCAGAGCTCCGTATCCCATTCACTACCGTGGGCTTGAGTGATTACTACCGCTTCACCTTTCCGAACCGGGGGAGCGTCCTCCTTCACGTGGTCAAGAATAGGTACTGGAGCTTGGTATGGGACCATAATTCTGTGCTTGTTGCTTATGATCCAGTCGCCATCCTTCTCGGCGCGTTCGTCTGCCAACAACCCTTTATCTCTCGTCACGACCATGAGAAAAAGGAACTCTCGTTTGGGTGGCTTCCCCGTAATCTTTGGCCTTATGGCTCTTTCGTTAAGCGTTCTGATGTCTTGCCAGGTTACAGGAAGCTCGCTCAGTATGGACTCTAGCTTCACATTCCCAGACGCTATTTGCTGCTTCACTGAAGCATAGTCTGTTCTGGGCGTGTTTGTCTCAAGGTCGCGCGCTATACTTCTCATCGCTTCAATTTCTCGCCGCTTATATTGTGCATAGATCTGAGCCTGCGGCGACAATTCTCTGTACTGTGCCTGCTTTGCCTACAGTTCTTCACTGTCTTTGATTGTTGCGAGGGATATTCCTATCTCCTCAGCTTCACATATCTCCGTTTCACCGAGACTGCTGACCATACTGGCCATCTTGCTGAGCGACTCCGCTATCACCCCGTCCCGGTTATTGACGTAATGGTTGAACTGAGTCAAACCAAATTCATAGCGACGTTGCGCCAGAAGTGACTTCTTGGCATCTAAGTGCATTCCCTCCGTCAACTGGGTGATGCTAGGGACGCCGCTGGTCGCATGGATTTCGGGGAACTCTTTGACCTGGTACGGTTCGAATCTCTTGATCTCCCTGCCGGGGTCGCCACCGGGGTGCCTCGGTCTACGCCAAGCAAGTAGCGCAATTAGCACTAGGGCTGCACCGCCGAGTGCTGTTACAGCCCCGAAGGCAGCCATTAGCCACTGATGTAGAGTCCAGTCCGGCACTCCCTTTTTCCTTTAGCGCCTTTTTTGGTATCCCCCATTCCCTTACAGCCCCCCGATTCTACCCCGCGCTCCGCGAGGGTCACGGAAACCCGCGGTAGAACTCCCTCCTGTGTCCAAATCTCAACAGCACGGCCGTGTTGCCCTCCAACCTCAGACCCAAGCGGTAATCCCCAATCCTGATGCGATAGTGGTTTTCCCATCCCGTTATTGACTGGACGCCGCTGACCTCCCTAAAGTTGGAGGCTGCCTTCAACTCTGCGATTGTTCGCTCCAGCCTGCTGCTCAAATCTCGGATTCGTATTAGTCTGTTATCGCGGTCGAATCGGGGGTGGTATCTAATCTCCATTCACGCCCCGCAGCGTTGTCATTATGACTTCCTCGCTGACAAAGCCATCGGGGTCTTCGTCCAGGGCCTCATCCATAGCCCGGCCTATGGCCGCGTCCTCCTCGTCGTCCGTCTGGTGAATCAGGCCCAGGCTCCGCTCAATGGCTGTGTCCTCCTCCCCAGTCAGCCCGTATAAGTCATAGACCAGCCGGTCAATCTCCCACTCCTGATGGCTAGTGTCCGCGTTCGGGTCCGCGTCCTTGGCAGCCAGGATGCGGTCTACGAGGTCGATGAACGGTGCTTGCTGTGCGGCGTCGAGTTGGGGGACAGGGATTCGCTCAACCACGAATCTCTTCCATTGAGTTAGGCCCATCCCTGTTGTCAGCCCCGTATGCCTGACAAACCAAGTGGTAAGTTGGCTGTTCAACACCGCGCAGAGGAACTTGAGGGAAGGGCCTGTGAGGATGAAGCCCTTGTCATTGCAGAACGTGTCTGTGTCAGAATAAGCGAACCTAGCCTCAGGTGCCATGTCCATCCAGAATAGCTTTTCCTTGGCGAACTCCGGGTAGTAGGCGCAGCTGCGGAGGTTGTAAGGCGTCCCGCCCTTGTCCTGCCGTCTCTCTAGCTGAGCGTAGAATCCGTCAAGGTGCAGCTTGACCGCTGGATAGTTGTTGACGTTTATACCAGGCACGTCTCCATAGCCGTTGTGGGTGTCAATCAGCCACCTACGCGCCCAACTCGCGCGGTAGCGCCGGATGTCCCGGCCGCGCAGGATGGGCTTGATGATGTCCGCGGAATTGCGGTCTGCGGCTACCAGCGCATCCTTCATCTTGTCATCGATGATGAACGCATTGTTGTAGCCGGTCAAAATGCCGCGATTGATCTTGATGTCCCACTCCGCCAGCGGCACGCCCGAGGCTCGCATCTTGTCCAGCATGCCCTGCTCTAGGAGAGACAGGACGCTCCAGGGAGTGTCGCCATCGGGCCGCACGCGGCCCCACTGGTCTTCTTGAGGTGGGACTTCCTTGACGGCCAGACGGTCCATGTCGACGCCGGGGAAGGCATCGCTCTCGCCCCCAGTCTGCAGTACCAGCACCCCTGAATCAACTATGGCAGACTCGAACACGTCCTTACCCAACTCGAGCAACCTCAGGGGTGTGTGCCCTTCGGAAAAGTACCTGCGGGTGGTCTTGCCGTACTCGGCCTTCAGCCAGCTGTTGGAGGTGATGTAGGCCAGGAGGCCGTTGACAGGTTTGAGCGTCTGGCAGCCCCGCTCGTAGAAGAGCTGGTAGACGTCGCCTGTGCGGACGAAAGTTGCGTAGCCAGCGCTCTGGTACGTATCCGCCAAGAGTCCCCCTTGACCCTGGAGTTGCACATAAGGCGGATTGGCAATCGCTATGTCAAAGCCGGCGCGCTGGGCAAAGACCTCGGCGAAGTGCACCCTCCAGTCGATGGCCCCCGCGGGCGCGGGAGAGTCGGCTAGGGCCTCCCGGAGTTCGTCCTCAACTCCCTCTATCTCCCCCTTGAGCGCGTCCTTGCCCGTTGTGGCCTTCATGTACCCGGCCTTGAGTTCCGCCAGCCGGACCGCCGTGCTCTCCGCCCTGTGGCGGAACAGATCGCCGTAGCTCTCCGCGCCGGGGTCCGGTCCCAGCAGGCTGTCGCCGCAGAGCGTCTTGAAGTCCAGGTTGGGCAGGGGAGGCGGCGTTTCGCCTTCGTACTCGATGGCCAGGGAGAGCCACAGGCGCAGCATGGCGATGTTCACCGCAAAGTCGTCTATGTCCACGCCGTAGAGGTTTCGCTCGATGATATGCAGCTTCAGGTCGTAGAGGCCCTTGGGATCCACGCCCACGTTGAACAGAGTCGTCTGAAGCTCCACCAGCTCCTGCATCATGCCCAGGAGGTAGGCCCCGGACCCGCAGGCTGGATCGACCACCGTAACCTCGTCCAGCGCCTCGGCCACCCTGCGGGCTGACGCCACTGACGAGATGCCGGATGTGTCACGCTCGTCCACGAAGCGGGAAAGGGCCTCTATCGCGACGCCGGTGTCCTGCCCCTCCAGGTAGCCCTTGAGCGCCTCGCGGCACATGAAGGAGACCACTGGGCGTGGCGTGTAGTACGCGCCGGAGTCGTGGCGGCCGGTGACCAGCTCCTCAAACACCTTACCCAGCATCTCCGGGTCCACCGCCACTTCGACGTCGAAGGGCGTGGACTCCATCACGGTGAAGTTGAAGCGGTCGAAGAGCTCCGTGAGAATCTCGGAAATGCACTCATCGGGAATGGCGATGCCTGTTCGAGCATCTTGGTCTGTCATGTCGAACAGGCCGCCGTTGAGGAAGGGCACGTCGCCGATGAGCCTTTGTGCTTCTGGCTCTGCCGTGACATCCTCGGAACGGTAGTTGTTCAATCCAGCAAAGAAGAGGAGACGCAGCCTGTCAACGTAGAAGTTCTTGCTCTCGCCCTCCGTGGCCCGGTAGTCGTGCCACAGGGCGTCCAGATAGTCCTTGTCTCCATTGAACGTGAGCCACCCCTTGCGGGACAGGAAGTAGACAAACATGAGCCGGTTGAAGAGGGTCTGGACGAACCGCCGCCTCGCCTCCGAGTCGGCGGCAAAGCCGGTGACGCCCTCCTCAGCTGCCCTGAAGACTCGCTTGTACTCAGAGAAGAAGTCTCTAGTGACGGGCTCAACGTCGAAGGCTTGGTCTAGGGCCAGCCGGATGATCCCGCTCTGCCGATGATTCCAGTAGATGTTGGAGACCTGCTGGATTGCAGTACGACGAGGCAGGTCCCGCTCCACCACCATGCGGCGCAGGACTGGCCGTACACCTTCGAAGCTGGGATAGACGAGGTGCAGCTGGCTGGCAGAGGTGTTGGTGAAGACCAGGAGCAGGTCGTCGCCGAGAAGCTCCGTGACCCGTTTGGCGGCAGCGGAAGCCTCTCCCTTACGCACCCGGTCCGTCTCCGAGGTCTCCAGAGCGACGTACACCACTTGCACACCGTCCAGGGAGGCGATGCGTTCCGCCGAGGCGGGCAGGGTCACGTTGACCGGCGCTGCACCGAGGTCCACCTGACCGGAGGCTGGATCAAAGTCCAGCACTTCGACGAACAGCGCGCGAACAGCCGCTCCTCGCTCCCTCGCAGGCGATTCGAAGATGCGCGCGATGCGGCCCTCTACCTCGACCGCGTCGTCTCGATTCCTTATGGGCATGCGTTAGCTTCTCCCGTTGTCCCGGGATTATGAGACTCTTCCCAATCATACTCTTGATTGCTGTTGATAATCAACTCAATATCAGCTACCCTGTAGGAGAGGTGTAGCATGGATTTCCCAGAGCGTCTACGTTCATTGCGCAAGCAAGCCCAACTGAGCCAACGCGACCTGGCAGAGAGAATCGGGGTCGACTTCACTTACCTGAGCAAAATAGAAAACGGACGTGTCGAGCCTCCCAGCGAAGCGGTTCTGAAGGGGATCGCTCGAGAGTTGGCTGGTGAACTGAGCCGAAACGAGACTGATTTGGCCGACGAACTGATAACTCTGGCCGGGAAGATTCCCTCAGACTTGGCGGATACGCTCTCCCGAAATCCAGGCGCTGTCCAGTATCTGAGGTCTCTCGGCGATGACGTACAGTCACTGGCCGAGTGGCGGAGGCTGATACGGGAACGGCAGTCAGACCAGCGATGACAGCGAAGTATCTGCACACCCAGCAACCATGGGCACGACTTACAATCTCCTGAGAATATTTGGAGGAGCTACCGCGCTATGCCGTTACCTGGCGGAGCAGCTGACAAGTTCGGCAATCGATACGAAGGGCGTTGGACCGTGGCTTGCCTGCTGGATGTCATGGACGAAAGGTCTGATTCGGTACGGCTAGAACCGCCCGGGCTCGAAGGGCAAGGGGCTGAGTTCTGGATCACGAAACAGGGTATCCGCGAGTACCACCAGGTAAAGCGACAGCACTCTAATGGGCATTGGACGCTCCACACGCTTGCAACCGAGGGAGTCCTAACCAACTTCATCACAAGGCTACAGAATCCATCGGTACGCTGCGTATTCGTTTCTGGCAACTCGGCAGGCCAGCTAGACGAGCTATCCGATAGGGCCAGAAGGGCGGCTTCATGGGAAGAGTATTACGAAGCATTCCTTAACGGCGATCAGTGGAAGAAGAGCTTTGGTCGTGTTCAGCATTCTGCCCCAGGCTTACAGGAGCAAGAGGTATATGAGCGGCTAAAGCGCGTCCACACAAGAACCATTGACGAGTCTTCTCTACTAACCACGATTGAGAGTCGTGTAACAACGCTGGTCAATGGCAGTGCCGCCACCATTATAGACGTTCTGGCCGAGATGGTTTCAGAGAGAGTGCACCATGAGCTCACGGTCCATGACGTCTGGAAGCACTTGGAGTCCAGGGGATTCAGTCGACGCCAGTGGGACCAAGACCCTCACGTTCTAAGTGCCATTGAGGAAGTGAACCAACGCTACCTTAGTCTCCTGCGCGATCAAGCCATCGGTCGTAGTGTGCTCCCACGCCAAGAAGTTCAGTCAGTTCAAGGTCGTCTTAAGGAGTCCACTGGAAAAACTGGAGTTCTGTTAACTGGAGAGGCGGGCATCGGGAAGAGTGGGGTGATGCTCCAAGTGGTTGAGGAACTGCTTGACGCTGGCATTCCCGTAGTGGCGTTTCGCGCCGACCGGCTGGAACCCACACAGTTGCCGGATAGGGTCGGCGATCAGATTGGATTACCCGGCTCTCCTGCCAACGTCCTTGCTTCTGTGGCTCAGGGCAGGCACTGTGTCCTCGTCATAGACCAAGTGGATGCTTTGAGTCTCGCCTCGGGCCGGAATACTGACCTCTTCGATTGCATCTATGAAATACTCCGGCAGGCGCAAGCTCATCCCAACATGCGTATCCTACTGGCTTGTCGCAAGTTCGATCTTGACAACGACCACCGGCTGCGCGGACTTACGGAGTCAGATGGAATCGCTGAGGCCGTGGTAGTGGGGCGACTTCCGCATGAGACCGTCCATGAGGTTGTCTCCAAGTTCGGCTTGAATGCAGACTCGCTTAGTTTCAAGCAACGGGACCTGCTGTCGGTCCCACTGCATCTGAAACTGCTGTCAGAGTTGGTGGCGGATGTAGAAATCCGACGCTTGAACTTCGAGACGGCTCAGGACCTGTATGAGAGGTTCTGGGTATACAAGCAACAAGTAATTCGAGAGAGGGTTGGGCAGCCAGTGCAATGGACCCAAGTGGTATATGGTCTCTGCGACTATATGCACGAGAGTCAAACTTTGAGTGCTCCGGAAGTCGTTGTGGAGGAATGGAGTAGCGACACTAGTGCGATGGTATCGGAGAATGTTCTGGTCCTCGAAAACAAGCGATACTCATTCTTCCACGAAGGGTTCTTTGACTACGCTTTTGCCCGGCGCTTTGCTGGAAGTCCCCAAAGCTTGCTGGACCTGTTGATGAGCGGCGAGCAACGCCTGTTCCGTCGGGCCCAGGTGCGACAGATTCTGCTTTACATGCGCGATACGGAATTTGATCGATACATCGACGACCTCAAAGAGGTTCTCTCCAGTCCTGACGTTCGATTCCACGTCAAACAGGTTGTCTTCGCCCTTTTAGCCGAACTCTCGGAACCTGTAGAGAGAGAATGGGACGTCGTATCCTGTTTTACTGGGAGAGACTTCAATGACTCCGTGACACGTCAGGCTTGGATAACTGTGCGCCGACCTACCTGGTTTCGGTTGGTGGATTCCTTGGGACTAATGCAGCAGTGGCTGGATGACCCGGATGAGGCCTTTGTCGACCAGACTGTCTTGCTCCTTAGGGCAATCCAGAGAGAATTGCCTGACCGAGTGGCCGAATTGGTAGAACCGTACGTCAGCAAGTCAGAGCGCTGGAATGCCCGTCTATTCCATTTGGCAGTGTGGGGAGACTGGAGTCAAGGACGTCGCTTCCTAGAGTTGATGCTCCGGCTGATAGATGAAGGTGTCCTCGACGATGCTAGAGGCCCGATAGCGGTCAATAGCGACTTCTGGAGCCTCGTGTATGACTTGCAGTTCAGGAATCAGTCGTGGGGCTGCGAGGTAGCCGGACATTACTTCAACCGTCGACGTCGGCTGAGCCTAAACGCAGGGCAGCCTAATCCATTCGACCGCATCAGTGGCACAGTTCCAGAAAGCCAGATTGGTGAGCAAACACTGCTGAAGGTAGCCAGCGGTGCGCCGAAATCCTTTGTTCAGGAAGTCTTGCCATTCATGCTGGGGGTAATTGAGGATAATGCCGAGCAAGACACGGATGGCCTTCGGTTAGACCCCAATTGGTCCCGTCGGGTTTTCCAGAGTGTCTATAGCGTTAGTCCCGCTCTTTTGAGTGCGATGGAAACCGCTCTTTCAAGGACTGCCATTGAAGACACTGAATCGTATCGGTCAGTGATTGAACCCATTCTGGAATCTCCCTTTGAGACTGTTCAATACCTGCTCATAAGAAGCATGGCCTCTAATGGCTCTTGCTTCGCCGAAGAGGCGATTGACCATTTATGCCAAGAGCCGGAACGCCTCAAGACAGGTTACACGTCGGACTCGTTTGGCGCCACACGGCAACTCATTGAATCCGTGTCACCCTTTTGCTCAGTCCAAAAGCTAGAGCAATTAGAAACACTGTTGTTGGGGTATTACCCAGAATTTGAGAAGAGCAAAGAAGGTAGACATCTTTACGGTTATGCTCAGTTCTCTCTTCTGAGCGGGATAGCAGATACGAGGCGTTCGGAGAAAGCGGAAAGGCGTCTAGGAGAGCTGAGGAGGAAATTCGGCAAGCAGGAGCCGGATCCTCCTAGCCCAATGAGAACCGGGACTGTCCAGTCCCCAATACCTGAAAATGCAGCCGAAATGATGAGTAATGAACAATGGCTCGCCGCCATTCACCAACACGAAAGCGAACACGGGAACTGGCAGCAAGGGCCTTTTGTTGGAGGAGCATATGAGCTTGCGACTGTGCTGGAAAAGCAAGTAAGAAGAGACCCCGGGAGGTTCGCTGAGCTTGTATTGAGATTCCCTGACGATGCCAATGTCTCTTATTTTGGGGCGGTTCTGCGGGGGATTAGCGACGCAGACTTAGACGCTGAGGTTGTCCTAAGGGTTTGTGAACGATGTCACCGAATTGACGATGGCGAAGTGGGACGCTTCATCTGTGCACCAATCGCCAACCTGGGTCATGTCGTGTTGCCTTCCCGAGCTCTTGGCCTAGTGTCCTGGTATGCCTTTGAAGACCCTGATCCCAACGAAGAACTGTGGAGAACGCCCGCTACGCCACAGGGAGAGCCATACTACGGCGGTGGAATCCTCGAACATGGCATTAACACGGTACGCGGTAGCGCGGCTAGGGCAATGGCAAAACTCATTGAGGACGACCCAAATAGAGCGGCATACTTGCAACCTGTACTGGAGAAGATGGTACAAGACACTTCAATCGCAGTGAGATCATGTGTATCCCAAGCTTTGATTCCCGTATTGCGATACGATCGAGACTTGGCGGTAGAACTGTTCCGGAGGCTATGCAACACAGAAGATGTGTTGCTCCACACACCTTTCATAGAGCGGTTCATGTATTTTGCTCTGCAAACTCACTTTCAGGAGTTAGCGCCGATTCTGGAACGCATGGTCAATTCCGAAATCCCTGACGTGGCGTCTACTGGGGCGCGGCAAGCTTGTTTGGCTGCTCTGGACTTGCCGGAAGCCGCTGCCATAGCAGACCTCTGCTTGAGCGGGTCAGAATCTCAGAGAGTCGGCGCTGCTCAGGTAATGGCTGCCAACATCAAGGTAGCTACGTGTCGTTCGTATTGCGAGGATGCACTGGTTAGCATGTTTAGCGATCCCAACGAAGAGGTCCGCTCTGAGGCTGCGAACTGCTTTCGCAGATTTGAAGGAGATGACCTTGGGGGGTATGAACACTTAATCGTCCAATTTGTCCTCAGCGACGCGTTTCCGAAAAACCGCTTTCCCTTGTTGATAGCGTTAGAACGTACTACAGCCAAGCTTCCTGAAGTCACCTTGTCGGCTTGCGAAAGGTTCATTGAAGTTGCTGGGCTGGCCGCTGGGGATATCAGTACCCGTGAGGCAGGAGACGCGGATACCGTCATAAAGTTGACTCTACGCACTTACCAACAGAGTTCTGACCACTCGATTCGAGCTAGGAGTCTTGACTTAATAGACAAGCTCATGGAGATCGGTGCCTATGGAATCCACGGTGCGCTCGAGGAAATCGATCGGTAAGGACTGAGCTAGCTCTAGGCAACGAAAGAGGCCCCACACGACGTCATTCGGAAGAGGACATTGCAATGGCGTGGTGTTCTCTTCCACGTTCTCGGTATGGCAAGCCAGGCCAGCTCGGGGCTAGACATACGGCCGACCGACTCCGTTTCAGCTCCTTCTCCGGGCTGAACGTTCACTTGAACATCAAGAGGCTCGCAGGCTGAGGCTTGCGGCCCTTCGGCACCTCCAATCTAAACTTCACCTAGTGCCCTGTATCCAAAGTACGCTGGCAAAAGCGGGCCACACTTGCTAGGATTTGGTCAGCGGTCTTGGTCCATACCAAGGGCTTGGGGTCTTCGTTGGTGACGTCCAGGTAGCGGTAGATGGCAGCCTCCAGTTCGGCGCTGCTCTGATGCACTCCCCGGCGCAACTGCTTTTCGGTGAGCAGACCGAACCAGCGCTCCACTAGGTTCAGCCAGGAGGCGCTGGTGGGCGTGAAATGAATATGGAAGCGGGGCCGCTTGGCGAACCAGTTCCGGATCAGCGCCGTCTTGTGGGTGGCGTAGTTGTCGGCAATCAGGTGCACGTCCAACTCGGCGGGCACCGCGGACTCGATGGCATCGAGAAACTTGCGGAACTCCAAGGCCCGGTGGCGGCGGTGGCACTGGCCAATCACCTGGCCGGTCCTGGCGTCCAAAGCGGCGAACAGGGACGTGGTACCGTGGCGCACGTAATCATGGGTGCGCCGTTCGGCCTGGCCCGGGCGCAGGGGCAAAAGCGGTCTGGTGCGGTCCAGGGCTTGGATCTGGGACTTCTCGTCTACGCACAAGACCAGCGCCCGGTCCGGCGGGTTGAGGTAGAGCCCCACAATATCCCGCACCTTCTCAATGAAGAGGGGATCCGCCGACAGCTTGAAGGTCTCGGTGCGGTGAGGTTGCAGCGCGAAGGCACGCCAGATGCGACTCACCGTGTTGTGGCTCAGACCGGAACGCCGGGCCATGGCCCGGGTGCTCCAGTGGGTGGCGTCCTTGGGGGTGGTCTCCAAGGTCAACGCAATCACCCGCTCAACGTCGGCATCGTCAATCATCCTGGGGCGACCGCTGCGCGGTTGGTCCAAAAGGCCGTCCAGCCGTTGCTCCAAGAACCGGGACCGCCATTTGCCCACCGTGTCAATGCATACCCGCAACTCGGCGGCCACCGCAGTGTTGCTCCGGCCATCGGCACAGGCCAGAACAATTCTGGACCGCAGGGCCAACGCCTGGGCCGTTTTGGGCCGGCGGGTCCATTGTTCCAAGGTTTCCCGTTCGGCGCCGTCCAGGGCCAAAGGCGCCATTGGTCTGCCTCTGCCCATATTCATCCTCCTTTGGCCAGGTAATCAGGAGGATACACCATAGCCGGCAAACATGCGACTAACTTTGGTTACACCACACTAGCAGCCCGTCCGAGAAACACTGTTTTCAGGTTGTAGGTATATGATGTGGGCAGTTCATTAGCGAGGAGCTGGCGATGAGCAAGACTTATCTTCCCTACGATCCCGTGACCTTACCCCGAAGTTAGCATCATTGGCTAGTACAGTCCAGCCAGGGTTGGAGTCTCAGTCATCACATCGTAGGCCGCCACACCATATCGGCATCCACGATGGCTGTGCAGCCACATCATCGCGGCTGGGCTCCGCGAAGACTGGGCTGGTTATAACCCGACTCTGATCCGCCTCGCCACAACCATCCTTACCCACGGAAGTTGCGCCGCATCTCGGATATGTACCGGCGACCAAGCCAATCCGCGTTGTCGTCGAGCCAGTCGCTCAGCCTGGTCGTGCCGGTCGGCGGTTTGCGCGATGTGAGCAGACCGGCCATGAGGCCGTCAACCTCGTCGCGGGTGAGCGCCATGTCACGCATCAGGAAACCGACCAGCCGGGTCAGGGCTAGGCCCACCGACGGGGGCGTGTGGACCAACCGCGCGCGGATGCCCATTGAGGAGGCCAGGAGGCGAAGCAGGGCCTCGAAGGAGATCGTGTCCGGCCCGGCAGCGTCGGCAACGGAGCTCTCGCTCTGAGCGCCGGCCTCCGCAGCCTGGGCCGCAAGGTCTTCCACGTAGACGGGCTGGACCGGATAGTCGCCGTTCCCGTAGACGGGGAAGACGGGGAAGCGCCGCAGCGCCCACGCCATGTTGTTGAGCAGCAGGTCTCCGACCCCGAATACCAGCGTCGGCCTGATGATGGCGTAGGGGACACCGAGGCCCTTCAGCATATCCTCCACCCGGGCCTTGCCTCTGAAATAGGGGAGGGCGGACTCCGGGGAGGGGTTCGTCACCGAGAAGTGGACTATCCTGCCGACGCCAGCCCTCCTGGCAGCCTCGAACAGGGTCCCGGTGTTCTCGACCGCGAGGTCGAAGGTGATGCGGCCATGCGCGTAACGCACCCAGTAGGTGTTGTAGAAGACGCCCGCTCCCTGCATCGAGCGGCATAGCCCATCGGGGTCGGAGAAGTCCAGGGGGGCCACCTCCACCCGGCCGCCGAAGGGGTTCTCCGCATCGGGGTTGCGGGTAAGTGTCCTGACGCGGACGCCCTGGTCCACCAGGCGCCGGGTGACGTACCTGCCCGTATAGCTGAATGCGCCGGTGACCACGGCGAGGTCGGGGTGCGGCGTCATGTTCGACTCCCTGTTGCGGTCCCGGTCATGGCGACATCACCTTCGGCATCCGGTAGACGACGCGAGGCTCGGTGAGGATGTACCTGGGGTTGCCTGTGGCGTCGCCCAGCTTTTGGCGCAGGTTCTTGACGATGGTTCGCACCCGTCCCGAGCCGCCGATTCTTCCCAGGCCCCACACCCCTTGGAGAAGGCGCTCGTGAGTCAGCGCTCGACCAGCGTTTCAGGTCGTCATCCAGGCTGCGGACGGTCATGGTTGCCATAGACTGTCTTCCGAATGCATTGTACAGGCATTATAGGCTGATTGCATCGCAGCCACTACGGACAGCCGGCAAGGTTAGTGATGAATAGACTGCTCGGACAAGGGCACAGGTAATACCACCGGAACGGGGAGGCCAGAGCTACTTTACGTGAACAGGAGTATTCGCTTTTGCGAGAAACTAACAACCTACCGGCGTTCCCGAGTCAGACTCGACGCGCCCGCTACGACATATGAGTTGTTATACTAAATAGTAGAGGGGTAAGTCCAGCGTTCCACCAGGAGATTGTAGTTCCTCAAGTGATACGCTTGCGCGAAACCTCGGAGGGTCCAATAGGGGAGAATGGGAGACCGAACCAGGTCTTGCGGTACTCCTCAGCGCCAAGAGCTAAAGCGTGCACAAATACAGTTATACACGCTTTTGGGCTCCTTTTTTTCTTCGGTTGTGCCGAAATAGGGAATCATGCCTGAAACTATCATAGACTACCCACAAAGTCAACTTTTGCCGCTCCCCCATCAGTTTTGAGACTGCCTGCGCTCACCAGTCGGGTTGCCTTCCTTGTCTGGATTCCATTTTCTCAGGACGGTCGGTGGTGACCGTAAAACTGTGCCACAGCGCCTCTGCCAGCCACTTCGTTGCGAATATAGTGCGCCGGCATAGCGGGTGAACGCCACCGCCCGGCGGTCATCAGGCTGGGCAGTTCGATTCCCACTCTCGCCAGGTCCCTGGCCATACCCACACGTGGAGAGTGACCGCTGAAGCTGTCCCCAAGCCCTGCATCCTGCGCCGCTCTCTTGATGCGCGTGGAGATCTGGTTTGGGCGCAATTCAAACACGCTTTCCGAGTCGGCCTTTCCCTTTCGTATCAGACCTAGCGCCGCCATGGTCTGGGCTGACACGAATGCGACCGACCCAAGGCCTTCACTATCCGTCTTAGAGCGCCTGATAAGGAGTCGTCCCGTTCCATCGTGCTCCATCTCGATGTCACTCCAGGTGAGTCCCGCGGCCTCGGAAACCCTCAACATGGCGTCCCGCATGACGCTGATCAGAGCTATATCCAAATTGCCTCTGCACATGGCGGATTGTCGGCTCTCCAACCTGCCGCCCCTCCCCGGGCGGGGATTGTAAACAGTAGACCGTATAACCTCCAGCATCTCAACTGTCAATGCCTCCGCTTGCTTCTGTGACATGCCCGCCTTGCGCGTGGCCCCTCTGAGGGTTCTCTTCACCTCCGGGCTGGCGCATGGATCATCCAGTCCGGCGCTCTTGTGTACGAAAGCTATCGCGGCAGCAGCAGTCCGAAGCGTTGCGGGCTTATGGCCGTTCTCTTCTATGCGTTCGGCAAGGTAGGCGGCGACCTGCACCGGTTCGGCTGGAAGCGCTTGCACTCCATTGATCAACGCCCAGGCAATGAAATTCTGCCACTGAACGCCGTAGTTTATCCTGGTGTTCCGGGCGACCTCGTGACCGAGAACCTCCCTGAGGTTTCCTATGTCGGATTCCTTCAGATAGAGGGTGCGATCTGGTGAACAGCTGGGTCTGACCTCGGTCCCAATGGGGCAGGCGAGCTGTGTGGTGGACATGGGCGCGCCCGGGACGGCTTCCCCTTGTAGCCTGTGTCGAAATCCGTTCTCACCAGCCACGGCTGGCCGCTGGAAATAGGCGGGTCGCTCTGAGTCCGCGATTCCTGCGAACCTGATGGTCTCAGGCTCAAACGAAAAAGAAGGCGCGCAACCGTGTTTCCGAGCGCCTACGTCGTCGAGGACAGGACGGTCTTCTTGCAGGTGAGAGCCGGCGCAATGGCGGCCGGCGAGGTCTGCCGTCCCAAACAGCATCTGTCTCCTTCCCACATTCCTGATCGGAAAGTTAAAGCGTGTATAACTGTATTTATACACATCATGAGTGCAAGACCGAGTTCTCCGTCTTCCAATCAACACAAAAAAGTACGGTTCTCATGGGCGGTCGATTTGGATGCGACCGGAGTCGAATAGGTACGGCTCACATCGCTACTCCGCACCCTCGGCGGCCTCTGGAAGCATCACATCCATGCCGCCGGGAACGGAGTAGGCCAGCCGCATGATGTGCCAGACCTCTCCGCCAGTCGGGATCGTACCGTTGCGCCATGCCGTCACGCGGTCGATCCCGACGCCGAGGCGCTCCGCGAACTCCTCCCATGTCAGCCCTGCGAGCTCTATGAGCCTCTCCAGCCGTTCCGGATAGTCCTTCGGGAAGAGCTCCGGGTAAGAGCCCTCTGTCCGCTCACGTGAGTCCATAGTCCCACCTCCTCCTTCTGTGGACCCGTATCAGGCCCTCGTTCGGCAGCGCCCCAGACCCTCCGGCACTCGCATGGCCTATTCTACCAGTGACGGCATGGCTCCCGCCGTTGGGCGTTCCGACGTCCCGCCAGTGCTTCGTCTGCCGGGGCCACGCCCAGGTAGACGGCCATCCCTTCCAAAGAGAGGCCGGTGATCCCCCTGATGCTCCCTAGCCGACTTCCTCCTTCGGCTCCCCCTTCTCCATCCGGTAGCCGACGCTGGGCTCGATGAAGGTGTAGGGAGGAGGGTCCGTGTCGCTAGTCATCCAGCAGTCCGTTCCACACCGCCCAGACCACCACCGCCTCCTCCCCGTCCCCGGCGTGCCCGACCACCTCGAACTCCTCGAACTCTCCGGCATGACCCGCAGACTGCCCCTCATGACCGGGCAAGGTATAGACAAATGCCTATAGACAGTGTGGTTCATAGGCCCTTGATGCCTTCAGCATATTGGACTAAATTCTAGGAAATAGATGACTGCTGGACGTGTATTCCCACCTGGCCGGTTTGACTACTTAGACCCTCTCCTTTCGAGGCTGAGCCCACCGCTCCGGGTGGAGGGACATACCTCACTCCAGCCGCCATCTGCCGTAATCCAATCCGATGGAGACGAGTCCTGAATCCAGTGAGCACAGCGGCCAGCGCGCTTCCCGCCTTCCTGCGGAGCTTCGACCTGCCGGAGCCGGGCGAACTGCGCCGCGTGGCCAGGGTCTATGTCTGGGGACGCTGGTTCGTCCTGTCTATTGCCACGTTCGCCTGGCTGTACCCACTCAACGTCGACGAGGTGGTGTATGGGCCGAACGTAGCCCTTGCAATGCTGCTGTTCGCCACCAACGGATACCTGCACTACCGGCTCGCCACGGAAAGGACCGTGTCCTGGCGGTGGATGCTTGCGCTGAGCGCCCTGGACCTGGCGATGCTCAGCGGCGGCGTTGCGGCGCACCGGGGGTTCGAGTCCCCCTTCTTCGTGGGGTACTACCCGTCCCTCGCCATGTTCGCAGTGGTCTTCGGATCGGTCAGGCTCACCCTCGTCTGGGTCACGATGGCGGCGGCCGTCTACGCAGCGCTCTGCCTCGCGGTGGAGCCCGGTCTGGACTTCTCGGCCAATGATGAGGAGATACTGCTCATACGGGTTGCCGGGATGTACACGGTGGTGGTTGTCGTCAACCTGATCTCCAGGGTGGAGCGGATCAGGAGGATGGAGGCGGTGGAGAGGGAGCGGGCGCTCCAGCGGGAGCGCATTGAGCTCTCCCACGCCATCCACAACACGATGGCACAGTCCGCCTACATGATCGGGGTGGGCATCGAGCGGGCGAAGGAGCTTGCCGACAGGTCGAACGAGGACCTGATGTCCACACTCGAAGAGACCTCGGCCCTGTCCAGGTCGGCGATGTGGGAGCTGAGGCACCCGATGGAGATCGGGGAGATCTTCGAGGGGATGGAGCTTGGCGGGGTGCTGGAGTCTCTGGCGGCGACCTTCTCGACCATCTCCTCCATACCCGCCGAGTTGGTGCAGTCGGGCGTCGAGCCGCCCCTGCATATCGCAACGCGGGGAGCGCTGTTCTCCATCGCCTTCAACGCCCTGACCAACGCGCTCCGCCACTCCAATGCGAGTCACGTCCGCGTCGGCCTCGACTTCGAGCGCGACGGCCTGCGGATGTCGATTTGCGACGACGGGGCCGGTCTCCCCGACGACTACGCAACGCGCGGCCAGGGCTTCAGGAACATGAGGGAGGACGCCGAGCGGCTGGGCGGCAGCCTCGTCGTGGAGACGAGCGAGTCCAGGTGGACAACGGCGGTGACCTGCGTGCTTCCCTATAGGCATATGAGAGGAGGGAGCTGAAATGACTTCAACACGGGTCAGAGTCTTGCTGGTGGATGATCACCCGGTGATGCGCGACGGTCTCCAGCAGCTGCTGGAGCGGACCGGCGAGTTCGAGGTGGTGGGACACGCGGGCGACGGAGAGGAGGCGGAGCAAGTGGCGAAGGAGGTGGTCCCGGACCTCATCATCATGGACGTGCTGATGCCGGGCAGGGACGGGATAGATGCGTGCCGGGAGATCATAGACGCCCTGGCGGACGTCAGGGTGCTCATGCTGACCGCTTCCACCGAGAAGGACGCCGTCATAGAGGCGGTGGCCGCCGGCGCCGACGGATACCTTCAGAAGTTCACGGGGACGGAGCAGCTGTTGGCCATGGTCAGGGACGTGGCCGGAGGCGAGTACCGGATGCCCCGGGACGTGATGAAACGGGTGTTCAGGCGGCTGCGCCACCTGCCGGAGGAGAGCGATTCGCCGAGGCGGAAGGCGCTGACGGTGAGGGAGAAGGAGATACTCGCACAGTTCGCGCAGGGCATGTCGTACGCCGCCATCGCCGAGTCCAGGGGCAACCGCTCTTCGACGGTCCGCAACACCATCTACCACATACAGGACAAGCTGGGATTCGGCAGCAAGCAGGAGATC
Source organism: Dehalococcoidia bacterium (assembly GCA_965218945.1). GTDB lineage: Bacteria > Chloroflexota > Dehalococcoidia > Lucifugimonadales > UBA2985 > DAOUJW01. Next base: position 2,611,670 of record OZ244718.1, read on the forward strand.
GTCGTCTGGGCCGTGCGAAACGGACTGGTGGACCGAGAGCTCGGCTGAATTTCTACCGCACCAACTCCCCATGACTCGATAGCGCCTCCACCGCCCGCCCAACGTCCCGCCGGCGGTCCGCCGGGAACCGGCGAAGCAGGCCGACAGGCAACGTACCTGGCATCGACGAGGCCCCTGCCGTAACGGCGGGGGCCTCCGGCTTGTTTCAGACCGCCGCAGCCATTTCGACGCTCGCGGCTACGCCCCGCGATCTCCCTCCATTCCCCGGCCGTCAGCCGATGGGGGTCCCGTTGAGCGTCCACGCCGCTTCCTGAACACGCTGGGCTGAGACCTGCCGCGGCATGGGCATAGAGGCCCCTAGTAGTCATCTGCCTACGAATCTCTATAGACAAATGTCTAGATAAATGCCTAGAGCAAAATAGACATTTGCTCCTTATATCCGGCCTGGAAGCTCTCTACTATTTACGTTGGCGAGGGCTGCTTTTCGTGCGGCAAGCCTTGTCATGGGCAACGAATAGTCCAGCAATCATACGACGTTAGGCGATAGGAGCGATGACCAGTACCGGTAGACGAGGAATAGCAGTCCTCGACGGAGCAGCGACAGAGGTCGCAGCGGCCCATGTTGCCGCGAGCTCCGCGACCCGGTCCGCCCTCCATCGCGGACTAGCACAGACGTTCACCCCCCCCCCGATTTTCCCTCTGCTCTAGCTCCCTCGCCGCCTCCGGCTCATACCGGCAGGCCCGGTCCTCTCCCATCGCCGCTCCCTCTCAGAGAGCGCCCGAAGCCTTCAGTGTCCTCGAAGGACGCCTTGCGGCGGGCTTCGCACGTCCCGCACTCACCCGGAACAGCCTTCAACCATGCAACGCCACACGCCCTCCGCGCCGCTATCGGCTGAGACGCCTGCGGAGCGGACGGGCTGGCGTCCCATACCCCCGCACAAGCACAAGGAGGACTCATCATGACTAACATCAATAGACGACGATTCCCTATCCTGCTGGCCTCCGCCCTGGCCGTGCTCGCCATCCTCGGCGCGCTCCTCCTGCCCATCACGGCCCAGGCGCAGACCGCGACCGTGCTGGTGAGCAGTGTCGGGCAGCCCGTTAATGGTAAATCGGGCGTGAATCAAGACAATTCTCTGGGCCAGGCGTTCTCGATCGCGGCGGGCAGTGGGAACTACACGCTCACGTCGATCGAAATCTCGTTAAATAAAGACATTGCGGCCGCGGATATCGGCTCGCTCAGCGTCAGCGTCTGGTCCACCGATTCCTCGGGCTTACCTTCCGCCTCGCTTCATACTCTGGCGAATCCGGCAAGCATCACGGCGGACACCACGGCGACGTTCAACGCGCAGTCGGGCGCGACGCTCGAAGCGGGCAACACATACGCGGTCCTGGTGTCTTACGACAAGAATCCGACGCTTATTCCGCAATGGAGCTATACGGAGAGCGGGGCATTCGATGCAGATCCCGCGACCGGGTGGTCGCTTTCCAACTCGGCCCTGTGGAAGGGGGCCGGGAACTGGAACAGCTTCACCGACGAGATATTCCTCATCCGAATCAACGGCAGCGCGGTGGGCGGCGAGACGCCGACGCTCTCGACGGACGCGACGCTGAGCGGGCTGTCACTGGGCACGGGGGTGACGCTGAGCCCGGCCTTCGCCTCGGGCACGGACACCTACACGGCGTCGGTCGCCAACAGCGTCGACGAGGTGACGGTGACGCCGACGACGAACCACGCCAGCGCGACGGTCGTTTTTCTAGACACGGACGACAACGAGCTCGACGACGAGGACGACGTGGACGACGACTTCCAGGTGGCGCTGTCGGTGGGCGACACCGTCATCAAGGTGAAGGTGACGGCCGAGGACGGCACCTCGACGCAGACCTACACGGTGACCGTGACGCGGGCGGCGGATATGACGCCCGACGATCCCCCGGACGATTCCGGCAACGTCTCCGAGGGCGACACCGACCTGCCCGCCGACACCACCACCACCGGCAAGGTGGAAGTGGGCGGCTCGGTGACAGGCACAATCGCGGACACTACTGATGACCTTACTACTGGCGACAGCTTCAAGGTCGATCTGGAAGCCGGCAAGCGATACCAGATCGACGTGGAGGGCGCGCCCACCGGACGCGGCACGCTGCCGGACCCGTGGCTGGGCAACATCCTCGACCCTGACGGCAACCTGGTTCAAGATTCGGGGGACAACGACGGCGGCGTGGGCCTCAACGCCCGGTTGATCCTCAAGCCGACCGCCGACGGCACCCATTACGTCAAAGTGAATTCCTACTTCGTACCCAACACCCAACCGGGCACCTACACGCTGTCGGTGATCCTGCTGGGCGCGAACGGCGCCTCGGAGGCCGACACGGACTTTCCCAACAACAACACGACCTCCGGCCGGGTCGAGGTCGGGGCCTCGGTCACGGGCAACACCGCCACTGTTTCCGGGGACGACTGGTTCCGGGTCGATCTGGAAGCCGACAAGACATACCAATTCGACCTGGAGGGGGCGCCGACTAACCGCGGCACCTTGCCAGACCCCTTGCTGAAGTTTTACGACGGGTCTGAAAACCAGATTAGTCGCAACGACGACATCGACCCCGACAACAACCTCAACAGCCAGATAGTCTACGCGGCGACCGTGACCGGCACGTACTACCTGTCAGCAAACAGCACGAACCTCGAAACGGGCACCTACACGCTGTCGGTGCGTGACATCACGCCACCGTGCACGCTGAACATCGGCGACCTCTGGTGCGGGGTAATGACGGTGGGGGAGTATAAGTCTGGTGGGATTACCTTTGCCTATGGGTTCGTGGATGCCACAACCGATACAGGTGCCCTGTCCGACACGACGTTCGACGTCAGTCCGAATTCCTACACGATAGACCGGGCTAGCGTGGGAGTGAGTGGGCTTGCCGGCCAGCTGATTTTCAGCCTGACCAGCGCCCTTACCGAACCGGACCGGGCCAAGCTGGTCCTGCATGTCGACGGCAGCAGTGGCTCGTTCGCGTTCGACGGTGTCACTCCAACTGCTAGCTTTGGCTACCGATGGGCCATGTCCGGCTTGGACTGGTCCTCGGAGACGTCCGTGACGCTGCGGCTGCGGGACACCCCGGTGCCCTCGACGGACGCGACGCTGAGCGGGCTGTCGCTGGGCACGGGGGTGACGCTGAGCCCGGCCTTCGCCTCGGGCACGGACACCTACACTGCGTCGGTCGCCAACAGCGTCGACGAGGTGACGGTGACGCCGACGACGAACCACGCCAGCGCGACGGTCGAGATTCTAGACACGGACGACAACGAGCTCAACGACTCGGACGACATGGAGGACGATTTCCAGGTGGCGCTGTCGGTGGGCGACACCGTCATCAAGGTGAAAGTGACGGCCGAGGACGGCACCTCGACGCAGACCTACACGGTGACCGTGACGCGGGCGGCGGAGATGACGCCCGACGATCCCCCGGACGATTCCGGCAACGTCTCCGAGGGCGGCACCGACCTGCCCGCCAACCCCACCACCACCGGCCAGGTGGAAGTGGGCAGCTCGGTCACGGGCAACATCGGCTCCTTCGCCGACCGAGACTATTTCCGCGTCGTCCTGGAGGCGGGCACGCGCTACCAGATCGACCTGGAGGGGGCGCCGACCGGCCGCGGTACCCTGGCGGACCCGGCGCTAACACTCTACGACGAGTCCGAGGACAACCTTCTGGATGATGTCAACAGCGGTATTGGTGCGAACAGCCGGGGGATATTCACTCCGACCACGGCTGGCACGTACTACCTACGTGTGGCAGATTTTGATGAAACCGACACCGGCACCTACACGCTGTCGGTGATCGTGCTGGGCGCGAACGGCGCCTCGGAGGCCGACACGGACTTTCCCGGCACCACCGCCACCACCGGCCGGGTCGAGGTCGGCGGCTCGGTCACGGGCAACAGAGGCTCTCTGGGCGACACGGACTGGTTCGCGGTCGTGCTGGAGGCGGGCAAGACCTACCAGATCGACCTGACGGGCGAATATGGCGGCGGCGGCACCTTGGAGGATCCTTATCTGGACAATATCCGCGACTCATCCGGCAACCGGATTAGCAACACCTTCAATAACGACGTCGACGGGGACAATTTCGACAGCCAGATAATCTTCACGCCGACCGCGGCCGGCACCTACTACCTCGTAGCATTCGCGAATGGCTCTTTTACTGGCACCTACACGCTGTCGGTGCGTGACATCACGCCCGCGACCTGCACGCTGAACACGGGCGACGTCTGGTGCGGCGTGGTGACGGTGGGGATGTTCACGTTGGACGGGACGAGCTATCTCGGTTACCTGGACGGTACGGGCGGCGGCGGCATGCTGTCGGACAACGATTTCGATTTCACGGACACCGAACTGGACTCCAAGAGCCATACGATCACCGGCGTCCTGCTCGCTTCCGGGACGTTGAGTCTGATTTTCGAGGACTCTCAGGACGAAGATGACAAGCCGGTTCTGAACACCTGGGACCTCCAGGTCGGCACCGACCCGTTCGCGCTCGACGACGACGACGTCACCCAATTGCCGACCGGCGGCTACCAGTGGACCGGCACCGGTCTGAGCTGGTCTGTGGGGGACACCGTCACGCTGCGGCTGCGGGGCGAGACCGGGCCGCCGTCGGTCGCCAACGTGGCGGTCACGTCGGTGCCGTTGCTGACCTCGTCGGGCGGATCGGAGCAGGACACCTACGGTGCGGGCGACGAGATCGAGTTCACGGTGACCTTCAGCCAGGTGGTCGTGGTCACGGGCGATCCGCAGTTCGGGTTCAGCCTGAGCGGGGCGCGCCAGGCCGACTACCGCTCGGGCAGCGGCAGCACGGCGCTGAAGTTCGTGTACACCGTGCAGTCCTCCGACTCGGACGACGACGGGATCTGGATCGGCAACCACAACTCCAACACCAAGTCGCTGCAGCTCGACGCCAACGACGAGATCACGAGCCCCGGGGGCATCGACGCCAATCTGGAACACGACCAGAAGCAGGTGCAGGCCGGTCACAAGGTGGACGGGTCGCGGTCGTCGAAGCCGACGCTGAGCGTCGCGGACGCCGCGGCGGCCGAGGGCGACGACCTGTCGTTCACGGTGACGCTGTCGGCGGCGGCGGCGGCGGACGTGACGGCGACCTGGACGGCCTCGATCGAGACCGGCGACACGGCGGTCGCGGCGGACCTCGGAACGACGAGGACGGGGACGGTGACCGTCTCGATGGGTAACACGACGGGGACGTTCACGGTGTCGACGGTGGAGGACAGCACGGTCGAGGAGAACGAGACGTTCACGGTGACGCTGTCGGGCGTGTCGTCGAACGCGCAGCTGTCGTCGACCGCCGCGACGGCGCAGGGCACGATCAACAACGACGACCTGGCGACGCTCTCGACGGACGCGACGCTGAGCGGGCTGTCGCTGGGCACGGGGGTGACGCTGAGCCCGGCCTTCGCCTCGGGCAAGGATACCTACACAGCGTCGGTCGCCAACAGCGTCGACGAGGTGACGGTGACGCCGACGACGAACCACGCCAGCGCGACGGTCGAGATTCTAGACACGGACGACCTCGCGCTGACGGACGCGGACAGTACGGAGGACGGTTTCCAGGTCGCGCTGTCGGTGGGCTCGACCCAATTTGGCGTACTAGTGACGGCCGAGGACGGCACCACCAGGAAGTTTTACACGGTGAACGTGACGCGCGACGACTTTCCCAACGACACCACCACCACCGGCAAGGTCGAGGTCGGCGGCTCGGTCACGGGCACGGGCGGAACCCTGGACAGGGACTGGTTCAAGGTCGTGCTGGAGGCGGGCACGAGATACCAGATCGACCTGGAGGGGGCGGATACCGGGCGCGGCACCGTGGAGAACCCGGCCGCAAGTATGTTTGATGCGGGGGGAACTCACCTGCCTCAGCAGGATGACAGCGACTCGGGCGTGGGCAACAACGCCCGGATCATCTACACGCCCACGGCGACCGGCACCTACCACGTACAGACATGGAATATCTCCGCTGTGAAGGAAGGTACCTACACGCTGTCGGTGATCGTGCTGGGCGCGAACGGCGCCTCGGAGGCCGACACGGACTTTCCCCTCGCCCCCCAGACCGCCGGCCGGGTCGAGGTCGGGGCCTCGGCCACGGGCAATATCGGCGACAGCGGCGACCGGGACTGGTTCAAGGTCGTGCTGGAGGCGGGCAAGACTTACCAGATCGACATGAAGGGCGTAGATGGCGGCGGCGGCACCCTGGAAGACCCTTACCTGCACAATATCCGCGACGCAGAAAGCGAGGAGATTTTCGACACCGGGAATGACGACATCGGTGGGGAGGACGACATCTTCGACAGCCAGATAACCTTCATGCCGACCGCGGCCGGCGCCTACTACCTGGTAGCAGTAGCAGCCGGGGCGGCCGACACCGGCACCTACACGCTGTCGGTGCGTGACATCACGCCCGTGACCTGCACGCTGAACACCGGCGACCTCTGGTGCGGCGTGGTGACGGTAGCCGAGATCAAGACTACCGACGACGCGCTTGTCGGACACGGTTTTGTTGAAGCAGGTGGCCTCAGCGCGGGCAGCCTTGCCGGCAACCCTGACGAAACGATGTTCTCGGTCGGGGACAACGACTACACGATCCAAGGCGCTTATATCCAAGTCCCAACTGGGGCCACCCTCACGGGCACCCTGTACGTCTTGCTCAGCGCCAATCTCACCGACGATGACAAGGCGGGCCTGCTGCTCCCGGTGGACGACACCACCACCCCATTCGAGTTCAGCGGTGCCACGAAAGGCACCACCGGCCTCTACTCTTGGGGTGCGTCGGGCCTGAGCTGGTCTGCGGAGGACACCGTCACGATTCGTGTGCGCCCGCGGACGCTCAGCATCGCGGACGCCGCGGCGGCCGAGGGCGACGACCTGTCGTTCACGGTGACGCTGTCGGCGGCGGCGGCGGCGGACGTGACGGCGACCTGGACGGCCTCGATCGAGACCGGCGACACGGCGGTCGCGGCGGACCTCGGAACGACGAGGACGGGGACGGTGACCGTCTCGATGGGTAACACGACGGGGACGTTCACGGTGTCGACGGTGGAGGACAGCACGGTCGAGGTGAACGAGACCTTCACGGTGACGCTGTCGGGCGTGTCGTCGAACGCGCAGCTGTCGTCGACCGCCGCGACGGCCCAGGGCACGATCAACAACGACGACCTGGCGACGCTCTCGACGGACGCGACGCTGAGCGGGCTGTCGCTGGGCACGGGGGTGACGCTGAGCCCGGCCTTCGCCTCGGGCACGGTCACCTACACGGCGTCGGTCGCCAACAGCGTCGACAAGGTGACGGTGACGCCGACGACGAACCACGCCAGCGCGACGGTCGAGATTCTAGACAAGGACGACAACGAGCTCAACGACGCGGACGACGTGGAGGACGACTTTCAGGTGGCGCTGTCGGTGGGCGACACCGTCATCAAGGTGAAGGTGACGGCCGAGGACGGCACCTCGACGCAGACCTACACGGCGACCGTGACGCGCGACGACTTTCCCGCCGACACCACCACCACCGGCAAGGTCGACGTCGGCGGCTCGGTCACGGGCAACATCGACAGCGTCGTCGACATTGACTGGTTCCGCGTCGATCTGAAGAAGGACAAGCGATACCAGATCGACCTGGAGGGCGCGGACACCAACCGGGGCACCCTGACAGACCCGCTTCTTAGCAGGATGCGCAATGCGTTGGGCAATGTAGTCACCGACGCGCTTGACAGCGGCATAGGGAACAACGCCCGGAGGATCTTCACGGCGCCCGCGGACGGCACTCACTACGTAGTCGCCTCCTCGAACGGCGTGACGGGCACCTACACGCTGTCGGTGATCGTGCTGGGCGCGAACGGCGTTTCCGAGGCCGACACGGACTTTCCCAACAACGCGCTGACCTCCGGCCGGGTTGACGTCGGGGCCTCGGCAACGGGGAACGTCGAATCCGCGACTGACGTGGACCGTTTCCGTGTCGATCTGGAGGCGGGCAAGCAATACCAGTTCGACCTGGAGGGCGCGCCGACAGACCGCGGCACCCTGGAAGACCCGTACCTATCGCTCATAGATCCGATGGGCACCGTGCTTGAGAGTGACAACGACGATGGCGACGGCGTCAACAGCCAGATTGTCTACACAGCGACCGCGACTGGCGCCCACTACCTCAGGGCCGACAAGTCTGACACCGAAACGGGCACCTACACGCTGTCGGTGCGTGACATCACGCTGCCGACGCTGAGCGTCGCGGATGCCTCGGACGCCGAGAACGATGGGGAAGTGGAGTTCACGGTGACGCTGTCGGAAGCGGCCGCGACGGCCGTGACGGCGACCTGGACGGCGTCGATCGAGACCGGCGACACGGCGGTCGCGGCGGACCTCGGGTCGACGAAGACGGGGACGGTGACCGTCGCGATCGGCGACACGATGGGAACGTTCGAGGTGCCGGTGGTGAACGACGCCACCGACGAGGGCGACGAGACCTTCACGGTGACGCTGTCGGGCGTGTCGTCGAACGCGAAGCTGGAGACGGACCCGACCGCGAAGGGAACCATCGAGGACGACGACGCGACGCTGCCGACGCTCAGCATCGCGGACGCCGCGGCGGCCGAGGGCAGCCCCGTGAGCTTCACGGTGACGCTGTCGGCGGCGGCGGACGCGGCGGACGTGACGGCGACCTGGACGGCCTCGATCGAGACCAGCGACACGGCGGTCGCGGCGGACCTCGGAACGACGAAGACGGGGACGGTGACCGTCTCGATGGGTAGCACGACGGGGACGTTCACGGTGGCGACCGTGGACGACACCACGGTCGAGGTGAACGAGACGTTCACGGTGACGCTGTCGAGCCCGTCGTCGAACGCGCAGCTGTCGTCGACCGCCGCGACGGCCCAGGGCACGATCAACAACGACGACCTGGCGACGGTGAGCGTCGGTGACGCCGAGGGCGACGAGGACGAGGGCGTGGAGTTCACGCTGACGCTGTCGGCGGCGGCTCCGGCGGACGTGACCGTGGACTGGACGGCGTCGATCGAAAGCGGCGACTCGGCGAGTACGGCGGATCTCGCGACGACGAAGACGGGGACGGTGACGATCACGAAGGGCGACACGACGAAGAGGTTCACGGTGCCGGTGAACGACGACAGCACGGACGAGCCCGACCAGACGTTCACGGTGACGCTGTCGAACCCGGCCCCGACGAGCCTCGCGCAACTGGCGGCGGACCCAACGGCCACGGGCACCATCGAGGACGACGACGACCCGCCGACGATCAGCGTCGTGGACATGACGGTGATCGAGGGCGATCTGAACCCCGACAATGTCCCGACGTTTAATAACAATCCCGGCTTCCCGTGGACGGTGATGCTTTCGGAGGCGAGCGAGAAGCGGGTGCGGTACCGCAGCCGGCAAGTGGTGGACGGCACGGCGACGGACGCGGACCTGAAGGTAACCGTCGCTTTCTCCGGACGTCCTTCTATACAGGCAGGCCAAACGTCCGTAGTTCGTGGTGTGAACAACATCGTCAACGACGCCTTGGACGAGGACGACGAGACCTTCACGATCGAGGTCTACGACCTCGAAAACGCGACGGCGGGGGCGAAGACGCGCTCGACCATCACCATCGAGGACGACGACCCGACGCCGACGGTGACGGTGGCGGACGCGGCGGCGACCGAGGGCGACAAGGTGGAGTTCGTGGTGACGCTGTCGGCGGTGAGCGGACGCGACGTGGACGTGGACTACGCGACGTCGGTGGCGACCGGAGACGACGCCGTCTCGGGCACGGACTTCACGGCGGCGAGCGGCACGCTGACCATCGCGGCGACCGACAATACCGCCACCGGGACGATCGAGGTCCAGACGACGGAGGACGACGCGAGCGAGAGCGCCGAGACCTTCACGCTGACGATTTCAAGCCCGGATAACGCGACGCTGACCACGGACACCACCGCGACGGGCACGATCAACAACCGGGCGACGACGGCGGCCGAGCCGACGACGTTCGCGGCGGCGGTGGGCGACGAGGAGGTCGTGCTGTCGTGGGACGCGCCGGATTCCGCTTCGGGCGTCACGCGCCACGAGTACCAGTACAAGGAGGGGACCGGGGCCTACCAGGGCTGGGAGCAGATCGCCAACAGCGGGGTGGACGGCGCGAACGAGGCCGGCTTCACGGTGACGGGCCTGACCAACGAGGTCCTCCACACCTTCCAGCTCCGCGCGGTGAACGCCCAGGGCGAGAGCACCGCGGCCGAGGCGGACGCGGTGACGCCGACGCCCGGCATCTGCGGCCGCACGGCGAAGATCCAGGAGGTGATCCTGGCCGAGCTCGCGGACGTCAGCGAGTGCGCGGCGGTGACCGTGGCCGACCTGGCGTCGATCACGACGTTCGGGCTGAGCGCGCTCGGCACGTTCAACCAGGGGATCACCTCGCTCCAGGCGGGCGATTTCGCGGGGCTGACGGCGCTGACGCAACTTAACCTGAGTCAAAACCAGCTCACGACGCTGCCCGAGGGGATCTTCTCCGGCCTGACCGCGGTTGAGGGAATCAGCATGGAACAAAACCAGCTGACGGCGCTGCCCGAGGGGATGTTCGCGGGGCTTCCAAATCTGACATTGATCCTATTGACGGGTAACAGTCTCACCGCCATCCCGCCCCGGGCGTTCGCCGGCCTGACGGGGCTAACAAACATCAGTCTGGGCCTTAACGATCTGACTGCCCTGCCCGCCGGGCTGTTCACCGACCTGACGACGCTGGAAAACATCAGTCTGGCCGATAACGACCTGACTGCCCTGCCGGCCGGGGTGTTCTCGGGCCTGACGGTGCTGGATACTCTCTATCTGGGCGGAAACGAATTGAGTTCGCTCGACGCCGGGGTGTTCTCCGGCCTGACGTCGCTGGAGCGCCTCGAACTGGATCGCAACGACCTGAGTTCGCTCCCCGCCGGGGTGTTCTCCGGCTTGGCGGCGTTGACACGCCTCAATCTGGACGACAACGATCTGAGTTCGCTCCCCGACGGCCTGCTCTCCGGCCTGACGGGGCTGACACGGCTCCAGCTGTTCGACAACCCCAACTCCGGCGATACGCTGGCGCTGACCGTGACGGTGGAGAAGTTCGGGACCGACCAGGCGCGGGCGAAGGTGCTGGCGGGGGCGCCGTTCGCGGTGAACTTCACGGCGACGGTGGTGAACGGTTCGCTCCCGACGGGCGTCACGAAGCTTGCCGTGGCGGCGGGCTCGGTGGAGGGCACGGCGGTCACCGTGACCCGCACGTCCGGGACGATGGCGGCGGTGACGGTGGACATCGACCTGACCACCCAGCCGACCCTGCCCGAGTTCCACAGTGGCTACGAGTTCGTGAAGGCGACCTCGGGCCTGCCGGCGGAGATCCTGCCGGACACCAGGGGCCCCCAGAATTTCACCGCCAAGCCGGGCGACGGGCAGGCCGTGCTGTCGTGGACCGCGCCGGCGTCGGGTTCCGGCGTGACGAAACACCAGTACCGCCAGAAGGAGGGGACCGGGAGCTATCCCGCGAACTGGACTGACATCCCCAACAGCGCGGAGGGCGAGGCGAACGAGGACGGCTACACGGTGCCGGGCCTCACCAACGAGACGGTATACACCTTCGAGCTCAAGCGGTTCGTCGGCACGACCGAGAGCGCGACGGCGGAGTCGAACGCGGTGACGCCGACGCCCGGCATCTGCGACCGCACGCAGCAGGTGCAGGACGGCATCCTGGCCGGGCTCGCGGACGTCAGCGACTGCGCGGCGGTGACCGTCGCCGACCTGGAGAGTTTCACGGCCTCCCTGGAGTTTGCGGGTGAGGACATCGCGTCGCTGAAGTCGGGCGACTTCGCGGGGCTGTCGAACCTGGATGTCCTGGAACTTTCCAGAAACACCTTCACCACGCTTCCCGCGAACGTGTTCTCCGGCCTGACGTCGCTGACAAGCCTGAAGGTGTCAAACGGCGAGCTGAGTTCGATCGACGCCCGGGCGTTCTCCGGGCTAACGGCGCTGGAAGTACTCAAACTGGATACCAACGACCTGGATTCGCTCCCCGGGACCGTGTTCTCCGGTCTGACGACGCTGATAACCCTCGAGCTGAACGGTAACGACCTGGCCTCGCTTCCCGGGACCGTGTTCAATGGCCTGTCGGCGCTGCATACTCTTCATCTGCAGAGCAACGATCTGGAAACGCTCCCCGCCGGGCTGTTCTCCGGCCTGTCGGCGCTGTCAACCCTCACACTGGCCGATAACGATCTGACTGCGATCCCCGCCCAGGTGTTCTCCGGCCTGTCGGCGCTGGAAATCCTCAATCTGAGCGACAACGACCTGAACTCGCTCGACGCCGGGGTGTTCTCCGGCCTGAGCAATCTGCGATCCCTGTCGCTGCGAAACAACCAACTGAGTGCGCTCCCCGACGGGCTGTTCTCCGGCCTAACGGCGCTGACTGGTCTCAATCTGAGCGACAACACCACCAACCCCATGCCGCTCACGGTGACGGTGGAGAAGTTCGGGACCGACCAGGCGCGGGCGAAGGTGCTCGCGGGGGCGCCGTTCGCGGTGGAGTTCACGGCGACGGTGGTGAACGGTTCGCTCCCGACGGGCGTCACGAAGCTTGCCGTGGCGAAGGGCTCGGCGGAGGGCACGGCGGTCACCGTGACCCGCACGACCGGGACGATGGAGGCGGTGACGGTGGACATCGACCTGAGCACCCAGCCGTCCCTGCCCGACAAGCACGAGGGCTACACCTTCGCCCGGGCCTCGGACCTGCCGGCGGAAATCCTGCCGGCGGAGGCGTCGCTGGAGCCGCCGACCGGCCTCAGCGCCACGCCCGGCGACCGGCTGGCGGTTCTCACCTGGACCCCGCCGGCGTCGGATTCGGGCTTCACGCGCCACCAGTACCGCTACGGGACGGACGGAGACTTCGTGGACTGGACGGATATCCCCGACAGCGGGCCGGGCGAAGCGAACGGGTCGCGGTACACGGTGACGGGGCTCGACAACGCGGTTGAGTACAGCTTCGAGCTGCGCGCGCGGGACGCGGGCGCCGGTAGGAGCCACGCGGCGACGGTGGCGGTGACGCCGGAGGGTCCGCCGCGGATCCTCTCGGTCGAGGTGACCTCGGTTCCGGTCCTGGACAACGAGACCACCTACGGCGCGGGCGAGGAGGTCGATATCTCGGTGACCTTCGACCAGCCGGTGGTGGTCGAGGGCGCCCCGCAGCTCGTGCTCGACGTGGACGGATCGCGCCTGGCGGAGTACCACGAGGGCAGCGGCAGCAACACGCTGGTGTTCGCCTACGTGGTGACGGAGAGCGACCGAGATACCGACGGCGTCTCGGTCGGCGACAACGCGCTCCGGCTGGACGGCGGCGACGTCATCCGCAACGGCGCGGGCGACGCCGCCGAGCTGGACCACGAGGGGCTGGGCCAGCAGTCCGGCCACATGGTGGACGGCGGGCGGCGGGCTGGCGTGCACGATCACGGCGAGTTCACCCACTCGCATTCGCATTCCAGGCAACAGTATCCCGAGCACACGCACGAGGGCCACGAGCACCCCGACGAGGCCAACGACCACAAGCGCCGGCCCGGGACGCACGTGCACCACGCGCAGGAGGACCTGAATGCGGAAATCTCCGGCGGCCCCGACCTGCGCGGGCACGACAATGTCGAGCACACGCACCTCTGCTATGACCTGAAACCCTCGTGCAACCAGGGCGACCTCTACAGCGAGCGGGGCGACGAGCTGGGGCTGCCGATCGAGGTGACCCATTCCCACGAGCACTCCGAGCCGGGCCACCGCTTCGACTGGCGGGCGTTCTTCGAGGGAGGCGGGTCCGGCGCGACGGTGTCGGTGGCGGACGCGGTGGCGGTGCGAGGCGAGGGCCGCACGCTGGACTTCGAGGTGAGCCTGGAGCCGGCGGTGGCGTTCGCGGTGCGGGTGGACTACGCGACGGTGGACGGCACGGCGACCGCGGGCGAGGACTACCGGGAGACGTCGGGCGTGCTGGAGATCCCGCCCGGGCAGACGCGCGGGACGGTGTCGGTGCGGATGCCGGCGGACGGGCCGGGGGACGGCCCGGAACTGTTCGAACTGACGCTGGGCTCCGCCACGGCGACGACGGTGGCGGACGGCGAGGCGACGGGCACGATCCTGACGCCGGGGCCGTCGACGCCGCCGGTGATCGAGAGGATCGCGGTGGCCTCGACGCCGCGGCTGAGCTCGGACGGCAACTGGAAGGACACCTACGGCGAGGGCGAGAACATCCGCATCGAGGTGACCTTCGACCAGCCGGTGGTGGTGGTGGGCGACCCGACGTTCGCGCTCGAGGTGGGCGACCCGTGCGAGTCGGTGTGCGAGGCCGACTACGAGTCGGGGAGCGGCGCGGACACGCTGGTGTTCGCGTACCTGGTGCTGGAGGTCGACGTCGACCGCAACGGCGTCGCGATCCGCGGCAACCCGATCGAGGTGGTGCTCGGCGACAGCATCCGCAACGCGGCGGGCCAGGAGGCGGACCTTTCCTCCAAGGGGAAGGGCACGCAGCACAACCACAGGGTGAACGGGTCGCGGTCGGCGGCGGCGCACCTGTCGGTGGCGAACGCCGAGGCGCGCGAGGCCGACGGCGAGATGACGTTCACGGTGCGCCTGGAACCGCACGGGCTGGGCATCGTGACGGTCAACTACGCGACGAGCGACGGCTCGGCGCGGGCGGGCGAGGACTACACGGAGACGGGCGGCAGGCTGAGGTTCAATTCGCTGGAGACGGAGCGGACGGTGACGGTGCCGATCACGGACGACACCGAGCCGGACGACGGCGAGACGTTCACGCTTACGCTGTCGAACCCGGACGGCGCGAAGATCAGGGCCGGCGACGGCGAGGCCACGGGCACGATCCACAACAGCGAGCCGCAGGAGGCGCTGACGGCGTCCTTCGAGGACGTGCCGGCGGCGCACGACGGCGCCGCGTTCCGGTTCCGGGTGGCGTTCAGCGAGGACATCGGCATCAGCTTCCAGGCGCTGCGCGAGGACGCGTTCGCGGTGACGAACGGGCGGATCACGGACGGGGTGCCGGTGGACGACCGGCGGGACCTGTTCGATATGACGCTGGAGCCGGACGGCGACGGCGACGTGGCGGTCACGCTTGAGGCGGACCGCGACTGCGCGGAGTCCGGGGCGATCTGCACGAAGGGCGAGCCGCAGCGGCGGCTGACGACCACGGTGTCGGCGATGGTGGCCGGCCCGGACGGCGCGGCAAACGCCCCGGCCACGGGCGCGCCGGCCATCGCGGGCAGGCTCCGGGTGGGGGAGATCCTTTCCGCCCTGACCTCGGGCATCGCCGACGAGGACGGGCTGGAGGAGGCGGAGTTCGCCCACCAGTGGCTCCGCGGGGACGCGGACATCGCCGGCGCCACCGGCTACAGATACACCCTGGCCGATAGCGACGAGGGCAGGACCATCAGGGTAAGGGTGACCTTCACCGACGACGCGGGCAACGAGGAGTCGCTGACCAGCGCACCCACGGAGCCGGTGTTGGAGGAGCCGGTGTTTGGGGACGGCCCGCCGGGAGCGCCGCGCAACCTCACCGTCACCGCCGGAGACCAGGAGGTCACCCTGTCCTGGGAGCCGCCCGACGACAACGGCAACGCGCCCGCGACGAGATACCGCATCGAGTGGAGGATAGACGGCAAGGACTACAAAAAGGGGCATTGGGGCCCATCGGGAGAGACTACCTATACGAAGACCGACCTGGCCAATGGAGTGAAGTACATCTTCCGGGTAAAGGCCGAGAACGGCAACGGCAACAGCTACGGACCATACGGACCGGCCTCTGAGGAGGTGAGCGCCACCCCTACGTCCGGCTCGGCGGTGGACCTGGGCACGCCGGTGCTGTCGAACACGAAGACCCTGCATCACGGCATGGTGAAGCTGGACTGGGAGGACGTAGAGGACGCCGGTTGGTATGTAGTCCAGTACTACCACGTCAAAGGTGGGGAGTGGCTGGACCTGCCCGCCGCCGGAGTGGACATCGCGTTCCACGGTTCGAGCGCGGTGGTGAGCAACCTGCATGGGCTCTCGTGGCTGAGGGTTCGAGCGATGAGCTGTGCCGGAGAATCGGAGTGGTCGCAGATCGAGGAGTTGTACGGGACCAACGCATCGGACTGGGAGGGCGTGCCCGTGCCGGAGGTGGAGGAGGGCGACGAGATCGAGCCATGCCCCGTGATCCTGGGCACGCCGGTGCTTTCGAACACGGAGACCCTGCATCACGGCATGGTGCAGCTGGACTGGCAGGACATTGAGGACGCCGGTTGGTACGTGGTCCAGTACTACCACGCCAAAGGTGGGGAGTGGTTGGATCTGCCCGCCGAGGGAGTGGACATCGCGTTCCACGGGTCAAGCGCGGTGGTGAGCAACCTGCATGGGCTCTCGTGGCTGAGGGTTCGAGCGATGAGCTGTGCAGGAGCATCGGAGTGGTCGCAGATCGAGGAGTTGTACGGGACCAATGCATCGGACTGGGAGGGCGTGCCCGTACCGGAGGTGGCGGAGGGCGACGAGATCGAGCCGTGCTCCGAAGACGCGGACACATCTGACAACACACCAGCCACCGGAGTTCCCACGATCAGCGGGACCGCCCAAGTCGGAGAGACCCTGACGGCGAACACGTCTGGGGTCGCCGACGCCGACGGCCTAACGAACGCCACCCACAGATACCAGTGGCTTGCGGACGACGCTGCAATCGCGGGCGCTACCGGCTCGACCTACACCCTTGCCGATAGCGAAGAGGGCAAGGCCATCACGGTGCAGGTGAGCTTCACCGACGACGCGGGCAACAATGAGACGCTGACCAGCACGGCCACGGACGCAGTGGCGGCAGCGCCCACGCCCAACAGTCCGGCCACCGGCGCGCCCACCATCAGCGGGACGGCCCAGGTGGGCGAAACGCTCACGGTGGACACGTCGGGGATCGCCGACGCCGACGGGCTTAGCAACGTCCAGTACGAGTACCAGTGGCTGGCCGACGATACCGAAATCGCGGGGGCTACAGGCTCCACATACACCGTGGCCGCCGCTGACGAAGGCAAGGCCATCAAGGTCCGAGTCACCTTCACCGACGACGCGGGCAACGAGGAAACGCTGACCAGCGCAGCGACGGCAGCCGTGGCCGGTGCGCAACCCACGGAGCCGCCCGCCAGGCCCACGGGCCTCTCGGCCACGGCGTCCCACGACTCGGTGACCCTCACCTGGGAAGACCCCGGCGACGACACCATCACCGGCTACGTGATCCTGCGGCGCGTCCGCGTGAACAATACCGGGGGCGACTTCAGTGAACTGGTGGCGGACACGGGCACAGCGGCGACCACCTACACCGACGACACGGTGGCTGCCGGCACCACTTACACCTACCGTATCAAGGCCATCAACGGGGCCGGAACGAGTGAACGCTCGCGCTGGTTCCACATCGACACTCCGGCAGCGCCCGTACCCGATAAGCCCACGGGCTTGTCCGCCACGGCGTCCCACGACTCGGTGACCCTCACCTGGGAAGACCCCGGCGACGATAGCATCACCGGCTACGTGATCCTGCGGCGCCTCCGCTACGACGACCCCTCGGGCCACTTCGATGAGTTGGTGGCGGACACGGGGACGGCGGCGACCACGTACACCGACGATACGGCAAAGGCCAACACTCACTATACCTACCGGATCAAGGCCATCAGCGGGGCCGGGGTGAGCGAGCGTTCCCGCTGGTTCCACATCCAGACCCAGGAGGCCCCGTAGCAGGTATCGAGGACTGCGAAGGCGAGGGAGCCATCGGCACGAGCGACGGCAGAAAGCTGTCCAACGAGTTGGCGCCGACCGTCAGCGGTCCGGGCCGGTAGAGGGCAACGGAAAAAGGCCGCACACATGTGTGAAGCTGGGGAGGCCGCCGGAGCCTTTGGACAAGCCGAGCGGCGGCCTCCCCCAGGGCTACGGGTTGGACTGGCTGTGGGCGCTTGCGCTCCGCACACCGTCCTGTAAGGGGATTGCGGACGGCCCGGACATCGCAGTTGGAGGAGATTGCAGCCGTCCTGCGGAAGGACCGGCGATTCCATGCCGAGACAGCGCATACACCACACCAGAGAGACCTACGACTTCCCCGACGACTTCCCTGAGCGGCTGAAGCGGTTCAAGGAGGAGTCGGGCCTGACGTGGGCGGAGCTGAATCGGCGTCTCGGCACCCATCCCTACACCATGAGGCGCTGGAGGGATAAGGTGGTTCGGCCCAGCACGCGGCACATGATAGCGCTGCTGAAGCTGGCGAACTCGCTGGACCTCGGCCACATATTCACCGAATAGGGAGGCGGCGCCTCGGCGATGGCCTGCGATCCCCAGGGGCTTAAACGCAAAAAGGGCTGCATACATGGACGTGCGGAGGGAGGACACTTAGATTCTGTGTCCTCCCTCCGTGACTTGCGCTCTAGCGTCCCGCGCCGACCAGTGCGGACCTTAGAACAACCTCAACGACTCAGGCTCCTGCTGGTCTGCCTCTCCCTCGGTGGCCTCGGCCTGGGCCGCACCTTGCGAACGCCGTGGCTGACGCCTGACCGGGGAAGCGGGTCTCGCGTGCGCCGGATGCTTGGGTTCGTCCTCCCACCTGGCTCTTGCCCTTTCGACCACCGCCGGGACCTCCTGGGTCAGCCCGGATAGGTCAGGGTCATCGAAGGACTCGATGTGCGGGTCCGCCGAGGGCTGTTGCACCCCGATGGTGGCCCGGACTCCCTTGATGGACACCACGACCTTCAGGTCCTCAGGCCCATCGATCTGCTCCTCGCCGTCCTCAGCGCCCTGAGGGTCCTGTTCGATCTCCTCGTTGTCTTTCAGTTCGTCGGCAACCGCAGCGGCTGCGTCGTCCGCCGCGTCGCCGAAGAGACTCTCGTCTGCGCTCGGGGCATCCGAGCGGGTTGCTTCCGTTCCAGTTTCGTCAGGCATGGTTTCTCCTCTCCTTTGCTTCTTCTCTGACGGGGTCTCTATGCGCCGTTCACTAGGCCGCTGTCCATCGCGACTGTCTCCTGATCTCGCCGAGGGTCTGCGGCTCCCAGTACAGGTCGCGCTCCACGGCGGGAACCTTTCCGAACACGGTTACTTCCGCCATCTCCGTGAGGTCGAAGTAGCCCAGTTCAGTCTCGAACCCTTCGACGAGGCCGAAGCACAGTCCGGTCTCGGGGTCCCACTCGGTGATGTACCAGCGCCAGCCGTTGTAGGGGGAGAACAGCTTCACCCTGGCAACGACGGCGTCGGGGTCGTCCGCGCCGTCATTGGCGTACAGGGGCGGGATCGTGTCGGCGAGCTCCTTGGTCATCAGCTTGTGTCCGCGGCGCTCGCTGTGGTTGTCCTTCCAGGTCGTGGTGGTCATCGCGTTTCCTTTCTCTTCAAGCATTGGTTTTCTGCTTGTTCCTTCTCTGATTGCGTCTACGTTCGCCAGGTCCCCGGCTCGGAGCCGGACGGCGCCACCCGCGCCACCGCCTCCGGGGTGGCGTAGGTCGGGGTGACAGAGCCCTGCTCCATGTCCAGGTAGAGGCCCATGAAGGGGCAGGAGCCCGCCACCATGCGGCGGACCACCTGTAAGACCAGCGACGCCATCATCTGGTTGATGGTGGGGTCCTGGTCGGTGAGGTCGAGGGCTGCCGCGCAGTCCACGTCCGGCGACCTGGTCGACACCGCCGTCAGCAGGTCGGGGCGCTGCACCGTGGGCGCGGGGAGCAGGTAGCAGGTCTCGTCGACGAAGGCGGGTTCGTCCCCAAAGTCCCGGTCGGCGACGTTCCCGACCAGGACCTGCCCCCAGTTGGTGTCGTTGCCCGCGTCGATGAGCCACCGGCGCGGGTCGCCCGGCAGGGACTCGGCCATCGCCCTGCGTGCGGCGGCGTTGTCGGCGCAGCCGATGAGGAGGGAGTTCCCGTAGGAGGGAAGGCCGGGGTAGCGGCCCCCATCTGGGCGGGAGTCCTCCTCCCGGAAGGCGTAGACCGAGTAGCCGACGGGTCGCCGGTAGGCCCTGGCCAGCCGGTCGGCGAGGGCCTGGCTCTTGAAGTGCCCCACGTCCTCGGCGTAGAAGTTCTGGCGCAGCAGGTTGTGGGGCTCCACCCGGTCATGGTCGACCAGGACGATGGTGGCCTCCCGCCCCTGGAAGAGGCGGCAGAGGCCCTCGGCCACGAAGCCGCCGGTCCCGCCGCAGCCGACCACGGTGATCCAGGGATTGTCCAGCAGGAACGCGTTGTCCAGGTAGTAGGGCATTTTCAGGTTACCTCCTTGTCGTTGAAGTTGGTGTTGCGGGTCGGGTTAGGGCCGGAGAACACCTGCGGCCACTCCACCGGGGCGAAGTGGCCGTAGACCCCGACCCGGAGACGCAGCTCGGGCCGAAAGTCATCGAGGCGTCCGACGACCCCGTAGATGCGGAAGCCCTGCTCGTCCCGGTCGTCGGTGGCCGAGAAGAAGGCGCGGGAGCTTCCGTGGGAGTGGAACTCGGCGACCACGCCGGCAGGGGGCCGGTAGGTGAGGGACGCCGCGGTCCCAACCTGCGCGGGCGCCACCAGCCGGTAGGCGCGCCCGTCCCAGCGCACTGCGAAGAGCCGCTCGGTGTCCGGGGCGTCCTGGAACCAGCGCATCCCCTTCTCGAAGAGGCGCGCCGGGATGGGGCCGTTGGGCAGCGCCACCTTTTCGTCAACGGGAGCGAGCCCCCGCACCTCGCCGGGGGCCACCATTACCCGCGCCACCAGGTCAGCGCTCTGGGACTGGACGTAGACGCCCCCTGATCCCAGAACGTAGTCGTAGCCGATTCCCTGGACTCCGGCGAGTCCGGCGGGGTGGTTAACCAGGTAGCCCACCGGCCCCGGCGCCCCGCTAGCGGTAGCCACGTCTCCCCTCGGAGACCGCCATCGCCTGGCCCACCGTGCATTGGGGAACAAGGTCTTCAATCGGGTATGCAGTCTGTCCATCTAGCTCCTCCCATAGCGCTTGCAGGTTGTCGGGGTGCCTCTTCGAGCGGTCCCGGGTGTCTCCGGTAAGCGAGAAGAATGACCGGAAGAAGGACTCAGGCATCAGCCCAACCTCCTCGGGGAACCGGTGGCTTCCGGGGCAGACCCTCCCGTCTCTGAAGACGTTGAAGGCCGGGGCCCGGAAGAGGTGCTGCTCTGGGTCGGTCGGTCGGCCCGTTGCTGCGTAGACCCAGGGCGTTCGGCCCGGCGAGCAGACGAAGACCAACCCCGGCATGGGAAGCCGGAGCCGGGCGGGTGGCTTGAACGCCTCCCGTTGCAGGGCCACCGACCACACCTGCGGCGGCCGCCACAGGGCCACCACCTGCCCGGTCTCGCCCTGGTTCCACCAGAGGGCGTCCTGGGGCAGCAGCCCCGAGGAGGACCCCAGGTGCTGGGTGAACACGTTGGCGATGGCGTCCGCCGAGACGGTCCTGACCCAGTTTGAGTCGTTCTCAAAGCCCCGAAGCAGGATGGTCTCCTTGTACACCTCCAGCTGCATCTGGATCTCGTCCTTTGCCGCATCCGCCGGACCCGGCAGGGACCATTCGGTCTTTTCGGCATCACTCGTCATCGTTTACCTCCTTTTCGTGATTGGGGAGCCGCTCCAGCGTGAAGTCCAGCATCTCGGCGAAGCGGCCGGGAAGGTCCTCCTCCAGCCAGTCGGCCAACCGGGTCACCGAGTCGATGAGGGCGCTGGCCTCGCGCCACTCCTCCGTGCCCGCATCGATGACCTCCTCCTCCCAGGGGTCGGAGAAGCCGTCGTAGTTCCCGTCCTCATAGCAGGCATCCAGGAAGAAGTTGCCCGTCTCGGCAAAGACCCAGGAGCAGGCCTGCGCCGCCCCCTCGAACCGGGTCTCCTTGAGCGCGTCGGTGAGGTCGTCCAGGGGTATGCCCCCCTGGGGAATTCTCTCCAATGTCTCCTGCGGGATGCGTTCGGCGGCCGACTCCAGCCAGGCCACCCGCAGCCCGTCGGGTCCGTCGTGGTAGGTGTCGGCGGGCTTGGCCAAGAGGACGAGGGACGAGATCCCCTCGCGGTAGCCGTCCCACATCTCGTGGAGGCCGTCGTAGCCGAAGCCCATCAGGTCAAAGGGGATGCCCTGCCTCAGCCAGGTCCAGGGAGGTTGGTCCCCCTCCTCCTCCGTCCAGAACTCGATGAACGGGGCGTAGAGGGGGAAGTGCCGCTCTCCGAAGAGCTGGCCGAACCGTTCCACCCTCGTGCGTATGTCTGGGGCCGCCAGCGCCGCATCCGCCTCCTGGGGAAAGAGGCGGCGCGCCAGCCCCGCGAACCATGCGTAGTCGTCGGCGTATCCGACCAGCGTGACCAGCTCCCGCAGCGACGGCGGACGCCGCAGGAGCAGTCCCGCCAGCCCGCTCAGTTGCGGCGGGGCCGCAGCTGCCATCGCAGCGCCTCCAGTAGCCGCCCCGTGGAGGCGGCGTAGTCCTGGGCCTGGAAGCAGGCCATCTCCACCTCACCCTGCCGGGCGGCCGCGGCGTCCAGGTCGAAGGAGCCGTCGGGCCGTGTGAGCTCCGCCGTGAGCTCAAGGATTCTCAGGTCTGCCGGCGGCGTTGCCGCCATCAGACCGGCAAAGGTCCGGTTGTCCATCGGATGCCTCCTCTAGTTCCAGGCGTGGGGGAAGGCGCCCTTGGTGCCCACCCGCCGCTGGAACTCGTAGATGGTGTCGTCGCCCCGCGTGGTCTCCTTGACCGAGGCGTTGGCGATCTCCCCGTAGAAGTCGCTCAGCGTTGCCTTCACCTGGTCGACGCTCATCTGGGGGTCCGGGTCGGGGAACTCTCTGTCGTCGTATACGAATACTCTTGCCATCGTTCTTCTCCTTTTCTTGCTTCGCGCTGTTTCGTTGCCACCTGCGGGGAGGCCGCCGCTCGATTTGGCGACGGCCTCCCCGTGTCCGTGCGGTCTAGCGTCCCGCGCCGACCGGCTCCTCATTTCCCTCCCGCTCCATGCTCATCGCCCACTCGAACATCGAGAGGGTCGCGGGCTGCGACTTGCCCTTCCGACCGTTGGTCTTGACCGGCTCCTCGGCCATGAACTCCGTCCAGGAGAAGAGCGACTGGTGCCCCTCCTCCGACCCACCGTCGCGGTGGCCGTTGCCCCCGTATCCGGTACGGGGCAGGCCGTTACCGTTAACATCGACGGCCTCCGGCTCGACCCCGTGTCGAGCACTGGGCAGGCTCTCGACCACCTTCCATCCGTCGTCCACCAGCAGCTCTTCGGCGCTGGCCTCGGCGTCCCTGGCCTGGGTGAACGCCGCCTCCACCGAATCTTGGTCATCGTCCTCTCCGCTGACGATCCTCCGGGCCAGGGCCAGCATCAGGTCGTCCCCGTCGTCTCCGTAGGCCGCCAGTCCGTCCTCCGGCAGCTCCCCCTCGACTGCCAGCGAGCTCTGCAGCTTCTTCGCCACCAGCTTTAGGGCGTCGGCCTGCAGGGTGTTCCGGTAGGCCATGAACACCACCTTCACCGGGCGGGTCTGCCCGATGCGCCACGACCGCCGCGACGCCTGCCGCATGACGTAGACCGAGTAATCCGTCTCGAACCAGCAGAGGGTCGGGAAGTCGATGAGGTCGAGGCCGGTCTGCACCAGCCTGGGGTGGCAGATCATCACGTCGATGCCCTGCTTGACCTTCTCCGCCACCCACGCCTCTCTCTTCTCCGGGGCCACCGCCTCGGCCTTCATCACTGCCACCCGGAAGCCGTGCCGGCTGAGCATGTCCTCCATCCTCCCCGTGATGTCCCTGGTCCCCGTGTGGGTGGCGTAGACCAGCACCCTTCGGCCCTCCATCCGCTCGGCGGCCACCAGGTCCACCAGGGCCTTCTCCTTTGGGTAGAGCTTCTCCTCGGACAGGGACGGAATCTGGACGATGATGTCGCCCGTCCGGGGGTCGAAGACCGTCTCCCCCCTGGTGCAGCCCTCGGGGTAGGCCAGGAGCGTCTGCAGGTAGGTCGCCAGCAGTCGCTTGGAGCCGGCCTTCAGCGCTTCCGCCAGCTTCTTTCTGAGCTCCTCGTACACGGTGTTGTAGGCGCTGCGCTGGGAGTAGCCCGTCGCGTCCTCCTCCGAGTCCATCGAGGACAGGAGGATCTGCTCGTCGTAGCCGGGCAGTCCCGACGCCACGTCCGAGAGACGCAGGAACACCGTGTTGCCGATGATGTGAAACAGGGCGCTGGGCACGAGGCCGGGCCGCTCCCTGACCACCCTGCGGAATTTGCGCCGGCGGCTGATGCGCCCGTCCTCCACCGCGTCGTCGTCCTTGCCGACGGTGACCTCCTCGAAGCCGTACCGCTGTATCCAGCGATGCTCCTCGGAGCGCCCGAACTCCGTCCTGATCTCCGGCGAGAACCGGTAGAGCAGGTGGAACAGCGTGCTCGAATACCCTCCCATCAGGGTTCCCGACAGGCTGAGGGACTTGCCGCAGGCGTCGGCGAGGACCCCTGCGGCGATGCCCTGGGCCGAGCCTCGGCCCTTGTACTCATGGACCTCGTCGCCAATGAGCAGGTCGAAGAAGCCCTTCATCCGGTTCTTCACGTAGTCGGCCAACGGGTAGCGGGCAGGGCCGGACCTGTCGGCCTGCCACAGAGGACCGCCGCAGTCGGCGCAGGTGTGCTTGCGGCGGTTCAGGTCGGCGTCCGTCAGTGGCACGCCGTCCCTGTCCACGATCTGCGCCGTGCAGCCGGGGCAGCAGGGGACCCGGAAGGGCTCCCCCGTCTCCTCGCCCCGCAGCAGCCTGCCCCTGGAGACGGCCCACCGCTGGTTGACGGCGGGCATCCAGCGGTAGGACAGCTTCGCCTTCTCCCGCGACATGACGGCGAAGAGGGGGCCGGGGCCCGTGGAGAGACGGAGCCGCTCCAGGTCGGTGATGGATCTGACGATGACGGCGCGGGCGCCGGGCGCCGTCATCTCCACCTCCCGCTTCCACTTGGGCACGAGATGCGGCGGCCCCAGCACGAGGACCCGCTTGAAGCCCGCCATGTGCGCTGCGGCTACGGCGATGAAGGTCTTGCCCGTTCCCATCTCGCCGACGACGGTGGTGCCCCGGTGGACCTCGAGGGAGAGGGCCGCGCCCCTGATGGCGTCGGCCTGCGCCCCCAGGGGCTTGCGGAGCAGGCGGGGGAGCCTGCGGCCGTTCTCCGAGGGCCGGTAGAGGGGCGGGTAGGACTCCACCACTCTTCTGGCGATGGCGTCCCTGAACGTGTCGATGAACTCTCCGAGGTTCATGTGAGTCGTCCTCCTTTTCCGTGGTGGGCCGGAGAACGACGCCGGGAGCCGGGCGCACCACGCCCCCTGGCGGGGACGTTTCCGGTGCGACAAGCTCCTGGAAACGTCCCCAGGCTGTGGTTGAACGTGCGAGGGTCCCGCCGCAGACGGGCCTCGTGATGCGGCTCGGTGTGAGCCGTCTATGCGGCTTTCAGGGCCTCCCTGCGGGCGGCTTGTTCCGCCTTTGCCTCGTCGTAGCAGCGTCCGCTGAGGTGGTATGTCTTCACCGGGGAGGAGACGGCCCTGCCGTTCATGTCCAGGTCCACCGAGGCGGTCTGCATGGCGGGTTCGCCGGGAGCGATGGGCTGCCCGCACCGGGCGCAGGCGTCGAGGGTCATGGTCGTCTGCATGTCTCAACCTCTCTTTCCTTCGTGGGGTGTTGGTTTTCCGTCCGAGCGGAGCGAGGCCCCGCGGGTTCCCGGTAGAGGGAAGGCGGGGCCTTGTGTGCGGCTCAGTGCGAGCCGTCTATGCTGCGATGTCGGTGATCTCGCCGCCGTACAGGTCCAGGGCGACGACGGTGGTCGTGAGCTTCTCCCGGTGGACCTCCTTCTCCGGGGAGTCCTCCACCATGACCATCTCCTTCGAGGTCCTCCCCTTGACCAGGATGCGCCGCCCGTCCGCTTCCAGGACGAGGTTGTCGAGGAAGCCCGCCGACACCAGCATCGCCATGTGGCCCCTTCTGAGGGGCATCAGTGGACGGGTGCGGGTGTCCCTCGCGGGCCAGAGTGTGTCGGTGACCTCAGCGCTGGTCCACAATCCCGACCGCCGCGCCTCGGCAGCAGCAGCGACGGGATCGACGGTGCGGGTGGTGAAGAGGATGTCCCCGCTGGGCGTGGTCTCCGGGCTGTAGTCCGTGTAGGGGTGGGAGCGCAGCGGCTCCGGCTCCCCCACCGCCCACTCCAGCACCATGCGCTCGGCGTGGGCGTCGGGAACGGGATCGGCCTTCCGGTAGGCCAAGAGCGCCACCTGGTCGAATACCTGCCGCTCCGGGTCGGGGAAGGCCCAGCATCGCATATACCCGTAGTGGGTGGACAGGTAGCGGGCCGAGACCGCCAGGCGCTGCCTGGGAACGATGAAGACCAGCAGGCCGCCATCGGCCAAGTAGCGGGTCGTGTGCGTCAGGAAGGCGTGCTCCGTCCGCTTGTCCTCCGAGTCGTAATCGTAGGGCGGATTGAGCAAGAGCAGCCCGAAGGCCCCGTTCGCTATCGACGTGGCGAAGAGGTCCGAGGCCAGGGCGTGGTCGAGCCGCTCCTCCGCCTCCTGCGCCCGGTCCCGGTGCAGCTCGACGCCGTAGGTCTCGATGGGGATGGCGTTGGGCCTGTCCAGCCGCTGGGCCAGCTGCGCCAGCGCCTCTCCGGCCCCGCAGCACGGGTCGAGGATGCGCAGCGTGTTCCGGCCCCGGTTGTAGTAGCCGGAGGGGGTGTTAATCAGCTCCGCGATCAGGTCGACGACCCTGGGCGGTGTGGGGTAGAATCCGCCCTTTGCCTGTGCAGCGAGTCTCATGTCGATTCTCCTTTCAACTGAGTGTCGTCCGTCGTCTTCAGGCCCACCACCTCGCCTGTGCCCAGGGTCCGCTGGTAGCAGAGAACCTGGGGAGCGCCCATCTCCAGGGCGCAGGCCGTGCAGAAGGCCGTGACTATCTCCGCCTCCCTGGACACCGTCATGCGCCTAACCGGCATCTTGCCGCCGTCCGGCCTCCGGTGCGTGTAGAGCATCACCGAGGTGTCGGCGACCTCGTCGGGCGTGGCCGGCCTGTAGAAGTGGGGCTGGCCCGAGGTCGACAGGTGCGTTGTGTTGTCGTGGGGGCAGAAGGGGCAGAGCCTGCCCCGTACTAGATACGGGGTCTTCCCGTCGGGGGAGAACCTCTGCCACGCCCTGAAGTTCCGGGCCCGCCTGCGCCTGTTGCCCCGCCTGGGCCGGTTCAGCATCCTATCCATCGCTCTCCTCCTCCCTGGGCAGGGTGAGCCGGCCCGAAGCCACCGCCAGGGAGAGGTCCTCCCTGAGCGTCTTCCCGTCTGGGCTGCACCGGTAGGCCGTGATGCCCACCGACTGGAGGGGGACTGTCTCCCCCGTGTCCAGTCCCCGTTGCCAGAGCCACTCCGCCCAGGAGCCGTGCAGGGGCAGCGGGCTGCGATTGTCGAGGAAGCGGTGGTGCAGCGCGGGCGCTTCCTCCCCCGCCTGCGCCAGCAGCAGGAAGCTGTCCCGCTCGAATCCGTACTCGGCGGTCTTGGTGTATACGAGCGCGTGCCAGCCGCCGGAGACCGGCAACCGGGCGATCTTGGTCGTCCACGTTCCGATAGTCTCGTGGGGAACGACGCACCGCTTGTAAGCGCCCGAGAGGGCCATGCCGTCCGCGCCCTCGATGATGTGGGCAACGTCCGGCGGCTGCTTGAGCAGGGATGCCCAAATCGCCTTGAGCGCCGTCTGGGAGCCGACCATCGAGACGAACCAGAGGCCGTCCGTCTCCTCGTCGCGGGCGAAGGCGTCGGCGGTTGCCGAGAAGCCCCCGGCGCTAATGGTGTACAGAACTTGCCCCGTACTCGATACGGGGGCTTCGGGGTCCATTGTGTGAGTCGCGAGCATTGCGACCTCCTTGCGTGTGAGTTGGGAACGATGCGCGGGGAGCGCTCCCCGGCGTGAGAGCCCGACGGCGTGCGCCGTCCGGTCGTGGAGCGCCCGTCCCGTAGAGGAGGCGGGTCAGGGCATCAGCCCCCGTTCCTTGAGGCTGACGAACCGCTCGCCGCCGATGACCACGTGATCCAGCAGCTCGATGTCCAGCAATTTGCCCGCCTGGACCAGATCGCGGGTGAGGGCCGCGTCCTCGGGGCTAGGCGTCGGGTCCTGGCTGGGATGGTTGTGGCTGATAATGATGCTGGGGACGGCCTCGATGACCGCCGGGCGGAAGACCTCGGCATTCCTCACGATGGCCGAGGACACGTTGCCCTGGTAGATGACCCGCTGACCCACAACCTGGTTCCTGGCGTTGAGAAGCAGCACCCGCATCTGCTCCTGGGCCAGGGGAGCCATCTCCGGCCCCAGCAGCCTGCGCACGTCGTCGGGGCAGGAGATGACGGGTAGGTCTTCCGTGGGGCGCTCCGGGTGGAACTCCACGTCGTAGCGCGCCGCCAGCTCTCCCAGCAGGTTCAGGTTGCTGCGAAGCGCCTCAAGCAGCGCGGCGTCCTTGGTGGTGGTCTTCTTCATGGTCATGTCGGCCTCCTTCGCTATCGGTTGGAACAGAGGCGGGGCCGCCCCTGTGGAGGGAAGCGGCCCCGTGGGTGCGCCCTCGGGAAGGCGTCGCTATGGGGTTGTGGGACTAGAAGGGAGAGGCGTCGTCCGCCTGACCGTCGTCGCCGTCGTCCTGCCCGCCGTTGCGGGAGTCGAGGAAGACGACCTCGGAGGCGTGAATCTCGGTGCGGTACCGTCGCTGTCCGTCGTCCCCCTCCCAGCTGTTCTGCACCAGACGTCCGGCCACGTACACCCGCTGGCCCTTGCCGACGTACTGGTTCACCGCCTCGGCGGTCTTGCCCCAGACGACGATGCTGTGCCAGTCTGCCTCGGTCTCCCCGTCCTGGCGGCGGCGGTCGGTGGCCAGCCGCAGCTGAACGACGGCGGTGCCGTTCGGGGTGTACTTCATCTCGGGATCCGTGCCGACCCTGCCCAAGAGCTCTACCTTGTTGATGGTGCGTGCCATTTCGGTTCCTCCTTAATGTTCTGGCGCTGGCCTTGCCGCGCCCGG
The DNA here is from genome assembly GCA_965218945.1 of Dehalococcoidia bacterium. Taxonomy (GTDB): domain Bacteria; phylum Chloroflexota; class Dehalococcoidia; order Lucifugimonadales; family UBA2985; genus DAOUJW01. The sequence continues at coordinate 2,640,738 of OZ244718.1, forward strand.
TTGAATGAGAGCGGGGCCGTCCCCTGTAGAAGAGGATGACGGCCCCGTCCAGCGTTCCCTATGGGAGCGTCTAGCTGACCCGCAGGTACTCCGACTCGCTCTCGGTGACGATCTCGGCCCGGACGTCCGGGGCGAGCAGGTTGTTGAGCCGCTTGTAGTCCACCGAGTAGCGGCGGGACTTCACCATGCCCACGGAGCGGGTCTTCTCCCGCCCTTCGAGTTTCGCCTTGTCCACGCCCTGCTGGCCCAGCCAGGCCCGGAGCCTCTCCACCACCCACCGCTTCTCGTCCTCGAACTCGCGGATGGTGTCCTGGATCTCCTCGTACTCGTGGAGGGCATTGCGCGCCTCCTCGTCGGTCACCGGCGCCGCGGGCTCGGCGGCGTCTGCGGGTTCCCCCTCGCCTTCGGCCTCCGCCGCCGTCCCAGGCAGGCAGACCGCCAGGAAGGGGCAGGACCGGCACTGCCAGCTGTCTGCGGAGAAGTCCCGCTCCGGCAGGGCGTCGGGGTCTGGCCCGTGCCGGACATGGTGGGCGGCGAGCTCCCCCAGCCACTCGCAGGCCCGCTCCAGGGCCTGTCCCAGCCGCTCGGCGGGGATGACCTCGTAGTCCCAAACCCTGTTGCCCGTGTCCAGGGTGGCGATGGCGGCGTCCCGCAGGTCGCCGTAGGTCCCCACCGTGTAGAGGGCTGCCTGGGCAACCGACGCCGGGTGGCTGCGCTCCGCGCCCAGGGCGCGCCACCGTTTGAACGCCTCCGGTCCCCTGGTCTTGACCTCGACGACCATCTCGTCGCCGTGGGCGGGAGCGGGGTCCTCCCCGAATAGGAACGTCTGCGCCGTGGATTCCGGGGCGGCGGCCTCGCCCAGGGGCTGGGGCATCCGGCCCGTGGCGTCGGGGTGTCCCGTCACCACCAGGGCCTGCCCCGTACCCGATGCCGGGTTCGGGCCGATGCGCACCGAGACCGCCTGCGGGTCCCGGGGGTCGGCGGGATTCACCCGCCACCCCGCCCGCTCCATCGCCCGCAGGACGACGGGTTCGAGGGCGTTGCCCGCCTCCATAGCCGTGAGCGACTCCTCGGTCGGCGGGTTGGTGGGTCCGTGGCCGGTCGCCGCGTACCAGAGAGCTCGGCGGCATCCCAGGGCAGCCGAGGCCCGTATTTCGAGCTGCCCGTCCTCGCCGAAGCGGGCGTTGGGACGGGAGTAGACTTCCGCCCTGTTGTGGTCAATCGTCGTCGTCATGTCGCTATCCTCCTTTGTCCTTTGTCCTGCAAATGTCCTGTAAATGGGAAGCGGGGCCGCCCCCGTTGGAGACAGCCCCGCTCGATTCCACGCTCTCGATTGTCGGCAGCCGTTCATGCGGCCTTCGCTTCCACCGCCTGCGCCGCCTCTCGCTCCTCCGTGGCCTTCAGGTGCGCCTTGAGGACGTGCGCTATCCCGTCGCCGAGGCCGAGGACCGCCACGCTCCTGCCGTCGGGCATCCGGTTGAAGAAGGGCTGCATCTCCTGAATCCCCCGGCACTGGTCGATGATTTCCTCGACCGGCGTACCTCTCCGCAGGTGCAGGGAGATCAGCCGGCAGGCCAGCTCGGTGACGCCGTGCTGGAAGCTGCCTCCCTTGCCCAGCCAGCCGAAGACCTCGAAGGGCTCGCCGTCCTCGTCCGTCGAGACGGTCACGTAGAGGTTGCCGAACTCCGTCTGGAGCTTGGTCGTCGTGCTGGGCAGGCTGCGGGGCCTGGGCCGTGTCGTCGCGGTCATGGCCTGCCCCCTTCCGCCCGGCAGAGCGGGAGCGTCCGGCTGCACTCGACGGCCTCCAGCCTCCCGTAGGCCCGCGCCATCCCGGCGTCGCCCACGAAGGACTCGGCCTCGACGCGGGTGTCGAACCGCTCGAAGGTGTCCGTCCCGTAACCTCCCCAGTGGGCGACGGCGTGGTAGTGTAGGCCGGGCGAGCAGCTGCGGAGGTATGGGAGCGCCGGAGCGTACCGGTCGAAGTAGCCCGCGACCTTGAGGGCCATCTCCCGCTCCCCCTCGTCGCCCAGTCCCAGAAGCGTCCTGACGATGGGCTCCTCGCAGTCCTCCTCGGCGAAGGTCGGGGTCAGCATTGCGTCCCGGACGCAGCCGGGCAGCGAGTTCCACCGCTCCCGGCTGAGCTTCAGCCCGCCGTGGCTGGCGGTGGACACCCGCCAGACGCCCTCGGCCAGTTCCTCGATGTCCTGGGGAGGCCCCCAGGGCGTGTGCATCGTCGTTGTCATGGTTGTCATGGCTCGTAACCTCCTTGTCCTGTAAATGGAGAGCGGGGTCGTCTCTTTCGGGGCGGCCCCGCTCGATTCCGAACCCGGCGATGGACCGGCCGGCTAGGCCGCCTTCGCCTGCTGCGCCTCTTTCGCCTCCTGGAGCTTATTGGCGGCGGCCTCCACCAGGGGAACCAGCTCCGCGGCCGTCAGGTCGTCGAGGTCCTTGCCCGTCCGGTCCGTGACGGCGCTCCGCACCTTGTCCTCGTCGAGGCCCTGCTCGGCGGCGATCTCGATGAGCCGCTTGCGCAGCGCCTTGGCCTGTGCGGGAGCGCGCTGGGGGCGGGAGGCACCGCCGTTTCTGGCCGTCTGCCTGGCGGCGGTCTGCTGGGCCTTGGGCTCCTCCTCCGGCTGGTCGCCGTAGAAGCCGTTGCCGAACTGGACGCCGAAGCTCCTGAGCGCCCGCTTCATGCCGTCCGTCACGGAGCCCTTGATGGCGGTCTCGTGACCCTCGGCGTTGTCCTCGGCCACGGCGTTGAACCCGATGTCGGTGCGGGGCGGCGCGCCGGGGACGGTGACCCGCACCGGGGCGCTGTAGAACTGGATGCGCTTCACCTCGCCGGTCTTCGTATCGACGTTCTCGATCTCCCGCAGGGTCGCGTCGCCTGCCAGCTCGTAGCCCCAGCCGCCGAAGCCGAATATCCGGTTGGCCTGGTCGATGACGACGTGGCCCTCCAGGTAGTCATAGGTGCGCCCGGCGCGGCCCTTGCGCTGGGAGACCAGCGCGGGGTCGAGGGGTTGCCCCAGGGCGTCCGTGACGGCTGGCGATAGCCCGTCCCAGAGCAGCTCGTGCGTCGCGTCAAGCGCGGCGTCGTGTCCGTTGTTGTGTCCGTTCCTGTTCACCATGTCTGTCTCCTTCTTTGTGGTGTGTTCCTGTAGCGAATGGCCGGTGCGGTTTCCCTCTATGGGAAGCCGTGGGCGGGCGGAGCCCGTCGCGCATTGGGCATAGAACCTCCTGTGCGGTGATAGTGGGGAAGGGTGAATGGCGGGCGAGGGAGCCCGCCGACGAGCGGCGGGGAGCCGCTAGCGGGCGGAGCGGGCCGCCCGGTCAAGCAGGCGCAGGAGGAGGGCACGCCCCCGGGGATGCGCCGCAAGCTCGCCCACGTCGCCGACGCCCTGGGGTAGGGTGACGGCAGCGGCCCGGCGTCCAAGCAAGCCCGCAAGCCGCTCGGTGGCCTCAAGGCCAGCGTCGTCGTTGTCGAAGGCGAGGAAGACGCGGGGGCAGCCCCGCAGGCCCTCCGCCACCTTGTCGACTCCCTGGGTGCCCAGTGCTGCGACTGCGAGGAGTCCCCAGCCTGCAAGGGCAAGCCAGTCGAAGACCCCCTCCGCCAAGACCACCCAGGGAGGCGCAACCCCAAGACGCCCAAGCCCCAGCGCCGGCTTGGGGCCGGGCAACGCCTGGAACCGGGGCGTCCGGTCGGGGTCTATGGCCCGGCCCACGAGCCAGCGGACGAGGCCGCCGGAGAGGTCGGGCACGACCACCGTCCCGGCGAACCGCTCTGTGCCCTGGGCCATGAACAGCCCGGAGTCCCTGAGACGCTTCTTGGAGAAGCCCTGGGACTCCAGGGCCTGCCGCAGCCCGCTGCCCGGCGCGTAGCCGAGGCCCAGGCGGGCGGCGGCGGCGGGGCCGACGCCCCGGGAGGCCAGGTACTCCTGAGCCTCGGATTCGAGACGCAGTTGTCCGGCGTAGAAGCGCGCCGCCACCGTCAGCAGGTTGGGGTCGCGGGGTGGCAGCGCCGCGGCCTCCGGAGGTTGCCGCGGGTCGGCTGGACGGTTGGCGGCCTTGGGCGCAAGACCTGGGCCGCCGTCCAGCCGCGCGATGGCTTCGGGGAGCGTCAGGTCCTCCATGCGCCGCACGAAGTCCAGCACGTCACCTCCCTCGCCGCACCCGAAGCAGTAGAACCGCTCCGTATCGCCGTACACCGTGAAGCTGCCCTCCGCCTCGTCGTGGAAGGGGCAGACGCCCTGTCGGACCCTGCCTCTTCCCTTGAGCCGCACGCCCGCCGCCTCCACCGTGTCTCCCAGGGGGTGCCGGGACTTCAGCGCGTCCAGGTCCACCTGGTCGCCGGCCGCTAGCATGACGGGCGTCCATCGAGAGGTCTAAGACCCCGCAGGCTCCGGCGAGACAGGACCATGCCCGTCTGCCAGCGCATCCCCAGCGTCGCCACCACCTCCAGGACGTCGTCCCTTCGCCTCAGGAGCACGGCCGCACGCCCCGCTCCCTGGGAGTAGAGCAGAGCGTTGCAGCCACGGAATCGCCGCCTTGCTATGTCCAGCCACTCGGAGTAGGCCCAGCGCACCTCGCCGCTGGTGGCATCCGTCGCATCCAGCATTGCCAGGGTCCGCAGCGCACCGTCCAGGTCGCCGGCCTGCCGTCTCTTTCGTGCCTCGTGAACGGCCTTTGCAACGTGTCGAATCCCGGCCTTGCGGATGTGCAGGCACTCCAATACCCTGTCCACCAGCTCCTCCAGGTGTCGGTCGTGGCCGCCTTCCTGCGCCGGTGTTTCGTTGCTCGCTGCCAGTGTGGTCATCGTGTCCTCCTTGCCAATCTATGTATGGTGGTGTCCGATTTTCCGGTAGTCCGCCTTGTGGGTTTCTGTCCTTTCGTGAAGTTGCACCTCCTTGTCAAATTACTTATCGCCAGAAGCCGGCATCGCTTGGCAGGGGCATGTAGCCGGTGATCTCGAGACGCGCGCGCCTCTCCCTCGGTGGGATGCCGGACAGTGAATGGAGAGTGCAGGCAAGAGGGTGGCGAATCGAGGGGTAATGGACGCAGCTCGGCCCAGTATCATCCAGGGACTATGGGGTTTGGGGAGCTGCGAGACGTGAGGCGGCCAGCCTGCTTCTCAGTCGCAGACCGGCGCGTGTTGGAGCTGCGGCCTAGTGATTCCCAGCCATGCCGCAGGCATGTCGAAGCGGCCGGGGCGACAGAGCCGCTCCGACCGACTGTTGAGGACGAAACGCAAAGCCTGCCCCGTACTCGATACGGGGGGCGCTCCGTTCCCGATGTCCAGCGGATGGAGCGATCAACCCCAACCGCCAGATCGGTGTCCAGCGACTGAAGCGATCAACGCCAACTCGCCGGACGGGCGCCGGACGGGTGAAGGACCAACGTCAAACTTCAACCGCCGGACTGGGCCAAGGACGAAGGATCAATGTCAACTCCGTCGATTCGGCCCGCGCTGGTTGCGAAGGACCAACGTCAAACTCCGCATCGCCAGCATTCCCTCGTGGGCGACCATTCGATCTGACCCGTGCAACAGGGATCACGCACCCAGGTTTCTATGGTCGGAAACCTTGGAAAAAGCCTAATAGCGCACCCATTATTGCCGCGCCCGCAAACCACGGGTGAGGGCCTACAGCCCCCCTCCGGAATATTGCCGCCAAAGTGTTCACAACTAAGCCGGCGCACTCCCGGCCCATCTACCGCCGCCACAGGCCGAGGGTCAGGACGCTCCTGGCCCACCGCAGCAGCTCCTGCCGCTTCAGCGCTCTCCGCGTGTCGGAGAGCGCTGTCCTGCGCCAGTTGACCTGCCCGCTCCGGTCGAGGCCACGCAGCGGCTGCTTCTCCGGCGGCAGCGTCATCCCGTGCTCCTCCAGGAGCGCCAGTTCCACCACCAAGAGCCGCTCCCGGGCCGCCAGCCACTCAAGACCCTTCCCGTCGTTGGGGTGTGCGTCCTTCAGCTCCCGCCACTCGATGATCAGCGGCCACGCCTCGCCGAATATCTCCTCGTCGTCCGGGGCCGGCTCCCGCGTCGCCAGGTCGTGGTGCTCCCGCCGCATCGACGGCTTCGACGGGGGCTTCCTGCCCTGACCCGACGCACTCCTCTCTGAGCCGTCCGCTTCCGTCTGCGCAGGACCGGCGCCGGCATGACCGGCCCCGGTCCCCTGGGGGTCGTCACGACGCAGGGCCGCGACCTCGCCCTCGATGGCCGACAGCCGCCTGCGCGCCTCCTTGCCCAGCGTCTCCACCTCGCCCGCCACGCCCTCGACCCGCTCTTCGAGTTGCTCGTTACGCTGGCGCTGCCGCTCCGCTGCGGAGCCGACGCCCTCCTGCAACGCCCGCTCCAGGGCCTGGCGCACCCGCCGCGTCAGCTGCCCGGTCTTCGCGCTCTCGGTCACCGTCGCCTGGTCTATATCCAGCACCCGCGCGGCGCCCTTGTACCCCTTCTCCCGCACCAGCTCTTGCAGCAGCGTCATGAGCCGCATGTGGTAGATGTTCTCCACGTCCTTGCTGTCTTCGATGCCGTGTTCGGTGGTTTTCATGGAATTTCCTCCTTCATAAAACTTGCCCTCAGACTCGGCCCAGTCTTGGCCTCGTTGTAGCCCCCGCCGTTTCCCCGCGTCACGCGCCGGCACGTCCCCCGCTCTTCACGCCGTGTTTTCCAACGCACCCGCTGCTTTCACGCCGCGTTCGCACCCCGACATCCCACGGGTTTTCTCGATTCAGTCCGGAACGCACTCTTTCAACCAAGTGTTCACTGGTTACCTCCTGTAGGGGGGTGATTTACGCCTGTTCCAGCTTGCCAATGACCCGATTTGCGCCTTCCCGACAAAACTCAATCTCCTGTACACCCCCAATACTGCACGAAAGAAGCCGTCGAAAAGAGGGTCTATAACAGGGCGCAGGTGTGCGCCCCGTTATAGAGGGTCTTTTCCCGTGTTCGGTTTGTTCAGACTCTTTGGCGAGCGTTGCGGTCCCACGAACCGCAGCAGACCGCAGAGAGGTGAACGAGATGGCGCTGAAATCGACACTCCGGTCCGCCAGGCGGCTATTGCCACTGGCGTCTGCGCTGCTCCTGGCGGCGCTTATGGCAATCCCCGCAAGCAACCTTGCCCTGGCACAGGCCCCGCCGGACGCGATAGTCCTGGTCAACGTCGACCGGGATTTCGTGGAACGCAAGAAGGGCGGCGAGTTCGTCGCCCGTCCCGTCTTCGACCGAGAGATCGAGAGTCTCTTCTACGCCGTCCGCGACGCCGACACCGGCGACTGGATAAGCGCCATGTACCGGGGCAGGGCGGAGAGAAGAAGCTCAGCGACGGCTGGGAGTACTCGTGGGAGTACCCGGCCCTGGCCGAGCAGCCCGACCTCGACCCCGACCGGGCCTACCTGCTGGTGATGCTGGCGGAAGCCGTCAGCGGTGAGAGGGGGGACTTCTACGCCGTCATCCCCTTCCACGAGCCTGGCCGCATCTGGGACAAGATTCTGTCCGCCCTCAGCCCCGGACGCTGGGCGCGGGCCTTCGCCGGCTGGGTCATCGAGGGCGTCCACGGGTCACTGTGCGGCGTGGTGGAGCGGGCGTCGGGCGAGGACGCCGACAACTGCCGGGGAGGTAGCCGTCCATGAGTGACATACTCACCGGAACCCCTCCCGAACTCACGTACGCCAACGACCTGGTGCGCCAGGCGTGGCTGGCCGTCTGGGCCATCACCTCCGGCGCGCTGGTGGTCATCCTGGGCTGGATGGGGCTGAACCTCGTCGTGGCCGATCACCTGGGCCGCCAGCAGGCGGGATGGCGGGAGATGGTCCCCCGCCTGTTCCTCGGGCTGGTGGCCGCCGCCTCATCCCTGTGGTGGTGCGCCCTTGTCATCGACGTGGCCGACGCCGTGTCCGGCTTCATCGCCGCATCACTGGGCGTCACCCCCGGAGACCTGCTGCGCTCGACCCTGGGCACACTCCTGACGGCGGTGCTGGCGGGGAGCGAGGGCATGGGCCTGCTGCTGGCCCTGCTCTACCTGGTATACGGCTTCTTCGTCCTCTACGTCCTGGTGCAGATGATCCTGCGCCTTGCCCTCATCGACATCCTGCTGGCCCTGGCCCCGATTGCGCTGGGGCTGTGGATTCTGCCCCACACGGCGGGCTGGGGACGCCAGTGGCTCAAGCTCTTCATGACAACCGTGTTCCAGCAGGCGATCCAACTCATCGCGCTTGCGCTGGGTTTCGGGTTCCTCAACCAGTTCGCGTCGATTGCAGCCTTCGAGCCAGTGCAGGACCTGGTCTGGAAGCTGCTCATGTCCCTGTCCTTTGTCTACATGGCGACCAGGGTGCCCTCGATGATGGGCAACCAGGGGACTTTCGACGCCTGGCTGCACACCCTCTACTTCGGAATGAACCTGCCCGGCTCGATGGTGCGGTCCGCCCGGACCATCGGGTTGATCGCCGGCGGAGCCGCCGGGGGTCCCGGGGGGATGGCGGTGGGGGCGATGGCCGCCGGAGCGGGCCTGTCGGCTGCGGCGAGCGGCATACGCTCGATGGCGGACATGGCGACCTCCTCCGGCGGGGGCGGCGCGCCCAGGAGCAGCGGCGAATAACGACTACCAACGGCGCGACGAGACTCACGCCAACGGCGACGCAAAGGAGGTGGAGCGATGTATCACTAGGCAGACGCAATGGAACGAAATATGACGAACGGGACACTCTGAAGACAGAGAGGAGAGAGAACGAATGGAAGACCTGACACAGACCATATCGAACCTGGTGGGAATCCTGCTGGGCATCGTCGGTGTCGTTGGCGTGGGCTTCTTCATCTACGGCGCGTACCTGTACCTCACGGCCAGCGGCGCGCCGCACCAGATGGAGCGCGGCAAGAGCGCAATGATGACCGCCCTGGCGGGCATCGTGCTGGCCCTGGTCGCCTACGGCGTCGTCGAGCTGGTGATGAACGCGGTGGTGAACCCGGCGGCGGACGTCAAGCTGCCCGACCCGGCCACCCCAACCCCAACCCCCACGCCAGACAACTAGGCGGACGAAGAAGGGAGGAACGAGACATGAGAGAACACGAAGTGCCGACCCACGTGCAGGCCGAGGACAAGGTCCTGCTGGGGTTCACGTTTCCACAGATCGTGGCGGTGACTGCGGTGTGCGCCATCTCCTACGGCGTCTACCGCTACGCCCCCGTCGGCCCCTCCGAGGTGCGGATCGCGCTGGCCGTCGTCCTGGGCCTCGCCGGGGTCGCGATGATCGTGGGGCAGATCGGGGGTCGGCGGCTGCCTCTGGTGGCCGCGGACCTGCTGAAGTACCGGCTGGGGGCGAGGCTCTACGCCGGGCCTCCGTCCCAACTGGTGCGGAGCGAACCGCCGGCGCCGGTGCAGCCCGCCCGGAGCGGCCGAGGCCCACTGCGGCTGGTGGCGAGCAGCGCCCGGCGCGGCCTCCGCAGGCTGCGCAGGAAGCGCCTCAGGGACGGGGAGCGCCGCAATGGGCGGATGCCCTTCCGTCCCAACGGCTGGTTCGGCAAGGGCCGAAAGCGCAAGGGTCACAACCACAAGGCCGAGACGCAGGAGGTCAGGAACCGGAAGTCCCGGAAGGGCTGGTTTCAAATCGTGGCCCTGGTCGTCCTCGCGGCGGTCGTAACGGTCCCCCAGGCGGCCCTGGCGGACGGTCACGAGGGCGGAGGCTGGAGTTCCGACGAGATCGAGTTCCAGCCTCCACAGCCGGTCGGTGGGCGGCGGCTCTACATCGAGGGGTTGTCAGTAACCGGCGACCGGGCCAAGGTGACCCTGCGGGCCGCCACCGCCCTGGACGTCCGGGTGCGGGCCTTCGGCGGACAGACGGGGAGCGCCCTCCGATATTGGGGAGATACCAGCCTGGACGAGGGGGAGCGCATCGACTACGACCTGCCCCTGGAGGGCGAAAGGCCGTCCCTCACTCTCTCCTGGGAGGACGCGCTGGGGCAGGCCGGAGCGGTAACCATCAAGGGCGAACAGATACCGTACCCGCTTCCAGCAATCGACGGGGAGCTTTGCGACCTGCGGGTCGTCTCCCTGGGCTGGACGCCGGGAGCCGTCAGCGGCGTCATCGAGTCCGAGTGCGTTACGCACACCGAGCACCCGGTGGAGCTTCAGATGGTGGCGGGACACGCCAGCGTCACAGAGACGTCCCTGATGGACGCCCAGGTGACGGCGGTCACGGGAACCGTCGCCGCCGCGACCGGCGCATCCCATGCAAGCGTCGCCCTCGTCCCCGATGGAGAGACCCGCTTCCGGCTTCCCATAGGGGATGGTCAGGCGATTCACGCCATGAGCGTGGACGTGAGTCTTGAGGCGTCCCTGAGCATCTCCATCTCACCGCTGACGCAGTTGACCCACCACCCGGAGCGGGTGGAGCAGGTCACCAGGACCGTGCATCTCCATCGCCCGGGGGACAGCGACTACGACAGCGAGACGGCGACGGCCACCTGTTACGACGGCACCGAATCGTCCGCCACCGCGACGGCCCACGCCTACGTCCCCAGCGCCACCATCGCCAAGCAGGTCACGGTGGACGTCCTGCACAAGGAGCACGTCAAGGCCGAGACGGTGGAGCGGTCGCCCATCACGAGGACCAGGGGCGAAACGATGTCTCTGGCGTCCGGCGTGGGCAGCGACGACCCCTTCGAGGCCCTGGTCCTGCCCCAGCCAGAGCTGGAGGAGCCGCCCGCCGATCAGGAGCCCGCCGACGGCCTGCGCCGCTGGTTCGAGTCCCTGGGCTGGGAGTGGCCCTGGTGAGGCCCGCGATTGCGGTCACCCTGCTGGCCGGGGCTGCGCTGGCGACCACCGGCGCGGCCCCGGCGGAGGAGCAGGAGATGCTCCACCAGTTCGACCGCGTGCTCACGGCGATGGTCTACGCCGCCGCCGGCCTCTGCCTGTTCGCCATCGTCTGGGCCGGTTTCATCCTCATGGCCGAGGGGAGCGAGGAGCGCGGCGGGGGCAGGGCAAGGACCGCCGTCGTCATGGCGGTGGTCGGCCTCGTCCTCGCGCTGTCGGCCAAGGGCGTGGCCGCGCTGCTCAGCAGCGGTCTCCTGGACTTCCCAACCCCCTAGAGAAAAGGAATCTACCGAATTGAAGAAGCTGCTTGAACGAATCACAAGACGCGGAGGGGAGACCCCGCCAATTGAGTCCGTCGCCCCGCAGGAGATGCCGGAGGGCCAACTCCCCACGGAGCCAGCACCCGGTGGAACGACGGAGGCCCCTCCCAAGATCCCGCCGGAGCTGCCCCTGTTCTTCATGCTGTCGCACCTGGACGAGGACGGGCCGGTGCGCCTGGACGGGGTGAAGCTGGGGGTGTGCGAGGTGATGGGCCTGGAGCTGGACGAGCCCAAACTGGGGGCCTTCGCCGGTGCCCTCAACGCCCTGGACTTCCCGGCGCAGCTGCTCATACGGCAGCACCCGCCTCGCCTGAGACGCCTGCGAGACGACCTTCGGGAGGCCCAGCCGAAGGACCTGCCCCCGCAGACGAGGGCCGCCGCCGAGTCCCTCGGGCGTCTGCTGACCGACCTGGAGGCCCGCGACGGCATCCTCGACCGGCGCTTCTACGCCGTGTGCGAGTTCGGCCGCATCGACGACCTACGGGGCCTGCTGGCTAGGGCCGGGCTCTCCGTCCACCCGCTGAAGGGCAGGCAACTCCGCATGTTCCTGGCGGCAGCCGCCCTGGGCGGCTCACCCACAGAGTTCGACGAGGAGAGTCCCACCGAGGTGGCGGTTGGCCGCCGCGACATCCGCGTCGGCGGTACCCTCGTTCGTTCGCTCCACCTGGGTAAATGGCCCCGGTCGCTGGCCCCGGGCTTCCTGCAAAGCCTCATGTCTGCGGGCGCGCCGATGGACCTGTCCGTCCACCTGGGGCCGATACCGGCGGAGCAGGCGGCGAGGACGCTGGAGTGGCAGAAGGTGCGCTTCGAGTCGGCCCAGTCCCTCTCCTTCAAGCGGGGGCGCACCATGTCCCCCGAGGCGGAGATCGCCCTGGAGGACATCACTCGCCTGCGAGACGAGGTGCAGAGGGGCAGGGAGAGGCTGTTTCACGCCTCCCTGTCCGTGACGCTCCATGCCAGGGACGAGGCTGCCCTCAAGGAAATGACCCAGCGGGCGAAGGCCCACTTCGCCGCCACCCTGGGCAAGCTGGACGACCTGGCCTTCCGCCAGAGGGAGGGCCTCTTGTCCACCCTGCCCCTGGCCCTGAACGCCGTGGCCGAGTGGCGCAGCCTGGACACCTCCAGCATCGCCCGGCTCTTCCCCTTCTCGCCGCCGGACCTGGACACCCGTTCCGGCACCCTCTACGGCATCGACATGCGGGCCTGCTCCCCGGTGGTCTACGACCCCTGGGACGGGACGCACCTGAATGCGAACACGGCGGTGCTGGCCCGCTCCGGCTCAGGCAAGAGCTTCGCCACCAAGCTGGGGGTACTGCGCGGCATCACCCGCGGCGTCACCGCCTACGTCATCGACCCCGAGGGCGAGTACGCGGACATGGCACGCGCGGCGGGTGGACGCGTGCTGTCCCCCGGCGTCCCCGGCGAGGGTATGAACCCCTTTGTCATCGAGCGGGGCGACTCCGAGGAGATGCTCCAGCGTATCGGCAGCCTGAGACGGCTCATCGAGGTGATGGTGGGGGAGAGCCTCGGCGCGGAGCGCAGGGCGTCCCTCGATCACGCCCTGGCGGGCTACTACGCCCAGCCCCGCGAGCGCACCGGCTTCCGCGATTTCTACAAGTATCTGCAAGAGGACGAGGCGGGCGACCCCGGTCTCGCCCGGCTTCTGAGGCCCTTCGCCACCGGCAGCCTGAGACACCTGCTGTCCGACGATGGCGACGACCTTCTGTCCAACGAGGCCCTGATCACCGTCTTCGACCTGCGGCTGCTGGAACCGGAGCTTCGCCCCGCAGCCGCGATGGTCTGCACCGAGACGGTGTGGTCCGCCGCCGCCCAGGACCCCAAGCCGAGGCTGCTGGTGGTGGACGAGGTGTGGTCGATCATGCAGCACCCCGAGGGAGCGGCCTTCATGGTCAGCATGGCGAAGCGGGCCAGGAAGCACCGCTTGGGCCTCCAATTCATAACTCAAGACGTCCAGGACCTGCTCAGCGAGGACTCCTCCCGCGCCATCACCGGGCACTCCGGTAGGGCGCTCCTGCAGAACGCAGCCTTCAAGCTGCTCTTGCAGCAGGACGCTGCCGCCATAAGCGCCGTGGGTGACGCCTTCGACCTTCCCGTCGAGCTTCAGCGATGGCTGCTGTCCTGCCCCCGGGGAGACGGCTTGTTGCTGGCGCGGGGCAACCGCTTCCCCGTTCGCATTGAGGCCACCCCGGAGGAGATGGAGGTCATCGAGTGGAGGCCCGGACGCCACTAGAGAAAGGACTATCAAATATGAAGCTGAATCCGAAGAACATCCTGTTTGGAGACGACACCGAGAAGAAGCCCGTCCTGCTGGCGGTGACGCCGCCGAGGACCGGCGAGCGCACCCTGCTGGGCGTCGAGAACCTCCTCCAGTCCATCGCTGTCCCGGAGCCCTTTTCCCTGGAGCTGGCCGGGGACATGGACGGCGTCACTCTCATGGCCCGCTGCCTCGACGACCAGGTGGTGCGCAGTCAGGTCTCCGCCCACTACCCCCAGGCCCGCATCCAGAAGGTTGACCCCGAGGACGACCCGCTGAGGCCCGCAGAGGGAAAAAACGCCTGGTCTGTCACCCTGCGGGCCGACGGACCGGAGTACGTCCCCCTGCGCACCTTCCGGGACGACGACCTGCTCGACCCCGGCTCCGACCCCTTGATAGCCCTGATGGGCGCGCTCTCGGCCCTCTACGAGGGAGAGCGTGTGGTGGCGCGCTTGATGCTGCGCTCCCTCGGCCCCGACTGGTCGCAGCCCCATCTCGAGAAGGCACACAGGAGGCCGGGCATGGAGCCGAGGGATCCCGCATACACCTATCAGACCAAGCCCCTCCAGATGGACGGCATCACGATGGCCGTCCTCGGCCTGGGCGCGCTTGCGGCCCTGAAGGGCTACCTGTGGGTGCAGGACGGGGAGATATGGAAGACGGCGCTCCTGGGGACGGGCGCGGTCCTGGGACTGGCCGTCGGAGGCTGGGCATGGCGCCGCTGGAAGAAGGCCCGCAACCCCGTCGAGGACCCGCTGCTCATCAGGGAGAAGGTCTCACGCATCGCATTCGAAGCGGAGCTACAGGTCACGGCGATCCTGCCCCCGGACACGATGCCACACCGGGCCGGGGAGCTCCTCGGCAAGCTCACCGCCGCCTACCGGCACTTCGACAACCCCGCAGGAGCGCGGTTCAAGGTGGGGAGGGTGAAGCCCACCGAACCCGAACCGTCGCTGCTCCACCCCGCAGGCCCGGGGATCTTCGGGAGGCGCAGCGTCCTGGGCGTCCGCGAGGTCGCCTCCCTGTGGCACCCGCCCGGCGCGGGCGACGAGACGCCCCTGGTGGAGCGGTCCGGCGCACGGGCGCTCAGCCCATCGGCCAAGGGCGTCCGGGGAGGCGCGCTGGTCGGCGACACCACCGCCGGGGCGAAGAGGGAGATCCGATTCCCCGAAGACCTGCTCAGGCGTCACCACCTCTATGTGGCGCGCACGCGGATGGGCAAGTCCACTCTCATGCACCATCTTGTCACGCACAAGATGCGGGAGAAGGCCGAGGGAAGGGACAACGACGCCATCGTCGTCGTCGATCCCCACACCGACCTGGTGGCCGACATCCTCGAACAGGTCCCGGAGTCCCTCGTCAACCGCGTGCGGCTCATAGACCTGTCCGACGAGTCCCGCTCCCCCGGCATCAACCTGCTTGACACCCGCGTCTTCGCCGACCGCGACCGCACCGCCGACTCGGTGGTGCGCGTGGCGCGGGGACTCTGGGAACAGTGGGGGCCGCGGATGCAGTCCATCCTCGAACAGACCGTCAAGACCCTCCACGAGGCCAACGAGCAGGTGGAGGCGTAGCAGCAGTACACCATCCTCGACGGGCTGAAGCTCCTGTCGGACGATAACTTCCGCAAGGACGTGCTGAAGAAGGTCTCCGACCCCTATCTCCTGGAGTGGTGGGAAAGGGACTTCGGCAGGTGGCACGCCCAGTACAAGGCCGAGGCCCTCGCCCCCGTCCAGACCCGCCTCTCCTACTACGCGTCCTCAAAGCGGGCAAGGGCCATTCTCGGACAGCGCCGCTCCACCATCGACATGCGCCGCACCATCCTGGACGGAGGCGTCCTGCTGGTCTCCACCTCCCAGGGGACAGTGGGCAGAGATGTGGCCGCCCTGGTGGGCGCGTCGATGCTCAACCTCGTCGACGCCGTGATCCGGGAGCAGGGGAGTCTCCCCTTGAACAGACGGCGCGGTGCGCTGGTCGTCGTCGACGAGATGCAGTCGATGCCCGGCGTGGACTACGAGTCGATGCTCTCGGAGCTGGGCAAGTTCGGGGCGTCGTTCGTGCTCGCGACCCAAAGCCTCGCCAAGCTGGACGACCTCTCCCGCACCATGCGAGACACCCTGCTCGCCAACGTCGGCTGTCTCGCCGTCTTCCAGGTGGCGGGGTCCGACGCCCGTCAACTGGTGTGGGAGCTGGGCAAGGAGCGGGTGACCGAGGACGACATCACGTCGCTGCCCGTGCACCACTGCTACGTCCGCGCCACCGTGGGTAAGGAGCGGCTGCCCGCCTTCTCGATGATGGTGCGCAAGCCGGAGGATGGAGACCAGAAGACGGCCTCCCGCATCCGCGAGGCGGCAATTGCCTACACGGTCTCGGCCCGCCAGGCCGACTACGCCGACGCCGACGGACACCGGAAGGTGGACGACTACCGCAAGGGCGTCGAGGACATCGAAACCGCCAGGCAGGAGGGCCGGCCGGAGGCTGAACCGGACCCGGAGCGGAGGAAGCAGACCAGCAAGCGGAGACCGGACGCCGCCGGGTCCGGAGGGGACGAGGCAGAGGAGGCCGTGGAATGAAACCCGCAGGATGTGAGGCCGACCTGCTCGGCGCCCTGGCGTCGATGCCCTTCCTCGACCGGCTGGAGATGGTCGCCGTCTGTGGCTGGTCGAGGGGCGCGGTCTACGAGGCCATGGCGAGCCTGGAGTCCGGCGGGTTCTGCGCCTCCGTGCCCCACGCCGTAGACCCGCTTCCCCCGGCGCGGAGGTTCCATCTCACCGCCGCAGGGCTGCGCAGGCTTGCGGGAGAGGAGGGCGTCGCCCTCGACGAGCTGGTGCGCTCCCATCCGGTCTCCGCCCAGTGGCGGCGCATCCTGATGGACCGTCTCGACCCGCTCGCCTCCGTCTACCGCGTCGCCTCCTCCCTCTCCAACGTCGCCTACCCCATCCGGTTCCGCTGGTACCGGGCCATGCCGTTGGACGCCGCCATGACGCTGCCGGACGGCAGGACCGTCGGGATCATCAGGCAGGGACGCACCGCCGACAGGTCGGGCTTCTCCAAGCGGCTCTGGCGGCTGCGCGACCTGCCGCTCCCCGGAACGCTCCTCATCCTCATGGCCGACGATGTGCGCCTCAGGCACGCCCGCAGACTCCTCTCGACCACCGACGTGCCGGCCCTGCTCACCCTGGAACGCGAGGCGGTCCTGGCCGGAGCGGGCGACCGGATATGGAGCCCCGTCAAGGTCTCCGCCGCCATCGACCTGCGCTACGAGCTCGACCGGGCGGCCCCCATGGGCGAGCTGCCGCGGGAGCCGGAAGCAGAGCGGGCCGACCTCCCCGCCGATCTCCCCGACAGGTGGGCGGCGTTGGACATATCCGATCATATGCTGCCCGTCATCCTCAAGTCCGCGGAGAAGCGCGCCCTCGACCTTATCTCGGACTGGCCCTGGATCGCACTCAAGGAGATGGCCGGAATGATGGGCGTCTCGCCCCAGAGGGCCTCCCAGCTCGTCAACCCCCTCGAAGGCTTCGGCCTCGTGAGCCGCCCCCGCGACGCGGGCGGGCGCATCGTCCTCACGGATCGGGGGTTAACACACCTGGCCCGTAGGGATCGCACGTCCGTCGGAGTGGCAAAGCGGCGGTGGAGCGTCGCCCTGGAATACGCCGAGGCCCCTCTGGAGTGGCGCAACCTTTCCGGCAGGAGGACGCGGCAGCTGCTGAGGAATCTCGATCACACCTCCGCCGTCCACGGCTTCCTGGCCGCGCTGTCGGTGCAGGCCCCCCTCTTGGGGTGGGAGATCGCCCAGCTCGACCCGCCCAGAAGGGCGTCCCGCTACTTCAGGCACGACGGCGGCATGCGCGCCGTCAGCCCCGACGCCTTCGGCGTCCTCACCAGGGGCGACACACGCTGGCCCTTCTTTCTGGAGTGGGAGCGAAGGGCCGTGCGGCCCTCAACCATGTCGGACCGCCTCGCCCCCTATCTGCGCTACTTCTCATCGCACAGGCCCACCGACGACCACGGCGTCCGGCCCGCCGTACTTGTCGTCTTTGACGACGACATCGCGGCAACCCACTTCCTGCGCGTGGCGCGGGAGGAGATGAGGGAGGCGGGCGGGACGGTTCCCCTGTGGGTCTCCCACCGGGAGGCCATAGACGCCCTGGGGCCGCTGGGACGCGCCTGGCGCACTCCCACCGACTGGGAATCGCCCCAGGCCCTGCCGCCTCAATGAATGACTGGAAATGGAACGCCATGAGTTCGGAAAATATATACAAGAAGAAAGGACACCGGAGGCGCAGAGGACGGGGAGTTGTCCGGCTCAACACGGCGGCCCTCTGGAAGCGGCTCACGACGCTGAACCGCTCCCAGAACTGGCTCGCCAGGGAGACCGGGGTCAGCCCGGGGTACATGTCGATGCTGGTCAACGGGGAGCGCTCGCCCTCCGGACGCATCCGCCGCCGGATGCAAGTGGTCCTCGGCGTAGACGACTTCGACCAGCTTTTTACAATGGAGGATGGACATGAACAACCCTGACGTTTCGTCCCGTTTCAACGGGCTTCACATCACTGGAGAGGAAGGCGCGCAGATCATACAGAGCGGCGTCCTGCCCGATGACTTCGGTCAGCGCCTCGAACGCCTCAAGGAGGCCAGCGGCCTCAGCTGGCGCGGATTCGCCAAGGCGCTCGGCGTGGACCCCAAGCAGCTGCGCCTCTGGCGCAAGAACGGCGTCGAGCCCTGCGGCGGAGCCATGCTCTCCATCTGCCGCTTCGCAGCCCGGTTGCCCGGCGGCCTGGAGATCCTCATCGGCGAGGGATTCCAGATGACCTTCTTCAAGCGCTGACCGGAACGCCCCGCCAGCGCGCAGGCGCAACGGCGGCATGGCGGGGCATGAGTCGGCATGAAAGACGTCGGCGCCCGCCCATTCCGTCGGCGCCGGCTGTGAACTCACAGACCTAATGCGATATGGCGTCGGCTTGGCCGGTCGCTCTAACCAGGCAATATTCGAGGTCCCAAGAGAAAGGAGCGTCAGGATGAACCAAAGGCTACTGCGTCGTCAAGAAGTGGAGGAGTTGACTGGATTGAGCCGCGCCTCGATCTACAGGCTTATCTCAGAGGGAGAGTTCCCGCGGCCCGTCCGGGTCAGCGCCACAGGCGTCAGGTGGAGGTCAAGCGACATCTCCGCATGGATACAGTCCCGGCCGTTGTCGACCAGCGAACTTGGCTCAGCCGCCGCCCCCTGGGTACCGCCTGATTGATGCTTCGCGGCTAGGTTGTAAGGTAGTCCGCCCACTGCTGCATCAGCGCACGTCTCCGCACGAAAAGGTCGGACCTTGCGTACGCCTGCTCGACACTGCCTCCGAGCTGGTGGGCTAGGGCCGCCTCCGCAACCGCCCAGGGCGCGTCCGTCTGCTCCATTGCCCATGTCCTGAAGGATGTCCTGAAACCGTGCACCGTCGCTCGCTCCGCGAGACCGGTCGCACGGAGTATCTTCGTCAGCGTCATGTCGCTCAGCATCCGGCCGCGGAGCAGGGGCGAGGGGAAGCATAGCCCCGACCCGTCTTCCAGACCCCGGGCCAGCATCAACACTCCCAGCGCCTGCTCGCTCAGGGGAACCCGGTGCTCTTCGCCCGCCTTCATGCGGGAGCCGGGTATCGTCCACGTCGCGCCCTCCATATCAATCTCATCCCAGGTGGCGCCCCTCGCCTCACCGGAGCGCGCCGCCGTGAAGACCAGGAAGGCCAGGCAGAGCTTCGAAGCGGGTGAGGTCTGGGACTCATCAACGGTCCTGAGCGCCGCGCCCACCTCATCGTAGGGGAGCGCCCTGAGATGCGCCTTCACCTTGGGCATCGACGGCAGGGCCCCGTCTATGGCCTCACCAGCAGGGTTGCTCTCAATGAGCTCGTTGGCCATGGCCCACCTGAATATGGTTCGCATCCTCTGGCGGACGCGCCGTGCTGTCTCGGGGCGTGTCGACCATATCGGTGTAAGGACCGACAACAGGTCTGAGCGCCTTATGGTGTCGATGGGTTTGTTCCCGATCCTGGGGAAGGCGTGGCGCTGCAGCGTCTGGATCCACGCAGCCGCGTGGCTCCCGTTGCGCCAGCGGGGCCTGTTAGCCTCGTGCACGGCGCGGGCGGCCTCCCTGAATGTAGGCATCGCCGGCCTGTGTTTCTCCGCCACCGGGTCCTTTCCATTCTCAACCGCCTCGCGGTTGTCCAGGGCGCGCTTCCTGGCCTGGGCCAGGGACACCGTGGGATACCCGCCCAAGCCTATGTCCCGCCGCAGGCCGCCTATGACTATCCTCTGCACCCAGCTCTTGCTGCCTGTCTTGGTGATGAAGAGGTGCAGGCCGTCCCCGTTCGAGTGGCGGCCCGGTTTGCGTAGAGCCTTCACCTCTGTTGCCATTAGCTTCACGCCCAGTGACCTCCTCAATCTTTTACCACACAAATTACCACATTGTTGGCGAGACAACAAGGGCTTTTGGGGGTAAGCGAGGGAGGCCGAATTCAGCCAAGTTAAGCCTTGTGTACACCTAACCTAGCTATGAAACAGAGGCATATTGAGACGTGTGCTGACCGATGGAGAATGGAGGAGACGGGGAGGGGAAAGTGGAGATAGGGGGACTCGAACCCCCAACCTCGGCGTTGCGAACGCCGCGCTCTCCCTGTTGAGCTATATCCCCTCGTTCAGACAGACGCGGACGAGCCGCGCCACTGGATTGTAGCAGTGGTCTTCCTGGACTTCAACTACGCGTTGCCTTCAGTGGCGTATGTGCAATAGCGAAAGGCGCAGCGTTATTGCCGTTGACTCTGAGTCTCAATATAATAGGCTACGGGAAGCACCATTACGGAGTGGTTCGGCTGCCCGAGAGGGCCGGCCTACCGGAGGCGTCTTGACGAATACAGCGCCAATTCTTGAGACCCGCGACGTAGTGAAGGACTTTGGAGGTCTGCGAGCCGTGGACCACTGCTCCCTCCAGGTCATGCCCGGCAACATAACCGGGCTCATCGGCCCCAACGGGGCGGGCAAGACGACACTTTTCAACCTGATTTCCGGCGCAATATCCCCCACCAGCGGCCAGATACTCTTTGGTGGCCGGCGCATCGACGGTATGAGCATGCACGAGACCTTCGGTCTCGGCCTAATGCGCACCTTTCAAATCCCCAGAGAGATGAAGCGCATGACGGTGCTGGAGAACCTCATGCTGGTCCCCGCGCCGCAGGTCGGAGAGCGGATCTGGGCGCCGTGGTTGATGCCCTGGCGGGTGTCCCGGGAGGAGCGTCGCATAGAAGCCCAGGCGATGGAGGCGCTGGAGCTGCTCAGCCTGACCCACCTGGCCGACGAGTACGCCGGCAACCTGTCCGGTGGTCAGAAGAAACTGCTGGAGCTGGCCCGAACGCTGATGGCCGAACCAAAGATGGTGCTGCTGGACGAGCCGGGAGCCGGGGTCAATCGAACGCTGCTCAGGAGCATATCGGCCAACATCCTCCTGGCCAGCGTGGAGCGCAATATCACCTTCGTAATCATTGAGCACGATATGAGGTTCGTCATGGCCATGTGCGATCCCATTATAGTCATGGCCAACGGCGCCGTGATCGCCCAGGGGACACCGCACCAGGTGCAGCAGGACCCGGAGGTCCTGGAAGCCTACTTGGGAGGTGCCGTCGGTGGTATTGCTTGAGGCGTCCGACATAGTGGCGGGATACGGCCAGACGGAGATACTGCACAGCGTATCCGTAACCGTCGACGCCGGAGAGATGGTCACAATAATCGGGCCTAACGGCTGCGGAAAGTCGACACTTATGAAGGCCATTGTAGGACTTGTGCGGGTCAGGTCTGGAAGCGTGAAGTTCCAGGGCGCGGAAATATCCGGCGACCCACCGGAGCGGATAGTGCGGACTCGGCTGTGCTATGTCCCGCAGTCCAACAACGTGTTCCCCAATCTGAGCATACGGGAGAACCTTGAGATGGGCGCCTTCATCCGCAGCGACGACTATCGCGGCCGCATCGAAGAGATGTACGAGCTGTTCCCGGACCTGGCGCGGCAGCCGGGTCGGAAGGCCGGAACGCTCTCCGGCGGTCAGCGCCAGATGCTGGCGATTGGCCGCGCCATGATGCTCGACCCCATACTGCTGCTACTAGACGAGCCCTCTGCAGGACTGTCCCCGGCAATGATGGGCATCGTATTTCAGCGTATTCGCGAGGTCAACCAGTCCGGAGTGGCGATGCTGCTGGTGGAGCAGAACGCCAGGGACGCGCTGCAAATGTCGGACAGGGGTTACATCCTGGTCGCCGGTGAGAACCGGCTGGAGGACACCGGCAAGGACCTGTTGAGCAACCCGGAGGTGGCCAGCCTCTATCTTGGAGGATGAGCAGAACCCGCTTTGGATTGACCGGATATGACTGCCATACAGAACACTGCAAGACGAATCGGCCAATCGTGGACGCCCATGTATACCACTATTGCGATAGTGGCCGCAGCGCTGTTTATCGGACTCCTCCCGGGCGTGAAGATGAACCTGGTGGTCAACGGCATATTCCTGGGAGCGATTATCGCTCTGGGCGCCATCGGCCTTACACTGGTCTACGGCATCCTGAACTTCGCCAACATAGCACACGGCGATTACATGACTATGGGCGCTTATGTTGCGCTGTTCATAGTCGGCAGTATTCTGCCCCAGGTGGGTATAGAGGGCAAAGGCCTGGGACCTTTCACCTTCGGATACCCTATGCTCATTGCCCTGCCCATAGCCGTGGCCGCCGTAGCTGCGCTGGCTGTAGTCCTGGACATAGCCATTTATCGCCGGCTTCGAGAGCGGGGAGTCAACAACGTGGTGCTGGCAATGGCGTCCCTGGGCCTGGCCATTGCCCTGAGGGGACTGGTACAGATCATCTGGAGCGGCGACGTACAGCGCTATCCCCGGGAGACCAGGAAGTTCTATCAACTGGCTATGGACGTGCGCGTACCCCCGGATGCCATCTTCATCACGATAGTGACCGTCATCCTGGTGGTGGCCGTCTACCTGGTACTGAACCGCACCAAGATAGGAAAGGCCATGCGGGCCACCGCGGACAACCCGAGCCTGGCCCTCGTAAGCGGCATAGATACACAGCGCGTTATATGGTCAACCTGGATCATAGGCGCTGTGCTGGCAGCGACTGCCGGGATACTCCTGGCAGTGTTTCAGGCGCAGCTGCTACCCGCTATGGGGTGGAGCTTCCTGATTCCGCTGTTCGCCGCCGTCATCCTGGGGGGCATAGGCAACCCCTACGGAGCGCTGGTTGGGGCATTTATCATCGGAGTGTCCTCGGAGGTCTCGACCCAGTGGATCAACCCCAGCTACAAGCCCGCGGTGGCCTTCGCCATTATGACGGCGGTGCTGCTGGTGAGGCCCAGGGGCATATTCGGAGGCGGCAGGTGAGCATCGCCATAGGTTGGAAACGCCCCGGCTCCTTGCCGGAGGGACGCGAGTCATGGACATAGCGGGCATAGCCGACTACTTTGTGGGCTTTCTGGTCATGGCGGGTATCTACGCCGTGTTCAGCCTTGGGCTAAACGTCCATTGGGGATACACCGGCCTGTTCAACATTGGCATAGCCGGTTTCTTCGCGCTTGGAGCGTACACGGCGGCGCTTATGACAACCCAACCTCCCGACCCCACCCTGTTCGAAGACTTCAAGTTCGGAGGCAACTGGTCGGAAATCGCGTTCCTGGACCTGGGAATCGACCTGTGGTTCTTCCTGGGCCTGGGGGCCGCGGCGGCGGTTTGCGGGGTTATCGCACTGGTAATTGGCTACATCACCCTGCGACTCCAGGATGACTATCTTGCTATCGCAACCCTGGGCATCGCGGAGTCGGTCCGCCTCTTCTTCCTGAACGAGAAGTGGGTGGCAAACGGCTCCAAGGGGCTTTACAGGATACCCCAGTTCCTGGGCGATTGGGTATCGCCCGAACACTACGACTACCTGTACGTGGTTGTGGTGCTGGTGGTCCTGGCCGTCCTTTTCCTGTCAGTAGAGCAGGTGGTCAAGTCTCCCTGGGGGCGGGTGCTGCGTGCGATAAGAGAGGATGAGGTGGCAGCCGAGGCCAGCGGCAAGAATGTGTTCAAGTTCAAGCTTCAGGCGTTCATCTTTGGAGCGATAATCATGGGTATTGGAGGAGCGCTGTTTGCACACAACATACGCTTCCTCGCGCCCTTGACCTTCGATCCGCTGCTGGCGACCTTCGTCATATGGGCTATGCTGATGGTGGGCGGCGCGGGCAACAACAAGGGCGCCGTACTGGGAGCCTTCGTAGTCTGGGGTATCTGGACGGGCACTCAGTTTCTGCCCGGCGTCTTCTCCGACCCCAACGTCCGCTTCTTCATGATAGGCGTACTGATAGTCGCTGTGATCATGGCTCGCCCCAGCGGCATCCTGGGAGAGGAGCGCCGGATAGCGAGAGCGGCGACACCGGAGGAAATTTAGTAGCCAGCGGGTTGGGATGCGCCTTCGTAGTTGTTTTCATTGCCATCTGCGCGAATCTCAAGGTTGGTTGAGGCCATTCTTATCAAGATTTGGCTTGACAACGGTAGTGTCCGGCATCATCATTGGGCCACACCAAAGAAGATCCCATCTATGTCTACAACGCAAGGATAGCGCCCCGATTCCAGTAGAGAGAAGGCCCACCAATGTCAAGCATTGAGAACATTCAGCAGGCTATCCTAAACCTGTCCCAGTCAGACTACATTCAACTAAGACTATGGCTGAGCGAACTGGATTGGGAGGAGTGGGATCGGGAGATTGAAGCTGATTCGGCTGACGGAAAGTTGGAATTCCTGGTAGCGGAGGCAACGGAGGCCAAACAGCGAGGCACACTGGAAACGCTCTAGTGCATAGGACAACCCCCGGATTCTGGTCTCATTTTGACCGTCTCCCGGAACATATTCAGAGGACTGCTAGACGGAACTTCGAGCGGCTGGTGGTCTGACGTGAGTAAGCCGCCGAAACCCTGCGGGGTCTTGGCGGCTTACTCTATCTAATTACTTCTCAAACCAAGCAGATAACCCCCTGGGAACGGTGATTCCGCTACGGAAGCTCGAACCTGCCGGTGGATATGATCTCCCCGTCCTTGACCTGCCAGACCTCGATGTAGCCGACAACGTCTCCGTTCTCGTCGAAGTCCACAGTGCCGGCTGCGCCTTCGTAGTTGATGTCCTCGCCGGCGGCAATGAGCTCCAGGGCCTTGATTATGCCTGCAATACCGGGGCCTACCACCTCTCCGGGGGGATTGGCGACTGAGCGCAGGGCGTCTCTGATGGCAGTGGAATCGGTGGTTGTGCCCGCCTTGGCAGCCGCCAGAGCAATCAGAACGGTTGCGTCGTAGGTCTCAGATGTGAACGGGTGCTGCACCTCTTCTCCGTAGGTCGCGTCGTAGGCGCTCTGGAACGCCTGGAGAGCAGGGCTGTCCGGCGCTCCCTGGGCGGTGCCCAAAGTCCCATCGAGAGCCGCCCAGCCGACTACTTCCATCATTTCGGGCGACTTGGTCGCATCCACGAACAGGAACTTGTCGGCGTAGCCACCCTCCAGGGACTCCCGGAGGTATATCTCCGCCTGGCCGGGGTAGCTTATGGCGATGAGAACGTCCGGATCTCCCTCAGTGGCCTTCTCCAGCTCGGAGGTGAAAGTCGGTTGGGTCTCCTCATGCGCCACCTTGGCGGTTACCGTACCGCCAAGGGAATTGAATGTCTCCTCGAACTGGGCGGTCAGGCCGTCGCCGTAGGCGTTGTTGATGTACATGATCCCGACTGTCGAGTAGCCCTGCTCCTGGGCAACCCGCGCCAGCACCACTCCCTGGGCGGCGTCTGATACGGCAGTGCGGAAGAGGAAGTCGTTGTCCTCAAGCACCGTAATGGCGGGGGACGTGGAAGCGCCGGTTACCTGGAGGACCCCCTGCGGGATCGTGACTGATTCAGCCACTGCGAGGGTCACGCCGCTTGCCAACGACCCCACTATCGCTACCACCCCGTCGATGCTCACAAGCGCTCGGGCGGCGTCGACTCCTTGCACCGGGTTCACGCCGGTGTCCTTCTCAATAACCTCGATCTGAGCGCCGTATATGCCTCCGGCATCGTTGATGTGCTTGGCAGCCAGGTTGACCGCGTTGAGGTGTGTTTCGCCGAAGTAGGAGAGGGAGCCCGTGAAGGCGTTTAGATGCCCAATAACCAGCGGGTCCGTCAACATCATGGCCGTCGGGTCCATCATGGCCTCGGTCGCCGTGGGATCCGGCATCGTGGCCCCAGTAGCCGTGGGATCCGGCATCATGGCCTCGGTAGCCGTGGGATCCGGCATCATGGCCTCGGTAGCCGGACTGGTGGCGGTGGGGTCTTCCTCACCATTGCACGCCATAGCGACCATCAGCATGGTGACAACCAAAACGGCGATGAGTTTCCTAGAGGCAATACTGGAATTCAAATGCTTCAACATTGTTACCTCCTGAGACACATTTCACCAACTTCACACGATACGCGATGAAATTCCACATCGTATTATAGCACTGCGTCCTTTAATCGTACACATTCTTACGAGGCGCTACGGCACATAAGCGTGGCAGCGCTGTGAGGAATGTTTACGGTGGGTCCGTCTACTTTACTCAGGATTGCTCGTCGAACAATATGAACAGGCGCGACAACGGTTAGCTTCGCCGACATACGCCATAGATGCTTCGCTTTGCTCGTCATGACATTGATGCCGCGGCCCCGACTCCCCCCTTGGACGTCTTGGGCGTGAGCGGGTTATCGTGCAAACTGCTTTCCAGCCACCCGCACTGCCTCGCGTTACGAGTCTGGCGTTGGTCTAGTTCGCGCGTGCTATACTTATCATGTATAAGTGTCCATATTTGGGCCTGATAGTATCGGTTCTCCCCGGAGGAGGCGGAAGGAGTGTCTATATGGGTATCCAATGGTGGCTGCGCCTGGTGGGGCTGCCGCTTGCCGGGCTGGGTGGATGGGTGTTGGGATTGTGGGTTGGGGCGTCGGTGGACGAGCAGGCTCCCGTTCCGTGGGGCCTGGGAGGAATGCTGACCGGAGGCGTCATCGGTCTGGCTGTAACTCCCTATCTTGTTCTCACGCCAATCCGATGGACTCGCAGGGTCTTCATCGATATGAGCTTCAGCACGCTGGTGTCGGGAACTCTGGGCCTGGTAGTGGGTCTGGTTGTAGCAGCGCTTATTTCGGCAAGTCTCTCCAAACTGCCCGGCTGGCCCGGTGTGGCCGCTCCCATTGGCCTGAGCGTCATTCTCGGCTCCCTGGGCATGGTGGTCATGCTATTGCGTGAGCGCGACCTTGCCCCGATTCTCCAGGACCGCTCCCGCCGGGGTGGCCAGGCCGGACGATTCAGCGCCAACGGGCGCGTCCTGATGGACACCAGCGCCATAATCGACGGCAGGATAGCAGACATCAGCAAGACGGGCTTCGTGAATGGCACAATGGTCATCCCCAGGTTTGTCCTGGATGAGCTGCGACACATCGCAGATTCCAGCGACTCACTCAGGCGCACCCGCGGACGCAGGGGCTTGGAGATGCTAAACAAGCTGCGAAACGAGACGGACGTGCCCATCCAGGTCCTGGACGAGGACATCAGCGAGGTCTCGGAGGTGGACGGCAAGTTGGTGGTTATGGCCAAAAACCTCCGGGCGCCTATACTTACCACCGACTACAACCTGAACCGCGTCGCCGAGTTACAGGGTGTAAAGGTGCTCAACATCAATGAGCTGGCCAACGCCCTCAAGCCTGTGGTGATTCCGGGCGAGGAGATGATGGTGAGGGTTATCCAGGAAGGGAGAGAGACTGGTCAGGGAGTCGCCTTCCTGGACGATGGCACTATGGTGGTGATAGAGGGCGGCAAGAAGTTCATCAACTCCCACCTGGACGTATCCATAACCAGGGTGCTCCAGACGGCTGCGGGTCGCATCATCTTTGCCCAGCCCAGCGCGACCTAGGGTGCAGCCGTGAGCCCAGACCCTTTGCCGGAGGGCGGACAGGAGCCCGGATCGAGTGTCGTCATTGTCGCTGCCGGCGTAAGCCGGCGAATGGTGGACGTGGACAAGGTATTCGCGCCGCTTCTGGGGAAGCCCCTCATTGCTCACACCGTCGCGCCCTTCGAGGATTGTCCGCAGGTGGGGGAGATTGTCCTGGTGCTGCATCGGGACAACCTGGAGCGGGGCCGCCGGTTGGTTGAGGTGGAAGGGTGGCGGAAGGTGAGCCAGGTGTGTCCCGGAGGCGAAAGACGGCAGGATTCGGTCAAGGCGGGGTTGGACAGCCTGTCGCCCTGCCGGTGGGTCATGGTGCACGATGGGGCGAGGCCCTGCGTAACGCAGGACACACTCCGGCGATGCATACAGGAAGCGGAGCACACCGGGGCCGCCATACCAACCGTGCCCGTCAACGACACCGTGAAGAAGGTGGACGCGGAGGGAATCGTAGTCAGCACGGTCCCGAGGGAGGAACTGCGGGCGGTCCAGACACCCCAGGTCTTCCGATACGACCTTCTCCGGAAGGCGTACCAGGGCGATCTGGACGAGGTTACAGACGACGCCTCTCTGGTGGAGAAGCTGGGGCATGAGGTTAGGGTGTTCGACGGGTCTCCCGACAACATCAAGATAACCACGCAAATCGACCTGCTGCTGGCCGAGGC
Source organism: Dehalococcoidia bacterium (assembly GCA_965218945.1). Lineage (GTDB taxonomy): Bacteria > Chloroflexota > Dehalococcoidia > Lucifugimonadales > UBA2985 > DAOUJW01. The sequence goes on from OZ244718.1 coordinate 2,668,802, forward strand.
TATCCTTCGCAACCGGGCCGGTCGGTAGCTGGGGAGCGTTCATGGCAGTCCGCGCCGGCATAGGGTACGATGTTCACAAGCTGGAGCCGGGCATCCCGCTATGGCTTGGAGGCGTCCGCGTGGAGTTCGAGGCGGGTCTGGCGGGACATAGCGATGGGGATGTCCTGGTGCACGCGCTGGTCGATGCCATGCTCGGAGCAGCGGGGTTGGGAGACATCGGCACATACTTCCCGTCATCCGATCCGCAGTATCGCGGCGCGCCCAGCCTCATGTTTTTGAGAGAAGTCGCCGATCTACTGGAGCGGCAAGGGTGGCAGGCGGTAAACCTGGATGCTACAATAGTCGCCGAACGCCCAAGGCTGGCTCCTTACGTACAGAGTATGCGCGAAAAGATTGCCGAATCAACGGGGCTGTCCCCGTTACAAGTGAATATAAAGTGCACCACCTCCGACGGTCTGGGGTTTCCGGGCCGTGGCGAGGGCATTGGGGCATTGGCCATCGCCACCGTTGAGGCGAACGGATGAGGCTGTACGACACCCTCTCCGGCGAAAAGCGCGATTTCGCTCCCCTTGGGGAGAAGGTGAGCATGTACGTATGCGGCCCCAACCTGTACGGCCCGTGCCACATAGGTCACGCCCTGTCCTACATCGTTTTTGACGTGCTGCGCCGCTACCTGGAACACCGGGACTACAAGGTCCATCACGTACAGAACTTCACTGACATCGAAGACCGCATCATTGAGGTGTCCCAGAGAGACGACCTAAGCATAAGTGAGCTGGCGGAGCGCTACATCCAGCGCTTTCACCAGGAGATGGACGCCCTGGGCATCATGCGCGCCCACGACTACCCGCGAGCGACGGACTACATCGACCGCATGATAGAGATAGTCCAGCGCCTCATTTCCAACGGGCACGCGTACGCCCTCGACGGAGACGTCTACTTCCGCGTCCGCGCCTTCGAGTCGTACGGGCAGCTCTCCAGACGTCCCCTGGATGAGATGATGTCCGGCACGCGCGTAGAAGTAGACGAGCGCAAGGAAGACCCCATGGACTTCGCTCTGTGGAAATCGTCCAAAGACGGGGAGCCGGCCTGGCCCAGTCCCTGGGGTGCTGGACGCCCCGGCTGGCACATAGAGTGTTCGGCCATGTCCCTGAGCCTGTTGGGAGACCACGTCGACATACACGGCGGCGGTCAGGACGTCATATTCCCGCACCACGAGAACGAGATAGCCCAGTCGGAGGTGTACACCGGGAAGGCTCCCTTCGTCCGCTTCTGGGTTCACAACGGCCTTCTGCGTCTCCAGGAGGGAGACGAGGAGAAGATGACCCGCCACCGGGGGAACATTGTCAGCTGCCAGCAGATACTGGAGCAGTACAATCCCGACGCCATACGCCTTTTCCTGCTCTCATCCCACTACAGAAGCCCCATCACGTACACCGACGATGGCATTGCCTCCGCCGAAAGGGCTCTTGAGCGCCTGACCAATGCCCTTCGCGTTGCTCCATCGGACGCTGCGAATGCGTCGATGGATGCGGCCCCTTTCCGGGACCGCTTCCGCGCCGCAATGGACGACGACCTGAACACGCCCCAGGCCATAGCCACCCTCTTCGATATGGCGCGAGAGATAAACCGCGACCGGGAGACGGGCATGGACGTAGGAGAGGCGCAGGAGGCGCTGCGGGAGATGGCCTCCGTATTGGGGCTGTCTCTGGAAGAGCGCCACAGTTCAGGAGGCGCCGAGGTCGACGCCTTCGTCGACCTTCTGGTGGAGACCCGCTCCCAGTTGCGCGCCGAGCGAAACTGGAAGCAGGCGGACGCCATTCGGGACCGCCTGGAGGAGTTGGGAGTGGTGATGGAGGACTCCTCCGCAGGTACGCAGTGGCGGTTCAGAGGCCCTCAGTGATTCACCTACGACCTCGGCTTGAATCGTAAGGAGTCTGCGGTGATATTGCAGTCTGTTGAGGCAGACCTCAAGCGCATCGTTGGGCCGGAGAACGTACTCCTGGACGAGCCTTCCATAGCGGCCTACTCGATGGACGCCTTTGGCCGCTGGCGGGGCGAGCCGCTGGACTCCAACGCGCCACGAGTGTTCGCGGCGGTGCGCCCCGGCTCCACAGAAGAGGTCGCGGAGATTGTCAGCCTGGCCTGTCTGGAGAGCATACCCATCGTGCCATACGGCGGCGGCACGGGCGTAGCCGGCGCGGTGACTCCCCTCAGGGGTGGCATAGCCGTGGACCTGAAGCGGATGAACCGCATCCTGGAGATAAGCCCGGAAGACAGGACGGCGACCGTAGAGGCGGGCGTAATCCTTGGAGACCTGAACGATGCCCTCGGCAGAGAGGGCTTCATGCTGGGACACGATCCTTACAGCGTACCCATAGCCACTATTGGCGGCGCCATATCCACAAACGGCGTGGGTTACAGGGCCGCCAAGTACGGCTCAATGGGTGAGCAGGTGCTGGGCCTGGAAGTGGTCCTTCCCAACGGAGAGACGCTCCGCACCAAGGCCGTGCCCAAGATGTCCGCAGGTCCTTCGCTTCACCCGCTGTTCATAGGAGCGGAGGGCGTTCTGGGCGTCATAACCAGGGCCACCCTCAGAGTCTTCCGCCTTCCCGAGACCCGCGTCTTCAAGTCCTTCACGTTCCCTGAGTTCGAGGACGGGTTCCATGCAATGCTGGAGATGTTCTCCCTGGGACTGAGGCCCGCCCTAATCGACGTCAGCGAAGAGCCTCTCTATTCGGCCGATGGCGCCGAAGAGTCGTCCACGGTGTTGATGTACCTGGTCTTTGAGGGGTACGCAGAGGAGGTGGAGGCCCAGGTTGCCAGGACGCTGAAGGTGTGCCTGGCCTCAGAGGGCAAGGACGTTGGCCCGGAGCCGGCTCAGCGATACTGGGACACCCGCCACGACTCCGCCTACAGCTACAAGGAGAGGTTCCTGTCCGGCAAGCCTGTGGAACGATCCACGCGGGGCTGGCCCAGGACTACCGACTACCCCCACGTCGCCCTTCCCGCATCCAGGGTGCTGGAGTACCGGCGCCACTGCCGAGAGCTGGCAGCTGAGCGCGGCCTGCACGTGAGGGAGTACTCGCTTTGGACGCAGCCGGAACTCTTCTCGATGATCCTGGTGGACGTAGCGATGGAGGAGAGGGGCGAACCTGGGCAGCTGGCCCGAACGTCGGACGAGGCGCTTTCTCTGGCGCAGGACATGGGCGGCTCAATGGAGTACGTCCACGGTGTTGGCATAAAGCTGGTCCACCTGGCGCCCCGTGAGTTGGGAAGCGGCCTGGAAGCGCTGCGCAGCATAAAGTCGGCTCTGGATCCCAACAACATTATGAACCCGGGCAAGCTGGGTCTTTAGGAGGTCTGGATGGGATCGACAGCCCTGCGGACGGCGGTGTTCCTCATCATCGCGGTGGGGCTCATCCTGGGTGGAATACTGATATACAAGTTCTTCCTGAACATCTTCGAGATCTACGAAGTGCCTCTGCTGATAAGGCTTGCCGTAGTCGCCGGCGGCCTTGGGTTCGTGGTAATCCTCTTTTACGTTCTCTGGGAGAAGTTGCGCAATATGAAAGGGTAGCAGTTCGAAGATAGAGACTGATGATAATTGTGACTACGGATGAGATAGAGGGCGTTCAGATAACCAGGGTGGCGGGGCTGGTGCGCGGGACGGCGGTGGTCGTGGATCAGGACTAGCCGCTTCCCACTCAAGCTGGGGCTGCAGGAGGCGTCGATGGGCGATGTAGCCTTGAAAGTGGTCTTGAGAACGGTCTACTTTCTAATAGTGTCGGCACTCCTACTATTGCCTGCCATAGTACTACTAAGCCTTCTATTCGGGCGCGACTAGCCGTACTTGCCATTAACGGCGCCTTAAAGCAGTATCACCCTCCAGCTGCTCATCGCCGCAGCTCCACAATCACCTCGTCGCCCACTTCGACCCCAAGCTCCCGCGCCGCGTTGCCATTCCTGACCGCCAACTCAAGGCTCCCGTGGCTCCCGACGATAGCCAGGGTGTCCGGCCCTTCCTGATACGACCTGCTTATGCCGCGTATACGGCGTCCCTTCACCAGCGCCTCCACGTTCCTCTTCAGGAGCGGTTCCCCGTCTATGGTCGTTATCAGGTTCCCGTACCCGTCAACGTGGACTACGTGGCCGGCTATGCCGCTCCCGCGCTCCTCCGGATGAGGGATGCACAGGCATATCATGGACTCCAGCCGCGCTCCAACTTCTGCTGGCGGTATGCCCAGGGACAGATGCGCCGCCGCGGGCGCAAAGACGTCCCGGCCGTGGAAGGTGTCGCTTAGGGGCGACAGCCGGAGGCTCTTGTTGGAAAGCTCGTAGGCGGCGTATCCTTCCGGTATGGACACGTCTGCAGGCTCACCGAACCCCTTGCCGCTGACGGCCGTTTGATACTCGGCGCTCTCCCTGATTGCGTAGGTCAGGAGCCCGTTGTCCGGGGCCAGGAAACGGCCATCCGGCGAGGTCAGCAGAATGGCTCGCCTCGATGTCCCCACGCCCGGGTCCACTACAGCTGCGTGGATGGTGTCTTGTGGGAAGAAGCGGTAGGCAGACCCCAGGACATAAGCGCCCTCGAGTACGTTCTGAGGGGCTATGTGGTGGGAGATGTCAACGAAGGCGGCGTGTGGGTTGATGCGCAGAGCGACTGCCTTCATCTCGGCGACGTATGGGTCGCGCGTGCCGAAGTCGGTGGTAAGGGTAATCAACGGCAATCCGCCTCTACAAACGCAAGGGCCGGAGTGGTCAGAAGGGACCTACGACGCTCACAATGGCAATCAGAGTGAATACGACGGCCAGGGTGATGGTGAGCTGGAACAGCGTCTTCTCAATCCCGCGGCGTGTACGGAAAGACGCTTGCGCAGCACCGAAGAAGCCCGAACCCTGTCCCCTCACCTGCATGAGGATGACTACTATGAGAAGGACGGACACCATTATCATAGCTATCTGGAAAAAGGACTCCACTATCCACCCCCTATGGACGCCAGCTTCTCCTGAAGCATTTCATTGACCAGCGCGGGGCTGGCGCGGCCCCTGGTCTCCTTCATCACCTGTCCCACCAGGAATTTCAGGGCGGTCTCCTTGCCCCCCAGGTAGTCCTGCACCGCCTGGTCATTCCTGTCCAGGACATCGGCGACTGTCCCGTCCAGCTGGCCGGCGTCGCTTATCTGGGTCAGGCCCTGCTCTTCGGCTATCGCCTGAGCCTGCTTGCCGGACTTGAACATCTCCTCAAGGACCGTCTTGGCCGCAGGCCCGCTGATGGCTCCCGCTTCGACCAGGTCCGTGAACTCTCGCAGTAGGCCAGGCGTGATCCTGGAGGCGTCCAGGTCCGCGCCGGAGGCGTTCACTAGGCCCATCAGATCGCCCAGCATCCAGTTGCTGACGATCTTGGACTTGGAGGCCAGGACATCTGGCTGCGTCTCCTTCGCCTTCACGCACTCCTCGAAGAAGTCCGCTGTGGCCTTGGATGCGGTGAGCTGCGAGGCGTCGTTCACAGGCAGCCCGTACATGGAGATGAACCTGTCCCGACGCGCTGCCGGCAACTCCGGCAGTCGCGCCCTGATCTCCTCCACCCGCTCTCTGCTGATGGTGAGAGGAGGCAGGTCAGGCTCCGGGAAGTAACGGTAGTCGTGGGCAAATTCCTTGGTCCGCTGGGAGTAGGTGACGCCACGGTCTTCCACCCATCCCCTGGTCTCCTGCACCACCCGGCCGCCCTCCTCAACCAACTTTATCTGCCTCTCCTCCTCGTACTGGAGGGCGCGGTAGACGGCCCGCAGACTGTTCATGTTCTTCACCTCCACCTTGGAGAAGAGCTCGGTGCTGCCGACCGGTCTGATGCTGATGTTTGCGTCGCACCGGAAGCTGCCGTCCTCCATGTTGCCCGTGGAGACGCCCAGGTACTGGAGAATGGCCCTCAGGTTCAGCAGGTACTGCCGGGCCTCCTCCGGAGAGTGCATGTCCGGCTCGCTCACCGTCTCCATCAGCGGCGACCCGGAGCGGTTAACGTCGACAAGGCTGTAGTCGTCGCCATTGGTCGCCTGGTGATGGTGCAGCTTCGCCACGTCCTCCTCCAGGTGGACCCTCGTTATCTGCACTTGCCTCTGCACCCCGTCCACCTCGATGTTGAGCCATCCGCCATTGGCGATAGGCTCGTCGTACTGGGAAATCTGGTAGCCCTTCATCAGGTCCGGATAGGGGTAGTTCTTGCGATGGAACTGGGTGTTCTCGGAAATTTCGGAGTTCAGAGCAAGCCCCGTCATAATGACGTACTCGACGGCTCTGCTGTTGATGACCGGAAGGGTCCCGGGCATCCCCAGGCACACTGGGCAGACCACGGTGTTGGGGTCAGCCTGGATGTAGTCCGAGGGACAGGAGCAGAACATCTTGCTCCTGGTCAGGAGCTGCGCGTGCACTTCCAAGCCGATAACGACTTCGTATTTCCTGTTGGTTTCAACCATAGATTTAGAACACTCCGATGTGACTGTGACTTAGCGGTTAGTATAGCAAAGCGGGATTGGGGCTACAAGGAACGCGGCCTTGATGGATGCTCATGCGCGGAGGGTGGTCGCTCCGCACCTCCCCTGGATGCCCGTTTGCACGGGCATGACGTGGTAAAGGGATACATCACTCCCGAGAAAGCCCACCCCGTACCTGATACGGGGTCGGGAGTCCATTCTTTCTCCTTTGGGCTTGCCTCTTGTGCGATTTATAGATAGGGTTATGTAGGATGTCGACCCTATTAGGGTCAGATAGATGTCGGACACCAGCAAGAGAGATGAAAGGGAGGTATGCTGGTGTCAAGGTGAGCGTATATGGAGCCATACTGCCGGAAGCGGCGAGATTGGCACGGCTCCCATCGCCGCTCCTCCGACTGACAAGTGTTGAAGCGGGTTGGCCTCTACAGGGCAAGAGCTCGGAGGATAGTAGATGAATTGGCAAATTCGATCATTTGATGATAAAGACCTCACCGAAATAGTCGAAGTATCGTTGCTGGCCTGGGAACCGGTTTTCGTTTCTTTCAAGCAAATACTTGGGCCCGAAATCTATTCCTTCCTCTACCCTAATTGGCGTCAGAGTCAAAAGGAAGGAGTGGAAGCCTTTTGCAAAGATCGGGAGAAAGTTAGCGTTCTGGTTGCTGAGCTAGGCGGAAGAGTTGTCGGGTTTCTGGCATATCAGGTCAGAGGCCAAACTGGGGAAGTGGAGTTACTGGCAGTCCATCCCGACTACCAGGGTCTAGGCATCGGCACGGAATTGAACAACAGGGCTCTGGAGGAAATGAAAGCCGCCGGGGTTGTGATGGTTGAGGTAGGAACTGGGGGCGATGAATCCCACGCACCCGCCCGAAGATCATATGAGAAAGCGGGTTACACTGCCTTACCGTTGGTTCGGTATTACAAGCGCCTCTAGGCAATGCTGAACGAGCTGTGGGACCTGTAACCCTGTATTTAGAAACAGGTGTGCATTGCACCGGGCCTCTATTAAGCGCTCCCGACCCCAAGAGTTGATGGGATTTACCGAGAACCGGCTGGCGTGACCTAGGTTTTGCATTCCCCATCGGCTGCACCTCAGCCCTACCTTGCCAGTTTGCGCGCTTGCGGGTAGACTAGCTACTTGGATGTAGCTATGACCACCTTAGACCACAACCACGACTTGCATTCCCTCCGCGAGCGTATGCGACACTCCGCCGCCCACGTGATGGCGGACGCCGTTCTCCAACTGTTCCCGGACGCCAAGCTGGGCATCGGCCCTTCCACAGATGACGGCTTCTACTACGACTTCGAGGTGTCCCGCGCCTTCACACCGGAAGATCTGGAGGCCATCGAGGAGCGCATCAGTGAGACCATCGCCGGTGACCTTCCATTTGTGTACGAGGAGATAAGCCTGGCCGACGCCAAGGCTATGTTCTCCGACCAGACCTACAAGCTGGAGATTATCGACGAGCTCCCGCCGGACGAGATCATCAGCGTCTACCGCCACGGCGACTTCGTGGACCTGTGCCGTGGCCCTCACGTGAACTCCACAGCGCAGATAAGCGCTTGCAAGCTCCTGAACATCGCCGGCGCATACTGGCGCGGCGACGAGAAACGGCCTATGCTGCAACGCATCTACGGCACGGCCTTCGAGACCGGCGATGCCCTGGAGGAGTACCTGGAGCGTCTTGAGGAGGCGCAGCGCCGCGACCATCGCAGGCTAGCGCGGGAGCTGGACCTGCTTTCGTTCCACGAGGAGTACGGCCCCGGGCTCGTCTACTGGCATCCCAAGGGAGGCCGGGTGCGGTCGATCATCGAAGACTTCTGGCGCCGTGAGCACTACCGCGCCGGCTACGACCTGGTCTATTCGCCACACGTCGGGAAGTCGACCATATGGGAGACCAGCGGCCATCTGGATTTCTACGCCGAGAACATGTACTCCCCCATGGACGTGGACGGCCAGGACTATTATGTCAAGCCGATGAACTGCCCCTTCCACGTCCAGATCTACAAGAGCTCCCTCAGGAGCTACCGGGAGCTTCCCATGCGCCTGGGAGAGCTGGGCACGGTCTACCGCTACGAGCGCTCCGGCGTCCTGCACGGCCTGCTGCGCGTGCGGGGCTTCACCCAGGACGACGCCCACATCTTCTGCCGCCCCGGCCAGGTGGAGGATGAGATTGGCCGGTGCGTGGACTTCATGCAGTTCTTCCTGCGCTCATTCGGGTTCCAGGACTTTCACGTCTACCTGTCCACCCGGAACGAAGGCGGGAAGTTCGCAGGCTCCCTGGAGGACTGGGATATGGCGACCGGGACGCTGCGAGACGTGATACAGTCCCGCGGCCTGCCCTATGACGTGGATGAGGGAGGAGCCGTGTTCTACGGCCCAAAGATAGACGTGAAGATGGTGGATGCCCTGGGGCGCGAGTGGCAATGCACTACCATCCAGTTTGACTTCAACCTGCCGGAGCGCTTTGACGTGACCTATATCGGAGAGGACGGCAATGAGCATCGCCCATACGTGGTGCATCGCGCCCTCCTGGGTTCCATAGAGCGCTTCTTCGGCGTGCTGATCGAGCACTACGCCGGCGCTTTCCCCACCTGGCTCGCCCCAGTTCAGGCGGTGGTCATACCCATAGCGGACCGTCACCTGGATTTCGCTCAAGGGGTATCGGACAGGCTTAGGGAGGGCGACATTCGCGTGGACGTGGACGGCCGCTCTGAGCGAATGAACGCCAAGATACGCCAAGCCCAGCTGAACAAGGTGCCCTTCATGCTCATCGTGGGCGACAAGGAGATCGACTCCGACTCCGTGTCGGTGCGCCTGCGGGACGGCCAGGACCTCGGCCCCAAGCCCGTCAGCGAAGTGATGGGTCTTATACAGGAGGCGGTGGACTCAAGAGTGTGAGGGAATCTGGCTCGACTCTGAACCTGAAGAGTTACATGTGTCCAAACTCGTCATACTAGCGGCTGCGACTCTACTACTGCTTGTAGTAGCCTGCTCACAGCCAGCAGTCAACATCTCGGAAGTACATTGTCAATCAGAAGACATTGCCCAAATTGCAGATGGCTATGTGATTATAGACACCGTCGGTCCAGAACTCCGGGATTCTGATTCAAGAGGTTGGCGGGAGTCGCTCAGCACCGAATGGGCTGACCTTCCAGACGGTTTCCAGCTCAACATACACTGCTTAACGGTCGTCTACGACAGCACTGAGAACGCCCGGCTGGCGCTTAATTCCTCTACTGCCATACAAAATGTATGGCCAAAAGGGGAATTGGAGTTATTGGCGCAGCTACCGGTTCTCCCGCCAACCATTGGCGAAGAATCTATAGCCTTCAAGATAGAAGCTGGAAGACGCTGGGGTACCGAGGTACACCGCAACTACGCTACGACCACAGTTATGTTTAACCGGGAGAATGTTGTGGTTATGGTCACTTCGGGCGTTAACTGTCTCGCCATTACCTCATTGGCCTGTGATTACTTGGTGAACAGGCTTAGTGTCGATGTGCCTGCCAACATTGCTAGTCGTATAGATCGGCGCATCCTTGCAGAACTGGGGTAGGTAAAGCCACCTCGCCTTGCGCAATAGGGCTCGTCAAAAGACGCCCCGCTCATCCTGAGACGGTTCACCAGCGCCATCGTGCATCATAGATTCCTGCTTCCGCAGGAATGGCGGAACGGGCGTGGCTATCCTTCCCGCTCATATGGTTCGCCAAGCTCACCATGAGCGCGTTGGATATATCAGTTCTGGGGTACTTCTACGGGGGGAAGCATCTCCTCCAGCATTCGCTGGAGGGCCATGGAGTGACTGCAGAAGCCGTGACCTGGGAAGAAGGTGCAGGTGCATGTCAGGTTGCCATCGCTGTATTCCACCTTGTGGTCGTCGTTCTCGCCACGGAAGGTGACCACGAAGCTGCTGAAGGTAACCCGGCCTTTCTCTTCGGCGTATCTCTTGGCCTTCTCTATCTTGCCGATCACGCTTGAGTACATATATGCTCCTTCGAACAATTAGGTATGATGTACTTTTATTTTATTCCCTGGGGCTTTCAAGGTCAATGAGTTGCACTGCGCAGTAGCGTGGTTTTGACCCCTCTCCTTGGTTGACACAGGGCAGCCCTCGGATATATTTTTATGCGAGGTTGACAAGTTCGTTGGATGTGGCAGCCTTACGCATCCTCGCCCCAAAAACTATCTAAACCAGGTCTTGGGAAGGAAGGTCCAGAGTTGCAGGAGAGCAGACCAAGGATCTTCTATGGCTGGTGGATTGTTCTCGCCGCATTCCTGCTTCTGACCTTCAGCAGCATGACCGGCTCCTACGGCCTCAGCCTGTTCTACAAGCGCCTCACCGACCACTTTGACTGGGGCCGCACGGCCCTGGCGGGGGCCATCTCCCTCTCCAGGCTGGAGGCCGGGTTCCTGGGTGGAATAGAGGGGTTCCTGGTCGACAAGTTTGGGCCGCGAATCATGATTCTGCTGGGCGTCACCCTGACCAGCATCGGCATGATACTCCTGTCCCGCATCAACACCCTGCTGGCCTTCTACGTCATATTCATCATATTGGTGACTGGGGGACGGAGCCTCAGCTCCATGATCGCCATTGACACCACGGTGGCCAACTGGTTCATCCGGCGACGAGGCACCGCCTTCGGACTGCTGCGGTCTGCGGTGGCGGTCGGAGCGGCCGGAGTGATAGTGGTTGCGTGGTTCATCGACATGTACGGCTGGAGAACGGCCTTCGTTGTCACGGGCATAGGCACGCTTCTCGTCGGTGTGCCCACGGCCCTTGTGATGCGCCACAGGCCGGAGCAGTACGGAATGCTCCCGGACGGCGAAACGAGGGAGACGGAGCGCGGCCAGCCCCTGGACATCCGCGGCGGGTCTGAGGAGGCGACCGACGTAGCCGAGCCGGAAGCGGAGAAGGAGCCGGACATCGGCATGACTGTGATGGAGGCCCTGAAGACCAAGCCCTTCTGGGCCCTGTCCTTCGGCTTCTCTATACGGCTCCTTGTCACCGGGGCCGCGACGCTGCACGCCATCCCACTGGTGGAGGACCTGGGGTACTCCCAGACCACTGCCGCCGCCGTTCTTGGCTCTATGGGAATGGTCAGCATTATCGGAAGGCTGGGCGGCGGTTTCCTTAACGACGCCCTGGGCACCAAGATAGTAGCCGTCGGAAGCGTATGCTCCCTCGCTATCTCCTGCCTTGTCATCGCCTACGCCCAGAACCTCTGGCACATAATTCTGTTCGTGGCCCTGTACGCCCCATCCTACGGCTGCTCCGCGGCCACTATGCCGGCCATCAAGGCCGACTACTTCGGTCGAAAGTCATACGGCACTATCCTGGGCCTCTCAGGGATGGTGCAGATGGCCGGATCCATGCTCGGCCCCGTCTACGCCGCATACGTGTACGACGTCTCGGGCAGCTATCGATTAGCGTTCCTGAGCTTTGCGGTGCTGCTCATTATCTCAGCAGCGCTCTTCGCATCCCTGCAACGTCCCCGGTACAGGTGAGTTGGCCTCCGCGGAAATTGATGTATAATACGGGCAGAGCAACGGCTGGATGAAGAGGGAATTGATATGGGTATTTTTCGTAAGAATGTAGTGGTGAGGGGAAGAAGCGAATCGGCCGTGGATATAGTTCCCGCTTTGGTAGATACAGGGGCTACCTATTCTATGCTTCCAAGCAGTTTGATGAGTGAGATGGGTGTAGAGGCAAGTAAGTATGACACGTTCACTCTAGCGGACGGCCGCAAGCAGCGGTTTCCTACCGGGGAAGTACGTCTTGGGGTCTGGTTCGAGAGGGATGGCTGGAACTCCTTTGTAGAGCGTTATAGTCCTGTCATCTTCGGTCCGGATGATTGCTTTTTACTGGGGGCAATCACTCTTCAGATATTTGGGTTGATTGCCGACACAACTAACCATAAAGTGATCCCCGCGCCAGAGATGACCTTATAAAGGCGGTTAGTTGCGTCGGGAAAAGAAGGAGAGGGTCTGAGTCCTCTCCCCCGGCTGGAATGATATGTAATTCCCTGAGATAACCCCAGGCTGCTTTCCTGAAGGAGGCGTTCAGATGCCCGTCATATCGCCGCAAGACCGCCAGACCCTGGAGGAGCGCTTTCGGAAGGAGCTCAAGAGGAAAATCACCCTGCGGCTCTTCACTTCCCAGTTAGCCGGACAGCTGTTTGTTCCGGGGAGGGAGTGCCCCACCTGCCCCCAGACCCAGCAGATTCTGGAGGAATTGACCTCCCTCTCCCCGCTGCTTGAGCTGGAGACCGTCGATTACTACAGCCAGGGCCAGACGGCGCGGGAGAGCGGCGTGGAGCGCATCCCCGCCATAGTGGTGACCAGGGGCGAAAACACCGGCGTCAAGTACTACGGAATGCCGTCGGGCTACGAGTTCGTCACCATCATCGAAAGCGCAATCGAGCTGTCCAAGCCCAGGACCTCTCTGAGCGCCGACACTCGGAAGAAGCTGCAACTGGTGGACGAGGACGTCCACATCCAGGTGTTCGTGACACCCACCTGACCCCACTGCCCCTCGGTGGCCCGTGTGGCCCAGATGATGGCGATGGAGAACGACCACATCAAGACGGACGTGGTGGAGGTGCAGGAGTTCCCTCAGATAGCCCAGAGGTACCGTGTCATGGGAGTGCCCAAGACCGTCATCAACGAGACCACCCAGTTCATCGGCGCAGTCCCGGAGGAGACCTTCATAGGCAAGGTGCTGGAGGCCATTGGCAAGGCGGAGGCAGCCCCCGACTCTGAGGACCCAGCGCCGTCCACGTCAATCTAGGGCGCGGGGTTATATGGGAGCCTCAATCTCCACCGGCTCATTGAAGCCGGAGAAGGTGAATGTCACGGTAATGGCAAATCTGGTCCCTTCGGGTATGACGACGTTGGGGAAGCCAAATTCGTATTCGCCATCGGAAGTCCGTTCCTGAACATTTCTGGACTGTCGCACCAGATAGTCGTCTTTCCCTATCCAGACCTCGGCCCACTCTGCAAGCTCTGCTCTGCGGATACTCTCAACCCATGCTCTTAGAGACTCTATCGTTTCCAAGTCGGTTGCCTCTTCCAACTGCTCCAAGGCGCTGTCGAGCGTTCTGTTGTGGTCTACCCTGTAGCGCCAACACTCGACGCCGTCTATGGATTCGCTGGGAAGCTCCCTCACTTCTTCGACTGCGGCACTGATGAAGACATCCAAATAACTCGATAACTCCCAGGCAGCCGGTCCCGGCCAATCCTCCGGGAGTTCTCTCATTCGCCATTCAGACTCGTCCTGTCGCCTTTCGTACGTCTTTCTACCGATGATTATGGATTCTGTGACATCCGTCCCGTACGTGCTTGTGCCTTTCCAACGGTCCGGGGCGAGGAAATCACCCTCTGCCAGGGGTGAGGGACTGATGTCTCCCATCCCCTCAGCGGAGACTACGTATGACAGGGCGCGATGGAACGAAGAAACCTCTTCGCTGGTGTTTGCGGCCTGCGCTCTCTCCAGCACCTGCTGAATCGCCGGTTCCCCGGTGTATCCGCAGCCCGCAAGAGCCAAAATCAGTAGCAACAGGACGGCCGCAACGACTGAAGGGTATCGGTCTACACTCATGGTAAGTTTGTCGAACCATATGAGCAGCGGGAAGAGTGGCCCAACGTCCTACCCCTCTTTCCCCACTGTACCCAGGAGGTACGCCTGAATCAGTGGGTCCAGCTCGCCGTCCAGCACCGCGCCCGGGTCCGATGTCTCGTAGCCGGTGCGGTGGTCCTTCACCATCTTGTAGGGGTGCAGGACGTAGCTCCTTATCTGGCTGCCCCACTCCGCCGAGACGTGCTCGCCCTTCAGCCTGGCCTGCTCCTCCGCTCGCCGCTTCATCTCCAGCTCCATCAGCCGGGCGCGCAGAACCTTCATGGCGAACTCCTTGTTCTGGAACTGGGAACGCTCGTTCTGACAGGTCACCACAACGCCCGACGGCAGGTGGGTTATACGCACGGCCGTGGCGTTCTTCTGCACCGCCTGCCCACCGTGGCCGCTGGCCCGGTAAACGTCGATGCGCAGGTCGTCCGTGTTGATGGTGACATCGACCCGCTCCTCCGCCTCCGGCAGCACCTCCACAAGGGCAAATGACGTGTGCCTCATGTGAGCGGAGTCGAAGGGCGACAGGCGCACTAGCCGGTGGGTCCCACCCTCGGCCTTCAGGTAGCCATAGGCGTGCTTGCCCTCCACGCTGATGACGGCGCTCTTGACCCCCGCCTCGTCTCCCGGCGACATGTCCAGGATTTCGCTCTTGTAGCGACGGCGCTCCGTCCACCGCAGGTACATCCGCATGAGCATCTGGGCCCAGTCCTGGGACTCGGTCCCGCCCGCGCCTGCGTGGATGGCCAGGATTGCGTTGCGGGTGTCGTACTCGCCGGAGAGTGTGAGCTGGAATTCCCTGTCCTTCAGCTCCTCGGAAATGGCCTCCAGCTCTGCGAACAGGGATTCCTCCAGGCTCGTATCGTCCTCCTCCAGCGCCAGCGCGATCAGGTCGCAGGCCGATGAAGCGCGGCTTTCGAAGTCTCTCCACGTTTCCACCACGTCCTTGATATCCGCCAGGCGAATCATATGCGGCTGGGTGGCCTGTGGGTCGTCCCAAAACTCCGGTCGACCGGCCCGGGCCTCAAGCTGTTTTATCTCTACCTCTTTGCCGGGTACGTCAAAGACGCTCCAGAAGCTGAGCTATCCTCTCCCTAAGGTCTTCTGCGCGTCCTCTGAGTTCCTGCATTGCGTTACACCTTTCTTGTCATCTAAAGCGGCAACCCCGTCAAGAGCGCCGATGTCATGAGAGCCGGCCCGCAGCGGCCAGGTGGGCCAATCGCGTAGGCTCCGGTATACGATACCCCTTGCAGCAGGCCAGCGTCCACTCTATAGCGCTCCCCAGGCTGATCTTGTGGCCCACGGAGACGTATACGGGCCTGACCGATTTCCTGGTGCGGACTGCGGCGCCCACCACTTCTCCCTTGTCCACCAGGTGAACGTACGCCCCGGCGTCGGAGTCCAGATCATCGTCCGGCCGTCCCCTGAGGATCGACTTGGCGCACCCGATGGAAGGCGTGTCGGTCAGAAGCCCCAGATGGCAAGCTATGCCAAACCGCCTGGGGTGTGCAAGGCCCTGCCCGTCGACGAGAATGACGTCCGGGGCAGTCTCCAATCGCTCCAACGCTCCCAGGACGAGGGGGGACTCCCGAAAGGAGAGCAGCCCGGGCACATACGGGAAGCCGGGCTTTCCCCTGTACACCTTGACCTCGACCGTCCTGAGATCCGGCAGCTCCAGGAGAACTACGGCCGCGGCTGCGATGCCGTCGGCGTCCGGCGGGGATATGTCCACTCCCGCCACGTAGCGCGGCGGGGCCTCAAAGCCGTCTTCCGCGCTCACCCTGGAGGCCAGGTCGCGCTGGATCTCTACGGCCTCCCGCGCTTCTACGTCCCAGGAATGCAAAACCAGACTCTTCACGAAGCCGATTATAGCAAATCCGCAGCGCTCTAATGGGCAGAGATTCATTGCTTACCCCAAGCCCGCCTGTGGAAGTGGGCAAGCGGAAGGCGCGCGAGCGAGTTACCACTCCGGGTATTCTTATGGAGTATTCTCTGGCACAATAGGTGTTGATATGCCTCGTTCAAACGCTGCCCCAGCAAGTCGGAAGACCAGCGCGGATGGTAGAGGAGCCATGAGAAAAAAGATATGGCTTATCTCAGGGGCGGTCTTGGGGCTCCTGGCCGGAGTTGTCCTCACGTACCTGGTGATGAACACGTATGACCGGCTGACCCATCCCGGCGAAGGTGACGTGGCCGCCCCTCTGCGCAGCTATCTTGAGGCGGCAGCCCTGGGCAACGACAGCCTGGCCTACGATCAGCTTTACCAGGGCCCCGGCAGGCAGGGCCCCCTATACAGCCAAGGTGTGTCCTCCGACCCTGAGCTGTATTTTGGCTATGCGGATTTGGAGATTGACTATAGCTTCAACGGCGAAGAGGACGGCTATATTCAGGGGAGCATAAGATACCATAACGGGTCCAGCAGGCCCGTCAGCGCAATCGTGCGGAGGGGCGAGTCCGGCTGGGGGGTGTATCGCCTGTGGTTCGAATAGGCCCCAAAACGCAGGGCGGCTATAGAGCCTGGCCGGCTTGGGGGCTTGGAAAGATGAAGTGGGGCATCTCCTCCAGCATCAGTTGGTCGTGGTTCTGGCAAATGAGAATAAAGAGCTTGTCTACCAGGATTACCCCCACCCCTTCTACGTCCATGAGGCTCTTAATGGCCCGTGTCAAGGGTCCCAACACCAGGGTGTTGCCGTTCAGGATGTCGGTCGCCAGATAGAGCCTGCCCTGCACATCATCTGCCCTGAGTTGGCCAAGCAGGCTGCTGAGCTCGTCCAGGCCGCTCTGGGACGGCTCAGCTTCCAAGCGCACTATGCTCTGCAAACCGTCCGCATTTGCCACTATGTCCAGCGTCACCTCAGATGAGCCGGATCCACTTGCGGCAAGAGGAGCGTCACATACCACCTCCATTCCCACCTGCTGCATTATGGCGCTCATGTATGTCTGGAGGTCGTCGCGGGACAGGAAGTCCTCCCCGTCCCGGTCCTGGCTGGCCTCGTCCAGCATGAAGGTAAGGGCATCCTCTATCGCCGCCGATTCCTCGATGCCCAACCTGCTGCCCGCAGGTGTCTCCATTATGCTTTCGGTCACTTCGGGTTGCTGCATTGCTTACTCCGTGTGTGGTGTTGTGGTTCCTGGGGCGCCCGTCGCATCCTCATGCAGTGCATATTATATCAACGATGGGGACTTGCGACACCTTTAGCATCAGTGTTCAGGTGCCCAGGGAGGGATTCGAACCCACACCCCCTTGCGGGGAGCGGATTTTAAGTCCGCCGCGTCTACCCTTTCGCCACCTGGGCAGGATATGAGAACATCTTGGCAAATCGGTTTTCCGTGGCTACAATATACATGTGGAATATGAATGGGACGACGCGAAGCAGCGGTCCAACCTACAGAAGCACCGCGTCGACTTTACGGCTATCGAAGATTTTGAGTGGAACACAGCCATCATAAAGCTGACCCATAGACTCAGTGAGGCGCGCTACGTCGCTATTGGCTACATCGGCGACCGTCTTCATACTGTAGTATACACGCAACGCGGTCGAATCACACGGATTATCAGCCTGCGAAGGGCCAGCAGACGGGAGGAGAGAGAGTATGCCAGAGCTTAAACCGGACCACATAAGCCCAGCGCCTGCTGAAGAGGATCTCACTGAGAGGCAGATAGAGGAGATCGCAGCAACTGATTTGACGTTCGATGAGGTGGAGGCCCGGTATGGCGAGGATGTAGCCATACGGGTAGGCGCCGCAAGAGACCCGGACAATCCCGAGCTGACGGTCGAGGACTTTGCCAAAACTCGCCCTGCTGTAGAGGTGGTCCCGAAACTGGTCGAAGAGTACCGCCGCACGCGTGGCAAGCAGAAGTCCCCCACGAAGGTGCATCTCAACATCAGGCTGGATGCGGATATTGTGGCCCGCCTCCGCGAGAGTGGGGATGGTTGGCAGACGCGCCTGAACGACATCCTGCGTAGCGCCGTCTTCGGATCCTGACATCGGCTCATTGTCTTGGTCTCACTGGGACTCACGCTTGCTCTGAAGGTGGTCCCAGTTCGCGGTCGGGATATCTGGAGGCGACGGGCGGACTCGAACCGCCGAATAGAGCTTTTGCAGAGCTCCGCCTTAACCACTTGGCTACGTCGCCTCGACAATACTATTCTACCATGTTTTTGGTGCCGAGGAGGAGATTTGAACTCCTACGGGTTTGCACCCACGGCCCCCTCAAGACCGCGTGTCTACCAATTCCACCACCTCGGCACGGTTCCGTATATCCTGGGATTTCTGGCAGGAGTGGGAGGATTCGAACCCCCGACCTACGGTTTTGGAGACCGTTGCTCTAACCGGGCTGAGCTACACTCCTGCACATCGTACGAATATACACCAGCCTACCATCATTATGGTACCCCTGCCCGGACTCGAACCGGGGCACTCGGTTTAGGAAACCGATGCTCTGTCCGCCTGAGCTACAGGGGCACTGTATGTAATTGTGCCACTCTTTTGCCGTCTTGTCGAATCCCCGGCAAGCTAGCCCTCCGCTTGACCGGCGCGCTCAGCCGCCAGGGTCTCCCACCTGTCCCTCGTCAGCTCCATCAGGAGGAACTCGTAGCCGCTCCTCTTGACCTCCCTCAGTGGGACAAACCCGCACTTCTGGAAGGACTTCTGCGCCCGCAGGTTCCAGGTCAGAGTGTGTAGGTATATGCGTTTCAGGGACGTGGTGGAGAACACGTGGCTCACCAGGGTATTTACCACGTCCGTGCCATAGCCCTGGTTCCAGTAGTCCCTGTCCCCGATCATAATGCCAAGCTCCGCCTGGCCCTTGGAGTTGTCTATATCGTAGTACATGCAGTTGCCTATCAGCTTCTCGTCGAAGGTCTCCACGGCGAACCGCTTGGACCACGGTACGGGATGCCGCAGCTCGTCCTCGAAGAGGCGGAGGAAGCTGTTGTAGGACATTCGCAGGGGAGTGGTGGCGTCCAGAGCCGAGAGCTCCTCGTCGACGCGCCAGGAGTAGTCGGTGGGCGCGTCTTCCAACTTCTTCTCCCGGAGGATAGTCAGATCTCCTCTAATCAATGGCCTTCTCCTCTTCGACTTTGCGGGACACCATCTTCATGGCCTTCTCCACAATATTAGCCTCGTTCCTGTAGGTCAAGGTGCGGAGGGCTTCCTGGTCGTGGCGCCAGTGCACGGCGTCGAATTCCTGGTCGTGCTCGCTGATGGACCCTCCTATGGGGCTCATAAGATAGAAGTGGACAGTCTTGTGGCACCTGACGCCGTCGCTGGATCTAACGAACCAATACTGGATGTTGTCTATGGGAGCCTCCAGGGCCACCTTAAGCCCCGTCTCCTCGTTCACCTCGCGCAGGGCCGTCTCCTCCATAGTCTCTCCAGGGTCAGGGGTGCCCTTGGGAAGTCCCCAAGTCCAACCCTCCTGGGAACGGAAACCGCCGATGACGATCTCTACGCCATCCCCTGTTACCCTGTACACCACCCCGCCGGCCGAAACCGGATACTCTATCCTATTGCTAGCTGCCAACGTTGTACCCCATATGGAGGTGCTTGTCTGCTGGCATATTCTATTTCTCCCGTATTCCAACGTCAAGGCCAATGGACGTTTGCGCGCTCTATTGTCACGCTCGCGAAGCTTGCCCCGCTCCCCGATCGTAGTCGGGGACATAACTTGATGCGGGGGCGGGCATCCAGGGGGAGTTGGGCGCTCCCTGACCGATCGGGAGTACGATTGATGCGCCATGCCCGTGCGGTAAACTGACCATACGGACAGGCTGCTGGTATAATGTAAGCTAAGTAGGAATTGGAGAACATCGCTTTGAAAGATTTCACGAAGCCTGTCCCACAAGCGCTTCTAAATATAGAGCGCAAGACGCGCTCCAACCTCTTTGCTTGGCGTGGACAGTTTTCACCTCAACTCATTGAGTGTTTACTAGAAGCATATTGTCTACCAGGGTCAGTAGTACTTGATCCTTTCGCCGGTAGTGGCACTGTGCTGTACGAAACATCAAAAAAACATCTGAAGGCTTTTGGATATGAGATTGCTCCATCAGCTTGGTGTTTTAGTAAGGTATATGAGTTTGCAAACGTACCTTCTGCAGAACGAGATGAAACCATATCAGAACTAAGGGACAGAATTGATGCCGAGTTTCCAATAATGATTTTCTCGGAAGGTGAACTATCAGTTGAGGAGATTGAAGCAAGAATCATCCGTATTGGAGAAACCCTGAGCGACCGGGCGAAGATTTTGTTCGGCGCCCTTGTTGTTATCTTGGATATATATAACAATCGTGTTACGAATGACTTGGTTCAAAGCAAATTCGTGTCTCTCAGTAAGTTAATCCAACGGCTTCCATATTCTAACCGACAGATCAAAGCGGATCTCCAAGATGCCAGAGCCCTGCCTCTGCAAAGCGAATCAATTGATTTCGTAATAACCTCTCCACCTTATATCAACGTCTTTAATTACCACCAAAACTATAGGCGTTCGGTAGAGATTCTCGGTTGGAATCTGCTTCATGTTGCGCGATCTGAGATTGGATCAAATCGGGCTAATCGTGGGAACCGATTTTATACAGTCGTTCAGTATTGTATTGATATGGCTGATACCCTTAACGAATTGGCTCGAGTCGTTCGTACAGGAGGCAGAGCCATAGTTATCATAGGGTACGAGTCTAAAGTTCTTGGCACACCCTTCTACAATGCAGATATCATTGAAAAACTCGCCCGTTGGTCCAATATGTTTGACATTGTCCTTCGACAGCAAAGAGTTTTTACCAATCGTTTCGGATCACCAATTCGGGAGGACGTCCTGAATCTACAGAGGATAAACGGTGGAAATGCTGAACCACAGCCTACAGCCCTCGGTCGCAGTGTTGCTATGGAAGCTCTTGATGCAGCACGGGCAACGGTGCCCTCCAAAAACTATCGTTTGCTCTCAGACGCTATTTTCCGTATAGACAAAATAATCGGCACTCCCATTTTTAACAGCATATCCTATGCTGATTACCAGACTAGGGACAAAGTCATGATGGTAAGGGAAAGGGGGACCGCATTATGAATAGCAATAGTCCCGTATTTCCAACGCCTCATCTCGACAAGCTAAATGCCCTTTTGAGGAACCAAAGGCTGCCGGAAGCGGACAGAACCAGAGTTGAAGAAGCGATTCAACGTTACCGAGGGTGGATGAAAGAGCTTGAGGATATCCAAGGCGCCCAGAAGGAGGTGGTGTGGCAACTCGTAGATGCGACGAATAGATACAAAGTATTCCTTGAACTTGACCTTATATTTGATAGCCCTGAGGATTTTCTCTACCGGCAGAAGGGTCAACTCAAATTAGATAACTCCATTCTTGAGGAGTTTTTACCACACCTGCTCTATAGGGGATTGGACTTGGGAAACAGCAACATTGAGCTAGGTCCACAGAAGACGTTTGCTGGCTTGAGTTTTATGTCCTCACTTTCTCGTCTTGGCATTGGTGGACATCCCACTCTTCGGACAAAGAATCAGGACTTCTCATTGAGCAAACGCCTCTACATGATGACCTCGTTCGACAGGGACTTCAAGGAGGCGGAGCGTATTGAATCCGACTTGGGATACGTGTGTGTAGAGTGCAAAACAAACTTGGACAAGACCATGTTCCAAGAGGCTGTTGCCACAAGCCGTGATCTCAAGATGGCGATCCCTTCATCCCTGTATTTTCTAGTCTGTGATTTTCTGGACATGACTCCAGTTTCAATCACTTCTACTCACATCGATGATGTGCTTATTGTCAGGAAGGCAAAGCGCATGTCCTCGAATATGAGGCAAAGATATAGGAATGCAGAGGAGAGACGAAGGCACAGAGACGAATACGTCAGCTTTCTTACTAATTCCAGGTACTACGCTGACGTATTTCAGCGCATGGTAGACAAGGTTCAGAGTGTGTTTGATGAAGGAAATCTAGTTGAAGATCAGGTGTTGCAACAGGGCCACTTCTGAAATATGAGTATTGTTGACAGAGGAGCATCGTGAATGAAGCTATTGCACAGGCGCTTGAGAAAGACAGGCTGATCGATATAACCACTACGGGTAGAAAGAGCGGTCGTCCGCACCGCGTGGAGATAGGATTCCACGTCCTGGATGACGGGCTTTTCATCGCCGGGATTCCGGGTCGCAGGGACTGGCTGGCCAACCTGGCAGCCAATCCGCAGTTCACCTTCCACCTGAAGGAGAGCGTTCAAATGGACATCCCGGCTACGGCCACCCTCATTACCGTGGAGTCCCAACGCCGGGAGGTGTTCGCCAAGCTCGCAGAGCGGCGGCAAGGCGGGCGTCCCATGGACGTGGATGCCTGGGTTGAGGACAGCCCTCTGATCCAGGTAGATCTGCACGCCCCGGACTAACGGAGTCGCTGGAGCAATCCCGGAGGGTCTGCATAATGAACGATTCCATTCCGCCGGACTTTGCAGAGTACACCGACAAGACAAGGGAGGTGTGGGACCGCCTGGCCGAGTGGTGGGACGACCGGATAGGCGACGGCAACCCGACCCAGGACCTTCTCCTGGAACCCACTACGGAGCGAATGCTGGAGCTGCAGCCCGGCGAGCGGGCGCTGGACATAGCCTGCGGAGCGGGCCGCTTCGCTCGACGCATGGCTGCCCTTGGCGCGGAGGTCGTAGCATTCGACCATTCGGAGCGGTTCATCCGGCGGGCGCGCCAACGCACAACTGAGAACGCCGACAGGATCGACTACAGGGTAATGAACGCATCCGACCCTGAGGCGCTCCAGTCGCTGGGCAAGGAGCAGTTCGACGCGGCAGTTTGCACAATGGGCCTGATGGATATGGCATCCATTGAACCGCTTATCTCCACGCTGCCGGCGCTGCTTAAGCCCGGCGGCAGGTTCGTCTTCTCCGTGACACACCCGGCCTTCAACTCAGGCAGGGCGCGCAGGATAGCCGAGGAGCAGGACCTGGACGGGGAGCTCGTAACCACATTCGGGGCCATAGTCACCGATTACTCGATTCCATATATGCACATGGGCTTGGGGATAGTGGGACAGCCGGAGCCCCAGTACTACTTCCACAGGCCAATTGGTATGCTGTTCAACACCTGCTTCAGGCACGGATTCGTACTGGACTGGATGGAGGAGCCGTCGCTGCCGGAGGGAACGGAGGCCAGGGCGGACCGGCCTCTGAGCTGGGCGCACTTCCACAACATCCCCCAGGTGCTGGTGGCGCGAATGCGTCTAGCGGCGCCAAAGCCCCAATTGGGCTAGGGCCTGTTCACGCTAATGTACCGCATTACGTTGTCAACATACCAAATGTACAACGATAACATGGGCCTACACCTTCAATTATGAGGCTTTCGTCGCACCTTCACTCACCGTGAGAGGCTGAATGTGACTTACTTGGGTTTATCATGCCTGCCCTCATCTTCGATGCTCTCATTTAGAGTGAACAAGCCCTAGACACGGTTGTTGATGTCCCCGGATTGAGTGCTTGAACGTGACACGCCAACGTGCTACAATTATGCACGCATTGGAGACGCGAACCCGGAGGATACGACAGAGGTTGGAGTAATATGAGGTATCCAGCGCTTATTGAGGGCGGAGGCGGGCACTACGGAGTCGTGTTTCCAGACATACCCGGAGTGGCATCTATGGGACACTCGGTAGATGAGGCTATCGCCAATGCCAGCGAGGTTCTTAGCGATTATGCTATTGAGATGGAGAGGGACGGCCTTCCACTCGCTGCCCCCAGCGCGTTTGAGGATGTAGAGATTCCCGAAGGCTGTGCCCTTACGTCTATACAGCTGGTCCGAGCGGAACCGGCCAATCCCATTGTGCGCCTCAACTTTGTTCTGGACGCAGGCGTCGCAAAAGCAGTGACGTCGGAAGCGCGGTGGAGGGGCATGTCCCGCAGGAAATACATTGAGTGGATGACGAAAACCCTAGAGCGGATGGGTGTATAACCCCGCATTGACCCAATAATCGCGGGTTGGGAGGGCCACATATGAGGTATCCGGCTCTCGTTGAGGTCGGAGGCGAGGACTACGGAGTTGCTTTCCCGGACCTTCCCGGTTGCGTGGCCATGGGATGCACATTAGATGAAGCTCTGGTAAACGCTCAAGACGCCCTGCAAGACTGGATGAACAGCATGGAAGAGCATGGGAATCCTATCCCGCCTCCCAGCGCGCTTGAGGATGTGGAAGTCCCTAAAGGCTGCGCCCTGATGTCCATTCTGGTAGTCCGGGAAGCGCCAGACCAACCCAGCGTTCGCCTCAACCTTGTCTTGGACGCAGACGTAGCGAATACAATAACCTCGCAGGCCCGGCGCAGGGGAATGTCCCGCAAGAACTATATAGCGTGGATGATGAAAACCCTGGCGCGCATGGGCGTATAGCTCCCCATCGACCCTGTACGCAGTCGCATAACAGCCTAACCCCTTTCAGGTCACACCACGGCCGGAGACCAGCGCTCTCCTTTACACCGCCATTGCATACGGTGTAACCTCCTGTTGTCACCGTTGCTATAAGCGCTTATTTTGGAGGTGTGCTATGCCTACCGTAAACACAGTCCTGGGTCCAGTGGACGTGAACGACCTGGGATTCACCCTGATGCACGAGCATGTGCTGAACAGCTCCGCGGGGATACCGCAGACTTTCCCGGAGCTGGTGGACCGTGACGAGGCAATCGCCCGGGGTATAGCAGCCCTGAAGGACGCCGCGGCCGAGGGCGTACGGACCTACGTGGACGTAACCACTATGGACCTGGGCAGGGACGTAGGCGTAATCCGGGCGGTGGCTGAGCAGGTGGACGTGCACATAGTCGTGGCTACCGGGATATGGGTGGACATCCCCAGGTCCATTGCCAGGGGCGTAAGCCCGGACCAGCTGGCCAGGGCCTTCATCAGGGATATTGAGGTGGGCTTGGACGGGACGGACATCAAGCCGGGTGTCATCAAGGTTGCCACTACAGAGGAGGGCGTGACGCCGGCCAACGAGGTCGTACTGCGCGCAGCCGCCCGCGCCTCCAACCACACCGGCGTGCCCATCACTACCCATACTGCCGCCCCCGAAAGGGTGGGCAACGGCCAGGTGCGAATCTTCCTGGAAGAGGGTGTGGACCTGAACAGGGTGTACATCGGGCACAGCAACGACACGGAGGACCTGGACTATCTATCGGGACTGATCCGGCAGGGCTGCTACCTGGGTATGGACCGCTATCCCGGAGGCCGCGTCCAGGGCCCCAAGTGGGAGGAGCGCACCCGGGTAGTTAAGGAGTTGCTGGATATGGGTCTGGTCGACCGTGTGACGCTGTCCCACGACTATCCTCTCTCCTTCCTGCTGACGCCGGAGATGAACGAGGAGCGCAATACCTACAACCCGGACGAGGTGTGCTTCATCAACCGGGTCGTGCTCCCGCGCCTGCGAGAGCTTGGTGTCAGCGACGAGGCCATACACACCATGATGGTGGACAACCCGCGTCGCTACTTCGGCGGAGACTAGCGAACTCTTGCCAGGCAGCTAGTCTACAGCAGTCCGCCGATGGTGAGCCAGTAGAACACTATGTAGGCGCCGGCTATCACCATGAGCCACGAGCCTATGGGCCCAACGTAGGGCAGCATCTTGCGTATGGTGCCCAGCATGGCGCTCTTGAAGAAAGCCACGCCAAGTGTCAGCACCATGATAACTATGCCCATTCCCATTCCGTAGAGCAGGAACTGGCTCAATGAGGTGAGAATGGTGGAGGCGGCGAAGGAAGTGCCTATCACGGAGAGGAAGATGGGCAGCGTGCAGCTCAGCGAGGCTATGCCGTAGCTGATGCCAAAGAGAAAGTATCCCTTGACGTTCACCTGCCCCGGGTCTCCTATACGGGAGGCGGCATTTGCGGCGAATCCGGTGTAGAGCTTGCCGCCGCCGACCAGCCACGCGCCGGTTACGGTGAGGATTATGCCGATGCCAAGGCCCAGCCACGCCAGAACGCTCCCAACGGAGTGGAAGCCCAGGGCGATGATGGTGCCCGCTATTCCAAATAGCACGACGAGGCCGAGGGTGACGGCGCTGCCTATCTCCAAGCCCTTGAGGATTTGCTGGACGGGGTTGCGAGCGGCTTCGCCCTCGTTGTTGGCGCCAAGATACAGACCCAGGTAGGCCGGCAGCATGGCGAATCCGCAGGGGTTGACCGCGGATACCATGCCGACCGCAAAGGCGAATCCCAGGGGAGCGAACAACCCAAGATTGCCCAAGTAGGAGCCCGACATTCCGGACAGGTTCTCGATGAACATGTTGACGCCGTCCACGCCGCTGTCCCGACCCAGAATCAGCGCTCCGACGACCGCAACGCCGAGGGCCGCGGCGGCTAAGAGCAGTGGAAGGCCGAGGCTGCGCAGGTTTTGAGGCTCCCGCAGGTACGATGAGAGATTTCTGGCTATCGTCATGGCTCTCTAACCTCAGCTTGGATTTTAGTGGGGCGCCACACGCCTCCCCGGACAGAATGACTATGGTTCGCTGCGGTCATTGACGGCAATAAGTCGTCTACTGCGCCATCAGCAGCTCGTCCGCCCTGTCATTCAGCTGCTCCTTGGTAAGGATACCGTTCCAGGTCCGGAAGACCGTCCCGTCCGTGTTGAGAAACACCGTTGTGGGCATACCCAAGACATTGTAGTCGCGGGTCACGCTTGATTCGCTGGTAAGACCGGTGGGATAGGTTATGCCCAATTCGTCAAGAAGCTCCGCGGCGTCTTCCCGGTTGCCAAGGCCCAGGTACTGCCCGATGTCAACGCCAACCAGGATGACACGGTCCATATTCTGCTCGTGGAACTCCTGGAAGTCCGGCATTTCGGCCCTGCACGGCGGGCACAGCCCGGCCCAGAAGTTCAGTATCACCGGCTTTCCGTCCGCGAAGAATTCCGAGAAGCTAAGTTCAGTCCCCGCTGTATGCTCCTCTCCAGGATAGGTCTCAATGGGGAAGTCCCGGGGCAAACTGAGCATGAGGGGAGCCGCGTCCTCAGTGGGGGACGGCACGGAGGTGGCGGGCTGTGATGTCTCAGCCGTGGAAGCAGTGGTAGGCGTATCCGGCTCAGGCGTGGGAGAAGAGGTGCAAGCTGAAAGCGCCAATGCTCCGGCGATAAGGAGGGCCACCGTTGCCATTAGCTGGGACTTGGAAAAGAACGTGCGCATCCGAACACCTCACTTGTCTTGGCCTGATGTAGCAGGCTTGCGGGTCATCTGTTGCGGCAGCCGCGCACCCTACCTGATCTGCTCTTTGGTCAGCTGGTCTATCCTCTCCCACCGTCCGTCGTCCCTCTGGCGTTCGAGGAACGCCTGCTGAAGGCCGTAGGCGTGTGATCTCCTCATCCTCTTGACCACCTCAAGGTAGTGCTTGCGCGCCTCTTCCTCTTCGTCGTGCTCAAAGGTGTCGCCTTTGACGGACTTTTCGCCGCCCTCTGTGGACACCACTCTGGCCATTACTCGGAATCGCATCGGACACTCTCTCCAAAGTGCGGTCCGCTCAGTACGGGCTTTCAGAAGGCTCTATAGAAATAATACCACAGGGCCGATTACAAATCGTGGTGGGTTTCTTAAGGGTTTCGAAAGCCAACGCAGTGCAACTCGTGCGAAGAGCCCCGCTCCGGTGATACGGGATATCTTCGAACTACTCCAGGAAGTCCCGGAGCTTCTTTGAGCGTGAGGGGTGACGCAGCTTTCGGAGCGCCTTGGCCTCTATCTGTCGGATGCGTTCGCGGGTGACGCCGAATTCCTTGCCCACTTCTTCCAGTGTGCGGCTGCGGCCGTCCTCCAGCCCGAATCGCAGCTGAAGCACGCGCCGCTCCCGGAGGTTGAGGGTGTCCAGCACATCCTCCACCTGCTCCTTGAGGAGTTGGTACGATGCGGCCTCCGCCGGCGCCACTGCACCCCGGTCCTCTATGAAGTCCCCAAGGTGGTTGTCCTCTTCCTCTCCAATGGGAGTCTCCAGGGAGACCGGCTCCTGGGAAATCTTGAGGATCTCGCGCACCTTTTCGGGGCTGACATCCATGTCCCGCCCTATCTCCTCGCTGGTCGGCTCCCGCCCGTACTCCTGCACCAGGCGTCGGCTGGTGCGCATCAGCTTGTTGATGGTCTCAACCATGTGCACAGGAATGCGAATGGTGCGGGCCTGGTCGGCGATGGCCCTCGTGATGGCTTGGCGTATCCACCAGGTTGCATAGGTGCTGAATTTGTATCCCTTGCGGTAATCAAACTTCTCCACGGCGCGAATCAGGCCGATATTCCCTTCCTGGACCAGGTCCAGCAGTGACATGCCGCGCCCGATGTACTTCTTGGCTACGCTTACCACCAGCCTAAGGTTCGCTTCCGCCAGGTGTTTCTGCGCCCGGTTACCCTCCTCCACAATGTGGGAGAAGTGCGACCTGAGGGAGACCTCTCGGACGCGCAGATCTCTCATGAAATCCGGGTCCTCCATGTGCCGAGGCAGATCCTCTACGGGCGTATCCCGGTCTACTATCTCGAACAGATCTGGAGGAATGATACGGCTGTTGAGAGAGAACTCCAGCAGCTCTTTTATCACCTGGTCAGTGGGACGGTCCAGCTCCGCAGCCAGGTCTTCCACCATCTCCAGGTTCAGTTCGCTGTCGATGGCGGCGAGCACCGCGGGGTCAGACATCACCTGGGACAAGCTCAGGGCGTCTGAGCGTCCAAGATGTGTGCCGAGGGCATTGACAAGAGGCGTGGCCTCCCACAGGCGCTCCATGAGCAGCAGGACCGTCTCATAGGCCCTGGGCGTGCGGCCGTCGGGGGAGGTCAGCTCCGCCTCCAGTCTCTTGACCTGGATGCCGCACTCCATACGGCGCGCCAGGGAGCGCTCGTCCTTGGCCGTGAGCAGGTGCACCCGTCCAATCTCCCGAAGGTACATACGGACGGGATCGTCAATCATGTCCTGACTACCCAGGTCGGCCTCCATTTCCGGTTCCGCCTCTGCCTCCGCCTCCACGTCACCGCCGGCCTCATCCGTGTCCTCTTTGGGGGCGCCGTCGGCGCTGACCGCATCCTCCTCTTCTACGTCGCTCTGAGGCGGGGCAATAGCGACGGCCATGTCCTTGCCTTCAGCCGTATAATCTGAACCGACTATTGACAGGAGGTTTTCCGAAGGGATACGGGATTCCTCCTCTTCCTCCGGGATGCCATCAAGATCGTCTAAATCGTTCTTGCGTCTTCTCACGTTTCTCCAAATCATGTAGTTTCTGAGCTTGACCCGGCGAATAACTCCTTCAGCCTGCGGTTGATCTCCTGGGCCTGGTTGAGGGAGGGCTGCAAACTTGACAGGTCCGACCAATCGGCCCCTTCTAACTGCTCCATCAAGACCTGCTCCTGGACTTTGAAAAATCGCTCCTTCAGCCGGTTTACAACTTCCTCAAGGGCCTTTGCCCTCTCTTTTACGTTGGAGGGCGGATTCTCCATAGACAGGAGGGTCTGGAAGTGCTCGGTCAGGTCGGGTGGCAGATTTCCCCTTATACCATCTATTGTAGTAGATTCAGCCCATTTTGTGAATATGTCGCGGTTCTCGGACAGGTCGAAGTAGTCAGGTGAGATGTCTATGCCCCTCTCACCAAGCTCCGGGTGCTGGAGCAGGAGGGAGAGGCAGTACTCCTCCAGGGGGTCTCGATTCGCCATTGAGAGCGGCGATGCGCTGGCCCGGGGAGGCGCTCCGGCTCCCCGGCCCCCGGACGCGCGGCGGCTCTGGGGTCGGCCTATGCTGGCTTCCAGGGCTGCCTCACTGACGCCCATCAGCTCCGCCAGACGCCGGAAGTACCGGTCCTGGTCGTAGGGGTTTTCCATGGAGGTTATGAATGGGAACAGGGCCTCCGTGGCTTGGAGCTTGTCCTGCCCGGAGGATGAGTCGAGCCTGGAAGCCATTATATCGAACAGGTAGTCCATCAGAGGCTTGGCCTCGGCGACCAGGCGCTCCCACTCCTCCGGCGATTCACGTATGAGCAGATCAGGGTCCTTTCCGGGAGGGAGCACGGCAACCTTGAGGGAGGCGTGAGGCTGACGCTCGTAGAACACCACGTCGCTTCTTCCCCCGGCCCTCAGCGCGCGACGCTCGAAGACCTGCCACGATGATTGGAGGCTGCGCAGCGTCGCCTCCTGCCCGGCGTTGTCCGGGTCCAGGGCCAGCACAAAGGTTGAAGCGATGTTTCTCAGGGCGCTCACCTGACTCTCCGTGAGAGCCGTTCCCATAGAGGCAACAACGTTCTGAAACCCATGCTGGTGGGCCGCAATGACGTCCATGTAGCCCTCGACGACTACGGCAATCCCCGAGCGGCTGATTGACTCCCTGGCCTTGTGAAGGCCGTACAGGAGCCGCCCCTTGTCGAAGAGCGGTGTCCTTGGCGTGTTGAGGTACTTGGGCGTGGAGTCGTCCAACGCCCTGCCTCCGAATCCTGCGGGCTTTCCGGCTGAGTCCCAGATGGGGAAGATGAGGCGTCCGTGAAAGAGGTCTCGTATGTCTCCTTTCTCGGTCCTTGTAGCCAGACCTGCAGAGAGGATTTGCTGCTCCTGGTATCCCTGCCCCTTGAGATGGCGCGTCAGCGTGTCCCAGCCTGCGGGGCTGAACCCCAACTGGAACATCTCTCCGGCTTCCGAGTTCACCCCACGTCTCTCAAGGTACTGCCTGGCCCTCTCGCCGCCATCCGATTGCAGGAGGCTTCTGAAGAAGTCCAAAGCCGCCTCGTTCGCCCTGTCCAGCGCCTCCTCCCGTCTCCTGGTCTGCGGGGTAGGTATCGTCACACCGGCGCGCTCCGCCAGTTGATTGAGGGCCTGGGCGAAGTCCAGGTTCTCAGCCTTCATAGTGAAGGAGATGACGTCTCCACCCTCTGCGCAGGCCCCAAAGCAGCGCCAGGTCTGCCGGTCCGGGAAGACGTAGAAAGACGGCGTCTTCTCAGCGTGGAAGGGGCAGGCGGCCTTGAAATTGCTCCCCGACTTCGCAAGCGCGATGCGTTCGGAGACGACGTCGACTATGTCGCTGCGGCTCTTGACGTCCTGGATTACGGTCATGGCTGGCTCGCGGCCTTTGTGGGCAGGATGAGGTCTCTATATCTATTGTAGCAGACGCCTTGAATCCGCCTTCAAGGTGTCGACACGGTGATTGTGCGAGTTTTGCCGACGTGTTTGGCAGGAGACATTTAGACAACAGCTCGGCGTTCGAGTCTACTGCTCCGTGTCCCCAACCATAGCCTTCAGTCACACGGAGACCCTGGAATAACCTTCTCAAGGGAGCCATTCTCGTCACTACGAGCGCAACAAGGTAGCCAAGGCGTATATCGGCTGTCGCGGACCAGTGCCTTGGGGACCCGGTCGACGGGCATGACAATGGAACCCGTAGGGGCGGTTCGCGGAGCTTGTCTCAGAAGTCAGGCGGGGTGTAATAAGTTAGGGTATAGTTGGAAGTGACAACCGCCGCTGGAGGACTAAAGATATGCCACTGCGTCCGATGGGTCGAGAGCAATCTTGGATACTGCCTCCCAGTCTTGATGAGTTGGTGCCGGCAGACCATCCGGTGCGATTTGTAGCGGAGTTCGTGGACGGCTTGAGTCGTGAGGAGTGGTTGGAAATGGGGATTGACGTGGATGGGGGTTTGATGGGAGCGCCGTCCTATCATCCCAGGGCGCTTCTTGGGGCGTGGCTGTACGGATTCATGCGAGGGGTGCGTTCGAGTCGGAAGCTGGAGGCAGCGTGTCGGGAACAGATACCCTTTCTGTGGCTGAGCGGGCGACAGTGTCCGGACCACAACACCCTGTGGCGGTTCTACAAGGGAAATCGGCAGGAGATGCGGAGGCTGCTTAAGCGAACGGTGAAGACGGCTGTGAGTCTGGAACTGGTGGAGTTGGCCCTGCAGGCGGTGGACGGCACGAAGGTGTGGGCGAACGCCAGTGGGGACAGGACCCTGGATGCGGAAGGTCTGAGGCGATTGCTGGAGCGGGTGGAGAAGGCCATAGAGGATATGGAGGCTCAGAACGAGGGTGGAGGGGAAGGCGGACCGGCACAGATGCCGCCGGAGTTGTCGGAGAAGATGGAGTTGAGAGAGCGGGTGCGTAGAGCGATGAAGGAGCTTGAGGAGGATGAGGGTTCCAACCGGGTGAACCTCACCGACGGGGACGCTCGGCTGATGAAGGGGCGAGAGAGGATAGGCCCTGGGTACAACGCCCAGGCGATGGTGTCGCCCACGGAGAGCGAAGCGGGGACTAAGGGTATGTTGATAACGGCGGTGGCGGTGACGACCGCCCCCAACGACCACTCGCAGTTGGTTCCGATGCTGGAGGTGGCGGAGGAGACGACGGGTGTCAGGGCTGAGGTGACGTTGGCGGATGCGGGCTATCATTCGGGGAGCAACCTGGAGGAAGGCGAAGTAAGGGGGCAGCAGGTGATGATGCCGGAGTCGCAGCAACGAGCGCTTTCGCACCCTTACCACAAGGACCGGTTCATCTACGACGAGGAGAGGGACAGCTACGAGTGTCCCCATGGGGAGCGTCTGCGGTTCACGCGGATGAAGAGCACGCGAGGGGTGCTGATGCGTCTGTACCGCTCCTCTGGGAAGGTGTGTCGGAGGTGTCCTGCCTTTGGGGTGTGCACAGTAGATGGTCGTCACGGGCGAGCCATTGAAGCGGGTCCCCATGAAGGGGCGCTGCGTCGTCACAGAGAGTTGATGCTCACGCACCGGGCCAAGGAGAGCTACAGGCGCAGGAAGGGCCTCGTAGAGCCGGTCTTCGGGATTATCAAGGAGCAGTTGGGAGTGCGGAGGTTCCTTTTGCGGGGTCTTCAGAACGTGTCGGCCGAGTGGTCGCTGCTGGGGGTGGCCTTCAACCTGCGCACCCTGTGGAAGGCGTGGGCTGACCAGGGTATACGGAACAGGGAGGCCCGGACCAAGCATATTCCAAAGAGCAAACTCAGCCCACCGTGGGCTGTCATACCTACATTTGGCGCATACCCTCTTGCCTTACCCAGCCGGACCATCTACCTTATCCCCCAACCAGACCTGTGAGACAAGCTCCGCGAACCGCCCCTACATCGCAGCGGGCCATTGGCCTTGAATCCGCCGAATCCAATGCTCAAGTTGGCCGGGGACTACGAGAGCAGGAGTTCTGAGCAATTACCTGTACAACGCCGTGCTCAGGGACGCGATGCCCGGCCGTATCCCTTCGGCGATGCGCAACGCGAAATGGTCAGTCATGCTGGAAACGTAGTCCAGGGCCATCCGCTCAACGGAGTCCTGCCGTATGTGGTACTCGGTGGGTATCTCACCCGGGTTAGCGCAGAAGTGGCCGTAGAGGAGTCTTATTACCTCCCTGGCCTGGCTGCCAAGCTCCCCGTCGCTCGCCGGAATGTACACGCGCCGGAACATGAACTCGCGCAGCTCGTTCGCAGCCTCGTGTACAGGAGGGCTCATGGCGATGGTGGGCTTTCCGCCGTCGCTCGGACGCTTCCCATCAGCAATGCTCCAAGAGGACCTCACGATGTCGCTGACCATAGTGTCGATCCGCTGGGAGTGTCGCGTCCCGAGGACCTCCTTGCAGTCCCGGGGCAGATCGTCTTCTGAGATGACACCGGCCCTGATGGCGTCACCAATGTCGTGGTTCAGATATGCAACCGCGTCGGAAACTCGGCATATCTGGGCCTCAAGGGAAACGTCGTCTCCCTTCAGAGCTCCCATAAGGTCCTCTCTGGGCTTGGAGTGAGACTCGATTCCTTCCCTGACCTCCCAGGTAAGATTGAGGCCCCGTCCGTTCCTGCCCAGATACTCCACCATTCGAAGGCTCTGGGCCGAGTGGTGGAACCCTTCCGGGTGCAGACGATCCAACTCCTCCTCTCCCAGGTGGCCGAAGGGCGTATGCCCCAAGTCGTGGCCCAGGCCGATGGCCTCCGCCAGGTCTTCGTTGAGGTTGAGGGCCCTTGCGATGGTACGCGCTATCTGAGTCACCTCCAGGGTATGGGTCAGTCGCGTTACGTAGTGATCGCCGGTGGGAGCGATGAAGACCTGCGTCTTGTGCTTGAGCCGGCGGAATCCGTTGCTGTGGATGATGCGATCCCGGTCTCGCTGGAATTCGGTCCTGAGCGGCGAAGGCTCTTCGGGTGTCGCACGGCCCCTGGTTCTTGCGGACCTGGCTGCGAAGGGGGACAGGCTTTCCTCTCTCTTCTCCAGTCGCAGTCTAACCTCTGCAAGCATGTTGCGTAGACCTCTCCTGGCCGGACCCTACTCGACGGTGACGGACTTGGCCAGGTTTCGCGGCTGGTCTATCTCGCAGCCGCGCTTTACGGCTATGTGATACGCCAGCAGCTGCAACGGAACGGAGGATAGCACCGGCGTGAGCAGGGGAGAAATGGGCGGGATGTACAGCACGTGATCGGCGATGCCCGCCAACTCCTCATCGCCCTCTGTAGCCACCGCAATGACGGTCGCGCCCCTGGCCTTCACCTCGAAGATGCTGTTGATCATCTTGTCCCGCAGGCCGTCCTGAGGGGCAATGGCTACCACCGGCATACCCTCGTCAACCAGGGCTATGGGGCCGTGCTTCATCTCCCCGGCTGAGCATCCCTCGGCGTGCGTGTATGCGATCTCCTTGAGCTTCAACGCTCCTTCAAGGGCAATCGGATGGTTCGGCCCTCTCCCCATGTAGAGGAAGTGGGATTTCCTGTGGTATCGCTCGGCCAGGGCGATGTACGGCTCCTGGCGAGAGACCAGCTCACTCAGCAGGTCGGGCAGCTTCACCAAGTCACTCAAGGCATTCGCCAGTTCCGAGCCGGAGAGGAACCCTCGCCGTCGTCCTATGTACACGGCCAGGAGGTAAAGAGCCTCCAGGGAACAGGTGAAGGTCTTGGTGGATGCCACGCCTATCTCCGGGCCGGCCCTCAGATAGATGCAGCCCTCTGCCAGCCTGGTGGCCTGGCTGCCTTCGGAGTTGCACACGGTTATGAGTCGTGCGCCTTTCCTGGACGCCTCCTCCATTGCCGACAGTGTATCGGCCGTCTCCCCGGACTGCCCGATGGAGACCACCAGCGTCTTGGAGTCCAGAATGGGACTCCTGTACCTGAACTCGGAGGCTATCTCCGCTTCCGAAGGGAGGCCGCTCAACTGCTCCATCATCTGCCGCGCTACAAGGGCAGCATTGAAGCTGGTCCCCATTGCGACGAATATCACCCGGTTTATGCTGTCGATGTCCGCGTCCGTGAGTTCCAACTCATCCAGGGAAACGTCCCAGGGATCGAAGGACACTCGACCGCGCAGCGTGGCGATGGTCGCCTGGGGCTGCTCCACTATCTCCTTGAGCATGAAGTGGCTGTAACCGCCCTTGGCCACGGACACCGCGTCGTAGGGTAGGTGTTGTGGGATCTTCTCCAGAACAGAGCCGTCCAGAGATGAGTATTCAGCCGAAACGCCGGTCAGGGATACCATCTCACCGGCGGAGAGGAATGTGACCTGCCGCGTGTGGGGGATGACGGCGGGCAGATCGCTCGCCAGCACCATCTCATTCTCCCCGTAGCCAACCAGGATGCCGCCGGCGTTGCGGACCCTGAAGGCGATGAGTTTCCCTGGGTCGCGTTTGCACATGACCACCGCAGCGTGGGCCCCGGTCAGTCGAAGGGCCGCCAGGCGCACCGCCTCCTCCAGAGTCGATCCCTGACCCAGAAAACCCTCGATCAGGTGGGGTATCACCTCGCTGTCCGTCTCAGATGCGAAGGTGTGCCCCTCATCCACCAGCTCGTCCTTGATCTCCAGGTAGTTCTCCACGATACCGTTGTGGACCACGATGACCTCGTCATGGCAGTCCAGGAGTGGGTGAGCGTTGGACGTGCTGGCTTCGCCGTGGGTCGCCCAACGGGTGTGCCCGATTCCCACACTTCCAACCGGGAGAGCGCCCTGTAGGGACATCACCAGGCTCTCCAGCTTGCCGGAGGCCTTCCTCACAGCCACGCCGCCGTCCGGGGCGATGACGGATATACCTGCGCTGTCGTATCCCCGGTACTCGAGGTTAGCCAAGCCGTCCAGAAGGATCGGCGCAGCCTCTCGGTAGCCGGTGTATCCAATGATGCCGCACACAGCTATAAGCCCCTGTCCTGCGCGCCGGCCGCCCGCTCCGGCGAGGGCGCTGCTCTCTTCAAGTCGTACACTCCCCGGTAATCGTCGGGGAGCAGGACCGAGACCCGCTCCATAATCATATCGGTCATAGACTGGAGCTGCTCGCGTCTGACCCTGCCCTCTATCGTGGGAAGTGAGA
Source organism: Dehalococcoidia bacterium (assembly GCA_965218945.1). Lineage (GTDB taxonomy): Bacteria > Chloroflexota > Dehalococcoidia > Lucifugimonadales > UBA2985 > DAOUJW01. The sequence continues at coordinate 2,705,168 of OZ244718.1, forward strand.
AGGGCTGGCCTATCTTCACTCTGAACTTACCTCTGGGCATTGCCACCTGCCACGGCGGCCCGGTACGCTCCGTGCCTGTCATTCCCACGGGGAGAATGGGCGCCCCGGACTTGATGGCTATCATGGCTATACCGGGGATTCCCTGCCTCATCCCTCCAGGACTCCGCGTGCCCTCCGGGAATATGCCAATGGCTGAGCCGCTGTCGAGCATCTTCAGACTCCATTGAATAGCAGCCAGGTCGCCTCCGTCCCGGTTGAGGGGAAACGTGCCGTAGGCCTTCAGCAGAAACGACAGAATAGGCCCGTTGAAGATGCCCCGCTTTGCCATGAAATAGACGCGCCTGGGCAGGCTGGCGGTAATCAGGGGAGGGTCCATGTTGCTCTGGTGATTGGACACGACTATCAGCGGCCCCCTGGGGGGCACGCACTCGCGGCCCTCAACCTGCCAGTCTCCGAAGAGGCGCAGCGCGTTGCGCATCATGAACGTGGCAGAGGAGTAAACTACGCCCATCAGCGCTCGTCCATTAGCTGAATTAAGTTGTCCACAACTTCGTTGAGGCTCATGTTGTTTGTGTTGAGCATGTATGCGTCGTCTCCCGGCCGCAGCGGCGAGTCGGCCCTGCTGCTGTCCATCTCGTCCCTGGCCAGGAGGTTCTCCATCACCTGCTCGAGCTGAGGCGACTGGCCTCGCTCTTTCATCTCGCTATAGCGACGCCGGGCGCGCTCTTCGCTGGAGGCGGTCAGGAATACCTTGAGGTCTGCGTCCGGCAGCACCACTGTCCCTATGTCTCTTCCCACCATGACAATCCGACCCTCCCTCGCCATATCGCGCTGGCGGGCCACCATCGCCCGCCTGACCCCGCTGTAGCTCGACACCAGTGATACCCACCCGTCCACGTCCCTGCTCCTCAGCTCTCCCCCGACCTCGCGTCCGTCCACCATGATCCTCGGCCCGCCAAGAGTGTCTCTGTAGGCCATTTCTATCTGAATACGGTTCGCCAGCGCTGTCACCTCTGTTTCATCCTCGTGGCTCACTCCGTCCCTGAGAGCTGCCCAGGTGACGGCCCGGTACATTACTCCGGTATCGATGAAGCGATACGCGAGTCGAAGCGCCAAGAGGCCACCCACGGCCGTTTTCCCTGATGCTACGGGGCCGTCTATTGCGATGGTGGAAGGCTTGGGCAAGCCGAACCCTCCGTAAAGGCTGGAGGAGATTTGCTGCACTGGAAACAAGGCCAATTATAAGTCCCTGGCATTGTACAGGCAAGGGTTTGTGCTGGAGGGCGTTTGAAGAGCGGGGGTTTACCAAGAAGACAGGGGTTGTTTAAAGCCAGTCAAGATTTGCTCGCGTGGACAAGGAACTCAGATTCCATTGGTCCTTATGAATCCTCTAATCCCATAAGGGTAACGTCTTCGGTCTGCCCTGATCTTTCTGGGTTCGATCCGGATATTGGTTAGGCCTGATCTTTCAAGGATAGCGGCTAATATCTGAGAAGTAGGTATATTATGGCCCTGAATGACATTGTTGCCAACCCCTCACAAGTCGACCGTGTCGTCTAGCGTAGTCCGCAAGGTCTCCAGTTCTGGAGCGTCAAGGACTGCCGAAATACAGTCTTGGCTTCCGGCAACGCAGGTGTCCAGGGTATCAATGTCGGAAGAGACGCACCAAGCCCTGTCTTCAGGCCACCAGATGTCGGGAGTTTGCCCGAACCACCTGTCGCCTAGCCAGCCGTGGAAGTCCGGCATGGCATCCAGGGGCCCTCTGAGCAGGATATAGTCTGCCTCCCTCCTAGATAGCTGCACCAATGCCTTTCCGACCCATTCTTCCGCTTGCCATCCAAAGAGCCGCCTGCCGTGTTGCCCGTCGAATAGTCCATAGCCGCGCCACACGGCGAAGTAGCAACGCTCCGGCGTAGTCGTAAACTGCTTGAGAACGTCCAGCAATGCATGGCATTCTCGTTTGTTCAGCCAACGGTCCGGCTCGGCCAGCCCCTTGATATGCTCGCCTATTGCCAGGTTTGCCACCTCTCGGAAGGTCATGGCGGGGTGGACCGCCTTGTTATTCTCTTGTGCCAACTGCGACCAACGGACAGGCTCCCAACTCTTGTCGGGAGCCTGTATCGCGGCCATGTGGTAGAGCCGAGCGTAGGCGTCATAGCCTTCTGGAGCTAACCACCCCACAGTCTTGCCGTGCCCTCTTCTGCGCCACCACGACGCCAGTCTATCCCGAAGCCAGTGGGCCGGCTCGGTAGACTGCATCAGCTCGATTCTACTTGTCAACATCCTGACACGTACTCCCTGTTGGAAGTGAAAGCGTAGTATCGCTTCCCGTCCCAGCCATCCATCATGTGGGCGCTGGTTCCATGATACCATCTGTCTATGCAGGTTCCTCGGGAGTTGGCTCGCACCGAGTACCCATAGTCCACGCTTCGGGTATCTACTGGCCCCCAAGGTTCAATGTTAAAGCACACTGAACCTATGCAATGGGTCTCCCGCAGTGTGCCCTCGTATCCGAACACACATTCAAAGGAGTTGAAGGCGAACTGGTCCAGCATCCTGACTATGGCTTTCACACTGGCGGAGTAGGTCAATACCCGGAGTTGGTCGTAGCCTGCAAACAGGTTCCAGTCGAACTGCTTCTCGTCCAGGAAGCGGGCGTGGGCCACCCGAAGCCCGGTCCCATCGTCCATGTCGAATCCCAACTTTTCCCCAAATCTAGGCACGCCCATTGTCATACCGACCTCCTCAAACTCGCCATTGCGAGGCGTCACAACGCTGATAGGATACACGGCCTTTCAGGAAAGGCGTCAAGGGCGATGGTCTCTAAAGTTTAACAGATATACCACACTCCCTTATTCTCTCACAAGAAAAGGTACAGGTTGTAGAATGAGATATGACAAGGATACCGATACGGACAATAATAGAGACGTGGAAGGCATGTGGTCAGAACAGTTCAGAAGCAGCCAGTCAGCTAGGTATAGACCGGCGTACTGTGAAGCGCTGGGTGGACCGTGGGCGACAACCCTGGGGCTACGTCCGGTGGCGCGGGGTACAGCGCCAGTCCACAGCTCCCAAACATCCCAAGCGTGTGCTGAGTGGGGAGGCTGCGGCCCGGGTACGAATGTGGAGGGAAGCGACGGGTTTCTGTCGGGAGAAGCTGGCGGTCATGGCAAAGTCAGAGGGGTTAGAGGCATCGGCATCGACCATTCACAGGTACTTACACAGAGTGGGACTGGTCCGTCCCAGTACCAAACGACGACGGCCCCGATTCCAGAACGGCCAGGTCATGCGACCCAGTAACTGTCCCGGACTTGGTTACCTCCAGATGGACGTGAAGTACGTGACTCCGGAGCTCTCCGGGTTGCCCTACACGTGCTACCTGTATGCTGCCATGGATATCTCCACCCGCTACAAGGTGGGGCTTATCCTCCCCAAAGTAGACGAAGCGGGATCGCTCCTTGCCTTGTACCATGCAACCAGGACACTGCCCTTCCCTGTGTGTTACGTGCAGACCGATAATGGCCTGGAGTTCCAGAGGCGCTTTCACGCCAAGTGTGAGGAGGTGGGACTAGAGCATTTCTACATCCACAAGAGTTCCCCTAATGAGAATGCGGTGATTGAGCGCAGCTTTCGCACGGATGAAGAGGAGTTCTTCTTCTGGTTGGAGGAGGCCCCTCGAGACCACCTGGAGTTGAATGCCTGGTACCAGCGCTACTTGGATACCTACAACACCATACGCCCTCATATGGGCATCAATATGCTGACTCCAAAGAAGGCTATCACCCTGTACCAAAACTCCTGAGAGAATAAGCACTCCTAGACTTAGTTACGTGTTTGAAGTAATATACGCTGGGTATTGTGTTCATCACTCATCCCCTTCCTGAGCGCATCCGCAGTCGACCTCTGGTGTAGAGACGAAAACTACAATGCAAATCCTCCTCAGGCTATTAGGCTTCTCCCTCCAGTACAAGAAAAGGCTGCTTGTGGCCTACATCTGCACCATCGCCGTAACCGCGTTCGCTCTGGCGATCCCTTGGATACTGGGTATCGCCGTGGACGAGGTGGTCAGGTCCGGAGAGGTTGGGCCGCTTATCTTCCTGGCGTCACTCATCCTGGTGATAAGCGTCCTGAGAGGGGTCGCAGCCTATGGGCAGCAGTACCTGGGCGAGGCCCTGGGCCAGAGGGTCGCCTACGACATTCGCAACACCTTCTACGAGCATTTGCAGCGCCTCAGTTTCGGCTTCCACGACAACCAGAGGTCCGGCGACCTGATGTCCCGGGCTACGGCGGACGTTGAGGGAGTGCGGATGTTCATCCAGGGAGGCGTGATCCGCGGCGGGTATATGGTGCTCCTGATACTGGGCGTCAGCGTCATCCTCATCATCTCCAGCTGGAAGCTGGCGCTGATGAGCCTGGTTTTTGTGCCTTTCATCATATTGCGCACGGCCACCATCATGCTGGAGATGCGCCGCAACTGGATGGCCGAGCGGACGGAGATGGGGCACCTGAACACGGTGCTCCAAGAGAACCTGGCCGGTCAGCGTGTGGTCAAGGCCTTTGCCGCCGAAGACCTCGAAAGTGAGAAGTTCAACTACCACGCCTCGGAGGTCGCCAGATATGGCTTCACCGCCGAGAGGCTGCAGGCCATCACCACGTCCCTCAACAACTTCTTCCTCCTCGGAGGCACCGGCGTCATCCTGTGGTTCGGCGGACTTCAGGTGGTGAACGGAAGTATGACGGAAGGGGAGCTGGTGTCATTCGTGCTGTTCATGGGACTGCTGGCCATACCGGTCCGCATGACGGCGTGGATAGTAAACAGCTTCTCCAGGGCAATGTCCTCCGGCGAGCGCATCTTCTACGTTCTGGACGCGGAGTCGCCGGTGAAGGAGAAGCGTAACGCCCTGGATATTCCGCGAGTGAGGGGTGACGTGCGCTTTGAGGACGTGGCCTTCGGGTACAGTGAGCTTTCGCCGGTACTCAAGGGCGTGGACTTCGAGGCCCCCAGGACAAAGGTGATCGCCATCCTGGGCGCGCCCGGCAGCGGTAAGACCACCGTAGTGCACCTTATCCCCCGCTTCTACGACGTGACAGAGGGTCGCATAACCGTCGACGGGATGGACATCCGCGACGTCACCCTGGCCTCCCTGCGCCGCAACGTGGGCATCGTCCAGCAGGACGTGTTCATATTCACATCGACTATCCGGGCGAACATCGCCTACGGCTCCGTTGATGCTCCCATGGAGGACGTGGTGCGCGCGGCCAAGGCGGCCCAGCTTCACGACTACATCGAGAGTATGCCGGACGGATACGACACCTACGTAGGAGAGCGCGGCGTGACCCTGTCCGGCGGACAGAGGCAGCGCCTCGCAATTGCCCGCACGCTACTGCTGGACCCGCCCATCCTCATCCTGGACGACTCAACCTCCAGCGTGGACACTGAGACGGAACACCTCATACGCCAGGCGCTGGACACGCTGATTCAGGGCAGGACCACCTTCGTCATTGCCCATCGCCTGAGCAGCGTGAAGAACGCCGATATGATACTGGTGATGAAGGAAGGCAGGGTTGTGCAGCAGGGCGTCCACGAGGAGCTTGTGAGTGTGCCCGGCCCGTACCAGGAGATATACGAGCTCCAGCTTCGTCCGCAGGAGGTGGAGGTCAACGGCGGCGGCAGCCTGACCTCCGGGGGAACGGGAGCTGCCTCGGTTGGCCGTGAGACCAGGACTCTGAACGTGGAAGGGACTTCCTAGCCATGCAGTGGGGAGGACTTGGCCAGGGCGGGATGAACCCCAATCTTCCGGGTGTCAAGGAGGTGCGCCGGATACGCGGCCGTCTCAGCCTGGTCCTGGAGGACACGGAATTCGGCAAGGTGTACGACCAGACCGTGATCCTGCGCCTGGCGCAGTACCTGAAGCCTCACTGGAAGATGACCCTGGTGAGCCTGGTGGCAATGCTGCTGTACATCGGCACCCAGATAGCGGTGCCCGTGCTGGTGGGGGAGGCCATCGACCGGTACTTGCGGGACCCCGACCTCTCCGTGCCGGAGCGAGTGTCAGGGCTGCACGGGATTGGCTTGATGTTCGCCGGTGTTGTTGTCCTCAACTTGGTGGGGAACTTCATCCACCTGCGCGGTCTGGCCAGGGTCAACATGTCGGTGCTGTACAAGCTGCGCAGCGACATGCACGCCCATCTCCAGCGACTCTCCACCCAATTCTTCGACCACAACGAGGTGGGGAGGCTGATGAGCCGCGTCCAGAACGACACCACGGCCCTCCAGGAGTTCATGACCATATTTGTGGTGGGCTTCGCTGAGGTGCTGAGCCTGATCTTGATCGTTTTGGTAATGATGAACCGGAACATGGACCTGGCGCTGCTCTGCTTTATTGTCATGCCCGTTTTCGTGGTCATAATGATCTTCTGGCAGATCCGCGCCCGGCGAGCCTTCATGCGCATTCGCTACGCCATTTCCGGCGTGAACGCCAGCCTCCAGGAGAACATAACCGGCGTGCGAGTCACCCAGAGCATGAACAGGGAGAAGGTCAACCTGTCCCAGTTCGACGAGTTGAACGCCGAGCACCTGGACGCCAACCTCTACGCCAGCAAACTCACCGCCGGCCTGATGCCAACCGTGGAGGTGCTCACAGCAGTCGCCTTCGGAATCCTGATAGTCGTCGGTGGCAGGATGGAGCAGACCGGCTCCATAGAGCTTGGGACAATGGTGACCTTCGCCCTGCTGGTGCAGCGGTTCTTCGAGCCCATCCGCGCCCTGGTTATGCAGTACGCCATGATGCAGAGAGCCATGACGGCGGGTATGCGCATATTCGAGCTTCTGGACGTGGAGCCGGACCTGGTGGACAAGCCGGACGCCCGGGCGCTTCCTCCCATCAGGGGGAATGTGAAGTTCGACCACGTGTCATTCTCCTATAACCCTGAGGTGCAGGTGCTGGACGACGTGTCCGTGGAGGTGGCCCCGGGAGAGTCGATGGCGATAGTGGGTCCTACCGGCGCGGGAAAGACGACTATGGTTGCCCTGGTCACACGCTTCTACGATGTCGGTCAGGGGAGCATTACGGTGGACGGGCATGACCTGCGGGACATCACCCGCTCCTCCCTGGCCGGCCAGATGAGCCTGGTGCTCCAGGAGCCGTTTCTGTACTCGACTACCGTTGCCGACAACATACGCTTCGCCAACCGGAAGGCCACCCAGGAGGACATCGAGAAGGCGACGAAGGCCCTGGGCGCCCACGACTACATCATGCGACTGCCCAACGGCTACGAGACGGTGCTCCACGAGCGAGGCAGCAACCTCAGCGTGGGTCAGAGGCAGCTCATCGCCTTTGCCCGGGCGCTGGTGGCCGACCCGCGAATCCTGATCCTGGACGAGGCCACCGCCAACGTGGACAGCTATACGGAGCGTCTGATACAGGATGCTCTGAAGGAGCTGCTGCGAGGCCGGACGGCCATCATCATCGCACACAGGCTCTCCACAATCCAGGACGCGGACAAGATACTGGTGATGCAGCAGGGGCGCATAGCGGAGCTTGGGAAACACAACGACCTGCTGGCCCTGAACGGCCTGTACGCCAAGCTGTACGCAATGAACTTCCAGGACCTGCCGGTCTAGAGCGCGGCCCTGCGGGCGCGGTGGCCGCGGACAGGCACGGATACGATCGCGGCCCACAACGATATTTCTGTTGCGAATCAGGGGTTCGCTGTAGCATTGCCATCTTAATACGAGGGTGTTTACCGAATGTTTCTGTCATGTTATCGTATGAACAGTGTTGCGCCTTGAGGCGCGGGCAGTGGTATCATTGTCAATTGGGAGAAGCGCCCGGCTTGGTCTTGCTTGTGAGATTGAGCAACGATATCGACCGGAGCGCCAAGATAGCCGCCGGACACACCCGGCTCGCCGACGGCAGTAAATCGGAAACCAGTAATAGCCATCAATGAGAGGTCTCTATGACAACTAGCGGACAGGAAGCCGGAGGAGGAGCACCCTGGACGGTCTCCGATACCAAGAATCTGGTGATACAGGGCGAGTTGGCCGGAGGGGCCCTGGTGGCCAAGGCCTCCGGCAGAGTGGACGGCGGAAACGCCAAGGATTTCCAGGAAGCCCTGGAGACCATGTTGAAGGACAATGTCAACACCTTTGTCCTGAACATGGAGAATCTGTCCTACATCAGCAGCGCCGGCCTCAGGGTGATACTGCTAATGGCCAAGCAGCTGCAGGGCAAGTCGGCAAAGTTTGGGATGTGCTCCCTCTCTGAGTCCATTAGCGAGGTGTTCCAGATCAGCGGATTCGACAAGATCATCCCGACTCATGCAACCCAAGCCGAGGCTATATCTTCCCTCGGAGCCTAGCCTGACAGCCGTTCCGCAGCACGGGATGCCAACGAACGGGCGGAGCTTTGAGTAAGATGCTATGTTGCTAAAGGACTTTTGGGCAAAGCACAATCCGGATAGCGGCGAACCTATTCATGTCGGCCCGGGCTGGCGGAGCGGGGGCTGAGCTTGAGCGCGAATCTGATTCTGACAGTCTTGTCAGGCCGCGAGGAGCTTGACAGGATAACAGAGTCCATAGAGGCTTTTGCAGAGGAGGAGGAGTGGCCGCCGGACCTCTTGTTCCGGATAAACCTCGTCCTTGAGGAACTCGTGCTCAACATTATGGACTACGGCCACGACGACAACGAGCACGAGATCGAGATCGCTCTTACGTCGGTGTCTGACGCTGTGACCATCAACATAACGGACGGAGGCCACGCTTTCGACCCGTTGACAGACGCTCCGGAGCCGGATACTACCGGTCCCATCGAGAGCCGGTCCATCGGCGGCCTTGGCGTTCACCTGGCGCGCGAGATGATGGACGAGATGGCGTACCGCCGCGAGAACGGCCGGAATTATCTGACCCTGACCAGCCACCGTACTGCGTGAAGCCTCGCGCCCGCGTCGTTCTCTTCCCACTATTCCCATGACACGGGTATCCATTACAGTGGCGCCCTCACCATGAGCGGTAATAGAGTTCGTAGACTGCTCCTGATACGACACTGCCAAGCGTCCGGGCAGCTTCCTGACGACTCGCTGACAGAAACTGGCTTCAGGCAGACCGAGGCGCTCGCAGACTTCCTGTCCGGCAGACGGATAGACGCAGTGATTTCGAGCGCCTTCAAGCGAGCCCAGCAGACCATTGAGCCCTTTGCCGCGTCGACCGGACTGACAGTTCGAGTGGATACGCGCCTGAATGAACGCAGGCTCTCCGACGGCCCCCTGGACAACTGGCGCGAGGTGATCCGCGCTTCATTCGATGACCTGGACACGCGAGCGCCCGGCGGCGAGTCCGGCCGCGAGGTGCTGGAGCGGGCTTGGGCTTGCCTGAGCGAGCTTCTGGACGGCGGCTACAGCCTTCCCCTGGCGGTGACCCACGGTAACCTGATGAGTCTTGTCCTAAGCTCCCTCGACCCCAGCTTTGGCTACAAGGGCTGGGAGTCTCTGTCCAATCCCGACGTGTACCTTCTGCAGGAGACCGAAGACGGTCGGCTGGCCTTTGAGAGGTTGTGGAAGTAGCGGCGCGTCCATGGGCCCCGCGCGGCGGCTATCGCTCCGTCTGCATCCACAGCCGCGATCCGTCGGAGGAGAACTGGACTGTCCCGTTTCGGGCGGTGGTCAGGACTCTATCCTCCGGCAGAATTTCCCTGAGGGTATCCAGTGTCTCAGGGTGTGGATGCCCAAAGGCGTTGTCCGCTCCAACAGATATGACTGCCACCTGAGGCGCTACCTCTCGAACAAAGGCCGGCGAGCTGGACGTGCGACTGCCCTGGTGCGGGACCTTGAGGACGTCGCTCCGTAAGGGTAGAGAGCGGTGCAGTATGTAGCTCTCGGCGTCCCAGTGCAGGTCTCCCGTGAACAGAAAGGAGGTCTCGCCGTAGGTAAGCCGCGTGACCACCGATGCGTTGTTCACGTCTGCTGTAGTATTCTCCAGCAGTACTTCCGGCGGGTAGATGACCTCCAGCATAACGCCGCGATCCAGGAGTATCCGCTGTCCCTCCACTGCCTGCAGAACGGGGACGTCCTTGTACTTGAGCGCGGACCGCCAGAGGGTGTAGTCAGGGGACGGAAATTCGAAACTGCGCTCCAACACCAGGCCTGTGTCGTACCTGTCCAGCGCCTCAATCAGCCCGGCCACGTGGTCCTCGTGTGGATGCGTGAGCACCATGAGGTCCAGGGTGTCATCCCAGAATGGGACGCGTTCTCCCAAGTGGGTAAGGAGCCTTCGGGGGTCTGCGCCTCCATCGATGAGCACCTGACGGCCTCCGGGAGTGACTACGAATATGGCGTCTCCCTGTCCAACGTCGAGGAAGGCGACGTGCAGCCGTCCGTCGGGCCTGGAGAGCGCGGCGGTCCAGATTGTCGCCGACGCCAGTACGCCCATAAGGGTCATTGCCCAGAAGACGCGGCGGCCGGGCAGATACGACTCGATCTTCTCCTTCAGGCCGGAGCCTCCTCCAAGGGGCTGAAGCAGCCGCGCTGAAACGGCGGGCAGCCTGCGGCGCGCGGCAACCGCTGCCAGGAGCGCGACGTAGTACGCGACCACCATAAGCGCGCCAAAGCCTCCGACCCTGACAGCGTTTCCGGGTATGGCGTCGAAGATCCCTACCACTGCCTTGAGATAGGAGAGACACAGCCAGGCGCCCCAGCCTGCTACCTCGGCTGCGGCTGGGCTGATCAGCCCCAGTACCGCCGTGAGCAGGCCTGTGCCCAGGATGATCGGAAGCGCGGGAAGGGCTAGCAGCGTGGTTGGCAGTCCTACAAGGGAGACCTGCTGGAAGTAGAATGCCACAAGCGGAAGGGTAGCCAGGGTCGCCGCCACTGTGGAGGCTATTGAGGAGGACAGCGCTCTGGACCACCCGCCCTCTTCGTCGACGTTGGCGCGTAGACCCAGGAGCCTCCTTTCGATGGGGGGAGCCAGCAGGGCAAGCCCGGCCATCGCGGTGAAGCTCAGCTGAAACGAGACATCCGAGAGTATGCCGGGCTGTATTCCGGCCATGACTGCGGCCGCCGCGGCAAGGGCAGGAGCGATGCTGTTCTGCCTTCCAAGGGCTATGCCCAGCAGGTAGATGCTCCCCATCATCGCGGCTCTCTGAACCGAGGGCGACATTCCGGAAAGGGCGGCGTATCCCCATATGGAGAGGAGCGGCACGAGGAGATACATCTGCCGTCGCGCTCCCAGGAGCCACCGGCTGAAGGCGATGGAGATGCCCAGTAGCACCCCAACGTGAAGCCCCGATATGGCCAGGATGTGGGACGCCCCCGTGTCGCGGAAGGCTTGGGTCAACTCAGGAGGCATTGTGCTTCTGCGTCCGAGCAGCAGGGCTTGGGCCATGGAGTTGTGCGGCTCCGGGATGGCCTGCTCCAGGCTTCTGGAGAGGCGGTTACGAATGGAGAGTATCTCCTGCATCAGACGGTTTCCCTCGCCTTCTCCCACCAACTCCACACCGGGGCGGACCATCGTGGAGAATACGCCCTGCCTTGCCAGGTAGTCCCTGTAGTCGAAATCTTCGAAAACGGGAGGCTCCTCCGCCTTGCCAGTCACGATGAGCCAGTCGCCGTAGCGGAAGTGCGGCTTGTCCCTGGCCGACGCCAGCGAGGGCGGGACCTTGGCTACAACAAGCAGGTCGCCGTGGGATGCGTGCCAGCGCTCACGAATCCACACACGCCGGACGGATAGCGGAAACCGCCAGGCCGTCCCTGTGGGCTGCGGGTCCGAGGAGATTACGCCTTCTACCTGTATGCTGTCCTTTCCGTTGAAGAACTGTATGTGCGGGGATGCTCCGGAGTCGGCAGGCCAAACAGCCCTCAACATTCCCAAAGACAGGACTGCCAAAGCCAGGGCGGGAAGCAGGGTGAGGCCACGGCTGCGCAGGAGAAACGCCATGAAAGCGGATGCCGTCAGGAAGAGGACGGCGTTGAGCCAGTACGCTCCCGGAAGGGTCGCCAGGTGCAGCCCGGCGATCCAAGACACGGCAATGACAATCAGAAGCATATCTACCCAACCGTAATCAGGGGTCGCAAGTCTTCAAGGGTCTTGGAGCCGATGCCGCTCACCTTCAGAAGGTCCTCTACCCTGGAGAATGGGCCGTTCTCCTCGCGGTAGTGGACGATGTCGCCGGCTTTCTGCTCCCCGATGCCCTGGAGTGTCTGAAGCTCCTCCACCGTGGCGGTGTTGACGTTGATAGCGCCGGGTGTGGGAGCAGATTCGGGAGTCGCCTCACCAAGGCTGGGTATGTAGAAATGCGCCTCGTCACTGACTCTCAGGGCCGGATTAACCATCGACGGGTCGGCGTCCTGGGTGAGACCGCCTGCCAAAGCCAGGACGTCTTCCAGCCTATCTTCCAGATCAACCCTGTACACGCCTGGCCGGTGGACGGCCCCGTTGACGAACACCTTTATCTCCGGTACGGGGGTTGCCGTGGGAAGCTGGATCTCTATGTCGACTGGCGAGGGCTGCCTCAGCAGGCTGAGTATGCCGCCGCCGAGAGCTATCACCAGCAGGAGAAAGACGACCAGTTGTACAGATGCTCTGATGTCGCCTCCATTGTGGCCTCTGTCTACGTGCAAAATGAGGTAAACTGCCGCCGGCCACTATGGGCAAAAGGATACATCATTTTGGCGGTCGATGCGCCGTATGCAGGCGCGGCGATTAAACCTCTCGCCAGGCGTTATGCTATAATTCGCGGGCGGAGGTGCAGCTTGCCCAAGATTTACACCAAGCGCGGCGACGATGGGGAGACCGGCCTGCTGTACGGCGGCAGGGTGTCCAAGGCGGACCTGCGCTGCGAGGCGTACGGCACGGTAGACGAGGCCGTATCTGCCCTCGGATTGGCTCGCTCTCTGGTCCAGGAGGAGCGGCTGAAAGAGGTAATCATGGAGGTGCAGAGGGAGCTCTTCGTGGTGGGCGGTGAGCTGGCAACCGATGCATCGGAGTACCCAAAACTGGTGAAGCACTTCAGCGTGGTTACCCCGGTTATGGTGGATCGACTTGAGACGCTGATAGACGAGCTGAACGATCAGATGACTCTGCCCAACGCCTTCATCATTCCCGGCGCGACCCCGGCCTCCGGCGCCCTGGACATGGCTCGCAGCATATTGAGGAGAGCTGAGCGCAGGGTCGTGACCCTAAAGGAAGAGGGGCTCTTGCACAACCCTGTAGTGTTGCAGTACCTCAATCGCCTGGCGGACCTGGCTTTCGTTATGGCGCGCTACGAGGACAGACACCTTCCTATTGAGGCCCTTACGGGAAGGAGTTCCGCTCGCGCGGGTACAGACCGGATGGAGGTTTGAAGAGATGACTACTTCGGAAGAAAGGCTGAGTCGTCTCGAAGGAGTGTATGAGCACTTGGCCACCAAGGCTGATGTGGCTGAAGTCAAGGCGGAGGTGACTGAGGTGAAGGCGGATGTGGCCGGGTTGAAGGCGGATGTGGCCGGATTGAAGACGGAAATGGCCCACCTGGCCACTAAAGCTGACATGGCCCTCCAGGAGACCAGGCTTATCAAATGGATGATTGGAACAGTAGTAACTGGAATGGCCGCGGCCGCGGCCGTTGCAGTGGCTGTTGACAGGCTCTTGGGAGGTTAATCGTTCGGCCTCTCCCGTCCCTTTTGAAGCCCTCCCGGGGATAGGTAGCGGCCTCCCGGGCGTAGTCATTGGCTGTAATGGGACTGCTCTACGACTAAGTCGAGAATGCAGAGAATTATACAGGAACTATAGAGAAGGCGTGTGGAATGATAGCAATCGTTGACTATGGCGCGGGTAACCTGAGAAGCGTTGCCAAGGCAGTTGAGAAGCTGGGGTACTCCCCTGAGGTGACCGGTGACCCGCAGAAGGTGCTAAATGCCAAGGCGGTCATCCTTCCCGGCGTGGGAGCTTCGGATTCCGCCATGACCGCCCTGGAAGAGAGGGGGCTGGTGGAGCCTCTAAGGGCCGTCATCCGGGACGGCGTGCCCTTCTTCGGGGTTTGCCTGGGATTGCAGTTGCTGCTTGAGTCGTCGGAAGAGGGATCTATACCATGCCTGAGTGTAGTGCCCGGCAGGGTCAAGCGGTTCCCGAACAGCGTCAAGACGCCCCACATGGGCTGGAACGAGGTTAATTTCGAGAGGGACCACCCCGTGCTGGAGGGCGTCGAGAGCGGCTCCTACTTCTACTTTGTGCACAGCTACTACGCCGCTCCCGAAGACCAGAGCCTGGTGCTGGGCACCACCGACTATGCTTCGCCGTTTTGCAGTGTCATCGCCCGCGATAACCTGGTAGCCACACAGTTCCACCCTGAGAAGAGCGGCGCTCTGGGTCTGCGACTCTACGAGAACTTCCTGCGGTCGATGGTGAAGGACGGCGGGAGAAGCTAGATGGAAGTCATCCCGGCCATCGACCTGAGAGGCGGCAGATGCGTCCGCCTCTATCAGGGCGACTACGCCCAGGAGACCGTCTACTCAGACGACCCCGTGGAGGTGGCCCTGCGATGGCAGGAGATGGGCGCGGTACGCTTGCACGTAGTGGACCTGGACGGGGCTGCCCAGGGTGAGCCGGCCAACCTTGAGGTCATCGAGAGTATTGCGGCCTCCGTGGCCATGCCGCTTCAGATGGGTGGAGGCATCAGGGATTTGGCTGCAATAGAGAGGACGCTTGGCATTGGGGTTGGACGCGTAGTTCTGGGCACCAGCGCGGTGGCCGATCCCGGACTCGTGGAATCGGCCTGCCGGCGTTTTGGGCCGGATGCGCTCATTGTGGGCGTGGACGCCAGGGACGGGCTGGTCGCCACCCGCGGCTGGCGGGAGTCCAGTGAGGTCACTGCCATAGATCTGGTTCACCGGATGACGGCGCTGGGAGTGAGGCGCTTCGTCTACACGGACATATCCCGTGACGGGACCATGACGGAACCCAACTTCCAGGCCATTGAAGAGTTGATGAATGACACGGATGCATGGGTTGTAGCATCCGGGGGCGTGTCTTCGATAGAGCACCTTCGGCGGCTGGCCTCGTTTGGAGTTGAAGGGGCCATTGTCGGCAAGGCGCTGTACGAGGGAGCTATCGACCTGAGAGAGGCCATTGCTGCGGCGTAGCCGCTGAAGGAGATCTGCGATGAAAGTGAGAAAGGCCGTTATACCTGCCGCGGGGCTGGGCACTCGCTTCCTGCCCATGAGCAAGGCCGTGCCCAAGGAGTTGATGCCCCTGGTGGACCGCGCCGCGATACAGTACGTCATCGAAGAGGCGGCGGAAGCGGGCATTGAGCAGGTGATAATCGTCACCGCCCGTGGCAAAGAGGCCATCGCCGACTACTTCGACCGCCACCTGGAGCTGGAGGGATCCCTGGCCGCCAAGGGGGATTCTCCTCGTCTCTCCCTGGTGCGCAGCCTCTCTGAGATAGTGGAACTGACCTACGTGCGCCAGCCTGAACAGCTTGGACTGGGCCACGCGGTGCTGTGCGCCTCCCGCGCCGTGGGAGACGAGCCATTTGCCGTCCTTCTCCCGGACGACATCATAGCCGGGGAGAGGGGAGCGCTGTCGCAGCTGCTGGCCGTCTACGACGAGTACGGCGGCAGCGCGATCGCGGTGGAGGAGGTGCTTGGGCCTGCCATACAAAACTACGGTGTAGTCGTCCCTGAGCCTGTGGCGGACGGCGTGTACAGGATTCGCGGCACCGTGGAGAAGCCGGCTCCGGAAGACGCGCCGTCGAACTTGGGGATCGTCGGGCGCTATGTGCTTACACCGGAGGTGTTCGACTGCCTGACGAGGGTGAAACCCGGGGCCATAGGCGAGATCCAGCTCACCGACGGCATAGGGATGTTGTTGGAAAGCCAGCCCGCCTTCGCCCTGCGCTTTCAGGGAGTGCGGTACGACGTGGGCAATCCACTGGGTCTGCTCAAGGCATCGGTCGCGCTGGCGTTGCAGAGGGAGGACATGGGGCCGCAATTTGCGGAGTTCCTGAGGGAGCTGGATTACTAGCCTACTAATCTGGGACACAAGTTGCACCGGGGCGCGGGCCGGGAGTTGCCCTGCATGTGAACGTCTGGGCAAAGACCTTGGTTGTTGAAGGTTGAGCTCCATTCTCATTCGCTACCACTTCCAAATGCGTAATGCGTTGAGGATTTGGAAGGTTTTCATCTCTAAGGATGTTGCAACATATCATAGGGATCAGTCCATTGACCGAATATATGGATAATGTTAACCTATTGCCCATCTGGAGATTCATAAGGAAGAAGGGAGAGGCGTGAACTTACGTAAAACGTTGCACAATAGGTATACGATGGCTGTTTTGGCACTTGCCATGTTGGTGGTTGCCTTGGCGTGTGCTGGTGATGCGGCACCTACTAGTATGCCCACGGAGGTGCCTCCGGCACCTACTGGGACATCGCCCGCCATGGCGGTTCCAACGGCCACGGGAGTGCCGGATGTGGCTTTGAATCTGGACTATGCGACGATGGATTCGATTTTTCAGAACCCTGGGTATAAAGAGGAGTGGGGTACACCCAAGTATGGCGGCATAGTGAAGTATCGTACCACGTGGCCCCAGACACTCAATGCTCCTTGGAATGCCAGTATGTATCGTATCTTTACGACACCGCAATACAATGCGCTGATGCGCCGGGATCCGTGGGTTGGAGCCAATGGTCCTGTCCATCCTGATTTGGCTGAGAGTTGGATGCTATCTGAGGATGGGTTGACTCTCACGCTGAACCTCCGACAAGGGGTGATGTTCCGGGATCCCATACCGCAGGATTCAGAAAATGGACTGGATGATATGCCTGGTAGGGGCACAGAGTTTACGTGCGAGGATGCCAAGGCTAGTCTGGATTTCTATGGCACACCTGGGTGGACTGAGGAGAAGGGTGGAAGTAGCGCCAGGGGGCATTTGACTAGCAATGTCACCGAGGTAACATGTGCCGATGGACCGGATGGGTACACTCTTGTGCTAAGTTTGGCGTTCCCCAAGCCTTCCATATTCGATGAGTTGGCCTATCCGGGTGTAGTTATGGTAGACAAGGACTGGTTGGAGTGGTTACGGGCTGAGCATCCCGGTGAGGTAAATAGGGAAAACTGGTTCCTTAACATGGGGACAGGTGCTTTCGTGCCAGAGGCTCTTCAGCAGGATATTGTGACCAAGACCAGGCGAAATCCCAACCATTGGAGGGAAGGGGTGCCTTTCGTCGATGGCGTGGATGTGCACGTTATCCGAGACTTCAGCACGGCCTTTACATCTTGGGCCAGTGGGGCAATAGACATTCTGGGTCAAGGTAGCGGGAGCATGACACCTGGCAACGTACGACAGGCGTTGCGTGACTTTTCCGAGAAGCCTCTGTTACAACACCAGTATACGGGTGGCCAAGGCAACGACTACAATACCACGCGTCCTCCCTTTGATAACGTGCAGGTGCGCCAGGCAGCGGATATGGTAATTGACCGACGCCTATGGCATCAGGCAACTCATATTGACGGTGACTTGTATAAGTCTGAGATATCCGGAATGCATGGTCCAGGGGGATTCTGGGGCAATCCCATTGAGGATATCATGACATGGCCCGGATACCGGGAAGATAGGGATGTTGACATCGCAGAGGCTAACCGGATTTTGGACGATGTGTACGGGGCAGGAGAACGTCCTGTCTTCACCTGCCTGAGCCGGTCCGATCAGAACTATGTGGATAGGTGCATTTTTGTGGCGGACCAGTGGACAACAAATCTGGGGGCAGAGGTCGACTTAAGGATATTGGAGGGGGTGGTTGCACTTGAGCTAAGCCGTGCCTGCCAGTACGACACCGTATCCGGTTGGCCGAACGGCCTCACCACTTTCATAGACCCTTGGGACCGTTACGCTAACTTCAAGTCCACGGGCTTAAACTTTAATCCGTGTAGGGCGGGAGTGGATGCAGATGTCCAAGCGAAAGTGAACTCGCTTATTGATCAGATAGAGCGAGAGTTGGATTCGATAGAGCGTAATAGACTTACTAAGGAATTAGAGAGGATCTGGATGCAAGAGGCGATATATGGGTCTACCATGGAGTTCCAGAACCTGTATTATGGCAGCCAGCCGTGGATGCAAGGCGTCTTTTTCCCTGATCACGGTGTCTTCGGATTCCACAACTGGATCCATGAACGGTACTGGAAGGATAATGAGTAGAGATACAGCGAATAGTTAGTTAGCATGGGCCTCTTCGGGATTGGGGACTACTCGAAGAGGCCCAATTCATTCCTGACACTCTAAAGAGCGCCTGTCGCTTCTCATTCGGTTCTGGTTGATATCTTCTGAGGGCCCAGTGTGACAATACTCTTTAGGGCCTTGATAACTTCCTCGCAAAGAGTGGTGGACCCTTAATGACCAGGACTGTCTAGGTAGAGCATTCGAAAAAGTGAGCTCCTGTGGCTTAAACATATGCAGCGCTGGTTTAGGCTGGGGAGAGGCCCTATGGTCTTTCCACGCCCCAAAAGGGGTATTGTGGGCCTTACGCAAGGACGAGCCGTCCTACTCTGCGTTCTGAAGCCTGGCCTTGAGGTAGTCCAGGGGAGGCACGGGCGAGGGGTCTTCGCCGTTCAGCAACGCCAGGTAATAGCTGGTGAAGTCCCCAAACATTACGGTGCTGAGCATCTGAGCCAGGAAGCTCTGTCCCACTCCGTCCACAGTGCGACACTGCACACCCGCCTGTCCCAGTAGCTCCTCAATGACCTGATATCTCAGCTTGATGCGGGGATGAAGGCTCAGTGTGTTGAGCAGCACTCCGCACGCCCTCTTTCCCATCGGCTTGGGCCAGTGAAGACCGGCGATAGCATTGTGCCCGGCCTCCGGAAGAAGCTCAATAAAAGCCCATGCCTTGGCGTTCTCGTTGAACTGGGTCTTCCATCGTCGGGCCACCCCGGACAACATACCCCCACCGTAGATCACAATCAGCTTCCCCTGCAGGGTCTTGGCAAGCTCTTTGGCCGGGTTGTCGTGGGTAGGCATACCGGTCTCCAGATGATGGCTCAGGGAGAACAGCACCTCGGAGGCCTCCACCACAGACTCGTTGTTGTTGGAAGTGAGCTCAAGGCTTTGCAGCATTGCCAGGGGCACAAGGAAGCTGTAGCCCAGAGCCGTCCGCGGCTCTCCCACGTAGTCTATCTGAAATGCCGGCACGCCCTCCTTCTGGGCCATCTGGAGCAGCCGACCACCGGTGGTTACCGCGACCACCTTCGCTTTACGCTCAATGGCGTCCTGGAACGCGGCTATGGTCTCCTCGGTGTTGCCGGAGTAGCTGGAAACGATGACCAGCGAGTCCGGCCCAAGATACGGCGGCAGGTGGTAGTCCCGGCACACGGTCACCAGGGGTGAGCCGTCCCTCGTAATGAGGTCACCCATCAGCTCTCCGCCAATGGCGGAGCCTCCCACGCCGGCCAGAATGACGTTGCGCGCTTTCCGGTAGCTGCTGGGCAGGCTGAATCTCAGTCCCTCCTCCCACGCGTGGAGGCACTGGTAAGGGAGGTCCGCTATCCTCTCCCTGAGACCTGAGGGATCGAGCCTCAGATAGAGCTCAGGCTCGTCCAGCGAGATGTCGGTGTGGTTGTCCATCAAAGGTCTACCATGCTCCTGGCCTCAGACAGGAGGGTATCCACCCTGTCGGCGCTCTTCCCCTCTGCGTAGATGCGAAGCAGGGGTTCCGTTCCGGAGAAGCGTATTGTCACCCATGACCCGTCCTCCAGAATGAACCGGTAGCCGTCTATGCTATCCTGGCTGGCCACCTTCACGCCGCCAATAGCGTCAGGCTTGACGTCCCCAACCCTCTTTGCCAGGGTGTCGCGCTGCTCAGGGGGTAGAGGTATGTCGCTCCGGTCGTAGAAGTGTGGGCCAACCTTGTCATACAGGTAGTCCAGCAGTTCCGAGGGGCGTCTGCCGGTCCTGGCCATCATATCCAGGATGAAGAGACCGCTGAGTATGCCGTCCCGCTCCGGGATGTGGCCGCGGAATCCGTAGCCTCCGCTCTCCTCGCCGCCTATCAGCGCATCCTCCTGGGTCATCAGAGGCCCCACGTACTTGAAGCCTACGGGAGTCTCGAAGACCGGCACGTTGTACAACTCTCCCAGGCGATAGATCATTCGGGTTGTGGTAATGGACTTCACCAGAGGCCCGCGCTCTCCCCGTATCTCCAGCATGTACAGCGCGAGGAGTGCGAATACCTGGAGCGGAGACACGAACCGTCCCTTCTCGTCCACCAGCCCGAATCTATCGGCGTCGCCGTCCAGAGCAAAACCGGCGTCAGCGCTCATGTCCGTCACCAGCTGCGACAGCTCCGTAAGATTATCGGCCACAGGCTCAGGCTGGCGCATTCCCGGGAAGAGGGGATTGCGCTCGCTGTGAATCTCCTTCAGGGTGGTCTTGCCGCCTCCCAGCATGGACGGGACGTACCTCGCTCCTGCCCCGTACATGGGGTCCACCGCTATCTTCAACCCGGCGTCTCTCAGCGCCTGCAGGTCAAGAAGACGGCCAAGGTGCTCCGTGTAAGAGGAAGAAGGGTCTACGTTCTGACCGATGCCGCCGGCGAGGGCCTCGTCCCAGGGTATTGGGGCCGTCGCGCCGTTGTCCGGGACGGCGTCTATCAGCTTCTCTATGGCGTCCGTTATCTCCGGCGAGGCGCTTCCGGCGTAGTCCGGCTTGTACTTGAAGCCGTTCCAGTTCGGCGGGTTGTGGCTGGCCGTGATTATAACGGCCCCCCCGGCCCCGCGGTCCACTATGTTGTAGGTGACCATTGGAGTGGGCGCCGGTCTGTCGCATAGGAAGACCTTGACACCCCCTGCCGCGGCCGTCTCCGCCACCGTCCGGGCGAAGTCCTCCGAGGCGAACCTGGTGTCGAAGCCCACCACAAGGCCTCTCTGGCCCAGGCCCTGTTGCAGCATGTACTGGACCACACCCTGGGTGCATAGACGGACGTTGTCGAAGGTGAAGTCATCGGCAATGATGGCGCGCCAGCCGTCTGTGCCGAACCTGATTGACATTGTTACTTCTCCCTGCTGAGTGGTTGTTTCAATGGAAGGAGAGGATTTCCGGCGCCAAGGCGCTGTTGGGCCACAGCACCATGCCCCTATCCAGCTGATTGCCCCTGCCTACGGTAACATCGTCTGCAAGTATACACCCTTCGCCCACCGATACGGCCTCTCCTATGCTGACACCGTTGCCGAGAATGCATCCCTTCAGGTCCGTCCCAGGCTCTATGCTCACGTTTCTCCAGAGTATGGAGTCCGTAATCCGGGCCTTTTCGCCGACCTTGCAGCCGTCTCCCAAGACGGCCGGGCCTCTGATGACGGCCTCCGGGCCTATGGTGCAGCCCCTGCCCAGAAGCACCGGCCCCGATATGTCCGCGGAGGAGTGAATGTAGCTCTCACCGTAGCCGGCGTTCATCGACGCCGCGGGAAGGAGGTCGCGGTGCACCTTCACGTAGTTGGCCGGAGTGCCCAGGTCGACCCAATAGGACTGGGAGCGGTAGCCGTATACGGGCGCTCCCATATCAAGCAGCTTGGGAAACAGGCCGCGCTCGAACATATAGTGCTCTCCTGAGGGCGCGTGAGCCAGCACCTCAGGCTCTATCAGATATATCCCGGCGTTGATCCAGTTGCTGGTCGTCACGCCCGGGGCCGGCTTCTCCAGGAAGCGTTGCACCCGCCCCTGCGGGTCGGTCTCGACGACGCCAAAGGCGGAGGGATTCTCCACCTGTGTCAGGGAGATGGTCACCAGAGCGCCGGTCTCGCGGTGGAATCGGACCATGTCTCTCAGGTCCATGTCCGTGAAGATGTCGCCGTTGAGGACGAAGAACGTCCCGTCCAGCTCGCCCTCCACGTTCTTGACCGCGCCCGCGGTGCCCAGAGGCTCCTCCTCCAGGGTATATGAGAGACGCAGATCCATACCCTGACCATCACCGAAGTGCGACCGGATTACGTCCGGGAGGTAGCACAACGTGAGCAGGGTGTGGTCTACTCCGTGGCCCTTCAGGTGGCTGAGCATGTGCTCAAGGAAGGGCCGGTTGAGTATAGGCACCATGGGCTTGGGGGTGTTGCAGGTGAGGGGACGCAGCCTGGTCCCCTCTCCCCCCGCCAGGATAACCGCCTTCATATTGCGGACCTCTTGCTCAGGCTGTGGCTTCTCCCTGTCCTTTAACCAGCTTCAGACCCGCCTCCGTCCGGAGGATGTCCGCCTTGTCGGTGCGCTCCCAGGGCAGCTGAAGGTCTTCCCTGCCGAAGTGCCCGTAGCTTGCGGTGTTCTTGTAAATCGGTCGGCGTAGGTTCAGGTTTCGGATAATGGACGCCGGCCGGAAGTCGAAATGCTTCTCGGTCAGCTGCTGGATGGTGGCGTCGTCCACGTGGCCGGTGCCGAAGGTCTCCACGGAAATGCTGATGGGCTGGGCCCTGCCGATGGCGTAGGAGACCTGGATCTCGGCGCGGTCCGCCAGACCCGCTGCGACTATATTCTTGGCGGCGTACCGGGCGTAGTATGCGCCGGAGCGGTCGACCTTCGTGGGGTCCTTCCCGGAGAATGCGCCGCCGCCGTGCCGGGCGACTCCGCCGTAGGTGTCCACCAAAATCTTGCGCCCAGTGAGGCCGGTATCCGCCACCGGGCCGCCAACCACGAACCTTCCGGTGGGGTTGACGTAAATCTTGGTGTTGGCGTCCATCAAGCCCTTGGGGACTATCTCGTTAATCACAAGCTCGGTGATGTCCCGGTGAATGACGTCCTGGGACACCTCCGGAGCGTGCTGCGCGCTGATCACGACGGTGTCGATGCGCTTGGGAACGCCGTAGGCGTACTCAACGGTGACCTGGGACTTGCCGTCCGGCCGGAGATAGGGAATGACTCCCTCCTTGCGGACAAGGGCCAGGCGCTGGCACAGTTTGTGGGACAGGGAAACGGACAGGGGCATAAGCTCCGGCGTCTCGTTGCAGGCGAAGCCCACCATCATGCCCTGGTCGCCGGCGCCGATCTTGTCCGGGTCCTCTTCGTTGGCCCCGCTATCCTTGGCCTCACGGGAGCTGTCCACACCCAATGCGATGTCCTTGGACTGCTCCTGTAGGGAAAGCACAACGCCGCAGGACTTGGCATCGAAGCCGTGAGCGGGGTCGGTGTAGCCGACGGCAGTGATGGTGTCCCTGATGACGCGTGAAACGTCCACGTAGGTATCGGTTGTAATCTCGCCCATGACCGCGACCAGTCCGTTGGTGACACAGGTCTCGCAGGCGACTCTGGCCGTGGGATCCCTGGACAGGATGGCGTCCAGGATGGCGTCCGATATCTGGTCGCACAGTTTGTCCGGGTGTCCCTCCGTCACCGACTCAGAGGTGTACAGATAAGATGGTGAATCCGTAAATGTAAAGCCCATTGTTTTCTCTCCTTGTGTGGTGTGCAGGGTCTACGGCATTCTGTCTGCCGCTGCTTTAGGTCCCTTCCTCCCAGCTCTCCAGGTACAGCTTCTGCTGGTCAGTCAGTGTGTCGATCTGGACGCCCAGGGATTGGAGCTTGAGGCCTGCTATTGCCTCGTCTATATCCTTGGGGACCGGATAGACATTGCGCTCCAGCTTCTCCGTCAGCTTTGCCAGGTACTCCGCGCAAAGGGCCTGGTTGGCGAAGCTCATGTCCATCACGCTGGATGGGTGCCCCTCGGCGGCGGCCAGGTTGATGAGCCTTCCCTCCCCCAGCAGGTAGATCTTCCGCCCGTCCTTCACGCTATACTCCTCCACCGACTGGCGAATGCGCCGCTTGCCCTCGGACATGGCGTCCAGAGCCGGGATGTTTATCTCTACGTTGAAGTGGCCGCTGTTGGCGACGATGGCGCCGTCCTTCATACGTCCCAGAACGGCCTCATCTATGATGTTAATGTCTCCGGTTGCGGTGATAAAGATGTCGCCCTCCGAAGAGGCCTCCAGAATAGGCTCAACCTTGTACCCGTCCATCACGGCCTCCAATGCCCGGACGGGGTCTACCTCTGTGACGACAACATGCCCGCCCATTCCGCGGACCCTCATGGCGATTCCCTTGCCACACCAGCCGTAGCCGCTGACAACTACCTTCTTGCCTGACCACAGCACGTTGGTTGCACGGGTTATGCCGTCCACAGTGCTCTGCCCGGTGCCGTAGCGGTTGTCGAAGAGGTGCTTGGTGTCCGCCTCGTTGACTGCGATGATGGGGTACTCCAGCATTCCCTCCCGCGCCTGGCTCTGGAGGCGCACCACGCCGGTGGTGGTCTCCTCCGTGCCGCCTGCGACGTTGCCCAGCAGGTCGCGGCGCTCCTTGTGCAAGACAGTCACCAGGTCGGCGCCGTCGTCCATAGTATAGTGTGGCGCGTGGTCAAGAGCGGAGTGGATGTGCTGGTAGTAAGTATCGTTGTCCTCTCCGTTGATGGCAAAGGTGGGTATTCCGTACTCGGACACCAGGGCAGCCGCCACGTCGTCCTGGGTGCTCAGTGGGTTGCTGGCGCAGAGCACAACGCTGGCTCCGCCGTCTCTCAGAGTGAGCATCAGGTTTGCCGTCTCAGTGGTTACGTGAAGGCAGGCCGCCAGCCGCAAACCCTGGAGAGGCTTCTCCCTGGCGAATCGCTCTCGGATGAGACGCAGCACCTGCATCTCTCGAGCAGCCCACTCGATGCGTAATACTCCCTGGCCGGCCAGGCCCGGGTCCTTTACGTGGCCCTGTGCTTGTGAAACCATTCGCTAATAGTCCTCCCAGGGCAAAAATCGCCCTTAATTTAAGATCGCGTGTAGTAGCTGGGTGGGATCTAGCCGGCGGGCGCCACCCAATTGGTGGCAAGCGGGCAATCGGTAGCGCCGGGCCCCTCGGCGACCTCTGGTCTAGGGTCCGGCACTATACTTATATCTGTTAGAACTTGTGTATAATAGCCGATTTCGTAGCGCGTGTCCACTGCGGGTTCGGCGGCCTGGCTAGGCTACCGTCTGGCCGGACGCTTGGGAGTCCAGGGCAAGCCGGAGAAGCTCCTCGACGAGAAGACCATAGCCTGTAGGTATCTGCTGCATTGGCTTCGAATCCGACTTGGTTGTATCTTTCTTGGGCAGTTGCGGTTTACTTATAGTCTTAGGAAGCGGAATTGGGCGGTCGTAGTAGAATAGGCGCGTGTCTCTTTCCCACTTCTCCTCCTTGGCACGTTCGCGAATACTGGCCAAACCATCAGTCCAGCGACGGCGATGCTCTTCGCTCGGAGGGGGCGCAATAAAATCCTCTTTCTCCAGGAGCACGGCGAACTCAATGTCCTCGGTGTATAATACGCGGCTCATCAGGGATATGCCGGGCTTTTGGCACTGTTGTGTAAAATATGGGGCAAAATACAGAGGAGCCTTCTTGTCATTTAGGCTAGTTACGTACATCCAGCCTTCGGTGAATATCTCTGCGTTAAGGGGGTTCAGGTCCTGAATGTGAACCTCAACATCGTAGTAGCCCATGCCGTAGTCCCTCCTGATGAAGCGAATGAACTGCTGGAAAAGGTAACGCGTAAGCATCGAGTCATCTGAAGGCCTGTGTTTCAAGGTGAGTTCCAATACTTCGTGCCACTGGACGCTGTTGAATCGTACTCCCATTCCCCGTTTGGCAAGCTTAGATTCAACCTCTTCCCGCGTTGCAGCCGACAGCCCGGAGCGCGTTAGCGCTACCAATCCTTTAGTCTGGAACTGATCCCACAAGCCGTATTCCTTGGCGTACATGAGCAATTGCTTCGCTGTGGGTTCGGCACGGCCAATCTTAGCCTCCAAAACTATGCGGGTTTCGCTGTCCTGGATGACAATGTCCCGGCGACCAAAGCCAGTATCGGTAATCTCTTGCAAGTGGACAGTGTAGTCAGGCTTGAGGGTATGTCGTGGGACAATACGCAGACGTCTGACCAGCTTGGCGCAGAAATCCTGGTCGTGAGCCAGCAAGAATCCCAAGGCGTAGGTGAGCGCGTCTTCGTCGTTGCCAGCCAAGCGGAATATGCTCTGGACAGGGGTGGCGTCTACCTCGTGGTTCTTGCCGATGTACAGTGGCATATGCCTAGCCAATTGGGCGGACTTATATAGCCAGTTACCCTAGCGTCAGCTAGGATGCGCCAAGGGTAGCACCCTGCCCGCCCAGCGTCAAGCGGCTTTACACAGGCGGTGGTGAGTGATAGGCTGAGAGCGACTAGCCAAGTCAGGTTCTGCGATTCCCTAAGCATGAAGGTGTAAGGAGCCTTTGGGGTATGAGGCCATGCTACATGGCCTTCCCTCCGGCCCTACACTGGATTGCAGGCAGACTTGGCTAGGTTGGTCTCAATCTCAAAGTCGGAGGGAGGCCCACCTAGTGTATGCCCTTAAGTTGGTTGGAGGAGTTATTGGCGTGTTCGTGCTCTTGGCGGGGGCGTGTACTCCTGAGTCGATTGTCTCGGAGGCTGAGATGGACAGGATTGGGACGCGGACTTTTGAGAAGTTGGCGCAGAGTGACTTGGCGGCCTTCGCCAAGCTCCAGGACGACGCCAATGCCTTTGTGGACTTGCTGGAGCTCCACGCCGCCGACGGCGCCATCACTGAGGCCGAGAGTCGTTATGGGTGCCTGCGGGTGTCCGGGGCCATTGTGAGCTATGAGCGGTTTCAAGCCGACGTGGTGCAGCGCATCGCGGAGAACCGCCCTGTGACTGGGATTAGCGGTGGTGTGGTGTATAACCTAGAGCGCATCGGCCTCTGGGCGGAGCACACCCCGCTCCTCATCGCCAACGCCGAGGCCATTAGACGGGACTGCGCTAGCCTCGGTTGGTTGCCTTGAGTGGGGCGGCTGGCTGAAAAGTTGTCTAAGAGAATTGATAATTCGTGATTTCAGGGTGTGTGAAAGTTGTTGAACGGGGTATAATACCCTTAGGGGAGACTAGGGTAGTCTCCATGAGAGAGAAAGGGGAGGGTATGGTAGTAGTGGAGCAAGTTACGGAGGAGGGGGTAGCCAATCGCGTGATGGAGAAGTTGGAGCCTTGGATTAAGTCCATCGACGGGCGGCTGGAGCACTTGGAGCGGGACGTGGGGGTGATTAAGACCTCCGTTGAGCGCATTGAGAAGCACTTAATGCCGATGGTGGCGGAGGTCTTCGGAAAGGCAGCCTCCTAAGCGCTCCGTTCCGTCCACGAGCACAAGATCCCCACGCCAAGCTAGGCGCTGGGGACTTTTCATTCCTGGGGGTAATTTCATATATAATTCCCCAATTGGGCGTCTTCGTTCATCCTACCTACAGCCTGCCCCTCACCAACTCCTGTAGCTGCGTCTCCGGCCTGGCTCCTACGTGGCTGATTATCTCCGCCGCCGCTATGGCGCCTATGCGACCGCTGGTTGGCAGGTCGTAGCCGTGAGTCACGCCGTACAGGAAGCCGGCGGCGTAAAGGTCTCCGGCCCCTGTGGTGTCCACAACCCGCTCCACCGGCACAATGTCGATGTTGTGGGTCTCATCGCCGGAGGCTATTATCGACCCCTTATCACTGCGGGTGACGGCGGTCAGAGGGCAGTCGTGGCGCACCCTGTCGACCGCTTCGTGGACATTCCCTACCTGGTACAGGGAGATAATCTCATCCTCATTGGCAAACAGGATGTCTACGTGCTCCCGGATGAGCTCCCTGAAGGACTCTCGATGACGGTCTACGCAGAAAGGATCGGAGAGGGTCAGGGCTACCCGGCGACCGGAGTCGCGAGCAAGCTGGGCCGCCATAACCATCGCCTCCATTGCCTGGGGAGCGTCCCAGAGATAGCCCTCCAGGTATGTGATGGAGTGATTTCGGATGGTGTCGGCGTCTATGTCCTCAGGCCCCAACTCCGTGCAGGCCCCCAGGTAGGTCGCCATGGAGCGCTGGCCGTCCGGGGTGACAAGCACCAGGCAGCGGGCCGTGGGAGAGCCGTCGACGGCCGGCGTCGTGGAAAACTCAATGCCGATGGACTGGAGGTCGCGATGGAAGATGTTTCCAAGCTGATCGTTTCGGACCTTGCCGATGTACGACCCGGCGCCCCCCAGAGAGGCCAGTCCCGCCATTGTGTTGCCCACCGACCCACCGGACATCTCCACTGTGGACTGCATAGCCTCGTATATTGAAGCTCCCTGCTCGGCGTCCACCAGTGTCATAACCCCCTTGACCAGGTTGTGAGTCGCCAGGAAGTCCTCGTTGGCGTGCGCCAGTATATCGACCATCGCATTGCCGATGCCAACCACATCCTTGAGGCCGCTATCTTCTCTGTTCATGGTCTCCCTTCTTAGCGTCTTTCTGGCCCGCGTTCCCGACGGGTGTCTGTTTGGCGATTCCCCGCGCAAGCGCCCGTATCAGGATGGTAAGAGCCTCGGCTTCTCCCAAATGTGTGACGAGGCCTAGACCTCTGACACCTTCGCGGGCCCATTATATCTGCCAACCGCTGCTCCCCGTTTCCACGAGGACAAGCTTCGCGGGGGTCCACCTTTTGCTATGGAGGCGTCTTGGATTCCTGCCCCCGCATCAAGTGCGGGGCAAGCTTCGCAGGAATGGCGGATAAAGCTCTGAGCAAGAGGTTTATCCTCAGAGCAGTTGTCGAGAAGGCAACGAATAAGGGGCAATAGCGCCCTACCAGACCACTCCTGCGGAAGCAGGGATCCACCAGACCCTTTAGCAATCTCCTTGGATTCCCGCCCCCGCATCAAGTGCGGGGCAAGCTTCGCAGGAATGACGGAGACGGCATGGGGCCGATGCACCCCAATATGCCTAATCTGCCGATTCGTCCGGCGTGCAACTGGGTGCAGGCTCTGGGAAGGTTCGCCTACCCTCGCTCTGCCGGCAGGCCCTTCTCTATCCAGGCCGCGGTGCCCTCCTCGATGTTGAACAGCTGCTCCGTCTCGAAGTTCATGGCGGCGGCCATCTCGCACGCCAAGCCACTGCGAACGCCCTGGGCGCAGATGAAGAGAAGGTCCATGCCCTGCGGCAGCTCATCGATGCGGGCCAGCACGTCGTCAACGGGTATGTGCGTTGCGCCCTGCACGTGGCCTTCGGCCCACTCGTCCGGCCTGCGCACATCAATAACAACGGCGTTGCCGCCGTCCAGCATACTCTTGGCTTCGTCCAAGCTTACTCTGAAATACGGTTCCCCCGGGTCTTGTCTTGCCATACTGAAACACCTCCGCGAGTTTAGTATCAGGTAATGTACTTGCTTACCAGAATGCCCAGCCTGACTCTGGCTTCCTGCGTGACCACTGCACTGTCAGTCACAATGGCATTCTCCAGAGCGGAGCCGCAGGAGCAATCCTCGGCCGGACCCACTCTGGTTATCACATCCGCAAGAATTGCCTGGAGAGAGCCGTGTTCCGCATCAGGTTCTCCACCACCATCTCCACCGTCACCGGTTCCGCGCTCTCGTGCCAGCAATCGTAGTCGGTCGAACAGGCCAGTATAGAGTAGCACATCTCCGCTTCCCTGGCGAGTTTGGCCTCCGGCAGGGCGGTCATCCCGATGATGTCCGCGCCCCAGGAGCGGTACATGTGGGACTCCGCCTTGGTGGAAAACTGGGGGCCGTTGATGGTAACCAGTGTGCCCGATGGATGCGCACGCGCGCCCATCTCGGAGGCAATGTTGTACAGGATGTCCCTCATCTCCGGGCAGAATGGGTCGGCCATGCCGACGTGGGCGATCAGGCCGTCTCCGAAGAAGGTGCTGGGCCTGCCGACGGTCCTGTCTATGAGCTGGTCCGGGACAATCATGTCCAGCGGGCGTATGTTCTCTCTGAGGCTTCCCACTGCGCTCACGGATATGGCACGCTCCACACCCAGGGACTTCAGGGCGTAGATGTTGGCCCTGGAGGGTATCTCCGACGGCATCAGGCGGTGTCCCCGGCCGTGCCGCGGCAGGAAGGCGACGCCCACTCCGTTGAGGACGCCCGTTACGATGGCGTCGCTGGGCGCGCCGAAGGGCGTGTCGATGATGGTCTCCTTCGTGTCTGTCAGCCCCTCTATCTGGTACAGGCCCGTACCGCCTATGACGCCAATCAGCGCTTCAGCCACCGTTCACCACCATTCGCAGAGTCTGCTCGTAGGGCGGACGGGCTATGCCGCCGTCGGTGATGATGGCCTCGATAAATCGATGGTGGGTCACGTCGAAGGCCGGGTTCCAAGCGGGCGTATCCGCCGGCGCGGTCGGAGTCGTCCCATAACCCGTCACCTCCGACTCAGGCCGCTCCTCTATGGGAATGTCGTCGCCGGACGCTATGCTCAGGTCGATGGTGCTGATGGGCGCCGCCACGTAGAATGGGATGCCGTACTGGTGGGCCAGAACGGCCAGGGAGAGGGTGCCAATCTTGTTGGCCGTATCTCCGTTGGCGGCTATCCTGTCCGCGCCCGTGATGACACACTGCACCCGGCCGCGGTCCATCAGGTACCCGGCTGCCGAGTCCACGACAAGGGTCACGGGTATGCCCAGTCGGGTCAGCTCCCAGGTGGTCAGGCGCGCTCCCTGAAGCCAGGGCCGGGTCTCGGTCGCCATCACCTGATTGACCCTGCTCTCCTCCCATGCGCGCCGAATGACGCCCAGCGCCGTGCCGTATCCACCGGTGGCTAGAGCGCCGGTGTTGCAGTGGGTCAGCACGGAGGATCCGGGCGGTATGAGGGATGCGCCGTACTCGCTCAGCCGGAGGTCGGACTCCAGGGTCTCCCGGTGCAGCTTCTGCGCCTCTGCCAGAAGAGAGGTAGCCAAATCGACGCTGTGTTCGGTGTCTTCCGCCGCGCGCATCATTCGGTCTACGGCCCATCTCAGGTTGACCGCCGTGGGGCGGGACGCCGCCAGTTCCCGCGCGGCCTCCCGAAGGCCGGCCAGGGCTGGTTCCCGCTCTGCTGCGTCAAAGCTTCCGGCGGCCAGCGCCATCCCGTAGGCTGCTGTGACGCCTATGGCCGGGGCGCCCCTGACCCGCATTTCACGTATGGCCCGCACGACCTCCGCTGTGTTCCCCAGGTCAAGGAACACCTCCTCCCAGGGCAGGCGGCTCTGGTCCAACAGCCGTATACACCCCTCGCGCCACTCGATGGGCGTGACGAGGCTCTCAATCTGCGTCTCGGTGCGCTCTAGTGCTGTCAAAGCGGCCTCATTATACTAGAAGTCCGGCCTGTGATAAATTGTACAGGCCCGGAATCTCCCATATCCCAACGCCGAGGCGACGCTTTAGAGCAATGGAGAGACACTGCATTGAGACGTATTGGGAATACCTTTAGACGCCCGTCGAACGTCGTCAAGGGCTTGATAGACAACGTGTTTTACCTCAGGCTCGGGTGGCGCACTATCCGGGAGATGTCGGACGACGACGCCACCCACATGGCGGCGGGCGTGGCCTACTATGCCGTCTTCTCGCTGTTCCCACTGCTCATTGGCCTTATCGCCATCTTCAACCTGCTCCCCGCGTCGGAGACGCGACAGGAGCAGCTTACCGAGTTCGTTGCCGGATACCTTCCAGGCTCCGAGGATCTTCTGGACCGCAACGTCCGGATCGGCGGCGCCCTTGGCGTAATAGCGATATTCGGGCTGATCTGGTCGGGCAGCGCTATATTCGGGGCCGCGGCCAAGGTAGTCAACAGGGCTTGGGACGTCCAGAAAGACCGGCCCATATACATCAACAAGCCCAGGCAGATGGCGATGGCTCTGGCAGTCGGCCTGATGTTCCTGACCTCCCTTGGGGCGTCCGCCTTCGTGCGTATAGCCGGGGAGTACGCCAAGGCGGACCTGCCGGCGCCGGACTTCCTCGTGGACGTTGGCGGTCGGTTCATGCTCCAGGCCTTTGCCGCTGCGCTTACGTTGGCCACGTTCCTGATGATGTATAAGCTGCTGCCAAATACGAAGACCTACTGGCAATACGTGTGGCCTGGCGCGCTGGTCGCCACCGTGCTGTTCGAGTTTTGCAAGGCGTCATTCCTGCTGTATCTTGAGCGATTCGGCGGCTTCAAGGACGTGTACGGCTCAGGTGGCGACATACTTGTACTGCTGCTCTGGGTCTACGTCAGCAGCCTGATACTGATACTGGGCGCGGAGCTTAGCTCCGAATACGGACGACTGAAGGAGGGCAGGGAGCGTGGCACGGCCCTCGTCGCCGGGCCAGGGTCACGGAGGGGGTAGGGGAGGATGCGGTGCGATTTGGGCCACAGGCTACTCATCTAAAGAGCAGTTATGGCTGTGCTCTCCAACCTGTATGGAAGTTGAGTTCTCTAATCAAGTCAAAGGTGTTGATACACGGAACTTGTAGATCATCACATACATCAGGCAAGTGGCGATTTGCCCGACTCGTGCTTGATCTGGAACGTTCGGTTGTTACTACGCACCGATTCCGAAAATCAGCCAGGGCGTAGGCAATTAGGAACGGGTCTCGCCCCACTTTTTCGATCTCCTCATCAGTCAAATCTGGGGCGTAGCCCTGGTCAATAACTGCAGCCACCAACTCTGGATTGACCTGCTCATCCAGCATCATCGTAACCCTTTGCGATCTTAGCCAATCGGCCAATTCATCAGGCCGCCTTGACGATGGTGAAACTATTTCCTCGTAAGTCTCTTCTGGAATCGTTATCAGTCCGAGTCTGCCCATTTCCAGGAGCCAGTTCCAGAACTCTGGCACGCGTTGGATGGGGTAGTAGTCTCTGTTGGCATCAATTAGCACATTGGCGCCGAGGAGATAGAGCACATTCACAACCTAGGATGAGCGTATAACACCCAACAAGGGATTAACTTGCCCGGGTGCGACCCCGAGTATTCGAGCAGCTTTAGATGTAGTCACCATCTCGGTTGCCATCATGTGTCGTACCAGATTGACCAAACGGCCGCCTAGCCGGTGGCGGCGCACCGTATAATAGTTGGGTCCTCCATCTTGCTCCTGTGCCATCGTCCGTGTACGCTCTCGGCTCTCAAGCCACGCCCGTCGAAAGACAGAACGAAGTCGGGCAAAGGAGTCCTGATCAATTAAGTTGGATCGATACGCCTTGTAGGCAACCATTGTGTGGCTAACCTTGAACTCGTTAGCGAAGGCGTTGATGCTCTCAGAGATGTCATTGAAATTGCTTCCATCAACCAGGGAGAGACTTTGCAATTCAGCGTCTGGTAGCAGAAACTCTCCTGCGATATCATCACAAAAGCGTTCTACCTCACTCTCTCCGTACTCTCCGCTTACACCAGTCTGACCCAGCATCAGATGGACAGTCTCGTGCAAGAGGGTAAATGACCATGCCGGTCTAGCGTCCTGGTCATTGATTACGATAAAGGGCGCAATGTTGTCAGCTATGCAAAAACCACGAAATACAGCAGGCTCTATTGCGCTTAGGTAGTTGCCTAGATCGCCCTGAAGTAATACAAATGCGCCGGAGCCTTCCACTTTGCCTCGCATCACGTCAAAGGCGGCGGACTGGTTAGGCTGGGTCCGATATGTGTTGACATCAATACCCAACAAGGACTTGAGTGACCTGACGACCGCTTCTTGACCGTCCTCAATATGGTGAGAACCTATGAAAGGGAGTGCTTCAGCCTCATCTTCCTCCTCCAGAATGGCGAGCACCATGCTCTGTCGTGCTCGCATATCTCGCACAAGCGCGTCTAATAATCCCTCATTGCGAGGCAGATTATCTTGGGGTGTATTGCGGAAATCTGCACCCCTTTTCGACTGCTGAGGCGGGCTGGACAAATAAAAGGTAAGCAGAGGACGACGATATTGCCCAGCCATTTTCACCAATTGATGCCTGGTGGGTTCTTTCTGGCCGTACTCGATTTCTTGCAACTTCTCTTTGGCGGATGATCTGGTGCTGTCCCGGAGTCCTAACTTCCTGGCAGCCTCCTCTTTGGTCAGGCCAGCCGTCTCGCGGGCCCAAACTAGTATTTCGGGGTTGACCTTAGGCATCTTTCTCGACCTTACTTCTGCGCCTTCCTAACTGCGAGCCTGGGTGAGAGAATTATATACCGACTTGTGTCGACAGAGCGAGGTTAACTCAGAAGAAGACCACTCAGCCCCCACTCCCCAACCCTTGCTACAACCCATTGCCTCCGCTAAGATTGCCCTTGTGTCCGAATCAATGCACCAGAACCCGCCAGCCCCGGCAATTGAGGTACGGGGGCTTCACAAGTCGTACGGCTCCGTGGAGGCCGTTCGCGGCATAGACCTGCGCGTGGCTAAGGGAGAGGTGTTCGCTCTACTGGGGCCAAACGGCGCGGGTAAGACCACCACCATCGAGATACTGGAGGGCTATCTCCAGAGGACGTCCGGTGCCGTCTCTGTCCTGGGTCGCGACCCGGGTCGGAACGACCGCAGCCTCAAGGAGCGCATTGGCATTGTGCTGCAGACCACTGGCGTGGAGCCGTACCTGAGCGTTGAGGAGACCATCAACCTATTCCGAGGCTACTACCCCCACCCCATGCCCTTGGAGGAGGTACTGAGAGCCACCGACCTGACGGCGCAGCGCAGGATCAAGGTCAGGCGCCTGTCCGGAGGCCAGCAGCGAAGGCTGGACGTTGCCATTGGGCTGTCAGGAGACCCGGAACTGCTGTTCCTGGACGAGCCCACCACCGGATTCGACCCCTCGGCGCGGCGAGATGCCTGGGAGATGGTCCGTAACCTGAAGTCCCTTGGCAAGACCGTGGTGCTAACCACCCACTACATGGACGAGGCGGAGCACCTGGCCGACCGCGTCGCAATTATTGTGCAGGGAAAGATTGTCGCCGAGGGCGCCCCGTCCGAGCTTTCGTACGAGGGCAAATCAACTTCCATCCGCTTCAGGTTGGACCGCAGTTCCGCTCCGTTGCCGGAGGGTCTGGATGCGGAACCCGCAGACGACGAAGGCAGGTACGTCATTGCAACTGACGCGCCGACCGCAATCCTGCACCGGCTGACGGGCTGGGCAGTGGAGCAGGGGATCGAGCTGGAAGAGCTGTCGGTCTCCCGTCCGTCGTTGGAGGACCTGTTTGTGGAGATTGTCGGCTCTTCCGCACAGGGCGGCGGGGACGCATGAACTCCCTGGCGCTCGCCCTGCGGCAGGTCCGCTACGAGAACACCGCCTTCTGGCGCAATCCGGCCGCGGCGTTCTTCACCTTTGTGTTCCCTCTCATGTTCCTCGTAATATTCAACCTGGTCTTCGGCAACAGAGAGCTGGATGTCCCCGGAGGAAGTGTGAGCTCATCGACCTTCTACGTGCCGGGCATAACCGCGTTGTCGGTTACGAGCGCCTGCTACAACAACGTGGCTATGGGCATAGCCTTCTCCAGGGACGGCGGGCTGCTCAAGCGATTCCGAGGGACCCCGCTGCCAGCGTGGTCATACCTGTTCGGCAGGATAGTGCACTCCGTCCTGATGGCTCTCCTGCTGGTAGTGATAGTGACCGGAGCCGGCGCGCTGCTCTACGATGTGGACTTGCCTACCAACACGCTGCCGGGGTTCTTCCTGGCGCTGGCGGTCGGCGCGGCTACCTTCTGCGCCCTTGGACTGGCGATCACGGCGATCATACCCAACGCGGATGCAGCGCCGGCCATCGTCAACGCGTCGATACTGCCCCTGCTCTTCATATCGGACGTGTTCATCCCGCTGCAGGACGCCCCGGCCTGGCTCACCACCTTCGCCGATGTCTTTCCAGTGAGGCACTTTGCCCAGTCGCTGCACACTACCTTCAACCCGTTCCAGACCGGAGCGGGGATCGAGTGGGACCACCTGCTTGTCATGTTCGGATGGATGATTGCCGGGCTGCTGGTAGGGATGCGGTTCTTCCGTTGGGAGCGTCGCCGTTAGCTAAGCCGAGGCCATATTGGCGTTGGGAACAGTGTATGCAGGGGCAATGCCGGCATCGGCCCTACTACCCGCTAACACGGTTTGACTGGTGTGCAACAAGTTACCTGGTCTTTCAGCCACCAGACCTGGTGTCGGCGATGACCCGGCTGGTATACATCAGACGGGGAAGCGACTTCAGAGCCTCCAGGTTCGGGTGGTCTACGTTCAGGAGGCGAGGCAGTCGTATGCTCTCCAGACGCTGCAAAAACTGGCAGCGTTTCTCAAACGCCAGCAGTGTAAGCCTGTCGCCGCCAAGCAGGAGGTGGTCTATCGCACCCTCGTAGGCCTCCACCTGCTCCTGTAGCGTCTGGGACGCTTTGTCCATGAGCGCCCGGGCCTGCTCCTCCCGCCGGCGCGCAAAGCGGCCCGATGAGCTGCCTCCCTTCTTGTGCCTTCCCTTGACGAAGCGTGACCCGACCTTGGACTGGGCAAGACGCTCGCCATCGAAGACCCCAACGGCGTAGCCGCTGAGGCGCAGCAGCATGACCAGGGTAGTCCGTTGCTTGTCCAGAAGGCCGTGCAGGGGGTCGGTGTTCCAGCCCGGATGGGAAGAGGCCGCCTCCACGGGGAAGGGAGGGAGCACGGCCTGCAACTCCTCTGCGCTCCAGAAGAGGATGGCGCCGGTCCCGGACTCCCTTATCGCCGACGCAAGCTCTTCGTCCAGGGCAATCTCACCTGGCGGACCGAATCCTGCTGGCAGGCAGAGGGTGCGGCCGATTCTCGCCGGATCGTGCCAGCGCTCGGCCAGGCGGCGCAGCGCTCCTATGGATACGTCCTGATGCTCCAAGCCAGCCTCCGGCAAAGTAGTTGAGGGATAGTGAGTATCTCGCAGACCACGGCGCGGGAGCACTCCCTACGCCAGCTCCACCACGGTGGCTCCGTCGGTGCGGTTGCCTTCCTCGGAGGCGAAGGACCCTACCAGGACGTGCCCGGCGAGGTGCTGCCGCAATGCGTCTCTCAGCGCTCCAGTGCCCACTCCGTGCACCAGGCGCACCGACGGCAGACCCGCGAGGGCTGCCTTGTCCAGGAAGCGGTCCAGCCTGTCCAGCGCCTCTACAACCCGCACGCCGCGAAGGTCAAGATCGCGCTCTGCAGGCCCCTCCACGACAGGCCTCGATACGTATGCTCTGGTCTTGGGCAGTGGCGCGGCGGCCTCCGCTCTCTGCTCGATCTCATCCAGCGACACCCTGATTCTCATAGAGCCCAGCGCAACCTCCACGTCGGTTTCTTCTTCAGGCTCGGACAGCACCTCAAGGGGCTGGCTGATGCCGCGCACCCGCACCATGTCGCCGCGCTTCAGTTGCCTGGTCCACTGAAGACGCGCTCCGTCTCCCCTCCACACGGGCGACTGCAGCTCCCGCCTCACCCGCGAGACCTCCTGTCTCTGCTCGTGTAGCGTCGGCGCTGGCGCGGCCGCGGCAGGCCCGGGCGTCGGAAAGGTGCGCTCCGCCGCGCGCAGCCGTCGCCACACCTCCTCAACCCTCGACTGAAGCTCCCGACGGGCCTCCACTATCATCCTGTCCTTCTCATGATCCAGGTCTGCGAGCCTGGCTTCAAGCTCCTGACGGAGTTCCTGCGCCCGGTTCAGCTCCTCCTGGGCTTCCCTGTGCCTCTCCAGGGCTTGATGCCTCTCGCGCTGAAGGTCGTTCAGCAGACCCTCCGTCTGTCGAAAAGCGCCCGAAAGCATGGAGCGCGCGTCGTCGATGATTCCCTGGGGCATTCCCAGCCTGGTGGCGATGGTGAGGGCGTAGCTCCTCTCAGGAAGGCCCATATTGAGCCTGTAAGTGGGCGACAGGGTGTCAGGGTCAAGCTCCACACTGGCGTTGACCATCCCCGGGCTCTCCTGCACAAAGGCCGCAAGGTCGTGGTGATGGGAGGTGGCGACCGCCGGGATGCCTCGACGGTTCATCTCCATTAGAATGGCTTTCGCCAAAGCGGCGCCCTCCTCCGGGTCGGTGCTGGTCCCCAACTCATCTATGAGGACCATCGACCGGGGCGTGGCGTGGTTGAATACCCTGCTCAGGTTCTGCACGTGTGAGCTGAATGTGGAGAGGGAACGCTGGATGCTCTGTTGGTCGCCTATGTCCGCGTAGAAGCCGTCGACTACGCTGATGACGGCCTCCCTGGCCGGGACGTGCAGGCCCGCCTGGGCCATCGCCGTCAGCAGGCCGGTCATCTTCAGCGCAACGGTCTTACCTCCCGCGTTTGGGCCTGTGATGAGGATAATCGAAGAGTCGTCTCCCAGCTGAATTGTGTTGGGGACCACCTCGCCGGCCAACAGCGGGTGACGGGCATCGGACAGCAGGATGTATGGCTTTTCTGAGTGCACCAGCGCGACGGGCGCGCCCCTGACGGAGGCCGAGTAGCGGGCCTTGGCCATTGCCAGGTCTATCCGCGCGAGCATGTCCATTCCCAGCAGCAGGTCGTCCTTTCCGGCGCCCACCGCGCTCGAAAGCTCGCGCAGGACGCGCTCCTCCTCTCGCACGGCCGCGAGTCGCAGTTCCTGCCACTGGTTGCCCATAGATAGGGTTGGCAGAGGCTCCACGAACAGGGTTGCGCCGCTATCGGACACATCGTGGACTATGCCCTGGACGGTGTGGCGCATCTCGGCCTTCACCAGCAGCACCATTCTGCCCTGGCGCTGGGTTATCAGCGACTCCTGGAGGACGCCCCTGGCGTACAACCCGCGCATCATCCTCTGCAGGGAGGACTCCAGTGCGTTGAAGGTCTCCCGGGCGCGGGCGCGCATCGCCGCAAGCTGGGGCGACGCGCCGTCCAGCACTTCGCCGTCACGCCCGATGGCCCCGGACAGCTGCCGCTCGAGGTCGCGGAAGTCGGGGATTTGCCTGGCGAGATGGGATAGGATGCCAAGGTCGCTCTGGGAGCCCACGACCGAACGGGCGCTTCCGAGGGCACGGGTGGCGCTCCACACCTCCCGGAGGTCCGGCCCGGACAGCATCGCCCCCAGGGAGGCGCTCTCCACCGACAGGCGCACGTCCCTCGCGGCGCTGAACTCCACGTCCACACTTCGCTCAAGAAGCCGCACCGCCTCTGAGGTCTCGTGCTGCCGACGCTGCACATCCAAGTGAGTGTATGCAGGTTTCAGTGACAGGGCCAGCTCCCTGGCCATTTGGGACTGGGTGTGAGCCGCCAGGCGCTCTATGACCTGGGGGAACTCAAGAAGCTCCAGTGCTCTCTCACGGAGGTCACCCTCCGGGACGCTGTTTGTATCGGTGTCCATGCGACCTTTGCTTGCGGGGA
This sequence comes from Dehalococcoidia bacterium, assembly GCA_965218945.1. Classification (GTDB taxonomy): domain Bacteria; phylum Chloroflexota; class Dehalococcoidia; order Lucifugimonadales; family UBA2985; genus DAOUJW01. The sequence continues at coordinate 2,744,211 of OZ244718.1, forward strand.
TTTCTCCCTCAGCTTAGCAGTACAGGCCAGCCTGCGTCCAGAAAGAAGGACAAAGCCAACCGGTGTTTCCCCACCCATTTGGTTCGACAGGCTCACCATGAGCGGGGAAGGGAGGCCGGTTGCGTGACGCCGCTCGCCTCCATATCAAGTCCTGTCCCCGACTCCGGTCGGGGAACGGCACAGACTGACGGATCTCCCTTAGGAGCCTTCGGGATTGAATCACAGTCTCTTGTGAGAGGAAAGTCCACTAATAGTTGTTGCCAGAATCAAAGACAAAGCGGCGGGAAGGAAAAAGGGGCCAATGCTCATGGTAATCGAGCAGGCAACGAGGAGGCCTATAGCCACAATCCAGGCAATCCTGTTCGCCTTGGCGGAGTGAGTTGCCATCCACGTGTACAACGCGACTGATCCTGTCAACGTCAGAATCAGGGGTACAAGCAGAATCGGGAGCACTCCCAGCCCGTCAATGTCCAGTATGCTTTCTCCATAACAAATCGGACACGTCGTCTGAATCGGTATGACAAGCCACACAATGCCGAGGATGGCGAGCATACCCGCTAATCCAGCTAACAGGAGCACGATGATGTTGCTAACTGTCAATTGAAGACGCGCACACTGTATTGTGGTCGGAAAGAGGCGACGTCAGGCCATAATGACCGTTATGAGTGGTCCTGGACGAACTTGCGCATGGCCTCGAAGTACTGCTCCCGACCCCGCATCAGGAGATCGTTGTGGCCCGCCATCGGGATGATCTCGATGGTCTTGTCCTCAGAGCTGACCGACTCGTAGAACTCCACGGCCCGCTCGACGAGTATCAGGTCGTCCCGCTCTCCGTGAATGACCAGCAGAGGCAGGGTGACCGAACGCACCTTCTCTTCGTGCAGGCGCAGCATCTCGGCAATTTCAGGCGCTTCCAGAGGCAAGCCCCATCTCTCTATCGTGCGACCAATGCTCGCTGAGCCGCTCTCCATAATCAGCCCCGCGATCTCGTCCGGGAAGCGGGCCGTCACCTCCAGCGCCGAGTGGCAGCCCATTGAACGCCCCTTTACGAAGATGGGGCCGGTCATCCCCTCGGACGCCAGGAGCTGCTTGAAGTACGTGAACACCTCTGCGGCGTCTGAGGTCATTGTCGAGAAGGAGGGCATCCCGCTGCTCTGACCGTAGCCCCGGAAGTCGGCCACGAAGAAGCTCATCCCCGCCCGGTGGTAGGAGGGCACGAGGGTGTCGTACTGGCAGGCCACCTCCCCGTTGCCGTGGAAGAAGAGGATGTTCGGCGATTCCCGCTCCAGGGGGTAGAATCTGGCTGAAACGGATACGCCGGTGCCGACGGGGATGAGGTGGTCAGTCGCGCCGGCTGGGGAAGCCGACCATATCCGCTGGGGGTAGAACATGGTCTGGCTCATCAGCGGATGGTCCAAAGGTGTGTAGTCTACAGGCTCGTACATGCTGCCTCCGGTGCTGTAGTTGACTCTAGCAGCAGGCGCGCCGGTTGTCCAGCGATGGGTGAATAGTAGTCACGTATGTAGGGGCGATTCGCGAACCGCCCCTGCAGTTGGTCCCAGTCTTCGCCGTGCCCGCGCTTGACAAGTTTTCTTGCCCTCTCATATACTACGGCAGTATTTAGCAGTCGATGCTCTCGACTGCTAAATACGACGTGAAATCTGAATACAGAAGTAGAATAGGAGGGATACAAGGTGGCACGGAATTTCCAACCCTTGGGTGATCGCGTAGTGGTGAGGCCCATAGAGCGAGAAGAGGTCTCCGCCGGCGGCATCGTCCTACCGGACACCGCCAAAGAGAAGCCTCAGGAGGGGGAGATCATGGCCGTTGGTAAGGGCCGGGTTGCTGACGACGGAAAGGTGATAGAGATGGAGTCCAAGGTGGGCGACATCGTCATCTACTCCAGGTACGCCGGCAGCGAGTTCAGGGAGGAGGCGGAGGACTTTCTGGTCCTCAGGGAGAGCGACATACTGGCGAAGATTACCTAGTCGAAACTCATTATAACTGGGAGGTAGAGTAAAATGGCAAAGCAACTATCATATTCCGAGGACGCTCGGAAGCTGCTGAAGGCGGGCGCGGACCATCTGGCAGCAACGGTCAAGGTCACGCTGGGCCCCAGGGGCCGCAACGTCATTCTGGACAAGGCGTTTGGCGCTCCCCTGGTGTGCAGCGACGGAGTGACCATCGCCAAGGAGATTTCGTTGGAGGACCCCTTCGAGAACATGGGCGCACAGCTCATCAAGGAGGCGGCCAGCAAGACCAATGACGTGGCCGGAGACGGTACCACCACCGCTACGGTGCTGGCCCAGGCCATAATCCACGAGGGATTCAAGAACGTCACCGCCGGCGCAGACCCCATGTCCCTGAAGAGGGGCATCGATAAGGGTGTGGCCGCCGTAAGGGATGCGATTCAGAAGATGGCCATCCCAGTAGAGGGCAGGGACCAGATCGGCCAGGTGGCATCCCTCTCCGCTCACGAGAACGAGATCGGCGAGCTCATCGCCGAGGTGATGGAGAAGGTCGGGAAGGACGGCGTTATCACCGTTGAGGAGTCCCGGGGCCTTATGTACGAGAAGGAGTATGTGGAGGGGATGCAGTTCGACCGCGGCTTCATCAGCCCCTACTTCATCACCAACGCAGAAAGAATGGAGTCGGTCATTGAGGACCCCTACATTCTCATCACCGACAAGAAGGTCACCGCTGTGGCCGACATGCTGCCGGCCCTGGAGAACGCCCTGAAGGTGACCAAGAACGTTGTGGTCATCGCCGAGGACGTGGAGGGCGAGGCCCTGGCGACCCTGGTTGTCAACAAGCTCCGCGGCACCCTCAGCCCGCTGGCTGTGAAGGCCCCCGGCTTCGGCGACCGCCGCAAGTCCATGCTTGAGGACATGGCCATCCTGACCGGCGCACAGATCATCAGCGAAGAGACCGGCCGCAGGTTCGACTCCGTTACGGCGGAGGACCTGGGACGCGCCCGCCGGGTGGTCGCCAACAAAGAGGAGACCACTATCGTCGGAGGCGCAGGCTCGGACGAGGACATACAGGGCAGGATAAACTCCATCAAGGGCCAGCTCGAAGAGTCCACTTCCGACTACGACAGGGAGAAGCTCCAGGAGCGAATGGCCAAGCTGGCCGGCGGCGTTGCCATCGTGAAGGTGGGAGCTGCCACAGAGATCGAGCTGAAGGAGAAGAAGGCCAGGGTGGAGGACGCCCTCTCCGCCACGCGGGCTGCCGTGGAAGAGGGGATTGTCCCCGGCGGCGGAGTGGCTCTTATCAGGGCCGTTGAAGCGCTGAAGGACCTGGATATTATGGGCGACGAGGCCACGGGCGTTCGGATCCTCCAGAAGGCAATGGAGGCGCCCATCAGGCTCATCGCCGAGAACTCCGGCTTTGAAGGGTCTGTGGTTCTGAGCAGGGTGCGTGAGGGCGAGGGCGACTGGGGCTTCGATGCGGACTCGGAGGAGTACGGGCCCCTGCTGGCGAAGGGCATTATGGACCCGGCCAAGGTGACCCGCGCGGCGGTGGAGAACGGGGCCAGCGTGGCCACCATGATCCTCACCACCGAGTCCCTGGTTACGGACATTCCTGAGAAGGCGGCGCCCCCTCCAATGCCTCCAATGGACTACTAGACTAGTCCTGGTTCCGGCATAGAGAATCGAAATGGGCCGCTCCGGTTAAACTGGAGCGGCCCATTGTTTTTTCACCGCAAAGCGACGCCGTTCACTCTGCCGGCAGATCGCCTCTTGGGGCTTGGCTCCCTGCTGAGGACTTTCGGCTCCATTTCCGAGTCATGTGGTACAACAGGAACACCACGCCACCGAGTATCACAATGCTCAGGTAGCTTATGGAGCGGTCCAGCAGCGCCACCGACAGGGCCTCGCTGCGAGGCAGGCTGAGAGTGAGCAGACCCAGGATACCCGGCTCCACTATGCCCAGTCCGCCGGGGGTTATGGGCACGGTGGTCAGCATGGCATTGGCCAGGGTCACGAAGAGGACCAGGGAGAAGGTAACGTCTACGGATAGGTCGAGGGCCTGTATCACGAAGAAGAGTCTTCCCACCTCCGTAAACCACACCAGAAGGCTTATTACGAACAGGACGGGAAGCTGCTTGAAGCTCTCCATTGTGCCCTGGTGAAAGCGGTCGTAGGGTTCCCTGAAGCGGTATGGAAGAAACCTGGCAATGTGCATTCCAAACTGCTTCATCGCTACCAGCATACCCAGCCCGATGAAAACCAGCAGCGCAGCCAGTCCCAGGAACAGCGCTATCCCGCCCGCATCGTCGCTACCGTAAACGGCCATTGCCGCCAGAACCAGCAGGATGAACACCATCACAACGTCCAGCACCCGCTCCGCCAGGACGGTGCCCATTGTGCGAGGGAAGCTGGCCCCCGTATCCTCCGTGAACACGTATGCCCGGTAAGCGTCCCCAAGCCGAAACCAGGTCACGGCGTTGGCGAACCAGCCCATGAACACATAGCGCCCACAGGCCAGGACGGAGGGCGAGTTGTGGGTGCCAGGCCCCAACACGTTGGCGTTGTTCATCATAATCCGCCACCTCAGTCCCCTGAGCAGAAAACCGAAGTAGTAGGAGGCAAAGGCAACCAGGTATAGAAAGACGTTGCTGGACTTGAGAATTTCCCTGGTCTCGCCCCAGTTTATGTTGAAGCGGGTCAGCAGCAGCAGCAGGAACATCGCGGCAATGGAGAAGGAGACGAGGGTAGGGATGGAGAGCACCCGCCGCTTCAGGGATATCGTCTTGCCGCTTTGTTCGGATGGTCCGTTCAGACCGGAGATAGCCGCACCTCCATTGGGGTGTTCAACGCAGACCTACAGCGGACGCTTGGCCGGGATGCCAGGCCTCCGGGGATAGCGAGAGGGCGACGGAGCGACTTTCCTCAGCACCACCAGCCACCGAGGACCGTCCGGCTCTACATCATCCACCGCCTCAATGCGCTCCAGTGCTCCTCCCAGAAGGGCAATGGCCCTCTCGGCGTCTCTCAGCTCGTCCTCTACGCCGGCCTTTTTCTGCGCCACGACAATGCCGCCCGGCTTGCAGAAGGGCAGCGTCAACTCTGCCAGCGCCGCCATGTTCGCCACGGCCCGGGACGCTACAACGTCGAAGCTCTCTCTCAGGCGCGCTTCGTGGGCCAGAGCCTCGGCGCGACCGACTTCAACCTCGACTCCCCCCAGTCCCAGCGCGTCCACAACGTGACGCAGGAAGGCCGCCTTCTTGCCTACGGAATCTACCAGGGTTACGTTCAGGCCGGGCCACGCTATCTTGAGGGGCAGGCCCGGAAACCCCGCTCCGCTGCCCACGTCCACCAGGCTGCCTCCGGCCAGCGCCTCATCCGGAATGACCCTCGCCACCGAGAGGGAGTCAAGGAAGTGCTTTGCTGAGACCCCGTTCGGATCGACTATGGCGGTGAGGTTAACGACCCTGTTCCACTCGACCAGCTCCTGGAAGTATCGCTGGAAGAGTGTCTCCTTTTCATCTCCAAGGCCCAATGCCGGGAACGCAGACTCCTTCAGAAGCGCCTCCAACTGGGTCACGGTCCCTTCTGCTCAGCGCGCGTCATTACTGGAAATCATTACTGGAAACCTGGGGCATTATATCACTGGGGACTGGTCGAGCCTATCCCTAAGCCCTTCCGATTGCTGTATCCAACCAGTCCTGGATTCCCGACCGGAGCCTGCCCCCGCATCAAGTGCGGGGCAGGCTCCGTACCCCGATACGTGGGCTGGAATGACGGTGACGTTAGTCGCACACGCTCACATGATTCGACGCCTTGTATGACTGGGTGTAGAGGCGCTTCGCGAAGTGCCCCTACGGAAACACCGCTTAACTGCCGGCTTTGTCGCCGACGCTTCCGGGTATTCTCAACACGTGTTGGTTATGCCAACGTCGGTTGGAATACCACTCCCATCCCGCTCATAGCCCGCGCTTGATACGGGAACGGGCAGCGCCATGCGCCATAGCCAACACGCGCCGGGAGCGCCTACCGGGCGATATGCTATCCGTCCCCGGCTGAGGGCGCGTGGCTTCAGCAGAAGGGCAGGTCGCCAAGGTCAAAAGAGCTGCTCAACTGGTCTTCCAGGCTGCTTGGCACGCACCCGCTCAAGTCGGTGTTGCCGAGGTTCAGATATGTCAGGTTGGAGAGGCTGCCCAGCTCCGCCGGTATCTCCCCCCTCAAGCGGTTGTCGTAGAGGTCCAGATATGTCAGGTTGGAGAGGCTGCCCAACCACGCCGGTATCTCCCCGCTCAAGCCGATGTAGCTGAGGTCCAGATATGTCAGGTTGGAGAGGCTGCCCAACCACGCCGGTATCTCCTCGCTCGAGTAGATGCCGCTGAGGACCAGCTCTCTCAGGTTGGAGAGGCTGCCCAGCTCCGCCGGTATCTCCCCGCTCAAGGCGGTGAAGCTGAGGTTCAGTGATGTCAGGTTGGAGAGGCTGCCCAGTTCCGCCGGTATCTCCCCGCTCAAGTCGGTGTTGCGGAGGTCCAGCCATGTCAGCTTGGAGAGGCTGCCCAGTTCCGCAGGTATCTCCCCGCTCAAGGCGTTGTCGCTGAGGTTCAGTGAAGTCAGGTTGGAGAGGCTGCCCAGCTCCGCAGGTATCTCCCCGCTCACCTCGTTGCTGTGGAGCAACAGCTCTTCCAGGTTGGAGAGGCTGCCCAGCTCCGCAGGTATCTCCCCGCTCAAGGCGTTGTTGCTGAGGGCCAGCTTTGTAACGCGCCCGTCGTTGTTGGTGGTGACGCCCTCCCATCCGCGGAGGGGCACGTCGCTCAGCCAGTTGTTGCTTTCATCCCAGTTCTCACCGTCCGTTGCGTTGTAGAGGGCAATCAGGGCTTCCCGGTCCGTTTTTGCGGAGGTCGGCCCAATGGTGGGCAGAGGCGGTCTGGTAGCCGCAGGTGTAGGCACAGCGGTGGCAGTGGGCGCGTCCCCTGACCCTGTCGTGGTAGGCGTCCGTGCGGGGGAGGCCGGCGTCTCCGTTGGGGTGGACGCTATCCGGTCGGTGCCTGTCACGCCGGACGGTTCGTCAGAGCCGCAGGCCGCGAGCGCTGCCGTAAGGGCCAGCGCAAGGACAAAGCTCAACAGGGTTATGTATCTTGTCGTGTGTGTACGGGTCATTTTCTCTACCTCCAGTTTTTGTTGGAGCCATAGTCAACGGATACATGCGGGTATCATAGCGGAGTCTCTGAGGGCTTTCAAGGCTGGGACCCCTCTTGACAAGCGGCGCTGTTCGCTATTATCAACAGACCCGGGGAATACCAATTATCTGATGGATTGAACCTAACACAACCTCTATTGGTAGTCAGTCCAGGGTATTTCGATTATAGGAATATGTCATTCTGAGCCGCAGGCGAACAATCTAAGGAATCTCTGAACAGGTCGTCCTGATTATGGCATACTGAATGGAAATCACGCCAATGGTAGGGAGGGCGCAATGACGGACCAGCCAACCTTTGCCGACCTGGATTACCAGCACAAGAAGCGGAAGACTCGGCGAGAGGCTTTTCTGGAGCGGATGGACGATCTGGTTCCCTGGGAGAGGTTGGAAGAGCGTATCCGGCCCTACTACCCGAAAGCGGGTAGAGGCCGACGACCCTATGATCTATCGGTGATGTTTCGGGTTCACTGTGTGCAGTTGTTTTACAATCTGAGCGACCCTGGGATGGAGGATATGCTGTACGAGGCGGAGTCGGTGCGCCGGTTTGTGGGTTTGAGGTTGACTGACCAGTTGCCTGACGAAAGTACGATACTGCACTTTCGACACCTGCTGGAGCGTCATCAGCTGAGCCAGGGGCTGTTTGAGGAGATCAACGAGCACCTGGCGTCCCAAGGTCTGCGGCTCAGGGAAGGGACCATAGTGGACGCCACCATCATAGAGGCGCCGTCCTCGACCAAGAATCGGACTGGGCAGCGGGACCCGGAGATGCGTCAGGTGAAGAAGGGGAACCAATATCACTTTGGTATGAAGTTACACATTGGAGTGGATGCGGAAACGGGTCTGGTGCACAGCTTCACAACCACATCGGCCAATGTACATGATGTGACTCAAGCTCACCGGCTGTTGCATGGTGATGAGACTCAAGTGTGGGGTGATGCCGGGTACTTGGGGGTACAGAAGCGAGAGGAGAATCTGGAGTTGGGGGTCGAGTGGCAAGTGGCGTTGAAACCTGGGCAACGACGGAAGCTGGAACCGGGGAGCCTGGCTGCCTTGACAGAGAAAACCAAAGCGTCTATCCGTGCGAAAGTGGAACACCCCTTCCTGAACGTGAAGAAGCTATTCGATTATGCCGAGGTACGCTACAGAGGTCTGGCCAAGAACACGGAACGCCTGGCCCTGTTGCTGGGCTTGTCCAATCTGGCCACCTCCCAACGCTACTTGGGAGGCTGACCTGGGGGACAGTGTGTCCAAGACCAGGCTAAGAGCCGGATTAAGGTGAGTACGGGCCCAAGATCACCCCCAAATGAGCCCATTTGGCGACCTCAAAACCTTGTTGGAAAACCCGACCATCCAAAAGACACCCTGTAACCCCTTGTTCAGAGGATTCCTAAAACCCTTCAGCAAGAACTTGGTCCGAGTATTGAAGAGAAGGAATGGAGGCAAGGACTTTAGACCCTTCGCTGTCGCTCATAGCCTGCCCCCGCATCAAGTGCGGGCCAGGCTCCATACCCCGATCGGAGTCGGGGACAGGACTTGATACGGGGGTGAGCCTGTCGAACCATATGAGCGGGAATGACGGTGACGTTAGTCGCACACGCTCATATGGCTCGACGCCTTGTATGACTGGGTGTAGGGGCGCTTCGCGAAGCGCCCCTACGGAAACACCGCTTAACTGCCGGCTTTGTCGCCGACGCTTCCGGGCGGTAGATACACCGCCGACGCTTTTGTGCTATAATTCACGCCGACCTTAATGTTGCGTATACGCTTTCAGGAATAGTCCAGTATGTCTGTACTATATGTAGCCTCGAATCAACCTCGTGCGGGCAAGACCGCCGTTTCCGTGACCCTCGCTCGCAAGCTGTCCCAGGACGGCAAGCAGGTGGCTCTCTTCAAACCGTTTACATCCGAGGGAGCGCAGCCGGACCCCGACGCGCAGGTGCTCAGGCAGGCCGCCGGCTCTCAGGGCGATGCAGCCGTAGAATGGCCCGTAAGCGCGTCCCCGGAGCAGACCTTGCAGGGAGCGACGCTGGACCAGGCTCTGGAGACGTCCCGGCAGGTCGGCAGCGGGGCAGACGTCACGATAGTGGAGGGCCTGTCCGGGTTGCGGGACGCGGCCGGCGCCAACTCTCAGGCGCTGGCGGAGAAGCTTGACTCTCAGATCATCGCAGTGCTGGGATACGCGTCCGGCGCCGTTGCAGACGAGGCTCAAAGGGCAAAGGTTCTCTTTGGGGACAGGCTGGCGGGCGTAATCATCAACGGAGTGACCCGCTACAAGATGCGGGAGGTGGAGAGCAACCTGGCTCCCAGGCTAGAGGCCGATGGGATAAAGGTACTGGCGTCCATACCGGAGGACAGGCGTCTTCTGGGGATGAGCGTGGAGCAGCTGGCGCAGCACCTGGACGGTCGGTTCCTCAGTTGGGAGGAGAAGAAGGACAACTTCGTGGAGCATTTCCTGATAGGCGGCTTGGTGCTGGACTGGGGAGTGCTTTACTTCGACAGGTTCGAGAACAAGGCGGTCATCGTCAGGGGCGATAAGCCGGACATCCAGATGGCGGCCCTGGGCACTCCCACCAGCTGCATTGTGCTCACCGCCGGGCAGCCGCCCATACAGTACGTTCAGTACGAGGCGGGACAGGAAGAGGTGCCTCTGATACAGGTGGACACGGACACCCTGGAGACCGCCGAGGCCCTGGAGTCGCTTCAGGAGAAGGCCATCTTCGACCACCCGTTGAAGCAGGGCCAGTTTATGGAGCTCATGTCCCGGCACGGCAGCTGGGACGCCGTGTACCAGTCGCTGGGGATTTAGCTCAGGAGGCAGGCGCGGCCGCACTCTCCTCTTCGCTGCCTACCCAGACCTCTCCCCCCTCGAACGCCTCCTTCTTCCAGATAGGCACAAGCTGCTTGATCCTGTCCACTACGTACCCGCCGGCCTCAAAAGCCTGCTGTCTGTGGGGAGAGGCCAGCGCCACCACAAGGCTGATCTCTCCGATGTCGACCCTGCCCACCCGGTGAGCGACGGCGAAGTCGGCGATGTCCCACTTCTCACGCAGCTCATCGGCTATCTGTTGGAGCATATTCTCCGCCATAGGCTGGTAGGCCTCGTACTCCAGGTACTCCACGTTCCGACCCTCTGAGAAGTCTCGTGTCGTGCCCAGGAATGTGATCACGGCTCCGTTGCTGTCACTGCGGACGTGGGCGGTTATCTCCTCCGGGTTCAGGGGCTCGCTGGTTATCTTTATCATGTCTACCCTCCACTTACCGGTGGTATGAAGGCCACCTCATCCCCTTCGTGAAGGGGGTCTTCAGGGCCAACGTATTCCGAGTTTACAGCTATGAGCACGGAGTTGGAAGAGGGCAGGGAGGGATAGAGGCTGCGAAGCAGTCCCAGAAGGTCCAACGCCGTGGCTCCCTCCGGCAGGTCGACCTCCGTTTCGGCAGTGCCAGCCCTCTCACGATACAAGGCGAAGAAGCGCACGGATACTCTCAAGATAACTCCTTCATGCTCTCACTGCGTCCAGTATAATACGGCAGAGCCGACGCGGGAAAGTCCGAGGGCTTCAATGCCAAAACTTGCGCCCCGGTTGTGACGCGCTTACACTATCCTCACAGTCCACAGAACGAGAGGCCCCATGTCCTCCTTCCAAGAAAAGCTGACCGCAGCCTCCCGGAAGAACGAGTCGCTGGTGTGCGTGGGACTGGACCCCGATCCGGCCCTCATGCCCATCGATGATGTGCTGGAATTCAACAAGGCCATCATAGACGCCACCGCAGACCTGGTCTGCTGCTACAAGCCCAACATGGCCTTCTACGAGGCCCTGGGTATTCCGGGCTTGGAGGCCCTTCAGCGTACCCTGGAACACATCCCGGATGACATCCCCGTCATCGGCGACGCCAAGCGCGGCGACATCGGTTCTACGGCTAAGGCGTATGCAAGGGCCGTCTTCGAGCGGTGGGGATTCGACGCCGTGACGGTCAGCCCGTACCTTGGCACAGACTCCATTGAGCCATTTCTGGAGTACTCGGACAGGGGCGTCTTGGTGCTGTGCCACACTTCCGGCCCGGGCTCCGTCGACTTCCAGGACCTTCCAGTGGGAAACGACAACCCACAGCGCCCCCTCTTCGAGGAGGTGGCCCGCAAGGTTATGGAGTGGAACGGCAGAGGCAACGCCGGGCTGGTGGTGGGCGCCACATTCCCGCAGCAGCTACAATCGGTACGTCAAATCTGCCCGGACATGGTGATACTGGCGCCGGGCGTAGGCGCTCAGGGCGGCGACCTGGAGAACACCGTCAAGTATGGAGTGAACGCGGACTGCGAGGGTCTGATAATCAACTCGTCTCGCGGCATCATCTTCGCCTCCAAAGACGCGAGCGATTTCGCAGACGCCGCCAGGCGGTCGGCCCAGGAGCTTCGCCAGAGCATAAACAGGGCCAGGGAAGAGGCCCGGCGATGATAATGGAGTGGGGCATGGGGGACGTGGTCACTATGCGCAAGCCGCATCCCTGCGGAAGCTACAAGTGGCGTGTGTCCAGGTTGGGAGCGGACATAGGCATCCGGTGCGTCCAGTGCGGTCGCAGGGTGCTACTGGAGCGGCGCGCCCTGGAGAAGCGGGTCAAGAGCGTCGAGAGGGCCGCCGAGGACGCAGGCTAGGCGCGGCGATAGCTCTCTCGCCTCCTCTCTGATTTTCTCCCTTCAGGAGATCTTTGAATACCCGCATTATCGTTGCTCCCGTGCAGAGAGACCTTTGCATAACTCCGGTGTATCTCCTAGAAGAGGCTAACTTCTCCGTCATTCCCGTGAAAAGAGACCTTTGCGTAACTTGTGCCGCAGCCCCATACTCCCGTCATTCCCGTGAAAACGGGACTCCAAGGCGTTACATTCAGGACAACGTAGCTTTGCAGGCAAAGGCTTTGGATTCTTCACTCCGCTGCGCTCCGCTCAGAATGACAGTGAAACGCGCATCTTTGGGGAAGATACCAGAGTTATGCAAAGGTCTCTGAAAACGGGAATCTAAGGCCCCTCTTCCAAGGTATCGTAGCCTTGCAGACAGCGTTTTTAGATTCCTGCTTCCGCAGGAATGACGGTGGGGCAACTCTTGCGAGATGACGCTATGGGTTATGCAAAGGTCTCTGCAGACGGGAGCCCACCTCCCCACTCCTGGATGCCCGTCGTCACGGGCATGACGAATGTAGGGGCGCTATTGTCACGCCTCTTCAGCGCTCCGATGCCAGCGTTCCGCCCTTGGCCCAGTTCTCCCTCTCCACGTCAGTGAATATCACAATGGTCTCGTCGGCGGTCGTGCGGGCTATGTTGACCACCGCGTCGGTTATGGCCTTGGCCAGCTCCGCCTTCTGCTCCTTGGTCCTCCCGGCGTACAACTCGATTTTGACAATGGGCATGATTCACCTCCGGCTAAATGTGATACGGATGAACTGACTCGGCCTGAGCAAGAGCGCTCGCGAGCCTCGTCCAGGTTACATACTATAGCACACTTGCCTTGTAGCCCGGATTGGGGAAAGATATAATGCCAAACGTGAAGGTTTCAGAGATAGGCGAATTTGCACTGATTCGGGTGCTCCACGAGATGGTGTGCGCCGAGAGTCTACCATCTCCTATGACGCTGGGCATCGGGGACGATGCCGCCGCCTGGCGCAACCGGGACTCCACGGAGCTGACCACCACCGATACGATGGTGGAGGGCGTCCACTTCCTGCACGACAACCTATCGTGGCGAGACCTGGGTTGGAAGGCCCTGGCCGTCAACCTGAGCGACATCGCCGCCATGGGCGGGCTGCCTCTGCACGCTCTGGTGACCCTGGGACTCAAGCCCCAGACTGAGGTGGACGACGTGAAGGCCCTGTATGAGGGGATGCTCTCCGCCTGCCGCGAGTTCGGCTGCGTTATAGCGGGCGGGGACATGGTGCGCTCGCCCGTCACCTTTGTCACAATTGCTGTCGTGGGCGCCGCCCAAGGACATCTACTGACCCGCAGCGCAGCGCAGCCGGGTGACCTGGTCGCCGTCACGGGACCACTGGGCTGCTCCGCCGGCGGCCTGAGGGCGCACCTGGATGGCTTGCCCCTTGACGAGGACCTGAAGGAGCACTTGAACGATGCCCATGCTCATCCCATCCCCAGACTTCGTGAGGGTCAAGCGCTGGTCAGGGAGGGTGTGCGGGCGGCTATGGACGTCAGCGACGGCCTCATAGACGACCTGACCAAGCTGGCCGTCAGCAGCGGTGTAGGTGCAGTGGTCTGCGCCTCGCAGACGCCTGTAGATACCTACCTCAAGAGGGCCTTCCCCCAGGACCACTTGCAGCTGGCCCTGAACGGCGGCGAGGACTACGAGCTTCTGTTCACGGGCAGCGAGGAGGTGGTCACGGGGGCGCTGGCTGCGCTGGGCCCGTCCGCTTCAATCATAGGACGTCTGGTTGCCGAGCACCCCGGTCGTGTCCGGGTGTTGGACGATGACGGAACGGATATAGACATTGCCCGGCGCGGCTGGGACCACTTCACTTAAATGACTCCACTGGTTTTGAGAAGCCACAGCGCAAGGGAGACCGCCCGGATTGGCAGCGCTCTGGGGCAGTACGCCGAAGCCGGCGACGTCTTTCTTCTATCCGGTGAGCTTGGCGCGGGCAAGACGTGCCTGACCCAGGGGATAGCGAAGGGTCTGGACATCGATGGGTACGTTCGAAGCCCAACCTTTGTCCTTGTCTCCGTTCATCAGGGACGGCTGCCGCTGTACCACATCGACATCTATCGCCTGGATGAAGTTGCCGAGGTTGTGGACTTGGGGTTGGAGGAGTATCTGGCAGGGGACGGCGTATCCGTGATAGAGTGGGCCAGCAAGGCGCTGGAGGTGTTCCCACAGCCCTATATGCTGGTAACCCTCACCTACGAGGGCGAAAACGAGCGCCTCATCCAACTGGAGGCCAAGGGCGAGCGGTTCGAGAGCCTGCTCGCGCAGGTGGAGAAGCGACTGAGCAGGACGGCGGCCTACCGGAGAAGGAGCTAGGAATTCTATGGAGCTATCCATCGACACGTCCACGAGGTACGCCGGCGCAGGCCTCTCGGAGGAAGGGAGGCTGCTGGCAGAGTACTCCTGGGTGTCGCGCCAGAACCACTCAGTGGAGCTTCTCCCCGCGATCGACCATCTGCTCAAGACCAACAGCGCGACGCCCAAAGACCTGACCTGTGTCTTCGTGGCCATCGGCCCCGGCGGGTTCAGCGCCCTGAGAGTGGGCCTCAGCACGGCCAAGGGCCTTGCCATGTCCTTGGGCATTCCACTGGTTGCCCTGAATACCCTGGAGATAGAGGCAGACCCCTTTCGCAGCCTGGGGCTGCCGGTCTGTGCCGTGCTGGACGCGGGCCGGAACGAGGTTGCGGCAGCCGTGTACGCCGAGGAAGACGGGGTCTTGAAGACGGCGCGTGACGCCTGGATAGCAGCGCCTGAAGAACTATGCTCCAGTATCGAGGGAGCCGTCCTCTTCTGCGGAGAGGGATCGTCGCTTCTGGAGACGGCGCTGGCGGAGCGCCTGGACGACGGGGTCGTGCTGGCCGAGCATACGCCGCCCACACGGAGGCCTGGCACTCTGGCCCGTATGGGCTACGAGAAGTTGATGAAGGGGGAGCAGGCCGACGTATCCACCCTGGAGCCGTTTTATCTGAGGAAGCCGTCCATATCGACGCCGCGACGCCCGGCGTAGCCAACCACTTTTAAGCAATTAGATTACAGGAGGCACACTTGAGTACAGAACAGACCCTGGTGCTGGTCAAGCCCGATGCGGTTCAGCGCGCCCTTGCAGGCAGCGTCATCTCCCGCCTGGAGGGCCGCGGACTCAGAATAGTGGGTATGAAGATGCTCCGAATGTCTCGGGAGATGGCGTCCAGCCACTACTCGGCCCACGTGGGCAAGGGGTTCTTCGAGGGACTAGTGGACTTCATCACCTCCAGCCCCATCGTAGCTATGGTGCTGGAAGGACCGGACGCAGTGGAGATGGTGCGGAACACGATGGGGGCGACCAACCCTCTTCAGGCCCAACCCGGAACGATCAGGGGAGACCTGGCAGTGGACATCGGCCAGAACCTGGTCCACGGCTCCGATTCCCCTGAATCGGCTGCTAAAGAGATTGCCCTCTTCTTCTCACGCGATGAGGTCCTGAGCTATGAAAGGGACGTGGACCGGTGGGTTACTGGACCCTGAAGAGAACCGGGGCGCGGGACCAGAGCGACTCTATCTGGTAGAACTCCCGCTCCTCCGGCCCAAACACGTGCACCACCAGGTCGCCGTAGTCGAGCAGGACCCACCCGCCGTCCGCGGTGCCCTCTATATGGTGCAGGTACATTCCCGCCTCCTCCATGGTCTGTTCAATGTCGTCCAGCAGCGCACGTATCTGACGGCGAGTCTCGCCGGTGAGAATGACGAAGTAGTCGGTGAAGGAGTAGGGGCCGCGCATATCCAGCATAACGATGTCCGTGGCCAGCTTCTCCGAGGCCATGTCCACCACTCGGCGAGCTCCCTCTGCGGCTCTTATCCCAGTTTGTTCCGTCATGTGCCAAAGTGTAATGCCTTGCGATACCTGGGTCAACGCCGTGAAGCCCGATAGTGTAGCTGCAAGCCCATGAAACCGTATGAAGGAGAGGAAATTTAATGCTGCACGAGGTGAGCGTATCGAAGAAACTATGTAGGGGCGGTTCGCGGAGCCTGTCCCAGAATGATGAATTGGTGACTATTGGTGAGTCGGTCGTGCCAAGTCCGAGTCTGTTGTCACAGTCGGAGCGATGTCTTGACCGTCATTCGATCTTGCAGGCGGCGCGGATTAGGAGACATGGTTGGTTAGGCCGTCGTCGGTCACCCCCTCATGGCCCTGCTATCGCCGCCTGCGCCCATCTCTGGTTCCACCTGGGTCTGCCCCGGTCGCGCCATACGCGCCACAGGGTGCGCAGGTTGAAGCTCGTGGCCAACAAGACCCATTCGGCCGACACATTGACAATGCCACGGAGCAAGAACCGCCGAGCGCCCTGTTGCTCTTTGAGGATCCCAAAAGCCGGTTCTGGCAGTTGCTTACGCTGCTTGTACGCCTCTTTGGCCTCCTCAGTAGACATCCATACCCGATGACGACGCAGGACAGCTTCGTGAGGACCTACCTCCAGCCCACGCCCATGACGCCCATCCTTGGTGCAGACCCCGAAGGCCGGACACACCTGGCAGACGGCTCCGGAGGCTCGGTACAGACGCATGAGCGTTCCCCTGGTACGCTTGAGTCGGGTGAAGCGCAGTATCTGGCCCATGGGACAGGTGTAGCTATCCATCTGCTCATCGTAGCAAAAACGGTCCTTGTGGTAGGGGTGTTCAAGGGCCTTGTGCTGCGACTCCGGCATGATCACCTGTTGTTCCCGTTGGGCGCACGACTCCAGGTTGGCGCCGGAGTGATAGCCCGCATCGGCCAGCGTTGCCTCCGCCCTGTCTCCAATCATCTCCTCGGCTTGCTCCAGCATTGGAGTCAACTGACCACTGTCGTTGGCCTCACACACCACCTCCGCTGCGGTGATGACTAGCCCCGTGCCTTCGCCGGCGCCCGGCTCCAGTGGCGAGACCATCGCTTGGGCATTGTAAGCAGCCACGATGCCTCCACCAGCCTTCATCAGACTCGCATCACCATCGGTAAGATTGATACGTTGCTGTCCCTCTTCACCTGCAAGTTGTTCCATTGCCTGCTGCACCTGTTCTCTCAGCGCCTTGTTCTTGGCAAGCTCCTCCGGCAGACGCACAGAGACAGCGTCTTCCCCAGCCTCGTTCTGCGCCTCAAGATCACTGATCGCCGCGTCCACCCGCTTCAGCAACCGTTGCAACCCTTCAGCATCAAAGCTCCTATCCTTCGCTGCATTGGCAGCTATCTTCGTCCCATCCACAGCCTGCACCGCCAACTCCACCAAGCCCATGGCCACCATCGTGCGCACCGTTCGCTTAAAGAGCCTTCTCATCGCTCCACGATGGTCTCTGTAGAACCGCCACAGGGTATTGTGGTCCGGGTGCTGCCAAGCTGTCAGCCAAAGGTACGGTATCTGGTCTCGGCAGGCCGCCTCCAGCTTGCGGCACGAGCGCACGCCGGTCATGAACCCATACAACCACACGCTCAGCAGCCCGCGAGGATGGTACGATGGCGCTCCCAATGCCTCACCATCTATCTCAACTCCCAACTCAGACCATCCCGAACGCTCCAAAGCGTCCACAAACTCCGCCACAAACCGCACCGGATGGTCTTCGGGCACAACTTCCTCCAGTGTAGGAGGAAACAACCACGGCTGCTCTCGGTTCAGTGGGCGACGCGGCATTGAACTCTCCATCAATCAATTCTTGGCCACAATTCTAACCCGTTTCACCCACATCCGAAAATACACACCCTTTATGAGACAGGCTCCGCGAACCGCCCCTGCATCAACTGCGCTCCGTCGTCATACCAGTGACGACGGGTATCGATGAGAAGGGGAGTATCCGAAGGGCCGTCAGGGGGCGGAGCGGTAGACTACCGGAAGCTCCGCAACGTCGGTGACGCTGGAATCGGTGTGGTGCGATATGCTGACGCGGCCCGTTCCGCAGTCCCCGAAGTCGTCGCACGAGATGGTCCCTATGATGCCGCTGAAGCCGGCGGTGTTGGTCAATGCTTCCCGCAGTTTGGCCCGGTCTATGAGTAGGGTATCGCCGTAGACAACCGCGACCTCTTCAATGGCTCGGAGGAGAACGGTGGCAGCGTCGTAGGAGTGGGCGAGATAAGTGGACGTGGGCGCTTCGCCGTACCGCTCCTCGTAGTCGGCGATTAGCTCTTCGCTGCTCTTGCCCGTTGCCTCGTTCGCGTTGTCGCCGAATTCCAGATCCGGGCCTGGAAAATACATGCCCTCCGACTCCGGAATGGCAAGGAAGTTCGAGACCAGCAGAGCTGCCCCGCCAATCATCGTGACGTCCTCAAGACCGGCAACATCGCCAACCTGACGAATTATTTGCGCGCCCTCCTTCTCAAATAGCGGGAAGAAGAGGCCGTCCGGAGCGTTGGCTGCAATCTCCGTGAGCACAGGAACCATGTCCGTGTCACCCCTGCTGACGGAGGTTATAACCACGGAACCGCCAAGCTCCTCGAAGTCGCTGGTGAAAGCATCGACCAGACCGGTTGTGTAGGGGTCGCCATCGTGAATAGCGGCCACGTTGCGGAGGCCAAGCTCGTTGTAGGCGAACTTGGCGACTGCGCCGCCCTCGTGGAGGTCGTTGCTGGATGTCCTGTAGTAGCCGGTATGGTAGTTGGAGCCGGCGTTCCCCATGAGGTCGGAGGTGAGGGATGGAGCAGTGTTGGTGGGCGATATCATGACAAGCCCGGCAGCGCTCAGGACTGGCGAGGCGGTGCTGGCCGCGACGGAGCAGGACGTGCCGATGGCTCCGACCACTCGCGGGTCGCCGATCACGGTATCGGCGGCCAAGCGGCCCCCTTCCTCAGTGCACTGGGAATCCAGGCCCGCGCCCATTGAGACCGCGTGGCCCTTTATGGGGCCGTAGTCCGCAACCGCCATCTCGACGCCGCGCCGGGTGGGAACTCCCAAGTCGGCAAGACCCGTGAGCACCGCCAAGGAGCGTATGTGGATGGCGTCGCCGGAAGCGACCTTTACGACCCCCAGGGAACCGACCTCGAATTTCTTGTCCTCCGGCTTAGTCATCTTCATATCAGTGTCTTTAGGCATTTCAAGACCGGAGGGGCCGGCTGGACCCTGCGGACCTGCAGAACCTGACGCGCCCGGGGCGCCGGCTGGGCCAGCCGCGCCGGGGGGACCAGCGGGGCCGACGGAACCTTGAGCGCCGGCGGGGCCCGCAGAGCCGGATGCGCCCGGAGGGCCTGCAGGGCCCGCTGGCCCGGTACAAGCAACAAGGGCAGCTATGACAAGGGCTGATAACGCCAATGCAAGTATGTGTCTCTGGTCTATAAGCAGATTTATCATCGGTAACCTCCTGGACAGCGCCGAGGCGCTACGACAACAACGATTTTCTCGATATCGCAGCGAGGAATGTAGCCGTTGGCTGCAACCTGCGCGGCGCCTGAAGTATATGACGATTGTACACAACCAAAGTAGCAGCAACAAGAAAGCGGATAAAGTCCGCGTCGGGCCTGTTCCGATGTGCTACAATCGCAGTCCGCAAAAATTCCAAGGAGGTATGTATGACGCTCAGCACCTATCTCAACTTCAACGGCAACTGCCGCGAGGCGTTCGAGTTCTACCGGTCGGTCTTTGGGGGAGAGTTCTCCTTCCTGGTTACGTTCAGGGAAGGCCCGTCCGATATGGGCATTCCGGAAGAGGAGATGGACAACATCATGCACATGTCGCTACCCATCGGGTCCAGCGTGCTCATGGGCAGCGACACCTCGCCCGCGTTCGGCCCTCCGACGATGATGGGCAACAACTTCTCAATCTCCTATTCGACCGAATCCAAAGAGGAAACGGACGACCTGTTTGCCAAGGTCTCCGAAGGGGGCACGGTTACCATGCAACCCGCGGACATGTTCTGGGGGTCGTACTTCGGCTCCTGCACGGACAAGTTCGGAATCAACTGGCAGTTCAACTACGAGCAGCAGGGAGGATAGCGAGGGGGGATAACCCCTGCTACGCGTTCTCCCGGAGAATCCGCCCCACATCCTCCATTTCCTCCGACGTGAGATGCCAGTCGGCTGCCTTGGCGTTTGCGGTCACCTGCTCCGGTCTCGTGGCCCCGGCGATTACGGAGCTGACGATGGACTTGCCCAGCAACCAGGCGATTGCCAGTTCCACTATGGGGTGGCCCCGCTCTTCGGCGAAGCTCTCCAGGCGAGACAGAAAAGCGAAGTTCCTCTCAGTCAGTGTGCGCTGCTGTGCCCTCTCGTTGCCGGCGAGCCGAGTGCCTTCCGGCACAGGCTGGCCCTGTTGGTACTTCCCCGTGAGGAATCCGCCCGCCAGCGGGAAGTAGGGGATGACACCAACGTTGTACGCCTCGCAGAATGGCACCAGCTCACGCTCGACGTCACGGTTCAGCATACTGTATTCGGGCTGGACGCTGACGAAGGAGTTGAGGTTCAGCGCCTTCGACGTCCAGTACGCCTCGCACACCTGCCAGGAGGCGAAGTTGGAGCAACCGATGTATCGCACCTTGCCCTGATGCACCAGGTCGTCCAGGGCGCGCAGCGTCTCCTCGATGGGCGTGCTGGGGTCGGTGAAGTGTATCTGGTACAGGTCAATGTAGTCCGTCTGGAGACGGCGAAGGCTGGCCTCCACCTGCTCCATGATGTGATAGCGAGAGTTGCCCCTGTCGTTGGCCCCGTCGCCCATAGCGCCCGACACCTTGGTGGCTATGAGCGCCTGGCTGCGAATCCCCTTGAGGGTCTCCCCAATGTGCTGCTCCGACACACTCCTGCCGTAGATGTTGGCGGTATCGATGAAGTTGATTCCCTCGTCGATGCACTGCCGAAGGACGGCGGCCGACCTCTCGGCGTCGGTCCTGCCCCCGAAGTTGTTGGTCCCAAGGCCAACGGTCGATACCTTAAGCCCAGACGAACCAAGCTGGCGGTATTCCATGTAAGCACTCCTTCCTGACTAAGCGGTTGTGGCTTCACGCATTATATGGCATATGGGCTGCTTGATGCGACTGAGGGGGGGACGAGGGAGTGGCTGCGGGCATCAGGTCAACTGTTTTCTCCAGCGGTTCTTCATATATTTGGGCGCGGGGCAAAAACTCCGCGCCTTTCTATTTCCAGAGGTCAGGGTTGTAGATGTCCGACGGCTCTACTTCATAGAAGATTGAGTATTGGGAAATCGGCACGTCCTCCCCACCCACATTCCCCCACAGCAGGATAGTGTAGACGCCGGGCCCGTACTTGGAAAGCAGGTCGCCGACGGCGGCGGTAACGGAGAAATCCGTGCCCGCCGCCGTCCACTGTGACGCGCTTATCCAGGGAACAGTGATGATCTGGAGTGGTCGGGCTTGGCTAGCCGCATACGCTTGCTCCCAGAATCTATGCGCCTCGTCGTATGAGCGTGGCGCCGGGGCGTTGGCTGATACGTCATACGGGTCCAGGCAGGGCGAAAATGTTTTTGTGAACTCATCCTCAGTCCAGTAACTGTTGCCCGTCAAGGGGTACCTGAACGCGGCTATTTGAAGGCCGGAATCGTAGCAATAGGTTCGAGAAACCTGCCCCCTAGTCAGAGAATGGGGCGTCGGGTCGTAGAACAACTGCAATCCAAGATCCCGCTTATCAGAGAATCGGAGCTCATTGACTGCGCGTCCCGACAAGGAAAGTTTGCCATTGGTTATTCCCGGCAGCTCGTCAAACTCTACATAGCCGCCCTCGAAATGCTGGTAGCCGACAATGTTGTAATTGTCCCACGCCAATCCAATGTTCACCTTCTTGTGCCACTTGTCCAAGATATTTCGGCGATGGCCCGGACTGCTCATCAAGCCCTCCATCATCTCCCGAATCTCAGACTCTATACTGCCTAGGGCGCGATAGCGGTCGGATGCCTTGATACAATAGTCCAAGCCACTTCCGTTTTCCCCGTTGCTCTGGTAACCTCCAGCCAGGGAATAGCGCATGTAGGGTTTCAGTCCGTCCACTCCCCAATGACTGCTGAAGCAGTTTGCGAGGGAACTCTCGGCATGCAGCTGCACCGCTATGTTGTTGCCCAAAGTTACTGGCCCTAGGCCTGCGTTGACTCTTTCCTCGTTGATCAGCTCCAGCATATAGACCTTGTAGTAATGATGTCGCTGGTCGGGTGGTGGAATGGGTGTCGGAGATGGAGTAGGCGTAGGGGTACGGGTAGCAGTTGGAGTTGGCGTGGGCAGAGGTACAACTACCACACGTGGAAGGGAAGATGGAGAAGAAGTAGGCGTGGGCAAAAGCGAAACTCTTACTCTTGGCAGTGTGGTAGGTGTCGGAGTGCTAGTTGACAGGGGTGAAGCCGATACACCGGGTCTGGGAGTCGGAGTTGACGAAAGTGGCATCTCACCTAGCCGTTCTTCTAACCCAACCTGATATCTGATCTCTAATTGGAATGAGGAAATTCCTCTCTGGACACCGTCCGGGAGCAACGGGATTATAACCATACCCACAACGACGCCAATTATGAAGAGGATTAGAAGTAGAAACGGCTTCATAATTGACTCAAGCACTCATCTGCCAAAAACCGCGCCAACCTTCTGCTGAATATCAATCACGATGTCAGCAGCAGAATCAGGGAGTAACGGAAGTACGAAGAGGACCCCCACTACAGCTCCGGATAGAATTGCCAAAGTGGCTTGGAACAAGAACTTGGTCTTTCGTCGACCTGCTCTTCCATAATGTGCACGAGTAGACATTCTTTCAAAGGCGCTAATATCCGCGGCTGAAGATCCTGGAGCTAAACTCGGACCCGATGGAACTTGCGAGCCTCTCCTTGGCCCAGGACGCGGCTGGGACGGTGTAGGAGTTGTGCGCGGCAATGGGGGCTGCCCCGCTCCCTGGGACTGCGCCCCGGAAGTCTGTCTTCCGGGGAACCGATCTGCCAAAGGAGCTATTTCCCTATCAAACCACTGACTTCTGGCCGCCCGCTGTTCAGCCTCTCTGATTCTCCTTTCCGCTGGAGAATCCAGTCTGCCCGGCCCCTCCCTACGATTTCGTTCTCCAGTTTGATTCCCTTGGGAAGACGACGGCAATCTCAAAGTTGGGTCATAGCCTGTTCCCGTGCATTCGGGACACCGCAGCCACTGGCCACCCGGAGAATCGACCCGTATCTCCTGCGCATTGACCCGTCCGTGGCCGTCGCACACGCGGCAGACGCGGCCGTCCACAAAGGTAACCCTGCCTCCACTGCGGCGAGCGTTCAGCAAATGCTCTCCGCACAACGGAGTTGGGGTGTATTCAGAGCCGCTATACCCTACCGCCTTACGACGGCAGTCCCGCGACGTGCAGGCAATCTGTGCGGGGTTGTGTCCATGCAACTGCCAATTGGTGCGCGTGAAGTTGGTCTCGCACCGACTGCACCATCGCAGAAACGCGCTCATGCCTTCATGCCTCCACCAATGAAAAGTAGCACAGCAGGAACACTTGGAATAGGGTTGGTAGTGGGGATTGGATTTAAACCAACGAACTTCGGGTTATAAGCCCAACGAACTGCCACTGCTTCACCCCGCGCCCAAGTAGTAGTCTTAGCTTACGACGTGTAGAATAGTATACTATTCTCTGAGTTACGTCCCATGACTGAGCCACTCATCTCCCCAATACGCCCGGACCAGATCCCCCATGCGGCACGCGTGATGGCCTACGCCTTCGCGAATGCTCCCCGCTATACGTTTCTGCTGCCGGACGACACGCGGCGGCACGCGAAACTGCCCTGGTATTGGGAGGCAACCATCCGCGCCTCCATCCACTCCGGCGGAGTCGTCCACGTCGCACACGACGCGCCGGGCAGCGCCGTGCTGGGTGTCACTATCTGGGGTCCACCGGAACAGAGCAAACACAGCGTCCTGACTCTGCTGCGATCCGGTCTGTGGGCGATGCCCGTCCGGCTCGGCGTCCCGGCCTGGCGACGCCGCAGGGCTCTTGGCCCCCTGATCGACTCGCTGGCGCCACCCAATCCATGCTGGCACCTGAACAGCATAGGCGTCGACCCCTCGACGCAGCGATCGGGTCTGGGGAGCGCCCTTATCAACCACATGCTCCCGCGCATCGATGACGATGCCCTGCCCGCGTTCCTGGATACGTCCCAGCCGGACAACCTCGGCTACTATGAGCGATTCGGTTTCCGGGTCACGGCGGAGTCGGCGTTGCCGAACGGCACACCGCTATGGGGCATGACAAGGCAGCCTAAACTGCATGGATGAAACAGCCTGTCTGCCAGTAATGAGAAGCGCGAAGCGCCCCCCTTTGAAAAGGGGGGCGCTTCATTCATTATTGGTAGCGGGGGTTGGATTTGAACCAACGACCTTCGGGTTATGAGCCCGACGAGCTGCCACTGCTCCACCCCGCGCCGAAGTGTGCAACAACTGAAACAGAGATTTACGTGCCTGAATGCGGGTTAAGTCCTCGGCCGATTAGTACCGCTAGGCTCAATCCCTTACGAGACTTACACCTGCGGCCTATCAAACAGATAGTCTTTCTGTGGCCTTACTCCTCCCGAGGGAGGATGGGAGATCTAGTCTTGGGCAGGGCTTCGCGCTTATATGCTTTCAGCGCTTATCCACACCAGACGTGGCTACCCGGCGGTGCTCCTGGCGGAACAACCGGCACACCAGAGGTCTGTCCCTCCCGGTCCTCTCGTACTGGGGAGAGCCTCCCTCAAATCTCCTGCGCCCGCGACGGATAGAGACCGAACTGTCTCACGACGTTCTGAACCCAGCTCGCGTGCCGCTTTAACCGGCGAACAGCCGGACCCTTGGGACCGCCTTCAGCCCCAGGATGCGACGAGCCGACATCGAGGTGCCAAACCTCGCCGTCGATATGAACTCTTGGGCGAGATTAGTCTGTTATCCCCGGGGTAGCTTTTATCCGATAAGCCACGGCCCTTCCACACGGAACCGTAGGATCACTTTGCCCGACTTTCGTCCCTGCTTGACTTGTAGGTCTCGCAGTCAAGCCCCCTTATGCCAATACACTCTACAGGTGATTTCCATCCACCTTGAGGGGACCTTTGGGCGCCTCCGTTACACTTTGGGAGGCGACCGCCCCAGTCAAACTGCCCACCTGGCACGGTCCCCTGGCCTATCCAGGGTTAGAGCCAAAGACAGAGAAGAGTGGTATTTCAACGTTGGCTCCATCCCGACTGGCGTCGGGACTTCAAAGCCTCCCACCTATCCTACACAACTCTGACCCCAGTCCAATGCCAAGATGCAGTAAAGCTCCACGGGGTCTTTTTGTCCTGTCGCGGGTTACCCGCATCTTCACGGGCCTTGCAATTTCGCCGAGTCCCTCGTTGAGACAGCGACCAAGTCGTTACGCCTTTCCTGCGGGTCGGAATTTACCCGACAAGGGATTTCGGTACCTTAGGCATTCTGTTACCGCCCCGGTTTTCCATTGGGGCGGGCCGGTCATTTCTGCCGGCCTCTGCATGTCGCCATGCAGATCGGACCATCTCTTCCCGCCTTTTCCAAGGGCGGGTCTGGCGTATGGTCTCTGAGGATTCCGAAGCTCTCCCGGCCTGGGAGGTCACCTCGGCCTTTCCTGCTGATTGTCCGCACCGGACGCATTGTCAGTCCAAGCTTGTTGGACTAGCGCCGGATACTCGGAGATCCCAGCATATAGCCAGATTTTCCAACGGCCTTGGCAGCTGAGGTGGATTCTGGGGGTCTCACCCCAGTCTCCCGTCCTCGCGCTGCTCCGGTTGACCGTTATAGTTACGGCCGCCGTTCACCGGGGCTTCAGTTCAGAGCTTCCCCCGGCCTAAGCCGGCTTCACCCCTCCCCTTAACCTTCCGGCACTGGGCAGGCGTCAGCCCCTATACATAGGGTTTCCCCTTGGCAGAGACCTGTGTTTTTGTTAAACAGTCGCTTGGCCCAATTAGCTGCGGCCCCGAAGGGCTCCAGGAGCAAGTCCTTTCACCCCCAGGGCACCCCTTCTTCCTAAGTTACGGGGTTAGATTGCCGAGTTCCTTAACGAGGGTTCTCTCGAACACCTTGGGGCTTTCACCCCTGTCTACCAGTGTCGGTTTGCGGTACGGTCGCCCGCATCCCATAACAACGAGGCTTTTCTTGGCGGCATAGGTTCAACGGAGTTCCCCGAGGAAACCTCGGAGTTCCCTCCTCTCTCAGCTCGTAACGCCGGAACGGATTTTCCTGTCCCGGCATGGCCTACGGAGGAGGACGCACCATGTCCAATGGGCACGCTCCGCCTACCTTTCCGCGTCCCCCCTTTGCTTTAAAGCGAGATGAAGGCGGTACGGGAATATTGACCCGTTGTCCATCGCTTGCGCCTTTCGGCCTCAGCTTAGGACCGACTAACCCTACGCCGAACAACGTTGCGTAGGAAACCTTAGACTTTCGGTGCCAAGGATTCTCACCTTGGTTTGCGCTACTCATGCCGGCATTCTCACTTCCCCGCGCTCCAGCAAACCTCACGATTTACCTTCAACGCCCGGGGAACGCTCCCCTACCCCCCAATGAGCAAAGCTCATCGGAGCCACGGCTTCGGCGGCGGACTTTAGCCCCGTTGGATTTTCGGCGCAGGATCCCTCGACCAGTGAGCTATTACGCACTCTTTAAAGGGTGGCTGCTTCTAAGCCAACCTCCTGGCTGTCTGGGCGATCCTACTTCCTTTACCACTTAGCCCGCACTTAGGGGCCTTAGCCGATGGTCTGGGCTGTTTCCCTTTCGACAATGAAGCTTATCCCCCACTGTCTCACTCCCGGGGTAAGATATGGTGGCATTGGTGGTTTGGTTGGGTTTGGTAAGCTCACGCCCCCTAGCCCATCCAGAGCCCTACCTCCACCATTCATCCCCAAGGCTGCACCTCAATGCATTTCGGGGAGAACCAGCTATCTCCAAGTTCGTTTGGCATTTCACCTCTACCCACAACTCATCCCAGGTCTTTGCAACGACCACGAGTTCGGGCCTTCACCCCGATGTTATCGGGGCTTCACCCTGGCCATGGGTAGCTCACTTGGTTTCGGGTCTAATCCCAGCGACTCATTCGCCCTATTAAGACTCGCTTTCGCTTCGGCTTCCTCCGTCAACGGAGTTAACCTTGCCGCTGAAATTAACTCGCCGGCTCATTCTTCAATAGGCACGCCGTCATCCCTCCTTGCGGAGAGACTCCGACCGTATGTAGGCCCACGGTTTCAGGTCTATTTCACTCCCCTCCCGGGGTTCTTTTCACCTTTCCCTCACGGTACTGGTACGCTATCGGTCGCCAAGGGTATTTAGCCTTGGAGGGTGGTCCCCCCAGATTCCCACGGGATTTCTCGTGTCCCGTGGTACTCAAGAACGCATCGGAAGCCTCTTCCTTTTCGCCTAAAGGACTTTCACCTGCTATGGCGGCCCTTTCCAGAGCCTTCGGCTAAAGAAGAGGTTTTTGACTCCCTTGGAGAAACTGGAGCTTCTCCATGATGCGCCTTACAACCCCCCTGAAGCATAGGACTCCAGTCCACTAAGCTCCAGAGGTTTGGGCTCTTCCCCGTTCGTTCGCCACTACTAGGGGAATCTCGGTTGATTTATTTTCCTCGAGGTACTGAGATGTTTCAGTTCTCTCGCTTACCCGCCCTACCCTAAGGGTTCAGATAGGGCTATCCCGGTTTTGCCGGAACGGGTTTCCCCATTCGGGAATCCCCGGCTACGCTTGCTAGACAGCTCACCGAGGCTTTTCGCAGTCTTGCCACGCCCTTCTTCGGCCCTTGGCGCCAAGGCATCCACCGTGGGCCCGTATTAACTTAACCCACATTCAGGCCCGTAAACCTCTATTCAGTTGTTAATGTACAAAAAACGACGACTGAATGCTTCCAGCCGTCGGGGAATTAGCATCAGCTTAACTTGCCGTATGTCCTCAGGTATTCAGCTTTTGTTACCTCTTTAATCAGGACGTAAGGGGAAGTATACATTCGCCCCACAGCATAGTCAAGGGTTTTTTCGACCTTCTTGATGGCCTATTTTCGGCGAACTCTACCGCCCGGGTCTCCAGCTCACCAGCGCAGGGTAGAACGTGGGCGCGCCCTTTATCATGAACCGGCCGTCCACCTCCTCCAGCATATCGTCCATCGCCTCCTTCAAACGACGCTCCCCGTTGCTGTCAGGCTCCAGCATCAGACGATTCCCGACCTGTTGCAGCGCTCCCTCTCTGCTTTCGAAGCCCCGCGGCGTCTGGGGAGGCAGCATCTCCAGGTCCGGGTAGATGTCCATGTCCCACAAAAGCGGTATCAGCTCTCGCAGGGACGGCAGCTTGAGGCGCTCCTGCCCATGCACCATCGGCCAAAGCGGATTAGACTGGGTGTAGGGCGGGTTCTCGCCCAACACCACCAGCACCCTCTCCCGGGCGTAGGCCTCCAGCTTCCTTACGAAGGCCACAATGTCCCTCACGGTGTAGAGCACCTGGACGCATATCACAACGTCGACCGGAGCGACCTCCGCCTCCTCCCAGGTGGACTCTACCAGCGATATGTTGTCCCGTCGATGCCGCTGAGCCTCCTCCACCAGGACCGCTCCCATGCTGGCCGAAGGCTCCACTGCGACAACCGACCGGCAGTGCATAGACATGGGAAGAGCAACACGCCCTCCGCCGGCGCCGACGTCCAGTACAGTGTGCTGCGATTCAACCTCTTTAAGGAGACGCAGCACTATTGGGTCCCGGGTGTCCGGCGATGGCCTGAACCGCTCCGCGAAGGGTACCCACGAGTCCGACGGCGCGTCTCCCTGCTCCCGCACGCTCTCGGATTGGGCGTGCTCCTCCTCCACCATAAGCCGCCATCGCTCTCCGGCTGAAACGGCTGCGTTGCTCATTGGCAGATCATACTCCCTTCTGGGTTAGCAGACGAAGGTATTTCCGCACGCCTCGTGTCTAGCTTGGAGTGAGCCTGAGGTGCTTGGGAGGCTCGTCCGGCAGCTGCCAGACTATCTCCTCGTGGTTGTATTCCCGGTGATAGGCGTTGGCTGCGGTGATGCCGATCTGGTAGCCGTGCTCGAAGGCGTCCCAGTCCCGCTCCTCGATGGCTTTGTTCATGGCGGTCAGGGGGCCCTTGATGAAGGCTTCCAGGTGAGCCGTGTACCTGGGTCGCGTCACCTCTCCTATCCTGAGCGCCTTCTCAAGCTCCGACGACTGGAGGGCCGCCAGCTTCCAGTTCCCGCCCTTGGCCGCGTAATAGAGGATCCAGTACCTGTCGCTCACCTCAGCCATTAGCCGGGCCAGGCCAGGCTGCATATTCCCCAGCTGGTCCAGGGTAATCTCCGTATGGGACGTGTGCGCTACCGGCTGCTGGTCTTGCGTCATACCGCCTGCTCCCTGAATCAATGTAGAAATGGCCTCCCAGTCATGCTATCACATCGATGGGTAGGTAACCAAGATGGCTTCCCGGCCGGGAGCGCTGAGGGCAGGGCACATGGCCTGAATGCAGTGCATTCAAACACAGCTACGACGCGCTAACTTTACGATGTCGTCCGGGCGATCATATTGACAAAGTCCGTACTAAGTAATATGATAAAGACGGTCATTAAGAGAGACTGAAATCTCGGCAGACACAGGCTGTAGGAGTGGGACGGCCTTGCGAAATAGGACACCAAACGCTAGCTGACAGGGACGAGACTATGACAAGTCTGCACAAAGTTCACGCTAAAGGGCGAGCGAGCGAGGCAAGCTGTTTCGTATGTCGCAACCGCCTGACGGGTGTCCGCAGGCGCTCCAGGGGAGCCTTCATGCCACTGCCCGTATGCTTCGCCATTCTGGCTGGCCTGTTCCTGACCATCGGCTTGGCGCTGACTATATAGCCCGGAACCGGCGCTATCCTTCAGGTCCCTGTATCACCAGCTTTCCGTAGAAATCCCGGTCTTCCATCACCCTGTGGGCCTCTGCCACGTCCTGAAGCGGAAAGACCCGTCCAACCACGCCGTGAAGCTCGCCTCTGTTGATCACGCTCATCATCTCGCCAAAGGAACGCCGCGTGCGCCCGCCGCTGCCCATCAGGGTGAGTGGCCTGCCCTGGAGTATCGACAGATCCATGTCCGTCTGCGCCCCTGACGTGACGCCCGTTATGACCAGCCGGCCGCCCGGCCTCATGCTGAAGAGGTTCTCCCTCCAAACCGCAGCGCCAACCATATCCAATACCATATCCACTCCCTGACCGTCGTTCAGCTCCCGCACCGCCTTGCTGAACTCAGGTGTAACGCGATAGTTGATGCCCTCGTCGGCTCCCATCTCCTTTGCCCGGGCCACTTTCTCGTCCGTGCCGGCGGTTGTGATAACCTTGGCGCCGATGCGCTTGGCTATCTGGATACCCGCGCTGCCTACGCCGCTCCCTCCGGCCTGTATGAGGATGGTCTCCCACGGCTGAAGCTGTCCACGCACCATAAGACAGTGCCAGGCCGTATGGAAAGCCAGGGGAATAGCGGCGGCCTCCTCAAAGGTCATGGAGTCGCGGAACTTGTACACGTTGACGGCCGGAACACTGCACAGTTCGGCGTGCCCGCCGTCCACGTCCACGCCGATCCTTAGCTGGTTCTCGCAGACCTGGTCCTGCCCCTGGAGGCACTGGCGGCAGGCGTCGCACTTGATGCGGTTGTCCACCAGCACCCTGTCGCCAACCTCGAAACCAGTGACGCCAGGGCCGACTTCGTATATCTCCCCGGCCATATCGCAGCCCAGTATCCTCGGCAGGGACGACGCCCTTCCTCCGCCGGTGCGGACTCCCAGGTCCAGATGGTTGAGGGCGCTGGCCCGCACCCTCACCACGACCTCGCCTGGACCCGCAGCAGGGTCGGGCCTGTCGCCGTATATGAGCTTGTCGATGCCACCGTGTTCAGCTATGTATACCGCTTTCATCTAACCCCCTTGGAAGCAGAATAGACTTGGATTGCAACTTAAATCGCAGGTAGTTTACCAAGGTTGTCATAGACTGCGCCAGATATTACGTTAGACCTTGCCACGCCGCGAGATGGCTCGTCAGTCAGTTGGCAATCGTCCCGAAGGGTGCGATAATATGCCCATGAACGGGAGGGAGTTCATACGGAGAGCCAGCCGCTATGCCAGAAGAAACAGGTTGGAGTTTCACTTGGACACCCGTCACGGCAAAGGAAGCCATCAGACCGTCCATCTTGGCGGCCGACATACTCGTGTGCAGTACGGCGAAATTGCCCCCAGAACTTTGGTCTCCATGTTTAGAGACCTGGGAATTGATAGAAGGGAGTTCTAGCATGAGATATGTTTACCCCTGTGAGATTATAGGGAATGAAGACGATGGTGAAGGGTTCGTGGTTCAGTTCCCGGATGTGTACGGCGCAACGACCGGCGGGTGGTCCTGGGAAGAAGCGCTGGAGAACGCGGAGGACGCACTTGTCGCCGCCCTGGGCTCTCATTACTACTTTAAGCAGGACCTCCCCCTTCCCAGCGCCGTTAAAGAGGGTCAGCAGCCTATACCCCTGCGGCCCGTTGCTGCTGCAAAGGTTGCCCTGAATACGGCCATGCGCAAGCACGGCATGACCAAAGTCGCCCTTGCGGAGAAACTGGGCATCACGGAGTCGGCTGTGCGCAAGCTCTGCAACCCGGATCACCACTCGCACATGAGCACCATCGAACGCGCTCTCAAAGTCGTTGGGCTTTGCCTGGTGGTAGAGGCCGTGGAGAAACCTGGAGCCAGAGACGTTGCACTGCCCACGCATGTTTCCGCAACCGCACCCTGAGAGAGCAGCAGTAGACCACTGCGCCTTTACCCATCGACCCCTATGGCCTATAATATCCTACGGAGTCCTAACTCAAGTCAGGGACTCTGGAACAGAAGACTACACTAAGGAGGAGACGACATGGCAGAGAACCAGCCCACTTTGGAGATTACCTACTGCGTAGCTTGAGGCTACCTTCCCCAGGCCGCTTGGATAGCGACCGAGTTCTTCGCAGAGTTTGGCAGCGATTTGGCCGTGACCCTGACCCCGGTGGGCGAGGGCAGGCTTGAGGTGATACTGAACGGCGAGACCATCTTCGACCGCAGGGCGGCAGGCGGAGCCTATCCGGCCCTGCCGGAGGTCCGGGAAATGCGGAAGGCCGTACGGGAAAAGCTGTCGCTGGTGACCGTCGGCTAGACGGACCGCAAGCTTTTTTGATGCCCAAGAGGGCGTGACTTTCAGAAGTCACGCCCTCTCTTCTTTTCCTCGGCACTAACCCGTCGGGGCCAAGCGCATCACACTCGGGAGGCAGGGGCGTTCTTCGCCGCCTGCTCACGTTCCAGCACCATCGACAGCGCCGACTCAAGTGTGGAGGCCGGAACCGACGGCGGGGGCGGGTCGTGAGCCAGCAACCCTGCCAGAGTGAACAGGCCGCCTACGCCTATGCCCACCAGCATCGCCAGGATCTCGGTGCTAACCCCGCTGTCCAGCCGGTCAATAAGCCACCAGCCAAACAGGCCGGTCAGCACGGCTCCGCACATCAGGGCAACCATCACGTTGGGACGAATCTTTGCTACCATCACACCTCCTTAATGGAACATCTGTTTGCGTATAGTGTCCCAGCCGACTCCGGTTTGGACAAGGGGCAGATGTCACACGCTGCAACGGCAAAGCTACCCTTCTCTTGGAAAGGCATTTGGAGTAAACTCTAAGCGTTTACTTTCGGAACCCGGAGAGGCAATGGCCCATAACCTGATTCTTACTGGATTCTCAGGCGCCGGCAAGTCGGAGGTGGGGCGACTTATCGCCCGCGCCGCCGGCCTCGGCTTCATCGATACGGACGAAGAGATAGTCCGCGAGGCGGGCAAACCCATCGCCGACATCTTCGAACAGGACGGTGAGTCCCACTTCCGTCGACTGGAGCGGCAGGCCGTAGCCCGCGCCTGCTCCGCCTCTTACAAGGTCATATCCACCGGCGGCGGCGCAATAGTAGACCCCGATAACTATCGCGCGATGGCCGCCTCAGGCGTAGTAGTGTGTCTGGATGCAACGCCCGAGACAATCCACGGCAGGCTGGAGTTGGCCGCCTGCGACGGAGACACCGAAACCGTCCGGCCACTGCTGGCCGGCCCTGAGCCACTGAAGCGTATCGCCGATCTCAAGGCTCAGAGGCAGAGCTACTACGACATGGCTCAGTGCATAATCCACACAGACACCCTTACACCGGAGCAGGTGGCTGAAAAAGCCCTTGACGGCTTCAATAAGAACAACTCTACTTCTAAGGAGAGACCGTCTGCCGGGCAGTTCGACCCCTCCTTTGTCATCACCACCGAGTCGGCAACCTACCCGGTCTTTGTGGATTGGGGCATCCTCGACAACATCGGGGAGCGCCTGCGGGACCTGGGATTCACCGGCCCGGTGTTCGTCATCACCGACTCCAACGTGGCCTCTCCCCACGGCGAGAGGGTCGAACGCGCCCTTCACAACGCCGGCGTGGAGGCCCACTGTTACGTCGTTCCCGCCGGGGAAGCCAGCAAGAGCATATCCACCGCGGAGGCCGTCTATTCGTGGCTGGCGGACCATCGCTGTGAGCGCCGCAACCCCATCATCGCCCTTGGCGGCGGCATGGTGGGAGACCTGACCGGCTTTGTGGCAGCCACCTTCCTCCGGGGAGTGCCCTTTATTCAAGTCCCCACTTCCCTGGCGGCAATGGTGGACGCATCCATCGGGGGGAAGACCGCCGTGAACCTGAGCGTGGGAAAGAACCTGGTGGGCGCATTCTACCAGCCCAGGGCGGTCATGGCGGACCTGGACACCCTGAAGACCCTCTCCTATAGAGAGATGGCCTCCGGCTGGGCCGAGGCAATTAAACACGGCCTCATCCTGGATGCCTCCCTTTTCCAACTATTCGAAGAGGAGGCGGACGCCCTCATGGAACTGGCTCCTGACATATCCGCTCAGGTGATACGCCGCAGCATGGAAATCAAGGCCAGAGTAGTGGAGGAGGACGAGAGAGAGACCCTGGGAAGGCGGATGCTCCTCAACTACGGTCACACCACAGGTCACGCCCTGGAGGCCGTCACACACTACACTGAGCTTCTTCACGGAGAAGCGGTGGCCATCGGTATGAGGGCCGCCGCGGAGATCAGCCAACGGATGGGCCTGCTCTCGCCGGAAGTGGCGGAGAGGCAGAACCGGCTGCTGATGCAATTTGGACTGCCCACGTCCTCTCCGGGGGCGGACCCCGAAGGCGTGCTGAGGGCAATTGAGCTGGACAAGAAGGCCTCGTCCAAGACCATCAACTGGGTACTTATGGAGGAGATAGGCCGGGTTACCGTCCGCTCCGACGTGCCCCAGGAGTTGGTGCGGCAGACGGTGGAGGACATCTGCAAGTAAACTCCTATGGCAAAAGACATCACAAACCGGCGTGAGGCCGGCACAACCACCGCCAACGCGGTCTCCCCGCTGTCACCCGGCAGGCTGGGACGCACGGTAATGGTCTACCTGAGGGTGCTCAAGCCCCGGGAGACCATATTGCTGTCCATCATCGGCCTGTGTACGGCCGTGGCCGCGGGCGGCGGCTCGCCGCCCCTGGACCGATTTGCCCTGGCGTCTATCGCCATAGTGGTGGGCAGCGGCGGCACCAACGGCCTCACCAACTTCCTGGACCGCAAGGTCGATGCCCGTATGCTGCGCACCCAGCGCAGGATGCTGCCCTCGGGCCTCATACAGCCCCCGGAGAAGGCCTTAGCGTGGGCGGCGTCCTTGGTAGTCGTGGCCCTGCTCATAGCCCTGTATCTTCACCCCTACGCCTTTATATCCGGAGTGACGGGCGTCACGGCCGGACTGATAGCTCGGAAGACCTGGGCCACCCACTTCCTGGGCACCTTCTCATCCTGCGGCCCGGTGCTGGTTGGCTGGTTCGCCATAAACCCGGAGATAACCGCCACCCCAATCCTTCTCTGCCTCATAATAGCCCTCTGGCTGCCAATTCACGTATGGAACCTTATGATCGCCTCCAGGGACGACTACCTTCAGGCGGGCGTAAACATATTTCCCATCACCAGAGGAGCAACCCTGACCGCGCGGGTATCGGTGGCGCTGTCCCTGTTCCTGTACGCCGCCTCCGTTGCCCTCTACTTCCTGGGCGACTACGGGTTGGTCTACTTCACAGCCGCCAACGTGGGCAGCATACTCATGGTCAAGGCCACCCTCAAGATGCTTAGCACCGGCGACAAGAGCGCTGCGTACCGCGCCTTCAAGCTCTCCGCCTACCCCTTCCTGGGCCTCATCTTCCTCGGACTCTGCATCGACATATGGGTGAGCAAGATTGGCTAGCCCGCCCCCACATATGCAGTTCGACTCAAGACTGACCGCCATCGCACAGGTGACCCCGACGGTCAAGTCCTTTGTGCTGTCCCTGGAGGGTGGACAGATCGACTTTTCGCCCGGCCAGTACATCGATCTCTTCATAGACGCCCCCGGCTTCGACGGCGCCGCCGGATACTCGATTACGTCGACACCGCTGGAGAGGGGCACACTAAGCATAGCCGTGAAGAAGCTGCCCGGGGCGAAATTCACTATCTACCTCCACGAAGAGGCCGAAGTAGGCGAGCGGTTCTACCTGGTGGGGCCAGGAGGGGACTTCTTCTACCGGGAGGAGATGGGCAGGTCCCTTGTCCTGATAGCCGGGGGAATAGGCATAACTCCCCTGATAAGCATGATTAGGTACGTCCACCACGCCAGTCTGGACGTTAACGTAACCCTGCTGTACAGCGCCAAGAACCCTTCCGAGCTTGCCTTCTTTGATGAGCTTCAGGGCATATCGGCCCA
The DNA here is from genome assembly GCA_965218945.1 of Dehalococcoidia bacterium. Taxonomy (GTDB): domain Bacteria; phylum Chloroflexota; class Dehalococcoidia; order Lucifugimonadales; family UBA2985; genus DAOUJW01. The sequence continues at coordinate 2,779,760 of OZ244718.1, forward strand.
CAACCCCAACATCAAATGCCTGTTTACCATCACCCAGCACCAGGACGAGCCCTGGGAGGGCCGCGTCGGCAGGATCGACTCCAATATGCTGCGGGAGAACATTGTCGATAGGGACTCTCTCTTCTTCATCTGCGGCCCCAGCGAGCTACCTGTTGACATCAAGGAGAGCCTGAGGGAGCTTGGCGTCGACGACTCCCATGTCCACGCCGAGGAGTGGTAACATACCCCTGGCTGCAGACCCACCTGACATTGACCCGGGGTCATGTGCTGTGCGGGTCGTGAGCGGAAAGGAACCCCGGTCCGCCGAGGGTGGTGATGGAGACACCTCCACAACAGGAGTCATGAGCTACGACTGGCAATCCATGTTGGTAACACCAACGGATACATACTATGGACTATTAGTCACAGACTATGCTAGGATTGCCCTGATTACTAGAATTGCGCCGGTTTCAAGACTGCCAAAAACGTCTACAACGAGGTGATTCGATGCTCAGTGTGAAGCGACTGGTCGGGCCCGCGATTGGCCTCATCATCCTGGCGGTTGGTATTATTGGTATCACCACTGCTACCGACCCCCAAAGCTCCATTAGTCCTCAAGACCGCACTCCTACAACAGTGTCCCTGACCCCGTCAGAGGCGTGGAGTTGCATCCTGGATCAGCGCGAACTTACCGCTCTCCTAACGGATGGCGCCGGGGCGGTAGGAAGTGGACGCATTGAATTCATCCTGAATCGCTTCCCCGCAGCCGTGGGGGACATTGTCATGGTTGAGGGCAATGGCCCAACCAAGATGACCAACACCTTCGCTATTGTGCAAACGAACGACAACGGCGAGGCCACCACAACCCTCGTCGCCACCCGCCCCGGCGACACGGACATCACTGCCTTCGCACCCGGCATCCAGGAAGACAGCACCCACAAGGTGTTCGGCGTGATTCACTGGGTAGACGGATGTCCCAACTTCCCGGGCGACGCCGAGAACCCGGTCGGCACGCCTCACGCCATGTCTGTAAGCATTCTTCAAGTTTCTGACGGCAGCCCGGTCCAGGGTATGTCCGTCCGCTGGACCATAACCGACGACGACCCGGACGCTCGCTTCGCCAATGCGCCGGGCGACGGCAACGTTATCACCACTACAACCAACGCTTCGGGTGTGGCGTCAGTCACCCTGCAACAGGTAGCCGAAAGCATCGGAGACAACGGCGTTCTCATTGAAGTCCTGGCCCAGAACGGGAAGACTATGTTCTCACAGACCATGGTCAAGCGGTGGAAGTCCGCTGTCCTGGAGGTCAGCGCGACCGGACCTGCACAGATTGGCTTGCTGACCAACGCGGCATACGACATAACGGTTTCCAACTCCGGCGACTTCGACGCCACCGGAACCCAGCTTACGGCAGTACTGCCCGCGGGCTTGGAGTTCGTCTCAGGTACAAACAGCGCTATGCGTAGCGGTTCCACCGTAACCTGGGATATTGGGACCGTGGCGATGGACGGCTCAGTATCGGTCAGCCTGACAGCCAAGGGTATCCAGACGGGCGATCAGGTCGTCAGCTACAGAGTGGCATCCGCTGAAGGCCTCAGCGCCAGCACCACGACCACGACGGAAGTAATACCGGGTGGCCTTGACCTGACCAAGACCGGACCGGCCACAGCGGCCATAGGCAGCCAGGTCACGTACGAGATTGGGGTGCTGAGCACAGGAACAGGCGCTAACACGCAGGTCAGGTTGGTCGACACGGTGCCGACCGGTATGAGCTTCGTCTCATCGGACCCGGCGTCCACGAGGGTAGGAAATCAGGTCACATTCGCCTTGGGCACTCTCAACCCGGACGAGCGGTCTACCGTGGAAATCGTCCTCAGGGCGGACCAGACCGGCGACTGGACAAACCAGGCGACGGTAACCTCTGCAGAGGGCGCCACGGACTCCGCTGAGGCCACAACCACAGTTGTCCAGCCGGTGCTGGCCCTGACTAAGTCCGGACCTGCCACCGCGTTGCTCAACGCCAACTTCGACTACACCATTACGGTCACCAACAACGGCGACGGTGCTGCAACAGGTGCTACGGTGGTCGACACCCTGCCTGCGGGCCTGACCTATGTCAGCAGCGACCCCGCGGGCGCCGCGAGCGGCTCCACCGTGACGTGGAACGTCGGCGACCTCGCTCCTGACGCCTCCGAGACCATTACATTGACGGTCAGAGGCACGACGGGCGGCGCCAAGGTGAACGTTGCCACTGCCTCCTCCGGCGGAAATTCCTTCCAGCCGGAGGCCCGGGCGACCACCACCATCCTGGTGCCGGACATAACCGTAGAGAAGACCGGACGACCGGCGATGTTCGTAGGGAACCAGGTGACCTACACGCTGACCGCCAGCAACTCCGGTGACGCGGCGCTGACAGGCGTAACGATCACCGATACCATCCCGACGGGTATGTCCTACGTCACATCCAGCCCGGCGGGGACGGTTTCCGACGATGACGCCCAGGTAACCTGGAGCGTCGGAAGCCTGGCAGTGGGTGCTGAGACCTCCGTCACAGTAACGCTGCAAGGGGACCAGGTGGGCACGGTAACCAACACTGCCGGCGCAAGCGCGACCGAGGGCGTCTCCGCCTCGGATACTCTGGAGATTCGCGTCCTGCCTGCGCCAGGCGCCACCATCCAAATCACCGACTCCTTTGACCCGGTGAGCGAAGGCGAGGAAGTGGACTTCACCGTGTCGGTGAGCAACCAGGGTAGGTCTCCAATGACCAATGTACGCGTCGTCGTGCCAATCCCGACCGAGATGACATTTGTCTCAACGTCGGACACCCAGGCAACCTTGGGTGGGGACGGCAGGACGGTCACCTTCCTGTTGGACAGCTCGCTCGCCACAGGCGAAAGCTTCAGCTTCACCATCACGGTGCAAGCCAACCAGCTGCCCGGTGATCAGATCCGGAAGGACACGGTCACGACTGCTACACTGACCTACACCGAGTTCTCGGAAGCTGTCAGCACAGACGAAGGCACGACAGTGATTGAGGCGTAGTGGGCAGGCCTTCTAACTTGCGCCAATAGGACCCAATTAGCCGCCGGCGGGATTAAAACCCGCCGGCGGCTTCTCTTTAGGTTTTCTCCCGGTTCGGAGTCTCTCTGAGACGAAGTTTGAGAGAACTCGCCCCGTTTATTTGCACTAACAGGGCCGGCTCAGAGCAGGGCCAGACCGCAATGCAGTCATCGTTTTGCCGGAATCGGACGAGGCCGCCTGTAATCGGTTTCCCTAAAACTGGAGTATGGTTTACAATGGAGTCGCCTTCCAGCCTGAACAGGAGAGCCTCAGGGCGGACGGCTTCAGGAAAACGAGTTCACCACAATATTTAGTAGGAGGATAGTATGCCCAAAGTAACCGCCAATGGCGTGGAGATAGCCTACAACGACCAGGGAAGCGGCAACACCACTATAGTCCTTGTTCACGGCTTTCCCCTGGACAAGAGTATGTGGGATGCCCAGGTCCAGGCGCTGTCCGGCGAGTTCCGCGTCATAACCCCGGACCTTAGAGGACACGGCGAGTCCCAGGTTGTCGCCGGGCCATACACAATGGAGCTGCTGGCCGACGACCTGAAGGGGCTTCTGGACGCTCTGAACCTGGACAAGGTGGCGCTGGGAGGGTTCTCAATGGGCGGATACGCCGTCTTCTCCTTCATGCGGAAGTACCCGGAGCGGGTCGAATCGCTTATGCTTCTGGACACCAGGCCGCAGCCGGACTCCGACGAAGGCAAAGCGGGCCGCGAGGGAATGGCACAGCTTGCGGAAAGCGAGGGAGCTGCCCCCATCGCCGAGCGGCTGGTCCCCAGGCTGCTGGCGGAGGCCACAGTGGCCAACCGGCAAGACGTTGTGGACAAGCTGACGGCGATGATCACCAGTTGCCCTGTTGAGGGCATCGCGGGAGACCTGCGTGGAATGGCCCTGCGTGGGGACTCCACCGACCTGCTGGCCGGCATCAGCGTCCCTACGCTGCTGGTGGTAGGCGACCAGGACGTCATCACACCCCCGGCGGAGTCGCAGATGATGGCATCGACCATACCAAACGCCAAGCTGGTGGAGGTATCGGGCGCAGGTCACCTCTCCAACCTGGAGAACCCGGACGCGTTCACCGCAGCCATCCACGACTTCCTGCACACCCACTAGAGCGAGTACGCCTTCGTCATGCCCGTGCAGACGGGCATCCAGGGGAGGTGGTGGGTAGAGCGCCCACATTCAAGGATCACGATAGATGTAAGGGCGGTTCGCGAACCGCCCTTACATTGTTTCTTACAAATCCGACCACGCGGCACAGTCTAGCCTGAACCGTCCTCCGGCAACCTCAGGGAGGCTGCGACCTCCAGCAGGAACTCCTCCGTGATTGGGCCGTCCAGAAAACCCATGACAGTGTACCAGTAACCCTCCTCTTCCCAAAGAAGAGTCAACAACGGTGGGAAATCAGGGGGTATCGCGGGACGCAGACTGCGTTCTCCTGGAATGCCATTGATCATGGTCGGCTCACCATTGCCCAAACTAAACTTCCATGAGTGTTGCGACACTCTGAAGCCATAGGACGGGTCGCCTGGTATGCCCCAACCGTGCTCAACCCATCTGTCTTCGAAGTGGCTCGTCGACCTCTTGCTAACTATGATGTTCTCGCCTCGAATGAAGCCGTCGGGCAGATTGGTAGGAATGGCAATGGGGTAGTCGGTTATACACTCCGCCTCCTCGAATGAGGAGACGTTCCAAAACTGGTAATCCCGACCAAGAATGCCCTCAGGGCGATTCGGGTCAGGAGTATTGGTTGGACCGAGAGCTGAACACGCCTGTGAGACGGTGGTAGTGTGGGTTGCGGGAGCCGCATCCCGCAGCTCCAACGAGGCGGCGACCTCCAGCAGGAACTCCTCCGTGATTGGGCCGTCAAGGAAACCCCATATGGTGAACCAGTAACCATCCTCTTCCCATAGGAACGACAGTAAAGGCGGGAGTTCATATTGTGGGTGGGTCAACAGGCGCTCTCCCAGACGGCCGTTGACTGTGAACGACTCACCATCTATTCCAAATGGCCTTGAGTGCTGTTGCAGCCTGAAGCCAGCCCCAGGATCACCCGGAATGTACCAGCCGTGCTCAACCCATCTGTTTTCGAAGTGGTCCGACCCCCTTTTCGAGACTAAGATTTGTTCGGCTCTGATGAAGCCATCAGGCAGATTCGTGGGAGTATAGATGGGGTAGCCTGTTATGCATTCCACCTCCTCGTACGAAGAGACTGGCCAGTCCTGCGAGCCCCAATTGCGAATGCTCTCAGGACGGTTGGGGTCGGGGGTATTGGTGGGAAACAGGCCGACGCAGTCCAGCGGAGCATCGGCTGACTGGATAGTGGGGGTGACTGTCGGGCTATCAGCCGTATGCGAATCAGGTAGGGCCTCCGGGATGTAGGTTGCTTGAGCCTCAGGAGGAGCCGTGTGCGCGTAAACGGGTTGAATGGTAGGAGGCGGCACGGCCCTGCCCGTCGGCTCCAAGGTCGGAGCAGCCTGTGGGAGGTCGGTGGCTTGGAGCGTGGGTGTGGGCGCGTCCTGTTGCGTACAGGCGCCGTTAGTCGCGAGCATGCACGCCAACAAAAATGCGATACCCAATAGAGATAGTCTGGTCTGTTTCATTGCATTAAACTCGGTGCTACCATTTCTCCGAGCATATTCCCTGCAAGGCACGGTCCCGCTATCGCTGGCCGGAGGGATATTTGGATGGCGCCATGCTATTGGCCATTCTGAAGAGCTCAGTCTCATTCATTGGCTCTATGTCCTGGGCTATGAGCAGGTGGTGAACGCCATCCCTGTTCCATTGAAGAGCAATGGCTGGACCCCAGAGCAAGGAGTCAGACCACCTCCATCTCTCTCCCTCGGGAACCTCAACTATCACACCCCTGGACTCCGTGTACTTCTGCCACGGTCTCCACGTTGGTGTAACATATACCAGCGGCTTACGGACTACTTCTTCCTCCAACACCGCCGAGGCTTCGTCCGTTATTGGCGGCAGTTCTCGGGGACCGGGAATATCGCGTTGGCCAATGACTCTGTTATAGCTAGCACCCCTTCCAGCGCCTTCCGGCCAGTCCCTGGCAAGGGTATAGATGGGAGTTCCGTCCAGAGGCGGTCGGAAGTCTTCTGAGTCTAGTCGAATGAGCCATCCACTTACGCCGTCCACGTCCACAGACTCTCGTTCGCCGCCAATGTCAAAGTCGAACTCCAAACCCCCCTGGATCATCATCACGCCTGGAGAGGTGTAGCCTGAACGATCCAGGGGGGTTTTTACTCTTCCCTCCCACCACACTGCAACGCCGGGCTTGACGCGATCGTCGAATCCTCCGGCTGTAGACGCTTCGGTTGAGCCGTACCGTCTGAGGTACTCTGGAATGTACTGTGGGAGCCTGAGTCGATCGCGGAATTCTTGTTGGGCGTTTGGCTTGAAGAGCAAGTTTCCCATGCCCCACGTTCCGGCAACAACGGCCACAAGCAAGGCCAGCACCAGAATTAACCGGGATAGTCTCATGACAGATTGCGGGCCTTTACATCTCGCGCTGGGCTAAGGCCGGTCCTCCGGCAACCTCAGGGAGGCTGCGACTTCCAGCAGGAACTCCTCCGTGATTGGGCCGTGCAAGTAACCGTCGATAGTGTACCAGTAACCACCCTCTTCCCAAAGAAACGACAGCAACGGCGGGAAGTCAGGGGACTGGGAGGGGAGCAAGTGGCGCTCCCCAGCAATCCCGTTTATCATGGCCGGCTCACCATTTCCCAGTCCAAGCTTCCATGAGTGTTGCGACAGCCTGAAGCCATAAGGTGGATCGCCTGGTATGTACCAACCGTGCTCAACCCATCTGTCTTCGAAGTGGCTCGTCGACCTCTTGTTAACTATTATGTTCTCGCCTCGGATGAAGCCGTCGGGCAGGTTGGTAGGAATGGCAATGAGGTAATCGGTTATGCACTCCGCCTCCTCGAATGACGAGACGTTCCAAAACTCCGATATGCTACCGAGAATACCCTCCGGACGGTTCGGGTCAGGGGTGCTGGTTGGGTCGAGAGCTGAACACGCCTGTGAGACGGTGGTAGTGTGGGTTGCGGGAGCCGCGTCCGGCAACTCCAAGGAGGAGGCGACCTCCAGCAGGAACTCCTCCGTTATCGGGCCGCCCAGGAAACCCATGACTGTGTACCAGTAACCCCCCTCTTCCCACAAAAAGGTCAACAGCGGCGGGAAATCTGGGGGGCGTGCGGGCAGCAGGTGGCGCTCCCCTGGAATACCGTTGATCATGGCCGGCTCACCGTCCAGACTAAACTTCCACGTGTGCTGCTCCAGCCTGAAGGCATAGGTTGGATCGCCTGGTATGCCCCAGCCGTGCTCAACCCATCTGTCTTCGAAGTGGCTGGTCCCCGTCTTGTGGACTATGATGTTCTCGCCTCGGACGAAGCCGTCGGGCAGATTGGTAGGAATGGCAATGGGGTAGTCGGTTATACACTCCGCCTCCTCGAATGAGGAGACGTTCCAAAACTGGTAATGCCGACCAAGAATGCCTTCCGGACGGTTCGGATCAGGCGTGTTGGTTGGATCGAGACCCATGCACTCCGGTGAAATGGCGGTTTCCGGTGTATCCGTCGGCTGGACTGTTGGTATGGAAGCCGGTGTGTCCGCTGCCTCAGGAGTAGGTACGGCCTCCGGGGTATGAGTTGCCCCAATGGTTGGAGCTGGCGTCGGCGTATCCGTTGGAGGAACATCCGGGGGCGGCACAGACCTGTCCGTTGGCTCTAGTGTGGGAGTGGCCTCCGGTGTATCGGTTGCCTGAGCAGTAGGGCTGGACTCCGGGCCGGGGCTATCCTGCTGCGTACATCCGCCGGCAGCCGCGACCAGGCACAACACCAGAAGCACAATTACCAGTATGGCTAGCTTTGAGCGCATCATGGGTATCACCTCGGAGCGATTATAACTCATGAAGAGGGAGTCAATGAGTCAGACGGGGCCATGCTGTTGGCCATCTTGAAGAGCTCGTCTTCGTTCATAGGCTCTATGTCCTGGGCTATTAGCAGGTGATGTACCCCGTCCCGGTTCCATTGTAGGGCTATAGCTGGACCCCATAACAGTGAGTCTGACAATACTGCCGGACTTGGCGGCTGTTCCGTGGGAGCGTGGATCTCGCGCTCGGAGAGGACACCCACATAGCCGGACTCCCCTCTGGCGCTGTCCGGCCAGTTACTCATTGCGGTGAAGATAGGACTTCCGTCAGTCGGCGGATAGAAGTCGTCAGAGCTCAGTCGAGTGAGCCATCCCTGTACGCCGTCCACCTCTACAGGTACTCGCTCTCTCCCCATGTCCAGGTCAAACTCCCAACCCACCTGGACCATCATAAAGCCCGGAGAGGCGTAGCCCGTACTATCCGAGTCGGTAGGATCCCAACCCTCCCATCTCCATTGAGCGCCCGGTTTCACAAAATCGTTTACCCCGGCGAAGGATTGCTCAGACACGCCGATGTGGTCCAGGTACTCAGGGATGTACTGCGGAAGCCTTAGTCGATCTCGGAACTCCTGTTGGGCGTTTGGCTCGAAGCATCCCGCAGTCCAGCCCACAACCAGAGTGAACAAGACGAGGACAAATAGTAACAGGTAACGGATATTTTTGAATGAACTAAGCATTGCATTTTTGTCGTAGTCCGTCTGTGAAAATATCTTAAGGGAGTGTCATCACTCGGCGGGATGTAGATGTGAGCTACTCCAGTAGGACAACATCTACGAGCTCGGAGAAGCTATCCCCGGAAACGCGCCACCAGTAGCGTCCGCTTGGCGTTTGCTCAGGCACTATTCCCCGCCATTGTTCGAATCTATGGTCGGAGAAACCGGGGGCCTCACCCAGGTCTATTTCAAAGCCATCCGCGGACACCAGGGTCAGATTCATCCTACCGACCTGAACAAAATCGCCCCAGCAGCACAATTTGAGAGTAAACGGCTCTCCAGCCTTGATCTTTTTGGGAGCCTGTAAGTTGCCAATGGGGACCATAAACTCGGGCATAACCTCCCACCAAAGACCCATATCTGAGGACTCCACCATGCCTTTGCCATCCACCCACCAGATATCGCTCAGGAGGGCAAATTCACCCCTGCAAACTATACCAGACCACTGCTCGCACCACGCCACTCGTCTTACAGCCAATTCTGTCCCATCGCGCATGTGGATTCTCAGGTAGCGGCCACGTTCGCTTGCCAAGAGATGCTCGGTGGGTGTGATTGGAGTTGCAGTATCCAGAGCAAGCGCTAGACGAGCGACTACAGCGCTATGCTCCGGCCAATCTCCAAACAGGGGACTCAGAGGGGCTTCGCCAATCATTGAGGAAACTCTACTATAAACTACCTCAATCGTTGAAGCCTGATAGGCCTGGGTGGGAGTTGTGTGAGAACCTTGATTGAAGACGTTGCACGCGATGAGCGCCAATGGAGCCGAAATGACCACACTGGCTATCAAGAGCGTTCTCGACAAAGCATTGTATGTGCGCATGTTATGATATTTGGTTCAATTCAAGTAACTGGCCTTTTGCTCAAGATAGCCCGCGAATTCATCAAGATCACACACCGCGTTTTTGCTAATAGGTCGTTGGACTTGAGCAAAGTTCCACGCATAGTTTGTCCTTGTTGAATATTGACGTAAGCCAAGACTCCACCAAGTTAGATCAACTCAAGCCGGTTCAATTGCATTTTAGAGGAATGCCGTCTAAGTCGAAATAGGCCTCACCACCATTAACAAGCGTCGTAGTCCAGGTCGCGGCCCGCCACCCTGTCCACCGTGCCGACTATCACGAGGTCGGCGACGCCCGACAGGTCCACTATCGAAGAATACGTCTCAAAGTCCACTAGGGAGTAGAGGATAGGGGCTTCCGCCGCATCGATTGCCTGAGCAGTAGGGCTGGACTCCGGGCCGGGGCTATCCTGCTGCGTACATCCGCCGGCAGCCGCGACCACACACAACGTCAGAACCGCGATCCCCAATATGACCAGCCTGGAGCGTATCATGGTGTCAGCCGCCGAAATATTATACCTCCGAATACGGGGGGGCGCAAGGTATTCGCGTATGTACCCTTGCCGCTCAGTCACCCAATAGCACACGCAACGCACTCAACCAGTTTCTGTCATATGGAGAAGGCAACTCAGGCTCTACCATACTGTTGGCCGCCCAGGTCGGGAACCCGGGCGGCCAACATGCCAGAGGCTTACCTTATACCCCGCCTATGAGATGGCTTGTCTGACCTCAGCCATAGTGAAAGTGGCGCCTTCCCCGAACATAACGGCTTTCTGGCCCCTGGGAGTGACCACGGTATTGCCGGGGATTCTCCCGTCAAACCCTTCAGGAGCGTTATCGGCTACATCGAAGACTCCGTTGTCCATACTGACAGGCACATAGATGACGCTGTCCTTGTAGGTCGTGATGCCAGGTGTATACGTGCGCTTCTTTAGAAATAGCACGACGCTGTGACCTGGGTTTAACGGGGTGGAGTCCTCGTTGTACACCTCTGCCGCGTCTGGACGTACCACGATGATGGACGAACCGTCCGCACTGCCCTTCAGAGCCTCAGCGACGGAGACCTCGTAGTACACCACTGGCGTTGGTCTGTGGTTTTGCTTCTCCTCCGTGTCGGAGGTGCCGTAGTCCAGGTCGCGGCCCGCCACCCTGTCCACCGTGCCTACTATCACGAGGTCGGCGGCGCCCGACAGGTCCCCTATCGAAGAATACGTCTCAAAGTCCACTAGGGAGTAGAGGATAGGGGCTTCCGCCGCATCGATTGGCTGAGCATTAGGGCTGGACTCCGGGCCAGGGCTGTCCTGCTGCGTACACGCCGCGGCTACCGCGACCAGGCACAACACCAGAAGCACAATTACCAACAAGGTCAGTCTGGAACGTATCATGGCATCAGTCTCCCTTTGCCGTATTGTACACCCATTTCAGCGGTGCAGCGTCTTTGACAGACCAGTTCGCTCCGGTACGCTCCAGGCGCAAAGATGCCGTTAACAGACCCCATTGGACGCCAGATTTGCTCAATTCGTAGTGTTTACTAAAAGAGCAGTATATCCTTTGCTATACAACCGAATACATAGCTTTGCCAGCCATAACACCTATATTTCCTAACTTACCAGTGCCCTTGTTGCCGCTTTCCTCTCATTGACAAGGTATTGCTGCGCTGATAATATGCCATAGAGTAAATCAGAGTACCGGAATCCCTCCGAAAGACCCCAACCGATCTCTCCAAGGAGTCGTCATGGCGCCCCCAAGCCCCTACTACATACGATTCAATCAGTTCCGACAGATAGAGTGCGGAAGCATCAGCAACTATATGTCGACCTGCTCTTCAAGCTATCTGGCGTGGCCTCCGTTCATCGCCCGTCGCCACAGGCATTCCCTCCCCTGCGACCCTTAGCAGAGTCGCTCAACAACTGGATATCCCCGTCGTATAATTTCCCTGGCCGGTATGAGACAAACCCCCGCGTGGACGCATAGTCGCGCCCCTTGTCCCCCAAAGCCGGACACTCCACAAACAGACCAGCGTCCCAACCCAGACCCATTTGAAGTATCTCCACGTCGTCTGCCGTCCAGGGCCATAGAAGCCTGATGCGCCTTCATCGCGCGTGTCAGCGCCAGGATCAGAAATAGTCAAAGGAGGCGAACATGAAGATCGTGCTTAACTCCAAAATTCATAGAGCGTGGATCACGGACACCAACCCCGAATACGTCGGCAGCATAATCATAGACAGGGCCCTCATGGACAAGGTTGACCTGTGGGAGTACGAAAAGGTCCTGATCTGCAACGTCAACAACGGCGCCCGGTGGGAGACCTACGTGCTCGCAGGCGAGCCCAACTCCGGCACTGTGTCCGTACAGGGCGCGGGCGCGCGGCTGGCCGAGAAGGGCGACTGCGTTATCATCCTTGCTTTCGACGTCACCAACGAGCCGGTAGAACCCAAGATGATCCTGGTCGACCAGGACAACAAGTTCATTGAGTATCTGGAAGGCATCCCCGAATATGAAAAGGTTCACTGAGGACGTCACGGAGTCGTTCTACGACTCCGAAGACGAGCTATACCGCTCCTTCTGGGACACTGAGGGGAGTCTGCACTGGGGCCTCTTTGACGAGAGCACCGGTCAGGACTTCCTCAAGGCGTGCGCCAATCTCAACGAGTTCATGGCGAACAAGGCCAGGCTTCTCCCTGACTCCAGCCTGCTGGACATAGGGTGTGGAAACGGCAACACCGCCATGTGGCTGAGCAGCACTCGCGAGTGCAGCGTGGTTGGGGTGGACCTCAGCGGGGTCCGTATCACCAACGCCATTCAGTCCCTGGAAGGAGCGCCGGCGCCGCTCAGAGATCGCGTCAGGTTCGAGAAGGCGTCGGCCACGGCCCTTCCGTTCGGGGACGGCTCTTTCAGTCACGTATGGAGCCAGGCCACCATATACCACATCCCGGACAAGGAGGCCACGCTGCGGGAGGCCTACAGAGTGCTGGCCGACGGCGGGCTCTTCATCTTCGACGATCTGATCAAACCCAAGCCGGATATTAGTGAGGCGGCGCGGACGTACGTCTACGACCGTCTGTACTTCGATACCAACTTCAGCTTCCAGTCCTACCAGGACGCCCTCAAAGACACCGGCTTCCGCGTCCTGGAGGCGCTGGACCTGTCCGAGCACCTGGGCGCCAGCTATACGCACTTGGCAAACGTAACCAGGGAACTGAGCGAGAGCCACGACGAGAAGTACAAAGACTTGGCCTACGCCTATCAGCAGATGGTGACCGCCCAGAAGAACAGCGAGCTGGGCTGGGCTTTTTACCTGTGCGAGAAGTAACCCATTACACTTCCCAAGGAGACCGCGATGTCAAGCCAATCAAGCGAGAACAGGGTCCAGTGGGTATACTCCTCCAAAGACAACCAGGAACTGGCCGAGCGGTATGACCAGTGGTCCAAGGACTACGAAACCGACCTGTCGCAGGACTTTGTCTACTTGGCCCCTCAGCGGACGGCGGAGGTACTCGCCAACCACGTGCCCAAGGACGCCAGGATACTGGATGCCGGCGCGGGCACGGGCCTGGTGGGCGTCCACCTGGCGGATATGGGCTACAGCCAAATGGTGGCGATGGACCTGTCCCAAGGTATGCTGGACGAGGCCCGGAATAAGCAAGTATACCAGGACTTTCACCAGATGGTCATGGGCGAGACCTTGGACTACGAAACCGATTCCTTTGACGCTGTTATCACGGTTGGAGTCCTGACCGTGGGCCACGCTCCCGCTCATTCCCTTGACGAGTTGGTGCGCGTCACCAAGCCCGGCGGCCACATTGTCTTCTCTCTGCGGCCCGACGTGTACGAGAGCAACGGGTTCAGGGAAAGGCAAAACGAACTTGAGTCCCAGGGAAAGTGGCAGCTGGCGGAGATGACGGATGAGTTCCAGCCGATGCCCAAGGGAGAGCCGGAAGTAAGGCACCGGGTCTGGGTGTACCGGGTCACCAGTTAGCAGGGGCAAGGCGGAGCCACCGGAGCGGTCAATCCTGGAGGCTGAAAGGCCTCAAGCGTCTGTACTCAACCTGACGGCCGCCTTGGTGAGGTCATCAATTTCCTTGCGCCCAACAGTCTATGGGTCGGCAGTTTTGACGCGCCTGCCCAGGCCTTCCCGGAGCTTTCCAGGATGCGTCGCGGTTCGGGCAGGTCGGCCCCAAAGAAGTCAGGATTGCAGCTTACCTTCGAAAGCGGGCCCGCACACGCTCTGCGCCGCACGTGTACTATAAAGCGCCTATGTTGGAGGCTGCCGGCCACACAAACATCGTCCAGACTCGGCGCCGTTGCCGAATGCGCTCCCACTCGACACTCCAGGGGTTTTGAAGTAGTATTGGTCACATCGCACTAGTGAGGCTTGTCACAAACACTCATGGTATCAGGCAGACGCATTCTTCTGCTGGCTCCACAGGACGAGAGGGGCAGCTTCAGGCCTCTGGAGGAGGAAGGATTCACTCTGTCCCTGTACCAGGAGCCCCTGATTGTAGAGGAGATACCCCTCGAAGAGTCCCCGGACCTCGTAGTGGTGGACATTGCTTTGATGCCGGCGGAGGACCTGAGCACCTTCCTCCAGCGATGCAAGGAGGTGCAGCTTCCCGTCCTGGCCGTGGTCTCCCAGGAGCACCGCTCCCTGCTGGATCCCACTCTGCCGGTGGAGGACTTCATATTCAGCCCCCTCGGAGACGCGGAGCTGCGCACCAGGGTACGCCGTATCCTCTGGAAGACCGGCAGTTGGGACAGCGGACAGGTGATACGAATTGGCGACCTGGTAATCGACCAGGAGCGTTACGAGACCGCCGTGGCCGGCAGGAGGGTCATCCTGACCTACAAGGAGTACCAGCTTCTGTGCCTCCTGGCCACCAACCCTGGCCGGGTGTACTCACGGGAGGCGCTCCTCAGCCGCGTGTGGGGCTACGACTACTTCGGGGGCACGCGCACCGTAGACGTCCACATCCGCAGACTGCGTAGCAAAGTGGAGGACGCCACTCACCTGTTCATCGAGACGGTGCGCAACGTAGGATACCGCTTCCGCGTGGCGTGACGGTGGTCCGCGCCCCCACTCTTTCCTTCCTGCCAGTAAGGTCTGTTCAGCCAGACAGTAGTAGCGATTGACACTAATAGTGTATTATACTATTGTTGTGCCGTGATCAGGAGCTACAGGGATAGGGATACCCAAGCTGTCGCGGAACGACAACGCATCAGAAGATTCCCGGAGGGCATACAGCGACGGGCACAGATGAAGCTGATGATCATCAACAACGCCGAAGACCTGAACGATCTGAGAGTGCCACCGGGTAACCGCTTGGAAGCCCTCTCGGGAGACTAGGGATGGGCAATACAGTATTCGCATCAATGATCAGTGGCGTATCTGCTTCACCTGGAGCGAAGGAAACGCCTACTAGGTAGAGATTGTAGACTACCATTGAGCGTAATCCCGGAGATGAGGTAACTATGACCAGCTATGCAGCGCAAAGCCCGGAGAGACTGCCGCCCATTCATCCGGGGCAGATACTCAACGAGGAGTTTCTCCAAGCGTTGAACATCACCCAGTACCGGCTTGCCAAGGCCATTGGCGTGGATGCGCGCCGGATTCACTCCATCGTCCACGGGGAGAGAGCCATCACGCCGGAGACCGCACTACTGCTCTCGCGCTACTTCGGGAACTCCGCGGGCTTCTGGATGGGTCTGCAAAGCCAGTACGACCTGGAGATCGCTGAAGAGCGCCTTTCCCAGCGGCTGAGCAAGGTCGTGACACACTCGCCTTAAACGTCTACAGCCCCGTTGCTCTCGGCGGCCTAGGGGCCAAACGTGTCGCGGGTGACCGGACGGCTGTCAGCGCCGACCCAGTACATGTCCGAATGCACGGACGAGGCAATGGAGCGCTCGATGGCATGGATAGCCTGGGACATAGCCTGGCCAATCAGGTCCAGCTTGCGGATCTGCTCTATGCGTTCGTACGCCCTGTCCATATCAGCTCTGGACAGCAGCTGATTGAAGATATCGCATGCGTGGGCCAGGCTGATTATCACTACATCACGCGGGTCCGGGATCTCATCGCTGAATAGCACGTCCATGATGCGCATCTTCACCTCACGCTCCGGCTCGCCGTCAATAGCCGGATAGCGCCTGGACCGGAAGACCCACAGAAAGCGGTCGTCCCTGGATTCCAGAATCCCCCGTGTTACCAGTCGAGAAAGGGCCTCCTCGCGGATAGCCAGGCCGCGGTTCGCAATGCGCTGCACCCAGAAGCGAGCGTCGCGCTCCTCTCCCGCTTCAATGTCGGCCAGAGTCTCATCCAAAAGGCTGTCGCCGACGGGCGCGGCATCAAGCAGGACCAGCTTCTCCAGGTCACTGTCGATACGGTTCTCCAGCGCCAGGTCCATCAGGACGCCGCCTGCGAGGGCGCAATTCAGAGACCAAGTCGGCGCCTGCGCAAACTTTCCGTCGTCGTCGTTGAGCAAGAGCAGAACAATCTCCTCAGCGAATCTCAGCGCCATGTTGTTCCTCTCATTGGGTGACTGGCCGGGGCGCGAAAGCCCGGACTCTGCGTTGGGACGAATCAGGGGGATTATAGCATACCCAGAGACGCCCTAGCTTAATGCCTACAGGAAGACTGGGGAAGAGTAGGGAACGAGGGGAATCAGGAGGCGACCGCTACCTGCTTTCGAAGGGGTTCTCAAACTCCACACCAAGTCGCTCAAAGTCTCGCACGTTCCTGGTTACAACCGTCAGCCTGTGAACAATGGCCGTGGCCGCAATCATGGCGTCGTCACTGATGGCGTCTGACCTCTTGTACATGAGGCGGGCACACTCCCGGAAAGCGGCGGCGTCCATGGGGAGTACGCCGTAGGAGACTAGAACCGTGTCCAGCCAGGACTCCAACTCCTCAGCCTTTGCCTTGTCTCGCTCTCTTGTGATCTCGATACCGGCTTGTATCTCTCCAACCGTGACCGCTGATATAAAGATCTGCTCCAACGGCACATGAGCAATCCAATCCAGAACGGCGCCATGCGGGTGGGGACGCCTCAATTCCGAGACTACGTTGGTGTCTAGAAGATACACCGCTCTACTCGAAAGCTTTCGGCTGTCGGCGGTGGTACTGGCGCCGCGGCGGAGTAAGAGCGTCAGTACGCGCTTCCGGCGCGAGAAGAAGTTCTTTCAGGCTCGGCTTTGTCAGCTTCTCCAACCTCCGCCACTGCTCGATAGATAGGAGTACAGCCGTCTCCACACCGCGCTTGGTCACAATCTGAGGCCCTTCTGCCAAGCTGGCTTCAAGGAACTCGCTGAATTTTGCTTTGGCGTCTTGAACCTGCCACTTGTTGCCCATACTTCCTCCCGAGAAGCCTATGCTGACTAGGTACAAGACTAGTTTACAGTCTTTGGGCTGTCAATATGAAGGCGCAGGCTTCAAACCGACTTTGCCGTCCAGGGCCTTCCAGTCGCGCGTCCGCACACTACCAAAGAAAGTTTACACAGATTTAACAAGCAGGCAATCTTGTCGCAACGCAATCGGCTATACTTAGCTCCGTGACCCTTTGCCCGGCGGGCAGAGAATTCAGGCGACAGAGAAGACGCCCGTCGCCTGTCTGCTTTTTTGACCGGGTAGTCACACCAGACAGATAGAGTACTTGAGTCGTTCAATTCAAGAGGAGGATGACCATGATAACCCCGCGTGAGTTCCCAGGGTTCACCAACCCTGACGATGTAATCAAGTTTTGCAGCGACAACGGCATACAGATGGTGGACCTGAAGTTCACGGACGTGCCGGGCACGTTCCAGCATGTGTCCATCCCGGTGGAGGAGCTCAAGCCGGACGTGTTCGTTGAGGGCACAGGCTTCGACGGGTCAAGCATCCGCGGCTTCCAAACCATTGAGGAGAGCGACATGCTCCTGGTGCCGGACGCCACGACCGGGACGATTGACCCCTTTTTCACCGTCCCGACCCTCAGCCTGATCTGCAAGATAAAGGACCCTGAGTCGGACGCGGGCTACTCACGGGACCCGCGCTTCATCGCCCAGAAGGCGGAGCAGTTTCTGAAGTCCTCCGGCATAGGGGACCTAAGCTACTGGGGCCCAGAGTTGGAGTTCTTCATCTTCGACTCCGTGCGCTTCGACCAGAATACCCACAGCGGCTACTACCACGTGGGCTCGGACGAGGGCGTCTGGAATTCCGGAAACGAGTTTAACGTGGACGGAAGCATCAACCGGGGATACAAGCCCAGGCTCAAGGGGGGTTACTTCCCTGCGCCTCCCATTGACACCTACCAGGACCTTCGCTCAGAAGCATCCCTAGTGATGGGAGGCTTCGGCATAACGGTGGAGAAGCACCACCACGAGGTGGCCACCGCCGGGCAGGGCGAGATCGACATGGTGTACGACGAACTGCTCAAGATGGCTGACATGGTAATGGCGTACAAGTACGTCCTCAAGAACGTAGCATGGTCCCACGGCAAGACGGCCACCTTTATGCCCAAACCGCTCTATGGCGATAACGGAACGGGAATGCACACCCACCAGAGCCTCTGGAAGGGTGGAGAGAACCTTTTCTCCGACCCGAACGGCTATGCCGGCTTCAGCCAGATGGGGCTGTACTACACAGGCGGGCTGCTGAAGCACGCGCCGGCGTTGCTGGCCTTTGCCGCTCCCACCACCAACTCCTACCGCCGGCTGGTGCCGGGCTACGAGGCTCCCGTGAACCTGGCGTATTCCCAGCGAAACCGCAGCGCCTGCTGCCGGATTCCCATGTACTTTGGACATCCGCACGCCAAGAGGATCGAGTTCCGGTGCCCGGATCCCACCGCCAACCCGTACCTGGCCTTTGCGGCAATGCTCATGGCGGGCATCGACGGGATCATCAACCAGATTGACCCGGGCGATCCCCTGGACCAGAACCTCTACGACCTGAGTCCGGAGGAGGCGGCCAAGGTGAAGCAGGTGCCCGGCAGCCTGGGCGAGTCGCTGGACGCCCTGGAGGCGGACCACGACTTCCTGCTTAAGGGAGACGTCTTCACGCCGGACCTGATCAGCACCTGGCTGGAGTATAAGCGAGTAAACGAGTTGGACGCCGTCAGGCTGAGGCCACATCCCTACGAGTACTTCCTGTACTTCGACGCCTAAGTAATGGCTGAAGGGGTTAATTCGTATCAAACGGGATATGCTGTGCGACTTAACCCCTTACTTATTTCTGTCGAACGGCCTTTTTCCCCTGTGCACCTTTACAAAGGCGCGCAGGAAAAGTAAAATAAACGTCTATGTGTGAAGTTTGATACAAACTTCGCACATTTGTAGTTACTTCATAAGGGTGTTACAGAGGTCTTTATGGTAAGGGAAACGTCCCAGGACTTGGACCAGGCCAGAGAATACGTCCTGAAGATGGTGCGGGAGAACGACGTCAAGTTCATCCGCCTGTGGTTCACGGACATCCTTGGCGCGCTCAAGGGTTTCGCCATCACGTCCCAGGAGTTGGAAGAGGCTCTGGCTGAAGGCGTAGGATTTGACGGCGCGTCCATTCAGGGGTTTGCCCGCATGGACGAAAGCGACATGGTCGCCATGCCGGATCCCACCACCTTCCGCATACTCCCCTGGCGGCCAAGGCAGAACGCCGTCGCTCGCATGATGTGCGACATCCTGACGCCCAAATGGGAGCCCTTTGAGGGAGACCCAAGATACGTCCTCAAGCGTAACCTGGAGCGGGCCTCCCGCATGGGCTACACCTACTACGTCGGTCCGGAGTTGGAGTTCTTCTACTTCAGAAGCCCCGATGCCACAGAAGTTCTGGACCGCGCGGGCTACTTCGACCAGACCCCCATCGACCTGTCCACGGAGCTGCGTCGGGAGACCATCCTGACCCTGGAGGAGATGGGAATAGCCGTGGAGTTCAGCCACCACGAGGCCGCCACCAGCCAGCACGAGATCGATCTGCGCTACTCGGACGCCCTCACCATGGCGGACAACGTTATGACCCACCGTCTTGTCATAAAAGAGGTGGCTATGCGCCACGGGGTGTACGCCACGTTCATGCCCAAGCCAATCTCCGGCATAAACGGCAGCGGGATGCACATTCACCAGTCCCTCTTCAAGGGTGACAAGAACGCCTTCTTTGACCCCAACGCCGCGGACCGCCTGTCGCAGATTGCCCGGCACTTCGTTGCGGGGTTGATGCACAACGCGCCCGAGATCACCGCCGTGACAAACCAGTGGGTAAACTCCTACAAGCGGCTGATTCCGGGCTATGAGGCCCCCGTATACATCTCCTGGGCGCGCAGAAACCGGGGAGACCTTATCCGCGTGCCCTCCTACAAGGAGGGGCGGGATGAGGCGGTGCGAATAGAGTACCGCGCCCCGGACCCAGCCTGTAATCCGTACCTGGCCTTCTCCGTAATGCTGGCAGCGGGCCTGGAGGGCATTGAGAAGGGCTACACCGCTCCCGATGCAGTGGAGGAAAACGTATACCTGATGTCGGACGAGGAGCGGGCGCAAAGGAATATTCGCACGCTGCCCGATAACCTATGGGAAGCCATCGCTCTGGCAGAACAGAGCGACCTGGTCAAGAGCGCTCTGGGCGAATTCGTATTCAACACGTTCATCCAGAACAAGAAGAAGGAATGGGACGAGTACAAATCTCAGGTCACCGACTACGAGATACAGAGGTACCTCCCTATTCTGTAGGTGCAGGAGTTTACTCAGAGGAGAAGCTACCGATGGCACACGGTAAATTTGGTCTGTACGATCCCAGGTTTGAGAGAGACGCTTGTGGAGTGGGCTTGGCCGCCGACATCAACGGCCAGAAGTCTCACGACATTCTGAAGGACGGCCTGAAGATACTGGTCAACCTGGCGCACCGGGGCGCCTGCGGCTGCGACCCGGCTACGGGAGACGGCGCAGGCGTGCTGATTCAGATACCCCACGACTTCCTGTCTCAGGAGTGCGCCAAGCTGGGATTCTCCCTGCCCGAGCCGGGCGAATACGGAGTCGGCATGGTCTTCCTGCCCCCGGACGCTGAGCGGCGTCAGGCCTGCGAGGCAATCGTGGAGAAGGTGGTTGCGGACGAAGGGCAGCAGCTTCTGGGATGGAGAGACGTCCCGGTGGACGACTCGGAGATAGGCTACATAGCCCGCGAGTCGCAGCCCCTCATCCGCCAGGTCTTCATAGCCCGCGGCAGCCAGGTGAAAGACGATGCGCAGTTCGATCGCAAGCTGTATGTCATCCGCAAGGTGATTGAGCGCGCCATAAATGAGCTTGACGCCGAGACAAGGCAGCACTTCTACATACCCAGCCTCTACAGCAACCGCATTGTGTATAAGGGCCTTCTCATGGGCACCCAGCTTGAAGGCTTCTACACAGACCTGTCGGACCCCAGGATGGTCAGCGCATTCGCTATGATCCACGCCCGCTTCAGCACCAACACCCTGGGCTCATGGAGGCTTGCCCACCCGTACCGTCTCATCTGTCACAACGGGGAGATAAACACTCTGCGCGGCAACATCAACTGGATGACCGCCCGCCAGGCCATGTTCTCATCGCCCGACTTTGGCGACGACATGTCGAAGCTGTTCCCCATCACCACCCCCGGCGCCAGCGACACGGCGATCTTCGATAACGCCCTGGAGCTGCTGCTGGCCACGGGCCGCTCTCTGCCCCACGCCCTGATGATGATGATCCCGGAGGCAACCGGGGAGCACGTGCAGATAAGCGGGGAGAAGCGCGACTTCTACGAGTACCACTCCTCCTTTATGGAGCCCTGGGACGGCCCTGCGCTCATCGCAGCCACCGACGGCAACAGCATCGGCGTGGTGCTCGACCGCAACGGGCTGCGCCCATGCCGCTACCTCGTTACCACGGACGACCTGCTGGTAATGGCCTCCGAGACCGGCGTCCTGGACGTACCCCCGGAGAAGGTCAGGTTCAAGGCCAGGATACGACCGGGGAGAATGTTCCTACTGGACACCAAAGAGGCGCGCATCATTGAGGACACGGAGTTGAAGGCTAGCCTGTCCACAAGAAAGCCCTACGGCCAGTGGCTCGCCGAGAACAGGGTTACCCTGGACATGCTGCCGGAGCCGCCGAAAGTGGAAAAGCCGGACATGGACACCCTGATCAAGAGGCAGCGCGCCTTCGGCTACACCAACGAAGACGTGAACATACTGATGGAGCCTATGGCCGTGAACGGACAGGAGCCAGTCGGCTCTATGGGCAACGATACGCCTCTGGCCGTACTGTCCGGGAGGCCACACCTGCTGTTCAACTACTTCAAGCAGCTGTTCGCGCAGGTATCCAACCCGCCTCTGGACGCCATCCGGGAGGAGCTTGTCACCTCCCTTGAGGCCTTCATCGGCTCCGAGCAGAACCTGTTCGAGGAGACGCCGGAGCACTGCCACCAACTGAGACTCCAACAACCCATTCTGACCAACATGGAGCTGGAGAAGGTGCGCAACATCGCCCACGGCAATATGAAGGCGACCACCTTCTCAACACTGTTCGACACCCAGGCAGGTCCCGGTTCTCTGGAGAAGGCGCTGGAGGACCTCTGTAGACAGGCGGCTGAGGCCGTGAATAACGGCGTCAGCATCATCGTGCTCTCCGACAGGGGAGTGGACACCCGTCACGCACCCATACCCAGCCTGCTGGCCACCTCCGCCGTGCATCACCACCTCATCCGGGAGGGTACTCGCAGCAAGGTGGGCCTAGTGGTAGAGTCCGGCGAGCCACGCGAAGTCATGCACTTCTCCCTGCTCATAGGCTACGGCGCGGGAGCAGTCAACCCCTACCTGGCCTTTGAGACGATCCACGACCTGGCGGCCCGTGGCATTCTCCCGGACAGCGTTGACGCCTACACCGCCGAGAAGAACTTCATCAAGGCCATCAACAAGGGCGTCCTGAAAGTGATGTCCAAGATGGGCATCTCAACCATCCAGAGCTACAGAGGCGCTCAGATATTCGAGGCCGTGGGTCTCAACCAGGAGATGGTGGACCGTTACTTCACCTGGACGCCTTCCCGGATCGAGGGCATCGGCCTGGAAACCATAGAGGAGGAGGCCAAGCAGCGGCACGGCTTCAGCTACGCCAACGAAGGGTCATCGGCCACCCTTGACCTGGACGAGGGCGGTCAATATCTGTGGCGGCGGAACGGGGAGTACCACATGTACAACCCGGAGTCCATAAGCCTGCTGCAAGAGTCCACCGGCAGCAATGACTATGCTACCTACAAGAGGTTCGCCGCTCTGATAGACGAGCGGGAGCGGCAGCTTTCCACGTTGAGAGGCCTTCTGGACTTCAAGACCCAGGATAATCCAATCCCCATTGACGAGGTGGAGTCGACAGAGGAGATCGTCAAGAGGTTCGCCACGGGCGCAATCTCCCTTGGCGCAATCAGCCGCGAGGCTCACGAGACTCTGGCAATCGCCACCAACCGCATTGGGGCCAAGAGCAACACGGGCGAGGGAGGCGAGGACTATCACCGCTTCACGCCGGACGCCAACGGCGACTCCCGCAACAGCGCTATGAAACAGGTGGCCTCCGGCCGCTT
The DNA here is from genome assembly GCA_965218945.1 of Dehalococcoidia bacterium. GTDB lineage: Bacteria > Chloroflexota > Dehalococcoidia > Lucifugimonadales > UBA2985 > DAOUJW01. Next base: position 2,802,848 of record OZ244718.1, read on the forward strand.
CGGCGTCACCACCAACTACCTGGTCAACGCCACCGACCTGCAGATCAAGATGGCCCAGGGATCCAAGCCCGGCGAGGGCGGGCAGCTTCCAGGGCACAAGGTGGACGATTACATAGGCTGGATACGCCATACAACCCCCGGCGTGGAGCTTATCTCACCGCCGCCTCACCACGACATCTACTCCATTGAGGACCTGGCGCAGCTCATCCACGACCTGAAGAACGTCAATCCGGACGCCAGAATCCACGTGAAGCTGGTGGCAGAGGTGGGCGTGGGCATCATAGCAGCCGGCGTCTCCAAGGGACACGGGGACGTGGTGCTCATCAGCGGCGACAGCGGCGGAACCGGAGCCTCTCCGGAATCCTCCATCAAGCACGCAGGTCTCCCTTGGGAGCTTGGGCTTGCGGAGACCCACCAGGTACTGCTTATGAACGACCTCCGCGGCCGCATCGTGGTTCAGACGGACGGTCAGTTGAAGACGGGCAGGGACGTTGCCATCGCCTGTCTCCTTGGAGCGGAGGAATTCGGGTTCTCCACAGGGCCCCTGATAACCCTGGGCTGCATCATGCTGCGCAAGTGCCACCTCAACACCTGCTCCGTCGGCATTGCGACCCAGAACCCGGAGCTTAGAAAGAGGTTTGCCGGTCAGCCGGAAGCCGTTATCAACTACTTCTTCTTTGTGGCCGAGCACCTTCGAGAGATAATGGCCCAGATGGGCTTCCGCACCGTCAACGAGATGGTCGGCCGCATGGACAGGCTCGAGCCGGGCAAGGCCGTCGACCATTGGAAGGCCAGGGGACTCGACCTCACGCCCATGCTGGAGCTGCCTGAAGTGCCGGATAGCGTCGCCACTTTCTGCTGCCAGACCCAGGACCACGGGCTGGAGCTTGCCCTCGACCACAAGCTGATGGAGCTTTCGAGAAACGCTCTGGAGAGGAAGGAGCCTGTGGAGATACGGCTCCCCATCAGCAACGCCAACCGCGTGGTGGGAACCATGCTCAGCGGCGAGATAGCCAAGCGCTACGGCGAAGACGGCCTGCCCGACGACACAATAAACATCTCCTTCAAAGGCTCTGCAGGCCAGAGCTTCGGCGCATTCATGGCCAGGGGCATCTCAATGTCGCTGGAAGGGGACTCCAACGACTACTTTGCGAAGGGCATCTCCGGCGGCCGCATTGCGGTATACCCGCCGGAGGGATCGACCTTCGTGCCTGAGGAGAACATAATCGTCGGAAACGTCGTGCTCTACGGCGCAACCGGCGGCAAGGTGTTCATCCGCGGCGTTGCGGGAGAGCGGTTCGCAGTCCGCAACAGCGGCGCGCATACGGTGGTTGAGGGCGTCGGAGACCACGGCTGCGAGTACATGACGGGCGGGATGGTGGTGGTGCTGGGACCGACGGGCCGCAACTTTGCTGCGGGCATGAGCGGCGGCTACGCCTACGTCCTCGACGAAGACGGCGGCTTTGAGAGCCGTTGCAACCCGGACATGGTGGGGCTGGAGCCCGTCACCGATGAGGAGGACAAGACCACCCTGCGCGACCTCATCGAGGAGCATGTCGCACACACCGGCAGCGAGAAGGCGCGGCGTATACTGGCGGAGTGGGAAAGTACGCTACCCAGGTTCGTCAAGGTGTTCCCTCACGACTACCGGCGAGTCCTCGAGGAACGGAGGCAAAGTGGGCTTGCAGTGGGAGCGGCGGTCAGTGGGTAAACCAACCGGATTCATGGAGTTTTCACGGAAGCCTCCCCCGAGGCGCTCCGTTCAGGACCGCCTGAAGGACTCCCGCGAATTCTACCTTGAGTGGGCCGAACAGGACGTCCGCGACCAGGGCGCGCGCTGCATGAACTGCGCCGTGCCCTTCTGTCACACCGGCTGCCCCTTGGGGAACCTCATTCCCGAGTGGAACGACCTTGTGTACAAGGGCGAGTGGAAAAGCGCGCTGGCAAGGCTTCACGCCACCAACAACTTCCCTGAGTTCACTGGGCGCATCTGCCCGGCGCCCTGCGAGCCGGCCTGCGTCCTCTCCATCAACGAGGACCCGGTTACAATCGAGTACATTGAGAAGGCGATTGCGGACCGCGGGTTCCAGGAGGGGTGGATAACGCCTCAGCCGCCTGCCAGCCGCACGGGCAAGCGCGTGGCCGTAGTCGGCTCAGGGCCGGCGGGCATGGCCGCGGCTCAGCAGTTGAACCGCGCCGGCCACCTCGTCACCCTCTTCGAGCGCGACGAGTACATCGGCGGCCTCCTGCGACTGGGCATACCCGACTTCAAGATGGAGAAGCACGTCGTACAGCGCCGTGCGGACATCATGGCCGAGGAGGGCATAACCTTCGAGACCGGCGTCAACGTCGGCTTCGATATTACGGCCGCTGATCTGCAACGAGACTTCGACGCCGTCTGCCTCACCATCGGCGCATGTGAAGCCAGGGAGCTTCCCGTGCCTGGCCGCGACCTGGACGGCATTCACCTGGCTATGGAGTACCTCACCCAGCAGAACCGCCGCATTGCGGGCCAGCCCATCAACCCGCAGGACACCATCACCGCCGAGGGCAAGCGGGTCATCATCCTCGGAGGCGGTGATACTGGAGCCGACTGCCTTGGCACGGCCCATCGACAGGGCGCGGAGGTGGTCTACCAGCTTGAGCTTCTCCCAGAGCCGCCGGAATATCGACGAGCAAATAACCCCTGGCCCCAGTGGCCCATCATCCTCAGGACGTCGCCCGCCCACGAGGAGGGGGGAATCCGAGACTACAACGTCCTGACCAAGAGCTTCTCCGGCAGCAACGGCAAGGTGGAGCAGCTCAACGCCGTCCGCATCGACTGGGGACCGCCCGACGCGTCGGGACGACCCACGATGATAGAGGTGGAAGACAGCGAGTTCTCTATCGGTGTTGACCTGGTGCTGCTGGCGATGGGGTTCATCCACGCGGAGCACCCGGGTATCGTTGCCGACCTGGGCGTAGACCTGGACGGCCGCGGCAACATTGTCACCAACGCCGACAGGATGGCCAGCGTGCCCGGCGTCTTCGCCGCCGGCGACTCCGTCCGCGGCGCTTCACTCGTGGTGTGGGCCATAGCCGAAGGTCGCCAGGCGGCCCACGGCATCGATAAGTACCTCATGGGCCACAGCAGTCTGCCAAGCGTGCGCGTTTAGGGACGTCAATGACTCGGACTGCTCCTCTGCTCTTGGTGACGCTGTGCTGTATCGCAGTCGCCCTGTTGGTGGCATGTACCGAAGCTGCGCCCACACTAAATGTGACGCCCAGCCCCAACTCTGCACAAGTTCCACTGGAAACCCTGAAGAACACCGAAGCTGCAACAGCGAAGGTATCAACTTACAGATACACAATGGATGCCTGGCAGACTCCACAAGTAGAGGGCGATACCGACCATAAGACCTTTACAGAATTCACTGTAGTGGTCGGCGAAGGTATGCACGTCATTACGCGAGTGGAGGGGAGCGATTACCAAGAATCCTTATTGCTTGACGGCGTTCAGCACTTCCGCAATGGGCCGAACGAAGCCTGGCAATCCAGTTACTCCAGTTTCGATCCTAGCACGATGCCGATGCTGGAACCTCGCGAGGATTTCAACTTGTACAGCGATTTGATTGACGTTCGCGTGCTGGGAGAGGAGCAAGTAAACGGAGTTCCAACCACCAAAATTCAAGGCAACATCGATATGCAATCCAAAGTAGAGAAGATTTGGGGAAACCCTGAGACTCAGAGTCCTGAGTTAAGTGCAAGCTCAGCAGAGCCACGAGGCCAATTTCTAGCTGGATCTGAAGAGTTCACGGGTTGGGTCGGAATCAACGACGGTCTACTCCATGCCTATGAGCTTCGTGGGTCCTATCCGGCCTTCGGCGAACTGCTGCAATTCGAGTACTCGCTACGGACAGAGTACTTTGATTTTAATGAACCCCTTGTTCTTCCAACGCCGTAACCATTGAAGTCACTGCCGTCACCATAGCCTCCACCTACCACGCCTCCTGAAGGAACCGCGTCAGCTCTGCTGCGTCGGTGATGCGGCGTGAGGCCTCGCCGAAGGATGGCTGGGCAGCGTCGTCAAGGGCAATGGCCTCCAGGTCGGCTTCCGGCACATCCAGGTCGCGTATGCGCGACGCAACGCCTATGGAGCGGAGGAAGCTGTCGACCGCCTGTGTAGCCTCCTCGGCGGCCTCGGCGTCGGACATACCGCTCGTCCTGACGCCCATGAGGTCAGCCAGTCGCGCCTGTCCCTCCAGCACAACCTCCCGGTTGTGGCGCATCGACGTCGTCAGCAGCACCGAGTTGGAAGCGCCCTGTCCAACGTGGGAGTAGCGATACCGTATCTGGCGGTCAAGGGTGGTGCCTGCGCCCCGTCCTCCGCCTGAGGGCGCATCGGCTGCGCGGTTGGAGATTATCGCTGCCGCGCCCAGCTGGATGCGAGGCTCCGGGTCGTCCGGGTTGGACACCAGCCTGGGCAGGTACTCCAGCGAAAGCTCCAGGGCCTGCCGCAGGTCCGCGTAGGCGAAGGGGTTCAGTCCCGGGGACTGGAGCCCGCCCACGACGGCGGTGAAGGTGTTGGTGGCCGTGTCCAGGAACAGGGGCAGGGGAGCGGTAAGCAGCGCCTCGCCGTCCAGAATGATACAGGTTGGGCGCGCCTTGGGATCGAACAGCTCCAGCCGGTACGGGGGCTTGTCGTCCATAACGGCGGCCCCTCCGCGATTTGCGCCGTTGGTGGGCGTGGTGAGCACCAGGATGTTGGGGATTTTGGGCTGCAGGAGACGGGGGCTGACCGGCGGCTGCCCCAGAGGGTACTTGGTGCACAGCTCCTGGGGAGTTCCGTCCTCGGCCATCAGGATAGTAATGGCGCGGGCGGTGACCACTGCGCTACCGCCACCGACAGCGACAATCACATCCGCCTCCGCGGCCTTGGCAGCCTCGACCCCGGCCATGACAAGGGGAATGGGTGACTCCCTTTTTGCGCCGTCGAAGGAGCCGGCGTACAGATCGCCCAGCGCCTCCCTGGTACGCTCCAGCAGGTTTGTGGTGCGGGCGACGGTCTCGCTGCACACGACAAAGGCGCGGGTCGTCTCCAGCCTCTGCGCCTCCCTGTACAGGTTGGACAGCGCATCTACGCCTGCGTAGAGCCGGGCGGCCGGGCTGAGGTATCGAAAGGACGCGGTCAGGTCCATTGCTGCTCTCCTTCTGCGTACCTACGGAACGTCCGGCATCATGTCCATGCCAATGTGTCCCTCCGCCTCCAGCCGGGCGTACTCCTCGTCAGAGACGCCCAGTATCTCCTTGTAGACGTAGGGGTTGTGCTCACCCAGGAGTGGCGCAGCCTCCCGCAGCCGGTTGGGTGTCTTGGACATCAGCCAGCCCGGGCCGTGGTACTGCAAAGTCCCTACCTCCTCGTGGTCCAGGGACTGGTAGAACTCCCTGTCGACCATCTGCGGGTCCTCCAGTATCTCCAGGTCGTCCAGCACAGGCCCAGAGGGCACTCCCGCCTCCTGGAGGGTGTCGAAGACCTCACGAGGCTCCAACTGGCTTGTCCACTCGTTGATGATGGGGTCGAGGTCATCCTGGTTGTTCCAGCGGGTAGCAGCGTCGGCGAAGCGGGGGTCGGCGGCGAGCTCAGGCCTGCCAATCGCCCTGCAAAGGCTCTCCCACTCCTCGTCGCTGCCGACAGCGATGGTCGCCCACTTCTCCTCGCCCTTGCACCGGTATGCGCCGTGAGGGGCCATGTGGTAGTCGCGGTTGCCGAGGGTGCCGCGCACCCGGCCGTTCATGTTGTAGTCCATGATGGGGTCCGCCATGACGGGAATGAAGTTCTCCGACAGGCACATCTCCACCATCTGCCCCTTGCCCGTACGGTCGCGGTACCAGAGAGCCGAAAGCACAGCGAAGGCGGCCGAGGTCCCCGCCGCGGCGTCCGCGGCCACGGTGTCGCCGCGCTGGGACGGGTCCACGTCCGGGTAGCCCTTGATGTGGTGGTGGCCGACAACGCCGTCGACGTGCAGCCCCAGGCACCTGTAGTTTGAGTACGGCCCGGTCAGCCCGAACGCGGGCATACGAATCATGACGATGTCGGGTTTCAGCTCCTTCAGCCACTCGTAGCTGATGCCAAGCCTGTCCACGGTCTCCGGCACGTTGTTCTCGATGAAGACGTCCGCCGTACTAACCAGCTTGCCGAGAATCTCCCTGCCCTCCGGCCTCAACAGGTCAACCGTCATGCTCTTCCTGCTCCTGAGAGTGGCGGTGAACTGGGTGAACCTGTTCCACGGTCGGGGGCCGGCTTCCCAGTTGGGGAAGACCATCCCGGGCGCGTTGGAAGCCCTCGCCTGGTCCACCAGCGACTGAGAGACTTTGGCGTATGCGCCGCGCGTCCCGGGCCTCATGGTCTGCAGGGTCTCCAGACGGATGACCTCGGCGCCCCAGTCGCCCAGGAACTGCGTGGAGTAGGGCCCCGCGGCAATCTGGGTCAGTTCGATGATGCGTATGCCATCCAGAGGAAGCTCAGCCATCACTCCAGTCCTCCCTTCACGATGTTGAGACGATTGCGTAATTCAGGTGTCTCGCCCAAAAAACACTGAGGTCTCCATTCCTGCGGAAGGAGATCTTTGAATAATTTAGGCGTCATCCCGCAAGAATTGCCCTCACCGTCATTCCTGCAGAAGCAGGAATCTAAAAACGCTGTCTGCAAGGCTGCGATGTCTTGGAAGAAGGGCTTTAGATTCCCGTCCCCGTATCGGAGTACGGGGCAAGCTTCACGGGAATGACAGAGAAGATAGTCTCTTCTAGTAGATACACCGGAGTTTTGCAAAGACCTCATATCACCCCCTGTCCGGACAGCCGCGCAAGCTCCTCCGGGGCGTACCCCAGGGCGTCACAGTACACCTCGCGGTTGTGCTCTCCAAGCTGAGGCGCCGGCCTCCGAAGCTGCCAGGGCGTCTCTCCCATGATAATTGGCCGTCCAGGGTACTCGAATTTGCCGGCCACCGGGTGGTCGATCTCCACCCACATGCCCCGGTCCCTGAAGTGGTCGTCCGCCAGCAGGTCCGCAGAGGTGAAGATAGCGCCGGAGATGATGTGGTGCTCCTGGGCCCTGGCCCACGCCTCCCGCATGGTGTGTTGCATCGTCCAGGGGAGCATGATGCCCTCGTTGAAGGCGACGACGTTCTCCGGCCTAAGCTGGGCCTCTCGTGTGGCGAAGCGTGGGTCGTCTACAAGCTCCGGCCTACCGAGCATGGCAAGGGCCTGGGGAAAGCGCGCGCCGCCCGCGCCGAGGACGATGTAGCCGTCCTTACACGGGAAGGTGCCGGAAGCGATGGTGGAGCCGGGCTCCCGCCTGGGCCGCACCTGGTTTATGAACTGTGCCGCAATGATGTCCGGGGAGCGGCCGTCCCTGCTGTGGGCCGCCGTCTCAAAGATGGATATGTCGACGTGCTCGCCGTCGCCGCCCCTCCTGCGCCTGGCGAAGAGGCCGGTCATAGCGGCCAGCGCGCCTATGAGACCGGCTTGGTGGAGCACAACGTTGGCGCCGTACTTGACAGGCTCCCTTCCGGGCAGCCCACGAGAGTGCATCGCTCCGCCCATGCCGTACAGCACCATCTCGCTCGCCTTGTAGTCGCGGTAAGGCCCCGTCTGCCCGAAGTTGGAGATCGACACCATAACCAGTCCGGGGTTCGCCTCAGCCAGGCTCTCGTAGGAGAGGCCGAGGGAAGACATCACGCGAGGCGAGAAGCTCTCCACCAGCACGTCCGTCTGACTCACCAACTCCGTCAGCATCCGTTTGCCCACGGAGGTCTTCAGGTCCAGGGTTACGCCGCGCTTGTTAATGTTGAGCATCAGGAAGAGGCCGCTCTTCTCCGGGTGTGGAGAGTCGCCGGGGAAGGGCCCCAGCCTGCGAGCGAAATCGCCTCCGTCAGGACACTCAACCTTGACCACGTCCGCGCCGTAGTCGGCCAGCATCTTTGTGCAGTAGGGGCCGGCTATGCCGTGGGTGAGGTCCAGCACTCTTATGTCCGACAGCGCCATATCCATAGCGACACCTCCGCCTTTCATTTGCCGTCATTCCCGCCCCCGTATCGGGGTACGGGGCAGGCTACGAGCGGGAATCTAAGGCATTGCACCAAGTCTACGCAGGCTTTAGATTCCTGCTTTCGCAGGAATGACATAAAGGCGCTTCTTTGGGGTGACCCCTGTGTTATGCAAAGGTCTGTTCGGAGCGGGAATGGCCGGAGTCCTGCCTCTAGGCGGGCTTGAACACCGGAACGGTAACCGTCTCCGATCTCTCCTCGAAGACCACCTCTACGGGCATACCGATCTTGATGTTCTTGCTCAGATCCGCCGGGTCGATGTCCACTTGCACCAGGTTGGTGGGCATCTTGCACCCCTCCTCCAGGTCCACCATTGCCACCACGAACGGCACGTCGTCCGCCCAACCTCGATGCGGCGGCCTTATCACCACGCCGAAGGTGTGCAGGGTGCCCTTGCCGGAGCACTTAATCCACTCGGTATTGCGGGAGAAGCAGTCGGGGCAGAAATCCCTGGGATAGAAGTAGGCCTGGTTGCAGTCGTTGCACTTGCGCACCCAAAGCTCCCCCTCCTTGCACTTGTCCCAGTAGAACTGCGTCTCCTGGTTGGGTATGGGCGCAGGCTTGGCTGCCGGTGGGCGTTGCTGTGTCATAACTCCCTCCTGAGATGATGAAGTGTTGGTGTGCTGAACGCTAGTCTACGGCCAGGACCGCCGTGCCGCCGGACGACAGGGATCCCCCTGTGCCGTGGCAGAAGGTCAGCTTGGCGTCCGGGACCTGCCTCGCTCCGGCCTCGCCCCTGAGCTGACGCACCGCCTCTATCATCAGGAAGATGCCGTAGGCGCCCGGATGGGTGTAGGATAGGCCGCCGCCCGCCGTGTTCAAAGGGAAATCGCCGCCGGGGGCAGTGCGCTGGCCTCGCACGAAGTCCGCCGCCTCACCGCGACCGCAGAAGCCGAGGCTCTCCAGGGTCAGCATCACGGTGTAGGTAAAGGAGTCGTATATCAGGGCCAGGTCGAAGTCGTCGTGGGACACGCCGGCCATCTCGAACGCCCTGGGACCGGTCTCCCTGGCAATCAGTGACGTGAGGCTCGGCATCTGGCTGATCATGCCGTGGTCGTGACCCTCGCCTGCGCCGAGAATCCATACAGGGGGCTTCTTCAGGTCCCGCGCCCTCTCGGGCGTGGTTATGACGTAAGCTCCACCCGCGTCGGTCACCAGGCAGCAGTCCAGCAGGTGGAAGGGCCAGGATATCCAGCGAGAGTTGTGATAGTCATCAAAGGACATGGTCAGGGGTATCTCCGCCGCCGGGTCGTGGATGAGCGCCCTGGGATTGAGGGCCGCCCACTTGCGGGTGGACACCGCTATCTCCGACATCGCCTCGCGGCATCGGTCCTCTCCAAACTCGTGCATGTACCTGGCGCAGGCCATCGAGTAGTTGATGGGAGCGCCGATATACCCGTAGGGCGTCTCGAACTGGCCGCCCGGGGACGCCGGCCCGCCGCCTTCGATACCGCCTCCGCCTCCGAAGAACCGCCTGGAGTGGCCCGCAGAGCCGTGAACAACCAGAGCCGTCTCGCAGTAGCCGGCCGCAATGGCCGCCAGCGCGTGACCCGCGTGTATCACGAAGGAGGAGCCGCCGACGGACGTGCCGTCGGTGAACCTTGGAATAATGCCCATGTGCTCCGCGAACCCCATGGTGTTGCCGGAAGAGAAGATGGCGTCCACGTCGCCCTTCTTCAGCCCGGCGTCATCAAGGGCGTTGGAGGCGGCCTCCACAAGAAGCTGAAGGTCGGATTTCCTGTTCTCCAGGTATCCCAGCTCGTCGGATTCCGCCGCGCCCACTATAGCCGCCGCTCTACTGATATTTTCCATGTCTACCTCCCTGTTCTCCGTATCAAGATAGCTGGTAGCCCATAATATGCCAGTCTCCGATGCAGCGAGCATAGCACCTCAGCACAACGCTGGCAACCATCTTGTTGGGGCGCGTCGTGAGCAACGCTCAGCGCGCAAGGTGGGCTGGATTCCTGCCTCCGCAGCAAACCCGAATGCAGGGGCGGTTCGCGAACCGCCCCTGCATCCAGTTGGTATCAGGCGACGCCAACCAGACGAAAGCGCGCCTTAAGCCTTTGGAAGCGCGCGGTAGATGTGCCAGAAGCGGTGTAAGGACGTGAAGGCCGCAAGGACAGCGATGATTACCAAGGCTACTGTGACCTGGTCCAAAAGAAGGCCCGCCGCCAGCGCCAGCACCCTCTCCGGTCTCGTCATTATCCCCACCTTGCAATCGATGCCCAGGCCCTCTCCGCGGGCGCGGAGGTAGCTCACCATGAAGGAGCCTATCAGGGCAAGGTTTATCAGCACCACCTCCGGTATCGAAAGCGGGTCCAGGTAGAAGACCAGCAGCCCCAGGAAGACCACCGCCTCGGCAACGCGGTCAATGGTGGAGTCCAGGAGAGCGCCCCTCGGTGAAGCTGTGCCGAAACGACGCGCCAGAGCGCCGTCGGCCATGTCCATCAGCGCGGCGACCAGTAGCAGTATGCCGCCTCCGAGGAAGTTGCCGGCGCTGATCCAGTACGCCGTCGCTCCGCTGACGAGCAGTCCAAGCAGCGTCACCTTGTTGGGAGACAGGCCTATCTTCCCCAACGCAACCGCAAGGGGATTCTCCAGGTAGCGGCTGGTCAGAAGTCGGGTCCGGGTTCTGAGATCCTGCCAGGATGCCATGGAAGCTAGGGGATGACGCCTTCCTTGGGGTGGTCCAAGCTGCCGTTGGTGCTCGTTGAGCCGGCTCGTTGGGTCATAACGAATTCATAGTACTCGGTAATTCGAGCCGCTACCTGCTCCCAGTCGTACTGGACGGCAGTCAGCCTCCCTCGGTTGCCCATTTCCTCTCTCAGAGCGGGGTCTTCCAGAAGGGTCTCCAGGGCCTCTTCCAATCCCTCTTCGTCATTGGGAGGAACCATCAGGCCTTCGCGACCGTGAGTCATCACCGATGAGTACCCCTCTATGTTCGTTGCGACTATGGGCTTGCCTGCCGCCATAGCCTCCAGCAGGACGATGCCGAAGCTCTCCTTGCCGGTGGCCGGCGAGCAGAAGATGTCCGCTGTCTGGTAGTAGCGCGGTAGATCCTGGAAGGACACGGAACCCAGGAAGACCACGTCCTCGATGTGACGCTCAGCAATGAACCGGTAGGCCTCCCGCTCCGCGTCACCCGGCCCCACCACCAGCAGGCGCGTGTTCGGGTACTTCCACTTCAGCTTGCTAAACGCCCCCAGCAGGTATTTGAGGCCCTTCCGCTTCTCCAGGCGTCCCACGAACAGGATGTTCAGCTTCCCGTCCTGGAACTCCTCTATGGGTGGTGCAGGAGTTGCGAAGCGGGACACTTCAATGCCGTTGGGGATGACCCTGTAGTCGCCGGGGAAGTGTCTACTGACGTAGCTAAGGGCCGGGTTTGAAACAGCGATGCGGCCGTCCAGCTTATTGAACCACCGGTTCAGAATGTATTTGCCCACCCAGTAGATATGCCCGCTGCCGTTGAAAGCGTGGAAGGTGCCCACGTTCACGGCGCGGGACTCCTGAAGTACGAACAGCGGCAGCATGGGCGTCAGCGGCTCGTGGAGGTGGATCACGTCGAAGTTCTCCTCCCGCAGCATCCGCTTAATGCGCGGCTCAAGCCACACCGAAAGGGAGATTCTCGCCGTGGTGCCGCCGGTCGGGACCGGGACGGACCTGCCCAACCGGATCAGCTCCTTATCGAGGATGCTGGGAGTCCCCGAAAGGGGCGCGATGACATTTACGTGATGACCCGCTTTAATGAGGTGCTGGCCCAGATGGGATATGTGGGCCATCACGCCACCGGGGTAGGCGTAATCGTAAGGGGATACCAGGGCTATTTTCATCTAATGTCGCCCGTTCCCTGTCCGGCAGACGGTCGTATCTAGTTCTCCTCTATGAACGCCTCGACCATTCGACGGGCCTCATCGTCGGAGTACTGAACGGGCGGGGATTTCATGAAATAGGCCGCCGGCCCCTTGAGGGTGCCGCCAATGCCTCGGTCCAGCGCCAGCTTGCAGCATCGGATGGCGTCCACCACCACCCCCGCGGAGTTGGGGCTGTCCCACACCTCAAGCTTGAGCTCCAGGTTTATGGGAACGTCCCCGAAGGTGCGCCCCTCCATGCGTATGTGACACCACTTGCGGTCTCCCAACCAGGGCACGTAGTCACTGGGGCCTACGTGTACGTTGCTCTCCCCAAGGTCGTAGTCGAGCTGGGATGTCACGGAGTTGGTCTTGGATATCTTCTTGGACTCCAGGCGGTCCCGTTCCAGCATATTGTAGAAGTCGGTGTTGCCGCCAAAGTTCAACTGGTAGGTGCGCTCCAGCTTAATGCCTCTCTCCCTCATCAACCGGGTCAGCACACGATGAGTGATGGTCGCCCCAAACTGCGACTTGATGTCGTCGCCGATAACGGGCAGGTTCTTCTCCATGAAGCGTTTCTGCCAGAAGTCCTCCCGGCCAATGAACACCGGAATGCAGTTGACGAAGCCACAGCCCGCCTCCAGTACCTGCTCCACGTACCACTTGGTGGCAGATTCACTACCCACTGGAAGGTAGTTTATCACCACGTCGGTCTCCCTCTCCTTGAGGATATTTACAATGTCGGCGGTGGAGCCGGGGGCTTTGACAATAATCTGTGACAGGTACTTGCCCAGGCCGTCGTGGGTCATGCCTCGCTCTACAGGCACACCCATAAAGGGCACGTCAGCGAACTTCATGGTGTTGTTGGGCGGCTCAAAGATAGCCTGGGACAGGTCCTTACCAACCTTGTTCTTGTCTATGTCAAAGGCTGCAACGAAGTTGATGTCTGATATATGGTAGCCGCCCAGCACAGAGTGCATCAAGCCGGGGATGAACTCGTCTTCGGGCGCTTCCTGGTACTTGTACACTCCCTGCACAAGAGAGGAGGCGCAGTTGCCGGCGCCGATTATAGCTACGTTGATACTAGACACCATTGACTCCTTACACTACGCTAGTTCCGAATTCAGCCGAAATTGGGCTGTCGATTTATCGGTTGAGCATATCATTTTTTGCCTGGCAAGTCGAGAGGAACGCCTATCGCGCTCCCTCCCTGCGATACAATCCGCGTGCCGCCCGTAGGGTAGTCCATTGCATTGGGCAACTAGATGGGAGGCGCTTGCTGCTTGTCCAACCGCTTTCGATGCAGGACCTCCAGACCAATGCCCATAATCAGGGGAACAATCCCCAGGACAAATCCCCCTATGATCATAAACGCGCCCATGCCAATGACCACGCCGTTCCACAAGGCGGTCCACCTGTGGCGCTTGATCTGGCCGACTTCCGGCCCAGGTCCCTCTGCCGGTCCCTCTATTTGTTTCCGTTCCTCCATAGGTCTGACACCTTCACTTTGCTTTGGACGTCAGTAGCTAGTCACAGAAGCCTGGACTATGTCACTGAGTCTGAAGAAATATAGCGCTACACTAACATTGTTGAGGTGTTATAGCAAGTTAGCGGAGTTGCCGGTATTCCCGGGGTGTGTTGGTATTAGCAAATAACACGACCCAAGCGCCAGACCACCCCTGCTTCCGCAGGGGTCTATAGTCCCATATTACAGGGGGCGTGGATTCCTGCCTACGCAGGAATGGGTGAAGAGAGGCGCATTATCCCAGCGGAGTTGGCAATACCAACACGTGTTGAGAATACCGAGTTGCCTTGCCGCGCGGTTTGCCTTAGCGACATGACAACTAGCGATTTCCGGAGGAATCCCCGCGGCGAGCTAGGCACCCGCCATATCATCCCGCAGCCCACCATCATCAGAAGAGCCGCCCGTTTTTCGCCTATGCACCGGAGCGTGATTAGTACAGACGGCCCTGGGCCATCCGGCCGGCGTCACCACTTGGTGGACTCCTCCGCGTACATGTGGTCGGGCAGTGTGTAGCGGATCCCTTCCTCGTCGAACAATGAAGCATCAAGCAGTGACGTGAACCTGACGAAATTGCTGTCTTGGCGACGCTTCGGAAACAGCTTGCTCAGGACTTTGCCATAGCGCTGCTGCATCCTGAACCACCAGACAGCGCCAAAGGCGGATAATGGAGGATACATCAGTGAATCGGCAACCTCGTTTCCGATAAGCCCGCGGGAAACGCGGTACACGTACCCGGCTAGCTCGCGGCGGTCGGCCGGTTCTGTCCTTCCGGCAATCAACGGAGCTGAGTTGACCAGGGAATGTGCCATGACCACCGACTCCGAGGGGAAGTCAGGCTCGCACGTGAGGGCGATCTCCCACAGTCTCAGCGCTTCATCGGCATCGCGGAAGAGGATGGTCTCGGGAATGCCCATCAGATACCCCGAATAACGCCAGACGGCCATGAAGCTATCGTACTCTTCGTCATTGTATTGAGCGCCCAGGGTTTTCATGTGTTTCAGCAGCCTTGCAGAAAAAGCGGAGATGGCGGAACCCAAATGCGCAGCGCTGATCGGCGCGCCCCAAGCTTCGGTATCCCACTCTTCAGAACGGCTCAGGAGGTGTCTTAGCTGTGCGTGAACTATCCTGATGCGGACGGAAAGCTTCCAGCCGTCTCCGTCCCTGTACAGGCCGCCGGGAAGGAATATCTCCATCATGTGGCGGTTATTTTGCCCCAAACGCCTGACGCCCTGATCGCGCACCCGCCCGGTGATGAAGAAGGACTTTGCTATATTCGTTGTGAATCCTTCTATCAGAACGCCTGCTACGAATGCCGCCAGGATCACCTGTGAGTTCCTGTGAAACATGCGGACAGCCGGGGCGAATGTTGAATAGTCGAGCCATTCCGGTACAGCTTCCGCTTCTTTGAAGAATCTTCGCAGGGAGGCCGGCGCTTCTCGTAGAGCCTCCTCACCTTCGTTGTCCATAGCATTTTGGATGAGTATGCTTGCCTCTTCCGGGTTAAACTTCGAGAGGTCATCCGTCATCTCTTCGCCCAATGGGTCACCAACGTGTGTGTGAGCGATGTACTTGTCTGCTATATCGGGGGCGATGGCGCGCGCCTTTTCGTAACCCGGCATGTAATCAGTCGGTATTTTCATTGGCGCTTACACCCCCAAGCAGTTCTGCTCTCGACAATATGAGCTTAATCTTCCAGAGGCTCTACTCGCAGATCCGGAAGCCAGCTCAGCCAAGATGGCAGATACCAGTTTCGTGCCCCCAGCATCTCCATTGTAGCAGGAACCAGCACCGACCGAACAAGCGTCGCGTCCAGAAGTATCGCTACGGAGAGGCCGAAACCCACCTGCTGGTTGATGATGGTATCCCCGGAGGCAAATGCGCCGAACACCGCGACCATTATAAGAGCGGCGCCCGTGATTAGACCTGCCGTCGACCTCAACCCGTAGGCCACCGCCTCTGCGTTGTCACCGGTCTGGTCGTAGCGCTCCCGGATGCGGCTCAGCAGGAATACGTGATAGTCCATTGAGAGACCGAAGAGTATGGAGAAGAGGAACAGGGGTATCCACACGTCGATGACCTCGGCGTGCTGGAAACCCAGCAGCTCCGTGCCCACGCCCTTCTGGAACACCAGGACCAGCAGACCATACGCAGTGCCCACGGAGAGGAGGTTCATTGCAACGGCCTTGATGGGAATGACTATCGACCGGAATACCAGCATCAGTATGATGAAGCTGAATCCCAGCACGAACGCGAAGACAATGGGCGTATATGTGGCGACTATAGAGAAGACGTCCGTGGCCTCCGCGGTCACACCTCCGACCAAGGCTTCAGCGTCAACCCCTCCAAAAGCGGAAGGGATGTACTGGTCGCGGATCGTGGTCACTACGTCTACGGCCGCCTGGCTGCTGGGCTCCCCGGGGATGATTACCGTCAGCAGAGCCAGATCCCCGGAGGAGTTGACCTCAGGGGGAACAGGTGGGACCAGCAAGCGGCTATCGCCCATGAGAGAGGCCTGCAGCTTCCCAATAGCCTCCTGCACGCCGGGGCTGTTTATATCACCGTCGACGACGATTTCCGTGGGGTTGACCAGCCCAAAGGAGAACTCCTCTTCCATAACGAAGAAAGCCTCCCTGGTCTGTGCGCCTTCGGGGAAGGCGTCAACACCGTTGAGCCCCGTCTTGATGTCGAAGTAGAAGAAGATTGCGGCAAGCATAGGGATGCCTATAGCCAGGACGCTGATGATGGGGCACCTGGTTACCTTGACGGTTACGAACTCCCAGAACCCATGATGCTGGGCCTCTGGGGTTTCGACTTTGCCTCTACCGATGAAGGGTATTGGCAACAGGTTCACTCTCGACCCCATCAACGCGAGCACGGCCGGCAGAAGCGTCAGTGTAGCCGCCAGTGCAACCAGCACTACGAGGATAGCCCCCAGAGCAAGCGACTGGAAGAAGGAGAAGGGGACTATCAGAAGCCCGCAGAGAGCAACGACCACGGTGAGGCCGCTGAAGAGCACCGTGCGGCCCGCCGTTGCGCCCGTTCTCGCGGTCGCCTCGTGCTTGTCCAGGCCGCGGCCCATCTCGTCCCTGAAGCGGGATATTATAAGAAGCGAATAGTCGATGCCCACCGCAAGGCCAATCATGGTGATCATCAACGTCACGAAGAACACCAGCTCAAAGACCTGGCCTATGAGCGCCGCCAGTCCCAGCGCGGCGATGATACAGATAACGGACAACCCTATTGGCACCAGCGCGGCTACGATTGTGCCAAAGAGCACCACGAGGATGAGAAGCGCCACTGGCACTCCCACGCGCTCTCCCTGCTCCAAGTCATGCCTGGCAAGCTCGTTGGTCTCCACTGAGATGGTGGCAGTCCCCACAATGAGCACGCGGAATTCGCTTGCCGCGTGCGCTTCCTCGACGATTTCCAGGATGTGCTCGACGTTTCTCTCTGCCTCTTCCAGGTCGCCGGTCAGCGCCAGGGGTATAAGGGTGGTCGTGCGGTCGGGGGATACCAGAGCCTCGTTGTTCAACTGGTAGTAGTGCTGCCCCAGGGTTACCTGATCGCTGCCCAGCGCAATGATCTCTTCGTAGAGCGTTTCCACTCTCTCACGGAATGCCGGGGCGTCTACGGTCAGGGACTCCGATTGAACGATAACCGTTTCGGTTATCGGCTCAGGGCCTCGGAGCCTGTCCTCCAATAGACGCGCCGCGCGCACGGACTCCGCGCCGCCGCCCATTCGGAACTCAGTGGTAGTACCGCTCTCCAGCAGGCTCCCGCTTAGCGCCCCTCCAATCAGGGCCACGAGCAGCCAGAGTGCAATGGTCAGCAACGGCTTTCGGGAGCTGACGCGGGCCAGAAACTCCGTCAAGAGGCTACTCCATTCATTTCAGATTGAGTGCGAGTTTATAGCATACACTCAAATGGTCGGCTATGAGAACTCCCGCTGCGCCTGGGCTGCCGCCCGTCGCCACTTCCCAACCAAGGGTCGGATACCCTCACTCAAAAGACGGACGGAGAAACAAGTGGCAGGCTCCTCGCTATTCCCCGCCAGGCCAATGTAATATAGCATCAGTGGTGAATGCGGTCGCAGACCTGACATCTCCGGAGTCGCAAGTATTATGGCCTTTCAAGTTCACCAGGAGCAGCTCCTGAGCTATCCCATTGAGCAGGTCTTCCGGTTCTTCGCCTCGCCCGAGAACCTCAACCTGCTCACGCCTCCCTGGGCCAACTTCTCGATACTCTCCCCGCAGCCCATAGAGATGGCCGTCGGGACGGTCATAGAGTACAGAATCAGGCTCCGGGGTGTGCCGGTCACCTGGAGAAGCGAGATAACGGAGTGGCAGCCTCCGTTCGCGTTCTGCGACGTGCAGCTTCGCGGCCCTTACCGCTTCTGGGTCCACCGGCACACATTCGAGGAGAGGCCGGACGGCACTCTTGTGACCGACCACGTGGACTACGGCGTCCTTGGAGGAGCTCTGGTCAACCGTCTCTTCGTAGCCGGGGAGTTGAAGAGAATCTTCGGCTACCGCAAGACAAGGCTCCACGAACTCTTCCCAGATACGGGGTGAGCTGCTCTCCTACCGTCCGGGACTACGGCTTGGTGGCTACAGCCTCGCCAAAGGCGAATGCGCCAAAGGCCCCGGGATGGTTGCGCCAATCGTCCAGGCTCTGACGCCACTGGGCGAACTGCTCTCGGCTCGCCAGCCCGAACTGGACCGCCGCCTCTATGACCCGGGGCGAGTAGAACCAGTCGTCGATGAAGGCGCGCAGGAAGGCAACGTCTTCCGCCGTGCTGAAGTAGTCAAAGGAAGCGAAAGCCCGGACGTCCGTGAAGCCTGCCTCCAGGAAGGTGTTCTTGAGCTCTTTGCCCATTTGGGGATGGCCGCCGTTGCCCTGGAGAAGCCTTGCAAATGTGGTCCACGCCCCCTGCGTTTCCTCAGCGCCCGGCTCCAGGAACGAGGATGACACAAACATCTCGCGGCTGCCGATGACGCCGCCCGGCTTCAGGACTCGCTTTATCTCGGTCAGCACCTTGGTGGTGTCCGGGACGTGCATGAGCACCGCGTGGCAGTGGGCCGCGTCGAAGAAGTTGTCCTCAAAGGGAAGATTCGTCACGTCGCCGACTTGGAAGGTGGCGTTGGCGTGCCCGCCCGCCTGTGCAGCCGCGCGGGCGACGTTGATCTGCGACTCCTCCATATCTATGCCGTGCAGCTCCCCCGGCTCTATCGCCTTGGCCAATCCAACCGAGATGGTCCCCGGGCCGCAGCCGAAATCTAGCACGCGATGGCCGGGTTTGAGATGCGGGAGCAGGTATGCGGCGTGGCTTCCCGCGCTGCGCCGGCGAAGAAGCTGCTGAAAGTTCTCGTCGTAACCCATTGTGTATTCGGACGGCTGTTCGGTCATAGTCAGGATCTCCTTTCGAGGTTTTCTGCAAGTCCCCACTATCTACATTTTAGACCATGCAACGCCACCTTATATGTCCATACCAGGAGCTAAGTGAGGGCTGACGCTCTTAGCGACGCCACTCGGCGATGTTCCAAAGCTCGCTGTCCCAGCCGTTGATCTGGACGCCCTGAAGTGTGTTCAGGTGAGCGGAGACCACGCCTCGGTTCACCAGGGGAATCTCGTAGTAGTTCTGCACGTGGATGTCGTTCAGCCGAATGACCAGGGCGTCCCGCTCCGGCCCTGCGCCGGTCTCCGCCAGCAGAGCATAGACATCATCGTATTCGGCGTTGCAGGAGCGGGCAACGTTTTCGCCGGCCCAATTGTCCTCCCGCGTCGGGATGTGCTTGCAGAGCTGTCCCGACAGGTACTGCTGCGGGTCTATGTCCGGCCCGGTCGCGTACATCTGGAGGTCTGCGAAGAACCTGCGATACGTAGCCTCCTTGTCGGCAACAGGGTCTCCGCCGAAGAAGACACTGGCGTCGTGGTGTATCACCTCCGTCTCAATGCCTATCCGGCTCCACCAGTCGCTAACGAGCGCCTGTGTGTCCTGCCGGATGGCGTTGGTGGAGGTCTGGAAGGTAATGCGAAGGGGCGCTCCGTTGTACTCGCGCACTCCGTCGCCGTCCGTGTCCAGGACGCCGTTGTCGTCCAGCAGCCGGTTGGCGCCCTCAATGCCCTGCGTGAGGCAGCCGTCATTCGCCGTGGAGACGTAGGTGGGAGGCCCCGTAATCACGTTGCACGCCGGCTCCCCGGCAAAGCCGTAGAGGTCAGCCGATATCTTCCCGCGGTCAATAGCCATGGACATCGCCTGGGGAATCGGGGTGAAGGTCAGGAACGGATGTGGGTTCTGTCCCTCCATGTACTCGGAGCGGTCATCACCCAGCGCGGGATCGGGATTCGTCTGATTGACCACAATGCGCTCCACCAGGCTTGAGAAGGCGGTAACGATCTTACCGTTTCCCGCCGACTCCATCTCCGCCAGGACATCCGGCTCCACCTGCAGGTTCCAGGCGTAGTCGGCCTCGCCCCTCTCCATTACGACGCGGGCCGCAGTGACGGCATCGCCGCCCCCCTTGATGACCACGCGGTCGAAATACGGCGTCGACCCCCGATAGAACGGATTGCGCTCATAAAGCGCCTCCTCGTTGGGCTTGAAGCCGGTGATTCGATAGGGGCCCGTGCCCAGCGGCGCGGTGTTCTGCGCCTCGCAGGTCGCCGCGGCCTTGCCCACGCAGTCGGCGAACTGCGCACGGCTGATGATGGGCGCGCCGGTGCTGACAAAGGCGGTGTACGGATAGGGCGTGGGCGCATCGAAAGTGATCCTGACGGTGAGGTAGTCAACGGCCTCCACCGATGATATGCCATCGAAGGAGCTCCCCGCCGTGCAGCCCGTTTCCACGTCCGAGCAGTAGCGCCAGGTGAAGACGACGTCCTCCGCTGACATATCACTGCCGTCGGACCACATCAGCCCCTCTTTCAGCTTCCACGTAATCGACATGAGGTCCGCGCTGACGCCCCCGTTATCCAGGGTCGGGATCTCGGCGGCCAGCGCCGCGACGAGGTTGCCGTCGGGACTATACTTGGCGAGAGGCTCCAGCGTGACTGCACCGGCGTCCCGGTCCTTATAGCCGGACGACAGGTACGAGCCGGGCAGCGAAGGGGCCTGCCAGTAGAGGATTGTCAGGACCTTCTCCTCCATCATAGGCTCTGTGGGAACAGGCGTAGGGACCGGGGTAGACGTGGAAGGTTTCTCGGTCGGCGCCTCTATGGGAGCCGGCGAGGATACCGGGGTGACCGCGGGCGGCTCTGTCATCGGGGTCTCTACGGGAGTTGGCGAAGAGGCTGGGATAGCCGTGGGCGTCTCCTCGCTGGAGGAGGTGCAGGCAATAAGGAGCAACAGGGCCGACAGGACAATGGCAGATCGCAGGTAAGTATACATAGTGCAGTGTCGGGTAATCCTTTCACTGAGATAATATATCAAATTTTAAGTCCAGCTTGGCGACTTTTACAAGCGCGAGGGCGGGCAGAACCAGGTTGGGTAATACTTCTACCCAATGAACATAAGAGCTATCACCGTTTCCCGTACGCCGGTAACGCGGATACGGAATCATATCTCCAATCAAGTGAGCGACAGACCGGCTGCAGCGTCCTTGACAGCGCTATAACCCAATGATATTGTTTTGTTATGATACCCTGGTTCAACGCAGATGGGCTCCTTCCCCCGGGAGTCCACTGGGCCGACTGGGAAGAGTTGACGGACAGATTCGGGCACAACCCCCGGAGGCAGCAGCTAATGACCGGACTCAGGGCTGCACTGGAGGAATTCAAAAAGGCGGGCTGCCAGACCGTGTATATCAACGGAAGCTTTGTGACAAACAAGGAGTTGCCAAACGACTACGACTGTTGTTGGGAGGAAGCCGGTGTAGATCCGGTGGCGCTGGACCCGGCGCTGTTGACATTCGACCCTGGGAGAGCTACCCAGAAGGCCAAGTACATGGGGGAGTTGTTTCCCGCATCAATCATCGCGGAAAAGAACGGACTGTCGTTCCTTGAATTCTTCCAGACTGACAGGGAAACCGGCAGACCCAAAGGCATAGTCGCAATAGATTTGGGAGGCCTCACGTGATTAAGAACGAAAGGCAATATCGGCTTACCAGGGCGCAAGCAGACCGGTTCTCGCAGACTTTGCGCAGCCTCGGGCAGCGATCCGGCGAGGCCGGCGCGGTGCATCCCCTTATTGCCAAGGCCCAAGAGGATGCGCTTAGGAGTCAACTCGCAGACCTTGAAAGTGAGTTGCGGGAGTACGAGTCCCTGAAAGCCGGCGAGTTCCAGATAGATGGGCTCAAGGCTGTGGCCGACCTACCAACTACCCTGATCAAGGCGCGGATTGCGCAAGGGCTGAGCCAGAAGGATCTAGCGGAGCGGCTCGGACTGAAGGAGCAGCAGATACAGCGGTACGAGGCCACCGACTACGCCTCGGCCAGCCTCACCCGAATCAAAGAGATCGTCAGCGCCCTGGGCTTCGATATAAGCCACTCAGTCTCCCATGCCCGGGCAGGGTCAGAGAAAACAACCGCCATTGACTAGCGCGCCATGAGTAAATGAAGCTACACCCATGCCAAAACGCCTTCAGGTCCTGATAGATGAAGCTGAGTACCTGGAAATCCAGGAAGCTGCCCGCAAACAGGGGATGAACGTCTCCAAGTGGATTCGTAGTGTGCTGCGCAAAGAGATAGCTTACCGCCCCAGGTCCGCCGAAGCCAAGCTGCGAGCCATCGGCGATGCGTCCCGGCACAGCTTCCCGACCGCAGACATAGAAACCATGCTCCGTGAGATAGCTTCGACGCCTGCCCAGGCATCGAGCGTCTGGGCTGAGTCGCGAGCGGAGCGCTGAATATAATATGCCACACCAGACTGAGCCAAGCGCAAACAACGCCACGGGCGGCCTGCTCCAGGCCATGCTGCCCCGGAGCAGTGTCCGATCCGAGAACACCCAGGCCATCTCCGGCCACCCGGGTCTGCGCCCCGACATCCTCATCACCGCGCCCGGCCGCGCGCCAGTTGTCATCGAGGCGGAGTACATGCCTGCTCACACCGTCGAAGTCGAGGCGAGGGAACGTCTTGGGCTGGAGGTGGCATCCAACGGGCGCGTCATCGAGGCCACCATTGCCCTGCGTTACCCTGAGGAACTACGCGAGGCCCACGACCTCCACGCCGCGCTGTCGTCGGCTCGCCTCTCCTACTGCGTCTTCACAGAGGGCGCGGAGGACGTGCATCGTTTCCCGGAGTCCGGCTGGCTGGACGGCGACCTTGAGGACCTGGCGGACATGGTGCGCCTGGTGTCCGTCCCTCAGCGCGCCGTTGACCGGGCGACCACCGCGCTCCAGGAGGGCATCGACGGCGCCGCAAGGCTCCTGGACGATCTGAACGAGACCAGCGCAGGTATCACCACGGCCATTGCCCGCCTGCTGGGTATGACCAACGTGCCCCAGACCCGCCGCATGGCCTGCGCCATCATCGCCAACGCCCTGGTGTTCCATGAGCGCATTGCCGGTATGCACACGGAGGTCAAGCCCCTGGCCGTGGTGTGCGGCGACGGCGTGGATAACCCCCAGGGTGAGACGCTGGCGGCCTGGGACGACATACTCAAGATCAACTACTGGGCCATCTTTGCCATTGCCAAGGACATCCTGGAGCAGCTGCCCTCGGGCGATGCGGCGGACATTCTGCGAAGGCTGAGGCACACCGCCCAGGCCGTCGATGCGACGGGCGTGGACAACGCCCACGACCTCACCGGACGCATCTTCCAGCGACTCATAGCCGACCGCAAGTACCTGGCGACCTTCTACACCCTGCCCGCGTCGGCTGCGCTGCTGGCCAGACTGGCCGTCGCCAAGCTGGAGGGCGTTGACTGGTCGGACACCGGGGCCATAGGCAAGCTGCGAATCGGGGACTTCGCCTGCGGGACCGGCGCCCTGCTCTCGGCGGTGTACGAGCAGACAGCCGCCCGCCACGAGCGCGCCGGGGGCGATGCTGGCGCCCTTCACAAAGTGATGATGGAGGAGGTTCTCTACGGCTGCGACGTCATGCCCTCCGCCGTCCACATCACCGGCTCAACCCTCTCCGGCATGGAGCCGTCCGTCCTCTTCAACGAGTCTCACCTGTACACCATGCCCTACGGCCGGGTGCAGGACGGCAGCGTGATGATAGGCTCTCTGGAGCTTCTCCAGTCCTCCAACGTGCTGACCCTGTTCAACACCAGCGACCCGGCCATGCGCACCGGAAGCGCGGGCCAGGAGACAGCCACCCAGATACGCGCCGAGGTACCCGACGAAGGCTATGACTTGGTGATAATGAATCCGCCGTTCACTAGCGCCACAAACCACGAAGGGGCACACGCTGACATTACAAACCCTGCCTTCGCGGCCTTCAACACTACGCGTGCCGACCAGACGGCGATGGGAGAGACCGCCAACCGGCTGGCAGACAACACCTGTTACCACGGTAACGCCGGCATTGCCTCCGCCTTTGCAGCCTTGGCTCACAAGAAGATTAAGCCCGGCGGCGTCCTAGCCCTGGTTCTTCCCCTGTCTGCTACTGCTGGTCTGTCATGGCAAGGATTCCGCGAGATGATTTCCCGTGGCTATGCGGATTTGACCGTGCTCACAATAGCGGCTGCGGACAATGATGACCTGTCCTTCTCCTCAGATACGGGAATGGCTGAGTGTCTCGTAATTGCTCGCAGGCTAAAGCCTGATGAATCGCCCCAAGACCGTGCGCGCTTCACGTCGCTACGTCACAGGCCGCACGGATTTGCCCACGCGAGCGCACTGGCCGGAAGGCTGTTGGATGGCAGCCATGTCAGGCGTCTTGAGGACGGGCCTTATGGCGGTACTCCATTGGCGGTAGGCGAGGAGTTGGCAGGCGAGATGATAACCGCACCTCACGGCGAGGATGGGGAAAACTGGAGCGCAGTGCGCCTGTCCGACCACTCCCTGGCTCAGACTGCTTATGCCCTGTCCCATTCTAAGCTGTGGCTTCCCGGCAATGTTTCCTCCGTTGAACTGAATACGGCTCTACTGGGTGACATTGGCAGGCTTGGTTACGTGCATCGCGACATCACAGGTCCAGCTCCGCGAGGACCCTTTGACAAGGCAGCTCCAAGTCCTACGGCCACCTACCCTTCTTTGTGGAACCACAACGCGAGGCAAGAAACGCGGATGGTCTGCCTGCCGGACTCCCAGTTGATTGTCAGACCCGGAATGGAAGACAAAGCCGCCGAGGTATGGGCTACAGCCAGCCGCGCCCACCTCAACCTCGACTTTAGGTTCAATTCACAGCCATTGACTGCCGCGTTTACAGAGCAAGCAAGCATAGGTGGTCGTGCCTGGCCAAACGTGATATTCGAGAATAAAAGGTGGGAGTACGCATTCGTAGTTTGGGCTAACAGCACACTGGGCTTGCTGAGCTTCTGGTGGGACTCCAATCGTCAGCAAAGCGGACGGGGAACTACCACGATAAGGGCGGTGCCGTCCCTCCCAGTACTGGACCTCCGCGCCCTGACGGATGATCAGTTGCGCACGGCTGAGGCCATCTTCAACGAGTTCCGAGACAAAGACCTGAAGCCCGCCTACCTCGCGGACGCTGACCCCAACCGCGCCCTCCTTGACCGGCGCGTCGTCTGCGACCTCCTCGGCTTTGACGAGGACACCTACTTAGCAGTGCGACGCCTAGCCGCCAAGTGGTGCGCAGAGCCGTCGGTGCACGGAGGCAAGGCGCGGCCAAAGGGCGCGGCGCTGGTGATGTGAGAAGAGGTAGGGGCGTCCGCTCATCCCCTTCGACAAGCTCAGGGTGAGCGGACAGCTTCTTTCACAGCCGCGCGCAATCGGTTAAAATGTCAGAGTAGACACTCCGTCAAAGAGGCTAACGCAATGGGGACTTTCACCTGGCCGCTGCGCATCTCCAGCATGGACGGCCAACACACCCTGGACATAGATGCCACGGTTGATACCGGCGCCTTCTACACCACCCTGCCCGCTCGCCTGCTGCGCCAGTTGGGGATTGAGCCCATGGGAAGCCGCAGGTTCCTGGTAGCCGACGGGCGGCGGGTGGAGATGGAGTACGGGCGGGCGTGGGCCACGATAGATGGCGAGAGCGAGGTTACCATTGTAGTCTTTGGGAATGATAACGCTCCGCCACTGTTGGGAGCCTATACCCTGGAGGGGCTGGCCTTGGCGGTGGACCCCTCCTCACAGCGGCTGGTCCCTGCCAACCTCATCATGTACTAGCAAGGGCAGAGCATCTCCCTGCCACCGTCATTCCCGCCCCCGTATCGGGTATGGGGCAGGCCCCGAGCGGGAATCCAGGCGGGGTGGGGCGTGGACTCCCGTCTGCAGAGACCTTTGCGTAACCCATAGCGTCATCCCGCAAGAATTGCCACACCGTCATTCCTGCGGAAGCAGGAATCTAAAAACTCTGTCTGCAAGGCTACGATGTCTTGGAATAGGGGCCTTAGATTCCCGTTTTCAGAGACCTTTGCGTAACTCATTTGTCGGGACGCAGAGCCTCTTCCCCCTCGAGGGGGAAGATTGAGATGGGGGTGAATCGTGTGTGGACACACCGCTTGTTTGCCCCCATCCTGACCTTCCCCCGCAAGCGGGGGAAGGGACTTAAGGTTATTCAAAGGTCTCTTTTCACGGGAATGACGGAGAAGATAGCCTCTTCTAAGAGATACACCGGAGTTATGCAAAGGTCTCCTTCCGCAAGAATGACACTTGGACAGCCTATTTGAGGCTGACTCCAAGGGTTACGCAAAGGTCTGCCTTTGGAGTCCTGCAACCGCAGGCGCATCAAGTTACTGGGTAATCCAGTTTGATGTATACTATGCGAAACTTTGCTTAGGATGTTGATATGAGTTCCTCTTCTTCGCAGAAAGTGCTTTGTGTTCTCTACCCCGACCCGGTGACTGGGTTTCCTCCCAACTACGCCCGCGAGGGTATACCCGGCCTCACTCACTACCCGGACGGTCAGACTCTACCCTCGCCTGCTTCCATAGACTTCAATCCGGGCCACCTTCTGGGATCCGTTTCCGGCGGACTTGGGCTGGGGAGCTTTCTGGCTGAACGGGGGCATCGGTTCGTCGTAACGTCGGACAAGGATGGGCCGGACTCCGTTTTCGAAAGAGAGTTGACGGACGCCGATGTAATCATCTCTCAACCCTTCTGGCCCGGTTACCTCACCGCCGAGCGTATTGAGAAGGCCTCCAACCTCAAAATAGCCATAACGGCCGGCATTGGTTCGGACCACGTTGACCTCCAGGCGGCCATCGACAGGAACATCACCGTGTGTGAAGTGACGTGGTGCAACAGCATAAGCGTCGCAGAGCATGCGGTTATGCAGATACTGGCGCTTGTCAGGGACTTCATCCCTCAGTACGGTTGGGTGGTCAGGAGCGGTTGGAATATCGCCGACGCCGTTTCCAGGTCGTACGACATCGAGGGAATGGACGTGGGTGTTGTGGCCGCCGGCAGGATCGGCCTGGCCGTCCTGAAACGGATGAAGCCTTTCGACGTCAACCTCCACTACACCGACAGACACCGGCTCACCCCCGACGTGGAGCAGGAGCTGGGACTGACATTCCACGAGACCGTCGAGTCGCTGGTCAGCGCGTGTGACGTGGTCAGCATCCACTGTCCTCTCCACCCGGAGACCGAGAATATGTTTAACGATGCTCTGATCAGCAAGATGAAGCGCGGGTCGTACATCGTAAACACCGCCAGAGGCAAGATCTGCGACCGGGACGCCATCGTAAGGGCGCTGGAGAGCGGACAGCTGGCAGGCTATGCGGGCGACGTCTGGTTCCCTCAGCCGGCTCCCAACGACCATCCCTGGAGGTCGATGCCCAACCACGCCATGACACCCCACACCTCGGGCACCTCCCTTTCAGCCCAGGCCCGCTACGCAGCGGGAGTCCGAGAGATTCTGGAGTGCTGGATGGATGGACGGCCTATCCGGGAGGAGTACCTGATAGTGCAGGGAGGCGCCCTTGCCGGCGCCGGAGCCCACTCCTACAGCGAGGGGGATGCTACAGGCGGTTCGGAGGAAGCGGCAAGGTTCTCGGCGAGTTAGGCAATGACCATCGGAGCTATGATACATTTGTCATCTCATCCATCACAGGAGCGTAGAGGATGAACGTCATCTGGGTTGTCGCTGACACCTTCCGTAGAGACCACATAGGCGCATACGGCAACCCGACGATTCGGACGCCCAATCTCGATGCGCTGGCGGCAAGGTCGGTCCGGTTCGACAGGCACTACTCCGGCGGATTCCCCACCATGCCCACCAGAGCAGACCACCAGACGGGTCGCTGGACAATGTCCTTCATGGGTTGGGCGCCCCTGCCTGAGGGCGTGACCACACTGGCGGAGATGCTGGCCGAGCGCGGTCTGCACACGGCGGCGTCGGTGGACACACCCTACTACCTGCGAGACGGAATGAACTACGACCGGGGGTTTCAGTCCTTCTTCATGAACAGGGGACAGGACACCCTGTGGTCCCTGATCCCTCAGCCCGGCTATCACAACGAAGCCCTGGACGTCCGCGCTGCATGGCGATACGAATCGGACCGAAACGCGCCGCGCACCTTTACGACGGCCATCCGGTGGCTGGAGCAGCACTACAAGGAGGACTTCTTCCTCTACGTCGATACCTGGGATCCCCACGAGCCCTGGGACGCGCCTTCCTACTACACGGAGCTCTACTGGCCGGGCTACGACGGCGAGCAGGTGCTGCCGCTGTACGGGAACTGGCACGACGTGCCGGGATACGGCGAAGACAAGATGCGTAAGGGTCACGCCGCCTACTGCGGTGAGATAACTATGGTCGACACGTGGCTGGGTCACCTGCTGAAGTCCGTCGAGAACATGGGCCTCACTGAAAAGACTGCGGTTATCTTCACCACGGACCACGGCTTCTATTTCGGGGAGCACGGCGGCCTCTTCGGCAAGATGAGCGGTGACAAGTACCCGGACGGGACCCTCAGGCCCTACGGAGAGCCGGGATCGATGTGGACGCACTCTCCCCTGTTTGAGGAGCTTGTACACATCCCGCTTCTGATACACGCGCCCGGACTGTCCTCAGGGGTGTACCGAGGTCTGAGCTCCGCAATAGACGTCATGCCGACAGTGCTTGACCTGTTGGAGATGGATATTCCCGACTACGTTCAGGGCCAGTCTCTTGCGCCCGGGATTCGGGACAACTCAGCCCCAGGCAGGGAGTACGTTGTCAGCAGCATTCCCTTCGCGAACCCCGGCGATCCGATTCAGTCCGTGGACAACCTGCTCCGTCCCCTCGTAGACCATCCCGTCACCACCATCACCTCCGGGGAGTGGAGCCTGCTCTACAGCCCCCAGGAAGGCGCCTCGGAGCTTTACAATCTGACCTCCGACCCCAGTCAGCTCCAGAACGTGATAGGGACCCACAAGGACATTGCAGGAGAGTTGCATCAGCTTCTGGTAAAGTTCATGCGCGAGACAAACGTGCCGGAGCGTCTGATGGGACCTCGGTTGGAGCTGCGGATTTAGGCGCGTTCAGGCAGACAGGAGCAAGAATAAGCAGATGGTTCTCAAAGATAAGGTAGCGTTGATTACCGGCGCCGGTCGCGGCATAGGACGGGCCGTTGCCCTGACCTTTGCCGGGGAGGGCGCGCGGGTCGCCGTCACCGGACGCAACACGGAGCGCCTGGCGCAGGTTGTCGACGAGATACGCGCCGGTGGAGGAGACGCGGAGGCCTTCGCCCTGGACGTGACCGGCGAGGGCGATGCGGCCCGCGTAACGGAACAGGTCATCGAGAAATGGGGCCAGATCGACGTACTCGTCAACAACGCCGGAGTCATCACCTATCACACTCCCGTTTGGGACACTACCGTAGAGCAGTGGGACGAGGTGATGAACACAAACCTGCGGGGGATGTTCCTGGCCTGCCGAGCGGTCGTACCCCACATGATGCAGAGGGAGAAGGGCGTCATCATCAACATCGGGTCGTCGTCCGGTCGGGTGCCTGAGGGCGATTACGGAGCGTACGTGACGTCAAAGTATGGTGTCGTCGGCTATACGGCGTCGCTGGCACACTCCCTTCGTCCATATGGCATACGCGTTAACGGCATCAACCCCGACTGGGTGGACACCGACATGGCCAGAGCCTACGACCCCAACGGAGACCCGGACTGGATAACCGGGGAGGAGATAGCGCACGCGGCCCTGTACCTGGCTGCCCACGCACCCAAGCTTATGACCGGACAGTTCATCGACATCTTTGGCGTCTGAGTACCATCCAATCAAGTGAGGTTTTAGCTATGAGTCAAAATCCTGATTTCTCAGAGTCCTTCTACAGAGACCACGCACAGCGATACGCCGAGGTGAGCCACAACTTCATCCAGTCCGTCTACACGGAAACCTCCCACCCTGGCCTCAACGGCGATACCGACCTAATGGTACGCCTCCGGGACCTTGTCCCCGCCGGGTCCCGCGGTCTGGACGCCGGCTGCGGGGCAGGCGCCCGCGACGTCTACTTCTACTGGCAGAACGGATACGACATCCTTGGGCTGGACTCCGTTGAGGAGAACATCCTGGAGGCGCGCAATCTTCACCCGGAGGTCGCCGAGAGGGTGTCGGTAGCCGACCTCCGCGAGCCGCTCAGCCATCCGGACGCCTCCTTCGACTTCGTCCTGTGCAACGCGGTCATCCAGCACATAGACCCGGACATCGCCCTGGGGACTACGCTGCCGGAGTTCACCAGAGTCCTGAAGGCCGGCGGCGTTCTCCAGCTTATGTTCAAAATCGGACAGGGCATTGCGACGGTCTACGACAAGGACTACGGAGCGGACAGGACATTCCAGCTGTACGGTGTAGACGAGGTTGTCGGTCTGCTAGAAGACCGGGGCCTGAGCGTAATTCCGGCGGAGGGCGAGAAGCTGGGCGGACTCATGTACTTCAAGGACCCCAAGCCAATGGACCACTGCGTCCTTTTCGCGCGCAAGGCCGGATGAAGAAGAGGCGCTTGTCTTTAGTATCCAAATCGGCGTCCCCAGAACAGCCATGACCAACCTGACAGTTCCAAGAGGCCTGCGGGAGATTACCCCCTCCTGGCTGACCGAAGCTCTTCAGAGCAGCGGGGCGGCGGGCGGCGCGTCCGTGGCCGGGTTCTCTGCTGAGACCATATCCGAGGGCAAGGGTTTTATGAACCAGCTGTTCCGGCTGAGTCTCAACTACAACTCCGGTCCCCCGGACCTGCCGCGCACCATAATGGTCAAGCTCCCATCCACAGACCCTTTGCTGAGGAGGGTATTTGGCAGGCTGGGGCAGAACCTGCGCGAGGTCAGGTTCTACCAGGAGCTGGCGAACAACGGTCAACTGCAATCCCCTCGCAGCTACTACTCCGCAATAGATTTGGCGACCGGAGACACCGTTCTGCTGCTGGAGGACATGAGCGACGCAAGACAGGGCGACAGCGTTGCCGGCTGCTCAATGGCTGAGGCCCGGAGCGCCATAAGCCAGATGGCCAGATTCCACACCTCCTGGTGGGACAGCCCCCAACTGGACCGCTTGGACTGGATGCCTTTGAAGGACGCCGAGACCGTCTCCTACCAGTACATATACATGGATGCGTGGAAGTCCCTCATTGAGAAGGCCGGCGACGGGATGCCTCAAGGGTTGCGAACGCTCGGGGACCGCCTGAACCCTGAAGTACCGAATATAAAGGCCAAGCTCACGAAGCCTCCCAAGACGATTGTCCACGGAGACTTTCGGTTGGACAACTGCTTCTTCTCCACAGCTGACGACTCTCAGTTGCCTGTGGTCTTCGATTGGGAGTTCTGCGTACGCGCCCGGGGCGCCTACGATGTCGCCACCTTCGTCAGCGAGGCGTTCCCCACGCAGCAGCGTAGGGAGGTGGAGATGGGTCTTCTACGCACGTACCACTCCGTCCTGGTGGACAACGGCGTTAGCGGCTACACATTCGAGGAGTGCCTGGATGACTACCGGCTCTCGATGCTGGAGATCTTTGTTTTCTGGATAATCTCCGGAGGCTTCTGCAACTACGAGGGTGAACGGGCCACTGTGTACCTGCACAACACGTTGGCGCGCTTCGATGCCGCCATATCGGATCTCGCATCCACAGAGCTGCTTTCCGGTTAAAGCCGCAGCCAGGAAAGGTCGCCATCCAACTTCAACAAGTCAGTCGCTATCGCTGGGTCATTGCGGGAGCGATACTACCTCTTCAGGTAGCTATGGGCCTTAACCTCTTTGCCCCCGCGCCCATGTTCCCTCTCATCATAGAGGACTACAACCTGAGCAGAGGCAGTGTCAGCCTCATGATGGTCACGGCATTCCTGGTGTTCACCATCTTCCTCATACCGGGCGGCATTATATCAACCAAACTGGGCACAAAGGGGGCCGTCCTGGTGAGCGGGCTGCTGATGACCGCCGGCGTCTTCGCCCCGGTTACGTCCACCCTCCCGGCCATCCTGCCCCTGAGGGTGGCCTTTGCTATGGGTAACGCCATTCTGCTTCCGGCGAGCGCAGCCATCATCGTGCAGTGGTTCAAGACCAGCGAGCGTCCCATAATGAACGCCGTCAATCTCGCAGCGCAAGGGATGGGCGTTGCCACCGCCATGTTCCTGAGCGTTCCGCTGGCTGAGGCCCTGGAGTGGCGGACCGTTCTCATGGTGTACGGAGTCTTTGCGTCCCTGGGCACTGTGATATGGCTCGTCTTCGGGCGCGCCGTCCAGCCCGGCGCAACCTCTGAAAATACCCTGTCCTTGAAGGCGATCTTTGGCGTCATTAAAGAGCGGAACACCCTGCTGCTGTCACTAGCCTTCGTTGGGCCCTTCGCCATGTTTGTCAGCTACAGCTCATGGCTGCCCACATACTACAACGAAGAGTTCGACATGCCCCTTCAACAAGCGAGCGCCATACTGGCCCTCCTGCCCCTTATGGGGGTTGTGGTGAACGTACTCTCGGGGTTCCTACTGGCACGTCTGGGGCTGCACAGACCGCTTCTTATGGTTCCGGGGCTTCTGTTCCCTATTGGCGCCTTTGGAGCCTTCTACTTCAACAGCATTCCGATAATCATCGCCGCCATTCTGGTGTTGGGCTTCTGCTTCTGGGTATTCCTGCCCACCGCTTTGACCGTAGCAATGGAACTACCCGGGGTGACGATGGAGAAGGTAGCCCTGGTAACCGCTGCGGCCCTCACAATCGGCAACGCCTCCACAGTGGTCTCGCCATTCCTGGTGGGAATGGTCACGGACATGGTTGGGTCCTACGTGCCAAGTTTGTCCGTGCTGGCGATACTCCCTATAACTGCGCTCATCGCAGCCGTCAAGCTCCCGGAAACAGGACACAGGGCCAAGGGACGCCTCTCCGTCCGATGAGGATTTTGTATGGGATGCCCACACAAGCCGTTAAAGGACGGAGAGAATCATAGTACACCCTTGCTGAGGTAGAGCTTCGGCTATGCATGGCAAGGGCTTAGAAAGGAGAGAAGGCGGACGCCTTAAAGGGGTCCGCCTTGCGCTTGCCCTTGGGTGACGCCCTAGATACCCAGTTTACTGGAAAGAAGCTCCCGCAGGTCGAGCACCGTCTGCCTCTGCCAGTCGGGGAACTTGGCGTTGGTCCGGTCCCTGCGGACCTCTCGGACTTCTGCCTCTTCCTTGCCGGCCATCTCCGTGTCTATGGCCTGGTTTAGCTCAGCCATCTCCTTGGTGACCGACGCCGGCCGCTCTATAAAGTGGCACAGATACTCCTGGTCGGCGTTGTAGAAGACAAAGACGGGTATCGACCGAAACTCGCCCCTGTTGAGGAATTCGTCCGCAATGTCCAGATGCTCATCCCTGGGAAAGACGCGCATGTCCATACCGGACACCTCTGCGATACGTCCAATTACGGGCATACCACGATATACGTCCGGGCACCAGTCCTCGCCCAGGACCAGCACACGGGAACACCCACTTTCTACAGCCTTCTTGAAGAATGAGGTATCCTCGTCAGTGACGGCGTCGGATGCCGTCTCATAGTACCGGGCGAACCGGTCCTGGTTGACCTTGATCTGCGCCAGATAGTCCGGGTATGCAAACCCCTGGCTGAACCTCTCCGCATTTACCACCGTTGTCTTCTCAGTCATAGCTCTCCTTTGCTCGCTTGGAATCTCGATTTTCTTTTGCCAAGGCGGTTTGGCTAGCCTATAAAGCAGCCGATGCCACCCTCAAAGCCCTCTTCTACCCTTCCGTCCGGGTAGCGTATGATGGGCACAACGTCGCCATAGCTCCTCGCCTCATCCATGATCTCCTGGCTGAGATCGGCGCGGCGCTCCTCGTACTCCACTCCCTCTGCATTCCACTTGTTCGTCAGCTTCACGCACGCGTCACACCCCTGAATCGTGTAGACAATGGGAAGAGAAGAAACCATACCACTCACCTCTCCGGAAGAATTGACGCCTCAGTTGACGCCTCCTATGGCCGAATTATACAGCCACTATCCCGTCCTCTGCAACGCGCGTCCCGTCCAGCGCAGCCAGCCTGTCAAGATCGTCTCGTTTTGGCCTATCTCTTCCCAAAAACATTCAACCCATCCCGCACGGTCAGCAGCGCTGCGAAGACTATCAGCCCTCTGAGCGCTAGCAGCTCAGACACCGCTCGTGTGAGCGAATCCTTTAACGCACCCGTTGTCGTAGCAGGATGACACCCAGACGCGCCTGCTCTCTGCCAATCGCCCGCTGGTCAGGGAGCAGGCGCAATATGGCTCAGTGTGACTGGAGGACTTGACAGGATAATGCCATGATGCGATGATGTCAGTATGCGCACCACCTTAACCATCGACGACGACGTACTTGCAGTTGCACGAGCGCTGGCGGAGCGGAATGGAAGCAGTCTCGGCAGGGCTTTGTCGGAGTTGGCGCGACGCGGCTTCAGGAGCGGTGACGCTGCTCGAGACGACAGGGACGGGACCGTCTTTGCCGTTGCTCCTGACGCCGAGCCTATCACCAGCGAAGATGTATATCGGGCGCTGGGCGAGTGGCCTTGACCGCCCTGCTAGATATCAACGTCCTCATAGCCCTCGCCTGGCCCAACCATGTGCATCACGCTGCCGCCAGAGCATGGTTTGAGGAGCATCGACAGGATGGCTGGGCAACCTGTACCCTGACGGAGGCAGGCTTCGTCCGACTCTCCTGCAACCCAGCCGTAGTGCGTCGCACCGTCACCCCTCTTGATGCAATCTCTGTCTTGAAGAAACTGACAGGGTTAGCGTCCCACTCTTTTTGGCCTCTGAAACGGTCCGTCGTCCAAATGCCGGATGAGATCGGCG
Organism: Dehalococcoidia bacterium; assembly: GCA_965218945.1. GTDB lineage: Bacteria > Chloroflexota > Dehalococcoidia > Lucifugimonadales > UBA2985 > DAOUJW01. Next base: position 2,837,617 of record OZ244718.1, read on the forward strand.
CCCGTATCCAGGGGTATCGTCAGATTACGGACGCTGTACTGCTGGCAGCAGTCATGCAATACAACGGTCAACTAGCTACTCTGGATGCGGGGCTGGAAGGGCTGGTCGGGGAGAGCGGGCGCTCCTTTCTGTCCACCATACCGGTGTGAATCAGTCAGGGTTGAGAAATCGGAGACACCGAGCGACGCTTCAATCGGGGCGACATCGGCAAAGTGCGCAGGTATTCCTGTCTCCCGTGGCTAGAGCACGGAAAGCCGGCGTAGCCACGAATCGGACATGCCCCAGCCCCCTTCACTCCTCAGGCCCTCGTGCTAAAATGAAGATAGAACGACCAGGAGGATTCACTCAATGCTGCCAATTGTCGAAGTTGCCCGGAACATGGGACTGGACGAGGATTCCGTCATTCCCTACGGCCGTTTCAAGGCCAAGATCAGCCTGGACGCGATCCCATCCAACGGACGCAGAGGCAAGTTAATCGTTGTGACTGGAATGACTCCGACGCCGGCTGGCGAGGGCAAGACTACAACCACCGTGGGACTCACCCAGGCCTTGGGCCGGCTGGGATACCGCTCGACGGCCACGCTCCGGGAACCATCGCTGGGCCCGATATTCGGCATTAAGGGCGGCGGCACGGGCGGCGGCGCGGCTCAGGTTGTGCCTGAGGATGAGATCAACATCCACTTTACCGGAGACGCCCACGCCGTTGCGTCGGCGCACAACCTGCTCGCGGCTTTGACCGACAATGCCGTCCGGAGCGGCAGCGTCGACGGCCTCCTGCCGCGCGGGATCACCTGGCGACGCGTGGTCGACGTTGAAGACAGGGCGCTGCGGTCCACAGTGATCGGCCTTGGAGGCGGCGCCAACGCCCCTCTCAGGGAGTCCGGCTTCGACATAGTCACCGCGTCGGAGGTCATGGCTATCCTCGCCCTCGCCTCCGGCCTTGACGACCTCAGGCAGCGGCTGTCCAGGATAGTCGTCGGATTCACCGGCGACGGGCAGCCCGTGACCGCCGAGGACGTTAACGCCGTCGGCTCGATGATGTCGCTGCTCCGCCACGCCATACAGCCGAACCTGGTGCAGACGCTCGAGGGCCAGCCGGCGCTGGTGCACGCTGGGCCCTTTGGGAACATCGCCCACGGCTGCAACTCGGTGGTGGCAGACCGCCTTGCCCTTGCGCACAGCGACTACGTGATCACGGAGGCGGGATTCGGCGCAGACCTGGGTTTCGAGAAGTTCATGCACATCAAGGCGCGCTTCAACGACCTTGAGCCGGACGCCGCCGTGCTGGTGGCCACCGTGCGTGCCGTCAAGTCCCACGGAGGCGTTCGTCTGAGGGAGCTGGACAGCCCCAACGAAGAGGCGGTGGAGGAGGGCATGGCTAACGTTGAGCACCTTGTGGGCGTCATCCGCTCCTTCGGGCTTCCCGTTGTGGTTGCCATCAACCGATTCCCCACCGATACGCCGGGCGAGGTATCGATTGTCAAGGCCCGCTCGGAGGCCGCGGGCGCGAGGGCCGCGGTGGAGAGCGACGTATTCGGGCGAGGCGGCGAGGGCGGCATCGACCTTGCGCACGCCATAGTTGAGGCCTCAGGCGGGCCCAAGCCACAGGTGCAGTACCTCTATTCCTTAGATGCAACCATCGAGGAGAAGGTGCGGGCCCTGGCGCGCAATGTGTACTGCACCGACGAGGTCATGTGGACCCCGGAGGCCAGGCGTCGCATGCGTACCTTTGCCAGTCACGGCTGGGGCAACCTGCCGGTGTGCATGGCCAAGACCCACCTGTCCATCTCCGACGACCCCGCTCTCAAGGGAAAGCCGTCCGACTACACCTTTGACGTTACCGACGTCAGGGCGTCCGTGGGCGCGGGATTCATCTACCCCATCTCGGGCTCCATAGTGACCATGCCCGGCCTGCCAAACTCGCCTCGCTCCCTGGACGTGGACGACAGGGGCAACATCCTCGGCCTCTAGCAGGACACCCAGGATACGTCTCACTGTCTATACTGCCCCCGTATCGGGTACGGGGGCAGGCTCTGAGAGGGATTCCCGGGCAGGGTGGCAGAGCGTCGATACCCCTATCACAGGTGCGGGCAGTTAGCTATAATCAACGGGAGGGAAACGAATCTAACAGAGGAGTTGCGGCTATGGGAACGTTCAAGTGGCCGTTGCGGATTTCCAGCATAGACGGCCAACAGGCCTTGGACATAGAGGCCACGGTGGACACCGGCGCCTTTTTCACCACTCTGCCCGCTCCACTGTTGCGGGATTTGGGCATTGCGCCCTTGGGCAGGCGCACTTTCTTCATTGGCGACGGGCGGCGTATTCAGATGGACGTTGGGCAGGCATGGGTAACGATAGACGGTGACAGCGTGATTACCATTGTTGCCTTTGGTGGAGACGATGCTCCCGCTGTGCTGGGGGCATACACCCTGGAAGGTCTGACTCTGGCGGTCGACCCCACTGGAGAGAGACTGATCCCCATAGAAGCCCTTCCGCTCTAGGTCCAAGCACGCCCTGGACGTTGACTACAGGGGCAACATCCTGGGCCTGTAGCACTATTCGGCGCATTCCGGAAGCCACTTCGCAATCGCTCCCTCTCTTGCCCGATGGTTTACAATGGGCTATCCACAATACAATAGAGCAGCCAATCCGCAGCGGACGGCGCGGACGTGAAGGCTCCTCGCTTTGGAGGTGAGCCATGCGTAGACTGGAAGACCAGGTGGCCATCGTCACAGGGGGCGCACAGGGCATCGGGGGCGCAGCATCGCGGAGGCTGGCGGAGGAGGGGGCAAAGGTGCTAATTGCAGACATTGACGCTAGCGCTTCGGAGGCCAACGTAGAGACCATCCGACAGGCGGGCGGCGTCGCAGATAGCCTGCGGGCCGACCTGGGTGTTCACGACGACATCAAGTCCATGATCGACAGGGCGACGCAGCTGTGGGGCAGACTGGACATCCTGGTCAACAACGCCTACAGCCCCGCTCACGGCGGCGGGCAGGGTGGCGCGCTTGAGGTGACGGAAGAGGCGTGGGACGCCGGAATGGGCCTGCTGGTGAAGTCCATATTCCTGGGCGTCAAGTACGCCGTGCCGGAGATGCAGAAAACGGGCGCAGGCAGCATCGTGAACATCTCATCGGTGCATGGGATGCTGATGGCCGAGGGGAAGCTGGTCTACGAGGCCGGCAAGTCGGCGGTGATAGGAATGACCCGCCAGATGGCCATCGACTACGGGCCAATGGGCATCAGAGTCAACGCCATCTGCCCCGGACACATAGCCACGGAGCGCATCCAGGCCAACTGGCGCGAGAACCCGACGGGAGAACGCTTCTTTGAGGACCAGTACCCTCTGAGGAAGTTCGGGCTGCCGGTGGACGTTGCCAACGCCATCGTGTTCCTGTGCTCGGACGAGGCGTCCTTCATCACCGGCCACTCCCTGGTTGTGGACGGCGGCCTGACCATCCAGCTCCAGGAGGACTTCGGCGTCCGACAGGCTCACTTCATGCAGGACAACCCGGACACCCAACTGCCGTTCTAGCGCGTCACGGCACGCCGAGATTGTGGAAGTAGCCGGCGGAGAGCAGACCGTGGATTTCTTGGTTGTCCTCGTACACGCGCTCCAGGAGACCCTCTTTGTCCTCCGCGTCAAGCCACGCGTAACGAATCAGGGTACCTGTATTTCCGGCCAGGCGCTGCGCCGTCGCCACGGCCCGTTGGTCAGTGCCCGGGCCTATGGCGACCAGCTCCTCCATGATCCTCTCGATGGAGTGGCAGAGGGAGTGGGGCAGCAGTGGGTCCGTTACCAGGAGGTCAAGCACCATTTGGGACTGCACCTCGACGCCGTAGCCTCTCATGTACGCCTCCACGGCGTGGTGTATGCGCAAAAGGCTTGTCCACTCGGCCTCCTGATGATCGCTGTCCTTGACGTCCAGAGCAATCTGGGTCAGGAGCAGGGAGACTCCAAGCTGCGCGCGCTCTATGAAGCGTCCAAGCTGCATGAAGCGCCAGCCCAGGTCGCGGTACATCGTGGCGTCTGCCGTGCCCATGAAGGTGTTTATCTCCGCGGACGTCTCGGCGTAGAAGCTCTCCGGGGAAGTTCGCCATATTTCATTGATGTCCAGCTTCTGGATGCGAAGGTAGGCAAGGTTGAGGCGAATCCACATTTCGCCGCTGATGTAGTGACGCATATTGCGAGCGTTCTCCCGACCGCGGGCGAAGCAGCTCCAGATTGATTCCGGGTTGGAGGACTCAAAGGTAAGGTCGTCGGCCAGCACATAGGAGTCGGCCAGGGTGTATTCGTCACTGCGCACCATCTCCAGGCTGCCCCTGGGAGGCAGCCGCTCCAGGCTCTCATATATGCGGGCCCACCCAAAGTGTATCTCCGGCAGGGGACGGTCCACCAGAGCCTCAGCCTGCAGCCTCAGCATTCGACACAGGTGGTCCGCGCGCTCAAGGTAACGACCCATCCAGTAGAGGCCCTCTGCGCTGCGAGCAAGCATGGCTCAGTCTCTCAACACCCACACGTCCTTGCCACCGCCACCCTGGCTTGAGTTGACCACAAGGCTGCCCCTGGGAAGGGCCACGCGGCAGAAAGCGCCGGGCACCAGCCGGTTCTCGCGGCCCTGTAGCACAAAGGGACGCAGGTCCACGTGTCGGGGTTCGAAGCGGCCGTCAATGAGGCAGGGCGAACGAGAGAGGGGGAGAACTGGCTGCGCAATAAAGCCGGCGGGGTCGGCGCGCAGTCCCTTGGCATAGTCGTCGCGCTCCTCCGGCGTTGCGTGGGGACCGATGATCATGCCGTATCCCCCGGACTCGCCCACGCGCTTGACCACCAGATTGTGCAGATTGTCCAGGGTGTACTCCAGCTCCCGGGGCCGCCGGCAGAGGTAGGTCTCCACGTTTGCCAGAACCGGCTCCTCCCCCAGGTAGTAGCGCACCATGTCCGGCACGTAGGCGTAGACGCTCTTGTCGTCGGCCACGCCCGTGCCGGGAGCGTTGGCGATGGACACATTGCCGCTCTTGTAGGCATCCAGCAGACCGGGCGCGCCCAGCTGGGAGTCGGAGCGGAAGACCTGGGGATCAATGAAGTCGTCATCCACCCGACGGTAGATGATGTCGACACGCTGCGGGCCCCGGGTGGTGCGCATATACACGAAGCCATCCTCCACCACAAGGTCGCGTCCCTCCACAAGCTCCGCGCCAAGCTCTCTGGCAAGGAACATGTGCTCGTAGTATGCGGAGTTGTACACGCCAGGGGTGAGCAGGGCGATGGTCGAGTCGGACTTGCCGTCTGGGGCAAGCTCTCGCAGGGTTGTCAGCAGGGTTGCACCGTAGTGCTCCACCTCGCGGACGCGGGAGCTCCTGTAGAGACGGCGCAGGCTGCCCTTGACCGCCTTGCGGTTGGCTATCATGTAGGAGACGCCGGATGGGACGCGCAGGTTGTCCTCGAGTACGCGGAAGCCGTCGTTGGTGCGGACCACGTCGGTGCCGCAGACGGCCGCCCACGCGCCGTGGGGCGCCGAGAAGCCGCGCATCTCCAGGCGGTACTGGGGGCACTCCATGACCACGTCCTCCGGTATCACGCCGTCCCTGATAATCCGGGCATCGTTGTATACGTCGTCGATGAAGAGGTTGAGGGTCTTGAGACGCTGGGTCAGCCCCGCCTCCAGCGTACGCCAGTCGTCGGCTGAGACGATGCGGGGAATGCTGTCAACGGGGATGATGCGCTCCTCCTCCTCCTCGTCACCGTAGACGGTGAAGGAGATGCCCTCATTGGAGAATGAGCGGTTGACGCGCTCCTGGATGCTGACCATAGCCTCCGAGGTGAAGTCGGCAAGCGCCTGTTGCAGCAGACGGCAGTGCTCCCGAGGGGCGCCGTCCGGCAGGAACATCTCGTCGTAAATGGCTGGGTCTATGCTGTAGTCGTTGAAGTCCACGGCAGCATCTACGCGGCGGGGTTAGGCTCTTCCAAAGCACAGCGCCCTACGACGTTCGCTGGCGGCCTATGGCACATGATAGTGAGTATGCCTGGCCTTGTCCAGAGTGTCCCTGCTCTCGACCGGATGCCGTCAGGGTGCAGGCTGCTCTTCAGGCGGCTGGGGCGGCTTGGAGACGTTGATCACTATGGCCCCAAGTATGTAGACACAAACCAGTATGAGAAACGCCCCCACGTAGGAGCCGGTGATGTCAAATATTAACCCGATTGCTACGGGTGCGCCCATGCCGAACACCATGGACATAGGCCGGCCAACGCCGCGTATCGCTCCTATGTGTCGCCGCCCGAAGTACCGCGCCCACAGGAACTCGCTGATTGGGATTGTCCCGCCAAAGCCCAGCCCGTACAGAAAAAACCCTATCCAAAGCACCGGGACGCTATCGATGTTGGACGAAAGCACCATTATCAGTACGCCCGTCGCGGACGTGCAGAAGGCCGCGCCCGCTAGCCGCCGGGGGTCGATTCGCTGGAGGCCGTAGCCCCAGACGCCCTTTGCGGTGAGGTTGCCAAAGCCGTTGATCATCATGCCCGTAGCTGCAATGAGACGGGTGAAGCCGACGCTGCTGGCGAAGGGAATGGCGTAGAAGGACACGGAGCCCAGGGCGATGGTGTTCAGGCCGTACCCCAGGGTGAGGAGCCAGAAGCCCGGGGTGCGTATCGCCTGGCTTCGCGTGTGGGTCTGGCTGTCGTCGGTGGCTATGGCGGCCCGGGCACGCTCTTCTCCGGCGCCGCCCTGACCGCTCCGGCTGATGCCGTCCGGCAGCAGACCCACGTCCTCCGGCTGCCGTCGCATAATAAAGGCGATGGGAACAATGACGAGGATGACGACCCCCGCCATCGTCACGTATCCCGTGCGCCATCCGAAGTTGTCGACCACGTACGTCATCGAAATCGGCGCGATGATGCCGCCAAGAGACACTCCCATTGAGCCGATGGCAAGGGCCCACCCCCGGTTTACAACAAACCACTTGGTGACGGTAGCATTCAGGACCGCCCCTCCGTAGAGGTTCGGTCCCAAGGCCCGGTTTATGGCCTGGAACAGGAAGAAGAAAATGAAGGCCGACTGAATGGACAACCCCACCAGACCAATTGCGCTGAACATGGCTCCCGCGAGCATGAGCCGCCGCGGGCCAATGCGGTCCACCAGCGGCCCGATGAATACCATGGATATTCCACCCAGGGCCGTGGCAAGGGAGATGGCGGCGGCGAACTGCCACACCTCAATCTGAAGCGCCTCGACAAGGGGATCAAGGAAGACGCCGGAAACCATCTGGCCCGTGCTGGTCGCCATGAACTGCGCCAGAATGACGCCGACCAGGATATACCAGCCATAGTAGATCTTCCTAGCAGGGAGCAGCTTCATAGTCCGCCTCCTGCCGAGATTCTAACACATTCCATCATTGGAGACATTGGTTGTGTGGAGATTCGCCTTGTCCGGTGCACTGACCACTTCTATAATCGAAGACGATGCGGGCGCTGGTGCGCAGATTGAGATACAGCCGGAGGCGCTATGCAAGACCAGTACGTAGGCGACATTGGTGACTTTGGCAAGTACGGGTTGCTGCGACATCTAACTGGTATGAGAGGCGACACCGCGCCTGAAGATGCGCTGAGCTTGGGTGTGGTCTGGTACCTATTCCCAAACGATGACAAGCCCGACGGGATGTTTATTGACTATCTATGCAACCCCTCGGCAAAGCACAAGAAACTCCGTGAATGTGACCCTGAGCTATTCGATGAGCTACATAAGATAGTGTGTGAGAAAAAGAAACGTGAAATAGCTGGAATCCAGGGCAGCGGGGTACTCCCGAACAATACGGCCTACTATGGTCAGAGCCTGTCCTACCCGCCAAGGGAATCCGTGGCCTCCAAGAAGACAAGACGGGAAACTTGGCTAAAGGGCGCCCTTGAAGCCACCAAGGAAGCAGAACTGGTCTTTGTGGACCCGGACAATGGCATTACTGAAACGGTAAGGCCTTTACGCAAGAGAGGGCCACAATACGTGGTAAAGCCGTGGCACAAGAAGGGGCCCAAGTACGTGTTTATGGACGACCTCAAGCAATTCTACAAGCGGGGCCAGAGCTTGGTCATCTATCACCACATCGCGCGCTGGGATGAGGCGGACAATCAGATCAGATATTTCGCCGAGAGGCTACAAGAGTGCCTGCATTTGCCTAGCTTGCCGTGGTCACTCTGGTATCACCGAGGCACGGCGCAGGCTTACTTCATAGTGCTCCACGAAAGCCATAAGGTCGTGCTTGAGCAGCGGCAAGCGAGTTTCGCGGATAGTCCTTGGTGCGCTAAACCATCACGCCATTTTGAGCGTGTCACCTAAGAACTTAGGATAACCTAAAGACCGGCCCCCACGGCCCATCGCGCCAGCGCTTTCTCCGGTGCGGTGATCTCGCTGACGGACGTATAATAGTAGTCCTGCCAGCCTTCCTCCGGCAGGCCCGTGAACAGCATCAGGTTCAGGGGGTACTGCTCGCTTTCGACAACCCGGCGGAAGTCGTCTCTGAACAGGAACGTGGGCTTTCCCAGCGCAATCGCCATGCCCAGCTCCACCATCACGCCCTCGTCCGGCGGAACACCGTTGACCACGGCGAAGATGGCGTCCGACTCCACCACGTCGCGGAAGTCCCCCTGCCCAACGCGGTAGGCCCACCCCGCCGCCAGAAAGTCCACCTGGTTGTTCCGGGCAAAAGGCTCCCACACCTCCAGGCCAAGCTCCTCCAGAGCCGCCACTATTGGAGGGAGCAGCGCAGCCTTCTGCTGTGCGGAGAACCCGTAAGGGTTGGCTAGATAGATGGTCTTTGCCATAGGAAATCAAGCCTGCCAGCGAGGTATCGCGGACAGGCTGGTATGTTGATGTATGAAGCGCCGGCCTCGGCACGTGGCTGAGGCGCGGGCAGCCAAATCTACGAGACCTCGCTGAGCCGCCCGGTTGCGCAGTCGTAGACGAAGCCTCGAATCTGGTCTTTGGCCGGGACAAAGGGACTGGCCTTAATGCGAGCGATGGACTGGCGCACGTCCCCCTCCAGATTACCGAACGCCTCCATCGCAAAGGAGGGCCGGAGGCCGGTGTCGGCCAGTATTGCGTCCTTCACGTCGTCGTCCCGAAAGGTCAGCATCCCGCAGTCAGTGTGGTGTATCAGCACCACTTCGCGTGTGCCCAGCAGACGCTGGGAGATAACCAGCGAGCGGATCACGTCGTCGGTGACCACGCCGCCGGCGTTGCGTATCACGTGGGCGTCGCCTTCCTGAATCCCAAGCAGCTTGTGGGTGTCGAGGCGCGCGTCCATACACGCCACAACCGCCATGTTGAGCGCCGGCGGCAGCGGCAAGTCGGCTTTATCAAAGCCCTCGGCATATTGGGCGTTGTTCTTGAGGGCGTCATCCGTAGCGGTCATAAGGACCTCCTATTCGGGCAAAGAGTGAGTAATCAGAGTGATTTTACCCACATTTGCAGGCAAAGTACACTACCAACCGGACCACAGCGACTCCCACAGGCCCTCCACCGGCCGTCGTGGAGAGCTGCTATCCAGCTTGCGGCATGGCTCCTGCACTCGGGATGGTGAAGGCGTATACGCTGCCGTTCAGGGTCCCGACGTACAACACGCCATCAGCGACGGTGTAGGACGGAACGCCATCGAAGTAGCCCTTGGAGAACGACCAGACCTCATCGCCGGTTGCAGCGACCAGCACCCTAAGGTTTCCATCAGCGGACTCTGCAATCAGGAAGCCGTTGACCACAGTAGGCGACCGCAGCGCCGAGTCCGTGTTCTCCCAACTCCAGAAGGGGCTACCGGTGGCGGCGTCCACCGCGTGGAGTACACCGGACTCCGACCTCACGAGCACCATGCCCTCAGCCACTACCGGTACATCAGTGATGAGATCGCCCGCCACATAGTACCAGTTAAAGTGTCCCGTAGTGACGTCCAGGGCATAGAGGTTGCTGTCAGGCGCGAAGTAGTAGACGCCGTCCACGACGACTGCCGGGTGGTCTATGGCAGGGAACATCTCTGTGCCGTAGCTCCAGATCTCCTCCCCGGTGGCCTCGTCCAAGGCGTAGGCAGTGTTGACCGCAGTCAGGTAGACCACTCCGTCCACCACTGTGGGTGGGGACTCCGATCCCATGCCGACGCTGAGGCTCCAGAACACTTCCCCTGTTGATGCGTCCATAGCGTAAAACTCGCCAGACGCGCCCGGCGCGTAGAGCTTGCCGTTCGCAACTGTGACAGCAAACTCAGCGCCGTAGGGGTACGGCACTCCGGCGGCCCACACCTGCTCCCCGGACATTGCATCGAGAGCGTGGACACTGTAGTCTACATCTCCCTGCGCTCCGATGTAGACCACTCCACCAGTCACTACGGGTGAGTACTGCACCTCTTTGCTCGCGTCGTGCTTCCACAACATCTCTCCGGTCTCGGCGTCCAGAGCGTACACGTAGTTGTCGTTGGACCCCACGTACACCGCTCCGCCGGCCAGGGTCGGAGTAGACCTTATTATATCGCCGGTCTCAAAGCTCCAGAGCATGGACCCGGTCGCGGCGTCCAGTGCGTACACGGAGTTGTCGTCGGAGCCGGCGTACACCACGCCATCGGCAACCGCAGGTGCATTGACAACCCTGCCACCCGTCTGGAAGCTCCAGAGGGACGCATCATCCGGCGGCGGCGGGACTGAAGGACCCCCGGGACCGTCCCCTCCCATAAGGGCTGACATCATCTCTTCCGGCAGACAGGTCAGCAGTCCAAAGCCGAACTGCATGGCCGCCGCCTGTTCAGCAGGACCGGCCTCCGGCAGATCGGAAGCGACGATGGCCGCTATGTCCGCATCCTTTAGCAGACCTCTCACACAGGCTTCAGATTCTTCAGGCAGCGGAGGCAACTGCGCAGTAAAGGACGCCAGGAAAAGTTCGGAGGCCGTCTCCTGGGACAGGCAGCCAAAAACCGATACCTGCAATGGCTCCGTGGCGCCTTCCGAAAAAACGGGCCTATCCCTGACAGACGCCAGTTGATCTCCCAGCTCACTGCTGATGCACGCCTGCTCCGGCTCGCTTAGTGCGTCGTACAGGTCTCCCCATCGCATGTCCGGGCTAAATTCGATTGCAGGAATGGCGGGCATGGTGTCCGGCTCCGTGGTTGGAGCGACGGCAGGCGCCTGCGTGGGCGCTGCGGTAGGCGCAGGCGTTGACGTGGGCGCTGCGGTGGGCGCAGGTATTGACGCCGCCGTAGGGGAAACGGATGAAGTTGTATCTGTGCCAGCTGGAGCGGGGCTGCCCTCAGAAGCCTCAGTGGCGATAGGTTGCGTCTCATCGCCGCACGCCGTTACTAAAGCGACGGCCAGCAGGCCCATCAATCCAAGCAATGCTAGTTGTCTAAGTGAGTGTCTCATGAGACCCCCTATACATGTCGTCAACGCCCGACGGACGTTGCGAATTTCGTTAGTACATACCTAGTATCACATAGTAGGAGAACACCGGTCAAGCTGGACTGAGTCTGCGGTGGCTCATGGGGGAGGTATGCGGGCTGGTATAATGAGGGGTAGCTAGAGGTGGTGGATGGCAGCGGATATAGCCAAAGCGCGGGTAACACTGGGCTTGAAATTGCCATCCTCTGTAACTACACTATAGTAGCTACAGAGGATGGCTTACGAAGAGAGAGAGCAAGCTTCCAAAGGACCAGAGCGCTGAGCTTCAGGCGCTGGATGGCCTACGCGAAGACCAAATCAACACCACCGACATACCTGAGATACTTGATTGGTCGGACGCTAGGCGCGGCGTGTTCTACCGGCCCGTGAAACAACAGATCACTCTGCGGCTGGACGCAGACGTTGTGGCATGGTTCAAGGTGCATGCACATCATGGCAGAGGTTACCAAACGGACATTAATCGCGCTCTTCGCGAGCACGTACAGCGATACGAAACCGAAGAGTCCAAATAGCAGGCTGTGATGGGCGCCTCACTCTAGTACCGCACCCGGGATCCCATTGGCGTGATGACGTCACACGCCGGGCCGCTGGCGCCGCTCAGCTTCCGGTCGAGGGTCAGCAGCGGGCAGTTGAGCGCCTCCGCCAGCGCCACATACCAGGCGTCGTAGCTGGTCAGGTTGCTCCGCAACGCCCATACCCGCTCGGCGAAGGGTGCGAAGGGAAACAGCACAAGGTCAAGGCGAAGCAGGTCAGCCTGGGCGCTTGTTGCCTCAAAGCGGGATATCTCCCCGGCCAGCTCCAGCCGTCGCAGGATGTTGGTGGCCTCGACAAGGGCCAACTCCGGGCTTGCGAGGACATCGCCCGCAATCGCGTATTCCGCCCACCTGCCTTCCTCACCTGAGTCCACCAAGGCCGCAACCAGCACGGAGGCGTCTATGACCGCCGTCACGTCCGGTCTGCGTCACGGGCGCGAAGAATGCTGTACGGCTGTACCCTGGTCTCCGCAACTGCCTTGCGCTCGCGGACTCCCTGCAGCCACGCGCCCAGCGAAGGCCGCGAAGCTATGCGCTCCAGTTCACCGCGGAGGAACTCCTGCATGGACTGACGCTGGAGAGCGGCGCGCGCGGCAAGCTGGTCTCTGACCTCTTCCGGCACGTCCCTTATAGTGATCTGTACTGGCATGATTGCATTATACCAGTATTGCCAGCGTTTTGCAACAGGCCTGGACCCCAATGAGCATACCTGTCTGGAAAGACGGTCCGTCTACCGGGGAGGGTTCGTGCGCCTGGTGGCGGTGTCGGCGATGAAACTGGACAGGTTGAGAGCGGTGTGGATCAGGCCTATGTGGGAGTAGGCCTGCGGAAAGTTTCCCAACTGCCGGTTGGCGCCGGTGTCAAACATCTCGGCGAGGAGGCCCACGTGGTTGGTATGCTTTGTGATGACCTCGTGGAAATAGTCAAGCCCGCGGTCGGTCTGTCCGGTGTAGATGAGATTACCAATCAGCCAGAAGCTGAGGAGGGTGAAAGCGCCCTCATCCTGGCCCTCCAGGCCGTCGTCCGTCTCCCCCGGGAGGTATCGCCACACCAGGGGGCCGTCCGTCAGCTCCCGCTCAATGGCGTCGACGTTCTGGCGGACGCGGGGGTCGTCCCGCGGCACCAGGCCCAGAAACGGAATAATCAGATTGGAGGCGTCCAGTGCGTCGTGGCCGTACCGCTGGCGGAAGGCCTGCTTGTTGGGAGTCCATCCATCGTTCAGAATCTCGGACCTGATGCGGGCGGCGGTCCGTGACCATCGATTATACAGATTCCTTTCGCCCCTTGCGGCGGCAATGTAAGCGGCGCGGTGTAGTCCCACCCAACACAGGACCTTGGAGTAGACGAAGTGCTGCATCTCGCCCCGCACCTCCCAAACGCCGCGGTCCTTTCGATGCCAGTTTGTCATTATGACCTCAGCCATGGAGTGGACCAGATCCCAGGCTTCCGGTAGTATGTCGCCCTCAAGAAGGAAGAGGGAATGGACTGCGATAATCACCTCTCCAAAGACGTCCAACTGCAGGTGCCTGGCGGCCCCGTTGCCGATCCGGACAGGGGGCGAGTCCTCGAAGCCACTGAGGTGGTCCAGGGTGTACTCTCTGAGCGATGATGTCGGGGTGATCCCATAGAGAATACGGGTCTTCCGACGCGTCAACTGGCACTGTTCCAGCAGCCAGTGGATGTACCGGTCTGCGCCGTAGACGTCGCCCAGGCGGTACAGGATGTCCACCGTGAAGGCGGAGTCACGCAGCCAGGAGTACCGGTAGTCCCAGTTGCGGGAGCCGCCAATGGTCTCCGGCAGGCTTGTGGTGGGCGCAGCGACAATGGCCCCCGTGCGCCGGTACATCATCAGGTGAAGCACCAGGAAAGAGCGGACAACGGCGTCCCGCCAGAGTCCCTCGTAGTTCATGCCGGCCACCAGCCCCTGCCAGTAGTTCCGCGTCTGTCTGAGCTTCAGTGGAGTGCGAAGCCGTTCAAGGCTTGTCGCGCGGCCGTGACCGTACACAAGCACGAAGGTTACGGTCTGCCCCTCTCTGAGTGTGAAGTTGCAGCCGACGCCCCGGTCATCAAATGGGAGGGGGATGCTGGCGACAAGGGTCATGGTCTGTCGGCCGCCCCGCGCCTGGACGGCTCCTTCGCGCAGCTTCCGAAACTCAGGCACTGTGCGCGCGTAGTCGTGTATTGGATTGAAGTCGCATCGCATCTCAACACTGCCGGAGATGCAGGTGACGATGCGGTGAATTTCGTGGGAGGCCGCAAAGGGAGTGGCCGGGTCGTCGTCGTGGTCGCTGACGGGCATGAAGTCGGTGATGGTAACTATGCCTGCATCCGTGGTGAAGGTGGTCTCCAGGATGTTGGTGTCCGGCAGGTACTCCTGAGTGGAGGTGAAGCCGGGATCAGTGGGGCTGATGCGGAAGCGTCCCCCGTTATCCTGGTCCAGAATGGCGGTGAAGACGCTGGGAGAATCGAAGCGGGGAAAGCAACACCAGTCCACGGAGCCGTCGGCGCCGACCAGCGCCGCAGATGCCATGTCGCCTATCAGTCCGTAGTTATACATAGTGGTGTGGGTGAGAGCGACCGACGAATGGCAGGAGTTTACCATTGGCGCGCCGACTATGCAAACGAGACGGACGGGGCACCGGACGCGCAGCCTTGGCGGTAGGATCAGCCAACCATGATTGGGTCAGACATATACAGCCTCTCGCTCCACGTAGGGGCGGAGCTCAGGGCGAAGCGTCTTCTCGGTTACCAGGTCTACCGGGCGATCCAGCAGGTCCTCAATGTAGAATTGGACACCGAAGTACGTCCTTGACGTGGCCGGTCCGTCGAAGCTGACCAAGATGTCCACGTCGCTCCCGTCCGTAGCTTGATCCCGGGCAAAGGAGCCGAACAAAGCGAGTCCGGTCACGCCGAAACGCTCCGCGAGGGTATGCTTGTGGGCCTGGAGCTTTTCCAGGATTTCATCTCTGTTCATTGATCCGGCTACTCGGCGTGGTTGTACTCGTTGAGCTTGGAATGGCGGTCATTGAGCCGAAGGCCGTAGTTGTACATATTTGTGTAGTGAGAGCGACTGGCGGATGCCAGGAGCTTACCATTGGAGCGTTGAGTATGTATACATAAATTGGTGTGTACCTACTGCCTTACGAATTTGAGTGTCCACATAGCACCGCTCTCAGCCTCTACCTCTATCGGTGTCCTGCCGGGCGGAATCTCATTATATGCACTCCCGACGGTGACGAGCTTCCTGCCGCTCCATGTGTCAGCCCTTTCAATCACAACATTATCACCACCTATTTCTATGGTGAAGTAAGCTTCCGAACAGGAGTCGAGTACGGCATAGCAACGGCTGTTCCCTGAGATGCTTATCTCCACTACCCACTCACCAGCAGAGAGATCGACAAACTTGACATCTTGGCCTTGGCCTGAAATGGTCTCATCCAGATCCAACGCGGGTGGCGGCTCAATGAACTCTAGCGCCCACGAAGCATCTTGCGAAACGTTTATCTCAACTGCGGCCTTGCCAGGTGAAATCTCAGAGCTTTCATTCCCGACGGTGATGAGAGACCTGCCGCTCCACGTGTCAGCCCGCACACTTGCAACGTAGCTATCACCAACTTGTATCGAAATAGAGTCGCGTATCGAAATAGAGTCGCGGTCGCCGTCATTCGATACGCTCATCTCCACAACCCATTCCCCAACAGGAAGATCCACAATCCTTACATCCGTCCCCTGACCAGACATCACCTCACTCGAAGCCAAAGTGGATAGAGTAGTCGCGCGTACGAACTCAAGAGTCCATGTAGCACCACTCTCAGCTTCTACCTCTATCGGAGTTCTGCCAGGCGGAATCTCATCATATGCACTCCCGACAGTGACGAGCTTCTTACCGCTCCATGTATCAGCGTCTTCAAACACAACATCGTCACCACCTATTTCTATGGTGAAGTAAGCTTCCGAACAGGAGTCGAGTACGGCATAGCAACGGCTGTTCCCTGAGATGCTTATCTCCACTACCCACTCACCAGCAGAGAGATCGACAAACTTGACATCTTGACCTCGACCTGAAATCGTCTCATCTGAAGCTAAAGTAGGTGGTGGGTCTACAAATGTGAGTGTCCATGAAGCTTCTTGCGCCACGTCTATTTCAATCGCGGTGTTGCCAGGCGGAATCTCGGAGCGTTCACTTCCAACCACTATAAGTGATCTGCCGCTCCACGTGTCAGCCCGCACACTTGCAACGTAGCTATCACCAACTTGTATCGAAATAGAGTCGCGTATCGAAATAGAGTCGCGGTCGCCGTCATTCGATACGCTCATCTCCACAACCCATTCCCCAACAGGAAGATCCACAATCCTTACATCCGTCCCCTGACCAGATATCGAAGGAGGTGGCATTGGCCTGGGCGTGGGTGTAGGTGTGGGCTCCGGCGTCGGCGTGGCCGTTGGAGTCCGTGTTGGAGTTGGTTCTGGCAACGACGTGGGTGTGCTAGCCTGCGTCTGTGCAACTTCGGGTGTTTGTACAGCTGTTAGCTCTGGTGTGGGAGTTGTGGTCTCGGCCCGAGCCTGAGCGGTTCCGGGAGTTGAAGCCGGCGAGCTAGGAGAAGACTCGGATGTCACGGTCACCACTGGAATAGCGTCGGATTGGGCAGTCGGTGTCGGCTGCGTGGTATTGGTTATTGTCGGTGTATTCGCAGGAGCTTCTGGAATGACACTGCACCCGATCACGTCAATGGTGAATGGGTCTCTATCCTCTCCTTCGTCTCCTTTGCCACGCAGAGTCACGCGTTCACCTTTCCGAATAGAAGTAATGTCGCCTAAGTGACTCTCACTGAAATGGCACCTAACCGAGGTCAATGACATGCTACCAGCGCTCAAGTCAACGTAGTAGGCATCACCACTCCCTCCACCCGACACCGCTTCAATAGTTCCGCTTACCTCTAGGACTTTTCCATCGTATTTCTGATTTGCAGCGACCTCGTTGGCCTCGTAGTCTTCCGCCAAGCGAGAAGCGGTCACGCGGACGTCAATCGGAGCTCCGGCGATATCGATCTCGGCTTGCTCAGCTTCTTCTTCTGAGACACTGCACCCCGCTATTACTGCCATCAATAGCAGACCAATCAGTGCAATGGCCATAAGCGGGATGGGATTAGCTCGCATTTATGTTCTCCTTCTCATGGCCGTGATTATTCAACTGGCATAGAGGCGCATTGTCTAGACAGAGTCAAACTCTTGTCGTAAGTGGGCCCGGCAGGTATCGAACCTGCGACCAATCGGTTATGAGCCGACCGCTCTACCACTGAGCTACGGGCCCTTGAATCAAAGCTTAAGGCTGCGACAAAGGGGTGTCAAGGAACGGGGGCAGCGGAGAGCAGCTTCGCCACACGGTCCAGTATGCTGTGGCCCACGTCGTACTTGCTCATCAGCGGCAGCTCATCAACGCCGCCCTCGCGGTCCAGGAGGATGACCTTGTTGGTGTCGACGTTGAACCCGCTGTCGGGCGCGGTGATGTCGTTGGCGGCGATGAGGGCCATGTCCTTCCCCTCAAGCTTGACGCGTGCGTTGGCCAGGAGGTCCTCGCTTTCGGCGGCGAAGCCTATTCGCAGGACGCCCTTGGGCACCTCCAAGAAGAAGTCGTTGTTCTTGACCAGGTTGAGCGTCATCCCCTCGCTGTCCGACACCTTCTTGATCTTCTGGTCGGCTATCTGGGCCGGGCGGTAGTCGCTGACGGCCGCCGCCATTATCAGGGCGTCCGCGCCGACGCAGGCGCTGAGCACGGCCTCCCGCATATCGGCGACCGTGACCACGCGGCGCATCTCCACGCCCGCGGGAATAGGAAGGGCGGTGGGAGCGGTGACCAGGGTCACCTTCGCGCCCCTGTCCCTGGCCGCCTGGGCCAGTGCGTAGCCCATCTTGCCGGAGGAGTGGTTTGTTATCACCCTCACCGGGTCAATTGGCTCCTGGGTGCCGCCGGCGCTGACCACAATGTGCTTGCCGGCCAGGTCGCCGTTGCGCCCCATAATCCCGTACAGGCTATCCACGATTTGCGCCGTATCCACAAGTCGTCCCATCCCGCTCAGACCGGAGGCCAATCGACCGGCCGCCGGGCCGATGATGAATGCTCCGCGCTCTCGCAGCTTGTCGATGTTCTCCTGGGTGGCCGGGTTGTCGTACATGTGGCCGTCCATCGCCGGCGCAATGACCAGGGGAGCGGAGGACGCCAGGATGGTCGTCGTCAGGGCGTCGTCGGCCATGCCGTGGGCCAGCTTGGCTATGCAGTGGACGGTTGCGGGAGCCACCAGGATGAGGTCGGCCCTGTGCGCGAGGGCAACGTGCTCCACGGCCAGCTCCGACTGGGTGTCGAACATATCGGTGATGACGGGCCTGTGGGTCAGGCTCCGAAATGTCAGGGGCGTGATGAAGTTGGCCGCGCCCTGGCTCAGGATGACGTCAACGTGCGCGCCCTCCTGCGCGAGCTTGCTGGCGAGGTCAGCGGCCTTGTAGCAGGCGATGCTACCCGTGACTCCAAGAACGATGTTGCTGTCTCTAAGCGGGTTATTCATGCTTCCCCTCCATACCTGCGGCCTTGGCGTTGATGTCGTAGATGAGCCTCAGGCCGACCAGTGTGAGATCCAGATTTACCGCATCGAAAATCGAGGTCTCCGATTCAATCAGGGGAGCCATACCTCCGGTGGCCACCACCTTGGTATTCCCCTCCATCTCAGCTTTGAAGCGACCCACCATCGCCTCCACCATGCCCACGTGACCGAACACGATGCCGGACTGTATGCTGGCCGCGGTGCTGCGGCCGATGGCGTTCTTGGGCGGCACAAGCTCCACTCGCCGGAGCTGCGACGTGCGCTCGTAGAGGGCCTCGGCGGTGAGGCGAATCCCGGAGGCGATTGCGCCGCCCAGGTACTCGCCGTCCTTGGACACGGCATCGAAGACGGTGGCGGTGCCGAAGTCCACGACTATTACGGGACCGCCGTAGAGGTTGAAGGCCGCGGCTGCGTCCACTACGCGGTCCGCTCCCACGTCACGAGGGTTGTCGTAAAGTATTTTCACTCCGGTCCGTGTACCCGTGCCAATCACAAGCGAGGGAACGTTGAAGTATGTGTTGCCAAGTTCCTCGAAGACGCCGGTCAGTGGAGGCACAACGCTGCATATGGCGATGCTGTCGATGTCCTGGGGACTCACTCCCTTGATGGGAAGCATGTTCAGCAGTAGCAGGCCGTACTCGTCGGGGAGCCTGTGGGTATCCGTAGCCAGACGCCAAGTGGCCAGGAGGTCCTCATCCTGGAAGACCCCAAGAGTCACGTTGGTGTTACCGATGTCTATTGCCAGCAGCATAGTCCACCCCTAGCTGAATTATACCCAAGGGGGTTTGTCCCTTCAACCACGACAAGCCTTCATTCCCTCAGCTGCTTGATGGCCCGGGGCAGCTGAGGCAGCAGGTCTCCGGCCACCATACCGGCCTCTCCCAGCTCCGCTCTGACGCGCTCGCCGGCCGCGCCGTGGAGGTAGACGCCGCACACAGCGGCATCGAAGGGGGACGCGCCCTGGGCCAGCAGGCCCGCAATGGCCCCGGCCAGAACGTCCCCGGTCCCGGCTGAGGCGAGTCCAGGGTTAGCGAAGGGGCTTACCAGAACACGACCGTCCGGAGAGCCGACGGCCGTATACGCTCCCTTCAACGTCACTACTTTATCCCATTGCGCAGCGAATCTCCTTGCGGCGCTCAGACGGTCGGAGTTGATCTGCGCCGCGTCCGTTCCCGTGAGCCGCGACATCTCGCCGGGATGGGGCGTGACCACGGCCTCATTTCTTAGCTGTAACCACCACTCAGGCACTGAGGACAGGATGTTGAGGGCGTCGGCGTCCAGCGCCATAGGAGGCCCGGAGTAGCGATGGGTGAGGAGCGTCTGCCGGAGGAACGCGGAGGTATCCGGGCTCTGACCGAGACCGCAGCCTGCCAGCAGTGCCTGGTAACTGGGCGCCTCCGACAGCACAAGCTCCGAGGCCTCCGGGGACAGAGCGCCGTCTTTCTCTGGCAGAGGAAGAAAGGTGGTCTCGGTGAGCTTGGAGGCAAACACGGGCATAAGGCTCTGCGGCGCGGCCAGGGTCACGAGACCCGCTCCCGATCGCGCAGCCCCCATGCAGGCGAGGTACGCAGCGCCAATGTACCGGGGAGAGCCGGCGATCACCATCACCCTGCCGAATGTGCCCTTGTGGGCGTTCTGAGGCCTGCGGGGGAGAGCGCCCCTAACACGCTCCGGCGTTATCAGCTCCTGTGACACGTCCTCTGCCAGAGACGGCGGAATGCCGATGTACACCACCTCCAGCCGTCCCACGCGGTCGGCTCCCGGAAACGCGAAGTGGCCCACCTTGGGGTAACCCAAGGCTACCGTAACGTCCGCGTTAGGGCACAGAAGGTCCGCCTCGCCGGTATCGGCGTTGAGGCCGGTGGGAAGGTCCAGCGCCACGAGCTTCATCCTGACTCGCTCCGCCCTGGCCTTTGCCAGGCGCGACAGCACCCCGGCAAGTGTACCCTCGATTGGCCGCGACCTCCCAGTGCCGAGCAGAGCGTCTATCACAAGATACGCCCTCCCAAGCAGGTCGTCCAGCTGTTCGAATGAGGCGTCATCCTCCGCGCTGACAACGGATACTCCGATGTCGGGCAGAAACTTGAGCTTGGGATCGTGCTTACTGCGAGGGAGGGCCAGGTAAACCGTCACGTCTGTGCCCCACTCCCAGAGGTGGCGGGCGGCCACCAGACCGTCGCCGCCGTTGTTGCCCGGGCCTACCAAGACCAGAAGCGACGCCCTTCGAACGACTTCCAGGCGCTCCCTGGCCTTCCGGGCTACAGCCAGCCCCGCATTCTCCATGAGGGTATCCATTGGGATGCCCTGCTGAACGCACCGCTCCTCTATGCGGCGCATCTCCTCAACCGTGACTATTTTCATCCACGCTCATCACTACGGAGGCCACGGCGTACTCCTGGGAATGGGAGAGGCTGATAGCCACCTGGGTAACGCCCATGCGCTCCGCCCTGGCTGCGCCGCGGGAGTGAAGGACTATGGCAGGCGGGCCGCCGCGGCTTCGGGTCACCTGGATGTCCTTCCAGCCGACGCCCCGGATGCCGGTGCCCAGGGCCTTCATCACGGCCTCCTTGGCGGCGAAACGCGACGCCAGTTGGGGGATGCGTCCACGGCAGTAGGCCTGCTCCTCCGGCGTATAGATGCGGTCCAGGAACCGCTGTCCCCACCGTTCATACACCGCCTTTATGCGCGACAGTTCCACAATATCCACGCCTACGGTCAGCATAAGCTCACTGGACCCTTTCACGGGCGGGCGTCCCGCTCATCTCCAGGACCTGCGGTATGTATCGCTCCCAGCCAATGGCCATGATGTGGACGCCGTCGCAGATGTCCCGGGCCTCCCGGATAATCCGTGCGGCGATTTGTATTCCTGCCTGGGCCTTGTCATTTGCGCTATCCATCTCGGCGATGAGATCGTCCGGGACGAGAACGCCGGGAATGTTCTGGTTCATGTTACGGGCCATTTCACCCGACTTGAGGAGGATTACGCCGGCGATGACGGGCGCGCCGAGGGGCTTCACAATCGCCATGAACTCTGCCAGCTGTGTCGTATCGAAGACGGCCTGGGACTGGAAGAACTGCGCCCCCGCGCTTACCTTCTCCTCCATCCGTATTATCTCGTCGGCAAGCTCACTGGCGAAGGGGTTGACCGCTGCGCCCAGGTAGAAGCTGGGCGCGCCCCTCAGCCGGTTGCTGCCCATGTCCGTGCCTCCGTTGAGTGAGGTCGCCGCCTCCAGCAGCCTGATGGAGTCCAGGTCGAACACCGTCTTGGCCTCCGGGTGGTCGCCGGCGCCTACGGGATCGCCCGTCAGGCACAGGACGTTCTCGACGCCCAGCACGTGGGCCGCAAGGAGGTCGCCCTGGATGGCGATACGGTTGCGGTCTCGGCACGTGACCTGAAGGATGGCTTCCAGACCGCGCTCCCGAATCAGGGGCGCAAGGGCGAGAGGGCTCACGCTCATGTGGGATCCCGGGTGGTCGGTGAGGTTTACGGCGTCCACCAGCCCGCTCAGGACATCCGCCCTGGACAGGGTGTCCGTCATATCCACGCCCTTGGGAGGATTGATCTCCGCGGTAACGACGAAATTGCCGGACTGAAGAAGCTCGGATAGATGGGACACAGGGCCTCCTGATGATGCTCTGCCGGTGGAAGTTGGCTAATTATATTCTCACGACTTATGGCGTGTCCACCGGGTCGTTGTTAGCAGAGGGTGAGTGTGCTAGGATTTTGGTGATGCTGTAGGCAGGAGGCTGTACTTGAGCGCACTTATAATCGACGGCAACAGGATTGCCAAGGACATACGCGGCGAAGTTGCGGAGGGCGTGAAGGAGTTCAAGGCCAGTCGCGGATACGCTCCGGGCCTGGCGGCGGTCCTGGTGGGCGACGATCCCGCCTCCGCGGTCTACGTCCGCAACAAGGAACGAGCCTGCTCCGAGGTCGGCATCTTCTCGGAGACATTCAATCTGCCCCAAGACAGCGCCCAGAGCCAGGTCATCGAGCAGGTGCAGAAGCTCAACAGGGACGACCGCTTCCACGGCATACTGGTCCAGCTGCCGCTGCCTCCCCATATGGACGAGCGCGCCGTGATAGCCTCCCTGGACCCTGACAAGGACGTGGACGGCCTGCATCCGGTGAACATGGGCCGCCTGATGGAGGGACGGCCTGTGTTCGTGCCGGGCACTCCCGCAGGCGTCCAGCAGCTGCTGGTGCGCACAGGCAACAGCCCGGAGGGCAAGAGCGTTGTGGTGTGCGGCCGCAGCGACATCGTTGGGAAGCCGGTCGCCATGCTCCTGATGCAAAAGCAGGAGGGGGCCAACGCCACCGTGACCGTCTGCCATACCGGGACCAGGGACCTGCCGCAGGTCACACGGTCGGCGGACATCCTGATTGCGGCTATGGGCCGCGCCAGGGCCATCACCGCGGACATGGTGAAGGAGGGAGCTGTGGTCATCGACGTGGGCATCAACCGCGTGGACGACTCCACCCGGCAGCGAGGCTACAGGCTGGAGGGGGACGTGGACTACGAGGAGGTATCGAAGAAGGCCGCGGCCATCACGCCTGTCCCAGGCGGCGTGGGGCCGATGACCGTGGCGATGCTGCTGAGCAACACCCTCAAGGCGGCGCAGCACAGGGCAGGCTCTCAGGCGTAGCTTTCTCCTGTGCCCTGGTAACGGCAGTATCGATGCTGCCCAGGCTCAAGAGAGCGCCATCAGAATCCGTCCGGCCTAGCTCCCGGATTTCAAGACCGCCGTGAAGACAAGCGCAAGGGCTGCCGGAACATAAAACATTCCAATAGAGGCAGCTGACAGTACGCAGAGGCCCGCAAGGCCCAGGGCGATTCCCCATAGAAGCGCGATGTTGGCGTTGCCCTTCCATACGGCCCGCAGTACGACGCCGGTAAGCAGTACCGGCACGAGAAGCACAAGAACGCCATACAGGCCAGCCACCTGTATCAGAGTAGAGGTGTGTGACTCACCGTTAGATGACCCGCTGTAGACGGGCCCAAGAGCCAGGAATATCCCGGCGACCCACGCCAAGGCATGAGCCACCCACGCTGAGATAAGTACAGGTTTTACGGATCTGAATATCTGCATCAGGACGCTGCGGCACGGGGCCGACTCTCAGACATAAGCTTTCTTCCCGTCTTCTTCGCTCTAAAATTGCTCCCTACGCAACGGAACGACCTCTAGGATAGGTGAACGCCGTGAAGACCAGCGCAAGGGCCGCAGGCAGGTAGAACACTCCAATCGAGAGTATCGATAAAGCGCATAACACCAACAGCAACACTGCACTACCCCAGAGAAGCAAGAAGCGCCTCATCTGGCTGATGTCAGCACGTCGGACTACCAACACCACAATGCCCGTCAGCAGTACCGGCACGAAAAGCAACCAAATCACGTACAGACCGTTCTTCTCAACCAGAGAACTTGATGACCCACTGTAGACTGGCCCAAAAGCCAGGAAGATGCCGGCTATCCACGCCAGGCCGTGGGCCGCCCACGCTGAGATAAGTACAGGTTTTACGGATCTGAATATCTGCATCAGGACGCTGCGGCACAGGGCCGAACCTTTCCAACGGTGTTACGAAGACTTCCGAACGCCAGGAACAATCATGTTGAATATTAGAGTCCATCGCCTATCTGGTCAACCACACTGAAACGCCGACAGAGGACCATCTAACGGTTCGCCATTTCCCCTCTGTGATAAAATGCGCCTGAAGTAGTCCCCAAATTCTGAAGTGAGGTGCAAGCTATGGTCGAGGGAGTGAATCGTCAGGTTGTGCTGGCAGCCCGGCCCGTTGGCTATCCACAGGAAGAGGACTTCCAGGTCAGAGACGCGCCCATGCCCACTCTGGGGGAGCGGCAGGTGCTTGTGCGCAACCTGTGGCTGTCCCTTGACCCGTACCAGCGCGGCCGCATGAGCGACGCCCCGTCCTACACCGCCTCAACTGAGATCGGCGACGTGATGACAGGAGGCACAGTTGGCAGGATAGTCGCCAGCAACAGCGGTGACTTTGCGACGGGCGAGATTGTCCAGGGGCAGCTCGGCTGGCAGGACTACGCCGTCTCCAACGGGTCCAACCTCCGCAAGCTGGACCCAAGCCAGGCGTCGGTATCGACGGCCCTGGGCATTCTTGGAATGCCGGGACTCACCGCCTACTTCGGGCTGTTCGAGGTGTGCCGGCCCAAGCCGGGTGATACGGTGGTGGTGTCGGCGGCCTCCGGGGCCGTCGGCGCGGTGGTCGGTCAGCTTGCCAAAATGGCCGCCTGTCGAGTGGTGGGCACGGCGGGAACACAGCAGAAGATCGACTACATTACCGGGGAGCTTGGATTCGATGCCGGCATCAACTACAAGACGGAGGACGTAGGAGCGCGGCTCGAAGAGGCCTGCCCGGACGGCGTGGACGTCTACTTCGACAACGTGGGCGGCTTTGTGACCGACGCTGTGATGGAGGTTCTTGCTTACCGCGCCCGCATAGCCATCTGCGGCCAGATCTCCCAGTACAACCTTGAGACGCCGGACGACGGCCCCCGCAACCTCAGGAACCTGCTGACACGCCAGGCGACTATGGAGGGGTTCATCGTCGGCAGATTCGCCGACCGCAACGAGGAGGCCCTGCGCCGCCTCACTCGCTGGGTGAGCGAGGGCAGGCTCAAGTACAAAGAGGACGTGGTTGAAGGGCTGCAAAATGCTCCACGCGCCTTTATGGGCCTGATGCGCGGAGAGAACTTCGGGAAGCAGTTAATCAGGGTCTCGGACGACTCCTGACGGCGGGCGGCCCTGCTGCCAGTGGATGCCTGCTTTCGCAGGCATGGTTAGAATTACGCATAACGGATAGAGGCGTCGTAAGGGCGCTTCGCGAAGCGCCCTTACATTAGCGTTTTTCCGAAGGAGAGGTCCGTAGAATTCAAGGGGTGTTCCGTGGAAATCCGCGAGCTGACCCAGAATGACTCCTTCAAATACCGAGGACTTAGACTGAGGGCCCTCAAGGAGCATCCAACGGCATTCAGCTCCTCGTATGAGGAACAGAAAGACTGGCCTCTGGAGGCTTTCGCTGAGCGGCTGCCCACGACTCCTGATTCAGCCGACTCCTTCATCCTTGGCTGTTTCGTCGAAGAGAACCTCATCGGTACAATTGGATTTCATCGAGAGAAGGAGCTCAAGCGGATGCACGTGGGTGCGATCGTCGGCATGCACGTCGCCGCCGAGCAACAAGGTAGAGGTGTCGGGCGGGCGCTGCTGCGAGCAGCCCTGGGACGGGCGCGCCAAGAGCCGGGGCTTGCTCTTATCCAACTCTCGGTGGAGAGCACGAACGAGCCTGCAAAGTCACTGTATGCGTCCTTTGGCTTTGAGACTTACGGCATCGAGAGGCAGGCCATATTCGTTGATGGCGAGTACTTCGACGAAGAACTGATGGCACTGAAGCTGGACTTGCCCACCGGGTGAGCGCTCACCCCTCCCGGACGCCCGTCCCTGCATCAAGTGCGGGGCAGGCTACACGGGCATGACAAACGGGAAGCATCTGCCCATTTCCAGGATCGGGGATCTACGGCGCGAGGAACTCCGCCAGCGTCTCCGCCAGCTCGCGCGGCTGCTCGTATCCGATGTCGTGGCCGGAGTCCTGTATCCACACAGCCCTGCTGTTGGGCATGGCGGCCTGGGCAGCCTCCACGTTCTGCCTGCGACGCTGCAGATACTCCGGGTTGGCGCCCGTTCGGCCTGCGGCGGCCACCATGAGGACGGGGCACTGCACCCTAGGCAGCATATTATGAGTGGAGTCCGAGAACATAGCCCATAACATCTGCTGCTGATTCTCAAGCTCCAGGCACTCGTGGACGCTGCCGTCCGGGTCGATACGCACCATCGACATCACAATGTACTCAAGCTGCTCGCTCCAGCAGTGGTCGAACTGGCTCCGGAGCGCTCCCAGGTATCGCTCCCTGGGGCCGTAGATGTCCCTGGGACTGAGCCGCTCCTTGAACTCCTCCCACGTCACGTTGGGAGAGCGCGGGCCGGCGCCGAAACCGCCGTCGATCATCACCAGAGAGGCAACGCGGTCCGGGTGCAGCGCAGCGACGCTCAGGGCGACGCTGGCTCCCCATGAGTGACCCATGACAGCAGCGCGGTCTATGCCCAGCGTGTCCAGCGTTCCCACCACGTCTCCGGCCAGGGTCGCCCAGTCGTAGCCTGTGGATGGCTGGTTCGTCTTCCCGTGGCCCCGCTGATCCGGGGCTATGATGCGCACGCGGTCACGAAGGTGCGGAATGGTCAGGTCGTACCAGTGGGACGAGGACGCAGCCCCGTGCAGCGCCACGGCGGGCGCGCCGTCGCCTCCCCAGTCCATATAGTGGACATTCAGGTCGCCAACCTTGAGCCACTGGCCCGGCGGGTGTGTCTTTTCCATCTCGCTTTGGTTCATGTCGATCCTATAATAGCACGGCGGAGAGTCAGGCTAAAGGCCGCATATAGGGGGATGAGCAGACTCCCCGCCTGGATTCCCGATCGGAGTCGGGAATGACGGTTGGGATGGCGCGTTACTTGCATCGTCATTCGCGCGGAGGCAGGGATGGGAATGGCGGTTCGCGAACCGCCTCTACGCGGGTCATCGCCGTCTACGTTCAGGAATCCGGAGGCGGCGCGCCAATTGTCATTCTGAACGGAGCGAAGTGAAGAATCCAAAGCCTCTGCCCGCAAAGCAGCGATGTCTTCAATGAAACCCTTGGATTCTTCGCGTAGTTTATCCTGAGCGTAGCCGAAGGGCTCAGAATGACATTCAACGGAGCCGCCGCGCGGGTTATTCAAAGGTCTCCTGAAGGGAGAGAAGACCACGCCCACGCCGAAATACTCCTTCCCTCGCCTGCGGGAGAAGGCTGGGAAGGAGATACCGGCCAGTTGCACATAGGTATCCCTCCGAGCCGGGCGTTCAGGGACGTCTTATCCGTGTCGAGATTCGCCCCGGATTCCCCTGGTCTCGCAGGAATGACGATATAGGCGCGCTCAGGACATTTATGTTGAATCATGTGAGCAGGAACAAACGATGCATTCGGCAAAGACAGCGGCGTACCCAGTGTGCTATCCTATCGGCAATTAGCTCCTTAAACTCTCTACGAACGGGAGGATTGCCATGACAGAGCACCTGGAAGCCCAACCCCTCTCCGACCTGCGCGTCGTCGACCTTACCCACGGCATAGCCGGCCCCTACTGCACCAAGCTCCTGGCCGACTTCGGCGCAGACGTCATCAAGGTGGAGCGCCCCGGCTCCGGCGACTACGCCCGGGCCGAGGGGCCATTCCCTCAAGATGTACCTCACCCTGAGAAGAGCGGCCTCTTCCTGCACCTGAACACCAACAAGCGGAGCGTCACCCTGGACCTGAAGTCGCAGCAGGCCGTGGAGGTGGTCAAGGAGCTTGTGAAGAGCGCCGACGTGCTGGTCGAGAACTTCCGACCCGGAGTTATGACCAACCTGGGTCTGGACTACGACACCCTTTCCAAGATCAACCCTGACCTGATTATGACCTCCATCTCCAACTTCGGGCAGACCGGCCCGTACCGGGACTACCTGGCCTCCGAGCTGACCCTCTTTGGAATGGGCGGCAGGATGCACGCCTCCGGCTTCCCGGAGCGCTACCCGCTCATGCTGGGAGGCAAGCACGTCCAGTACCAGGCAGGGAACAACGCCGCCATGGCGACCATGTTCGCCTTGCACGGGCGCAACTACCAGGGCATGGGCGGACAGCTGGTGGACATCTCCATCTTCGAGACCCAGATGGCCTCCATCAACGGGCGGATGGTCGGCCTGCTCCAGTACCAGTACAACGGCGAGATAGGGCAGCGACTTGGCGGCGTCCGCATAGGCTATCCGGCGGGCATCTACCCCTGCGCGGACGGCTACGTGAACATCACAGCGGGCGCCATGTTCTGGCCCCGCACCGTCGCCTTGCTGGGGATGCCCGAACTTGACGACTCCAAGTTCGCTCCCCCTATGGGGCAGCTGGACCTGGACGCCAAGCAGGAGTTCGAGGAGACCATCTGGCTGCCGTGGACGCTCTCGCGCACCAAGCTCGAGGTCGTGGCGGACTGCCAGAAGTTCGAGATACCGTCCGCGGGCATCAACAACATCGATGACGTCGTGGACCACCTTCCGCAGCTCCAGGAGAGAGGGTACTTTGTGGAGATTGACCACCCTGAGGCCGGGAAGTTCCGCTACACGGGCAGGCCCATAGTCACGGACGGCCGCTGGTGGCAGATACGCAGGCCGGCGCCCCTGCTGGGCCAGCACAACGATGAGGTCGCGGCGGAGGTGGAGAAGAGTCGCGCATCGACGAGTCCCGCCCCGGCCGCAGCGCCATCGGAGAGGAAGGCGAAGCTCCCTCTGGAGGGCATCAGAATCGCTGACATGACCGTGGTCCTGGCTGGCCCCTACTCCACCATGTTCCTGGGGGACATGGGCGCAGAGGTGATACGGGTGGAGTCGGTCAACGTGAAGCCCATCGGCAGCCGCGGCCCGGCGCGCGCCACCAAGGAGGAGGAGGCCAAGCGAGCCATTTCGACGTACCCTGACCGCGACCCGGGCCCGCGTCCCTGGAACCGCTCCGCCAACTTCAACGCCCACAATCGCAGCAAATACTCCATGACCGCTGACCTGCACACGCCGGAGGGCAAGGACATCATGCGCAGGCTGATTGAGATCAGCGACCTGTTCATGGAGAACAACGCCCTGGGATCCATGGAGCGCCTGGGCCTCACCTACGACGTGGTCAGCCAGTGGAACCCCCGCATCATCATGATCTCCACCACCGGCTTCGGGCACACCGGCCCCTGGTCCGGATACCGAGGCTTCGGGATGCAGTTCGAGGCCGCCTACGGCCACGCCTCCGTCATGGGGTACCCGGACATGGACGCAGAGGGCGTGCCCGCCGCCGTCCCGTCGGACGCCTCCACCGGCGTCACCATGGCCATCGCCGCCCTCATGGCTCTTCGCCACAGGGAGAAGACCGGCAGGGGCATGTACATCGACATCTCCCTGGGCGAAAACTTCCTGCCCCATCTGGGCGAGCTGGTAATGGACTACACCATCAACGGCAGGGTCGCATCCACCCTGGGCAACCGGGACTACAAGCTGGTGCAGGGGGCGTACCGCTGCGCCGGTAACGACGAGTGGATCGCCATCTCCATCGGGAAGATTGAGGAATGGCAGACCCTTTGCCGACTGATGGGCAGGAACGAGCTTATGGAGGACGATCGCTTCGTCGATATGGAGAAGCTACGCGCCAACCACAACGAGGTGGACAGGACAATCGGGGCGTGGACGGTCGATAAGGACCCCATCCAGCTGTTCCACCTCCTCCAGAAGGAGAGCATCACCGCCGGGCCAATCATGCACGAGATCCACGCCTTCGCCGATCCCCACGTGAAGGAGCGTGAGTTCTTCCAGGAAGTCACGGCCCCGGAGCTGGGCACTCACCTAAACCCCACCACGACCTTCAAGCTGTCCAAGGTTCCCTTCCCGAAGCTGAAGCCGCCGGTGCGCCTGGGCGAGGACAACGACTACGTGTACCGGGAAGTGCTGAAGATATCGGAGGAGGAGTACGACAAACTGAAGGCCCTGGGCCAGATAGGCATGGACTACGCGCCGCACGTGACGTAGACAAGACGGCCGGATGCCGACGATACTGAGAGAGGGGCCTTACAGGTTATACTTCGTGTCTGCCGATAGAGGTGAGCCGCCACACGTACACGTTCGTCGTGATGACGGATTCGCCAAGTTCTGGCTCCAACCAATTGAACTTCAGAGTAGCGGGAACTTCGGCAGGACAGAAGTGCTCACCATTCAGGGCATCGTAGAGAGGAACCAAATGGCGTTTCTGGAGGCTTGGAATGACTATTTCAGTAGTTGAAATAGAAGTGCCTGGGGCCTTAAATGTTACAGCTACCGAGGACACGCTGACCGTAGACCTTGCCGATGGGCGGACGATCTCTACGCCATTGGTCTGGTATCCCCGGTTGGTTCACGCCACGCCACAGGAACGCGGCAGCTGGGAGCTGCACGCCGCAGGCCAACACATTCACTGGCCTGACCTGGATGAGGACCTCAGCGTTGAGGGCTTGCTTGCGGGCAGGAAGTCCGGCGAGGGTAGGAAGTCACTTGAGCGGTGGCTTGAGGCAAGGAAGGAAGGCCGTAGCGTGGCAATTCACGACATCGCAACTCAGGACTTCACAAGGTCAAATGAATTAAACCCAAACGCTGCACAATCTTATATCATGCGGGCAGTAGCCTTCCAACTGCAGGGCGATTACAACAGTGCCCTTCAGGACTACACCAGGGCAATAGAGTTGGAGCCAAGCTCTGCCAGTGCCTACCACAGTCGAGGCACGACATACTGGTATCAAGGCAACTACGACCGCGCTACTCAGGACTTCAAAAAGGCGCTAGAGTTGGACCCCAGCATGTCCATTGCTTACCTCAGTCGTGGTTTGAGTTATCTAGTTGCGAAAGATTTATTTAATGCCATGTTGGATCTAAATGTTGCGCAGAATAGTGGATTCGACGTAGCTTCTGAATTCTGCCAAAACTTCGGGAGCGTTGAGGAATTTGAGCAGAAGTACAGTGTTCGACTGCCTGAAAACATTAAGGAGATGCTCACGCCTAAGCAGTGAATGCTAGTGAAACGGTGAAAGAGAACCATCATGGACTTTGATTACCACTACACCGAGGAGCAGGAGACGTTCAGGCGGGAGGTGCGCGCCTGGCTGGAGGAGAACGTCCCCGACGACATGGCTGAGCCGGTGGACAGGAATGACTTGACCGACGAGCAGTACGCCTTCGCCCGCGACCTGGACGTGCGGCTGGCGGAAAAGGGCTGGCTGTCGCCAACCATGCCCACGGAGTACGGCGGAGGGGGATTGAGCCAGGAGCACGCGGCCATCATCGCTGAGGAGTTCTTCCGCAAGGGGCTGGTCTCGCCCGTCAGCGGCTCCGCTCCCCCGGCCCTTGTGGTCTGGGGGACGGAGGAGCAGAAGCAGGAGTTCCTGACGCCCATCCTGATGGGGGATAAGACATCGGTCATTCTCCTGACGGAACCCAAGGGCGGGGCCGACCTGGCCGCTCTGGAGACCCGCGCGGTCAGGGACGGGGACGACTGGCTCATCACCGGCGCCAAGTGCTTCATAAGCCATCGTCGCACGCCGGACCTCATGTTCGGGCCCGCGATCACTGACCCGGACTCGCCCCGTCATCGCAACCTGGGTTACTTCGTCATACCGGTCCCGTCGCCCGGCCTAACGCTGGAGAAGCAGGACCTGCTGGTCGGAAACGAGCAGCTCTACATCCACATGGACAACGTCAGGGTGCCTGGCAGGAACCTGATTGGCGGCGACCACCAGGGCTGGCAGGTGACTCAGACGGCCCTGGGCGACGAGCAGGCGACTCCGGTGGTTGGCGTGCCCAGGCGTCCGCTGTTCCAGATGGACGCCATCCACGAGTGGTTCTCATGCTTCCCCTGGCAGGACATGGTGGGCTACCTGCAAACGACCCCGCGTGACGGTAAGTCCATCGGCGGCGATCCGCTGGTGCAGCAGACTGCCATCGACTGCTATCTGGAGGCGCACATCTACAACCTCCTGGCGCGCCGGAACTTCTGGATGCACCACAGCGGCGAGAAGTCGACCTACCACGGCCACGAGGCGGACGTGCACAAGAGGAGCATGTGCGTTCGCAACGTGACCAGGATCCGGGAGATTATGGGGATGTACACCCATCTCAACGGCGAAGACCCGCTTGCGCCCCTGGGAGGGCTACCGGACGTCTGCGGCCGCGACGCCTACACGGCCCAGCACGGACACGGCAGCATGAACATCGCGAAAGTGGTGCTGGCCCGGCAGCTGGGCATCAGCCGGACGCAGCGATAGGCCGGAGCCTACGTCCTGGGAGACCCCAATCCCCTGTGGCGCGACGAGGAGTACGCAAAGGGAGAAATGAGCCGATGAAAATGATGGTAACGATTGACCGGGATGAAGACGGCGTCTGGATCGTAGAATGTCCGGCCATTCCGGGTTGCGTCAGCCAGGGAAACACCAAAGAGGAAGCCTTGGCCAACATACGGGAAGCCATCGCGCTCTGCTTGGAAGTGCGGGCCGAACAGGGCCTGCCGCTGAGCATTGAGACGCAGAAGGTGGAAGTGGCGCTGTAATGCCTCCCTTGCGGGCTTTGAGCAGCGAGCAAACGGTGCGCGTGATAATCAAGGCAAAAGACACCACATCGTCATTCCGGCGGAAGCCGGAATCCAGAGGACACCCAAGTGAAACAGCCCTGTGTCTATATCATGGCAAGCAAACGCAACGGCACACTGTACATAGGAACAACATCTAATCTTGTTCAGCGGGTCTGGCAGCACAAGAACGATATTGCAGCTGGGTTCACCAAACGTTATCGCGTGCACACTCTGGTTTGGTATGAAGGCCACGCAACAATGCTGAACGCAATTACTCGGGAGAAACTGCTCAAGGAGTGGAAACGGGTCTGGAAGCTCGATTTGATTGAGAGAATCAATCCGTCATGGCGGGATTTATATGCGGATGTGATATGAACAGGGTTCAGGCACCCTGGATTCCGGCTTCCGCCGGAATGACGGGACGGGGGCTTATCTGTTTCTCCAGCAATGACAGAAGCTACTAGGGAACCTACTATATAATGGAACTCAAGGATTACCAAGCCAGCAAGCTGAACGCCTCTGTCCGATGGCTGAACGCGCCAGTGCTACCGGCGCCTCAGATAGGCCCGCCTAGGGAGGGATCCACCATGTACTTTGATTACCACTACACGGAGGAGCGGGAGGTGTCGCCTTGACCCAGGATCATGACGGCCTTATTACCGAGGAGATGCGCAGGGCCATCGGCGTGGAGTCGGAGCCGGGCGTGATCGAGGTTGAGAAGGAGACCATCCGCAGGGTGGCCGACGCCTTGGACGACCCCAATCCTCTCTGGCACGACGAGGAGTACGCCAAGGGCACCTCCCGCGAGGGCATCATCGCCTTTCCAATCGCATTCCATCCCTCCACGCGCGCAGGGAGGCCCAACGCGAGCTACGAGAGCCCGGCCCGCGGCGGCGTGGTGGCCAACGACGAGTGGGAGTTCTTTGAGCCGGTCCGCCCGGGGGACAGGATAACCGTGACCACCAGGGTTGTAGACTTCTACGAGAGGGAGGGCAGGCAGGGAAGGATGCTCTTCACCGTTACGGAGACCACCTACCGGAACCAGCACGGCCGCGTGGCGATGCTCCAGCGCAGGACTGGCGTGGGGTTCGCTCCGAGGAAGCAGTAAAGGAGCGGGCAAATGGCGGAGCAGCTCTACTACGAGGATGTTTCGGAAGGGATGACCATACCCGGTCTGGAGAAGGTCGTCACCTCAAGGTCGCTGGTGATGTATTGCGCCGCCTACGAGGATTTTGCAGAGATACACCACGATAAGGACGCAGCTCAGCAGGCGGGGTTCCCCAGTACCGTTGTGCCCGGCCTGTTCACCAGCGCGTTCCTGGCGCAGATGCTGACAGATTGGATCACACCGGAGGGCAGCATCAGGAGGCTTCAGGCCAACTACCGGCGTCCCCACTTCTCAGGCGAAAAGGTCGTCTGCAAGGGGCGCGTGACCGCTATGCGCGTCGAGGAGGGAGAGCGCCTGGTCGAGTGCGAGGTGTGGGTCGAGAACGCGGAGGGCGAGACGAGTACGACCGGGAGCGCGGTGGTGATCCTGCCTTAACGCTAGCCTCTGGCGTGCGGCTGTCACTCATCCACTAGGCCCCGGACGCCACCGCTACTTCCACAATGTCGGCGGTGGCCTGGGGTTTGGGGATAGGCTCCCCATCTTGACGCATACCCTCTATGTGGAACTCGATCGCTTCCCGGATTTCCTTAAGCAGCGCATCGCGGGTGCTGGCTGTAGCCACGCAGCCTGGCAGGTCCGGCACATAGGCCGCGTAGTTGTTGGGAGTCTTTTCAATTACGACAGTGTATTTCATGGTCTAGGTTACTCCTTGAGGCCGGACTGCTTCAAAACGCTGTCCCAAGTACCAGGGGGCAGATCGTCACCTGACTTGCCGGGTATAGTAACGCGGCCGGGTTTAACAGGATGCTTGTATTGTCTGTGGCTTCCCCTTGTCCGAACCAAGCGCCATCCGTCCCTCTCTATCAATTCAATTGCTTCTCTAACCTTTGGCACGTTTAAATTGTCTCACGCCTAAAGGTAGTCTCCCGTGTCTTGGGTACCGGCAACTTTCCCATCTGAATCCGCTTTCTGGGGTCTGCCCTCAAGCCTCCGGCTGATAAGCCCTGAGATAGTCCAAGAATAGGCGCGCAGGCACATACAGTCAATGCCGGTCAGGGCAACGACTCCAAGAATACAACCTCTCTTCCAAGGGGCGCGTGACCGCTATGCGCGTCGAGGGGGGAGAGAGCCTGGTCGAGTGCGAGGTGTGGGTTGAGAACGCTGAGGGCGAGACGAGTACGACCGGGAGCGCGGTGGTGGTCCTGCCGTCCCGCTCGACCGGCTAGCCGGACGCGGGCGGCCGAGAGGGTCCAGGAACACATAGTCTGAGGAGTCCCCACTCTCCTGAGCTATCATCGTCTTCGCTTCGGCTGCGACAACGGTTGTTTTCCCGGCCAGGTAATGGCTGATCTGGGTCACGCTCACTCTTTTCGTCGCCTTGCTGGCAAGTATGCCCGCTGTGAGACCGGCCAGCAGCGCAACGCCCGCCGGCCCACTCGCGGCTCCGACAAGCGCGACCGCCGACAGCGTCGCTCCCGCGCCAACACCACCCCTGAGTTGGCCGTCGATCAGCTCTGCGTACTCGCCGGTCTCGTGCGCCTTGTGAAAGGCCTTAGCCAGGGACACGACCGTCACAATGAGCAGCAGCGGGTTGGCGCTGATGGCGGCCGACAGTCCCATGCCTCCTACCAGCCTGGCAAAGGTCGCGGTCTGAGCGCGGTTCCAGCTGAAGGTCAATGCGACTGCCCCGACCGCGCCGCCGAGCAGCTCCGCAGCATCATAGGTGTTCAGGTCGTAGAACCACCCCTTTGGTATGTTGAAGCCCGACTCCAGCGCGCCGGCCACCCGGTCGAAGGTGGCATTGTCCCAGTTCGCAAGGGGAAGGCCCCTGATGGGTGTCACGCCTCTGAGGAGTCCCTGAACCGTGCCCAAGCCCTCCCGGACGATGCTGTCCTCTGGAGATGCACCCCCGGCCGCTCTGCCGGCTCCGAGAATGGTGTGTCCTCCGTCGAACAGCCTGTGGTAGGCGCTGCTGCCCGCCTGCGCTGCAAGATCCTCGGCGTCCATAGCCTTGTCGTAGATGGATTCGCTGCCCTTGACCAAGTTCTGAAGCAGGTCGTTCAGGCCCTCGGACAGCCTTAGCGTCAGAATACTCTGGGTGGTTGACATCAGCGTAGTGGCGACAGAGGTGGTCGCGTCCCACGCGGTCCTTGAGCCGGTCTTCACACGCTCGGCCGTCGCATGGGTGACGTCCGACGCCGTCCTGGAAGCGCCATGCCCAACCGAAGTCGCGGTGTCCGCGAACTTCCTGGAGCCCCTCTTTACCTGTTTCGCCGCGGTGGTCTTAGAGCCGGACGTATCCTCGGCTCCTTCCGCGGTGGGCTGAAGCTCTTCCACGTTCAGATACTTCAATTCATCCGGGTTGGTCATATCTCGATTATCCAGACTTGGGTGTAACCCAAGCGCTCTTGTCTCACCTTCCTAGTCAGGCATCGTGATTATCGATGCGGTAATTCGAACCGTATAGTGGAATACCTCGTTCAGGAACTCTGCCCAGGATTCGCCGTCATTTGCGAGGTTATCAAGTATGAATACCTTGTCTACGCCGAGCCTGTCCAGGCGATCCCGCATTTCGGAAGTGACTATTCCGGCAATGAGTATGTTCACACAATTCGGAGGCGTTGCCTCAAAGCTCTTCTGTATTGCTCCCAGCCTTTCGAGTGCGCCCGCCGGGTCTTTGCCCCCTTCACCTCAATAGTTGCAACAACCCTCGGTTCCCCGTTTACGACCTGACTGAACTCAACGTCCGGTTCCGAGCCGTAGCGCATGGAATAACCGTCCGGCAACTCAAATTGTGTCTGCTCGGCATTATGCTGGACTATAAGTTGTCGGCTGTCCAGCCAATCCCTGATCCTGGTCTTGATAAGCTGCTCTGCGTCCTGGCCGATGATGTTTCGGACTGTGCCGTCCAATCCTATGCCCATGTTGGCGATTACGTTCCTGTATCCGTTCTCAAGCGTCCAGCCGGTGGAACCCTCGATTATGGAAGAGATTACAGCGTTGTACAGCTGCGCAACGCGAAGCACGTGGGCCTCTCTCACAGCAGTCGTTCTAGTCCCGTCCTCCCAGGAGTCCACGGCCCCCGCTATCTCGGTAACGCGCTTGCGAGGCAGCAATGCGATGCCCCGGTAGTATGCAGATGCGCGAGGGTGTCGGGTCAGCAATAAAGGGTGTGCAAAAACCAGCTTGGGATCAATACCGGAAGATGTTACGTGATCCCATGCTTCCTGACTGATCATTAGCTCGTCCAGAGGCGTGAACGTCAGTTCGTCGGGGAATTCGGCAATCGCTTGCCTTAGCGCCAGGTCGGTCCTCTGCTGGATACGTTGCGCAATTACCTCCGAGCGTCTCCTGGCGTCATCCAGCTTGGCCATATCCCCGCACCCACTTGTACACGCACTTTCTTAGCTCCCGACGCCCAAATCGCCCCATCTGCTGACTGGAGTTGCCCTTACCACGGGGCAACGCCCAGATATGCTCGCACACAAACCCGGACCGTTCAGCATAGTCGGATAGAATCAGGTCTACGGGCACCTCTTCGCCGTGATACTGCACGTTGTCGTTCACCATAATCACGGTTCCACCCGGCCTGACGATACGGCCCAACTCCGCTATGATTACCGCCATCTCAAGAAAGTATCCCTCTATCAGACGGACGACGTGGGGATTGCTTAGCTCACTCATATGCTCTCTGAGAATGGTCAGAACCTCGTGAACAGCCGCCTGCTCCTCGTACATTCCAAATGCCGCGTCGATCAAGGGAGACTCTCCGTATTCCTTTCGCAGCAGCTCTCTTTTGGGCTTGTTCTCAACCGTTGCAGACAACATGCTCTGGCGCAGAGCACTAAAGGCGTCCTGGTCGTATCCAAGCCACGCAAGTTCAAGGGCGTAGGTCCTTGTGTAATCGTACCGGTTTGCGTACGGCGGAGAGGTGATGACCATATCGAACGAGCTATCGGGCAACAGACGAAGATGCTCCAAGCTGGAGCCTGCGATGAACTCCGGACGCCCTCCCCCGTACCGCTGCTTGAGCAGATCCATATCCTCCGCCATCTCGCCAAGACGGGCGTCCAAAGCGAACGGGAACGGCAGAATCGGCTCCTTGTCTACGCGCCCTCTGAGCTGTCGCCCCGACCGGTGGTCCCATCGAAGGTATTGCCCGTCCTTGCGCGTATAGCTCACGGACTCCAGTACGCTCATGCAGGCGAAGTCCAGCATGGTCTGGATACTGGGGGCATCCACCGCGCTGATGAACTCCCGAGCCTTGGCAAGCTCCGTTTCCGTCTCTGCAGGGAAAGCGGACTCCGTGATTCGCACGTGGCGAAATGTGTGCTCCTGGCCAGGCTCGTTGCCGGACTGCACGTGCTTGAGCAGTTCCGCGGCAGCTTCTCTGAAAGCTTCTGGCCGCAGGCCGTTGGCCGCATGAGCAATCGCGTTGCCGGTCAGTACACCGACGGGGATGATTTCGATTCCCGTGGCCTGCAGGCCCCTGCCGGCCGCGATGAGTGGAGTAGTCCCAATGCCGGAGAAGGGATCAAGGACAGACCGCGGTTGAAAGTCCGCTATCAGCCGCTCCACCAGTTCCCTTGAGAATCCCTCCTTGTATTTCATCCACCGGAAGCCCGGGGCGCGACGGTTGCCCTGGTACGATACCGCTCTACGCGTCAGCGTCGGGTTGATGGACAAGCGTTCTTCAAACCGTTTGTGTAAGGCGCGGCGTTGGTCAACACTCCCACCGTTGGGAGACTCCACAGCGGCCATACACAGGCTTGTTGTCGAGTCGGCGTGTGCAGTCTGACGCAGAAATCC
Source organism: Dehalococcoidia bacterium (assembly GCA_965218945.1). Taxonomy (GTDB): domain Bacteria; phylum Chloroflexota; class Dehalococcoidia; order Lucifugimonadales; family UBA2985; genus DAOUJW01. The sequence continues at coordinate 2,876,293 of OZ244718.1, forward strand.
CGGGAGCAGGGGCTGCTCTTCAGTGGTTGCTGCTTTCAATTCATCCGGGTTGGTCATGTTGCGATTATCCAGCCTTGGGACGGATTCGGTCCGGGGAGGCTACCCCTCTTCCTGCAGTCTCCCCGCGTCCGCCAGTTCCGAGACAATGCTACTCATGGGCACCGGGCGCTGCTCGCCTCTGGCCATGTCCCGGAGGACTACGACACCCTGGTTAAGCTCCTCCTCGCCCAGGATGAGGGTGTATGGCGCGCCCAGTGAGTTGGCATAGCGCAGCTGAGAGCGCAGGCTCCTGCCCGACGCGGCCAGCACCACTCTTTTGCCCTCTCTCCGAAGCTGCGAGGCCAGGGCAATCGCCGCCTCTTTAGCCTCGTTGCCCAGGTACGCTATCACGGCGTGGAGGGAGTCCTCGTCCGGTACAAGAACGTCCTGGCGCTTGAGGTTCAGCACCAGCCGCTCCCTACCCGACCCAAACCCGACGCCGGGTGTGGGCGGGCCACCCATCGCCTGGATGAGTCCGTCGTAGCGGCCGCCGCCGCATATGGTGCTCTGGCCTCCCTCCTCCGGGGGCTGTATCTCGAAGACGGTGCGGGTGTAGTAGTCCAAGCCTCGCACCAGCCTGTGCTCAACCCTGAATGCGATATCCAGCCGTTGCAGGTATTTCAGCAGCTCCTCCCAGTGGTCGCGGCACTCGGGGCAGAGGTGATCGACCATCCTGGGGGCTTCCTCAGCCATCGCCATGCACGTCTCCTGCTTGCAGTCCAGAAGCCGCAGGGGGTTGCGCTCCAGCCTGGACTTACAGTCCTGGCACATGCCGGCGATACGACCCGCGTAGTAGCCCTTAAGCTCCTCCAGGTAGGCCGGCCTGCACTGGGGGTCGCCGATGCTGTTCACCAGCACGGACAGGTCCTTTAGACCCAGGTCCTTTGTAAGCTGCCAAGCCATCTCTATGATCTCGGCGTCCACGGACGGGTCGCCGTCTCCCAGGGCCTCCACGCCGAACTGGTGGTGCTGCCGGAACCGCCCGGCCTGGGGGCGCTCGTATCGGAAGACTGGGCAGAAGTAGTAGAGACGCACCGGTTGGGGCAGGTTGCGCATACCGTGTTCCAGGTACGCTCGACAGACGGGAGCGGTCCCCTCAGGACGCAGGGCCATGGAGTCGCCGCCGCGGTCCTGGAAGATGTACATCTCCTTCTCGACGATATCGGTGCCCTGGCCCACACCCCGCGTAAAGAGGTCGCTCTGCTCAAAGATGGGGGTATCCAGTCGTCCATAGCCGTATCGCCGGCCCAGAGCCTCTGCCCTGGCCTCTATGTAGCGCCAGTACCTCTGCTCCTCCGGCAGAGTGTCCGCGGTGCCCCTGGGAGCTCGGTACAAGACAGGCCTCCTTGTGCAGATTGAGGACAAGGATAGCCCACGACGACGGGTTTGCCAAGGTGTGCACTCTTGGTTATACTTCCCTTACATACGCGTATCGACGGGTCAAGAGAATGGAAGACCTTCTTACCAAAGCAAAGAGCTATCTACCCCAGGACAAAATTGGGGTAATTGAAGAGGCGTACAACTTCGCCCATAAGGCCCACGAGGGACAGATGCGCCTTTCGGGCGAGCCATACGTGGTGCACCCGATCAGCACCGCCCTCTTCCTGGCCGACCTCAACCTGGACGCCACGACCCTTGCGGCCGCTCTCCTCCACGACGTTATCGAGGACTGCGACGTCTCCTACGAGGACCTGCAGCGCAAGTTCGGCTCAGAGGTGAGCCGGCTGGTGGACGGCGTCACCAAGCTGAGCAAGATGGAACTGATGACATCGGAGGGCGGGCTTCGCTACGGCAGCGAGGACGGCCAGGCGGAGAGCCTTCGCAAGATGCTGGTGGCCATGGCCCAGGACATCCGCGTGGTGCTTATCAAGCTGGCGGACCGCCTGCACAACATGGAGACGCTCAAGGCCCACACCCCTGAAAAGCGTATCGACATTGCCAGGGAGACCCTGGACATCTATGCGCCCCTGGCCCACAGGCTGGGGATATGGGACATCAAGTGGCGACTGGAAGACCTGTCCTTCAGCCATCTGCAGCCCGACAAGTACAGGGAGATTTCACGCCTCCTGGCCTCCAAGCGGGAAGAGCGGGAGAGTTACATCGATCAGGGATGCGAGGTGCTCAGGGAGGAGCTGCAAAAGGCGAGCATAACCGCCGAGGTATCGGGCAGGGCGAAGCACATATACAGCATCTACCAGAAGATGGAGAAGTACGCCCAGCAGGGCAAGGAGTTCGGGCAGATATACGACCTGTTTGCTCTGAGGATACTGGTCAAAGAGGTGCAGGACTGCTACAGCGCCCTGGGGGTGGTTCACGGGCTGGGTCATCCCATTTCCGGAGAGTTCGACGACTACATAGCAAGTCCCAAGGATAACATGTACCAGTCGCTGCACACGGCGGTCATGTACAAGGGGAACACGCCCCTGGAGGTGCAGATACGCACCTATGGTATGCACCAGCTATCGGAGTACGGGGTCGCGGCCCACTGGAGGTACAAGGAGGGAGACGCAAAGGACCCCCACTTCGAGGAGAAGATGGGCTGGCTGAGGCAACTCCTGGACTGGCAGAGAGACGTGACGGGAGCGGAGGAGTTCGTGGAGTCGGTGAAGATGGACATCTTCCAGGACCAGGTCTTCGTGTACACGCCAAGGGGTGAAATACGGGAGCTTCCGAAGGGATCCACGCCTCTGGATTTCGCATACCGCATTCACACGGACCTGGGACATCGCTGCATTGGGGCCAAGGTCAACGGCAAGCTGGTGCCTCTCTACACCCGGCTGAACAACGGGGACACTGTGGAGATAATGACCAGCAAGGTCGCCAGAGGCCCCAGCATGGACTGGCTCAACGCCAACCTGGGCTACGTGAACACCGCCAACGCCAGGGAGAAGGTCCGGCAGTGGTTCCGCAGGCAGGAGCGAAGCGCCAGCATCCAGCGCGGCAAGGAGCTTCTAAACAAGGAGTTGAAGCGCCTGAACCTGAAGATGGAGCACGAAGAGGTTTCAGCGCTCCTCAAGTTTGATAACGTTGCGGAACTGCTGGCTGCCCTGGGAAGCGGGACCACAAACGTATCCCAGTTGACAACCAGGCTGGCGGGGCAGCAGGAGCAAGCGACGGAGACGCTGCCCTCCACCTTCCCTCTCACATGGCCCTCGTCCGGCATAGAGGTGCTGGGAGTGGGCGATCTGCTGACCCGCCTCTCCCAGTGCTGCAACCCCATTCCCGGCGACGAGATAGTGGGCTACATCACCCGGAGCCGCGGCGTATCGGTGCACCGCTTGGACTGCCCCAACGTCCGCAACGAGGACGAGAAGGAACGGCTGGTGCAGGTGAACTGGGGTAAGGGCAAGACGCTGTACCCCGTAAGGCTGCAGATCCAGGCCTGGGACCGGGTGGGACTGCTCAGGGACATAACCACGCTGGTCTCACAGGAGAAGGTCAACATAGCATCGGTTCTCACCATGGAGCACGCAGACAGCAGTACCACCACTTACCTTACGGTGTTTACCACCGGCGTGGGACAGCTGAGCCTCCTCTTCTCGCGGCTTGAAGGGGTAGAGGGGGTGTACTCGGTGGCTCGGAGCAGCCCCGAAGAGGAAGCAAACGCAAGCTCAAATCCAAGAACTTCGGACTAAATGGGAGGAAATCCTTTGCCTAGCGAGAAATCGGCCCGCGTGGTCGCCAAGAAAACACTTCGAAACAGACCCATACGCACCTCTGCCAGGACCTTTGTGAAGAGGGCGCAGGACTCCATAGCCGGCGGCGGCGCGGAAGCGGCCTTGGCTGACACAAGGGAGGCCATAAGGGTGCTGGACAAGGCAGCCCAGAAGGGCGTCATTCACAGGAACAACGCCGCCCGGCGCAAGTCCAGGCTCATGGCCAAGCTCAACCAGCTGCAGAGCGCCTGACCAGACCGGCTCTTCCTAAATACTCCCCTCAGCCTGAACGCTGTGTGGTGAGACGCAATGGACAATTGGAAGCCAAGCGGGCCTAGCCACCCATTGATAACGGCGGCTATAGCTGTTGTCCTGGCATTGGCGACTAGTCTTGTCATTATCTCCCACGGGGTCTTCTACGGCGCCGTCGACGACGACAACGCCTCCGTAATCGGCTTAGCCAAGCTGTCAATGGCCGTGCCTATTGTCTTGACCGGCGTGGCGTTCGTGGCGGCCCTGCGCGACTGGCACAGTCGCATAGTCTGGGGAACCGCCGTGCTCCAGTTCTTCTTCTTCTGTACCATTTTCCTGCTATTTTTCCCCATTTTTCAGGTTAGTCTACTCTTTTTGCTCTCGGCTTACTTTCTACTCCGTACGGCGGGGTCAATCTTAAGAAATAAGAAACTGAAGGCGGAAGACCACTCCTTCCGTTAGCGCCTGGCCACGCCCTGGCGGGCGGGGTAGTACGTTTTACACGACCTCCTTCCCTGCCACTCCCTTGTTGACAATATAGAACGCATATTCTATTCTTCTCCCCTAGCTACCGTCCGGTCAGGAGAACGCCGATGGTGACAGGAGGAGTTGTTGATACAGTCATTGCTGAGCCTGGCGGCCGTTCCGGGCGCGCTTATTGTCGTCTCCGGGGGCTTCAACGCCATCTTCTTTGCCAACTACTCCGCAACGCAGGCGCGCAGGAGAGTGGGCGCTCTGGTGCTGGCCCTGGTCAACCTGAGCTTCCTGCTCCAGGGGCTGTACTGGCTGGCGCTGCCTCTCCGGTCGGGATACCAACAGACCCCGGGGAACGGCAACGCCCTGATCGTCGAGTTGATAACCCTTGCTTCATCGCTGGCAATCACCGCGCTGATACTCAGGCAGAGGTCCGGCGGTAGACGCAACGGCTGACGGGGAGGACATCAGATTTGGCACTGGCAACTTCCGCCGGACCTAGAGTGATGGATGAGAGTGAGGAGCCATGAGAACCTTAGAGCTGGCAATCGAGAGGCAGGAGTGGAAGGTGGTGGCCGTATGCCTCCTGCGGGGGCTAGTGCAGGCATCATCCGCATTGCAGCCGGAGACCCTGCACCAACTGCTGGAGGCCCTGGAAGGAGAGAGCAGTGCCCCGGAGAAGTAGCAAGCCGCCGGAGAGACCACAGGAGTTCTACGAGGAAGCCCTGTCCAAGGCGGAACGTGTGCGCCTCTCCCGCGCCAAGCAGATACAGGGGCTGGACGAGGAGATAGCTCTGCTCCGACTGCGCCTGAGTCGTCTGACGGAGGAGCAGCCGGAGAACCTGGAGCTGCTGATAAAGGGGATAGGGATGCTGGTGCGGGCGGTGTCGGCCAAGTACAAGCTGTCCCACAAGGCGGAGGAGGACCTGTACCAGAGCCTGCTCGGTGTGCTCCAGGGCATTGGGAGCGTCCTGCTGCCGGAGGGGTCCGATGGAGAGTGATGAGATGAAGGACGCCCTCCGGAAGCTGCGCAGGCCGCGTGCCCCTGAGGTGGACCTGTCGCCGGCGTCCACATTCGACGCCCTGCTGGACCAGCGACTCGGACACCTGGAGCGTCACGTCGAGGAGCTGAAGACCCGGATAAACGGGCTGGTCTTTCTGGTGATAGGGGCGGTTGTAGCGCAGATAGTTTTGAGCTTTTGGGGATACGAGGTGAACCTATGAACAAGCTGCTTGGCCTGAGACCTTATCAGACGGAGATAGGCAGGACGGTCCTGGATAGTGTCCTGCACGGCAGGGGTCGCACCTTCACGGTGGAGATAGCCCGCCAGGGCGGGAAGAATGAGCTGTCGGCGCAGCTGGAGATGCTGCTCCTGGTGCTCTTCTCCGTCAAGGGAGGGAACCTGGTCAAGGCCGCGCCCACCTTCGACCCGCAGGTTCGTATCAGCATCTCGCGGCTTAAGGAGCGTCTGAGGGACGCCGGGCTGGCCGGTCTGTGGCAGACCGAGGCCGGAAGCGCCATCCGACTGGGCAGGACTCGCCAGATGTTCCTCAGCGCCGAGCCGTCCAGCAACGTGGTGGGGGCCACGGCGCACATCCTCCTGGAGATGGACGAGGCCCAGGACGTTGACCGGGAGAAGTTCTACAAGGAGTTCAGGCCAATGGGCGCGTCCACCAACGTCACCACCGTCCTGTACGGCACTCCCTGGATGGGAGACTCGCTCCTGGAGGAGATGAAACAGGGCAACCTGGAGTCGGAGCGGTCGGACGGCGTGAAGCGCCACTTCCGGCTGGACTGGCAGGAGGTGGCAAAGCACAACCCGCAGTACGAAGCCTACGTTGAGGGCGAAAGGCAGCGCCTGGGTGATAGCCATCCGTTGTTTCGCACCCAGTACCTCCTGGAGCCACTCAACGGGAGCGGCGGCCTGTTCTCACATCAGCAGCTTGCTCAGTTGCAGGGGAGGCACAGCCGCCGCTCCCGACCGGAGCAGGGGCAGTTGTACGTGGCCGGCATCGACGTCGCCGGGGAGGCTTCGGAGGCCGAAGGGCGGGGACGCGGAGCCGTCGATTCCGGCAGGGACTCCACGGTGGTCACCATCGGCGAGCTTGACTTCTCGCGGTGCGACGACCTTTCGCCGGAGCCGGTGGTCAGGGTCGTGGAGCACTATCGGTGGACTGGCGAGAGCCACGCATCCCTCTTCCCAAGGCTGCGCGACCTGCTGCGCGACGTCTGGCGATGCCGGCGCGTGGTCGTGGACGCAACCGGGCTTGGACAGGGCGTCGCCAGTTTTCTTGAGAAGGCCATGAGCAAGGGGGTCGCGCACCCCTTTGTCTTCACGTCCCAGAGCAAGTCCCGCCTGGCCTTCGACCTGCTGGCCGCGGTGAACTCCGGGCGGCTGAAGATGTACGCCCCGGACGACTCGCCGGAGTCACGGGAGTTTCACTTCCAGATGGAGCGGGCGCGAGGCCACTTCAGGGCAAACCAGACCATGAATTTCTACGTGGATCCCGCGCAGGGCCACGACGACTACCTGTCGAGCCTGGCGCTGCTGGTGAAGGCGGCAGAGTATCGGCCGCGCCTTGCCCGCGGTCGTATGGATACGTGAGTTGAGGAGCAGAACTACGGAGAGGTGTGAACTAAGTGAGTCCAAGAAAGAGTGTGTCCATAATAGATTCTCTGCCGGAGCAGTTCCCGTATCGGGACAGCGGCTGTGAGGTCTCCCCCTCCTGCCTTGAGTGCCCACTTCCGTTGTGCAAGTACGACGACCCCGCGGCCTACCACCGGCAGATACGGGAGGGCCGCGACCGCGAGGTCGTCGACGCGAAGTGCGACCAGGGCAAGACCGTCTCGCAGATAGCAAGCCATTTCGGGTTGAGCCAGCGGACCATCCATCGAATCCTGGAGCGGTCCAGGGCAAATTTCCTTTAGGAGCACGCTATGGACAACGAGTCTCTGCATCAGAACATTGCCCGTATGGACGGCGACAGGCTGAGGGCCTATCGGGAGAACCTGGCCTTCTACAACGGGGCGCAGTGGGTGGGCGCGCCGCATCGCCGGGAGAGGCGCCTCACCTTCAACTACGCCCGCGCCTTTGTGGACAAGATAACCTCCTACCTGATGACCGGGATGTCCATCGTGATAGATCCCTGGGACTCATCGCCGGAGGCGCGGGAGCGCGCCGACAGAGCCGAAGACGCGCTTCGCCAGGTGTACGACGCCAACCACTTGGAGCAGCTTGACTTCGATACAGAGCTGGACGCCGCCATTCTTGGCGACGGGTGCTACAAGGTGACCTGGGACACGGAGGAGCAACGGGTGAGGGTCACCTCGCCCGACGTGCAGGGCCTCTACGCCTGGTGGGTGGCCGACGACGTTGGGCGCGTCTGGCGCGTGGCCAGCCGGTACACCCTGTCCTCGGAGGAGGCGCAGATGCTCTACGGCGTCGGGAGCGCCCCCACCGGCGGCAGTGAACAGCGGGTGACGGTTGTGGAGATGTGGACAGCCGAAGACCTACGCCTGTGGGTGGGCGACGCCCTGGTCCAGGAGAAACCCAATCCCTACGGATTCATACCATTCATCCTCTTCCCGAATCTGAGGGAACCCAAGAAGTTCTGGGGTCTGTCGGACGTTCCTCCCCTTGTGGAGCCGTCGAGGGAGCTGAACAGGGCTATCTCCCAGCTTTCCATGATCCTGGAGCTGTCCGGCAACCCCATAGCCGTACTGGAGGGCGTTGAGCGCGCGGAGGACATCGCCGTGCAGCCCGGCGCGGTGTGGGAGCTGCCGGAGCAGGCCAGGGCCTACCTCCTGGACCTGCTCCAGGGCGGAGGCATCAAGCTCCACGTGGACTTCATCGACCTGATATACCGGTCGCTGCACGACATCTCGGAGGCGCCCAGGATCAGCTTTGGCGACAATCCCCGCAGCCTGTCGGGCGTGGCCCTTGAGATGGAGCTAAGCCCTCTGCTCCAGAGGGTGCGACGCAAACGCCTCATCCGGACGGCGGTGTACAAGGCCCGCAACGAGACGGCGCTGCGACTGCTGACCCAGCGGACGGGCGTCGCGTACCTGCCGGTGAAGCAGCGCATCCTCTGGGGACCGCTGCTGCCCCAGGACAGGAGCCGGCTGGTGAGGGAGCAGCAGACGCTGGTGGAGACGGGCATCCAGAGCCGTCGGCGGGCGATGGAGAACCTGGGCATAGAGGACCCGGACGCCGAATGGCAGCGCATGAGGGAGGAGGGGTCAGAACGGCCTGCGTAGCCATGAAGCCAAAAGCTATCGACGCCACAGGCGTAACCCTTGAAATAAGATGTCTTTGGCGTCCTGATGGTAATCCGAACCATCAGTAGTTATAATCCTGTGTGTAGTAGCTATATGCTTCCCATTTGGAAGGCGATGTTTTACAATTTGGCTGAGGGCGTCCGGCCAATTCCTAGAGGGAACTGTCTTATTGGGTACTACCTCACTTATCAGGCGACCGTCTCGGATTTTAGTCCATATGTTGAATTCTTCAAATAGGACATTCAGCACTTGGCGGTTTACTTCGGCGGTAGGGACACGAGGCATTGTGGATCTCAGATTGGAAGCACTACCATGAGAGAGTTCTTAGAGATACTAGCAAAATATGTGAGCCGCGAGCAGCCATTCTCGGTTGTGGAGGAATGGCTAGCCGGTGTTGACTGGGATGATCCAAACCTGACCCAAGAGAATAAAGAGATCTTCGGTTTGTTCGAACTCCTTACAACCGAAGTTTCCGAGGGGTTGCGAGACCAACAAGAACTGATCGGTGAAGCTATTACATTGCTCATGAGGCAAGGCCAGAACGTTTTCCTGAATTATATGACAGTTGAAGCAACAATTCAGGCCAGTTCAGTAGACACGCCTATCATTTTGGTAACGCCCGAGCAGGGCCAGAGAACCTGGAGTATATCACCTCAATTGGTAATCTAGTAAGCAACTCGTCGTCGAAATATACGTTTACCCAGTGTACTCCCGGCATCTCCATCCTCATACTCATGTCCGCAACTACGTTTACACCTCTGTTGCCTCCCTCAAGATGTACAGAAAGTAAGATCGGTTCTTTGGTCTCTGCTGACGGTAGTTCTGGAACAATTCTAACCGGGTAACTCCCTCTAGCCTCGCCCGATTTCAATGACAATACTAGTTTCCAATTGAGGTCGAAAGCAGGCATTTCCTCGGGTGCTTGTGGCCCTCCACGGCTATGGGTAGTTCTGTCCACCACGTTGATTAGGGATAACATTCCCCTCTTGTCTTCAATTACCTGCTCACAAAATGCCGCTATCTGAAGATAGGGTCCCTTCTCAAAAGCCATTTCCTCTTCACCTTCTTCCTGCTTCCTGCGAGTTTCTCCGTATATTGTCCCCGAATTCATCTCCCATGACAAATGAACGCCGCCTAGCCCGTAGCCACCCCTTTCCTCTCGTTGACATTCCCCCCTTGCGCAGTCTATATTAGAACTGATATTCTGCAACAAGTCAACTTCTTATCAGGAGAGATTATGGCTGAAGATAATGCTCAGACTACAGAGATGGAGTCAGATACAGACGTCGGCGAGGCGGTTGGAATGGAAACAGAGGAGGCCTCACAGGAGCAAACGGAGGACGCTCTGTCGGAGCGCGACCGGCGTCTGTCGGGATTGGAGGAGGCGCTGGGACAGCGGGACGCCAGGATAGCGCACCTGGAGGCGGCTTTGGGCGAGGCGGAGGACGCCGCGAAAAGGCGTGATGAGGAGATTGAGGGCGTCACCGCCCGGCTGGCCCAGGCGGTGGAGCTGTACCGCGTCTCGCTGCTGGCGTCGGAACCGGACGTGCCGGAGGATATGGTGCAAGGCTCCACCGTCGAGGTTGTCCAGGAGTCCCTCGCGCGAGTGCGTCAGATGGTCGAGCAGGTACGAGGCCGTATGGAGGCGCGGGCATCCCTGGAGCGCACGCCCCTGGGCGTTCCGGCACGCTCGGCCCCGGACCTCTCAGCGCTGACGCCCCAGGAGAAGATACTGGTAGGCCTGAGAGGCCGCTAGAGGCAGGCTTCCGAAGAACGGAGCCTGCTAGGAGTCGGGCAGGTCCTCTATCATCTTGTAGAACTCCTCCTCGGTGAAGGCCTTGAGGGTGGTGATGCGAATATGCCCCTGGCCGGCGGCGGACAGGGAGGCAGTAGCCATCACCTCATCGCTGGGGGCCTCGATTATGGCGACCACGTCGTACTGCCCCAGGGTGTAGAAGCGCTGTATCTTGATTCCGACTGCCTCCAGCTGCTTATTGGTCTCATCCCTCAGCCTTGGGAGGTCCCGGATGTTCCTTGTCCCTTCGTCGGTAAAGTTCCCCAGGACTATGTAGTGCGGCATATCGTCCCTCCTGATTCCGGCATTAGCCCGTTTTCTCGTGCGATGACATTGTATCACTGATGGAGCGGCCTGAGACCGTCTAGCCTACGGCGCTCCTCGACACCTTCTGTGGCTTGCGCACCAGCAGAATCAGGAAGGCGGCCACGAGGCTGAGGACCGACAGGGCAAGGAAGGGGCTGGAATAGCTGCCCGTCACATCGAAAAGGAACCCGGCAAAGACGGGGCCGATGAGGGACAGAGAGTTGGTGACCACCATTGAGACGCCGGTGATGCTGGCAAACCGCCTTCTCCCGAAGAGCTCGCCCCGGTAGGCGGTGAGGGCTGCTCCCCGGCCGCTCCAGCCCGGGGCGAACAGCAGCCCGAAGAGCACGAACATGAAGACGGTGTTCCCCACCGCAAAGACGAACAGGGCCGCCGTCTGGAATAGCAGAAACCCGGCTATGACGTACCGCTTGTCGAAGATGTCGGCTATGTACCCGCTGAAGATGCGGAAGAATATGCCGACGCCGGTGTATATTGTCACCACCAGCCCGGCCATTTGCAGCGAGACCCCAGCCTGCACCATTCGCTCGATCTGGTGGACAGCCAGCGCCGACAGGGACATTACGGCAATCCCGTGGACAAGGGAGACCATCCAGAAGGCCTGGCTGTGGAGGGCCTCCTTCACAGTCATGTCGTCCTCATCATCATAAGCGCTTCCGGTTACTGCGTCCTGGCCGGAGGGGTCATCCGCATTGGAAGGAGGGGCCACATCGCCGTCCGGGAGAAGGCCGTAGTCTTCCGGACGGTCACGCAGCACCATAGTGATGGGGGCTATCAGCGCCCAAACAATCAGGGCGCAGATAATGGCGGCCGTCCTCCAACCGACACTGTCGACTGCCCAGGTCAGCAGCACTATGAGCAGACCGCCGACGTTCACTCCCACGGTGGCGACGGCCATAGCCCGGGCGCGCAGTCGATAGAACCAGTTGGTCAGCGAGGACATGATCGCCAGGAAGCCGCCGATGCCGGTTCCCAGGGCAATCACCACAAGGGCGATGTAGAAGGAGAGCAGGCTGTCCACGCGGCTGAGCAGGATGAAGCCCACGCCCAGGATGGCCAAGCCAACGGCCACCATCTTGCGCGGACCTACCCTGTCGACGAGGTAGCCCTCCACCGGACCCAGGAAGCCGGACTCGGCCCTGGAGAGGGCAAAGGCCCCCGAAAGGAGGGCGCTGCTCCAGAGGTACTCCCGTTGCAAGGCGGAGAAGAACACCCCCAAGCCGTGCAGGCCCGCTATCCCCAGTAACACCATGACCAGGGAGCCGGCCGAGAGCACCCAGTAGCCGTAGAATATCCTTGGTTTGGTCGTTCTCATGGCTTCACACTCCGGGGGCTGCGCGGCAAGGAGCGGGCGCGGCCAAGGGACGCGGGACAAACTCAAGACGGCCTGTCTGTACTTGGACTATCCGTCAACCCGTTGGGAAGCAGTCGTCCTGCGCCATATCCGAAAGACAGGTCTTACTTCGCCGTCGATAGGACAGCCCCTGAGCACTGGCGAGTATACTAAGGAAGGTCTGAACAATGTGTTGCCAGGCTGATTTCTTGATTGCTGGGTGCAGAAGCAGACTTACCCTCCTGGTTATTGGCCTTGGTTTTTGAAGATGCGGTTAATTTCGGCCCTCTTTGCCCTCTCCTCTTCGGCCGCTTTGCGGCTTCAGTCCCGCTTTTGGGCCTACTACCCCCCAGGTCAACCAGCCAAGAGGCCCCGGGCCCGGTTCAGGTTGGACAGCCCCAGCAGCAGCGCCAGCCGTTCTGTGTTCTTGGCCAAGCCCCGGTAGCGTACTTTAGCGTAGCCGAATACCCCCTTCACGTCCCAGAAGGGATGTTCCACCTTAGCTCGCACCGACGCCTTAGACTTCTCCGCTAAGGCTACCAGACTCCCCGAATCCAGCTTTCGTCGCTGTCCCGGCTTCATAGCCACCTGCCACTGTACCCCCAACTCCAGATTCTCGGACCGCTTCTCCACCCCTGTGTATCCGGCATCCCCCCATACCTGCTGCTCCCCACCATGCAATAGACGATGGGCTTGGGTCACATCATGCACGTTGGCCGGCGTTGTTGAGAAGCTGTGTACCAAGCCTGTCCGGGAGTCTACACCAATGTGCAGCTTCATCCCGAAATGCCACGCATTCCCCTTCTTCACCTGGCGCATCTCCGGGTCACGCTGCCCCGCCCCGTTCTTCGTTGACGACGGCGCTGCTATGATGGTGGCGTCCACTATGCTCCCCTCCTGCAGCCGTACCCCCTGCTTCTCCAGGTGACCTTTAATCTCCTCAAACAACCCCTGACCCAGTTGATGCTTCTCCAACAGGTGGCGAAAGTGTAGTATCGTGCTCTCGTCTGGCAGGTCTTCCGACAGCCTGAGACCCACGAACCGCCTCACCGACTCTGCCTCATACAGCAGATCTTCCATACCAGGGTCACTCAAATTGTAGCAGAGTTGGACTACGTGCACTCGCAGCATCACCGACAGGGAGTAAGGCCGACGACCCCGCTCCGCCTTAAAGTAGTGGGGCCGGATGCGCTCCTCCAACGTCTCCCAGGGTATCAGACATTCCATCCGCTCCAGAAAGACCTCTCGACGGGTCCTGCGCTTCTTGTGCCGGTATTCCAAGTCGGCGAAGGTGGGCTGGTCAGTCATGGCGTCCTCCCTGGCTTTTGCTTGCTTTGCCTAAATTATGCCATAATCAGGGACATTATTCAGAGATTCCCTAACAGAGGCAGCCTGTAGCAGCAAGGTCACACCACCCCCATAGTAGTCCCTACATGTTCTGGCAGTGGCAAGCCCCCCTTACCGCTCATGGTGAGCTTGCGAACCATTTAAGCGGGTATGCAGCGTCTGTGCGGTTCCCGCTAGCTCTCTTCGATATGCTCAGTGCCTGCCCCGTACTTGATACGGGGACGAGCGGTACTATTCGTCATAGCCAACACCCGTTGGGAATACCCACAACCCAGCCCGTTGAAAAGCCGTGTCGCTGGTGTTAGACTCACCTGCGAGGCGCTGAGCGCCGGGAGGCTCGCAACAACCCCATGTTCAGATCAGACGGCAGACCCAACGACCAGCCCAGAGACGTGACCATAACGCCGTCCTTCCTGGTTTTCCCGGAAGGCTCCGCGCTCATCGAAGTGGGAGAGACCAAAGTCGTATGCACGGCTACCCTGGAAGAGCGGGTGCCTCCCTTCATGAGAGGACAGGGCAAGGGCTGGGTGACGGCAGAGTACAACATGCTGCCACGCTCCACGCTAACCAGGACTGCGCGGGAGCGCGACGCCGGCAGAGCCTCCGGTCGCACTCTTGAGATACAGCGACTGATTGGACGCTCCCTACGGGCGGTTGTGGACATGAACGCCCTGGGAGAGCGCACCCTTGTGGTAGACTGCGACGTCCTGCAAGCCGACGGCGGCACTCGCACGGCCTCCATCACCGGCGCATACATCGCCCTCTACCAGGCAATGCTGTACATGGTCAATGCAGGCATTATCCGCTCCATACCCCTGAAGGGCGCAGTGGCCGCAATAAGCGTGGGGCTGGTGGACAATGAGAGCATTCTGGACCTCTGCTACGACGAGGACTCCAGGGCAGAGGTGGATTTCAACGTGGTTATGACGGACACGGGGGAGTTCGTGGAGCTGCAGGGCACGGCGGAAGGCAGCCCCTTCTCCAGAAACGCCATGGACGACCTGCTGGCCTTGGCCGGCACAGGCATCCAGTACCACTTCGAGGCGCAGCAGAAGGCTATCAAGTCCCTCTGAGAACCTCGAACAGATCGTTTCCATCCAAGCGTCGGGGGAATTCCTATGGATAGACAGCAATACCAGGTAGCCATTATCGGAGGCGGAATAATCGGCCTGTCCACTGCGCTGCGCCTGACGGAAAGGCATCCCGACTGTCGAGTGGTGGTGTTGGAGAAGGAGCCTCAGCTGGCTCAGCACCAGACCGGCCACAACAGCGGGGTTATACACTCCGGCATCTACTACGCGCCCGGGTCGAGCAAGGCCCAGTTCTGCACCGCAGGCGTGGGGCTGCTCACCCAGTTCTGCGAGGAGAACGACATAGACTTCGAGCGGTGCGGCAAGGTGATCGTGGCGACCAGCGAGTCGGAGTTCGGACGGCTGGACACGCTGCTCCAGAGGGGAATCGCCAACGGCGTCCAGGGTCTGGAGGAGATAGGGCCTGAGAGGCTGAAGGAGATCGAGCCTCACGCCTTCGGTCTGAAGGCCATCTGGGCCCCCAATACCGGGATAGTCGACTACAAGAAGGTTGCCAACGCATACGCCGCCAAGATCAGGGCAAGCGGCGGAGAGATAGTGACCGACGCAACCGTCCGGGCCATCCGGGAGAGCGAGGGATCGCTGGTGGTGGAGACCACCCAGGGCGAAGTTAAGACCAGCCATCTGATTAACTGCGCCGGACTCGCGGCGGACAGGGTCGCTCGCATGATGGGCATAAGGCCAAACGTGAGGATCATACCCTTCAGAGGTGAGTACTACACGCTCAAAGATGACCGCCGGGACCTGGTAAAGGGACTCATCTATCCCGTGCCAAACCCCAGCCTCCCATTCCTGGGCGTACACTTCACCAAGAGGATCAACGGAGAGGTGGAAGCAGGCCCCAACGCGGTGCTGGCCTTCGCGCGGGAGGGGTACACCAAGACCAGCTTCAAGATGGGCGAGTTCATGGACACCCTGTCCTACGGGGGCTTCTGGTCGATGTCGCGGAAGTTCTGGAAGGTGGGCATTGCAGAGATGCACCGCTCCTTCAGTAAGTCCACCTTTGTGAGAGACCTCCGACGCCTACTCCCGGATATAACGTCCGATGACGTAGTATCGGGAGGAGCCGGCGTACGAGCGCAGGCCGTGAACCCGAATGGCTCTCTGGTGGACGACTTCCGCATCGAAGAAACCCGGGGAGCCATCCACGTCCTGAACGCGCCATCACCGGGGGCCACGTCATCCCTCGCTATAGGCAGCTACATTGTTGACATGGCGTCCAAGTCCTTCGACTTGGGGTAGGGGCGGGTAAACTACCCATAAACCCGCCTGCCCGCGACTTGTAGTATTTGCTAAGCCAAAGATAAACTTTCATCTGAGGCTATTGACACATTACACGGAAACGGATAGACTGAGTGGCGCACAGATGGTCTAATGTCGCTTACTGTAAGCTCTACTGCCGTAACCGCTTGCAGGGCTGACACCAAAAAGGAGGCAAGTACCAATGAGCAGATTGCCGTCTCCAATATATCTGCAAGGGGAATTGACCGAGGTAGGAGGTAAGAGTTCTGAGAGCAAAAGACGTAGCCGACGTAAGCTGATAGCGTTCGGCTGGTACGGAGGCAAATATAACCACTTGGGCTGGCTGCTGCCCCTGCTCCCCGAAAGTCCACTACTGTGAGCCATTTGCCGGATCAGCAGCTGTTCTACTGAACAGACGCCCCTCACCGGTAGAGACGTACAATGACATTGATGGCGAGATAGCTAACTTCTTCAAGGTATTGAGAGACCGAACAGAGGATCTGGTAAAGCACATAGCGCTTACTCCATTTTCAAGAGAGGAGTTCTACTGGGCTGTATCAGAGGGCACAGAGCATCTTGACGATTTAGAGCGCGCCCAGAGATTCTTCATACGCGCCCGCCAGTCCAGAACGGGTTTGGCTCAGACCGCATCCCTGGGTCGTTGGGCCAACTGCAAGAACACGAGCAGGGCGGGAATGTCCGGTGTAGTTTCACGTTGGCTTGGTAGTGTAGAGCACCTACCGGAGATAGCCATGCGATTGCTCAGAGTCCAGATTGAGAACAGACCGGCTGTAGACGTAATCCGCTTATACGACAGCCCCAACACCCTCTTCTACTGCGATCCACCCTACCTCCACTCCAGCCGTGGTGACAGCAAGGCATACGGATTTGAGATGGAAGAAGAGTCTCACAAAGAGCTTTCCGAGGTGCTTCGCAACTGCAAGGGTAATGTAGCTATTTCCGGCTACAGGTGCGATCTTATGGACGATCTGTACAAGGACTGGCAATGCCATGAAGCTCTACCCAAGCTCTGTCACTCAGTGAAGGAGCAGAGGCAAGAGGCCCTTTGGACCAATTTCTAGAAGTATGAATGACGCAATATGCCTGTGAGTCTGGTCGAAGCGGCAGCCGCTACTCTGCAAGAAATCTGGGCGAGTGTTCTGTCCGCTGCAGAAGATGGGCCGCTCGTGGATGCCATAGAGGAAGATGACGGCGAGCTACTCGAAAGCATCCGTCTCTCTGTGAATTCAAATACAAAGACCTACCGCTATGTGCTACCCACTCAGCTTCTTGCCAAGATAGCCGACCCCGCTCTGGACTGTCGCTCACTGCAGGCGGGCGCCGATAGGACCGGCTCCTTTGATGCGCGCACCATTGCCCACCAAATCATAGTTCCTTTTGACCAAGCAAACGATCGCGTGTTGGGAGGCTCGCCGGAGCCGTACGTTAACAATCCGGTTAGAGTTTCGGAGGTCTCGGAGCGGCATCGAAATCCACAAAAAAACAAGCGGGGCTGGGACCACCTGTGTCGCGTGCTGGAAGTCGTTGAAAGCGCCCAAGATGAGGACTTCACAAAGACCGTACTGCGTCAGGTCATCATTGAAATATACCGCCGACTGTCAGAGGTCAGAGTGGCATATCCAACGCCACGACGGATTAGTTTGTCTGGGTGTATGAGACTCATAGATGAGTATCGGCTGAGACTTCGGGTGGAGACCGGCTGTTGGCGCTTTCTTCCGCGCTTTTTGCCGTGATAGGTAGGAAATTTCACTTATTTTCAAGAGTAGAGAGAGCCTCAATCACGGCCTCAGATGCTTCTACGGGAATGCTTGCCGACTTGGAGTGTAGTACTGAGGACGGCACAATAGTGCTGGTCGTGGAGGTAAAGGACAGGATTCTCACTGTGAGCCAGATGATGGGAAAAGTAGCCAACATGCGCGAGAAGCAAGTCTCAGAGATATTCTTTGTGGCTCAACAAGGTGTTGAAGACCAGGAGCAGGTGGACTCACTGATAGAGAGCGAGTTTGTAAGCGGCCAGAATATCTATGTAATGAGCCTTTCCAGGCTGGCAGAAGTCAGCTTGGCGCTATTGGGTGAAGAGGGCAGGCGGGAATTCCTGTTGGGGGTGGGATCCCAGCTGGATGACCACCGATCCGACATCAGACACAGACGACGCTGGTCAGAGCTCTTGGCATCCGTCTAATGTGCCCCCAAAGGGAGTAGGTCTTCTCTGTCTCCGCTGGTTTCCGACGCTAAGCCACCGGCCTGGGCGGCGGCCAGATCCCTTCGAAGGTGCAGCGCACTCCCGAGCTCAGGGCGTCGGTGACCGTTGGCGCGAGTATCCTGGCCGTGGCGCCGTCCTCGCACACCACGTGAAGGCCGCTTCTCTCTATAGATGTGACTGCAAATTCCCAAGGCTGCCCGGCTATCGGCATAAACTCTCCATGCCATCTTCTAAGGCCGGGGTCGTTCTGGTCCACCCAACCGACCATCCGGCAGCCCCCAATCAAGCCTCCATCCTTGTCCTTGATTGTCACCCTTTCATCGAATGCAAGCATCGCTGCCCCTGTTCTATTCTTGAAACGTGTTCCTGCCCCCGCAGGAATGACAGCGGATGTAGGGGCGGTTCGCGAACCGCCCCTACATCCTCCTTCAGAATCGCGCCTACATTTTACTATAACCCGGCTCTCCAGTCTGCTTTCCCTTCAGCCACTTTGGGGACAACGCCGGCAGCCACCCGCCTTTGTCGATGGGCCGGCTGCGCCTTGTGCTATACTCTATAACCAAACGTTATTCACAAGAGAGTTGTAAGCGTGCGCAATCTACGTCTGGCTATGGCCCAGATCAACACAACCGTGGGCGACCTGGAGGGCAACACCGCCAAGGTCCTGGAGCACATCCGGAAGGCCAAGGCGCAGCAGGCCAACCTTGTTGTCTTTCCGGAGATGGCAATCCCCGGCTACCCGCCGGAGGACCTGCTGTTCAAGCCCTCATTCATCCGCTCTAACATCGAGAAGATGCATGAGGTTGTAGCCAACTCCCAGGGCATCACCGTCGTTGTGGGCTTTGTCGACTCCCAGGGGGACATCTACAACGCCGCGGCCGTGGCGCACGACGGGCAGCTTGTGGGCGTCTATCACAAGATGTATCTGCCCAACTACGGCATCTTTGACGAAGACCGCTACTTCAAGGCCGGGGCCGAGTGCCCCGTCTTCGTCATCAACGGCATCCACATTGGCGTCAACATCTGCGAGGACATCTGGTACGCCCTGGGACCGGCGGCGGTGCAGCGAGAGGCGGGCGCAGAGATAATCATCAACATCAACGGCTCGCCATACCACGCCGGAAAGCTGGGCTTCCGGGAGCGAATGGTGGCCACCCGCGCCTCAGACAACGAGGTGTACGTGTCCTACACCAATCTGGTGGGAGGCCAGGATGAGCTGGTGTTCGACGGCGGCAGCGTCGTATTCGACCAAGGCGGGGAGCTTGTGGCCCGCGGCAAGCAATTCGAGGAGGACCTGGTGGTGGTCGACCTGGACATGGACGCCGTCTTCCGCCATCGCCTGCACGACCCCAGGCCTCGCAAGGAGCGACCCATCCTGAGCGCGATAGGATCGTCCCAGCTAGTACACGTCTCGGAACACACCCCGGCGGAGCCAAAGACGGCGCTGGACGGCTGCATCGCCAAGCCGATGGACCCACTGGCAGAGACATACTCCGCCCTGGTGCTGGGAACAGGGGACTACGTTCGCAAGAGCGGTTTCAGCAAGGTTGTCATCGGCCTCTCCGGCGGGATCGATTCCAGCCTGACGGCTGCCATCGCGGCCGACGCCCTGGGCAGCGAGAACGTCCTCTGCGTCGCTATGCCCTCCCGGTACTCCTCCGAGGGCAGCATCCTGGACGCCCAGGAACTGACCCAAAACCTGGGCATCGAGCTGCTCACCGTCCCCATAGAGGAGGCCTTTGAGGCCATGCTGCACATGCTGTCGGGCCCATTCCAGGACAGCCCGCCCAACGTGGCCGAGGAGAACATCCAGACTCGCGTCAGGGGCAATATCCTCATGGCCCTGTCCAACAAGTTCGGCTGGCTGGTGCTCACCACCGGCAACAAGAGCGAGTTTGCCACCGGCTACGCAACCCTCTATGGCGACATGGCCGGGGGATTCGCCGTGATCAAGGACGTGCCCAAGACCCTGGTGTACCAGCTTGCCCAGTATCGAAACGACCACGGCTCGCCCCGCAACGCAATCCCTCAAAGCGTGATAGAGAAGGCTCCCAGCGCCGAACTGAAGCCCGACCAGACGGACCAGGATACCCTTCCTCCCTACGATCTGCTAGACGGGATTCTCAAGGCCTACGTGGAGGAAGACCGCAGCTACGCCGACATAGTGGACATGGGCTTCGACTCAGAGACAGTCTTGAGGGTCATTGCGATGGTTGACCGCAACGAGTACAAACGCAGACAGGCCCCCCCTGGTGTCAAGATCACGCCGCGGGCCTTCGGGCGGGACAGGCGTCTGCCCATAGTCAACCGGTACAGACAGAGCTAGGGACCTTCGCCACCCTACTTTTTATCCCCATCCTTGGGAGCGGTCAACTTGCCGATCAAAAGCAGGAGCAGAAATGAACCTGCTATCCCCACGAAGAACAGCATAGCCATAAGCACCAGCACAAACGTTATGGTGGACATGGCGTAACGCTCAGGAGGTGTTCCTGCTGAACGTGATGATCACCACACCCAGCACAACCAGGAGAGTGCCCATAATGGTCCTCTTTGTGATCTTCTCCAGCCGTTGCAGGAAGAGGTGGGCCAGAGTCAGGGATACCAACGGACTGATGGCGACCACCGGCGAGATGACGACAACTGGCGCCTCGCTCAAGGCAAAGTAGAGCAGCGCCACACCGGACGCCGAGGTTATTCCCGACAGCGAGAACCACAGGTAGCCCCGGCGGGGGTTGGCCTTTATGTCAACCGGGATGTGCCTGTGAAACATGAGGGAGACGTATAGCAGGCCGAAGAGCAGGGCGAAAGCTGTGCCCACCAACGGCGGCGCGTACTCGGTTGTTATATGCTTTCCGATGGTCTGAGATGCGCCATAGGACATAGCCGCGCCCATCGCGACCGCGTATCCCAGCCATAAGCGGCCGCCGCTGCCAAGCCGCGACTGAAGCGACTTCAACGGACCTGCTCGCTCGTTATCAGGACTATGCCGCCGACTATGGTGACGGTGCCCAGAAGAAGCCAGGGAGTGACGGACTCGCCCAGGAAGAGTATCGCCAGAATAGTTGCGAAAAGGGGCGCTGTGCTGAACAGCGGCGTAGCGCGTGCGACTCCCGCCAGCTGGATGCTGAACGTATTGAACAGTCGTCCCAGGGCGAAGTTGAACAGCCCGCTCAGCGCAAACCACAGAAAGGCAATAGCTGTCAGCGTAGGGAAGGCGTCTCGGTTGAACACGAGGGCAAGCCCCATCACCAATACGACACCCGGGATGAGAGAGATCCAGGTGCCGGTGGTGGGTCGGAGATGCTGGAGGCCGAATCGCACAAGCACGGCGCTGAAGCCCCAGCAGGTCGCCGCCAGGATTCCCAAGAGAATGCCTAACATAGGGTAGCCGTCATGTAGAAGGGGACTAACGTCAAAGAGCTAGAGAATGCGGTGTACGGCTGCACCCCGGCTCTGCCGGATTGCAGCCGTGCCCACAACTAGCTCATATTCCGCGCCAAGAAGTCCAGGGTCTTCTGCCAAGCGTCCTTTGAGGCCTCCTCCCAATAGGTCGGTGGCCTGCTGTCGTTGAAGAATGCGTGGGGCGCGCCCGGGTAGGTGTGAATCTCCACGGTCTTGCCGTAGCCGGTCAACGCCTCTCTCAGGGCATTGACCGCGTCCGGGAAGAGACGATCGTCTTCGCCGTAGATGCCCAGGACCGGGCCAGGTATGTCCTGGACCTGCTCCAGCGGGTTGGGGTTGCCACCGTAGTAGACGATTGTGGCGTCAACGGGATAGCGGCAGGAGGCCGAAAGGGAAAGGCCGCCGCCCATGCAGTAGCCTATGGTGGCGACTGTGCCCTTGGCGTAAGGCTGGCCCCTGAGGTAAGTGACGGCGCCGCCCACTTCACGGACGGCCAGGTCCATGTCCGTCTCCATCGCCAGCTTCCGAGCCTCGTCCGGCTCGTCGGTTACGGCTCCGTGATACAGATCCGGGGCGAGGGCTGCGTACCCCTCGCGGGCAAAGCGCTCCGCTATGTCCTTGATGTGCGGCTCAAGGCCCCACCACTCCTGAATGACCACAATAGCCGGGAACGGCCCGTCGCCCTCGGGTCGGGCCAGATAGCCGGGCACCGCGGGGCTGTCGGTAACCGGGCACTCTACCATCTCAGTAAGGATTTCGCCTGCCATTCTCACTCCTTAGCTTCCAGGATTTGCCTGCATTATAGCATACCCTCCCGGCAGTCTAAGGGGCGTGACCCATTTGGGAAAGGTGGTCGAAGCGATATGCCGACAAAAACGAGCGCGCAACAATACAGAACGTTACCGTTTGCCCGATGGATGCGCGGTTGGGGAACGACTCAGGGCAGGGGAGCCGAGGAGCGCTTCTTGACCGACAGCGTGACGAATGTCTCGCTGCGCTTGACCCCGGGGATCTTGCCCACGGTGCCCAGTAGGAAGCTGTGAAGCTGCTCCGGGGAGGGCAACGCCACCCACGCGAAGATGTCGAATGCGCCGGTGGTCACGGAGACGTTCAGGGTCTCCGGCACCCTGCCCAGCTCATTGGCAACGTCCTCAAGCTTGCCAGGATCCACCTGAATGCCAACTATGGCCTCAGTGTTATAGCCCAGCTTGGATGGTTCGGGCAAAGCCACCACCTGAATAGCCTCGTCCTCGATGAGGCGCTTCAGCCGGCGTCGTATGGTCCCCTCGCTCACTCCCAACTGCCTGGCTATCTTGGCGTTGGAAGCCCTGCCGTCCACCTGAAGAATTCCGATTATTTTTCTGTCTAATTCGTCCATAGCACCCATAACAACATAAGTCTTTCTATGACAATCCTATACCACTTGTACGAAATGTGTCAATAGCGCAATGTGCGCCGATGTGAAATCCGCACCCGAATCTCCGCCTCAGACTCCAGGGGCTAATGCTACCCCCGATAGCCGCCCGGCGCAATACGGCTCGCGGCCTACATGAGACCTTTGAACAACCTATGCCAAATCTCTATAAATCGTCATTCCCGCCCCCGTATCGGAGTACGGGGCAGGCTACGAGCGGGAATCTAGGTGGGGGGACTCCCGTCTGCAGAGACCTTTGCATAGCCTTTTGCGCCCCCATCCTAACCTTCCCCCGCGGGCGGGGGAAGGGATTTCTCGCCCCCTTCAGGGGGAGAGTCAGAGAGGGGGCGTACCTCTTTGCCAGTTATGAAAGCCTCCATTCTGCATGGGAGCGACAATTAGGATCGGGCTCACCCTACAGCGGAAGCAGTTCACGCCGCACGCGTTTCCAGTACGCTTCCGCCAGCCTTTGTGTCATAGGTCCGGGCGCGCTCGCGCCGATAGGGCTGCCGTCCAGCGAGACCACCGGCACAGGTCCCTGGACCACGTTGGTCAGGAACACCTCGTCGGCCCCGGCGACACGCTCCGGCGTCAGCGACCGCTCCACAGTGGGTATGCCCAGGCTTCTCGCTTCTTCCAGCGCCGTGAGCCGGGCTATCCCCGGCAGGACGCCGTCCTCCTCCGGTGGAGTGAGCAGGCTGTCGCCATCGACTGCGAATACGTTGCTCGATGTCCCGCCTGTCACAAAGCCAGTGGTGTTGCACAGAAGGGCGTCATCGGCCCCACCGCGCTGGGCTGCCAGCCGGGCTGTCACGCCCTCCACGTAGGACAGGGATTTTATGCGGGACAGGGGAGAGCGATCATTGCGCGCTATCGCCGAGAGCGCCAGCCTGCGGCCCGGCGGCGCTGACTCCGGCGGACCCTGCCATGGCGCGACCCGCACCACGACGGAAGGCTCGATGCCGGGCGGCGCATCCAGACCGCGACCGAAGTCCACGCCCCGGCTCACGGTAAGACGCACCACGGAGCGCGGGTAGCCGTTCCGTCCTATGCTCTCCAGAACAACCCCTGTCAGTTCTTCCGCAGACGGCAGGGCAAGATACAGCGCCTCAGCGCCCCGTCGCATCCGGGCAAGGTGGTCTCCCATGCGAAACACCCTGTCGCCCAAAGCCACCATTGTCTCAAAGAGGCCGTCGGCGAGGGTGAAACCCCTGTCGAGGGGCGAAAGGCTAGACTCGGCCTCCGGCACAAACCGGCCGTTGACGTACAGCACCGGGGTGATTTCAGTCATCGCATCCCAGGGCAAGGCGGAGACCCCGCGCCTTATGGAGAGTTTCCTGGTACTCGGACTCAGGGTCGGAGTCAGCCACAATCCCTCCGCCAACCTGGAGATAAGCCTCGCCGCGGGTCAGCACCAGCGTCCGTATGGTTATGCTGGTCCCCATATCCCCGCTGAATGAAATGTAACCTATGGCGCCGCAGTAGACTCCACGTCGCACCGGCTCCAGCTCCTCGATGATCTCCATTGCCCGCACCTTGGGCGCCCCCGTCACCGACCCGCCGGGGAAGCAGGCCTTCAGCAGTCCCACGGCGTCCGTAGAGGGAAGCAGCTCGCCGGTTATGGTGGATACCAGGTGCAGCACAGTGGGGTGCTGCTCGACGGCGAAGAGGCTGGGCACCTCCACCGACCCGATGCGGCACACCCGCCCTATGTCGTTGCGCAGCAGGTCGACAATCATGACGTTCTCGGCCCGCTCCTTCTCGCTGGCCAGAAGCGACTCAGCCTGAAACGCCGTCTCCTCGGGAGTCCTGCCCACCGGCCGCGTCCCCTTGATGGGCCGGACCCGCACCCGGCCCTCCTCCAGATTTAGGAACTCCTCCGGGGACGCGCTGAGCACATCCACTTCGGGAAAGCTCAGGTAGGCCGCAAAGGGCGCAGGGTTGAACCGGCGCAGCCTCTGGTACAGGCCCCAGGGGTCGCCTTCAAAGGGGGAGTGGAACCGCTGTGACAGGTTTACCTGGTATGCGTCCCCGGACTCCAGGTACTCCTTTACGCGCCCCACAGCAGCCATGTACGACTTTGGCGTAAAGTTGGACTGCAAAGACGCGGGAGTGCGCAGAACAGGGGATAGCGCTTCCTGCGGTTTCTCGCTCAGCCGGCGCATCACATCTGCTGCGCGGGCCTCGGCCATATCCGACGTGGCGTCCGGCATCCCGGAGGAGACCAGCCACGACCTGCCGGTTACCCCGTCGTGGGCCAGCGCCCAGTCGTAGAAACCCAGGTACATCTCCGGAAGGCCCAGATCGTCCTCGGCCCGGGACGGGAGACGCTCCAGGTGTCTTCCCAGGTCGTATCCCCAGTAGCCCAGCGCTCCGCCCTGGAAGGGCGGCAGTCCCGGCGACTTCTCAACGTGGTGCCTGCGAAGGAGGTCCTGTAGTATCTGCCAGGGGTCGCCTTCCATCTCGTGAACTGCGCCGTTCTGAAGAAGGTCCACGCGTCGGCCGCGGCTTCGCATCACCAGAAACGGGTCCGCAGTCAGATACGAGTACCTGCTGCCCGTGGCTCCGGGCATAGCCCCGTCCAGCAGCGCGGGGTATGGAAGGTCGCGGAAGGACGGGAAGAGCAGCGCCGGATGAGGCAGCGAGTCAAAGGCGTAGCTCAGGGGAAGATCGTCAAGCTGGGTCGCCGACGGCGCTTTCAACGTAGAGCACCTCAGATTCAGATTCGCCCGGCCGAGGGGCCTAGGACACTCATATGTGACTTTCAGGCCGATTCGTTACCGCTCATGGCCTGCCCCGTACTTGGTACGGGGGGTGAGCTTGTCGAATCATTTGAGCGGGGTAGTACGCTACACCCCGCCGACCTATAACTCGCCGTTGGACGTAAGGAACTGCTCAGCGTCTATGGCGGCCATGCACCCGGTGCCCGCAGCCGTCACCGCCTGCCGGTAGACCCAGTCCTGCACGTCGCCGCTGGCAAAGACCCCTGGCACGTTGGTCTTGGTGCCGTCGTGGGTGATGATGTACCCGTTCTCGTTTGTGTCCACATGCCCGATAAAGGGCTCCGTATTGGGCTTGTGTCCTATCGCCATGAACACCCCGTCTATGGGCCTTACAATCACCTCGTCGGTCTTGACGTTGCGAAGCTTGACCGACTTCACCTCGCCCTCCTCGACTCCCAGGATCTCCTCCACCACCGAATCCCAGACGAAGTCTATCTTCGGGTTGTTGAAGGCCCGCTCCTGCATTATCCTGGAGGCCCTCAGCTGGTCCCGCCTGTGCACCACGTGCACCTTCGAGGCGAACTTGGTGAGGAAGGTGGACTCCTCCATCGCCGTATCGCCGCCGCCAACGACAACGAGTTCCTTGTCCCTGAAGAAGAACCCGTCGCATGTGGCGCAGGCCGAAACACCCCGCCCCATAAGCTCCGCCTCCCCGGGAACGCCCAAAAGGCTAGCCGTAGCGCCGGAGGAGATGATCACGGTCTTTGCATAGTAGTTGTCCTCCTCGTCCACCTCTATGCGGAACGGGCGCTTGGAGAAGTCGACCGCCGTGACGCTGCCGTTCACGTATCGCGCCCCGAACCGCTCCGCCTGCTCCCGGAACTTGAACATAAGCTCCGGCCCCATCACACCCTCAGGGAATCCGGGGTAGTTCTCCACGTCCGTGGTTATGGTGAGCTGTCCGCCCGGTGTGATGCCGTCTATCACCAGGGGCTTGAGGTCAGCCCGGGCGGCGTAGAGGGCTGCGGTGTCGCCCGCCGGCCCCGACCCAATAATAAGCACGTTCTCTATCTGGTTTTCCGTCACGGTTCCTCCCCTTGCAACAATGCTTCAAAAGTCCGGGATACCCTATGGGTCCGGCTCGTCCTGGTCTTGCCCAAGGACGGCTCTGATGGCCGACAGGTCCACGCTGTGAGCCTGCATAGTACGGGTGTGGTCTTGCACGAGGGCCTCTATCCGCTCAAGGCGTTCCTCCATCCGTCCCTGTCGATCCTCCATCAGCCCCAGTCGTTCCTCTATCAGCCCCAGCCGTTCCTCCATCAGCCCCAGCCGTTCCTCCATCCGAACCAGTCGATTGCTGGTATCCACGTAGGCAAGGGCCAAGCGTTCCAGCGCTTCACCCATCCTGTCCAGGATCGCGCCGTGGGCATTCTGTCCCTGCGCCATCGTTGAGGTCTGGTCTTGCAGCTCCGCGATGTGCCGTTCCGCCGATGAAAGTCGTTCTTCTGTGGTCATTCCCGTATTCCCGTCTGTCCGCGTCGAACTCCGTAGTAGCGCAGGGTGTCGCCCGCCGGCCTCGACCCGATAATAAGCGCGTTCTCTACACGGTTATCCGTCACGACTCCTCCCCTTGCGACAATGCTGTCAAAAAACCGTAGTCCACGCTCAGTTGTGGTACCGGGATCTCCCATCGACCATGTCCTTGTTGAGACGCCTCTTGAGGTGGAGACCCTCCAGAATGAACTCCATAGCCGACGCTATAATCCCGTGGGTGTTGTCGGCCCCCAGTCGCTTGATAGGCTCGTCAAAGGCCTCCACCTCTCCCAGCAGCGTCACGTACTCCATCGACGGTCTGTCGCTGCCGGTCTCGATTGTCATGCCCTCCTCAAAGGACTCCACAATCCCCTCCATCTCCTCCATATCGACGTGGCGGCCAAATATGTTCAGCACCGCCCTCTTGGTGATGTCCTCCAGTATCTTCGCCTCGCGGCCGTCTTCCATCGTCTCCAGCTCTATCTTGCCCATTGTGGACGGCACAATGGCGGACAGGTCGCTAATGCGCGGGACAACCTTGCCCTCACCGAACCGCAGGGCGCGCTTGTAGGCGTTGCTGATAATGCTTTCGTAGTTGGCGATGGACACCCTGACGCTCACTCCCGACCGCTGATTGATGTCCCCGCTCCGACGCGCCAGGCCGGTCACCTCGGCAATGATGTCTTTCATATAGCCGGGCACGGACACCAGGTCCTCCATGTCAGCGAAGATGGTGCGCTCCTGCTCCATTATCTGCACCTCGTCTTCGGGAAACTGGGGATAGTGGGTGCGGATCTGCGCCCCGTAGCGGTCCTTGAGCGGTGTGATGATACGTCCCCGGTTGGTGTAGTCCTCCGGGTTGGCGCTGGCCACCAGGTACACGTCCACTGGCAGGCGTATCCTGTAACCCTTTATCTGGATGTCCCTCTCCTCCATGAGGTTGAACAGCCCCACCTGAATGCGTTCCGCCAGGTCCGGCAGCTCATTGATGGAGAATATACCCCGGTTGGTCCTCGGTATAAGGCCGAAGTGGACCGTCAGCTCATCCGACAGGTAGCGGCCCTCGGCGACCTTGATTGGATCGACCTCTCCGATGAGGTCGGCCACGGCGATGTCAGGGGTAGCCAGCTTCTCGCCGTACCGGTCGTCGCGCCCCAGCCACGCTATCGCGATGTCGTCCCCCTCGCTCTCCAGCTTGTCTTTGCAGGCCCTGCAGATTGGATCGAATGGATTGTCATTGATCTCGCAGCCGGCAATGCAGGGTATCTCCTCGTCCAGCAGGTTGACCAGAGCGCGGATTATCCTGGACTTGGCCTGACCGCGCTCGCCCAGCAGAATGATGTCCTGCCCGGAGAGGATGGCGTTCTCGATCTGGGGAATAACTGATTCGCTGTAGCCGATTATCCCTGGGAAGAGGTCCTCGTCCGCGACGATCTTCTTCACGAGGTTCCGCCTAAGCTCCTCTCTCACCCCCACCACCTCATATCCGCTCTCCTTCAGCTCCCTCAGGGTATTTGCCTTCCGGGTAGAGGTCATAAGCTCCCCCTAACGTGTCTTGGTTAAATGGACCGGGTTACATCCTTATACTAGACAATGCGGTCTCAAAATGGAAGCGCATAGCCCTGAAGCCCCGCTCATAGGCGAGCGTATCAAAGGGACACCACCGTGGCCCTGTCCGGTTTGAAGATATAGACTATCCCGTACCTTCGCAGGCTACGCGTCGGGGTCGGGGTCGCTCTCTTCGTCGGTAAACTCAAAGCCGATGGTCTGTGCGTGGGACTGGCTAATCAGCATCAGAGTGTTGGCCAGGTCCTCCGCAACGTCCGTCGTCATGCGAAGGTCGAGAGTCTTGGGGTTCTCGTCAGTTCCGGGCCCGATAACCAGTATCTGAATGCCTTCCTGGTCTGCTACCATCATCTTGGTTATCGCCATGTAGGGCCGGAGTTCTCCCCCGTAGTTGCTTATTCGGGCCTCGTGTTTCATCTCCAGATTGACCTCAATGTGCGCCATACAAACCTCCTTGTAGTTCTTTGCCTAAAGCGTAATGTCCAACAAGCCTCCAGCCCAAACAGCTCCCATCCCCTATGATTATACCCCGTAGCGAAAGTCTCGTGGTATCATAGTGTACTAAAATTGCGGGGAAAGAGAGTATGGCGAGCAAAGGCGACTTGTCGCTGGCGATAGACTTGGGCGGCACCAACATCCGCGTAGCTGTGGTTGACCGGGGCGGCGCGGTGCTGCAAAGAGAGCGTGAGCGAACCCAAGCCCACCTTGGCGCGGAGCACGCGATGGCGCGGCTGACGGAAACAGCCACTAGACTCATGCACAACGCCGGCGAGGGAGAGTTTGCAGGAATCGGCGTAGCCCTGGGCAGCCCCGTGGACCCGGATACCGGAACCATGTACAACCCGCCAAGTCTTCCCGGCTGGGACGGCTTCTCACCCAGGCGCGCCCTTGAAGAGTCTCTCCACCTTCCGGTGCATATTGCCAACGACGCGACCCTGGGCGCTGTCGGCGAGTACGCCTACGGCATAGGCCAGGGCATGGATGACCTGGTCTACGTCACCGTGAGCACGGGCATCGGTGGAGGCGTCATAGTGAACGGCGCCCCCGTCCTGGGCATGGAGGGCTTTGCCGCCGAGCTGGGGCACATGAGCATAGACAGGAACGGGACGCTGTGCAACTGTGGCAACACCGGCTGCCTGGAGACGCTGGCATCCGGCACGGCCCTGGCCAACATCGCTATGGAACGGCTGCGGCAGGGGGAGAACAGCTCGATGGAGGCAATGGCAGAAGACGGCATCGGTATCAGGGCGGAGGCAGTGATGGAGGCCGCGGCTCAGGGAGACCCGCTGGCCAAGGAGATCGTCGAGCAGTTTGCCGAAGACCTGGGTACCGGCCTGGTCAACCTGCTGCACATTTTCAACCCCCAGATGATAGTTCTGGGAGGAGGGGTCTGCCAGAACCTGCACCTGTTCTTCGCCCCTCTCAAGGCGGCCATCCAGCGCAGGGCAATGGCGCACCTCAAGGAGCGCATCCCCGTGGTGGCGTCCGTCTTGGGGGACGACGCCTCGCTGCTGGGCGCGGCGCACCTGGTCTTTGAAGGGTTGAGGCAGGAGTAGGGGCTACAGGTCCGAAGTCTCTCCCAGGACTTCCAGCGCTTCTTCGGCCGCCTCTACAACCAGATCGTCCGAGGACTTTAGGCAACTGAGCAGGGCCTTCTTGGCCAGACTCCCTCCTATAGCGCCGACGGCAGCTATGGCCGATGTCTGCGCCTGCTGGTCTTCGTCCTTGAACAGCTGTATGAGATGAGGCACGGCGTCCTCCTCACCCATCTCGCCGCAGGCGTTGGAGGCCTCGAATCGCATGGCCGGATGGGGACTGCTAAGCTCCTGGAGAATGGTGGACAGCCACTGGGGGTTGCAGCTTTTGCCCATTGCGTAGACGGCGCTGCACTTCATCTCGAGCTGGTCGCTGCTGTAAGCCTCCCGGATAATCTGGTGGACCTCCGGTGTGTTGAAGGGCGCAACAGCCTCGACGGCGCGGCGTCTCACCTCCTGGGACTCGCCGGAGTTGCTAATGGCCGAGGTCAGGGACTCCCTAATCCTTTCGCCATCCTTGCTGAGTATCTTCCCGTGCTGGGCCAGCACAGAGAACTTGCTCAGGGCCGTAGCCGCGGCGGCTCTCACCCTGTCCGACGGATCATCTCTCAACAGGCTGGCCAGTGGAGTCACGAGGGACCGGTCGTCGCACTCCCAAAGCCCCTCTATGGCCTTAGCCTTCACCTCCGGGTCTTCGTCCTTCAGGCACAGCCGGAAGAGGCTGTTGAAGTCCGCGTCCAGGTTGTCCTCCGCAATATCGATAAGGCGCTGCAGGACCAGTTGCCGACGCTCGGAGTCCACGTCCTCCCAGGCCGAGACTATAGCCTCCAGTTCCTCAATGGTCATACCCGACAGGGTCATCAGTTCTGCGTTTCGAAGAGGCTGCTCACTGTCGACAATTACGTTCAGGCATTGCTCCAAGGTCACCTTGTCGATCCTCCTTATCCCTTTGCCGTCACTGCGACTCCCTCGCACAACAATGCGGGGGCGCTCAGAAATCCCCTGAGCCACCGGCTCTCGCTGCCGACGCTGATTACTCGATTGAGGGCATCGTACACGTTGCCGGACACCATTACGTCCTTGGCCCGGCCCGCAATTTCGCCCTTGCTTATATAATATCCCAGAAGCACATTGGCGTTAAAGCCTCCGCCAAGGATATTTCCCTGTCCCGCCCCAAGTAATCTCTCGACCACCAAGGCCTCCTCCAGACCCGAAACAATGTCCTCGAAGGACGTATCTCCCGGAGAGAAGAGTAGCACGCCGGGGCCCGGTTGGGGCAGGGTTGCCAGAGAGCGGGACGCGCTGCCTGTAGTCTCCTTACCGGCTTGGGCGGCCGTCTGGAGATCGTAGAGGAAGCTCGCCGCCCTGCCCCTGTCGATGAGAGGCGTGGCCCGGCTGGGAATACCCTCGTCGTCGCAGATGCGGCTGCCCGGGATGAAGGGCTGGGTGGGGTCGTCCCAGAGGGAGATCCGCTCGTCCACAACCTGCTCCCCCAGCCTGCCCACCAGTGGCGACGTTCCCTTGAGGACGGTCTTGCCGCTGAACCCGCTTACAAGCGGGCCTATAAGAACCCCCGCCAAGCCTCGCGGTGTGAACAGCACAGGCATGGCCCGGTTGGGCACCGGCGCAATTCGGCTGGCCCGCTCCAGCTGAAGCAGCATCGAGTCCGCGAGGGGTTTGACGTCGGCTATGGGATGGCACGAGGTCTCGCTCTCCGAGACGTAGAGCATATCGGTGCCCTGAATCAGGACGGCCTCAAAATATACGCTCATTACGGTCTTGGTGTAGGAGACCCGACAGCCGCGGGAGTTCATCAACTCCGTTCTGGTCACGCTCCTGCCGACCCTACCTTCGCACTGGACCTGGGGCCACTCCGCCCTCACCGCGTCTATCAGGCTCTGCCCAAGATGCCTCATATCGTCCATACCAAACTCCGCCAGCCGGTGGTCTTGGACATCGACTGAGGGATAGCCAGTCGCAGAGGGCAGTTCCAGAAGGGCCTCAGCGCCAAAGGGGGCCATCTCCAGCGCTCGCTCCACCAGGGCGTCCTCCTCCTCAAGGTTGGTTGTGGAGGAGAACCCTATGCGCCCGTCCTTGACGAGGCGAAGGGCCAGCCCGGAAGTCTCGCGAGTATCCACCATCTTCAGTCGATTGGCCTCAAAGCTCATGCTGGTGTCGGTTTGAGACACACCGTACACCTCGCACTCCTTGGCGGCCTTTATGGCTTTATCCAGCAGCGTTTCCACGGCCTATACCCCTCCCACCAGGCAGTTCCGAATTCGAATGTGCGGACTTCCGTTGCTCACCGGCAAAGGCGACTGGCCGCCTTTCCCGCAGCCCCCTCCCTGGTTGAAGTCCAAGTCGTTGCCCACCGCGTCCAGATTTCGGAGGGTGGTGAACAGGTTTCCGGAGAGCATAACCGGCCGGACCAGCTCCTCGATCCTTCCGTTGCGTATCATGTAGGCCTCGCCCGATGAGAAGGTGAACATCTCCATGCTGGTCATGCCGCCGTACCAGTTGCAGGCGTAGACCCCTTCCTTGACGTCGGCCAGCAGGTCGGCAAGGGACGCCTCTCCCGGCTCGATGAAGGTGTTGGTCATGCGGACGATGGGAGGGAACTGGTGGCTGATGGCACGAGCGTTGCCGGAGGGAGGCTCTCCCATCTTCGCAGCCGTCTCCCGGGAGTGGAGCCTGCCGACCAGAACACCCTCTCGTATCAGGTCGGTGCGGGTGGAAGGAACGCCCTCGTCGTCGTACTTGTAGCTTCCCCTCAGGCCATCGACGGCTCCCCCGTCCACGACGTTGAGATGCGGCCCGCCGAACCCACTGCCCAGCACCATGATGTCCTTCATCTGGTCATTGTCGTACACCTGGTCCGCCTCCGAAAGGTGTCCAAAGGCCTCGTGGATGAACACCCCGGCCAGGACCGGGTCCAGGATCACGGTGTGCTCCCCGCCCTTGATCTGAGGCGCTTTGAGCAGCCTCACTGCTTTGTCGGCCACGTCCCTGGCGTCCTGGTGCAACTCCTCCACAAAGGAGAAATCGCCGTTGCTGCCCAGGCTGACTCCGGCCTGCTGCACGTCCGCGCCGTCTCTGGCCATCGCCGAGAGGCGAATCACCACGTCCACCTTGCCCTGCTCAATGTACGATCCCTCGGAGTTGGCAAAGTACACCGTCCTGTTTCTGTCGACGTAGCTTATGGAGGAGCTCTGAATGGTCGGCACACTCCACATTATGCCGTTGTACTCGTCCAGCAGGGTCTTCTTCACTGTCAGTGGCGCCTGAGCCGGGTCTTTCCTGACGTGGGGCGGCACCACCTCCACCCTGGGTTCGACGGGCGCGAGGCTGATCCGCTCTCCACCCACCATACGAGCCTGGCTTACGGCCAGAGCCACCTTCTCTCGCAGATTCGAGAGGTCGTTGAAGCAGACGAAGCCCCAACCGCCTCCCACCAACGCCCGCGCGTTTCCTCCCCTGGAGCTGCTCGCGCCGATGTCCTCAAGCTCCCGGCCAGCGTAGCTGATATGGTTGGACACGGCCTCCTCCAGCCGGACTTCGATATAGTCGGCGTTGTGGCCCCGAATGGCATTCTGTATCAGGTCTCTCACGGGTACTGTCGCTCCTTCCCACCGACCGAGGGTGGTGGACCGGTGTTTGAAGTCCATTATAACCAAGAGGATGTTGGACTCTCCAGAGTAATTTGGCGCAATTTTAGCCGACCAGGAAAGCGCCGACGCCTCTATGTCATTCTGAACGCAGTGAAGAATCCAGAGCCATCCGACAATATAGACGCTCCGCTGCCGGATGCAACACCGCTTTCCCGCTCATCTCCTTCGGCAGACGCACCATGAGCGGGAAGTCGACAGACCAAGCCTCACCATTAGAGTTGTGCCTTGGACAAGACCCCTTCTCGGTTCCACGAGCCGGTCGTCCGCGGAGTCAATTGTC
This sequence comes from Dehalococcoidia bacterium, assembly GCA_965218945.1. GTDB lineage: Bacteria > Chloroflexota > Dehalococcoidia > Lucifugimonadales > UBA2985 > DAOUJW01. The sequence continues at coordinate 2,910,473 of OZ244718.1, forward strand.
CGTAGTCTAGCTCCCTGCCACTCTTGTACAATGTCGATCAGACAACAGTCATAGCACAGCGTTTGCAACAGCGGAGGTATCTTGGTGTGCAGATTGTGCGGTTCTGGCGCTTCACTGAAGAAAAGCCACATCATCCCTAAATTCGTCGGCAGATGGATGAAGGAATCCTCTCCGACCCCGTACTTCAGGTTCGGTGGCGATCCGGATAGGAGACTCCAAGACCTGTTCACTATAGAGCTGTTGTGTAATGACTGCGAAAACCGATTCTCGGCTTGGGAAACAAAGTTTGCTGACAAGATTTTCCACCCCAAAGATATTGGCCAAACGGTATTCAGTTACGGTCCTTGGTTGCTTAGATTTGCGGCATCTTTGGCTTGGAGAGCGATTCACTTTCTTCGCTCCCAGGGAATTGAGGAATCGCGAGATTTGACCTCAATGGTGGATGGAATGGAGACTCATCTCAAGCGATTTCTTCTTGGTCAAGTGAGAAATGTGGAGTCCTTTACTCAGCACATCTATCCAATGGGCGAATTAGCCAATTCTGTCACGCCGGGCTCACCTATGCTAAATCGCTATCTCGTCCACTCCGTGCAAATCGATATTCTCCGATCAGATGATCTGTCAGAGATGATGTTGTACATCAAGATTCCTATGTTCATGTTCTTCTCGGTTGGGAAGTCCAAACATAGAAAGCTGCTAGAAACAAGCCGAATCAAGAAGTCAAGTCTGTTGCAGCCGAAGACCTATGAAATTACAAACCACATGCTGGATTACATCCTTGAAGCAGCAGATAGAATGGGACAAATTCTAGACTCGATGTCCCCAAAGTCGAAGGCAGCAGCAGACAGGGCGTTGTTGAACGCCATCGAAAGAGATGCCGATAGGGTTGCCGGGTCTAGATTGATGAAGGCAATGCTGGCCGATTACGAGTTCTATGGGGAAGAGGCGACATTCTTTCGGGATTGACCTCTAGTATGTCGCAGTTTCTCCCATGAATGTTGGATGGGAAGTGGGAATAGACCCTTGTCTGGGCCTACGACCTGACTCAGCGCACTCCTAATGTGCCGTGTGTCCCGCCATCAGTCTAATTGGGGACGCCGTCATATTGGTTGGCGAGACGCAGCGTACCTTCCAGGCTCCACCCACTCCAAATGTACACGCCTTGATGTTACAATCGACACCGCCTGCTCCCGCCCGTTACTCGTGATATGGGAGCGATAGAACCTGACGCCATCTCACCCCGATGGCAAGAAAAGCGAGGCTTGCCCCGTGACCCTTGGCGAAGGCTTCCTGCTGCTGGTGCGCTGGTTCCACGCGATTGCGGCGGTGGCCTGGATTGGCGGGAGCATCTTCTACGTGCTGGTGCTCCGACCGGCGCAGCGCAGGGCGGGCGCTAGTGGGGCAGCGGTTACTCCGGAGGTGATGACCCAGTTCCGCGGCCTGGTGGACTCCTGCATTGCCGTCCTCCTGGTCACCGGCACCGTCATGCTCTTCGACCGACTAACCGACTCCACCACCGGGACAGCTTACGTTGTAACCGTCGCCATCAAGATAGGGCTGGCGCTGTGGATGTTCGCAATGGCCCAGAGCAGGTGGCGGAGGCGTCGGGCGACCGCCCAAGTGGTATTTACCCCGATTGCCCAGCTCAGGCCACTGGCCAGGGCCATAGCCTTTTTGTCGGGCGTCAACCTGACCGTAATCCTGGGAATCGCCATCTTCTTCCTGTCCGACCTGCTCAGGTTCATCTTTGAACAGGGATTGACAGGCAGGTAGCCCAGGGCCAATATGAGAAACAGCCTGTATCGAACGGCTTGGGAGTAAGAATATGAAAAGAGATCTGGTGGAAATCCTCGCCTGTCCCGTGTGCAAGAACCCTCTCAACCTGACTGTTCTGGAGCAGAGCGAAGTCGAGGTGATCAGGGGCGCGCTCCACTGCCGCGGCTGCGAGGAGCAGTACCCCATTGAGGACTCCATCCCCAACCTGCTGCCGCCGAACCTTCGCGCCTAGGGTATCTCACCGGGAGACAGAGCTCCCAACTTCACAACAGTCTCCCTCCCGGGAGCGTCCGCCAGCAACGCGCTGATGGGCCGCTTGAGGGTGGGATGCTCCACGTCGGGGGCAATCTCCGCAAGGGGCGCGAGGACGAAGGCGCGCTCCGGGATACGCGGATGTGGTATCTGAAGGTCAGGCGTATCCAACACCAAGTCGCCGTAGAGCAGGATATCCACGTCCATTGTCCTTGGCCCGTAGCGAATGGCGCGCACGCGTCCCAGCCTGCGCTCCACCTCTTGGACAAGACCCAGCAGCTCCGGCGGGTTCAGGGAGGTCCAAAAGCCGCAGACAATGTTTAGAAAGGACGGCTGCTCCGCATAGCCCCAGGGCTCGGTCTCGTAGACGGAGGAGAGAGCGATAATCTCGCCCGCGTCGCCAAGGAGCGAGAGCGCCTTGCGCAGGTGGGTCTCGCGGTCGCCTAAATTGGAGCCCAGGCCCAGGTAGGCCGTCACCTCGCTCATGCCATGTCCGGCGGCTTCTCCCACCCTCGCACGACCGCGTCGCTCATGCGGGCAACTCTGGCCATCACCTTAACGTCGTGGACGCGTACGATGTCCGCCCCGTTGGCGACGGACAGGGCCACGGTCGCCGCGGTTCCCTCCACGCGGTCGTCCACCGGAGCGTCCAGAACGTATCCTATGGTCCTTTTGCGAGACATTCCCACAAGGAGAGGCCTTCCCAGGTCCTTGAACTCCGCCAAGCGTCTCAGTATTTCAAGGTTGTGCTCAGCGGTCTTCCCGAACCCCATGCCAGGGTCCAGTATCACGTTCTCAATGGGCACACCGGCCTCCAGAGCGAGGCTCAGGCTTGAGCGCAGGCCGCTCATCACGTCCGGCACCAGGTCCGCGTAGTCGGTCCCATTCTGGTTGTGCATCAGCACAACCGGCACGCCCTCTTTTGCGGCGAGCGGAGCCATGTCCGGGTCGTGCTTGAGGCCCCAGACGTCGTTGATGATGGAAGCGCCTGCGTCTATGGCCGCGCGTGCCACCTCGCTCTTGTAGGTATCGACGCTTATGGGAATGTCCAGCCTTGAGGCCAGGCCGCGTATCACAGGCAGAATCCGGCGCATCTCCTCCTCGGCGTCCACCGTCGTCGAGCCGGGCCGGGTGGACTCCCCGCCCACGTCGATGATGTCTGCGCCCTCGGCCTGGAACCGCAGCCCCTGCTCCACGGCGGACTCCACGTTGTGCTCAAGACCGTCGCCGGAGAAGGAGTCCGGCGTCGCGTTGATTATGCCCATCACGTAGGTGCGCTTTCCCCACGCCAGCTCCCACCTGCCCCAACGGGTTGTGCCAAGCCTCTCTTGCAAGTCCATTCTCTTCCCTCTGCAGGCTATTCTACCAGATTAGGATTGAAGCATCCCGTCAGGTGGGCTACAATGGCACACAGGCTTCAGTAACGGGCGGGGCGTGGTTATGAAACTTTACAACACCCTTTCCAGAAAGACGGAGGAGCTGCAACCCCTGGAGCCGGGGGTTGTCAGAATGTACTCCTGCGGGCCTACTGTTTATCGATTTGCCCACCTGGGGAACATGCGCACCTACCTCATGGCCGACTGGATACGCAGGGCGCTTGAGATTCAGGGCCTCCGCGTCATCCAGGTGAAGAACATCACGGACGTGGGCCACATGCGCCAGGAGGTGCTGGAGCAGGGTGAGGACAAGATGATTGCCTCCGCTCTGGCCGAGGGCAAAACCCCACAGGAGATAGCCGAGTTCTACACCCAGGCCTTCTACCGGGACGAAGAGAAGCTGGGCATATCCCCGGCGACCCACTCGCCGAAGGCCACGGACCACATCCAGGAGATGGTGCAGATCGTCCAGCAACTGCAGGAGAATGGGTACTCTTACGAGGTGCAGGGGAACGTATACTTCGATGTAGCCAAGTTCTCCGACTACGGCAAGCTCTCCGGCAACGTCCAGGAGTCCCTGCTGGAGGGCGTCAGGGTGGAAGTGGACCCCCTCAAGCGAGACCAGCGCGACTTCACCCTGTGGAAAGCGGCGGAGGAGGGCAGAGTCCTCCAGTGGCCGAGTCCCTGGGGGCCGGGCTTCCCCGGATGGCACATCGAGTGCTCTGCTATGTCCACCAAGTACCTGGGCGAGCAGCTGGACATTCACACCGGCGGTGTCGACAACATCTTCCCCCACCACGAGGGCGAGGTGGCCCAGAGCGAGGGTGCCTTCGGCAAGCGATTCGTGCAGATATGGGTGCACGGCCAGCACCTGCTGGCGGACGGCGTCAAGATGGCCAAGTCCGCCGCCAACGACTACACCCTTGAGAACATTTCCGACATGGGCTTTGACCCGATGGCCTTCCGCTACCTGTGCCTTACGGCCCAGTACAGGACGCGACTGAACTTCACCTTCTCCGCCCTCCGAGCCGCCCAGAACGGCCTGCAGCGCCTCCGAAATCGGGTGTGGGAGTGGTCGCTGGAGGCGACGCCCGACGCCTCTGCGCCAGAGGCGACGCCCTGGCGGGACGCGTTCTGGGAACGCGTGAACGGCGACTTGGACATGCCCCGCGCTTTGGCCCTGACCTGGGGGATGACCCGGTCCGACATCTCGTCAGCGTCCAAGCTGGGCCTGCTTCTGGAGTTCGATCAGGTGCTGGGCCTCGGTCTGGACAGGGTCGCCCTGGACTGGAGCATCCCGGAGGACGTGTCCCAAGCCGAGAAGAAGCGATCGACCTTGAGGGCGGACCGCGACTATCCGGCGGCGGACGAGGTGCGCAGGCAGCTGAATGAGGCGGGCTTCATCCTGGAGGACGCCACAGAAGCCACCAGGACAAGGCCCAAATCGGAGCTTGAGAAGCGACTTGAGGAGTTGCAGCGCGTATCCTCCTCCAAGGAGGTCGGCTCGCTCCTGGACGCCGGGGACGAGACGGAGTTCTCCGTCGGTATAGTGGCCTGCAACTACCTGTCGGACTTGCAGCGATGCGTCCGGAGCCTCCTTCCCCTTGGAGAGAAGCACTCCCTGGAGGTGGTAATAGTAGACAACGGCTCCACCGACGGCACATCCTCGTGGCTGGAGGAGCAGGCGCGTCGAGAGCCGCGCCTGCGGGTTATCCACACCGACCACGTGCTGGGAGACGCCGCCGCCAAGAACATCCTCCTGAAGCAGAGCCGGGGCACCTACTTCGTCCTGATGGACACCTCCGTGGAGGCTCACGACGACTTTCTGGCCCCCTTATCCGAGGTCCTGGCTGACGACTCGGTGGGGGTTGTCGGGCCGTGGGGACTCAGAAGCGAGGACATGCAACACTTCAACGAGGTGGAGGAGGGCGATGCGGACGCGATGCAGGGCTACTGCTTCGCATTCCGCCGCTCCCTGGTCCCGGAGGTGAGCCTGATGCGGGAGAGCTTCCGGTTCTACCGCAACTTAGACCTGGAGTACAGCTTCAACTTCAGAGATAAGGGATACCGCATTGTCGCTCTTGGCTCCCTGCCACTGGAACGGCACGAGCACCGTGTGTGGACCAGTCTTGCTGAGGAGGAGAGGGAGAAGCTGAGCAGGGACAACTTCCGCCGCTTCCTCAAGAGGTGGGGGCATCGCCACGAGCTACTGCTGGAATCATCACATGACTCAGGCCACGACCACGATGACCATGACGACCACCACGATCACTAGGAAACGGCGCGGGAGAGGCTGAGCAAGTCCAGGGACTCCGATTCCCGAAGCTGCCCCAGCCCAAGCTCCACCACGTCCCTGTTGAACAGCCGGCTGAAGTGGCGCGCCAGCGAATCGGCCACGTCTTCAAGGGCTATGGGCCTGCCCAGAATGCGCTCCATGGACGTAACGACCATGTCCTCCATCCCGCAGGGCACTATGTGCCGGAAGTAGGAGAGGTCCGGGTTCACGTTGAGCGCGAATCCGTGAGTGGTAATGCCACGGCTGATCCTGACGCCGATGAAGGCTATCTTCTCATCACCCACCCAAGCACCCGGCAGGCCGTCTCTACGTTGGGCCGCTATGCCGAAATCCCCCAGCGCGTCTATCAGCAGCGTCTCAAGGGTGCGGACGTACCCGGTCGCTCCACCCAGGGGTCTCACGTCCACGACGGGATAGCCCACTATCTGGCCGGGCCCGTGATAGGTCGCCTCGCCGCCCCGGTCTACGCTGTACACTCGGGCGCCTATCTCCTCCAATGCGTCCGACTCCAGCAGCACGTCCGACTGTCCGGCCCTGCGGCCCAGTGTGTAGGTGTGAGGATGCTGCAAAAGGAGAATGGTGTCCGGCAGCGTTCCCTCACCCCGACGCCGCGCGACATCCCGCTGCAGCTCCTGGGCTTCAGGATAGTCCGTTACACCCAACCTCAGCAGGAGACAGGTCTTCTTATGGGATTCGTCGTTGGTCAACTGACCTGAGTCTCCCTTCCCATTCCTGTTTCCGGAGTCCTTTGCAAAACTCCAGTGTATCTCCTGGAAGAGACTATCTTCTCCGTCATTCCTGCGGAAGCAGGAATCTTAAAACGCTGTCTGCAAGGCTGCGACGCCTTTGAAGAAGGGCCTTAGATTCCCGTTTTCACGGGAATGACGGTGAGGGCAATTCTTACGGGATGACGCTATCGGTTATTCAAAGGTCTTCTCGGACACGAGAACGCAAAAGACCACCGTTATCGCAGGGGCGGTTCGCGAACCACCCCTGCAACGGTCATGCGACTCGTTCAGAGCCTAGCCCGTGCTCAATCTACGGAGATAGCTCCGCGGGCAGCCCCTCGAACGCGGCCAACCGGTGCTGGTCGGCTGCCGGAGCTCTTGCTAGACTTGCGTGAGAAACGTGACCGTAGGCTCGTCGTTGACGCCGGACTCCTCCATAGCCCCCTTCAGCTCGTCTGAGACCGCCCACTTGCGGGCCATCTCAAGCTCCTCCCACTCCATCAACACCAGCACCTCAAAGGGGTTGTCCCCGCTGCGGAACACCATCGGATCCCCAATGGCGCCGGCGGCCTCGCGTAGACTGGCCTGCTCGTTGAAGAGGGGTCTCCATTTGGCGTAGCTTTCAACCGTGTGCCTGAATAGTACGTGTGCCAAGGGTCACCTCCGTTTTGTGATGGAACGCCTCCACCCTGCTTTGATGGAGGCGTCAGGTTTCCTAGTGTCGGGACTAACTAGCGGCGGCCTCCCTGGCCTCCCGCTCGGCGTGGGTCTCCTTGACCCACTCGCGCTTCATGGCGTCGGCAATCTTGACGGTCAGCTTGCCGAAGGAGCCAATCTCCATTTCGACGGTCTCGCCGTCCTGCAGAGGGCCAAGGCCCCTGTGGTTGGTGCCGCAGGCGATGATGTCCCCCGGCTCCATGGCGGTGATCCAAGTCATCCACTCCAGCATCTCCGGGATCTTGTGGGCCATGTCGCTGGTGTTGTAGTCCTGTCTCAGCACACCGTCAACCCACAGCTTGATGGGCAGGTTCTGCCCATCGCCCGCCTCGTCGGCGGTCACCAGGCACGGCCCCATTGGGCCGAAGGTGTCCCACGACTTGCCAATGAAGAAGCTGTCCCTGTTCGCGGGGCCTGCGCCGCGGCAGGAGACGTCGATGAAGTTCACGTAGCCGAAAATGTGGTCAAAGGCCTGATCGGCCCTGATGGCGCTGGCCTTCTTCCCGATAACGATGCCCAACTCCGCCTCGTGCTCGAAGACAGTGGCCGGGGCGTTCGGCAGAACTACCGTGTCCCCGGTTCCGATGACGCTACTGGAGGACTTGTTGAAGGCGTTGATGGGCGCAGCCTCCGTCCGCGTGCCGCTCTCCATGTAGTTGCCGGCCATGCACACCAGGCGCGCCGGTCGAGGCAGGGGCGCTCTGAGTCGCACCTGGCTCACGGGGGTGCCCTGGCCGCCGCTAAGCTGCTCCAGTGCGCCTCTGTACTGGTCAAAGTCCTCGATGAGCTTGCCCATCATCTCCTGGGGTGTGTGGGAGTCTATGCTATTGCCCACCGAAGAGGCGTCTACAACCGTGTCTCCATTGAGCACTCCCAGGCGGAATTCATCGCCGAACAGCACAAGCTTCATATTCTTTCTTCTCCTTCCGATTTGTTTGGTCTACTTCTTGATTGTCAGAGGCACGTTCAGATCGCTGGACAACTGCTCCAGCGACGCGTAGGTGGGACCGTCCAGCGGAATGCCGTTGGCCCTGCGGTCGATCTCCGCCTCCCACTCCGGCTCGCCGTGAACGAGGATGCGGTCCCAGCCGGGCAGCTTCTCGGAATTGCGTATGACCCGGAACACCTCGTCCATCTCCTCCTTGAACTCCTCAGCAGGGCGGAATCCGTCGATGCGCAGCGCCCCGAAGAAGTGGCCCGTGTTGGCGGCCGCGCCTGCGCGCCGGACCCGCTCGGACTCCGCGCCCTCCTTGGACAGCTTCGCGGCCGTAGCCCCAACCGCCGCTCCGGACAGGACGCCGGTCAGAATATCGACCAGCAGCATCAGGCCGTAGCCTTTGTGGCCACCGGTATCCCTGAACCCGCCAATGGGCAGGATGTACCCACCTTCGCCTCGGGCGTTGGGATCAGTGGCAAGGTTGCCGTCGCCGTCCACAACCCATCCCAGGGGTATATCGTGGTTCCGGCGCATGGCAATCTGCAGCTTTCCAAAGGCAACAACGGTGGTGGCGAAGTCCATCACAAAGGGCGGCGGCGTCTTGGATGGCGCGGCCACGGCTATGGGATTGGTACCGAAGAGGCCCGTTTTCCCGCCGGTCGGGGGCGTGTCACCGCCGGTGCCGACGTTGGTCATGGAGAAGCCGATCATGTCGTGCTCCAGGGCCATCCGCGCGTAGAAGCCGGCGATGCCATAGTGGGAGCTGTTCCTCACCGAAACGAACCCCGCTCCGGTGACCTCCGCCTTCTTGATAGCGATCTCCATTGCACGCTGGCCCACCACCATGCCCAGGCCGTTTGCGCCGTCCACCAGCGCCGTCGAGGGCATCTCGCGGACAACAACCACCTCCGGGTTGGCCTCTACCTGGCCGTTCTGGAGCCGCGTTATGTAGTTGCGGAGCCGCGGCACGCCGTGGGACTCAATCCCCAGCACGTCCGCCTTGATGAGGACCGCCGACGCGTCGCGGGCGTTCCTCTCCGAAAGGCCCTGGGTCCTGAACAGGTCGACAACAAACTTTTCCAGCCCGTCGGCGTCAACAATTACGCTGCCTGGTTCAATTTCCGTGGCCATTGGACACCTCCTGCGTCACACTGAATTGATATAGCCCGTCTCGTCCGGGCAGGGTGAGGGCCATTCGCAGCCCCGCGCATAAGTATATTCGTCCCATGTGGCAAGGGCAATATGCGCCGGAGCGCGTCGCTGGACTGTTAAATTGAGGGTCTCCTGGGTGGAGGGGGAGGTGGCGGAGGCAGCTTGACCCAGCGCTCCCGCTCTCGCTCCTCGATGGCCTTGCGCTCGTCCAGGCTTATGCCCATACCGCCGCGCTCCACGTCAAGGAGCGTCTGGGCCACCTCCCAGCCGGCGCCCTCGCCGCCAATGACATCCACCACCGGCACCCGCACGTCCGTGAACTCAAAACTCTTCATCTTCCTGCCAATAAGGCTCGATCGGTAGTCGATGTTGACCCCCGGGCCCTTGGCGCTGATGAGCAGCATACTCAGGTTCTGGTACTTCGGCCCGCCGGGGTCGGTCGTAACAATGCTGAACAGGTAGTCGGGCGTCAACGCCTCGCTGGTGTAGCCCTTCACCCCGTTTACGACGTAGTCGTCGCCGTCGCGGATGGCCGTTGTGTGCTGTGTGGCCAGGTCGGTGCCTGTAGATGGTTCCGACTGGAGCTGCGACACGGTGATCTCCCCGCGCAGCGTCGGTATCAACCATCGCTCCTTCTGCTCCTCCGTACCCCAGGAGCGCATGGGAACCAGGAAGGTCATGCTCAGCCCAAGGGGAGGCAGTCTCAAGCGATTGACCTCCTGCATGATTGCATCCGCGGCTTTCTGCGGGAATCCGCCGCCACCGAAGTACTTGGGCCACGCGGGGGCGAGCCACCCCTTCTCCCCCAGCTTGCGACGGAACTCCATGGTCCAAGCCTCCAACTCCGGGCTGATGTCTTCGTCGGGACCGGGTAGATCCAAGTCCGGCGGAACATTCTCCCCCAGCCAGGCCCGGACTTCCGCCCTGAGGGCATTCAACTGTTGCTGTGTCAAGGTCGGCCTCCTTCTCGCTCCGCTGTGGAGCGGGAGTCTATTGCAGCGCTAATCATACCACGACAGGAGGGGTGTTTGCTCTATAGGGGAGAGGTGCGGCAACAGAGACCTGCAAGTATCGTTGGAGAAAGCCTAGTTCCGGGCTAAACGCCGGCTGCTTCTTTGAACCGGCGGAGGGCGTCTATGTGGTCGGCGGGGGATGTCAGGCCAGCGCCCATTGTGTTAACGCCCAGGTGTGTCGCTCCCAGCTCCCGCCACGCCTCCACCTCTGCGGCCCAGTCGTCGGGGCTGCCGCCGCCGATGCTGGCGCGGCCCTCTATACCAATGCTGCTAGGGTCTCGCCCCGCTTCGCCGGCGTAGGCATGGAGGCGCTGCAGCGTCTCTCGGCCGCGATCATCGGGCCTGAACTGGGGGAACCAGCCGTCGGCCATGCGCGCAATGCGTTTGATGACCGGCTCCGCGCCGCCGCCCATCCACAGGGGTATCGGTCGCTGGACGGGCAGGGGACTGATGCCCGCGGCGGTGACCGTGTGCCATCGACCTTGGAAGGTGACCACCTCATCGGTCCATAGGGCGCGCATCAGCGCGACCTGCTCCTCCACCCTTCGCCCGCGGGTGTGGAAATCCTCGCCCAGGGCCTCGTACTCCACCTCGTTCCAGCCGATGCCAATGCCCAGGCGAAGTCGACCGCCGCTGAGCACGTCCACAGCCGCCGCCTGCTTGGCGACCAGGGCCGTCTGGCGCTGGGGGAGGATGATTATGCCGGTCACCAGCTCAATGCGACTGGTAACCCCGGCCAGGTAACCAAAGAGCACGAAGGGCTCGTGGAACTGGGAGTTGTGGTCGTAGGGGCCTCTCCAGCCGGGCCGGGCATCCCTGCTCGCGCCCAGCACGTGATCGTAGGCCAGCAGATGGGAGTAGCCCATGTCCTCGGCGGCCTGTGCGTAGTCGCGGACTGCGACGGGGTCGGACCCTATCTCGGTCTGGGGAAAAACCACACCGATCTGCATAGGCGTTCTCCTGAGCGTCGATTGCGGCAGCAAAGCCGCGCTCACGCCGGGATTATGGGCGTCAGCCTTCGGACTCTTTGTTGCCGTTCTTGGTCAGGAGAAAGCCAATCGCCGGCACAATGACGATGATCGCCAAGCCGATTATGCTGGTGCCGGTGTTGCCGGCCAAGGTGAAAATGGCGCCCAGGGAGAGCATCACGGTGGCGACCGCGACGAGGGCGGCCAATGGTAGAATTATTGCAAAGAGCACGGAGTTACCTCCTCTATGCCTGAATGTTCGTATTTCAGTGTGCGTTGCGGGGAATTATCTCCTGTTCCCCAATACTCCGCAGTATTTTACAGCTTCCTTGCGCGGTTTTCAATGGCGGGGCGACCACTGTTCCCGCTCGAATGGTTCGACAAGCTCACCAAGAGCGAGAGAAACGCCCCTGAAACACAGAGCTTGTTCTCTCACAACAAATGGTACAGGGTTGACGAGGAGCACAAATAAATTTAAGCTTGCATCTTAAAGCTAACATTGTTGATACGTGGAACCGAGTAGGATGTGAGTATGCCAAAGAACAGCCCAAGTATTGTAGCCCTGATAGCTTTGTTGATTGGGATTATTAGTGGGTCTTCAGTTGCCTTAGCACACACACCTCTATTCTACATGGTATCGGGATTGCACGTCTACGAGACAGCTAATACCCATGAAGGATTATATCCCTACTACGAGTATGATACATCCCACGCGGGCACGGCCGAAAACGATTTCACAGAGTTTACAGTTAACTACACATTGCATGAGAATGGCGATGCGGGAGACGATACTGACATACGTTTTGGAGGGCTTTGGATTTGGGATGCCCAGTCACACCACGACGTCTACCATGATGACTTTCACTGCCAGCCGATTGAAGGAGTGTACAACTTACAGTCTACCTATTGGAACTATGACGAGTTGGGGGGTAACAATAACGGTGTTGGATTTTCTCAATATATCTGGAATTCGTCGGTAGAAGACTGTCCTGGTGCAATAGACGGTCTCGGCAGACACGAAATGGGCATTGAGATTCCATAGAGCGCAATTTTTGCCTGAGCGAATGGATGCAGCCGAAACTATAGGATGAGGCCAAAATGAGAATTCTCAAACTTGCACTTTTCGGCACCATACTATTGGGGGTCAGTTGGGCGACCTCGTTCGCAGTGATGACACTGCTATTTAGCCCCGATGCCTCTGCGCAAACGGAGCCCTTTGCAGGGGGAGAGCGAGCCTATTGGAACGTCTCTTCAGTAGAAGAGGCGAAGCAGATCGCGGGATTTGATATTGCGGCACCCACCTATCTTCCTGACGGATTTGTACCCGGTCCGAAGATCTTAGTCAACGAAGCTCCGCACGATAAGCAAAAGCGGATCGTTGAACGTGGTTGGAAATCCTCGGAACATCCGGGGGTGAGCATCTATCTACTGCAACGCCCTGATCCCTTCTCCATCGGCGGTGGTCAACCGGCCACAATCAACGGAATTCCAGGACAGAGAAAGCTCCTGCCGGCTCATCCCCCCTTCAGACCATACCCTGTGTTGTCGTTCTCGTGGCGCGAAGGTGAATTCACGTACCTCCTCAGTGGTAGCATGGGCGGGTCGTTGACGGAAGAGGCCATCCAGCAGGTCGCCGCTTCCATTAGCCAATCTTAAAGTAACCTCGTCTTGATCAGGCGTGCAAGATACATTTTGCTCTTGGCCATCGTGTCAGCTATAGGCGCCGCAGGTTGGGCAGTTTGGCAACACCGCCTTCCGGAGTCTCCAGACACCAGCTTTCAGGATAGCTTAAGGGCGCCACAGTATGTCCCCGACTATCTTAGCCTCCATTCATTTGTGGTCCCCTCTCATGGCGATGTGGTTAGAGGTCACCAGTTACCATACCTCACAATAAGTTGGACAGAGAACAGGAAGGCGAGTAATGTGCAACAGGACATCGTGATGAAGTTCTCCCTAGTAGATCGCGAACTGAATGTGGATTTAGGAAGTAGCGCAAGTACCCCGGTCAGAGTGGACGACGTTCATGGCCAGTTGTCTCGCCTCGGATCCGACGACTTCACTCGCCCAGTCGACAGTGACGTCTACCAGGCTCTGCATAGGAACTGGTACTATGACCGCACAGTTTATCTTGGACTGCTTTCCTCCCCAGAGAGGCAAATTTCTCCCAAGCGTCCAGTCATCGTATTGCAGTGGAACAGAGATGGTAAACATTACCTGTTGGTAGCCCAGGATAAAGAACCATTTACTGAGGAAGAGCTGTTAAAGGTAGCCAACAGCATGGTCGAATCGGAATTGGACTTATACTTCGATGCCTTCCGAGGCCCAAAGAAGTCGATCAACTAGGGATTCTTTGCAGGAAGTGGCCCGTCATGCTAGAAGACAACTCTTGAAGTTACCAGAGCTTCAAGCGTGCGACCACCCGGCGCTCAGGTACGCCCACACAGCATCCTTCGGCGCTATGTACGAGTTGTGGGTCTTGCACGTTAGGATGTAACCACGGTAGCCATGCATTGCTTTGGATTCTTCGTCGCATTGCTCCTCAGAATGAGAGCCGCGCGCACACTCGTCTTGCCCGTAGAGCTTGCCCCACACTTGATGCGGGGACGGGCATCCAGGGGGAATAGGCTCCCGTCTGCACGGGAGCGACATTGAGAGGTAATCAACGCACCAGAGAGCGCCCGCTTCTTTGACTCAGATTGGCAATTCGTGTTACAATTATATTACTCAACAAGCACAAACCAACGATGTCTCCTAGGTGTCCGCCGTCGGAATTCGATATCGCGCTACGGAATCCCACCAGCTTCGCACGTCTGAATTGGCGTCACTCGCCTATGGCAGACTCACGGCGCTGGTGATTAAGCTGGCAGCATAGCTTTTGCTGTCCAGTCATACTGCTAGGGGATTGCCCTAGATAGAGAGGACAATGAGATGGTTGACACAGTTGATAGAAACCTTTCCCAAGAGTATACAGCCCAAGACATACAGGTGCTGGAGGGGATGGAGGCGGTGCGGCGTCGCCCCGGTATGTACATCGGAAGCACCGACCACAGGGGCCTTCACCATCTCATCTACGAGATTGTCGACAACGCAGTGGACGAGGCTATGGCCGGCTACTGCGACAGCGTGACCATACACATTCACCCCGACGGCTCCGTGCAGGTGGAGGACAACGGTCGGGGTATCCCCGTCGACTTACATCCCACCACTGGCAAGTCGGCCGTCGAGACGGTGATGACCACCCTCCACGCCGGCGGCAAGTTCGGCGGCAAGGGCTACACGGTGTCCGGCGGACTCCACGGCGTGGGCGCTTCGGTTGTCAACGCCCTGTCGACCTGGCTGCGGATTGAGGTGCGGCGCGACGGCTACCTTTACGCCCAGGACTTCCAGCGCGGCCACGCAATTGGCCCCCTGGAGAGGGTAGAGGAGGCTCCGGGCAGCGGCACCACTGCCACCTTCCTGCCCGACGAGGAGATCTTTGGTCAACTGGAGTACAACTTCGACGACCTGAGCCAGCGATTCAAGGAGATGGCCTACCTGAACAGGGGTCTCAGGATTCACGTGGTGAGCCTCTGGCACAAGGAGCAGGGCTATTCCGAGTGGGAGAAGGAGTTCCACTTCGAAGGCGGAATAGCCAGCTTCGTCACCCAGCTCAATCACGGTAAAGAGGTGCTGCAGACACCACCCATGTACGTTCTCAAGACCGTGGAGAGCACCATGGTGGAGGCGGCCCTCCAGTACAACGCCGGCTTCTCGGAGCTCACCTACTCCTTCGCCAACTGCATCAACACTGCCGACGGCGGGTCCCATCTCACGGGTTTCCGCACAGCTTTGACACGCGCCCTCAACGACTTCGCCCGCAAGCAGAAGTTCCTCAAGGACGACCAGGCGAACTTCGCAGGGGAGGACGTGCGAGAGGGCCTGTCCGCCGTGCTCAGCGTAAAGCTGGTGGACCCTCAGTTCGAGGGGCAGACCAAGTCCAAGCTGGGCAACCCGGAGGTTAAGGGCTACGTGGAGACGGTGGTGGTGGAGGCCCTCACATACTACATGGAGGAGCATCCGCAGGAAGCCAGGCGCATCATCGACAAGTGCCTCACCGCCCAGAAAGCCCGAGAGGCAGCACGGAGGGCCCGGGACATGGTGCTCAGGAAGAACGCCCTGGACGGTGGCTCCCTGCCCGGCAAGCTGGCCGACTGCTCCGAAAAGGACCCCGCGCTTTCTGAGCTGTACCTGGTGGAGGGAGAGTCCGCCGGAGGCTCAGCCAAGGCCGGCCGTGACCGCCGCTTCCAGGCAATCCTGCCTCTGCGCGGCAAGATACTCAACGTGGAGAAGGCGCGCATCGACAAGATGCTGGGCCACGAGGAGATCCGCACTATCATCACGGCCGTCGGAGCGAACCTGGGGGACGACTTCAATGCGGAAAAGCTGCGGTACCACAAGGTCATCATCATGACCGACGCCGACGTCGACGGCTCTCACATCCGCACCCTGCTGCTCACCTTCTTCTATCGCAACATGCTGCCCCTGATAGACGTGGGATGCCTGTACATTGCCCAGCCTCCGCTCTACAAGATACAGGCGGGGAGGGACGCCCGCTACGCCTACATGGAGGCGGAGAAGGAAGGCATTCTCAAGAAGATGGAAGGGAAGCGGGGCCTGTCCATACAACGCTACAAGGGTCTGGGCGAGATGAACCCGGACCAGCTGTGGGACACGACAATGAACCCGGAGACGCGTACCCTCCTCCGTGTGACCGCGGATGACGCGGAGAGCGCAGACCGCGTCTTCTCCGACCTCATGGGAGAGGAAGTGGCGCCGCGCAAGGCTTTCATCCAGGCCCACGCCACCAGCGTCCGCAACCTGGACGTGTAGGGGAGCGTAGACTGCAACAGCCCGCGCCGGGATTGGGGCCGCTGCCTGAGCCGACGACGCTCCTTACTGCTCATGGCCTGCCCCCGTATCAAGGGCAGGGCAAGCTCCGCACTTTACGCGTGGTGAGGCTATCGAGCCATATACATTTCCCGTAAATCGTGGTAAGCTTGGCTTCAGTGGTTGATGTACTCACCTTGCACCCGGTTCTCTAAAGTGTCCTATGTGCCCCGCTTCCCGACTCCGAATAGAGTCCAAAAAGTGCCCACTGGACCCTCTAAGTGCGTCCTCTGTATCGGTGACTAGGCCTCCGCCAACTACCTGGAGAAAGGAGTTAACCGATGCGTTACAAGGGCAAGGCTATTTCATGACGAGACTGCGGGCAGTATTTACATTCACCATCTAGCCCAATTGCCGTAAATCGGGCTGGTCGGACACGGCGCAATGCCCGCGTTGATGGCTACGACCAAAGCGCTCGTTAAACGTACCCCGTGGCGACTGTCCGGTCTACTGGAGATACTCCTTAAGCCAACATCGGACGTCCGCAAGGTCACGCCGGCAGAGTGCTGAGGATTATGGTGAAGGCGGTAAATGATTGCCCCTCTACCGAAGCGCAGACAGTCGCCTACTGTCAAACAGATCAAGCAATACAGGAAAGGAAAAGAACTTGAGGATCTATATAGGTAACTTTGGGTTTGACACGAGTGAACAGGAAGTGCGGCAGGCTTTTGAGGCGCACGGGCAGGTACAGGAAGTTTCAATGATGAAGGACCGCGATACGGGTCGCTCAAAGGGATTCGCCTTCGTCGAAATGCCCACCCAAACGGAAGCTCTGGCTGCAATCAATTCGCTCAACGGCACGGACTTCGGCGGACGCCCTGCAACGGTTAACGAGGCGCGGCCTCGACCGGAGAGGAGTTCGAGTGGCGGCGGCGGGTTTGGTGGGAACCGCGGTGGCGGCGGTGGCGGTGGCGGCGGGTTTGGTGGGAACCGTGGCGGCGGTGGTGGCGGTGGCGGTGGTGGCGGTGGCCGTCGCTGGTAACAGCGTAATATGACGCCCGCCTGGTGGCCGGACCGCCGTACGCGAAGCGGTCCGGCTACCAGTGCCGCGTTGGTTCAATCCGTTTCACTGCCTCCGGCACGAGCCGAGGTTGAAAGGAAAGAATAGCCCAATGGTTGTTACCAAGGGTTTCCCAGAGACCGACGACGACGAGGTAAAGAGTGCGCCGGCCACCCTGTCAGCCGAGGCCCAGGAGGATACCCAGGCAATAGATGACCCGGTGCGCATGTACTTGCGCGAAATTGGCAGGGTATCTCTGCTAACCGCGAAGGAAGAACAGGTCCTCGCTCAGGCCCTGGAATGTGGAGAATACCTGGAACACCTGGAGCAGGAGCTTGATCTTCAACAGGACGCCCCTCACAAGGCCTGTGACATCATACTCCGTATGCTTACCGAGTGTTCCAGACTGGAGTCGGTGGCCGACGCAGTAGCCAGGGTGAACGAGCTGCCGTGCCCAATATCCCTGAACGAGATCATCTTCAACCAAAAGTTCAGCACAGCTGTGAGTTCACACTTCGATCCCGACGCAATGGATGCTCTGGCAATCAGCGCCGGCAAGACCCCGACAGAAACCCGGGCGGCAGTAACTTGTCTCTCACTGAACATCCGCATCCTGCCTCCTGAGGCGCTGGACGTTATTGGAGAGAGTTGCACCCTGGACCAGTTGGATGCCATCCTGGGTGAGGGCGCTCTGGGCAGGCAGCTTGCTCCGTACGAGTCCCTATTCAACATGCACTTGGACAGGGTAAAGGCCAGGAGCCAGGTGGCGCAGCAGCACCTTACTGAGGCCAACCTGCGACTGGTAGTCAGTGTGGCCAACAAGTACAGGGGCCAGGGTATGGATATTCTGGACCTGATCCAGGAAGGCAACACCGGCCTAATGCGGGCCGTCAAGAAGTTTGACTACCGCAGAGGATACAAATTCTCCACATATGCCACGTGGTGGATACGTCAGGCCGTCACCCGCTCCATAGCAGACCAATCCAGGGTCATCCGGATGCCTGTTCACATGGTGGAAATCGTAAAGAAACTAGCCCACACCACTCGTACTCTGACACAAGAGTACGGAAGGGAACCCACGGATGAGGAGCTTGGCTTGGCGATGGACCTCTCTGAGCACAGAGTTCAGGAAATTCGCAAGCTGTCCCAGTCGACAATTTCCCTGGAAACACCTGTTGGCGATGAGGGTGACTCCCGTCTTGGAGACTTTATCGAAGACCGGGATTCCATGACGACGGCGGATGCAGCAAGCCACCAGCTCCTCAAAGAAGAGTTGGCCCACGTTCTTGGCGAATTGAATGAACGGGAACAGCGCGTGCTAAGACTCAGGTTTGGACTGGATGATGGACGCGACCGCACCTTGGAAGAGGTAGGGCGCGAATTCGGTGTGACACGGGAGAGGATACGTCAGATAGAGGCAAAAGCTCTGCGTAAACTCCGACACCCCAAGCACCATATGAAGCTGCGGGAGTTCCTGCAGTAGGCCGGATGTAATCCAAGATGCAAAATCAAAGGCCCGGGTAACCCGGGCCTTTGATTTTGCATTAGTTTAAAGTCAACTTCAGGCGCCCAACTGGGCTTCAAAATCAGCGGCGAGTGCTTCCAGCTGCTCAAGGTCACCCTTATTGAACAGGGTCTTCTTGCTACCCACGCAGGAAGCTCGGCCCGCTTCAGTCAGAGAGTACGTCCCTGGTTCGTGGTCCAGCCACTTCTTGGTAACCAGCTTTTCCAGCCCTTTTCCCAGGACAGCAGAGAAGTCGGCTTCGCCCTGGGCCGCAACAAAGGGACTCAAAAGAGAGTACGTCTGACCGAGTTCTTTGAAAATAGCCCCCAAGCGGTCGGTGTCATCTGTGAACGTGGTCTGCTTGAAGGTCGCCAATAGCCCCGATAGAACTTCATCAGGGCTGTACTTCATAGAATTAGGACCGAAAGTCGAATTTTGAGTCATGGGATTTCTGCCCCCTTTCGATATTCGCAGTAACGAATCCAAAACTGGGGCTTCATCCCATTATCTAGATTTATGACTGTGTAAAAGAATAGTAGCCCAATGCTATCTAAGTGTCAATCATCGGGAGGACGGGAGTCGACTCACGGACCCCGAAGTCACCGCCACAAGGATGTCGTCCATCCCCCGCTCGCTGACGAACTCCCAAAGGGACTCCCTGTCAGCGCCCCAACGGCCTCGCGAGGACTCAGGGTTATTATCCATCATACTTACAGCTCCTACCGCTATAGTAAGCTTGTCAAACCATATGAGCGGGCCGAGCTTGCCTCCTCAATGATTGAGCCACCGACTTGAAGCTTCCCCGCAATTCTTCCAAGGGAGGTGATGGTCTACCAATCAAGTGGCTCATCAACCAGTGTAACGGCCACTTGAGAAGTACCCCCTGACGGGCAAGATACACTCCCACCCCGTCAAGCCGGTGTTGGTCGCTATAATCCAGCAACACATACCCCAATAGCTGGTATAGCCAGTCACGGGTTATACGCGGGTTGACCGTTGCCTTGATGTCGATCAAGCACGAACCGAGGATAATGTCGGCGTCTGCGCCGCCGATGTCTCGGCTTCCTTCAAACTTTGGGTTTAGTATTGCTGTATCGGGTAGCAGTTCTTTATGCTTTTCGTGGAACAGCCATGACATCTGACAGATATCATCTACCCACTGGACCTCAGCGATTGAAAGCAACTCAGGTACACTCGTTTTGGGCCCATGCCAAAAGAGAGGAGACCCATCAGCTCTCCCGGAACGAGTCACATCCTCAAATAGCGCAAGCACATAGCAATATCGGGCGAGATGCTCCTCATCGGTGCGCTTCAGCAACTTATTGGCAGGCGTGACCTCTGCCAGAAAATTATCCAGGTTGCTGAAGAAGCTCTCAATTACCTCTACAGAAAGCTTTTGGCTTGCCGGATTTCTCGTGGCGCGGAAGACAACCAGTGGATCAGGGTCTTTACATTTCTGAAGTCGCCCATCTCGTTCCCTGACAAGGACTAGTTCACCATCCCCCACACTCATCAGTATCAGCCCTGTCTCTGTTGCTCCCGCCACCGTGTAGTCATAAGGCACACTTTCTTCAGCAATGTCCTCCCAAGTGCCAGGGTCATCACTTATCAGAGTTGCGCCGCGCCATGCCATCAATTCTCTGTAAGGAGTAAACGGAAAATAGTAACGCAGCCGATAGTCTATGGCCGTACCTAAAGTTGCCCAAGGCATGTTTCCGTCTGGACGAATTGTTTCAGCGTCAGACAGCTTCTTGTTCTGTTCTCGGATAAATGAGCGCGTGTCTGGGAACTGTACGGAGAGAAATCGACTTATTGGACTATTGGGTTGGCGGAGATGAGACTTGAGAGACATATTAGCCCATTGCTTTCAAGAGAATGGCGGCTTCCTTAGTTTCGCTTACACCATAACTAGTTGCCCCCACTCGCACCCTTCGCCATGCTCAGGGCGAGCGGTAAGAGATTAGGGACGGCCACTGGGGCCGCCCCTACGTATGGCACAACACCACTTACCGCTCATGGTGAGCCTGTCGAACCATATGAGCGGGTGACATACCCGCAGGGTAAGCCAATCCAGCCCCTACCCCGGCGTTGAACCCCAGACCACGAAGTCGCCGCCGCGAGGATGCGGACCGCCGGAGATGCCGATCTCAGGCTTCACGCCCGTGACCTGCCGTGCGCCGGCCCTCTCCTGGATCTGCTGAATGCAGTCCGTGTGCATCCAGATTCGGGTGCGACCGCTGCCGGCGTTTCCGCCGCTGGGAGAAACGGGGTTCGGCCCCTCAATGCTGATGTCAGTCTGGTAGAAGTCCAGAGCCTCGCCTCTTCCTACGCCCCGGTATCGCAGGCCCTCCAGCATTATCTGATGGAACAGCGTATAGCCGTCGTACATATTCTCGAAGGAGAGGTCGCTCGCAGTGATGCCCGCGCCTTCGTACAGCCTCCGGCCCAGGCTCTCCGCCGAATCCTCCACCTCGTCCAGCGTCTGCTCAATGCCCCGGTACTTGGGCCTCGACTCCGCGTGGCTGAGGATGTAGACGGGCTTCTGCTTCATGTCCTTGGCCCGCTCTGCGGTGGTGAACAGGTAGGCGACGGTAACGCACATGGGGATGTCGCAGTCGTACAGGTTCACCGGCTTGACTATCCAGCGAGCGGAGAGATAGTCCTCCACGGTCAGCGGCTCAGGCCGGTTCTGAGCGAAGAACCCCTCCGGGAACAGCAGGCCGTTGCGCTTGGAGTTTACGACGAAGGGCGCCATCATGTCGTGGTTGCCGCCGTACTTGCGGGTGTACTGGTTGAACCAGTACGCCGGGTAGTAAGGTCCGACCGCGCCCCAGGTGTTGGTCCACTGCGCGCCGCCCGTGACGGTGTCCGCGGCCGCGGCGCCGTACTGCCCGTACCGGCCTGCCAGGTTGTTCCTGGCAGTCAGCACCAGACAGGTGTTGGTCAAACCCTCGCCTACGGCCTGGGCAGCGACACAGATGGCGTTGGACATGCAGCCTGGGCCGTACATGGTGAAGTTGACATTGGTCAGCTCCGGCATGTTCTTCAGCACCCACTCGGCGCTCATCTTGCTGAGGCCATCGTCGGGGTTGTCCGTGAGCTGGAACATATTAGCGAAGTCCTCCGGGACGGGCCTTGGCGACCAGGGCTCTCCCAGGCTCTCCGGGCTGATCACAAGGCCATCCACCTGGTCGGGGGAGACACCTGCGTCCTCCATAGCATTACGAAGCGCGACTATCGACCACGCGCCCAGACTGGTCTCAGGCGTCTCTTCCCAGCGCCGCGACGTGGGGGAGTGGCCGATTCCGACTGCCGCCGCCTTCCCGCGATGCTCCCATAGGCCCAAGCCCTCCTGGCTTCGATACATTGAAGCGGGTGCAATATCAGTCATTGGTCACCTCATTCTGTGCGTTAGATATATGCGAAGACGGGCGAGCCTAGCTCACCACCCGCCACTCTGGTACCTTCTGGCCCGTGGTAGGGGTCACCTCGAACTCCACCTGGACGGTTGCCCCGACGGGGACCTCGTCCACCGGAGTGCCGGGGAGATGGGAGTACATCAGGATAGCCGGGTCCTCCTCCAGCTCCACAAGGGCAATGTTGAAGGGCTGGTCGCCCTGGAGAGCGCGGACTCGGCAGTCGTACATCACGCCGTAGCCATGCACCTTGCCCTTGCCACTCACCTGCCGCCACTCCAGATTGTCACCGGAGCCGCAGTTGTCGCAGGCGCGCTTGGGTGGGTAGTGCATCAGGTCGCAGGTCTTGCAGGCCTGCATCACCAGGCGGTCTTCGTTGCAGGCGTCCCAGTAGGGCTTGCTTATCTCGTCGGGGATCGGGGATGGTTTGGGCAATTCTCACCTCCTGCATGGGGTCGGATTGTGTCCGATTATGCGCGGGCGCGCGCGGTTTGTCAAATTGAGATGAACGGCGCTACTGAAACCGCCGCAGCGTACCCACGAGGGCGAAGACGGCCACGGCCGTGACTCCGTAGAGGACGCCCGCGATGAGCACGGTGTCAGCGGCGCCGCGCACCTCGGCAATGGCCCCCATTATGATCACGCCAAAGGGGGAGAATCCCATGAAGACCACCCGCAGGCTCATAATGCGGCCCCGCAGGTGATCAGGGGCCAGCTGCTGCATAGCCACGGTGATCATCGTCATGAACATCACCTGGGCTCCCCCAAGGCCAAACATCGCCACCAGGGAGAGGGGGAACAGATTCGACTGGGAGAAGACGACTAGCATAACCGCCTTGACGGCCGCCATAGCCATCAGCAGCAGCCCCCTGTGTCGCTTGGCGTTGCTGGCGGCCAGGACGATGGCCGAGCCCACAGCCCCGCCAAGGGCTGAAGTCGTCAAAAGCACTCCCAGACCGCCTGTACCTACACTCAGAATATCGATGGCGAAGATGGGCAACAGGAAGTTCAAAGAGCCGGCGAAAAGCGAGGAGAGCAGCCCCAGCATTACCAGGGACATGATGACCTTCTCGCCCCGGATGTGCCGGATGGCCTCCACCACGTTGCCGCGCACGCTATCCCTGGCCGCCCTCCGCTCCTGGGGCGTCCACTGAATGAAGATCAGGGTTATGAACGTGACCAGCTGGCCGGCCGCCGTCAGCCAGAACAGGCCGTCGACTCCAATAGGGCCGATGAGTATTCCACCCAGCGCGGGAGCGGCTATACGGGGCCAGGTCATCGAGACGGTGTCGAGAGCGACGGCGTTGCCCAATCTCTGCTCGTCGACCACGCTTCCTATCATGGCCTGGTGACCGGCTCGCCCGAAGGACTGTATGGTGCCACTGGTCACGGCGGTGATGATGAAGTACCACCACTGGAAGACCCCCAGGGAGATAATCAGCGCCACAACCGCCCATAGTATGACCAGCAGTCCCTCCGTCCAGAGCAGGAGCCTCTTGCGGTCGACCCTGTCGGCTACGACGCCGCCTATCAGAGGCATGAAGAGCATGGGCCATGAGAGGGCGGAGACAGCGATGCCCATGCGCAGGGGCGACCCGGTGGCCTCGAACACCCAGATGGCGCGGGCGAACACCCGCATTGTCCTGCCGGAGTTGGAGGTCAGCCGGCCGGCAAAGAGAAGCCGGTAGTTGGGCACCTCCAGGGCGGTGAACATCCCCCGGATTGCTAACATTTGCCTCCTTCAGGTATAGAAACAGGCATAAATTGCTAAAACTGCGTTGACCACACAGGTACCCTAGCGTATTATATACATTGTAAAGGGTTCGGGCACGGCTTGGAGATGTCCACTATCTCATTCGTGGGTGTTTATACGTGGACAATCGGTAACACAAGCGGCAGCCTGAACTCTTTGGCTATCCACCCGGCTCCGCTGTCGAGTCCCTAGTCCTTCCACTGGACCAGAAGCCCGGACCGCTCAGCCTCCTCTATCGCCCGCAGACTGGACCGCGCCTTGTGCAGCGTCTCCTGGTACTCGCTCTCCGGCACGCTGTCGGCGACAACTCCACCGCCCGCCTGGATGTATGCCACGCCGTCCTTGATGACCATTGTGCGGATGGTGATGGCGGTGTCCATGTTGCCGGAGAAACTGAAGTAGCCCACCGCGCCGCCGTAGGGGCCTCGTCGCTCGCCCTCCTGCTCGGAGATGATCTCCATCGCCCGTATCTTGGGAGCGCCCGATAGTGTCCCGGCGGGCAGGCATGAGCGAAGGGCGTCGTAGATGGTGCGGTCCTCCCGCAGCCTGCCCTGCACCTCCGACTCCAGGTGCATAACGTGGGAGTAGCGCACCACCCGCATGAGGTCGGTGACCTCCACGGTGCCGGGTTGGGAGACCCGCCCAACGTCGTTGCGCCCCAGGTCCACCAGCATGATGTGTTCAGCGCGCTCCTTCTCGTCGGCCTTCAGCTCCGCGGCCAGCGCCTCGTCCTCCTCGGTGGTCGTTCCCCGAGGCCGAGTGCCGGCCAGTGGGAAGTTGTAGACCAGCCCGTCATCCACCCGCACCAGCAGCTCCGGCGATGCGCCGACTATGGAGAAGCCGTCCAGCGACAGGTAGTACATGTAAGGCGAGGGATTCAGCGCCCGCAGCGCCCTGTAGATGTCCAGAGGCGCCGCCTTGGTGGGTCTGGCCAGCCGCTGGGAGGGCACCGCCTGGATGATGTCACCGGCGTATATGTACTCCTTTACCTGCTCCACCATCGCCTCGTACTTCTCCTGGGACATGTTGGAGGTGTAGGTTGGACTGTCCTCGACCTGGCCTGGCGCAACGCGGCGCTCCATCTGAAGGGGCCTGTCCAGCCGCTCCGCCAGCCGCTCGATACGGCCCACCGCGTCCGCGTACGCCTCCTCCACGCTCCCTCCGTCCAGGCGAATGTGGCTGACCACCTTGATCTTGTGGCTCACGTGGTCGAACACCAGCAGGGTGTCCACAAAGAGGAACACCGACTCCGGCAGCCCAAGTGGGTCGCTTTCCGGCGGTGGCACCGGCTCGAAGTAGCGGACGACGTCGTATGCGATGAAGCCGACCGCGCCGCCGTGGAAGCGGGGCAGTCCTCGTATCGACACCAGGGTGTGCCTGCCCAGCTCCTCTTCGATAAGCTTCAGGGGGTCCACCTCACCGTAGGGCTGGCCCGGCCCCGTCTTGACCACCTTGTACGGCTCAGTGCCAATGAAGCTGTAGCGGGCGAGCTGCGCCCCGCCCTCCACACTCTCCAGGAGGTAGGAGTAGGAACCCTCGGCTACCTTGAGGTACGCCGAAACGGGCGTCTCCAGGTCGGCGTTGATCTCCTGGTACAGAGGAATCAGGTTCCCCTGCTTCGACAGTTCCCTGACTTCTTCCAACGATGGGTAGTACATTCTGATAGTCCCTTCCGACTGGGAAGTTGCGTTTGTATTGCTTACTTGCTTCGCAGAATCAGCCCCATGCTCTGCTTGATCTCGTCCAACTTTGGCCCGGCGACGGACTGCGCGCGCTCCGCGCCCCGCTCAAGGAGCTGGTCGAGGGCGTCGACGTCCTGCATGAGCGCCTCGTACCGCTCGCGGATGGGCATGAGCGCCTCGATTACGACCTCTGCCACGCGGCTCTTGAGGTCGCCGTAGCCGCGGGCATTGGCGAACTCGGCCTCGACCGCCGCCTCATCCATGCCGGTAATCACCTTGTAGATGCCCAGCAGATTGTTGACGCCGGCCCTTTCCGGCTCGTCGGAGAAGCAGATCTCGTTGCCAGTGTCGGTGACGGCGCGCTTGATGGTGCGCTCGATCTCCTTGGGGTCGTCCAGCATGCGAATTGCGTGGCCCCGAATGTGCGCATAGCTCTTCGACATCTTCATCGTGGGGTCGTTGAGGCCCATGACCCGCCCGCCGATATCGGGTATGACGCCCACCGGCACGACGAAGGTGTCGCCGTAGATGTGGTTGAAGCGCTGGGCGATGTCCCTCGCGAGCTCCACGTGCTGCCGCTGGTCCTCGCCAACAGGCACCTCATGGGCGTCGTAGAGCAGGATGTCGCCCGCCATGAGCACGGGGTAGTCCAGCAGCCCCGTCGACACACTCTCCTGGTTCTCCGCCTTCGCCTTGAATTGGGTCATGCGCTCCAACCAGCCGATGGGCGTGACGCAGTTGAGCAGCCAACAGGCCTCGGCGTGCGCCGTAACGTGGCTCTGGACGAAGATGGTGCACTTGTCCGGGTCGAGGCCGGAGGCAAACAGCATCGCCGCCAGCGAACGCGTCTGGTGGCGCAGCTCGGCCGGGTCTTGGGGCACGGTCAAGGCGTGCAGATCGACAATGCAGAAGTAGTTCTCCTTGTCTTCCTGCCGTTCGACCCAACCCTTGATGGCGCCAATGTAGTTGCCGAGTTGCACGTCTCCGCTGGGCTGGATACCGCTGAACACCCGCCGCTTGCCCTCGACGCGGCCCGTGCCTGTCGTCTCCAATTCCCTCTCCCGTGTAGTCATCTCCGTCCCTCGCTCTTCTCTTGTATCACGGCTTGCGAAACCCAACAAAAAACCCCGCTCCCATCAAGGGGCGGGGTCACTCCGCGGTGCCACCCTTATTTGGAGAGGCGGCAGTCAAGCTTCGCCCCTCTCATAATCTCAGCCGAGCCTCTTGAGGCAGGCTCGCGAGTCTGTAACGGGACTCCCCCGGCAAGGCCTACGTCCTTGATAACAAGGGCTTCGGTTTGCGGCTCCCGGGCCCATTCTACCCCTGCGCTGACACCGGCTCACACCTTACCCGGCTCTCTGAGTCCCGCTTGAGGCGTACTATTCCCGTTCGCAGCCTTTGGCTATGTGGATTTTGCGCGGAGTATAAAGGCCACCCCACAGGGTGTCAAGTTGGGGTGCGCGGATGGGGATTGACCTACCCCAAAAGTTGTGCTAGCTTGCGCGCACTATACAGAGGGAATGAAATGACTGACCAAGACGTTGGCGGATCTTCCTCTGAAGTGACCTTTGTTGTAAACCCTGAGACCGAAGCCGCGTCGGTCGGCTTGCTCCTCAGTTCATTGGAGCACATCAACCGCCTGCTACGCGATGTGGACTACGCAATTTACGGGGCTAAGTCTCAGCATAAATGGGTCATTCGGAAGCTCCAATCAAGTGCGCCCAGCATCACGGTACAACCTGAGATCAGCAGTGGCCACGACCCCAAAGCCGTCGAGGTGATCAGTGGCGGGCTCCGGGCGGTGACCGTTGGAACTGATCATCCACCGCAGTTCTTTACGGAACAGGCGTTGGTGAACCTTGGGAAGATGCGCCGATTATTCAGCGGGAAGAACAGAGCCAGATCCATTACTGTCCTCAGAGACAGGGAGCAAATGGCTACCATAGAACGGGACATATCAGAAAAAACAAACAGAATTCTCACAGCAGGCTATCACAACCTGGGCTCGATCGAGGGAACGTTGGAAGCAATCAACGTCCACGGTACACCAACCGTGACAATATGGGATAGGGTCAACAGATCGCCTGTCCGTTGCTCTATCCCCAAAGACGCTGAATGGCTTTCCATTGTCACGAGCCTACTCGAAAAGAGAGTTCTGGTTACGGGGAATATCCACTATTTCGTCAATGGCACACCAAGGTCGATCGCAAATGTAACCGCTATTGAGGACGCTACCGCAGATCCAGATTTGCCGAGAGCAGAGTTCGGCTCCATTCCTGACGCGCGGGCAGCTGCGAACCCAGCTGCATTCCTGCAATCCGTCCGGGGATGAGCCGCTAGATAGCCATGCCCCCAAGCCGCCGGTTATGGGACTCATCGGTCGTTATTGGTCATCTTGCAGGTCAAACCGAATTTGCCGAGGTTTGTCCGCAGATTCTTGAACAGGCCTCTCGAGGGGAAATCCAGATCGTTGTATCGACAATGGCAGCAACCGAGGTCGCTTACCTTGAGGGGTTGAGCGACCCAGATTCTGAGGCAAAGATTCGCGAGTTCTTGGGGCGCGACTACATTATCTTGGTCGCGCTAGACGTGCGAGTAGCTTCTATGGCTAGGGATCTCGTTAGGCGGTACAGAAATGGGCCAAGGCTCAAACCAGCTGATGCAATACATCTCGCTACTGCACTCCACTTAAGTATCCCTATCCTTGAGACGACGGACCCGGATCTACTTCGACTCGATAGACTTGTAGGAGACCCGCCAATTACAATTCGCCGGCCTCTCTACGAAGGCCCAAATCGTTTGCCCGGTATGCCCTAAGGTATTTGGCCCCCACCCCTATTCCGTCACCTGCTCCACCGTTAGCACGTAGGATGTGTGCTGGGTGGTCCTGGGGGCCGTCGGCGCTACGATCACCACCACTTTCCTCAGCCCCGCTCCGGACCCTTGAAGCGTCAGCGACCCACTGCCATCGCTGTCCAGGGTCATTTCCCTGACGCCGACGCTGTCTCCAAGCTCGATGACCTGGATGATGTAGCCCTGGGGCACACGATTGTCGGTGCGGAAGAACCCCGCGGCATCCCATGCTCCGTCCTCCTCGGCATCGTCGAAGAAGCCTATCTCCGGGATGGATATGTCGTCAAAGCATATGCCGTCGTCGAAAGTCCGCTTGTCCGTGACGTACTCGAAGCGGACGGCGATCTCCTGACCCGCGTAGGGTGTCAGGTCTACGGAGTCTTCAAGCCATCCGCCGCTGTGACCGGTGTACCCCGGGCCAAATCGGAGACCCCGGGGCTTTTCCATGGACGAGTGCTCTCCCTCCAGGATGCTCCAGGTCTCTCCGCCGTCCTGGGAAACCTCTACATAGACATAGTCCCACAGCTCCTCTATGGCGTACCACGTCCGGAAGCTGAGGGTCGCCTGAGAGACCTGGGAGAGGTCGAAGGTCCCTGTCAGCGTGGAGTCGATGGCGTCTCCGCGGTTACCCCACCAGCAGTGGCTGCCGCTGTGGGCGTCGGTGGGAAGGAGACGCGTCTCCGTCTGCCCCTGGAAGGTCAACCGGGCGTCCCCCTCCGGCAGCAGCACCTCTATGTATTCCCCGGCGTACTGGGGCGTAGTCACCGCCAGGCTGCCGGGTCCGGTGATGCTCCTGCCGGGGCTGATGCTTATGTCCAGGCCATCGTAGACGTAGCTGCCGACCCCCAGGGTGTCCAGATAGTTCGCCACCACCCAGTCCCTGAACACGTCCTCGAAGCTCTCCTGATAGCCCATCGATTGCAGATAGGCGCTAATCCCCTCCATGCCGTCCTCCGGCCGCTTGACCAGCTCACCCAGGCTGTCGTGGCCTCCGTAGCGCTGGGCCAGATACTCCATGAACAGGGTGGACCCGCCGTAGTTGGCGATATTCGAACCGCTCGCGGGCCATGTGGTGAGGGTGGTGGCAGGCGATGTCAGAAAGAAGCCTACATAGCTGAAGCCGTAGCCGGCAAGTCTCTTGGCCACCTCCGAGAGGCCTTCGTTGACCCACCCCTCATCGTTGGGGTCACCGCCCCAGTGAAGTACGTGCTGAAGCTCGTGGGTCAGTGTTCCCAGGTAGCCCGAAGTACCCACAGGCAATCTGTTGAGGTTCATGTACAGCATCGTCCTCTCATTGCTATGGGGATACATCGCAACGGGGAACTCGTTGCCGGCGCTGTAGTAGCCAAGCGGCCCGATGTTCAGGACGTGGAGGATGGTTATACGGGGGTCGTTGTCGATTCCCGGACCGCGCTCGCCGCCGAAGTGGGACGTAACTACCGGATAGATGTTGTCCTCAAAGGTCCGAACTGCGCCGGCCAGGGCCTCCTCATCGGGCTCATGGCCGCTTTCGAAGTACCAGTAAGCGTGTTCGCTTACCTGAGACAATGTAGCTTCCACCTCATATACTGACTTGCTTACGGAGTCGCGCGCCCAGAAGGTCTCCCGATGGCCCTTCTCATAGCTGATGTCGCTTCGGTCTGCCGGCGGATGGAGAGGGCGGTCCCAAGGGCTACCAAGACGACGGAACAGGTCGAACAGGTCCAGGTCCGGAGCGTTGGGAATGAGCGTTCTATCTGGCGCGGGAGAAGGCGCAGGTTCTTCTGTAGGTGTGGATGTGGGGGTTGCCGGGGATGCCGGTGTGGGTGAAATAGTCCCTCCGCCGGTGGGCGAAGGGGTTGCCTGAGGCATGGGCGAGGGTGTCGGTGTTTTGGCGCCGGCAGGCGGGAAGGTTGGCTGTGGGATAGACAAAGGCGTAGCGGTGACGACGGTGACCGGCGTGGGAGTCACGGTAGCGGTTGGCGAGGGCTGAGGCGCGGGCGTGCAGCTCAACGCCAGGCAAAGGGCCAGTAGGCTCAACAATATGGCAAAGGGTCTACTCATATACAGGCGATTGTGCCCACGCGACTCGCCCTCCTCCAACCGTAACAACAGTAGAAAGGAGCGGCCTTTGTATGCCCTCAATCATTGGCAAGCTTGGCGCTCACCAGCCGGTTAAGGCTGACGCCTTCCTCCGCGGCCCGTATGGCAAGGGCGCGATGGGTCTCCGGAGGTACGCGCACCATGAATTTGCCGCTGTAGGCGCGGTCCGCCATCGGTTCAGGAGGTTGTTCATTGCTGGCCTCCATATCCTTGACGCACTCTGCCACCACTTGCCGAATCCCGGAAAAGGCCTCTTCCTGCGAGGATGCCAGCCAGCTCAGCAGAGGAAATTCGGCGCACAGCCCAACGAACTCGCCGTCTTCAGCAGACCAAGTAACTCTGTAAGTGTAATGTTCAGTGGACATTCTCTTGTAATTTCTCAAGAGCCTTAATGACTTGGCGTACCTGGTAAGGCTTTGCCAAACCTTTATCGTTTTGTATGTTCACCCTCGGATCGCCCGGCCACGGAGTCCGGTAGACCCGGTGGCTGGTGCCTCGTTGGCGAGGCTCTCCGAAGAAATAGTCGCAAACCCTGGCGAGGTCTTCAAACCGGACGCCTTTAGGATTACTGCGAAGCTCCTCTATTGACGTTGAGAGTTCCATTGGGGTTCCCCCTAACCGTTAGCGACAAACAGTTCTGCATGGCAATCGCCTCCTATCCATATCTATATCTGCATCTCCATATTTCACGCTTACAAAGTATCACTATTGATATCTTTTGTCCACCACCTGACTCCCAAGCGCGAAGCGTTGCAGTTCACGGGGGTCTCCAAGCATGGGCTGAAATCGCTTCCTTGTCCACACGTGTAGCCCGTGCTATGATTGTGCCAAATCGCAGGGTCTCAGCGGAGGATTGTATGGTGACAGAAAAGGAAAAAGCTCTGGATCTGGCCTTGAGCCAGATAGAGCGTCAGGTGGGCAAGGGCAGCATAATGAGGCTGGGAGAAGCCTCCCAGCGCCTGGCGGTGGAGACTATCCCCACTGGGTCCCTCTCGCTGGACATGGCGCTGGGCGTTGGCGGCGTGCCTCGAGGAAGAGTCACGGAGATCTTCGGCGCCGAGTCAGCCGGTAAGTCCACAGTGGCTCAACACATCATGGCGGAGGCCCAAAAGGCGGGTGGGACTGCTGCCTATATCGATGCCGAGCACGCTATGGACCCTTCCTACGCCGGCAACCTTGGGGTTGATTTGGCAGAACTCCTCGTCTCTCAGCCGGATACCGC
This sequence comes from Dehalococcoidia bacterium, assembly GCA_965218945.1. Classification (GTDB taxonomy): domain Bacteria; phylum Chloroflexota; class Dehalococcoidia; order Lucifugimonadales; family UBA2985; genus DAOUJW01. The sequence continues at coordinate 2,942,126 of OZ244718.1, forward strand.
GGAGCAGGCGCTGGAGATAGCCGAGTACCTGGTCAGAAGCGGCGCCGTGGACGTGGTTGTTATCGACAGCGTAGCGGCGCTGGTGCCCAGAGCGGAGATGGAAGGGGATATGGGCGATTCCCACATGGGACTCCAGGCCCGCATCATGTCCCAGGCGCTGCGCAAGCTGTCCGCCGCCATCAATCGCTCCAACACCTCCGTTGTGTTCATTAACCAGCTTCGGGAGAAGATAGGCGTGGTCTTCGGTAACCCTGAAGTGACCCCTGGCGGTCGCGCCCTGAAGTTCTACAGTTCCGTCCGCATAGACCTGCGCAGAGTCGAATCCATCAAGCAGGGGTCTCAGGTCGTCGGCACAAGGGTCAGGGCCAGGGTCGTGAAGAACAAGGTCGCGCCGCCCTTCCGCACCGCCGAGTTCGACATCATGTTCAACCGCGGCATCAGCAAGGAGGGCGACATCCTGGATATAGCCTCCACTGACGGCATTATTAAGAAGGCGGGTTCCTTCTACTCCTACGGAGAGGTGCGCCTGGGTCAGGGCCGGGAGTCCGCCAAGGAGTACCTCTACCAGCACAAGGACATGGCCTCGGAGGTGGAGGAGCGGATCAGGAACTCGGCAGTGCAGATGGCGCCGCAGGCCGTCGAGGAAGAGGAAGAAGAGGCCTAGAGGTCTCTCCTCTCCCTGCAATGGAAGAGGACAGGCTCTTGGAGAAGGCTACTTCCCTGGCCTTGCGATTCCTCTCATACCGGCCTCGCAGCGAGTCCGAAGTGAGGCGCCGGCTGGAGGCCAAGTTCGCCGGCCAGGTGGCGGAGTCGGTGGTGCAGAGGCTGACGGAGCAGGGCCTTCTGGACGATACGTCCTTCGCCCAAGAGTGGACACGAAGCCGTGTGTCGCACAGGCCCCGGAGCGCCAGGACGATCCGACGTGAGCTTCTGGGCAAGGGCGTGGACAGGGATACGGCTCAGGCAGCGGTGGAGACCCTGGACGACGAGGAGTCTGCCTATCGCGCCGGACTGAGGGCCGCAGCGTCCCTGGCGGATGCCGACTACACCACCTTTCGACGCCGTCTTTGGGGCTACCTCTACCGCCGGGGCTTCAGCCAGGCCGTCATCCGCAGAACCGCGAACCGATTGTGGGAGGAGAGGGAGGCCTCTGGATGACAACCACACAGCTTCCGAAAGGAGCCTAGATTGAAGCCATTTGATGACTACCCAGGAGAGGGTAAGGCTATCCTTAAAAAGATGGGCCGTACCAACTCAAGGAGAGAGGATGGCTTATGGCTGATGAAAAACGCAGGTCAGGATAGGTGTGCCTACTGCGAGGTCAGCCTCGTGGACGACTACTACCACTGGTTGCTGCTAAACGTGGATCACGTTATCCCTGCGAGTCAATGTAAACGTCTAGGTATTCCTGATGGATGGCATCACTCATTCACTAACACAGTTTTAGCGTGCTTTGGCTGTAACTTGTTCGACAATCACTACTCGATAGTATGGGAGGAGCCTAAGGCAGCTAATGAATGGACGGAGCTGGCGTTTGTCTCGTTGCGAGACAAGGTGTTCAAGGAGAGAAAAGAGCGAATTCTCAAACGCCGCAGAGATGAAGTCGACTTCTTTACAAAGTACATAGAAGGGTACTCATTACCAGACCCAACCTAAACTAGCTTTGGAAGGACCTCTGACATGAAAATAGGACTTATCGCAGACACTCACCTACCCTCGGCCGGGCCGGAGCTATCGGCAGAGATAGCCCAGGCCCTTGAGGGCGTTGACCTGATCCTCCACTGCGGCGACATATTCATCGCGTCGTGCCTGGACTGGCTGGAGGGCATTGCGCCAGTGAAAGCGGTCCGGGGCACCTTTGACCACCTTCAGGGCGACCCCAGGACTGAGGGCCAGACGCGGGTGCTGGAGCTGGAGGGCCACAGCATTGGCATGACTCACGAGTTGATCATCCCGGTCCCGGTCATAAGGTCGAAAGAGATTGTCCCTGGGGCCATAAACCGCTTCTTTCCCGACGACGCGTCAATGGCGGATGCGATGACGGAGGTGTTCGGCGCGCCGGTGGACATAGTCGTTGCGGGCTTCACCCACGAGACTCTCATAGAGGAGCACGAAGGCATCCTGTTCATAAACCCCGGCAGCGCCACCTGGCCAAGCCAGAAGATGCGGCCTGGGACGCTCGCCATCCTTGAGCTGACCCCGGACAGCCGCGAGGCCAGGATAGTGGACACGGCGAAGATGTAGGGGGGAATCCCGTCCGCGATTAGAGGAGCGTTCGATCAGGGTTGCGGTTTCTCAAATAACCTTTGAAGCCAGTCTACAAACGTAGCACAATATTCCACATTGATATTCAGGTCTTCAGCTTCGATGGCTGCGCCCATGCGCCCTGGAAGCTTACGCGTGGCCAGCCAGGCATGCAGTTGAGCTCGCAGTATCTTGCCTGGTAGAAATCTCCGATGCTCTTCGGGGATATCGTCAATATATAATTGAGAACGCGGCCATATCTGATCACCCGTTGGTATCATAGTCTGAACAAAATCCTCAAGCTCACCAGTCAATTGGTTGTTAGGCATTAACCATATGCCAATTCGGGGTATACCCTCAATTATTGTCCCGGCCAAATCAGGGCTACTTGGCGTTGCTACGCCTGCACCTCGGAGCCTTTCTGATAGATCTTTCCAGCGCTCCTCAATGTGATCGTTAGCGTCTACCACGATGCCTATGGCTTTCCTGCCTTCAGCCTTTATCTCGGGGGCAATTCCACTCAGAACATTGTCTATTCCGTCCTTGTCAAGGATATAGAACTCCGGCTCAAAATTTATCCGTATGCAAAGCTGCAAGACTACATGCTTGTCATCATCTCCTTCGACGAGAAGCACCATTTCTGGAGGTGTTAAGTCCCCGTTAGTCATATGCTTATCTGACTTCTATCCCTTGTTTGGCCGCGGTGAGCAATTCTTCTTCAGAGTACTCTACGGCGCGCAAGACGCCATCTTGCGACGAGAGGCGAAACAGCACACCCTCAACCCCCTTCGATTCCATTGCCGCCCGGGCAAAGCCCTTAATGCAGTCCGAGCTATGTGTTGTGGCAATTACCTGCACGTTATTGTCGTGCGCTGCCTGCAAAACCATGCGCCAGAAATCGCTCTGCAACGTATAGTGAATGCCGTTTTCGGCTTCATCAATGAGTAGGAATCCGCCTTGGCTATTTGCCAACGCTAAGGCAACGCTGAATAACCGCAGCGCACCGTCTCCAAGACTTCTCAATGGGACTGGGCGGTCATGGCCCTTGAGCTTTACGACTGCCTTTGGCCCGCTACTTCTGTTCCGTGGTCGTGGGTCTGCCCCAATGATAGCTACGCGTTCTACTTGAGCGCCAAATATAAGTCCTAGCGCTCGTACAGCGCGATCTTCATAAGGTGTGAGCACCACACTCTCCCAAAAACCAGCCAGTTCAATGTTACTCAATAGCCCGGGGCCTAGGGACTGACATGTCATCTGGGGAGGCAGATCCTCTTCGCCAGATCTACGTCCAACTCCCCTGTGCACAATATCATCTCTGATCCTTCTGCTAATAGATGTTGCTCTTATTGTGCTGGGAGAGATAATCCAGGGTATGACATGCACCCTCTCTTGAAAGGTGATTTTGAGCGCTGACATGGGATCGTCTGGTAGGCTGTCAAAGGGAAGCCTTGCCTGCAACGAAGGCTCCTCGTACGTCAAATAAGTTGTCGAGATATTAAGTTGCTCAGAGTCGATTGTTGGCCCTATGGAAATCTGTGAGTTTGCAGAGATGTTCCTTCCATAGAATAGAGATGTCCAATCGGGTTCTAAGAAAATGTCGCTCTCTTCGTCGCTACCAAGTAAGACCTCTTCCCGGCCCCTGAGGATTCTGTCCAGCGCGTAAAACCGCCCCCTCGCTGCGTATACTCGGACGGCGTCCAGCACCGTCGTCTTGCCCACGCTGTTCTTGCCCGCCAGCAGCGTGACGCGACCCAAACGAGGAATAGAAAGAACCTCAATCCCCCGGAATCCCTTTATGGTCAGGTCCGGAAGGTGAAGGCCATTGGTTTCCGCCATGTCTTCCTCCCTATCCAACAGGCTGAGCGCTCTGCACCAGTCCAGTTTGCCAACTTCGGCGGGTTCCCGCAACTCTGTTCAGGAATATTATACCCTACTCCCCCTTCGCCCGCGGGCCGAAGGGCTCCGGCATGAATGGGGTGTCTCTCGCCTGAAGGAACGCCCGCAGTCCGCCCTCTTTTCGAGCGTCCTCCAAGTGCTTGTTGAACTCTTCCCGCTTGGACACGTGGGCCATTGCGGACAGTTCCGCGTTGAGGTTCAAGGCTTTCCTAAGCCCCATCATCTCCAGGCCCATAGTGGCTACGGCCAGGTTGATCTTCACCGTCTCCGGCGGTACCAGCGCTATTCGCTCCACGATGCTGAAGCACTCATCCAACAGGTCCTCCTTGGGGACAACCTTGTTCACAATGCCGATGCGCAGCGCCTCCTGGGCGTCCAGGTGGTCGCCGGTGAGGGCGTATCGCAGGGCGTTCTTGGCGCCGGCCAGCAGCACCCACATGAAGTTGGAGTTGGAGGCCATGCGGACCTCCGGCTGGCCGAATACCGCGTCATCGGCGGCGATGGTCATGTGACAAGTGAGGGCCAGCCATGAGCCGGCGCCCAGGCACCACCCGCTAATCGCGCCGATTATAGGCTTGGGGTACTCCCACCGGTAGAGCTGGCTTTCGATGTTGCTGCGGTCCCGATCCCTCCAGTCGCCGTAGTGCTCAGTTAGAGACGCGCCTTCGGGAATGCCGTAGGGCCAGGCCCACTCCGTCCCCGTTCCGCCTCCACCGCCGCCGATGTCCGCGCCTGCGGAGAAGGCGCGGCCTGCGCCGGTTATCACCACCGCGCGGATGTCCGGGTCCTGCCTGGCCTCTTCCAGGGCGGCGTCGATCTCGTTGCGGAGACCCTGGCTCAGGGCGTTCATGGCCTCCGGTCGGTTCAGGGTAATGAGCAGTCCGTTCCTCTGCTTCTCATAAAGCAGGTTTTCGTAGGCGGTCATTGGCCTCTCCTTATTTGTGTGTTTCAGTGTCCGGGCGATAAGACCTCGGTGGCCTACTCCCGCGGCCGGGAGCGCGGGCCGAAGGGCTCCGGGCGGAACTTATCGTCCCGGAGCCGCAGATAAGCGCCGACGCCCTCGTTCTTCCGGGTCTCGTCCAGGGGCCGACGGTACTCCTCCTGCATCATAGAGCGGGCGGACGCCGATAGCTGGGAGTCCAGGAAAACGGCGTCTCGCAGGCCCATCATCTCCAGGCCCATAGTGGCTATTGCCAGGTTGATCTTCACCGTCTCCGGCGGCACCAGGGCTATTCGCTCCACGATATGGAAGCACTCATCCAGCAACTGGTCGTGGGGGACAACCTTGTTCACAATGCCGATGCGCAACGCCTCCTGGGCGTCTATGTGGTCGCCCGTGAGGCCGTACCGGAGGGCGTTCTTGAACCCGGCCATCAGCGTCCACATGAAGCTGGTGTTGGAGCCGTGGCGGACCTCCGGCTGCGCAAAAACGGCGTTCTCTGACGCGATGGTTATGTGGGTGTAGAGGGCGTACCAGGAGCCGGCGCCCATTGCCCAGCCGTTGATTGCGCCAATGACCGGCTTGCCCAGCTCCCACAGGTGCAGCAAGGGGTTGCGACCGCTGCCGCGCCGGGAATCGATGAACTCCGCGGCGCTCATGCCCTCGGTGATGCCGTAGGGCCACACCGTCTCCCTCTGGCTACCGCCACTGCCCTGGTCCATCCCGGACGAGAAGGCGCTGCCAGTTCCGGTCAGGACAATAGCTCGAATCTCCGGGTCGGCCACGGCCGCGTCCAGTGCATTGTGCAGCTCCTCCTGAAGAGTCCTGCTGATTGCGTTCATTGCCTCCGGTCGGTTTAGAGTGATGAGGACCCCGTTGCGCTGCTTCTCGTACAGTATCTGCGTATAGTCTGCCATGCCCTCTCCTTTCGACGTACCCATTTGGGTAGAGTAGGGATACAAGAGGAAGTCTAACAGCGAGGGGAGTGGCAAGCAAATGCGGGCGGGCATTCGCAGGCCAGCCACAAGCTCAAGTGTGGTATTGTGTACATCGTTAGTATGACCACCGGGCGACCGCATACGGGAGAAACCATTGACGGCAGCAGCTTCTCAGAACCCCCGTTACGAGGTGCACGAAAACCCTCCCCTCCCGGCCGTTGTCGGTTACAGCTTGCAGTTCAGCCTGATAGCCTCCGCCGCCCTGCTGGTGACGCCGGTCGTAGTGGCGAAAGCCTCCGGAAGGGACGACTCATACCTTGTGTGGATGGTCTTCGCCTCGCTGCTGGTCGTGGGTGCGTCCACGTTGCTGCAGACGCGCCGGATTGGGCCGGTTGGAGGCGGGGCCACTCTGCCCATGTTCACGGCCGCCTTCTCCATCCCTTTCTGCATAACGGCGGTGGTGGATGGAGGACCGGCGACCCTTACGACCCTGGTCATTGTCACGGCAGTCACCCAGCTGGTCATCTCCAAGTGGCTTTTCATCCTGAGGAGGGTTGTCACGCCAACCGTAGGCGGCACGGTGATGATGATACTCTCCATTACCCTGGCCTCCGTTGTCTTTGGCCTGCTGGATGATGCGACGGAAACCGAAGCCGGGCCGTCGCTTTTGACTGCGCTGGCCACCCTGACCATCGTTGCTGCGCTGGTCCTCCGCGGCTCGGCGGCACTGCGTCTCTGGGGGCCCGTGATTGGCATAGCCGGCGGCTGCGTGGTTGCCGCAGTCCTGGGCATCTACGATTTTGACAGGGTAGCGCAGGCCCCCTGGGTGGGGCTTCCGAGCGAGCGGCCCGGTCTGGGACTCGAATTCGGCATACCCTTCTGGACGCTGCTGCCGTCGTTTCTATTCCTCGGTGTGATCATATCCATCCAGTCGAACGGAGAGGCCATTGCGCTGCAGCGGGCCTCCTGGCGTCAGGACCGGGCCGTCGACTTTCGTCAGGTGCAGGGGGCAATGGCGGGCACGGGAGTGACCAACCTGCTTGCCGGTTTGGGAGGCGCTGTGCCCAACATCATCAGCCCGGGCATCGTAGCGTTCACACGAATCACCGGCGTCGCTTCTCTCAGGATGGGGTACTGCGTTGGCTGCATCTTTATCCTGGTGGCGTTTCTGCCCAAGGTGTCCGGGCTGCTCAGCTCCATACCCGGACCCGTAATGACGGGGTACCTTGTCATGGTGACCGGAAACCTGTTTGTGGACGGCGCCAGGACGGTTATCCAGACGGAGCAGAACAGCCAAAGGGTTGTAGTTGCGGGAGTCTGCTTCTGGATTGGTGCGTCCTTCCAGTTTGGTCTGTTCAGCCTGCCAAGCCTCAACCCGGTACTGGCAACGCTGCTCAAAAGCGCCGTGACAACCGGAGGGTTCGCGGCTATCGCAATGATACTGTACCTGGAGCTCACCAGCCCGAGACGTATGCGCTTCACGTCTCGACTCGATATCGAAGCTCTGGCGGACCTGTACGAGTTCATAGCCAGGTTCGCCGCCAGCAGGGGCTGGGACACTGCGATGAAGGACAGGCTGAGCGCAGTCGCAGAGGAGACCCTCCTGACACTGTCCCCGATAGACCTGGAGGGCAACGAGGCCGTCCCGGATGAGCGGCGCCTGGTGGTCCTGGCGTCCAGCGACGGCCCGGTTGCAGACCTGGAGTTCATCTGCGGAGGAAACGAGGAGAATATTGAGGACCAGGTCCGGCAGCTCCAGCAGCACGACTCGGAGACTCCCACGGAACAGGACCTCTCGCTCCGGCTGCTGCGAAGCTACGCCACTTCGGTGCGGCATCAGCAGTACCACGATACCGACATCATCACGGTCCGCGTAGGCCCACCGGGGGCGCGATAGATAGGGCTGCGGTCTGCGCTCAGGTCTACCGACCCAAGACTCTCCGATTCCATGTACAGCCTGTGGGTCTCGTTTGTCAGGATGTATGCGCAGCAGTCGCGCCCCTCTGTCATTCTGAGCGCAGTGAAGAATCCAAGGCCTCCGACCACTCAGCGCTCAGGTCTACCCACATAGGACTCTTCGGTTCGACGTACAGTCTGTGGGTCTCGTTTTTCAGAATGTGAACGTAGTATTCGCACAATGGCTTTGGATTCTTCGTCGCTTCACTCCTCAGAATGACATGGGCGCGCGCCCTTCTGTCATTCTGAACGCAGTGAAGAATCCAAAGCCTCAGACCACCCAGCGACCAGGTCTATCAACCCAGGACTCTCCGTTTCCATGCACAGGCTGTGAGCCTCGTTTGTCAGGATGTATACGTAGCAGTCGCACAGTGGCTTGGGATTCTTCGTCGCTTCACTCCTCAGAATGACAAACGCGCGTCTCTGTCATTCTGAACGCAGCGAAGAATCCAGAGCCTCAGACCACTCAGCGCTCAGGTCTATCAACCCAGGACTCTCAGATTCCATGTGCAGACTGTGAGTCTCGTTTGTCAGGATGTAAACGCAGTATTCGCACAGTGGCTTGGGATTCTTCGTCGCTTCACTCCTCAGAATGACATGGGTGCGCGCCCTCCTGTCATTCTGAACGCAGTGAAGAATCCAAGGCCTCCGCCGGTGCCTACACCCCTCCCCTGGATTCCCGCTCGGGGGCGGGAATGACGGAAGAGCACGGTTTCTATTCAGTCGAGAATGCCAGTCGACCGGCCTGTGGGCGTCCAGGTGCACCCACGAAGCACAGCAGTCGCGCAACGGCTTGGGATTCTTCGTCGCTTCACTCCTCAGAATGACAGACGCCGCGGGCGTGACGCGCGCGCTCGTGTTGACAAACCCCCAAGCGTGGATTAGGATTATACTCAAATGAGCCCCAAGCCTGTTGTTAACTGCTGCTGTTGTAACCCCTAAAATCGGGGGCTTGCATTAAGTATCTGTAGCCACTAATCGCCCCCCCGAAGCAATAGAGCTTGCGGGGGGTGTCTTTTATCCCAACAACTTCAAAGTTCGAGCCGGGTAGACCAAAGGAGAGCGTGATGAGCGAGGCCAAGATAAACGAGAAGGGCATACTTCCCATCCTGATGGACGAGATCAACGATTTCGAGAAGGAGGTGGAGAAGTTTGTTCAGGGAGAGTGGGACCCCAACGCATTCATGGCCTTCCGCCTGAAGCAGGGGGTCTACGGCCAGAGGCAGCCGGACTCCCAGATGCTTCGAGTGAAGATACCCATTGGAGGTCTGGACGCGGACCAGCTTGAGGCGTTGGGATACATCGCCCGGGAGATCGCGCCCCTCAAGAAGGGCCACGCCACCACGCGGGAGAACATCCAGTTCCACTTCCTGCCCCTGGAGCGGACGCCGGAAGCTATGAGGGCCATCGGCGAGGTGGGGCTGTCCACCCGCGAGGCCTGCGGCAACACGGTGCGCAACGTCACCGGCTGCCCCTTCTCGGGCGTCTGCGCCGACGAGCCTTTCGACGTAACTCCCTACGCGGCTGCCTACGCCCGCTACTTCCTGCGTCACCCCGTGACCCAGGCCATGCCCCGCAAATCCAAGCCCTCCTTCTCCGGCTGCGAGAAGGACTGCGCCATGACCAGCATCCACGACATCGGTTTTGTGCCCAGGCTCCAGGAGGTGGACGGCGAGATGAAGCGCGGCTTCAAGATAGTGGTCGGCGGCGGCCTGTCCATCATGGCCCGCATAGCCCCCACGCTGTACGAGTTCGTGCCGGAGGAGGACTACCTCAAGGTCAGCGAGGCGGTGCTCAGGGTGTTCGACGCCTCCGATGAGCTGCGCAAGAACAGGATGAAGGCCCGCATAAAGTTCCTTGTCGACCGCATAGGCATCGACGAGTTCCGCACGATGGTCGAGGAGGAGCTCACCCAGCCTTGGGCACAGCATCCTATCGATCCTACTCCGCTGCTCTACCCGGACGACGAGGAGGTCGACGCGCCCCAGCCGCTGGCTCCGGGAAGCTACGCCTCTCCCAACGGAGACCGCAGCGAGTTCGAGCTGTGGCGGGTCACCAACGTGGAGCCTCAGAAGCAGGCCGGCTACAACGTAGTGCTGGTCAAGCTGCCCATAGGAGACATACAGGACTATCAGTTCCCATTGCTTGCCAACATCGCCCGGCAGTTCGCCGGCGGGCGGGCGCGGCTCACTCAGCAGCAGAACCTCGCCTTCCGGTGGGTGCGCGAGGAGGCGCTGTACCAGGTGTGGAAGGAGCTTCAGGCCGCAGGTATGGCCGAAGTGGAGGTGAACTCCATCACCGACGTGACCTCCTGCCCCGGCACCGATAGCTGCAAGCTGGGTATAACGTCATCAATGGGCCTTGGCAGCGCTATAAAAGAGGGCCTGGCGGACACGGACATCTCGGACCCGCTGGTCAAGAGCCTCCACATCAAGATGAGCGGCTGCCCCAACGCCTGCGGCCAGCACCATATAGCCAACCTCGGTTTCCACGGCGCGTCCATGAAGGGCGACGGCGGCAACCAGGTGCCCGCGTACGAGATGTTCATAGGCGGCAGCTACCAGGACCTGAAGGGGCAGACGGAGGCGCGCATCGGTCTGAGGCCCAAGGGCAAGGTTCCTGCCAAGAAGGTGCCGGAAGTCATCAAGCACGTCCTGTCCTACTACCAGGAGCATCGACTGGACGCGGAGCCATTCAACAGCTTCGTGGACAGGGTGGGGACAGACCCCTTCGAGGCCATCATGGGCGAGTTCAAAGATGTGGGCCCCCTCAACCGCGAGAACATAGCAACGTACCAGGACTGGGACAAGACGGTGCTGTACAAGGTGGAGCGCGGCGAAGGGGAGTGCATGGTCTAGGGACTGCGGTTAGCTACAATCGCTGTCTGTAGGGGCGCTTCGCGGAGCCTGTCTCATAAAGGGTGTGTATTTTCGGATGTGGGTGAAACGGGTTAGAATTGTGGCCAAGAATTGATTGATGGAGAGTTCAATGCCGCGTCGCCCACTGAACCGAGAGCAGCCGTGGTTGTTTCCTCCTACACTGGAGGAAGTTGTGCCCGAAGACCATCCGGTGCGGTTTGTGGCGGAGTTTGTGGACGCTTTGGAGCGTTCGGGATGGTCTGAGTTGGGAGTTGAGATAGATGGTGAGGCATTGGGAGCGCCATCGTACCATCCTCGCGGGCTGCTGAGCGTGTGGTTGTATGGGTTCATGACCGGCGTGCGCTCGTGCCGCAAGCTGGAGGCGGCCTGCCGAGACCAGATACCGTACCTTTGGCTGACAGCTTGGCAGCACCCGGACCACAATACCCTGTGGCGGTTCTACAGAGACCATCGTGGAGCGATGAGAAGGCTCTTTAAGCGAACGGTGCGCACGATGGTGGCCATGGGCTTGGTGGAGTTGGCGGTGCAGGCTGTGGATGGGACGAAGATAGCTGCCAATGCAGCGAAGGATAGGAGCTTTGATGCTGAAGGGTTGCAACGGTTGCTGAAGCGGGTGGACGCGGCGATCAGTGATCTTGAGGCGCAGAACGAGGCTGGGGAAGACGCTGTCTCTGTGCGTCTGCCGGAGGAGCTTGCCAAGAACAAGGCGCTGAGAGAACAGGTGCAGCAGGCAATGGAACAACTTGCAGGTGAAGAGGGACAGCAACGTATCAATCTTACCGATGGTGATGCGAGTCTGATGAAGGCTGGTGGAGGCATCGTGGCTGCTTACAATGCCCAAGCGATGGTCTCGCCACTGGAGCCGGGCGCCGGCGAAGGCACGGGGCTAGTCATCACCGCAGCGGAGGTGGTGTGTGAGGCCAACGACAGTGGTCAGTTGACTCCAATGCTGGAGCAAGCCGAGGAGATGATTGGAGACAGGGCGGAGGCAACGCTGGCCGATGCGGGCTATCACTCCGGCGCCAACCTGGAGTCGTGCGCCCAACGGGAACAACAGGTGATCATGCCGGAGTCGCAGCACAAGGCCCTTGAACACCCCTACCACAAGGACCGTTTTTGCTACGATGAGCAGATGGATAGCTACACCTGTCCCATGGGCCAGATACTGCGCTTCACCCGACTCAAGCGTACCAGGGGAACGCTCATGCGTCTGTACCGAGCCTCCGGAGCCGTCTGCCAGGTGTGTCCGGCCTTCGGGGTCTGCACCAAGGATGGGCGTCATGGGCGTGGGCTGGAGGTAGGTCCTCACGAAGCTGTCCTGCGTCGTCATCGGGTATGGATGTCTACTGAGGAGGCCAAAGAGGCGTACAAGCAGCGTAAGCAACTGCCAGAACCGGCTTTTGGGATCCTCAAAGAGCAACAGGGCGCTCGGCGGTTCTTGCTCCGTGGCATTGTCAATGTGTCGGCCGAATGGGTCTTGTTGGCCACGAGCTTCAACCTGCGCACCCTGTGGCGCGTATGGCGCGACCGGGGCAGACCCAGGTGGAACCAGAGATGGGCGCAGGCGGCGATAGCAGGGCCATGAGGGGGTGACCGACGACGGCCTAACCAACCATGTCTCCTAATCCGCGCCGCCTGCAAGATCGAATGACGGTCAAGACATCGCTCCGACTGTGACAACAGACTCGGACTTGGCACGACCGACTCACCAATAGTCACCAATTCATCATTCTGGGACAGGCTCCGCGAAGCGCCCCTACGTGTTTGACTGGGCGAGAAACCCCACAACCCATCCCGCCTGCGCCATTCCTCGCGTGAGCAATCAGCCGACCTCGGGGTGAGCGCTCCAAGTAGTGAAGGGCCGTTCGGTTGCCGGCAGCGTGATGTCGAGCGACTGCCCGGGAGCCAGATCAGCGGGAGTTGTGGGACCCAGTTCGATCCCGTTTGAGAGATGTACCTCGACTCTGACGCGCCTCAACGTAGTATCCGTGGTGTTCTCCACATTGCCAATGAAGGCGTTGGATGCCGGGTCATAGGACAGGACCAGCCGGGCGCCGGCCCGGATCTCGTCAAAGGTTTCGTCGAGTGAGAACTGCGTTCCGGCCTCCTCACCACCATCCCCCGACTCCGTCCCGACTCCGTGCTCGCCAGACTCCGAGTCACCTCTGCTCTCTCCGGACTCCGACTCACTTCTGCTCTCTCCGGGCTCCGAGTCGCCACTGTGCTCTCCGGATTCTGAGTCGCTGCCCATGCAGCCCGCTAAGGCTAGGACCGCAATCAATACAAGAACCGACGACAAATATCTCAAGGAGTTCTCCGTTTCACCGTTCAGACTGAGACGCAGGATAACGGGGAATCTTGAAGAAAGGATGAAAATCTCCAGGGACTTCCTATCGTGGCTCAAAGGGAGAGGCTATCCCGACATAGCCGTGCGGCAGAACGCCCAGGAAGGCCGAGGCAATTCAGGACGATGGGAGAAACATCAAGAGCTACCGTCGCTTGAACCAGCGCTGGAAGCCGCGGAACCAGCCGCCGGCCATCCCGGACGGGCTGTCGAGGCATCGCTTCGACTGTGACAAAGACTCGGACTTGGCACGATGGACTCACCGGTAGTCGACAATTCATCATTCTGGGACAGGCTCCGCGAATCGCCCCTACGTGTTTGGTTAGACGAAGACTTTAGAGAGATATCCAAAGGGCATAATCGCTCTGCCCGCCAGACAGAGAGCATCGTTTTGACCCCCCTTTCAACCACTCATATAAGCCTGCGGGCATTTGCATCCGTCCTCAGCTTCCCCCGGCGAGTAATCGTCCAAGGCGTCCAGGAGTTGTCGTGCAGTTTCGACTGCCAAACTCAGAAACTGCCGGGCGTCCAGCGAGAGGTTCCTGAACCTGAGAGGTGGAACAAGTTGGTAGTCTGCTTCTGAACGCAGCATCCTCAGGTCATTCAAGAGACGCCCCACGGTTCTGGATTTAGTATCATCGGGGCTGTTGTACCGGTCACGGAGATCAACATGGCGGCGGTTGCCGTTAAGCGGGCCGGACGCGGGGTTGGTTCTGAAGTATCTGCAACAGGCCTCGTGATGAAGCCCGTAGTACAGCCGGCTCACGGCAGTGCGCTGCACAGCCTCGGCATCCGCGGTCTCTGACAAAGACATGCCAAAACGGTAGAAGTCAAGCGGCTTCATAGGACTGAAGGGACAAGCCCGAAGTATATCCTCCGTCCGTAGTCTTCTCTCTCCTCATCCGACCACTCTTTGGACCACTCGCCAACCTTGACGAGAATGTCGTATCCCAGCTTACGGATGAACTTCCAATCGGCATCAACGGTCAGCGTCAATTCCAAGGTGAGCGAGTCCTCTTCATCGGGTTGGCTCGAGATTGAAACCGCTGCGGATTCCAGGCGGCCTTCGGACAGATCCAGTGCCGTCCTGTAAATGTAGTTGAGCACAGTGTCTCGGAAGCGCGTCCGCATACCTATAACGCTGGGAGGGAAGTAGAGGTAGATGTTCGCACGATTGCGTTGACTGCCCAAATGGCCGTCAAGTCTGTCGAAGACCGGTCCCTTCGTTCCACCTCCTTTGAGTTTCAGTGCCTGACTAGCCATCGCAATCCTCCCCAGTTCTAAGCCTTGGAGATCGCCTGCATCAAGGCCTTAGCAAATATTAGTAAGCGTTCTTCGTCAACCGAGGTCTTGGCAGCCCAATATAATCCAATGTCTTCCACGCCGGTACGGTGGGTAACGACTACAAGCGATGCCCCTTGCGAGCGAGCTACGTTCTGTAGGGACCCCTTGTGGAATGATATCTCGCTGACAGATTTCAGCGACTGAACAGACAAAGTTCCTGAGTTGTTGCGGTCATCGGCCTCGATATCTATGAGCAGTCCGTCACCTACTATACCAACATTACAATAGCCGCCGCTGCTAGCAAGCATCTGACCATCCTGCGCCTCAGTCCTTATGTAAAACCCCTGTACCGAAATAGTGTCAAAAGTAGTCGTATATAGATTCCAATACTCTTGGAATTTCGCGAGATTGTGCTCCTCGATAGCCTTCTCAACGATCCGGTTCAACTGAGGGGAGGGGTCACGAGCGGTCACAACTTTATTCTCCTAGACAAAAAGCAGGGATACACACAGCTTCCTTCAAGAATACACTCTCTTTAAGCGTCAGGAGAGTGCGAACTGACGCAACTGAGGCCCTCGCTCATCCGGCAACCAGCAGCCTTGAGCTACCGCCGCTTGAACCAGCGCTGGAAGCCGCGGAACCAGCCGCCGGCCATCCCGGACGGGCGGTCCTGCTCGATAACCCTCCCGCGCCATCGCTTCTCCGGGCCGGAGCTGGGCCGGGCAAAGAAGAGCACGTAGCCCAGGATGAACATTATCAGGCTCAGCCACACAATGGGTCCCAGCAGCCCTGGGAACATGGCGCTCACCAGGATCGCCGATAGCAGCAGGGCCAGACCTATGAACATAAGGCGCCCTGAACTGAAGCGGACGCGACCGCCTGTTCCCCTACCCTTGCGGAAAAACGGGGGTATCAGGGGAATTCCTCGATCCTTCTTGGATCCGTCGGCAGGCACTGACTCTCCCGCCTGGTTGAGGATTTCCTCTATCTCTCGCTGATACCGCTCAGACATCTCACCCCTCCACCGCGGTGATACCTACATTATAGCCTTTTCCACACGCGAGAAAAAGGCTTTCAGACAATCTCTCAGACACTACTGCCAACCTCTGCAATTTTGTGAAAAATATAGCAACCTACTCGTGCTCACCTTGACACAAGAGAGGGCTGTAGCTATAATCCACGACTATTGGGGAGGGTTTTCGTCCAGGAGTGAGATGAGGTTTAACGTATCGCAGCTTCTAAAGGACAGCGTTGGATCTCGCCGGAGCTACCCCTTGGACGAGACTTTTGATGCGCTGCAGGAAACCGGGACTTCCCGCGTCAGGGGCCAGGTCACTCTTACCCGCACCGACGTGGGCGTCTGGATTAGCGGCCCCATAGAGGCCAACGCCTTCAGCACTTGCAGCCGCTGTCTGAATCCCGCGGAGTGTCCGGTACACTTCAGCATAGACGAGGAGTACCTGCCGACGGTGGACATCGCCAGCGGCGGCGCTATCACGGCCCCGGAGGTCAACGAGGGCACATTCACTCTGGACCCCAATCACATCCTCGACCTGACGGAGGCCGTAAGGCAGTACGCTATAATTAACCTGCCGATGAAGCCATTGTGCCGGCAAGATTGCGCCGGCCTGTGCTCCGCCTGCGGGGCAAACCTGAACGACGGCGGCTGCGGCTGCTCCGCCCCCGTCGACTCCCGGTGGAGTCCACTCTTGGGATTGCTAGCAGTAAACGAATAGAGATAAGCGAGGCCAGCACTATGGGAGCACTACCAAAGAAAAAGCGCACCAGATCCAGGATCGGCCATCGACGGATAGCCTATCGCATGTCTGTACCGCAGATAGGCACATGCCCTCAATGTCACAATCCCAGGAGACCCCATCGGGTCTGCGCCAACTGCGGATACTACAATGGCCGTGAGGTGATAGCCAAGGTGGAAGCGACGCCGCCACAATAGTGGAGCGGTGATTCCATCCCGGCCGGGGACGGAAGCCCCTTCGCACAAGCGCAGTCATCTTAGGAGTTTATCCAGTGAGTACAAGTTCCAGCGACGCAAGACCCAAAGCGGCCTTCCTGTTTCCTGGACAGGGCGCCCAAGCCGTGGGAATGGGATTGGACCTCTACCAGAGCTCCCCGGCGGCCAAGGCCGTCTTCAACGAGGTGGACGAGGCCATTGGAGAGCCTTTCTCCCGCATCATATTCGAGGGGCCGGAGGATGAGCTGCGGAAGACGGTCAACACCCAGCCCGGGATTCTCACCGTGAGCATCGCATGTCTCAAGGCCGCGGAGGAGGCGCTGGGAAGCGACCGAATGCCCGTAGCGGCTATGGCAGCCGGCCACAGCCTGGGCGAGTACACCGCTCTGGTGGCCGCCGGCGCGCTGAGCGTAACCGACGGTGTGCGCCTGGTGAGGGAGCGCGGTCGGCTTATGCAGTACGCCTCCGAGCTTACTGAGGGTGGCATGGCTGCCATCCTGGGACTGGAGGAAGCCGCGCTGGCGGAGGTATGTCGGGAGGCGGGCACGGAGATCTCCAACATAAACACAGCAGACCAGATAGTCATAAGCGGGGAACGCCAGGCCGTAGAGCGGACAATGGAGTTGGCTACCGAGAAGGGCGCCCGGAGGACGGTGCCCCTGGTAGTCGCAGGGGCTTTTCACTCCCGGCTGATGGAGCCCGCCCAGGAGGGTCTGACCAAGATCGTAGGTGAGCTCACATTCCACGAGCCGTCGTTCCCCATCGTAGCCAACTGCACAGGCCAACTCATAACCACCGCCGCGGAGATAAAGGCCGAGCTTCTTTCCGGCCTGCTCTCCTGCGTCCGGTGGAAGGACTCTGTGGAGACCATGCTTAGCTCCGGTGTGAGTGACTTCTACGAGATAGGCCCCGGCAGAGTCCTTACGGGCATGGTAAGGCGCATCAACGAAGAAGCAACGGTCAACAACATAAGCGACCTGGAATCGATACAGCTTCTAACCGGCTAGTGAGCAAGTCCTTTAACAGCGAAATAGCGTTGGAGCAGAGTCCTGTGGATATGGAAGGCGAAAGCTACGCCGCGTCCCGGCGGAGAGCCAGGACCGTGGCCATGCAGGTGCTTTACGAGGTGGACAGCGTCGGCCACCCCTGGGAGGTCGTCAGCAACCGTCGTCTGAAGGACGAGGAACTGACCGCTGAACTCGCCTCGTTCGCTCGCGGTCTCGTGGAGGGCGCATTGCGCAACTCGGCGGAGATCGACGGCATCATATCCAGGCTGGCTCCATCGTGGCCCATGCACCAGCTACCGGTGGTCGACCGCAGCCTGCTCCGGCTGGCCGTCTACGAGATGGTTGTTGAGGGGTTGTCCCCTCCCAAGGTGGTGATAAACGAGACGGTGGAGCTGGCAAAGCTCTTTGGAGGCGACAATTCGCCCAAGTTCATCAACGGGGTGCTGGGTTCCGTATTGGAAGAAGCGAACTTATAATAAACTAATATACAAGCATTCACAGGAGGTCCGGATTTGGCAACAGTTCTTGAGAGAGTGCAGAAGATAGTGGCCGAGAGGCTGGGAGTTGATGAATCAGCCGTTTTGCCGGAGGCGTCTTTTACGGACGACCTTGAGGCGGACTCCCTGGACCTGGTGGACCTCATCCTGGCCTTCCAGGACGAGTTCAGCACTGACGACAACCCCATAGAGATCTCCGACGAAGATGCGGAGGGCCTGCTCAGGGTGAGCGACGCCATAAACTACCTCAAGGCGCGGAACGTCTCCGACGAGTAATCATCGCAGGCGCTTTTTGCGGGGCTGTCCATTTGACCCCTCTACTCCTCCGTGCTATTATGCTCGCGAAGTAAGGTTACCTTGTGTAGCCGGTAAAGAGCCTGGTGTAGAGCATGGACAGCTTAGCCCAGATAGATCGAGAGGTCTCCAACTGCACCGACTGCCCTTTGCATCAAAACCGCAGCAGGGCTGTCCCCGGCGAGGGGCCGGAGAACGCGGAGATCATGCTGATAGGAGAGGCCCCCGGCTTCAATGAGGACAAGCAGGGGCGTCCCTTCGTTGGAGCGGCAGGCCAGTTCCTGGAGAAGCTCCTGGCCTCGGCTAACCTGAGCCGCGACGACGTATTCATCACCAACACGGTGAAGTGCAGGCCCCTCAACAACCGCGACCCGTTGCCAGTCGAGATGGCCACCTGCCGCAAGTACCTGGATCGCCAGATAGCGGCCATTGCCCCCAAGGTAATAGTGACACTGGGTCGACACTCCCTCACCAGCTTCCTGCCCAAGGAGACCATTACCAAGGCCCGGGGCAGGCCCAGGATCGTGAACGGGACTACGCTTTTCCCCATGTACCACCCGGCAGCGGCGCTCCACCAGCAACGTCTCCGCGAGGTAATTGAAGCGGATATCAAGAAGTTGCCCACTCTTCTCAAGGAGATCCTTCCCGTGGAAGTGGAGAAGGAAAGAGAAGGGGAGCAACTGAGTATGTTCTAAGGTTTCCCCATATGGCGCAATCTTTAAGAGTCATCCCACTGGGTGGCCTCGGCGAAATAGGCAGGAACATGATGGCCCTGGAGTTCGATGGCGACATTATCGTCATCGACGCCGGGGTTCTGTTCCCCGAGGAGGATATGCTGGGGGTGGACCTCGTCATCCCCAACATCACCTACCTCACCGAGAACCGCGAGCGCGTCAAGGGGATCCTGATTACCCACGGTCACGAAGACCACACCGGCGCTCTGCCATACGTCCTGCGGGAGTTGAACGTTCCCGTATTCGCCTCGCGGCTGACCCAGGGACTGATTGAGGTGAAACTCAGGGAACACCGATCCCTTCGCGATGCCAGGCTGGAGGTGGTTGAGCCGGGAGACCCCGTGCAGCTGGGGAAGTTCCAGGCGGAGTTCTTCAGGGTGTGCCACAGCATACCGGACGCAATGGGCATAGCGGTCAGGACACCGCTGGGTATGGTGGTGCACACGGGAGATTTCAAGATAGACCACACGCCCGCGGACGGGAACCCAACGGAGCTCGGCAAGCTGGCTGAGCTGGCGTCCGAAGGCGTCCTACTGCTCTGCTCCGACTCCACGTACGCCGAGGTGCCGGGCTACACGCCGTCGGAGAGGGTTGTGGGAGACGCCCTGGAACGGGTGATAGCCGAAGCTCCCGGCAGGGTTATGATAGCCACATTCGCCTCTCTCATCTCGCGTATGCAGCAGGTCATTGACGCGGCCGCATGGCATGGGCGCAAGGTGGCTTTCATAGGCCGCAGCATGGTGGACAACGCGAACATGTCGATGAAAATGGGATATCTCTCCGCTCCCGCCGGCGTCGTGGCAAGCCTCCGGGAGGTACGGAACCTGCCCCCGGAGAAGGTGGTGCTGATGACCACCGGCAGCCAGGGAGAGCCGACGTCCGCCCTCGTCCGCATTGCGAACCGCGATCACCGGGACGTCCAGATCATGCCGGGGGACACGGTCGTCATATCGGCCACACCCATTCCCGGCAACGAGACCGTGGTGAGCAGGACCATAGACAACCTCTTCCGGCAGGGCGCAGAGGTGCTCTACGACAGGATCGCCTTGGTGCATGTCCACGGCCACGCCAGCCAGGAGGAGCTCAAGCTGATGATCAATCTCACCAAGCCCAAATTCTTCGTCCCTGTCCACGGGGAGCACCGCCACCTCAAGGTCCATGCGGAGCTGGCCCAGTCACTGGGTATGCCGGCGGACAACACCTTTGTCCTGGAGGACGGGGACGTCCTGGAGATAACATCCCAGGGCGCCGAGGTGGTGGACCGGGTGACGGCCGGTCCGGTGTACGTCGACGGCCGGCGGGTCTGGGATATGACTAACGGGGTGATGCGGGACAGAAGGCTGCTCTCCAAGGACGGGATCGTGGTCCTGGTCCTTAGCCAGGACGGGAAGACGGGGCAGCTGACAAGTCCCCCGGACATGGTATCCAGCGGCTTCATCGATGCGGAGGAGCACAGCGCGACCGTGTCAGCGATGACCCACGTGGTGATGGAAGCGCTGAACAGCGACGTTGAGCACCCGATGGAGAAGGATGTCCTGGTCAAGATGGTGAAGGACACCGTTGGCAATTTCCTCCACCAGCAGACGGGCCGCCGTCCCATGATCATACCTGTCGTTGTAGAGGTGTGAGGTATAGAGATGACTCGGCTGATTAAATCCGGCTGGCGCAATCGCAAGTGGGTGGGGATCTCGATTCTGTCATTGACAGCCCTGGGATTTTTTCTGTGGCAGCTTCCCACAATAGTAGACGGCTATATAACGACCAGAGATGCGCTCATACACAGTCTCGCCTTCAGCATATTCCCGCCGCTGCTGTGGGCCATTGCTCTGGCGCTGGCGATATGGAAGAAACGCTCCCTGCTCGAAATACGCCTCTGGAATCGCTGGGCGGCCGCCCTGCTGGCAACGCCTGTTATATGGGGAGTCCTGGCCTTCTTTGAAGCCTCTTCCGGCGTGCTGGCGGAGTACAGCCTGGGAGGGTGGATTGGCCAGAGCGTAAAGGGTTCCTCCGACGTGCTGGGCGTGTTCCGGCTGGCCGGCATTACTGTCCTGGTCCTTGTACTGGCCTTTCCCCTTGGCTCCCGCATCTTCTCCAAGTGGGCAGCCGGCAAGGCTCGCGTCTCGGCAGAGACCACTGCCCCCATCGTCGTAAGGCTGTTTCGAAAGCTGGGCTCCGCAGGAGCGCGATCAGCGCCTAAGAGAGCGGAGAAAGCCGAGGAAACAAAGCCTGCAGAGCCAACCACGTCTTCCACCGGGCATAGAGAGCGGCGCGGCAAGCCGGTCATCACCGTACAGGAGGCCCCCGCACCATCAGTGACCAGACGCCGTACCCCGGGCAGCCAAGTATCCCAGGACATCCCAATCGAAGATGACGATGACCTGGATATACCTGGCGCTGGGCCTGAGAGGGAGCCACAGCTGACGGGGGAAGCGGCTCAGCCAGTAAGGTCAGCCCAAGAGATGGGCGCACAGCCTGAGAGGCGGCAGTTCCGGGGCGGGATGACCTTGGAAGATTGGAAGCTGCCCCCGGTTTCACTCCTGACAGAAGCGCCCGCGGAGGCGCAGGAACCGGGCATAGACCAGGAAAAGACCTCCGGCCTCATAGAGACCACCCTGAGTGAGTACGGCATAGAGGTGAACGTGGCGGAGGTGAAGATTGGGCCCGTAGTGACCATGTTCGGGCTGGTGCCCGGCTGGGTGAGGCGGTCCCGGCAGGCGAAAGGAAAGAACGCTGAAGGGGACACCTCGCAGGACAACAATGATGACAGGACCCGGGTCAGGGTGGACAGCATAGTCGCCCGTGAGAGAGACCTGGCGCTGGCGCTGGCCGCTCCCAGCCTGCGCATTGAGGCCCCGATACCCGGCGCTTCCCTGGTGGGAATCGAGGTGCCCAACGCGCGGCCCGCATCCGTTACCCTGCGCGGCGTCATGGAGACGGACGCCTACAAGGAGCTTCTGGAAAAGTCCAAACTGGCGCTCGGCCTGGGACTGGGAAGCGGAGGGGAAGTGGCGGTGGCCGACCTGGCCAGAATGCCTCACCTCCTCATTGCCGGCTCCACGGGCAGCGGTAAGAGCGTGTGCATGAACACGGTCATCTCCTGCATGATCATGCAGAACTCGCCCTGGGAGACACGGCTTCTTCTGATAGACCCGAAGCGGGTGGAGCTTACGCCGTATAACGGCATCCCCCACCTGATAACCCCTGTGGTGGTGGAGCCGGATGTGGCGCTCAACTGCCTGAAGGGGGTGGTCCGGGAGATGCAGGACCGCTACAAGCTGCTGGAAGAAGCGGGAGCGCGGAACATTGCTTCGTACAACCGCGACCTGCCTCCGGAGGAGAAGATGCCCTTCATAGTGGTAGCGGTGGACGAGCTGGCAGACCTCATGATGGCCGCGCCCCGCGACATCGAACACTCCATTATCAGGCTGGCTCAGCTGGGGAGGGCAACCGGAATCCACATGATTGTGGCTACACAGCGGCCATCGGTCAACGTGGTAACCGGTCTGATCAAGGCAAACTTCCCAGGCCGCATCAGCTTTGCGGTCGCATCCCAGGTGGACTCCCGCACCATCCTGGACTCAGCCGGCGCCGAGAAGCTCCTGGGTCGAGGCGATATGCTGTTCCTGCCGCCCGATTTGCCCAAGCCCGTGCGGATTCAGGGAGCGTTCCTGTCGGACAAGGAGATAGAAGAACTGGTCACACACTGGAAAGAGATTCAGGGGCCGCTTCCTCCGGCGATCTCTCTGGAGAGCCAGGAGGAGCGCCAGGAGGGCGGCGGCCAGTTCGATGGAGGAGATCACGGAGACGACCTTCTGCAGAAGGCGTGGGAGCTTGCCACCAGCTACAACCGGCTTTCGACATCGCTGCTCCAGAGGCGGCTGCGCATCGGGTATCCAAGGGCGGCCCGTCTCATGGACCTCCTGGAAGAGGAGGGAATTATAGGCCCGGGTGAGCCGGGCAAGTCTCGGGACGTGCTGGTTGGCAAGGGTGGAAGGAGCTCGGAGGACTAGGTTTGGTACGCAGCCTTACGGACCGCCTGAGCGCGTTCCTGGGAAGAGCGCCGCGTCCTCCTGAAGAGGACCAGGAGCCGAGAGAGCGCTGCCTGGCCTGTGGCACTTCCCTGGCGGACACTCCCCTGTACGAGCAGTACCGCGTCTGTCCGTCATGTCGATTCCACTACAACCTGACCGCAAGAGAGCGCGTCTCTCTGCTGGCCGACCCCAGCAGCTTTCGGGAGAACCACCGCTCCATAGTTTCCCTGGAACCGGCCGCTTCCGTCGCTCCCTCCGAGCAGCGCCCTCGCGGCGAGTCTCGCAGGACCGGCCTCACGGAGGCTGCCATCACCGGCAGATGCTCCATCGGCGGAAGGCCCGTGGTGCTCATAGTCCTGGACTTCAGGTTCGTGGGAGGGACCATAGGCGCTGTCGTGGGCGAGAAGGTCTCCCTGGCGTTTGAGCTGGCGACCAGGAGGAAGCTGCCAGTGGTGGCGGTCGTCACCAGCGGCACGACGGGGATACAGGAAGGCGTCATATCCCTGATGCAGATGGCAAAGGCCTCCTTTGCCCTGAAC
Source organism: Dehalococcoidia bacterium (assembly GCA_965218945.1). GTDB lineage: Bacteria > Chloroflexota > Dehalococcoidia > Lucifugimonadales > UBA2985 > DAOUJW01. The sequence continues at coordinate 2,965,681 of OZ244718.1, forward strand.
AGCCTTGGCGAGGAGGGACTGCCATTCATCACCGTAATGGCCAATCCCACCACCGGACAGGTGTACTCCAGCTTCGCCACCCTTGCCGACGTCATCCTGGCAGAGCCGGGCTCTCTCCTGGGACTCGCGCCTGCGCGGTCTTCCTCGGCAGGCTCCCAGGGTCCCGCCGGCTCCGGCATTCACAGCGCAGAGGCGCACCTGGCCCGCGGGATGATAGACCGGATAATCGACAGGGAGAAGCTGAGAGACCTGTTGTCGGTGCTCCTTGACCTGATGACCCCCAAGCAGCCCGTCATAGAAGGCGACTCCGCCCGCGGGCTTCCCGCGCCCAAGATGGAGGAGCGGATAGGCGAGCAGCGCCTGGAGGAGCTATGGCCCCCCGCGTGGGAGAGCGTCCAACTGGCGCGCCATGAAGGCCAACGCCCCACCTCCCTGGACTTCATAAGACGCTGCCTGTCGGGCTTCGTGGAGCTTCACGGCGATCGCCTGTACGGAGACGACCCCTCAGTCGTCACGGGCATAGGCGACCTCGGAGGGCAGACCGTAGCAGTCATAGGACAGGAGAGAGGCCACGACCTCACAGCCAGGGAACGGCACGAGGGTCGCATCTACCCGGAGGGATTCCGTAAAGCCCAGCGCTTAATGAGGTTGGCATCGAAGCTCCAGATACCGCTCCTTACCTTCATAGACACCTCCGGCCCCTACTACGGCAAAGAGGCGGAGGAGCGCGGAATCGGGAACGCCATCTCTTCCACAATGGCACTCATGGCCCAGCTGCCGGTTCCCACCATATCCGTGGTGGTCGGTGAGGGAGGCAGCGAAGGCGCGCTTGCGATGTCCATAGCCGACCGCATCCTCATGCTGGAGAGAGCCGTCTACAACGTCACCTCCCCGGAGGTCGCCACAGCCATACTGCATCACGAAAACTACCCGACCGCGGAGAGACTCGAACCCCTCCGGCTGACGGCCCACGACTGCCAGGAGCTTCAGATTATAGACGCTATAGCGCCGGAACCGCCGGAGGGGGCGCAAATCAACCCCAACGAGGCCGCAGCGCTACTGAAGACCGCCCTGGAGGAGGAGATGACGGCGCTGATGGCCCGCTCCACCAGGCGCATCCTGCGGGACAGGTACCGGAAGTTCCGCAAGATGGGGGAGTACAGCTCCCACTTCCGCGTCGCCCTCAGCCGGGAGGCCTCCACGCTTCAGGGATACATGGCGCAAGGAGTGCGCCTGATCCGCAGACGCCCGCGGCGGAGGCGCGCCGCGTTGCCGGAGGGCGAGGATGGGGGCGGCTAGGGAGCGCGAGATTGGCGAGTCCTTAGCCTTACGCGATCCGCCTCTACAAGCGCCGGTTGGAGACTACGGGCTCTGAGGCCAGTAGATCACGGAGTTTGCTCAGATCCGGTAGGCCCAAAATGCGGGAAATGCCGTCGTCCAGGGCTTGGCGAGCCGGGCAATGCGCCATGCCAGGCAGTCGCTCGAACTCCGACTCCGCCATCTCATCGAACAGTTCAGACAAGCCTTTGAGCTGCTCAAAAGAGAGGCTGCGGGTGTCCAGAACCGGCAACTCCTCTAGGTCGGCCTTCTTAATGGCAACCCAACCGCCTCTTGTGCTCGTCCTATGAGCGAGAACGGTCAATATTCCCAAGCTGGAGTTCAGCCAGAGCGCCAGAGCTTTCTCGGTTTGTATATCTTCAATCTGGACAGGCCACCATACGTTGGACAACACTTCCTTTACTGACCACATGGCCATAACCCTGGTAGTTTCCAGCCAGAGCCGCTCGGCCACCAGGAGACGTCCGGCCTTCTGCCATAGGTAGTCGCCATATCCGGGTCTCTGTCCACCTCTGGGTCGTGTCAACGGCGACAAATAGGAGTTGGGCGAGCAAGTAAGTGACTTGCGTTGGTCAGTGTCATGCCCCTCAACAAGGGGATATGCAGTGACAGAACTGGTCCTGTCAAACCCATCAACCAATCGGCGTCTGTCTGGCCCAACTTGGCCGAGTTCACCAAACCGGCACATTGATACTCTTGCGCTCACTGCTCCACCTGGGACCCAAACCTCGCCGCCGTCCAACAGGTTTAGCGCGCTTCGCACCAGGTCGGCGCGAGCGAACTGTACGCCGGACCACTTCTTGCCTGCGAGTTTGGGCTGAGGCATCGACAACGCCTCACCCACATGCCTGCCGTCAACCTCCAGCAGAGCCGCTCCCACTTCCTCTAGCTTCGCCGGCGTAGTCGCGGTGATTGCTTGCGCTACCCGATGGGCGTCCAAAGTGCCATTCGGGTTATCCCAGAGGTTTACGAAAGTAGTGCGCCGCTCAGCCGCGTCTTGACCTTCAGGGCGTCGCGTTGCTATCAGAAGCGCCTCCGATAGGTCGGTGCTGTCCGAGAAGTTCCAGCGCAGCGGGTCGTGCGAAGTGATGACCATGTCCAGAACAAAGTTGCTCTCTATCAGGGAGCGGGTCTGTTGCCAGGATGGCCCGGTGCAGACTGTAGCGGGCAGCACCAAGGCGAGTCTGCCCTCGCTGGGTCGCAGCTTGGGCGTCGCAGCAGCTACAAACGCCGCGCCCAGCCCCGCAGTGGCCGTTGCCTGCCTGGACCTCAGTCGACGAGACAATTCGTCCTGAAGCCTTCGACGCTCTGTCGCCGGGAGGCTACCGAACAGCAGATTACCGCCCACGGAGCGAGTGAACGGGGGGTTCATAATCGCCAGGTCCAGCTCCGGCAACCTGGCGGTCACGCCTTCCGCCGCGCCCCGGGAGCCGCCGCCGGATACCCTCTCCGGGTCCCTGGCGCCCACCCCCATCTCCTCCTCCGAAAGAGCGAACTGCACCGCGGCCTCGTCCTGTCCCAGGAAGTCCAGAGACCCCAAATTCACATTGGATCCCTCCACGCCCAGTGGCATTACGTACAGGTTCATGCGGTCGAACTGTATATCCGGGTTGAGCATCGCCAGGCTGGTGGCGGCGAAGTGCACGGCGGATAGCTGGACGTCGTAGCCGTGCAGGGCCTGTTCCACCATCGCCTTGTGCAGCTCCGGGGCATTACGGCCTCCGGCATCGGTGTGCCGGCGCTCCGCCTCTGCTGCCACCGCCATCAGCAGCGTTCCCGTGCCGCAGGCAAGTCGGCAATGTTGAGGGAGGCCGGAAACTCGTGGTCGCTCCAGTCAACGCGGGGAGGCCAGTCGTGGAACACCAGCCGGGATAGCAGGGTGGCCGCGGGCACGGAGGTGTAGTAGGCGCCCGTGAACTTGGCGTCCGTCAACAGCGTGTGGAACAGGCGGCCGGACAGGTCATGCCCCTCCAGCCTGCGGGTGTCCTCCATAGCCTTGACCAGGGGAGCGAGTGCCTGTGACTGGAGATCCTCCGGCCCGTCGCCAAGCACGTCTACGATGTTGGCCGCCAAGTCGAACACGGGCACGTAGTCGATCTGGTCACAGATGTGGCGCCAGGCGTCGCGGAGGCCGTGGATACCCTGCCCCAGCGCCTCGTTGACCGTAGGAACATCCTCATTAGCGGTGGCGAGGCGGTCCTGAAAGGCCAGGGCATTGAACAGCACCAGACACCCAATCCGCAGGGCAGCGGCGCGATCTCTCTCCTGGTCAGTGCTGGCAATTATGTCGGCGACGCGCCGGGATATGCGCGCGTGTCCGGTGATATGCTTGGCAGCCTGCTCCACGGAGTACCCCACGGCTATGGCAGCGGCGGTCACCCTATCCACGCCCTCAAGCTCCAACGGAAGAGTGCGCAGTTGATCGGCAAGCTCCGCCGCCGACCCGCTCCTTATGCGCCGCTCCGTCGTACTTGTACCGAGGGAGCCGTGCAGCCACCATCGTAGGTCCGAAGCACTCTCAAGCTCGGCCTGAGTATTCTCGGCGTGTCGAAGCCTGTCCGGGTAAAGCACGCCGATCAGTCCGAGAGCCTCCGGGAAAGCGGTCAGTCGCTCCTCAAGCTGACTCTCCAGGAGAGCGTCATTCCCCTCCCACTTGCACTCGAGGAGGACAAGGTCACCACTCCGCAGGTGGACGCGGATGTCCGGAATCCCTTTACGGCTCTTACTCTCCGCCCTGGCAGAGAACCCAAGGTCGCGGAGCGACTGGGCCAGGAGGACGTTTACGACTTCCTCTCGGATGGTCTCAGGATCGTTTTGCCTGGGTGAATTGGGGCTCGTGCTGAGTCTCCTACTCTCCCAGCAACCTGATCAACGCCAGAGTTAGGGTAGCTGCGGTCGCCATACCTCCCAGCATGACTCCTACCATCCACTTGATCAAATCGGCCTTCATGTCTGACAGGTCGGCCTTGGTTGCCAGATGTTGATAAGCTCCCTCAAGATGGCTAAGCCTCTCTTCCATCGTGGCCATACTATCTCCTCGCTGCTACTTATTCAGGCGCGTCTAGGCCTTATGGATTCACTTTATCTTGTACCATATTATACACCCTTTCAGCTTGCGAGCACACAACATCACCCCTCCAACCCTTGTCACCAAAAGCAATTAGTGATATACTTCTCAAAGTTTTTGAAACGGCAGGGAGGAGGCTTCAGTGGAGAACTTTACTATACCCAAGTGTCAGAAATGCAGCACGGGTGACTTGGTACCTCTATCCGATTTCGGGAGTCAGGGCGCGCCCATACACTACAAGGCGTGGGTGTGCACCAACCCCGATTGTGGCTTTAACATCAAGATTCGCAATGGAGACGTCTACCTCAACGAGCCTATTACCAGCGGCGCAATGCACGCTCCGAGGGCGCGCTAGCAGCCTTCATACGTCTGCGACATAGGTCGTTTCCATAGCAGCCGAGCGGCCCTGGATTGGGCTGCGTTCTGTTTGCCTGCACCGCACAGCATATGGTGTAGTAGCGTTATGTCTACGCTACTTCCGTTTATGTCTTCAGCGCTGGGCCGTTTGGCATGGACCATGTGACGTTAGCCGTCAGCTATTGACGCTCGCGCCTGCCTCCCCTAGACTTTAGACCGACCAGTCGGTCTGGAGGTAGACATGGAGGTCAGGGAGTCCCAGGTCCAACCCGCCCCTGAGGGCAAGGAAGCCACTCGACAGCGCATCCTGGATGCGGCTACTGAGGTTTTCTCCGAGAAAGGCTATCACGGCTCGGCCGTGGACGACATCGTTAAGGCGTCCAGCACCTCCAAGGGCTCCTTCTACTTCCATTTTCCCAGCAAGCAGGAGATATTCTTCTCCCTGGTCGACCGCCTCATTGTCGCTATGGCCCGCTCCACAGAGGAGGCCATAGCCGGGGAAAGCGGGGCGCTGGCAAAGGTGACGGCCGCCCTGGACACGGTGTTCCGCACCTTCTCCCGGCATCGCAACCTGGCGAAGATCCTCCTGGTGAGCGGCGTCGGGCTGGGTAAGGCCTTCGACGAGCGTTTGATGTCGATACACACCAGGTTCGCCGACGCCATCAAGTCGCACCTGGACGACGCCGTGGCGGAAGGCTCCATCCCGCCCATGGACACGGAGCTGACGGCCTACGTCTGGATGGGCGCCGTGAACGAGGTAATAGTGCGGTGGCTCTACACGGGGAAGCCGGAACCTCTGGAGGGCGCTCTGGACAGCCTGCGGGAGCTTCTCCTGAGGAGCATCTGCGCCCATGAGGGCGAAAATGGAAGTCAGAGATAGCTGGAGGAAGTCATGCCTGCGGCGGAACTCTCGGTAATAGTGGACAGCAACACTGAAGGCTCTGTATCTGTTCAGGGTTTCCTAGACGCTGTGTCCCATACGCTTGAGATATTGCGCAGTCTGGATAGCGCCATATCGCTTAGGCGCACAGGAACTCTGCGATGGGTAATTAGCGAACTCCACTCGGAAAGTCCGGCCACGGCGAGGCTAAGAGCCGTTCCTTCCTCGGAAGATCAGGACTTCAGTTATGACGTAATCCGCAGCTATTTGGATGGACTGGAACAGCTATCCACAGGGAATGCTCTCCCCAAAGACTTCCCTGAAGATGCACTGGAGTTCGCGAAACGGCTATCGAGAGACATGGTGAAGGAAAACATCGTTATTCTCTTCCGGCATCAAGAACGCACCGTCGAGGTCAGCGAACGAATTGCCCCAAATGTCGACGAGCGCCTATCCCAGACCTACTTTGCCACCGGTTCGGTTGAGGGCACTCTGGAAATGGTAACGGTCCACGACCGGAGCTACTTTCGCGTGTACGACACCGTTCATGGCATGGGTGTACCATGCTACTTTAACTCCGATCTTCTGGAACACGTTAGACAAGGTATTGGTCACAGGGTTTCGGTTCAAGGCGATATCCAGAGCGACAGGAATGGCAAGATTAGATCGCTTAGTGTGAACACAATTCGATTGCTTCCTGATGAAGGACAACTGCCAACTCCCTCTCAAATGCGAGGGCTGGTAAAGGGCATTTCGGAGGGACTCCCTGCTGAGGAATACTTGAGGGACTTGCGTGATGAGGCCCGCTAGTCGTTCAAGGAGATACTGGGATTCATGTAATTTCATCTCTCTAATTTCCGAAGACGAAGCGGAACGAGCCGAGATCTGTCAGCGTATCCTCGAAGATGCAGAAGCGGGTAGGCTCACTATTGTAACGTCAACACTAACCATCGCAGAGGTAATTCGGATGAGGGGTTCGCCGATGCTAACGGAAGATGAAGAGACTACCATAAGCAGCTTCTTCCTGCACAGTTACATTTTGATGTACGACGTAACTCGCGTTGTGGCGGAGAATGCGCGCCAGCTGGCGCGCCGGTACAATCTAAGGCCTAACGATTCCATTCACCTGTCTACCGCTCTTCTTTCTGACGCAGACGTATTCGAGACCTGGAACACTAACGACTTCGGAAGGATTCTGGGAATCCCAATGGAGATACGGACTCCCACTTGGCAAGGGAATCTACCGCTTCTGTGATATAGCTCAGGAATCCATTACCAGATGAATCGAGAATAGACGTGAAATTCAAAGACATTCGTGAGTTCATTGCATTCCTTGAAGAGAGGGGCGAACTGGCGCGGATCAAGACGCCAGTCAGCTGCGACCTGGAGATCGCCGAGATCAACGACCGCGTCGTCAAGAGCGGCGGCCCGGCCCTCCTGTTCGAGAACGTTCAGGGGTACGACATCCCCGTGCTCATCAACACGTTTGGTTCTGAGCAGCGGATGGCCTGGGCCCTGGGCGTAGAGCGCCTCGACGAGCTTGGAGACAGGGTGAGAAAGCTCCTGGGTCTGATGCAGGGGCCGCCCGCCGGCCTCATGGACAAGTTACGCACGCTGATGGACCTCATCAAGATGGCGGGGACACAGCCCAAGCTGGTCCGCCAGGCACCCTGCCAGGAGGTTATCCTCACCGGCCGCGACGCCGACCTTAACAGCCTTCCAGTCCTGAAGTGCTGGCCGATGGACGCAGGCCGCTTCATCACCCTGCCGCTGGTGATCTCCAGAGACCCTGAGACCGGCGTGCGCAACGTGGGCACCTATCGTATGCAGGTCTACGACGGCCAGACGGCCGGGATGCACTGGCAGACCCACAAGGTCGGCACCCACCACGAGCGGGTCGCCCGGGAGCAGGGGCGCGAGCGGCTGGAGGTGGCCGTGGCCCTTGGCGGCGACCCCACTACGCTATGGACGGGGTCGGCGCCGCTGCCGCCTGGCCTCGACGAGCTGGCGATCGCAGGCGTTATGCGCGAGGAGGGCGTCGAGGTCGTCAAGTGCGCGACCGTCGACCTGGAGGTGCCCGCCCACTCGGAGATAGTGCTGGAGGGGTACATCGTCCCCGGGGAGCAGCGCATCGAAGGGCCGTTCGGAGACCACACGGGCTACTACTCGCTGGCGGACACATACCCGGTATTCCATCTGACGGCGATTACGCGTCGTCGATACCCCATCTATCCCACCATTCTGGTCGGTCGGCCCGTGCAGGAGGACTACTACATGGGCAAGGCGACGGAGCGGCTCTTCATGCCCATCATCCAGATGATGCTGCCGGAGATTGTGGACATGAACATGCCCGCGGAGGGCGTGTTCCACAACCTGGTCATCGTCTCCATCAAGAAGGAGTACCCGGGCCAGGCCCAGAAGGTGATGCACGCTCTGTGGGGTCTGGGCCTGATGATGCTGGCCAAGGCGATTATTGTGGTGGACGACTACGTCAACGTGCAGGACGTATCGGAGGTGGCGTGGCGAGTGACCAACAACCTGGACGCCTCCCGCGACATTACCTTCGCCGACGGCCCTGTGGACGACCTGGACCACGCCTCGCCGACGGCGAAGTTCGGCAGCAAGGTGGGTATCGACGCCACGGCCAAGGGGCCTCTGGAGAGTCGACAGCGTGAGTGGCCCCCGGACATCGTCATGTCCGACGAGATCAAGGCCCTGGTGGACAGCAAGTGGGAGGAGTACGGGATACAGTAAAGCAACATGGACAAGGAGGTCTGCAAATGAACTATAACGACTATCCCGATGATTCAATTGAAGAAATTGAGTCTGAAATCGAAGACGCCGCGGCGCCTGTACCTATTTATACTATCTCCTCATATCCAACAGACCCAACACTGGAGACTCTGCACTTGCGATGGCAGAGGGGAGAAATTGAGATTCCAAAGTTTCAGCGCGGATGGGTATGGAAACACACTCAGGCCAGCCAGTTAGTCGAATCCTTTTTGCTGGGACTTCCGGTCCCAAGCATATTCATGTATCGGGAAAAAAAATCACAACATTCTCTCGTCATTGACGGTCAACAGAGGCTGCGGACAATATGGGGCTTCCTTGACGGCAAGCTTCCTGATGGACAAGATTTCTACCTCCGGGACGTTGACCCACGCTGGGAAGGCAAGAAGTATGTAGATTTAACAGAGAGCGACCGCATACGGTTTCGCGACGCCGTGTTGCGTGCAACTGTCATCGAGCAAACTGATCCAGAAGACAACTCTAGCATGTATCACGTTTTCGAGAGACTAAATACAGGGGGGACACACCTAAACCCTCAGGAGGTCCGCAATAGCGCCGCGCATGGGCCATTCAACGAACTTATGATTGAACTAAATGAATTTGACGATTGGCGGAAGATCTTTGGAAGGCAAGAGCCTGACCCAAGAATGCGGGATGTGGAGTTGGTGGTCCGTTTCTGTGCTCTACAAGACACTTCGGTGCCGTACTCAACGCCCATGAAGAAATTCCTGAATGACTACATGAAGAGGAATCAGTGGGAAAAGGCTAAAGATCCTACCAAGACGACGTTCCAATCAACTGTCAAGCGTGTCTTGGACAGCCTGAGCGAACAGCCTTTTCACATCAGAAGAGGGATGAACGCAGCGGTGTATGACTCTGTAATGCTGGCATTTTCACGGGCGGGGCGGGTCCCGAAAGACATACGTGCAAGATGGGAGGACCTAAAAAATAACTCTGACTATAATGAATCAATAACATCTGGGACTACGTCTGAACGGGCGGTTAAGACTAGAATTGATCTCGCCTGGAAGATATTGTTTAAGTAAATGGCGGAGAACGAACGTGTAGCTGAGCGCTTTGACAGCATTGCCGAGCTAATAGCAGACGCTCGGGGTTGGGCAACGGACGATGAGCGATTAGGCGCTCATCTGGGTTCTTACATCTGCGTTTTATTGCTGGGGACAGTAGAGTATTCTGTTGAGATCTTGGTATCCCAAAGGGTGAGATTGTTGAATGACAAGGAAGTTGCAGACTACGTGGTCAAAGTACTAGGTGAGAGATTCAGAAACCCGGATTGGGGAACGATAAACGGACTGCTGGGTGAGTTTAGCCCGGATTACAAGGGGGCTTGGTCGACGCAATTCCCCGCGAACGAAGAAATACATGAAGCTCTCGCAAGCATAGTCGCAATTAAGAATCAACTTGCACATGAAGGAGTTATAGCACTCCATCTAACCCTGAGAGATGTTCAGAGCTACTTTAATCGTTTGGTGCTCGCTGTAGATGAATTTGAGCGAATCATCCTGCCAACCACACCTACTGAATAAGGCGATGTCCTCCTTAACAGACCAGGCCCCCACCAAGAGAGGAACTAGATGAGCATGGTGATGGCCGTGCCTGGGAAGATCCGCCTCATCCTGGACTCCATCCGGTTTGAGCACACCATCTTCGCCCTGCCATTTGCCTACCTGGGTATGGTGCTGGCGAACAACGGCCTGCCTACTCTCGGCCAGTTCCTGTGGATAACCGTGGCAATGGCGTCGGCGCGCACCCTGGCCATGTCCGCCAACCGCATCATAGACCGGCGCCTCGACGCCCAGAACCCCCGTACCGCCGCGCGGCCTCTGCCGGCGGGCCGCATCAGGCTGTGGGAGATGACGGCAATGTCGACCGTTTCGCTGGCGGTCTTCCTGGTGTCCGCGGCCATGCTCAATCCCCTGGCCCTGGCCCTGGCGCCCGTGGCCGCCGTGGTCGTCGTGGGCTACTCCTACACCAAGCGGTTCACGTGGACGTCCCACTTCATCCTGGGCTGGGCCGACGGCATCGCGCCTGCGGGAGCGTGGATAGCCGTGTCTGGCGCGCTGTCTTGGGAGCCGGTGCTCCTGGCCTTTGCCGTCGCCACCTGGATAGGAGGATTCGACATCCTGTATTCCTGCCAGGACTACGACTTCGATATAGAGCGCGGCCTCCACTCGATACCGCAGAAGTTCGGGATACGCGCCGCGCTGATGTGGGCCAAGGCGATGCACGTCCTCACCGCCGCGTCGCTGGTCGCGCTGGGGCCCTGGCTGGGACTGGGGTTCCCTTACTATATAGGCTGCGCCCTGGCCGTCGCCCTCCTGGTGTACGAGCACAGGCTGGTGTCGCCCACGGACCTGTCGCGGCTGAACATGGCTTTCTTCAACGTTAACGGCTACATTGCCGTCATCATGTTCGTATTCACCTTTGCATCCATATACGTGTAGCGTAAGATAAGAGTATGGACCCGGTAGTAGTAGGCATATCCGGAGCCAGCGGCTCCATACTGGCGAAGCGCGCCATTGGCGCGCTGCTGGAGCGCGACGTGCCGGTCATAGCCACCTGCACCTCGGCGGCGCGGATGGTGTGGCAGGAGGAGATGGACGAGTCCTTCGGCTCGTCCCTGGCGCAGTGGCAGGAGTCGCCCAACTTCAGCTACTACCCCATCGGCGACCTCAAAGCGCCCATCGCCAGCGGCACCACGCGCATTGCCGGTATGGTCGTGATTCCGTGCAGCACGGGCACGATTGCGGCCATCGCCCACGGCATATCCACGAACTTACTCCAGCGGGCCGCGGACGTGTGCCTGAAGGAGCGCCACAGGCTGGTGCTGGTGCCCCGTGAGACCCCTCTGTCTCCCATACACCTGGAGAATATGCTCTCCCTGGCCCGCCTGGGCGTCACCGTCCTTCCACCGGAGCCGGCATTCTACCTGCGCCCCAAGTCGGTGGAGGACATCGTGGATTACGTAGTGGCCAAGGCCCTGGACGCCCTTGGACTGGACGACTTCATGGGAGATCGTATGCGCTACCAGAGGCGCAGCGAGTAGGCGAGGCAAGATATGGTGCAACTGAAGGGAGACGACAAGGCGCGCTACGTAGCCTCCATGTTCGACTATATCTCCCGCCGCTACGACCTGATGAACACGGTGATGACGGGGGGCCTGCACCACTTGTGGCGATGGAAGGCGACTGCCATCGCCAGCCGGGGAGGCGAGGGTGAAGCCCTGGACATCGCTACGGGAACGGGCGACTTTGCCTGGGAGCTGGCCGACAAGTTGAGCATAAGTCGCGTGACTGGCCTGGACTTCGCTCCCCAGATGCTGGGACAGGCTCGCAGCAAGACCCGCAAGCACAAGCGTCAAGCCCACCGGGTCCACTGGGTGCGCGGCGACGCCGTCAACCTCCCCTTCGCGGACGACCGTTTCTGGTGCGTCACCTGCGGCTTCGGCCTGCGCAACTTCGCAGACATCGAAGCGGCCCTCAGGGAGATGACCCGCGTCGTCGTCCCCGGAGGGCGGGTAGTCATACTGGACATCATACCCATAACGGGCGGCGACGGGCTCAGCCGGCTGTTCCAGTGGTACTTCCGCAAGGCAGTGCCGTGGATGGGATCGATGCTCGCCGGAAGCAGGGAGGCTTACTCCTACCTGCCGGAGTCAGTGCAAAGCTATATGACCCCCGATGAGCTGTCGGCGATGATGCAGAAAGTCGGCTTGCATAAGGTGGAATACAGGAAGATGGGCCTTGGCACGGTGGCCATTCACGCCGGGGAGAAGCCCGGCGGGGAGACGGACAGGATCGGGGAGGAGGGCCGGGAGGAGTTTGACCTGTGAGCGCAACTGAGCATCTCCGGGAGAAGTACTCCTATCTGTGGGACAGGCTCTTTCACCACCCCTTTGTCGTGGGCATTGGCAACGGCGAGCTTCCCCTTGAGAAGTTCCAGTTCTACGTGAAGCAGGACTACTACTTCCTGGTCCAGTACAGTCGAATGCTGGCTTTGGCTGTGGCCAAGGCCCCGGACCTGGAGAACATAGGGCGATTCGCCTCGCTCCTCAACGAGACGCTGAACGTGGAGATGGAGCTGCATCGCTCCTTCTCCCGCAAGTTCGACGTGTCCGCCGAGGAGCTTGAGAGCACGCGCCCTGCGCCCATTACCCTCGCCTACACCGACTACCTGCTGCGGGTGGCCTACGAGGGCACTCTGACAGACGTGATAGCCAACCTGCTGCCGTGCCAATGGGGCTACTCCGAGACTGGGCGGCACCTCGCCCGCACCGGCGACACATCGGCCGCCAACCCCTACGCCGAGTGGATTCAGATGTACTCAGCGGAGGAGTTCACTTCATTTGTAGACTGGCTGCGGGAGTTCCTGGACTCGCTGACGGCGGAGGCGGGCAGCAGGGAGATGAGCCGCCTGGAGGAGCACTTCCTGACCGCCACCCGCTACGAGTTCCTCTTCTGGGAGATGTCCTACAACCTCCAGGACTGGCCGCTGTAGGGGTGGACCCTCAGTCCTAACATCCGCTCATTGACACTTCTCTTGCACGTTGCTAGCATTGAGCCAGCCTTCGAACTTGGGGGTAGCTATGCCTAAAATGCCAGACTTTAAGCTCGATCCCGAATCGGTCTGGATTGCCTTGCAGGAAGTCAGAGATATCTCTCGGCCTGAAGAGTACCTGGTGCAATTCAAGGTCCACGGCGAGCAATTCGTTGCCTTCGTACCACGGAAGTACGTAGATTTCGAGAAGAAGCGCATGTTCGGAGTTGTATACGCAGAATTCGAAGGGGATCTGCTGGTAGAGATGCCAGCAGAAACTCTTACCTCCGGTCCACGGATGCGCGTGCCAAGGGACGAGATAGAGAGCCTCCTGACATACGTTTAGGGCTATGGTACTCAGCGACCTCGAAATAAGGATGGAAATAGGGAGCGGCAGGCTCAAGTTCACTCCTGAAATCGAATGGGATCAGATTACCCCTTCTTCAGTGGACCTGCGTCTTGGCAATACGTTTACTACGTTCAGGACGTCACCTGAAGGTGTTGCCACTTTAGTGGACCTCGCCAAGGTAGGAAACGTAGAGGAAGTAGTCGAGGCATACGGAGATACCAAGACCCTCACAGGAAGTGAAGCGTTTCGCTTGGAGCCGGGGCAGTTTGTTTTGGCGTACACTCTTGAGTACGTTGAAATGCCCAATTACCTAGCGGCCCGGGTTGAGGGACGCAGTTCCCTTGCACGTTTAGGTATATCGATACACCAAACAGCGCCTACGGTCCACGCTACCTTTGAAGGCCAACTGAGATTGGAGATTTCTCATAAAGGGCCATTCCCGTGTTTACTTCACCCAGGGCAAAGCATCTGTCAACTGGTGTTGGAGAGGCTGGGTACCCCATCGGAAACCACGCTTACAAGCCGGTTTCAGGGACAACGGCAGAACTGAGGCTGGAGGTTGATCTGACAGACCTACAACAGCGGCTAAACCAGGGAGAAATCATCATCCTCGACGGGGCTACGGCCACGGAGGTTGAGAAGCGCGGCGTGCCACTCCACGACCTGACCTGGAGCGCGGCATCTCTTCTCACTCATCCTGACGTGGTGCGAGAGGTGCACCGGACGTACATCGAAGCGGGCGCCGACATCATCACATCCAACACCTACGCAACCAACAGAAACGTACTGGCCCCTGCCGGCATGGGCGACGACGTGCAGCGGCTGAACGCTCTCGCTGTGACCCTTGCCAGGGAGGCCCGCGAGCAGAGCGCCCCGGCAAGGCCGGTGCTCATTGCCGGCTCCATTTCCACCGAGAGCACCAGACCCGGGTTCTACTTTGGCCGCGGCCTCCTCGACCTGAAGCTCCCCACCGAGCAGCAGGCGCGGGCCAACTACCGCGAGCAGGCGGAGATAATGGCGGAGGCGGGCGCGGAGCTGATCGTACTGGAGATGATGCGAGACATTCCCCAGACCACATACGCCCTGGAGGCCTCCCTCTCGACCGGGCTGCCCGTATGGGTGGGGTTCAGCACCAGGACGTCCGGCGACGGCTCCAGGGTGCTGCTGCAGGACAGCCCCGATGACGGCCCAACACTGGCAGATGCCCTTGAGTCCATAAGGCCCCTGGGGTGCTCAGTGGTGTCCGTGATGCACACCACCGCCCAAGAGACGACGCCGGCGCTGGCGGAGCTAAGAAGACACTGGCAGGGACCGACGGGAGCGTACCCCAACTCCACCGGAACGGCGACCTCTCGCTGGGACCTTCAGGACACAGAGACGCCGGAGAGCCTGCTGGCCGAGGCGCAGGAGTGGGTGAAGATGGGCGTGCAGATTATCGGCGGGTGCTGCGGAATAGGCCCGGAGCACATCCGAGCGTTCAGGGATGGCCTGCCAGACCGGCTGCCGTAGGCTGTTATGCCTCGGCCGCGACCTTGGTCTTGGCTTTCGCTTTCCTCTTGGTCTTCGGCTTTGCGCCGTTTTCCCTACCCAGTACGCTGCGCAGGTAGTAGCCCGTGTGAGAGCGCTCTTCCTCTGCCACCTTCTCAGGAGTGCCGGTGGCGATGACGCTTCCGCCCTTGTCTCCCGCGCCCGGCCCCCGGTCCACGATCCAGTCGGCGTTCTTTATCAGGTCCAGGTGGTGCTCAATGAGGCGAAGATCTCCCATATGGGCGTGAATGCGCCGGTGTAGGTGGCCGGGTTGCTACACAGTATTCATTGTTGCATTGGGTGATTATGCACTTGACGCACCGGCCAAGGGAGGCTAACATCCGCGAGTGCAATGACTTAAGCTCATGGGAAATGCGCTCTGGATTCTCACTTCTACACTGGACACATTGCAACTGGCTGATTACCTTTCCAGGAAACGGGATGCCCTCTTAGAACTGCGAATTGAGAGACACCTTCAGTTGCCCCCGGTGAACCCAGATAGCCCAAAGGAGGAGAGACAATGTTGAAAGCGGTCGTACTTTTAGGTCTGGTGATGGCTCTTGCCGCAGGATGTGGCGGAGAGGGGAATGTGTTCGACCTGGCGGAAGGGGATTGCTACAACTACGACGAATCGGAAGAGGTTACTGATGTCGACTTCGTGCCGTGCGATGAACCGCATCAGCGCGAAGTGTACGCGGTCCTCTCATTTTCGGAGTCCCCGGGGCTGCCGTTCCCCGGCTCTACTCGTGTGAACGAATTGGCGGCCGATCTCTGCTTGGAGCGTTTCGACGAATTCGTGGGGCGTCCCTACTCCGACTCCCTTCTAGATGTCGAGACCTTCGCTCCGACCCGGGATTCATGGGAAGACATAGACGACCGAGAAGTCACTTGCTCGCTCTACGACCTCGAAGAATTCTACATGGAAGGATCAATGCGGGGCAGCGGGCGCTGAGGATTGAAGGGAAGGATTAGCTAGGCGACGAGGTCAGGGTATTCAAGCCGATCGGTATTGACGATGCGACGCAGGGCGTTGACGAAGATATTGTCGTCGTCACAATTGCTACACCGTCACTCAAGCTCATCGAGGTGGCGCTGAAGGAAGGCCTGCCAGACCGGCTGCCGTAGGCTGTTACGCCCCGGCCTCCACCTTGACCTTGGCTTTCGCTCTGCTCTTGGTCTTCCCTTTTGGCTTCACTTTGCCGTTGGGCTTTGCGCCGTTCTCCCTATCCAGAACGCTGCGCAGGTAGTAGCCTGTGTGGGACCCCTCCGTCACTGCCACATCCTCCGGGGTTCCGGTGGCGATGACGTTCCCGCCCTTGTCCCCCGCGCCCGGCCCCAGGTCCACAATCCAGTCGGCGTTCTTAATCAGGTCCAGGTGGTGCTCAATGAGGACGACAGTGTTCCCGGCGTCCACCAGCCGGTGCAGCACGCCCAGGAGAGCAGCGCAGTCCTGGAATGACAGTCCGGTGGTGGGCTCGTCCAGGATGTACAGGGTCTTGCCGGTAGCGCGGCGCGACAATTCCGTCGCCAGCTTCACGCGCTGGGCCTCGCCGCCGCTGAGGGTCGTTGCCGGCTGCCCCAGGCGTATGTACCCCAACCCCACGTCCCGCAGGGTCTCCAGCTTGGTGCGCAACCGCGGGAAGTTGTAGAAGAACTCCAGCGCCTCTGAGACCGTCATGTCCAGCACTTCTGAGATGTTCTTGTCCTTGAGGGTTATCTCCAGGGCCTCCCGGTTGTATCGCTGACCCTGGCACACCTCGCAGGGCATGGTGACGTTGGGGAGGAACTGCATCTCGATCTGAATGTAGCCTCCGCCGGCGCACGCCTCGCACCGGCCGCCCTTGACGTTGAAGGAGAACCGGCCGGGGGCGTAGCCCCGCACCCTGGACTCCGGCACAGCGGCGAAGAGCTCCCGTATGGGCGTGAACGCGCCGGTGTATGTGGCCGGATTGCTCCGTGGAGTGCGGCCGATGGGCGACTGGTCTATGTTCACGACCTTGTCGATGTTCTCAATGCCGTTGACGGAGTCGCATTCGCCGGGCTTGTCGCGAGCGCCGTAGAGCATCTGGGCAAGCCTCTTGTAGAGCACTTCGTAGATGAGGCTGCTCTTGCCGGAGCCCGAGACACCCGTTATGCAAACGAGCATCCCCATCGGAATGGACAGGTCGACGTCCTTCAGGTTGTTCTCCCTGGCCCCCTTGACCGCCAGTTCGCCGCCGTTGCCCGGACGACGCTCCTCCGGCATGGGTATCTTGCGCCGGCTGCTCAGGTACTGGCCCGTGATGGAATCCGGGTGCTCGGACACTTCCTCGACGGTGCCGGTGGCGACGATGTGGCCGCCGTGCTCACCCGCGCCCGGGCCCAGGTCGATTATGTGGTCCGCAGAGCGCATGATGGCCTCGTCGTGCTCCACGATGATGACGGTATTGCCCAGGTCACGCAGACGCTTGAGGGTATCTATGAGCAGGTGGTCGTCCACCGGGTGAAGGCCGACGCTGGGCTCGTCGCACACGTAGAGGACGCCCATGAGGCCCGACCCTATCTGGGTAGCCAGCCGGATGCGCTGCGCCTCGCCGCCGCTCAGGGTCGAGGCCGTGCGATCCAGGGTGAGATAGTCCAGTCCGACGTCCTTCAGGAACTTCAGGCGCGCCTGGATCTCCTTCAGGATCTGCCTGGCTATGGTCTGCTCGCGGACGTTCAGCGGCGACTCCTCGCCTTCGCCTTCCAGCCAGTCCAACCACTCCATCGACTGCCCGATGGTCGCGGAGGTCATCTCGATGATGTTCTTGCCGGCCACGGTCACCGCCAAGGACTGGGGCTTGAGACGCTGCCCGTCGCAGGCGGGGCACGGCCGCTGGGCCATGTATCGCTCAATCTCCTGGCGGATGTAGTCCGACCCCGTCTCCCGGTAGCGGCGTTCCAGGTTGGGGATGACCCCCTCAAATGTGGTGTCCCAGGAGTAGACCCGCCCCCTGTGAGTGCGATGGCGCATCTCCACCACCTTGCCCTTGTTGCCGTACAGCACCAGGTCGATGTGCTCCTTATTCAGGTCGCGCACCTTGTCCTTGGTGGAGAACCCGTGCGCCTGGGACAGGGAGTCAAGGAGGCTGGCGTACCAGGGACTGGAGGAGCCGGACCTGCTCCAGGGCACGACTGCTCCGCCTCCCAAGGCGAGGTCCTTGTTGGGGATAATCAGCTCCGGGTCGATCTCCAGCTTGAAGCCCAGGCCCGTGCAGGTTGGACAGGCGCCGTGGGGGCTGTTGAAGGAGAATGTGCGAGGCTCAATCTCGCCCAGGCTCACGCCGCAGTGGACGCAGGCGAAGCGCTCAGAGAATAGCAGCTCTTCCCCGTCAACAACAGAGACCTGCACCACGCCGCTGCCCAAGTTGATGGATTGCTCCACGGAGTCGGTGAAACGGTTGACGTCGGCGTCGGCGTTCACTACCAGACGGTCAACCACCACCTCTATTGTGTGCCACTTCTGGCGGTCCAGGACAATGTCCTCCGAGAGATCCCGTATCTCGCCGTTGACACGCACCCTGACGTAGCCGGCGTTGCGTGCCTCCTCAAAGACGTCCTTGTGTTCCCCCTTGCGATGGATCACCAGGGGCGCCATGACCATGATGCGGCTGTCGAGAGGCAGGCTCATGATGGCGTCCACTATCTGCTGAACCGTCTGACGCTCGACCGGCCTGCCGCACTGGTGGCAGTGGGGTCGGCCCGCGCGGGCGTAAAGGAGGCGCAGGTAGTCGTATATCTCCGTGACGGTTCCCACGGTGGAGCGCGGGTTGTGTGAGACGCCCTTCTGGTCGATGGATATAGCCGGAGAGAGGCCCTCGATGTACTCCACGTCCGGCTTCTCCATACGACCCAGGAACTGGCGCGCGTAGGCGGAGAGGGACTCCACGTAGCGGCGCTGCCCCTCGGCGTAAATGGTGTCGAAGGCCAGGGAGCTTTTGCCTGAGCCAGACACCCCGGTTATGACCACTAGCTGGTTCCGGGGTATGGTGACGTCGATGTTCTTGAGGTTGTGCTCCCTGGCGCCCTTAACTACGATGCTGTCTTGAGACATACAGGCCTTCTGTTCGCAAGCGTTCCGATGGACTAAGGGCCATTTTACCACTGCGGAGGGTAGTTGGGGGAGGAATATCTACGCGCTACCGGAGAGACTTTGCCACACCTCTCTAAGTGTAGAGTGCTTCTGATACTCGGGTCTGTTTGGCCCCTTCAGATAAAGGACGAAGTAGCGGGGTCTATTCGACGATGAAATCTCAGCCTGAATTGCGTCGAGCTTGGTCACCAGCAGAAGCAGTATTTCCTTAAGGCTTATTACATTTCGTCTCAGAGAGGAACGTCGCCGCCGTCCGTGCGAGAGACCGCGCAAGAAAACTATGCTGATGCCGGCTTCTCGTATTGCAGCTTCATGCTCCACCCTGGCTCGGTCGTCCTTGGTGATCCAAGTTTGACCCTTTCTCCCCATTTCTGATATGAGGACTTCATCTGGTAGCCCTCTTGCTCCTACTTCTAGTGTGGTGTAACCAAAGTTAGTCGCATGTTTGCCGGCTATGGTGTATCCTCCTGATTACCTGGCCAAAGGAGGATGAATATGGGCAGAGGCAGACCAATGGCGCCTTTGGCCCTGGACGGCGCCGAACGGGAAACCTTGGAACAATGGACCCGCCGGCCCAAAACGGCCCAGGCGTTGGCCCTGCGGTCCAGAATTGTTCTGGCCTGTGCCGATGGCCGGAGCAACACTGCGGTGGCCGCCGAGTTGCGGGTATGCATTGACACGGTGGGCAAATGGCGGTCCCGGTTCTTGGAGCAACGGCTGGACGGCCTTTTGGACCAACCGCGCAGCGGTCGCCCCAGGATGATTGACGATGCCGACGTTGAGCGGGTGATTGCGTTGACCTTGGAGACCACCCCCAAGGACGCCACCCACTGGAGCACCCGGGCCATGGCCCGGCGTTCCGGTCTGAGCCACAACACGGTGAGTCGCATCTGGCGTGCCTTCGCGCTGCAACCTCACCGCACCGAGACCTTCAAGCTGTCGGCGGATCCCCTCTTCATTGAGAAGGTGCGGGATATTGTGGGGCTCTACCTCAACCCGCCGGACCGGGCGCTGGTCTTGTGCGTAGACGAGAAGTCCCAGATCCAAGCCCTGGACCGCACCAGACCGCTTTTGCCCCTGCGCCCGGGCCAGGCCGAACGGCGCACCCATGATTACGTGCGCCACGGTACCACGTCCCTGTTCGCCGCTTTGGACGCCAGGACCGGCCAGGTGATTGGCCAGTGCCACCGCCGCCACCGGGCCTTGGAGTTCCGCAAGTTTCTCGATGCCATCGAGTCCGCGGTGCCCGCCGAGTTGGACGTGCACCTGATTGCCGACAACTACGCCACCCACAAGACGGCGCTGATCCGGAACTGGTTCGCCAAGCGGCCCCGCTTCCATATTCATTTCACGCCCACCAGCGCCTCCTGGCTGAACCTAGTGGAGCGCTGGTTCGGTCTGCTCACCGAAAAGCAGTTGCGCCGGGGAGTGCATCAGAGCAGCGCCGAACTGGAGGCTGCCATCTACCGCTACCTGGACGTCACCAACGAAGACCCCAAGCCCTTGGTATGGACCAAGACCGCTGACCAAATCCTAGCAAGTGTGGCCCGCTTTTGCCAGCGTACTTTGGATACAGGGCACTAGGGAGAACTCTACATGCGCCAGCACCTCCCCGATCTTGGGGGGAAGTCCTTCATCATAGTAGAAGAAAGAGCTAGTCTGCTCCGTTGTACCCAAGGTTGCGTTCCCAGGTAAGGGCAGCCTCTATCTTGTCGACAGGCAGCCCGTAGGCTTCCGCAATCCGCTCCGCTGGGTCGCCTGCAGCGTGCAAGGCCCACAGGGTCTGTGTGGCTATTCGAGTTCCGCTCAGACAGGGCTCTCCAAGAGATATCTTGGGGTCTAAGACAATGCCTACTTCCGGCTCCCATGACACCGCCTGCTCATCTTCGTCGAACGCGAGCCGGTGGATTGGCCCAATGTAAAGTTCCATGAAATCAAGAGCGGCTTGCCAGTTCTTGTACCTGTCCAGTTTTACGGGAAGGTCATTCTCTCTGATGTAGATACCGAGTCCTGAAATCCAAATGGGCTCCATTGCAAAGGGGTGAGTCCATCCTCGTTTTTCTTGTAACGCCTTGTGGACTGTGCGGATCTCGGCGGATGATATTCCGTGTGCGCGGAACACGGAGATCATCCTCAAGCTAACAAGATCCAGAAACGTAAGCGCTACCTCTTTGCCCCTGAGGCCAGCTAGATAGTCGCCCGCCATACCGTCCCTGATCCACCGGTAGATGTGGCGGGAGTTTATGCGGTCAAGGGTGTTTCGGGGTCGCCCTGAATCGGCCGGGCGCTTGGCGGGGTGGGTAGCCTGAATAAGAGCAGCCGCATCGGCCACTGGGTAAACACCCGCTAGGGCTGGCCTCTCTCTCGCAACAATTGTGGTCACAGGTCACCTCCCCTCCTCACTTGTGTCGTCCTTTTCCGAGGACTCCCTTCCCAGCAAATGGCATCTTGATTCTATCGTGAATATAGTATATCAAAACCCACTACCCCTAACCTCCCCCTCTCCCATCCTTTTCATCCAACGCCTCCTTCAGCGCCTCAACCTCTCGTTGCAGGCTGCGTTGTCTCTGGGACAGGAAGTAGACGTACACAAAGAAGCCGACCCAGGTCACAGTGTAGGCGGCAAAGAGGTAGGGCAGGTTGGCCTCCGGGCCTCTGTCCTCCGATGTTTCGGCGCTGGTTTGCTCCGGTGTGGCCTGCTGGGCCAGCGCGGCATCGCCGTCGAGGGTGAGGACGACGACCGACAAGACTACCAACGCTATCAGCATCCTGGAGAGTGTAATTTTCATATCGCCTCCTGTTTGGGAACGACTGCTATATTGGTTCGGCGATGCTTCGAATCGCTTCAAACTCCTCCTCGCTCCGGCGCAGCGCCTGCCGGTCCATGAGCAGGTACGCAAAGAGGAGGGTGAAGGCCACGGTGCAGGCCATCAGCACCATTCGCATAGAGGGTTCCAGGCTTCCCGTGGCCGCTGTGCCGACGACGTTCGGGTGGACCGTGCGCCACCAGACCACGGACAGGTAGATGATGGGCACGTCGATGAAGCCTATTATCCCAAGGATGGCGGCGAAGCGTGCGCCCTGGTCTCCCTTGGGCGAGTAGGCCCGCAGCATCAGGTAGGCGACGTATATGAGCCACAGTATGAGGGACGTGGTGAGCTTGGGGTCCCACGTCCACCAGACGCCCCAGACCGGCTTGGCCCACAGGACGCCGGTGATGAGCATGAGGGTGGTGAACACCACGCCTATCTCCGCCGAAGTGTACGCCAGGCGGTCCATTTTCTGGGAGCGCTTCCACAGATAGCCTACGCTGCCCACCAGCACCCAGAAGAAGGCGAAGAATCCCACCCATGCCATCGAAACGTGGAAGTAGAAGATGCGCTGGGAGATGCCCAGGTTCCTCTCCGTGGGCACCCACAGGAACACCAGGTAGAGGACTCCCACCATCGAGGCTCCGCTGAGCAGCAGCAAGGCGTTTCTTGCGAGGCTGTTTGTGGTTGTCATTTTCACTCCTGTATAACTTGCTCAAAGGCTAGGGCGCAGAAGACCAGGGCCAGAAGGTCGAATATGGCGATGAGCTGCACCCACCTGACTATGTCCCCCCAGGGCCTGCCCTCCAGCACGCTGCCGGAGGCCACGACAGACCCTATCACTACAGGCACGACTATGGGAAGGAAGAGCATCGGCAGCATTATCTCCCTTGACCTGGTGTTGACGGCAATGGCCGAGAACAAGGTGCCCACCGACACGAAACCCAGTGTGGCCAGCAGGATTATCAGCAGCAATGCGGGCTGGAACGGGGAGATGTTGAACAGCACGGCAAAGACGGGAAGCAGAATAGCCTCCGCCACCAGCATGAATGCTAGGCTGCCCAGCATCTTGCCCACATACATCGCCTCCCTGCTGGTTGGAGTTATGAGCAGGCCCTCCAAGTTGCCCATGTCCTTCTCCAATGCAAAGGTGCGTGTGAGGCCCAGGACGCCGGCGAAGGTGAAGGACACCCACAGCACCCCGGGGGCGATGATTGGCGTCAGCCGCGGCGATGAGTTCAGTGCGAAGTTGAGGATTACAAGCGAGAGGATGGAGAAGGCCAGGATAGCTGTGACTATGTCCTTGGCGCGCAGTTCCGTCAGAACGTCCTTCCACACCATCGTCATAACGGTAGTCCAGAACCCCGTCACTGGACTGCCTGCGTGAAGCGGCCATAAGCGCCCCTGAACGTCGCTTCGTCCAAAAGGGCTCGCTCCTCCTGGTAGGCAATCTTACCTCCGGTGAGGATGGCCACGCGGTTCCCCAGCGCGAGGCCCCGCTCCAGGCTGTGGGTAGCCATCAGCACCGTGCGGCGTCCCCGCTCTCCGGACGTGACCATCTCGCTCAGCATACCGAGAGCCTCCTGGTCAAGGCCAGTCTCAGGCTCATCCAGCAGCAGTATCGGCGGATCGTGCAGTATGGCCCTTGCCAGGGAGGCGCGCTTCTGCATCCCGTGGGAGAGGACACTTACCCTGCGCTCCAGGTGTGGGACAAGGCCAACCAACCCGGCGGCTCTATCGATCCGTTCCTCCAGCCCCTTCAGCCCGAACATCCTCCCGTGGAACCGCAGGTTCTCGCGGGCCGTCAGATCTCCGTACATAAGGGGTTGATGCGTCACCACTCCTATGTTCCTCCTGATGGCAGTCGGGTCCTTCTTCAGGTCGAAGCCGGCGACAGTGACGTCGCCCCGATCCGGGCGGGACATGGTTGCCAGGACTTTTATGAGGGTTGTCTTCCCGGAGCCGTTGGGGCCAAAGACGATGAGAAAGTCGCCCCAAGGCAGGCTGAGGTCCAGGTCCCTGAGCACTGCCTGAGGCCCATAGGTCTTGCTCAGCCCCCTTACGTGTATGGCAAGGGACCCATAGTCGTCCGCCTCTACCATACTGCTTCCCGACAAAGTCCGCTTTCTTGGCCCACCCGTCGGCCCCTTCCTTAGGTTCTACATAATATATCACTTGTGAATTTACGCGCAAGCGCGGAGTGCCCCACGCCGATCTCGCTTGCCATTCGTTCCTGCATCTCCGCAATGGCAATTAAATGCGTCGCACACCCACATGTCTGTGATACGACAAAGGCACCGGCTCCACTTGCTGTAGGAAGCTACAGGGACCGAATTTTCTTCTTCAAAGGACATAAGGTGAAGCAATATGCTAGTATTGCGGTGAGTACCACTGCACTCACCCTCTACTGGAATCTGACATTCTACAGGGTTCTAGCACTATGGAGGTCACTTCGTCATGTTGCCAGTGACCAACGGCCACGAGTCCCCTAACGGCTGGCGTACTGAGCCAATGTACAGCTTTAGCGAGGCCGCGCGCCTAGCTAATGTCTCTACCAGCACGGTCAGAAACTGGCTCTTCGGATATACCGCTAGAGGCCGGGAAGTTCCACCCTTGTTTCAATCTGACAATGGTCATATGGTCTCCTTTCTTCAAATGATCGAGATCATGATTGCCGGAAGATTTCGAAAGAGCGCATCGAGAAAGAGCATCCCTTTCAACACAGTAAGAGACGCTTATGTGAAGGCACAAGAACACTGGGGCATACAGTACCCGTTTGCCCACTTGAGGCTGGAGGGAATTGGGGGTCATATTGTTCATTTTCTCAGCGAAGGGGCTGTCAGCTACCAAGCCCTAGACTCTCCAGAACAATGGACGTTGCCAGGGCTAATGCGCGACACGATAGACCAAATTGAGTACGAACAAGAGCTAGCAATTAGGTGGTTCCCGATTGGCAAGACGGTGCCGATTGTCGTTGATCCTAGACTAAGCACCGGACTACCAGTAATTCAGGGACGCGGAGTGACAGTCGACGCGATTCGCAAGCGATTTAAGGCCGGCCTGCGCATTGAGTTCATTGCGAAAGACTTTGAAATGGACACTAGTCTGGTTGAGACAGCCTTACAATATTGGGAGAGGGTCGCTGCTTGATTCTACTGTGTGACGAGGATGTGGGAACTGGAGTGCCAAAGGCCCTCACCGCAGTTGGATATGACGCTCGTTCAATTGTAGGTATGTCATGGGGTGGACGCCCCGACGAATTCTGGCTCACGCAAGCAGGTCGAAACGAATGGCTTGTGCTTAGTTGCAATAAACGTATGCTGAAGGTGACAGCAGAGAGGAATACGATTATTCGCGAACGTGTCGGAATTATCTTCCTCACAAGCGGTGAAGAACACCCACGGACCGTTCTCTTACGGTTATTACAGAAATGGCCCGACCTAGAGTTGCTCTGGAATACTACCCCTAGACCATTTGCCCGATTCTTGTTTGGGAACAATCAACTCTCAAATAAGTTTAGAGATTTTCGTCTATAGACCAGGTGTGTAACGTATATTGCTGCCTCCTAAATTGACACTCGTATCCGCCAGTTGTTACAATTGCAGGTACCGATAGGGTAGCCAAGAGAATCAAGCGAGGTCTTTCATGGCAGCAACAAAAGAAGTCACAATGGACGATATCAAGGAAGCTCTGAGAGAGGTCTACGACCCGGAGATACCCGTCAACGTCTACGATCTGGGCTTGATATACGATGTCCAGCTCAACGCGGGCCAGGTTTACGTTCAGATGACCCTGACGGCCCCGGGCTGCGGAATGGGGCCCTACATTGCCCAGAACGCCGAGTGGCGCATTGCCGAGATAGAGGGCGTAGAGGATGTGGAGGTGGAGATGGTGTTCGATCCTCCGTGGAACCCGGAGATGATCACCGAAGACGGCAAGAAGCTGCTGGGGCTGGACTGATACTTCCCCGCCCAGACGACTATTCGAGCGCCCCGGCCCGCCCCTGTGATGGCTGTGAGACCGGGAGGAGTGAGGCTACATGACCCGTCCAATGTCGCCCCAGGAGCAGGCGCGCCTGGAGGCCATGAAGCGGAACTGGCAGCAGAGACGCGAGATCTCCGACAAGCTGGCGCGTATCAAGAACAAGATCGGGGTGTACAGCGGCAAGGGGGGAGTGGGTAAGACCACCGTTGCTGTCAACCTGGCTGTGACCCTCGCCCAGAAGGGGTACTTGGTTGGCCTTATGGACACCGATATCGACTGCCCCAACGCCAGCAGGGTCCTGGGTGTGTTCGACAAGCCGACCATGCAGGACGGCCTCATCATTCCCCCGGAGAAGTACGGCGTAAAGATACTGTCTATGGCCTTCTTCCAGGAGAACGAGGAGGAGGCCATCATCTGGCGAGGGCCGATGGTGCACAACGCCATCAACCAGTTTCTTCAGACCACCGCCTGGGGCGACCTGGATTACTTGGTGGTCGACCTTCCGCCGGGCACTTCGGACGCTCCCCTGACTGTGATGCAGACCCTGAGCCTGGACGGGTTTGTGGTGGTGACCTCTCCCCAGGCGCTGGCCAAGCTGGACGCCAAGAGGTCCATCAACATGATCCGCAAGCTGAACGTAAAGGTGCTGGGAGTGGTTGAGAACTTCACGGGGGAGATGTTCGGCACGGGCGCCGGCGAGGAGCTGGCCCAAGAGATGGGGCTGACCTTCATGGGCTGCCTGGGTCTGCGGCCCGACTACATGGACATGTCGAAGCCTGCGGTGCTGTCGAGTCCCCTCATCTCAGCCGAGTACGAGAACATCGTGCAGGCGCTGGAGCCCGCGATAGCCGCCAACCAGACGGCGTAGGGCTTCCTTTCGCCTCATCAGGGGTCTCTTGGATTCCTGCTTCCGCGGGACTGGCCGTACACCCACCACCCTTGGATGCCATCTGCACGGGCATGACGACGGCGCGAGCCCGTTCCTCAGTCCTCTGAGGGTCAGTAGCGCGACTACCCTTCGCCGCCCAACTCCGCGGCATACAGCCTCGTGTACACGGCCCCGGACGGCCGGAGGTCGCTCTTGATGAGCGCTATCTCTCTCACCGGCAGCTCCACCATGCGTTCTACGGTCGTTGCGGCAA
The DNA here is from genome assembly GCA_965218945.1 of Dehalococcoidia bacterium. Classification (GTDB taxonomy): domain Bacteria; phylum Chloroflexota; class Dehalococcoidia; order Lucifugimonadales; family UBA2985; genus DAOUJW01. Next base: position 2,992,593 of record OZ244718.1, read on the forward strand.
TGGCTTCCGACACACCCCTGACCTGCGAAGCGCTTACGCCGTCCCTCACTCTGCCCAGGGTCAGGTGGGGCGTGAAGGGGCGACGCTCCCGGGCAAAGCCCAGGCCCTCAAGCTCCCGGTCTATGGACTGCTGAAGCGCCAGCAGTGGTTCCAGCGCTCCGCCCAGGCCTATCCATACCACCCTCGGACGTCGTGCATTTGGGAAGACCCCAACACCCTCCAGGAAGAGGTCGAATGGCGCGGCGGACGCGGCGCAACTGCCCAGCGCATCGGAAATTGCGGGCATGGAGTCCGCGTCGATGTCGCCCAGAAACTTCAGGGTAAGGTGTACACCCTCCGGCCTCACCCACCTCACGCCGTCGCCGATCCCGGACCGCAGCTCTCGGACGACGCGCTCGACGGCCTCCCTGACCGCAGGGGGTAGCTCCACTGCTATGAAGGCGCGTATCTGTTCCATACGGCTTACTCCAAGGCAACGCTCTCAGACAAACAAAGGTTAAGGGAACCGTACCCGGTCTGTCCACAAGCGTTGAGTTGAGCGAAGCAATGCGCTTTGCAGGTTAACTGCCCTGTGGTAACATCCCAGAGAGAAGCCGAGCCGTATCCTCGCTCCCGCCCACCTGCGCCTGCAGACGTCCCAGTCCAGGGCTGTGTTCCAACTGCCGTCGGAGAGAGATGCTGCAAAGTGAGCGACTCGTGGAACCGGCGTTCACCTTCCCATTGAGACCCGCAGTTGGCCGGATCACGTTAACCGCTTGAGGGAAATGGTAAAATAACGGCGGCGCTCAGACAAGCATTAAGTTTGAGGGGTGAATTATGCCTGAAATGAGCGGCGGAGAGGCCCTGGTGAAGTCGCTTGTGAGAGAAGGCGTTGAGGTTGTCTTCGGGATTCCGGGTATACACATATCGGGGACCATCGTCGCTCTAAGGGACGAGCCAAGCATACGCATGATCACGACGCGCCATGAAGCAGGCGCGACGCACATGGCCGACGGCTACTCTCGCGCTTCCGGCAAACCGGGTGTGGCCCTGGTGGTCCCTGGCGCCGGCGTTTACAACGCCGCCTCCGGCGTTGCAACCGCCTACGCTCGCTCCTCACCTATGCTCCTGATTGCCGGCCAGATCCCCAGGGGGGCAATCGGCAAGAACCTCGGGGCCATCCACGAAGTCTTCGACTAGGCCGGCGCGGTGCGCTCCGTGACCAAGTGGCAGCGCCAGGCGCCCAGACCTCGGGAAATCCCGGGCGCGGTGTTCGAAGCGTTCAGACAGATGCGCACCGGACGTCCCCGTCCCGTTCTGATCGAAATCCCTCCCGAGGCCGGAGTCGAGCGAGAGGATGTCGAACTGCGGGACCCTGCCCGCATCTCCAGAATCGTGCCAAGCCCGGACCACCTACGCGAGGCCGCCGGCGTCATAACCAACTCCCGCTCGCCCCTGATATACGCCGGAGGCGGAGTGGCAAGATCAGACGCCGAAGAAGCCCTGGCCAAGCTAGCCGAGGCAACAAACATACCCGTAGTTACGTCCAGTGGAGGCAAGGGGACAATCTCGGACAGTCACCCGCTTTCCTACGGCTCATGCTTCAGCCCCAGGGGCGAGAGGCAGGAGATGAACCAGCTATATGAAGTGATGCAGTCCGCCGACGTGATGATAGGCATCGGCGCACGCTTTTCGCTGGGCAATCCGGCCGGCGAGTCTTCCACATTGGTGAACATCAACATAGACGACACCGAGCTAACGAGAGTCCAGGCCAACACCATCCCTCTGCACGGCGACGCCAGGGCGACCCTCGAAGCCCTGCTCCCCTACCTCATTGAAGCCGGGGCAGGAGACCGCTATTCACCCGCTGAGGCGGTCGTAGCGGCCCGTAACCTCATTGCCTACTACGACATCCGGCTCAAGGAGCCGCAGTACTCAGCCCTGGAGGCAATCCAGAAAGGCATCCCCGAGGACGCTTTCATAGTCTGGGATGTCACGCAGTTCGGGTATTATGCCCGCACGCACTACCAGGTGACTCACCCAAAAACGTACATAGACTCCGGCTACTCATTCAACCTCGGCTATGCTTTCCCGACGGCGCTGGGTGTAAAGGTCGCAAAGCCCGACTTGCCCGTGGTGTGCATGGCGGGAGACGGCGGGTTCATGTTCAACTCATCCGAGCTTTCGACGGCGGTCAGGTACGGCATCAATGTCATCACCATAGTTTTCAGAAACGACTCCTACGGCAACGTAGCCCGCGAGCTGGACGAAGTTTTTGGCGGAGCTTACGAGACGGACCTCCACAACCCAGACTTCGTCAAGTTCGCCGAGTCCTTCGGCGCAGTCGGTATGAGGGCAACCGACCCAATGGAGCTGGAGACCTTGATCCCCCAGGCGCTGCAACGCCAGGCGCCGGTCGTCATCGACGTGCCATTCGGAGATATGCCAATATCCCGCGCACCCCAGTTCGCGCCCTTCTACAACCTGCCTTGGACGCAGCCCCAGGATGGACTGATAATCTCCTGAACTGCGGCTTTCCGGCGCTGTCTATGAAGGCGGTCAGCCGTCCCATACGGGCAGCCCCAGGAGGCCGGCGGCGTTATTGTACAGGATGCCCTCCTTCGCCTCGTCGGCGATGGGAGAGTCGGTGACCTGCCTGATGAGCCGCTTCTGGTCGATCAGAGGGTAGTCGGTGCCCAGAAGGACCCCGTCGCCACCCACCAGGTCCACAACCGTCGAGAAGACCTCAGAGCGGTAGAGAAAGGGCGACGCGGCGGTATCGAAGTAGACGTTCCGTAGGGCTTCGCGCACCTCCGGCATAAGCGCGTAGAAGGGGAGGCCTCCACCCCAGTGGGCGCAGATGATGGTCGCATCCGGAAAGTTATCAATGAACCGGCAGAGCACGTCCGGCGTGGTGCGACCCTTCCCCGCGTACAGGTGACCCACCGGCTCCGAGGCGTGGGTGAGTATGGGCAAACCCAGGCTCGTCGCCGCCTCTACGAGAGGCGCCATTACCGACCTGTCGCCGAGATCAAACCCCTGGGTGTCCGGGTGCAACTCCCCGATGCCCACTAGGCCGGCACTGGCGCAGCGCTCCGCCTCGGCTGCGGCTGCGTCGCCCCACGCGGGGTTGACGGAGCAGAAGCCCCTCAGCTTCATTGGGAAGCGGCGCACCGATTCTATGATGTAGTCGTTGGCCTCGCGCGCCAGCCCGATGTCGTTCCACCCTATGCCCTGGACTACGGACAAGTCTATGCCCGCGCCAGCCATCGTGGCCACAAGCTCCTCGGCGCTGGCCATCCTCGCGGCAGGGTCAGAGTACAGAGTCTCCAGAGTGAGGTCTCTTGAAAGCAGCTCCTCGCGACGGTCCCGGATTTCCGCCGGGAAAGCGTGGGTGTGGAAGTCGATAACCATCAGTCTCGGCTAGCCGGAGCGCCGCCGGGTGAACAGCAACCCCGACCACGTCCGGTCGATGGAGCACACCTTGTAGTCCACCAGCCCCGCGGCGAGGCCGATCTCCCGGACGACGTTCTGGTCGAGGTCCGAGGCAACTTTGGAGGCCTTCTTCGGCCAGGCTATCCAGAGGCCGCCGCTGTCGGCCAGGGACCTCAGCGTCTCCTCCATCCGCCCTTCAAGCTCCTCTCGCGATTTGGTAAACCAGATGGCGAGCCGGCATGGGCCTTCGGGTTGCGTGCACAGTGCCACCCCCTCTGGCAGCGCGCCGAGGGTCTCGTCAAAGTCCTGCGGAGCGTCTATTAGAAAGACCGTTGAGCCTTCCTTGATGCCCAGCTTCTTCGGAAGGGGAGTGCCGGAGTAGGCCTCGAAGCCGGAGCGCGGCACAACCGGGTCAGCCGGGGCGTTGGCTATGGCGCTCTTCAGTGAAGTGTCTATGCCGTCCCACGAGGCGTAGGCGGCGTCCGGGAGGAGTTCCCTGATGCGCTCCACCTTCTGCGGGTCTCCGCCTGCGAAGATCATCGGCACATGGCGGGTGGACTTGCGCTCTCTCAGGTACAGGGCAATGTCCCGACCGTGGGAGGGCAGACGGCCCAGGTCTATGACCACCGCATCCGTCGGATCCTCCACAAGCTCCTTCAGGTCGGCGGATCCGTCCATAGCCCTGTAGACCACATCGTAGCCGGCGCTGCGGAGCTTCTCCACGCGCTCGACGGCCTCCGCGGCCTTCCAGTGAATCAGGCGTACCCTGTGCATGGCTAGGCCTTTACCCGCCCGGATGCCGGCAGCATCGACTCCACCCGCTGCCAGATGAGGTCAGAGACCTCCTGCGGGGAGAGCCGGGCGTCTATCGTGAACCACCGCTCAGGCTCCCTCTTGGCAAGCTCCAAGTACCCCTGGCGCACTCGCCGGTGAAAGTCCATGACCTCCTTGTCCTCATTCCCCCCCTCAAACAGGGTCCCCTGTCTTGACCACTGTGCCGGGTCCATCACATCCTTCTGCTCAACCCCCCCTGAGAACAGTTCACCCTGCCTCAGTCCATCGGAGAAGTCCGCTACAGCCTTCCGCTCCAACTGGTCTTTGTACGACCAGTCACCCCTCTTGAACTTTTCCTCCGGGGGAAAGTCCAGGAGGATAGTCAGGTCGGGTTTCAGGCCTCCGGTTCCCACGCTGTTCACGGCCTCCACGTACTCCAGCGAGATACCTCTTCCGTATCCCTGGTAGGCCACCGTGGAGTCGGAGAAGCGGTCTGAGACGACAACCTGGCCCTTTTCGAGGGCAGGGCGTATCACCTCCGACACCAGCTGCGCGCGGGAGGCGTTGAACAGAAGCAACTCGGCCTCGGAGCTCCTTGGGGCGGTGGAGAACTTCAACACCTGCCTCAGCAAGGTTCCCAGCTGCGTGCCACCAGGCTCTCGCACCGTCGTCACCGGCGCCTTGTGCTGCCGCAGGCGGCTCACAAGGGTTTCGACCTGGGTGCTCTTGCCGCTCCCATCGCCACCCTCAAATGTAATGAACAAGCCTCCGGGCATAGCTTCCGAACCTAGCTGCGGGAGATGGTCACCCGGCGGTAGGGCTCTCTCCCTACGCTCACCGAGGCGAGGCTGCTCTCCTGGGCTATCTGGTGCTGAAGCCGCCGGATGTAGGCTATCTGTGGAGTCAGGGTGACGATGTCCTGGCCGCCGCGCACCTGCTCGGCAGCATCCTGCGCCTCCCTGACGGCCCTGGACACGGGGTCTTCCCACCCCCTGTCACGAGAGAGGTCCATGAGGAACTCCCGTATCTGGGACAGGGTGTTCTTCCTCAGCACAAAGATGGACTTGCCCGAGTCCTCTGCGCTCTTGAGCATCTTGGGCGTCTTGCGGAAGAACTGCTTGGTGGTGAGGAGCACCTCAGCACGGTCCAGGTTGTCCACCACGTCTATGGGCATTCCGGTAGTTTGAACGATCTGCGCCACCCTCCCTTTGCTAACCCCAAAGGGTAGTATCCTTATTCGAGGTATCCTGGACTGCCGCGGATCCTGCTCCTCCATCAGATCCACCTCTTCGTCTTTCGGGAAGAGGGCGGCAGGAGCGCTCTCGGTGGATACCTGGACCTCCCCGTGCTCGTCCGAGGAGCGTACCTCAGGAGACGACGGGTACCCTCTGAGCATAGCGTCCACCACCTTTGCCACGTTGTCGTGGACGGCGACCTTATCCCAGCCCTGTATCTCCACCACGACGTCGAAAGTCGGCGGGGATTTCCGCTCCAGGACGCTCTTCTGCGTGCGGCGACGCCTTGCCTCCTCGTCTCCAAGGGTGACCGATTGGATTCCGCCAACCAGGTCGGAGAGGGTTGGGTTGAGAATCAGGTTGTTCAGGGTGTTCCCGTGGGCAGTGGCTATGAGTTGGACGCCCCTTTCAGCGATGGTGCGGGCGGCGGCCGCCTCCAATTCCGTTCCCATCTCGTCGATGATGATGACCTCCGGCATATGGTTCTCCACCGCCTCTATCATCACGGAGTGCTGAAGGGCAGGGGTGACCACCTGCATACGCCTCGATCGACCTATCGCCGGGTGAGGTATATCGCCGTCCCCTGCGATCTCGTTTGAGGTGTCGACGATAATGACTCGCTTGCGTACGTCGTCCGCCAGCACGCGCGCCACCTCTCTCAGCATGGTTGTCTTGCCCATCCCCGGGCGGCCCAGAAGCAGGATGCTCTTTCCGCTCCTGACAAGGTCGTCGATGATGCGGATGGTGCCGAACACGGCCCGCCCTATGCGGCAGGTCAAACCGACTACTTTTCCGCCGCGGTTGCGGATAGCGGAGATGCGATGCAGAGTGCGCTCTATGCCGGCCCGGTTGTCGTCGCCAAAGGCTCCTATCCTGTCCACCACGTGCTGAATGTCCGCCTCCGTCACCTCCAGGGGGACCAGCGCCTCTTCCAACCCGGGGAACCTGGCCTCCGGGTGACGGCCCATATCCAGGACAACCTCCAGCAGCTCACTCATGTCCCCTCGCTCCCTGAGGGGCGCCTGAATGTGTGGAGGCAGGGCCTCCACGAGGGTCTCCAGATCGTCAACTATATACTTCTGCATACTCCTTTCGCAGCCTCATCCAGATATGGTATGGCTATGCGCTCGCACGAGCCAGCGCCGATTCCTTCACCCTCGCCGCCGTAGACTTGACCATAAGGTGGTACTCGCCGGTGGGAATGAACCCCTTCTTCTCCAGAACCCGGGCCAGTATGGTCTGGTGGTCCGGGACCAGCGCCACGAAGGGGGTCCTGGGTTTTCCCTGTTGCAGGCCCCATGTCACCAGGTCGTCCCACGTGCCGGACTCCTCCTCCTGGTGCACCATTACCTCCATCCTGTTGGCGGTCTGCCTGCCGTAGGCAACCCGCGCCCAGCCTCGAAGACCGGAATCGGCTTCGTAGATGCCCCTCTGCTCGTACCTTCCCGAAGGCTCCATAGCGTCGCTCCACTGATCGAAGGTGATGGCGTAGGACGACTTGGACCATGAGGGGGCGCACTCACAGTAAAGGCGGAAGACGGCGTACTCATCGCAGAAGAGGGACGGTCGTATAAATTTGGTGGTGACCGCGGTCTCAGAGCGGGGGGGATCCCGGCGGTAGAGGGTCTCCCGCGCACAGGACGCGAAACCGGCTGCGGCCGCAATCCCCATGACGGGACTTGAGCCGGACAGTCTCAGAAAGATTCGCTCCCCTCCACGTTCGCCCGCGACAGAGCACATCTTCTCCAGCAGCGCCACGCCATCCTTTTCCACATCCGGCGACAGGTAGAAGCGGTCCACCTCCCAGGCGCGAGGGCCGGAGCGGGGTCTCACCGAGGCAAGGCCCTGAAGTGACATTCCCGACGTCGAGACGCTGCACCGCTCGCCGTCTCCGTTCAGGACCAGACCTCTGGCCACGGAAACGGCGCTGAGTGCGCCGGAGGATGCCGCGCCAACCTTGTCCCATGTCTGGGCACAGTCCACGCCGATACGGCCTGCGCCCGTGAAGGCCCTCAGAAGGTCGGTGGAGCGAAGAGAGTGTATCATCGCCTCAGTCACCCGAGTCCATGCTCAGGAAATAGGAGTGGAACCTGGTATCGGAGGTGAGCTCCGGATGGAAGGCTGTCACAAGGACGTTGCCCTCCCGGGCCGCTACCACTTGGCCGTCCTCCAGACAGGCAATGGTCTCCACCGCCGACCCGATCTCTTCGATAGCCGGGGCGCGTATGAACACCGCCCTAAAGGACTTCTCTCCCAGCGCAGGTACGAGGATCTCCGTCTCGAAGCTGTCTATCTGCCTACCGTAGGCGTTTCGCTGGACCCGGATGTCCATCAGGCCCAGGGGCTGCGGCCTGTCCTCGACCAGTCTCCCGGCCAGGACTATCATGCCTGCGCACGTGCCCCACACGGGCATCCCTTCCTTGACCCGCCCCTTGATGCCTTTGGTCAGGCCAAAGACGTCCATAAGCCGCACGATGGTGGTGCTCTCCCCGCCGGGAATTATGAGAGCGTCTATATCGACCAGATCGTCGGGCAGGCGCACTTCCGTCGGCTCCGCGCCTATGGACTCAAGGGACTTCATGTGCTCGGCGAAGTCTCCCTGAAGGGCCAGGACCCCTACCTTTCTGGTCACTCTACCAGCCTCTTACAGCCAGGATCTCCTCCTGTTTCATGGTCCGCACGTCCATACCGGGCATGGCTTCTCCCAAGTCCTCGGACGCCTTGGCTATGACGTCAGGGTCGTTGTAATGGGTGGTGGCGGCCACTATGGCCTTGGCTCTGACCTCCGGGTTGCTGGACTTGTAGATACCTGAGCCTACAAAGACACCCTCGGCTCCAAGCTGCATCATCAAAGCGGCGTCGGCAGGCGTGGCGATACCACCGGCGGCGAAGTTGACCACGGGAAGCCGGCCCGTATCGTGGACCTCCTGCACCAGCCCAAAGGGCGCCCCCAAGGCCTTGGCCTCCGCCATGAGCTCGTCCTGGGACATGCCCATAATCTTCCTGATCTCGCCCATAACGGTCCTCATGTGGCGCACCGCTTCCACAATGTTGCCCGTCCCGGCCTCCCCCTTGGTGCGTATCATGGCAGCCCCTTCTTCAATACGCCTCAGGGCCTCGCCCAAGTCGCGGCAGCCGCAGACGAAGGGCACTTTGAAGTCGTGCTTCCAGATGTGGTTGCTTTCGTCGGCGGGAGTCAGCACCTCGGACTCGTCGATGTAGTCCGCTCCAAGGGCCTCCAGCACCTGCGCCTCTACGAAATGGCCTATACGACACTTGGCCATCACAGGGATGGTAACCGCCTTCATAATTGACGTAATGCGGGCCGGGTCGGCCATACGAGCCACTCCCCCGTCAGCCCTGATGTCCGCCGGAACCCGCTCCAGGGCCATAACGGCGCAGGCTCCCGCGTCCTCTGCTATCTTGGCCTGGTCCGCAGAGACCACGTCCATAATTACGCCGCCCTTGAGCATCTGGGCCAGTCCGGCTTTAACACGCCACGTTCCCTGATCCATATACCACTCCTTACTTACGGGAAAATTGCCCCTAGTCAAATCATTATACAACAGGCCAAAACTTCTTACCAATGCGAGGTGTCCCCTTTAGATGGGTCGCTTGATGACCACCGGCTCGTTGTAGCGGGAGTACTCCAAGACATCGTAGGTCTTTCTGGGAACTGAAGGCCTCAACGACGCTGAAGTGCTACCGTCCAGTCCATCTCTCTCAGTGATGACTTTCCAGATAGCGCTGTCGTCCGCCCGTGCCCACAGCTCTCTCGTGCCGGTCTCCACCTTGGCTTGCCTTTCTAGGTCGGCGATAAACAACTCTCTGGGGACCTCGACAGGAGGCTCCCACTCTCCTGCCTTCAGACGCTCCAACATCCACTTGCTGGGATTGTAAAAGGTTCGAAAGCGTCGATATTCGACCCCGTCAATGGTCTCCGAATTGAGCTCCACAAGGCCGTAGCTCCGGCTCCAGTACTCAGGAATCTCTGCAGGGTCGTGTGGCGTGTCGGAGTCGGTGGATTGGGTCTGCACACCCTCTATTTTCTTCCACTCCCCCTGGCCCTCCGAAGTTTCCTCTCTCTCGTATCGAACGCCGCTCAGCTCCACCCACTCTGTGCTGCAAAGATAAACGCCTCTTATAATCGGAAAGCCGCATCCTTCGTACTCGATGTGCCCTTGCGAGTCGCCCGTGTGTACGATATTCCCTTCGCCGGAACTATAGTGAACATCCCCGTTGCTCATGGTCACTGTGCCCGTTGAGGTGATGTGAACTGAACGCAATTCAGCGTTCTGAGCGAAGACTTGGCTAAGAAAAGCCTCGCTGTCGAGCTCATAGCTGGGGGTAATCAAGGCAAACGCCCACACGGCAGTTACAGCCACGGCTGCTACGACCGCAACGCGCCCCCACCGAGCAAGTTTCTGCGTATGCAAGGGAGCCATCTCTCGTCCCATTATCCAAGTCTGGGTAATGCAAGCTGCACAACGAGCGAGTCCGAATGCCCTACTGGAAACTCCAGTATCTATTTGGCAGACAAAAGATACTTTTCACCCAATTTGTATCATTTATTTGGATAAAGTCAACCGAAGTGTCAAATCCAGCAAGTTTACGGCCTGGAATGCCAAGGCCAGTCAGGAGTAGATCGTCCCAACCCGCCCTTGTTACCAAGCCCTCGCCAAGGTAGAATACGGCGGGCGTCAGGCCCGTCGTCCTCGCAGCCGTGCTGCTCCAGCGGCATCGGAAGTCTGCAGAGGTGGAGAGTAAACAGAACATCGTGGCTATAACAAGCAAGAAGAGCGGCGTATTCTACGGGTGGTGGCTCCTTGGAGCCGGCACCGTAGTCATGATGATGCAGGGGGGGCTTTACGCCTACGGGTTCCCCGCCTTCTTCGTGCCACTGGCCGCAACCCTGGGCACCAGCCGCGGCGCCCTGTCCCTGGCCTTCTCCTTCACTCGTCTTGAGAGCAGCCTCCTGGGTCCAATAGAGGGCTACATGATAGACCGCTTTGGCCCTAGGGGAATCATGTACGTCGGGTTTGTGCTCCTGGGCCTGAGCTTTATCCTGTTCAGCTTCGTTGACTCCCTGCTGGGGTTCTACCTTGTGTTCCCGATCATCGCGCTGGGAGCAAGCCTGTCCGGGTTCCTGCCGGTCATAACCGCGGTCAACAACTGGTTCTCCCGCCGGAGGGGTCTGGCCACAGGCATCTGCTCCGCAGGGGTGAACGTCGGAGGGGTGCTGGTCGCAATAGTGGCGCTGTCCATCTCTCTCTACGGCTGGCGCACAACGGCAGTTGTAATCGGCATAGTTATCTGGCTTCTCGGCTTCCCCCTGACGGCGACGATGAGGCACAAACCACAGCCCTACGGCTACCTGACCGACGGCGACGACCCGGACGAGCAAGGGGATTCCGCCGCCGACGGAAGGCCGTCCGGCACCGACGAGACCGCCGACTTCACTCCCATGCAGGCGCTCAAGACGCCCGCCTTCTGGTTCATTGCATCCGCCCACGGCTTCTCGCTGTTCATCGTCGGATCCGTGTCCATACACCAGATACCGCTGCTTGTGGACGCCGGTATATCCTTTCAGACGGCGTCCACAATACTGGCGTTTATGACCCTTGTGGCGATGGTGGGGCGGGTTGCCGGCGGCTGGCTGGGCGATAAGCTGGGAAGAAAGTTGATCCTGGTGGCCTGCTTCCTCCTGATGTCGGCGGGAGTTGTGGTGCTGGCGACCGCTCAAACGATACCCCAAGCGATGTTGTACGCGGTCCTTTACGGCCTGGGCTACGGAGCAAGGGCGCCCATACTCATCGCTATTCGAGCTGAGTTCTTTGGCCCACGAAACTTTGCCACCATAATGGGCCTCTCCCAGCCGGTGATGGTCATTGGCTCCTTCTTCGGCCCCATAGCCGCCGGGTTTGCCTACGACGCGCAGGGAAGCTATCGTATGGTGTTCTTCATCATAGCCGTGATCAACCTCGTTGGGGCGGTGCTGGTCTTCTTCATCAAGAAGCCCAACCTTCCCCAGCGCCGCGAGGCCGTAGACGCGTTGGGTAGCTGAACGGTCTCATTGGGCGTCTTTCCTAAACAAGCAGAGGGGAGAACCCCTTATCGAGGCTCTCCCCTCCAAGCCTGAAGCTTCTGTCCTCAGGCGTTACGGCTTCGGCTTGTCCTTAGGCTCGGGTGCAGTGCATCCGCAAGAATCGCACATTGGCGTATCCTCCTTTAGTGCTGCGCATTCTTAACTGCGCTTCTTTCGTAGTATGACACAAATCGGTAGCGACCGCAAGCTAATCGACCACAGACGGCTGGACCTGGAGGCGGGGCGCCCTGCTCCATATACCCAGGAACACCACGACCAGTAGTCCCATAATCAGAGCGGCCGCCCTGAACACATTGTCAACGCCCCACTGAGTCTCAACAACGCTGCTCCCCAAGGAACCTGCCAGAAGGCCAAAGACCAGTATGGCGTTGGTGACTCCCATAAGAGTCCCGTATCCATAGACTCTGCCCAAGTCGGTGGTGATGGCCATAGAGGCCGGCATCGCGGCGCTCTCCGCGAGACCAAGCAACAGAAAGACGACCAGCAGCGCCGTCACGGTGGGGGACAGGGGAATGGCAGCGGTCGCCGCCGCCAGAAGAACGCCGCTGATCGCAACCATATGTTGCCTGGGCACGCGGTCGGCCAGCCGTCCGAAAATAGGCTGGAAGACGCTGGACAGGACCGCGCGGGAGCCTACCACCAGCCCCACCATAGTCGCGCTCGCCAGGAGTACGTCGTTCATAAAGATGGCGATGAAGGTCATGACCGCGCCTATGCCCAGACCGAAGGTGAAGTTGAAAGCAAACAGGGCCAGCACCCGGAAGTCCCGGAACATATCCCGGACAGGAGCAATCGCCGCTAGCTCCTCGTCCGTGCGCCTGGTCGCGCTCTGACTGGGCATCAGCACGGCCACCAGCAGCAGGGCAAAGACTGCAGCGCCGGCCAGGGTGAGAAACGCGGCATCCACACCCACCGAGTCCTTGAGTAAGCCGCCTATGAGCGGCCCAATGCCGAACCCCGACGTGAAGGAAACCATGAACAACCCCATGTACCTGCCCTCGCGGCCTCGCGGCGCCAGTTCGCCAATGGTTGCAAGGGCGGACGTGAACATACAGGCCCCACCAACGCCCATGACCATTCGCAATGCAGCCACTGCCTGGAAGGTGTCGGCCAGAGCAAGCCCAATGCCAACAAACACGTAGATACCCAGACCGGCCACAATGAAGGGGCGTCGCCCCCACCGGTCTCCCAGCCTTCCCATGACCGGAGTCAGCGGCGTCTGGGTGACGGCGAAGCCGGAAAAAGCCAGCCCCAGCCAGAGTCCTGATGCACCCAGATCCCTGGCGAAGACCGGCAGTATTGGCACCACCATGCCGAACCCGACAGCAATCACAAACATGGCGAACCACATGATTGCAAAAGCCCGCCATTGGCGGGCCGACATGGAATTCGTAGTAACTGTTTCCCTCATATGGGCGGATATTACCACCTGGGCCACGGCTGCACAACCTGGATACGCCTCAAGCCGTCGTAATTATGGCAGCTTCCGTTACCTGAAAAAGAGGAACCCGATTATCCCGGCGGCTATCCCCGCGACTACCAGCAGGGGGACTCCACAGGTGACGAAGGTCGTGGCCGTCTGCATCAGCTTGATGGGCAGCAGCGCCAGCCTGACGGGAAGATAAAGCAGTTGGAGCAGGAAGCCCATCATCTACATGCGCCACGCGGAAACAGGACTCCCGGCCCGAGACTCATCTCAGAAGGCGGCAGCAGACACCCGCGCAGGACAATGAGTTCCTAAGGGGTTCCCTGCATCTGTTCCTTCAACGCCTCGATGGCCTCGTGGCAGCCGAACAACGTGGACAGCTTGCCGTTGACCCGGGCGCGATGCTTGGAAATCAGCCCCTTCTTGTGCAGAGACCAGAAGGACCAGCTAAGAGCGGACGGCTTCATACGGGGAAAGAGGCGTAGCAGACCCTGGTCGTTATACTCGAACACCTCGTCCTGACGCTTGATAAGCTCTTCAAGAATCATGGACTGCAGAGGCGGAAGGTCCTCCTCTGCGGGTCCCGTTGAAGTCATTATCTGAGAGATTTTCATTGCTTACCTCAATAATAGCACTCACAAGATGCTATCAGACTTGTCAAGCGCTTATCAAGGCAGGGAAGCGCGCATGGAGGACAGCATATGTAGGGGGATCCGCGAATTGCGCCTGCACCGGTATTCCGAGCGTAGCGAGGAACCTAAAACGACACACCGGCACAAAGATAGGTAGTTGTATATGGTTTTAACCACCGTGCCTAAAATCAACCCTCCGCGCTCTTGCCTTTGATGGGTCTAACAAAGTCTTTGATGATGTTCTCAAAAGTGTCCGGGATTCACTCTGGAGTACGGCGCGGAGGCCGGCTCCGCGATTTCCTATGTTGCTCCTGTCTCAGCATATTGCCACTACCCGTGGACGCCGTTTATCAGGGTGCGGAGGTTGGCCGCCAATGCATCAGCATTGAACCAGTTAGGGTCGTTCTCCATTTGCACCGTCGGGGTCCTAGGGATTACGCCATTATCATCGGCTATCGTTACCGGTAAGCACAGTCGCCAGTCATCGTATGCCTTCCGTGTTAACTCACTCTCACTGTCAACTCCATAGAAGTTCATCAGCCACTCAATGGCGGCTGGATTGTCAACCAGCGGTAAGCCTGCTTGCAGCGCACGTCCCCGGAACAGGGAATTGGACACGTTGCACAGTAATAGGTCAAATTCTCCCACTAAGTACCTGTCATTGGTCGTACTCTGCAACCCGAGATTGGAGCGGGATTTGTGGCACTTGACGGTGAAATGTGGCCCCGGGCGTCGTGAAGTTACCAGTTTAAAACTACCCCGAACAGCATTCTTTGTCTCAGCTTTCAATCTAGTGCCAGTTCTGCGAAATGTAATACTTACATCTTCGTCGATAGTGCCTGGTTGTGGATTGAGATTCAGTTTCTCAACAATCCAATCCCGCGGGTCGAGCACTTGCTTCAAGAACGCCGCTCCAACATATTCCGTGGCCTTCCCGCGTATCATTGGTAGAACCTTCTGGTCTTCAAGTATGTCAAGCAGGTTCTCACGCGGGATATTGTAGGTTTGGCAATACTCCGTGATGCCATTAAACACTCGGAGAATCTCCTGGTCATTTTCAGACATCATAGTTGCGGATGAAAAGTTCCTGACCCTTGCTCCTGGAACTACGGAATCCGTCCTCTTTCTTCTTGCCGTTACGCTGGTCATCTGTGCGATTGATTGTGTAATTCCATGCTTGTTGCGTAATTCGTTCTGTCCAACTGTAGAGTTGTCTGACTCCCGGATGGTCATCATAGGTCAGCAGGAAAGCCAGGCGGTGAGAATTGCGCTCCAAACATACGGCCAGTCTTGAATGGTCGGCCTCTGAAAAGGTGCAGTTGTAGAACTTCTGCTGATCGGCATTGAAATACGGCGGGTCCAAAAAGACAAAGTATCCGCTCGGCAGCGTTTCTATGACCTCTTCAAAGTCCAGAGAGCGTAACTCAACACCCTGCAACTTGTCGGAGACGGTACGAAGGTGTGGGGGCCAGTTTTCAGGCCTCATAGAGTATTTATCGCCAAATCCCCAGTAGCAGTTTTCGGGTCTCATGATTCCACTATACGAGGTTCGATTCAGGTAATACCAACGGAATGCCCTCTCCAAATCTGTACGGGGTTTATATTCTGACTTGTAGTAGGAGTGAAGGTACTTCGACGCTGGTAGGCCATCCAGCAGGCCAATCAACCCTTCCACATCGTCCCGGATACAGGCCAGCGTGTTAATGACCTCAGAATCCAAGTCGTTGAGGATTGAATACTCACCCTTTGGCTTGGCAAAGAAAACTGAAGCGCCCCCAGCAAACGGCTCGCAGTAGCCAGTATGTGGAGGAAGCATATCAAGAATTAGTTTGCGGGCGTAGAATTTGCCCCCAGGGTATCGGAATGGCGAATTGGATTTGAGTGATCTCGGTTTGGGCAACTCCAGCATTGCAGTTTGAACCATATCACCCCCTATTATGCCCCAGCCATTTTGCCGTCCAAGTCAACCAGAATGGTACGAAATCTTGAAACCCAAAAGTGATTGTTACCGTCGTGACCAGATTGGGTTACCTACACAATAAGGCCCTGATACCTGAGTCTCTTTCCCTCCATTCCCTTAACCAAGCCGCGAACTTGGTCAATTGTATCAACAGAGCGGTTGTTCTGTCTACCTGCAAACTCAGTTGTGCACCTGTGCAGATGCTTTGTGTTCACCTCGTGATAGACGCTGGCTATTCCTTGCTTGAGCGTGGTCTATAGGGCCTCAACCCCGTTCGTGCCGGTTTATCCCTTGACCTACTCGCCGGCGCCGTGCTTGACCGACCGTGTTCCATTTGGATAATTCTCGTACGCCGTGTAATTCACCTCCGCTCATGTCCTTCGACAAGCTCAGAGGTGGACTACTGACGCTCCTCGTCGTTCAGGTTCTCTTCCAGACGTTGAAGGGCAGCCCGAGTGGCGCGCAACTCCCGTAGCAAGTCCTCCCTGGACGCCGGGCTTTCCAGCTCACGCATCCGCTCCGCCTTGGCTTCGTCCAGGTTGTTAATGATGATGGCGATGAACAGGTTTATCACCACGAAGGTGCCGACGACGACAAAGCTGACGAAGTACACCCACGCCCACGAGTGCTCCTCCATGGCGGTGTACATGACCTTGGTCCAGCCCTCCAGCGTAATGATGTTGAACAGCGTCAGCACTGAAATGCCCAGATTGCGCCAGTTCTCCGGGTCGTGCTCGTGGAAGAGGTAGTAGCCCATGACGGCGTAGATGTAGACCACAATGCTCATAAGCATGATTACGTGGCCCACGCTGGGGATGGACCGCACCAGCGCCGAAACTATGAGCCGCAGCTCGCGGACGGCCGAAATGAGTCTCAGTACACGCAGCAAGCGGGCGAGACGGGCGATCATGGCAAACTGGCCGGTGGAGGGGATCAGCGCGAACACTATCACCGAAAAGTCGAAGACGTTCCATCCGTCCCGGAAGTACCTATGCGGCCGCGGCGCCAGCGCCGTCATCTTGAGCAACGCTTCGACAATGAACACGCCCAGCGCCGCGTTGTTACCCAGGTGCAGCCAGTCGCCGTAGGTCTCCTCAATTTTTGGAGACGTACCCAGTCCCAGCAGCGCGCCGTTGGCCAGTATAACCGCGATGATAAAGTACTCGAACCAGGCGGATTCAACCAGCCTCTGAGACGAATGCACCAGGCGATTCATTGTGGCGTAAAGAATAGGCGCGGCAAGCGGGAGCCTCGGGGGAAGCTAGGACTCCGCCAAGACCTCGGCGTCTTGAATGTACTGGAGGGTTTCGCGTATGCGGCGCTCTATCGTCTCCATAGGTTCACATATGCCGAGAGAGAAGCAGTCGCCGTGCAACAGACTTTGCCTGGAGTAGTAACAACCCACCAGAGACCGGGCCCTTTCGTCGGCGTTGGCCAGCCTCTCCAGTCCAATTCTGGTATCGGTAGACCTCTCCGGCTCTTCGCCGGTACGAGCCAGTATCAGCGCGTCCGTTGCCCGTTTGGCGGCGCACCACGCTTTTTCGGCTGCGTCCCGCACATCGCCTTGAGCCAGACGGTCAAGGGCTTCCGTATGCACCTGGCGAGCGTCCGCAAATATCCTGGCTACGTCGGCGGTCGTTGTCATGGCCTACCACCAGATCCTGTTTTCCACTGTACCCATTAGCTCGTCGAAGTCCTTGGTCCAGAGGGACGTGCTGAGGTATTTCCAGCCGCCATCGGCCAGCAGGCAGACTATGTTCCCGCTCTCCATACGCTCGGCCAGCCGCATGGCGCAGCACACCACCGAGCCGGAGGATACCCCGGCAAATATCCCCTCCTGCTGCATCAGTTGGCGGGTGGTGCGAAAGGCGTCCCGGCTTTCGATCATTATCCGGCTGTCCAGCAGCGACAGATCCAGGATGGGCGGGATAAAGCCCTCCTCCAGGCTCCTGAGGCCCTGGATCACATCGTCCGGGTGAGGGACCACCGCCACAATCTTTATGTTGGAATCGTACTCCTTGAGGCGTCTGCCCACGCCCATCAGCGTGCCTCCGGTGCCCAGGCCGGCCACGAAAGTATCCACCTCCGGAAGGTCTCGAAGAATCTCCTGGCCCGTGGTTTCGTAGTGGGCCAGGGGGTTGGCCTGGTTGCCGTACTGGTAGAGCATGTAGTAGTTGGGGTCGTTGGCCGCCATCTCCTGGGCTACCACAATGGAACCGTTGCTTCCCTTGGCGCCATCGCTGTACACGATCTCCGCTCCGTATGCCTCCAGCAACTGCGTTCGCTCCGGGCCCACGTTCTCCGGCATGACGACCTTCACCCGGTAGCCCTTCCTCTTTGCGACAAAGGCGAGGGCTATGCCGGTGTTGCCGCTGGTAGGCTCCAGAATGGTCTTGTCGTGGGTCAGCTTGCCCTCGGCCTCGGCCCGCTCAATCATGTACCTGGCGATGCGGTCCTTGAGACTCCCCGTAGGGTTGGCCCCCTCCAGCTTGGCGAAGATGTGGACGCTCTCCTTGGGACTCATCCTCGTCAACTCCACGAGAGGCGTGTTCCCTATGGTATCGAGGATGTCTCTCCCGGTCATGACTGCATGTCCAACACTTCCAGCGAGCGAAAGTGAGCTAGCCCTGGATGGCGGTAACGGGCTCCTGCAGGCCGCAGAAGGCCACATAGTCTATGAGCTCGTGGATGGTTGGATTGTCGCCGCACAGTGGGCACTGGCTGTTGCGCCGCAGCTTCACGGAGCGAAAGTCCATGCTGAGGGCGTCGATGATGAGCAGGCGACCCGCCAGAGGCTCGCCGGCGCCTATTATCAGCTTGATTGTCTCTACGGCCTGGATGCTGCCCACCATGCCCGGCAGAGCTCCCAGCACACCGGCCTCGGCGCAGCTGGGCACCGCGCCGGGAGGCGGGGGAGCCGGGAAGAGGCAGCGATAGCACCCCTGCCCGGGCAAGAACACGCTGGCCTGGCCGTCGAAGAGAAGGATGCTGCCGTCCACCAGCGGCTTGCCTGACAGGTATGAGGCATCGTTCACCAGGTAGCGGGCGGGGAAGTTGTCCGCCCCGTTCACTATGATGTCGTACTGGGGGATGATGTCCATCGCGTTCTCCGAGGTGAGCGGCTCCTCGTGGATGACCACGTTCACGTCGGAGTTGTAGTTGTTAAGGGTCTCCAGGGCCGACTCCACCTTCGGTCTCCCAACGTCGCCCTCCTGGTGAAGGATCTGGCGCTGGAGGTTGCTCAGGTCCACAGTATCGAAGTCAACGATTCCAAGTGTGCCCACGCCCGCGAGAGTCAGGTACACCGCGACGGGTGAGCCGAGACCGCCTGCGCCAACTATGAGCACCTTGGCGTCGATAAGACTCCGCTGCCCCTTGCTTCCCACCTGGGGCATTATGATGTGCCGGCTGTATCGCTTGACCTGCTGCGGTGTTAGCGCCTGTGTCTGAGCCATGACTTGTAATTCCTCCTAAGCTGTCGTGGGCATCCATTATACCCCACGGGCTACCAGTAATATAAAGACCCCGCTCTCCACGCTCGGCCATGGCCGAGGGGTATATCCAAACGGGGCCTGCGCCTTTCCGATATTGTGACGGGGCTAGATGTGATACATCCCCCGGCTTTGCAGTCTCTCCTGACGACTGGCCAGGTCGGCAATGGTGGTGGCGTTGAGCACGCCCTGCACCGCGTCCTCCACCGACCGCCAGACCTCCCGCTGAGCGCAGATTTTCGAGAGGTTACACCCATCGGGCTCGTCAATGCAGTCCAGCGGGGCTGCCGTGCCTTCGAGACCGGCCATAACCATTCCCAAGCTTATCTCGTGCGGGGCCTTGGCCAGAACGTGGCCCCCCTGAGGCCCCCTGCGGCTGCGTATAAACCCAAACTTGCCTAGCGTCGCTAGAAGCTGGTCCAGATAGGGCTCGGGAATGCTCTGGCGCTCCGCTATCTCCACCGTCTGAACGGACCCACTCCCGTAGCGCTGCGCCAACTCAACCAGCGCACGCACTCCGTAATCTACCTTCATGGGTACCTTCATGCCCCTCCTCCTCCTCTAGTCTATCCGTCCGACGATTATAGCATGACCCCTGTACAGCTTCAAGCGCAATCTATCTTGGGTAGCGTCTCAGTTTGGGATATCCTATTTTGGTGTCAGATTTCACGGCCGCCCAGCAATCGCGAAAGTTCTGTCGTAGCCGGATGTCGAGCATATGCCGCGGATGGCATATGCTCGTACTTTTCTAGTAATTCCGACTCGGAGAAATTCTGCGGCCAGTTGAGGTCGGCAGTGACCCGGCCGCCGCTGATTATGATAGCCGATAGCTCCATCAGCCCAAGTATGTCTCTCAAAAGAGCGCGGTCAGGGAATTTGAGGTTTCTGTAATACATGCTAACCCGACTCGCCAATTCATTCAGTCTCATGGAGTCGGTGTCCAGTAGTACGCTTATGATCTGTAGCTGACGCTCCGCCAATGCTCGGCGGCGTGGACTTCGTAGCCGCCCGAACAGCGATTGGGCGACCTCCCTATAGAGTATCCTCTTGCTGTGAGTAACGATCTCTGTAGCAAGTGCATCACACCTCTCTGTGACTGCCGGCAAGGCAAATCTCAGGAAAGGCGTGAGATTGTGTCCGTTGCTTCGGGATTCGTACAACGCCGCCAAGTATTCATCTTGGTGTTCGTAATAGTAGTTGGACAGGCTGACCATGACCATATCATTAACTCCGGCTTGTCTTAACATGAACGCTTCCAGTGCGCGTGCGCTACGCCCGTTGCCATCACCGAAAGGGTGCATAGCGCCAATATGGTAGTGGGCAGCCATCGCCTGTATGATACGGTCATGCTTTGGAAACTCTCTGGCAATGGCTTGCACAAGACCCTCGAATGCCCCGGCTAGTTCAAGCCCTCCTTCCGTGCCTCGACAGCGTGGACGGCCAAAGGTGACGTTCGCTCCGTCGCGACGAAGCGCGCCAGGCTCGCAGTGATCATCATCACAACCTTTGACGATGCGTTGGTGGATACCAAATGCCAACTCAGCCGTAACTGGCATATCTGTGGGAAGAGAACGAAGCCAGCGGTAAGTATCTGAGGCTGCTCGCAACTGTCGCTGCGAATGAGTAAGTCCGGCAAGTGCGGGTGTATCAGAGGCGAGAGCTTCTTCCTGCTCTCGCTGAGTGAACTCAGCGCCTTCAATGCGCGAGGTGCCGAGCGCTTCCAACCTTAGCTGCTCCTCATGGACCTGTTCAATCCATTGCGACAGGTAAGGGAGACGCTTCAGTACGCCGGCAGCGGTCTTAGCTTCGATTAGCAAACCTGATATGATTGCGCTGTCATAATGTATCCACTGCTGTGGGACGGTGTAATGACTGACATAGGTAGATGTCATGCGAGCCTCATTTTTAGCTTATTTCAAGGTTCCACGCATGAAATGATATAGAGTCCTCTATTCCATTTCAACTCCATTTCCGTTTCGTTTCCAGATTTGGCCGATTGACTGGTGGGGTTGTGTATTTTGCACGAGCCTCATATTATAGCTAGGCAATTTCAACAGCCATAAAGCTGCAAGGAGAGTCCATGGACGCCATATCACTCGAAGCTACACCCAGGGACGTGCTGGGCAAGAAGGTAAGCAACCTGAGGCGCGCCGGCATGACCCCGATCCACCTGTACGGGAAGGGAATAGACTCCAGAGCGCTGCAGGCCGACTCCGTGACCGTCAACAAGGTCGTAAGCCAGGTGGGACAGAACATCCCCCTGCAACTGAAGGTCAGCGACACCAACGAGCAGGCCCTGGTCTTCGTGCGGGAGGTGCAGCGTCACGCTGTCACCAACCAGATACTTCACATTGACTTCTACCGGGTGGATGCCACCGAACGGCTACGGGGAGAGATACCCGTGGTCCTGACTGGGGAGGCCCCCGCTGTGCGAGTGCACAGGGGCATACTGATGCAGACCCTGCACACCCTCGCTGTAGAGTGCCTGCCCATGGACACGCCAGAGCGGATTGAGGTGGACATCTCCCTCCTTGAGGCCCTGGACCAGGGCATTCGGGTCTCAGACCTTGCCACTGACCCGGCCATCACAATCCTGACAGACCCCGAAGAGCTGATAGTCCGGGTAAACGCTCCGCGAGTGGCCGAAGACGGGGCCGCGGGACAGCCCGGGGATGCTGCGGGCGCGCCTGCCGGGGAGGCGCGGGAGGATTCGGACTGACTTTCGGCGGGGCCCTCCGGTTAACGCGGTTACGCCGGACAGGATAGAAGTCGTCCCCTACGACGAGGGGTGGCCCTGTGCCTGACACGGGGGTGAGGATTCTGTTGCATTTCGCGGGGTATGCTACTCATGAGTCCGCTACTCCCCCTCGTCTACTCGTGCATCGCCAGGGTAGACTACCGACCTTTTAGGGTTATCTGGCCGTAACGTCAACAGAGCCTCTGTGGAGTTCATGGCCTTCAAGACAGCTAACAGTTTTCGTCGTTGAGCTGGCGTACACAATACGAGGTTCTTTATGAGCTCGTCTATTGCTTCATCAGCTTGGCTTTGAGGTTTACTCAATGACTGGAAATTGACCCCTGCGCCCGGTCCATCTGTTCGCATGTAAAATGGTCTCCACTGTATCTCTTCCGACCTGTAAGAGTGAGATGGGCGCAAGTCGTATATATCCTGTTCGCTACGAATAGGCACCTGTATGACTTCAATTCCGCCTTCCGTCAAGTGACGGAGCTTGGGTGCTGGCGTAGGATGTGTCACTACAACCTCAATCACCCGAATGACCTTCAAGTCCGCGTCCCTCAACGCCAGATCAGGAACGTAGCCCCTAACGGCGTCAAGTCCATCAGGTACCGTAATGTGTTCCACGCCATCCAGAACATCGCCCGACAGCGACCCGTCCAGCTGGGGTAGCTGCACTTTCTCATCTTTCTTGCGACGCCCACCCTTAGTCCGATCACCCCTCTCTTCGCGCCCATCGTTTCGCGTCTTCAACATATCCCATATCACGCCCACGGCGTACTCGTGGAGTAAACTTACTCGATGCTCTTCGGTGCCGACATTTTTGTTCCAGTCCATATCGCTACCACCTTTCTTTTGATACGTTTCCCCTAACTACCCCGCGAATGCAACAGAACCGGGGTGAGCGGAATCTCGAAGGCTCCCATTTAAGGCGACGCGTAAACCCCGGCAGCCTATGAGGGCAGCGTAGACCCCAGGAAGCCCTCGTGGCCCTTCAGGAAGTCGGCAGCGTCAACCGCTCGACGCCCCTCCAACTGGACGCGCTTGAGGCCCAGGACGCCTTCCCCCGCAGCCACTCCCACCGGCGCCAGGCCGTCTTTCTCCAGTAGCAGCGCCTTCCCCGGGGCGCCAACGCCGGTACCGGGCAGCGGCACAGCCTCCAGCACCTTCAGCAGCCTGCCCTCCCAGCGTGTGTATGAGCCGGGCCAGGGGTGGTAAGCCCGCACCTGCCGCCATATGCTCTCCGCCGGCAGCGCCCATCGGATTTCGCCGTCCTCCTTGGTCAGCCTGGGGGCGTATGTGGCCCGGGCTTCCTCCTGGGGCTGGGAGACCATATCGCCCTGCAGGAAGCGGGGTAGACTGTCGACCAGCAGCTTCGCTCCCCTGCGAAAGAGCCTGTCCGTGAGAGTCTCCGTTGTGTCCTCCGGGAGGATTGGCTCCTCTTCCTGAGCGATTACCGGCCCGGAGTCCATCCCCTCGTCCAGCAGCATGATGCTCACCCCGGCCGTCTCGTCTCCCTCCAGGATGGTGAACGCCACCGGCGACGGCCCGCGATGTCTCGGAAGAAGCGACGGGTGGACGTTCACGCATCCTCCCGGAGACATCCCGATCACCTCCGGCGGAAGGATCCTGCCGTAGGCGGCTATGGCTATCAGGTCCGGGGCCAGAGCGG
This sequence comes from Dehalococcoidia bacterium, assembly GCA_965218945.1. Lineage (GTDB taxonomy): Bacteria > Chloroflexota > Dehalococcoidia > Lucifugimonadales > UBA2985 > DAOUJW01. The sequence continues at coordinate 3,016,040 of OZ244718.1, forward strand.
CCAGTTGGCTGTGGGCGTCAGGGTTTCTCAGAGAGGTGGGCTGGAGCACATTCAGGCCGCGCTCAATGGCAAAGGTCTTCACCGGCGAGGCCTCCATGCTCCTGCCTCTCCCTGCGGGTCTGTCGGGCTGTGTGTAGACGCCGACCAGGTCATATCCGCTCGCAAGAAGCTCCTCCAGCGGAGGGATTGCAAAGGCAGGAGTTCCCATATAAACCACTCTCATAGACGCCCCCTGCCTGGGATTATAGAGTGGTGGAGAAGTCAAAACAACAGCCCGAAAAACTGCTCGAAAATTGGAGAAAAATTCCCGCCAAATTCCTCGCTCAACCCCTTGCAGGCCGTAGTCGAAAGGCCTGATATAGTTGTCTTCAGCCAATTTCCGTCCGTCCGAACCAGCTCGGAGTTGGTCTTCACCTAGCCTGAACGCCAGGCTCTTTATTAGCGCCATCGGCGCTATGTATCCGCCGACGGGTTTGCCCACGCGAGCCCGCCGGCCACTAACCCGATACACCAAGGGAGCGGCGCGTTCAGTATGAAATTTCAGACCTCTGCGCAGGCATGGGAAGCGGTGCTATCCAGCCTGGAACTACAGGTTAGCCGGCCCATCTTCAGGACGTGGTTGAAGGACACAGTCGGTTTGTCTCTGGAGGACAACCGGATAGTCGTCGGGACGCCGTCCGCGTTTGTGGCGGAATGGCTTGAGAAACGTATGTCTTCCCTCATTGAGAGCGCGTTGTCCCAGGTCATGGGCCAGCGGACGGAGGCGCGCTTTCAGATTCTGACCGAGCAGCCACCGCCGGCACACGCCAGGCCGGTCTCCGCGCACAGCCCGGCGCCCAGCGCGCCGCCTGCTAACGACCGGCCTCTAGGCAGCGCCAACGGACGACCCAGGCTCAACCAGAAGTACACCCTCAGCTCCTTTGTGGTGGGGGCCTCCAACCAGTTGGCCTACGCCGCTGCGCTGGCCGTCTCCTCTCGACCGGGGGAAGCGTATAACCCACTCTTCCTCTATGCCGGAGTCGGCCTTGGCAAGACGCACCTTCTCCAGGCGATCGGCCATGCCTATGCCACCAAGGGCATGAGCTACCTGTACGTCAGCTCCGAACAGTTCACCAATGACTTCGTCACTTCGATTCAAGCCAAACGTACACGGGAGTTTCGCGAGAAGTACCACAGCGCCGATGTACTCCTGGTGGATGACATCCAGTTCCTGCGCGGCAGGGAGGCCACCCAGGAGGGGTTTTTCCACACTTTCAACGATCTCCACAACACAAACCGCCAGATTGTCATCGCCAGCGACAGACCGTCGTCGGCGCTCCTGCCCCTGGAGGACCGCCTCAGGTCCAGGTTCGAGTGGGGTCTCAGCGCAGACATCCAGACCCCTGACCAGGAGACGCGCATCGCCATTCTGCAGGCCAAAGCGGGAAGCCAAGGCGCAAATATCCCCCAAGAGGTACATGAGCTAATCGCTGAGAGCTTCCCCGCCAACATCAGGGAGCTGGAGGGCGCTCTCAACAGGGTCTGTGCCTACGCCGACTTCACAGGAAGAGCGCCCGATCTCGACCTAGCATATGAGGCTCTAGAGAGTCTCCTACCGCAAAGCACTTCCTCCATCCCCACGCCGGATATGGTTCTGGCAAGCGTCTGCGCCTTCTACAGCGTCACTAACGACGCTCTGTGCAGCAGACGCCGCGACAAAGCCGTCAGCCAGGCCAGACAGGTAGCAGTCTACCTCCTCAGAGAAGTCGCCTTGAAGAACCTCCGCGAGATAGGAAGCCTTCTGGGTCACCGGGATCACGCTACCATCCGGTACGCATGGATGAGGATATGCGAGGCTAGAGAGACGGATGCGGTCTTGAAAGCAGACATATCAGCCATCCTGGACAGTATCACCGCTTCAAGCAGCTAACAGCTGGACCGTATAGCGAATACCCTGTCTTTCCACACAGTTTTCCAAATCGGCTACTATCATTACCATTATCCCTTATAATCTAACTAGTATGTTTGATAGAGCAAGTATAGTAGTTAAAGCAGGAAATGGAGGCCCGGGAGCAATAAGCCTCCGAAGGGAGAAGTTTGTTCCCAAAGGAGGTCCCGATGGTGGCGACGGTGGAAGAGGCGGCGCTGTTGTCCTGAGGGTTCATGAAGGGGAGCATATGCTGCGGGCCTTCCGGTACAAGAGGCGATTTGTAGCCGACGATGGTGGGTCTGGGGGACCTAACGATCGGAGTGGGCGGAATGGAGAAGATTACGTGGTAGACGTCCCTCAGGGAACGCGGGTCTATGCTGTTGGAGAGGGGGGAGATAAGCAGGTACTAGCTGACTTGGTGGATATGAATGCTGTCTGGATAGCTACGCAAGGTGGACAGGGTGGTAGGGGTAACGCCAAGTTTGCGTACTCCCAGAATAGGGTTCCGATCTTGGCCGAAGCCGGGGAGGTCACGGAGGAAGTGGAGTTGGAGCTAGAGTTGCAGCTCCTTGCTGATGTGGCTGTGATTGGAGTCCCAAATGCGGGGAAGTCCTCCTTTCTCCAGGCCTGCTCTCGAGCGCGGCCTGACATCGCTGGATACCCCTTCACCACACTGGAGCCGGTGCTGGGGTTTGTGGTGAGACGAGGACAGGAGTTTGTGGTTGTAGAGATACCCGGACTTCTTGAAGGCGCTCACGCCGGAGTCGGTCTGGGGGACGATTTCCTCCGGCATATGGGAAGAACCAGAGCGGTCATACACCTCCTGGACGGGGCCTCTGAGAATCCACTAACAGACTACCGCAACGTTCGAGAGGAGATGGCGCTTTACGACGCTGCTCTTGCGCAGAAACCGGAGGTGGTCGCTCTGAACAAGCTGGACCTGCCTGAGATGCAGGAGCGCAAAGCACAGGTGCTCGTAGACCTCCGTGGTATTGGCGTCGATGCCTACTGCATCTCGGCGGCTACACATGAGGGAGTCGACGCGGTGCTGGATGGCGCGCTGAAGATGCTCTCGGAACAGCCCGTGGCGTCCCAGCCAGTGGAGCAGCCAGTCCCTGTCCTCACTCCCAAGCCGCGGCGTAACAGGCCCTTTGTGGAGAGGGACGGGGAGGTATTCGTGCTCCGCTCGCCGCTTGCCGAACGTCTGGTGAGGCGCGTCGATCTGGGTGACTGGCAGGTGCAGATCCAGCTGTGGCAGGAGTTCCGTCGCAAGGGAATCGTCCGGGCGATGGAGAAGGCTGGCGCAAGGTCCGGATCGGTGGTCAGGATAGGCCAACACGAGCTGGAGTGGAAGTAGTATGCGGCTCGGCATCCTGGGCGGGACCTTCGACCCTGTGCACATAGGGCACCTCATAATTGCTCAGGAGGCCGCCGCTGTGCTTGGTTTGGACGAGGTGTGGTTCCTTCCCACGGGTCGGCCCTGGATGAAGGAGGGGAGCGCGGTCACGGATTCCGGCCACCGCGGGGCTATGCTGAGGCTGGCTCTGGAGTGCAGCGCCGGCTTCAAGGTGTCAACGGCGGAGGTGGACCGGCCGGGGCTTTCCTACACCGTCGATACCCTGACAGCCCTGCTGGAAGGCGAGGCTATGGGCGCATCGCTGTTCTTCATCCTGGGCATGGACTCCCTAGAGACGCTGCACCAGTGGAAAGAGCCTCACCGCCTTTTCGACATGTGTACCCTGGTGGCGGTGTCCAGGCCGGGCCACGTGGACTTTGACAGGGCATCCTTGGACGGCATACGCCCCAACGCCGCGGAGGAAGTGGTCTTCCTTGAGGGACCTGACATAGGTATAAGCGGGGCAGAGATACGCCGGCGGGTGCAGCAGGGCCTGCCGATAACCTACTGGGCGCCCCCGGCAGTGGCCCAGTACATCCGCGAACACGGACTCTATCAGGAGGCTGACATTGAGCAATGAGATTTCTCAGAGGGTTCTCGAGCTTTCCGAGCAGGTGGGGGCTCTGAAGTACGGCGACTTCACCCTGTCTTCCGGGGCGAAGAGCAGCTACTACTTCGACGGTCGGCTTATCAGTCTGCACCCGGAGGGCGCCTATCTGCTGGGTAAGGCGTTCCTGGAGAGTCTCCAAGGTTCCGGTGTAGCCGCGGTGGGAGGCCCGGCAATGGCGGCCATTCCTATAGTCACTGCCGTCGCTCTGGTGAGCCAGCTGGAGGGCAGTCCCCTGGAGGCTTTCTTCGTGCGGGGCGAGGCCAAGGACCACGGCACCGGCAAGCAGGTGGAGGGCAGGCTGCAGGACGGCAGCCGCGTGGCGATCCTGGACGACGTTTGCACGTCGGGGGGTTCGCTGTTCACCGCGATAGAGGCGGTGGAGGAAGCGGGCTGCAAGGTGGAGAGGGTGCTGGCGATACTGGACCGCCGCCAGGGTGGAGGTGAGGAATTGCGTAAGAGAGGCTACGATTTCCGTGTGCTGCTGGAGGCGGACGCGGAGGGCAGGGTCAGGGTGGTGTCGTAACGGGAAGCTCTTCGCAGGCTTGACAATTTCAGAGTCGCGAAGTAGTTTAAGGTCATCACCAGAGAGGGCAGAGTCCCCAGAATTGGAGGGTGGCTATGGCAACCGAGCACACTTGGGAAGACCTGGAAAACGCGGTCGGTCAGGATTTCTCCGACGGAGAGATACGCTGGGCGCTTGAACCTGTTGAGTGGACGTCCATCCGTCGCTACTGCGAGGCGATAGAGTCGGACTTTCCGCTCTTCCATAACGCTGACGAGGCAAAGAATCACGGCTACGAGGGTATCATCTGTCCCGCCAGCCATATCCAGAACCACACCGGTCAGGGCCTGTGGCGGCCCGGCGACCCCACGCGCTGGCCCGTGTCCGAGCGCAACTTCGTCGCCGCCGGCGTGTCCCAGGGCGTGAACAGACCCCTGCCATCCCCCAAGACCACGGCGGGTTTTGCCACGGACCGGGAGGTGGAGTACATCAAGCCGGTCCACGTGGGCGACCACCTGGGGTCCCGCGGCAGGAAGCTCCTGTCAGTGGTCGTGCGAGAGACCAGCGTGGGGTACGGCGCATTTAACATCACCGAGAGCGAGTGGGTGAACCAGAGGGGTGAGGTTGTGGCCCTGTCCCGCAGCGGCGGCTACCAGTACAACCCCCATCCGGAGGGCTACGCCCCCAACCTGCCTGGCGGCGGCGGCACCGCTCGCCAGGTCGAGGAGAGGCCTCCTTTCGAGGCGCCGGAGGCAAGGGCGAGCTACGTGGACTGGGGCAAGCAGCGCCACTACGAGGACGTGAACGTCGGCGACCTCACTGAGCCTGTGACCTTCCACATGACCGTGCAGCGCCTTGTATACGAGGCGGGCGGCAACCGCGACTTCGCCCCCATCCATCACAACGACGAGATCGCCCGGGCCGGCCGCGCGCCTGCCATGTACGCCAACAACGGCTTCATCCAGGGCATGTGGGAACGGGCGTACCGGGAGTTCTTCGGCGTAGAGGGATGGATCCAGAAGGTGGGCCCATTCCGAATGCGCATATTCAACGTCGTGGGCGAGCCGTCGGTGGTGCGGGCAAAGGTGGCCAAGAAGTGGCAGGAGGACGGCAAGAACTACGTTGAGCTGGAGATGTGGAGCGAGACCCCCAAGGGCACCAGCGTGGGCCCCGGGCCCGTGGTGGGCACCCTGCCGTCCAGAGGGTAGACGGATAAACCCCTCTAGAGGGCTGGGAGGGCTGTATAGCACAAGTAGGCGCCCCCAAAAAAGTCCTTGACAAACACCTTTTTGTCTTGCGACAATAAGATTGCGGATAGCTTACTCGTTAACTCGTGGGCTAGGCGGGTTTCCTGAAACATGGAGGCCCGGCCTGGCCCACAACATTTTCACCTGTTGACGTATTGGTTGGTGGTTAAATCTCGTGAGTTCACAAAGGAAAGCTCACGAGGCGGTGTAGAGCCGCCAACCACGCCCACAAAGGCGTTGGCTATGTGGTGCACGACCTGCAGGCCCTCTACGTAAATCGATGCGGCGTGGGTTATGTGAATGGGCGTCGGTATATTCCTGTTACCGGCGATATACTGCCACAGGTTCTCGATTTGTTCCCTGGTTAGCTCTATACGATCGAGAACAAGGTCGTATTGCCTGGACTGCAGCTTGTACTGCTGAAAGTGGTGCTCAAGCAACCGGCGGAGTATATAATTCCGGAATCTAACGGGATCCGGCGGTCTCTTTTCCCCTAGCTTCAGATAGCTCCCAGTGTAATTTAGTTTGTCTACGTAAACCATAGACGCCCATATATTCTTGCCTCCTTCGGACATGGCTCGAATCGGGTCAAGGAGCTTTGTGAATTCTTCCCTCTCGGCGGGGATTTTTAACTCCCTACTCAGTCCGGAGTAATACCTGAAAGCAGCCACGTGCTTGTTCAGGTCGCGAAACGAGTCGTCGCATAGATGTAACGCGGCGGCCACATAGAAGCTGGTACTTGTCAGCCGACCAGAGATTGGATCATGTGTGAATGCCGCGTCGCCAGATTCATCTACGAATATGTAGTCATGACGCGGTATCAGAATGCTTTCACGTAAAGAAGAGAACAGGAGCGCCTAGCAATTAGCTATCCTGGACCCTATCCCCACTGAATGCCGCCCAGGGGAAGGCGGGCCTGGAGTCGGTAGAGCATAGCGTTGGGGTTCTCGCTGTAGAGCCTGGCGAGGTGGTCCATGCGCCCCTGCAGCTTAGACTCGTCGCCCACCCACTGCTCGGACCACACAAGCTGCGGGTTACGGCCCGCGGTGGAAGGGAACTCCCCCTGGTAGTGCTCCCGGACCTGGCGTTCCAGGTTGTCCGTCAGCCCCAGGTAGAAGTCCCCTCCGTCCAGTGTCAGAAGGTACACGTACCGGCTCGCGGTCTGCGTCGTTCCGGCGTCGTGATCGCTCACTTCAACCCCCTGTGAGAGGCCTATCCCGCGGCCTTCTCCTCCAGGGCTTCAAGGATAGCCCCGGGAGACATCGGCAGCCTGTCCATCCTGACCCCTATAGCGCCGTGGATGGCGTTGGCCATGGCGGCCAGGGGCGGGATGAGCACCGTCTCGCCCACGCCGCGTATCCCGAAGGGGTGGCGGGCGTTGGGCACCTCTATGATTTCGCAGTCGATCATGGGCAGGTCCAGGCTGGTGGGCATTCGATAGTCCAGGAAGCTGGAGTTGGCCATAGTGCCGTCCTCCGTCATGTAGTACTCCTCATTGAGGGCCCAACCGATGCCCTGGAGCGCCCCGCCCTGCATCTGCCCCTCCACGTAGCTGGGGTGGGCCGCCTTGCCGGCGTCGATGAAGGTCGTGTAGCGAAGGATGTCCACCTTGCCCGTCTCCGGGTCCACCTCAACGTCCACAATGTGGCCGGCGAGCTGTGCGCCCACGCCGCCCTGCTTGTCCTGGCCGGAGCAGGTCACCGGGCCGCCGGTGTCCATCAGCTTGGCCGCAAGCTGCTTGAAGGTGAACCTGTCCTCCGTGTTCTTCTTGCAGATGAACTCGCCGTCCATGAAGTCCACGTCCTCCGGCTGAACCTCCCACAGCAGAGCTGCCCGGGCGCTCATCTGCCTGATGACCTCCTGGGCCGTATTGATGGCTGCGCGGCCGGTGTCGAAGGCGATCCGGCTGCCGCCGGTCCCGCCCGTCCATCCAACGGCGTCCGTGTCCACAACGATTGGATTCACGTCTTCTGCCGAGATGCCCAGCACCTCGGCGGCCTGCATTGCCACCGCAGTGCGGGTCCCGCCGATGTCGACTGAGCCTGTGAGGAGGTTGATGGTGCCGTTGGCGTTGACGTTGATTGTGGCTGAGGAGCCGCTTCCGCCGCCGTTCAGCCGGTAGCCCACGGCGACGCCGCGGCCGCGGTTGGGGCCTTCCAGAGGAGCGTTGTAGTGGGGATGGGCCTTCATCGCCTGCTCAACCTCCTCGCAGCCGAAGCGCAGGTGAGGCACGCCGCTGGGGGCCCTGTCGCCCTCATGGACGGAGTTCTTGATGCGGAACTCCAGGGGGTCCATTCCCAGCTTCTCGGCCAGCTCGTCGATGACCGGCTCCACCGCAAAGGCCGCCTGGGGTTGCCCGGGCGCGCGGTAGGCCGCCGTCTTCTGCTTGTTGACCACAACGTCGTAGCCGTCCACCTGCAGGTTGTCTATCTTGTAGGGGCCCAGGCCGCTCATTGCGCCGCCGCCGACGGGCGAGCCGGGGAAAGCGCCGGACTCGAACGCCAGGTAAAGCTCGGCCGCCGTGATCTTTCCACTCTTGTCAGCGCCTATCTTGCAGCGCATGAAGCTGCCCGACGTGGGCCCTGTGCCCTCAAAGACCTCCTTGCGGGTCATGGAGATCTTCACCGGATTTCCGGACTTCTTGGAGAGCAGCGCAACAACCGGGTCCAGGTAGGTGATGGTCTTGCCTCCGAAGCCTCCGCCAATCTCCATTGGAACCACCTTGATCATGGACGGTGGCAGGTCAAGTATCGCCGCCGTCGAGTCTCGTATGGTGAAGGATCCCTGGGTGCTGGTCCAGATGGTCAGGTGGCCGTCGGCAGACCAGTGACCCGTGGACGTGTGAGGCTCAATGTAGCCCTGATGAACGGGCTGGGTGGTAAACTCCCGCTCCACGATGACGTCGGCCTCCTTGAAACCCTGCTCAAGGTCGCCCCGCTTGAACTGGATGTGTCCCGCCACGTTGCTCTTGACTCCCGTGTTCTCGCCCGGGCCGAACCGCTCGACGCGGAACACGGTGGTCAGGCTGTCGTGGAGAAGGGGAGCGTCCTCTGCAAGGGAGTCCTTCACGTTCAGGATGGGCTTGAGCACCTCGTACTCAACCTCGATAAGCTCAATGGCCTCCTCAGCGATGTGGGCGTCGGTGGCGGCCACGGCCGCAATTGCATGGCCCTTGTACATGGCCTTCTTGGTGGCCAGAATGTTCTCCGCCAGGAGCCTTACATTGCCCTGGGTCTCCGTGAAGTCCAGGACCCTGTTCTCAATCACCGGTAAGTCCTTGGACGTGAGCACGGCCTTCACGCCCGGCAGGGCTTCGGCCTTGCTGGTGTCTATTGACAGGATGTGGGCATGGGCGTGGGGGCTGCGGAGTATCTTGCCGTGCAGCATCCCGGGCATATTGATGTCGGCGCCGTACTTGGCGCGGCCCGTGACCTTGTCCAGAGCGTCGTGACGAATGGGCCTGCTGCCCACAACATTGAACTGGTCGGAACCAGAGCTCTCTCTACCGGCTGTAATAGTCATGGAGACCACCTCCTAGGCAAAAATTTCTGTCTCAGACCCGCGGGGATACCCCGCGCCTGATTTCAGCACCACCAGCCTATTATCTAAGCGCGCTCGTGTCAAGGATTGGAATTCTCCTGCCTCATACTACCTCTTATAACTTGGTAAATATTGCTTGACAGCTAGGGTCTATGATAGTAGCCTTATGGGAGAAGAAAAGGAGGTATTTGCATGAAGCCTATCTCTATGACAAGCCGACTATTAGCTGGGTCTCTAAGACGCCAGCTTTGGGTGCTAGCACTATTAACCATTGGCGTTCTCTTGCTGGCCGCCTGTTCCGGAGCCGAAGGGCCGCAGGGACCTGCTGGGCAGGATGGTGGGGTCGGGCAGACGGGTCCTCAGGGAGCCGTAGGACCGGCAGGATCTCAAGGGGATGCAGGCCCAGCGGGACCGGCGGGTAACCAGGGTCCACAGGGTCCACAGGGCGACAAGGGCGACCCGGGCGGACCCGTGGGACCGGAGGGACCGCAGGGAGCCCAGGGTGAACAGGGTAACACTGGTGAGCAGGGACCGCAGGGAGCCCAGGGTGACCGAGGATCTCAGGGTGAACCCGGCATACCAGGCGGACCTCCGGGACCGCTGGGACCCCAGGGGCCAGTTGGACCTCAGGGACCCATCGGAGCACGCGGCGTGAAGGGCGACACCGGCCCGCTGGGACCCCAGGGAATCCAGGGCAACCAGGGTGAACAGGGACCCCAGGGCGACTTGGGACCCCAGGGACCTCCGGGACCCCAGGGTGACCGAGGACCCCAGGGACCTCTGGGACCCCAGGGTGACCGAGGACCCCAGGGACCTCTGGGACCCCAGGGTGACCGAGGACCCCAGGGTGACATAGGACCCCAGGGCCCCACGGGACCCCAGGGTGAGCAGGGACCGTCAGGACAGCGCGGCGCTCCTGGACCGCAGGGCATAGCCGGACCTCACGGACCCCAGGGAAGGCCCGGAAACCCGGGTGTAAGTAACCTGCAGATAGTCAGATTGGATGGTGATTCTGACAGCGGGGACAAGACGGGACTCAAGGCGGCGGTCGTTCTCTGTGAGAAAGGCGGTGAGGACCTGTTCGCCATCGGCGGCGGATACAAGCTCGAAGGCTCAACCGATAACGTGAGCGTAACGGTATCTCGCCCGGACGGGCTGGCCGGTGAAGTGCCCGCCGGGTGGAGAGTGGAAGCCGTGGAGACCGGCCCAGGGCAGACGGGCAGCTGGTCCATCACTGCCTATGCGGTGTGCGCCAACGTCAACTAGAGACGAGTAGGGCGCAGGCGGTGACTAACCGCAGAAGACGAAGAGGGGGGCAGGCGCTAGCCTGCCCCCCTCTCTATTTTTGGCCTGTCCCCTCATTAAGTGGGGGGCAAGCGGCCAAGGGCATGACGCATCAACCGTCGCTCCCGTGAAAAGAGACCTTTGCATAACTCTGGTATCTTCCCCAAAGATGCGCGTTTCACTGTCATTCTGAGCGGAGCGCAGCGGAGTGAAGAATCCAAAGCCTTTGCCTGCAAAGCTACGTTGTCCTGAATGTAACGCCTTGGAGTCCCGTTTTCACGGGAATGACGGGAGTATGGGGCTGCGGCACAAGTTACGCAAAGGTCTCTGAAAACGGGAGCCCACGCCTCCACCTTCCCCCTGGATTCCTGCCTCCGCAGGAATGACGAATCTCCCCTACTGGATACCCGTTGACACGGGCATGACGAAACCGCGGCCTACTGCAGCGCCTTCTGATTCTCTATTTCGGCCCGCAGCGCCTCCGCGTCAAACCCCAATCCTATCGCCTGATCAACGTCCTGTTGGGCAGCCGCGTCGTCTCCGAGGCGGGTGTAAGCCTTGGCCCTGTTGACGTAGAACTCGCCTACCTGCGGCAAGCGGTCGATGGCTTCGGTGTAGTCGTCAATGGCAAGCTGGTATTCGCCCAGCAGGAAGTAGGTGATTCCCCTGGTGTTGTACGCGCCCACGTGCCCCGAATCGAACCGTATTGCCTCGCTCAGGTCCTGGAGCGCCCGCTCGTACTCACCCAGCCTGCCGTAGGAGCCGCCCCTGCGAAAGTAGTAGTCGGCATCGACGGGATTGATCTCAAGCGCCTGGTCGTACTGCGCTATCGCCTCCTCGACCTGCCCCTGTTTCTCCAGCTCCACGCCCGCGTTGAAGTGCGTCTCCGCCCTCTCCGCAGCGCCTTCGCAGGCCGAGGACGCCAGGGCGGCAACCACCAGCGCGGCCGCGGCCAGCAGAGTCGGTTTCACTATGCGGGGAATCCTGAACACCCCGGAATTGTACCACCGCAGCGGCCTCCCGCGCCCCCTCGACACGCAAGAGTCGGTGGGGTAGACTGGCGCAAAGAACGGCAGGATGGAGCGTATGGGCACAGAGCGCCCGGCGCCGCGTTCCTGAAGGGAGGCCCCATGTTCGATGTAAAGGACCGACGCGACCTCGTTGAGAAGCTGGAGGAGAACCGGCAGGCCCTGCTGGAGGTCGTCGCCACCCTGGACGAGAAGCAAGCCGAGACTCCGCAGAAGGCCGGGGACCGGTCCCCCAAGGGTCAGCTGCTGCACCTGGCGGAGGCGGAGCACCACTACGTGTGGGAGTGGGCGCGCCGCTCACGGGACGAGGACTCCCCAGACCTGGCAGGGCTCCCGGACCCGGGCGCAACCGGAGAGGCTCCGCTATTCGATCACGCCAACGAAATCCCCTTGGCCCAGCTGCTGGAGCGAATGGAGCAGGAGCGCCAACTGACGGTCCGGTTCATCGCCGAGACAGCGGACTCGGAGATGGAGCGCGCGGGACGCAATACTCCCTTTGGGGAGCTGAGTGTCCACCAGTTCCTGAAGTCCCTGTACAGGCACGACCGGATGCACCAGGACGAGGTGCTGGGGCGGGAGTCCACCTACGTGGTGACCACCCAGGAGGGACGGCGGCTGTAGACGGAGGGGTAAGGGGCCGGTAATCTGTTATGCCCGTGTCGAAGGGCATCCAGGGGAGCGCGTCTGTCATTCTGAGGAGTGAAGCGACGAAGAATCCCAGGCCGTTGCGCGACTGCTGCGTTTGCATCCTGACAGACGAGGCCCACAGTCGGCACGTGGAATCAGGGAGTCGTATGTGTGTAGACCTGAGCGCTGAGTGGTCGGAGGCTCTGGATTCTTCACTGCGTTCAGAATGACAGGCGCGCGCGGCGTCTGTCATTCTGAGGAGTAAAGCGACGAAGAATCCCAGGCTGTCCTTGAACGCTGCGGTTGCATCCTGCCAAACGAAACTCACAATCTGCACATGGAATCGGAGAGTCGTATGTGTGTAGACCTGAGCGCTGAGTGGTCGGAGGCTCTGGATTCTTCACTGCGTTCAGAATGACAGGAGGGCGAGCGGCGACTGTCATTCTGAGGAGTGAAGCGACGAAGAATCCCAGGCCGTTGCGCGACTGCTGCGTTTGCATTCTGACAAACGAGGCCCACAGGCTGGCTGCACGGGAGCGGCGGTTATGCGCCGAGCCTACAGCGCGGCGGCTATCCTGTCCCAGTGGAACCGGGCATCCCCGAAGAGGGCCTGGTTAACCTTGGCCTTCTTGTGGTACAGGTGGATGTCCATCTCTTTGGTGAAGGATATTCCCCCGTGGCACTGGTGCGCCAGGTATGTGACCCTGCCGTAGGCGTCGCTGATCCAAGCCTTGGCCTTCGAGACCTCCGGGGCGGAGAAATCTCCCTGGGACACAAGCCCGGCGGCCTGGTAGGTGAGGTATCGTGAGGTGTCGATGTCTGTGAGCATATTGGCGCAGTGGTGCTGGATGGCCTGGAAGCTGCCGATGGACCGACCAAAGGCGGGACGGGCGTTGACGTAGCTCACCGCGAGCTCCATAGCGGCTTGAGCGCCGCCCACGGACTCCGCGCACTTGCCAATAGCGCCCCACACTATGAGCTTCTCCACCAGGGGCCACCCCCCGTCGAGGGGGCCCAGCAGGTTGTCGGCAGACACCTGAACGTTGTCGAACACCACCTCAGCCTGCTTGTCGATTCCCATCACCCTCAGCGGGGTGACGGTGACGCCGGGGGTGTCGGCGTCCACTATGAGGAGCGAAACGCCGTCCCTGGGATCGGGGTTGTCGGAGGAGCGTGCTGCAACGATGAACGAGCCGGCGGCCTGGCCGTCGGACACGAACATCTTGACGCCGTTGATCGCGTAGCCGTCGCCGGACGGGGCGCATCGAACTGCGATGTCGCCGGCCTCATACTGTCCACTTGCCTCCGTCAGCGCCAGTGCCATGATGAGCTCACCCATCGCAATCCGTTCCAAGTATGCGTCCTTCTGCTTGTCCGTGCCGGCGTCCAGAATGGCCTGTCCGCACAGCACTACGGTGGAGAAGTAGGGGCCTGGGAGAATGGCCCGCCCCATCTCCTCCAGCAGCATTGCCATGTCCAGAAAGCTGAACTCAGCGCCCCCGTACTGCTCCGGGAAGGTGAGTCCCAGCCAGCCCAACTCGGCCATCTTCTGCCAAAGCTCGGGCGAGTATCCCTTTTCGTCGGTCTCCATTGCCCGCACCAGGGACTTGGGGCATTCGGCCTCCAGGAACTCCCTGGCCAGTGGGCTGAGCATCTGCTGCTCTTCTGAAAAGGCTAGATCCATATGACTATCCCTCTTCCGTTTCGCTCTCTACTCCCGGGGCATCCCCAAGCCCCGCTGGGCAATGATGGTGCGTTGCATCTCCGACGTGCCCAGATGGAGGGTGGCTGCCACGGAGCTTACGAAGGCCTCCCCCAGTCTGCCCATAAGTGGAGCGGCCCTGGAGCCCGGCTCCAGGGAGCCGTAGAGGCCCAGGACCTGTGTAGCGTCGGCGGTGAACTGCCGCCACATCTCGCTGCTCAGGAGCCTGCTCATGGACGCCTCATGGCTGGAGTCCAGGCCCTCCTTCTGAAGCCAGGCCACCCGGTACGCGGCCACGCGGCAGGCCTCGATGCCCATCGCCATCTCACCCAGCTTGCTTTGCACGTGGGGTAGGTCGAAGAGGGTCTTGTCGCCGCTCGCAGTTTCCCTGGTATAGGCTGCGAGGTCGTCCAGGAGGGCGCGGGCGCGGCCGACCATCTCTATGCCGACGCGCTGCCGGTTCAGAATGCTCACGGCTACATACCATCCCATGCCGCGCTCTCCGACCATGCACTCCGCGGGCACCTCAAGGTCGTCGAAGAACACCTCGTTCAGCATCCCGCTCCTGCCATCCACCTCGTCCAGGGCGCGGAGAGTGATCTTGGGGGAGTTCATATCTATCACAAAGCAGCTTACGTCACGGTGTCTGGGAGCGTCCGGGTTGGTGCGGGCCAGTATGTGGATCCAGTCCGCTCTGGCCGCGCCGCCCACGTAGTCCTTCTGGCCGCTGACGATGTAGTGGTCGCCGTCCTGGACGGCCGTGGTGCGGACGGAGGCCAGGTCAGAGCCTCCACCCGGCTCAGTGTACCCCTGGCACCAGAAAGTGTCTGCGCTGGCAATGGACGGCAGGTGGCTGCTCTTCAGCTGCTCCGACCCATGCTCGATAATGGCCGGGCCAATCAGGTTCGGGCCGTCGTCAAAGGAGATGGACTCCGGGACGCCCCAGTAGGCCATCTCCTCCCGGAAGAGCATGTGAAGGACGGGTGAGCAGTCCTGGCCGCCGTGCTCCGAGGGCCAGTGCATCGTAGTCCAGCCCCTCTGGGCCACCTTCCTGCGCGCCTCCAGCACCGCGGGCCAGAGGTCGTCCTTGTAAACGACTCTGTCCTGCCAGCGTATCTCCGGGGGGATCTCGGCGAGGATGAACTCGCGGACCTCGTCCCGGAAGGCTGATTCCTCGGCGCTAAGGCGAAAATCCACTCAGGTTACTCCTTTGGAGTTGGGTGTCGGCTCACGAAGGCCGGCTTGGGCTAGGGCCTCCACCATGTGTTGCGGTCCGACAGGGAGATCTCCATCACTACCACATCCTGGTAGCCTCCGTAGTAATCCATGATGCGGGCCGGAAGGGTGGCCACCCTCTCGAATCCCATGCGCTCGGCGAAGCTGATGGCGGCTTCCTCTCGGCGTGGCACCAGGTCTAAGTACACCTTGTACAGGTTCAGCTCCTTGGCTATGTCCAAGAGCTCTCTGATGACGTGGGCTCCCAGTCCCCTCTGCCTGAATCTCGGGTCTACAACTATCCTCAACTCTCCGATGTGTCGCCGGGAGAAGGCGCGGGTCCGGTGGAGTGTAGCATCGGAGACGATCTCGCCGTCCACAATAGCCTCAATGGCGATAACGCGCTCGTGGTTTATGTTGTGGGTCCACTCCCGGGTCACGTCGACATCAGTAACTTCGTCCTTCAGGTAGTAGAGGTCCTCCTCAGGTATT
This sequence comes from Dehalococcoidia bacterium, assembly GCA_965218945.1. Lineage (GTDB taxonomy): Bacteria > Chloroflexota > Dehalococcoidia > Lucifugimonadales > UBA2985 > DAOUJW01. The sequence goes on from OZ244718.1 coordinate 3,031,592, forward strand.
CGACTGAAGAAGTCGTGCAGCGCCTGGTGGTCACTCTCTACCAGAGGCCTCAGTTCGACCTCAGTGCCGTCGTCAAGGTTGAACTTCTTTGGAAATCCCTCAAAAGCGGGTACGTTCCTGGATTGTGCTGCCATAATCCTCTCCTTTACAATACTGTTTTCTTTCGATTACTCTCGCGCCGCTCAAAGGCGCTAACCTTTAGACCTAAAAACCCCAACGGGGATTCTAATACACTGCGGGTCGAGAAGATAGCCTTCTTAACGATTCCCTGTTTAGTGCTCTCCCTCTATAATCCAGATGGTGGTCTCCTGCGGCTCCAGTAGCAACTCCCCAATCTCGCTCAGCACAGACATCCTCTCCGGGTTGTTGTCGTAGGCCCTCCATGCGCCGAGGCTTATCCAGGTGCTTATCACCAGACAAGCGCCGGGCTGGTCCACCGAGAAGAGGGTCTCGCCGGAGATGTAGCCCGGACTTCTGAGGGCCAGCCTGCGCAAATCTCTCAGCTTCTCCTGCAGAGCGGAGCGGTCTTCGTCCCTCACCACGCGCTTCATCAAGACTCTGACGGTCATGGCGGGCACCTCGCCTTGGGTTTCCGTGCTAACCCTTCGTTGGACTATCGGGGCGCAGCCTGCTCAGGCAAGCGCAGGAGTCTCGTGCAAGTCGCTGCCTTGCCGGGCGAATCCGGCTATGGCTGGACTTGCGGCTCAAACGCCTCTACTTGAATTTTAAGCTACATAGCTACACCAAGGCAAGGATTGGGGTGGTCTGATAAGGCATCAGCTTGTAGCTGAACGGCCGCGCTGTCCTATTTCTAGAGGGTACAGGGAATTTATTGATTGAGACACTATCTCGCGCTCTGCATCTCCTTACTTGGCACACTGTTTGCCCCACTATTTGACAGCTTTTGCAGGCGCTATTCGTATCTGCATTATACGGATCTACGCGACATGCGTTCATTATTTGGCAGCCTGTTTGACAACAAACTTGTCACCATTGAGAACCCTTCCCCGCTCATGTGCACTGACAAGCTTACCTCCGAACCAAGTGCGATGGACAGGCCATTAGGAAATGGTGGCGCGGCCGGCAGTGGTTGGGAGAGAATAAGCCTTCATTGACACGACTGGGAAGGGGTAGTATATTCTGGGTGCGGTCATTGATTCTACGGGTAATGGCCCCGTATAGAGTTGTTGCTTTGGGGGCTGTAAGTGGCGCCTGAAGGATTCACAATAAACTACACCGCGGTAGTGGTCACAGCAATTGTGGGCGCCATCGCAATGGGCATCATGTTTGCAGCGTCCTTCGTCTTGTCCCCAAAGAGGCGGTCCACGCTCAAGGATATGCCCTACGAGTGCGGCATCCCGCCGGAGCCTTACGCTTGGTCCCAGCTCCATATGCGGTACTACATCTTCGCTATCCTGTTCCTCATATTCGACGTTGAGGCCGTCTTCTTGTTTCCCTGGGCCGTCGTCTTCCTCACAAGCATAGAGGCGGTGTTCTACGAGATGCTCATATTCATCGCCATTCTATTCTTCGGAATAGTTTACGGCTGGAGGAAGGGAGTGCTGCAATGGAGGTGACCACCGGAACAGGCAACCAAGAGCCTAGGAGCCTTCTCAACAGGGCCGCTCCGGGAATTTTGACGGGCAGGTCTGAGGAGCTCATTGCTCTGGCCAGGAAGTCGTCCCTGTGGCCCATGACATTCGGACTGGCCTGCTGCGCCATAGAGATGATCAGCACATACATGGCCCACCACGACCTGGACCGCTTCGGGATAGTCACCTGGCCTTCGCCACGGCAGTCGGACGTGATGATTGTAGCGGGGACGGTGGTGAAGAAGATGGCGGAGCCGATAAAGATTCTCTACGAGCAAATGCCGGAACCCAAGTGGGTGATAGCAATGGGCAGCTGCGCCACCAACGGGGGGCCGTACTACAGGTCCTACTCCGTGGTCATGGGGGTCGACCACATCGTCCCTGTGGACGTGTACGTGCCCGGTTGCCCCCCAAGGCCGGAGGCCCTTATGGAGGGCATCTTGAAGCTCCAAGACAAGATCTCGCTGGACGCCAAAGAGCGTGGTCGAAAGGCGTAGGCGGGAGCAGGCCACCCAGGCCCAAGTCACGCTGGACGAGAAGGGCCGCATCCTTGAAGGGCTGCTCCCCGACGCGCTGGGGGAATTTGAGCCGGAGATAGCGGCTTCCTTTGACCTTGTAGAGGTCACGGTCAAGCCCGATAGCGTCCCATCCGTGTGCTCGATCCTCAAAGAGAACCCGGATCTGGCCTTCGACTTCCTCTTGTGCCTGTGCGTGGTGGATTACGAGGAGCATCTCCAGGTGGTCTACCATCTGTACAGCACCGTCAAGAAGCACAAGATGGTGCTCAAGGCCAGCGTCCCCACGGAAGATCCCACTATTCCCACCATCATATCGGTGTGGCCCGGAGCCGACTGGTTCGAGCGCGAGGGGCACGACCTTTTCGGGGTGGTCTTCGAAGGCCATCCCAACATGACGCCCCTTCTGCTGTACGAGGGGTTCGAGGGATACCCCGGTCGGAAGAGCTATGATTTCAACGACTACACCGAATGGTAGCTAAGGACTTGGTGACGCAGTGAGCACGGAGAACCAACTGGACATGGTCCAGATGATGGTCAACATGGGGCCTCAGCACCCCAGCACTCACGGCGTCTTCCGTATGCTTCTCTGGGTAGACGGAGAGCGCATTGTGGACGTTGAGCCGCACATTGGGTACCTCCACAGAGGCGCGGAGAAGCTGTGCGAGGGGGAGCTTTACGCCCAGATAGTCACCCTCTTCGACCGCCTGGACTACATATCCAACTTCAACAACGAGCTGGTCTTCTGCATGGCGACGGAGAAGCTCATGGGCCTGGAGATCCCCGAACGAGCGGAGTACATCCGCGTGCTCATGTGCGAGCTGAACCGCGTAGCCAGCCATCTTCTCTTCTTTGGGACAATGGGGCTGGACGTTGGGGCCATGACTCCGGTCATGTACACGTTCCGGGACAGGGAGAAGATCCAGTCCCTCTTCGAGGCCGTGAGCGGCGCTCGGATGATGCACAACTACATACGCATAGGAGGCGTCAAGAACGACCTGCCGGACGACTTCTCCCAGCACATGGCCCGGCTCATCCCGGAGATCAAGCAGGGAATCGATGAGGCGGACAGGCTGCTGAGCTTCAGCGAGATATTCCTGGCCCGCACCAAGGGCATCGGGGTCATTGACGCGGAGACGGCCATAGCCAACGGGATGAGTGGCCCTTCTCTGAGAGCCACCGGGGTGCCTATGGACGTGCGAAAGGACGAGCCGTACTCCGTGTACGACCGCTTCGATTTCGGCATCCCCATCGGCGAGAAAGGCGACTGCTGGGACAGGTTCTATGTTCGCGTGGAGGAGATGCGGCAGTCCCTCCGCATCATCGAGCAGGCGATGGACCAGATTGAGGCCGGGCCGGTGGCGGTCCCCGTCAGGATTGTACTCCGACCTCCCGAGGGCGAGGTGTACGTGCGTGCCGAGAACCCCCGGGGCGAGATAGGAGTGTACCTTGTGAGCAAGGGGGCAGACAGGCCCTACCGCGTGAAGGTGCGCCCGCCCTCTTTCTGCAACCTGATGTCCCTGAAGCACCTGCTCAAGGACTGCTACGTGGCCGACTCCGTGGTGATACTCGGCTCCTTGGACGTGGTGCTCGGAGAGGTGGACCGGTGAACCTCTTGGACGTGGGCATACTGGTCGTGCTCGTCCTGGTGCTGCTGACGGCCCTGTCCGTCGTTGTCCTCTCCCTGACGTGGCTCGAGAGGAAGTTCCTGGGTCGCATTCAGATGCGGATGGGCCCCACGCGCGTCGGTCCTTTCGGGCTGCTCCAGCCGGTTGCCGACGCCATCAAGCTCATGTCCAAGGAGGATATACTGCCGGGAGAGGTGAACCGGGCGGTGTACTGGGTGGCTCCTCTAGCCGTGTTTGTGCCCACCTTTATGATATGGGTCACCATCCCCTTTGCAAGGGACGTGGTCATACGCAACCTGGAGATGGGCCTTTTCTACATTGTAGCTCTTTCGGTGCTGTCCATAGTGGGTCTTGTGTGCGCGGGCTGGGCCTCCGCAAACAAGTACGCCGTGCTGGGAGGGTTCAGGGCGGCCGCGCAGCTAATAAGCTACGAGATTCCCCTGATACTAGCGGTCCTGGGCGTAGCGATGCTGGGCCAGACCCTCAACATAGAGGAGGTTGTGGAGAACCAGTCGCCCGTCCCGTACATCCTGATTCAGCCCCTCGGGATGGTGATATTCCTCATCGCCGGACTGGCGGAGCTTGGGCGCACCCCCTTCGACATTCATCCGGCGGAGTCGGAGGTTGTGGGCGGCCCCTTCGTGGAGTACAGCGGGGCGCACTGGTCCGTGTTCTTCCTGGCCGAGTACATCAACACCTTCGCCATCGCTGCCCTGACCGTGCTCCTGTTCCTGGGAGGCTGGCGCATCCCGTTCGTCTCCGACGACCTCACGGTGGCCGGAGTCGGAGTGTTCCTGGTGAAGACGTACATGGTCATCCTTGTCATATTCTGGATACGCGGCACCTTTCCGCGACTGCGCATCGATCAGCTGATGAGCCTGGGATGGAAGGTGCTGGTGCCACTGTCGTTCGTGAACATCATCATAACCGGAGTGTACCTGTTCTACGGCTGGCCCGCCTGGACCCTTACCATCATGTCGCTGGGCATTCTGGTCGGGACCGCTTGGGGTCTGAGCAAGCGCATGAAGACGCTTCCTGCGCACGAGAACACGGTGCGTCTGTACACTCCGCCGCAGGAGGTGGGCGATGCCAGGTGATGTCAAAGTTATGCTTGTCGCAGCCGTCTTGCAGTCGTCCGAAGGAGGTAGCAAATGCTTGGCAATCTGAAGGGCCTTGTGGTGACTCTGACCACCCTGTTCCGCAAGCCGGTGACATACCAGTACCCTGCCGCCCACAAGCCCATTGAGCCGCGCTACATGGGCTTTCCCGTCCTTACCTGGGACCAGCAGGTGGGCGAGCCGTACTGCACCGGCTGCATGGTGTGCGTACGCTACTGCCCCACGCAGTGCATGTCCGCGGTGATGAAGGACAATCCGCTTCACGCCGACGGCCAGAGCTCCCGCCGGAAGATAGTGGACAGCTTCGAGATAAACCTGGGCCGGTGCATCGTGTGCGGGATATGCGTGGACGTGTGCAACTTCGACGCCATTGAGATGAGCCACGAGCACGAGATGAGCAAATTCGCCCGCAACGACAATCGCACGGACCTTGAAAAACTGCTCGACATGGGCAAGAGCTACCAGCAGGAGGTTGGCTGGAGACCCAAGAAGGGAGCCGAGGAAGAGGAAGCCGCGGAGACCGAGAGCTAAATATGACAATAGCCGTATTCTACGTCCTGGCGGCGATCTGCCTGGGAGGCGCCCTGGGAGTGGTGATGACGCGTAACGTAGTGTACGCCGCGTTGCTGCTCCTCCTCTCTCTGTTGGGCGTGGCTGGTCTATACCTGCTTCTGCTGGCTGAGTTCCTGGCGCTTGTCCAGATACTCATCTACGGAGGCGCTATCACTATAGTCGCGCTTTTCGTCATTATGCTGACGCGCCAACAGGAGTTCCGGTCCATGACGGACAACCCCCAGTGGCCGCTGGCGGCGGTTGTTGCGATAGCGGTGTTCGCGGTGCTGTTTGCGGCAATGAGAGAGGGTAGTCCCTTCGCAAGCGAGCGGGGGTCGCTGGGATTTGCGGAGCTTGGGGACAGCCTCTTTGCGCAGTGGGCCGTTCCCTTCGAGATCGCTTCTCTGGTGCTGCTGGTTGCCCTGATTGGGGCCATCGTCATCGCGCGGGAAGGCGGTGAAGAGGAGTGACGATCACCCTGCTCCACTTCCAGGTGCTCAGCGCGGCCCTCTTCTCCATAGGGATATACGGTGTGCTCGCGCGGCGCAGCGCGGTGCTCATTCTGCTGGCCCTTGAGCTTATGCTGAACGCCGTCAACATCAACCTGATAGCGTATGCAGCGTACATAGAGGATATCCGGGCTACCGGACAGGTCATCGCAATATTCGTCATTACCGTTGCGGCAGCGGAGGTGGGACTGGCAATGGCCATAATCCTGCGTCTGTTCCGCAACCGCGCTTCGGTGGATGTGGATGAGGTGGACATTATGAAATGGTAGGTGCTCTACACCAATGCCGGAGACAAGCAACTCGATGATTGGGATGGTACCAGCAGCATGGCTGGCGCCTGTATTTTGCTTAGCCGCCTTTACGGTCATTGCGGTTCTTGGCCGGTTCCTCCCGCGACAGGGGGCGCACCTGTCCGTTCTGGCTATTCTGGCGGGCTTTGGCGTCTTCTGGTACGTTCTAACGGGCTTCCTCTCCTCGGGAGGGGGAACCTACCAGTTACAATGGTTCACCGTGGGCGATGTCACCCTATCCTGGGGCATCATAGTGGACGAGCTTTCCATTGTTATGCTGGGGCTTGTGACCCTGGTCGCGCTGGCAGTCCAGGTGTACTCCCTCAGCTACATGAAGGACGAGCCGGCCTTCGGATGGTACTTCGCCGTCCACTCACTGTTCGCCGCCGCCATGCTGACCCTGATTCTCGCGGACAACTTCCTTCTCCTGTACATCGCATGGGAGCTGGTGGGCCTCTGCTCCTACCTGTTGATAGGCTTCTGGTATCAGCGCCGCTCTGCGGCCGAGGCGGCCAAAAAGGCCTTTATCACCACGCGGATTGGCGACGTGGGTCTTCTCATAGGCATCCTGCTGCTGTTCAACGAGACGGGCACTTTCGACATTGCCACCATAATCCACGTTGCCGAGCAGGGCGCAATAAGCTCCGGCACGCTGACGGCGGCGCTGCTGCTCATCTTCCTGGGCGCAATGGGCAAGTCCGCCCAGTTCCCGCTGCACGTTTGGCTGCCCGACGCCATGGAGGGTCCGACGCCGGTCAGCGCTCTCATCCACGCAGCGACGATGGTGGTTGCAGGCGTCTTCCTGGTGGCCCGCATATTCCCCCTCTTCGTCCTCTCGCCCGACGCGATGCTGGTGGTGGCCGTCATTGGCCTCACTACGGCCCTCGTCGCGGCGGCAATGGCCCTTGTGATGACCGACCTCAAGCGGGTGCTGGCCTACTCCACCATAAGCCACCTGGGATTTATGATGCTGGCCCTGGGAGCGGGCGGATACACCGCCGCTATCTTCCACCTCGTGGCCCACGCCTTCGCGAAGGCGCTGCTCTTCCTGGGCGCCGGCAGCGTCACCCACGGCACCGACAAGACGGACATCCGGGACATGGGCGGCCTGCGAAAGCGAATGCCCCTGACCTTCGTCACCTTCGGCATCGGCGCGCTGGCCCTGGCGGGCATACCGCCCCTGGGCGGGTTCTTCAGCAAGGACGAGATCCTGGTGGCAGTGCTGGACGGCAGGCATCCGATATTCTTTGTGCTGGTCCTGGTCGCCGCGCTTATGAGCGCGCTGTACATGGCTCGCGTCTTCTTCCTGGTGTTCTTCGGAGAGCTTAAACGTGAAAACAACCGCGCTCACGAGTCGCCTCTGCTTATGGTGCTCCCCCTGGCGGTGCTGGCTGTCCTCGCTCTGACCGCCGGCCTATTGGCGCCTGCCTGGACGTCGGACTACCAGGGGTTTGGCGCGTGGCTCTTCCACGATGAGCCTCACGCCTACAAGGTGAACGTCATGGTCATGGCGCTGTCCGTAGCGCTGGCCGTGGGCGGCTTCGCCCTGGGCTGGGCGCTCTACGTGAAGGGGTCGCTGTCCCCGGACCGCATACGACAGCAGATGTCGGGCCTGCACACGCTGACGGTCAACAAGTTCTACATCGACGAGCTGTACCAGTGGGGCATCGACCGCGTCGTTCTGGTCTTCGCCAACTTCATGGCCATCTTCGACCGCATTGTGGTGAACGATACGGGGGTGAACGGCACGGGACGCTCGGTGCTCCTGTCGGGATTGCGGCTGCGGTACATAGAGACGGGCAAGGTGTACAACTACGCCCTCGGGATGGGCGTTGGCGTGGTGGTGATAGCCTTGATATGGTGGCTGGCGTTGCCCTATGTCTGACAAATCTAGGTGGAGATGACCTTGGACTCGCTTGATTCATACGTCCTGTTTGCGCTGGTGGCGATCCCCTTCGCGTGGGGGCTCGCAATTGCCCTCTTGCCGCCGGAGAGCCGTCAGGCCATCCGGGTCTTGTCGGTGGCGGTGTCCCTGGTTCTCCTGGCCCTGTCCACCTACGTCTTCCTGGGATACGACAAGGAAGCGGCCGGGTACCAGTTTATGCGGGAGTTCCAGTGGCTTGACTCCCTGGGCATCGCGCTTGCGCTGGGCGTGGATGGCATCTCCGTCCCGATGGTTTTCCTGACCGGCATAGTGACCTTTACGGGCGTCCTCATCTCCTGGAACATCTCATCGGACATGCCGCGCCGTATGAAGGACTTCTTCGTCCTCTTCTTCCTGCTGGTGGCCGGCGTCTACGGGGTGTTCGTCTCGCTGGACCTCTTCTTCCTGTTCTTCTTCTACGAGCTGGCCGTGCTGCCCATGTACCTGCTCATCGGCGTGTGGGGAAGCAGCAGCGACTTCGGCACGTTCCTGCGACCCAAGGAGTACGGGGCGATGAAGCTCATGCTCTACCTCGTCGCGGGCAGCATACTGGTATGGATTGCGATTCTGGCGGTCTACGTTGAGAGCGGGATGGGGACTTTCTCCTTCCTGGCGCTGCAGAACGCCACCTTCTCCGAGGGCTTCCAGAAGTTCTTCTTCCTGCTGTTCATGGTGGGCTTCGGCGTGCTGGCGGGTCTCTGGCCCTTCCACACGTGGTCGCCGGACGGCCACGTGGCCGCGCCGACGGCGGTGAGCATGCTTCACGCCGGCGTGCTGATGAAGCTGGGCGCATACGGCATCATCCGGCTGGGAATCGACCTGCTGCCGGAGGGCGCGCAGTGGGGGGCGCAGTGGCTCATCATCCTTGGCATTATCAACGTGGTCTACGGCGCGGTGGCCGCTATGGGACAGCGCGACCTCAAGTACGTTGTGGGCTACTCCAGCGTCAGCCACATGGGATACGTACTGGTGGGATTCGCCACGCTCAACTCCTTTGGATTGAGCGGCGCTGTGCTCCAGATGTTCTCCCACGGCATTATGACGGCCCTCTTCTTTGCTCTTGTGGGCGCCATCTACGACCGCGCGCACGTCCGGGACATCGGCGTCCTTGAGGGCTTGACCAGGCGCATGCCCCTGACCTCGGCCTTCTTTGCAGTTGCCGGCCTGACCTCTCTGGGACTGCCCGGGCTGAGCGGGTTTGTGGCTGAGCTGATGGTGTTCATCGGCGCGTTCAGGGACTATCCAATTATCGGAATGCTCGGCATCGTGGGAGCGGCCATCACTGCGGTCTACATCCTGCGGCTGCTGGGCAAGGTGTTCTTCGGCCCCATCAGCCCGCAGTGGGTGCGACTTACGGACGCAACGCGCCTCGAAGGGTTCTCGATGGCCATCCTGGTGGCTTTCCTGGTCGGGGTGGGTCTGTATCCGCGGCCGTGGATGGACCTGATTAACAGCGGCGTGGCTCCTCTGCTGGAAAGGGTGGTTGGGCTGTAATGAACTTCATGCTCTTCCTGCCGGAGTTCCTCCTCGCGGGCTTAGCCTTTGGCGTCCTGGGCATAGACCTGTTCCTGCCCAGGGAGAGGAAGATCTACCTGCCGTGGATAACCCTGGTGGGTCTTGTGGGCGTTTTGGTGGTGTCGCTGACCTACATGTGGGGCAGGGACACCGACCTGTACGACGGCCTGTTCCTCGTCGACAACTTCTCCCTCTTCTTCAAGGGCTTCTTCCTGGTCCTGGGCGCGCTGGTGGTGCTGATGTCCGTCGACTACGTGAAGAAGAACTTGAGCCATCCCGGCGAGTACTACGGCATTCTGCTCTTCTCCATCCTGGGGATGATGCTGATGACTGCCGCGGGGGAGTTGCTCACTGCCTACATCTCCCTTGAGCTGCTCAGCTTCAGCCTGTACGTGCTGGTCTCCCACGGCAGGAACAACCCCAAGTCCAACGAGGCCGGCATCAAGTACATACTGCTGGGCGCTTTCGCCTCTGCGCTGCTCCTCTACGGCATCAGCCAGGTGTACGGGATGCTGGGCACGACCCGGTTCTCGGAGATACACGCGGTCCTGGCCTTCGAGCCGTCGCCCCTCAACCCGGCGTTGCTGGTGGGCCTGGCGCTCATTGTGGCCGGGCTGGGATTCAAGGTGGCCGCCGTGCCCTTCCACATGTGGGCCCCCGACGTCTACGAAGGCGCGCCTACGCCCATCACGGCGTATCTGGCCGTGGGATCTAAGGCCGCCGCCTTCGCCCTGATACTGAGGCTGTTTTCCCAGGCCTTCCTTCCGGCCATCGACGACTGGCAGATTATCCTGGTGGTGTTGGCCGCTCTGACCATGACTGTGGGTAACCTGGTGGCCCTGGCCCAGGACAACATCAAGAGAATGCTGGCCTACTCCAGCGTAGGCCACGTGGGGTACCTGCTCCTGGGCGTGGCGGCCCTCTCGCCCTTGGCGTCCGACGGGGTTATCTTTCACCTGGCCGGGTATGGCGTGACCAACCTGGCCGCGTTTCTCTGCGTCATCATCTTCTACAATGCGACCAACCGGGAGGACATAGCCGGCTTCGCGGGCTTGGCGGACAGGGCGCCCTACCTGGCGATGGCCTTAGCCGTGGCCCTGTTCTCGCTGGCGGGACTGCCGTTCTTCGCCGGCTTCACAACCAAGTTCTACCTGTTCACCGCCGCCGCCGAGGGTGGTCTGCTGTGGCTGGTGGGGCTGGCCATCGTCAACAGCCTCATCTCCCTCTACTACTACCTGATGGTGATAAAGCAGATGTACATGGTGCCTGCCGGGGAGAACGCGCCGGTGAAGGTGTCTCTGTTGAGCGGAGGCGTCCTGGGGCTGCTGGTGCTTGGGATTATCGTCCTGGGCGTCTATCCCGGCCCCCTGGTGGACGCCATACAGGGAGCCACGGCCGCGATACTGCCGTAGCTATTCCTGGGTTGTGTTGGCAATGACAGTTCCCACCTGAAGTGCCTCTTTTTCCGCTCATGGTGAGCCTGTCCATACATATTACTCAATCGACACCAAAAACTGCGGTACTCGTGGGTTATAGGATTTGATTCAACCAGGTAGCTCGAGGGGGTTAAGAGATGGAACTGCCACCTCAACCCTATATAAGCGGTTCGAGTCCACTAAGGTGGGCCTAAGTTGACGGTAGGCAGTACCATCTTTGAGATGAGAATCGGCCTGTGAACCGGGTGAATGGCCTCAGTCATTCTTTATGATGCGGCAGGGCTGAAGAGCGCCAGTAGCCCTTTGACGGTCCTCTGCTGGTCGATATCTTCTTGCCATGATGAATCTTCTTCGATGTTCAACTCGCTAGTCGCCGTTTGCAGGGTGATATCTCCTGCGTCCACTCACTGCCCCAAGACAATCTTTCCAATATGATGGAACGGCGGTTCAGGAATGGGCTGGTATACATCAATCACCTCATCGGCAAATTCGAACCGGCCAGTCAGGACGTCGATTGCCGCTTGAGCTATGAGGGAAGAGCAGGCCGAGACTGCGGAGGGAGGGGCGTTGTTGACGGGGGCCGAGCAACCCAGCTGAGGAGAAGCGAAGTCCTCGCTTTCGGTACCAGCTGGTATGACTGGATAACGTAGGGAGTCCTCCCGTAGGTGAATCGGCGTGTCAGCGGGCACCACCTGCCGTTGCATCCGGCCAATGAAACCGCCTCGATAGAGCGCTCCCGAGACCAGCGGCTTTTCCATCTCCGCTGCCACCATGGCCAGTGAGGCAAGTAGCGCCTCGTTGCCCGTCGCGTCTAGGACGATGTCGGCGTCCTCTATGCGCTCTCGGATTGCGCCGGGCGTCCCGGGACCTTCCTGGAAACAGGTCACCTCCGTCCAGGGAGCGTGATCTGCAATCACCGCCTGGACCGCCTTTACCTTGGTGGTGCCCACCCGCCCATGGCCGGCGACGTGTCTCACCACATTCCCTGGCAAGAGCACGTCGGGGTCCACCAACGCCAATGAACCGAGCCCGCTTTCGGCTAGCAACGTTGCGGTGTGGCCGCCCAAGGCCCCCGCACCGAACAGAGTCGCTTTCCTGGTAAGCAACGTTGCCGAGTCTGGTCCCGCCCGGAGAATGAGGCTCTTGTCATCCTTTGGTCCTGGCTGCACTGCGATTGCCTCCACTTTGTCATCTACTCCTTTGCATACCATCACTAGCAGGTCGGTCCGACCACGACGGTCCCAGCAGAACAGGATGAGATCCACGCCGCCGCTGACAACCAATGGGTCAGGTCTGCGCCGTTCCATCACCGCCCGCTGCAGTCCTCTACGTTGTCCTCGTGATAGGTGGGCCGGAACCTCAGACAAATGACGGGGTGGTGGCGCCGTCAGCTCTCCCGCATGGAACCACAGCCCTTGAAGCTGGCTTCCTGTCGGCGGGTGCCCAGGCTCGATTTCTAGCCGGAACGGGTCGGGGTTCACAACCCCATAGAATTCACCCCAGCCTCGCTCGTGAACGGCAAGGGCACCGAGGTCGAAGGTGGCAACGAGGGCATCCTTGGGCCAGAAATTCAGCCATGCATCTTGATCGAGAAGGTCGTCCTCCCATCCACTTGTGGCGTTCTCGCACCATTTCTCGATCCTGGAGTACAGACCATCGAGGGTGGCCCACTCCAAGCTAGGGTCTCCCTCGCGCCACATACACACCAAGCCCGAGCGCATCGAGTGGTTCGTGTTAAGGCCCTGCACGAAGAGACCAGGTGGACGGAAGGGCCATCCCGGAGCAATGACTATGTCCATCGTCTTCGCGTCGGTCAGCGGCCCGAAGGCCGGATGAATCTCGCCCGTCCAGCGTGGCGGGTCAGAGTCAGTGACCAGCCGGAAGCCAGCGGACGTCAGCTCCGAGGTGAACTGTTTCAGCGATTCAAGATGGAAGTGTTGATCGGTGATCATCGCTATCCAAACCTACGGGCCTCATTCGGACGCCGGGCCACTGGTATGCCAGCGGCGGGGGCTACATATCTGGCTGCCTTGCTGCCGGGAGCCTTAGACGAGTTGCCCGCACCGACGCCGCTGGTGGAGCCTCTCCCAAAGCTCTCACCGAACAGTTTCTTCCAGGTATTGGCGGCCGCTTCGTTTGAAGGATCAGCCTTGGCCGTCTTTGCCGTCTGGGCATGGGAGTTGACTCTGGCCCGGAAGTTGGCGTACTTGGCCTGGTCCCAGTGTCGATTGAAGTTCTCAGTTGGCAGAACGGGATTCTGGATCATCGGCATTACGGGATTGCGCTGGAGGATATCGTCCATTCTCGTCAGCACGGTCACCAGGGTGCCGGAGACTGTGCCGACGGCCTCCGTCCCCTCATCGGACGGCCTGATGGTGGCGCCAGCAAGGGTGGTCAGCAGAATGGACTTGGCGGTGTAGTTGTTCTTGTGGTCCCGCAGGTACTTGAGCAGCCTCACGACCCGCTTCAAGTTGCCGCCGGTAATCCGGTTCTTCTCGTTGAACCAGTCCCTGTACCCCGTACCGTCTGTCGGCTCGAATTTGTTATCGGCCCGATTGCAGACGTAGTGTCTGCCCTGAGAGGTCACCCGAGGAACGACGTCGAGGTGGAAGTCGCCGGCGTAGTCGATGGTGACGCACCGTGTCTTGAGCCTGAGCTTGTCGGCATAGTTGTGATTCTGCTTGAGGGCGTTGTATATCGCGTTTACGTAGTCTTTGGCCTGCCAGTTGGGATTGGGGTTCATCACGATCTGGATGTCGGCATCGTACTCGTCGTTCTTGTCGACAGGCTTGATGAGGGTGCCCAGTGCGTATGAACCTTGCCGCTCCATCTTCTGATAGCCGGTCAGGTTGTCTCTAAGGTGACTGTCTACAGCGCGCACACTGGTATTCAGTCGGTCGAGTCTGCTCTGGTTGAGATTGACCTCGTCCCTGAGAAGGTCTTGGAACTGCTGATTGTTCTTGGTCATCCGCGTCTCCTTGTGAAGTAGTGTTTTCGTCATCAGCGCCCCGGCCAGCCTCCGTACACGTACGCAGACCATGCCGGAGTCATGTCACTCTGTTCTCTTCAAGTACTTCTTGACCTCCTCGCTGCGGAGTGTGAAGTCCCTGGTTGCAAGAGACATCAGTTCGTCCAGGTGCTTCACGTCGTCTAGGTCCCAATCATTGATAACGGGATCCAGACGCAGGTAGCTGCCTGGAAGAAACAGCTTCGCCATATTCTCCGAGGCCTGAGATTGCAGCCCGAGAACATAGGAGATCAGCTTCTGCCGGCGCCAGCCGGTAAGGAACCCCCAACTCCTGCTTCGGGAGTAGAGGTTGAGGGAGTGTCCAGTTCCGATAGATAGGATGCGCACCTGATCAACCGGCGTCCTGAACTTAGATACGGCCTCTGTCAGAGCTATGATCGAAGGATTGTTCGCCCACAGGCCGCCGTCTGCGAGTAGCAGATCGCCGACGAGAACAGGGTCAAAAAATGTAGGAGCTGCGCACGACGAGAGGATGGCGTCGCTCAAAAGCACCTGTGAATCCCTGACGTACGGCGCTTGGAGGTCCTCGAGGTACCTGGACTTGAACACATGGACTCCGCCGGTGGATATGTCGGAGCCGGTTATCATCAGCGGCTTCGATATCTGTCCCAGCGTGATGTTGGGTACGGACTCCCTTACGACCTGCTCGAGCGGCAGCCTTGAGTACTTGCTTCGAAATAAGAATGCGCCGATGCGCTTCTTTCCGAAGACCCTAGGGGCCTTCTCCTTGAAGAGCCTGACTATCTCGGCCATCGGGATGCCGACAGCCGCGGCTCCCCCTATGATCGACCCCGTGCTGGTGCCGACGATGAGGTCGAAGCACTCTCCGACCGGGGTCTGGAGCTCCTTTTCGATGTTGCCGAGCATCTGGGCGGGATAGATTCCTCTAGCCCCACCCCCGTCTAGGGCTAGGATGTGAAAAGCGGCTCCCTGATCCTTGGGTCTCTCCGTTCGTCCTTCTCTGCTAAACGGCATATCGGTCTCCCGCGAGCTGCGCAATACCGTGGTGCTCGACTGCTTCCTGTTGGGCGTTGTCCGGTTCCTTGTCTTGCCTCCGCAAGAGCAGTATGCGGCTCTTTACTTACGCCACTTCCCTGACGACAAACCGCGCCATACGCGTCGGAGCCATGAGCGAGGGGTCTGACCGCGTGACGGCGAGCCAAGCATGCGAGCCCGCTCAGCACCCTCATAATCCGTGCGACGCCCCGGATCGATCGGATACGACCAGACGACCTCGTTGTTTCGTATGAAATAGTGGCTGTTGCAATCGGAAGTGGTCCAGATTGACCCACCCGTAGGGCCTTTCAGCGAGACCGACTTGCCATCGAAGTAAACGTGCCATCGGCTGGGGTGGAGGGATAGCACCGCCAGTTCGCCACAGCCGCACGGACATCGCAGGTTAACGGTCCGATGCTTGTGGCTGACCCACAGCTCGCCATCTTTGATTGAGTCGAACGGGGGCATTACCTCTACGAAGATAGGGCGGAGCTTCACCGCGGGCAACTCATGCAAATCATTGCGCATAGGAGATGCGCCCCTTCTCGAGCCGGAACTTCTGGAAGAATGAACGGGGCTCTGAAACATACTGCCCAGTGCGGCGGCGCCACTCCATGACGGCAAACGTCGCAGCCGCCGCGTTCACCTCCGGCAGTTGGACATTGCGATACCCGGGGGCACCACCATGCAGTCTGGCGTTCGGTATGGCATCCTTCCAAGCATCAGAACCTGCATCATATGCACTTGTCGTCACGGAGCCTCTAACAGCACAGGCCTCGAGCGTTATACTCACGCCCGAATCGATGAACGGCACCGCCGCCTCAGAGAGAGAGCAGTAGACGACATCCTGACGCGGCGAATCGCCCTCAGTGAGTTGGTCAATACACACGAAGGCATAGTCGATGGGATGATCCGACAGAAACTCAGCGAACATTGACGGGCTGTCTACTCGAACAGGATGCGGATGGATGCCGTCCCGGAAGGCCGCATACTTGGAATAATAGTAATCGACCTTGAACAGTGATCCCGCGCGAACGAGATCAATCTCCTCGGCGGTAGGCGCACCAGGGGCTCGCATGAGGGTGTGCCAGTCTACGCAATCAGAATCCAGTAGATGGATTTCCGACACGGGCGTTTTGGCTATGAGATCAAGAAGGTAGGCGCCCGTTCCGCCCAAGCCGATAATCGCAATGCGCTGACCGCGGATGCGGTCCTGGACTGGCGCGATGGCGGCCCGTGCCTCAAACGTGTTGGGTACGTGGAAGGGATCGGGCGTCCCGGCAGAAGCAGTCTCGGTGTGTCCGGCCGCCCACGCCGCCCCGACGATCTGCTTCGCATAGCGATGGACAACGTCGCTCGCCGACCTATCGTCTTCCGGGCTTTCCTGGCTGCCCTTGTGGATGGAGATGTTTGACCAGGTCTTGCCGTCACCTCCGACGCGGTTCCCAATAGGGGTCCCATCCGCATGGTACACGAGCCCGTCGAGCTCTGCGGCAGTGGTGATCTGCACCGCGTGGACCGCGTCGCCTATCCGACCATCCGGCTTCCCGCTGGAGGGGTCGTAGGACTTCCTGATGGTGCAAGTGCCAACGACCCCCTCCTTAAGGCGACAAGGAACCCCGACGGCCAGGACAATGTCAGGTTCGACCCTGACCTCAAACCCGACCTGCTCACCGAACGCGGTGAGGCGGTCTTTAGGAGACATGCTCCGGGTCCACCGAGAAGCTAGTGCCGTCCTTGACCCTAACGTCCTTGCCCGGCAGGAGAACACCGTCCTCACCTTTCGAGTCGTCTTCGTAGTCAATGCCGGGCGTGCCGATGATGTGCTTGTTCTCCGGCTCATGTAGCTGGTTCCATATCTTCACGATCTCCTCATAGGTCACGAGACCGCTTGGAACCTTGTACTCTCGACCGCTCACGTAGATCTCCGTATCGCCATTCATGGGTATACCTCCTTCCTTGTTGTCCCACTAGATATTGACAGTACCAACTCCGGTACTCCAATATACAGGGTATGAGCCGGTCGGCTCCCTTGTCAAGCCTTCAGTGGCACATTGTACCGTTTACCGCACAGGAGGCGAGATGAACACAGGTAAGCTTGAACTCAGCGACCTAGGCCGCTTGGTTCTTGCCGAGCGAAGCCGTAGAGAGATGAGCCTCCGGGAGGCGGCTCTTGCCATAGGAATCCCCTTCAACACCTTGGCGCGCGTAGAGAAGGGGCACGTCCCCGACCTCCCTAAGTTCAAGAGACTCGTCGAATGGTGCGGCGCGGACATCACGCAATTCTTTGAAGCTCAGGAGAAGGCGGCGGCGACTACGGACATCATTGCCGAGCACCTTCGCTCGGACAGCAATCTACCCTCTGGCGCAGCCGATCAGATTGCAGGAATCGTCAGCGAGCTCTACCAGGCGCTGGCGCGGCCCCAAGAAATCGTCGCAGTGCATCTGCGGGCCGCAAAGACGTTCCGCCCGGACGCTGCTCGCGTCATAGGCGTGTTACTCAGCGATATGAATGAAGCACTCATAGAGGAGCTTGCCGATGGCGCTGCGGAGAGGGTTTAAGTCCGAAGCCGAGAGAATAGCTAGGGGTGTGCAGGTGGACTTGGGAATCAGCGCGGCTCAGTCGGTCACTCCCGAAATGCTCGCCGATCTGCTGGGCATCGAGGTCCGAGCGGGGGACGAGTTGATACCACGCAAGAGGTTCGCCGAACTCGAAAAGGTGCAACCCGGCGCCTTCTCAGCGTGTACGTTTCGACCTTCGGCCGATCGCGTGGTCGTCGTATACAATCCTCTCTCGGCAGAATCGCGCCGGAGGAGCGATCTGGCACATGAACTTGCGCATACCCTTCTTGAGCACGAGCTGAGCCGGGTCGAGAAGCTCGGCGAAGTCACCTTCCTGTCTTGTGATTCGACTCAGGAGGAAGAGGCTACCTGGTTGTCCGGTTGTCTCCTTCTACCCCGTGCACTGCTACTGGTGGAAGTCCGTAAGGGATCTGGTGCGAGGGAGATTGCAAAGAGGTGCGGCGTCAGCGAAAAGATGGCTCAGTACAGATTGAATGTCACTGGTGTAACTAGGCAGAACCGAGCAGGTTAACGAAGGAGCGGCGCGCGCGGCGGTGAGGTGGAGCCGGAGAGCCTCACTACGTTGTGATACTCGTGAGATGCGGCAGTCGGCCTCCGCTCTTCAACCCTAGCGGCTAGGCGTTACCGAGGCAGCGGAGGACGGTAGGCGGAACCATCTTTGAAATGCGGCTAGCCCTTTGAGTCTGCCCCCTCCCTCAAATCATGCTATGCGCCGCCTGGACTAACCAGCTGCGCCACCTGAGGCCGCAGATCGCTGATCACAGTCTGGAATATAGGCAAGTCCGGCATGAGCGGGCCGAGCGACTGCTCCCAAGTCTCTTCGACGAAAGCAAGCATGCGGTCATGGAAGAATTTGTCCGGTCCTGCGAAGAAGACACCCCGGACGGCGCACTTCTCACGCAGCAGCGAGTCGAAGCCTGCCAGGTTCATTTGGTCTCTGTAGGCGTCAAGCACCCGCCAGAGGTCGTAGTAGTCGCGGGCGCGTGAGCGGCTCCAACCTCTCCGCTCGAACATTTCCGCTTGTTGCAGGAGCGCTCGCAGCTTTTCGGCAACAATCTCTTCGAGGGAATACACCTTCACTTCTGCGTTGAGCGGCTCGCCGTACTCGTGGATGACCTGCCGCAGCTCGGCAGGCAGCAGGACTCTCTCATCCATCGTTACCTCGACCATGACACGGGTCTGCAGGCGGCTGTGCCACGGAAACCTCGCTCGGATGGCGAATGCTTCCTGACCGCCTGGATGGAGTTCCCTCTCCGTGTAACGCTCACAAGTGATCTCCACAGGAGCGTATTCGTCCAGAAGTCGCACGGCGGTTCCGCACACTTCCCTTATCAACCCCTCTATCTCGTTGCCAGTCGGAATCCCTTTCAGCGTTGAGAAGTCCAAGTCCTCAGAGAAGCGGTAGTCACCGAAGTAGCACTTTCGGAGGGCTGTGCCTCCCTTGAAGACCAGTGTGTCGCGGAGCACGGGCGTCCGGCTAACGCCAGCCAAGATCCAGGACAGCAGGTAGTCGCGTTCAAGAGCCTCCCAGGGGATGCCGAGGCGTCGGCGTGCTTCCTGTAGGCGCGTGCGGAGTGGTCTCATGCCTCAACCATCCTTGGCAGGTTTTCCTGCACCATCCAACGGCCATTGCATGGCCCCTTGCGAGGCCCAGTAGAATCAAGCTTGCGGTAGCCCTTGATCGGCAGCGCCGCCAGCTCCTCCAACTCGAACGGGAGAACCCCTTGGGCTTCGAGCGCCCACCCCAAGCGCTTGGCTGTGGTCACGCCCAGCCTGATGGCGTACTCTGTGATGCGTTCGATGTTCAGTCGAGCCATCGCGACTTGGAAGGCGTAGAGCACCTCCCCGAACCCCCCACAGTGCTGGGGCATGGAGAGGCAGTCCAGCAACGTGCGCTCCAAGTCAGACATGGGCACACGGGCTTCGCCGACCCACAGGTTCTCACTTCCGAAGAAGCGGTCGGGCTTGACCTGGATGAACCGGTACGTTGTATCCCCGACGACGAAGCCGCCTCCGGCCCTCTCCTTCCCTTCCTTCCTCGGACGTGGAACCCAGGCATCCGTCGTCGTGAGGACGAAAACATCCCTCGGTATCTGCTCCGTCAACCCATGATGGTGCAGGGCCGACCAGTGGGAAATCATGGCTGGGTCCACCAAGGCCGTGGCTATCTCGAATTCGTGGGCGTCCGCAACCCCAGGGACCGTGGGAGAGAGCGCATAGAGTCCTCGCCGGAGGGGGACGATCCAGTCGTTCTTACGGAGGTGGTACAGCGCTTCGGTGAGGTAGGAGTCCTTCAGACCTACACGCGGCGCGAGCTCCCTGGCCCGCTCCGTCGTGAAGATGCGGTCTCCCTCATAGGCGAGCAGCCGGACCAGTTCGATGCCGACCAGAGATTGCTTGGGCTTTGTGCTAACCGTCATTGTACGTATCCCAGGGTTACATCTGGGTGAGAAGCAACTGCTTGCAAATTTACAGCGAAACTTGGATAATGTCAAAGATGCTGTGTTCCTGAGCTAACTATTGAGGGAGAGTCGATGACCTCACCTACCGCCAATCAGACATCCGCATACCTCGAAGCCACATTCGGCCTTGGGCGCGACTGGACGTCGCAGGCAGGGCAGTCTGCAACGGTCTGGGAGACGCCTGCTTACCATCTTCTGTGGTTCAATGATGCAGCGAGCGATGTGGAACTACGGAGACTGTGGGAGGCACGGAAAGGCCGTCAAGCCTATCCGGTTGTCTTGCTGGCCCCATCAGACGACGCAAACAAACTGCGGGTAGCTGGGCCGCAGGATGCCCGGCCCATTCGGGAGTTGCCAGTCAGCCGAGTCCTCGACCTATTGGAGACGAGCCGCAGTCTGGCGGCCCGTGAAGCGGCATCGTTCCTGGCCAGGGAGTTCAGCCGTCTTGAGGAGGCAGTGGTTCCCGGGCTGCGGGTCAAGGACCTCCTCACCCCTCATTTCATGCGGGAGCGCCTGCGCCGGCCCATCAACGAGCAGCGATTGTCCGGCGCCGTCGATGGTATCGCTTCTATCGGCAGCATTGCATGGCGCTCACTGTTCCAAGGCATGGGCTACCAGGTGGAGCAGCTTCCCCAGCGCGGTTACTTGCTGAGGCACGACAATGCGCCGGTTGCTGTGGTGCATCCTCACCGGGACGCCTCCCAGTTCAGCAGCCTCACGGACAACGGAGAACTGCCCGAGGGAATGGTGCTGGCGGACTGCGGGCAGCACGGGGCGCATTGGGGCATCCTGGCGGCGGAGGGCCGCTACCGGCTATTTCAGCGACGGCCTCCGGTAGGACCGGCGACGGGTCAGCACGTGGAGTTAGACCTAAGAGAGTTGGAGCGGAGCGACCGCTTCTATCTGGGTCTACTTGCCCCAGAGTCATTGAAGGAAAAGGGATGGCTGACCGATTGGGTCGGTGAGGCGAAGGACTTTGGTGAAGAGCTGCGGAAGGGGCTCGAGGAGCGGCTCATCAAGGACGCGCTGCCCAACATTGCGCGTGGGCTGGGTGAGTATCTTGAATCGCAGGGCGCAGATATGCGTGACCGGGAGCAACTCCGGCAGATAGAGGAGGCGGCGCTGACGCTGGTATTCCGGTTCATGTTCCTGTTGCACACCGAGGCTCGCGGTTATCTCCCCATCGGCTCGGCGGCCTACCGGCCCCACAGCGCACGCCAGCTTGCCGAGGACTCCCGGCTGGCGCTGTCGTCGCTCAGCCGGAGGGCTACCCAGCGGTGGGACCGACTTCGGACACTGGTACGGATGGTGCGCACCGGAGATCGCTCGGCCGGAGTGCCCGCCTACAACGGCAGCCTCTTCGCTGCCGATGGCTTCCCTGGCAGCGCATTGCTGGAACGGGCCGAAATCGCCGACGTCCACCTCGCTCCTGCACTCGCGGCGATCGCCTACGAGACGGACAAACCCGACGCTCCTGGACTGGATTACGCCGGCCTGCAAATCGGCCACCTGGGCGCCATCTATGAGGCCCTTCTCACCCTGAGGCTCACCCGCGCCCCCGAAGACCTGGCCTACGATTCCAGGCAGGATATGTTCCGCCCCGTCCGCGCCGGGGAGCAGCCGGAGGTGACCAGGGCTCAGCTCTACTACCAAGCCGAGACGGGCGGACGAAAGGCCGGAGGCGTGTTCTACACGCGGCATGAGTTCGTGGATCACCTACTCAACCATTCGCTGCTGCCCGCCCTCGACGACCATCTGGCCGAGGTCAAGAAGGTCGCCCAGCAGGACTCCACCGAGGCGACGCGGCGGCTGTTCGACTTCTCGGTAGTGGACCCGGCGATGGGCAGCGCCCACTTCCTTACGGCGGCCTTGGACATGATTGCTGACCGCATCGAGATCTTCCTCGCCGAAGTCGGCGGCCTGCCCGGTATTGCCCAGCTACTGAAGGAGTTGAGCCAGGACAATGGGACGGTCTCTCAGCAGCCGGAGGACGGCGACCTGCTGCGGCGGCTCATACTCAAACGCTGCATCTACGGCGTAGACCTCTCCCCGATGGCGGTGGAGGTCGCTAACGTCACGCTCTGGCTGGCGTCCTTCGTTCCCGGCTTGGCCCTCTCCTATCTGGGCAGCAACCTCAAGTGCGGCGATGCCCTCATCGGCGTGGCCGATCCGTCCGTGGTCGGCGCCAGCGACAGCCCTCTCTTCACAGGCCAGACCGTGCGGAACGCCATGGACCACGCCGCCGCGCTCCAGCGGGAGCAGGCCGCTATCCCTGACCGGACGCCGGAAGAGGTCAAGCAGTCAGAGGAATTGGGAACCCGTCGGGAGGAAGCCACCGCAGGTCTGAGAGCGGCCTTCGACCTGTGGGCGGCGGAACCACTTGGATTGACCGTCGAAAACAAGTTCATCGCGAAGAACGGAGATCTCCAAGAGCGTGTTGGTTCCCGTCATATACTGGAGAACAACGCGGCCGCTATTGTAGAGCGGCGTGAGACCCCAGATGTATCCGAAGTTGTAGCCAATGCCTCCGCCATCGCCGCCCAGTACCGCTTCTTCCACTGGCCCCTGGAGTTCCCCAACGTCTTCCACAGGGAGCATCCTGGCTTCGACGTGGTGGTCGGCAATCCACCGTGGAACGAGATAACCGTCGAGGAACTCGCCTTCTATGCGCTGCGCGAGCCTGGACTGCGGGGATGGTCGAATCTGGCTGACAGAAGAAGGCGCATCGCCGAGCTTGATGTGGAGAATCCTGGCTGGCGGGGGGAGCTTGAGGTACAGCAGGAACAAATGGCGACACTGCGGCAGTTCTTCTGGAAGAGCGGAGAGTATCACCTTTGGAGCGTGGGCGACCGGGACCTGTACCAGCTCTTTTGCGAACGCTATGACCATTTAATCCGCCAGGAAGGGCGATTAGGTGTGGTGCTTCCTAGGAATGCATTCTTGGCGGAAGGGGCCAAACGATTCAGACAGTGGCTCTTTACTCGCAACAGCCTGCGGCGTCTCGACCTCCTGCTAAATAACCGAAGTTGGGCGTTCACTATTCATCCGCAATATACGATTGCGCTGTTGACTGGCCAACGCCACACTCCAACCGGTCAGGCCGCCTTTCAAGTCACCGGTCCGTCAGCGAGCCTTGACGAGTTTCAGGCATCCGCTCAAGGCGATGGTATTACCATCCCTACGTCCTCCCTGGGTAGTGCCTATGTAGTGCCTCTCATGCCAAGCCAAGTGCACGCCGACGTGCTCGCCAAGCTGCGGCGCGGCATCCAGTTTGACGCTCTTCAAAATCCCGAAAGTCAAGAAATTTCAAGAGGGCGCGCTGCTGCGTCTCATGCAATTCCGTATAGGGAGCTAGATGAGACGCAGCAGCGCGCCCTCTTCTCACATTCCCAAGGCGTTCCCGTATGGAAGGGTCGTTCGTTCAATCAGTACGCACCACATGGCAGTGAGCCAGCCGGATACGCCAAGTGGGATGAGGTCTTTTCCTTCGCACAGCAGAAGCGGATGCGATCTCCCGTCTTTAAGCGGATTTTTTCCAAAGAGGTCCTAGCCGATCCCAAGACCCATCCGATGAACCACTGCCGCATTGCCTTCCGAGACGTTACACGAAGCACTGACTCCCGCACCGTAAGAGCCTGCTTAGTGCCACCGCGAGTGCCTTTGACGAACAGCGCACCATACTTGGTGTTTGCGGGGTGGCTGCCACTATCTCAAGCGAGTTTACTTGGCGTACTGAACAGCACACCTTTTGACTGGCTGGCTCGCAGATATGTCGAGATTCATCTCAATTTCTATGTTCTCAACAGCCTTACCTTTCCTCCACCGGCCAACACTCCCTGGCAGCGCATCGGTAGGTTGGCTGCCCGATTGTCCTGCACGGACGAGCGGTTCGCTGAATTCGCTGCTGAGGTAGGGGTGGAGTGCGGGGTGTTGACCGAGGCTCGGCACAACGACATGCGGGCAGAGATAGATGCCCTCGTCGCACGCGCTTACGGTTTGACCGAGGACGAGTTGCGCTTCATCTTCACCGACTTCACGGAGAACGCGGTCAGCCCCGCCTACCGGCGGCAGGTTCTGGAGAAGCTCGAGGGCCTGTAGGGTGTAGCCGAGAGGCAAAACGATAGTGTTGCTAATGAGCGAGCTTGCAAGGGGAGTTGATCACTCCATCGGCAACATACGGAGGAGCGTAAAGGCATACGTCTTCGATGGAGATGACTCGGCATATCGCGTTGTGGCCGTAGAGTTGAGGAAACTGCTTCTGGATACCAATGCAGCCGCATCATTTGCTCCTAAAGTCAAGAAAGGGAAGAATAAGCGGAGTCTCTTTGAATTGCATTACGGCAGTGGCAAGAACATACTTGTGCGATCCTTCATACCAGAGCAAGAGGACAAGGAGAGCCCCGAATCCAACGACTATGTCGCGGTTTCGCCAAACATTTACCCGAACCGAACCGACATACTCTGGACAGCGACGCATGGCGGCAGGCTAGTTAACCTCATTGCTTGGTTGGATGAACCCTTCGTCCACAACAACAGTGGAGCCGTGATGAAGGTTCGAACAGTCTTGCATTACATAGCGGGCAGAGAGGGAGCTCACATCATAAGCTCAAAGGGGAGAGATGAGAGAGAAGACGTCAGGATTGCGTTCTCTGCCAGTCCAGTCGCAACTGAAGACGTGCCGTCCCTTGAATTCGTCGAGCACTGGGAACAATTCGTCATAGATGCAGGGATGAGATTGCTCGATGCGAGGAGGGCAGCAAACGGACATCCTCTAATAGCGCACGGCGTCTCTGTACCAGAGAGGCAGGTCACAACAACGAGACTTGAGAAGATTAGACCGGGTATACGAAAACTGAGGTCCTGAGCAAGCAGCAGGGGGGAGGACTTTACTTGACTCAAGGCTCCTATGAACTGGTGGACAACGTTGACTACGGCAACCACCAGCAAGCCTTGGCGTGGCTGGCGGAGCACTACGCGGGGCCGCTGAATGTGGCGACAGGTTACGTCGGCCTGGAGGGGCTGGACGCACTGGCCAGGATTGCGGCAGACCGAAGCGCGGGCGGACGGCTCCTCATCGGAGCCGCGCCGTCGTCAGAGGACTTGATGGGTCCGGTAGGAGAGACGGTAGCTGACCGCTTCGAGCAATCGGTGTTGGCCCTGCGCCGCCAGCGTGACTTCTCAGCGTTCCCTGCCGCACGGCGAGCCGTCCTTGAGCGGGTGACCCGCTTCTTCGAGTCCGACGATGTTGCGGTGCGGCGGTACGTTCGGCGCTTCCTCCACGGCAAAGCCTACATTATCGGTGAGTTGAGCGAATCTGGGTCCCCGGTAGGACCAGGAACATCTCTGGTTAGTTCTGCCAACCTTACGCAGGGCGGCCTTGTCGCCAATCTCGAACTGGGCATGGTGCATTACCAGCCCAACGTCGTTGGCATGGCATTGGGCTGGTACCAGCGGCTGTGGGACGACGCCCAGGACTTTCGCGAGGAACTGTTGGAGCTATTGCGTCCGCCGTCCCTGGAGAGCGATCCCCAGACTGTGTTCCTACGTGCGCTGCTCGAACTCTACGAGGGTGAGTTGGACGACGATGTATCTCTCCCTGACCTGCACGCCCTCACCGCTTTCCAGCGGGACGGGTTGGCGCGAGCCAAGCGGATTCTGGATCGCTACGGCGGCGTCCTCTACGCCGACGGCGTGGGCATGGGCAAGACGGAGATAGGCATCCAATTCATCAGGGAACACACTCGGGACCTCGGACAGCACGTGTTGGTCATATCCCCGGCGCAGCTTCGCGACCGCCTCTGGCAGCAGCGCCTCAGCGAAGCGAACCTGCCAGGAACCGTGGTGTCCTACCAGCAGTTGGCCCAGGACCGGCAACTGTCCTCCGACGGAGGGCAAAGGGTCCTACCAGTGAACAAGGACGTGTACCGGTTTGTCATCATCGACGAAGCCCACGCGTACCGCAACGTAGACAACACCTGGTATGCGGCGCTGGACCGGCTTATGGGAGGAACGCCGAAGAAGTTGCTGCTCCTGACCGCGACCCCGGTCAACAACTCCCTATGGGACCTGCACAACCTCTTCCTGCTGTTCGGCCGGCACGATGGGGCCTTCAACGCCGAACCACTGCGGATTCCCAGCCTGCGGAAGTTCTTCGCCGAGTCCGGCGCATCCAAATCCGAGAACCTATCGGAGGCAAAGCTGTTCCCGTTGATAGACGCCCTGACTGTCCGACGGGACCGGGCCTTCATCAAGGAGCGGTATCGCAACGAGCGATTCGCCGACGGGACGTTGGTAAAGTTCCCTGTCCCGGAGTTGGAAGAGCGCCGCTATGACCTGGACAGCGCGCACCCCGGCATCGTGCAGTTCATCTACGACAGACTAGACCCTGAGAAGAGAGACAGCCTGAAGATGACGCGGTACCGACCGTCAGCCTATAGAGTGGACAGGGAAGGCGAGTCGGCGTCGGAAGAGGCGCTGGCAGGGCTGATGCAATCGCAGCTGCTGAAGCGCTTCGAGTCGTCCTGGTACTCGGCCCTGCAGACGGTGACCAGGATGAGGAACGGCAACGACGTGATGCTTCGGGTCATCTCGGAGCGGGGAGTCGTGCCGCCGCCGGACGTGATCAGAGACCTTGTCGGCGATGTAGGCCAAGACGACACTTTCCTTGCCACCGACATCATCGACGACGCGCTGGCTGGGTCGGAGGGTGGCGTCCCCACCGACATGTTCAACGACCAGTTCTTGGCCGACTTGGAGAATGACAGGGACATTCTCGCGGAAATGGCGGAGCTGTTGGCGAGATTGGAGAACGGCACGGACCCCAAGCTGGACGCCCTCCAAGACGTAATGACCGCAACGCCGTCGAAAAAGGTCGCCGTCTTCACCGCATTCCAGGACACGGCAGCCTACCTAAAGCAGTGCATAGAACGTCAACCGGCCCTGCTGGGGGGTCGCGAATGGACTGTGGCCGTCGGCTCAGACACCAGCGCCGACGCCCGCACCAGGGAACTCGAACGATTCTGCCCGGAGTCGGTGACCGGCGAGCAGGGCTTCGTCCCGGAGGGGGGTGAGGTCGATGTCATCCTTAGCACCGACATCCTTTCCGAGGGGCAGAACTTACAGCAGGCCCAGGCTGTGCTGTCTTTCGACATGCCCTGGAATCCGCAGCGAGTGGTGCAGCGCAACGGTCGCATCATCCGCCTGCGCAGCCCCCACGACACAGCCTACCTCTATACCTTGCTTCCCAAGCAGGGCGACCTGGATCGGCTGCTAAAGTTGGAGGCCAAGCTCCAGTCAAAGATCATGGCGGCGAACGCCTCGGTGGGCATGGAAACCCCGGTACTGGCCGACGTGGAGACGGAATCCCAGGTGTATGCTGACCTGACCACCTTCGCCGAACGTCTCGCCAGTGGGGACGCCACTCTGCTGGACGAGCGGGAGAGCGGCGGGGAGACCGGCTCGGCATTCGCCGGCGAGCTCTTCCGCTCATATCTCCGCCGCGCTGCGGAGGAGGGCGAGATTGCCAGGCTCAGGGACCTGCCTTGGGGCATAGGCGCCGCTTTCGTGCAGCGTTTGCCGACACTGGCCGAACCGGCGGTATTCTTCGCCTGTCGAACGCGCAGAGATGAGCGCTACTGGCGCATCGTGGGGCAATCTGGAGAGATCCTGCACAGGGAAGACCTGCCGATGTTGCGGCTGATAGACCCGCACGAGCAGCCCGGCTGTCCCCTCCCCGACAGTCTGGACTTGGAGCGTCTGTTTACCATAGCCGCCGCCGACATGTGCGCGGTGCACAATGCGCTGTTAGACCCAGAAACCCGATTCGCATCCTTGCCCGCCAGCCAGCGTTGGGCGCTGGACGTACTGCGCTCGCCGGATGCCCCCGCCGGGGAGGAGTACGACGAGGCTGACCAGGCCCTCTCAGTCGGCAGGAACAACTTGGTGCGGCGCGAGCTATCGGAGTTGCGCCGGGAGTACGAAGGAGGGGGTATGAGCGCGACAGATGGCGCTCGGCGCATCGTCGAAGTCGTAGCGCGGTTCGGCCTGCGCCCGGTCGAGGCCCCGCAGGCCCCCGAACCCATCACCGAGGATGATCTGGGAGTGGTTTGCTATCAGGTGGTGTTGCCGGCGTGACTTATTAGCCACTTGGTTCTCGGGTGGTGACTATGGTATTGCTGGCCGTAGTGCGCCCCTTGATTCCAATCGTTTCTTAGCCTACTCTGAGGTATTATGGCCAGCAAAGAACCTACCTACACCATTGATGCCCAAGGTGTAGCCATAGAGCTACAACCCCGCGCAACAGAGGACATCCGAAAGCTCGTGGGCGGCCTTGTTGAGGCTGCCGATAGGATAGGTTGTCCGTACAAGCTGCACAGCGTCCTACTGACCAGTCAGTTTCAGGACGATGTGAACCGGCTACTTCGGGAGCGCTCAGGGCTTACGGGGTATGTAGCCGCCCGTAGTAATGCACATGCCATTGGCAAGACCCTGTGGACTCGTTCCCTCGATGGGGACATCGGTTTTTCGGTGGTCATCGACGCCACTCAGATTGGCTCTTGGAGCCTCAACAATGCCCGGTGTTTGACCACGGTCTTGCATGAACTAACTCATGTTCTCTACGAGACGCGCCATCTCAAGAGACTGGGCGAGACGGAGTACACGGCGGTCGGTGACACGAGGGAACGGCTATTGGACCGTTCGGCTTCGTTGCTCATTGACGAATTTGATGTGGACCGCACAGTTGATGCTTTGGTGAAAGGCTTAGCGAAAAAGGACGACGGCAGTGCGTGGTCGCTCCGAGAATTGGAGGAGGCTCAGAATGTGGACTGGCCCCGATCATTAGTCAATGGACTTTCAGGAATGCCTCAAGTAGTAGATGAAAAGGTCTGGCGATTCCGCACTCGGAGGATGGGCATCGACGACCTTGTTGCTCAATTGATCCCCTTTGTCAACGATCTCCTAACCCTTCTCAGCCATACAGCCGCCATATACTTGGCAACCGAGGGGTGGCCCGAAATTCTCGGTCGCATTAGGCAGACCGCGGCATATCGGCGCTTTCTCAGTGAGCACCTAGACACTATTCTCAGCCAACTCGATAGTACGCAGGTGCTATTCCCGACCGCTGTTGAGACGGTGGCCAGTAGCATAGAGGGCATATTCCGCAATTGCGGTCTGAGTCTTCAGACGGTGGATGAAGGGGTATACATCGGCGTTCAGGCACCGGCGCAGTAGCTTCGTCTCTCTATTGCTTTCGTGGCAGGCTGTCCCAATTCCAAGTATGGCCACGACAAGGGTACCACTCGCTCACCCCACGAGTTTTTCGATACAGGGTGTGACACCTCGAACGCCCTGTCAAAAGCAAGCCTTGTCGGGGGACAAGCCTAGGTCCAGCCACAGGCCTCCCTTACGCGCCACCGATGAATCGAAGATCAGCGCTGACCTGATATGGTCACCCTGCGCTCTGCCGTTCCGAAGCACCTCGACTGGTTCTAATCAAGGCTTTCCCCTCGCTCCTACCACAAAACCGCACCCAAAACAAGGGCTTGCAATGCCTTACCTTCGACGAATTTCCCGTTTAAAATGGGATGTTGGGCTATTGCTGGCAGGAGCAGTCGATTGATCGTCGCGGAGCCAAGAACACAACCATTGAACGGCATGACACAGGCCGGACCGGGCCTCGAGATGGCGGTCCGGGACTACGTGCGCGCCTACGCGTGGCTGCATGGACGGAGGAAGACAGCCGAGGACCTCGGCGTGTCCCGCCACACCTTGTGGCGATTCCTCGAACGGGGCCACGCAGGGCGAGCCGTGCCCTCCGCCGTCCTGAGCTCCGTCGGCGGGAGCGTGCGGGCGATTGAAGCGGCCACGTACGAGGTCATCATCGACCTGGAGGGCCTGCGGCCGGACCCTGCCCTGCGTTCCCTACGCCAGGGTCTTGAGGAGGCGCTCCTGCTGCTGTGCGCCACGCCCCTGGCCACCGTGGACGAGTTGTCCCGCTTCGGGCGACTTCCAACCTCCACGCTCCGCGACCGGTTGAAGAAGCTGACCGAGCGGGGCCTCGTGGACTCCGTGGCGCACCATCTGGGCGTCCTGGGGGCTCGCCCGCAGCGCCGGTACTTCCCCACCGAGAAAGGCGTCACCGTAGCTGGCGCAGCCACGAAGGGCCGAGCGCACATGCTGCAATCCTACCCGGTGTCCAAGCAGTGGTTCCGGCTGCTGGCCGAGCGGCTGGACGCCGTGGCCGTGCTCCACCGCGTCGCCGCCATGACCGCCGACGCAGACCCGCACAACGATCCCGTGCGCGTGGACCACCATCGCAACGGCCCCTACGACATGCTGCTCACCCTCTCCGGGGGGCGCACCATTGGCCTGATTCGCCAGGGACCGGCGCTGCCCACCTCCAGACTCCGCTACCGCCTCAGGAGCATCGAGCGGCTGGACAGCAGCGACAGCCCCTTCGTCACCCTGGTGCTGACCCATGCAGACCAGGCCACCCGCAGGGCCATCCGCTCCCTGGGCGACCCGTCGGAGCATCGGAGGACGTTCGTTGCGACGGAAGGGGAGCTTCTTGCCGGAGACCACACGGGAGTCGTCTGGCAGCAGTGCGGGAGCGGTCTGGGCGAGGCCGTGCGCATCGACGCCGACGCATCCCTGGTGGGTATCCTGGCCTTGGCGGAGCGCCTGCTGGACTCCTCCTACTCCTTCCTGGGCAAAAGCCCGAAGCCAAATCCCAGCGACCTCTATCCCTCCGGCGTGCAGGCCGCCATGCCGGAACCCACTGAGCAGCTCACATCAACCCTCCCTGTGCAGCTGACCCGCGCCGAGAAGGACGCCCTCGACCTGCTGGCCGCCTGGCCCCTGTGCACCCGTGAGCAGCTGGCGGGACTGATGGGCGGCGTCACCCTGCGCCGGGTGAACCAGGTGCTTCGTTCTCTGACCCAGCACGGCCTAGTGCGAGCGGACGAGCCTCTGCACATGCTCACCGATGAGGGGCTGACTTACCTTGCCCGCAGGGACCGGGCCGCCGTGGGGCTGACCCTCGACCGGTGGAGCGCCGAGCCTCTCTACCTGAACGCCGACATCTACGCCGGGACCGCCGTGCGAGCCCTGGCCTCTCAGATGCGCCACCACGCCGGCGTCATCGACTTCGCCGCCGCCCTGTCGACCGAGGTCGCCCGCTCCCCGGACCACGACCTGTTCGACCTGCTGCCCACGTCCCGTTCCAGCATCGGCTACCGCTACGACTGGACTACCTACGTCATCCATCCCGACGCCTCCTTCACCCTGGAATACAAAGGCCGTTGGCGTCCCTACCTGCTGGAGTTCGAGAGACGGGCCACGACACCGAAGCGCGCCCGTGTCCGCCTGAAGTCCTATCGACGCTACTTCCAGAGCGGCTGGGCTGAGCGAGACCACGAGGGACGCCTGCCCCGGGTGCTCTTCGTCTTCGAGTCCCCGGACAACGAGAATACCTTCCTGGATGTCGCCGACACGGTGGAGGGAGTCCCCATCATCACGTCCAACACAAAGACCCTTGCGAAACGGGGCATCCTGGGCGACGCATGGATACTTCCGCCCCCG
This sequence comes from Dehalococcoidia bacterium, assembly GCA_965218945.1. Taxonomy (GTDB): domain Bacteria; phylum Chloroflexota; class Dehalococcoidia; order Lucifugimonadales; family UBA2985; genus DAOUJW01. The sequence goes on from OZ244718.1 coordinate 3,063,320, forward strand.
CATTCCCTCGACAGGAGGCCGTTATCCCTGTTGCATCAGGTGCAACAATGACCGCCCCAGCCGTTCCGACCACTTCCTGTAGGGGGTGTCCCAGCATGGCTGCTGGGACCATTGTCCTCCCACTTGCAACCGCTCTTGCACCTTCCGCCCTCCCGATTACAAATTGGTGCAGAATTGACACGTCAGGGGAGGCCCCGTCCACCACACATTCCTACCGCCTCTCAGCTTTGGCTCGTAGCTACATCCGCCTCACCAACGACCCAACGAACATCTCCTCGAGGGTCACAGAAGCATGTTGCATTACCGGCGCCAGTCCGTTCCTACGACTTCCTATAGGGGGACAGAGGGGCATTCCTCTACTTACGGTGTTAGCCCCCAACAGGTCGAAACGTGACAATTGTTGCAGCGCCCGGCGGGGGGTTGAAGATCGGTTGCCGGTTGGCATATAGTAAGACACTGTGCTATAATAGCTATGAAGAGAGAGGCCATGTCCCCAAAGTTATCTAGGAACACCGAGACGATCACCTTCTCCTTGCCGCCGGAATTGGCCCAACATCTGCGGCAGGTGGTCAAGGAGGAGGAGCGCACGGTGAGCGAGCTGCTCCGGGAGGCGATCCGCCTGTACATGGATGAGAGGGAGTGGCGCAGACGGGAGCGGCTGGAACGGCTGCGCTCCCGCACGACTACCGACCAGGAAGAGACAGGGAGGAGGGACCGATGAACGACCGACTCGAATCTAATGCCGACAGTCCTCTACGCCAGATAGCCTTTAGGTCAGGCCCAGCGAAGGGAATCGAATTGGACACCGGGATCCAACCTACCGTTTCATTCGCCTTGTCCCCCGTGGCTGGATTGGTCTGGCGAGATCGGCTACAACAAAGCCGGAGGCCATAGTGAGATGAATGATGCGTTTCTATTAGGAGCAGGCTTTTCTAAAGCAATCTGCAAAACGATGCCGACAATGACAGAATTGTATGCGCTCTTAGAACCGCTCATCGACGTCGCAGACGGTTTCAGCAGAGATGCCTACGAATACGCATCTGGTAATGTTGAGACTTTACTCTCCTACTACGCGATTCCAAGCCCGCATGACGACCCGGTCGAGTGCTTGCGAAAGAGGCGAGTAACCACTCTGTTGGAGATTGGGATAGGCGCGCTACTACAAGCTCGCGAACAGGAGGGAGCCGGATTGGGACTAAATCCAGCTGGAGCCCAGTTGATCCTGAAATGGCACGAGCGAAGAAGCCACGTCTTGACAACGAACTATGACACCCTGGTAGAGAGAATCGCTTCTGAGACGGTTTTCACAACAAGTGGGGGAAACAGCTACCCCCTCCGTTACGAAGATCTATATCCGATACCCATTAGCCCCGCCTTAACCCGAGACGGAGGTATGGTGTTGGGTTCTTCTTATCCGGACACTTTCACTCTTTATAAACTTCACGGTTCAACTGCTTGGTTTAAGTCGCCCACCGAATCAATTTTCGACCCGATCTACGGACTATCGCATGAGCAGTTGGGAAATCCTCGTTACCAGAAGTTCATTGCTGACAAGGGCCGCTTCATAGTCCCACCGGTGTACGACAAGTCATCGTTGCTGAACCATGAGAGCATCCGCAACCTGTGGCTGCAGGCCAAGAATCAGGCTCTGCAAAAAGCGGACAACCTGTACATAATCGGCTATTCGCTTCCAGAAACAGACGCAGCTATGCAAATCCTTTTGTGGGAAGGAACACGAACTGGCCAGAATACAAATGGTAGCAAGAAGGCTCTTTACGTCGTTGATTTGGATGAAGGCGTTGGTCAGCATTACATAGAAAAGCTGGGCAAATACTATGACGTGAACGTTTGTTACGCAGGCAGCCAAAATGCGTTTGATGATTTTGTTGGGGAATACGTAAATAAGGGGGGAGATGATCAGGTAAGGTAGGCGTTTCCCTACTGATCATTCCGAGGCGTCCCGCGATGATTTCTAGCGGATAGGACTTATGCAGCTGGCTATGGGATTTCAATCGATAGAGATGTGTGGCCACCACCGGACGGATATAGTCGCTCAGGACATTAACCTTGGCCAACTCCGATTTCAACACCGCCCTCAAGTTGCTCCAAGCCCGGGCCATCCGCCTGTTTATGGAGGAACGGGAGTGGCGCAGACGGGAGCGGCTGGAACGGCTGCGCTCCCGCCCGACTACTGACCAGGATGACACAGGGAGGAGAGACTGATGAATGACCGACTCGATCTGATACCGGCGGCCCTCTACGCCAGGGTTTCCAGCGACCGCCAGGACGTGGACCTGTCCGTGGCCGCCCAGCTGCGGGCGCTCAGGGACTACGCAGAGAAGAACGGCTACCACGTCGCCCGCGAGTACGTGGACGAGGCCGAGAGCGGGCGCATCGCCGACCGGCCCCAGTTCCAGAAGATGCTGGACGAGGCCGCTAAGCCCGAGGCTCCCTTCAAGGAGATCTTGGTCTGGAAGTTCAGCCGCTTCACCAGGAAGCGGGAGCACGCCGTCGCCTTCAAGTCCATGCTCCGCAGGCGGGGCATTCGCGTGGTCTCCATCACCGAGCATGCCGACGATTCCCCCACCGGCAAGCTCATGGAGGCCATCATCGAGTCGGTGGACGAATTCTACAGCGAGAATCTGGCGCAGGAAGTTGTCAGGGGGATGCGTGAGTCTGCTTCTCGGGGCTTCTGGGTCGCCAGCAGGGTTCCCTACGGCTTCAGCAAGGTCATGGTACAGGACGGGGCCAAGAAGCGCCCCAGCCTCGAACCCGATCCTGCCACCGCGCCCGTTGTGGAGCGCATCTTCGGGATGGCCGAGGCGGGCAGGGGAATCCTGAACATCACCCGCACCCTCAACGACGAGGGCATCGCCAACCCCACCGGCAGGCTCTGGTCCAAGAACGGCATCCACATCATCCTCAAGAACGAGGCTTACACCGGAACATTGGTCTGGGGCGTCGACGCCAAGGACAAGGCAGACCCGGTGCGGGTGGAGAAGGCATTCCCCGCCATCGTCTCCAAGGCAAAGTTCCGCCGGGTGAACCGGAAGCTGCGCTCCCGCGCTCCAAAGCGGAGCCACCCCCGCCGGGTCGGGAGCTCCTACCTCCTCAGCGGCTTGATCAAGTGCAAAGTGTGCAACCGGGCGCTCTCCGGCCAGGACGCCAAGAGTGGCAGGTTCTCCTACTACGTCTGCCAGTCGGTGTTGAAGCGTGGCAGCGGGGCCTGCGACGCCCCCAGACTCAACGCCCGGCGCTTCGAGAAGTTGGTGGTCGGCAAGATTCGGGAGAACGTGCTCACCGAGTCCAACATCCAGGAGTTGGTGAAGCTGGTGGACGAGGAGATGGACGGGGTGGCCAAGGAGCAGAGGCAGAAGCTGGAGACCATTGAGGCGGAGTTGGTGGACGTGAAGCGCAAGTTGGGACGGCTCTACGACCTGGCGGAGACCACCGACCTGGACGTCGACGACTTCAAGCCCAGGATACGCGAGCACCGGGAGCGGCAGGAGAAACTGGAGGCTACGGCGGAGGAGGCGAGGGCGATGCTCTCCCAGCGCAGAGAGGTCCTGGACGACGTGGAGACCATCACGGCCTACGCCCTAGACATGAGCATGTTCCTGAACGAGAGCGAGTTGACGGAGCGCAGGGCCTTCATCGAGAGCTTCGTGAAGGAGATCGTCGTCATGCCCGACAACGCCGTGGTGCGCTACACGATTCCGATGCCCGACGACAGCCCCATACCCGGGAGAGACGTCGAGGAGATGGCGCTGAACGGCTCGGTTCTGTCTACCGTCAAGTTTGGTGGGCCAAAGCATACCGAACTGCGAACTTTTCGGTGGGTCGTGTCAATATAGACGGAGCTCTTAAGAATCGTGAGAGATTCTTCACGGTTCGAATCTAGTCGGGTGCGCCAAGGCTGACTGAATGCAGTACCGTGTTTGAGCTTAGTGTGGATATCGGCCTTGAGAGTGGGTTGCGGTCGGGCGATCAGACACGCTAATGCCAATTCGCTGACGACCTACACGCCGTGACAGTAGATCAGGGGAGCCTGCTTTTCTAAGTCCGGTGATTCTGAAATAGTTTTACCTAAGGTCATCTGTATCTCTCGCAGCTACGACATCGACAGCGGCCAGCAATACAACGTCGTTTGGATGGCGCAACGTTGTGCATCGGGCAGCAAGCTCGTCTTCAGCGCACTCAAGTAGCAGTTTCAACAATTCCCGTCGCTCTTGTGGGCTTGTCGCTGGAATATCCCCAGGGGTCATTGCTGGTTCGGTGAACATGCTGGCGAAAAACTGTGGATTGACATGGGGAACGTTTGAGCCGGTTGGAAGGAAGATTGGTACTAGTGCCTCCCACCTTGGGATACCCTGATCGTTCTGCCAGCGGATTCGAACGAGGCCTAATGTGCCGTCCTCTCTTCCTTGGATACAGGCATATTCTCCCTTGAACTCCGGTGACTTGGCTTTCTCAATCAGATCTGTGAAGAATACACTAGCAAAATCCATTGGAACTAAATTGGGGACTCGCACTGCCAATTGCCTGTCAATTGTGACGCGAACGACAGTTGCGCGTTCAGGAAACTCAGAATGTCTCCCACGCATTTCCGCTGGCAATTCCAATTCAAGTACCCGCCCACCGTACATTCTGGACCGGATCGAAATGCCAACCATTGGAAGAATGCCTTCCAGAAAAGATAACACCTCTTCCTGGCCAAATGAGTAGAGCGCTGCCCCTGCGTCTGGATCGTAACCCTCGACTTTCGAGAATAGCGCTTCTTGTTGAGACTTAGCTTCCATGGCTCGCATTATAGCCTCGTCAACTTCTTGTTCAGAGTGGTGCAGGTCCATGGTCTTGTTCCTAGCCAAAATCGAAGCAACATCCACGCGCTCTAGCAATTCCCCAATGATCTCCGTCTCGATGCCCTCTACGTATTCGGCACTAACGCTTGCCATGTCATTTGCTATGTTGTAAACGCGGTCAAGCATCATGCTCAGGGTCATGTTATCAAACCCATCTCTGGCCATCAGATTGAAGACTATTACTCGTTCCTGTTGTCCGTATCGATATAGCCGGCCCGCACGCTGCACGAGGCGGCTAGGATTCCACGGCAGGTCGTAGTTCACGAGAATGTGGCAGTTCTCGTGCAAGTTAATGCCTTCACCTCCAGCTTCCGTAGAGATCATGAACTGACAACTATCGTTAAATCTGGCGATGTTTTCCCTCTTCACACTCAGTGACATGCTGCCATTGATCTGACTAATGCCTGACTTCGGATAACGAATCCTGAGTGCTTCTGCGAGATATTCCTGAGTAGCTCGATATTCTGTAAATATGAGTAGCCGCTTGCCTTCCCTCCGAAGAGGATCAACAATATGCTCTAGGAATTCCTTTAACTTGAGGTCCTCGCTTCTCACCTGTTTCGCCAGAGCGATCAGGTCTGCGATTTGGTGTTGCTCGTCATCAAAGAACGGATTAGCTCCTGCAAAGGAACCTGCAATCTGGTCGGCCAAGTCTTCTAAATCATCCTGTTGGTCAGAGCCTTCCTCAACAATCTCATTTATTTCTCCAAATTCAGTCTCAGTTATGCGATTCGTGCTGGCGTCTCCTAGCAGACGTTCTCTTCTTCGCTCTAAGGCTTTCTCGATTGCGGCGATGCTTGAAGATGCGAGCTTGCGATACGTGGTCATCACGAATCCTATGGCGCGTCCTGTAGTGCCTCCTTCTGCCGCAGCGCTATAGCCAAGCCTTAGATAATCCTGAAGGTACCTGTCGAATTGCAGAGCCTCGTCCGACATTGGAACGTCCACTAGACTAGTGTCCTGACCACGAAAAATGAAATTGCCATTGGCATCCGTAACTAGGCTTTTGCGATTACGTAGGACAACCTCTGCCACGACAGAAGGATCGGAGAAGACATACTTAAAGCGCCTAGCCAGATCGGGTCGCAGTAACACTAGCAAATTGACGAACTGAGGTGTTCTACCCTGGTGTGGTGTTCCAGTGAGAAAGAAAAGTGAGTCAGGCTGCTTTTGCAGCCTTTCCGCCAACTGGTATCGTTGAGTCACGGGTTGATGTTCAATCTTGCTCAGGTGATGTGCTTCGTCGAAAACAATGACGTCCCAGTCTCCAGACTCTGAGAAGATGGGCCCGTGCACATCTGACTTGGCACGGTCTATGGAGGCGATTACCCTGTCGAAGCCTGCCCAGTGAGAGGGCTGATGGATGCTGAAGTCTATACCGTAGATTCGATAGTCCTCATTGAATTTATACTTCATTTCATCCTGCCATTGGCGAACAACCCCGGCGGGACAGACTATCAGTACCCGCCGACCTTGGCGGCGGCGCTTCATAGCTGTAAGCAGAAGTCCGACCTCTATCGTTTTGCCAAGGCCGACGTCGTCGGCGATCAGCCAGTTGGATTGGTCTGAGGTCATTATTCGATGAACGATATCGACCTGATGCGGCAGAGGATCCACGTCAACACGGTCCAAAGCACCCGTTATTTGATTCCAAGACTCTAGGGCATACGCCAATGCCTTTAATCGAAAGCGCTCCGCACTGTCAGTCTCTGAAGACTCCGCGCGTTCGTACTTGATTTTGGCATCTCTGAGGCGAACAAGCTTCTCATACGGCAACCACCTGCTCTCCCCTGTGCCGTGCCACTGCACAAGCACCATGTCCCTCTCGGCGATGCGTCTCTCCGATACGACTGTGCCAGTTCCCAAGGTCATCCTAGTATTGGATCTGGGAACGTCCTGTACGATGTGCCCGGGGCGGAAGCCGTTGCGAAGCTCTGCAACTGCATGCCAAGCCTTGGCGCCGTTTACGCCCCATTCCACCTCTACAAAATACCCGTCAGACTCGGTCTTGTGCGTAACCACTCTGCCAAGACGATTTCTGTCTCCTGGAAGGGATACAAAACAATCAAGCATTGGCACTAGCGAGCTCATTGTTAGTTTATAAGCCATTTCAACGCTACCAGTCTCACTCTAGTAGCCCTTTCACATCCCCAGATAGGGACTATGTGTACCTAACGATGTCGAGCCGACTGGTTACCCAGCCCAGATTGTCATGCCAATCTGCCGGATCATGCCAATCTTGGTGTGAGAGCCAGTACTCCTTGTCGATTGCCATCGGCAAATCAACTGCGAGTCTACGTTCGTCAGGTTCGTCGCCGTCTATATCGTAGGGATTCTCACCAAGAATTCCCCTCCAGTCCATATCTTCCCTCAGTTGTGCCCTAAAGACGGCGAAGTTGGCAAAGGACTCGACACCAAAGCGCCACGGCATGAAGTCATTCCAGTCAGTCAGCCACCCAGGATTTATTACACTGTCCGGAGTGAGCGTCTGCCTCACTTGCACCAATTCGTAGGTGTCGTCCAGCGAAAGTGCCCCTGAGTTGGGTTGCGTCCACCAACACCTCAACCCTCGATGCCAAAACACGCAGTCCCACCATTCATAGTTTAGCTCCCAGTAATTAAGCCGAAACTCCAAGAACAGCGACAGGGATTGTCCGGTCCACAATAGGTTTCGAAGCCAAGGCAGCCAGCTCTGCAACCGTCTGGTACTGAGGTCTCTCAGCAGCTCAGCAATTTGGCGCCTTTCTTCTATCGTAGCCTCCCGGATTCCTGAGATGAATTCATCTATCCTGATAAACCGGGGCAGATCTGAGGTGAGGTCGAAACCTCCATATAGATCTTCCCGTCGATTGCCGTCAAATTCGGCACCTGCCTCGGGCTCGTCATAATCGTCCTCACCCATTGCGTCATCGGTCTCTACTAGCCCAAACCATTCTTCTCCACCTAGCCAGCCATCTTCTTCCGAGAGATCAGCTAACTCAGTGGTTTCGGGATTCGCCATCGTAGTCACAACTGCGCTGGCCTCTTCATTCTTTGATGTTCCTGCCAATGATGCCTGCTCAGTAGCAGACTGGGCAGGCGATTCAAGCTTGCCTCCTTCGCCGCCATTTAACTCGGCTATATCTTCGTCATGAGGAGTGGAACCCCAAGGGTCGTCCGAGTCAACATCAAATGTGGCCAAGTCGGAGAAGTCACCCTCCTTCCAACCATCATTAAGCGCGCTAGTGTTTGAATCGTTCATGGTAGTTGTCTTGTTTCGAGTACCTCTGCTAGATCCGTTGACTTTGGACGCATTGTAGTTTTGGAAGGCAACGAGTGCAACCACTGAGAACTGCGATTCTCCGTGCCTTACCACAAGCGATTCTGCCACGGCCTCCGGTCCCTTTACAGGCTTACCGAAGGGAATATACCTGCCAGCCTCACAACAACGTGTATCGACACTACAAGGGACCTATCTGTTCCCAAGCGAAATCTAGAGCGTCCCGTGGGCATCCCCTATCGACCCTCCGATTCCTCAGCCTTGCCGTGCGCTCGCAGGTACTGGTCGAACAGGTGATTCTTGACCACTTCCCCAAAGGCGTCGTCGTCGGTTATCCGCTTGTACAAGTCGAAGTTTAGGTCGACGATTTCCTGGATGACCTGCTCTACCTTGTGGTCAAAGGTAATCCGCACGTTCTCCAGGGTGTTGACCCTTGTGGCGATCTCCAGTGCCGCATCCTCTCCCAGCCGGTCCAGCATCCTGCCGAGAGTTACTCGGTGTTCGGGACCCAGCTCAATACCGAAGCGCTCGTTGAGGTCTGCGATGATTCGTGATAGGGCCTCCAACTCCTCCGGCGTGCTCTCGTGCGTCTCCTTTGTCGCCACGGGGTCGAGCGCTCTTCCCTTGCGTTCCAACGTGACCTTTCCGCTGCCGGTCTGCTGGATACGATACGACTCCATGTCGATGTTCTGCTGAATCTCGCGAGGCAACTCTTCACGTTCAACGGAGAGCAACCTGCGCAGATTCCGAGCGAAAACGTAGAGCTTCTCCAGGTCGGCATCCAGGAAGGTGAGCACCTGGGCCAGAAACGAGTATAGTCGCACGTAGTCGGTTACCTGGCCGCGAAAGTCCTGCCGTTCGCCTTCCTGAAGGTCAGAGAAACGCACCACTGCTGGAGCGAGGGCGGCGTATAGCTGATCCAGGGTCATCCCACCGGCGAAGAAAACGCGGGCGAAGGCTTCCACATCCTCGTCGGTGAAGACAGCGAAGTTCTTGAGCTGGGTCTGAATCTCGTAGAGCAGGTTGGGGTCCGTAGCCTCCGACAGGATCGTCGTTTCGTAGTAAGGCTGAAAGGCAGCCTGGATGTCGTCGGATTCGTTGGCAAAGTCCAAGACCATCGTGCCGGGCTTGTCCGGGTGGGTCCGGTTCAGCCGGGATAGGGTCTGCACCGCGTTCACTCCGCCCAGCTTCTTGTCCACGTACATAGCTTGGAGCAGAGGCTGATCGAACCCTGTCTGGAACTTGTTGGCCGCTATCAATATCCTGTACTCAGGGGCTTCGAAAGTATTGGCGGTCTGAGCCTCCGGGATACCGTTCATGCTCGACTCTGTGTAGGACTGGCCCCCGTCCTGCACCGTCCCTGAGAAGGCGACCAGCGCCTTAAATGGACTTCCAAGCTCCGCAAGATGCTGATCTACGGCCAGCTTGTACCGCACGGCGTGCAGGCGCGAACGGGTGACAATCATTGCCTTTGCCCTGCCGACAATCTCGCTCTGAGACTTGGCGGTGAAGTGCTCTACCATAATCCGCACCTTCTCGTCGATGGCGTGCGAGTGCAGGTCCACGAACGACCTGAGCAGGTAAGCCGCCTTGGTCTTGTCGTAGCGAGGGTCGTCCTCAATCTTCTTGAAGAGACGCCAATAGGCGCGGTAGGTGGTGTAGCTCTCCAGGACGTCGAGTATGAACCCTTCCTCAATGGCCTGGCGCATGCTGTAGAGGTGGAATGGCACGAAAGACCCATCCGGCCGGCGCATCCCGAACAGCTCCAGGGTTTTGGGTTTCGGCGTAGCAGTGAACCCAAAGGTCGAAACGTTGGCCGGCTGACGCCGCCGCGCCATCTGCGCCAAAGCAGCATTGTCCAGTTCGTCTTCCTCCGAGGATTGGGCGCCGGCATCCTCCGCTTCGGCCTCTTCCAGAGACGAAGCGGCCAGCACGTCCCTGGGGCCCTGAGCGCCCTCACCGGACTGCGAGGAGTGTGCTTCGTCCACGATGAGCGCGAACCGGTGGCCCGGCAACTCACCAATCTCCCGGGCAATGACCGGGAACTTCTGGAGGGTAGTGACGATGATGGTCTTGCCCGACTCCAGCGCCTCCTTGAGCTGACGGGAGGTGGTGTCGATGTTCTCCACAACGCCCAGCGTCTGCTCGAACTGGCGCATCGCCGACTGGAGTTGGCGGTCCAGCACCCGCCGGTCGGAGATCACTACAATGGAGTCGAAGACGCGGCGGTCTTCCGCGTCGTGCAGTGTGGAAAGCTGGTGAGCGAGCCATGCAATGGTAAAGGTCTTTCCGCTGCCCGCCGAGTGCTGAATCAGGTAGCGCTGCCCCGTGCCATGTGATCTAGCGTCGGCCACCAATCCTCGCACGCAGTCGACCTGCTGATAGCGGGGAAAGATGAGATAGCGCTGGCCTGTCTTTCTTCCCCGCTCGTCTTCTTCCTGGACTTCGTGGATGAACTGGCGCACGAGGTCTAGAACGCTGTCGCGTGCCCAGGTCTCCTCCCAGAGGTATGACGTGGCATAGCCGTTCTGCGTTGGTGGGACCGGCGGATTGCCGGCACCCCCGAACTTCCCCCGGTTGAAGGGCAAAAAGTATGTTTGCGGCCCTGTAAGGTGAGTCGTCACATAGACCAGGTCTGTGTCAACGGCGAAGTGGGCCAGGCAGCGTCCGTAGGCGAATAGCGGCTCCCGAGGGTCGCGGTCCGTCCGGTACTGGCGAATGGCGTCCTGGACATCTTGACCCGTGAGCGGGTTCTTGAGCTCCGCCGTGAAGATGGGGACGCCATTGAGGAAGAGGGCCAGGTCAAGGCTGTTGTTGTTGCTCTCACTGTAGTGCAGCTGCCGCAGAACAGCGAAGACGTTACCCCTGTAGAGCCACCGGGTCTCCTCGTTCAGCCCACTAGCCGGGCGGAAGTAGGCAATCTGGAACCGGCAACCCATGTCCTTGATTCCGTTGCGTAGCACGTCCAGGGCGCCCCGGCGCCCGATTTCAGAGGACAGGCGCTTCAGGAACTGCTCCTCCACGGCCGCCCCGTGATGCTGTGAAAGCCTCTTCCACTCCCGGGGCTGCGTTGCCAGAACGAAGTCCAGCACGTCACGTGGGATGAGGCAGAGGGTGCGGTCGTAGTCCTCGTCCCGGCGCTTCTGATAGCCGCCGGGCGGCATGTCCATGTATGAGGCCCGCTCCTCCGCGATCACGCCCTCGCTTTGCCGAAGCAGGCACGCCTCTATCGCGTCCTCGAAGGCCCTCTCGGAAACGTCGACGTTCATCCCGCCTCCTCCCGCACGTCAATCCGGCCGGTGACGGCGGCGGAGATGAGGGCGGTGCGAAGCTCCTTCAATCGATCCATAGCCTCTCGTACCTTGGCGATCAGGCCGTCGAGCTTGGCCGTCTCTTGGTCCAAGAAGGAGGCAATAGCGCGCTGCTCCGACACGTTTGGAACGATTGGGATATAAATTACTCCAAGTTCGTCTCGTGTAATATGAACCATTCCAATTATCCCGTGTGCTTGTCTCTCCACATGGAAGGTTACTGCTTTCAATGCCCAATAGAACCAATCTTTCGTGACGTTGAGTGGCAATACTCGAAAGATATGCTGATTCAGGTAGTATTCGCCTTTTCGCCACCAGAGGAAAGGCCCGAATGAAGTTCCCCTGTTCCCTGACCAGCCAAATAGAAGATCGCCTACTTGCGAAACGTACTTCATCGGTAGCTTGCGGGTTGTGTAGTTGAAGTCATCCCCACCGTTGAGGTTTTGGATGCGGATTATAGGCGTCCCTTCGGTACCCCACTCGGCCGGATCGAATGCAGCTCCGTTAATGAAATCAGCCAGATACTTCAGCCGATTCACCTCCCAATGCGCCGGAATCTCCCCCAGCCACTCGACTCCGGAGTCCTTCATCGGCGCGTTGGGGTCGAGGCCCCGAGTGACGGCGCGGGTGATGAGGGCCTTTCGCTTCTCCTGGAGCAGCTCTACCAGCCGCTCCTTCTTGAGAACGAGATCATCAATACTCGCCGTCTCCCGGTCCAGGAAGGCAGCGATAGCGCGTTGCTCCGGGAGGGGCGGGAAAGCGATGTCCAAACAGGCAAGTTCGCTAGCATTGATGGCCGGATAGCTTACTCCCGTTGAATGCGCAACAACCCGTTCAACGAAATATGGAGAGCTGAGCGCATAGGCAACAAACCCATCATCCAGGCTTCGAGGCCGTATCACAGCGAATCCCGTGGACACGATCAGGTTGGTATCAGCGGATTCTATCCGGGCTATTGCTCTCAGGTACGTCCGAACCGTCGAGATTATCACATCGCCTTGTCGCACGATGCGCCGCGCTCTCGAAGGTGCATCCTCAAACACCAAGTCCTCAGTGCCCGTAATTCCCCCAACGGAATCGACATTCCCGATGTCCACATAGGTGATTTCCATATCCCGGTCAGTGGTTTCGGGAAGCGCTTCATCGTTCACGGTAGCGAGGTACTTTAGTCGACGCACCTCCCAATGCGCCGGAATGTTGCCCAGCCACTCAACGCCGGATGGCTTGTAGGCAGGATAGGGTTTGTATTTTTCGGTCAAGGTTGCCATTTCAATCCAATTTAGGGTTAATCTTACCATCCACCGGAACAGCTGCCACCTATGTTGCCTTCCATCAACCGCCTGCCACTGTTGGGATTGTTTCCGCGTCGTCTCTGGTATGCGTCCTCAATCCATTGACGGACCGTTTCCCGCCTGCCCGCGCGCTTCCGTGGCCAGTCGTAGAGCAGTGCGTACGGGTCATCGCCATCCGCATTATCCGCCAACCTGGCCGGCATCAGCCTGTCGTTATAATTGTCGGAGTGATAGTCAGGGTGTTCTGGCAGCCAGATGCCCAACAGCCCACATCTTCTGTTGTAGTCAGTCTGTCTGATGCTGGAGTGAATCTCCCAGTCCACGTGCATTCGCTGCCAAGTGCAAGGCCCGAGGAGCACAATCGTTACGGACGCCTGCCGTATGTAATCGTCCCGTATCTCCCGCCGAATAGTCTCCCTAGCCAAGTTGGTGTCATCAATATCATCTTCATCAACCGATGTGTCCACAATGAGGTCCCCCATCATCTGAATGAACCGCCCCTTGTACTCTCGATCCGCATCATGGTGGCTGATGAAGACATTGTGCCTGGGAACCTGGTTCATGGCAACGCCTCCGCCGGTGTGACCGAGGGGAGTATGAGCTGCCAGGCTAGAACTACCATGGCAGTCAGCAGGAGATAGAACGGCAGTATAGAGAAAGATCTGAACAACGCCCAACAGAATTGCCCTATTTCCGATCCACTCGGGGCCACGGTATAGAGGTCGGATGTAGCTATCTTCCCATCGTGGACTCTTCCGACAAAGGCACAGTACGACTTACGGAACCGTCGCTCCAGTCCCAGATAGTATGCATCCAGGACCCAGAACAGCAGTGTGGGAACCAACGTAATCAGCGCGTGCTGCGGTTCTCCCGTCCGGGCCACTAGGACCAGTACAGCGGCCACCAAGGTGACGCACCACACCTTGCAGGAGCGGCTGTTCTCCGCCATCCGGTTTATCACACCCTGCATCATGGTCAAGTGCGCTTGAACTGCGGTGGAGTTCTCATTCAGAGGTTGGGTATCCGCCATGGTGATTTCCTTCCTCAGTACGTACCTCGGATACGGATTGCCTCCTCAACCCAATCAGCGATGTTTTCTTCTATGTGAGCATATACGTTCGTGCTTCGCTTGTAAGGAGGGTCGTAGGCTTTCACGATATTGGAGAGCCTTTTCCCATTCACGCTAAGCCGGTAGAAGGGATTCGCTCCTTCCTGCGATTGGTCTCCGTTTGCGTCCTTTAGGTTGTGAATGTAGACGCCCAGCAACCCCTTCCCATCGTCCCACGCTTTCCCTATTTCATAGTTGATCCACTTGCGGCCTGACGTCTGGCTGCCTATCAGGACAATCACGCAGGACTTACCGTACATCTGGTCGTCAATCCATGTTTGGATTGCAGCATCACCACCTCTGGTAACAGTCTCCCATTGGTTGTCGGACACAGGCTCGTTGCCCTTGATGGCGCCTATGTTCCTGACTTGGCCTGCTCGCCAATTGTCCGGTTTGTAGTGAAAGCTGAAGAAAGTCCTTCGCGTGACCATGCGTTTCTTTCCCTTTACTCACTGATAACCCGGTCCTGCCAGGGGCCACCTGCTGGCCAGTGCATGTCAAGAGACTCGCCCATCAGGATGTGTTCGCGCACGGGCCCAAGTAAAGCAAGAATACGGCTACCAATCTCATCAAACGAGTTGGGAGGCGGCCGTAGTAACGTTCCATGTTGCCCGTATGCTACCCAGTAGGTTTGTTGCACTTCACCCGAATAGAATGCAGTTGTCAATGCCTCAGGTATTTCAGTATTCCAGACAGTACCGCGTCGATGGAAACACTCCGCTACCGCCCCTTGCAACTCGGCTCCGTCGAAGTCGAAGGTTTCGGACAAAGCCCAAATGTCGTAAAAATCCTTCATGCGGCTGTTGCGAGTCCCCAATTGCACCATTGACTCAAACTTCTCCGCAATGGTCGACACCCTGGGGTATGTGCGCAGGAAAGGTGCCGGAACATCGTCAATGAGCGTGGGCAAGATGGCCTCTTCCGGGCCAGGGGTTACCACGTCTCCAAACCCAAAGTCCACCTGGACAGTGCATCTCGCAGCATCCAGGAAGGCGGGCAATGTGGCCCGTTGTCCACTGTATCGCTGACCGTCCCGGATTACTGCTACTTTGAGGGCATCGATGTCGAAGGCGACTCCGTCTTCAGGGCAGGAAACGTTGCAAATGGTCGTCATGACTCCCCGAACAGTTTCCTCATCATTGTCTCCGGATGCCAATAGGTCAACATCGCGTGTTGCTCGATAGGGGTCCTCCATCCACAACGCCAGCAAGCTCGCGCCTTTCAAGATGCACCGGTTCCGGGCCTCAGATGCCCCCAGCCTGTAAAGGAACCGTTCGCAGGCGTAACGGTCCAGAATAAATTGAAACACCGTACCCTCGGCCTTCGCTCTGCTGAGCAAACGGTCTCTGATTGAAGCAGTGACGTTGGATGTCATAGCACTCCAGCCTCCAGTATGGCCCTCAGGCGGCGCGAGGGCAGGACTTCAAGGGTCCGTGTCAGGGCGGCCGTGGTCACCTTTCGGTCTTGGAGGCCTTCTTGCAGAGCTTCCAGCGCGGCTTCCCGCCCTACGAGGCGCTGGAACCGGAAACAGTCGACTATCGTGCGGGCGGGAGAGGTGATGCGGGCGGGCACGTCCTCGAACTTCGTTTCCTGAACGCCATAGGTCCAGGCCGCGCCGCTGAATCTGACCAGGCGCACGCTTGCATCTTCCATCGTAGGAGGCCTCGCCTTGTGCGGAATGGCGATCCATACCTGGTGCGGGAGTTGGGTACCAATCCCGTGCACTTGGAGGGCCGCTAGGAGGCAGACGATGGAGTTGGGGATCCGGGCGCAGACGGAGGCTATCGAGTAGCGTTCCGTGGGCTCGGCGTCGGCAAGCCGGTAGAGCCCCCAGCTGACTCGCTCGACCGCCTCATCCGCCTCAAGCTGTCGAAGCCTATGGTAGGGTATTCCCAGCGGCTCCAGCTGACTTGGGCGGAAGAAGTTGCCGATGCCAGCCTTGTGAAGGATGTCCTCATTGAGTTTGACGATCATTGCTGTCAGTCCTGTCGGCACTAGGATGGCTAGTGCCGACATTCTATAAGACTGGAGCGCAGATGTCAATTTATGTCGGCATAGTAATGCAACTTGCCGACCTTTTATAATAAGGAGGCGGGTATCACAGGGTAGGCGTCGAGGCCGTGACCTCGCGCAGCATCCGAACGATGTCCGCTTCGATGTGCCGGATGTCGGTTTCGATGTCCTCCAGCGGGCGCGGTGGTGAGTACCGATAGAAGTAGCGGTTGAAGTTGATCTCGTAGCCTACACCGCCTACCTCTCCGTCCTTGGCGTCGCGCTTGGACTCGTCTAACCATGCGTCTGGGACGTGGGGTCTGACCTCTCGCTCGAAGAAGGCGTACACGTCCTCTGCCAGAGGCACCCGCTCGGTATCCCGCAGTTCAGGGTCTGGTTCGGGTTTACCGTCCCGGGCCCGGCAGATGGCCGCCGTCTCATCGCGTTCCGCAAGAGCGTTGAGGACTGCTTTTCGGGCCGGGGCGGGCAGCTTCAGCCCGGCCTTCTTCACGGCGGCATCGAGGATGTCCTCGAAAGCCTTCCTATCGGTCACTATGGTTTTCGGCAGGCCATCCAGCAAGTCAAGGAGCGACTTCTGGAGTCTAAGGCCTTGGGCTTCCTCTTGAGCCGCCGCATAGCCGCGCTTTCGTGAAGTGGCTAGAGCTTGAAACCCCTTCTCTTCTTCAATCCGTTCGATACGTTCCGGGCTCGCTTGGAAGTTGAGCCTCAGCGGACGCTCCACGGTGATCTTGCGGAAACCAAAGTGGGTTGTGGGAAAGATGCAGCTTACTGCTATTCCTTCTTGATTGCCGTCCTTGATTACTATACGGGTATCGCCATCCTGATAGTCGTTTAGAATTTTGAGGATGTCACGCGTATTGTCCGGTGGTATCTGACGCCGCTTGTCGCCAAGGCTCCGGGCCATCGGCACCCAAAACGAGGAGGCGTCGATGAGTTGCACCTTCCCCTGACGCTCTAGGGCTTTGCGGTTGGTGAGGAGCCAAACATAGGTGGCAATGCCGGTGTTATAGAAGAGTTGCTCCGGCAGGGCTATCAGCGCCTCCAGCAAGTCGTTCTCGAAGATGTAGCGACGTATCTCACTCTCGCCGCTGCCTGCGTCGCCGGTGAACAGGGGGGAGCCGTTCATAATGATGGCGATGCGAGAGCCCCCCTCATTCGGAGCCTTGGCCCGAGCGATCATGTGCAGCAGGAACAGGAGTTGCCCGTCACTGATGCGCGGAAGTCCTGGGCTGAACCTGCCTGCGCTGCCCCGTCCGTGCTCAGCGCGGACTGCACTCTCGTCCCGCTTCCAGTCCTTGCCGTAGGGCGGATTCGCAATGAGGTAGTCGAAAGTGCTGGTCGCGTGCCGGTCGTTGGAGAGCGTGGTACCGAAGACGACGTTTTCGGCGTCCTTACCCGTGGGGTCCTTCATGTAGAGATCGGACTTGGAGACCGCCCAAGTCTCCGGGTTCACCTCCTGGCCGTAGAGGTGAATCTCGGCCAGAGGATTGACGGGTCTGGTCAAGAGATTGCCGTTCTCCCGGTGGCCTATGGTGATATGCTCTTTGGCGATGGTCAGCATGCCGCCCGAACCACAGCATGGATCATAGACCGTGCGTACGACTCCCTCGCCGCTGACATTCCTTTCGTCTCCAGCGAGCATAAGGTCCACCATGAGGTGGACCACATCACGAGGTGTGAAGTGCTCACCAGGGTTCTCGTTCAGCGCTTCATTGAATCTACGGATCAGCTCCTCGAAGACAGTGCCCATGGTGGCATTGTCGATAGTGTCGGGATGAAGGTCCACATTCCCGAATCGCTCCAACACCTGAAACAGAAGACCCGACTCATCGAGTTTGCTGATGGTGTTATCGAAATTGAACCTCTCCAAGACCTCCCGCATATTCTGGCTAAAGCCTGCGATGTAGTTCCTAAGGTTCGCAGCTACGTTCGGCGCGTCTGCTAGCAGCCTATCAAAGTCGTAACGGGAGGTGTTATAAAACTCAAACCCCGAAGCATCACAGAGTTGCCTACGGAGATTCTCAAGACCCCGTCCTCTCAATTCACCCTGTCTCTGAAGCACATTTTCCTTTGTTGGTGCCAGCACGCAGTCAAGCCGACGCAGCACGGTTAGAGGCAGGATGACATCCTGATACTTGCCTCTCTTAAAGGCGTCCCGGATAAGGTCTGCGATTCCCCAAATGAAACTCACGATCTGGCCATGATTCATTGCTTCACCGATTGTATTCTTCTTTCAAGCACGCAAGACATACTGGCTATCTGACTAAACCCTCTTCTAGTGCTGGCTCGACCTCTGAATGTACTTTCCTATGTCCTTTGCAACAGCAATCCAAGTCTGGGAGAAGCGTAATAGAGAATTGGGAGCCCGTCAACGTAGCAGTTCTAGGGGAATTCCCAACGAGCAACGTAAGTTCCCCACCCCCGACCAGCTCGATCTTCATCTCTACATACAGTTAATAGGCCCCGGCATTGCTCGGAGAGGTCCCAGCGCCTTTTGTCCCTCAATGATCGGCCAGCACAGCTTGGTCTGTGGCCAGGCACTCTTCGGATTCGGCCTCCAGGATCACCAACTGGGGAAACAGCCTTCTGGAAGCGAGTCTTCCCATCGACATTGGAATGTTGTCAACACTGGCCTGAGATGTGCTACGGTCTTTCCTAAACGCCCTTTT
Source organism: Dehalococcoidia bacterium (assembly GCA_965218945.1). Lineage (GTDB taxonomy): Bacteria > Chloroflexota > Dehalococcoidia > Lucifugimonadales > UBA2985 > DAOUJW01. Next base: position 3,081,834 of record OZ244718.1, read on the forward strand.
CATCCGTCATACACAATGCAACGGAAAACTCAGATACGCGTGGGCGGTCGAACTAGGGCGAGTTCACACTAACGCAAGGCATTGAGTATAAGGGCGAAGAGTATAAAGCCGAGGAAGAGTGCGTCCAGCTTCTCGAAACGGGAGAATATGCGACGAAAGCCCTTCAAACGACGGAATAGCCTCTCGATCTCGTTGCGCCTCGTGTACATCTCCCGGTCGTACTCCCAAGAGTCAATACGGGATACTTTCGGAGACACTACGGTGGTGAATCCCAGGGCCAAGGCCAGTTGGCGGGTCTCATTGCCTTCGTAGGCCCGGTCCATTAACAGGTACGGGTTTTGGTGCTGCGAACCAAGACGTTTAAGCAGCTTGCGTCCTTCCGGCGCATCGTGAGCCTGTCCCGGTGAGAGGGAGAAGGTTATGGCTGTTCGAGCATCCGAGGCAACCATATGAATCTTGGTGGTCCAGCCGCCCCGGGACTTGCCGATGGACTGCGGTCCGTTTTTTTTAACGCACCAGTGCCATCAGGATGCACCTTGACAATGGTGCTGTCCATCGAGACCGCCTCCAGTTTGATGCGCACTATCTGTTCTCGTTGCAGGTATTCGAACACCCTGTCGAGCACCCCGTTCTTCGACCACCGGTTCATTCGAGTGTATACAGTGTGCCAGTTGCCAAACCGGCTGGGCAACCCCTGCCACTTGCACCCCTGCTCGGCGACATACAGCATGGCGTTCAGCACTTGAAGGTTGGACAGCCTCACGTTGCCACGCTGAACAGGGAAGACTGGAGCTATGCGTTCGTACTGAGCTTCTGTGATTTCCATGCCTGTATTATATCATGCGCAGACCACGTTGTGTGAACACGCCCTAGTCAAATGTACCCCTCGCAATAGGTACAAATATACCTTACGGCGCGTCATGCGGAAGGCTACTGTAGACGTGACCGTGGCGCTTAATCTTGCACCCAGGAGAGTGATAATGTCAAAGTCCATTGCACCAGGCAATTCGCATTTGAGCAAGGCGGAGAAGAAATGCAATAATAAGGAGATAATAGGCATTCTCGAAGACGCGGGCAGTGAGGAATAGGTTCTGAGCGGCATCAAAATTCATAGGCGAAATCCGAGTAATAGCCCGCGCCGGGTTACTGAGACATGGGGAACTTCAAGACACTACACGGACAAATAAAAACATTCTTTACACTGGCGGCGTGCGCCCTGGCCCTGCTGGCCATAGTGGCTTGCGGTGATTCCACGGACGAGCCGCCCTCTCCGACGCCACAGTCGGTGCTATTTGCCACGCCACCTGCCGCCACCTCCCCCAGTGCTGACGATCAGCCTGATCCGGGTATCGTGGTCCAGCTTGATTCGACTCCGACACCCTATCCCACGGCCACGCCCTACCCAACGGCCACTGCTTATCCGACAGCAACGCCGTATGCCACGCCGCCAGCCGGCGCTGTGTCACTGCCTGTACCCACTGCCGGTCCCACAGCCCGCCCCTCCACTCCTGAGAAGAAGGTAACCTACCCCAATGTGGGATCATATCTCGACAGCCTGGTCGCCAGAGTCGAAGCAGGGGAAATCACCCCGGAAGAGGCCGCTCAGGAAGCTCCGCTGCACCTGGGCAACTCGGTGGGAGTGTACATCTACCTGTCCGGGAACGTAGGCGGGGTGGTTGCCTTTCTGGAAGCAAACGGCGGGTCAATCATTTTTGCCGGCGAGGACTACATTGAGGCATTGGTCCCGGTACTCCTGCTGGGGCAGACTTCCAATCAACCGGGCGTTCTGAAGGTGAGGCTAATTCAACCACCGGAACCGTCTCAGGGCGCCTCACAGATTGTCGGCAATGGTCCCGCAGTTCATGGTTCGCAGATTTGGAATCAGGCCGGGTATACCGGCAACGGCATAAGGGTGGGAATTATCGACTTAGGGTTCATAGGCTTCTCTGGTGAAGCTGTCAAGGGGATTGAATTGCCACAATCGGTCCATGCAAGATGTTATATGAATACGTATACTGCCACACCAAGCGATCAAGTCTCCGATTGCGAGTGGGGTACTGACCACGGCACGGTAGTCGGGGAGTCCGTAATGGATATTGCCCCGGAGGCATCTCTCTACATAACGAATCCTCAGACTCTTTCACAGCTGAATGCCGCTGTGGACTGGATGATTTCCGAACGCGTTTCGGTAATAAACCAATCCCTATCCTGGGTATTCGATGGGCCTGGAGACGGAACTTCCCCTTATAGCAGCAGCCCCTTGAAGGCCATTGACAAAGCGGTATCCGCTGGGATTGTTTGGGTCAACTCAGCTGGTAATAGCGGCCACCGGACTTGGTTCAAACGCGGCCCATTTTCCTACACCACCACGAATATAGACGGCGAACCTATGCGGCTAATCAAGTTCGACGATGACGCGTTCAGGAATGTGTATGCCCTTTCCCCCTCTTCTTCCGGGGTACTTCATTTGCGCTGGAAAGACACATGGGACGGAGCGACGCGAGATCTAGACCTGATTTTGACCAATCGGAACGAGAATGAGAGTGATTGGCGTTCTAGCACAGACTCTCAAATGGGGAGACCACGCGATGATCCATACGAAAAAACCAAAACCGCCCTCGAGGAATATGATGTCTTGATAGCGCATTCCGGGGGCAGCGAGCCGGAATGGATCCAACTCCTTGCGTGGGGAGGCACACTATCTCTTAACACGCCGCAGACCGGCAGCATCACCAGCCCCTCAGAGAGCGCCAACCCCGGCATGCTGGCAGTGGGCGCGGCCCACTGGAGTAACCCTAGTCTGATCGAGACCTACAGCAGCCGGGGACCCACGCCCGACGGCAGGGTCAAGCCGGACGGGGTCGCTGCGGACTGCGGGGAAACGGCTAGCCGTGAATCTGCTTTCTGTGGCACCAGCCAGGCCGCGCCCCACGTGGCCGGCATGGCGGCCCTGGTGCGCCAGCGGTTCCCCGGCTATACTCCGGCCCAGGTCGTCACCTACATTGAGGACAACGCGGAGCAGCGGGTAAGAAGCCCTGACCCCAACAACACTTGGGGCCACGGCTTCTTTGTCCTTCCTCCGCTCCCGGTACAGGCCAGCGGTGTGCCGTCCATCCGGCTCGTTACACCTGGTACGAATTCCCTGACCGTGGACTGGGACCCTCCATCCGGGGGAGGCGTCACCTCTATTACGGCCTACGACATCCGTCACATCGAAACCTCTGCCGATGAAACGGTAGACGCCAACTGGACGGTAATAGAGAGAGCGTGGACTGAGGGCTCAGGTGTACTGAGTTACGAATTGCACGGTCTAAGCGGCGAGACTCGATACGATGTCCAGGTTCGTGCTGTGCGCGCAACCGGCAGCGGTTCCTGGTCATCGACTCGAACCGGGACCCCTGCGGCCCCGGCGAGAGTACCCCATGCACCGGAGAATCTCGTTGCTTCTGCTGACGGTCCAACTCGTATCGACCTATCCTGGAACGCGCCATCGGACGATGGTGGGGCGGCCATTACTGGCTATCGTATAGAAGTCTCTAACAACGGTTCTTCATGGTCCGACCTCGTCACGAATACCCGCTCCAGCAGCACCAGCCATACCGACGCCGACCTGTCGGCTGGAATCACCCGGTACTACCGCGTCTCTGCAATCAACGCCGCTGGGAGAGGGCCGACGTCCAATGTGGACTGGGCTACAACGGGCGCAGCTCTGGCACCTGACCCGGTAGTGGAGACGCCCACGGTCAGCGAGAGTGCTCCGGCGGCAGGAGCCCGTTTCACTTTGAGCGCCACAGTGCGCAACCAGGGCAATAGTCGATCAGACCCTACGACTCTGCGCTACTATCAGTCCTCAGATTCGACGATCACCACCGGCGATACGGAGGTGGGCACGGATTTAGTCTCTCGGCTTGACGGCTCAGAAGTGGGCGAGGAGTCGATCAGCCTGACTGCCCCCTCGAACCCTGGCACCTACTACTATGGGGCCTGTGTCGACGGAGTACCTGACGAGTCGGACACGACCAACAACTGCACAACCGCGGTAACCGTAAGGGTTGGAGCAGCGCCCGCGCCGGACCTGGTGGTGAACACACCTACGGTGAGCGAAAGCGCTCCAGTTGCCGGAGCCCGCTTCACCCTGACTGTTGCGGTACGCAATCAGGGCAACGGCTCATCGGCGTCCACTACGCTGCGCTACTACCAGTCCACCGATGCAGCTATCACTACCTCCAATATGGAAGTAGGCACGGACTCGGTATTCCGGCTCGATGCATTAGAGACCGAAGATAAGTCGATTAGCGTAACTGCTCCCTCTGATGTGGGCACCTACTACTACGGTGCATGCGTGGACTCGGTATCGGACGAGTCGGACACGACCAACAACTGCTCCGCCGCCGTGACCGTTACCGTCGGTGCAGCCCCGGCCCCCGACCTTGTAGTAGATACCCCTACGGTCAGCGAAAGCGCTCCAGCGGCAGGAGCGTCCTTCACCCTGAACGCCACGGTTCGGAACCAGGGCAACGGCCGATCAGCCTTGACCACTCTGCGCTACTATCGCTCTACCGACTCTACCATTACAACTTCCGATACTCCCGCAGGCACGGACTCTGTGTCCCGGCTTGACGGCTTGGAGACCGGAGACGAGTCGATCAGCGTAGCTGCTCCTTCTGATCCGGGCACGTACTACTACGGTGCGTGCGTAGAATCGGTGTCCGGGGAGTCGGACACGACCAACAACTGCTCCGCTGCAGTGACCGTTAATGTGGGCGCGGCACCCGCACCCGACCTGGTGGTGAACACACCCACGGTGAGCGAAAGCAGCCCGACAGCAGGAGCCTCCTTCACCCTGAACGCCACGGTGCGCAACCAGGGCAATGGGCCGTCGGGTTCTACCACCCTGCGCTACTATCGCTCCACCGACTCGACCATCACAACTTCCGATACTCCCGCAGGCACGGACTCAGTGTCCCGGATTGACGGCTCGGAGAGCGGAGACGAGTCTATCAGTCTGGACGCGCCGTCCACGCCCGGGACCTACTACTACGGGGGCTGTGTGGACTCGGTAACTGACGAGTCGGACACGACCAACAACTGCTCCGCTGCCGTGACCGTTACAGTTGTTGCACCGCCAGTCAGCCCACCCAATCAACAATACACCTGGCAGGGTTCGACAACAGTAGTCTCTTGGCACTCGGTTCCGGATGCAGACTACTACAACATCTACTATGACGACCTCTTCAGTTCTAGGGAAGGTCTGAACAATGTGTTGCCAGGCTGATTTCTTGATTGCTGGGTGCAGAAGCAGACTTACCCTCCTGGTTATTGGCCTTGGTTTTTGAAGATGCGGTTAATTTCGGCCCTCTTTGCCCTCTCCTCTTCGGCCGCTTTGCGGCTTCAGTCCCGCTTTTGGGCCTACTACCCCCCAGGTCAACCAGCCAAGAGGCCCCGGGCCCGGTTCAGGTTGGACAGCCCCAGCAGCAGCGCCAGCCGTTCTGTGTTCTTGGCCAAGCCCCGGTAGCGTACTTTAGCGTAGCCGAATACCCCCTTCACGTCCCAGAAGGGATGTTCCACCTTAGCTCGCACCGACGCCTTAGACTTCTCCGCTAAGGCTACCAGACTCCCCGAATCCAGCTTTCGTCGCTGTCCCGGCTTCATAGCCACCTGCCACTGTACCCCCAACTCCAGATTCTCGGACCGCTTCTCCACCCCTGTGTATCCGGCATCCCCCCATACCTGCTGCTCCCCACCATGCAATAGACGATGGGCTTGGGTCACATCATGCACGTTGGCCGGCGTTGTTGAGAAGCTGTGTACCAAGCCTGTCCGGGAGTCTACACCAATGTGCAGCTTCATCCCGAAATGCCACGCATTCCCCTTCTTCACCTGGCGCATCTCCGGGTCACGCTGCCCCGCCCCGTTCTTCGTTGACGACGGCGCTGCTATGATGGTGGCGTCCACTATGCTCCCCTCCTGCAGCCGTACCCCCTGCTTCTCCAGGTGACCTTTAATCTCCTCAAACAACCCCTGACCCAGTTGATGCTTCTCCAACAGGTGGCGAAAGTGTAGTATCGTGCTCTCGTCTGGCAGGTCTTCCGACAGCCTGAGACCCACGAACCGCCTCACCGACTCTGCCTCATACAGCAGATCTTCCATACCAGGGTCACTCAAATTGTAGCAGAGTTGGACTACGTGCACTCGCAGCATCACCGACAGGGAGTAAGGCCGACGACCCCGCTCCGCCTTAAAGTAGTGGGGCCGGATGCGCTCCTCCAACGTCTCCCAGGGTATCAGACATTCCATCCGCTCCAGAAAGACCTCTCGACGGGTCCTGCGCTTCTTGTGCCGGTATTCCAAGTCGGCGAAGGTGGGCTGGTCAGTCATGGCGTCCTCCCTGGCTTTTGCTTGCTTTGCCTAAATTATGCCATAATCAGGGACATTATTCAGAGATTCCCTAGTTGCCGATTGAGCCTCGGAAGCCCCCTCCTCTGTGAAGAGCTAGCTAGCAACATGCCCTTAACAACGTACACCCACGCGACCCCAGATGAGACGGCAAACTACTATTGGATAACGGCATGCAACGATGCAGGTTGCTCGGCAATTGACAGCGAGAATCCCGCAGAGATGGAGGGCGCAGCGCCCGCTCCCGACCTTGTAGTGGACAGGCCTACTGTGAGCGAAAGCGCTCCAGTTGCCGGAGCCCGCTTCACCCTGACTGTTGCGGTACGCAATCAGGGCAACGGCTCATCGGCGTCCACTACGCTGCGCTACTACCAGTCCACCGATGCAGCTATCACTACCTCCAATATGGAAGTAGGCACGGACTCGGTATTCCGGCTCGATGCATTAGAGACCGAAGATAAGTCGATTAGCGTAACTGCTCCCTCTGATGTGGGCACCTACTACTACGGTGCATGCGTGGACTCGGTATCGGACGAGTCGGACACGACCAACAACTGCTCCGCCGCCGTGACCGTTACCGTCGGTGCAGCCCCGGCCCCCGACCTTGTAGTAGATACCCCTACGGTCAGCGAAAGCGCTCCAGCGGCAGGAGCGTCCTTCACCCTGAACGCCACGGTTCGGAACCAGGGCAACGGCCGATCAGCCTTGACCACTCTGCGCTACTATCGCTCTACCGACTCTACCATTACAACTTCCGATACTCCCGCAGGCACGGACTCTGTGTCCCGGCTTGACGGCTTGGAGACCGGAGACGAGTCGATCAGCGTAGCTGCTCCTTCTGATCCGGGCACGTACTACTACGGTGCGTGCGTAGAATCGGTGTCCGGGGAGTCGGACACGACCAACAACTGCTCCGCTGCAGTGACCGTTAATGTGGGCGCGGCACCCGCACCCGACCTGGTGGTGAACACACCCACGGTGAGCGAAAGCAGCCCGACAGCAGGAGCCTCATTCACACTAAGCGCCACGACACGTAACCAGGGCAGCAGTTCTTCCGCATCCACTACCTTGCGCTATTACCGCTCCACCGACTCCACTATCACAACCAGCGATACGGAGGTCGACACTGACTCGGTGAGCGGTCTCGACGCATCGGAGAGCGGAGACGAGTCGGTCGGCCTGACGGCTCCATCCACAGCCGGGACGTACTACTACGGCGCGTGCGCGGACTCTGTATCCAATGAGTCCGATACGACCAACAACTGCTCGCCCGCGGTGACTGTAACTGTTGGCGCGGCTGTGGCAGACAGCATCGACTACGACAGCAATTCCAATGGCCTGATAGAGATCTCCAAACTGGAGCAGTTTAACGCCATCCGGTGGGACCTGAACGGTGATGGCGTAGTGGATGAATCGGCAAACATCTCCACTTACACCGCAGCGTTCCCGAACGCCGCAGACGACATGGGGTGTTCCCCATCCGGCTGCAGTGGATACGAGTTGACGCGCAATCTGGACTTCAACAGCGCCGCTAGTTACGCATCCGGCGCTGTCAACCAGAACTGGCGCACCGGTACAGGCTGGGATCCCATCGGTGGACTGAGGGCCCTCAATAGCGGCTCCCAAACCGGGTTCAACACCGAATTTGACGGCAATGGTCACACTATCTCCAACCTGTACATCGACTACTCCGGCCAGAGCGATAATAACTATCTTGGTCTATTCGGTCGTACACGCAGCGAGAGCTTCATACATGACATAGGTCTGGTTGCTGTGGATGTGTCGGGGGGATGGGGCGTCGGTGGTCTCGTCGGGGACAATGATGGCGCTATCAGTGACAGCTATGCAACCGGCGAGGTTTCGGGGCTGTCTCAGGATGTCGGAGGACTCGTAGGAAGCAATGCTGGAGCTATCAGCGCTAGCCACGCTGACGTGAATGTATCGGGGGACAACAAAGGCAATTTTGGCGGGCTTGTCGGATCAAATACAGGTATTATCAGTAGCAGCTATGCTACTGGCCGAGTCTCAAACGCCAACACTGCCGGAGGCCTCGTTGGAATAAACTGGAACGGCGCCATTGCTACCAGCTATGCCACTGGGGATGTATCGGGGTGGCACACCGTTGGCGGGCTTGTCGGGGCAAATTTGGGTAACGCGGGTCCCAGCAGCAGCGCGATCATTAGCGCCAGCTATGCCACCGGCAACGTGTCCGCAAGCTGGAGGTATGCCGGTGGGCTTGTCGGAACCCAGAGTGTCGACGTGGGGAGCAGTAGCACAGGCAGCAGCGCGATCATTAGCGCCAGTTACTCCACCGGCACGGTCTCAACCCGTGAAGGCGCCGGCGGGCTTGTTGGGAAAAATAGCGGGGCAATCAGCGTCAGCTACTGGGACACGACCACCTCCAATCAGTCCACGAGCGCCGGAGGGGTTGGCAAGACAACCAGCGAGTTGCAGTCGCCCACAGGCTACACGAGCATATACGCCTCATGGAACATTGATCTGGACGGAGACGGCAACTCAGACAACCCTTGGGTTTTCGGGACTTCCAGCCAGTACCCAACCCTGAACACCGTCGCGGTAGATAAGGTTGTCCCGCCGTCGCCAACGGTCACGGCTCCCGGCGCGCCCACCGGGCTGACAGCGACAGCGAACGGCCAGACGCAGATCGACCTGTCGTGGACCGCGCCATCGGATGACGGCGGGGCGGCCGTCACCGGCTATCGAATCGAGGTGTCGGCAGACAACTCCAACTGGAGCGACCTGGAAGCGAACACCGACTCCCCCAGTACCACCTACCCTCACACAGGGCTGATGGCCGGAAACACTCGTCACTACCGAATATCGGCCATCAACTCCGCCGGAACGGGATTTGCGTCCGACGTCGCCGACGCCACCACGGCGGTGTCGTCAGCCACGGATGGGTCCTGTACGGTCGACCTGATCGTCAGGCCTGGCGAGAGTTGCACGTATCCCGGTACGTCCACCGAGTTTTCGGTCGATTCCGATGGGAACGGGCAATTCCTGTTCACCGGTTCCGGCTCCAGTATCGAACTGCGCAACACGACCATAAACGGAGTAACGTACACATTCGTCGCCAGTATACAGAGTGATGGGAATTGGATTGTCGAAGAAGTGGGATGATCGCCAGCGGATTCAGAAAGAGGCGACACGGGCCTAACTAGACTCATGCGATTGGATCAATAGCTTTTCAGAGGAGGCGACACATGAATTATCTTGAGGTTCTACGCCGCGTATTCAGAACATGTTTGACGCTGATAGCGGGCGCACTGGCCCTTCTATCGATCGTGGCATGCGGCATCTTTTGGGATGATGAGGCGGCCACATCAACACTTTCGGAGGCAGCCACGCCATCAAGCACGTCCACATCTTCGGCGGTAACCACGCCATCGAGCACGTCCGCACCTTCTGCAGCAACCACGCCATTGAGCACGTCCACATCTGATCAGAAGCCGCAGGCCACGAGCGCGTCCGTGCCGACGGCCACGCCCAGACCAACAAGCACGTCAGCGCCGACGGCCACGCCTCGGCACACAGCCGCGCCAACCTACACGTGTTCGGAGGGATCAGACCCAACGCCTCTGCATAGTGCGGTAGATAGGAATAATATCGAGGTTGTCAGGATCCTCGCCAGCTTATGCCCGGGGGACCTGAACGTAATAAGCAAAGAGTATTTTAGTGACCAAACGCCTCTCAGCCTGGCAATCGGAGCCGGCAGCGCCGAGATTGCACAGATACTCATCGATGCGGGGGCGGACCCCAACGTCAAGGTCACCCCAGACTTCAGGGTAGGGACTCACCTCACCTACGCAGTTGGACTTGGTGATACAGATGTAGTGCAGATTCTCCTGGACGCCGGGGCAGACCCCAACGTGGTGGACACCGAGCAGTTCAACGACCAAACGCCACTGAGCCTGGCAATCGGAGCCGGCAATGCAGATATGATGCGGAAGCTCATTGCAGCGGGGGCGGACCCCAACGTCAAGGTCACCCCAGACTTCAGGGTAGGGACTCACCTCACCTACGCAGTTGGACTTGGTGATACAGATGTAGTGCAGATTCTCCTGGACGCCGGGGCAGACGCCAACGTGGTGGACACCGAGCAGTTCAACGACCAAACGCCACTGAGCCTGGCTATTGGAGCCGGCAATGCAGATATGATGCGGAAGCTCATTGCGGCGGGGGCGGACCCCAACGTGAAGGTCACCCCAGACTTCAGGGTAGGGACTCACCTCACCTACGCAGTTGGACTTGGCGATACGGAGATAGTGCAGATTCTCCTGGACGCCGGGGCAGACGCCAACGTGGTGGACACCGAGCAGTTCTACGAAGAAGCCCCACTAAGCATCTCGGTGAAGAACCAAGACGCAGAGATGGTACGGGTCCTTCTCGCTGCGGGAGCGGACCCCAATATGAAACTCGACCAGTTCAACCAGGTGAGTCCTATAGACATCGCTATAGAAGAGGGCTACACGGACATATTCAAAATCCTTACGGGGACTTCCAACTAAAGTGAATTGCTTTGCCCAGATTTGTCAAGGAGGAATTGAGCAATGAGCGAGCCAAGCTCCGGCCAAATAATTTCCAGCCATTGCCTGAAATTGGTGGTGGTGACCTTGATCGCTTTGGCGATTCTGGCTTGCAATGGCTCTGATGGAGGGTCTGTGTCGTCTCCTGAGGCGCCGCCCGGAATGTTCTCAACCCTGCCTACCTCCGAATCCCCAGTCCTTGGCGATCAGCCGCCCACTGTCGAGTTGAACACCCCGGAGCCGACCTTAACGCCGCAGCCGACTCCCACGCCCAATCCTACCTACACGCCCGTACCAACGCCCACTGCACTGCCTACGGGCACTCCCACGCCCAATCCGACTGGCACACCCGTGCCGACGCCGACACCCAACCCGACAGGCGCCCCTGTGCCGACTGCCACGCCCAGGCCAACAAGCACGCCAGCGCCGGCGGCCACGCCTCGGCACACAGCCGCGCCAACCTACACGTGTTCGGAGGGATCAGACCCAACGCCTCTGCATCGTGCGGTAGATAGGAATAATATCGAGGTTGTCAGGATCCTCACCAGCTTATGCCCAGGGGACCTGAACGTAATAAGCAAAGAGTATTTTAGTGACCAAACGCCTCTCAGCCTGGCAATCGGAGCCGGCAGCGGCGAGATTGCACAGATACTCATCGATGCGGGGGCGGACCCCAACGTCAAGGTCTCCCCAGACTTCAGGGTAGGGACTCACCTCACCTACGCAGTTGGACTTGGTGATACAGATGTAGTGCAGATTCTCCTGGACGCCGGGGCAGACCCCAACGTGGTGGACACCGAGCAGTTCTACGAGGAGTCCCCACTAAGCATCTCGGTGAAGGACCAAGCCGCAGAGATGGTGCGGGTCCTTCTCGCTGCGGGAGCGGACCCCAATTTGAAACTCGACCAGTTCAACCAAGTGAGCCCAATAGACATCGCTATAGAAGAGGGCTACACGGACATATTCAAAATCCTTACGGGGACTTCCAACTAAAGTGAATTGCTTTGCCCAGATTTGTCAAGGAGGAGTTGAGCAATGAGCAAGCCAGGCTCCGGCCAAATAATTTCCAGCCATCTCCTGAAATTGGTGTTGGGCGTGGCGCTATTAGCCGCTTTGGCGACGCCGGCTTGCAGCGGCTCTGATGGAGGGGCGGTGTCGACTCCTACAGCGCCGCCCGGAATGTTCTCAACCCTGCCTACCTCCGAATCCCCAGTCCTTGGCGATCAGCCGCCCACTATCGAGTTGAACACCCCGGAGCCGACCTTAACACCTCAGCCGACTCCCACGCCCAATCCTACCTACACGCCCGTACCAACGCCCACTCCACTGCCTACGGGCACTCCCACGCCCAATCCGACTGGCACACCCGTGCCGACTGCCACGCCACAGCCCACATATACTCCGTCGCCATTGGCCACGGCGACACCATACCCTACATCAACGCCATACCCCACGGCAACGCCAGCGCCGACGGCGACACCCTATCCAACGCCAAGGCCCCCGGCTGGACCTGAATTCACGTGTTCCCAGGGAGCGGATCCAACACCCCTCCATAGAGCGGTTTATAAGGAAAACACGGAAGCTGTCAAGATTCTGGCCGACCTATGCTCGGAGGATCTGAATGCAGTCAGCGACAAATCCCCCTACCGAGGGACGCCTCTCAGTCTTGCAATTGGCAAGGCGCACAAGGAGATCGTTCAGGCGCTCCTCGAGGCTGGGGCTGACCCAAACTTTAGGACACTTCTTCGTTCCCTCTACGCTTTTGGGAAGGCGGGTACCCACCTGACCTACGCGATCCTACTGTACGCGACCGGATATGGCGACATCGAAATCGTACAGATTCTCCTGGATGCTGACGCTGACCCCAATGTCATTGATACCGAGCAGTTCGGTTATAACCAGACGCCGCTCAGCCTCGCCATCAAAAAGGCTGACCAGGAGTTGATGAGGATGCTAATCGGCGCGGGCGCTGACCCGAACAAGAATGTCAACTGCGCCTTCAGGGTGGGGACCCACCTGACCTACGCGGTGGTACGGGGCGATGCTGAAGTCGTGCAGATTCTCCTGGATGCTGGCGCTGACCCCAATGTCATTGATACCAAAGATGATACGACGCCGCTCGTCGATGCCGTGTACAAAGGCGATGCGGAAATGGTTCGGATTCTAGTTAACGCAGGGGCGGACCCGAATCTAAAACCCGACCAGCATGATGACGATACCCCTCTCACGATTGCGATCTCACTTGGTTACACGGAGATCGTCAAGATCCTCACGGGTAGCACAAACTAGAGTGTCTGTGTGTGGTTCCAAGTCTGGCCCAATGTATTGTTAAGTAGGTCACTGGCCCACGGCCTTCAGTGCGTGGGTCGGGACCCAGCCCTGCAGCTCGCCGCCCGGCAGAGCTACTTGCAGCCAGCCGTGGCGGGAGTCCACCAGCCTTACCTGGGCGCCGCTGTGGAGGGCGAAGGTTTCTTGGTACTGTGGCCCCGGTCCGCCAAGGACTTCTACGGTCTGCACCGTTACCACGCCGGTGTTGGCGTAGGGGTTGGCGTAGAGCATACTCAGCAACAGCGTCAGCGACACCAGCATGGCGGCAAGGGCCACGACCGTTCCGCCTCTCAGGAGTCTCCTGAGCCGCATGGCCGGCCACAGGATGAGGGCGCCGACTGCAAGCCCGCCAATCGCCCACAGCAGAAGCGCCGCCGCGCCGAGCTCCCCTGTCGTAGCCCAACGGCGCCCGAAGTCCGATATGCCGGCGACAAGGGAATCGCCCTCCGGCTGAAGCCGGTCTACAGTCCTGCTGCGAGCGAGTTTGAGGTTGGCCGCAATGTCAGGGTCACGGGGCGACAGCTCCTCGGCCCGCAGGTAGTTCAGGATGGCCTGCCCCAGGTCGCCGCTCTCCAGGTAGGCGTTGCCCAGGTTGTAATGAACGGTGGCGTCCCGGTATCCCAGGCCAATGAGGGTCTCGTACTGCTGGGCAGCTTCCACATACTCCCCTCGACCGTACCGAAGATTGGCTTCGTCCATCAGTTCAGCCGGAGATGGAGACTGAGCGAAGACTCCACCCGCGAACGCCGCGAGAAAACCCAGCGCCGCCAACGGGCCGATGAAACGTCGCAACAACACAGTCATGCTTCGATTGCTCCCTCGAGTTCGCCAAGAAACTGCGAGGCCTGTTCGGCGTCGCCTGCGGCCCCTGCAGGGTCGCCAGCCAGCGGAGCGTATCTTGCCGCCTCGCCTGCGGCCAAAATCTCATTCGCCCTATCCATCAACTCCGGCTGGACGCCGGCCTCCCGGAGTCGCATGAGGAGCGCCTCGCGGGTCATCCCGGTTGCCGGCGCCTCAAGCCGTGCCGAGAGATAGGACAACACTCCGTCGGCTGAGGCTACTCTGGGGTCAACCCCGGCCGTTACGGCGTGCGCCAATGCTGTTCGGGCGTTGGGCAGGGCGTTCCGGCGGAGGGACTCGGCGCGGGAGGCTTCCAAGGCTATACGCCTGCGCCGCCATACCAATGCGCCCGCGATAATCAGCCCCGGTATGCCCCACGCGGCCCAGTACGCCGCGCTTCCGGTCAGCTCTACTCCACCTTGACGCAGCGACGGCGGCACAACCTTCACGGGTCTCATCAGCGGGCTTTCTTCCTCTCCGACGGTTTCGGCGCCGGGGACAGGCGGGATCGCGGCCATTCCGTCCGCGCTGACGACAGAGATGACAATCGCGGCAGTCGCGGCCTCGACGTACCTCTCCTGCCCTGGGTCGAAGTGGGTATACCCGATTCCTGGTATGGTCAGTTCTCCTGCTCTTTCCGGCACCAGGACAATTTCGTAGGTGCGGCTGCCGGTCACCTGCCCGGCGATGAGCTGACTGGCCGTGTCGGCCGGCGATTCGATGACCCTCCAGCCGGTGAATTCCGGCCAGGCAGGATCCGGAAGCGCCTCGATGTTACCCTCGCCCGATACCGTTACCGTGAGTTGCACGGGTTCGTTCACCTGCCCGGTGTCGGTATCCACATCGGCGGTGATGTTGAACCTTCCGACCGCGCCAGTGAAACCAGAGGGGGCGCCAACCGGCAGCGGGCGCACCTCGACGGGCACCGGAGGGCTCTCCACCAACCTCTGGGCTCCAGCAGTTCCCGTGGAGACTGTCAAGGCGGCGGGGTCAATGACAACGGTTCCCACGACGGTGGGAAACAGCGCCGTTCTCAATTCAAGGACCGAGTATTCCTCCGAGTCGATGGTATCGGTATATCTGTCCTGCTCCACCAGTTGGCTGTTCCAGAATCCGGCGAAGTCCGGCGACTCATACCGTACCTCACCGAAGGGCAGGGTCACCCCGGAGTTTTGGTATATCCGGGCTACATAGGTCATCTGCTGGCCCAAGTACGGCCGGTCATTGTCCACCGCAGCTCTGACGAACAACAATTCGTCGGGCTGAGATTGGGCATGGACGGACGGAAGAACCGCCGATGACATCGCTGCTACCGCGATGAATGCAACGGTCAATAGCCGAAGTATGTTTCCTGGACTTGGCACTTACAGTCCTACCAGTCGAACTCGCTGGGAGGCTTGGGGGATACCAGTACCTGTCCCCGCCGTTCCTGAAGGGTTTGAGCGCTCTCGCCCACGGACTCGAGTATCTGCCGGGCCTGCTCCATTGTTATGGGCTGGTCCTGTTCCTGGTCCTCATCCTGTTGCTGTTCCTCCTCTTCATCATCCTGCTGCTCGTCCTGCTCTTCTTCCTGCTCCTGGTCGTCCTGCTCTTCACTTTCTTGCTGCTGATCGGGGGGGATCTGCTTCAGAGCCAGTTCCAGGTTGTGCTTGGCATCCTGGTCGTCCGGGTTCATCCGCAGAACTTCCATATAGGCCTGCGCCGCCTGGGCGTACTGCTGCTGCTGAAAGGACGCATTGCCTCGGTTGAAGAACCCTCGCGATCGCAACTCGCCGCTGGTGTGCCTGATCGAGTCGTCGTAACTCTGGAGCGAGTCCCCGTACTCTCCCATGCGGTAAATCACATTCCCCGAGTTGTAGTACGGCTCCCCGGAATCCGGCGAGCGCTCCTGCGCAAGATGATACGCATCGAGAGCGGCGGCATAGTCGCCGCCCAGGTACGCCTCATGGCCTGAATTGTTGACCTGCGCCGGAGTTTGGCCGCACGCCATCAGGCATAGCGCAAGGACCGTCAGGGCGCCGATGACAGCCCGATTAACCATCTCTCGCTCCCCCGGCGGACGGACTCCTGCGGTCTCCGGCTGACAGGAAGAAACGCCCGGCCATCACCTCTGCCATAGCGAGGCAGAGCGCGCCGGCCAGCAGGAACAACTGGAACCGTTCCACCCTTCTCTGATTGAACTCGCTTTGCAGGTTCCGGTCCTCAAAGGATGCAATTTCGTCGGCCAGTCCCGCAATTGCCCCGGGGTCGGCGGCCCTGAAGTAGCTGCCTCCGCCGCTGTCCGCAATCTGCTGCAACGCCACTTCATCTATTCTTGAGACCACCGTGCGGCCCTGAGCATCCTGGCGATAGCCTGTGATGGCGCCTCGCTCGTCGTAGTCGGGGACTTGCGCTCCGTCCGGGGACCCGAACCCCACGGTGTATATTACCGCACCCTGCCCCTTGGCCTGCCTTGCCGCCGTGATGGGGTCGCCCTCGTGATTCTCGCCGTCGGTCATTATGACGATGACTTTCTGGCTCTCCCGCTCGCTGCTGAAGCCCGCCATTGCCGTCTCAATCGCCTCGGCGATGACGGTGCCCTGGCGGGTGATGGAGTTGGGGCTGGCGTGATTCAGGTAGGTCCGGGCAGTAGCGTAATCGGAGGTCAGAGGGAACTGCACGAAACTGGCGCCGGAGAACAGGACGATGCCGACCTCGTCGCCTTGCAGCTTCGAAATCAGATCGGAGATTTCCAGCTTGGCGCGGTCGAGGCGGGTGGGCTTCAGGTCCTGGGCCAGCATGCTGCGCGATACGTCCAGAGCGACCATCACCTGCACGCCACCCTGCTCGACAAGCTCGATATCGCTGCCCCACTGGGGCCGGGCCAGAGCGAGTATGAGCAGGGCGACGCCCACGAACCACAGAACCATCCGCAGGACGCGCATTCTGGGTCTCGCCGCCAGGCTCAACCGCTGCACCAGGGCCGGGTCGCCGATACGCCGCAACGATGCAGCGCGACGCCTCAGGCCCCACCACGCGAACAGCATCAGCGCGGGAAGCGCGATAAGCAGGAGCAGGAATTGGGGCGCTCCGAAGGTCATATCAGCCTACGGCAACCTCCTGAACACGGTCTGGGAGAGGACCAATTCCGCCAGCAGCAGCGCTAGCGCGGGGAGCACAAACCACGCCAGAACCTCTTCATAGCGGGTGAAGACCAGCACTTCCACCTCAGATTTCTCGAGGGCGTTGATCTCGGCGTATATGTCCCGCAGTCCCTCCGTATCCGTTGCCAGGTAGAACTTCGCGCTGGAGATGTCCGCTATCTGCCGGAGGGTTTCTGCGTCCAGTGGAGCCTCCTGCCCAGCGCCGGCCGGGTCGCTGCTGCCCACCCCTATGGTGTACAGCTTGATGTCCAGCGCTTCCGCCGCAGTGGCCACTGTTATTGGGTCGAGCTGCCCCGAGTTGTTGACGCCATCCGTAATCAGGGTCACCAGCTTGCTCTCGGAGGTTGAGTCCTTCAGCATGTTGGCGGCCGTTGCCATGCCGCTGCCCATGGCTGTTCCGTCTTCGATCCCCAGTTGGTCCGCCAAATGCACGTCGCTGAGCAGCTGTAACAGGACGTCGTGGTCCAGAGTAGGGGGACTCTGGATGAACGCCTCCCGGGAGAAGACGACCAACCCGATGCGGTCGTACTTTCGCTCTTCTATGAATTCGGCGACAATCTGCTTTGCCGCCCCCAGTCGGTTCGGCGCAAAGTCCGTCTGTCCCATGCTCCCGGAGATGTCCAGGGCGATTGCAATGTCCACCCCCTCACCCCGAATGACCTCCCTCGCATCGCTCACCTGCGGCCTGGCGGCGGCAACGATAACCAGCGCCAGCGCCAGAAACCGCAGCGCCGAAACGAAGGGCATCACCCTGAGGCGCAGTGAGCGGCTGTTCCCGGAGACCAGCCGGTTGTCCGCGTACCTCATGCCAGCGGGTCCCAGCCGCCGCCTCCACCAGTAGGGCAGCGCCGCCAGCAGAGGCGCCGCCAGCAGCAGGAAGAGCAGCCACGGGGACGCGAAGCTCACTTCGTTCACACCGCACCTCCCGACGCAACAACCGGGGGCGTCCTCTCCAGGGAGAGCCGCGTCGCCTCCACCAGTTCACGCGCCTGGCCAGCAGCCTCGTAGGCCCGGGATGCGGGAGGCGCGTAGTTGGCGAATTTTACCAGGTCGGCCTCTTGGAGCAATTCGATGACCAGCCGCGCGTTGCCGTGGTCCAGCGGCGACCGCCAGATTGCGGTCACCATCTCTTCCGTTGACATATCTGTCGCCTGCATCCGGTCAGAATCTCTCAGGTAAGTCGCTCCGAGATAGGCGCGCAGGGTCCCGGCGACCAACGTGTAGTGCTCTTTCGAGTCGCCTTTGCCCGGCAGGTCCAGCCTGCCGATGCGGTCCAGTTCCTGTATTGCCGCTTCCCAGGGACTTCGAGTATCCACCACTGGCTCCGCCACGCGGACCTGTCTGCGGGAACGCCGGTAGAGGTAGTATCCCGGCGCTCCCAGAGCCGCCACAACCAACAGCGCGGCCAGGAAGAAAAAGGCGGGCTGCTCCCAGAACGGGGTCGAAAGATCGGCGGGCGGGCGGAGGTCTTTCAACTCCTCGGTCCCTGTCAGTACCGAATGCACTGTCAGTCGCACAGGTGGTGGTTGGAACCGCTCCACGCTTCCGTCGGGGCTGCGGACGGATATTGGCAGGCTGGGCGTCTCGAAAGCGCCCGGAGCGAACAGGACCACCCGGAACTGTTTGGCGATTGTTCTCATGCCGTCATCTGCGGAAACCGTCTGCACCGAGGTCTGAGCCTGAACCTCGAAGGGGCCCCATTCACGTTCCAGCCGCGGGATAACTACGGCAAGGTCAGCCCGATGAGACACGACCAGACTCAACGTAGCCACGTCGCCCACTGTTAAGTCGGAGCGATCGGACGTGAAGGATACGCCGACTCCGGGCGGCGGCGCGCTCTGAGCCATGGCAGAGTCAACTATTACGGTCGACAGGGCCACGCAAAGTAACAGCGCGGCCAAAGCCTGGAGGCCCAAGCCGGCGCTGCCCGCCGAATCTTGAAGAGACAGTCGACCCATCCCGGTGCGTTTCCTTATCGCCTCAGCCTTCGCAGCCGGTTTTTGAAGAACGCCCCCACCTCGGCGACATAGTCTCTTTCGGTGGTCACGCTGATGCGGTCCACACCGGCGGCGGTAAAGACTTCGCGCTTGCCTTCCTCCAGGCGGGCGACCCTATCGGTGAATTCCCGCTTCCACTCCTTGCTGCCGGTATCCACCCAGCGGAGCTGCCCGCTCTCTGCGTCCTCCAGGGCGAGGAGCCCCACGTCGGCTATTTCGTATTCCAACGGGTCGTTCAGGTCGAAGGCCACGACATCGTGTCGCCGGTTGGTTACCAGCATGGCCTGCCGGTACGACTCCGGGTCGGCCAGGAAGTCCGAGACCAGGAACACAATGCTGCGCCGCTTGAGCATCTGATGGACCATGTCCAGCGCAAGCCGGACGTCCGTGCCTGAGCCCACCGGCTGGAACACCAGCAGGTCGCGCACCATTCGCAGGACGTGGCTTCGTCCCTTGCGGGGCGGGACCAGCAACTCCACGCGGTCGGTGAAGAGGAGCAGACCGACTTTGTCGTTGTTGGTTGTGGCGGCAAAGGACATGACCGCCGCCAGCTCCCCGGCCAACTCCCGCTTGAAGCGGTTTCTTGTGCCGAAGTCCCCGGAGCCGCTCACGTCCACCGCGAGCATGACCGTCAGTTCCCGTTCCTCGATGTAGCTCTTGACGTACGGCTCCCCGGTGCGAGCGGTGACATTCCAGTCGATCGAGCGCACGTCGTCGCCGGGATGGTACTGGCGAACTTCGTCGAACTCCATACCCCGGCCCTTGAACACCGACTGATATTCCCCGGCGAAACTGTCGCTGACCAGCTTCCGGGTTGTTATTTCGATTCGCCTTATCCTGGCAATCAGGTCGCCTGTCAGCATATTACGGGACTTCCACGCTTTCCAGAATGCGTCGCGCTATCTGTTCGGAGGTGACATCCTGGGCTTCGGCCTCGAAAGTGGTGATGATGCGGTGCCGGAGAATGTCGGGGGCCAGTTGCTTTATATCTTCGGGAACGACATAGCCGCGCCCCTTGATGAACGCATAAGCCCGTGCAGCGGCAATGAGGAAGATGCCGGCGCGGGGCGATGCGCCATAGGAGATCAAGTTCTCCAGGTCGTTGAGTCCCGCAGCGCCGGGGTCCCGCGTCGCGACCACAAGGTCCAGGACATAGTCCTTTATTTTCTCGTCAACGTAAACCTGTCGCACGATTTCTCTGGCGCTCAGGATGTACTTTGAATCCACCACCGGCTGCACGTCTATCGGTGCGCCGGACGTCATCCGGTTGATAATTTCCCGCTCCTCGGAGCGCTCGGGGTAGCCCACAATGACCTTGAGCATGAAACGGTCGACCTGAGCCTCCGGCAGCGGATAGGTGCCCTCCTGCTCGATGGGATTCTGCGTGGCCAGTACCAGGAACGGCGCATCCAGCTGGAAGGTCTCGTTGCCGATGGTTACCTGCTTTTCCTGCATCGCCTCCAGCAGCGCGCTTTGCACCTTGGCCGGCGCCCGGTTTACCTCGTCGGCCAGGATGAGGTTGGAGAATACAGGCCCTTTCTGGACGCTGAAATCGCCGGTGCGGGGATTGTATATCCGTGTGCCTATCAGGTCCGCAGGCAGCAGGTCTGGGGTGAACTGGATGCGGGAGAACCCGGCTTGAATCGCTTGGCCGATGGTTTTGACCAACAGCGTCTTCGCCAGCCCCGGCACGCCCTCCAGCAGAATATGCCCGTCGGCCAGCAACGCGACCAAGGCCCGCTCCACTAGCCGGTCCTGGCCGACGATGGCCTTGCGGATCTCGGTGTCGAGGACCTGCACGAACCGTGCCTCCCTCTCAACCATTTCATTAATCTGGCGAAAGCCTGCAAGGTCGGTCATAGCGCCTCTCAGTCTCTTATTCAGGGTTAAAGGGATGGATGAGCGCCAAAGGCAGAATGCGCTATCCTGCAATTGAGCACATCATAGCTGGCAGACCGCCGGACAACAACCGGAAAGCCTTGCCTATTACAGATATCGGTACCTGAAGTTACTACTTTTACCATATAGGGCGCAGAATCCAATAGGCTATGCGCTGTGGAGGACACAATCGCTTGAGCAGTAAGGCGCCAGTGAAACGCTTCCGGCGCAATGCCCGTTCACCCGGGATTTCCCATATTGGCAGTCTTCAGCCTCAAATGGCAATCCAAACGAGATGTTAGTGAACTTACCCCGAAATTAGTATCACTGGCTAGTAGAGTGGAGCCACCGCTTCAGCATACTCTTTTGGCGACCTGCCTTTCAACGAGCTGTGTAGACTGGAGGGGGTCAAGCCTCATTCCTACTGTGTGGAACAGGGAGTTCACGGAATCAGCGCAGGATTACATGTCCAGAATGAACCTCAACGTGAAGGTTCTTGATTTCGTCAAATCTGGTGGACTCTCCTAGTGTGGTGTAACCAAAGTTAGTCGCATGTTTACCGGCTATGGTATATCCTCCTGACTACTTGGCAAAAGGGAGGATGAATATGGGCAGGGGCAGACCAATCGCGCCTTTGGTCCTAGACGGCGCCGAACGGGAAACCTTGGAACAATGGACCCGCCGGCCCAAAACGGCCCAGGCGTTGGCCCTGCGGGCCAGAATCGTTCTGGCCTGTGCCGATGGCCGGAGCAACACTGCGGTGGCCGCCGAGTTGCGGGTATGCGTTGACACGGTGGGGAAATGGCGTTCCCGATTCTTGGAACAACGGCTGGGCGGCCTGTTGGACCAACCGCGCAGCGGTCGTCCCAGGATGATTGATGATGCCGACGTTGAGCGGGTGATTGCGTTGACCTTGGAGACCACCCCCAAGGACGCCACCCACTGGAGCACCCGGTCGATGGCCCGGCGTTCCGGTCTGAGCCACAACACCGTGAGCCGCATCTGGCGTGCCTTCGCGCTGCAACCCCACCGCGCCGAGACCTTCAAGCTGTCGGCGGACCCCCTCTTCATCGAGAAGGTGCGGGATATTGTGGGGCTCTACCTCAACCCGCCGGACCGGGCGCTGGTCTTGTGCGTGGACGAGAAGTCCCAGATCCAAGCCCTAGACCGCACCAGGCCGCTTTTGCCCCTGCGTCCGGGCCAAGCCGAGCGGCGCACCCATGATTACGTGCGCCACGGCACCACCTCCCTGTTCGCCGCTTTGGACGCCAGGACCGGCCAGGTGATTGGCCAGTGCCACCGCCGCCACCGGGCCCTGGAGTTCCGCAAGTTTCTCGATGCCATCGAGTCCGAGGTGCCCGCCGAGTTGGACGTACACCTGATTGCCGACAACTACGCCACCCACAAGACGGCGCTGATCCGGAACTGGTTCGCCAAGCGGCCCCGCTTCCATATTCATTTCACGCCCACCAGCGCCTCCTGGCTGAACCTGGTGGAGCGCTGGTTCGGTCTGCTCACCGAAAAGCAGTTGCGCCGGGGCGTGCATCAGAGCAGCGCCGAACTGGAGGCTGCCATCTACCGCTACCTGGACGTCACCAACGAAGACCCCAAGCCCTTGGTATGGACCAAGACCGCTGACCAAATCCTGGCCAGCGTGGCTCGCTTTTGCCAGCG
Organism: Dehalococcoidia bacterium; assembly: GCA_965218945.1. Classification (GTDB taxonomy): domain Bacteria; phylum Chloroflexota; class Dehalococcoidia; order Lucifugimonadales; family UBA2985; genus DAOUJW01. The sequence goes on from OZ244718.1 coordinate 3,104,637, forward strand.
TACTTTGAATACATGACACTAGGAGCCTGTCCGAGAAAGACGCTATTCGGCATAATGCTCACGACTAGCGAATATAGAGGAAGGCAGTGCAACGCTACTCGTACCATAGCACAATGTGCATTATGTACATCGTTGGTCTCAGAGAATGCTCAGACACACTCCTAGGCAGTGATACTAACTTCGGTGTAAGTTCACAATGACTAACCCTTGCCGAGGCAGGGGTGTCAGCTAGCTCCTGGTCCGACGGTAGTAGAAGATGGCGAGAATTAGGCCGAAGAGAACAACGACTGGGATGAACCACAGGATACCAGGTGGCCCATCGCCGTCTGGTACCATCATGACCGTCGCAGTCGGGGCCGGTGTTGCGGTAGGCTCCACCACGATGATCTGCGGCGTCGGGGTGGCTGTGGGCTCCGGCGTGGCCGACGGCGCGGGAGTGGGAGTCGGGGGTGGGCCAACCCGCAGCGTGGTGTGGCCCTCGATAGCCTGCTCCTCACGGTCGACGTCCTTGATGGCGCCCGAGAAGATGTATCTTCCATCCACGACGGGGACTGTCACACTGTAGGTGAAGCTGGTTTCCCCCAAGAGGTTGAAGCGGATGGTCTGCCCCTCTACCTCGACATGGGCGCCCTCGAGGCTGGCACCGCCGAAGGTGAAACCATCCGGCAGCTCTTCGACCACCTGGCCGAAGGCCCCGTAGTCGCTTGCCGTGATGGTCACGGGGAACTCGCTGCCGGGTGCAGCCCAGGTCTGCTGGAATGAGCGGGTGGCGCTGTGCGATTGCACCTCAGCTATTCTTGCCACAGCAGGGAATCCACAGCCATCACCATCTGCTCCCAGATCCGGGGGTGCTCGGTGCGCAACCTGGCGATCAGCGCCCTCCCGTCATTCCATACCTCACCCTCTGGGAAGTATTCGGTCCAGGGCTGCCCCGTTAACATGCTCCGCCCGTTGGCCAACCTCTCCTCAAATTCCTGCACGTTGCGGCTTGCCGCACCCTCGTCCTCGTAGACAAAGACCAGTATAGTCAAAAAGCCGTCTGAGTCCTTTACAACGCCCGCCCCCAAGACACTGTACTTATCCGAGGTAGTTCCTGCTTCCATCTGTAGTTGGTCCCGCATTTTCTGTAGCTGTGCCCGCTCTTCCGGGCTGAGGAGGGAATCAAGAGGGTCAGTAAACCTCTCCACGTCCCCAGCCAGTAACGCCGAATAGACGCCGAGATTCTGTAATGCGCCAGCAGCCAACGCCAAATCAGGGTCGTCTGCGAGGGAGTCTCCGTTTCCACCATAGGTGCGGATCAGCGACCTCATGCCCGCAGTCCCAAGTGTTCGGAACACAACAGAGTCCAGAACGGCGATCCGGCCGCCTCTGCCTAATACATCGTATGCCGGGGGTTGCAGTCTCTTCTTGAGGTCTGGCTTGTAGTCCTCACCCCAGCTGTAGAACTTCACTCCCAGGTGTTCTTGTATTTCAGGCTTATCGCACTCGGCGCAGGCGGCGAGGGATGCATCGGTGGTCTCGGGATCGAAGCCGCCACTTACCGCCTCCAGGGTGTAGGGTGGTTCTCCAACCAGGATGCTCCGCTCGACGTCTCCCACGCCGAAGCCCAGGTACTTCTGCTCTAGTTGAGCCATGGATTCACGTGTGAATCCACTTATCCAGGGCCCTGCGGCCAGTCCTGTTGATCCAAGCTCGCGCAGGTATTCTTCCAGGTCCTGGTCGCTGGCATCCTCCGCCGGGGCCTGTATGCCGTTGGCCTCTCGCGCTAACCCGTAATCGTTGAATGACACAATGCTCCGACTGTCCTCGGTTAGCGGGATGAGTTTCATCAGATCGAAGAAGGGCCCTCCCTGCTCCGATGAGGCGGTGGTGCTAGAATCAGTCCCGTTTGGGTTAGCTTGGCCAAAATCATTGTTGCCCCAGCATTCGACGGCGCCGTCGGTCCTCACCCCGCAGGTGTGCAACCATCCGGCGCTGACCGAAACGAAGGAGCCGGACGGCGGCGTGGCCTGGCCATATTCATCATCGCCCCAGCATTGGACGGCGCCGCCGGTCCTCACCCCGCAGGTGTGGCTGTCTCCGGCGCTGACGGAGGCGAACTCCCCGGACGGCGGCGTGGCCTGGCCAACAACATCGCCCCACGCATCTTCGTTGGACCCCCAGCATTCGACGGCGCCGCCGGTCCTCACCCCGCAGGTGTGGCTGTCTCCGGCGCTGACGGAGGCGAACTCCCCGGACGGCGGCCTGGCCTGGCCAATAACGTTGCCGTCGACATCCTCGTTGAGTCCCCAGCATTGGACGGAGCCGTCGGCCCTCACCCCGCAGGTGTGGGACCCCCCGGCGCTGACTGAGGAGAACTCCCCCGACGGCGGCGTGGCCGCGCCAAGAACATTGCCCCACACATCTTCGACGGACCCCCAGCATTCGACGGAGCCTGAGGGCCTCACCCCGCAGGTGTGACTGTCCCCTGCGCTGACCGAGGCGAACTCCCCGGACGGCGGCGTGGCCTGGCCAAGAACATTGCCCCACCCATCTTCGTTGGACCCCCAGCATTCGACGGAGCCTGAGGGCCTCACCCCGCAGGTGTGGGCCCCCCCGGCGCTGACGGAGGCGAACTCCCCGGACGGCGGCGTGGCTTGACCAACTAAATTGCCGTTCCCATCCTCGTTGGAGCCCCAGCACTCGACGGAGCCGTCGGTCCTCATCCCGCAGGTGTGGTAGTCTCCGGCGCTGACGGAGGCGAACTCCCCGGACGGCGGCGTGGCCTGTCCAACCTCGTTGAAACCCCAGCATTGGACGGCGCCGCCGGTCCTCACTCCGCATGTGTAGTACGCCCCGGCGCTGACGGAGGCGAACTCCCCGGACGGCGGCGTGGCCTGTCCAAGAACATTGCCCCACCCATCTTCGTTGGACCCCCAGCATTCGAGGGAGCCTTCGCGCCTCACCCCGCAGGTGTGGGTCCACCCGGCGCTGACGGAGGCGAACTCCCCGGACGGCGGCGTGGCCTGGCCAATAACGTTGCCGTCGACATCCTCGTTGAGTCCCCAGCACTCGACGGAGCCGTCGGCCCTCACCCCGCATGTGTGGGCCCCCCCGGCGCTGACGGAGGCGAACTCCCCGGACGGCGGCGTGGCCTGTCCAACAACATTGCCCCACGCATCTTCGTTGTACCCCCAGCACTCGACGGAGCCTGAGGGCCTCACCCCGCAGGTGTGGGCCGCCCCGGCGCTGACGGAGGCGAACTCCCCGGACGGCGGCGTGGCCTGTCCAACAACATTGCCGTTCCCATCCTCGTTGAATCCCCAGCACTCGACGGAGCCGTCGCGCCTCACCCCGCAGGTGTGGGCCCACCCGGCGCTGACCGAGGCGAACTCCCCGGACGGGGCCGTGGCCTGGCCAAGAACATTGCCCAACCCATCTTCGTTGGACCCCCAGCATTCGACGGAGCCTGAGGGCCTCACCCCGCAGGTGTGGCCCCCCCCGGCGCTGACGGAGGCGAACTCCCTGGACGGCGGCGTGGCCTGTCCAACAACATTGCCGTTCCCATCCTCGTTGAATCCCCAGCACTCGACGAAGCCGTCGCGCCTAACCCCGCAGGTGTGGAGGAACCCCGCGCTGACCGAGATGAACCCCCCGGCGGACCTGGTCGCTGCTGCTGCGGCAGTCGCCGTGTCTGCGGGCGTTGCCGCTTCCGGTGCGGCGGTGTTTGTCACAGCCGATGTGGGAGCATGTGTTGGCTCAGGATTGCCCCCCTGCTCCGATGAGGTGGTGGCGCCAGAATCGGTCCCGTTCAAAGGAGTGGGATCTGGCTCATCGGAACACCCGGTTAGCAGGATAGCGAGCACTGCGATGCTCAGCACCAGACCAATGATTGACTTCAACATTGCTTTCACGTCCTTAACTTCCCTATGTGGAACCTTGTTGGCTCCTCATCACTTGACCTTTCATCGAATGGGGGCGGACCGGGTCGCGGAGCTCACGGCAACACGGGCCGCTGCGACCGCTGTCACTGCTCCGTCGAGGACTGGGATTCCTCGTCTGCCGGCGCAGACTCCCTAGCCCACCACCTGTTGGCAGAGCCGTGGCGGGCAGGAGGCAGGCTCTATTAGGTACATCGACTAGCGTCACCACACTACTGATCTGGACAGCGGCCAGTTTCTTTCGAACGGTAACGACCGGCCGGACAAAGCAGGCTCTCGAGATCCGTCGGTAGGACGATATCTATGCCGGTGACGTTGCCGCCGTCGAGGATAATCTCAGAGGCCCGGCTGGGGTCGGTGGTTATGCCGCCGCTGCCGTCGTACCATCCCACAAAATCTCGATCTCCCGGAACTGCGACCTCTATGACGAATGATCCGAATGATCCCGCTTGGAACCCAAAGTCACCCTCAGGCCCAGTGAATGTAAGGAGTTCGTTCTGCCCTCGCTTAGCGAACAAGAAAATCGTCTCAAGCGGGTGCCCCTCTGTGTCGGTGATTACTCCCCTGATAGAGTACACGTCGGGCGGGATCAGAACCTCGAGAACTTCGAAGGTTGCTTCGGCTATTTTCTGGTCCCCCCAATATACCTGGACCCAGTGCCGCCCCACCGCCGGTTGGTAATTTAGCTCTAAGTGAGCGGTCTTTCGCCCTTCCCCAGCAGGCAACGACACGTGCGTCGGATATCCTTGGTATGCAAAGCCATCCTCATAATAGAGAGCGAACTCAATCGGCAGGTCTACGAGACCGCCGGCGTGCCCGTAGGAGAAATCCAGGTTCATGAAAATACGGTACGTGTTTTGTAGTTCTAAAGTAGGAGTAAGGGCAGAGACGGGAAGACCACCTTCGGAGAGGCTCAAATATGCGCCCTCGATTTGCCCATTGATGACAGCGATCTCCGGATTGACGGGGGTGTCGTCAATGAACGACAGGCCATGAGGTTCGGTGCCGTCGTGCCAGCGGGCGATCACCTTCTCGATGGCGGCGGCCGTCTCCTGAGATGCGTATGTGATGAAGGCCTCCCTAATGTGACACATCCACCTGCTGTAGTTATCGCCGCACTCGTTTGCGGGTTCAAACACGGTGTGCAGGTACAGGCGCCGGAAAGCCTGGCGGAAATTGATTTCGTCCATGTTGCGGTGGAGGTCCCGGAAGACACGCTCCCCCAATGCGTAAAAGCAGTGGCCGTAAGCACCGCAAAGTCTGGGATGGTACGGGTCAGTCACTGCTTCAAACTCGGCGATGTTTCGAGCTATGGGGCAGGGTCTTTCGTCTGCACGACCCTCCAGCGGGTCTGCACAAGACCAAACCATCCTAGCGGTTATGGGGCAGGGTTGACCGTCAATCGGATACTCGACAACGAGTTCCAAGAATGTGGCTGCACCCTCCGTTATCCAGCCTGGCCCCCTTCTCCAGTAGTAGTGGGCCGCTTCATGGCTGATGACCTCAAGCAGAAATGATCGGTCTCGCTCTTCGACCGAAAACGATACATGGGTGCCATGGTTCGCGGCAACCGGTCCTTTCCGGCCCCCCTCAAATGTGTAGATCACCTGTCGCCGTGGGAAAGGAAGCCCCATGAACCCCTCAATGCCCCGCACGGCATGTTCCAGGATGTCCATGGTGTCATCAAGTCCAGGCTGGATGCGGATGATCGTCAACTCCGTCTCCCCCGCCAGAGGCAGGGTAATAGTCCGCTCCTCCACGGTGACCTGCTCGGGGTCCAGCAGTTTGTCCAGCAGGTCAGGGTCGACAAGAGAGTGGATCGTGGCGATAATCTTCGCCTCTTGGTCCGTTACACCGTCAGCGATGCTGGGATGGGACATTAGCCTGTCAAGTTCCCCCGTCCTCCCGAGATACCCGAGGGACTCAAGGGCTGGGTAGTTCCTGCCCTCCAAGACCCACGGCTCCTCGAGCAAGTCTTCCAGATGCCCCGCATCTGCCAGACGAATCAGCCCCCGAAATGCATTGAACTCGACCCTGTCAATACCGTCTTCGACCCAAGGAAGGTCCCAGATTCTTGTGGCCAGTTCTGGCATGGTGTCGCGGAGTTCGCCAATAGCATTCTGAACCTGCTCATCGCGCTTTCGGTCCGCATCAGCGGCTACAGGCTCAATGTCAGATTGCGGCGGGGGCAGGGCGGGCCTTGGTGTGCGTGTGGCTGTAGGCGTGGGTATTGCAGTCGGCAAGGGCGTCGGCGTGGCTGTGGGCGTCGCGGTGGGAACGGGTGATGGTGTAGCAATTGGAGTGGCGATCCGAGTGGGTGTAGGCGTGCCTGTTTGGGTGGCCGTTGCCGTAGGAACGGATGTCGTTGTGGCAGTGGCGCTAGGAAGAACCTTGGCCACCGGCGAAGGGGTAGGCTCATCGGAACATCCGGCTAGAAGCACGGCGAGGAGTATCGCGCCCGCGAGCAGCACACTGCTTGCAATGGACTTTGACATTTTCGCTCCTCTCGCCCAACGTCGTATGGTTGCCTGGACTTTTCGTTGCCCATGACAAGGCTTGCCGCCCGAAAAGCAGCCCCGTCAACGTAAATCGTACTGAGCCTCCAGGCCGGATATAAGGAGCAAATGTCTAAATTGCACTAGACATTTGTCTATAGGACCCGCGTAGCCAAATGACTACCAGGTGCCTATACCCATGTAGCGACAGGTCTCAGCCCAGCGTATTCAGGAAGCGGCGTGGACGCTCAACGGGACTCCCATCGGCTGACGGTCGGGGAATAGCGGGGGCGCAGCCGTGAGAGTCGAAATGGCTGCGGCGGTCTGAAACAAGCCGGAAGCCCCCGCCGCTACAGCAGGGGCCTCGTCAATGCCGGGTACGTTGCCTGTCGGCCTGCCCCGTCGGTTCCCGGCGGAACGCCAGGGGGGCAAGGCCGGCGTCAGATTACAGCGCCAACCTGACCCGCAAGGTGAAGGTTCTTGATTTTATCAAGTCTGGTGGGTTTGAGGCCACTCAGAATGGGGAATTACGGGATCTGTTTCTCTGCATCGACAAACGGTCCGCCGTGTAGCCGCCTGAAGACGTCTTTGACCTCATCGAGAAGCTCCGGCGGTGTGTGCTCTAGAAACACCTGGTAGACTTCCTCGTCTCTGGGGCTATCCGATGTGGACACATACAAGCTTTCGTACCCGAATTCCTGGTAGAACGCTCTCAACGCCGACATCCACGTGTCTTCGCCCATTGTTTCACGCAGGGCCATCAGGAAGTGCAGGCCCATGGAGTACCTGCATGAATCCCAGAGTGGGCCACCCCCGATGTCGTTCAACGCTTGAAGATTGCTGAGCCCCTGCTCCGCGCAGTAGACAGGAAACTCCACCACCGGAACAATCCCGTCGTTGGCTAGGTAGACCCTAACGAACTCCGCTCCGCCTTCAGAATACCAGGAAGGTCCTGCGTGAAAGAAATAGTGGGCAACTTCGTGATTGACAACCCCAGGCGAGACCTTCCCTCCGTACGTGTAGAGGAAGACTATTCGGCCTATAGTTTTCTCGCGACATTCCAGGCGGCCTTTCAGGGCACATTTCTGCGAGTCCTCTAGGAACATGATCACATTATCGACGGGGAACGGCAGTTCCATGAATTGCTCGTTTCCCTGGACAGCCTCTTCCACCTGCGCAAGTATGTCTTGTTCGTAAGGAATCGGGCCATACTGCACCACCCAGAGGTTCACATCGCCAGAATGAGGGAGAGAGATCGTAGAGGATGCCACGGTGTAAGGCTCGAATAGCTCGTCCCACCGTGCGGCACCACTGGCGGCAATCAGGTAAATTCGCTCTTCCTCGTCCAAGCCGTTGACGAACCACGATTCCTCCAACAGGCGCTGAAACCCGTCAGGGTACGACTGCCGAATGTGATTCAGTGCCGACACCAGGTAAAGGTCAGTATCCTTGGGCGGGTAGTCGATCAGGCTCATCATCTGCCGCGCAAACTCCGGGCCATGCGGAAGTCCGCTTTTGGTCGATACGCGGCCATCCGTAACGTCTAGGGAGCCGAGTTCCTGTTCCCCAGAGATTTTGCTCAGCGGGCCTATCCCGAAAAACACCTCAAGGATGGTGACTCCGTCCGCGACCCAAGGAACGGTTGCCAGATCCACTGCGAAGTCTAGGTCGTAGTGGATGGCCGTAGTGTACAGGTCGCTGGCAGCGCGGGACTCCCAACGATCGATGCCGTCCTGAATCCATGGGAGATCAACTATTCGCGGCACGAACTCGGGGATCTTCTTGTCAAGTGCAACTATGTACTCAATAACCCCTGTCTCACGCGGGTGCATGTCTTCGTCGAAAAGCCAAGCCCATCTCGACATTAACTTGGCCAACTCCGGATTGTTCCTGTCGATTTCGTCCAACGCCCTGAGTGCACGGGGCTCGGCACGATAAATGGAAGCGTGATCTAGACCGTCCAGATACCAATCGGAGGCTTTCGCTATCTCCACCAGAGAGGGAGTGGGTATGAGCGCCTCTAAGAGCCCGTAGAGCGTGATTATTTCCACCGCTTCGTCCCTGCCTAGCTCAACATTGAGGTAGTCGGGTACTGCCGAGACCACCTCGCCATGCTCGATACTGCCGTTGCTATTGGCATCGTAGCGATGACCAAGGCTGTCCACAACGAACTGCGATGGTCCTCCTACGGACATCAAGGCGGCAATCCACAGCGTTGCCGACTTGCCTCCGCTTGAGAAACGAACAAGCTCCTGTATTATCGCAGTCTCTGGCACATCCAGGCCGTCCTCAATCCATGACCTCTCTACCACAGCGCGGAAGAGCTCTCCGGGATTCCCCATTTGAGCCAGATCGGCCAATGTGCGTAGGGTTTCGACATCGGCCGACTCTATCGTGTTCAAGAACGGCATGCGAACGATCCGCTGTCCTTGGGCTTCGCCATACGCTGTGAGGACCAGTAACTCTGCCATAACCGAGAGCTCAATCTCATTGACGCCGTTCGAGACCCAGGGCTTGTTCACGATCGCAGGGGTCGACTCGCTCCCGATTAGAGCCTCTATGTTCACCAGCTCCTGCACAGCCTGCCGTTCGGCGTCGCCGATACCATCTCTTACCCAGGGTAAGGACCTGATCCCAGCCGCCAAAGCTGGCTTGTTCTCCTCCAGCCAAGTGACGTTTGAGAGACTTCGCCAGACTGCCGCGTAGGGTATGGCCGTGGGTGTGGGCGCTGTCGTGGGCGTAGGTGTGGACGTTGTCGTGGCCGTAGGTGTGGGCGCTGTCGTGGCCGTAGGTGTGGGCGCTGGTGCGGCCGTGGGTGTGGGCGCTGGACTAAGGGTATCCGACGGCTGCGATGTAGGAGTGGGCGGCGACTCCTCAACACATGCCGACAACAAGGCTGTGGCTGCAAACCACAGCAGGCCAATCAACGCTAGCCTGCTGACGGTTCTTGATAAGTTGATCCGTACTATGTAAGTGAGCGCCAATTCAATTGCCCCATGTACACTCCTTGCCACGAAGCCCCACTAACCCTTTAACTCTATAGCATTATACTGAATCTCAGCGCGAAGGTTCTTGATTTTATCCAGTTCGGTGGGCCCGGCGGTAGCTGAATGTGAGTTGTTCCGTGGGAGGTCCTGATGTAGGGAGGCAGTCAGGCTACCGCATCTAATGTCCTAGGAGTTTCCGCCCTGCCGGCGCCATGTGGGGTAGTTCACAGTCCGCACACAATATGCGTTGAATGGCGCGCTCTCCCTGAATTGACCTTCATTGCAGGATTCAGCTACACTCGGCTTCAGCCAAGCAGCGATACTATGTTGGTCAGTGTGCATAGTGTTTTTCTGCTTATATACGCGCTTTCGGGTTATCACATCCTTCCGTGACTCGATGAGCGCAGGCCGGAGCCTGTAGCGGGACCTTCCGGCGGCAGACCAACGAATGGGAGAGCCGAACATGAAAACCCACTCCCGACTCTTTCTGTTTATCGCCATTCTAGCCCTGTCCTTTCCAGCGCTGATTCTAGCCTGCGGAGGAGAGGAACCCACTGGTTCCACGCCCGCCGTAGAGTAGCGGACGACGGAGGCTCCAGGGGCCACCGGCGAGATAAGCGCCGCGAATATACTCGACGCACTCGGAGGTATGGATAGCGTTAGAGCGGAGGGGGAGTTCGCCTCAGTCAGCGCGGGGAATGACCACACCTGCGGTTTGAGGGTGGACGGCTCCGTCGCCTGCTGGGGGGCCAATGATAATCGCCAGGCCTCGCCGCCTGAGGGGGAGTTTGCCTCAGTCAGCGGGGGGCGGTGGCACACCTGCGGTGTGAGGGTAGACGGCTCCGTCGCCTGCTGGGGGAGCGATCGCTATGGCCAAGCCACGCCGCCTGATGGGGAGTTCGCCTCCGTCAGCGCCGGGGATAACAACACCTGCGGGGTGAGGGTGGACGGCTCCGTCGCCTGCTGGGGGGACGATGGCTTTGGCAAATCAACGCCGCCGGAGGGCACACCTGCGGGGTGAGGGTGGACGAATCCATCGCCTGCTAGGGTGCTAAGGCGCGGAGACACACGTCAGAGCACGATGGCTATTCCGGAATGAATGCAGATCGAGAACGAACCTCAGGGTGAAAGTTTTTTGATTTTGTCCAGTGTGGTGGAGAGGAGTGTGCAGGGTGTTTCCGCTCACACATTGTACCGGAATTCACCGCCAAGGCTGTGCGTGAATGACTTGGAAAGAGTCGGAGCCAGAAGGCCGTACATCGAGCTAGGGCCGCCGTGGGAAAGCGGCTACATGGAGAGCTTCAACGGCAAGCTGATGGACGAGTCGCTCGACAGGGAGGTTTTCGCTATCCCTCTGGGTAGTGCAGGCACCCACAGACCTGCAGTGCCACGATTAGAATCATGCGCGTCCCCCCTGCGCCCTCCGCCGCTTGCAGTTTTAGAAAGTCCGGCGTTGCCACTTTGAGTGGGAAGGATCGGTGCAACCCCTTGGGACTGAGTTGGTACTGATTGGAGCTGGATGGGGATTGTACAATGAATCGGGTCCTGCTGTCGTCTTTGCAGGGATAAGGAGCCGAGAAGGGGATGATGGAATCAAACTTTTCGCGTCTGGTGGTGGCGTTATGCGCCATTCTAACCGCTGCGTTCGTGACTGGGTGCAGTGGGGAGGGGCAGCCCGTCGAGCATCCCACGCCCACCGGCGATGGCGGGCAGGCGTCAGAGCAATTTGGGGCCACTGGCAGTGACGGGCAGCCGACCGAGACCTTCGCGGCCATCAACAGCGGGAAGTTGCACACCTGCGGGCTACGGGAAGATGGCTCGGCGGTGTGCTGGGGCAGTAACGGCGATGGTCAGGCAAGCCCGCCGGAGGGTGAGACCTTCGAGTACATTAGCGGCGGTCGTAAGCACACCTGCGGGTTGCGTGAAGGCGGCTCTGCGGTGTGCTGGGGCAGTGACAGCGATGGTCAGGCGAGCCCGCCGGAGGATGAGACCTTTGTGGCCATCAGCAGCGGGGGGTTGCACACCTGCGGGCTGCGGGAAGACGGCGCGGCGGTGTGCTGGGGCCATGATAAGTATGGTCAAAGGAACCCGCCGGATGGTGAGAGTTTCGGGGCCATTAGCAGTGGTACTTTCCACACCTGCGGATTGCGGGAAGACGGCGCGGCGGTGTGCTGGGGCCGTAACAGCGACGGTCAGGCGAGCCCGCCGGAGGGTGAGACCTTCGCGTACATCTCCAGCGGTAATGGCCACACCTGCGGGTTGCGGGAAGACGGCTCGGCGGTGTGCTGGGGTTATGGTCGGTATGGTCGGGCAAGCCCACCGGAGGATGAGACATTAGTTTCCATCAGCAGTGGTGATGACCACACCTGTGGGTTGCGGGAAGACGGCTCAGCGGTGTGCTGGGGCAGTTACAGAGATGGTCAGGCAAGCCCGCCAGAGGGTAAGACCTTCGCGTCCATCAGCAGCGGGGAATCCCACATCTGCGGGTTGCTGGCAAATGGCGCGGCGGTGTGCTGGGGACGGAACTTTGAAGGTCAGGCAAGCCCGCCGGAGGGTGGGACCTTCGCATCTATCAGTAGCGGGGGGCTTTTCACCTGCGGTTTGCGAGAAGGCAGCGTGGCGGTGTGCTGGGGCCACAATAGGTATGTTCAGAGGAACCCTCCTGGTGGCGAGACCTTCGCGTCCATTAGCAGCGGAGGGTTTCACATCTGTGGTCTGCGGGGAGACGGCACGCCGGTATGCTGGGGCGATGACGATGATGGTCAGGCGAGCCCGCCGGAGGGTGAGACCTTCGCGGCCATCAGCGGTGGGGATGAGCACACTTGCGGGTTGCGAGAAAACGGCGGAATCGTGTGTTGGGGCGATGACGGATCTGGTCGGGCAAGCCCGCCGGAGGGTGAGCCATTCGTTTCAATCAGCAGCGGTTTCGAGCACACCTGCGGGCTGTGGGAAGACGGCTCAGCCGTGTGCTGGGGTAATGACGGCCATGGTCAGGCAAACCCTCCTGATGGTGAGTCCTTCGCGTCCATTAGCAGCGGAGGGTTGCACAGCTGTGGGTTGCGGGAAGACGGAACGCCTGCATGCTGGGGCGGTAACGATGATGGTCAGGCAAGCCCACCGGAGGGTGAGACTTTCGCGTCGATCAGCAGCGGGAGTCACTTTACCTGCGGGCTGCGGGAAGACGGCTCGGTGGTGTGCTGGGGAAGTAACGACGCAGGTCAGACTAGCCAGCTGGAGGGTGAGACATTTACGTCCATCAGCAGCGGAGGGTTGCACAGCTGTGGGTTGCGGCAGGACGGTGCGGTGGCGTGCTGGGGGGCTCTTTCAACACTGAATCATCCGTAATTCTGGCGCCGGTTCCAGGCGGCTCATACAAATGGGGCGCTTGACCATCCCGGCCCTCTCAGTTGAAATTGGATCAGCAGCGGAGGGTGCACAGCTGTGGGTTGCGGCAGGACGGTGCGGTGGCGTGCTGGGGGGCTCTTTCAACACTGAATCATCCGTAATTCTGGCGCCGGTTCCAGGCGGCTCATACAAATGGGGCGCTTGACCATCCCGGCCCTCTCAGTTGAAATTGGATGTACTATCGCCTGCTAATGCCCAGCGTGGCACATCGTAGATAAGCGCAAACCTGAAGAACCTAGGGGAGAGCCCGCCGAGCTTCGCGAAGCGCGAGAAGATGGGGCCTAATCCATGTAGCGGCGGAACTACCGCTCGATCTCGTTTACTTGTAGCTCTTCCGGTCGTAATTCCACGGGGAAACCCGGGCACCTAGGGACGGAAAAACGTGCACGCACCGCAGCCCCGATGCTAGTTGGCGAATCTCGTTGCCCTCATATCCGCAGTCCATGAGCAAGCACAGCCTTTGGTCCTCCAAATCAGGGCGTCACAGCTGTTTCCTCCCCTCCGGTGGGTCACGGGCCTGTCGGGCGAATAGGAACTAGGTTACTGCTGTTTGAGCATATAAGACAAACATGTGAATCTTGGTGATTAAAACGCGTCGACTTCAACATCCAGTGAGAGGCAGTGGAACAAGAGACGGCTACTCTCGCCAGACGATGGAGTATAGTCGCCCGTTTGATTCGTGTGGCGGATTTACGGTCGGCCCATTGTGGGCGTGTATGTAGTGCTGGTTATATCGCAATGAAACAGGTAGGGTCCCTAGAACGGCAGTGTGAACCTCAATTCGAAGTTTCTTGATTTTTCCAGTGTGGTGGAATCTACTAGCCATTGTTACTAACTTCGGGGTAAGGTCAACTGAGGCCAAGGAGCGCCCAGACCTCAAACTTGCAAGAATAGGTTGCGTAGCACAAAGGCCCACAGAGCTCTCGCGTTCTCCAAATTAGCAAAGGCGAGAGGCGAAAGACCCGGCGGACATAGGGATGCCGCTCAGAGCACCAGAACGAACCTCAGCGTGAAGGTGCCTTGGACGCAAAAGCGACGGATTCAGGTTCAGGGGACCCAGGTTCATGGGAATTGTAGTCGACGGGTATAGCCAGCGTGATTTTCACGTAGTCGTTCCTATCGATGACGACCTCTTCCACGATCTTCTGGAGAATCCCCATGCGTTCCTCATCGCTCAGCTTGTCAACGCCCTTGCCGACCTTCTTCGCCCAGGCGAGGACATACTTCACCAGCCGCCGTTTCTCAGCCCCGCTCGCCTCCTGAACCCGGTAATCGTCCAGCTTCGCCCTGGCGCTCTCAAGCCGCTCGGTGATGAATTTGCGCTGGAGGTCGAGTTGGGCCTCGGTGATCTTCCCTGACACGAAGAGCCTGACGGCGCGGTCCTCTTCCATCTGGATGTTCCGTAGGTCTCGCTCGGCGTGAGCGATGTCCGCCTGCAAACCGCCGCGCTCCTGAGAATCGAGAGTGTCGATACCGGCGACGATCAGTTGGGGGTTCTCGATTACCCGCCTAACCTCGCTCCAAATCGTCTCCTCCAACTTCTCAGCCGGGATGTAGGGCTTCTCCCGGCAGCGCAGGCGCATACTCTGCATCCCGTTGCACTTGTAGTAGCGGCGGGGGGTGGTCAGCTCGTAGCTGTACTTCTTGCCGTTGCGAACGTTGATGCTGCTCCACTGGGACTTCGCATGGAAGTTGTGGCCACACTCGCCGCACTTCAGAAGGTGCTGCAATAGGTAGAGCACCTTCGTACTCCTCTTGGCGTTCCTGCTCCGCTGTTTCTTCAGCTTTTGCGCCCGTTCCCACGTCTCATCGTCGATTACCTGTGGGATAGGTATCTCCACCCAGGTATCAGTCGGCTGGTCGTAGACCTTCTTACCGTCTTCAGTGGAGACGTGGCGGTACTTTCCGTATATCCACGTGCCCGTGTAGGTGGTATTCCCCAGAATGTGGTGCACGCGGGACTGAAGCCACAGCAGCTTGCCGGTTTGTGTTGGGATCCCCTCGTCGGTTAGCCGCACGGCAATCGAGTTGGCACCCATACCCTCATTGATGTACATGTCGAAGATGCGGCGGACGACCTCCGCCTGCTCTTCAACCACATCGAGCCTGCCGTCGTCTCCGATGCGGTATCCGTAGGGGACGCCGCCCGTGGGCACGCGTCCCTGCTTGGCCGTCCCACGCTTGCCCAGAGTGGACCGCTCCCGGAAGTTGTCCAGCTCTATCTTGCCGATGGCGGCCATGAGTCCGAAGGTTTTCATGTCGATGGCGTCCATAACGGCTTCCAGACGTATCTGGTGGGCCTCGACGACCTCCATGAGGGCGGCGGCGGGATACATGCCCCTGCTGAGGCGGTCGGACTTCCAGCAGACGATGGTGTCAAAGCGACCGCGCTTGGCGTCGGCCAGCATCCGCTGAAACTCGGGGCGCTTCTTGGACCAGCCCCGACCCACCTCGTGGTAGCGGGCTGTGATGGTCAGCCGCTTGCTCTCGCAGTAGGCTTCCATCTCGCCTATCTGCTCGGAGATGGAGGTCTTGTCCTCCCCGTCCTGGCTCTTGTCCGACACGCGGGCGTAGATGGCTGCCCGGTTCGCCTCCGTCTTCCTATCGGTGATTCTCGCCATTATTGCCTCTTTTCACCTTCCCTGAAACTAAGAAGACCCGCCTCCTGTCGGAAGCGGGTCTGCGAGTAGTACAATCTATTCGCATCACCTGTTCCGGCAGGTGGCGCCACGGCCCGGGGTGTTTGCAGCATCGCCGGGCCAACTTCTGCTGTGCATTATACCTGCCGGGCCAAAGTCAGGTCAAAGCGATGTGTGGTCACTGTCTTCGCAATCCCTGTTATAATTCTAGAAGCATCTTCCGCCGACTACAGTGACCGGGAGAGTCCGCAGGACACCTTACGTCCACACGACGGGCACTTCAGTATGCATTTCGCACGAAGTCCTTTCTCGATCCATCGCAGTCTCTTGAACGGTATCCTATTCCACCAAATTGTGAATCCCAATTTCGTGGCGTCCTTGACGGGCATCACTATGTGATAGACACTCTTGCAGGATCCATTCCCGCAGGTTGCCGTCCCAGTCATCATTCGTTGTCTCAACCTGTTGCCAAGATGAGAAACCCGGGAGAGTGGTTCAGATATATAGGCTGAAATGAACTCAAGTAAGTCTTGGGCATCATCCCAGATTCGATCAAAGTCAAAGAGGAAGAGAACGTCTACTCGTGGCACCGAGACCTTGATATCCTGTTGGATGTCCTGAAGGACGATTATTTTGCTAGTGAAATAGTTGCTAGTCTTGTTAGATGCTATGGCAGCACCAATGGAAACGCCAATTTCAAAACCTATCCAAGCTTGAGTCCAAAAGGCTTTCGATACAGACGGACTTAGGACAACCAAGAAAATGTCGCTGTTGTTTATCTCATTAGCGATTGTCCTAGCGTTGTCGATGGTAGACTGAGAGAATTCAGCACTGTACTCAAACAAGTATGGGGTGACTTGAGCTGCGCAGCAAGCTCTAGCCGCTTCCTTTGCGATAGCCTTGTCTTTCCCGGCGTGGGAAATGAAGGCCTGCCGAGGGTGTCGCTCATCGCACTCGCAGCATTTGTATTCGGGCCGTGTGGACATGCTGAACCTCCAAACTCCTCACGCCCTACGAGCCAGCTTCAAGAGCATGGGCACGCTTGATGAAGAACAAGTTACCATCCAACTTGACTAACGCCACGGTATCGAAAGCGGACAGATCGATTCCATCCCAAATGGAAGAGGACTCGGCGCCGATAGAATCCACGATATCTACCAATAAGAGACAAGATCGAGAGTAACGGGAACAGTCATTGCGTCTTTTCGTCTTGTCTTCCAGCGCCTTCGACAAAGCCGTGATTATCCCGCAGTCAGTTACTTGTTTCCGGGCAACTTTATCAAACGCGGCCTTGTCTAGTGGCTCGGATACTCGGAGATAGCCCACCATACCGGATTCGATGCGAGTGACTTCAACGGCCCACTCCTGACCGCGAACGACTAGCTCGAAGTCGGGAAAGGCGTTACCTAAAGGCTCGTACCGATACTTCAAATCGATATGTGTGAGGCTGGTATTCGTGAACAAGTCATTGCAGAGTGACATCATGGCGAAGTATTCCATCTTTTGCTTGCTCTCATAGACATCTCGGATAGTGAGCGATTCACCTCCATCGCTCGGCACCACATGCTCCGCGGCGGGGTCCGAGGGATTGTCCAGCCAGATGTACAGGCCGTCAGTAGGGATGAAGTTGTTCTCGTGAAGTTGCATGTTGAAGGCAAACACGTCGTCTGCATATGGAACACTTAATAGCTTCTGCCATTGGTGAGCGGACTCCGGCAGTTTGGAGAGAAGCGAAACCAGATTCCCGCGCTTTTCAGGGTGGTGCATGAGTGATATGCCAGAGCAGCCACGAATCCACTCGATTGGATTTCTGGAAATAATATCTGTGACTTCATCTTTCAAGGATTGAAGAGTGAGTCCTTGGCCACTAAAAGACGAACGTGGAATGGAATCAGTATCAGACAAAGTCTTGGTTTCAATAGCAGACTTTAGGTCTTGGGTGAACTGGACGAAGTCACGTGGAGTAGCACCTCGCAACGGCGGTTGCAGGACGAAGACATGCCGGAACCACCTCTCGTATTGAGTGTCTCCTTTGTCGATATAGCGATTCGGAAGGGCTGGTGGCATCGGCTTCTCCTAGTGATAATGTGGCTCAGGCAAGAGAGGTGAAACCAACTGGATTCTTCTGCCGGTGATACTCGCCTTCTCTTCCCTACAGTCCTGGGATTTCCTTTTGTTGGGACTGAGAGTCACCACCCCTCCGGCTTTCTGATGGTTCCAACCTCGTCTCTCAACGTGTCGGGAAGTAGGCTCAGCCTGAGGTGGCTCTTCCAGAGGCGTTTCACGTAGGTCGCGGCCTCTGCAAGTTCCCTCGGGCTTGTGTTCCTGGGGTCCGGGTTGACCAGAGCCACCCGAAGTCCCAGGTCGTCCCGCACATACCGCATCGCCGCCGCGAAGTCGGCGTCGTTGGACACGACGACTGCCTGCTCATACTCCCCGTTGAACCCATCGACCAAGAGACGGGTGGCCAAGTTCACATCCGACCCCTTCTCCTCCGAGTCCTTCACCAGGACGTGAGCTGGTAGCCCCGCCGCCGGTTCGGCCAGTGGACGCCGCTTGATGCCAGACCGAAAGACGCCGTAGTGGACATCGAATCCTGGCAATGTCGCCAGGGCTCTCAGATATATAAGCTGACGCTGGGCTTGACCAGGGTTTCCTGGGCGTACGTCGAGCCGAGCCGTGAAGTAGCAAACTCTGCGGATGTCGTCCTGCTGGAACAAGGTCTCAGCCAGCTTCCGCAGGTCGAGCCATCGGAAAGGGGTGTCCTTGAGGGCGCGGTAGTAGAGATTGAAGCCGTCTATGTAAAGATTGGTAATCAAACTCTACTCCCATACAAAGACAGAGACCGCCCTTTCAGGCGGTCTCGACCCTACCGTCGAATCGATAGGGGTAGTAGTAGGAACGTAGCACGAGAAAAGAGGACTGTCAAGAAGCGATGCTGCTGCTCGCAGCTGTAGGTCGCATAGGCCATTGTACGTCGCATTCATATCCCTCTCAGAGGCCACAGCGCCCCTCGCACTCGTTGCCGAACCCGTCTCGCTGTCCTTCGTCTCCCATCTCCGCTTCGTCGAGCGCAACCGCTTCAGCCAGAGGCCGCGGGAGTGGCTGATGACGTTGAGCGTTGGAGGGGCGGGCATCAACCTTCCCCCTCGTCGTGGTCCTCCGCACGCGCGGCGTCGTCCTTCTCCGCCGCGGCCTGCGCGTCCCTGATGGCGTACTTGGCGATCAGAGTGAAGAGGCTGCGAAGCCGCTCCTCGGCGTCGGGTCCGGGATTGGAGATGACCGTGACCCCGCGGACCTGGAAAGAGGTCCCATGCCTTCTCTTCGGTTTCTTCCGGCTGTTCTTATCTTTCATATCGCTCAATCGGTCGGCTTCGGTAGCGGGGCGCACGTCGCCCCCTGCGCTCGCCCTTGTCGGCTTTCGCAGGCCGCCGGGCCACTCGGTCATTGCCCGTTTCTTGGCTTCCGGTCGGCTCTCCGTCTTCGCACTCAGTGCGAGCGTTCTTGAAATCAGGAGCGGTCCCCGCGGGGGGTCTTACGACTACCCCCGCTCCCCGTCAGTCCGGGAATGGCCCTCCGGGGTGGAGGGGCACCCGCCGGACTCCTATGGTGGGTAGCAGGTGCCCGAGCCCCAGGTCCCTGGCCAGGACCTGCAGACCCACGAGATAGTGGGCGTTGGGCCGGATGCCGTCGTTGTGCCACCGCCGGACGGTCTTGGGGTCTGCGCCGAGTCGTCGTGCGATCTCGGCCCAGGGCAGTTCCGACGCCTCCTTGAACCGCACCAGGCACTCGGCGAAGTCGTCCGGGAAGACGTAGTATTCGCCGGGCCTGTGGTGTACGCGCTGGCGAGGCATGAGTCTCACTCCTGCCAGAGGAACATCTGGAAGCCCTCGCCGAAGAGGATTGCGATGCCCCCGGGGATCATGAAGGCGATCCTCACGATAGAGAGCATGGCTCCGCCGCAGGGCTCCATACCCTTCCTGTACCAGCGTTGCATCTGCTTCCTGTCGACGCCGGCAGCGTCGGCGAAGGCGTTCCAGGTGAGGCCGCTGGCCTCCCGGAGCCTTGCGAGGCGCTTCGGGAAGTCGGGGGGAAGCACGCCGCTCTGGAAGGGGACTGGGCGTCCGTGGATGAAGATGCCCCTCTCGTCTTTTCCGTTGTGCGTAGAGTCGTTACGGTTTTCCATTGTGGTCTTCCTCCTCTAATCTGAAGAGCTCGTGAAAGTTCTCCACATCGAGGGCCTTGAGCATCCGTAGGCGGATGCGACCGGAGGGCGCGCGGCCTCGGGTCACCAGTTTGGACAGGTAGCTGGAGCTGATCCCTATCTGTTCGGCGAGCCAGTTCTGGGAGCGGTTCAGCAGCGCCAGACGCGCCCAGAGGGCCTGGGTGTTGAGTCGGACGACGGTGCGTCCGCCGCTCCTCCGGCGGCCTCTCAATTCGTCGTTACGGTCCGATTCCATGGTGTTGAAGGACCTCCTTTCAGGGCAGGACGGGAGCCGCCGCTCCGTTCCCGTCCTGCCCAGGATTTGTGTTGGCACGGCGCCGGGTGCGCGGCAGGCCCGGCAGGACCTGGGCGGGTTCCCACTCGCCCGGGGTGCGCCAGGCCCGTCCCAGTGGCCCCAGAGCGTCGATGGCCTCCCTGTGGGAGACCCACAGGGGCAGGTCCACCCCCGCCTCCCGCATCCGTTCGCCCGCCACTCTGAGGAAGTGGGTTGCCGCGATGTCGTCTTCGAAAACGACCAGGACGTCGGGCGGGCCGCCGTGGTCGTCGGCGGGCCGGTGAGTGGAGTAATAGCGAAGATACGGCGCGAGGCGCTCCGACATGGTTGCGGGCCGGACGGCCCGCCGCTCCCACTCCAGGAAGAAGGGCCACGTCACGGGGCCTCTGCGGAGCGTGCCGAAGGCGTCGGGATGGACGGAGCGCAGGCTGCCGCCGTGGCGGAAGTGCCGCGAGGCTCTCCGGGGCGGGTCGAGCTGGACCAGCTCCCATCCCAGGGCGCGGGACTGGCGCCCCAGCGCCGCCGCAAAAGCGTGGACGGCCTCGGTGTGCTCGATGTTCCTGAGCAGCTGGCGGCTCCTCCCGCCGGACACGTTGCGCCAGTCGAGTGGGGCGTCGCCGTCGACTGGGGCGATGCTCCACCGCCTCCTCGCCACGCCGACGGAGGCGCGGTCCCTTCGGGCCAGCAACGCCAGCCCCCGGTTGGTGAGGGCGAGGCGGCGGCCCCTGCCGGCGGGGAGGCCGGTCACGAGTCCGAACCCTTCGAGGGGGATCGTGAGCTGGGATGCGCGCTGCTCGGAGACGGAAAGGAGGCTTGCCAGATCCTTGCGTGCTATCCAGGGCCAGTCGAATATCAGGTCGAGGGCGCGCTTCTCGGCGGGCTTCAGGATGGCCGGGAGCGCGTGGCCGGCGTCCTGGGCCGAGCCGCCGGGCATGGTCGCCTTCGAGAGTGGGGCCTCCACCGGAAGCTCTCCCCCCGGACCCAGCCGGTCGAGGGCGTAGCGCAGGTCGATTGGAGCGCCGGGGGCGACGGGACGCCATATCCGGTCGGCGGTCCCGGCGAGGGCAGCGTCGCGCTCAAGAGCGAGGAGCGCGTTGACCCGGGTGCCCCTGAGCACGCTTCGGGAGTGCCTGAGCCGCACCTCGTCGGGCGCGAGCAGGAGGACGAGGCCGGGAAGCGGCCCCTGGCCGAGCTTCCAGAGCCGCTTGGAGAAGCCGGTCCTGTCGGCGGCGTGTCCCTGCCTGACGACGGCGACGGTGCGCCCGTTGCGAAGCCGCAGGGAGGCGTCTATGGGCCTGGCCCGGTACAGGCGCAGGCTGGCGGGATAGGCGACGTTGGAGACGCCGGAGGCCAGGCGGTAGATGACGGCCAGGGAGTCGAGGCGCTCCATGAGGAGGCGCAGCCACTCGACGGAGACCGGACGGGAGCGCAGCAGCTCGTCGACGGCCGCGCCCTCGGTCTCGGCCAGTTCCCGGAGGCCGTCGCCGGTGAGCCGGTACCGGAGGGTCGGCGGAATCAGATCGGCGGCGTGGGGTATGTGGGTGACGGCCTCCCTGTCCTCCAGCCCGCGGACGGCCTCGTAGACCTCGCTTCTGGACCAGCCCGTGACGGCGACCATCTCCAGCCGGTCGAGGAAGGGCATCGACGCCAGGGCGCGGAGCAGCCCTGTTTCACAGTCAGTCGGTCTCATTCTTCCCCTCCTTGCTCTGGGCCGTTCTCTTGGCGGGCTGCTTCCACCGCTCCGCGCTGCCCAACGATTCGTCCTTCTGCTGCGCTGCGGAGCCCTGGCCGTCCTTCAGGTCCTGAACGCCGCTGCGGTACTCCTCGACCTTGCTGTGGCCTGCGGCGTCGGCGTAGTCCGCCTGCTGTGCCGATACGGTGTAGGCGACGGACGCCTCGCGGATGCGCTCGGCGACCTCCGGGTCTCCTTCCTCCGGCTTGCGCACCATCATTGAGTAGGCGGGCATCCGCTCGGTCCCCACGGTGGCGCGGACGTAGCAGTGGTGGACGGGGAGCGACACGATGTCGTCCTCCGTCACCCTGTCCTTCCCCAGCTCCCACACCAGGTGACGGGCGTCGTTCCCCGCCACCTGGAAGACGGCGAGGCATCCCACGTTGGCCAGCAGGGTGTCTCGCATGGTGCGGGAGAGATCGTCCAGCTTGGCGAGGCTCTGTGTGGCGAGGATGAAGGAGGCGCCGAATTTCCCAAGCTCGGAGAGCATCGACTCGTAGTCCACGCCGGGCATCGACTGCATCTCGTCCACGACAACCAGCGCGCCGCGCCGCTCGCCAAGCGCCACGCTGCCCTGCTCCCGTATCACGGCGTCCACGAGGTTGAGCAACGAGGCCCCGACCAGGGCGGCCACGTCCCTGCCCACCGTCCCCTGGGACGTGGAGACCAGCAGGATGCCGCCGTCGAGGATGGTGCGGCGCATGTCGATGGTGGAGCGGCGCTGGCCGATGATGGCGCGCGCCCGCTTGGAGGAGGCGTAGTAGGAGAGGCGGGTCTGGACGGGGGCGAGGGCCTCGGCGCGGTACTGGCGGTGCCAGCTGCCGAAGTCCCTGGCCCACCACTCCAGCAGGTAGGGGTCGCTCACCTTCGCCAGGACTGCGTTGCGGAACGGGTCGTTGGACAGCAGGCGCAGCCCGTCCAGGAGGGTGTGCTGCTCGTCGGCGTCGGTCGTGGGGTGCTCGTTGGCCTCATGGAGGGTCTTGACGGTCTGTTCGAGGATGGACTGCATCCTCGGCCCCCACTGCTCCCACAATCCTTTCGCCACCCTGACCACCGAGTCGGCGGTGCGGTCGCGGTCGGCGAAGACGCGGGTGTCCAGGAGGTTGATGCCGGGGGAGCGGGTCTCGTCGGACAGGTCGATGAGGCGCACCCGGTCGGCAATCGCTTCGGGGACGTGTTCGAGGATGCCGGCCACCAGGTCGGTGTGGGGGTCTATCACTACGATGGCGTCGTCGTCCCTGCCCGCCGCCTTCTCCCGCATCTTGTGCGTGACGAGATGGTGCATGAGGGTGGACTTGCCCATGCGGGTGCGGGCGACGTAGAGGTGGTGGCGCCGGAGCAGGTCGTCGGAAAAGCGTATCTCCCGCCTCGCTCCTGCGGTGGTGTCGCCCACCAGCGCGCCGCCTCTGACGCCTCTGGCCGAGGGGGTGAGCGCCCTCGCTCCGGACCGCTCCACCAGGGGTGTCTCGTCGCCGGCGCCGGGCGGGTGCCACAGGGCGGCGACCTCGCGGACTCCCAGGACACTGCGCCCGCCGAAGAGTCCTGGGCCTGCGGGGTGCAACATGTCGGGGTTGGGAACGACTGGTCGCACCTTCCCCACCTTGAGCCGCGCCCCGGCCGGGTTGTCGAAGTGGCGGTAGGCGGCGGCCACCGGCTCCAGTAGCTCGGCAGTCCTCTGCGCCCCCGTGCCGTCGGGCAGGACCGCCGTTACCTGTATCTCGGCGTCGAAGGCGATGCGGGAGACCTTCTCCCTGATGAGCAGCGGGTCTTCCACGCGCTTGCGGGCCTTCTTCCAGCGGTGCCATGCCCAGGCTCCGATCGCCAGCCCCAGGGCCATGCCCGTCCCCAGCAGCGCCGCCTTCCATATCTCGCCGTCCTGCACCCACAGGTAACCCTTGAGGGCGGCCAGCGCGCCGATGCCGAGGACGGCCATCGTGATGCCGTCCATCTGCAACGGCTTGGTCTGGTAGGTGTAGGAGGGATCACGCGGCTCCATGCCCGGACGCTTGTGGGCTTTCTCCATGTGGGCCTGGGACCAGTCCGGTCCGAGGGAGCGCAGCATCAGCCGGGCCACGACGCGCTCTCCCTCGTAGAGGGCCGAGAGCGCCCCCATCAGGGCTATGAGGGGGTCGGAGCCGGGGTCGAGGAGGTCGTCGTCCCGGAAGGTGCGCAGGGGGACGTACTCCGGGCCGTCGGCCCGCAGGGTGACGGCCCACGCCCGCTCCCCCTCTTCGAGCCGGAGCGGGTCTTCCTCCGGCGGGTGCTCGCGGATGCCCGCCTGGGGGTAGTGGGCGGCTATCTGGCCGCGCACCACCTGGTCGTCGAGACAGCGGGCCATCAGCCTCACGCCGTCCATGTCCCCGGCCATCTCCAGGGAGAAGGGTTCGGGGACGGCGATGGACTGAAGCAGGTTCTCCACGCCCAGCAGCGTGCGCTCGCCGGTCCTGGGCGGCGTGACCGTCAGCAAGACGGGGATCCTCCTTCCTTCATCGTCTCCGAACAACATCTTCTTAAGATTCAGTTTCATGGGTCTAGTCCTTTCTCTAATGGAGTCCGCCGGGCCGCCACTCGATCACTGCCGTCTCCTCCGGGGTGGCCTCGATGCGGACGGGGAAGCGGTTGCCCTTCGCCAGCAGGAGGCCGTCCCCCCTGGGGCAGGACAGCAGCCATCGCTGGAGGTCCTGGGGCAGGTCGAAGGCGTCGCCGACCGTGCTGATGGCGGCGGCGTCCTGTTGGAGCAGGAGCTTGAAGGCGGCGTTCTGGAGCAGGGCGCGACCGGAGTGGCCGGTGATAGTCCTCGACGTATCCTCGGAGAGCAGGTCCTGGACGTCCTGGGTGATGAACTGCAACCCCAGCCGGTGCTTCCTTGCGCGCTTGGCCATCGACACCATGAAGGCAGCTCCCTCGGGGTGCTGCATGATGCTCCACACCTCGTCCACCACCAGCAGGCGGGGCTTGGGGTCCTGGGCTGCCGCCGCCCACACCGTCTCGGTGCAGACCATCGCGGCGGCGGGCCGGAGCTCCGGTTCCAGCAGCCGCAGGTCGAAGACGGTCACGAGGGCCTCGTTGTGGAGCAGGTCGTCGCCCTCGTCGGAGAGGAGGTTGCGCAGGCTGCCGGTGGCGAAGGGCCTGAGCAGCCGGGCCAGAACCTGCCCCGAACTTGATGCGGGGTCGGCGTCGCCCGCCTCGCTCTCTTGCAGATACTGGTAGAAGTCCCGGAAGCCGGTGCGCTCGCGGGACGTTGCGTAGTAGCCCGCGAGGGCGTGGTCGAGGGAGGCGCGGCGGTCTGCGCCGAGGCTCTCGCCCACCATCACCTCGATGAGGCGTCTCAGACTGCCGATGCGCTGGAGCAGCTCCTCGGAGTCTCCCCGGTCGATGACGAAGGGGTTCATGCCCTGCCCCGGCACTCCGGGGGACAGCACGCGTCCGCCCGCAGCGCGGGCCATGTCGGCGTACTCGCCCTCGGGGTCGATGACGTAGGCGGTGACGCCCCGGCAGAGGCCACGCAGCACTCCCAGCTTGGTGGCGAAGCTCTTGCCGCTTCCAGATCGCGCCAGCACCGCCGTATTCGCGTTGAGGTGTGTCCCGTCCCAGGGGTCGTAGACCACCGGGGAGCAGGCCCGCATGTCGATGCCGTAGAGGGTTCCGCTCCGGGTGTCCAGGTCGGGCGGCGAGAAGGGGAAGAGCCGGGCGATGCTGGACGTGTCCAGGCTGCGCCACTCGGCCACGGCGTTCAGGGCCAGGGGCAGAGCGGACAGGAGACCCTCCCTCTGCCGGAAGGCCAGGTCGTCTAGCTTGCCCAGGGTGGCGGCGAAGTGGGCCTTGGCCCGCTGGGTCATCTCCTTGAGGGATGCCTCGTCCTTCGCGTGGAGGGTCACGGACAGGGAGGAGTGAAAGAGCCGCTCCCGTCCCCGCTGCACCTCGTCACGCAGGCGGGTGATGTCCTCCAGGGCGATCTCCGCCTCGGGGGACATGGTGCGTCCGCGCTTGAAGGAGAGGGACTGGGCCGACTCGAAGCGTACCTTCTGCCACTCCAGCGTCCTGGCCGCCTGCTCGGCCGGTATGGGGCCGACGTGAATGGACAGGTCCATCGGCGCGCCCGCCGCCATCAGCCCCTGGAGGAAGCCGGGGGCGAGGGACCGGGGCCAGCGGCCCAGGTGGAGGGAGCGCACGAGGCTCCCTCCGACGCGCATCTCCCGGCGACCTATCGCCACCTCTACGGGGGTCTCCTCGTCGAACTCGGACGGCGAGCCCCCAAGGGCGGCTGACACAAGAAACATCCGAAGCTGGCGGCCCCGGAGTGGGTGCACGGAGAGCCCGGCCCTAGCCAGCAGGCCCCGTAGGTCGTCGATGCGGCCGAACTCGCACACGGCGTAGAAGCGCCGGTCGAGGATGCCGTCGCGGGCCTCCAGGTCGGTCAGCAGACGCCCGAGGGACTCGGCGGCGGCCCTCGTCTGCGGGGGCAGGTCCGCCGGTTGCGCCCGCTGAAGGTCGTCTCGAAGGCGTCCCAGGCGGGGCGGGTGCTGCCTTATGAGCAGCTGCGCGGGGAAGTCCAGGGCGTTGAGCGCCCCGGCGAAGGCCCCCAGCTTCGGCTCATCCATCTCCAGGCCCATCACCTCACAGACGCCGATCTTCACCCCGTCCAGGCGCACCGGCCCGTCCTCATCCAGGTGGGACAGCATGAAGAACAGGGGCAGCTCGGGCGGGAGCTTGGGCTCAGCCTCGGTCGTTCCGCCGGGTTCCGGCTCCGTGGGGAGTCCGCCCTCCGGCGTCTCCCCTCCGCGTTTCGTGATTCGTTCAAGCAGCTTCTTCAATTCGCTCGTTTCCTTTTCTCTAGGGGGTAGGGAAGTCCACGAGGCCGTTGCTCAGCAAGGCGGCGACGCCCTTGGCCGACAGCGCCAGGACCAGCCCGACCACCGCCATGACGACGCTAGTCTTGGCGCGACCTCCGCCGCGCTCCTCGCCGCCCTCGGCCATGAGGATGAAACCGGCCCAGACGATGGAGAAGAGGCAGAGGCCGGAGGCGGCGAATGCCATCGCCGTGAGCACTCGGTCGAACTGGCGGAGCATCTCCTGTTCTTCCGCCGGGGCCGCGCCGGTCGATGCCAGCGCAGCCCCGGCCAGAAGCGTCATTGCCAATGCCCGCCTCACCAGGGCCACTCCCATCCCAGGGACTCGAACCAGCGGCGCAGGTCGTTGGCGGGC
Source organism: Dehalococcoidia bacterium (assembly GCA_965218945.1). GTDB lineage: Bacteria > Chloroflexota > Dehalococcoidia > Lucifugimonadales > UBA2985 > DAOUJW01. The sequence continues at coordinate 3,131,519 of OZ244718.1, forward strand.
TCCTGCTCGGCGGGCGGCTCTTCCGGCTCCGACTGGGGCAGGGCAAGGACCTCGAAGGTGTCGTCGCTGCCAACGCCGGACGCCAGGGCCAGGGTTTCGCCCCTGGTCCTGGCGATGGGCTGTCGCTCCACCGTCTCGGCCTTGACGCGCTCCGGGTGGACGATGCTTACCGTCACCTCCTTGGCGATGGTGGCGCTGGGGACGTAGGCGTAGGCCGTCGCGGTGGCGGACGACGTGGAGCCGTCATCGCAGGTGACCGTCGCCGTTTCACTGTCGGAGTCGCTGTCCTCTGGGCGATGTAGGTGCACGGTCTTGGTGACGTGTTCGACCCGGGCCGGGTGATGGGTGAGCTGAGTAAGCGAGGGGATGGGGATGCGGAGGCTCGCCTCCAGGCTGACGTCCAGGGTCACGGCGTGAACCGCCGCGCCGGTGGGCACCCTGAGGCTGAAACGCGTCTCGCCGTCTGGGACGAATGAGACGCTTGCCTGGGACGCGCCGGTCGCCGCGGCGACCGGCCCCGTGACCGCCGTCACTTGGGCGTCCATGAGGGCTGTCTCGGTGACGCTGGCGTGTCCCGCCACCGTCTGAAGCTCCACCCTTTCCTCGACGGCGGTCTCGCAATCGGACTCGATGACGCCGCTGACGGCGCCCGGAGCCCAGCCCAGGGAAGTCATGTGAAGGTCGCAAAGCTCGCCTTCGACGGCGGGCAGCGGGTACGGAATCTGCTCGTGCTTGACCGTCAGCGCCCCGGCCTGGCCGAGGGTGTCCTCCCACGAGACGGTGAAGGACGGCTCCGGTCCGTCGAGGGGGAGGGAGTAGTCGATGCGCTCCTCCTCGGCGAGGGACGCCGACCCCCAGAAGCGGAGGGAGTTCCCCTGCGCACCGCCGAAGGCCCGCACCCGGATGTCCAGGGCGGTGGCGGCCCGCAGGGTGACGGCGGCCCGGTCGCCGGAGACAGTGAGCCCCTCGACGAATATCCGCCGCCCGGGGACGGGCTCCTTCACCTCGAAGTCGATCTCGTCCCGCCAGGGCTCGTGGTCGTCGGCGAGGGCCGCCTGGGGGACCGTCGCGGCCGCCGCCACCAGGACGACGGCCACGACCGAGAGCCACCCCATCCGGGGCTTCCGGCGTCTGATCTCCAATGTCTCAGCCATGTGGTCGTGACGCTGGCGGTTCCCCCCGTCCTTGCCCCTGCGCTTGCCGAACCAGCGCATCCGTCCGTTGCGGCGCTCCCTGCTCTGGCGAGTCTTCTTGCGCTGCTTCCTCAGGCCGCGCCGGGCTTTCCTGACCATCAGCCGGATGGGGCCGGGGCCGGTCTTCACCGGCTGCGCCGGCGCGGGCGGCTCGCTTCGCACTAGCTGGCCGGTCTGCCCGACGTAGCGCCGCGCCCCCAGCCGGTACTTCAGCAGGTCGGCGGCCACCAGGGGCAGCCGCCGGCCGCCTATCTTCCCGACGACCATGGCGATGCCGACCAGCCCGAAGAGGACGGCCAGGGCCATGCGCACCTCGGACGGGCCGACGGGGGCGTAGCGGTATGCGCCGTAGGACAGGGCGCACACCGCCATCACCGCGACGACCTGCGGGAAGGTGAATCCCAGCAGTACCCGGTCCTCGGCCTGCACGTGAGTTGGGACCTCGTGTTCTCTCATGTCTAGTTCCTCCCTTCTTCGTCCGCCTAGTTGTCTGGTGTGGGGATTGGGGTTGGGGTGGCCGGGGCGGGCAGATCGGCGTCCACCGCCGGGTCCACGACCGCGTTCATCACCAGCTCCACGACGCCGTAGGCGACCAGGGCCAGCACTATGCCCGCCAGAGCGGTCATCATTGCGCTCTTGCCCCGTTCCATCTGGTGGGGCGCGCCGCTGGCGGTGAGGTACAGGTAGGCTCCGTAGATGAAGAAGCCCACGCCCACGACCCCCACGACGCCCAGCAGGATGCCCACCAGGTTCGAGATGGTCTGCGTCAGTTGTTCCATTGCTAATTGCTCCTCTCTGCGGCCGGTGGCTCTATCGCGTCCCCGGCGTTCATCACTTCGTCTTATTTCCTCGGTGACTCCCCGTTAGCTGCACATGGCTGCTCCTCCGTCGCGTCGTTCGCCTGGCGCGGCTATCGTTCGCGCCGAGGCGTTGTTGTCGTGTGTTGGGCTACTCGCCGCTGCTCCTGGGCTCGGCGCCGCCGTCTCCCCCGCCCGCCGATGGGGTGGCCAGGGAAGCCGCCGAGCTGAGGCCGCTGGCCGCTGCCGAGAGGCCCGCGCTGGCTGCCATCGCGCCCACCGCCATCCCGCCCGGCCCCCCGGCGGCTCCGCCTGTCATCAGTCCGATGGTCCGGGCCGACCGCATCAGTGACGAGGGCAGGTTCATGCCGAAGTAGAGCATCGAGAGCCAGGAGTCGAAGGTGCCCTGGTTGCCCATCATCGAGGGCACCCGGGTCGCCATGTAGACGAAGGCAATGGACATCAAGAGCTTCCAGATCAGGTCCTGCACCGGCTCGAAGGCGGCGATGGCGGCGAACTGGTTGAGGAAGCCGAAGCCCAGGGCCAGGGCGATGAGCTGGATGGCCTGCTGGAACACCGTTGTCATGAAGAGGCGGAGCCATTGCCGTCCCCATCCCGCCGTGTGGGGCAGAATCCACAGCCCCAGGGCGATGGGAGCAAGGGCCAGGAGGATGTCGATGAGGGCCAGGCGCAGCACCATCTGCACGATCACGTAGAGGACGAAGAAGCCGTATACCAGGTAGAGAAGGGCCATGACCTGGGCCATGCCCACGCTCCCGGCCTGCGCGGAGGTGAGAAACGTGTTGAGGGGAGCCCGGAGCAGGTCTCCGGGGGTGACGTCGAGGGATGCGGCGATGAAGCCGGACACGGCGTCGGCCACGTCGATGACAAGGGCGCACCACCACAGGGATGAGGCGGCGGCCACCAGACCGAGGAACAGGCGGGGACCATCTCCCGCCATCCCGCCTGCTGGCGGCCCAGGTGCTCGGCCACGATGAGGTTCAGCCCCATCCAGCCCAGGATGACCACCAGCGCGCCGGAGGTGATGGCCCAGACGGCCAGCCACGCCTGGCGCACCAGGTCGTTGGCGTACGTGAGTTCGGGAGGGGTTCCGGTGAGGATGTCGCTCATGGATGCTACCCTCCCCTGCAGTTGTCGGCGTCCTCGCCGGACGCCCGCTCAACCACTCCGCACAGGGCCCCGTGGGTGCCCTCTATCACCCAGCCGGAGAGGGCCTTGGCCCAGCGTCCCGGGTCGAGGGCGGACAGTATCTTGTCCCAGATGCGGCCCGGCTCGTGGAAGGGTATGACGGCGTGGAACGCCTGGGTCTCGTTGCCTCCGGTCACCGTCATCATCACCAGCAGGTAGGCCCGGTCGGGGTCGAGATCGGGCTGCTCGTCGAGGGCCGGGTACTCCCAGGAGTACTCCCAGCCGTCGCTGCGCTCCTTCTCCCCGCCCTTCACCTGGTACATGGCGCTGACCCAGTCGCCGGTGTCGGCGTCGCGGACGGCGTAGAAGAGGCTCTTGATCTCCCGGTTGAAGACGGGGCGGCCGACGAACTCCCCGCCGCCCTTGCGCTCGACGAACTCCCGGTCGGCGTTGACGAGGACGATCTCACCCGGCGGGGCCTGGGCCAGGACGATTCCACTGGATGGGATTGTCAGAAGCGCCGCCAAGAGCAGCGCGGATGCCTGGGCTAAAAGCCGCCTTGCCGACCGGAGTTTCGTTCTATGCTGCAACTCGTTCACCTCTCTGCTCATTGATGCAAACCACAGACTCGCAAGGTCCGCGAAAGATTGTGACCAAACGAATAGCGATTCGGAACCTCCCATATGGGGGGGCATACCTGCCCCGGCGGGCACACCTGCCCCCCCTTTTGAGACCTTACAAAAACGGCCCCGCCGTGATGTCATTGGGGTGTACAGGGAAAAGACGTTGGTGACAAAAGGCAAGTCGGGTCGTGGGCAAGCTGATGCAGGGGTAAAACACCCCCTACAGGACGTAAACGGGAAGCACTTTGTCGCAAGGGCTCCTTCCGCGGGCGGCTTGGAATAACGCAGGACTGGGACGTGCAGTTTTGCTGGTCCGTGGAAGGGGGTGTGACTTGGATAAAGCACGGGGAAACTGGCATTTTTGCAGGGGAGGCGTGACCGATGACAACGGAAGGGCCGGTGTTCGAGAAGAGCAGGAGCGTCGAGGACCTGGAGCACATGCGACTGATGGCGTTGCTCCGGGAGCTGGTGCGGGACAAGGGGGTGATGAAGGCGGCGGAGGTGTTGGAGGTAGACTACCGCACGCTGACCTCCAGTCTGGAGAGCGGGAGGCTGTCCAGGCGGATGCGGACCGCGTTGGACAAGGCGCTGCTGGAGGGGGGCGGCTCGCCCGCAGCCGAGCAGCGGGAGCGCAACGACAGGCTGGAGGGCGGGCTGAAGGAAGTGAAGGGTAGCGTCGATGAGCTGGGCAAGGCAGTGAACAAGGGCCTCGCCGGCGTCCAGGGCGACGTGAAGGCCCTCAGGGATGACCACGAAAAGGTGGTGCGGCGTCTGTCGCTGCTGGAAGCGGGCGGGAACGTCGAGGGCGCAGAGGAAGCGGTTGTGGAGGCCGAGAGCGCAAGGGAGGGGGCCGGCCGGCCGAGGAGGAGGGGAGCGCCGTGGCGGGAGCATCCCGACCTGGTGACCCTTGGACCTGCGGACGGCGACGAAGAGGCGTTCGGGGAGGCGTGGCCGCTGGTCGTCGAGTGGCGTCAGCTGAAGGAGGCGCACCCGAACCGCGGCAAGGGCCTAGCGTGGCTGGCGGAGGAGGAGCGTCTTCTGGAGATGGAGCTGGCGTTGTTGGAGGAGCACGGGATGACGCTTCCGCCGGAGAGGCAGCCGCTGCGAGACTTCGCTCGGAAGGGGCAGGTCAACTGGCGTAGGACCGCGCTCTCCGACACGCGGAGGGCGCGGGCCAGGAGCGAGCTTCTTCTGTGGATCAGGCGCGTGTTCACGATGGGCCTTTGGCGCAACTGACGCGGCCGCACGTCGGGCCGGCGGGGAGGAAACTTTTGTTGCATGAAAGTGCCACTGGATGTCCACCAAATGACGTGATCTCGGCGGTGAGACTCCGAAGACCTTCCATTCCGGTTTCGGGTCTGGTAATAATTGATGCAGTTTCAGGCTTTTCCAGCGTTTCCCGCCATAGAAACCTGGGGGTCTTTCCCTTAGCCCGGGTAGCACCGAAAAGGTCGCCCACGAGGGATTGCTGCCACTGCGGAGTGATAAAGCCCTTCGCAGGCAGCACGGGCTGATGAACGGAGTGATTGAGCCCTTCGTTTGCAGCCCAAGTCCGGCGGTTGGAGTGATAAGTCCTTCTCTCGCCGGGCATCCGTCTGGCGGTTGGAGTTGATCGCTTCATCCGCTGGGCATCCGTCTGGTGGTTGGAGTTAATCGCTTCTCCGCTGGACGCCGGGGACTGAGCGTTTTCTGCGCCTCGTCCTCCCCCAGTCGGTCGGAGTGCGTCTTTCGCCCCGACCGATTCAACATGCCTGCGGTATGGCTGACACGCAGCCGGGCCGCAGCTTTGACACGCGCCGGTCTGCGACTGAGAAGTAGGCTGGCCGCTTCACATTTCGCAGCTTTCCCCCAACTCGGACGGTATCCACCCTGGGCGAACTGCGTCTTCTTTTACCCCACTCCGTCTTCCGCGTTCGGCATACGAGCGTGGGCGGAGTGCCTCTTTGGAACGTCAACGGCTAGAGATATAAGCAAGGAGGTAACGAATGGCGACATCGGAGCGGACACACAGGAAGGAGGACTGGACATGACGGAACAGTACGTAGGGCCGAGCGCAATGCGGATAGCCAACCTGCTGGGGCGCCGGGTCAGTTTCGAGCGGGGCTGGTTCTGGACGACGACGGCCATCTGTCACGGCGGCAAGTCGGACGGGCTGGCGTTCAGGCAGCGACCGGACGGCAACGGCATCGACGCGAAGTGTCACACCGGGGGCTGCTCGGCCGGCCTGGTGATAGCCGGGCTGGAAGCGCTCATCGGGCTGCCCATCTGGACAGCCTACACACAGGTGACGGAGGCCCCGGTCAAGGCCCCTGAGAAGCAACGGTGGTGGAAGCGAAAGCGGGTCGTCGTGGCCGGGGCGGTCGTCCTGGTCGTTGCGGCGCCGCTGCTGACACTCGACGTGGAGCTCTTCTTCCTGAACCTCGTCGGGCTGGGCATCGGGGCGCTGCTGCTCCGGCGGTTCATACCCCGGAGCCCGGTAGGGAGGCCCCGTCGCCGCTGACGAAGGGGCCTCTGGCTCCCTCATACCCATCCCAACACGCAAGGGCCGTCTCCCGTCCGGGGGCGGCCCTTCTTCTTTGCCCGCAAGCGGGCGCAGGTCACAGGCAGCACAAAACGAAGGAGGTCGTGATGACGACGGCAACATTGGCAACTGGAACGCGGACGATGGACAACGTAGCGCCGCCCCGGCGCAGCCTCGAAGAGCTGGTCGACCGGCTCATAGCGGCGATTTTCAAGGAGGAGGAGCCGGAGACGGCATCGGCGACGGAGACACTGAGCGTGGCCCGGAGCGTCCACGAGGCCCGTCGGCTCAGGCAGGCGGGGGACATCGACGGCGCCCTAGCGGTCCTCGCCGGCATGGACCCGGCGAAGGCTGAGCCGCACCAGGCGCGCTGGACCTTCGCCGAGTGGACGGACCTGGTGAAGAGGCGGTTCGGCGGCTGCGGCGCCCTGATCTACAGCCAGAGCACGGGACGGGCCGCCGCGCTGGTGCCCACCAGCGACGGCGCGCTGGAGGTCGCGGCGGTCCTGGGGATGCGTTGGAAGCCGGGCAAGTTGGTCTCGGGACGCAGCCTGCGGGGCCTCCGGCCCCTCAACGGAGGTGCGTGATGGTCGCGGCCAGCGTGGACATCCCCGCGCTGAAGGCCCGGCACCAGCTGGGCGACACGGTGGAGGCGGCGGGCGTGCGTCTCAGGGGAAAGGGCAGGGTCCGCCAGGGCGTCTGCCCCTTCCACGACGAGAATGAGGGCAGTTTCACGGTGTACGGCGACTCGGAGCGGTTCTACTGCTTCGGCTGCGGCGAGGGGGGCGACGTGCTGGACTTCGTGCAGAAATCCGAGGGGCTTAGCCTCCCCGAAGCCATCGCGCGGCTGGACGGCAGCCCAGGGCTTGAGCCCGGGGCCGCCGACCGTCCAGCCGGACCGCAGCGTCCCAGGTCCGCCGCTCTGCCTCCCCGCGACCCCGCCCTGCTGACGGCGGCGGCGCGCTTCTACGCCGGACAACTGCGTCTCGATTCCAAGGCTCAGGAGTACCTGGCCTCCCGGGGCGTCGGCCCCTCCGCCGCAGCCCGCCTGGGCCTCGGCTACGCGCCGGGCGGCGGGCTGCGGCAGGCCCTTGAGTCCTGTGGCTTCCCTGAGAAGCGCATCCAGGACTCGGGGCTGTTCATGGAGCGGGGGGCGGAGCGGTTCGCCGGGATGGTGGTCGTCCCCGACCCCGTATCGAGTACGGGGCAGGCAACCTCCGGCGGCCTCGTCCGTTGGCTCGTGGGCCGGGCCTTGGACCCAGGCGCGAAGCCCCGGTTCCAGGCCCTTCCCGGCCCCAAGCCGGCGCTTGGGCTTGGGCGTCTTGGGGTTGCGCCTCCCTGGGTGGTCGTCACGGAGGGCGTATTCGACTGGCTCCTCCTTACCGGCTGGGGACTTCCCTCCGTCGCCGCCCTGGGCACCCAGGGCGTTGAGCGGGTCGCCTCCGCCCTCCGGGGCAGCGCCCGCGTCTTCCTCGCCTTCGACGCGGACGACGCGGGCCAAGAGGCGACGGAGCGACTTCAGTCCCTGCTCGGGCGCAGGGCCGCCGCGATCACCCTTCCCCAGGGCGTCGGCGACGTGGCCGAACTCGCCGCCCTTCCCCACGGACGAGCCGCCTTCCTGCGCCTGCTATGGCAGGCCGCCCGTTCCGCCCGCTAGCGGCTCCCCGCCCCTTCCCCTGACGGAGCTTGCCTCGCTCCGCTCCCTGCCTACGGGACTTGCTCCCGCTTTTCCCATCCACTCTCACCACCCAGGAGAACCTATGCCCAATGCACGACGGGCTCCGCCCGCCCACGGCTTCCCATAGGGGAAACCGCAACCGTTATTCGCTACAGGAACACACCACACAGAAAGAAGGAGACAGACATGGTGAACAGGAACGGAAGCAACAACGGACACAAACCCGGCGCCTCGCTCGACGCGACGCAGGACCCCGCATCGAGTGAGGGGCCAGCTCTGCTCTGGGACGGGCTGTCGCCCGCCGTCACGGACGCCCTGGGGCAGTCCCTCGACCCCGCGCTGGTCTCCCAGCGCAAGGGCCGCGCCGGGCGCACCTACGACTACCTGGAAGGCCACGTCGCCATCGACCAGGCCAACCGAATCTTCGGGTTCGGCGGCTGGGGCTACGAGCTGGCCGGCGACGCGACCCTGCGGGAGATCGAGAACGTCGATACGAAGACCGGCGAGGTGAAGCGCACCCGGTTCTACAGCGCCCCGGTGCGGGTCACCGTCGCGGGCGCTCTGCCCCGCACGGACATCGGGTTCAACGCCGTGGCCGAGGACAACGCCGACGGCCACGAGACCGCCATCAAGGGCGCGGTGACGGACGGCATGAAGCGGGCGCTCAGGAGCTTCGGCGTCCAGTTCGGCAACGGCTTCTACGGCGACCAGCCGGAGGAGGAGCCCAAGGCCCAGCAGACCGCCGCCAGGCAGACGGCCAGAAACGGCGGGGCCTCCCGCTCCCAGCGCGCTCCCGCACAGGCCAAGACGCTGCGCAAGCGGCTCATCGAGATCGCCGCCGAGCAGGGCCTCGACGAGGACAAGGTGCGGAGCGCCGTCACGGACCGGACGGGCAAGGACCTCGACGACCTGACGGCCGCGGAGCTGACTCCCCTGGTGGAGGCCGCCGCCAATAAGCTCCAGGAGGCGAAAGAGGCGCAGCAGGCGAAGGCGGCCTAGCCGGCCGGTCCATCGCCGGGTTCGGAGTAGAGCGGGGCCGCCCCGAAGGAGACGACCCCGCTCTCCATTTACAGGACAACTACGGGACAAGGAGGTTACGAGCCATGACAACCATGACAACGACGATGCACACGCCCTGGGGGCCTCCCCGGGACATCGAGGAACTGGCCGAGGGCGTCTGGCGGGTGTCCACCGCCAGCCACGGCGGGCTGAAGCTCAGCCGGGAGCGGTGGGCCGCAATCCCCGCCTGCGTGCGGGCCGCCATGTTCACCCCCACCTTCGCCGAGGAGGACTGCGAGGAGCCCATCGTCAGGACGCTGCTGGGACTGGGCGACGAGGGGGAGCGGGAGATGGCCCTCAAGGTCGCGGGCTACTTCGACCGGTACGCTCCGGCGCTCCCATACCTCCGCAGCTGCTCGCCCGGCCTACACTACCACGCCGTCGCCCACCGGGGCGGCTGCGGGACGGACATGTTCGGGCGGTTCGACACCCGCGTCGAGGCCGAGTCCTTCGTGGGCGACGCCGAGATGGAGCGGCGCTACGGGAGGCTGGAGGCCGTCGAGTGCAGCCGGACGCTCCCGCTCTGCCGGGCGGAAGGGGGCAGGCCATGACCACGACGACACGGCCAAGGCCCCGCAGCCTGCCCAGCACGACGACCAAGCTCCAGACGGAGTTCGGCAACCTCTACGTGACCGTCTCGACGGACGAGGACGGCGAGCCCTTCGAGGTCTTCGGCTGGCTGGGCAAGGGAGGCAGCTTCCAGCACGGCGTGACAGAGCTGGCGTGCCGCCTCATCTCCCTGCACCTGCGGCGCGGGACTCCCCTGGCCGAGATCATCGACCAGTGCCGGGGCATTCAGGAGATGCAGCCCTTCTTCAACACGATGCCGGACGGCAGGAGCGTTGCGGTGCTGGGACTCGGCGACGGGATAGCCCACATCCTCAAGGCGCACCTGAAGGCCACGGAGGAGGGAGAGGCAGCGCAGGCAGCGGAAGCCAAGGCCGCATGAGCGGCTGCCGACAATCGAGAGACTGGAAAGAGCGGGGGCTGTCTCCAACGGGGCCGGCCCCGCTTCCCATTTACAGGACAAAGGAGGAAAGCGACATGACGACAGAAATCGACCGGGCAGAGGTCTTCTCCCGCCCCGCAGCGCGGTTCAACGGGGACGGGCAGCTTGAAATACGGGCGTCGGCGGCCCTGGGATGCCGCCGAGCTCTCTGGTACGCGGCGACGGGCCGCGGGCCCACCAACCCGCCGACCGAGGAGTCGCTCACGGCGATGGAGGCGGGCAACGCCCTCGAACCCGTCGTCCTGCGGGCGATGGAGCGAGCGGGGTGGCGGGTGAATCCCGCCGACCCCCGGGACCCGCAGGCGGTCTCGGTGCGCATCGGCCCGAACCCCGAATCGGGTACGGGTCAGACTCTGGTGGTGACTGGACACCCCGACGCCACGGGCCGGATGCCCCGGCCCCAGGGCGAGGCCGACGCCCCGGAACCCACGGCGCAGACCTTCCTATTCGGGGAGGACCCCGCTCCCGCCCACGGCGAGGAGATGGTTGTCGAGGTCAAGACGCGGGGGACGGAGGCGTTCAAACGGTGGCGCGCCCTGGGCGCGGAGCGCAGCCACCCGGCGTCGGTTGCCCAGGCCGCCCTCTACACCCTGGGGACCTACGGCGACCTGCGGGACGCCGCCATCGCCACCCTGGACACGGGCAACAGGGTTTGGGACTACGAGATCATCCCCGCCGAGCGGCTGGTACAGGCCCTGGAGCGGGCCTGCGAGTGGCTGGGGGAGCTCGCTGCCCACCATGTCCAGCACGGGCCGGACCCCGACGCCCTGCCGGAGCGGGACTTCTCCGCAGATAGCTGGCAGTGCCGGTCCTGCCCCTTCCTGGCGGTCTGCCTGCCGGGGACGGCGGCGGAGGCCGAAGGGAAACCGGAACCTGCAGACGACGCAGAGCCCGCGGCGCCGGTGACCGACGAGGAGGCGCGCAATGCCCTCCACGAGTACGAGGAGATCCAGGACACCATCCGCGAGTTCGAGGACGAGAAGCGGTGGGTGGTGGAGAGGCTCCGGACCTGGCTGGGCCAGCAGGGCGTGGACAAGGCGAAGCTCGAAGGGCGGGAGAAGACCCGCTCCGTGGGCATGGTGAAGTCCCGCCGCTACTCGGTGGACTACAAGCGGCTCAACAACCTTCTCGCCCCGGACGTCCGGGCCGAGATCGTCACCGAGAGCGAGTCGGAGTACCTGCGGGTCAGCTAGACGCTCCAATAGGGAGCGCAGGACGGGGCCGCTTCCCTCTACAGGGGACGGCCCCGCTTAACTCAACCGGGCGCGGCAACGCCCGCGCCACGACATAGAGGAGGAATCGAAATGGCACGCACCATCAACAAGGTAGAGCTTTTGGGCAGAGTGGGAACGGAGCCGGAGATGAAGTACACCCAGGGCGGCACCGCCGTCACCCAGCTGCGGCTGGCGACCGACCGCCGCCGACAGGACGGGGAGACCGAGGCCGACTGGCACTCGATCGTCTGCTGGGGCAAGGTCGCCGAGGCGGTCAGCCAGTACGTCGGCAAGGGCCAAAGGGTGTACGTCTCCGGACGGCTGGTGCAGAACACCTGGGAGGGCGACGACGGGCAGCGCCGCTACCGCACCGAGATTCACGCCTCCGAGGTCGTCTTCCTCGACTCCAGCGGCGGCAACGGCGGGAGGGACAACGGCGACGCCTCGGACGTCGAGGAGCCGGTTGGAGCCTCTCCCTTCTAGCCGGTCAACCCATGACCGCACAGCGACGCCTTCCCGAAGGCGCACCCACGGGGCCGCTCCCATCTATAGGGACTGCCCCGCATTCATTCAACCGGGCGCGGCAAGGCCAGCGCCACGACATTAAGGAGGAACGAAATGGCACGCACCATCAACAAGGTAGAGCTTTTGGGCAGGGTCGGCACGGAGCCGGAGATGAAGTACACCCAGGGCGGCACGGCCGTCACTCAGCTGCGGCTGGCCACCGACCACCGCCGCCAGGACGGGGAGGTGGAGGCCGACTGGCACAACGTCGTCGTCTGGGGCAAGGTCGCCGAGGCGGTCAACCAGTACGTCGGCAAGGGCCAAAGGGTGTACGTCTCCGGACGGCTGGTGCAGAACAGCTGGGAGGGGGACGACGGACAGCGGCGCTACCGCACCGAGATTCACGCCTCCGAGGTCGTATTCCTCGACTCCCGCAACGGAGGGCAGGACGATGGCGACGACGGTCAGGCGGACGAGTCCTCTCCCTTCTAGCCGGTAGACCCACAACCGCATAGCGACGCCTCTCCGTAGGCGCAACCACGGGGCCGCTTCCCTCTACAGGGGCGGCCCCGCCTCTGTTCCAACCGATAGCGAAGGAGGCCGACATGACTACGAAGAAGACCACCACCACCAAGGACGCCGCGCTGCTTGAGGCGCTTCGCAGCAACCTGAACCTGCTGGGAGAGCTGGCGGCGCGCTACGCCGTCGAGTTCCACCCGGAGCGCCCCACGGAAGACTTACCCGCCATCTCCGGCCCCGACGACGTGCGCAGGCTGCTGGGGCCGGAGATGGCTCCCCTGGCCCAGGAGCAGATGCGGGTGCTGCTCCTCAACGCCAAGAACCAGGTTGTGGGCCAGCGGGTCATCTACCAGGGCAACGTGTCCTCGGCCATCGTGAGGAATGCCGAGGTCTTCCGCCCGGCGGTCATCGAGGCCGTCCCCAGCATCATCATAAGCCACAACCACCCCAGCCAGGACCCGACGCCCAGCCCCGAGGACGCGGCCCTCACCCGCGATCTGGTGCAGGCGGGCAAGCTGCTGGACATCGAGCTGCTGGACCACGTGGTCATCGGCGGCGAGCGGTTCGTCAGCCTCAAGGAACGGGGGCTGATGCCCTGACCCGTACCCCGATACGGGACGGGCGCTCCACGACCGGACGGCGCACGCCGTCCGGCTCTCACGCCGGGGACCGCTCCCCGCGCATCGTTCCCAACTCCCACGCAAGGAGGTCGCAATGCTCGCGACTCACACTATAGACCCCGAAGACCCCGCATCAAGCGCGGGGCAGGCCCCCGTATCGAGTACGGGGCAAGTTCTGTACACCATTAGCGCCGGAGGGTTCTCGGCAACCGCCGACGCCTTCGCCCGCGACGAGGAGACTGACGGCCTCTGGTTCGTCTCGATGGTCGGCTCCCAGACGGCGCTCAAGGCGATCTGGGCATCCCTGCTCAAGCAGCCGCCGGACGTTGCCCACATCATCGAGGGCGCGGACGGCATGGCCCTCTCGGGCGCTTACAAGCGGTGCGTCGTTCCCCACGAGACCATCGGAACGTGGACCACCAAGATCGCCCGCCTGCCGGTCTCCGGCGGCTGGCACGCGCTCGTGTACACCAAGACCGCCGAGTACGGATTCGAGCGGGACAGCTTCCTGCTGCTGGCGCAGACGGAGGAGGAGGCGCCCGCGCTGCACCACCGCTTCCTCGACAAGCGCAGCCCGCTGCCCCTGCACGGCTCCTGGGCGGACTGGCTGTGGCAACGGGGACTGGACACGGGGGAGATAGTACAGCTCCAGTCGGTGGGCATCACGGCATACCGGTGCAGCCCCGACGGAGAGAGTCTGAGGGATGCCCTCTCCCTAGCGATGGCGGCGGGCGGGCTGTCGATGCCGGAGGAGGCGGATCATGGTGGATAGGATGCTGAGACGCCCTAAGAGGGGCAACAGGCGCAGGCGGGCCCGAAACTTCAGGGCCTGGCAGAGGTTCTGCCCCGACGGGAGGACCTGCCCCCACTGCCCCC